>NZ_BMQY01000001.1:0-918363 GCF_014648355.1 Couchioplanes azureus
TGGTCTACTCCGCCAACGGCACCCCGTACTACACCCAGGTCTTCGGCAGCCGCTGACCTTACCCTCCCCCTCGACCGGCCGGCATGCCCCCGCATGCCGGCCGGTCTTTTTTCACGCGGGTACGGAGGCCTGCGCGCCGCTGCGCGAGTACGACAGCACGGCGTGCCGCCCCAGCAGGCGCGGCTCGCACCTCAGGCCGGTGACCGTCTCGGTCCAGCGCCGGACGGCGTCCTGCTCGTCCGGGCGGTCGGCGTCGTCGAGCACCACCGTCGCCACCGAGGCCAGCCGGCTCTGCAGGGCGTGCAGTGCGGGGTAGCGGGCGTCCGGCCCGGTCGACGCGGGCGGGCCGTCGATCAGCAGCAGGTCGATGTCGCGGACGTCGGCGAGCTTCTCGACGTCGTACCAGCGGTAGGTCTTGCCGTCCACGGCCAGCTCGGTCAGCGGCGCGGTGCGCACCTCCGCCACCGCCGACAGCCCGTGCGCGTCCAGCTGCTCGCGGGTCCGCCGCGCGTAGTCGTCGTCGTGGTCGAGCGAGACGAGCCGCCCGCCGGTCTTCTCCAGCGCGTACGCCAGCCACACCGTCGACGTGCCGCTGCCGAGCTCGACCACCAGCTGCGGCCGGCGCAGCCGGACCAGGTGCAGCAGCTCGAGCAGGTCCGTGGGGTTGAGCGCGAAGTCGCCGGAGGACGGCATCGGCGCCCGCGGCGTGAACTCGGCGAAGAGCTGGAACATCGCCTCGATCTCCCGGCTCTGCGCGCGCAGCAGCAGATCGTTGCCGTGCCCGTGCTGGCGCAGGCCGCGGGTCAGGGTCCGGGTCAGCTCCTGGTGCCGGTCGCCCGCGGTGAGCCGTTCCTTCTCGACCCCCGCCACCACGCGGCGCTGCATCTGCTCGACCACGATCCGCAGGTCGCGGTGGGCGGCCTGGTTGGCCCGGTGGAGTCCGGCCATCCAGCGCGACAGGTGCAGGATGCCGAGCAGCACACCCAGCAGCAGCACCGCGACAAGGGAGGTGGCGAGGCCGGCGTGCCCGGACGCGGCCGCCGTCCAGATGCCGGCGACGAGCGCCAGCACCACCATGAGCACCACCGCCTGCGGACGGGTCAGGCTCTGCAGCCGTACCGCCAGCCGACCGCCGAACCGGGTCAGGCCGCTCATTCGCTCAAACCTCCGATGTACGCGCGTCTCAACACGTCCCCTAACTCCGGCGCCTCCCCGCCCGTTACGCGCGGGCGACCTCGGGTGTGCGCTGGGCCGGCGCCGGGTGGTGCGGCGCGTGGACCAGAGCGGCGATGCGGTCCACGTACGCCTGCGGCTGGTGGGCGTTGGCCATGACGGCGCGGGCCCGCCGGCTCTGCTCGGCGAAGAGCACCCGGTCCTCGCTGTAGCGCTTGACGAGGCCCGCGACCTCGGCCGGTGCGCAGTAGACGGCGGCGTCGCCGAAGACCGCGGCATGCCGTTCCTGGGTGACGACCACGCATCCCTGGGCCGCCGCCTCGCACGCCGGGCGGGAGAAGGTCTCCACCGTCTCGGGGTGCGGGAAGTGCAGGTAGAAGTCGAGCTGGTGCAGGAAGGCCCGCAGGTCCAGGTCCGCCGCCTCGTAGACCAGATGCGAGCGCGGGCCGCCGAGGTTGACCTCGACCCGCGGCCAGTCCGGCAACCGCAGCCGGACGTCCACCCTGTGCAGGTCGTCGAAGACGTACAGCGACTCGCGGGTGTCCCGGGGCCACACCCCGTGGTCGCACAGGTCCGTCCCGGCCACCGGCAGGCCCCGGCCGGCGCCGTCGCGCGCCGCCGTCCACCGGCCGGTCCCGATCACGACCGGCAGGTCGTACGGCGTCAGCTCGAGCGCCGGGTACGCCCGCAACGCGGCCCGGACCTCCGGATCCTGCGGACACCACACCACGGGCGCCGCGAACAGCCGCGTGGCCGTCCGCGTGCACGCCGCGGGCTCGTAGCGGTGGTCGAGGCCGTCACGACGCACCGGTGCCTGGTCCGCGACCACCAGCACCCGCCGGGGCCGCAGCAGGCACTCGTCGTCCGACGCGAACTGCAGTACCGCGGCGTGCCGGACCACGACCAGCGCCGCCTCGTTGACGTCGCCCGGCAGCACCTGGGCGATCCGGCCCGCGTTGATCAGCTTCTGGACCGGGCCGGCGAGCGGGTAGCGCCGCCGGGCCATCGGCCGCAGCGACTCCAGGTGCAGCACGGCCACCCGCAGTCCCCGGTCCGTGAGGGCGAGCATCTCCTCCACCGCCGACAGCTGCGGGCCCTGCAGGAAACGCCAGTCGCCGGCCATCACCACGTCGTACTCGGGCCGGGGCGGCGCCTCCCCGCGGGCGTACCGGAGATGGTCCGGCGCCGCGAACGGCCGCTCGCCGCCCTCGCGGGGAAGGTACGGCTTCGCGGCCCGGGCCGCGATGCGGCCGTGCCACTGGTGGTAGGCCGAGGAGTAGGCGACCCGGGCCGGGTGCATCCAGTACGCCCGGATCTCCGCGCGCGACAGCGAGCCCTCGGACAGCCGGATCAGCGCCAGCGGCTCGGCGTCGAGGTGGCGCACGGCCCGTTCCCCGTAGACCGCGCGCATGCGTCCGATGTACTCGGAGTCCGCGGCCTTGCGGACCTGGTCGAAGTAGCCGATCCGGTCCAGTACCAGCCGGCGGCGGAAGAGCAGCGACGACGGGTTGAAGCGCCCGCGCCGCACGGCCGGGCGGGTCAGCACGAGCCGTTCGGTGACGGCGAGCCCGTCCGTGGTGGTGGCGACGATGCGGGCGTTCTCCAGCAGCGGCCGCACCTGCAGCTCGAGGCGGCGCGGGTGGGACCAGTCGTCGGAGTCCTGGAAGGCGGCGAACTCCCCCTCGGCCGCGTCGAGCCCGGCGTTGCGCGCCGCGTACGTGCCCTGGTTGTACGGCTGCTTCACCACCCGGATCCGCGGGCCGAGCGCGGCCGCCCGGTGCAGCACCTCGTCGTACTCCGGCGGCGACGCGTCGTCCACGATGACGATCTCGACGTTGCGCCAGGACTGGGCGAGGATCGAGCGGACCGCCGTGATCAGGCCCTCGTCGGGATGGAACGCGGTGACGATGACCGAGATCCGCTGCGGTTCGTCGACCGGCACGCTCGGGGCGGCCACGGTGAGCCGGTCGAACGGCGGCAGCCCGTTGGCCGGGTCGAGCGCCGGATAGGGCCTCGGCATGAGCCGCTGGAACGCGGCGAGCCACGGCGCCACCGGCAGCTCGCCGTCGCCGGCGAACGGGTTGGCCACGTCGATCTCGAGGTCGGTGCGGACCGCCTCGCTCATCCGCGGGTACGCCCGCAGCAACGCGCGCGCCGCGTCGGGTCCCCGCCAGGCGTAGCTGAGCTGCGCGTGCAGTCCCTGGTGGGCGGCCGGGAGCGCGCGGGCTCCCCAGGCGTCACGGACCAGCTCGTACAGTCCGAGGGCGTCGGTGCGGTCCGACGGGAGCATGTCCTGCAACGCGATCGTCTGTGCCAGCCCGGCGAGCACGGACGGGCGGGCCTCCCGCTTGATCCGGCGCAACCAGGCCACGTCGCCGCCGCGGACGGCGGCGAGCAGGTCGGCGTACGCGGCCCCGGTGTCCCGCAGCGCGATGTACGCCAGCAGCCGCCGCATCTCCAGCGAGCGGAGCCGGATCGCCGTGGGCGGCACGGCCCGTTGCACGTGGTACCGGGCGATCCTCAGGTAGTCGTCGAGCAGACCGGCTGGTTCCCCCATGCGGCAACAGACCTCTTCTTAAGCCCCTGAATGTCACTAAGGCAACGCCGCCGCCACGGGGCAGGTGACGGTTCAGGCCACGGCCAGCACCGCGGCCTCGACCCGGGCCCGCGCCGCCGGGTCGGCCCAGGCCCCGACGAGGTAGAAGGCGTCGACCACGTCGCCGCCGAGCGTCGAGATGCGCGCCGCCCGGAGCTCGGCGCCGGCCTCGTCCAGCGCGGCGGCGACCCGGTGCAGCAGCCCGGCTGAGTCGGCCGCGCGCAGCTCGAGGACCACGGCGTCGGTGGCGGCGGCGCGCAGCCAGACCACCCGCGGGGCGGCGCCGTCGCGGGCCGGCGCCGGGCGCGACCGCAGCCGCTGGGTCACCGACACGTCGCCGGCGGCGACGCGGCGCAGGTCGGCCGCGAGCGCGAAGGGGTCCGCCGGGGAGCCGTACCGGGGCTGGGTCAGGAACTCGACGATCGCCCTGCCGTCGACGGTGGACGCGTCCGCCGCGACGACGTCGAGGCGGTGCAGGGCGAGACAGGCCGCGACGGCGCCGAGCAGCCCGCGGCGGTCGGCCGCGGCCACCGCGACCCGGTCGCCGTCGAGGTGCACGGCCGGCAGGTCGCCGGTCCGCAGCTCGGGCCCGGGCTCCGGCGGCGCGGGCAGCTCGCCGGTGTCGAGCGCGGTGTGCACCCGGCGGACCAGCTCGGCCATCAGCCGGCCCTTCCAGTCCGACCACGCGCCCGGCCCGGTGGCGTGCGCGTCGGCGCGCGCGAGCGCGTGCAGCAGGTCCAGGGTCGCCGTGTCGCCGACCTGCTCGGCGACCGTGGAGATGGTCACCGGGTCGCCGAGGTCGCGCCGGGTGGCCGCGTCCGGCAGCAGCAGATGCAGGCGGACGAGCCGCTCGACGGTCGCCACATCCGCGCTCGGCAGGCCGATGCGGGCCGCGATCCCGGCCGCGATCGGGGCGCCGGTGAGGCTGTGGTCGCCGGGCAGGCCCTTGCCGACGTCGTGCAGGAAGGCGCCGATGAGCAGCAGGTCGGGACGGTCCACCTCGCGGGCGTAGGCGGTCGCCTCGTACGCGGCCTGCACCAGGTGCCGGTCCAGGGTGAACCGGTGCACCGGGTGGTGCTGCGGCAGGCTGCGCATCCGGGCCCACTCGGGCAGCCAGGCGTCGATCAGGCCGTACCGGTCGCACGTCTCCCAGGTGGGCAGCAGCCCCGGCCCGGAGCCGAGCAGCGAGACCAGCGCGCCGCGGGCGGCGGACGGCCACGGCGTGGGCAGCGGCGGGCAGAAGGCGGCGAGCCACTCGCAGGTCGCCCGGGCGATCGGCAGGCGCACGGCCGCGGCCGCGGCGGCGACCCGCAGGGACAGCGCCGGATCCGGCACGGGACCGATCGCCGTCCGCGCGAGCACCAGCTCCCCGTCCTGCTCGACCACGTCCCGGGCGACGGGCCGGCGCCCGGAGGTGCCCGGGGCGGTGCCGCGGCGGCGTACCCCGCGCAGCCGGTCGGCGGCCCGCCAGGCGTCGTCGAGGGCGTGGGCGACGGTCCGGGCGTCGCCGGAGACGCGGCGCAGCAGCGCGTCGGCGTCCTCCAGCTCCAGCAGCGCGGCGACGCTCGCGCGTTCCTGGGCGACCAGCCGGTCGACCCGGCGGCCCGCGGCCAGGTGCAGGGCGTCGCGGGTGTCCAGCAGGCGCAGGACGGCGGCGCGCACCGCGGGCCGCAGGGTGTCGGCGAGCCCGGCGCGGCCGATGCCACGCAGGATCGTCAGGTCGCGCAGACCCCCGGCGGCCTCCTTGAGGTCGCCCTCGAGCAGGAATGCGAGTTCGCCGTGGGCCGCCCACCGGGCCGCTGTCAGCTCCTTGAGCCGAGGAAGCAGGCGTACGGCCGTGCGCCGCCACTGGTCCCCGGCGGCCGCGACCAACTCGGCGGAGAGGGCGGCGTCACCGGCGACGTGCCGGGCGTCGAGCAGCCCGAGGGAGACCTTCACGTCGTCGTGGGCGACCGAGAGTGCCTCGGGGAGGGTCCGCACGGAGTGGTCGAGGCCGATCCGCGCGTCCCAGATCGGATACCAGAGCGCGGCGGCGATCCGGTCGATCCCGGCCGTGCCGCGGTGCAGCAGCACGAGGTCGAGGTCGCTGTGCGGGGCGACATCGCGCCGCCCCAGCCCGCCGACCGCCACCAGGCTGACCCCCGGCACGTGGCCGGGGAACACGGAGCCGAGCCACGCGTCGAGCGCCGCGGCCCGGGACTCCCGGGCCGCGGCGCCCACGTGGGCTCGCAGGACCTCCGGCGCGGCGCCGGACGGCACCTGTGGCGCCGCCGGCGGCTCAGAGCGCGTCGAGGCCGCGTTCACCGGTGCGGACCCGGACCACGTCGTCCACCGGCGTGACCCAGACCTTGCCGTCGCCGATCTTGCCGGTACGCGCGGAGTTCACCACCGCGTCCACGACCTTCTCGACGTCGATCTCGTCGGTGACCACCTCGACCTTGATCTTCGGCAGGAACTCGACCGTGTACTCGGCGCCCCGGTACACCTCGGTGTGGCCCTTCTGCCGCCCATATCCCTGTACCTCGCTCACGGTGAGCCCGGCGACGCCCAGGGCGTGCAGAGCCTCCTTCACCGCGTCGAGCTGGTACGGCTTGATGACAGCGGTCACCAGCTTCATGCTCAGTCCCTCCATGTCAGAGAACTTATCCGGCGACCTTCTCCGCCGAGGCCGCCTTGCCCTCGGTGTCCGCCGGTGCGGGCGTCGCGCCGGCCAGACCGGCCATCGCGAAGGCCCCGCCGCCGCCCGCACCGCCGCTCGGGGCGAGGTCGTAGCCGGTCTCGCCGTGGTCGGCGATGTCGATGCCGGTGATCTCGGCCTCGGGGGAGACCCGCAGGCCCTTGGCGGCCCGGATGGCCAGGGCGATGGCCGCGGCGATGGCGAAGGAGTAGAGCGTCACGACGAGGCTGCCGAGCGCCTGGCGGCCGAGCTGGGCCAGCCCGCCGCCGTAGAACAGGCCCTCGCTCGCGTTGAGGATGGCGGGGTCGGTGATGCCGGCGTTGACCTGCGCGGTCGCGAAGAAGCCGATCGCCAGCGAGCCGATCCAGCCGCCGACGAAGTGCACGCCGACCACGTCCAGCGAGTCGTCGTAGCCCAGCCGGTACTTCAGGCCGACCGCGAGGGCGCAGACCGCACCCGCGACGAGGCCGATCAGCACGGCCGGCAGCGGGGCGACGAAGCCGCAGGCCGGGGTGATCGCGACCAGGCCGGCCACCGCGCCGGAGGAGGCCCCGACCAGGGTTGGCTTGCCGTCGCGGAGCCACTCCACGACCACCCAGCCGACCAGGGCGGCGGCCGTCGCCACCTGGGTGTTGAGGAAGGCGAAGACGGTGGTGCCGTCGACGGTGAGCTCGGAACCGGCGTTGAAGCCGAACCAGCCGAACCACAGCAGGCCGGCGCCGAGGGCGACGAACGGCACGTTGTGCGGGCGCATGTTCTCCCGCGGCCAGCCGGCCCGCCTGCCGAGGACCAGGCAGAGCGCCAGCGCGGCGGCGCCGGCGTTGATGTGCACCGCCGTACCGCCGGCGAAGTCCAGCGCGCGGATCTTGGAGCCGACGAAGCCGCCGCCCCAGACCCAGTGGGCGACGGGCACGTAGACCAGGGTGAACCAGGCCAGCGCGAAGACGACCCAGCCGGCGAACTTCATCCGGTCCGAGACGGCGCCGCTGATCAGGGCGACGGTGATGATGGCGAACATCATCTGGAAGCCCATGAAGGCGTAGGTCGGGATGCCGGTGTGCGCGCCGAAGAACAGCCACTCCTCGGTGATCCCGTCGGTGCCCGTGCCGAAGTACGAGAAGTTGCCGATGACGGTGTTCAGCCCGTCGCTGCCGTTCACGCCGAAGGCCAGGGTGAAGCCGTAGAGCACCCAGAGGACGGAGACGAGCCCGATGCACGAGAAGCTCATCATCATCATGTTGAGTACGCCCTTGGACCGGTTGAGGCCACCGTAGAACAGCGCCAGACCCGGAGTCATGAGCAAAACGAGCGCAGACGACAGGAGCAACCAGGCGGTGTTGCCGGTGTTGATCTCCACGCTGCCTCCTCTCCGATTAGTGTCCTGCCGCGCTTGCCCGCCGCGGATCCGTGCGGGCAGTGCGGAGCCGGCGCCGGGGCAGCGTCGCGCCGTTCGACCGGTGTGAGGCGCAAGCCTCCCGGTCGGCTGTTTCGCGCAGGGTCAACGCGCGATTTCCGGCAGGTCACCGTTTGTTTCGTACGTGTGAAGAAACTCTCACAAGCGGGAGGTCACCGCAGGGCGTACTCCAAGGTGTGGCGCTCGTAGTCGAGCAGGCGGAGATCCCGCATCGGGCGCCGTAGATGTCCCTTGTGCACGATGCGTACGAAGGCCGGGTCGCCCGCCGCGGCCATCCTGCGGATGCCCTCGACGTGGTCGACGATCCGCTTGCGGATGGTCCGGACCAGGCGGTGACGGTCCCGCGGGATCAGCCCGTACGCGTCCGCGAAGAGCCGCAGCCGCCGCGGCCGGTTGGGCCGCTTCCAGCCCAGCGTGTACGAGTCCCGGTCGCTGAACAGCGGCACCCAGGTCCAGGCCGCGTACGCGACGTCGTAGATCCGCGCCCCCGGCGAGGCCAGGTCGAAGTCGATCAGGGCGAGCGTGCCGTCCGGCCGCCAGACCACGTTGTGCGGGGCCGCGTCGTGGTGGCAGATCACCTCGGTGTCCGGCGGCGGCGGCCCGAAGCTGCGCCAGACCGCGCCCGGCGGCGGCTGGAAGCCGTACTGCGCGTCGTGGAACATCCGCAGCATCGTGGCGACCGTGACCAGGGCCTCTTCCGTCGTCCAGTGCGGCGCCAGCGGATACTCGCCGCACTCGCCGTCGAGGTACGACAGGACCTCCCGGCCCTTCTCGTCCATGCCGAGGGCGTGCGGCGACCCCGTGAAACCGACCTGCTGCAGATGGTTCAGCAGGGCGTGCACGGCCGGTGTCCACGGGCCGGCGTTGCGGCGTACCGTGTCGCCGACCTTGGAGACCGTGCTGACGTTGCCGCCGTGCAAGGGGATCTCGCGACTGCTGTCGGGAGCGCTGCGCTCCTGGGTCACCCACGACCTCCCCTGGAAGTTCCCCGCTGCACGGGCTTGCCGCCCCATCACGGGCTCACCGGCTTCGAGCCTACGCGTCGGCGCCAAGCAGGGCCTCGACGAAGGCGGCGGGCTCGAACGGCGCGAGGTCGTCCGGACCCTCGCCCAGACCGACCAGCTTGACCGGAATCCCCAGCTTGCGCTGCACGGCGATGACGATGCCGCCCTTGGCGGTGCCGTCGAGCTTGGTGAGCACGACGCCGGTGACGTCCACCACCTCGGTGAACACCCGGGCCTGCTCCAGGCCGTTCTGCCCGGTGGTGGCGTCCAGGATCAGCAGGGTCTCGTCGACCGGGCCGTGCTTCTCCACCACCCGCTTGACCTTGCCGAGCTCGTCCATCAGCCCGACCTTGTTCTGCAGCCGGCCGGCGGTGTCGATCAGCACGGTGTCCACACCGACGTCGATGCCGCGCTTCACCGCGTCGAACGCCACGCTGGCCGGGTCGCCGCCCTCGGGACCCCGGACGGTCTCCGCACCGACCCGCTCGCCCCACGTGGTGAGCTGGTCCGCGGCGGCGGCCCGGAAGGTGTCGGCGGCGCCCAGCAGCACCGTACGCCCGTCCGCGACCAGCACCCGGGCGATCTTGCCGCAGGTGGTGGTCTTCCCGGCGCCGTTGACCCCGACGACCAGCACGGTCGCCGGACGCCCGTCGTGCGGCGCGGTGCGCAGGCTGCGGTCGAGCTCCGGATCGAGCGCGGCGGTCAGCTCCTCGGCGAGCTGCTCGCGCACCCCGGCGACCGTCCGCGTGCCGAGCACCCGGACCCGCTCGCGCAGCCGCTCGACGATGACCTGGGTGGCCTCGACACCCACGTCGGCGGTGATCAGGCTGTCCTCGATCTCCTCCCACGCGTCCTCGTCCAGGTGGTCGCGGGAGAGCACGCTGAGCAGGCCGCGGCCGAAGACGTTCTGCGAACGGCTGAGCCGGGCCCGCAGGCGCACCAGGCGGCCGGCGGTGGGCTCGGGCTTCTCGAGGGCCGGCTTCGCCGGGGCCTCCACCACGGGCTCCTCGACCACGGGCGGCGCGGCCGGGCGCTCGATCAGCGGCGGCAGCGTCTCGGTCTGCGGGACCGGCGGGGCGGCCGGGGGGCGTTCGAGCGTGGTCGTCCCCGCCCGGGTCTCCCCGGGCCGGCTCTCCCCGGGCGGCGGAAGCTCCCGCCGCCGCAGCCGCGGCACGACGAGACCGACGGCCCCGACGATGAGCACCACGAGCAGGATCAGGGAGGTGACCACGTATTCCATGTACGAAATCCTGACAGATGGGCCGGAGGCGCGTGGTGCCACCCGTCCGTTGCCGGTGCACACCACCCGGTGATCACGAGGTGACCGAAAGCGTGGTGGCGGAATCCCGGGGCGGTGGGGAGGATGGCTGCATGGCTCTCACCACGGCGACACGGTGACCGCGCACCTGCTCATCGGGCCGGTGCTGCGCCGAGTCGTGGGCGACCAGGCGACGATCTGGGTGGAGACCACCGGTCCGGCCCGGGTGCGGGTCGAGGCCACCGGCGGCGGCGCCGGCGCCGCGCCCACCTTTTCCGCGTACGGGCACCACTACGCGATCGTGGTGGTGGCGGGCCTGCGCCGCGGCGTGGCGAGCGAATACCGGGTGTGGCTCGACGAGCGCGAGGTGTGGCCCCAGCCGGACTCGCCGTACCCGCCGAGCGTGATCGTGACCCGCCCGGCCGACGACGCCGGCCACCCGGTCAGCATGATCTTCGGCTCGTGCCGCGAGGCCACCCCGCACGCGACCGGCCGCAAGCTTCCGCCCGACGCGCTGGACGCGTACGCCCGGCGGCTGATGACCGACCCGGCCGGTCCGGAGCTGCGCCCCGACCTCATGGTGCTCCTCGGCGACCAGGTCTACGCGGACAAGACCTCGGCCAAGGTACGCCGCTTCCTGCGCCGTCACCGCCCGGCCGGCCACGCGGCACCGGCGAACGAGGTGGTGTCGTTCGAGGAATACACCAAGCTCTATCTGGAATCCTGGCGCGACCCGGAGGTCCGCTGGCTGCTCTCCACCGTGCCGAGCGTGATGATCTTCGACGACCACGAGATCATCGACGACTGGAACACCTCGGCGGCGTGGCGCGCGGACATGTCGGCGCAGCCCTGGTGGGCGGAGCGCATCGCGAGCGGCCTGGCGTCGTACTGGGTCTACCAGCACCTGGGCAACATGAGCCCGGACGAGCTCGCCGCCGATCCGCTGCTGGCCAAGATCGCCGCCACCCCGGACGCGACGGAGCTGCTGCACGACTTCGGCCTCTCGGTCGACTCACCGTCGTCGGCGGAGAACACCGACCGGCCGTACCAGTGGAGTTTCGCCCTGGACGTGGGCCGCACCCGCCTGGTGATGCTGGACAACCGCTGCAACCGCGTCCTGGTCCCGGCCCGCCGGGAGATGCTGCCGGCCGCGGAGTGGCGCTGGTTCGTCGACCAGGCCCACGGCGACTACGACCACCTGGTGATCGGGTCGTCCCTGCCCTGGCTCATGCCGCCGGCGATCCACCACGTCGAGGCCTGGAACGAGCGGCTGACGGCCCGGCCCGGCACCCGCCGGGCGGCCCTCGCCGAGACGATCCGCCGGGCCGTCGACCTGGAGCACTGGGCGGCCTTCGGGCGCTCGTTCCACGCCCTCACGGAGCTCTGCCGCCGCCTGGGCGAGGGCGGCGAGGGAGCACCCCGGCAACGCGTCGGCGCGGGCGGCGCCTACGCACCCCCGGCCACCATCAGCATCCTCTCGGGCGACGTTCACCATTCGTACGTGGCCCGCGCCCTGCTGGGACCGGCCGTACGCACCCCCGTGCACCAGCTGACCTGCTCGCCCATCCACAACCAGGTCCCGGCACCCCTGAAGCCCCTGATGCGCCTGAGCTGGTCCCGCGTGGCGGCGCGAGCCATGCGCACGCTCGCCAGGTCGGCCGGAGTGAAGCGGCCGCCGCTGACCTGGAAGCGGGTCGCCGGCCCGTACTTCGGCAACGCGGTCGGCACCCTGCGCCACACGGGAGCCCGCGCGGACGTCGAGGTCGAAGGCACCACCAAGGACGGCAACCTCTTCACGGTGGCCGCCGTCCGCCTCACCGACTGACGAGACGGCACCGCTCCCCCGTCCTCGAGGCTTTCGGGCGGCGGCGGAAATTGTCGTAGGGACGGTCCACTATGTCGTGGTGACTTCTTGGACCGCGCCTGCGGCGCATCGAGTGAGCGAACCCTGCACCGGCGACGAGCGCGCCATGCTCGAAGGCTGGCTGGACTGGCACCGGCAGACCCTGCTGACGAAATGCGCCGGCCTCTCGGCGGAGCAGCTGAGGACCAGGGCGGTCGAGCCGTCCACGCTGACGCTGCTCGGGCTCCTCCGGCACCTGGCCGAGGTGGAGCGCGGCTGGTTCCGCATCCGGGCGGCGGGCCAGGAGCTGCCCTACCTCTACTGCGACGACACCAACGTCGACGGCGACTTCGACGACGTCGCGGAGGCCGACGCGGAGAAGGACCACGCCACCTTCCTGGCCGAGATCGAAGCGGCCCGCGCCGCGGTGGCGGGCCTGCCGCTCGACCACGAGTTCACCAGGGAAAACGGACCGGCGACCAGCCTCCGATGGGTCTACCTGCACATGATCGAGGAGTATGCCCGCCACAACGGCCACGCCGACCTCCTCCGCGAGCGCATCGACGGCCAGACCGGCGACTGACCCACCCGCGCGGAGCCGGTGTCCAGCCGTCAGCCGGGGAGGGCCAGGGCCTTGCGCAGGTAGGGCAGGTCCTGCGGCCCCGACCACCGGAAACCGAGCAGCTTGGCCGCCCGGGCCCCGCGGATCACCCGGTCGTCGTCGTCCACGAAGAGCACCCAGGGCGCGTCGACGCCCAGGGTGGCGGTGGCCTGGGCGAAGAACTCGGGGGCCGGCTTGTGGATCTTCAGCTCCCAGGAGCTGACCACCGCGTCGAACTCGCCGGTGAGGCCGAGGGAGTCGAGGTCCTCGCGGAGCCGGTCGGTCGCGTTGGTGGCCAGTGCCACCGGGCGTCCCGCCGCGCGGACCTCCCGGACGAACGCCAGGGCCTCCGGGTCCACCGTGCCGCGGTGCTGCTGCCACCGGGCGACCGCGGCGGTGGCCTCGTCCTCCGGCAGCGGGAGGCGCTTGGCGACGAGGTACATCCACTCCGCGTCGGTGATCTCGCCGGCCACGGCGGGACGGAGGAGATCCCAGGAGAATGCCGTCCGCATCAGCACACCCTCCGGCAGGGAGTGCTCCGCCTCGGCCGCCGCCGCGACGGCGGGGTCCCAGCGGCGGACCACGCCGTCCAGGTCGATGAGCATGGCCTGGGCGGGTTGGCGCTGCATGCGGCGAACGATCCTCTCTCCACGTTTTCCCCAAGATTACGCCGCGCCCGGCACGCGGTTCCGGCCACCTCGGCCGGGAGACCATCCGGCGTTCAGTCCTCCTGCTCGCGGTTCAGCCGCTGGCTGATCACCTGCGTGACGCCGGAGCGCATCGTCACGCCGTACAGGGCGTCGGCGACCTCCATCGTCCGCTTCTGGTGGGTGATGATCAGGAGCTGGCTCTTCTCCCGGAGCTGCTGGAAGAGCGTGATCAGACGCCCCAGGTTGACGTCGTCCAGCGCCGCCTCGACCTCGTCCATGATGTAGAAGGGGCTGGGACGGGCGCGGAAGATGGCGCAGAGCATCGCCACCGCCGTCAGAGACCTCTCGCCACCCGAGAGCAGGGACAGGCGTTTGATCTTCTTGCCGGGCGGGCGGGCCTCGACCTCGACGCCGGTCGTCAGCATGTCTTCCGGGTCGGTCAGCACCAGGCGGCCCTCGCCGCCCGGGAAGAGCACCTGGAACACCGTCTGGAACTCGCGGGCGGTGTCCTCGAAGGCCGACGTGAAGACCTCCAGGATGCGGTCGTCCACGTCCTTGACCACGGTGAGCAGATCCTTGCGGGTGGCCTTGAGGTCCTCCAGCTGGTCCGACAGGAACTTGAACCGCTCCTCCAGCGCCGCGAACTCCTCCAGGGCGAGCGGGTTGACCTTGCCGAGCAGGGCCAGGTCGCGTTCCGCCTTGTTGGCGCGCTTCTCCTGGGTGGGGCGGTGGAACGGCACCGGCTCCGGTACGTCCTTGCCGTCCTTCTCCGCCTGCGCCACCTCGGCCTGCGTCGGCGGTACGAGCTGGTCGGGCCCGTACTCGGCGACGAGGGTGTCGACGTCGAGGGAGAAGTCCTCGGCCGCCTTCGCCTCGAGCTGCTCGATGCGCATCCGTTGCTCGGCGCGGGCCACCTCGTCGCGGTGGACCTCGCTGGTGAGGCGTTCGAGCTCGGCGACGAGACGCTTGGCGGAGGCGCGTACCTCCGACAGCTCCGCCTCGCGGGCCGTACGCGCGCGGGCCAGCTCGTCGCGCACCTCGACCGCGGCGGCCAGCGAGACCGCCACCCGGGCCAGCGCCGACGCCGCGCCCAGCGCGACCGCCTTGGCGACCTCCGCACCGCGGGCGCGGGCCGCCCGGCGGGCCGCGGCCCGTTCCCGGGCCTGGCGTTCGGCGTTGGCCTGGCGCAGCAGCGAGTCGGCCCGTCCGGCGATCGAGGAGACGCGCTCCTCCGCCGTACGCACGGCGAGCCGCACCTCCATCTCGTTCTGACGGGCCTGGGGCACGAGCGCGGCGAGCCGGTCGCGTTCCTCGGTGGACGGCTCCTCGTCGATCGGCGTGGCCTCGGCGAGCCGCAGCCGCTCCTCCAGCTCGGTGAGGCCGGCGAGATCCCGGTCGCGGTTGGCCTCGGCCTTCTGCCGGGAGGCGCCGAGCCGCTCGGACTCGGCGTGCGCGGAGCGGGCGGCGGCGCCCAGCTCGGCGAGGCGGCGGGCGGCGGCGTTGCGTTCGCCCTCGGCGGCGCGCTTGGCGGCGGCGGCGACGTTGACCGCTTCCTTGTGCTCGGCGACCGCGGCGCGGGCCTCGGCGAGCCGGTCCTCGAGCTCCGCGATGGACTGCTCGGCGGCCTCCCGGTTGGCGCGGGCCTCGTCGACGGCGGCCTGCACCTCGATGTAGCTGGTGGCCTTGCCGGATCCGCCCGCCGCGGCGTGGGCGCCGAGGACGTCGCCGTCGGGGGTGACGGCGCGCAGCTCGGCGTTCTGGGCCACCAGCCGGGAGGCGGCGGCGAGGTCCGGCACGAGGACGACGTCGCGCAGGGCGCGGTGCAGTGCCGGGCGGATGGTGTCGGGACAGTCGATGACGTCGGGCGCCCAGGCCGCGCCTTCCGGCAGCGACGGCCGCAGCGAGTCGAGCGACCCCTGCATGCCCGGCGTCGCGGGACTCGCGACGACCAGGGCGGCACGGCCCGCGTCGGAGATCTTGAGCGTACGCATGGCCTCGACGGCCTCGTCGATCCCGCTGAGGGCGACCGCGTCGGCGAGCGCGCCCAGCGCCGCCGCGAGCGCGGCCTCGTGACCGGGCCGGACGGTCAGCATCGACGCGAGGCTGCCGAGCAGGCCGGGCACCTGGTCCGCCCGGCCGAGCAGCGCGCCCGCGCCGTCCTTGCGCTTGAGGCCGAGGGCGAGCGCCTCCTCGCGGGCCTTCCAGCTCGCGGCGTCCCGCTCGGCGGTGCGCTCGGCGTCGGAGAGCTCCTTGACCACGGCGGCGGCGCGGTCGTGCGCGGCGACCGCCTCCGCGTGCCGGGCGTCCAGCTCGGCGTTGTCGCGGTCGGCCTCGGTCGACTCCGCGGAGACCGCGTCGACCTCCGCCTGGGCGGCCTCGGCGCGCTTCAGGGCGTCGGTGTGCGCGGCGGCGAGGCGCTCGATCTCCTCGGCGGCGCTTCCGGTCCGG
Source organism: Couchioplanes azureus (assembly GCF_014648355.1). Taxonomy (GTDB): domain Bacteria; phylum Actinomycetota; class Actinomycetes; order Mycobacteriales; family Micromonosporaceae; genus Actinoplanes; species Actinoplanes azureus. The sequence continues at coordinate 15,665 of NZ_BMQY01000001.1, forward strand.
GCCCGGGCCGCGTTCACCTGCCCGGTCAGCTTGGCGAGGCCCTCACGCCGGTCGGCGATCGCCTTCGCCGCCGTACGCAGGGCGCCCTCGGCCGCCGCGAGCTGGCGTTCCAGCTCCTGGCGGTGCTCGACCGCCTCGGCCAGCCGCATCTGGTCCTCGGTCAGCGCCTCGCGCAGCTCCTCCTCCTGCTCGCGCACCCGCTCGGCCTCGGCCACCAGCTGGTCGGGGTCGCGGCCGGTGCGCTCGTCGTCGGGCGTGGCGGCGAGGTGGCGCAGCCGCTCGGTGGCGAGCTGCTCGGTGGAGCGGAACCGTTCCTGCAGGGTGGACAGCTTGTACCAGGTGTCCTGCGCCGCCTGGAGCAGCGGGGCGTCCTCGGCGTGCTGGGCCTCGAGGTCGGCGAGCCAGCGCTGCACCTCGCGGTTCTCGTCCTCGACCTGCTGCCGGCGCTCGCGCATCGCCGACTCGTCGGCGATCTCCTTGTCCAGGGTGGTCCGCAGGGTGTGCAGGTCGTCGGCGAGCAGCCGCAGCCGGGCGTCGCGCAGGTCGGCCTGGATCCCGGCGGCGCGGCGGGCGACCTCGGCCTGCTTGCCCAGCGGCTTGAGCTGGCGGCGCAGCTCGGCGGTGAGGTCGTTGAGCCGGTTGAGGTTGGTCTGCATCGCGTCGAGCTTGCGGATCGCCTTCTCTTTGCGCTTGCGATGCTTGAGGACGCCGGCGGCCTCCTCGATGAAGGCGCGGCGGTCCTCGGGCTTGGCGTGCAGCATGGCGTCGAGCCGGCCCTGGCCGACGATGATGTGCATCTCCCGGCCGATGCCGGAGTCGCTGAGCAGTTCCTGAATGTCGAGCAGGCGGCAGGAGCTGCCGTTGATCTCGTACTCGCTCTCGCCGGACCGGAACATCCGCCGGGTGATCGACACCTCGGTGTAGTCGATGGGCAGCGCCCCGTCGCCGTTGTCGATCGTGAGCGTCACCTCGGCGCGGCCGAGCGGCGCCCGCCCGGCGGTGCCGGCGAAGATCACGTCCTCCATCTTGCCGCCGCGCAGCGCCTTGGCACCCTGCTCACCGAGGACCCAGGCGATGGCGTCGACGACGTTGGACTTGCCGGAGCCGTTGGGGCCCACCACACAGGTAATGCCCGGCTCCAGCCGCAGCGTCGTTGCGGAGGCGAAGGACTTGAAGCCCTTGACCGTCAGGCTCTTGAGGTGCACGGGACTCCGGGGGTCGCGGTTAGCTCTCCGGCAGCAGGTTACCCGCAGGTGCGGGCCATGTCCGTGCACGCCGCGCGTCCCGGATCCTGTCCGTCTGCGGCGTTGGCGCCCGGTTGTCCTTTTCGGCGGACCGGAGGCATGGCGGCATCCACGCGCAAAGCGACGAAGCCGGCGCGAACAGCGAGGAAAACGGCCCGAAGTTGGCACGCCACCGCGCAGGGAGGCGAACAGGCCGCGGCACCCGGCGAAAAAGGGGGTGCCCGCCGACGGCAGGCGCAGCGTGCGGTTGCCACGCGGGCTCGAAGCGCCGGGCGCCTGCGTGAAAAGTGGCAGCTCCACCCGGGCGCAAAAGGATGTGCGCCGCTACCGCAAAAAGATGCGCGCCGCCACGTGTGTCTGTGGAGGCGCGCTTTTCTGTTTGCGTTGCCTGGTGCGAGGGGACTGCGGGGCGCCCGGTCGCGGCGCCGCGCGGAGCTCAGGTCAGCGCGGGCTCGGTCAGCCGCATCAGATCGTCCGCCTCCGCGGCCGCCGCCGCGAGACGATCGTTCTCCGCCCGCAGGCGTGTGATCTCGAACTCCATAGCCTGCACCCTGGAACGCAGCCGGGTGACCTCGTCGAGCAGGCGCCGGTCGGGCGCCGCACCTACGTGGCCGTAGAGGGCCTTCGCCATGACTTCTCCTTGTGAGACACTTGCGTCTCTTGTGTAAGCGCTGCCGAAAAGGCCGGCCAAACGCGCGCCCAGTGGTTTGCACACCTGCTCCCACGGGCACGCGTGGGGCAGCGCTCTGCACCCGACGAACTTATGTGGGTGGCAGATGTATCCGCGCTCAGGACTCGACTGAGCACAGATGGGCGCGACTGGCGACTCTTCTATGGTGCGCCGATGACCAGGCTCCGTCAAGCCGTGGACAACGCGCCGACCCCCGTCTACCAGTGAATCACGCCACCTTGGCACGCCGCCCACGCTTGGATCAAGCCGTTTCTTCGTCCGGGTGACGGTCGCCGAGGTCGGCGACCACACCGCGCCACGCGATGGTGACGGCATGCAGCAGTTGATCGAAGGCGGAATCCATGGCGGCGAGGACCGCGTCCGCCCGGTCCTCGCCGGCGAGCCGATCGAGCAGCACCTGCTGCCGCTCCAGGTACCGATCGCAGTCGCGCAACAGTTCGAGGTGCCTCGGGTCGAGCATGCCTGTCGGATACCGGGTCCGGAGCGCCGGCAAACGCCGTCGGACCCCGTCGAGCCGTGCGGCGGCGCAACCACGCCGAAAGGCCGAACCCGAAGTGGTGGGTCCGTGCCCGAACGGAGTCTTAGATCTTCCTTAGCTGGTTTGCCGCCTATCGGCCGGACTGCTTACCGTCGCCCGGGTCGAATTTCCTCGATCCCTGGGGACCACGGAGGCAGGACTTTGCGCGGGCCGATCGAGCAGACCGACCGGGAACAGCACGCGGCGATCGAGCGGGAACAGCGCGCGGGATGGGCCGGACGGCACCGCGGACGGCGGCCGATGCCGCCGGCGGCCCGGCTGATCCTGCCGGTCGGCGGCGTACTGGCCGTCCTCGGCGCCGGCGCCGCCTTCCTCCCGTCCGCCTTCACCGGCTCGGGCACTGCCGCCGAGCGACCCGAGGCGGCCGTCGCCGCCGTAGCGCGCGACGCCGAGGGCGCGACACCGGGCGCCAGCACGGGCACCGCCGGCCAGTCCGCCGCACCGGCCCCGTCCGGCGCGGCGGCGACGCCCTCCTCGAAGCCGGCCACCACCAAGCCGGCGGCGAAGAAGACCACCGCCGCGCCGGCACCGAAGGCGGCACAGGCGCCGGCGGAGAGCCCGCGGAAGCCGGCGGCGAGGCCTCCGGTGGCGGCCGGGCTCGCGGGCCAGGAGTCCGAGGTCGTCCGGCTGGTGAACGTCGAGCGGGACCGGGCCGGCTGCGGCCCGGTGGACCCCGACACCAGGTTGCGTACGGCGATGCGCCTGCACGTCCAGGAGCTCGGCACCCACGACGACCTCTACATCAGCCACGTGAGCGACGACGGCCGGGACTTCGCCCAGCGGGCGAGGGAGCAGGGCTACGACGATCCGGGCGGCGAGAACGTGGCCCGGGGCCAGCGCGACGCCGCCGCGGTCATGGACGCGTGGATGAACAGCCCGGGGCACCGCGCCAACATCCTCAACTGCGACTTCAAGGCGATCGGCGCCGGGGCCGTCAAGGGCGTCGACGGGACGATCGTGTGGGGACAGCTTTTCGGCCGTTCCTGAGCAAAGAGCCCGGATAAACCCGACAAAAGGGCTAAAGATCTGTCGCCTAGCCGACAGGCTCCCCCTCCTTCGCGCCGCTGCGTCGTTGCAGCCTTCGTGATATCGCCCCCGACGCGCCCGCGGTGCTGACCGCATGCGCATCTGTCTGCTCACCGGGGGCGGCTATCCGTTCCGCCGGGACGCGCTAGGCGGCTGGTGCCGGACGCTCGTCGACGGTCTCGGCCGGTTCCGCTTCGACCTGGTCACCGTCTCGGACCGCGAGCCGCCCGGCGGTCCGGCCTATCCGCTGCCCGGCCACGTGAGCTCGGCCCGGACGGTGGCGCTGCCGCGGGAGACGTCGCGGCGCGAGGGCCGGGACGAGCACGCCACGGCGGCGGCCGTACTGCTGTGCCGGGGGCTGGTGCTCGAGCAGGACGAGGCGTTCGCCCGCGGGCTGATGGGCCTGGCCGTGCTGGCCGAGGGCGGTGGCATGGCCGCCGGGTCGCCGCTCAACGCCGTACCCCTGGCGGACGTGCTGCTGGAGGCGTGGCGGGCCGGGCGTGCGTCGGGCGCCGACGAGCGGCTGCCGCGGCTCAGCCTGCGGGACGCGCGGACCGCGGCCACCCTGCTGCGCCACGCCGCGCGGGCGCTGGCCGTACCGTTGCCGCAGGCCGACCTGGTGCACTGCGTGGGCGGCACGACCCCGCTGCTGGCCGCGCTGGCCGGCCGTTGGCGGAGCGGGACGCCGTTGCTGCTCACCGAGGCCCGGGCACCGGTGGCCAAGCTGCGGGCGAACGAGGAGCGGCTGTCCCCCGCCGTGCAGACCGTCCTGCGCCGCTTCCGCCGTGCCGTGGCCCGCACCGGGTACGCCGAGGCCGGGCTGATCGCGCCGCTCAGCGAGTACCACCACTCCTGGGCGCTGCGGCACGGCGCGGAGCCGGACCGGCTGGTCCCGGTGCCCGCCGGCGTCGACCCGGGTGACTTCCCGTGCGCGCCGGAGTCGCGCACCCCGCCGGCCGTCGTGTGGGCGGGCAACGGCGGGCCGGAGAGCGGCCTGGGCCACCTGCTGGCCGCGTTCACCCAGGTGGCGGCCGCCGTGCCCGGGACCGTGCTGCACCTGGTCGGCGTCGCCCGCGCCCACGAGGACCACTGCGCCGAGCAGGTCGAGCGCACCGGGCTCGGCCGGGCGGTCCGCCTGCACCCGCTGCCCGCCGACCCCCGCGACCGGTACGCCGCGGGCCACCTCGTCGTGCACGTGCCCGGGCCGTCGGATCCCCCGTACCGATTGATCGAGGCCATGATGTCGGGCCGCGCGGTGGTCGGGATCGACGTCGGACCCGTCGCCGAGACGCTCGGCGACGCCGGCGTCGTCGTGCCGCAGGGCGACCCCGGCGCGCTCGCGGCCGCCTGCACCGGGCTGCTCACCGCGCCGGCCCGCCGGCGCGCCCTCGGCGACGCGGCCCGCCGCCGGGCCCTCGCCTGCTTCACCGCGGACCGGGTGGTGCGGGTCTACGGCGCGCTCTACACCGACCTGGCCGGTCCGGCGCCGGCGCCGTCCTACGAGCTGACCCTGGCCGTTCCCGCCCCCCGCGACGCGCGCCCGGCCACCGTGCGCTGGCTCGCCGGAGCCGGGGAGGACCGGTGACCGCCGACCTCGCGCTGCGCGGCGGCAGTCTGCGCGCGCCCGCCCTCGGTGCCACGCTGCTGCGCTGCGCCCTCTACCTCGGCCCGCTGAGTGTCGCGGTGGCGGCGGCCGGCCCGCTCGGCCGGGTCGCCGGGCCGGTGACCGCCGGGACGCTGCTGCTCGGCTGGAGCCTCGCGCACGCCCTCACCGGGGTGGGCGCCGTCGTCGCGCGGCGCTCCGGGCGCGGCCCGGCCGCCACGGTGGTCGCGCGGGGCTTCGCCGCCGCGGCCGCGCTCTGGGTGGTGATCGTCCTTCTCGCGCCGGCGGGCCTGGTCGGCGCGGACCGGGGACTCGCCGTCACGGTCGGCCTGTGCGGCCTGCTCTCCCTGGGTACGGTCACCGCCGCGCTGGTGACCCGCACCGAGGCGACGGTGGTCCGGTGGAGCCTGCCGTGCTGGCTGCTCGCCGCCTTCGGCGTCGCCGGGACCGTCGGCGACACGCTGGCCGAGACGGTGCCGGTCGCCGCGCTGGTCCCGGCCGCCGTGGCGCTGGCCGCCGCCCGCGCCTTCCGGGCCGTCCTGGGCTCCTCGCCGGTGGGCCGGCTGCGCCCCGGCGACCTGCGCTACGGCGGCACCCGCCTGCTGCTCGGCGCGGCCCAGGCCTCCTGCGTCGCGCTGCTGTGGCAGGCGGGCCCGCCGGCCGCCGCCGCGCTGGCGGTGGTGCCGCTGCTCGCCGCCGGTCCGGTCCTGGAGGCGCTGATCGGCTGGCACCGCCGCCAGGTCCAGGCGGGGCTCGACGTCTCCGAGAGCGACGCGGAGTTCCGCGAGCACCTGAGCGGCGTCACCGTCGTGACCGTCGCCGCGCTGCTACCGCCGCTCGCCGCCGGGACGGCGCTGGCCGCGGCCGCGTACCGGCTGCCGGGCGGCACCCGCGGCGCCGTGCTGGTCCTCGCGGGCGGGATCCTGCTCAGCGGCGTCCTGGCGATCACCCTGCTGCTCGGCTGGCGCGGGCGTACCGGGGTCGCGACCCTGCTCGCCGCCGCGTCGCCCGCGGTGGCGCTCGCCACGCCGGCCGTACCGGTGCTGCCCGTCGAGCCGTTGCCCACGGTGGTCGCCCTGCTGGCGGCGACCCATCTCGCCGGCCTGCTCATCGTCGCCCGTACCGCCGCTGACCCCCGGAGGACGCCGTGAAGACCCTGTTCCCCCCGTACGCGCCGCCGTCGCCCGAGCTGGCCGTGGACCCCGACACCTGGGTCGTGCAGGACCGGCCCGGCCCGCCGCGCTCGGCGCACCAGCGGCTGGGCCGGGTCGACCTGGACTGGGGCGGGCGGTCGCTGGCGGACGTGCTGGCCGACGTGGACGCGTGGCGCGAGGACGGCGTGCAGGGCCTGTTCCTGGACCGGGCGCCCGCCGGATCGAGCGGGGTGGGCCCGGTGGCGCTGACGGTACGGCTGGCCGCCCGCCGCGGCCTGCACCGCGTGGTACTGAACCCGGGCGTGCCCACCCATCCGCTCTACCGCGAGCTGGGCGTGAAGATCTGCACCTTCGACGGGCCGTGGTCGGCCTACCAGGGCTGGGACGGCGACGGCGTCCGCCCCGGCGACGGCCACCTGGTGCACGGGGTGCCGCCGGAACTGCTGACCGCCGCCCGCCGGCTGATGGGCCGCCGCGGAGCCGGTTTCGGGCTCGCCACCGACGCCGGGCCGTACGTCAGCGGAGCGGCTTCCGCGGGCGGGGCTGGCAGCGCGGGCAGCTGTACGACGAACGGTTCATGAACTGCTCGCGGCGCAGCGCCGTGCCGCACCGGTGGCACGGCTGGCCCTCGCGCCCGTACGCGTTCAGCGCCCGGTCGAAGTAGCCGCTCTCGCCGTTGACGTTGACGTAGAGCGCGTCGAAGCTCGTGCCCCCGGCGACGATCGCCTCGGCGAGGACGTCGCGCACGTGGCCGAGCAGCCGCCGCACCGCCGGTCCGGTCAGCGCGTCCGTCGGCCGGGCACCGTGCAGCCCGGCCCGCCAGAGCGCCTCGTCGGCGTAGATGTTGCCCACTCCGGAGATCAATGTCTGGTCGAGCAGGGCCCGCTTGACCTCCGTGCGCTTGCGCCGCAGCGCCGCCACGAACGCCTCGTCGTCGAAGAGCGGGTCCATCGGGTCCCGGGCGATGTGCGAGATCTCGGTCGGCAGCGCGGCGCCGCCCTCCGAGACCGACAGCCCGCCGAACGTACGCTGGTCCACGAAGCGCAGCTCCGGGCCGTCGTCGGCGAAAGCGACGCGGACCCGCAGGTGCGTCTCGTCCGGGGCGTCCGCGGGCTGCATCAGCAACTGGCCGCTCATGCCCAGGTGCGCGATGATCGCGTCGCCGGAGTCCAGCGGCAGCCAGAGATACTTCCCGCGCCGGGAGACGCCGGTGACGGTGCGCCCGGCGAGCACCGCCGCGAAGTGCACGTCGCCGGGCAGGTGCCGGCGGATCGCGCGCGGGTGGCGTACCTCGACCTGCTCGATGCGGCGGCCGGCCACCCAGGTGGCCAGGCCCTGCCGGACGGTCTCGACCTCGGGAAGCTCGGGCATCGCTCTCTCTTAGATGGTGTAGGGCCACACGGCCAGCAGGTACGCGCCGTACCACAGGCCGAAGGCGGCCCAGGCGGCGATCGCCAGGACGGCCACGCGGGGACGCGCCCGGCCCGCGGCGATCACGGCCGGCAGGAGCGTCAGCAGGACGGGCAACAACAGCCGGGGCTTGGAGTGGTAGTAGCCGGCCTGGCCGTACACGAGCACCATGGCGACCACGCCGTAGACGGTGAGCGGCAGCCAGGGCCGGCCGGCCAGCGCGACGGCCGCCGCGACCGCCGCGACGAGCAGGATGAGCGCGACGCTCATCGGCACCCAGCGGTCCCCCGTGGTCAGCGTGTCGCCGAGGAAGGTCAGCGTGCTGGCGCCGAAGTCGAAGGACGTGCCCCAGCCGGCCGTCTGGATGCGGAACCACGCGTCCGCGTCGCCCACGCGCCACCCGACCCAGCCCAGGAACGCCGGGACCCCGGCCAGCGCGACGCCGGCGGCGGCGAGCGGCGGCCACTTGCGGGCCGGGTCGCTGCGGACCGCCATGACCGCGGCGACGGCCAGGGCCACCGCGGCCGCGGCGCCGGTCGGCCGGGTCAGGGCGCAGCCCAGGCCGAGCAGCCCGGCCGCCCACCACACCTTGCGGTGCGCGGCGACGAGCATCCCGGCGAGCAGGGCGAGGAAGAGGCTCTCCGAGTACGCCATGGAGAGCACCACCGACATCGGCGCGGTGCAGCAGAGCGCCACCAGGGCCCAGCCGCTGCGACGCCCGTAGAGGCTGGTGCCGAGCAGGTGCAGGGCCACCGCCGCGCCGACCGAGGCGAGCCAGCTCACCGTGAGCGCGGCGGTGCCGGGCTCCAGCCCGAGCTGGGAGAGGCCCCGGATGAGCATCGGGTAGAGCGGGAAGAACGCCAGCTCGTTGCCGTCGAGCGCGCCGTCGGTCCCGTACGTGTAGCCCTGCGGGTAGCCGGCGGCGGCCTTGATGAACCAGCCGCCGTCCCAGATGAGCAGGTTGGCGCGCAGCCCGGCCGGCTCCTCGGTGGCCCGGTCCAGGCGGACGACCAGGAGGATCTGCAGGATCCGGGAGAGCGCCAGGATGCCGGCCGCGACGGCGGCCCCGTGCCAGCCACCCGCGGCGTCCCAGAGGCGCTCGGGCCGGGACCGGGGAGCCGCGTCGTCATCCGTGGCCGGAGCCTCGCCCGTGCCGGAGGCCACGACGCTCACCGGCCGGCGGCGCTTCTGTCGTCGGCCCCGGCGGGGCTGTCGCTGGTGCCGGCGGCGTTGCTGCTGCGGTCGGCCGCGGCGGCGGCGTTGCGGCTGTCGGCCGGCGACAGCTCCGCGTGGCCGCCGCCCGCGACGGCGGGCGGCGGGGTCTCCGCCTCGGCCCGCTCGGTGAGCGTGCGCCAGGCCGCCGCGGCGGCGCGCTGCTCCGCCTGCTTCTTGCTGCGACCGTCGGACCCGCCGTAGCGCTCCCCGGCCACCACCACCCAGGCGGTGAAGGTCTTGGCATGGTCCGGGCCCGCGTCGTCGATGACGTAGTCCGGCACGCCGAGGCCGAGGGCGGCGGTCAGCTCCTGGAGGCTGGTCTTCCAGTCCAGGGCCGCGCCGCGGCCGGCCGACTCGGCCATCAGCGGGTCGAACAGCCGGTGGATGACCTCGCTGGCGGTGCCGAGCCCGTGCTCGAGGTAGATCGCCCCGAGCAGCGCCTCCAGGGTGTCGGCGAGGATGCTCGCCTTGTCCCGGCCGCCGGTGGTCTCCTCGCCCTTGCCGAGCAGCAGGTGCGGGCCGAGGCCCTGCGGGCCCAGCGTACGGGCGACGTCGGCGAGCGCGTGCATGTTGACCACGCTGGCCCGCAGCTTGGCGAGCTGGCCCTCGGGCAGGTCCGGATGGTTGTGGAACAGCGCCGAGGTGATGACCACGCCGAGGACCGAGTCGCCCAGGAACTCCAGGCGCTCGTTGGTCGGCAGGCCGCCGTTCTCGTACGCGTACGAGCGGTGGGTGAGCGCCCGCTCCAGCAGCCCCGGCTCGAGGGGGACGCCGAAGGCCTCCTCGAGCGGCTCGGTGGAGGGCCGTAGCCGCCGCTTGTCGTTACTGCTCATGAACCACCTCTTGCGTTCTGCGGATCCGGGGTCTTGCGGTCCGTCGCCGGATCCTCGGGACCGGTGATCAAGTCGGCTATGGCCGGGACGGCGGCCCGGCGGTGCAGGGTGGCGGCGAAGCCGATGCCCGCGGCGATGTCGGCGCCCGAGGCAGCGCCGTGGCAGACGACGACCGTCCCGCCGACGCCGAGCAGCACGGCCGCCCGCGGGGGCACCGGGCCCGGGTTCGGGGCGCCCCGCAGCGCGTACGCCGTCTCGAGCCCCTTGAGCAGGACGTTGCCGGTGAAGCCGTCGGCCACCACGACGTCCGCGGGCGCGCCGGTGACCACGTCGTTGCCCTCGACGAGGCCGGCGTAGCTGCCGCCGGCGGGCAGATCGAGGGCGGCGAGGACGGCGGGGGCGGCGCGGCGCAGGCGGTCGCCCTTGCCGCGCTCGGTGCCGATGGTGAGAAGGCCGACGCGCGGGGCCGCGACGCCGTGCACGACCGAGGCGTACGCGGCGCCGAGACGCGCGTGCATGGCGAGGGTGGTCTCGTCCGGGTCGACGGAGGAGCCCACGTCGAGCAGGACGAGCCGGCCGGCGGCGGTGGGCAGCACGGCGGTGAGGGCCGGGCGGCGTACCCCCGGCCAGCGGCCGAGGCCCAGCGCCGCGGAGGTGACGGTGGCGCCGGTGTTGCCGGCCGAGACGACGGCGTCGGCGAGGCCCTGCGCGACGGCCAGCACGGCCGAGCGGACCCCGGACTCGACGCTGCTGACGTCCCGGTCCCGGCCGTGCGGGCCGGTGGGCGCCGCGACGGCGCACACCCGGGCGCGATCTTCCGGGCCGAGGGCAGCGAGAACCGCGTCGGCCGCTTCCACCGGGCCGACGAGCAAGAGCTGAAGGGCCGGATCGGCCTGGCAGGCGCGCAGAGCGCCGTCAACCACGACGGCGGGAGCTTGGTCCCCGCCGAGGAGGTCGACGGCGATCCGCGCGGTGCCCGGCTCCCGCACAGTGCCGGCCTCGCGGCCGGCCTGCGTCGGGCCCGGGGCACCGGACGTTCGCCGCTGCTCAGGCTCGACCCGCCCGATGATCGGGCGCGTCACTCCGCGAGGCTCAGACCTCGAGGACCTGACGGCCGTTGTAGGTGCCGCAGACCGAGCAGGCGGTGTGCGGCAGCTTCGGCGACTTGCACTGGGGGCAGGCCACGGTCGATACCGCAGTCGCCTTCCAGTTCGCCCGGCGGGACCGGGTGTTGCTGCGCGACATCTTGCGCTTCGGGACGGCCACGGTACCTACTCCTCGATCCGGTTTTGCTGGTGGTGCGGCGAAGCCGCCGTCGGCTGCTCCGCCGACAAGGTGCGCAGAGCGGCCCAGCGGGGATCGACGTCCTCGTGGCCGTGACCGGCCGGAAGGTCGTCGAGATGCACCCCGCACTCGGGGCACAGCCCCGGGCAGTCCGGCCGGCAGACCGGGTTGGTCGGCAGTGTGAGCACCACCGCGTCGCGGACCGCCGGCTCCAGGTCGATCAGGTCGCCCTGCATCCGGCCCACCTCGTCCTCGTCCGTCGTCTCTTCCGTGGTGCTGTCCTCGTAGGCGAACAGCTCCGCGACGGAGACGTCGAACGACTCGGAGATCTCGTTGAGGCACCGCCCGCACTCACCGGAGAGTGAGCCGCGCACGTTGCCGCTGACGTACACACCCTCGGAGACCGACGTCAGGCTCATATCGAGCTCGAGGTCGGAGCCCTCGGGCACCGAGATCAGCTCAAGACCGAGGTCCGCCGGCGCCGGGACGACCCGCTTCAGGGCACGCGTCGCCCCAGGCCGGCGCGGGAGCTTCGTCGTGTCGACGACCAGCGGCTGCCTGGGATCGAGGTGTTTCTGCGGAGACTTGGGCATCGTGAATCCTCAGCCTTGGGTAGGCCGACAGGAAAGGTTACCTGAGCAGGGTCGGTAGCGTCGAATCGCCCCCGGCGGCTCAGAAGGGCAGGGGGCGCTCGCTGTCCTCGCCCTGGAACGTGCCGATCTCGCGCAGCGCGTGCATCTTGTCGCGGCCACGCTCTATCGACGCGAGGGCCCGGGTCAGGAACTGCTCGAAGTTGGCCAGGGCGGTGTCGACGTAGTCGTCGACCTCCTCCCGCAGCCGCTGCGCCTCGGCGCGGGCCTCGGCGATGATCCGGGCGCCCTCGTGCTCGGCGGACACCGTGATCTCGTTCACGGAGACGAGCCGGGCGTGCTCGGTCTCGCCCTCGCTGATGATCCGGTCCGCCTCGCGCTTGCCGGCATCGATGATCTTGTCGCGCTCCTCGAGGAGGGCGACGGCCCGGCGCAGGTCGCCGGGGAGCTCCGAGCGCAGCTCGTCCAGGAGCGCCACCATCTCGGCGCGGTCGAACATGAAGTTGGTCCGGGACATCGGGACCGACCGTGCCTGCTCCACCATGGAGATGATCTCGTCGATGCGGTCGAGCGGATCCACCGGCGCCTCACTCCTGTCAGACAGCACTCACGCTGAGTGGTGCGATCACGTTACTGCCGAACCCGGCGACGAGGCCGCGAAGGCCACGCCGTCAGTTTTGCCGCAGCCTCGTCACGAGCCGCTCCCCGACGAAGTCCGGGACGTACGGCGATGCGTCCCCACCCCACTTGACCACGTCCTTGACCAGACTGGAAGAGAGGAAGGAATAGAGCGGGTTGGTCGGCATGAACAAGGTCTCCACGCCGGAGAGCCCGATGTTCATCTGCGCCATCTGCAATTCGTAGTCGAAGTCGCTGACCGCCCGCAGGCCCTTGATCACCACTGCGGCGTCCTGGGCCCGGCAGAAGTCGACCAGGAGACCGTGGAACGACTCGACGCGGACGTTGCCGTACCCGGCGGTCGCCTCGCGGAGCATCCCGATCCGCTCCTCGACGCTGAACAGGCCGGTCTTCGAGTGGTTGATCAGCACGCCGACGATCACCTCGTCGAAGAGCCGGCTGGCCCGCCCGACGATGTCGAGGTGGCCGTTGGTGACGGGATCGAAGGACCCGGGACAGACCGCTCGTCTCATGATCGGCGACCGTACCAAAGTGTGGTCTCGCCGTAGCGCCGACTGCGGTCCGCGGTGATGCCGTCCACCCACTCCAGCGGCTCGCCGCGCACCGCCGTCCGCGAGGAGCGCTCGAAGGTCACCACGGCGTCCGGGGCCAGCCAGCCGTGGGCCACCAGCAGCCGCTGCACCTCCGCGACCTCGTCGTCGGTGACCGCGTACGGCGGATCGGCGAACACGACGTCGTACGGCCCGCCCTCCGGCGGTGCCGAGAGCACCTGGGCTACCTTGCCGGTGACCAGCCGGGCGGCACCGCCCACCCGCAGGGCCACGATGTTGTCGCGGATCGCCCGGGCCGCCTTGCCGTCCGCCTCGACGAGCAGCGCGTGGGCCGCCCCGCGGGACAACGCCTCCAGGCCGATCGCGCCGGAACCGGCGTACAGGTCGGCGAAGCGGGCGCCCTCCAGGTCGGTCATCGTGCCCAGGGCACTGAAATAGGCCTCCCGCACCCGGTCGGAGGTGGGCCTGGTGAGCGCGCCGGGCGGCGCGGCCAGCCGGCGACCGCCATGGGCGCCGGCGATGATCCTGGTCATGCGGCGACGCTACGCCACCCCGCCGCAACCCCCACTGCGGAGTGAACTTTTGCCTCCCAAACAGCACTCAGCGCATCGACACAATCGCGATCCGTATAGCGAAGATCTCGAATATGTATCGGTATGTTAAGTGGCTTATGCACCATTTTCCGGATTGGTCCGCGGAGGCTCCGGCGGGCGGTTCCGGAGGGCGGCACCATTGTGGATCTTTCGGTCACCGACCGCGCCCACGACATCGGGGCCCGAACGGCAGATCGGCGCCTGACCAGGGCATACGTGGGAGATGCCGGGGCGTGGCGGCGATCACGGCCAGCGTTTGCACCACTCTTCCGAGTGACGGCCACGAGGGCCAATCGGCACTCCCCGCATCGGCCTTCGAGCTGTCCGTGCAGCGATCGTCTCGGATCCGCATCAAGACCCTTAGCGGTTTCTGAGCCACTTCCCAGATTTCTCTCAGTCGCTAAGGTCAGCCGCGCCGACGACACGCTGTCGGCTCGACGACGCGGGGAGGCGTCGTCTCCGGCCCGCCGTCGCCCGGCGCCGGCCGCCGTCTCCCCCGCGTCGTGGCCCCCCCTTGTTCGACCGCCCTCAGGAGTACACGTGAAGTCGAACTCCCCGCTCCGCCGCGCCGCGACCGTCCTCGCCGGCGCGCTCATCGGCCTCGGTGGGGCCGCGGTCGTGACCGCGCCCGCCGGCGCACACGCCTCGGCCGTCAGCGGCAAGGCCGTCTGCGACACGGCCACCGGCACCCGGACCGTGACCTGGACGCTCACCAACGACTATCCGACCGACGCCACCGTCGCGGACCTCGCCACCACGCCCACCCCCGCCGAGCAGGCCACCGAGGGCAACCTGGTCATCCCCAAGTCGGCGCACGGGCGCGACGGAGAGCTGACCGTGACCCAGCAGGTGACCGGCGACGCCCGGGAAGCCACCATTTCATTCCGGTCGATCTGGTCCGCCGACGGCTACGTGGACGAGCACAACTCGGCCCGCGTCGACCTCGCCGAGCCCTGCGCGCCGGCCGAGACCCCGTGTGTCGAGGCGGGCGAGGCCACGTTCCACCACACCTTCGGCGTGACCGACCAGGGCTCCACCGCCACGGTGGCCCTGGACGAGGGCGTCAAGCTGTGCGAGGGCGAGCCCGTCACGCTCGTCTCCTACTTCTCGCCCACGCCGCAGTTCTCGGTGCCGCAGTACGAGTTCGACCACGCCACGGGCACCATCACCAACGAACAGCGCTCGGTGACGCTGGAGGTCAGCGTGCCGGACTGCCACACCCAGGTGGACCTGTTCTTCGGCGGCGAGAAGGACGTCATCTCGGAGATCACCGAGAACGGCCCGCGCTACGGCGACCGGAAGCTGGGCGGCGACAGCGGCCCCGGCGCCCGCTCGAAGGGCCCGGAGGGCTGGTTCAACGGCGGCGAGAAGGGCTGCCAGGCCCCGGTCGTCGAGCCGCTGCCACAGTGTGACGGCACGATCGCGCTGAACCTCAGCAACAACGGTGAGATCAGCCGGTACGCGGTCGCCTTCACCGTCTCGGCGGCCGGCTTCCGCAAGGCCGTCACCATCGACGCCGGCAAGGGCGAGACGGTGACCGTCCCGGCGGGCGCCGGCACGGTCACCGTCACCGCCGAAGGCATGGCGGACGCCACCTACGCGTGGCAGCGGCCCGAGGACTGCGAGCTGCCCACGGTCATCGTGGAGAACGACTGCGAGACCGTGGCGATCACCGTCGAGAACCCCGCGGGCGTCACCCCGGTGACCGCGAACGTCACGTACGGCGACGAGTCCGAGACGATGACCGTGGCGGCCGGAAAGTCGGAGAAGGTCTCCTTCGAGGCGAGCAAGGCCACCTACGCGGCGATCGACTTCCCCGGCCTGGACGTGGAGCCGATCAAGGCCACGCTCGAGAGGCTCGAGTGCGAGAACGGCGGCGGTGGCGGCGGCAAGGCCGACGAGCCCACCCTGCCCCTCACCGGCCCGGTGGCCGGCAGCATCGCGGGCGGCGCGGCCCTGCTGCTGCTGATCGGTGGCGCGCTGTTCGTCGTCGCCCGCCGCCGCAAGATCACCTTCACCGCGTAACACCGCACGACCCGCGAGGGCGCGCCGGCAGGTGCCGGCGCGCCCTCGTTGCCGTACGCGCGACCGGAGGTCATTCGCGATCGGCCGAGACCCAGTCCCGCGGGGTGAAGGAAAGGCTCCGGCTCCCCCGGACCAGGTCGGCCGCGCCGTCCAGCCGGGCCTTCTGCGCCGGGTCGAGGACCACCCGCAGGGCGTCGGCGTTCTCGGTCACCCGCGCCGGCCGACGCGTGCCGGGGATCGGCACGACCGGCAGCCCGAGCGCCGCACCCTGGGCCCAGAGCCAGGCGAGCGCCACCTGCGCCGCGCTCGCCCCGGTTTCCCGGCCGACCTGGCGCAACAGCTCGACGATCCGCTGGTTGGCCGCGAAGTGCTCGACGAACCGGGGTTCCGCGCGCAGGATGCCGGCCGAGACCCGCTCCGGCGTCATGGCGCCGGTCAGGAACCCCCGCCCCAGCGGGCTGTACGGCACGAATCCCGCCCCCACCTCGCGCGCCGCCGGCACGACCCGGGCCTCGACGTCCCGCGACCAGATGCTCCACTCGCTCTGCACAGCGGCGATGGGATGCACCGCCGCGGCGGCCCGCAGCTCGTCCGCGGTCACCTCCGACAGGCCGAGGTGGCGGACCTTGCCCTCCGCGACCAGCTCCGCCATCGCGCCGACGGTCTCCTCGATCGGGATGTCGAGCTGACGGCGATGCAGGTAGTACAGGTCGATGACGTCGGTGCCCAGCCGCCGCAGGGATGCCTCGCAGGCCGCGCGCACATAGTCGCGGTCCCCGCGGGTCGCCCTGGCGGCGGGAGCGCCGACCGCGCCGGTGATGCCGAACTTCGTCGCGATGCGTACCTCGTCGCGCCGGTCCGCGAGCAGCTTGGCGATCAGCTCCTCGTTGGTCCCGGCCGGTCCGGTGCCGCCGTCGCGCGGCTTGCCGTAGACGTCCGCGGTGTCGATGAACGTCACTCCGCGGTCGACCGCGTGGTGCAAGGTCCGCAGGGCCTCGTCCGGATCGGTGTCCCCGTAGGCGTGGCTGAGCGCCATGCCGCCGAAGCCGATCCGGCTGACGTGCAACCCGTCCCCGAGAGCGACGGTGGGTACGGTCGGGGTCATCCCAGGCTCCTCTGCTGAGCACGGATCGCCGGATCGGTCACCGGCGAGGCGTCGCAGTCGCGGCCCTCGGCGATGAGTCCGGCATAGTGGTCGATCTTGCCTTCGATGGCGTGGAGGTCGCCCTCGAGCTGTGCGAGCTGCGCGCGTACCCGCTCGCGATGCTCCTGGAGGAGGGCCAGCCGCCGCCCGTGGGTGGCCGCACCCTGCCGGGTCATCGCGACGAAGTCCTTGGTCTCCCGCACCGGCATGCCGGTGCGCCGCAGCCGGACGACCAGCTCGATGACCCGGATCGCGGCGTCGTCGTACGCCCGGTGGCCGCTGGCGTCGCGGTGCACGCTCGGTATCAGGCCTTCCGCCTCGTACCAGCGCAGCGTGTCCTTGGAGAGGCCGGTCCGCCCGGCCACCTCGGCGATCGTGACGGCGGTGCTCACCAGGCCGCCACCTCGGCGGCGCCGGCGATGCCGATCCCGGCCGCGCGGAGCTCGGCCAGGGCCCGGTCGTGGGCCCGGGCGCTGGTCGCCGCGCAGGCGTCCGCGACCACGGTGACCGTCAGGTCGCGGGCGGCGGCGCTCCGTGCCGCCAGCGCGACCCCGTGGTCGGTCACCAGGCCGGTGAGCAGCAGGTGGCCGGTGTGCAGCCGCTCCAGCAGGGCCGGCAGCCCGGCCACGTCGAAGACGTCGCGATCGTGCTTGGTCACGACCGGGTCCCCCGGCTCCGGCGCGAGGCCCGGGAGGAAGGACGCCTCCGGGCTCCGCAGGTCGGCGCGCGGCCGGTCGGCCGGATCGGCGGAGAGATACCGGCTGCAGATCACCGGCCAGCCGCGCGCGCGGGCCGCGGACCGGACCCGCCGGGCCCGGTCGGCCGCCCCGGCGTCGTGTCCCATCTCGGCGATCCAGGCCTGCCAGTCGATCTCCAGCAGGGTGGTACTTCCGGCGTGCTTCCCCATGGCCCCGACGCTACGGGTTGGAGTGCGCTCCAACGCAAGCCGGAAGATCGCCGCTACGACAGGGAGGTCGGCGGCCGGAAGGAGCCGTCGGGCTCCGGCCGCCATTCGTGCACCGCCGTGACCGCCTCGACCGGGATCGGGGCGTACAGGTGCGGGAACTGCATGCCGCCCGGATCCGGGGGATCACCGTCCTCCCACACCACGGGCGCCGGCAGCAGCGCCTCGTCCAGCACCAGCAGCACCAGGTCGGTCCGCCCGCGGGCCAGCAGGGTCGCCGGGATGTGCACCTGCTCCGGCGTGGAGCAGTGGACGAAACCCTGCGTCGCCAGGGAGTCGGCGCGGTAGGTGCCGGTCGCGACCGCCGCCTCCCACTCGGCGCGGGGGCAGAAGTGCAGGATCATCCCTTCTCCAGGTATTCGGCCCGCTCCTCGTCGACCAGGGCGGCCACCGAGGCGGCCAGCGCCGGGTGCCGGGCGAGGGTGGGGTCGTCGCCGACCAGCTCGGCCGCCTCGGCCCGCGCGTCGGTGATGAGCTTGCTGTCGCGCAGCAGCGACAGCAGCCGCAGGTGACTGTGCCGGCCGGACTGCGAGGCGCCCAGCACGTCGCCCTCGCGGCGCTGCTCGAGGTCGAGCTCGGCCAGCTTGAATCCGTCCGTCGTGGACGCCACCGCGTCGAGGCGCTCGCGGGCGGGCGTGCCCTCGACCGCCTCCGTGACCAGCAGGCAGATGCCGGGCGCCGAGCCCCGCCCGACCCGGCCGCGGAGCTGGTGCAGCTGGGAGACGCCGAACCGGTCCGCGTCCATGATGATCATGACGGTGGAGTTCGGTACGTCCACGCCCACCTCGATCACCGTCGTGGCCACCAGCACGTCCAGCTCTCCGGCGGCGAACCGGCGCATCACCGCGTCCTTCTCCTCGGCCGGAAGCCGCCCGTGCAGGACGCCGATCCGCAGGCCGTGCAGCGGCCCCTCCGCGAGGATGGGTGCCACGTCCAGGACGGCCAGCGGCGGGCGGCGGGCGGATTCGCCTTCGGTGTCGGAGGGCGGTTCGCCGTCGTCCTCGGCGCCGGCCGCGTCACCGATCCGCGGGCACACCACGTAGGCCTGATGACCCGCCCGGACCTCCTCCTTGACCCGCTGCCACGCCCGGTCCAGGAACGCCGGCCGCTCCGGCGGCACGACGTGCGAGGCGATCGGCGACCGGCCGCGCGGCAACTGGGACAGCGTCGAGGTCTCCAGATCGCCGTACACGGTCATGGCGACCGTCCGCGGGATCGGCGTGGCCGTCATGACCAGGACGTGCGGCGGCCGGGCGGCCTTGGCCCGCAACGCGTCGCGCTGCTCGACGCCGAACCGGTGCTGCTCGTCCACCACCACCAGGCCGAGATCGTGGAAGTCGACCCCTTCGTACAGCAGGGCGTGCGTGCCGACGACGATGCCGGCACTGCCGTCGGCCACCCGGGCCAGCGCGGCCCGGCGCGCGGCCGCGCCGAGCGACCCGGTGACCAGCGTGAGCTGGGTGCCGGCCGGGTCGCCGTCGAGCTCACCGGCCCGGCCCAGCGCGCCGAGCTGGGCGCTGATGCTGCGGTGGTGCTGGGTGGCGAGCACCTCCGTCGGGGCGAGCAGCGCGGCCTGCCCACCGGCGTCGACGACCTGGAGCATCGCCCGGACGGCGACCAGGGTCTTGCCGGAGCCGACCTCGCCCTGCAGCAGCCGGTGCATCGGATGGGCCCGCGCCAGATCCGCGGAGATCTCCTCGCCGACCCGCGCCTGTCCCTCGGTCAGCTCGTAGGGCAGGGCCGCGTCGAACGCGGCCAGGATCCCGTCGTCGCGTCGTGGTCGCGCCCGTCCGGGAGCGGCGGCCGCGCGGGCCTTGCGCTGCACGAGCGTCAGCTGTACGGCGAAAGCCTCGTCCCACTTCAGCCGGTACTTCGCCTTGAACAGCTCCTCCTTGGAGCTCGGCCGGTGGATCTCGCGCAGCGCCGTGCCGATGCCGACGAGGTTGCGGTTCGCCCGGACCGCGCCCGGCAGCGGGTCCTCGGGCGGCTGGAAGGTGTCCAGCACGGTCCGCACGCACTTGGCGATCGTCCACGTCGGCACGGCGGCCGCGGCCGGATAGACCGGGATGAGCGCGCCGGCGAACTCCTCGATCTCCTCGGCGGCCTCGTCCTGGGTGGCGTCGGCGCGCAGCAGCTGGTAGGCGGGCCCGTTGAGCTGCCGCTTGCCGCGGAAGTCGGTGACCTTGCCGGCGAACAGGCCCCACCGCCCGGTGCGCAGCTCCCGCTCCCGCCAGGCCTGGTTGAAGAAGGTGCAGGTGAGCGTGGCGCCGGAGCCGTCCCCGATGGTGATCTCCAGCATGGTGCCGCGGCGCTGGCGCATCGGGCGTACCGTGGCGCTCTTGACCTGGGCGAGCAGGGTGACCTGCTCGCCCACCTGGAGCTGGCGCAGGTCGGTGTGCTCGCCCCGCTCGTCGTAGCGGCGCGGGAAGTGGTAGATCAGGTCGCCCGCGGTGTGCAGGTCGAGATGCGTGGCCAGCGCCTTGGCGGTCCGTTCCCCGAGCACCTTGCGCAGCGGGGTGGCGGTCGTCGTCGCCGTGGTCGTGTCGCTCATTCCACTCCTGCCAGGAGGTGGTACCGGGGCTGGCCGCCCGTATAACACTGCACCTCGACGAAGGGCCACGCGTGCGCGAGGTGCGAGCGCAGCGCTTCCTCGAGGGTGGCGGGGGCGTCGGCGCCGAGCACCAGCGTGACCAGTTCACCGCCGCCGCCGAGCATCCGGTCCAGGAGCCGCCGGCTGACGTCGGCCAGGGCCGCGTCGCTCGCCGTCCCGTCCTCGGGGCCGCCGCTGATCACGTTGACCTCGCCGTCCACCAGGCCGAGGAGGTCGCCGGGGTGGCAGCGGCCCGCGACGGTCAGCGCCTCCCGGGCCGCGGTCGTCACCTCGCCGTAGCGGCAGGCGCCGGCGGCCTCGGCCATCGCGATGACGTCGTCGTCGAAGCGCCGCTGCGAGTCCCGCACCGCGAGCGCGGCGAGGGCCTGCACGGGAGACCGGGTCGGCACCACGACGACCCGGATGCCCGCCGCGGCGGCCTCCTGCGCGGCGGAGACGGCGACGGCGTGGGTGTTGGCGTCGTTCGGCAGCAGCACGACCCGCCGGGCACCGGTCTGCGCGACCGCCGCGAGCATCTCCGCGGTCGACGGGTTCCGGCCGACCACGACCGTCCCCTCGTCGGCGAAGAGAGAGGTGAGCCCCTCACCGGCGGCCACCACGACGGCGCCCCGGTCGCCGGTCTCCCACCCGCCGGTCTCGGCGTGCTCCTCCAGGACGGTCCGGTCGCCCTCGGCCGCCGCCGCTGCGGCCTCGGCCCCGGCGGCGGGGTGCGCAGGCGCCGGGTGCGGGTGGCCGTGGTCGTGGACGCGGTCCTCGAGCGGGTTCACCGAGATCCGGTGCGGCCGGCCCGCGACGATCCCGGCCTCGATGGCGGCGCCGATGTCGGCCACGTGGACGTGCACGTTCCAGGTGGGCGGCCGCCCCTCGCCGGTGCCGACCACCACCAGCGAGTCGCCCAGGCCGTCGAGGGTCCGCTTCATCACCTCGACCGCCGCCGGCTCCGCGTCGAGCAGGAACTGCACCTCGTAACCGAACCCGCCGGCCGGGGGCCCGCCCGCGGGCGGGGCGGCCGCCGGCGGCGGCGGCACGGGATCCGCCTGCGTGCCGTCGGCGGCCGTGCTGCTGAGCGCCTCGACCAGCGCGTCGAGCAGCAGCACCAGGCCCCGGCCGCCCGCGTCGACCACCCCGGCGTCGGCCAGCACGGGCAGCTGCTGCGGCGTACGGGCCAGCGCCTCGGCGGCGGCGCGGGCCGCCGCGCGGGCCACCGCCAGCAGGTCGTCGGACTTGATCTTGCCTGCGCCCTCCGCCGCGGCGGCCGCCACGGACAGCACGGTCCCCTCGACCGGACGGGCGACCGCGGCATAGGCGGCCTCGCTCGCCGTCCGCAGCGCCGCGGCCAGCTCCGCGCCCCGGACGGACACCGCCGAGGCGAAGGTGTCGGCCATGCCCCGCAGGATCTGGGAGACGATGACGCCCGAGTTCCCCCGGGCGCCCAGCAGCGCACCACGAGCCATCCGGCGCATCACCTGCCCCAGCGGGCCGCCGTCGAGGCCGGACCGGACGGTGTCCTCCGCCTCGGTGGCCGGCGACCCGGCCAGCGCCTCCTGGGCCGAGGCCAGGGTCAGGACAAGATTGGTGCCGGTGTCGCCGTCCGGCACCGGATAGACGTTCAGCTCGTCGATCTCGTGCTGGTGGGCCCGCAACGCGGCGAGCCCCGCGCCACACCAGCGATGCACGGCCGCGGCATCCAGGGTTTCCAGCACTCGAAAAGCGTACTAACCGCCTGACGACAATCCGCGGTCGCGCCGGGGCCCGAGGGCGATTGGCTGTTCACCCGGGCCATCGGGTAACCTGGCCAGGTTGCCCGAGCGCAGTCTGCCCGGGGCACCCTCAGTTCGCAGCCGGGTCTCGGCCTGTCCCGCCCGGCGTATCAATCCCAGGAGTATCCCGTGGCTAGCGTGTGCGACGTCTGTGGCAAGGGACCGGGCTTCGGCCACAACGTGTCCTTCTCGCACCGGCGGACCAACCGCCGCTGGAACCCGAACATCCAGTCGGTGCGCACCCCGGCCGGTGGCGGCAACACCAAGAAGCTCAAGGTCTGCACCTCGTGCATCAAGGCCGGCAAGGTCGTCCGCGCCTGACAGCCGGCGCCGGGCCTGAGCGCCCGGTCCTGATCTCGCACTTCCCGTAGCCGCCGGGTCCTCGTGACCCGGCGGCTACGCGTGTGCCCGGGTCCGCGGCGCCCCGGTCAGAGCACCCGGGCGTAGGACAGCACCCCCGGCTCGCCCTTGTAGTAGCCGAAGTCCTCGATCCGTTCGTACCCGTACTTCTCGTAGAGCGCGATGGCCTCGGGCTGCTTGTCGCCGGTCTCGAGGATCACCCGCTTGCGGCCCCGCTCCCGCGCCGACTCCTCGATCGCCGCCAGCACCCGGCGCGCCACACCGCGCCCGCGGGCGGCCGCGATCGTGAACATGCGCTTGAGCTCGGCATCCTCCCCGTGCTCCCGCCAGCCCCCGCAGCCGATCAGGCGCCCGGACGCCTCCCGCGCCACGAAGAACGCCCCGCCGGGCGGGGCGAAGTCCGCCGCCGCGACCGGGGTGTCGTCGCCACTGCCGCCGTACCTGCTGCTGAGCTCGGCCATCGCCTGGCCGATGAGCTCCTGCACCGCGGGCTCGTCGAAGCGGACCTCGCGGATCTCGATCTGTTCCACGCGGCAACGCTAGCCGGACCGCTCAGCGGAAGTGATCCCAGCCCGTCCCGCCCTGCCAGGGCTTGCGGTCGACGGTGACGCCGGTGCCCTCGTGCACGCTGCCGATCACCCGCCACTGCGGCGGCAACGCGACCCCCGCCGGGAACGTCGCGGCGAGGGCATGGTCGTCGCCGCCGGCCAGGAGCCACCCGTACGGGTCCACGCCCAGCGCCGAGGCCGCGTCGCGCATCTGGTCCGGGACCTCGAACGCGTCCCGCCGGATGTCGACGCCGACCACGCTGGCGGTCGCCACGTGGCCCAGGTCCTGCAGCAGCCCGTCCGAGACGTCGATCATCGAGGTCGCGCCGAGCTGCGCCGCCGCGGGACCCTGCGCGTACGGCACCGCCGGCCGCCGGTACGCCTCCACCAGCAGCTTCGGCGTCCGGAAGCCGCGGGACAGGACCGTGTAGCCCGCCGCCGCGTAGCCCGTACGCCCGGCGAGCGCGACGACGTCGCCCGGCTGGGCCCCGCTGCGCACCACCGGCGCCCGGCCGCCCAGGTCGCCCAGGGCGGTCACCGCGACGGTCAGCGTCGGGCTCGACGACATGTCGCCGCCCACCACCGTCGCCCCGACCAGGGCGGCCTCCGCGGCGAGCCCCTCGGCCAGCTCCTCGGCCCACGCGACGTCCAGGTCCGTCGGCACGCAGAGCGCCACCAGCAACGCCGTCGGCGTGGCGCCCATGGCCGCGATGTCGGCCAGGTTGGCGGCGGCCGCGCGGTGACCGACGTCGGCCGCGCTGGACCAGTCCCGCCGGAAGTGCCGGCCCTCCACGAGGACGTCCGTCGACGCCACCGTGCGGCCGTCCGGCGCGGCCACCACCGCGGCGTCGTCGCCCGGGCCGAGCAAGCCGGCCGGGGCGTCCCCGAGCCGCGCGACGATCCGGGCGATCAGCCCGAACTCCCCCGCCTCCGCGATGCTCACGTCCACCGTTCCCTCGTTTCCCCCGTCGCGGTGCGCGAATTCGCCCCGCGCCGTTATGTTGAAGCCCGCCGGCCGGTGCGGCCCGCCGACCGGCACAGCGGTGCGTGCCGCCAGGACCGCGCTCCGTACTGTAGTTTCACGTTCGGGTTCCCGGCGGCGCGGATAGGAGTCGGATCGTGGTCCAGGCATACATCCTCATCCAGACGGAGGTCGGAAAGGCCCGTGACGTGGCCGCCGCGATCGACAAAATTCAGGGAGTGGTACGCGTCGACGCGGTCACCGGGCCCTACGACGTGGTCGTCCTCGCCGAGGGCCACAGCGTCGACGAACTCGGTCGGATGATTGTGAGCAAAATCCAGTACGTCCCGGGCATCACCCGGACCGTGACGTGCTCCGTGGTAAATCTCTGACATGGTCGACGTGGAGACCCGCACCGAGCCGCAGCCACCCACCCGGGATCCGGTCACGCGCAGCGCCGCGTTGTGGGCGACCGTCGTCGCCGTGCCGGTGGCGATCCTCGCCGGGCTCCTGATCTTCTCCCAGCTGACGCCGGGCGACGCGGGCGACGGCGCGGCACCCGCGCCGAGCGCCACCCGGCCCGCGGCCGTGCCCGGCACGCCGGTGCAGATGGCCGCGCCGGCGCTCGCCGGCCGCGCCAAGCAGGTCTGCCTGGCGGTCACGTCGCAGCTTCCGGCGCAGGTGCGCGACCTCGCGCCCCGCAAGGTCAGCGCCGGTCCGGAGCAGAACGCCGCCTACGGCGAGCCGCCGATCACCGTGGCCTGCGGCGTCCCGCAGCCGCGGATGTGCAAGTCGCTGACCGAGAGTGGTTCGGGCTGCGTGCCCATGGACACCGAGCTGATGAACATGAACCGCGTCTGCTGGTACGCCGACCAGCAGCCGGCCGCCACCACGTTCACCACGATGGACCGCGAGGTGCCTGTCCGGGTCACCGTGCCGAAGCAGTACGCGCAGGCCGCGCAGTGGGCGAACGAGTTCTCCGACGCGGTGGTGCAGACCGACAAGTCGATCACCCAGGGCGTGCCCAGCGGCTGCGTCTGAGCCGTCCTCCGGCTGAGCCGTCCTCCGGCTGAGCCGTCCTCCGGCTGAGCCGGCCTCCGGCTGAGCCGGCCTCAGTGCAGGCCGGTGCCCCGGCGCAGGGCCGTGCGGATCAGCCGGTCGACGACCTTGGGATAGTCCAGGCCGGTCGCGGCCCACATCAGCGGGAACATGGACGTCGGCGTGAAGCCCGGCATGGTGTTGATCTCGTTGAGGAAGATCTCGTCGTCGGCGGTGACGAAGAAGTCGACCCGGGCCAGCCCGGCGCAGTCGAGCGCCGTGAAGGTGCGGCAGGCGTACTCCTGCACCTGGCGGGCCACCTCGGGCTTCAGATCGGCGGGGATCTGGTACGGCGTGCCGTCGCCCAGATACTTCGCCTCGAAGTCGTAGAACTCGTCGCCCGACGTGCTGACCATGATCTCCGCGAGCAGGGAGGCCTCGGCACCGCCGGCCGTCTCGCCCTCGAGCACCCCGCACTCGATCTCGCGCCCGACGATGGCGCCCTCGACCAGCACCTTGGGGTCGATCCGACGGGCGCCGGCGATCGCCTCGTCGAGCTGGGACCAGTCGGTGACCTTGCTGATGCCGTACGAGGAACCGGCGCGGGAGGGCTTGACGAAGACCGGCAGCCCGAGCCGCTCCTTGTCCGCCTCGGACAGCGACTGACCGGCCCGCAGCACGGCGTACGGCCCGACCGGGATGCCCTCGGCGGCGGCGAGCTTCTTGGTGAACTCCTTGTCCATGCCGGCCGCGGAGGCGAAGACGTTGGCGCCGACGTACGGGATCCCGGCCATCTCGAGCATGCCCTGGATCGTGCCGTCCTCGCCGTAGGCGCCGTGCAGGACGGGGAACACGACGTCCACGCCGGCCAGGACCGCCACCCCGTCGGCCGGGTCGACGACCATGAGCCCGGAGGAGGTGGGGTCGGGGGGCAGCACCACGGCCCGGCCCGACTCGACGGTGATCTCCGGGAGCCGGCCGCCCTCGATGGCGAGCTGCGCCGGGTCGCTGCCGGCCAGCACCCAGGCGCCCTCGCGGGTGATCCCGACCGGCACCACCTCGTAGACGTCGGGGTCGAGCGCGGCCAGGATGCCGCCGGCGCTCACGCAGGAGATGGCGTGCTCGGTGCTGCGACCGCCGAACACGATCGCCACGCGGGTTCTGCGAGGGGTCGTCATGGAAAGGGCTCCTCGATTGCCGGACCTGAGGCTGCCTGCCGGGGGCATGCCGGGAAGACCCTACTCTGCGTAGGGCACTTTCCGGATACGGCGGGCGCCACCTCGCCGGACCGCCCACCCAGCGTCGATGAAGCCGGCACCCACAGTGTCAGGGCGTGGCCGGACGGCGGATTGCCACGTCGCTGACCAGCCACCGGCACAGCACGGCGCCGAGCAGGGTCACCGCCAGCGACACGGCCAGAGCGGCCGGGTACGGCAGGTCCGAGCCGTCGGAGCGGAGCAGTTCCTGGGACACCAGCAGCGGCAGGCCGGCGAGCGCCGCCAGGGGCAGCCCCCGCCACGTGCCGAAGCGGTAGAAGGCCGCCGCGAGTACGGTCCCGGAGACGAGGAAGGCGAGGCAGATCGGCAACAGGCGGCCGAACTCGCCGACCGCGACGGCCGGGGACCACGGCGGGTAGCCCGCCGAGACGTCGCCGATCAGCGCCTCTTCCAGGCCGTGCCCCAGCGGGACCAGTACGGCACCGCCGAGCGCCAGGAGCGCGCCGAGTGCCGCGCCGCCCGCCAGGACGGCGCGGCGGGTGAGGCCCGCCGCCACGAAGTGGCGCAGGTGGGTCACGACCAGCAGGATGCCGAAGGCGCCGAGCCAGTACTTGACCGCCGAACCGGCCACCGTCAGCCAGGGGCTGAAGCCCGGATCCGTGGCCGCGCCGACCACGAGGGCGGTGGCCACCAGGCCCACCAGCAGAGCCACGGCGACGAGCAGCAAGGGCAGCCGGTGCCTGTGCAGCAGCACGTGGAACACCGCGTTCATCGACGGGCCTCCGAGGTGAGGTGGACGAAGAGATCCTGGACGCCGACCGGGGCGAGGCTCAGGCCGGCCGTCGCGGCGTGCCGCTGGTCGCCGTCGCTCAGGGCGCCGTACAGGGTGACCTGACGGACGCCGCCGAGGCTCTGCTCGCTGAGCACCGTACGACCGGAGGAGAAGGCCTGCACCGCCGCGGCCGGACCGGTCACCGCGACCCCGCGCGACCGGAAGGTGTCGGTGTCCTCCTGCACGACCAGCCGCCCGCGGTCGACGATGACCACCTCCTCGAAGAGGTCGGCGACCTCCTGGATCAGGTGGGTGGAGAGGATGATCGTGCGCGGGTGGGCGAGGTAGTCGTCGAGCAGCTCGCGGTAGAAGGTGGCCCGGGCGCCCGCGTCCATGCCGAGGTACACCTCGTCGAGCAGGGTGAGCGGGGCACGGCAGGCGAGCCCGAGGACCACGCCGAGGCCGGACCGCTGTCCCCGCGACAGTGCCGCCACCCGGGTGCGCCGGTCGAGGCCGAAGGCGTCGAGGAGGCGGTCCGCGTAACCGGCGTCCCAGCGCGGCCGCAACCGGGCGTGGAAGTCGAGGACCGTGCCGATCCGGTCGCCCGCCGGCACGTCGAGCGTGTCCCGGACGAACACGGTGTCCCGCATGAGCCCGGCGTTCTCGAAGGGGTCGGCGCCGTCCACCCGCACCGTGCCGCCGTCGGCCCGGCGGAACCCGGCCAGCACGCTGAGCAGGCTGGTCTTCCCCGAGCCGTTGCGCCCCAGCAGCCCGTGGATCCGGCCGGGCGCGAGGTCGAGGGTGAGCCGGTCGACGGCGGTCGTGGCGCCGTAGGTGACCGTGAGGTCCCGGATCGAGATCATTGCCGCCCCCCGTCGAGGTGCTTCTTGATCTCCTCGACCGAGACGCCGATCATGCGGGCCTCGGCGAGCATGGGATCGACCACGTCGGCGAAGAACCGCTCGCGCCGCTGCGCGCGCAGCCGGGCGCGGGCGTCGGGGCTGACGAACATGCCGATGCCGCGCTTCTTGTAGAGCACGCCCTCGTCGACGAGCTGGGCGAAGCCCTTGGCCGCCGTGGCGGGGTTGATGCGGTAGAAGGCCGCGTACTGGTTGGTGGACATGACCTGCCCGTCCTCCTCGAGTGCCCCGCTCAGGATGTCGTTCTTGATGCCGTCGGCGATCTGCACGTAGATCGGGCTCCGGTCGTCGAACACGCGGAGGCTCCCTACTTCGGGGGTTCACCACTAATGTAATGAACCATAGAGCCAGTGCCGCCCGGAAGCAAGGCGGACGGACGTCAGGCGGCCGCGAACGTCTGCGGCAGGACGCCCTCGTCCCACAGCCGGTCGAGATGGGCGAGGAAGCCGACGAGGCTGCGCTCCAGCTCCCGCCGCTCACCGGCGGCGAGCGTGGCCAGCGGGTCGGAGAAGACCAGGCCCTCGGGGTGCTTGGCCCGGGTGCCGACGAACCGGTGGCAGGCGGAACACCAGACGTAGCTCACCAGGGTGGGCCGGCGGGCGTTCTCCGGAGCATTCACGTACGCGCGCACACTGCGCCGACCGCAGGCGGGACACTCCCGTTCCCCAGGGGCGGCGAAGAAGCTCTCGCCCTGCGCCAGCGCGGTCACCTCGGCGCCGCTGAAACTGCTCCACTCCATGGCAAGAACCGTAGATCAGGCCTCGTCCAGGGCCGCGGTGAGATCCGCCAGCAGGTCGTCGGCGTCCTCGATGCCGCAGGAGAGCCGTACGAAGCCCGGCGCGGTGTCGTCGCCCCACTGCGCCCGCCGGTCCGCCGTGGTGTGCAACCCGCCGAACGACGTCGCCGCGAAGACCAGCGCCGAGGCCGCCAGGAACCGGGCCACCCGCTCCGCGCCGCCCAGGTCGAAGGAGACGATGCCGGGGACGCGCCGCATCTGCGCCCGCGCGACCGGGTACGACGGGTCGGTCTCCAGGCCCGGCCAGCGCAGCCCGGTCACGTCGCCGCGCCCGGCGAGCAGGCCCGCCACCGCGGCCGCGTTGGCGCTCTGCCGGGCCAGCCGCAGGTCCAGCGTGGCCAGCGAGCGGTGGGCCAGCCAGCAGTCGAAGGCGCCGGGGACGCCACCGGTCTGCGCCCGCCAGGTGGTCACCCGGTCGAGCAGGTCCTCGTCGCGGGTCGCCAGGTAACCGAGCAGCAGGTCGGAGTGGCCGGTCAGCGCCTTGGTGCCGGAGGCCACGACCAGGTCCGCGCCCAGCTCGAGCGGGCGCTGCCCCAGCGGCGTCGCGGTGGTGTTGTCCACCGCGACGAGGGCACCCGCCGCATGGGCGTCCGCCGCGACCGCGCGCAGGTCGCAGACGTCCAGCCCGGGGTTGGCGGGGGTCTCCAGCAGCACCAGGCGCACGCCGTCGAAGGACGGGTACGGCCCGGCGGTCGGCGCGAGC
This sequence comes from Couchioplanes azureus, assembly GCF_014648355.1. Classification (GTDB taxonomy): domain Bacteria; phylum Actinomycetota; class Actinomycetes; order Mycobacteriales; family Micromonosporaceae; genus Actinoplanes; species Actinoplanes azureus. The sequence goes on from NZ_BMQY01000001.1 coordinate 44,855, forward strand.
ACCGTGGCGACGCCCAGCTCCCGCAGGGTGCCCTCGGCGAACGCGCGCACGGTGAAGTAGCCGTCGGCGGGCAGCATCACCGTGTCGCCCGGGCGCAGCACCGCCAGCAGCAGTGCGGTGATGGCCGCCTGGCCGCTGGCGAAGGCCCGGACCGCGCCGCCCTCCAGCTCCCCGATCGCCGCCTCCAGCGCCCGCCGGGTCGGGTTGTCCGGGCGGCCGTAGCCGTCCTCCCCCGGCCCCGCGACGGGATCCAGGTGGTACGGCGCCGCGAACACCGGCCCGGGCAGGAACGGCCGGCCCGGCACGGGCGCGGGCAGGCCGGCGTGCACGACCCGCGTGCCGTCACCCCGGCCGGCGTGCCCGGTCATTCCGGCTTCATCTCGCGGCCCATCAGCAGCTTCACCGCCACGCGCGGGTCCACGCCCTCGTGGCAGACCCGCTCCACCTGCTCGGTGATGGGCATCTCGACGCCGTGCGCCCGGGCCAGGTCCCGGATCGCCAGACAGCTCTTCACGCCCTCGGCGGTCTGCTTGGTCGACGCCTGCGCCGCCTCCAGCGACTCGCCGCGGCCCAGGTGCTCGCCGAACGTCCGGTTGCGCGACAGCGGCGACGAACACGTCGCCACCAGGTCGCCCAGCCCGGCCAGGCCGGCGAAGGTCATCGGGTCGGCGCCCAGCGCGACGCCGAGCCGGGCGGTCTCGGCCAGCCCGCGGGTGATCAGGGAGGCCTTGGTGTTGTCGCCCATGCCCATCGCCGTCGCCATGCCGTACGCGAGCGCGATGACGTTCTTGACCGCGCCACCCAGCTCGCAGCCGATGACGTCGTCGCTGGTGTACGGCCGGATGTACGGCAGCGCCAGGGCCTGCTGCACGAGCTGGGTGCGCGCCGGGTCGGTCCCGGCCACGACCGTGGCGGCGGGCTGCTCGGCGGCGATCTCCGGGGCCAGGTTGGGGCCGGAGACCACCACCACCCGGCCCGGCTCCACGCCCGCGGTCTCGACGATGACCTGGCTCATCCGCTTGGTCGTGCCGAGCTCGATGCCCTTCATCAGCGACACCAGCGTGGCATCGGGCGGCAGGTGCCCGGCCCAGTCGGCGAGGTTGCCGCGCAGCGTCTGAGACGGCACCGCCAGGAAGACGATCCCGGCGCCCTCGACCGCGGCGGCGAGGTCGCTGGTGGCGGTGATCCGCTCGGGCAGCTTGACGCCGGGCAGCGCGGCCTCGTTGACGCCGTGCTCGCGGATGGCGGCGGCGACGGTCTCCCGGCGCGCCCAGATCGTGACGTCGGCCCCGGCGTCGGCCAGGACCTTGGCGACCGCCGTGCCCCAGGCGCCGGCGCCCAGCACCGCCGAGCGGCTCATGCCGACTGCTCCGAGGCCGGGCCGGTGCGCCGGCGCGAGGGCACCTCGTAGAGACCGTCGGGCGGCGGCTCCTGGCGCAGCTCGGCGAGCAGGTCCCGGCTGGCGAGCTGGATCGCCTCGGTCATCTGCTCCAGTACCGCCCGGGTCGGCGCCTCACCCATCCACCGGCTCAGGTCGACCGGCTTGCCGGCGACGACGCTGACCGCCCGGCGCGGCCGCAGCGAGATCTTCTTGGTCCGTACGTCGTGCACCTGCTGCGACCCCCAGCTGGCCATGGGCACGACCGGGGCGCCGGTGAGCAGCGCGAGCCGGGCGGCGCCGGTCTTGCCGCGCATCGGCCACAGCTGCGGGTCCCGCGTCGTCGTGCCCTCCGGGTAGATCACCACGACGCCGCCCTCCTGGATGGCCTGGACGAGGGTGTCCAGCGACTTCACCGCCTCCACACTGCCGCGTTCCACCGGGATCTGCTCGGTCTTGCGGAGCATGAAGCCCACGAACGGCACCTTCCAGATGCTGGCCTTGGCGAGGAAGCGGGGCCAGCGACCGGCGCCGTAGACGTAGTGCGCCACGAGCAGCGGGTCGAACTGCGACATGTGGTTCGGCGTGATGATGAAGCCGCCGGAAGGCAGGTTCTCCATGCCGTACCAGCGCCGCTTCGTCCAGAACCACATGGTCGGCAGCACCAGCCCCACCGCCAGTCGCCGCCAGAACCCCAGCCTGCGCTGCGCCACGGTATCTCCTCCATCCCCACACCCTGGGACGAAATCATGCCTGCTCGCCGCCGCCGGAGCCAGCGCGGGGCGGATCGGGCTCCGGCCCGCGGGCGCGCCGATGGCAGGATTGTCCGCGTGTCAGCACCGGACTGGACGGCGGTCGTTCCCGTCAAGCGCCTCAGCGCGGCCAAGAGCCGGCTGCGCGGCGCCGTCCCCGCCGCCTGGCACGAGCGGCTCGCGCTGGCCATGGTCCGCGACACCGTCACGGCGATCGCCGCCTGCGAACAGGTCGGCGAGGTGGTCGTGGTGACGGACGACCCCGTCGCGGCCGCCGCCGTGGCCGCGCTCGGCGCCCGGGTGGTGGGCGACGTCGGCGGCGGGCTGAACGCGGCCCTGCGCCACGGCGCCGAGGTGGCCGTCGGTCCCGGTCGCCGGCGCGCCGCCCTGGCCGGCGACCTCCCGGCGCTACGCCCGGACGAGCTCGGCGCCGCGCTGCTCGCCGCCGGCGACGCCCGGGGATTCGTGGTGGACGCGGCCGGTTCGGGCACGGTGCTGCTGACCGCGGGCCGGGGCACGGCCCTGGACCCCCGGTTCGGCGCCGGCTCGGCGGCCGCCCACGCCGCCTCGGGCGCCGTCGCGCTGGGCGGGGAGTGGCCGGGGCTGCGCCAGGATGTGGACACCGCCGCGGATCTGCGTACGGTGCTGGAACTCGGCGCCGGCGACCACACCTGCGCGCTGCTGCGCGGTCTCGGGCTCGCGGGATGCGGCTCCTACCGGGTGCCGGCCGGGCCGCCCCGGTAGCGTGCACCCTATGCAGGGCACGGTCGCGACCTTCGATTCCCAGACCCACAGCGGCACGCTGCTGCTCGACGACGGCAGCGAGCTGGCCTTCCCCGCGGCGGCGTTCCACGCCTCCGGGCTGCGCCTGCTGCGCCTGGGCCAGCGGGTCGCCGTCGAGACGGCGGCGGACGGCTCCGTGACCAAGGTCCAAGTTTCCGGAATCAGCTGAGCTTTGTTCATTTCTCATTGCCCCTGGACGGGCAATGATGGAGTGATGACCATCCCGCCCCGGACCCCGCGCTCCGCCATGCCCGCGGCTCCCGCGCGGCGGCGCGGCGGGGACGGGCGGTTCCTGCGATCGACCCCGACGCCGACCCCCGCCACGACCCCGACCACGACCAGACCGACCGCCATCGAGCCGACGGAGCCTGCCGTGACGACCGCCGCACCGCGCACCGGCGACACCCCCGTGGAGCGCGCCGAGCTGCCCGACGACCGCTTCCTCAACCGCGAGCTGTCCTGGCTCGACTTCAACGCCCGCGTCCTGGCCCTCGCCGAGGATCCCGGGACGCCCCTGTTGGAACGGGCCAAGTTCCTGGCGATCTTCGCGAGCAACCTCGACGAGTTCTACATGGTCCGGGTGGCCGGCCTGAAGCGGCGGCTCAAGGCCGGCCTGCCGATGCGCGGCGGGGACCGCAGCTCGCTGCGCAACCAGCTGGAGATGATCACCGAGCGGGCCGCCGACCTGGTGACCCGGCACGCCGCCTGCTTCGCCGAGGAGGTACGCCCCAAGCTGCAGGCCGAGGGCATCGAGCTGGTCAGCTGGGCGGAGCTGGACGCGCCGGAGCGCGAGCGGCTGCGCACCTTCTTCCGCGAGCAGGTCTTCCCGGTGCTCACGCCGCTCGCCGTGGACCCGGCGCACCCGTTCCCCTACATCTCCAGCCGCTCGCTCAACCTGGCCGTGGTGCTGCGCGACCCGGTCGACAACAGCGGCGAGTTGTTCGCCCGCATCAAGGTGCCCAACAACGTGCCGCGCCTCGTGACGGTGCAGAACGACAGCCGGGGCGTGCGTTTCCTGCCCGTCGAGGAGCTCATCGCCGTACACCTGGATCAGCTTTTCTCCGGCATGCAGATCCTGGAGTGGCACCTGTTCCGGGTGACCCGCAACGCCGAGGTGGAGGTCGACGAGGACCGCGACGAGGACCTGCTGCAGGCCCTGGAACGCGAGCTGGCGCAGCGGCGCTTCGGCCCGCCCGTACGCCTGGAGGTGGCGGCCTCGATCAGCGACCATGTCCTGGACCTGCTCGCCCGCGAGCTCGACATGAACGACGAGGACGTGCTGCGGGTGCCCGGCCTGCTGGATCTGGCGGCCCTGTGGCAGGTCTACGGCGAGGCCGACCGCGACGACCTGAAGGACCGCCCGTTCGTGCCGGCGACGCACCCGCAACTGGCCGACGGCGAGGTACCGCGCAGCGTCTTCAACCGGCTGCGCGAGTGCGACATCCTCGTGCACCACCCGTACCACTCGTTCTCCACGAGCGTGCAGCGCTTCATCGAGCAGGCCGCGGCGGACGAGAACGTCCTGGCCATCAAGCAGACGCTCTACCGCACCAGCGGGGACTCGCCGATCGTCGACGCGCTGGTCGACGCGGCCGCCGCCGGCAAGCAGGTGGTGGTGCTGGTCGAGGTGAAGGCGCGCTTCGACGAGGTCGCCAACATCGCCTGGGCCCGCACCCTGGAGAAGGCCGGCTGCCACGTGGTCTACGGCCTCGTCGGCCTCAAGACGCACTGCAAGACCTCCCTCGTCGTACGCCAGGAGGGCAACCAGATCCGCCGCTACTGCCACATCGGCACGGGCAACTACCACCCCAAGACCGCCCGCCTGTACGAGGACTTCGGCATGCTCACCGCCGACCCGGAGGTCGGCGCGGACGTCACCGACCTGTTCAACGTGCTCACCGGTTACAGCCGCCAGACCGCGTTCCGCCGCCTGCTGGTCGCCCCGCACGGGGTCCGCAGGGGCCTGATCGAGCGGATCGAGGAGCAGGCCCGGCTGGCCCGCTCGGGCGGCGAGGCGCTGGTGCAGTTCAAGGTGAACTCGCTGGTGGACGAGGAGACCTGCGACGCCCTCTACCGGGCCTCACAGGACGGCGTACGCGTCGACCTGGTGATCCGGGGTATGTGTGCGCTGCGGCCCGGCGTGCCGGGGCTCTCGGACAACATCCGGGTCCGCTCGGTCGTCGGCCGTTTCCTGGAGCACTCAAGAGTGTTCCGCTTCGGCGCCGGCGACGACGCCGAATACTGGATCGGGTCGGCGGACCTGATGCACCGCAACCTCGACCGCCGGGTCGAGGCGCTGGTGCGTGTCACTCTGCCGTCCGCGCAGGAGGATCTGCGCAATGTGCTGGAATTGGCCATGAGCGACGAGAGCGAGGGCTGGGACTTGGCGGGCGACGGCACCTGGCACCGGCGCTCCTCGAGCCACGGCGAGCCGCACATCCACCTGCAGGAGGCGCTGCTGCGCCGGGTCATCGGCAAGGCGGTCTGAGTTGACGGAGACTGTCCGCGCCGCCGGTGGGGTGCTGTGGCGTCCGGCCGGCGACGGGATCGAGATCTGCGTCGTGCACCGGCCGTACCGTGCGGACTGGAGTCTGCCCAAGGGCAAGCTGGACGGAGCCGAGCATCCGCTGGCCGCGGCGGTGCGCGAGGTGCTGGAGGAGACCGGCGTCCGCGGCGAGCCGCAGCTGCGGCTGCCCGGGGTCTCGTACACGATGCCCGACGGCGTGCCGAAGACCGTGGACTTCTGGTTGCTGCGAGCCGGTGACGGACCGGCCGCGGAGCCGCAGGATCCGACCGAGGTCGACGCCGTGGTGTGGCTGCCGCCGCGCGAGGCCGTCGCCCGGCTGAGCTATCCGGACGACCGCCGCCTGGTCGAGCACGTCGTCGCCCTGCCACGGGTGACCGGGGTGACCCTGCTGGTCCGGCACGCGCACGCGGGCCGGCGCAAGGACTTCGCCGGCAACGACGCGCTGCGGCCCATCGACGACCGGGGCCGGGCCCAGGCCGAGACGATGGCCGCGGCCGCCGCCCTCTTCGCTCCCCGGCGGCTGGTCGCGGCGACGCCGCTGCGCTGCCGGCAGACGTTCGAGCCGCTCGCCGACCGGCTGGGGCTGCCGATCGCCACGGACTCGGCCTTCGCCGAGCCCGGGGAGCCCGAGGAGATTCCGGCGCGGGTGAAGGCCGCGGCGGCCCGGCTGGTCGAGCTGCGCGACGGCCGGCGTACGGCGATCTGCAGCCAGGGCAAGGTCATCCCGGGGCTGCTGGCGCTCCTCGACGGCGTGGACGACCCGGCGCCCTACAAGACGCCCAAGGGCGACGGCTGGGTGCTCACCTGGTCGGGCGACCGGCTCGTGGCGCTGAGCCGGTTCTGAGCCGGGAGCCGCCGGACGGGCGGCGCGGCAGGGGCGGCGGCAGCGGGTCCGCCCGCCAGAAGCCGATCAGGTCGCCGGTGAGCCAGCGGGCGCGCCACAACTCGTCCTCGCGGGGTTCCCAGTCGCGCAGCGGCAGCAGCGCGATGCGCCAGCAGAGCACGCTGGTCAGATACCAGCCGTAGAAGGGTACGAGCCCGAGCACCGCGTCCCGGCGCCGGTACGAGCCGTACGGCGCCAGCAGGAACACGGCCACGCCGGACAGCGCACAGGTGACGAGCCAGTCGAGCAGCCCCCAGCCGGTCCAGCGTTCCGCGGCGTCGCCCAGGGCCCAGCCGGGCAGCACGGCGGCGACGAAGACGGCGGCGGCGATCAGCGACCGGCTCACCAGGCCGCGCGGCCGGGCCGGATCGCGGGAGGGCAGCGCCGATCCGGCCGCTGCCTCGGGGTCGTCCCGGGTGGTTCTGCGGTTCATGCAGCGGACCGTAGGCTCAGCGGCCGCTGTGGCGCCGGAACACGCGAAAGGCGTCCACCGGAAGGGTGGACGCCTTTCGTCTCGTCAGCGGCCCGCTGAGCGGTCGCGTCAGCGGGTCTTGCGGGCCGGCGTCGCGCGCGCCGTGGTGGCCTTGCTGGCCGGGGTGGCCTTGGCCGCGGCCGTGGTCTTGCGGGCGGCCGTCTTGCGCGCCGGGGCCGCCTTCGTGGCGGCCGCCGTCTTGGTGGCGGTCTTCTTCGCCGGCGTGGCCTTGGCCGTGGTCTTCTTGGCCGCCGCCGTCTTGGTGGCGGCCGCCTTGGCCGGGGCGGCCTTCGTGGCGGTCTTCTTCGCCGCCGTGGCCTTGGTGGCGGTCGCCTTGGCCGCGGTGGCCTTGGTGGCGGTCGACTTGGCCGCGGTGGCCTTCGTCGCCGTCGCCTTGGCGGCCGTGGTCTTCTTGGCCGGCGCCGTCTTGGTGGCGGCCGCCTTGGCCGGGGCGGTCTTCTTGGCCGCCGTGGCCTTGGTGGCGGTCGCCTTGGTGGCGGTGGCCTTGGTGGCGGTGGCCTTGGTGGCAGCCGCCTTGGTGGCGGTGGCCTTCGTCGCGGTCGCCTTGGTGGCGGTGGCCTTGGTGGCCGTCGTCTTCTTCGCGGCGGCGGCCTTGGCCACCTTGCCGCTGGCGACCATCTCCCGGAAACCCGTGCCGGGCTTGAAGGCGGGGACGGACGTCTTCTTCACCTTGACTGGTTCGCCGGTGCGCGGATTCCGAGCCGTGCGCGCGTTGCGCGCCCGCTTCTCGAAGACCCCGAAACCGGTGATGGCAACACGGTCGCCCTTGGTGACGGCGGTCTGCACCTCGCTGATCACCGCGTCCAGCGCCGCTGTCGCCGTCTTCCGGTCCCCCAGTCGGGCGGCGAGCGCCTCGATGAGCTCGGCCTTGTTCACGGTTTTCCTCCCGAACGTGAGAACAGATGCTCGTTCACGACCTACCTTGATCTGCGCCCTGCGCAAGTCGCCTACGGGGTCTCCACCGTCGTGGCGAGCATCACTGGCCCAATGCGAGCCATTCTGCGCGCACCGTATGCCCTCTGACCAGCAGACACAAACATTAGCCGGAAAAAAAACCGTTGTGTCGCAACGAATTCGCCCCCGTCGGACGGCCGGCGGGGGCGAAAAAGCCTGTACTGACAGGGTTTTGCGGCTCAGACGACGACCGGCTTGTAGGCCGGCCGGACTTTCTCGTACGAGGTAATCGCGCTCTCGTGTCGCAGGGTCAGTCCGATGTCGTCGAGGCCCTCCATGAGGCGCCAGCGACTGAAGTCGTCGATCGGGAAGCCCCAGGCGGCGTCGTCCGCCCGTACCTGGCGCTCGGCGAGGTCCACGGTGATCCGCTTCTCCGGCTCGCTGTCGGCCATGTCCCAGAGCGCCTCGACCGCCTTCTGGTCGAGCTGCACCGGCAGCAGGCCTTCCTTGAGCGCGTTGCTGCGGAAGATGTCGCCGAAGCGGGCGGCGACGACGACCTTGAAACCCCAGTCGCGCAGGGCCCAGACGGCGTGCTGGCGCGACGAACCGGTGCCGAAGTCGGGCCCGGCGACCAGGATCGTCGCGCCGGCGTGCGCCGGGTTGTTCAGGACGAACGACGGGTCGTCGCGCCAGGCGCTGAAGAGCCCGTCCTCGAAGCCGGTCCGGGTGACCCGCTTCAGGTACACGGCCGGGATGATCTGGTCGGTGTCCACATCGGAGCGGCGCAGCGGCATGACTTTGCCGGTGTGGGTGGTGAACTTCTCCATGACGGTCTCTCTCGGCTCAGAGGTCGGCGGGGGCGGCCAGCCGGCCCACCACGGCGGTGGCGGCGGCGACCTCCGGCGAGACGAGATGGGTGCGCCCACCACGGCCCTGCCGGCCCTCGAAGTTGCGGTTGGAGGTGGAAGCGGCGCGCTGGCCCGGGCTGAGCGTGTCGGGGTTCATGCCCAGGCACATGGAGCAGCCGGCGAAGCGCCATTCGGCACCGGCGTCGAGGAAGACCTTGTCCAGGCCCTCCTGCTCGGCGGCCTCCCGCACCTGGTACGACCCCGGCACGATCATCATCCGCACCCCGTCGTGCACCTTGCGGCCACGGATCACGTCGGCGGCGGCGCGCAGGTCCTCGATGCGGCCGTTGGTGCAGGAGCCCACGAAGACCACGTCGACCGGTACGTCCTTGAGCGGCGTCCCGGCCTCCAGGCCCATGTATTCCAGCGCGCGGCGGGCGGCGTTGCGCTCGACCTCCTCGACGAACTCCTCCGGATCCGGCACGACGGAGTCCAGCGGGGCACCCTGTCCCGGGTTGGTGCCCCAGGTGACGAACGGGCTGAGGGCGGAGGCGTCCAAAATCACCTCGGTGTCGAACTGCGCGCCCTCGTCCGTGCCGAGCGAGCTCCAGTAGGCGACCGCAGCGTCCCAGTCGGCACCCGTGGGGGCGTGCTCGCGGCCCTTGAGGTACGCGAAGGTGGTCTCGTCCGGCGCGATCATGCCGGCCTTGGCGCCCCACTCGATGGACATGTTGCAGATGGTCATCCGGCCCTCCATGGAGAGCTTGCGGATCGCCTCGCCGCGGTACTCGACGATGTGGCCGTTGCCGCCACCGGTGCCCACCTGGGCGATGAGCGCGAGGATGAGGTCCTTGGCGGTGACGCCCGGGCGCAGGTCGCCGACGACGGTGACCGCCATCGTCTTCGGCTTCGACTGCGGCAGCGTCTGCGTCGCGAGCACGTGCTCGACCTCGCTGGTGCCGATGCCGAAGGCCAGCGCCCCGAACGCGCCGTGGGTCGCGGTGTGGGAGTCGCCGCAGACGATGGTGGTGCCCGGCTGGGTCAGGCCGAGCTGCGGACCGATCACGTGCACGATGCCCTGCTGCTCGTGGCCGAGCGAGCGGATCTGCACGCCGAACTCGGCACAGTTCTTGCGCAGCGTCTCGATCTGCGTCCGCGAGGTCGTGTCGGCGATCGTCAGCAGGTCGCCGCGGCGGTTGTTGAACGCCGGGTCCGCGTACCCCGTCGGGGTGTTGTGGTCCTCGGTCGCGAGCGTGAGATCGGTGCGCCGGACCCGGCGGCCGGCCAGGCGCAGACCGTCGAAGGCCTGCGGGCTGGTCACCTCGTGCAGCAGGTGAAGGTCGATGTAGAGCAGATCAGGCTCACCCTCGGCAGAGCGGACGACGTGGTCGTCCCAGACCTTCTCTGCCAAGGTCCTCGGCTTCGGAGTGACTCCCACCATCTGGACATCCTAAATTCTGGGAGGTATGTTTCGGCTTGTGGGACACAGTATGAGCGGTGTCGGCGTTCTCGACAAGGCAGTGGTCATCCTCGCGGCCTGTGTCGACGGCGCCAGCCTGGCCGAACTAGTCGACCGCACGAAGCTCCCCCGGGCGACCGCGCACCGGCTGGCCCAGGCCCTGGAGATCCATCGGATGCTGGTCCGGGACACCCAGGGACGCTGGCGACCCGGACCGCGCCTCGGCGAGCTGGCCAACGCGGCACCCGACGTGCTGCTGACCGCGGCCGAGCCGCTGCTGTCGGCGCTGCGCGACGCGACCGGTGAGAGCGCGCAGCTCTATCTGCGCCGCGCCGACGAGCGCATCTGCGTGGCGGCGGCGGAGCGGGCGAGCGGGCTGCGCGACACGGTGCCGGTCGGCTCGGTGCTGCCGATGGTGGCCGGCTCGGCGGCCCAGATCCTGCTCGCGTGGGAGCCGCCCGAGGCGGTCATGCCGCTGCTGCCGCGGTGCAAGTTCACCGGGCGCACGCTGGCCGAGGTCCGCCGCCGCGGCTGGGCGCAGAGCGTGGCCGAGCGCGAGCCGGGTGTGGCGAGCGTCTCGGCGCCGATCCGGGACCGGACCGGGCGGGTGATCGCGGCCATCTCCATCAGCGGCCCGATCGAGCGCCTCGGCCGCCGGCCCGGCGAGCGGCACGCGATGGCCGTGGTCCGCGCGGGCCAGCGCCTGAGCGGGCTGTAGCCGCAGCCCGGCGGCGCGCCGGTTCAGGGGGTCCACACCGCGTTGTCGTGGGCGAAGACGACGCGTGCCGGATCGAACTGGAGGAGGCGGGCCACCCAGTCCGGGAAAACCGGCAGCGGTGGCCCCGCCCCGTCGGCGCGCGCCCGCCGGGCCAGCACGTCGCCGGTGAAGGCGGCCGCATGGTCGTGACTCTGCCCGGCGACCACCACCGTGCCGTCGCGGCGGCGTACCACCACCGACTGGTGTCCGGCGGTGTGCCCGGGTGTGGGCACGATCACCACGCCCGGCAGGATCTCGGCCTCGCCGTCCAGCTCGACGTAGCGGGCACCGGGCGAGTCGATCAGCTCGGGCAGGGTGTGCCGCTCCTTCGTCCGCGCCAGCTCCAGCTCCGTCCGCTGCGCGAAGATGGGCCTCCCCGGCAGCTCCGGATTGCCGCCGCAGTGGTCGAAATGCAGATGGCAGTTGACGATGTGCCGGACGTCGCCGGGCCGGCGCCCCACGGCGGCGAGCGCGTCCGCCAGCGCCCTCCGCCGCGGCCGGTAGTGGGCGTCGACGGCCGGATGCGACCCCATGCCGGTGTCGACGAGCAGCGCGCCGTCGGGATGGTCGATCAGGTAGCCGAGACAGGGCTCGACCCGCGGCGATCCCGTTCCGGTCTCGGCGGCGGGCCGGATGAGATAGCCGAAATCGACACGCAGTACCTGAAGATCCGTCACACTGACAGTGTTGCGGGTCTGAAGCCCGCGGGGTTACGCCCAGCGCTAAACTCAGCGTAAGCGATCCACAGCGCCGCGTAGTACGCGTGGAGAAAGCAAAACGGCCCGTGTCATCGACACGAGCCGTTTGATGCTGGTAGTCCCGAAGGGATTCGAACCCTCGCTACCGCCTTGAGAGGGCGGCGTCCTAGGCCGCTAGACGACGGGACCAGGCCTTGCCATTGTTGCTCTTGCTTCGGTCTTTCCCGCTCCAGCAACGGTGCTGAACTCTATCAGATGTCCAGCGCCGCCGATCTCGCGGGGAGACCTTAGCGCTGGGGTACCAGGACTCGAACCTAGACTAACTGAACCAGAATCAGTCGGGCTGCCAATTACCCCATACCCCATCGGTACGGCTTGCCGTACCGAGTAGGAACTCTACCCGAGCCCCCGGTGCCCTCCAAATCGGGTTACCAATTGGCGTTTCGGTAACGCCCCGGTCACACCTCGAAGAGGTCCGCATGGGTGCGGGCCCAGGTGGCGAAGGTGGTGGCCGGGCGTCCGGTCAGTTCGGCCACCGTGGGTACCGCGCGCTGCGGGTGTTCCGCCAGGAGCCGGAGGCCGTCGGCGTACCAGGCGGCGTGCTCGCCCATGCTCGCCTCCAGCTGCCGCACCAGCTCGTCGTGGGGCAGGTCGACATAGGTGAGCTCGCGGCCCAGCGCCGCGCCGATCAGGGCCACGCGCTCCCGGCGGGTCAGCGACTCCGGGCCGGTGAGCTCGTAGGACCGGCCCTCGTGACCGTCCTCGAGCAGGCAGCGGGCCGCCACCGCCGCGATGTCGGCGAGGGCGATCGGCGCGTTGGCGGCCGAGCCGTAGCCGTCGCGGACCACGTCCCCGGCACGGATCTGACCGGCCCACAGCTCGGCGTTGGACATGAACTCGCCCGGCTCGAGGTGCACGTACGGCACCCCGCACGCCTCCACGCCGTCCTCGACGGCCTGCCAGTGGTCCCCCTTGGCGCCGGCCATGTCGACGATGCGCCGCACCCCCGCGGCGGCCGCCATCCGGCACACCTCGGCGTTCGTCTCGATCAGCGGAGCGAGATACATCCGGTCCACCCCGTCGAGGGCCGCCGGGAGACCGGCCGGGCGGCCGAGGAAGCCCGTGACCGCCTCCACCCCGGCGGGAAGCCCGGCCCGCGCCGGATTCACCGTGAGCGCCCGCACGTCCGTGGCACCGAGCGCTAGCAGCTCGTCCACGACCAGCCGTCCGACGCCTCCGGTCGCGCCGGTCACCAGGATCCGCATCGCGCCACCTCCCCATCTCGTACGCCCTACGAAAACTGTTCCCGTAGGCTATACGAAAATTGACGGGGGTGTCGATGACGGATCCGGACCGGGTGCTGCCCCTGCTGTGGCGCCACCGCAACCCCGCGGCACCGGCGCGGACCGGCAGGCCGCCGCGGCTCACCGTGGACGAGGTGGTGACGGCCGCCGTCGCCCTCGCCGACGCGGAGGGCCTGGAGGCGACCTCGATGGCCCGGGTCGCCGCCCGCCTCGGCGTGGGGACGATGACCCTCTACACGTACGTACCCTCGCGCGCCGAGCTCGTCGAGCTGATGGTGGACGCGGTGCTCGGCGCGCGCGAGCTGCCGGGCCCCGGCGATCCCCGGCCACCGGACTGGCGTGACCGGATCCGCCTTTACGCGGACCGGACCCGGGCGATGTACCGGGCCCATCCGTGGCTCAGCCGGGTGCCGACGGTCCGGCCTCCGCTCGGTCCCGGCGTGTTCCGCGAACGCGAGTACGTCCTGTCCGCTGTGGAGGATGCCGGATTGCCGCTGGCACGCGTCAACGAGGCCGCGGTGGCGATCGGCATGTTCGTCACCGCCGCCGCCCGCCAGGAGGGCGAGAACGTGCTGCTGCACCGGGCGACCGGGCAGACGAACGACGCGTGGTGGCGCGAGCGCGACCGCTTCTGGGAGAACTGGTTCGACGTCGAGCAGCACCCGGCGATGACCCGGGTGTGGCACGCGGGCGGTTTCGGCGGCGCCGGGGAGCAGGCCGAGGCGGCGTTCGCCTACGGCCTGCGACTCATGCTGGACGGGATCGCCGGATCAGTCGAGTGAGACCACCGGGTTGCGCAGCTCGCCGATCCCCTGGACGCTCACCGACACCGTGTCGCCCGGGACGAGGGGCCCGACGCCGGCCGGCGTTCCGGTGAGGATCACGTCGCCGGGCAGCAGGGTCATCACGTGGGACACGTACGACACCAGCGCCGGCACGTCGAAGACCATGTCCTTGGTGCGGCCGAGCTGGCGTACCTCCATCTCCTCGGGGTTGCGGCCGACCTCGCAGCGCACCTCCAGGTCGCTCACGTCCAGCTCGGTCTCGATCCACGGCCCGAGCGGGCAGAACGAGTCGAAGCCCTTCGCCCGGGTCCACTGCGGGTCGCTGCGCTGCAGGTCACGCGCCGTGACGTCGTTGCCGACGGTGTAGCCGAAGATGGCCTTCTGGGCGCCGGCCCGGTCCACCCGGCGGGCCCCGCTGGCGCCGATCACCACGGCCAGCTCGCCCTCGTGCTCGACCTGGCGGGTGACCGGCGGGATGCGGATGGCGTCGTTCGGACCGATGACCGAGGTCGACGGCTTGATGAAGATCAGCGGCTCCTTGGGCACCTCGTTGCCCATCTCGGCCGCGTGGTCGGCGTAGTTGCGCCCGACGCCGATCACCTTGCTGGAGAAGATGGGTGCCAGCAGCCGGACGTCGGCGATCGCCCAACGCTGCCCGGTGAAGCGGACGTTCTGGAACGGGATGCTGTCGATCTCGGCGATCGTCAGGCCCTGGGCGCCGGGCTGCGCCTCACCCTCGACGACGCCGAAGGACACGCCACCGGCATGAACAAAACGAGCGAAACGCACGGATAACCCCATCCATCGAAAGCTTGCACGCAGCACCGAGGCTACGCCCCGGCTCCCGCCCGGACCCCGCTGCGCCGGGCCTTGCTCACAACCGGCGGCGCCGAGGCTCGATCGGACTGGACTCGCTGGATACGCTGGTGCGATGGGTATCAGCGAGAGTCACGCGCTGACTACCGTGCTGCCCAGCATCAGCTGGATCCCCCTCGCCCGGGCCCACGCCGAACGGGCCGACGAGATGACGGCCGGCCACCGGGCCCGCCGGGCCGCCGGCGAGAAGCACCCCATAGAGGATTTCCTCTACGACTACTACGGCACCCGCCCGGCCCAGCTCCGCCGCTGGCACCCCGGCGTCGGCACCGGCCTCGCCCCGGCCCCCGACGGCCTGCCCGAGCAGGCGACCTGGAAGTTCTACTCCACCCGCCCCGACGGCGTGGTGACCCTGGACGTCGAGGCGTACATGCAGGCGCGAGGCGAGAGCGTCCGCTACATCCACGGCCTGCTCACGGCGACGGCGTCGCGTCCCGCGTTCTCCGGCTGCTTCGGCCTGCACGAGTGGGCGATGGTCTACCGCCAGCCGGAGCACCGCCACCCGCTGCCGCTGCGCCTCGGGCAGGCGGAGACCGACCGGGTGGTGGAGGAGCACCCGATCCGCTGCACCCACTTCGACGCCTTCCGCTTCTTCACCCCCGAGGCGGTCGGCCTCAACCGCCTCCAGCCGACCCGCGCCACCCAGGTCGACTTCGACCAGCCGGGCTGCCTGCACGCCGCGATGGACTGCCACAAGTGGGCGAGCAAGCTCGGCCCGGCCGTACCCGGGGCCCTGGCCCTCGACTGCTTCGCCCTGGCCGGCGACATCCGCCTGCTCGACATGCAGGCCAGCCCGTACGATCTCAGCTCCTACGGCCAGCCCCCGGTGAAGATCGAAACCCCGGAGGGCAAGGCCGAGTACGTCACCCGCCAGCGCGAGTTCGCCCGCCGGGCCGCGGCGCTGCGCGCCCGCCTCATCCGTGTCTGCGACGAGCTCCTCGGCCCGGCCCTCGCCGCCGAGAACCGCGAGGCCGTAGCACCCCACAACATCTGATCGGGTACGCGCACAGACTCCTCCAGGGCTTGTTCCCGGGATGAGGGCCGCCTCCTCGTCAAGCGGCGTGCGCCGGGGTGCTGGTGGCCGGCGCCGTCCAGGTGACGGTCAGTCCGGCGTCGGTGTGGTCGACGACGACGACGGAGCCGTCCAGGACGTCGCCGGACAGCAGCGCCCGGCCGATGCGGGTTTCCACCTCGCGCTGCAGGAACCGGCGTAGCGGCCGCGCGCCGTACACCGGGTCGAAGCCTTCGGCGGCGATGTGCCGCCGTGCCGCCTCGGTCAGCTGCAGGTCGAGCCGCCGGCTGGCGAGCCGGTGCCGCAGGTCGGCGGTGAGCAGGTCGACCACGCGTTCGATCTCCGGCAGGGTCAGCGGTCGGAACAGCACGATCTCGTCCACGCGGTTGAGGAACTCCGGCCGGAAATGGGCGCGCAGCTCGTTCATCACCGCCGTACGGGCGTCGTCTTCGATCTCGCCCTCCGCGGTCACCCCGGCCAGCAGATGCTGTGAACCGATGTTGCTCGTCATCACCACCACGGTGTTGCGGAAGTCGACCGTGCGCCCCTGGGCATCGGTGAGCCGGCCGTCGTCCAGCAGTTGCAGCAGCGTGTTGAACACGTCCGGGTGGGCCTTCTCCACTTCGTCGAAGAGCACCACGCTGTACGGCTTGCGGCGTACCGCCTCGGTCAGCTGGCCGCCCTCGTCGTAGCCGACGTAGCCGGGCGGCGCACCGACGAGCCGGGAGACGGTGTGCCGTTCCTGGTATTCGCTCATGTCCAGGCGCACGATGTTGTCCTCGGTGTCGAACAGCGCCGCGGCGACGGTCTTGGCGAGCTCGGTCTTGCCGACGCCGGTGGGGCCGAGGAACAGGAACGAGCCGATCGGGCGGCGCGGGTCCTTGACCCCGGAGCGGGCGCGGATCACTGCGTCCGCGACCAGCTGGACGGCTTCGTCCTGGCCGACGACGCGTTCGTGCAGGATCTCGTCCAGCCGGAGCAGCTTCTGCCGCTCGCCCTCGACGAGCCGGGAGACGGGGATGCCGGTCCAGCGGGCGACGATCCCGGCGATCTCGTCGTCGGTGACCACTTCGCGCAGCAGCCGCCGCTCACCCTGCTTACCGGCCAGGCGCTCCTGCTCGCCCTGCAATCGCCGTTCGAGGTCGGGCAGTCTGCCGTGCCGCAGCTCCGCGGCCCGGTCGAGGTCGTAGGCGCGTTCGGCGGCCTCGGCCTCGTGCCGGATCTGCTCGATCTCCTCGCGCAGCGCCTGGACCTTACGGATGGCGGAGCGTTCGGCCTGCCATTGCGCGCGCATCGCGTCGACCTCGCCGCGCAGGTCGGCGAGCTCCTTGCGCAGCTGGTCGAGCCGGGCCCTGCTGGCAGGGTCGTCCTCTTTGGCCAGTGCGGCTTCCTCGATCTCCAGGCGCATCTGCCGCCGGGCCGCCTGGTCGAGTGCGGCGGGCTGGGAGTCGATCTCGGTACGCAGCATGGCGCAGGCCTCGTCGACCAGGTCGATGGCCTTGTCCGGCAGGAACCGATCGGAGATGTAGCGGTGCGACAGGGTGACGGCCGACACCAGAGCCGAGTCCTGGATGCGCACGCCGTGGAACACCTCGAGCCGTTCCCGTAGCCCGCGCAGGATGCTGATGGCGTCCGCCACGCTCGGCTCGTCGACCACCACGGGTTGGAAGCGGCGTTCCAGCGCGGCGTCCGTCTCGATGTGCTTGCGGTACTCGTCCAGGGTGGTCGCGCCGATCATGTGCAGCTCGCCACGGGCCAGCATCGGCTTGAGCATGTTGCCGGCGTCCATCGCGCCCTCGGCCGCGCCGGCACCGACGACGGTGTGCAGCTCGTCGACGAACAGCAGGATCCGCCCTTCGCCGGCCTTCACCTCACCGAGCACGGCCTTGAGCCGCTCCTCGAACTCGCCGCGGTACTTCGCCCCGGCCACGAGCGAGCCCATGTCCAGAGAGAAGACGGTCTTGTCCCGTAGACCTTCGGGGACGTCGCCGTGGGCGATCCGCTGTGCCAGTCCTTCGACGATGGCGGTCTTGCCGACGCCGGGGTCACCGATGAGCACCGGGTTGTTCTTGGTCTTGCGCGACAGGATCTGCACCACGCGGCGGATCTCGGTGTCACGGCCGATCACCGGGTCCAACTTGCCGGCGCGGGCGTCAGCGACCAGGTCACGGCCGTACTTGTCCAGAGCTTCGTAGGCGACCTCCGGGTTGGCCGAGGTGACCCGCTGATTGCCGCGGATCCCCGTCAGAGCGGACAGCAAACGGTCCCGCGTCAGACCATGCTCCTTCAATGCCCGGCCGGCCGCGGTGGCCGAGCCCTCCTCGGCCAGAGCGAACAGCAGGTGCTCGACCGAGACGTACTCGTCCTTGAGCCGCCTGGCCTCCCGGTCGGCCGTGTCCAGCAGCCGTGACAGCCGCTGGGTGACGAACACCTGGCCCGGTTCGATGCCCGGTCCGGACACCTTGGGGCGGCGGCCGAGTTCGGCCTCGATCGCGGCGCGGACCGCGGCGCAGTCGGTACCGGCCTGCACCAGCAGACGCGGGGCGACACCGTCGGCCTGCTCCAGCAGGGCGAGCAGCAGGTGCTCGCCGTCAACTTCGACATGACCGAAGCGCACGGCCCTGGTCTGCGCGTCATGCAGCGCTTCCTGAGACTTCTGGGTCAAACGGTTGGCATCCATCAGCTGATCACCTCCACCGTCGGATCGGGCGGGCGCGCAGCGCCGCCTCCAACGCATCGATGCGGTCCAGCAGGTCGAGGACCACACCGACCGCCGTGTAGTTCAAGCCCAGCCCGGCGCGCAGCCGCACGATTCGCGCCGCACGCGCCACCTGGGTCGCCGGCAGCAGGCAGCCGGCCGCACCGGGGTGCGTGTCGAGCAGTCCCAGCGCCACCAGCCGTTCGATCATGTGCGTGTCGACGCCGGCAGCGGCGGCGACCTGCGGCACGGTCAGGCCGGCTACACCGGCGCGCCGGACCAGGGCGTACCGGGTCATCGGCTGCCTCCTTTCCCACCCGGGCTCTGCCGGCGCGGGTCGAACGTCGAGGCCGCGGCCAGCTGCTTCCACAACCGCTGTTCGGTTTCGCTGGCCCGGGCGGGGACGGCGACCTTGACCTCGGCGTACAGATCGCCGGGTGTGCCCTTGGGATGCGGCATTCCGCGGCCACGCAGCCGCAGCCGACGCCCCGTCGACGAGCCGGGCGGCACCTGGACCTGCACCGGGCCGCCCGGAGTGTCGACCGGCACGCTCGCGCCGAGCGCGCCCTCCCAGGGCGCCACCGGTAGTTCGACGGTGATGTCGCGGCCGTCGACCCGGTAGCGCGGGTGCGGTGCCAGACGCACGACCAGGTAGAGGTCGCCGCGCGGGCCGCCGCCGAGGCCGCCGGCCCCTTGTCCGGCCAGCCGGATACGCTGCCCGTCGGTCACCCCGGCAGGGATGTCCACCTCGTAGCTGCGCGGACCCGACGCGGTCTGCAGGGTGATCCGCCGCCGCCCACCGGCGTACGCGTCCTCGACACCGAGCTCGATCTCGGCTTCGGTATCGGCGCCGGGTGCCTGCACGCGGCCGCCCCGGAAACCGCCGCCGAACAGCCCGCCCAGCAAGTCGTCGAATCCGACGCCACCGAAGCCCAGGTCGTCGTAGCCGCCGCGGCCGGTGTTGACGCGCACCCGCCGCCTACCGGAGCCACCGGACGGGCCGGTACCGGGCATCGGCCCGGCGTAGTCCTCCGGCACCTGCCGCCAGTGCTCGCCGTACCGGTCGTAGCGGGCCCGCTTCTTCTCATCCGACAGCACCTCGTAGGCCTCGGTGATGTCCTTGAAGCGTTCTTCCGCGCCGGGGTCCTTGTTGATGTCGGGGTGGTAGCGGCGGGCCAGCTTGCGGTAGGCGCGCTGGATGGCCTGCTGGCCCGCCGACCGGTCCACTCCCAACACCTGGTAGTAGTCACCTGCCGTCGCCACCGCTGCATCCCTCCGACGATTGCTCCTCGAGCTGCTGTTGGGCGACGGTCACCACGGCCGGGCGGACCAGGGTGCCGTCGGCGTCGACGAAGCCCGGCCGCAGCACCTCGACCACGGTTCCCGGCGGGGTGTCCTCGCCGGCCGCGACGACCCGGGCGGCTTCGTGCCTGGCCGGGTCGAACGGCTGCCCTCCCGGGTCGATGCGGTGCAGTCCCAGGCGGGACAGCACGTCCACGGTCTGGGCGCGCACGGCCATGACGCCGGACACGATCGCGGCCGGGTCCGCGTCGGCGTGCCGCAAGGCCAGCTCCAGGTTGTCCAGCATCGGCAGGAACGCCGCCGCCGTCCGGGCGCGTTCGGCGCGGGCCTGCTCGGCCAGCTGCCGCTCATGCCTTTTCCGGGTGTTGTCCAGCTCGGCGACCGCCCGCCGCCACCGGTCCTCCATCTCCACCGCAGCCGGCCGGCTCGCACCGGGCCCGGCGCCGGACGCCGCGGCGTCCGCGCCGGCCGGCACCGCCGGCTCGTCCGCGCCGGTCTGCGCCCCGTCCCGGGCCGGGTCGGCCGGAGCCTTGTGCTGGGCGCTGGTCATCGCAGGTCACCTCCGGTCGTGAAATGTCGTCACCCGGCGGGCGTGTAGTCGGCGTCGATCACGTCGTCACTGCCGGCCGGACCGCCGGCGCTACCGGCGGCGGACCCCGAAGGCGAGGGGCCGCCGGACGCGGCCGTGGCGAGGCCGTGCAGCATCTGCTGGAGGTCCGCCGTCAAGCCGCGTACGCGGTCCAGCGGGGCCTCGTCCTTGACCGCCTGCCGGGCGTCCGCGATGAGCATCTCGGCGCGGGCCTTGTCGTGCACCGCCACCTGCTCACCCAGCTCGGTGAGCCGCCGTTCCACCTGGTAGGCGGCCGAGTCGAGGGTGTTGCGGGCCTCCACCAGTTCACGCAGCCGGGAATCGTCGGCGCGGTGCCGCTCGGCGTCGGCGACCATCCGCTGCACCTCGGCCTCGTCCAGGGTGCCGCTGCCGGAGATGGTGATCTGCTGTTCGCGGCCGGTGGCGGAGTCCTTGGCCGAGACGTTGAGGATGCCGTTGGCGTCGATGTCGAAGGTGACCTCGACCTGCGGGACGCCGCGCGGCGCCGGCGGGATGTTCTCCAGGCGCAGCCGTCCCAGCACCCGGTTGTCGGCGGCCTTCTCCCGCTCGCCCTGCAACACCACCACGTCCACGGCGGGCTGGTTGTCCTCGGCGGTGGTGAAGGTTTCGCTGCGCCGGGTCGGGATGGTGGTGTTGCGCTCGATGAGCTTCGTCATCAGCCCGCCGAGGGTCTCGACGCCCAGCGACAGCGGGGTGACGTCCAGCAGCAGCACGTCATCGACCTCGCCCTGGAGCACGGCCGCCTGGACCGCGGCGCCGAGCGCGACGACCTCGTCGGGGTTGACCGACATGTTGGGTTCCTTGCCGCCGGTCAGCCGCTTCACCAGCGCCTGCACCGCCGGGATCCGGGTGGACCCACCGACCAGGATCACCTCGTCCAGATCGTTGGCGGTGATGTTCGCGTCGGCCAAGGCCTGGCGCACCGGACCCATGCACCGCTCGACGAGGTCGGCGGTCAGCTGTTCGAACGTCGCCCGGGTCACGGTGGTGATCAGGTGCTTGGGGCCGGACGCGTCCGCGGTGATGAACGGCAGGTTGATGCTGGTCTGCGCCACCGACGACAGCTCGGTCTTGGCCTTCTCCGCAGCCTCGTACAACCGCTGCAACGCCTGCGGGTCGTTCCGCAGATCGATGCCGTTCTCGCGGTGGAACTGCTGAGCGAGGTGATCGACGAGCCGGCGGTCGAAGTCGTCACCACCCAGGTGCGTGTCGCCGGCGGTGGAACGGACCTCGACCACGCCGTCACCGACGTCGAGGATGCTCACGTCGAAGGTACCGCCGCCGAGGTCGAACACCAGGACCGTCTCGTGGCCCTTCTTGTCCAGCCCGTACGCGAGGGCGGCCGCGGTGGGCTCGTTGATGATGCGCAGCACGTTCAGCCCGGCGATGCGGCCGGCGGCCTTGGTGGCCTGCCGCTGCGCGTCGTTGAAGTACGCCGGCACGGTGATCACCGCGTCGGTGACCTTCTCCCCCAGGTGCTTGGCGGCATCATCGGCCAGCTTGCGCAACACCTGCGCACTGATCTCTTCCGGCGCGTACTGCTTGCCGCGAATGCCGAACCGGACCGCCTGGTCCGGACCGGCGGCCACGTCGTACGACACCTGGTCCGCCTCGGTGGTGATCTCGTCGTGGCGGCGGCCGATGAACCGCTTCGCCGACGAGATCGTGCCCTGGGGGTTCAGCACCGCCTGCCGGCGGGCCAGCTGCCCGACGAGGCGCTCGCCGGTGTCGGTGAAGGCGACCACCGACGGGGTGGTACGGCCGCCCTCGCTGTTCGCGACGACCTGTGGCTGACCGCCCTCGTAGACGGCGATCACCGAGTTCGTGGTGCCCAGGTCGATACCTACGGCGCGTCCCATGGTCAACCTCCTCCTCGCATCGGGACCGTTGCACCGCTGGATAGCTCTCTGAATCAACCAATAGAACTTGAGCGGAGCACTGTCAACTCTTGGCAGAGGTTGCAGTCCACAAACCCGGCTCTTGCACTCGCGAGGCGAGAGTGCTAACACAGATCTAGCGCACCTGATCCGGCTGCGCGGGCCGGGACCGGTTCGGCCTGAGGCCCCTCTCGCACAGAGTCCGCCCCCGCGGTGACCACTTGGGACCCGCGGGGGCGCCGACGTCTTCCGGCCGGGCCGACCGGCGGGATCCGCACCGCTCACCCCGGGATCCCGGACCGCCCGCTCACCCCGGGATCCCGCACCGCTCACCCCGGGATCCCGCACCGCCCGCTCACCCCGGGATCCCGCACCGCTCACCCGAGGCGACGGAAGCGACCCGCCGGACACGGAAGCGACCCGCCGGACACGCCCCGCCGGTCAGGCGGCGCCGCCTCCGGCCTTGCCGTCGCGCATCCGGGCGCGGAGCCTTCCGAGCTCGGCTTCCAGGCGCAAGATCTGCCGGATGCCGGCCAGGTTGACGCCTTCGCCGGCCAGCTGCGCAGCGCGGCGGATCACCGCCAGATCGTCGCGGCTGTACCGCCGCATCCCACCCTCGCTGCGCGCCGGGCGCAGCAGGCCCGCACGTTCGTAGCCGCGCAGGGTGTGCGCGCCGATGCCGGTCAGCTCAGTGACCACCGAAATGGGGTACAGACCCTCGTCCGAGCTGGCCACCGGCACGCCCCGGAAAATCTTCGGCGACGGACTTGACGTCGACATGGTCTCGTTGTATCGGTAGAAGCAAGTTGAGTCAAGGGCACTCAACCGCCGGGCGAGCCCCGGACCATCAAGCCTGGTGAAGGAGCACCACGGAGGAGATGACCATGCTTCTGCGTACCGACCCGTTCCGCGACCTCGACCGGATGTTCGAGCAGATCGTCGGCACCGCCAGCCGGCCCGCGGTGATGCACGTCGACGCCGAACGCGACGGTGACACCTTCAACGTGTACTTCGACCTGCCCGGCGTCGACCCCGACTCGATCGACGTCACCGTCGAGCGCAACGTCCTGCAGGTCAAGGCCCAGCGCCAGCGGCAGAGCAAGGACGGCGTCGAGACGGTGATCAGCGAGCGGCCGATGGGTGTGTTCAGCCGGCAGCTGTTGCTGGGCGACACCCTCGACACCGACAAGCTGCAGGCCAGCTACGACAACGGTGTGCTGACCCTGCAGATCCCGGTGTCCGACAAGGCCAAGCCCCGCAAGATCACCATTGGCTCCGGCGGCGGCCGCAAGCAGATCAAGGGCTGAGCCCTCGCGCCGGCGTGACCGGCCCAGACCTCACTTTCCGGCCACCTCCCGAAGCGGTCCGGCACCCCGGCCCGGGTGCCGGACCGTGATCAGACCAGACGTGGCAACCCGGCCACAGTCTTCGGTGCCTTTCGGATCATCCCGTCTTTCGGATCATCCTGTGGAGAAGACGATGACACTTCCCGTTCTTCGATCGCAGAACCCGCCGGCCGCTGCGGCAGGCCTGGACCCCCTGCACGAGATCGCGCAGTTGCAGCAGCGCATGAACCAGCTGTTCACCACCATGATCGGCGACTTGTCGCCCGGCACCTCGGGCACCTGGACGCCGCTGGCCGACGTGACCGAGACCGACGACGCCTACCTCGTCGAGATCGACATGCCCGGCGTCGACCGCAAGGACCTCACCGTCGAGGTCACCGGCACCCGGCTGCACGTCAGGGGCGAGATCGTCGAGAAGGAGAAGGCCGGCTGGCTGCGGCACCGTACCCGCCGCGTCGGCCAGTTCTCCTACCAGACCCTGCTACCCGGCGACATCGACGCCGACCACGTCAAAGCCGACCTCGCCGACGGGGTGCTCACCGTCAGCGTCCCCAAGAGCGAGGCCGCCAGGCCACGCCGGATTCCGGTATCCGGCTGACCCCTTACGTTTCCGGCCGACCCCGTTTCGCCACCGCATCCTTGTTCGGCTGACTCGCACAGCGAAAGGAGGACTCCTGCGATGACGCCGACCATGAACACCACCACACCCACCACCGCCGCGGTGACCACACCCGCGCAGCAGGTGGTCGGCTCCTATCCGACCTACCAGGCCGCCGAACAAGCCGTCGATTACCTGTCCGACCACCGGTTCCCGGTCCAGCACGTCACCATCGTCGGCCGCGGCCTGCACTCCTACGAGGAGATCCTCGGCCGGCTCACCCTGCCCAAGGCGGCCGGCATGCAAGCGGCCGCCGGCGCCTTGCTCGGCGCCCTGCTCGGCTGGCTACTCGGCATGTTCGACCTGGTCAACCCGCTGGTCTCCGGGGCCATGCTGGCCTTGTGGGGCGCGCTGATCGGCGCCGTCCTCGGCGGGATCGGCGGCGCCGTCGCACACGCCCTCACGGGCGGCCGACGGGACTTCACCTCCACGATCGCCTTCCGCGCCGACAGCTACGAGATCCTGGTCGACGACACCTACGCCGACCAGGCCCGGCGACTACTCACCCACCCCGGCGCACCGGCCCGCGATTGATCACGCCTCAGGGCCTCGGCCACCAGCGCGGTGGCCGAGGCCACGAATCGGCTGCGCTGGGACAAGGAGGTGACCACGATGACCACCACAGCCACCGACCACCGGCAGCATCCGGGCGGTGCACGACCGCGGTCACGCGCGCGACGGCGCCCGGCGGCACCGGCCGACGTGTACCGCTGCGAAGACCATTACGTCGTCCTGTGCGACCTGCCCGGCCTCGACACCGGCACCCTCGACGTCCACGTCGACGGCCGCACGGTCACCATCCGCGGCCACCGCAGCCGCCCGGACCTGACCGACGCGCGACCCGTGCTCCAGCAGCGACCGACCGGCCGCCTCGAACACGTCATACCCCTCGACCAGCCGGCCATTCCCGCCGGCGTCACCGCCACCTACACCGACGGCGTGCTCGTCCTCACCGTGCCGCTCGCCCCGGCACGGCCCCGGCATCGTCACGACAGCCGGTGGCCGCACCCCGTAACAGCCTGACCTCATCTGCCCGATGCCATGAAACGATCCGCACCGATCCCACAGCCGCTTCCCACACCGTCGACCGTCTACATGTCCACCAACAGCCGGCCACGCCACGTCCTGCCCGGCTGGCAACCCGCCCTGCTCACCGCCCTCGCCGGCGCAGCAGCCGTGGTCGCCGCGGCAACAGACCTGCACTCACCACACCTGAGCACGCGGATGCTGTGCGCCGCCGGCACCATCGCCTTCCTCGTCCTGGCCATGGCCGCAGTCCTGCGCGGCGCCGCCTGGCTGCGCGGTTACACCCGCGGAAAGCTCAGCGAGACCCACGCCGGCGTGCTGCGCATCGTCGCCGTCGCGGCCGGTATCGCGGTCACTGCGCTGATCGCCTTGAGCCTGCTGGCCGTACCCGTCGGCCAACTGTTGCTCGGTGGTGCGCTCACCGGTGCGCTGCTCGGCATCGTCGGTCAGCAGACCCTGGCGAACCTCATCGCCGGCGTCGTCCTGCTCGCCACCCGCACCATCACCGTCGGCGACCGCATCCGCCTGCACTCCGGCAGCCTCGGCGGAACCTTCGAAGGCACCATCACCGAGATCGGCCTCATCCACGTCCACCTGCGCACCAGCGACGCCCCGCTGACCATCCCCAACACGCAGGTCCTCGGCGCCGCGATCTGCGTGCTCGAACCCCAGGCGGCCCTGCCCGCCGCACCGATCACCCGTCCGCGCCGCCGCGCCATCCGCCCGACCAGGCGGCAGCGCCGGATCAGCCACACCACGGTTCTGCGCACGACCCAGGTGTTGCCCACCGTGGACGACACCCGGTTCCTGGACAGCACCCGGGTCCTGCCAACCTCGAGCGCCGCCGAGGCCATGCCTGCGGCGGATGCGACAGACGCGACGCAGCGGTGCGTCACTGCCACCACAGCATCGCGCTGACCAGCGGCGGCAGCAGCCGGTCCCGCTCCGACGGAGTCACCCGGCGCTCGCGGAGGTGGGTCACTGCCGGAGGTCAGGTCCGGGTCGTGTCGTTCCTGGCGGAGCGCGGGGTGGCGTGATGCGGGCACGCGGGAGTGCACCAGACCGACGGGATGCCACGACGTTGCAGCTCCGTGTGGACCATGCTCATCCAGGCGGGCGCCACCGTCGGGGTGTTGGTGCCGGCCAGATAGGCCGGGAAGTCCGGGTCCGTGGCAGGGCGGGCATGCTTGTGGATGCACAGGTCCCGCAGGACCTCGTCGACTTCATGCGGGCAGAGGGCAATGTGCAACGTCCACCAGTCGGCGACCGGTGGCGGGGGCTGTGACCACATGATGATCATTCCCTGAGAAGTTGCCGGCCGGCCCGAGGCGGCCTGCGGCAGCAAGTCGGTCGAGTACGCGGCGTGCGCCCAGTGGGGTGTACGCGGCTGATCAGCCCGGGAGCACCTCCCGGGCTGATCACGCGCGGGTGGGAACTCAGGACTCGGTGAGCGCCGGTGCCGGCGTGCTCGAGCCCTCGACGGTGTCGTGCGCGGGTGTGCCGGTGGTGATGGCGATGCGGCGGGGCTTGGCGGCTTCGGCGATCGGGATGGTCAGGGTGAGCACGCCGTCCTGCCAGGTCGCGGTGATCTTCGCCAGGTCGAGGCCGGTGCCCAGGGTGAGGCGCCGCTCGAAGGTGCCGGTCGGGCGTTCCCGGCGGACCCACTGCAGATCCTCGTCGGTGGTGGCGGTGCGCTCGGCGCGGATGGTCAGGACGTTCTGGTCGACGTCGACCTGCACGGAGCCGGGGTCGATGCCGGCGAGGTCGCAATGCAGCACGAAGTGGTCACCGGAGCGGTACAGGTCCATCGGCATCGCCAGGGTGGCGGCGCCGGTGATGGCGGTACCGGTGCCGAACATCTGACCGGCGAGGCGGTCGATTCCGCGGAAAGGATCGAAAGTCAGCACCACGAACACCTCCTTGTCGTGGTCCGCCGGGCGGTCCGGCGGACGCGTGGCACTTGGCTAAGGATCGGTTCTGTCAAGCCACTGCCAGGAGTCTCCCGCGGTGCATCACCGCGATTGACCAGCAGCGACAATTGATTATTTAGCACTTGAAGCCGGGGAGTGCCAAGTGTTTCGGCTAGTTTGCCGATGATCCTCGACCTCAACCAAGCTTGACGTCGACGTCGAACGAGTGCTGTTCGTCAGCCCCGACGTCGCCGCGGTGAAGGTTCGCGAGGTGTATCGCACTTTCGACGGCCAGCAAGTCGGCACGCCGTTGTTCGTCATGGCCAAGGAAAGGTGGCCGCTCACCGCAGGCCAGAACACCAGCGTGTTCGACGACGAGGCCGAAGTGGCGCTAGTCGTGCTCGCCTCGGCGACCTCGTTTGATCTGGGCTCGGCGCTTCTTGTCGGCGATGCGGCGTTCCACGGCGCCCCGGGAGGGACGGGTGGCTCGGCGGGTCCGGGGTGGCGGGGCGATCGCTCCGGCGACGATGCCGGCGAGCCGGGCCGCGGCGGCCTCGCGGTTGCGTAGCTGGGAGCGGTGCTCCGAGGCGACGACGGTCAGCACGCCGCCCACCAGGCGGGAGGCGAGGCGCTCGACCGCTCGTTCGCGCAGCGACGGCGGCAGGAGGTCGGAGCCGGCGAGGTCCCAGGAGAGCTCGACCCGGGAGTCGGTCGTGTTCACGCCCTGGCCCCCGGGGCCGCTCGAGCGGGAGAACCGCCACGACAGTTCGGCGGCCGGGATCACCAGCCGCTCGTTCACCAGGACGTCATCGGGCACGCCACAGCATCGCATCTGTCCGCCGGAACCCGCCACGCGGTTTGCTCCGGCAGGGAATCAGGAGAGGGCGGTGGAGCCGATGCTGGCGAGCACCACCACGACCATCGCCGTGCTGCTCATCCAGCCGAGGGGCTGGGCCAGCAGCAGCCAGCCGGCCAGGGCCGCCACCGCCGGTTCCAGGCTGAGCAGGATGCCGAACGCCCGTTGCGGCAGGCGGCGCAGGGCCGACATCTCCAGGGAGTACGGGATCACCGACGCCAGCAGGCCGGTGCCGAGCGCGACCAGCAGCAGGTGCGGTGAGGTGAGCGCCTTCTCCGCGCCGATCGCCCCGCCCGGCAGCAGGACCAGCGCGCCGATGGCCATCGCGACCGCGAGGCCGCCCTGCCCGGGGACCGCGGCGCCGGCGCGGCTGCCGGCCAGGATGTAGAGGGCCCAGAACGCCGCCGCGCCGAGGACCAGGAGCACGCCCAGCGGGTCCAGGCCCTCGGCGCCGTCGGCGAAGCCGAGCATCGCCACGCCGGCGGCGGCCAGCAGGACCCAGCCGTAGTCGCGGGCACGGCGGGACAGGACCGCCGCCAGGGTGAGCGGGCCCAGGAACTCGATGGTGACGGCCGGGCCCAGCGGAATGCGGGCGATGGCCGCGTAGAAGAACCCGTTCATCCCCGCCAGGGAGACTCCCAGCAGCAGGACGGCGCGCCACTGGTGGGCCCGCCAGGCGCGGACCGCGGGCCGGGCCAGCGCGAGGAGGACGCCGGCGGCCAGCCCGAGTCGCAGCAGCGTGGCGCCGGCGCTGCCGGTCACCGGGAAGAGGCCGGCGGCGAGGGCCGCACCCACCTGGAGCGAGACGCAGGAGCCCAGCACCATCAGGACGGCGGGGCCGGGGCGGGCGGCGAGCGGCGGGGCGGCAGTGGTCACGTACTCACCATCGCCAGGAGGAACCGGTTCGTCCAGCGAATGTTTCTGAGCGATAATCGTCAGATATGTTGGATGTTCACCGGCTCCGACTGCTGCGCGAGCTCGACCGGCGCGGCACCCTCGCCGCCGTCGCCCAGGCGCTGAACTACAGCCCTTCCGCGATCTCCCAGCAGCTCGGCCTGCTGGAGACGGAGACCGGGGCGACCCTGCTCGAGCGGGTCGGGCGGGGCGTACGGCTCACCGGGCAGGCGCGCATCCTGGTGCGGCACACCGAGGCGATCCTGGAGCGGATGGAGCTCGCCGAGGCGGAGCTGGCGGCCAGCAGGACCGAGGTCACCGGGACGCTGCGGGTCGCTTCCTTCCAGTCGGTGCTGCTGGCGCTGGTGCCGGCGGCGCTGTCCCGGCTCGCGGCCGAGCATCCCGGGCTGCGCGTCGAGTTCACCCAGGCGGAGGCCGGTTCCGCCTTCGCCGGCCTGCTCGCCCGGGACTTCGACGTGGTGCTGGGCGAGGACTATCCGGGCCTGAGCGAGCCGCGCCTGCCCGGGGTGGACGAGGAGGATCTGCTGCACGACGAGATGCGCGTCGCCGTGCCGACGAGCGGGCCCTGGCATCGCGCCCGGCTCGCCGACCTGGCGGGTGCGCCCTTCGTCTTCGATCCCGCCGACGTCACGCCGGGGCGGTGGGCCCGGCAGGTCTGCCGCGCCGCCGGCTTCGAGCCGGACGTGCGGTTCCGCAGCGGTGACCTCCTGCTCCAGTTGCGGCTGGTGGAGACGGGCCACGCCGTCGCGTTCGTACCCGATCTGCTCTGGACCGACCGGGCGCCCGGAAACCTGGAGTTGCATCCCCTGCCGGGCCGCCCGCGGCGCCGGCTCTACACGGGTGTGCGCAGCGGCTCGGCCGGGCAGCCGGCGATCCGCGCATTCCGCGCCGCGCTGCACCGCAAGGCCGAGGAGTGAGAGCAAAGTCCCGGAGTGAGCGGGGCTCGGTCCGGAAGGGACGATACTGGAGCCCGAAACAGGGAGGTTGTGTGTCTGCTCAGCCCGCGCCGGTCGCCGGAACCGGTTATCCGTGGCCCATCGAAACCGCACGCCTGGACAACGGCCTGCGCATCGTCGTCAGCGAGGACCACACCGCGCCGGTGGTCTGCGTGAATCTCTGGTACGACGTCGGCTCCCGGCACGAGCCCGCGGGACAGACCGGCTTCGCGCATCTCTTCGAGCACCTGATGTTCGAGGGGTCGGTGCACGTCGGCAAGACCGAGCACATGCGTCACGTCCAGGGCGCGGGCGGCTCGCTCAACGCCACCACCAACCCGGACCGGACCAACTACTTCGAGACGCTGCCGGCCGAGCACCTCGAGCTCGCCCTCTGGCTCGAGGCGGACCGGATGGGCGGCCTGGTCCCGGCGCTGACCCAGGAGACGCTGGACAACCAGCGCGAGGTGGTCAAGAACGAGCGGCGCCAGCGGTACGACAACGTGCCGTACGGCGACGCGTGGCTGCGCCTGCTGCCGCTGCTGTACCCGCCCGGGCATCCGTACCACCACGCGACGATCGGGTCCATGGAGGACCTGAACGCCGCGAGCCTGGAGACGTTCCAGGCCTTCCATGCGCGGTACTACGCGCCGAACAACGCGGTGCTGACCGTCGTGGGCGACGTCGTGCCCGCGGAGGTCGTCGCGCTGGCGGACAAGTACTTCGGGATGATCGAGGCCGTGCCGGACATCCCGCCGCCGCCGTCCGGCCACCTTCCCGGCCCGGCCACCTCGCCGGCCCGCGAGACGGTCACCGCCAACGTGCCGGCCCCGCGGGTGTACCTGTCGCACCGCACCCACCCGTTCGGGACGGCCGGCTACGACGCGATCACGGTGCTGGCGGCGGTGCTGGGCAGCGGCCGGGGCAGCCGGTTGTACCAGCGGCTCGCCGACGGCGCCCGGATCGCGCAGCCGGACTACGTCGGCGCGTACGGCGTCGACCTGGCGCACGCACCGGCGCCGCTGATCGTCACCGCGACGGCCAAGGACGGGGTGGACGCATCCACCCTGGAGGCGGGCGTCGCCGAGGTCCTCGACAGCATGGCCACCGAGCCGGTCACCGACGCCGAGCTGGAGCGGGCCAAGGCGCTGCTGACCACCTCGTGGTGGCGGCAGATGTCCACCGTCGGCGGCCGGGCGGACACCCTCGGCCGGTACGCGACCCAGTTCGGCGACGCGGCGAGCGCCGGATACCGGCTGCCGCAGTGGCAGGCGGTGACCGCCGGCGACATCGCCGAGGCGGCCCGCACGCTCGACCCGCAGTCCCGCGTCACCCTGACCTACCTCCCGGAAGGGACCGCAGCATGAGTCTCGTCGCGACCCGGCCCGAGCCGGGCGACGCCCGTCCGTACGTGTTCCCGGCGATCCACCGCGCCTCGGTCGCGGGCGGCGAGGTCGTCGCCGCGCACCTGCCGGGCCACCTGCTGGCGACCGCCTCCCTGCTGCTCGACGCGGGCGCGGCCCGGGAGACCGGCGGGCGCGAGGGCACCGCCTCGGTCCTGGCCAAGTGCCTCGAGGAGGGTACGGAGCAGCGCGACTCGGCCGCGTACGCGCTGGCGCTGGAGGGCCTGGGCGCGGAGCTCACCACCGCCGTCGACTGGGATGCCTTCCGCGTCGGCGTCTCCGTACCCGTGGATCTGCTGCCGAGGGCCGTGGCCCTCATGGCGGAGGCGGCGCGGCGGCCGCGGCTGGACCCGGCCGACGTCGAGCGCGTCCGCGACGACGAGGCGACCGCGCTGCGGATGGACTGGGCCCAGCCGGGGCCGCGGGCGGACGCGGCGCTGCGGGCCGACCTCTTCGGCGCCGGCGAGCGGTACGGCCGGCCCCTGCACGGCGATCCGGCCTCGATGGCGGCGGTCACGGTCGCCGACGTCCGGGAGTTCCACGGCACCTGGCTGAGCCGCCCGGGCGTGCTGCTGGTCGCGGGCGACCTCGACAAGCTGGACCTGCACGAGCTGGGCGCCGCGGCCTTCGCGGGCACCTCGGGCGCGCCCGTGCCCCCCGAGGCGCCGCTGGACGTGCCGATCGCCGGGAGCCGGCGGGTGCTGCTGGTGGACCGCCCCGGCTCGGTGCAGTCGACGCTGCGGCTGGGCCACCGGGCCCCGGAGCGGGCGCACCCCGACTACGTGCCGATCACGCTGGCGGCGACGGTGCTCGGCGGGGCGTTCACCTCCCGGCTCAACCACCTGATCCGCGAGGTCAAGGGCTACACGTACGGCATCCGCGCGGACTTCGCGATGACCCGGCGGTTCGGCCGGTTCGGGGTCAGCTCGTCGGTGCAGACCGCGGTCACCGCGCCGGCGCTGGTGGACACCGTCGGCGAGATCACCCGTACCCGCGACGACGGCGTCACCGAGGAGGAGCTGGCCGTCGCGCGGACGTGGCGGGCCGGTTCGCTCTCGGTCGACATGCAGACGCCGGGCTCGATCGCGAGCGCCCTGGCGACGCTGGTGGTGCACGGCCTGCCCGACGACTACTACGCCACGCTGCGGCAACGTCTGCTGGACGCGACGGTCGACGAGGTGTCGGCCGCCGCCGCCCGGTATCTGCACCCGGACGGCCTGACCCTGGTCGTCGAGGGCGACAGCGCGCTCATCCGCGACGAGCTGGCCGCGGCCGGGATCGGCGAGATCGTGGACACCGAGGTCTGACGCGGGCGAAGGGCCTGGCCGGGGGCCCTTCTCTTGCCAGTACGGGCGGCCGGGGGTTTCAATGGCCACCAGCGCCCGGTGGAGAGCGCTCTCAGAAGTGGGGACCCGGTCATGCCCACCAACCTCACCGCCTCGGCCGCACAGTTCTCCCGCCGCCGGACCCGGCGCCTTCCGGACCCGGCGAGCCCCGGCGCGGCGCGCGGCCCGGTGCCCGCCTCGGCCGGCTCCTGCCCGCTGCGGCACCTCGCCGACCCGGCCCTGGCCGGGCCGATCGGGCGGGCCTACCACTACCTCGACGTCGTGCAGGACGCCTACGTCAAGGGCGGCGAACCGCGGCTGCTGCAGAGCTACAACAACGAGAGCGAGCTGATGACCACCGCGTTCGTCTACGACAACGCGCTGGCGATCCTCGCCTACCTCGCCAGCCCGACCGTCGCGAACGTGCGCCGGGCGCGGCTCGTCGGCGACGCCCTGCTCTGGGCCCAGGCCCACGACGAGACGTACGCCGACGGCCGGCTCCGCCAGGCGTACGCGGCGGGCCCGATGCTCTTCTACGGCGACGGCCCGTCGTTCCCCGGCCTCAAGCGCTCGGACGGCAAGGCGGCGTTCCTGTGGCCGTTCGGCTTCGGCGGCTCGTCGACGGGCGACATGGCCTGGGTGGCCCTCGCGCTGGCGCAGCTCTACGTCGACACGCGCATCACCAAGTACCTCGACGGCGCGGTCGCGCTCGGGCACTGGATCGGCGCACGGCGGTCGCCGTACCGCCACGGCGGCTACCACGGGGGCCTGCGCGCGGACGGCGAGACCCCGCAGCGGTGGGCGTCGACCGAGCACAACATCGATGCGTACGCCCTCTTCGCCCTGCTCGCCAAGCTGACCCGGGACCGGCGCTGGCGGGGGCGGGCGGCGATCGCCGCCGCCTTCGTCCGCGAGATGTGGAACCCCGCGGGCGGGCACTTCTGGACCGGCACCGCCGAGGAGGACCCGGACGTCGTCAACGTCGCCAACGTCCCCGAGGACGTGCAGAGCTGGGCGCTGCTCGCCCTCGGCGACCATCGCTTCGACCGGGCCGTCGACTGGGCCACCGGGAACCTGGGCACCACCGACGGCGCGGTGACCGGCGTGACCTACAGCAGCCAGGCGAAGGTCGCCACCGGCACGGTCTCCGGCAGTGCCCTGCCCACCCACCCGGAGGCGGTGTGGCTGGAGGGCACCGGTCACGCGGCGCTGGCCCTGCTCAAACGTGGCGGGCCGGGCGACGCCGCGCGGGCCGGGCGGCTCCTGCGGGCGATGGTGACGGCCCAGGAGGAACTGGGCGCCGGCCAGACCGTCGGCCTGACCCGCGACCCGCACGCCGGCCGGCTGGCCAACCCCGGCGAGGGCGGCACCTGGACCGGCACTCCCCTGCCGGCCGCCGCCGGCATCGTGGCCGCCACCAGCGCTCTCGACACGGGCTTCGCGTTCGGCTACTTCCGCCGGCAGCACGTCGGGACCACGGCGTGGTTCCTGATGGCGGGGCAGAACTTCAACCCGTTCCAGTGACCACGGAATGTGACGTACCACCGGATCGTTCGGCCCGGGTGGCCACCTCCGGATACCGTCGCGGCCATGACCATCACGACCTCGGCGCCCGTCGAGAAGCCGGCCCGGACCCGCAGGACCGCCTGGCTGGTGCTGCTGTGGCTGCTGGTGCTGCCGGGCGCCGTCTGGGTCGTGCTGCGGCTGGGCGGCTGGGAGCGGGGTCCGCTGGTCCAGCTCTTCGCCTTCACGCCGTACGTGGCGGCGTGGTCCGCCGTGCCGCTGGTCGCCGCGCTCGCCACCCGCCGGTGGGTGGCCGCGGCCGTGGCGGCGGTGACCTTCGCGCTGTTCGCCGTGACCGTGCTCCCCCGCGCCCTCGCCGACGGCGACCGCGGCCCGCAGACCGGGGTGAAGCTGCACGTCATGACGTCGAACATGCTCTTCGGCGGCGCGGACCCGGCCCAGATCGTGCAGCTCGTCCGGGACAACGACGTGGCGGTGCTCGCGGTGCAGGAGTTCACCCCGGCCGCGCAGACCCGGCTCGCCGAGGCCGGGCTGGGTCAGCTGCTGCCGTACTCGTCGCTGGGCGCGGAATACGGCGCGGGCGGCTCCGGGCTCTACTCCCGCTACCCGATCACGAACCCCGGGGTCCGCGTCAACGGCGGCTTCTTCCACCAGGCGTACGGCACCATCCAGCCGCCCGGTGCCGGCCCGCTGACGGTCGAGTCGGCCCACCCCCTGGCGCCCTTCTCGGTGGACGTCGTCGACCGCTGGCGCGCCGACCTGGAGGCCGAGCCCCGCGCCGACCCGAAGGGCCTGCCGCGCATCCTGCTCGGCGACTTCAACGCGACGCTCGACCACCAGCCGATGCGAGCGCTGATCGACAGCGGCTACCGGGACGCCGCGGACGCCACGGGCGACGGCCTGACCGGCACCTGGGGCCCGTACGACGGCGACGCGATCCCCCCGGTCACCATCGACCACGTCCTGGTCGACAACCGCCTCGGCGTCGCGGACGCCGAGGTGCACGACATCCGCGGCACCGACCACCGCTCGATCATCGCCGAGGTGGTCCTCCCCGCGGCCTGAGGCGCTCAGGCGCGCGCGGTGGCGCGGGCCAGGCCGTACGTGAGGGCGTCGGTGAGGGCCTTCCAGCTCGCCTCGACCACGTTCTCGTGCACGCCCACCGTGGTCCAGTCGCGGCCGCCGTCGCTGGTCTCGACCAGCACGCGGGTGATGGCGTTGGTGCCGTGCGAGCCCTCCAGGATGCGGACCTTGTAGTCGGCCAGCTCGAAGTTCTCCAGTTCCGGGTAGTGCTTCGACAACGCCGTGCGGAGCGCCTCGTCGAGGGCGTTGACCGGGCCGTTGCCCTCCGCGGTGGCGATCACGCGCTCGCCGCGTACCCGGACCTTGACGGTGGCCTCCGAGACCACCGCGCCGTCCTCGCGGTGCTCGACCTGCACCCGGTAGGACTCCAGGGCGAACGGCCGGGCGAGGGCCGCGCCCGGCAGGGCGTCGCGGACCAGGAGCTCGAAGGACGCGTCCGCGGCCTCGAAGGACCAGCCGCCGGCCTCCAGGTCCTTGACGCGGCGGGTCACCTCCGTGAGGGTGTCCGGGTGGCCGGCCAGGTCCAGCCCGAGCTCACGGCTCTTGAGCTCGATGCTGGCCCGGCCGGCCATCTCCGTCACCAGGATCCGCATGTCGTTGCCCACCACCGCCGGGTCGACGTGGTTGTAGAGCAGCGGATCCACCTTGATCGCGCTCGCGTGCAGTCCCGCCTTGTGGGCGAAGGCCGCGGCCCCGACGTAGGCCTGGTGGGTGT
Organism: Couchioplanes azureus; assembly: GCF_014648355.1. Classification (GTDB taxonomy): domain Bacteria; phylum Actinomycetota; class Actinomycetes; order Mycobacteriales; family Micromonosporaceae; genus Actinoplanes; species Actinoplanes azureus. The sequence goes on from NZ_BMQY01000001.1 coordinate 80,487, forward strand.
CGGGGGCGATGTTGGCGATCTCGGCGAGCGCGGTGGAGACCCGCGTCGCCTTCTCGAGGCATCCGTCCGGTAGGACCTTCAGCCCCAGCTTGAGTTGCAGGTTGCTGACGACGGCGAAGAGGTCGGCGTTGCCGGGCCGCTCGCCGTAGCCGTTGGCCGTGCACTGGAAGTGGCGTACGCCCGCCTCGACGGCGGCGACGGTGTTCGCCACCGCGCAGGAGGTGTCGTTCTGGCAGTGGATGCCGAGCCGGTCGGCGGGGACGCCGGTCCGCTCGACCACGGCGTGGATCGCGGCGGTGACCATCGAGGGGAGCATGCCGCCGTTGGTGTCGCACATGACGACCCGCTCGGCGCCCGCCTCGATCGCCGCCGTCACGACACTCGACGCATACGCCGGGTCGAACCGGAAGCCGTCGAAGAAGTGCTCGCAGTCGACGAAGGCGCGGCGGCCGTTGGCGACCAGGTGGGCGACGGTGTCGCGGACCATCGCCAGGTTCTCCTCGCCGGTGGTGCGCAGCGCCCGCTCCACGTGCCGGATGTCGGACTTGGCGACCACGCAGACCACCGGCGTCTCGGCGTCGAGCAGGGCCTGCACCTGCGGGTCCGCGGCCACGTCCACGCCCGCCTTGCGGGTCGCGCCGAACGCGACCAGCACCGCGTGCCGCAGGTCCAGCTCGGTACGCGCCCGGCGGAAGAACTCCGTGTCCTTGGGCATGGCACCGGGCCAGCCGCCCTCGATGAAGCCGACCCCGAACTCGTCCAGCAGCCGCGCCACGGCGAGCTTGTCGGCGACCGAGTAGCTGATGCCCTCGCGCTGCCCGCCGTCGCGCAGCGTGGTGTCGAACACCTGGTAGGTCATCGTGAGCTTCCTTTCCGCAGGACGGGTCGACCCAACAAAAAGACCCCCCGCGGATGCGGGAGGTCTGCGCGTCGGCGATGCGTCAGCCGGCGCGCTAGGTGCGAATAATCAGCACGGGAAGGTGGGTCACGTACCGAAGCATGCCACCGATTCCCACTACTGCGGGGCCGAAGTCCAGCATCCGGGACACTTGTCGCCTCGGCGGGTGACGTAGGTTGGAGGGGTGACCGTCGATCCGTACCCCCGGACCTTGTCCTTCTCCGCCAGCTACAACTTTCGTGACGTCGGCGGGTACGCCGGCCTCGACGGCAGAACGGTCCGCTGGCGGCGCCTGTTCCGCGCCGACTCCCTGCACCGGCTGAAGGGCGACGACCTGGCCGCGTTCGGCCGGCTCGGCGTCAAGACCGTCATCGACCTGCGCCGCCTCTTCGAGATCGAGGAGCACGGCCGCGTGCCGGACGACGACGGCCTGGCCTACCACAACCCGGTGATCGAGCACGTGGACTGGGACTCGGTGCCGCACCCGGAGGGCATGTCGCACGAGCGCTGGCTCGCCGACCGCTACCTGAACTTCACGGAGGACGGCCGGGAGGGCCTGGCCGCGGCGCTCACGCTGATCGCCGACCCGGCCGCGGCGCCGGTGGTGGTGCACTGCATGGCCGGCAAGGACCGTACCGGGGTGGTCTGCGCCCTGACGCTGGCGCTGCTGGGCGTCCCGGACGACACCATCGCGGAGGACTACGCGCTGACCGAGGTGGCGATGGCCTCGCTGACCGAGTACCTGATGCGGACCAGGCCGGACATGGTGCAGGACAAGTACCACATGTTCGACTGCCCGCAGGACGCCATGCACATGTTCCTCGGCGACCTGCGGGAGCGCCACGGCTCGGTGGAGAAGTTCGTCCGGGAGATCGGCGTCAGCGCCGAACAGGTGGCCGCCATGCGCGACCACCTGCTGGCGCCTTCCTGAGGATCAGAGCACCTTGTGGACCCAGCCGAACGGGTCCTCGGCGCGGCCGCGCTGGATGTCCGACAACTGCTGGCGCAGCGCCATCGTGACCTCGCCCGGGCCGCCGTCGGCGACGCTGAACTCGCCCTCCGGTGACCGGATGGTGCCGATCGGCGTGATCACGGCGGCGGTGCCGCAGGCGAACGCCTCGCGGATCCGTCCGGAGGCGGCGCCCTCGCGCCACTCGTCGATGCTGACCGGCCGCTCGTGCACCGCGCGGCCGGCGTGGGCGGCGAGCTTCAGGACCGAGTCGCGGGTGATGCCGGGCAGGATCGTGCCGCCCAGCGGCGGGGTCACCAGGGAACCGTCGTCCATCACGAAGACGACGTTCATGCCGCCGAGCTCGTCGACGTACTTGCGCTCGACGGCGTCCAGGTAGACGACCTGGTCGCAGCCGTGCTCGATCGCCTCGGCCTGCGCGGAGAGCCCGGCGGCGTAGTTGCCGCCGCACTTCGCGGCGCCGGTGCCCCCCGGGGCCGCCCGGGTGTAGTCGGGCGTGGCCCACACCGTCACCGGCTTGACGCCGCCGCTGAAGTAGGCGCCCACCGGGGAGGCGATGACGAGGTAGAGGTACTCCATCGCCGGGCGCACGCCCAGGAAGACCTCGCTGGCGTACGCGAACGGGCGCAGGTAGAGGCTGCCCTCGTCGCTCTGCGGGATCCACTTCCGGTCGATGCTGATGATCTGCCGCAGCGACTCGAGGAACATGGCCTGCGGCAGTTGCGGCATCGCCATGCGCTGCGCCGACTGGGCGAACCGCGCGGCGTTGGCATCGGGCCGGAACAGCGTGACGCCGCCGTCGGGCGTCGTGTACGCCTTCAGCCCCTCGAAGATCTCCTGCGCGTAGTGCAGCACGGCCGACGCCGGATCCATCGGGATCGGCGCGCGGGCCTCGACGCGGGGCTCGTACCAGCCCTTGCCCTCCGCGTAACGCACGGTGACCATGTGGTCGGTGAAGATGCGGCCGAAGCCCGGGTTGGCCAGCAGGGTCGCGCGCTCCGCGTCGCTGACGGGCGCCGGGTTGGGACGGATCTCGAAGTCGAGGTTGTCACCACCGCTCATGGGGGTTGACCTGCTTTCTCTCACGGAAAGGGGTGGACATGAGGCAGCACCCGCAGTGCTCCGATGAACTTACCCCGAACGGCCGTTAAAGCCGACCACGCGCGGAGAGAGCGCCGCAGGGGTCAGACGGCCGCGGCGACCCGGTCGCCGACCTCGTCGGTGCGCAGCGGCGCTCCCGGCACCCGGCCGGCCACCTCGGCCGCGACCGCCTCGGACACCCGGCGGGCCGCGTCCGCGTGGCCGAGATGGTCGAGCAGCAGGGCGGCGGAGAGGATGGCGGCGGCCGGGTCGGCGATGCCCTGGCCGGCGATGTCGGGCGCCGAGCCGTGCACCGGCTCGAAGGTCGACGGGAACGCGCGCTCGGGGTTGACCGAGCCGCTGGCGGCCATGCCGATGCCGCCGGTCACCGCGGCGGCGACGTCGGTGAGGATGTCGCCGAAGAGGTTGTCGGTCACGATGACGTCGTAGCGCTGCGGATTGCTCACCATGAACATGCTCGCGGCGTCGATGTGCTGGTATTCCGTCGTGACGCCGGGGAACTCGGCGGCCACCGCCTGGAACGTGCGGGCCCACAGCCCGCCGGCGTGGGTCAGCACGTTGGTCTTGTGGACGAGCGTGAGATGGCGGCGCTCGCGGCGCTGCGCCCGGGCGAACGCGTCCCGGACGACCCGCTCGACGCCGTGCCGGGTGTTCAGGCTCTCCTCGGTGGCGATCTCGGCGGGGGTGTCCCGGTGCAGGACGCCGCCGGCGCCGACGTAGAGGCCCTCGGTGCCCTCGCGGACCACCACCATGTCGATCTCACCGGGCTTGACGCCGGCGAGCGGGCTGGTGGTGCCCGGCCACAGCCGCGACGGGCGCAGGTTGACGTACTGGTCGAAGTCGAAGCGGAGCCGGAGCAGCAGGCCGCGCTCGAGCACGCCCGGCGGCACGCTGGGGTCGCCGATCGCGCCGAGCAGGATGGCGTCGTGGCCGGCCAGCTCGTCGCGCACCGACGCCGGCAGGACCTCGCCCGTGCGGTGGTAGAGGCGGGCGCCGAGGTCGTACTCCTGGTATGCGACGCCGGGGAGGACGGCCTCGATCACCTTGCGGGCCTGCGCGGTCACCTCGGTCCCGATGCCGTCCCCGGCCACCACCGCGATCCGCGCCACCGCCACGTCAACTCCCTCATCCGACCGACGAACCGGGGCCGAGCCTAACCGGCCGTCCCGATCTCCGGTACGCAACTCCCAGGATGTGGATGAGCGGGGCCCGGCGCGAACAGCCCCCGCCGATCGCGGCAACGATCGCGGGGGCTGTCACGACGAAAACGCGTGGCTCGCGCCCGCCGGGTGCACTACCGCGCGGAACGGCCACCGGCATGTCACCCGAAGACACGCCCGCGACGCCCGCGCGGCAAGGACCAACGGTAGCGATGCGGACTAATGTCGCGCAAGACGCATCCCCCGCGTGTCGCCCCGACATCGGGATCGAACGCCCACCGGTATGGCACCATGCGCCGGTGAGTTTCGACCTCGTGGTGTGGGCCATGGACAACGCGGACATGCCGGACGACGTGCGTGCCGCCAACGAGCGGTGCGCGCGCGGCGAGCACCCGCAACGCCCCGCCGACCCCCGCGTCGTCGCCTTCTATGACGCGCTGACCAGCGATTATCCCGACCGTGGCCCACGGGCGACCCTGGACGGCTCGCCGTGGGCGAGCGCGCCGCTGCACGCCGCCGCGGACCACATCCAGATGCGCCTGGACGAGCACTGCCCGGACGAGGTCCTGGAGCGGATCGAGCGCCTCGCCGGCGAGCTCAACCTCGACCTGCTCGACCTGCAGGACGGCACGGTCTACCCGCCGCCGGTGAAGGCCCGGGCGGCCGCGTCCCGCTGACCGCCCACCGGCCGTGCCGGCCGGCCGCCGCCGTCAGTCCTCGTCCCGCAGGTCCGCGATGTGGCCGCGGGCGGACCCGATGGCCGTGGCCACCGTGGACAGCAGTTCCAGGTCCACCGACGAGTCCACCGTCAGCGCCATCAGCGCCTCGCCGCCGGCCTCCCGGCGTGCCACCTGCATGGCCGCGATGTTGACACCGGCCTCGCCGAGGATCGTGCCGATCGCGCCGACGATGCCCGGGCGATCCGCGTAGCGGAAGAAGAGCAGGACCCCGCCGGCGTCGAGCTCCAGGTCGAACTCGTCCACCCGGGTCAGCTTGCGGGCCTCGCGGCCTCCGGTCGTCACGAGCGTGCCCGAGACGGTCACGCGACGGCCGTCCGGCAGCGCGCCGCGTACGGTGACCAGGTTGTGGTGCTCGGGGTCCTCGCCGGAGACGACCAGTTCGACGTCGACGCCGCGGTCGGCCGCGAGCTGCGGGGCGTTGACGTAGGTGACCTGCTCCTCGACCACCGACGCGAACAGCCCCTTGGTCGCGGCGAGCTTGAGCACCGTGACGTCGTGCGAGACGATCTCGCCACGCACCTCGACCGCCACGCTCGCCGCCACGCCGCCGGCCACCGCGGTGAAGACCTTGCCCAGCCGCTCGGCGAGACCGAGCAGCGGCCGTACGTCCTCGTCGACGACCCCGCCCGCCTGCACGTTGACCGCATCCGGCACGAACTCGCCCTGCAACGCCAGCTTGACGCTGCGCGCCACCGAGAGGCCCGCCTTGTCCTGCGCCTCGGCCGTCGACGCACCGAGGTGCGGCGTGACCACGACGTTGTCGAAGGCGAACAGCGGCGAGGACGTGGTCGGCTCGGTCGCGAACACGTCCAGCCCGGCGCCGGCCACCCGGCCCTCGGCCAGGGCGTCGGCCAGGGCGCGCTCGTCGACGAGGCCTCCGCGGGCGGCGTTGACGATGCGTACGCCCGGCTTGACGATCGCCAGCTCCTTCTCGCCGATCAGACCCACGGTCTCCGGCGTACGGGGCAGGTGCACCGAGATGAAGTCGCTCTCCCGCAGCAGCTCGTCGAGCGCGACCAGGTGCACGCCGAGCTGCGCGGCGCGGGCCGGCTGGACGTACGGGTCGTACGCGATCAGCCGCGCCCCGAAGGCGGCCATGCGCTGCGCGAACAGCACGCCGATGCGACCCAGCCCGACCACCCCGACGGTCTTGCCCTGCACCTCGACACCGGTGAACCGGGCCCGCTGCCACTCGCCCCGCTTGAGCGCCGTCCCGGCGGCGACGGTGTGGCGCGCGACGGCCAGCAGCAGCGCGATCGCCTGCTCGGCGGCCGAGACGATGTTCGAGGTCGGCGCGTTGACCACCATGACGCCGCGCGCGGTGGCCGCGGGCACGTCCACGTTGTCCAGGCCGACCCCGGCCCGCGCGACGACCTTGAGCCGCGGCGCGGCGGCGATGGCCTCGGCGTCGATCCGCGTCGCGCTGCGCACGACCACGGCGTCGGCGTCGGCCAGCGCGCCGAGCAGCACGGCCCGGTCGGTGCCGTCGACCTGGCGTACGTCGAAGTCGTGGGCCAGCACGTCGAGGGCGGCGGGGGCGAGTTCCTCAGCGATCAGGACGACGGGAGTCATGAGTCTCCATTCGCGGACCTTCCGCGATCGTATGTGGACACCGCGCGGCCCGGTCACGCCCTTCGATGTGACTGGCATCACATCGTGGTGTACTCCATGACCCAGTTCGACTCCCAGGTCCGGCCCCCGCCGGTGGAGAACTTCCGCTCCCACCGCGCTGAGTGGCCAGCCACATGACGGACACCATCAGGGCAATGGCCCATCTCCACCTCGCATGATCGCCCGCCGCCGGCGTCCCCTCGGCCGACGGCGCACGGCGCGCCGCTCGGTTACGCTCTGCCGACAGTTACCTCACTCTTCGATGGGAAGCCGTTGCCCGAGACTCGCGCCACGCCCGAGAAGTGGTCGCTGGGTGATCTGCTCGCCATGCAGGCACTGCAGCCGCTGATGCCGCGGTACGTGCCGTGGACCTCCTGGTCCATGCGGCCCGCCGCGCTGGCGAGCGTGGTCAACGACGTGCTGCTGCGCGACCGGCGGACGGTGGTCGAGCTGGGCGCCGGATCGTCCACGATGGTGCTCGCCCGGGCCCTGGCGCTGACCGGGGGCAGCCTGGTCAGCGTCGAGCACGACGCCGCCTTCGCCGCCGCCCTCGACCGGCAGCTGCACGCCGCCGGTCTGCACGAGCGGGCCGTCGTCCGGCACGTGCCACTGACCGCGCTGCCGGCGCAGGAAACCCCGGCCGGAAGCCGTCGCGCTCCCCGGCGCTGGTACGACCTGGACGCCCTGCAGGCCGCCACCCCGCACGGCATCGACCTGCTCGTCGTGGACGGTCCACCCGCCGGCGACCTCGGCCACGTGCTGGTGCGCGAGCCGGCGGTGCGCGTCCTGCGGCACAAACTGGCCGCCTCCTTCTCCGTCTACCTCGACGACGCCGACAGGGAGCCGGAACGGGAGACGCTGGCGATGTGGGAGAGCCAGCTCGGCATCCCGTTCACCATCGTGGAGCGCCTCGGCCTCGGCATGGGGAGTACCGATGGTGGATTTGCACCAACGCTCTGAGTCCGCCTTCCCGCCGGGCGGCTCGGTCGCCCCGGACCCGTGCCTGCACTTCGACATCCAGGTCACCCCGCCGTCCGCGCAGGTACGACGATGGACGTGCGGATCGCGGCTCACCATGGAGAAGGCCGTCTTCGCCGAGTCGGCGTACCTCGACCATCCGGCCCTGGGGACGCTCTCGACCGTCGGGGAGACCGCGGGCCTGCACGAGGTGCAGCTGTCCACCGTCGGTCCGGTCCGGATGGAGATCGACCTCGAACCGCACCGCGGACCGCGCCACGGCACCGTGCCCGGCGCGGCCGAGGAGCAGCGGCGCGTCGTCCGCATGCTCGCCGGATGGGCCTGGGGCGAGGACGGGACCGAGCTCACCGACCTGGTGTTGCGCCCACCCGCGCCGGACAACTCCTCGGACCGGCCGCCCGTGTCCGAGCGGCTCCGCGAGCGCGGCTGGGACGCCGCCGACATGTGGCTGCTCACGTCGCTGGCGCCCAAGATGATGGAGCACCGCACGCCGTGGTGCCTGCGGGCGGTCCGCGTGGTCCACGGCCGCGCCGGCACCCTGATGGTGTGGCACCCGATCGCGGAGGAGCACGACTGGAACCCGAACGAGCCGCTGCCGCCCGGAAAGCGGTATCTGGTCCCGCTGCCGGAATGCCGGCGGCGCCATGGCCAGCTCACCGCCGTCGCCGGCACCGACGGTACGGCCGAGGCCGGTCGGCTGGTGCAGGACGTCATGCAGCACCACGACTGGACCGAATGGCAGCTGACCCAGCGGGTGGAGCGCTGGGAACGGCGGTTCTTCGCGCTCGCCCGGGACGGCGCCTTCGAGGCCCATCTGGACGCCCGCCACCTCGGCGCCGAGCTGGACGAGACGCATCAACTGCTGGGGATGCTGCGCCGGATCAACCGGGACATGGCCCGGCGCGCTCGGCTGGGCTGGCTGCCGCAGCCCGAGGTCGCCCCGATCGAGGAGTCGGTGACGTCGCTGCGGCTCGAGGTGCAGCGCCGCACCGACCGGGTGGGGGCCCGGCTGGAGCAGCTCAACGGCAGCCTGCGCGAGGGGTGGACGCTGCTGTCCAGCGCGGCCGGCGGCGCCCGGCTGCAACTGGACCGGGAGACCTCGGAACGGACCCAGGGTTTCCAGAACGCCGCCGGTCTGGTCGCCGCGCTGGTGCTCGTCCCCGGCCTGGTGCTCAGCCTCTACGGCGCGGAGGTCACGGGCCTGCCCGGCATGGGCGGTTCGTTCGGGCTGGTCGCCATGGCCGCGTACGCCGCCGTCGGCGCGCTGTCCACCTTCTCGACCCTGCGCGCGATGGCCTCCCGCAGGCGCATGGTCGCGGTGCTGATCCTGGTGGCCGGATTCTTCGCGCTGGTGCTGACCACCGTTCTGCTGATCACCTTGGGATGGACTAGATGACGGCTGTCGCTTTCCTCACCGGAGCCACCCGGCCGGAGCTGCTCCGGGGCCTGCACGCGTCGCTGTGCGCACAGGACCTCGACTGGACGTGGTGTGTGCAACTGGACGGCGACGCGATCGGCTGGGATCCCCCGGCGGCCGACCGCGACGGCTGGCTGCGCGATCCACGGGTCGAGCTGGAACGCAACCCGAAGCCGCTGGGCTCGGGGACCACCCGCAATCTCGCCCTGATCCGCAGCTGCGCGCCGTACGTGCTCTGTGTGGACGACGACGACCTGCTCTATCCCGGCGGGATCGCCACGCTGCTGGCGGTGGCCGAGAAGCAGCCGCAGTGCCTCGGGGTGTGGGGGCGCACCGATCTGATGCACGATCCGGCCACGCCGCCCGATCCCGCGACGGCCGAGGTGTTCAAGTCGTGGCCGGAGCCCGGCGAGATCCCGGCCGGGACGATCGGCGCGCAGTTCCAGGCCACGGGCAGGTTCGCGGTGCACGTCGGCGCGGTGCTGTGGCGGCGTACGCACCTGGTCGCGGTCGGCGGATACGGCGCGCTGCCGCGATCGATCGACACGCACCCGTTCATCTCGGCCGAGGCGCTGTTCCCCTGCTGGTACGAGGACGTGCCGGTGTACCGCTATCTGATCCACCCGGGGCAGATGACGCAGACGGCGTACTACCAGGCGATCAAGAGCCGGGTGCAGGGACACACCTTCGAGCGCGCCGCGCTGATGCGCCGCCTGCTGGAGCTGCGCGAGGAATAGGCCGGGGCGGCCGGACCGGCCGCCCCGGAACGGGTCAGGCCGTCTCGGTGATCGGCCGGTTGACCCAGCTCATCATGTCGCGCAGCTTCTTGCCGGTGACCTCGATCGGGTGCTCGGCGCCCTCCTTGCGGAACTGCTGCAGGCGCTGGCCGCCGGCCTCGTCGTCCGCGATCAGCGTCCGGGTGAACTCCCCCGACTGGATCTCGGCGAGGATCTTCTTCATCTCCTCCTTGACCGACGCGTTGATCACGCGCGGGCCGCTGACGTAGTCGCCGAACTCCGCGGTGTCGGAGACGCTGTAGCGCATGCGGGAGATGCCGCCCTCGTACATGAGGTCGACGATCAGCTTGAGCTCGTGCAGGCACTCGAAGTACGCGATCTCGGGCGCGTACCCGGCCTCGGTGAGCACCTCGAAGCCGGTCTGCACCAGCGCGGCCGTGCCGCCGCAGAGCACGGCCTGCTCGCCGAAGAGGTCGGTCTCCGTCTCCTCCTTGAACGTGGTCTTGATGACGCCGGCGCGGGTGCCGCCGATCGCCTTCGCGTACGACAGGGCCAGCGCCTGCGCGCCACCGGTGGCGTCCTGCTCGACCGCGATCAGCGCCGGCACGCCCTTGCCGTCGACGTACTGGCGGCGGACCAGGTGACCGGGGCCCTTCGGGGCCACCATCGCGACGTCCACATTCGCCGGAGGCTTGATCAGCTCGAAGCGGATGTTGAGCCCGTGGCCGAAGAAGAGCGCCTTGCCGGCGGTCAGGTTCGGCTCGATCGACTCGGCATAGATCTTGCGCTGCGCGGTGTCCGGCGCCAGCACCATGATCACGTCGGCCCAGGCGGACGCCTCGGCCGGCGTGGCCACCCGCAGCCCCTGCTCCTCGGCCTTGGCCCGGCTCTTGGAGCCCTCCTGCAGGCCGACCACCACGTCGACGCCCGAGTCGCGCAGCGACAGCGAGTGCGCGTGGCCCTGGCTGCCGTACCCGATGACGGCGACCTTGCGGCCCTGAATGATGGACAGGTCGGCGTCGTCGTCGTAGAACGTTTCGGCGGTCATTGCTTTTCCCTCTCGGTAAATCTGGAAGTTCAGGCGGCGCGCAGCGCCGGGCCGGTGGTGATGGAACGCGAGCCGCGGCCGATGGCCACGAGGCCGGACTGCACCATCTCCTTGATGCCGAACGGTTCGAGGTCACGCAGCAGCGCGTCCAGTTTGTCGGGGTTGCCGGTCGCCTCGATCGTGAGGGTGTCCGGCGCCACGTCGATCACCTTCGCCCTGAAGAGCTCGACCGTTTCGAGCACCTGCCCGCGCACCGCACGGTCGGCGCGCACCTTGACGAGCAGGAGCTCGCGCTGGACCGACTGCTGCGGGTCCAGCTCGACGATCTTCAGGACGTTCACCAGCTTGTTGAGCTGCTTGGTCACCTGCTCCAGGGGTGAGGAGTCGGCGTTGACCACGATCGTGATGCGGGAGACGTCCGGGTTCTCCGTCTCGCCCACCGCCAGAGAGTCGATGTTGAATCCCCGCCGCGAGAAGAGGCCGCTCACCCGGGCGAGGACGCCGGGCTTGTTCTCGACCAGCACGGAGAGCGTGTGCTTGTTCATGGTCACAGGTCGTCCTCGTCGAAGTTGGGGCGCACGTCCCGGGCGAACATGATCTCGTCGTTGCTGGTGCCGGCCGCGACCATGGGCCACACCATGGCGTCCTTGCCGACGGTGAAGTCGATGACCACCGGGCGGTCGTCGATCTCCATGGCGGCCTTGATGGTGGCGTCCACCTCGGCCTTCGTCTCGCACCGCAGGCCGACGCAGCCCAGCGCCTCGGCGAGCTTCACGAAGTCGGGGATGCGGTGCTTGTGGGTGCCCAGCTCGGTGTTGGAGTAGCGGCCCTCGTAGAACAGCGTCTGCCACTGCCGGACCATGCCGAGGTTGCCGTTGTTGATCAGCGCGACCTTGATCGGGATGCCCTCGAGGGCGCAGGTCGCCAGCTCCTGGTTGGTCATCTGGAAGCAGCCGTCCCCGTCGACCGCCCAGACCTGCAGCTCGGGCTTGCCGACCTTCGCGCCCATCGCCGCCGGGACCGCGTAGCCCATGGTGCCGGCGCCGCCGGAGTTGAGCCAGGTGGCCGGCTTCTCGTACTTGATGAACTGAGAGGCCCACATCTGGTGCTGGCCGACGCCCGCCACGTAGATCGCGTCCGGGCCGACCAGCTCGCCGAGGCGCTCGATCACGTACTGCGGGGCGAGGGTGCCGTCGGTGGGCTCGTCGTAGCCCAGCGGGTAGCGCTTGCGCAGGTCGTTGAGCAGGGCCCACCACGGCTCGTACGCGGACGCGCCGGCGGCCGTGCCGGAGACCGCCGCGATCAGCTCATCGATCACGTGCCGGGCGTCGCCCACGATCGGGACGTCCGCGTGCCGGTTCTTGCCGATCTCGGCCGGGTCGATGTCGGCGTGCACGACCTTGGCGTCCGGGGCGAAGGAGTCCAGCTTGCCGGTCACCCGGTCGTCGAAGCGGGCGCCGAGGGTCACCAGCAGGTCGGCCTTCTGCAGCGCGTACACGGCGGGGACCGTGCCGTGCATGCCGGGCATGCCCAGGTGCTGCGGGTGCGAGTCCGGGAACGCGCCGAGCGCCATCAGCGTGGTGACCACCGGGATCCCGGTCAGCTCGGCGAGCTTGCGCAGCCCGTCGGTGGCGCCGGCCTTGAGCACGCCGCCGCCCACGTACAGGACCGGGCGCTTGGCCGCGGCGATCAGCCGGGCCGCCTCCCGGATCTGCTTGCCGTGCGGGTGCAGCGTCGGGCGGTAGCCGGGCAGGTCCAGCGTGGGCGGCCAGGAGAACGTGGTCTGCGCCTGGAGCACGTCCTTGGGGATGTCCACCAGGACCGGGCCGGGCCGGCCGGTCGACGCCAGGTGGAAGGCCTCCGCCAGGATCCGCGGGATCTCCTCGGCCGTCTGGACCAGGAAGTTGTGCTTCGTGATCGGCAGCGTGATGCCCTGGATGTCGGCCTCCTGGAAGGCGTCCGTGCCGATCGCCGGACGCGGCACCTGGCCGGTGATGGCCACGATCGGCACCGAGTCCATGTAGGCGTCGGCGATCGGGGTGACCAGGTTGGTGGCGCCCGGGCCCGAGGTGGCGAAGCAGACCCCGACCTTGCCGGTGGCCTGCGCATAGCCCGTGGCGGCGTGCCCGGCGCCCTGCTCGTGACGCACCAGGATGTGCCGCACCTTGGAGTCGTAGAGCGGGTCGTACGCCGGCAGGATGGCACCGCCCGGGATACCGAACGCCACGTCGACGCCGAGCGCCTCGAGGGAACGCACGAGGGAGCCGGCCCCGGAGGTGGGTGTCGGCGAGACCGCGGTTACCGCCGGGGCGCCGGCGGCGGCCGCGACGGTGGCCGGGGTGGCACGGTGGGCGAGGGTCTCGGGCGTGGGTCTCGTCATGGCGATTCAGACCTTCGTTCGGGTTTCGGCGTCATTCTCGTGCAACAAAAAAGGTCCTCGTGCTAAGCACGGGACCTGGCGCACTGCCCAAGCGGATCGGGCAGCGCGCTCAACTAAGTACTACGAGGAACGACGAACACATGCGGCTAAGACTGCCCCATCTCACGGGGTGCGTCAACTGATCTCACATCCTGGTCACTCGAAAAAGCGGGATCGGTCGGCAGCACCGCCCGCACCTGCCGCATGCCGGGCCCCAGCATGACGATCTGGCTGCGTGCGGGGGCCCCCGGCGCGACCGCGGCCGGCCGGCTGCGCGGCGCCGGCACGGGCCGCGAGCCGCACGAGCGCCCCGCGCGCAGCTGCGCCTCCAGATGCTCGGCCGGCACCCCCCAGCCGAAGAGCGAGCCCTGCCCGAGCCGGCACCCGGCCGCCTCGACGATCTCGCGCTGCGCGGGCGTGCCGATGCCCTCGGCCAGCACCTCCAGCCCCAATCGGTGCCCCAGCCGCACGACCACGTCCACCAGCGGCGCGGCCGTGCCGGTCCGCGACTCGGGCTCCGCCACCAGCGCGTGGTCGATCTTCAGGATGTCGACGGGCAGGTTGCGCAGCTGCCCGAGCGAGGAGTAGCCCGCGCCGAAGTCGTCGAGCGCGATGCGCACGCCGGTGGACCGCAGCTCCACCAGGCGCCGGATCAGCTCGTCCAGGTCCGTGGCCACCGCGTGCTCGGTCACCTCCAGCACCAGGCGCTGCGGGGGCACGCCGTACTTGTCCAGCACCGCCGCCACCTGGCCGGCGTAGTCGGCGGCGTGCAGCTCCTTGGGCGACAGGTTCACCGAGACCCACACGTCGTGCCCGGCGGCCAGCCACTGGGCCAGTTGCCCGCACGCCTGGTCCAGCACCCAGGCGCCGAGCATGCCGATCAGGCCGGACTCCTCGGCCACCGGGATGAACTCGTCGGGCCGGACCGCGCCGAGCTCGGGGTGGTGCCAGCGCAGCAGCGCCTCCGCGCCCACCGGGCGCACCGAGGGCAGCGCGACCACCGGTTGGAAGACGAGCCGCAGCTGACCGCGCTCGATCGCGTGACGCAGCTCGTTCTCCAGCACGCTGTGCCGGCGCAGCAGCTCGTCGTAGCGCTTCTGGTAGCGCTCGACCCGGTTCTTGCCGCGCTGCTTGGCGTAGCGCAGGGCGAGGTCGGCGTCGCGCATCAGCTCCCCGGTGTCGCCGGGCGTGAGGGAACCCGCGACGCCGACGCTCGCCGAGAGGAAGACCGAGCCGTCCTCCGTCTCGTACGGCTCGCAGAGCACCGAGAGCAGCCGCTTGCCGACCGCCATCGCCTCGTCGGGCGTGGCCCGCATCAGCACCGCGAACTCGTCGCCGCCCAGCCGCGCCGCCACGTCCCCGGGGCTCAGCTGGGCCCGCAGCCGCGCGCCGACCTCGGCCAGGACCGCGTCGCCGACGTCGTGCCCCCGCATGTCGTTGACGTTCTTGAAGCCGTCCAGGTCGAGCCCGACCAGGGTGCGCGGCCGCCCCGGCACGGCCGGCTCGCGCAGCGCCCGGACCAGGCCCCGGCGGTTGGCCAGCCCGGTGAGCGGATCGGTGTGGGCCAGCTCACGGAAGTGCGCCTCCCGCTGGCGCAGCCGCAGGGTGTAGCTGCGCACGTCGCCGAGGGCCAGATACTGCCGGCCGACCAGCGCGAAGCCCTCGATGCTGGCGCCGAGGAAGCCGAATCCGGCGATCTCCCCGCCGGCCAGGATGTGACAGGTGCCGGCGATCACCATGGCGGTCATCGGGACGAACGCGTACCCGGTGCCGCGCTGGATGATGTCGCCGGACACGGTGACCGGGCGGTCCGCGACCTTGACCGCGCGGGCCACCACGACCAGCCCGGCCGGCAGCAGCAGCGCGCCGACCAGGATCACCACCGGCCCGCCCTGGCAGATGCCGCCCGGCAGGGCGGTGGCCGAGACCGCGACCAGGGTCACGCCCGCGGCGACCCGGACCGTGACGTGCCGCGGCCGGTGCGCGTGCACGGCCAGGATCGTGGTCAGCCCGGTGGCGATGGTGGCGACCCCGGCGCCCAGCAGGATCGAGAGGCAGCTCACCGGCGTCAGCTCACCGAGGATGCGGGTGGGCTCGGAGACCAGGGTCCAGCCGACGAACCAGAGCGCCGCCGCGATCACCAGGCCGTCGAGCAGGTGCCGCAGCGCGGCCCGGCGGTTCTCCGCGGCACCGGGCAGCATCAGCGTGCCGGCCAGCAGGGTCAGCGTGCCCAGCGCCATCGCCACCGCGACGGCCTGCCCGAGGGTCCGCACGTGCTCGCGCATCTCGTCGTGCGCCATGAACAGGGCGCTGACCAGGCCGGCGAGCGCCGCGCCGGTGGCGACGGCGGCGCCCGCGGCGAGCAGGAGGTGGGCACGCCGGGCGGCGCCGGTGTGCTTACGGCCGGAGTTACCCAGCAACGCGACCGCCGGGACCGCGACGAGGAGGCTCGCCAGCCCGGCCAGCTCCACGCCGGACGGTGAGTGCACGCCAACACTCTGCCGTACGCGCATCGATTTCTCTATCCCGAGGGGTGGACATGCGCGGCGCCGGTGCACCCCCGCCCGGCACCGGCGGTGGCACTATGTAGTGATGCCTGAGCTGCGCTCCCGGACCTCGACCCACGGTCGGACGATGGCCGGCGCGCGCGCCCTGTGGCGCGCCACCGGCATGACCGACGACGACTTCGGCAAGCCCATCGTGGCGATCGCCAACAGCTTCACCCAGTTCGTACCCGGGCACGTGCACCTCAAGGACCTCGGCGGCCTCGTGGCCGACGCGGTCGCGCAGGCGGGCGGCGTCGGCCGCGAGTTCAACACCATCGCGGTCGACGACGGCATCGCCATGGGCCACGGCGGCATGCTCTACTCGCTGCCCAGCCGCGAGCTGATCGCCGACGCGGTCGAGTACATGGTCAACGCGCACTGCGCCGACGCCCTGGTCTGCATCTCGAACTGCGACAAGATCACCCCGGGCATGCTGATCGCGGCCCTTCGGCTCAACATTCCCACGGTCTTCGTCTCCGGCGGCCCGATGGAGGCCGGCAAGACGGTCGCGATCGAGGGCGTGGTGCACGAGAAGCTCGACCTGGTCGACGCGATGAGCGCCAGCGCGAACGAGAAGGTGACCGACGCGCAGCTCGACACCATCGAGCGGTCGGCCTGCCCCACCTGCGGCTCCTGCTCCGGCATGTTCACCGCCAACTCGATGAACTGCCTCACCGAGGCGATCGGCCTGGCGCTGCCGGGCAACGGCTCGACGCTGGCCACGCACGCCTCCCGCAAGGCGCTCTTCGAGCGGGCCGGCTCGCTGATCGTCGAGATCGCCAAGCAGTACTACGAGAACGACGACGCGTCGGTGCTGCCCCGCTCGATCGCGTCCCGAGACGCCTTCGAGAACGCGGTCGCCCTGGACGTGGCGATGGGCGGCTCCACCAACACGGTGCTGCACCTGCTGGCCGCGGCCCGCGAGGCCGGCATCGACTTCAGCGTGGCGGACATCGACGGCATCTCCCGGCGCGTGCCGTGCCTGTCCAAGGTCGCTCCCAACAGCCCGAAGTACCACATGGAGGACGTGCACCGGGCCGGCGGCATCCCGGCCCTGCTCGGCGAGCTCCACCGGGCCGGGCTGCTGCGCGACCAGGTCCGCGCGGTGCATGCGCCGTCCCTGTCCGCCTGGTTGGACAAGTGGGACATTCGTGGCGAATCGCCCTCGGCCGAGGCGCTCGAGCTCTTCCACGCGGCTCCCGGCGGCGTGCGCACCACGCAGCCGTTCTCCACCACCAACCGGTGGGCCACCCTCGACACGGACGCCGCCGCGGGCTGCATCCGGTCGATCGAGCACGCGTACACCGCCGACGGCGGCCTGGCGATCCTCTTCGGCAACCTCGCACCGGACGGCTGCGTGGTGAAGACCGCCGGCGTCGCCGAGGAGCTGTGGAAGTTCACCGGCCCGGCCCGCGTCTACGAGAGCCAGGACGCGGCGGTCGAGGGCATCCTCGGCAAACAGGTCGTCGAGGGCGACGTGGTGGTGATCCGCTACGAAGGCCCCAAGGGCGGCCCGGGCATGCAGGAGATGCTCTACCCGACGTCCTTCCTCAAGGGCCGCGGCCTCGGCAAGGCCTGCGCCCTGATCACCGACGGCCGGTTCTCCGGCGGCACCTCCGGCCTGTCGATCGGCCACATCTCGCCGGAAGCGGCGTCCGGCGGCCTGATCTCCCTGGTCGAGACCGGCGACGAGATCACCATCGACATCCCGGGCCGCGCCATCACCCTCAACGTCCCGGACGAGGAGCTGGCCCAGCGCCGCCACGAACAGGAACGCCGGCCCAAGCCGTACACCCCGGCCGACCGGGTGCGCCCGGTCTCGGCGGCACTCCGCGCCTACGCCTCCATGGCCACAAGCGCCAGCGACGGGGCGTACCGGTTGGTGCCGGAGTGAGCTCTTCCTTTTCATAAGTACGGCCACACAGGCAGACAGAAGCAACACCGACCGGCCCGCCTCACGCACGGATGCCCGCGCGTGGCCGGGCCGGTCGCGCATCCGCCGGCCGAAGCGGTACGGCTCTCGCCACTCGCGTCGCACAGCGCCCGCCGGACCGTGACCCGGGCCTCCCGGCTGTCCTGATCACCACCCGAGCACACCCCACCGCGCGCAAGCCCGCCGCACACCGGCCCACACAGCCCGATGCAGACCTCGCCCGCACACCACACCGCACAGCCCGATGCACACTCGCCCGTAGACCGCATTCGCACACACCCGACGCGCGCCTCGCCCGCACACCACCCGCACAGCCGGACGCGCGCCTCGCCCGCACACCACCCGCACAGCCGGACGCGCGCCTCGCCCGCAGACCACCCGCACAGCCCGACGCGCGCCTCGCCCGCACACCACCCGCACAGCCCGACGCGCGCCTCGCCCGCACACCACCCGCACAGCCGGACGCGCGCCTCGCCCGCACACCACCCGCACAGCCCGACGCGCGCCTCGCCCGCGTAGCCCGACCCGCACCCGGCCCCGCACAGCCCGGCGGCCGACCGCGGAGCTCGACCAGGCACGGAGGTGCGTGCGTAGTGGCGGGCGCCCGGTGCTGCTTTCGGCCGCGTCTGTGGCCGTACTGTAAAAAGACCCGGACTACCCGCGATGACTCTCCAGGTACGCCTCCATGCGCTCGGCGGGGGCGGGCCGCGCGAGTGCGAATCCCTGCCCGTAGTGGCAGCCCGCATGGCGGGCGAGGTCTATCTGCTCCTGCGACTCCAGGCCCTTGGCGACGATCTCGAGGCCGAGCCGCCGGCCCAGGCTCACCACCACGTCCAGGACCGCCGGGGTGCTGGCGTGCTCGCTCGGCTTGTTCACCAGGGCCTGGTCGAGCTTGAGCATGTCGACCGGAAGCCTGCGCAGGTGGGCGAGGGACGCCTGGCCGGCGCCGAAGTCGTCGAGGCCGGCGCGGACGCCGAGCGTGCGCAGGCCGGCCAGCGACGCCACGATGGCCGGGACGTCCTCGGCGACCCAGGTCTCCTGGACCTCGACGACGAGGCGTTCCGGGGCGATGTCGTAGCGGTTCAGGATCTCCGCGACCCGGTCCGGGAAGCGGGCGGTGAGCAGCTCGCGCGGGGCCACGTTCACCGAGAGCCAGAAGTCGGTGCCGCCGGCGGTCCATCCGCGCAGGCGCCGGCACGCCTCTTCGAGGACCCATTCGTCCAGCTCGGCCGCGCAGCCCACGGCGCGGGCGATGGGGAGCAGCTCGGCCGGGAGCACCGTGCCGAGCTTCGGGTGACGCCAGCGCAGCAGTGCCTCGACGCCGACGGGCTGGCCGTCGCGGAGCGACACCACCGGCTGGAAGACGAGGTCGAACTCGCCGCGGTCGGCGGCGCCGAGCAGCTCGCGTTCGAGGTCCATGCGGCGGTGCAGCTGGATCTCGACATCGGTGTCGTACCACTCGACGCGGTCCTTGCCGAGCTGGCGGGCACGGCTGCGGGCCAGGTCGGCGTGGCGCAGGACCTCCTCGGAGTCCTTGCCGCCGGCGAGCTCGGCGAGGCCGACGCTGGTGTGCAGCTCGACGATCATGCCGGGCAGCTCGTACGGTTCCATCACCGCCGTGACGATCCGGGTGGCCAGCGCGTACGCGAGCACCGCGCCGTCCGGCGTGAGGACGGCGAACTCGTCGCCGCCCAGCCGGGCCGCCACGTCGTCCTCGCCCAGCAGGCAGCGGAGCCGGCGGCCCACCTCGATCAGCACGGCGTCGCCGGTCTCCCGGCCGCGGCTGTCGTTGATCTCGGCGAGGCCGTGCAGGTCGATGACGAGCAGCGTGCCATGCTGGCCCGCACGCCGCCGGAACTCGAGAAGATCACGCATGAGGGCACGGCGGTTGGCGAGCCCGGTGAGCTGATCGGTGTAGGACAGCCGGTGCAGGGTGCGCTCGAGATGGCGGCGTTCGCCGACGTCACGGACGTGGACGACGAGCGCGGCGACCTCGGGGACGGACCGCTGGTCGGCGACGGTCGACTCGGTGTCGCGCCAGATGCCGTAGCCGTCCAGCAACCGGGCGTTGATCAGGGCGGGCGGCCCGTCGGCGCGCTCGCCGGCGATCAGCGCCTCGATGCCGGCCTGCGCGCCGGCGACGTCGTCGGGATGGATGAGCTGGAGGAACGTCCGGCCGACGACCTCGGCGTCGGCCAGCCCGAACAACCGCGCGGCGGCCGGCGACTGCCAGCGGATCCGCAACCGTTCGTCGAGCACCAGGGTGAGGTCGGTGGCCCCGGCGACGAGCGATCGGAAGTGTGCCTCCTTGACCCGCAGCTGGGCCGTGTACCGCCGGATGTCGCTGACCACGAGCAGTTCGCGCATCGTGAGCACGGCGACCATCGAGACGCCGAGCGCGATCGCCGTGGTGTTGAAGGTGCCGACCACGACGAGGTGGATCAGCGCGGCCACGACGCCGACCCCGGCCGGGACGGCGAGCAGCGGGTAGCTCGACAGATACAGGTCCGGCTCGCGCGACTCGAGGCGCTCCGGCAGGTGGCGCCGGGATCCACCGTCGGCGGCCAGGGTGAGTCCGGCCACGACGACCAGGCCGAGCAGGGGAACGAGCCGGCCGGCGGAGCCGCTCAGCACGAGGTTGACGATCGTGCAGAGCACGATGAGCACGGCGATGACGCCGAAACCGCAGCGCAGGGCGGCGGGCCGGTGCAGCCGGGCGCGCAGTACGACGACCGTGACGATGGAGGCGCCGGCCGCGGCGATGAGGGTGTTGGCCAGGCCCGGCCAGGGGGTGCGGTGCAGGGGCGTCACCAGGTACGCCGCGAAGCCCAGGCTCACGCCGAGCCCCAGCCCGTCGAACGCCCGCCGCAGCCGCACCGCGACCGTGGCGGCGGCCCCGGGCAGCAGCATCGTGCCGAACACGGAGAACCCGGCCGCGGTGGCCAGCCCGAGCGCCGCCCACACGGCCACCGGCGGCGGCCTCGCCAGCAACACTCCGCAGGTGACCGCCGTGGCGAGTGACGCCATGCCGATGAAGCCGGCCCCGCGGCACGCGGCGTAGACGCCCTCCTCGTGGTGGATGGCGAGCGCCGTGTGCCACAGGACGGCCGTGGCGAAGAGCGCCACCACCCCGACGCCCGCGGTGAGGGCGGCGAGCGGCGGCAGAAGCCCCGCCGCCCCGGCGACCAGGATGAGCGCACCGGTCACGGGAACGAGCAGGAACGACACCCGGGCGCCGGCCCGGGTGGCGGGGCGTGCGAGGGGTGGCACGGCCACGGCGGCGGGATCCTCTACGAACATCGTGGGGTGGGCGGGGCAGGGATCGGCGCGAGGAACGCCGCTCCCATATCGGTAACGATCGTCCCCCGGACAGGTTACGTGCGGGACGTCTGCCCGCGCACGGGCGGATCGTCGGGTATGGAGCTTCCCGTGGCGACGGGCCGTGACAGTCATCCCCCGGCGACCGACGGGAGCACCTGGATCTCGGCGGCCGCGGGCACCGGCGTCTCCAGGCCGCCCGAGCGACGGCAGTCCTCACCGTCCACGTAGACGTTCACGTAGCGCCGCAGGACGCCGTTCTCGTCGCGGATCCGGCGTTCCAGGCGCGGCCACCGCCGCGCCATCTCGTCGAGCACCGCTCGCAAAGATCCGTCGGCGGCCACCTCCAGCTGTGCGGCCCCGCCGGCATCCGTGCGCAGCACGCCCGGCACCAGCACGGTCGGCATCAGACCTGCACCGCCCGCACGCACAGCACGTCGGGCAGGTGCGTGGCCACCGTGGACCAGCTCTCCCCTTCGTCGCGGCTGGCGAAGACGTCCCCCGCCCGCGTGCCGAAGTAGACGCCGGCCGGGGTGGCGTTGTCGGCGCACATCGCGTCCCGCAGCACGACCGGGTAGTAGCGGCCTTCGGGCAGCCCTTTGTGCTGGGGCACCCAGGTGGTGCCGGCGTCGGTGGATCGGAAGACCCGGCACATCAGGTCGACGGGATGCCGCTCACCGTCGGCGGTCAGCGGGAAATTCCAGATGGTGCCGGAAGCGGACGGATGGGCCACCATCGCGAAGCCGAAGTCGGCGGGCAGCGTGTCGGCGATGGACTGCCAGGACGCGCCGCCGTCGGTCGAGCGGTAGACCCCGTGATGGTTCTGGGCGTAGTAGTGGTCGGGATTGGCGCCGTCGCGGGCCACCTTGTGCACGCACTGGCCGAACTCCGGCCACGGGTCGGGCAGGAAGTAGGCCTTGATGCCCTCGTTGGCCGGCGCCCACGTCCGGCCGCCGTCGGCCGTGCGATAGACGCCGCCGGTGGACATGGCCACGAGGATGCGCTGCGGGTCGGCGGGGTGCGGAAGGATGGTGTGGACCGCCTGGCCGCCGAAGCCGGCGCCCCACTCGGGCCGGTGCGGGTGGTCCCACAGGCCGCGGATCAGCTGGTAGGTGTGGCCGCCGTCCGCGGAGCGCCACAGCGCGGACGGCTGGGTGCCCGCATAGACGACGCCGGGCTGGTCGGGGCCCGCGGGAACGATCTGCCACACCCGCTCCACCGCGGCGCCGGCGTCGGACGGGAAGGCGAGCGGGGCCTTGTCGGGCTCCTGCCAGGTGCTGCCGAGGTCGTCGCTGACGGCCACGCTGGGGCCGAAATGTGAGCTCTCGACCCCGGCCAGCACGCGGGGCGACGGGCCCCGGGTGTCGAAGGCGACGGAGTAGACGGCTTGCATCGGGAAGTGCGCAGAGCTGACCTGCCAACTCTGCCGGTCGTCGTCGCTGGTGGCCAGGAACAGGCCTTTCTGGGTACCGATCGCGAGCAGTTCGGTCATGGGGGAAGTATGAGCGCCGGGTCCGACAAAAATCGTCCTTCCGCCGGGTGGGAGGATGGCGACCGTGAGTCGAAAGCCCGTCCTGCGCGTCCGCAAGCCCGGCGCCCTCTTCTTCGCCGCCTTGATCGCGTTCGTCGGCACCGTTCCCCTGCTCAGCGCCGGCTGGCAGCTCGCTCCGGTCCTGCTGGTCCCGCTGGCGGTCGCGGTCTGGGCCTGGCGGGCGGGCACCGACGTCGACGCCGAGGGGCTGCGGGTGCGGGCACTGATCGGTTCCCACGAGGTGGCCTGGTCGCGGGTGGCCGAGCTGGCCCCGGACCCGAGAGGGCGCATCTCGGCCCTGCTCTTCGACGGGATGGCGGTGCCGCTCACCGGGGTCACCACGGAAAACCTCCCGGCCGTGCTGGCGGCGGGCGGCCAGGAGTTCAGTAACCCTCCGACACCTGATTGATCAGCGGTTCGCCGGCCACGAAGCGGCGGAGCTGGTCACCCACCAGGCCGTAGGCGCGCGGCAGCAGACCGGCGACGGTACCGGCGGCGTGCGGGGTGATGAACGCGTTCGGCAACCGCCACAGCGGGTGACCGGCAGGCAGCGGCTCCGGGTCGGTGACGTCCATCGCGGCCGAGAGACGTCCGGAGGCCAGCTCCGCGACCAGGGCATCGGTGTCCACCACGGGGCCGCGGGCGGCGTTCACCAGCAGCGCGCCATCCGGCATCGCGGCCAGGAAAACCGCATCCACCAGCCCGCGGGTGAGGTCGGTCAGCGGCACCACCAAGATCACCACTTCCGCGTACGGGAGCAAGCGCGGCAGCTCGTCCACACCGTGCACGTCCTCGCCGGGCCGAGCCGTACGAGCGACCCGCGTGATCGTCACGCCGAAGGGCGCCATGTGCTCCTCGATGGCCCGCCCGATCGACCCGGCGCCCAGGATCAGGACCTTCTTACCGGTCAGCTCCCGGGTGGGCGCGTACGCCTTGATCGCCCACTCCTCCCGCTCCTGGGCGCGGACGAAGTCCGGGAACCGCCGGAACGCGCCGATGGCGGCCCCGAGCACCCACTCGGCGACGGGCTTGTCGTGCACTCCCCGCGCGTCACACAACGTGACGCCGGGCGGCACCCGCCCCACCCACGCGTCCGCTCCCGCCGACAGCAGCTGGATCGCCGCCAGCTTCGAGAACCTGGGCAGTTGCCCCGCGGTCCGCGCGGTGGACAGGAACGGCGGCACCCAGAAGCGGACCGCGGCGGGATCGGACGGGAAGACCGCCGCGTCCGCGCACACCTCGACCTCGACGCCGGGCGGCACCGCGCCGAGCAGCTCACGGCCCGCCTCATGGGCGATCCATACCATCACGTCACCAAACTAGTCGGGGCCCCGGCCGCCGGCCCGTGCGCCGCTACCCTGGTCTCGTGAACGAGGAGATCCCGTGACCGTGCGCAGCCGCCGCGCCCGCGCGTGTGCCCTGACGCTCGGCGCCGTGCTGACCCTCACCACGGCCTGCGCCTTCGGCCCGCCGGACCCCGATGTCGCCGGCGCGCCGCCCAACCTGCCCACGCCGTCGGGCTCCGCGGCGCCGGAGGGCGGGGGTGAGCGCGAGGTGGCGGTCACCGTGCTGGCCAAGGGCCTGGAAGTCCCCTGGGGCATGGCGTTCCTGCCGGACGGCTCGGCGCTGGTCACCGAGCGCGACACGGCCCGCATCCTCAAGGTCGGGCCGGAGTCGGACGCCGCCGGGCTCCGGGTCACCGAGGTGCAGCGGCTCTCCGAGGTCACCGCGGGCGGCGACGGCGGGCTGCTGGGCATCGCGGTCTCGCCCGGCTACGCCACCGATCAGACCGTCTTCGTGTATTACTCGACGGCCAAGGACAACCGCGTCGCGAAGCTCAAGCTGAAGGGCAGGCCACAGCCCATCCTCACCGGCATCCCGCGCTCCCGCGAGGACAACGGTGGCCAGCTCGGCTTCGGTCCGGACGGGCGGCTCTACGTGACGACCTCGGACGGCACGGGTGGTGCCCAGTCGCAGAACCCCAAGAGCCTGGGCGGCAAGATCCTGCGGATCACCGCCGACGGCAAGCCCGCGCCGGGCAACCCGGTCAAGGACTCACCGGTCTGGTCGTCGGGCCACCGCAACGTGCAGGGCATCGCGTGGGATTCCGGCAAGCGGATGTATGCGAGCGAGTCCGGCCAGAGCAAGACCGGCGAGCTCAACGTGATCCAGAAGGGCAAGAACTACGGCTGGCCCGCGGTCGAGGGCGGCGGCAC
This sequence comes from Couchioplanes azureus, assembly GCF_014648355.1. GTDB lineage: Bacteria > Actinomycetota > Actinomycetes > Mycobacteriales > Micromonosporaceae > Actinoplanes > Actinoplanes azureus. The sequence continues at coordinate 105,110 of NZ_BMQY01000001.1, forward strand.
CGACGCGAAGTTCACCAACCCGCTGGTGAGCTGGCCGATCGCCGAGTCGTCCTGTTCCGGTGTGGCGGTGCTGGAGCGGATGGTCGCGACGGCCTGCCTGCGCGGCCAGCGGCTGTGGATGGTCGACGTCACCGGCAACGGCACCGTGTTCGGCCAGCCCCGCGCGCTCCTGGCCGGCGAGTTCGGCCGGTTGCGCGCCGTGGCCGCGGCACCGGACGGTTCGCTCTGGGTCGCCACCTCGAACCAGGAGGACGGCGGCGACCCGGCCCCGGAGGACGACCGCATCATCCGACTGGTGTTCTCCGATGGTGGCGCGGGCCGCAGCTGACCGGCGTTACCGTTTGACGACCGGCACACGGGGGCAGGTGAGCCGTTGACCATGAAGAACAGACTTTCTCAGCTGGCGGCCGCCGTGCTGCGCGTGTGGCGGCATTCCTGGGCCCACCGTCTCCGCGTGTGGGCGGCCGTCCTCCTGGTGAGCCTCACCGGCGTCGTCGTCGGCACGATGCTGCTGGCCCAGTCGGAGATCCCGGTGGGCCCGTTCCGCGCCGACATGTCGATCAGCCCGTCGGTCAAGGGCGGCACCGAGGTCGACATCCCGCCCCTGGGCTCGCTGCACCTCGACAGCCACGCCGGCCCCATCCACCTGAAGGTCAACCTCGGCGCGCTGGACCAGCAGCGCACCGAGGCGCTGATCGAGGACCCGACCGCCATCGGGGTGGTCGGCCAGTCCGCGGTCGACGACGTCACCCGCGGTGTGCTGCAGCTGAGCCTGCGCGCGATGGGCGCCGCGATCGCGTGCGCGCTGGTCCTGGCGGCACTGATCTTCCGCAACGTCCGCCGGGTCGCCTCGGCGGGCGTGATCGCGCTGATCGTGACAGGCGGCAGCCTGGGCCTGGCCGCGGGCACCACCCGCCCGGATTCGATCGGCGAGCCGCGGTACGAGGGACTGCTGGTCAACGCCCCGGCCGTGGTCGGCGACGCCCGCCGCATCGCGGACAACTACGGCCGCTACGCCGACCAGCTCGCCGAGCTGGTCAGCAACGTCAGCCGCATCTACACCACGGTCTCCAGCCTGCCGGTGGAGCCGTCCGGCAACACCACCCGCATCCTGCACGTCTCCGACCTGCACCTGAACCCGGCCGCGTGGAACGTCATCAAGACGGTGGTGAAGGCCTGGGACGTCGACGCGATCGTGGACACGGGCGACATCGTCGACTGGGGCAGCAGCGCCGAGACGACGTACGTGAACAGCATCGGCCAGCTCGGCGTGCCGTACATCTACGTGCGCGGCAACCACGACTCGATGGCCATCCAGGCGGCGGTGGCCCGCCAGAAGAACGCGAAGGTCCTGGACAACTCCACCGTCACCATCAACGGCCTCACCCTCGCGGGCATCGGCGACCCGGAATTCACTCCCGACAAGAGCGAAACCCCACCCGCCCGGTCCGCGGACGAGCCGGTGACCAACCCGCTGCTCGCCAGCGGCGAGCGGCTGGCCACGACGATCACCCAGTCGAGGACCAAGGTGGGAGTGGCCCTCGTCCACGACCCGGCGATGGCACCGCCCCTGTCCGGGGTGGTCCCGGTGGTGCTGGCAGGCCACCTGCACAAGCGCGAGGTCAGCATGCTCGACCCGCCCAGCGCCCCGGAGGACGCCGCCTCCCGCTCCCCGACCCCGTCACCGGCGGCACCCACTCCCCGGACCCGCCTGCTGGTGGAGGGCTCGACGGGCGGCGCGGGCCTGCGCGGTCTGGAAAAGGAGGAGCCGACACCGCTGCAGATGTCGGTCCTGTACTTCGACGAGAACCAGACCCTCAAGGCCTACGACGACATCCAGCTCGGCGGCACCGGCCAATCCAACGTCGAAATGCAACGCAAGGTCATCGGCGTCGACCCCGAACCCACCACCCACCCCTCGGTCGTCAACGGCGTCACCCCAGGCCTCAGCCCCAGCCGCCGATAGGTACGCCCCCAGGCAAGCCGCGGCCGCCAGCAAGCCGCGGCCGGCCAGCAGCCGGGCCGGGCCGATGTTCGCTGCTGTCCGGCCTGCCGCGCTTCCCGGCCTACCGCGCTTCCCGGCCTGTTGCCCTGCCAGCCGCAGCCTCCCCGGCCCACTGCCCTCTTGGCGTGCCGCCCTCCCGGCCCACTTCCGTCCCCCGGCCTGCCGCCCTCTCGCCGTGCCGTCCTCCCCGCCTGCCAGCCGCGGCCTTCCCGGCCCACTGCCCTCCGGCCTGCCGCCCTCCCGGCCCACTGCCCCGCTCGGCCAGCGGCCCTCCTGGTCTGCTGCCGTTCCGGCTGCGAGCCGCGCGCGTCCCGGCGGACCTGCCGTCAACTCCACCCGCCGGCTGCGGTGTCCTTCCGGGGTTCGTTGCCCTCGGTTCCGCGGAACCCCTTTCCGGCGCGGAACATCTGGTCACGTTCCACCGTCCACTACGGACTGGGCCTTCCCGCAAGAGGATGGGCCCCTGCCCGGCAGCGCATCCGGCGGACCTTGAAACAACTCGCCTCTGCTCACCTGCTCCGCTACTCTCGCGGAATTGTTTTCACTGCTGGGGTCCGCGAGGATCTGTTGCTGGCCCGCGGAGGTGGCCGGCCGGCGCTTCGTGTGGTGTCCCCGGCAGTTCCCACACTGAGAGCAGGTTCCTCAATGGCATGTCGGATCAGTGAACTCGTGCTCGGTTGCCGCGAACCGGAGGTGCTGGCACGGTTCTGGTGCGAGGTCCTGGACTTCGTCGTGCTCGACCGCGAGGACGACGGCTCCGTGGAGATCGGACCGCGCGAAGGCTTCGGCGGCGCCCAGCCGACGATCATCCTGAGCCGCCGGGACGAGCCGGAGCCAGGGAAATCCCGGCTGCACATTGACGTCAACGCCACCGACCGCGACCAGGACGCCGAACTCGAACGCCTCCTGAAGCTCGGCGCCCGCCCGGCGGACATCGGCCAGACAGGACAAGAGCAGTGGCACGTCCTGGCCGACCCCGAAGGTAACGAGTTCTGCCTCCTCAAGGCACGCCTCAACCCACTCTGACGCTCATCGGTCACGCCCCGCCACCAAGGCACGCCCCCGGACCACCACCGGCGGTGGGGGGCTGACCACGATCTACGCCACCACCGCCGAATCGCGTCTGGTCCGGAGTGACCGGCCGTGTCGTGCTCATGAAGTAAGCGACCGCTAGCAACCGCATCGGCTACCGCTCATCACCCACCGCAGCCCAGCCACAGGCGACCGCCCCCCAGCCGACCGCCAGCCCAGCCACAGGCGACCGCCCCCAGCCCAGCCACAGGCGACCGCACCAGGCAACGGCTCACTACCCACCGCGCAGCCAGCCACCGCCGAGCGCACCGCGAAACACATCACCGCTGGCCCATTGCGCACGCCGGCGCTCGCGACAGCAGCGCGTCTCCGATCGCCGCCGAACTGCCACAAGGAGGCCATCGCAACGGATCGCGGTGACGCTACCGCGGCTGACCGGTTGCCCTCACGGCAACAGACCGGCCCTGACCCCGCCACAGCTGACCGTCCTGTCCCACCCGCGGCTGACCGGTCCTGCCTCCGCGGCAGCAGAATGACTCCGATCCACCACAGCTGAACGGTCCTGCCTCGCCGCGGCTGACCGGTCGTTCTCGCTGCGGCTGACCGAACCTGACCCACCGCGGCTGACCAGCCATGCCCCCGCCGCGGCTGACGAACCGACCCACCGGTGCCTGTCGGCGCCGACCGGGTCGTATCGCGCCGGGGATGGAGGGACACGCCGCTGGAGTTGGGCATGCGCGAGGTCAGCCGGTCCACCACGGTGTCGCCCGCTTCCGCTCCGGTCCGGAAGAGGGCCGCGTCGACCCGGACCCGACGGGGCCGGTAGGAAGCGGACCGACGGGAAGCGGGCCGTGCGAAGCACACCGGTGAGGCGCAAGCCGGTCAGGCGCAGGCCGGTCAGGCGCAGGCCGGTCAGGCGCAGGCCGGTCAGGCGCAGGCCGGTCAGGCGCAGGCCGGTCAGGCGCAGGCCGGTCAGGCGCAGGCCGGTCAGGCGCGGGCCGGTGAGGAGCCGGTTGGTGAGGAGCCGACCCGAGCGCAACCGACCCGAACGCACCGCCCCTGCGCAACCGACCCGAGCGGAACCGACCTGAGCGCAGCCGGCCCCTGCGCAGCCGGCTGGTTAGCTGAGACGGGCGAGGATGAGCTCTCGGACGGTCTTCGCGTCGGCCTGGCCTCGGGTTGTCTTCATGACCGCGCCGACCAGGGCGCCCGCTGCGGCTACCTTGCCGTCGCGGATCTTGGCGGCGATGTCGGGGTTGGCCGCGATCGCCTCGTCGACGGCGGCCTGGAGGGCGCCGGTGTCCGAGACGACCTCGAGGCCACGGGCCGTCATGACCTGGGCCGGGTCGCCCTCGCCGGCCACGACGCCCTCGAGGACCGTGCGGGCGAGCTTGTCGTTGAGCTTGCCCTCGTCGACCAGGGCCTGCAGCTGGGCGACCTGGGCCGGGGTGGCACCCACCTCGGCCAGCTCGACGCCGGTCTCGTTGGCCCGGCGGGCCAGCTCGCCCATCCACCACTTGCGGGCGCCGGCCGGGCTCGCGCCGGCGGCGATCGTCTCCTCGATGAGCTCGACCGCGCCGGCGTTGGCCACCGACTGCATGTCGAGCTCGCTGATGCCCCAGTCCTCACGGAGGCGGGCGCGCTTGGCGCTCGGACGCTCGGGGAGGGCGGCCTTGAGCTCCTCGACCCAGGCCGGGTCCGGCGCGATCGGAACGAGGTCGGGCTCGGGGAAGTAGCGGTAGTCGGTGGCCGTCTCCTTGGAACGCCCCGGGCGGGTGTCGCCGGTGTCCTCCTGGAAGTGGCGGGTCTCCTGCACGATCTTGCCGCCGTCATCGAGGATGCCGGCTTGGCGGATGATCTCGGAGCGGACGGCCCGCTCGACCGAGCGCAGCGAGTTGACGTTCTTGGTCTCGGTGCGCGTGCCCCACTCCTCGCCCGGCTTGTTCAGCGAGGTGTTGACGTCGCACCGCAGCGAACCCTGCTCCATGCGGACGTCGGAGACGCCGAGCGAGCGGATGATGTCGCGCAGCTCCGTCACGTAGGCGCGGGCGACCTCGGGAGCCTTGGCGCCGATGCCGGGAACCGGCTTGGTGACGATCTCGACCAGCGGGATGCCGGCCCGGTTGTAGTCCACCAGCGACTCCGTGGCGCCGTGGATGCGACCGGTGGCGCCGCCGACGTGCAGCGTCTTGCCGGTGTCCTCCTCGAGGTGGACCCGTTCGATGCCGATGCGCACGGTCTCGCCGTCCACCTCCACGTCGACGTAACCGTCGACGCACAACGGCTCGTCATACTGCGAGGTCTGGAAGTTCTTCGGCATGTCCGGGTAGAAGTAGTTCTTCCGGGCCATGCGGCACCAGCTCGCGATGTCGCAGTTGAGGGCGAGGCCGATACGGATGGTGGCCTCGATGCCGGCGCGGTTGGCGACCGGCAGCGCGCCCGGCAGGCCCAGGCAGACCGGGCACACCTGGGTGTTCGGCTCGGCACCGAACTCGGTCGGGCAGCCGCAGAACATCTTGGTGTTCGTGCCGAGCTCGACGTGCGTCTCCAGGCCGATCACCGGCTCGTAGCGGGCGGTCGCGTCCTCGTACGAGGGAAGCACAGTCGTACTCATGCGGGAGACTCCAGGTGGCAGCGGGGCATCCTGACGGAACCAAGCCTAGTGGGCGGGACCGGCGGAGATCCCGCCGGTTTTCTTACGATCCGATGGTGCCCCGGCCGGGCCCGGAAGCCGGCCGGAGCACCGCTGTCAGAGCTCGGGCGGGGTGAGCGTGCCGACCGCCGACTCCAGCGCCGCGGCCACCCGGTACATCCGGTCGTCGGCCATCGTCGGCGCCATGACCTGGAAGCCGACCGGCAGCCCCTCGGACAGCCCGCACGGCACCGAGATCGCCGGCCCGCCGTACAGGTTGGTGGGGATCGTGTAGAGGTCGGCGAGATACATCTGGTACGGGTCGGAGGTGCGGGACCCGAACGGGAACGCCACGAACGGCGTAGTCGGCGAGATCAGCACGTCGACCCGCTCGAACGCCGAGGTGAAGTCCCGCGTGATCAGCGTGCGGACCTTCTGCGCCTGGCCGTAGTACGCGTCGTAGTAACCGCTGGAGAGCGCGTACGTGCCGAGGATGATGCGCCGCTTGACCTCGGGGCCGAAGCCCTCGTCGCGGGTCAGCGACATGACCTCCTCGAGCGAGCGACTGCCGTCGTCACCGGAACGCAGGCCGTAGCGCACGCCGTCGAAGCGGGCCAGGTTGGACGACGCCTCGCTCGGCGCGATGAGGTAGTAGGCCGGAAGCGCGTACTCGAAGTGCGGGCACGACACCTCGACGACCTCGGCGCCCAGCTTGACCAGAGCCTCGACCGACTCCCGGAACGCGGCGAGGACACCCGGCTCGGCACCCTCGCCGGCGAACTCCTTGACCACGCCGAGTTTCACGCCGGTGAGGTCGCCGGTAGCACCGAGGCGGGCCGCGCCGACCACGTCCGGCACGGGCTGCGGGATCGACGTCGAGTCGCGCACGTCGTGGCCGCCGATGACGGCGTGCAGCAGTGCCGCGTCCTCGACCGTCCGCGCGCAGGGGCCGGGCGTGTCCAGCGAGGAGGAGAAGGCGATGAGGCCGTAACGGGAGGTGCCACCGTACGTCGGCTTGGCCCCGACCGTGCCGGTGACCGCGCCGGGCTGGCGGATCGACCCGCCGGTGTCGGTGCCGATCGCGAGCGGCGCCTCGAAGGCGGCGAGCGACGCCGCGCTGCCGCCACCGGAGCCGCCGGGGATGCGGCCGAGGTCCCACGGGTTGTTGGTCGCGCCGTACGCGGAGTATTCCGTGGAGGAGCCCATCGCGAACTCGTCCATGTTCGTCTTGCCGAGCATGACGGTGCCCGCGGCGCGGAGCCGCTCGACGAGCGTCGCGTCGTAGGGCGGCCGCCAGCCCTCGAGGATCTTCGAGGCCGCGGTCGTCGGCACGCCCTTGGTGGCGATGACGTCCTTGACCGCGACCGGCACACCGGCCAGCGGTCCGAGCTGCTCCCCGCGACCGCGGCGCGCGTCGACGTCGGCCGCGGCGGCGAGCGCGCCCTCCCGGTCGACGTGCAGGAACGCGTGGACCCGGTCGTCGACGGCGGCGATCCGGTCGAGGTGCGCGGTGGCGACCTCGACGGCCGAGGCCTCACCGGTCGCGATGAGGCCGGCGATCTGCGCCGCCGTCATCCTGGTGACGTCCGTCACGGCACTCACTCCTCCTCGTCCAGGATGCGCGGCACGCGGAAGCGGCCCTCGGCGGCGTCCGGCGCGCCGGCCAGCGCCTCGTCCTGCGTCAGGCCGGGCCGCACGACGTCGTCGCGGTAGACGTTGGTCAGCGGGACGGAGTGCGACGTGGGCGGGATGTCCTCGGCCGCGACGTCACCGATGCGGGCGACGGACTGGAGGATGACATCGAGCTGACCGGCGAACTTGTCCAGCTCCTCCTCGGTCACGGCGAGCCGCGACAGGCGCGCGAGATGCGCGACCTCTTCGCGGGAGATGGCGGCCATCGTGCCCCCTGGTTTCCGACGGTGATGCTGACCGGAGAAGTCTATTTGCCCCGGCGAGCGGTTTGCCGGGCGGCTCCCCGGTCTGTGGATAACCACCGCCTGTGGACAACGGACCGGTCCGGCTCGGCGACCCGGAAGACTGGGGCGATGCTTCTCCTACGTCGTGGCCAAGGCGCCCGGTTCGCGGCCCGGCCGCAGCGGGCGATACCGCGCCATCCACTCGGTGAAGTCCGCGGCCGGCATCGGGCGGGCGTGGAACCAGCCCTGAGCGGCGTGGCAGCCGGCGGCGGCGAGCAGGCGCCAGGTGCGTTCGTCCTCGACGCCCTCGGCGACCACCCGCAGGCCGAGCGAGCCGGCGAGCGCGATGACCGACCGGACGATCGCCGAGTCGCCGGGGTCGGCGGCCATGCCGAGCACGAAGGACCGGTCGATCTTCACCTCGGACAGCGGCAACCGGCGCACATGCTGCAGCGAGGAGTAGCCGGTGCCGAAGTCGTCCAGCGAGATCGCCACCCCCATCCGATCGAGCCGGGTGATGGTGTCCAGGACCCGGTGCGGGTCGGCCATCAGCGCGCTTTCGGTGATCTCGAGCTGCAGCAGGTCGGCCGGCACGCCGTACGCGAGCAGCAGGCCTTTGATCTCCTCGGCGATGTCCGTGGCGTGCAGGTCGCGCACGCTGACGTTGACGGAGGCCCGGACCGGGCGACCGCCGGCCTGCCAGTGCGCGAGCTGGCTGACGACCTCGCGCAGCACCCGGCTGGTCAGCAGCCGCATCACCGGCGTCTGCTCGACGACGCGCAGCAGTTCGTCGGGACCGACCACACCGCGTTCGGGATGCCGCCACCGCAGCAGCGCCTCCACGCCGACGACCTCACCTGTCGCGATGGCGATCTGCGGCTGGTAGTAGAGCATCAGACCCTCGGCCGGCTCCTGTTGCAGCGCATGACGCAGATCGGCCAGCAGGGTCAGGTCGGGTGTGTGGTGCTCCGCGTCGCGCGCATATACCGCCACCTGGGCGCCGCGCTGCTTGGCGTCGTACATCGCGGCCTCGGCCTGGCGCAGCAGCGCGGCGCCGTCACCGCCGCGCTCGGACTGCACCGCGATACCGATGGACGCACTGATGTCGATGATCAGACCGTCCAGAGCGAACGGCGAGCCGAGTGCGTCGGCCAGGTGCGCCGCTATCCGCCGGGCCGCGGCCGGCCCGTCGACCCGGGTCGCCAGCACCGCGAACTCGTCACCCCCGAGCCGGACGACAAGATCATGCGGGGGTACGGCCGCAGCCAGGCGCTGTGCCACCTGGACCAACAGCCGGTCGCCGTGGGTGTGCCCGAGCGCGTCATTGACGGTACGGAACCGGTCCAGGTCCAGCAACAACAGTGCGATCCGCCGCTCGGGGCGGTGCGAGCCCCGGCCGTTGCCCCGCTCGGCGACCGACGCCTGCAGCGCGCGCCGATTGGGCAGGCCGGTGAGAACGTCGACACGGGCGGCCCGCTCGTACTCACCCGCCGACCGCACCATCCGGTGCACGGCGTGCAGCGCCAGCAGCACCAACGGGACGAGCGCGAGCCCGACCTGCGCGGCGGCGAGCACGATGGGGCCGAGCAGCAGCAGCGCGGCCGTGGCGAACAACTCGAGGCCCCACCGCTGCACCCGCCGGCGCCTACGCCCGTCGCCGAGCAGCCGCGCGGCGAGGGCGTCGAGGCCGTAGCGGGCGCCGATCCAGGCGGCCGCGGCGGCCACCGTGACGAGGGCGTCGTCCCAGTCCGGCTCGGCGTCGAGGCGCAGCCCGGCCAGTCCGGCGACGAGGGCGGCCCCGGCCAGCGCGCAGGCGTGCTGAACGGCCAGGTGCAGGGCCCGTCGAGGCGACTGCCCCATCCGTACGCCGGCGACGGCCATGGCGGCCAGTTGCACGCTGACGGCCGGTACGAACCCCCACGCCAGCGCGATGCCGAAGGTGAAACAGATCGAGGGCAGGATGACCGAGCTGGCTCGCCGGTTCGCCACCACGTAGGGACGGACGTCGACGGCGAGGGCCAGGCCGGCCATCACCCAGAAGGCGGTCGGCAGGTTCGCGAAGGTGCCGGAGAAGGACACAGCGAGAACGGCGTCGACGAACAGCGCTCCGCCGACGGCGGCTACGGCACCGCGCCTGGCCGACCGGGGTCGCCGCTCACCCGGCATGGAGCTGCGCTGCTCTGCGGCACCCATGCGACCTCCACGATGGCGTCGACCGACCGAGTCCTCCTCACCCTAGATCCGTATCGACAAAACTACGCGAAACAGACTCGCCGTTATCAAATTGGCATAAGTGATAGAACCCGGAACCGCGGTACTTTCACCCGTTGGAGCGTCCACCCGTCGGTGGTGTTCTTCCCCGGCGTTTGCCGGCAGAGACGGCCGAGCCACTCCACAAGCCGGCCGAGGCAAGTAGGCACGCCCACCAGACCGAGTTTTTCGAGCGGGCACGGCCACAGGCTGGTTCCTCCCAGCCCACGCGCCCACGCCGGCGCCACCGAGCGCGACCTCGTCCGCGAGGCCGGGACACCGTCCATCTCGACCGGGCGATCGCGGGCGGGCTTGCGGTCAGGGCTGTTCCTTGGCGGGCGCCTCCCCGATCTCCGCCACCGCCCGCGCCGCCTCGGGGCCGTCCGCGAGCAGCACCGCGAAGCCGTCCTCGTCCAGCACCGGGACCTTCAGTTGCAGAGCCTTGTCGTACTTGCTGCCAGGGTTGTCGCCGACCACGACGAAGCCGGTCTTCTTCGAGACCGAGCCGCTCACCTTGCCGCCGCGGGCGGTCACCGCCTCGGTTGCGGCGTCCCGCGAGTACGAGGCGAGCGTGCCGGTGACCACCACCGTCAGCCCCTCCAGCGGTCGCGGCCCCTCGTCCGTACGCTCATCGGCCATCCGCACCCCGGCCTCGCGCCACTTGGTGACGATGTCGCGGTGCCAGTCGACCGCGAACCATTCCCGGAGGCTCTCCGCAATAGTCGGGCCGACACCCTCCACGGCGGACAGCTCCTCGACGCGCTCCTCCGACACCGCCGCCTCGATGGCCTCCAGCGAGCCGAAGTGCCGTGCCAGCGCCTGCGCGGCGGTCGGGCCGACGTGCCGGATCGAGAGCGCGACCAGCACCCGCCACAGCGGCCGGTGCTTGGCCTCCTCGAGGTTGTCCAGAAGCTTGACCGCGTTGCTGCCGAGGCTGCCGTCCTTGTTGACGAAGAAGGGAGCTCGCCGCAGATCGTCGGCGGTGATCCGGAACAGGTCACCCTCGTCGGTGATGATCTGCGAATCCAGCAGCGCCTGGCCCGCCTTGTAACCGAGCACCTCGATGTCGAACCCGCCGCGGCCGGCCAGGTGGAACACCCGCTCCCGCAACTGGGACGGGCACGAACGAGTGTTGGGACAGCGGATGTCGACGTCGCTTTCCTTGGCGGGCGCCAGCGTCGTGCCGCACGCCGGGCACTCGGTCGGCATCACGAACGGCCGCGCATCCTCGGGACGCAGGTCCATCACCGGGCCGAGCACCTCGGGGATGACGTCGCCGGCCTTGCGCAGCACGACCGTGTCACCGATCCAGACGCCCTTGCGCTCGACCTCCCGCGCGTTGTGCAGGGTGGCGAGGGCGACGGTCGACCCCGCCACGCGTACGGGCTCGAGCACGGCGAACGGTGTCACCCGCCCGGTCCGCCCCACGTTGACGTCGATGTCGAGGAGCTTGGTGGTGACCTCCTCGGGCGGATACTTGAAGGCGATGGCCCACCGGGGCGCCCGGCTGGTCGAGCCGAGCCGCCCCTGGATGGCCACGGAGTCGACCTTGACCACCACCCCGTCGATCTCGTGCTCGACGTCGTGGCGGTGCTCGGCGTAGTAGGCGATGTACTCCCGGACGCCGTCCATGCCGTCGACCCGCTTCCACCGGTCGCTCGTCGGAAGCCCCCAGGCCTTCAACGCTTCGTACGCATGGGACTGCGAAACGGGGGTGAAACCCTGGCGAGCGCCGATCCCGTGCACCACCATGCGCAGCCCCCGGGTCGCGGTGATCCGCGGGTCCTTCTGCCGCAGGCTGCCGGCGGCGGCGTTGCGAGGGTTGGCGAACGGCGCCTTGCCCTGCTCGACCAGCGAGGCGTTCAGGTCGGCGAAGGCGGAGGCGGGGAAGTAGATCTCGCCCCGCACCTCGAGCAGCTCGGGCGGATCCTCGCCGGCCAGGCGCTCGGGGATCTCCCGGATCGTGCGGACGTTCGGCGTGACGTCCTCGCCCGTACGCCCGTCGCCCCGGGTGGCACCGCGGACGAGTCTGCCCCGCTCGTAGGTGAGGTTGATGGCGAGACCGTCGACCTTGAGCTCGCAGATGAACTCGACCGGCCCACCGGCGTCGCGCACGGTCCGCTCGGCCCACGCGCCGAGCTCGGCATCGTCGAAGACGTTGTCCAGCGACATCATCCGCTCGGCGTGCTCCACCGGGGTGAACTGGGTGGAGAAGGTCCCGCCGACGTTCTGGGTGGGCGAGTCCGGAGTGCGCAGCGCCGGGAACTCTTCCTCGAGCGCCGTGAGCTCGCGCAGGAGCTTGTCGAACTCGGCGTCCGAGATGGTCGGCGAGTCCAGCACGTAATAGCGGTACTGATGCCCTCGGATCTCGTCGCTCAGCTCGGCATGACGGGAGCTGGCCTCCGGCGTCGGCTCGCTTCCGGCGGCGGCGACCTGCTCGGGCGTCGGCTGCCCAGCGGCAAGCTCCCCACCCTCGGCGCTCTCGTCCGACACGACCTGCCCCGCGCCAACTCGCTCAGCCGACCGCCCGGCAGCGCCGGCACCCTCCGCGGCACTCTGCCCGGCCGACCGCCCGGCGCCGCCGGCATCCTTCGCCGCACTCTGCCCGGCCGACCGCCCGGCGCCGCCGGCATTCTCCGCGCCGGTCTCCTCGGCGTCGGCGAGCTTGCCTGCCTCGGCACCGTCTGTCGCCGACTCGGCGTGGGAATACTGCTTCTCGGGCACCGGGGACCTCCGTGTTCGTCTTTCAGGAGGCACGTTAGTCGGCCCCTCCGACAAAACCGGCCGACCCGCACGGCCGTCGTGACCAACGACCGTGTTCTCCGCGTGGCCGGCCCCGTCCGGCCCCCGCGGCCTCATACCCCGCCCGGGTTTCAAAGCCCCCAGCGGTCACCAGACCAGGCAGAACGGATGTCCCACCGGATCGGCGTAGACCCGGAACTTGTCACCGCCGCCTTCCAGCCGCTTGGCACCCGCCGCGAGCGCCCGCTGTTCCGCCTTGTCGATGTCGTCCACGCGGACGTCCAGGTGGAACTGCTGGGGCCGGTCGGGGTCGGGCCACTGCGGCGGAAGCAGGTCGGGCGCCTTCTGGAAGGCGAGGCTGGGCGCGTCGGAGTCGGTGCGGATCAGCACCCAGTCGTCGTCGTCCTGGACGACGTGCATGCCGAGCAGTTCGATGTAGAACCGGGACAGGGTGCGCGGATCGGGGCAGTCGATGACGACGGTGTCGAGACGTCCAATCATGCCTCGCATGATGCCCGCCGGGTCCGACGGAAAAGACCGGAACGATCAGACTTCCGCCCGCCGACGGACCACGCCGAGGCAGTTGCTTCGATGCAGGGGTAGCGCATCGCCCAAGAAATAAGGCTCCGCAGGCTTCAGGCGATGCCCCGGGGTCGGCAGCTCCAGCGGGGCTCAGGCCTCCACGAGTCGGCGGCCAGCGTCGCGGCATGCCTTGAGCACCGCGCGCACGTAGTCCGGTGGCGCTCCCGCGAGGCCGCATGCCGGCGTCACCACCACCTGCTCCGGAAGGCGCGCGGCCGGGAATCCCAGCGTTCTCCACAATCCGCGTACGCGATCGGCGACCTGGGCGGACGTCGGCGCGCGACCGGCCGACGGTGGCCGGGTCGGCACGGCGCCGGCGAAGAGGCCGAGGCCCGCCTCGATCGCCTCGCCCAGGGGGTCGAGATCCTTGAGCAGCGTCAGGTCCAGCGCGAGGGCGGCAGCCCGGGAATCCCTCAGAACCGGCAACGGTACGTCCGGAGCGCAGCAATGCACGACCACCGGAACACCGGCGGTTTCGACGACGGTGCGCAGCGCGGTGGCCGCGTCGGGGCCGTCGACGGCCTTGTAGGCGCTCAGGCCGCTGTCCGTCTTCACGCGGCCGGCGAGCACTGCCGGCAGGGAGGGCTCGTCGAGTTGCAGCAGCACGGTGGCGCCGGGCAGCCGCTTGCTCACGTCGGCCACGTGGCGGCGCAGTCCCTCGGCGAGAGAGTCGGTCACGTCGCGCACCGCGCCCGGGTCGCGCAACATCCTTCCACCGATGGGCAGTTCGAGGCTCGCGGCGAGCGTCCACGGACCGGCGGCCTGCACCTTGACGGTGCCTTTGTAGCCGTCGGCCTGCTCGGTGAGCTGGTCGAGGTCGCGCTCCAGCAGGTCGGCCGTGCGCCGCATGTCCTTTCCGGGCCGCGGCGCCATCTGCCACCGACCGGCGTAGAGCTGGACCGGCAGCTCCACCAGGAACCCGGCGCCCCGCCCGATCATGTCGGCGCCGGGGCCGCGGGCGGGCAGCTCGGCAAGGTGCGGCAGCTCGGGCAGCTCGCCCACGACGAGCCGTTGCGCTTCGGCGATGTCGTTGCCGGGCAACGACCCGATGCCGGTCGCCGAGCCGGGGGCCCAGGGAAAGTCAGGCACCGCGTGACCCCGCCCCAGGACGGACGGCATCCCGAACACCCGCCGCGGAAGCGACGCCATCGCCCGGACTCGCCTCAGAACCCACGCCACCCCGGGAGGCCGCCGCAGCACCGGAAGCCACGCGCTCCCCGGAAGCCGCCGCAGAGCCGGACGCCACGCGATCCTCCGAAGCCGCCGCGGAACCGACGCCATCACGCGCGCCCGACTCAGAACCCTCGCCGCCCCGGGAAGCCGCCGCAGAGCCGGCGCCACCGCTGGGAGCGGCCTCGTCGTGGGTGCCCGCCGTGATGGTGGCCGAGCCGAGGACGATGTCGCCATCGGGGTCCGGCCGGTACGCCACGATCGCCTGGCCGGCGGCCACTCCTCGGGCCGGTGTCCGGAGCCGGGCGGTCAATCCGGCGCCGTCGAGGGTCACCACCGCCTGCACGACCTCGCCGTGCGCGCGGAGTTGCACGTCGCAGTCGACCGGGGTGCGCTGGCCGTGCCAGATGGGGCGTTCGGCGGTCACCGTGCTGACGGCGAGGTCCTCTCGGGGCCCGACCGTGACGGTGTTGGTCTTCGGCGTGATGGACAGGACGTAGCGGGGACGGCCGTCGGGTGCGGGGACGCGCAGATCCAAACCCTTGCGCTGGCCCACCGTGTAGGCGTAGGCGCCGGAGTGCTGCCCGAGGACCGCGCCCGTGCGGCCGTCGACGATGTCGCCGGGGGTCTCGCCGAGGCGGCCGGCGAGGAAGCCGCGGGTGTCGCCGTCGGCGATGAAGCAGATGTCGTGCGAGTCGGGCTTCTCCGCGACGGCGAGGCCCCGGGCCGCCGCCTCCTCGCGGACCTGCGCCTTGGTGGAGTCGCCCAGCGGGAAGATCGCGCGGTCGAGCTGTGCGCGGGTGAGCACCGCGAGCACGTATGACTGGTCCTTGGCGAGGTCGACGCTGCGCCGCAGCAGCCCGTCGGCGCCGAGGCGGGCGTGGTGGCCGGTGACCACCGCGTCGAAGCCGAGGGCGACCGCGCGGTCCAGCACCGCGGCGAACTTGATCTTCTCGTTGCATCGCAGGCACGGGTTCGGCGTCCGGCCGGCGGCATACTCCGCGACGAAGTCGTCGACCACGCTCTCGTGGAACTGGTCGGCCATGTCCCACACGTAGAAGGGGATGCCGATGACGTCGGCGGCCCGCCGGGCGTCCCGGGAGTCCTCGAGGGTGCAGCAGCCCCGCGCCCCGGTCCGGTACGTCTGCGGATTCCGCGCCAGCGCCAGGTGCACGCCGGTCACGTCATGGCCGGCATCCCGGGCGCGCGCGGCAGCGACGGCGGAGTCGACACCGCCGGACATTGCTGCAAGCACTCGCACGCCGGCAAGCCTAGCCGCCGCCACCGACACTCCCCCACCGCCCGCCCAGCCGATGCACCCGCCCCAGGAGGAAAGCCGGAGGAACGCGGGGGAAGGCAAAAGCGAGGAGGGCAGGAAGGAGGGCGCGGGGGCGGGAGAGCGAGGCGAGGGAGGAAGGGGAGGACGGCGGCAGCGAGGAGGGCGACGGGGAAGGGACACCGAGGCGAGGGAGGCGAAAGGGAGGAAGGCGGCAGGAGGGAGGCAGGCAGGCAGGGAAAGGACAGCTGAGTGGCGGAGGTGAAGGGGAGGAAGGCCGGAGCGGCGCAGGGTGTAGGCCAGGCCCTGCCGGTGAAGCGGTCGATCGAGGCCCCGCACACCTATTGCTGGCGCGGCGTCTTCCAGGCCGTCGCCCTGCGGGCCCGCTCGACCGCGCCCGGCAACGCCGCCAGCAGTGCGTCGATGTCCTGCGACGTCGAGGTGTGGCCCAGCGTGAAGCGCAGCGACGACCGGGCCCGGTCGTCGTCGGCGCCCATGGCCAGCAGCACGTGCGACGGTTGCGCCACACCCGCCGAGCAAGCGGAACCCGTCGAGCACGCGATCCCCTGCGCATCCAGGAGCAGCAGCAACGCGTCACCCTCGCAGCCGGGGAAGGAGAAGTGCGCGTTGGCCGGCAGCCGGTCGGCCGGGTCACCGTTGAAGACCGCGTCCGGTACGGCCGCACGCACGCGGGCGACCAGCTCGTCCCGGAGGGCGGCGATGCGGGCCGCGTACTCCTGCTGGCTCTTGACCGCCGACTCCACCGCGACGGCGAACGCGACCACGCCGGGGGTGTCGAGGGTGCCGGAACGTACGTCGCGCTCCTGGCCGCCGCCGTGCAGCAGCGGGGTGGCGGCGACGTCGCGGCCCAGCAGGAGGGCGCCGACGCCGACCGGGCCGCCCAGCTTGTGGCCGCTGACGGTCATCGCCGCCGCGCCGCTGGCCGCGAAGTCGACCGGGACCTGGCCGACGGCCTGGACCGCGTCGGTGTGGAACGGGATGCCGGCCCGGGTGGCCAGCGCCGCCAGCT
Source organism: Couchioplanes azureus (assembly GCF_014648355.1). Lineage (GTDB taxonomy): Bacteria > Actinomycetota > Actinomycetes > Mycobacteriales > Micromonosporaceae > Actinoplanes > Actinoplanes azureus. The sequence goes on from NZ_BMQY01000001.1 coordinate 121,745, forward strand.
CGGAGAGCGGCTGTACGGTGCCGACCTCGTTGTTGGCCCACTGGACGCTCACCATGGTGATCTCGTCGCCGTGGGCCTCGACGACCTCGGCCAGCGACGCCGGGTCGACGCGGCCGGAGCGGTCGACCGGCAGCCAGTCGACGGCCGCCCCCTCGTGGGATCCGAGCCACTGCACCGCGTCCATGACCGCGTGGTGCTCTACCGCGGACGCCACGACCCGGTTGCGGCGCGGATCCGCGCCGCGGCGGGCCCAGTGGATGCCCTTCGTGGCGAGGTTGTCGCTTTCCGTCCCGCCGCTGGTGAAGAGCACCTCGGAGGGGCGCGCCCCGAGGACCGCGGCGATCCGCTCGCGGGACTCCTCGACCAGCCGGCGGGCGGATCGGCCGGCAGCGTGCAGGGACGACGGGTTGCCGACCTGCCGGGCCGCTGCGACGTACGCGTCGAGCGCCTCGGCGAGCATCGGCGTGGTCGCCGCGTGATCCAGGTAGGCCATCGTGGGAAAGCTTATGCCTTGAGCCGTCAACCGATACGCCGCGCCCGCCACCGCCGCTTGCGACGGGGCGATGCGGCACCACGAGAAACGGCCCGGCGTCCGAGGACACCGGGCCGTTTCGTACGGAAGCTACTTGCGCTTGCGGATCTCTTCGCCGGCCTGCGGCACGATCTTGAAGAGGTCGCCCACCACGCCGAAGTCGGCGAGCTCGAAGATCGGGGCCTCGGGGTCCTTGTTGACCGCGACGATGGTCTTCGAGGTCTGCATGCCGGCCCGGTGCTGGATCGCGCCCGAGATGCCCAGGGCGACGTACAGCTGCGGCGACACCGTCTTGCCGGTCTGGCCGACCTGGAACTGGTGCGGGTAGTAGCCGGAGTCGACCGCCGCGCGGGACGCGCCGACCGCGCCGCCGAGCAGGTCGGCGAGCTCCTCGACGAGCTTGAAGTTGTCCGCGTTGCCGACGCCGCGGCCGCCGGAGACGACGATCGAGGCCTCCGTGAGCTCGGGGCGCGAGCCCTTCTGCTCCGCGACGCGCTCCACGACCTTGGTCAGCTTGTCCGCCTCGGTCACCGTGACGGTGAGCTGCTCCACGGCCGGGGTGGCCGGGGCCGGGGCCGGGGTCAGCGAGTTCGGGCGGATGGTCACGATCGGCAGGCCGCGGGTGACCTTCGACTTGACGATGGCGGAACCGGCGAAGACCACCTGCGTGGCGGTGCCGTCGGCGGCCAGCTCCACCGCGTCGGTGAGCAGGCCGTTGTCCAGCTTGACCGCGAGGCGGCCGGCGATCTCCTTGCCCTCCTGGGTGGAGGCGAGCAGGACCGCCGCCGGCTGGACGCGCTTGACCAGCTCGGCGACCGCGGTGGCCTTGGGCGCCACCAGGTAGCCCTCGACGTCCTCGCCGGAAGCGACGTAGATCTTCTTTGCGCCGTACTCGCCCAGCTTGGCGGTGAGCTCCCCCGCGTCGCCGAACACGACGGCCGAGACGTCGCCCAGACCGCGGGCGATCGTCAGCATCTCGAGCGTGACCTTCTTGACGCCGGCAGCCTGCGAGGCCTCGACGACGACCAGTACCTCAGCCATTGTGGGACCCCTTCTCAGACGAACTTCTCGGTGGCGAGGAACTCGACGAGCTGCACGCCGCCGTCGCCCTCGTCGGTGACCTTGGTGCCGGCGCTGCGCGGCGGGCGCGGGGCGAACTCGACCACGGTCGACGTCGCGCCGGCGAAGCCGACCTCCTCCGCCGGTACGCCGAGGTCGGCGAGCGACAGGCTCTGCACCGGCTTCTTCTTGGCCGCCATGATGCCCTTGAAGGACGGGTAGCGCGGCTCGTTGATGGTGTCCCACACGCTGACCACGGCCGGGGTGGCGGCGGTGACGACCTCGTAGCCCTCGTCCGTCTGGCGCTCGGCGGTGAGCTGCGAGCCGTCGACGGTGAGCTTGCGGGCGCCGGTCAGCGCCGCGATGCCGAGGCGCTCGGCGAGCATGTGCGGCATGACCTGGACGCGGCCGTCGGTCGACTCGGCGCCGCAGAGGATCAGGTCGGCGTCGAGCGTGCCCAGGGCGGCGGCCAGGACCTTGGAGGTCGCCACGGCGCACGAGCCGTGCAGGGCGTCGTCCTGCACGTGCACGGCCTTGTCGGGACCCATGGAGAGGGCCTTGCGGATCGACTCGGTCGCACCGGCGGGGCCCATCGTCAGGACGGTCACCTCGCCACCGTGCGCCTCCTTGATCTTCAGCGCCTCCTCGATGGCGTACTCGTCCATCTCGTTGATGACGTTGTTCGCCGAGCCGCGCTCGACCGTGTTGTCGCTCGCGCTCAGGGTGCGCTCGGCACCGGAGTCGGGCACCTGCTTGACCAGTACGACGATGTTCATCGCGCTTCGACGACCCTCCTGTTTATGGACGCACGCCTGCAGCCGGCTTCATGTTTCCCAGCAGATGTTACCCGCCAGTAGGTTTCGGGTCTCCGCCACTGAGAGTGACTCACCTCACCCGCGGCTCTCTCATGATCGCTAGAGTCGACGACAAGGAGGTGCTACGACATGTCCGGACAGATCACTCCTTCGCGGAGCGGGTCGGCCCCGCTCCGGACCCATCCTCCCCCACCGCACGCCCCGGCCGGGCCCGAGGGAGCCTGGTGCACGTGCGGTAAGCCCCGTGAGGCCTGCCTCAGCGCCGAGATCCGCCGGCTCTGGAGCGAGCTGGCGGACCATGAGATGGCGCACTCGCGCCCGCCTTCTTGACCGCCGCGGTCGATAATCGAGCCGTGCTCGTTCAGTGGTTCGACCCGCACCGGACCCCGATGGCCGGCGAGAAGCCCGACTACCGGTTCTCGCTGGCCAACGAGCGCACCTTCCTGGCCTGGATCCGCACCGCCCTGGCCCTGCTCGCCGGGGGGCTGGCCTGCGCCCAGTTCCTGCCGCCCCTGCCGATCAGCCACCTGCGGGAGATCATCTCGGTCGCGCTGCTCCTGCTGGGCGGCGTGGTCGCGGTCCGGGCGGTGGACCATTGGGCGCGTACGGAGAAGGCCATGCGCCTCGGCACCGACCTGCCCCGGTCCCGGTTCCCCGCCGTCCTGGCCCTGATCGTCGCGGTCGGCGCCCTGCTCCTGGTCGTCGCAGTCCTGATCAAGGCGGCGCGATGACAAGTCGCATGCCGATCACGGCGACGCGGTGACGGCTCCCAGCGCCGATCACGGCGACGCGGTGACGGCTCCCAGCGCCGATCACGGCGACGCGGTGACGGCTCGCAGTGCCGATCACGGCGACGCGGTGACGGCGGAGCCCGCGCCGGGGTACGTCCGGGACCCGGGCGCCTCCGCCGAGCGCACCCGCCTGGCCTGGCGGCGTACCGGAATGTCCGCGACCGCCGTCGCCCTGCTGGCCGCCCGCCCCGCCTTCGCGCCCCACGCCCGCCCGGCGGTCATCCTGCTCGCGGCGCTCGCGATGGCCGGCTGGGCGGTGCTCGTCGCGCTCGCCTACCGGCGGGCCCACTGGCTCGCCGTCTGGCCGCCCCGCCCGGGCCGCCGGACGGTGACCTGCTACGCAATGATCACGGCGGCATTCTCACTTCTGGGCACGGCGCTGGTCCTGCTCTGAGAACCGGCAGCGCGGACCATCGCCGTTGCGCTCCGGGCGCGTCATCATTGCCACATGGTGCGGTTGTTCGTCTTCCTGGCTGCGGTGCAGCTCGTTCTCCTGGTGCTCGCACTCATCGGCGTGCTGTCGGCCGATCGGGTCCGCGGCATGCCGCGCGTGCTCTGGGTCCTGGTGATCCTTCTCGTTCCCCTGTTCGGCCCGCTGGCGTACTTCCTCTGGGGCCGCCCGCTGCCGCCGCCGCGCGAGGGCGGACCTGCCCGCCGGACCGGGCCGCGCCCGATGTCACCCGACGACGACCCGGACTTCCTGCGCTCGATGAACACCGAGCAGTCCCGCCGCGACCGCGAGCTGCTGGACCAGTGGGAGCGCGAGCTCAAGAACGACGACAGCTGAGGGCGGCTCAGGCCAGGTTGGACGAGCGGGGGTACGCGTCCGCCGGATCGGTGAGCACGTTGACCAGGTACGGCACGCCGGAGGCGAACGCCCGCGCCAGGGCCGGGCCCAGGTCGCCGGACTTCTCCACCGTCTCCCCCGCACCGCCGAGCGCCGTGACCACGTCGTCGTAGCGCAGGCCCGGCTGCAGGTCGGCGGCCACGTCGTAGCCGTACATGGCCTGCATGGGGTGCTTCTCCAGGCCCCAGATGCCGTTGTTGCCGACCACGATGACGACCGGGAGGTTCTGCCGGGCCAGGGACTCGGCGTCCATCAGGGAGAAACCCGCCGCGCCGTCGCCCATGAGGACGCAGATCTGCCGGTCCGGGTACGTGACCCGGGCGCCCATGGCGTAACCCATGCCGGTGCCGAGGCAGCCGTACGGGCCCGGGTCGAGCCAGGTGCCGGGCTGGGCGGGCTCGAGGTAGCGGCCCGCGTACGAGACGAAGTCGCCGCCGTCGCCGATGGTGACCGCGTCGGGGGCCAGGACCTTGCGCAGTTCCCCGTACACGCGGGCGGGTTTGATGGGGTCGCTCTCGGCGGCCATGGCCTCGGCGTCGCGGGCCTTGCCGGCGTCCTCGGCAGCCCGCAGACCCTCGACCCACTCGCGGTGATCCGTGCGCCTGCCCTCGTGGTTCGCGAGCGCGGCGAGGATCCGCCGCAGGTCGCCGGCGGGCGAGGCGGCCGCCTGGACGTGCGTGGCGCGCTGGCTCGGCGCGTCGACGATGTGCACCACCCGGGCGGCGTCGAACTCGCCGAAGTTGAGCCGGAAGTCGAGCGGGGTGCCGACGACCGCGACGACGTCGGCCCCGCCCAGCGCGGGGCGGCGGGCCTTGGCGAAGGCGAGCGGGTGCCCCGGCGGCAGCGCGCCGCGGCCCATGCCGTTGGTGAAGACCGGGACCTGCAGCGCCTCGGCCGCGGCGCGCAGCTCGGCGACCGCGTCGCCGCCCCACACGTCGGAGCCCGCGATGATCACCGGACGTTCCGCCTCGGCGAGCAGCGCGGCCGCGCGGGCCACCTCGTCGGGGTCGGGCTCGAGCACCGGCACGGCGGGCTCGCCGGGCGCCGCGACGTCCTCGCTGGAGAAGAGCACCTCCAGCGGCAGGTCGAGGAAGGACGGACCGCGGTGGGCGGTGAGCGCGGCGGTGAGCGCCCGGCCGATCTCCGCCGGGATCTGCCCGGTGTCCGTCACGGTGGCCGCGTACTTGGTGACCGGGGCGACCAGCGGGACGTGGTCGATCTCCTGCAGGCTGCCCGAACCCCAGCGGAAGGCCGGCGCCCGGCCGCCCAGCACCAGCACCGGCGAGGCGTTGAAGAAGGCGCTGGTGAGCCCGGAGACGCCGTTGGTGACGCCGGGTCCGGCGGTCAGCACGGCGAGGCCGGGGCGGCGCTGCAGCTTGGCGACGGCCTCGGCGGCGAAGACCGCGGACTGCTCGTGGCGTACGTCGTAGATCGGGAAACCGGCCTTGTGCGCGGCGTCGTAGATCGGGAAGACGTGTCCGCCGGAGAGGGTGAACATCTCCGTGACTCCGTACGCCCGCAGCGCCGCCAGCGCCAGGTCCCCGCCGTGGCCTTCGATCATGTCCGCCATGCCCGCCTCCGCCGTCCGGTCCTGCCGAGCACGCTACCGGCCCGGCGGCGGAACGTGAACGAGACTCACCCCGTGAGGCGGCGCAGATCCTCGATCAGACTGCTCATGCTCGCATCGAAGGGCACCTCTGCCGAGATGCTGTACGCCACCAGGAGCGCGACGACCGGCGCCGTGACCAGCAGCACGACGCTCAGCAGGATCTGCACACCCCGCAGCACCCGGCCGCCGCGGCGGCGCACCGGCGGTTGTTCCCACCGCACCGTGGCGCCTCTCGGATGCGCCATGTCCAGCGGCGGCGACACCGGCCGGGGAACCGGCGAGACCGGATGCACGGCGGCCGGCGACACCGCCATCGTCGCCTCGGGGTCCCGCTGCCACTGCTGGGTCGCGTCGGGCCAGGGGTCCACCGCGGGCGGCAGCGCACCGGTGAGCTCGTCGCGGGTGGTCCGGACCGTCTCCACGTCGTCCTCCGAGACGACCGGCGCCGGAGCCGGATCGGCCGCGGCGGCCGGGACGGGTGCGGCCGCATCCGGCCGGGAGACGAGGCGCAGCTCCGAGGTGGGCCCCGGCGCCGCGGGCTCGGACGCTAGCAGCGCGGCACCCGCCAGGATGCTGCCCTCGGCGACCACCAGCTCCGGCTGCTCGATCACCACCGGGGCCTCGCCCAGCTCGCGGTGCAGCAGCGTGGCGACCAGCGGGATCCGGCTCGCCCCGCCGACCAGGAAGACCCCGGCCAGCCGGCCCTCCGGCAGGTCCGCCCAGCGCAGCAGGTCGTGGGTCACCCGGACGGTCTGGTCGAGGACCGGGCGGGCGAGCTTCTCCAGCTCCTCGCGGGTCACGTGCAGTTCGAGGTCGAGCAGCGGCACCATGACGTCCGCCGACTGGGTGCGCGAGAGCCGTTCCTTGGCGATCCGTACGTCGTCCCACAGCTGCCGCTGGGCGCGGCGGTCCTCCAGGGTCGCCGGTTCCGTCAGCCGCTTCCAGACCTCGGCGTCGCGCTCGGCGCAGAGGACGCCGAGGTGCTCGACCAGCGCGGCGTCGACGTCGAGCCCGCCGATGTCATCGCGGCCGTCCACGGCCAGCACCTCGAAGCCTTCCGCGGTGCGCGCGACCACGCTGGCGTCGAACGTGCCGGCGCCGAAGTCGTGCACCACCACGACGGAACCGATGGGTACGTCGCGGCCCAGCACCTCGGCGAAGTACGTGGCGGCGGCGACCGGCTCGGCGACCAGCCGGGCACCTTCGAGCCCGGCCCGGGCGGCGGCCTCGGCGAGCAGCCCGCGCCGGGTGGCGCCCCAGGTCGCCGGGCAGGTCAGGGTCACGTGGGGCCGCACCGGGCCGACCGCCCGGTGCCACTCCTCGGCGACCCGGACCAGCACGCCGGCGATGAGGTCGACCACCGGCAGCTCCCGCTCGCCGAGCAGGACGAGCCCGTCGTCGATGCGACGCTTGGGGTTCGGCTCGAACCGGGCCGGGTCGCGCCGGGCGCTGTGCACGGCGTCGCGGCCGACCAGGACGAGCCCGCTCGGCTCGGCGTAGACGGCCGAGGGCAGCAGGGGTGATCCGTCGACGAGGATCGGCCGGGCCCGGCCGTCGGGCCAGCGGGCGACCGCGACCGTGTTCGAGGTGCCGAAGTCGACGCCGAGCGAGTGCCGACCCTGGTCGATGGACATGCGCGCCAGTGTAGGCGCTGCCGCGCACCAGTTGATCAGGGCCGACGCCGGTCGTCCGGGCGCCAGCGCAGGTCACCGTGGCGGTCCCAGGCGCAGCGCACCTTGCGGCCGTCGCCGGTCTCGCCGGTCGCACCCTCGTCGGCGCAGAAATCCCCGAGGACGGGCAGCGTGCGGCGCCGGTCGTCCGGGGGCTCCGAGGGCGGGGAATCCGGCAGCGGCGGGGGGATCGGCGGGGCGGGGGGCGGCTCCGGCGGTGATGCCGGGAGCGGAGCGCTGCTCGGGCGGCTGGACCCGGCCGGCGACGCCGCGGGCGACGCCGGCCGGGTCGCCGGCAGGGAGCTCTTCGAGAGGTGGGCACCGGCGTTCCCGCGGGGCATGCGGGAGGACCCGGTCGGCGCCGGCGGGGCGGGGGGCGGCACGGCGATCGGCGCGTCGAGCTTGGGCGCGGCGACGCGGGAACGCGCCGATGGCACATCCCCGCGCCCGTCGAACGTCACGAAGCCGATCACCGCGCACAGCAGCGCCTGCCCGGTCACGAGCCCCACCGCGACGATCACGGTGCGGCGCACCGACGTCCCCCGAACCCCCGGCATCGTCACAGAGGGGAACTTTATGGCAACAGATCGATAACCGCGAGATCCTATCGGGTATCCGTCCGGACGGCGGTCACCGTCCGGTGAAGCCCGGCTTGCGCTTCTCCACGAACGCCGTCGTGCCCTCGATCCGGTCGTCCGTAGCGAAGAGGCCGGCGAACAGGTGGCTCTCCAGGGCCAGGCCGGAGGCGAGATCCATGCTCAGGCCGCCGTCGATCGCCTGCTTCGCGGCGCGCAGGGCCATGGCCGGGCCGTTCACGTACGGCCGCACCAGCTCGACCGCGGCGGCGTAGACGTCGGCGGCGGGCACCACGCGGTCGGCGAGACCGATGCGCAGCGCCTCCTCGGCGTCGACCATCCGGCCCGAGAAGATCAGGTCCTTGGCCCGGGCCGGGCCGATCAGCCGGGCCAGCCGCTGCGTGCCGCCGGCGCCCGGGATGATGCCCAGCTTGATCTCCGGCTGGCCCAGCTTCGCGTCGTCGGCGACGACCCGCCAGTCACAGGTCAGCGCCAGCTCGCAGCCGCCGCCCAGGGCGTACCCGGTGATCGCGGCGACCACCGGCTTGGGGATGCGCGCGACCGCGTCGAACGCGCTGGACAGCGCCGCCGCCCGTACGGTCATCTCCTGGAACGTGGTGGTCGTGAACTCGGTGATGTCGGCGCCGGCGGCGAACACCTTCTCTCCGCCGTACACGATCACCGCGCGCACGTCGGCGGACGCGGTGGCCTGCTCGGCGGCCGCCCGCAGCTCCTCCTGCACCTGCGTGTTGAGGGCGTTCATCGGCGGCCGCTGAAGACGGATCGTGCCGATGCCGTCGCCGATCTCCAGCTTCACGAACTCACTCACCCGGACTGCCTCCTGATCGATCGTTCAAGGTGCGGACAGCGTAAGGCGTACGCCGCTGGGTAAGTACCATTGCACGCACAGGGAGGGGACATGGTCACCTACTACCGGGACCGCGACGTGCTGGTCACGTCCAGCGGGATCCGGATCGGCGGTCACGACTACCGGCTGCGCGACTTCGTGCAGGTCTGGCACGCGCGGGGGCGCCGGCAGTGGAGCGCGGTCGCCGGGCGCGGCGCGATCGGCATCGCCATCGTCGCTCCGCTGGTGATCGGCGCGCTCGGCGTGCTCCTGGCCCTGGTGGTCGACGCCTCCACCGGCACCACCATCGCGCTGGCCGGCGGCGGCATCCTGGTCGGCCTGGCCGCCGCGCCGCTCGCCGACGTGCTCCTCGAGCTGATGGACCGCTCCTACGACCGCGGCAGCCGCCGCATGGAGATCTGGGCGGACGTGCGCGGCCACCGGACACTGCTGCTGCGGACGGACAACGCGCAGCGTTTCGGTCAGATCTATCGGGCATTGCAGCGCGCGCTCGATCATGACACCGTTCCTCGATGAGATCGTTCCGCGCCCTCGCCGGCCTGCTGACCACCACCGGCATCCTGCACTTCGCGGCACCGCGCCCCTTCGACGCCCTCGTCCCGCGGTCCCTGCCGGGCGGCCCGCGCACCTGGACCTACCTCAGCGGCGCCGCCGAGCTGGCGGTCGCCGCCGCGGTGGCGCACCCGCGGACCCGCCGCCTCGGCGGCCTGGCCGCGGCCGGCCTCTTCGCCGCGGTCTTCCCGGCGAACGTCAAGATGGCGGTCGACTGGCGGCACGCCTCCCCGGCCCGGCGAGCCGTCGCGTACGGCCGGCTGCCCCTGCAGGTGCCCCTGGTGCTGTGGGGACTGCGCGTCGCGTCTTGCGCCAAACGACCCCCCGGTTGACGAATTTGCCGGGACGATACGGGGACCATGAGAGCCACCCAGATCCGCCCCACCGGCGTCGAACGCACCCTCGGCGACGACGAGCTGATCGTCACGAAGACCGACACACAGGGCAGAATCACGTACGCCAACGACGTCTTCCTCCGCATGTCGGCCCTGACCGAGGCGGAGGCCCTCGGGCAGCCGCACAACCTCATCCGGCATCCGGACATGCCGCGGGCCGTGTTCAAGCTTCTCTGGGACACGCTCGAACGCGGGCACGAGGTCTTCGCGTACGTCCAGAACCTGGCCGCCGACGGCGCGCACTACTGGGTTCTCGCGCACGTGACACCGTCCTACGACGCCGGTGGCCGCCTCGTGGGCTACCACTCCTCCCGGCGCGCTCCCGAACCCGCCGCCGTCCACGCGGTCCGGCAGGTGTACGCCGACCTGCGCGCCGAGGAGCAGCGCCACACCGGCTCGCGCGACGGCCTGGAGGCGTCCTGGGACCGGCTCCAGCGCCTGCTCGACGAGCGCGGGCAGACGTACGACGAGTTCGTGTGGGAACTCACGGACGGTGAGCGCCGGTGAACCCCGAAGAGCTGCGCATGATCGCCGAGGTGTGCCGCCGGGCCGCGGCGGGCGACTTCGAGGCCCGGCTGCCGGCGCTCGGCGACTCCGCCGAGGAGCGGGACGCCCGCAACGCGCTCAACGCCCTGCTCGACACCACCGACGCGTTCGTCCGGGAGGCCGGGGCGTCGCTCGCCGCGGCCGCGGAGGGGCGCTTCCACCGGCGCTTCCTCACCCGCGGCATGCGGGGCGCATTCGGCCAGGCGGCGGCGCTCATCTCGCGGTCCACCGAGGAGATGAGCCGTTCGGCCGCCCGGCTGCGCGAGGCCGGGCGGTCGCGCTCCGAGCTCGCCGACCAGCTCGAGTCCGCGGTGCTGACGGTCTCCGAGCAGGTGGCCACCGCGGCGACGGAGATGGGCGCCTCGACCAACGGCCTGGCCGACTTCGCGCGCAAGGCGGTCGCCGAGGCCGAGGGCGGCGTCGCGTCGGTCGGCTCGCTGCGCAGCGCGTCCGAGGAGATCCGTCACGCCGTCGACCTGATCAACTCGGTCGCCTCGCAGACCCGGCTGCTCGCCCTCAACGCGACCATCGAGGCGGCCCGGGCGGGCGAGGCGGGGCGCGGGTTCAGCGTCGTCGCGAGCGAGGTGAAGAACCTGGCGAACGAGACCAGCAGCTCGTCGGAGGAGATCCTCGGCCAGGTCAACACGGTGCAGCAGGCGACCGCGGACGCGGTGCGCGTCCTGGAGGCGGTGACCGGCAGCATCCGGGAGATGAGCGGCCTCATCGACGGCATCGCGACCGCCATCGACGGCCACGCCGAGTCGGGTACGGCCGGATTGAGCCGGCTCGCCGAGGTCCTGCGCGGCGAGGTGCACCGCTTCGTGACGATGGCCCGTCAGGAGTAGGGGGCGTAGAGGGCGTCGATGTCGGCCCGGGTGGGCAGCGAACCGGAGGCGCCGACCGTACGGACGCAGACCGCTCCGGCGGCGCTGGCCCAGCGCACGGCGGCGACGAGCTCCCGGCCCTCGCCCCACGCCACGGCCAGCGCCCCGGTGAACGCGTCACCCGCCGCGGTGCTGTCCACCGCGTCGACCGGGAAGGGCGGGATCCGCTCGTCGCGGCCGTCGCGGTCGGCGTACCGGGAGCCCTCGGCGCCGAGCGTCAGCACCACCCGCGGGACCAGCTCGAGCAGGGCGGCCACGTCCGGCTCCGGCGTCCCGGTGATCGCGACGGCCTCGCCCTCGTTCACCACGAGCAGGTCGACGCACTCCCGCAGTTCCGGCGGCAGCTCCCGGGCGGGCGCGGCGTTCAGGATCACCCGGGTGCCGCCCGCGCGAGCCGCGCGGGCCGCCGCCACGACGGTGTCCGGGGGGATCTCCTGCTGGCACAGCAGCACGTCGCTCGCGGCGATCACCGCGGTCTCCGCGGCGCTCAGCCCGGCGAACGTGCTGTTCGCGCCGGGGCTCACCAGAATGGCGTTCTCCCCCGCGCGGTCCACCATGATCACGGCGACGCCGGACGCGCCGTAGCTCGTCCGCAGGTGCTCCGTGTTCACCCCGGAGGCGGTCAGCCGGGCCTTGATGGTGACGCCGAACGCGTCGGAGCCGATCGCGCCGAGCATCGTGCAGGCGCCGCCCGCCCGCGCCGCGGCGATCGCCTGGTTGGCGCCCTTGCCACCCGGGGTCATCACGAAGTCGTCGCCCAGCACCGTCTCGCCCGGCCGGGGCAGCCGCTCCGCGAGCCCCACCAGGTCCATGTTGGCGCTGCCGGCGACCACGATCCGCGGCGGCGACGCGTCGGGCATGCCGGGCTCCTCAGGCGGCGCGGGCCGTGTACCGGCCGCCCGTACGCTGCACGACCAGCGGCAGGCCGAACGTCTTGGAGAGGTTGTCCGCGGTGAGCGTCTCGCCCAGCAGGCCGGCGGCGACGACCGAGCCCTCGCGCACCAGCATCGCGTGGGTGAACCCGGGCGGGATCTCCTCCACATGGTGGGTGACCAGCACCATCGCGGGCGCGTCCGGATCCTCGGCGAGCTCGCTCAGCCGGGCCAGCAGGTCTTCGCGACCGCCCAGGTCCAGGCCGGCGGTGGGCTCGTCGAGCAGCATCAGCTCCGGATCGGTCATCAGGGCCCGGGCGATCTGGGTGCGCTTGCGCTCGCCCTCGGAGAGGGTGCCGAACAGGCGCTCCGTGAGCGCGCCCATGCCGAGCTGGTCGAGCAGCGCGCGGGCCCGCCGCTCGTCCTGCGGGTCGTAGGACTCCCGCCACCGCCCGACGACCGACCAGGCGGCCGTGACGACGACGTCGAGGACCCGCTCCCCCGCCGGGACCTGGTCGGCGAGCTGGCCGGTGGTGATGCCGACCCGGGTACGCAGCTCGCTGACGTCCGTGCGGCCGAGCCGCTCGCCGAGCACCCACGCCACGCCGCGCGACGGGTGCATCCGGGCGGACGCCAGATTGAGCAAAGTGGTCTTTCCGGCGCCGTTGGGGCCCAGGATCACCCACCGCTCGTCCAGCTCGACCTGCCAGGACACGCCGCGCAGCAGGAAGTTGCCGCCGCGGATGACACTCACCCGGTCGAAGGAGATCACGGTGTCGTCGTCAGGGGGTGTGGGGGTCTCTGCCTCGAGCACGCGTCCATCCAACCACGCACCGGCGGCGGCGCCCGACGGCGTGCCGGGCCGCCTCATGCGGTCGTGGAGCCGAAGACCTCGTCGCGGACGGCATCCAGGGCGGTGAGCAGCGCGCCGTGCAGGACCGGTTCCGCGGCGACCTCGCTGATCACCACCTTCGGCGTCACCAGGCTGATCGAGGCGACCTCGGCCTCGACCCGCTCGGCGAGCGCCACGCCGCCGGCCTGGCTCACCTCGCCCGCCAGCACCACCAGGGGCGGGTCCAGCACCACGCAGGTGGCGGCCACGCCGAGCGCGAGCCGCCGGGCCAGCTCGTCCAGCACCGGCGCGCCCGCCTCTCCGGCGGCGACGGCGGCGCGGACCACGTCGGCGGACTCCTCGCCCTCGAAGCCGTACTGCCGGCCGATCGCCTTCGCGGCGTCCGAGGCGACCAGCGTCTGGTAGGCGCCCTTCACGCCGCGCTGGGAGACGTGGTGCGGCACCTCCACCCCGGCGACGGGCAGGTAGCCGATCTCGCCCGCGGCACCGGTGCTGCCCTGGTGCAGCCGGCCGCCGAGCACCATCGCGAGGCCGACGCCGCGGCCCACCCACATGAGCACGAAGTCGTCGACGCCCCGGGCGGCGCCGGTGTGCTGCTCGGCGATCGCGGCGAGGTTGACGTCGTTACCGAACACCACCGGCGTGCTGAGGTCCTTGCGCAGCTCGGCGAGCAGGCCGCGGTGCCAGCGCGGCAGGTCGAACGCGAAGGACACCTCGCTGGTCTTCGGGTCGACCAGGCCGGGCGTGCCGAGCACCACGCGGCGGATGGAGTCGAGATTGGTGCCCGCCTCGGTCGCGGCCTGCAGCACGGCGCCGTGCACCGCGCGTACGGGATCGTCGCTGTCGTGGGTGGTCCGCTCGCTGCGGCCGACGATCTCGCCGGTGATGTCGGCGCAGGCGGCGACGACCCGGTCCGGCAGGACCTCGACGCCGATGACGTGCGCGCTGCCCGGAGCGACCGCGTAGAGCTGCGCGTTCGGCCCCCGGCCACCGGCCTGCTCGCCGACGCGGCGGACCAGCCCGCGTTCCTCGAGCCGCTCGACCAGCTGCGAGGCGGTGACCTTGCTCAGCCCGGTCATCTCACCGAGCTGCGCGCGGGTCAGCGGCCCCTTCGAGAGCAGCAGCTCGAGTGCCGCGCGATCGTTGAGCGCGCGCAGCAACCGGGGGGTGCCCGGCAGGCGGGTGGCAGCCATTACTTCCCCTACTTTTCGACATTCCTCGTGCGTTGTCGGCACTCTTGCGTAGCCGCAGCGTAACGGTCAGCACATACTGGCCGTCCGGCGTGTCAATAGACGTTCAGCGATCATGACAGCTCGCCGCGACCGCAGGACAGAGCCCCACCGAGGAAGGTAACCATGGCGATCGACCCGGGACTGCGCCGCCTCGCCCTGCGCACCCTGCTTGCGGCTTTTGCCGGCACGTCCCCGCCCGCCTGGGCGTCGGCCCTGGTCACCGACGGCCTCGCCGGGCTCACCCTCTTCGGCGCGAACGTCGGCGACCCCGACCAGGTCGCCCGGCTCACCGGTGAGCTGCGATCGGCACGGCCGGACGTCCTCGTCGCGATCGACGAGGAGGGCGGCGACGTGACCCGGCTGGCGCACCGCACCGGCAGCCCGTACCCGGGGAACGCCGCGCTGGGCGCGATCGGCGACCCGGACCTCACCCGGACGATCTACGCGGCGCTGGGCGGGGAGCTGGCGGCCGCCGGGATCAACCTCGACCTGGCGCCGGCCGTCGACGTCAACACCGCCGAGGACAACCCCGTCATCGGTACGCGCTCCTTCGGGGCCGACCCGGCACAGGTGGCGCGCCACGCCGCCGCCGCGGTGCAGGGTCTCCAGTCGACCGGCGTCGCCGCGTGTGCCAAGCACTTCCCGGGCCACGGCGCCACGCTCGTCGACTCGCATCTGGCGCTGCCGACGGTCGACGTACCCCTGGAAGTCCTGCGCGAGCGCGATCTGCCGCCGTTCGCCGCGGTGATCGCCGCCGGCGCCCGATCGGTGATGACCGCGCACATCCGGGTGCCGGCCCTGACCGGCACCGATCCGGCGACCTTCACGGCCCCGGCGCTGCGCGACCTGCTCCGCGGCGAATACGGCTTCACCGGTGCCGTCCTCACCGACGCGCTGGAGATGCGGGGCGCGTGCGAGGCCGCCGGGGGGATCGGGCCGGCGGCGGTGCGGGCGCTGGCCGCGGGCGCGGACCTGCTGTGCCTCGGCGCCCGGGTCGACGCGGGCCTGGTCGAGCACGTGGTGGCGGAGATCGTCTCCGCGGTGGGCGACGGCCGGCTCGACCGGCGCCGGCTGGAGGATGCGGCCACCCGTACGGGCGAACTGGCCGCCTGGGCCGCACGGCCGCGGGTGCCCACCGGCGCGGCGGCGCGGGCGGCGGACCTCGGCTATGCGGCGGCCCGGCGGGCGGTACGGGTCGAGGGCTCGGTCGCGGACCTGGCGGACCCGCTGGTCGTGCAGCTCGTGTCGGCGCACTCGATCGCCGAGGGCAGGGTGCCGTGGGGACTCTCGCCCCACCTGAACGGCACCGAGCAGGTCACCGTCGTGCCCGCGGAGACATCGCCGGAGCGGCTCGCCGGCCGGGCCGGGCCGCGCCCCGTCGTGGTGGTCGGCCGGCACGTCCACCGCGCCGAGGCGACCCGGACGCTGGTCGAGTCGCTCGCGGCCCGGCACGCCGTCGCGGTGGTGGAGATGGGCTGGCCGTCGCGGTGGCGGCCGGCCGGGGCACGGGCCTTCGTCACCACGTACGGCGCCAGCCACGCCAACGGCCGCGCGGCCGCGGAGGCGCTCGGCCTGGTGCGCTGAGCCGCCCGCCCGCCGGGTGTGCCGCAGGTCTCCCTTGAACGCGTTCAAGAATGGCCCTAGCCTGGAGCCGACAGCAGTTGAACGCGTTCAACAAGGGTGAGGCCGATGGACCACAAGATCTGGATGTATCTCGTCTACCTGGCGATCAGCGTCGGCCTCACGGTCTGGGTCGCAACGACCCTGTCCCGCAACGGGCTGGTCTTCCTCGAGGACGTCTTCGCCGACAGCCGGCTCGCCAAGGCGGTCAACCACCTGCTCGTCATGGGGTTCTACCTGCTCAACCTCGGCTACGTCGCGGTCGCCATGCGATCCGCCGAGAGCGTCCGGGACACCTCCCGGGGGCTGGAGATCCTGTCCGGCAAGATCGGCCTCGTGCTGCTGGTGCTGGGCCTGCTGCACGTGCTCAACGTGGTGGTCCTCGGCCGGTACCGGCGCGGGCGGCTACGTCAGCAGCAGCCCCTGCCGCCCCTGCCGCCGGCGGGCCGGCTGCCGATGGTCCCGCCCGGAGCCGGGCCCCTGGGACCGCCGGCATTCCCGACGACCGGCCCGGTTCCGCCACCCGCCCAGGCATGACCATCGACGTCGATCCGGCCGGGCTCGGGGCCGGCCGGATCGGGTCCTTCACCGTGCTCTACGACGAGGCGTGCCCGATCTGCCGGACCGCACACCGGTGGCTGCAAGGCCGGGCCCAGCTCGTACCCCTGCGGTTCGTGCCGGCCGGGTCGGAGACGGCCCGGCAGCGCTTTCCCGGGCTGGACCACGCCGCGACGCTGCGGGACCTGACGGTCATCGCGGACAACGGGCTGGTGTACGTCTCGGACGGCGCGTGGCTGGCCTGCCTGTGGGCGCTGGCGGACTACCGGGGCGTCGCCGAGCGGCTCAGCACGCCGTCGCTGCTCCCGGCGGCGCGGCGCTTCATCGCGGCGGCGTCGGCCGTGCGGCAGTCGTCGCGCGGGGAAGACTACGGTGACGGGTGTGACGACAGCTGCCGCTGATTCCGCCGCCGACGAGCCGGGCACCGGTGCCGGCCACGCCGCACCGGAGGCGGGTCGCTCCACCAGATCCTTCGGGGCCGCGGAGACCGCGGACGCGGGCCCGGCCGGCCGCGGGGAGGAGCGGCCGCGGCGGCAGCGAGGGGAGCAGACCCGTCAGCTCATTCTCGAGACGGCGCTCCGGCTCTTCCGGGAGCGCGGGTACACCGAGACCACCATGCGCGCCATCGCCAAGGAGGCTGGGGTGGCGGTCGGGAACGCGTACTACTACTTCGATTCGAAGGAACACCTGATCCAGGGGTTCTACGACCAGAACCAGGCCGCGCACCGGGTTGCCTCCGCGCCGGTGCTGGCGCGGGAGAAGGAGTTCGCCGCCCGGTTGCGGGGTGTGTTGCATGCCGGGATCGATGTCAACGACCCGTACCACTCGTTCGCGGCCACGTTCTTCAAGACCGCCGCGGAGCCGTCGTCGCCACTGAGCCCGTTCTCGCGGGAGTCGTCGCCCGCGCGCGAGGCGGCCATCGCGATCTTCCGGGACGTGGTCGAGGGCTCGACCGCGAAGCTCGATCCGGAGCTGCGCAAGGTCCTGCCGGAGCTGTTGTGGCTGGGCTGGATGGGCGTGGTGCTCTTCTGGGTGTACGACCGCTCGCCCGACCGCAGGCGCACGCGCCGGCTGATCGACGGCGTCGTGCCGCTCATCGACCGGCTCGTCGGGCTGTCCCGGCTGCGCGTCCTGCGACCCGCGTTGCGGCAGGTCCTGGGCCTGCTCGAGGCGATCCGCGAGGACGACTGATCACGCTGCGCACTTCGGTCCCACGTCACTCTGAGTAACGATGAAGTGATCTGTGAGGCTGCGGAGAACTCCTGGGGCGGAGCGGGTCGGATCTGTCGCCGGACAAGGCCGACCGAACGGCTAATTCACGTACGCAGCGCTTCCATAGGTGGGCGGTCATCACATAGCGTCATGTCCGCAGGTGGATCTGGGGATGCCGCCGCGGAAGACCTTGGACTTCGGGACCAGTCCGAGGGGCAGCCGTGGCGGTTCAGATGGTGAGCCGGGCGCCCCGCTGGTTTCGGGAGCGACCGCCGGGAACAAGCGCCCGGCTCACACTGCCGCGGGCCGGAAGCGGCGCAGCCGCAGGCTGTTGGCCACCACGAAGATCGAGCTCAGCGCCATCGCCGCGCCCGCGATCATCGGGTTCAGCAGGCCCATCGCCGCGAGCGGCAGCGCCGCCACGTTGTAGGCGAAGGCCCAGAACAGGTTGCCGCGGATGATCTGCACCGTACGCCGGGCCAGCCGCACCGCGTCGACCGCGGCCGTCAGGTCGTCGCGCATCAGGGTGAGGTCCGAGGCCTCGATCGCCACGTCGGTGCCCGCCCCCATCGCCACGCCGAGGTCCGCCTGGGCCAGGGCCGCCGCGTCGTTGACGCCGTCGCCCACCATCGCGACCGAGCGGCCCTCCGCCTGCAGGCGCTGGACCACGTCGACCTTGCCCGCCGGGAGGACGCCGGCGACGACCCGCGTCACGCCGACCTCCGCGGCGACCCGCTCCGCCACGCCGGCGGCGTCGCCCGTGACCAGGACCGGGTCCAGGCCCAGGGCGCGCAGGCCCGCGACGGCGGCGGCGCTGGTCGGGCGTACCGGATCGGTGAGGGCCAGCCGCCCCCGCAGCGTGCCGTCGACGCGGACCTCGACCCAGGTCTGCGCGGTCTCGCCCGCGCCCCGGGAGATCTCGACCAGCGCGTCACCGACCACGCCGCGGACGCCGACGCCCGCCGTGGCCTTGAAGCCGGCGACCGGCGGCAGCGGGCCCTGCTCGGCCGCCGCCCGGGCGATGGCGCGACCGAGGGGGTGTTCCGACGCGGCCTCGACCGCGCCGGCCAGCCGGAGCAGCTCCGCGGCGTCGTGGCCGGACTCCGGGACGACCTCGGCGACCGTCATCGCGCCGGTCGTCACGGTGCCGGTCTTGTCCAGCACGATCGTGTCCACCCGGCGGGTCGACTCCAGCGCCTCCACGCCGCGGATGAGGATGCCCAGCTGAGCGCCGCGGCCGGTGCCGACCAGCAGGGCCGTCGGCGTGGCCAGCCCGAGGGCGCACGGGCAGGCGATGATGAGCACGGCGACCGCGGCCGTGAACGCCGCCGTCGTCCCGTGGCCCGCGCCGAGCCAGTAGCCCAGCGTCGCCGCCGCCAGGGCGATGACCACCGGCACGAAGACGCCCGAGATCCGGTCGGCGAGGCGCTGCACCGCGGCCTTGCCGTCCTGCGCCTGCTCGACCAGGCGGGCCATCTGCGCGAGCTGAGTGTCGGCGCCGACCCGGGTCGCCCGCACGATGAGCCGGCCGCCGGCGTTGACCGTACCGCCGGTCACCGGGTCGCCGACGGTCACCTCCACCGGGACCGACTCGCCGGTGATCAGGCTCTGGTCGAGGGCGGAGACGCCGTCCACGACCTCCCCGTCGGCGGCGACCTTCTCCCCCGGGCGTACCTGGAAGAGGTCGCCCACCGACAGCCGGTCGACGGGGATCTCGCGGCCGTCCGGCAGGGTGACCGAGCGGGCGCCGAGCTCCAGCAGCGAGCGCAGCGCGTCGCCCGCGCGCCGCTTGGCGCGGGCCTCGGCATAGCGGCCGGCCAGCAGGAACGTCGTGACGCCGGCGGCCGCCTCGAGGTAGATCGCGTCGCCGTCGCCGCCGGCCCGCAGCGCGAAGGGATGGGTCATGCCGGGCATGCCGGCGTCGCCCAGGAACAGCGCCCAGAGCGACCAGAGGAAGGCCGCGAGCGTGCCGAGCGAGACCAGCGTGTCCATGGTGGCGGCGCCGTGGCGCAGGTTGACCGCGGCGGACCGGTGGAACGGCAGGCCGCCGTAGACCACGACGGGCGCGGCGAGGGTGAGCGAGAGCCACTGCCAGTAGTCGAACTGCCACGCCGGCACCATGGCGAGGAGCACGACCGGGACGGTCAGCACCGCGGAGACGATCAGCCGCGTCCGCAGCGGATCGGCGGCGGGAACCTCCGGTGCCCGCTCGGCGCGCGGCTCGGCGGCGGTGTATCCGGTCTTCTCGACCACGGCGATGAGGTCGGCGGCGGTGAGGCCGGCCGGGACGGTGGCGCGGGCCTTCTCCGTCGCGTAGTTGACCGTGGCGGTCACGCCCTCGATCCGGTTGAGCTTCCGCTCGATGCGGTTGGCGCAGGCGGCGCAGGTCATGCCGCCGATCTCGAGCTCGATCTGCCGGGTCATGGATCCAGCATATACCCCCAGGGGGTACGCGGCGACTAGGGTGACCCGTCATGCAGACGCTCCCCCGCGCCCGCGCCGCCACCTCCATGATCTTCACCGTGCACGGCGCGGTCACCGGCACCTTCGCCGCCCGGGTGCCGTGGATCGCCGACCACGTCGGCACCGGCGCCGGCGGCCTCGGCCTGGCGTTGCTCATGCCGGGCGTCGGCGCGGTGCTCGCCATGCCCCTCTCCGGCCGCCTCGCCCACCGGTACGACCTGCGCGCCCTGACCCGGGCGCTGATCCTGCTGTGGTGCGCGGCACTGGTCCTGCCCTCGCTGCCGAGCACGATCGCGGGGCTCTGCCTCGCCCTGGTGGCCTACGGCGCGGCGGCCGGCGTCGCGGACGTCGCCATGAACGCGCAGGCCGTCGTCATCGAGGAGCGGTACGGCCGCTCGGTCATGTCCAGCTTCCACGGCTTCTGGAGCCTCGGCGGGCTGGCCGGCTCGGCGGTGGCGGCCCTGGCGGCCCGCGCCGGGCTCGACGCCCGCCCGCACTTCCTGGTCACCGCGGTGGTGCTGGGCGCCGTCACCCTCGCCGCGGCCGCCCGGCTGCTGCCGCACCGCCCGGAACCCGAGGCCGGCGCGCCGCCCGCGTTCGCGCTGCCGTCGCGGGCGGTGCTGCCGATCGGCCTGGTCGCGCTCTGCGCCGTGTTCGCCGAGGGCGCCGGCCTGGACTGGGCCGCGGTCTACATCCGCGACATCCTCGGCGGCACGGCCAGCACGGCGGCGCTGACGGTGTCCATGTTCTCCATCAGCATGGCGCTCGCCCGCTTCGCCGGCGACCGGGTGATCGAGCGGCTCGGCCCGGTGACGACCGTACGGCTCGCCGGCCTGTGTGCGAGCGCGGGCGCCGTGACGGTGGTGCTCGGAGACCGCGTCCTGCTGGGCATCCTGGGCTTCGGGCTCGTCGGCGTCGGCATCGCCGTCGTGGTGCCCCTCGTGTTCGCCACGGCCGGACGCCTCGGTGAGCACCCCGGGCGCAGCCTCGCCGGCGTGGCGGGCATCGCGTACGGAAGCGGGCTGGTCGCGCCCGGAATCATCGGCGGGATCGCCCACGCCTCGTCGCTGACGGCGTCGTTCGTCCTGGTGGCGGCACTCACCGTGCTGATGGGCCTGGGTGCCCCGTTGCTGCGACCGGCGGTGACTCCGTCTCGGTGAGGAAGCGCGCTCGTGCCGGTGATATCGCCCGGTAGCGCCTAGATTGGCCTGGAGGCGCCGGACTCGCCGGCCGTGCCGAGGAGGAGGCTCGATGCGGGCGACGGCGATCGACCGAACGGTGGCCGAGGCGGTGGACGAGGGGCTCGGCGCCCCGATCCTCGTGCTGCACGGCGGCATGGGCGACAGCACGACGTGGCGCCGGGTGACCGACCTGCTGCGCGACCGCTTCCGGACCGTACGGCTGCACCGCCGCCAGTACCGGCTGGACCTGCCCCGCCCGGTCAGCATGGCGGACGAGGTGGACCACGTCGCGGCGATCGCGGCGGAACTGGACCGCCCGGTGCTGGTCGGACATTCCTCGGGGGCGGTGCTGGCCCTGGAGGCGATGCTCGCGGAGCCGGCCTGCTACGGCGGCGCCGTCCTCTACGAACCGCCGGTCGTCATCGGCGAACCCCTGGGCGGCGACCGCCTGGTCCCGGCCCGCGCGGCGCTGGCCGCCGGGAAGCCGGGCAAGGCGCTCACGATCTTCCTCCGGGACGTCGTCCGGATGTCACCGGTCGCCGCGGCCGCGGCCGGTCTCGTCGTCGGCCACAGCCGCTACCGCGACCGGGTGGTCCGGCAGCTCGACGACAGCGACGCGATCGACGCCCTGGGCAACCGGCTCGGCGAGTACGCCGGCCTCGACCTGCCGATGCTGCTGGTCGGCGGGGACAGGTCGCCCTGGCATCTCGGGGAGCGGCTGGACGCGCTGGAGCGGGTGCTGCCGCGCGCCCGGCGGCTGCTGATGCACGGGCAGGGCCACAACGCCGAGCGCCAGGCACCCGGGCGCCTGGCGGCCGCCATCACCACCTTCATGGAGGAGCAGGGCCGCTGACGGCCGCGCCCCGCGACGCGGCCGGACCACGACGCAGGCGGCCGACCCCGGCGCGCGGTGAGGCGCGCCGGGGTCGTGCCGGGCCGGTCAGCCCGCGGCCGAGGTCTTGACCAGGGTGCGGATCTGGCGGAGCAGGACCGACAGCGCCGCGAGGTCGGCCGGGGACTCGTCCACGTTGCCCATCGCGTTGCCCGCGCGGGCGATCGATGCGGCGTTGACCTGCTCCCACTCCGAGACCCGGTCCTCCGCCGGCGCGTCCGCGGGCGTCGACTGCAGGACCTCCGCGGTCAGGCCGGCGAGCGCCGCGTACAGGTCGTAGCGCAGCGCCATGCGGGCGAGGGTCTGCCAGCGGTCGCCGCGCGGCAGGCGGGAGATGTGGGACAGCAGGCGGTCGATCTGGAAACGCTCCGAGAGCACGAAGTAGACGCCGGACACCTCGGTGGCGTCCCGGCCCGTCGCCTTGGCGGTCTCCAGGATGTCCAGCAGGCCGAAGCCGTAGACGACCCGGGCCACCGAGCGGGCCAGGTCCTCCGGGATTCCCCGGGAGACGAGCGTCTCGACGTGCGCCTCGATCGAGCGCCGCTCGCCGCCCACCACGACCTCGGTGAGCTGGGGCAGCAGGGCGCTGACCCCGGGGCGCAGGCGCGCGATCTCGCCGGCCACGTCGATCGGCGACCGGCGGTTGCTGACCAGCCAGCGGACCGCGCGGTCGAGCAGGCGGCGGGTCTCCAGGTAGACCGCGGTCTGCGCGGAGGTCGGCACCTCGTTGTCGAGCCGCTCCGCGGCGTCCCACAGCTCCTGCAGGCCGTACACGTCGCGGATCACCACGTAGGCCCGGATGACGTCCGCCGCCGACGCGCCGCTCTCCTCCATCGCGCGGAAGACGAACGACGTGCCGCCGCGGTTGACCACCTCGTTGACCAGGGCGGTCGAGATGATCTCGCGGCGCAGCCGGTGGCCGGCCATCCGGGCGGCGAACCGCTCGCGCAGCGGCGTCGGGAAGTAGCGGGCGAGCACCCCGTTCGTCCACTCCTCGTCGACGATGACGTCGGCGAGCACCTGGCGTTCGAGCGAGATCTTCACGTACGCGAGCAGCACCGCGAACTCCGGCGGCGTCAGCCCCTCGCCGTTCTCGTGCCGGACCGCGAGCTCCTTGTCGGTGGGCAGCGCCTCGAGCTCGCGGTTGAGCTGGCCGGCCTGCTCCATGGCGGTCAGCATCCGGCGGTGCACGGGCAGCAGCGAGTGGGCCTGCTGCCGCGCGTTGCCCAGCGCGGTGGCCTGCTCGTAGTTGTCGCGCAGGACCAGCGCCGCCACCTCGTCGGTCATCGCCGCCAGCAGCTCGTCGCGCTCGGGGAGCGTCAGTTCGCCGTCGGTGACCGCCCCGCCGAGCAAGATCTTGATGTTGACCTCGTGGTCGGAGCAGTCCACCCCGGCCGTGTTGTCGATGAAGTCGGTGAAGATCCGGCCGCCGATGCCGTTGCCGGCGTCGTCGCGCGGGCCGCCGCTGCGGGCGTACTCGATGCGGCCGCGCTGGGTGAGGCCCAGGTTGCCGCCCTCCCCGACCACCTTGGCGCGCACCTCGCTGCCGTTGATCCGGATGGCGTCGTTGGCCTTGTCGCCGACGTCGGCGTGGGTCTCGGACCGCGCCTTGACGTAGGTGCCGATGCCGCCGTTCCACAGCAGGTCGACCGGCGCGGCCAGGATGGCCCGCATCAGCTCGACCGGGCTGACCGCCGCGGCGTCGCCGAGGTCGAGCGCCGCACGGACCTGCGGGGAGACCGGGATGGACTTGGCCGTCCGCGGATAGACCCCGCCGCCCTTGCTGATCAGCGCCGAGTCGTAGTCGGCCCAGGAGGAGCGGGGCAGGTCGAAGAGGCGCCGCCGCTCGGCGAAGGACACCGCCGCGTCCGGCTCCGGGTCGAGGAAGATGTGCCGGTGGTCGAACGCCGCCACCAGCCGGATGTGCTCGCTGAGCAGCATGCCGTTGCCGAAGACGTCGCCGGACATGTCGCCCACGCCGACCACGGTGAAGTCCTGCGTCTGGGTGTCGGTGCCGAGGTCACGGAAGTGCTTCTTGACCGACTCCCAGGCACCGCGCGCGGTGATGCCCATCTTCTTGTGGTCGTAGCCCGCCGACCCACCGGAGGCGAACGCGTCGCCCAGCCAGAAGTCCTTGCCGACCGAGATCTCGTTCGCGATGTCGGAGAAGGTCGCGGTGCCCTTGTCGGCCGCCACCACCAGGTAGGGGTCGTCGGGGTCGTGGCGGACCACGTCCCGCGGCGGGATGATCTTGCCGCTGAGGATGTTGTCGGTGACGTCGAGCAGCGCGCCGATGAAGAGCCGGTAGCACGCGACGGCCTCGTCACGGTCGCCCGGCTTCTGCTTCAGCACGAAGCCGCCCTTCGCGCCCACGGGCACGATCACCGCGTTCTTGACCATCTGCGCCTTGACCAGACCCAGGATCTCCGTGCGGAAGTCCTCGCGCCGGTCGGACCAGCGCAGACCGCCGCGCGCCACCGCGCCGAAGCGCAGGTGCACGCCCTCGAACCGCGGCGAGTAGACGAAGATCTCGAACTTGGGCCGGGGCTGCGGCAGGTCCGGGATGGCCTGCGGGTCCAGCTTGAACGCGACGTACGACTTGGGCCGCCCGTCGGTGCCGCGCTGGAAGAAGCTGGTGCGCAGGGTCGCCTGGATGAGCGTCAGGTACGACCGCAGGATCCGGTCCTGGTCGAGGCTGTCCACCCCGTCGAGCAGGCCGGTGATCTCCTCGACCAGCTCACCCGAGCGGCGGGCACGCTCCTCCTCCCCCATCTCGAGGTTGGGCGCGAAGCGGACCTCGAACAGCCGCACGAGCAGCCGGGTGATCTCCGGGTAGGCGATGAAGGTCGACTCCACGTAGCGCTGCGAGAAGACGGCGCCGGTCTGCCGCTGATACTTCGCGTATGCCCGGAGCACCACGACCTGCCGCCAGGTCAGCCCGGCGCGCAGTACCAGCTCGTTGAAGCCGTCCACCTCCGCCTCGTTCTGCCAGGCGGCGGCGAACGCGTTCTCCACCTGCGGGCGCACCTCGGACAGCTCGCGGTGCGCCGCCGGCGGGAGCAGCCCGAAGTCGTAGAGGTAGACGGTGCCGTCGGGGCGGCGCACCTCGTAGGGCCGCTCGTCGACCACCTGGACGCCGAGCGAGTGCAGCACCGGCAGCACCGCCGAGAGCATCATCGGCTCGCCGTAGCGGAAGACCTTGAACCGCACGTCGTGGTCGTCGGGCTCGGCGGCGCCCTCGCGGGTCACCCGTCGCTTGCGGTACAGGTGCATCTCGAGCTGGCCGGCCTCCTCCAGCAGCTCCAGCTTGGCGATGTCCTGGACCGCGTCGTGCGGCGTGTGACCGTCCTTGTAGCTGTCGGGGAACGCGGCCGCGTAGCGCTGGAACAGCTCCTTGGCCGGCTCCTCGCCGAGCTTGCGCTCCAGCACCAGGGAGAAGTCGTCGTCCCACATGCGGGTCGCGTCGGCGAGCTTCTCGGCCAGCGCGTTCGGGTCCACCACGCCCGGCGGGTCGGTCGGGTCGGTGCGGACGATGAAGTGCACGCGGGCGAGCATCCGCTCGGTGACCCGGGTGGTGTAGTCGACCCCGACGCCGTTGAGCTCGCGCAGCAGGATCTCCTGCATCGCCTGCCTGTTGCTCATGGTGAAGCGGTCGCGGGGCAGGTAGATCAGGCAGGAGATGAAGCGCCCGTACCCGTCGCGGCGCAGGAAGAGCCGCAGCTGGCGGCGGCCGGCCATGCGCAGCACGCCGATGACGGCCTCGTAGAGGTCGTCGGTCTTGATCTGGAACAGCTCGTCGCGCGGATAGGTCTCGAGGATCTGCAGCAGGTCCTTGCCCGAGTGCCCGCGGGGCGACAGGCCGGAGCGGTCGAGCACCTCCATGACCTTGCGGCGCACCACCGGCAGCTCGCGGACGCTGGTGCGGTAGGCGGAACTGGAGAACAGGCCCAGGAACCGGCGCTCGCCGCAGACCTCACCACGGTCGTTGAAGACCTTGACGCCGATGTAGTCGAGGTAGGCCGAGCGGTGCACGGTGGCGCGGGAGTTGGCCTTGGTGATGACCAGCAGCCGCTTCTCCAGCGCGCGCTGGTGCGCCTCGGGCGCCATCGACGACAGCTTGCGCGGCGTGCTCTGGTCACCCCGCAGGATGCCCAGGCCGGTGCCCGGCACGGCCGTCAGCACGTCGTAGTCGCCGTCGCCCGCGCCGCCGCCGAGCTGGTACTCGCGGTAGCCGAGGAACGTGAAGTGGTCGTGGGCGAGCCACTTGAGCAGCTCGATCGAGTCGGTGACGTCCTTGTCCGGCACCGGGAGCTTGTGCTCCGACCCGCGCGCGGCGGCCAGCTCGTCGGCGATGACGAGGGCCCGCTGACGCATCCGCGGCCAGTCCTCGACCGCGTCGCGCACGTCGGTGAGAATCCGGCGCACCTCGTTGTGCAGCTGCTCGCGTGCCTCCGCGGTGCGCACCGGGTCGATCTCGACCCGGATCCAGCTCTCGACCAGGTCGCCGTCGATCGCGTCGTCCGGCTCCACGTCCGCCTCGACCTGCGACAGCGCGCCGAGCGGCTCCCGGCGGACCACGATCAGCGGGTGCACGAGCAGGTGCACCTGCAGCTGGTGGGCGGTGAGCAGGGCGGTCACCGAGTCGACCAGGAACGGCATGTCGTCGGTGACGATCGAGATGACCGTGTGCGGCTGGCCCCCGCTGGGGGCGCTGATGTCGAGCTTCAGCTCGCCCGGCAGCCGGGTGGCGGCGAGCTCGCGGTGCCGGCGGGCGGCCGCGAACATCTCCTCGGCGGTGTAACCGACAAGCTCCTCGTCCGGCGCGAACCGCCAGTAGCGGCTCACGAGGGCCGCGGTGGCGTGGTCCTCACCCGCGAGGGCCACGGCGTCGGCGACCAGGCGCTCGGCGTTCGGCAGCGGCTCGTCGAGCTCGTCGTCGGACGTGCCCAGCCGGCCCGTCAGGGCCAGGCCGGGGCCCGGGCCGAAGTCGAGCTCGGGATCGGATTCGGTGGCTGCCTCGTCGGTGACTGGCATGGCGGACGGCTCCCCTCACCCACGACATTGTGGGTTCGACGTGTCGGCAACAGCCTAGAGCCTGGCTCCGACAGCCTGGGCGCACCCGGGGCCCTCCAGGCACGATCCGACAACGAATTCATACATCTCACGCAGGCCGGCTCAGCGGAACGGTCAGTGAGCGGCTACCGTTCCGTACGTTCTGCGATCTGTACCCGAGGAGGGGCGCCTCATGCACCCGAGCGGACGCGCTCGCCGAGCTCTCGCGGCCCTGGGGTGCCTGGTGCTGGCGGCTTCCGGGGTGGCTGCGTGCTCGGGTGGGGACGGCCCGGGCACGACGCTCGACGCGTTCCTCGACGGCTGGCGCGGCGGCGACCTGAGCAAGGTCGGCTTCGTGACGGCGGCCGGCGGCAGGATCTCGGCCAAGGACGCGTACGCGGCGATCCAGAGCCTCTCCGGCGACCTGGCGAAGTCCTCCCTGCTGCTGTCCAAGCAGGGCGAGCCCAAGGAGACCGGGGACATCGCGTCCGCACCCATCAAGCTCGACTGGACGCTGCCGGGCGGCGCCGCGTGGTCCTACCAGAGCACGGTACGGCTGACCAAGGCCGGGTCCGACGGCTGGCGGGTGGTCTGGGAGCCGGCCGTCGTACACGGAGAGCTCACCGACGGTGACCGCCTGGAGCTGCGCCGCAGGCCGGCCGACCGGGCCGACATCCTCGGCGCCGACGGCGCACCGATCGTGACGCAGCGGCCGGTCACCGTCGTCGGGGTCAGCCCCGAGCAGATGACCGATCGCGACAAGGTGCTGGACGGCCTCTCCGCCGAGCTGAAGAAGATCAAGGTCAGCCTGGACCGCAAGGACCTCGAGACCCGCATCGAGGGCTCCAAGCCGGACGCGTTCGTCGACGTGATCACGCTGCGGCAGGCCGACTTCGCCAAGGTGCGCAAGCGGATCCTCGACCTCGAAGGCACGCTCACCCGCGAGGACGTGCGCGAGCTCGCCCCCACCCGGGCGTTCGCCCGCGCCTCGCTCGGCACGGTCGACACGGCCACCCGGGAGGATCTCGACGCCAACCCGGAGACGCTCGCACAGGGCGACCAGGTCGGGCACAGCGGGCTTCAGCAGCGCTACGACACCCGGTTGCGCGGCACCCCGGGGCAGTCCGTGGTGATCGCCCGCAAGACCCCGGACGACAAGGTCGAGGACACGCAGCTCCACAGCATCGAGCCCGTCGCGGGGGCGCCGGTCAGGACCACGCTCGACACCCGTACCCAGAACGCCGCCGACCGGGCCGTCGCCACGGTGAAGCAGCCCAGCGCGCTGGTCGCGGTCAAGATCAGCGACTCGTCGGTGGTCGCCGTGGCGAACGGGCCCGACGGCGGCGGCACCGACACCGCCCTGACCGGCCAGGTGCCGGCCGGCTCGACCTTCAAGATGGTGTCCGCGCTCGGTCTGCTGGACAAGAAGGCGGTCACCCTCGACGCCCGCGTCGACTGCCCGAAGACCAAGACGGTGAACGGCCGCGAGTTCAAGAACTCGCACGACATGGCCCTGGGCTCGGTGCCGTTCCGGACGGACTTCGCCCAGTCGTGCAACACCGCGTTCGTCAACCTGGCCCCCAAGCTCGGCGCCGACGGGCTCCGCGACGCGGCGGCCAAGCTCGGCCTGGGCGCCAAGTGGGACCTCGGCGCCGACTCGTTCACCGGAAAGATCTCCCCGGCGGACACCCCGACCGAGCTGGCGGCGGCCTCCTTCGGTCAGGGCGCCACGGCGGTGAGCCCGCTCGCGATGGCCGGCGCGACGGCGGCGGTCGCGCGCGGCCGCTTCCGGCAGCCCCGGCTGGTGCTGGACCCGGCCCCGCCGAACGCGCTGCCGGACGGACCGCCGCTCACGGCGTCGTCGGTCACGCCGCTGCGGACGATGATGCGCCAGGTCGTCACGGACGGCACCGCGGAGGCACTGAAGGACGTGCCGGGCGAGCCGGTGCACGGCAAGACGGGCACGGCCGAGTTCGCGAACGGCTCCGCGGACACGCACGCCTGGTTCATCGGCTGGCAGGGCGACCTCGCGTTCGCGGTGCTGGTGCAGAAGGGCGGCGCCGGCGCGGAAGCAGCGGTCCCGATCGCCGAAACCTTCCTGCGCTCCCTGCGGAGCGCCTTCTGAGCGCCCGTCACCAGGCGCCGACCGCTTGATTGCCCGATCACTCCCGCACCGGGAGGCTCGGGCGCTCCGGCCTCGGGGAAGCAGCCATCCCGCCCGCCATCGACCCGGGCAAGCCGAGCGGACGGCAGACGGGATGGCTGCAGGCAGGCAGCACAGTGAGCTGCCGATCATCTGAGCTTCGGTCACCCCCGTGGCACCGCATGCTCAGGATGTCGATGATCCCCAGAGCTGCTCGACCGTCGTCCGCAGCACTCTGGCGATCTTGATCGCCAGGTAGACGGAAGGCGCGTAGTCCCCGGTCTCCATGGCGATGATCGTTTGTCGGCTGACCTGGACCTTCGCCGCCAGGTCCTGCTGGGTCAGGCCGGCGTCCCGGCGGGTCCGGCGGATCAGGACGCCGGCGGTGCCGTCATGGGTGCTCGACCGCACCGGGCCGGAAGGGGGCGCCATCACTCAGCCTCCGGAACTGCAGTGGCCTCGCGACGGCGGCGCCGGATGGTCATGAGGCCCAGCAGGAGAACGCTGGCCGCTGCGACGACGAGGATCGCGATCAGGGCGACGACGTGGGCGGCGGAGTCGACGACGGCGTACACGGCACCGACGGCGAACAGGAGATAGGGCACCACGCCCATCGCCGTTACGGCGATGCGCTTGCGAGACCACCTCGCCGGCATGGTCTCCACCCGGCGCCGCTGCACATAGGAGTTGGAGATCAGCATCGGCAGGTAGTTCGCTACGAGAACCACCGCCAGCGGCACGACGGCGGGTCGCCCGAGAGTCCACACCATGACCGCCGAAACCAGTGGCACGACGGGCCACTGGAGGGAAGCGGCGATCGCCGTGCCCTCGTACCAGCGCAACCGTTCCCGTTCATCGCCGTAGAGGTCGCCGTCGGGGTCGAGGGCCCAGTGGGCGATACGGTCGATCACCGTCGTCCGCCCCTCTCGACGTCGCGGTCGTCTCATGGGCCCAGCTTGAGGTAAAGTTCTCCTGACGTCAAGTTGTCTTAACCCGCGGGGTCTCAGCTGCCCGCGAGCTCGACGCGGTCCTTCGCGGTGGTGCCGCTGACGTAGGCGCGCGCGCCGAACGCGCCGACCGCCGCCTGCACCACGACCCCCGTCCAGGTCAGGGGGTGGTGCTGGGCGATCTGGACGATCGTCGGGAGGCCCAGCAGGAGCACGTCGAGGCCCGCGAGCGCCGCGATCACCGGGCCGGTCGCCACCGAGCCCATCGGGGTGTCCAGGGGCATCAGGGAGTTGTCGACGAAGCCGGTGCGGCCCTTGCGGACCGCGGCCACCGCGCCGACCGGGCCGAGGGCGAGGCCCAGCGCCCACCACGGCCCCGGCGGCAGGCGGTCGAGGGCGTGCAGGAGAGTGAGTGCCGCGGCGTACCAGGCGGCGGCGAGGACTCCCGGGACCCAGAGGCGTTGCAGCACCACCGCTCGGGAGCTCAGACCCAGCATGCGCAGCATCCACGGGTTGCCCGCGTCGGTGCGGACGGCCGCCGCCGTCACGCCGCCGGCGAGGAGGCCACCGGCGAGGGTCGCGAGCGCGAGGGCCCAGGGCGGGGCGCCGCCCAGCAGGGCCGGGAGGGCGGTCGCCGCGACCAGCCACAGCAGACGGCGGGGCCGGCGGCGCACCATCAGCAGGTCCTGGGCCACCAGGACGGGCAGCCGGGCCGGGAGGCGTACCGACCTCAGCTTGCGGTGGGCCCAGTAGCGGCGTTCCACCATCTCGGTGACGAACGACGGCTCCACGCCGTACGCGGAGTCCCAGAGCGTGCCGGCCGTGCGGGACGCCTCCAGGATGCGGTCGTTGGGCGTACGGGCGAGGCCGCGTACGGCGACGAGCAGCAGCACCGCGACGACCAGCGCGACGGCCGCCGTGGCACCGGCCACGACGGAGGTCGCGGGCCAGCCGGGGGCCGTGCCGGGCGTGAACCCGGCCGAGTCCGCGACCAGGCCGCCCAGCCCCGCGGCGAGCAGCAGGTAGGCGAGATCGTCCGACCGGGCCGACCACCAGCGGTCCGCCTGCGCGGCCAGAGCCGTCAGGAGCAGGGCGACGCCGGCCAGCGCGCCGACCGCGGGCAGCAGCGTGGCGGCGGCCGGCACCGGGCGGGCGGTGGCGTGCCCGAGGATCGCGAACCCGCCGAGCGCGCCCGTGACGGCCGCGCCGGCGGCCGCGAACCACAGTGACGGCAGGAGCAGCCGGCGGCGGCTGACCGGCGCCGTGAGCAGCCACGAGGCGGCCGGGCGGCTCAGCGCCAGCGGGCCGAGGCGGCGCAGGAGCAGATAGGTGCCGCCCGTCAGGGCCACGGCGATCGCGGTGGCGGCGAGGAGGGACGCACGCGGTGTGCCGGGCCAGAGGACGACCATGAGCTGCTTGTGCAGCATCCCGCCGACGATCGCGACGAAGAGCACGGCGAAGTAGACGTTGCCGAGCGTCTCACCGCGCCCGCGGTGTGCCGACTGGGCGCGCCGCACCCACGCGCGGACCTCCCCGACCCCGACGACCGCCGTCATGCCGGGGCCAGATCGGCCATGCCGGTGACCACGGCGCCGGCCGCGGCGGCGAAGGCGTCGTCGTGGCTCGCCATCAGGATGGTGCCGCCGTCCTTGCGGTACGCCGCGAGCAGCTCCGCCACCGTCGCCCGGCCCTCGGGATCGAGGCGCTGCTCGGGCTCGTCGAGGACCAGCAGCCGGCTCGGGCGCAGCAGGGCCAGGGCCAGGGTGAGCCGCTGCTTCTGGCCGGACGACAGCGACGGCGGCATCGCGTCCGCGTGGGTGCCGATGCCGAACCGATGGAACGTCTCGTCCACGCCGGCCTGCGCCGGGTCCGTGCCGTGCGCGCGGCACACCAGCTCGGCGTGCTCGCGGGCGGTCAGGCCCGGATACCAGGTGGGCGGCTCGACCGTGGTCGCGACCGCCCGCCAGAACTCCGGCGTGGACCCGGGCGGGCCGCCGAGGACCTCGATCTCACCCGCATCCGGCCGCTGGAGGCTGGTGATGCAGCGCAGCAACGTGGACTTGCCGATGCCGTTCTCGCCGGTGATGCAGACTCCGGCGCCGGCCGGCACGGTGAGCTCGACGTCGACCAGCACCGGGGTCGAGCCGTAGCTCACCGACAGGCCGCGGACGGCGATCGCAGGTTGCTGATCCACCGGCCAGACGGTAGCAAACGCCTCCTTATGGGCGGCGGCCGTAGAGCAGCTTGAGGGCCTTGACGATGCGCTGGACCTGGGCCGGGGTGCGTTCGAAGGTCATCGCGGGCAGCATCGACGGCGCCCGGCGCACGGTGATGGCCTTGGGCACGGCGAACTCGCGCAGCCCGTCCTCGCCGTGGATGCGGCCGAAGCCGGAGTCGCCCACGCCGCCGAACGGCAGGTTGGCCATGCCGACGAAGCTCAGCGTCGAGTTCACCGACACCATGCCGGTGCGCAGCCGGCGGGCGATCCGGATGGCGTTGGCCTTGCCGAAGACGGCGCCGCCGAGACCGTACGGCAGCGCGTTGGCCCGCCGCACCGCCTCGTCCGCATCGCTGACCTTGGTGATCGTCAGGGTCGGGCCGAAGGTCTCCTCGCGGATCGCCGCCGAGTCCTCGGGCACGTCGACCAGCACGGTCGGCGCGACGTGCGGCGGCTGCACCGCCTCGGCCCCGCCCACCACGGCCCGGCCGCCGCTCTTCAGGGCGTCGTCGATGTGCCGGCGGACCACGTCGAGTTGGCCGGGCATGGTCATCGGGCCGATGTCCTCGCCGACCGTGAGCTTGCCGGCCTTGGCCGCGACCGCCGCCACGAAGGCGTCGTAGACCGGCGCGACGGCGTACACGCGCTCGATGCCGATGCAGGTCTGCCCGGCGTTGGTCATGGCGCCCCAGACGGCGGCCTCGGCCGCCGCGTTCACGTCGGCGTCGACGTCGACGATCAGCGCGTCCTTGCCGCCGGCCTCGATGACGACCGGCGTCAGGGTCTCCGCGCAGGCGGCCATGACCTTCTTGCCGGTGGCGGTCGAGCCGGTGAAGGCGACCTTGCCGACGCCGGAGCGGCACAGCAGGGCGCCGACGTCGCCGAGCCCGTGCACGGCCTGCAGGACGGGCTGCTCGGGCACCACCTCCGCGAAGGTGTCGACCAGCCACTGGCCGACCACGGGGGTGTACTCGCTGGGCTTGAGGACCACGGCGTTGCCGGCGGCGAGGGCGCCGGAGATCGGGCCCAGCGGGGTGAGGATCGGGTAGTTCCAGGGGCCGATGACGCCGATCACGCCGTACGGCTGGTACTCCAGGTGGCCGGCGTGCTCGGCGAGCAGCAGCCGGGACCGCGTCCGGCGCGGGCCGAGCACGCGGCGGGCGTGGCGGGCGGCCCAGTCGGTGTGCTCGATCGCGGCGCTGGCCTCGACGATGGCGTCGGCGACGGGCTTGCCGGTCTCGGTGTGGGTGAGCGCGGCCAGCTCCTCCAGCCGCTCGGCCAGCAGGGCGCGCCACCTCAGCATCCGGGTCTTGCGCTCCTCGAAGCCCAGGCCGGCCCACCACGCGCCGGCCGCGCGGGCGCGCTCCACGGCGGCGGTGACGGCGGCGGCGTCGGCGACGGGCACGCGCCCCGCCTCCGCCCCGGTCGCAGGACTGGTCGAGATGAGGACGCCGTCCTCGACCACAGGGACTCCGGGAGTACGGGTAGCCGTCATGACGCGAGTCTATGTCGCGTTCGGGGTCCCGGGGCTCCCACGTACGCTTGATAATCATGAGTCCCCGCCGGAATCGCCCCCGCCGTGACGAGTTGCGCCTCGTCCCGGACGAGCGCGTCCGCCGGGGCGTGGAGGGCGTCCAGCAGTACCAGGACGGCGAGTGGATGGTGCGGTCGGTCTTCGGCGGTGCCGCCGTGAAGACGTACCGGTGCCCGGGCTGCGTGCAGGACATCCCGCCGGGGGTGGCGCACGTCGTGGCCTGGCCGGCCGACGACCGCGGCGACGCGTCGGACCGCCGGCACTGGCACACCGGCTGCTGGCGCGCCCGCGACCGGCGCGGCCCGGCGGTGGAACGCTCCCGCAACGCGCCCCGCTACGGGTGACCTGCCGTTCCTGGGGAAAGATCAAGGACGTGACCAAGCAGATCCGCGCGAACTCCGTCCTGCCGGCCCGCCGGGAGGACATCGAACTGCACACCGCCGACGGGCTGACCCTCGTCGGCGAGCTGGCCCGGCCGCTCGACCGCGACCCGGTCGCCACCCTGGTGTGCCTGCACCCGCTGCCCACCCACGGCGGCATGATGGACAGCCACGTCTTCCGCAAGGCGGCCTGGCGCCTGCCCGCCCTGGCCGGCATCGCGGTGCTGCGCTTCAACACCCGCGGCACCTCCAGCGTCCGCGGCACGAGCGAGGGCACGTTCTCCGCGGCGGTCGACGAGAAGTACGACGTGGCGGCCGCCATCGAGTACGCGGAGTTCCACGACCTGCCGCACGTCTGGCTGCTCGGCTGGTCCTTCGGCACCGACCTGACGCTGATGCACGGCCTCGACCCGGTCGTCTCGGGCGCCATCCTGCTGTCGCCGCCGCTGCGCTTCTCCGGCCCCGAGCACCTGGCCGCCTGGGCGGAGGCCGGCAAGCCGGTGACGGCGCTGGTCCCGGAGTTCGACGACTACCTGCGCCCGGATGCCGCGGTCGAGCGGTTCCGGGCGATCCCGCAGGCCGAGGTGGTCGGCGTGCCCGGCGCCAAGCACCTGTGGGTCGGCGACGCCGAGACGGTCCTCGACGAGATCGTGCGCCGGGTCGCCCCGCAGGTCGGCGTGCCGCTGCCGCGCGAGTGGGACGGGCCGATGGAATCCGGGGACATGAACGCGTACGCGGACCGCACCGTGGCCGCCTTCGCGGACGTCCCCGTACCCGGACCGGCCGCCGAGTAGCGCGCCGCCCGCCGCCGCGGCCGGGCACCACCGCCGACAACCCTGGTCGGCCCACCGCCGGTCAGTCCGCGTCGACGCCGACCCGGCTCGCGCTCGGGCGGGAGGTCACCTTGGCCGACGCGGTGATCTTGCCGGGGCTCGCCACCGCGCCGGGCGCGGGCGGCAGGTCCGGCGGCTGCGGCCCGGCCGGCGTCGCCGCCGCCGCGGGCTGGGATGCGACCGGGGCGGTCCCCGTGACCGGCGCCGAGCCGGTGGCCGCGGCCGCCGCGCCGGCGGCCGCGGTGCCCGGCGCCGTGCCGCTGGCGCCCCCCGCCGCCGGGGCCGGGCTCGCCGTGGCGGCGGGCGAACCGGACCCCTGCGAGCCCGGAGCGGCCGCGTCGCCGGTGTCGTCGGTGTCGTCCTCCGGCGCGGCCGCCGCCGCGAGGACCGCCGCCGCGGCCAGCTCCGCCACCCGCTTGGCTTCCTTCTGCACCTGGCGGCGGACGTCGGCGGCGTGGCGCTCGGCGGCCTCGCCCGCGCGCTTGGCCTCCGCGACCTTCGTCAGCTCCGCCTCGAGCTCGCGCGTGACCTCGGCGAGGCGCTGCTGCACCCGCTCGGCCTCGCGTTCGGCGACCTTGCGGCGCTCGGCGGCCTCGGTGGCCTTGCGCTCCGACTGGGTGACCTTGGCCCGCGCCGCCTCCAGGTCCCGGCCGGCCGCGGCGATCTTGTCCTGCTGCGACGCGATCTCCTTGCGGACGGCGGTGGCCTGCTCGTCGGAGCGGCGCAGGACCTCTTCGGCGTACTTGTCCGCCTCGCTGCGCAGGTCGGCGCACTGCTTCTCGACGGCGGTGCGCATCTGGCCGAGCTCCTGCACGACCTCCTGGCGGCGCTGGCCCACCTCGCGCTCGACCTTGGCCTTCAGCTCGGCGTGCTCGCGGTCGGCGTCGGCGCGCTGCTTGGCGATCTCCTGCTGGGCCTGGTCGCGCAGGGCCTTGATCTCCTGCTCGGCCTGCAGGCGGGTGGACTTGGCGTAGCCGTCCGCCTCGGCGCGGACCCGCTGGGCCTCCTGCGCCGTGCGCTCGGTGAGCTGCTGGGCCTCGGCGCGGGCGCGGGTCAGCGTCGCCTCGGCCTCGGCGCGCATCTGCTCGGCGGACTGGCGGCTGGCGGCGAGCGCCTTCTCCGCGGCGGCCCGGCGGGCGGCGTCGGCCTTCTCCTCGTCGGCCCGGCGGGCGGCGAGGGCGATCTCGAAGTCCCGGATGCCGTCGTGCGCGTGCGCCTCGGCCTCGGCGCGGATGCGCTCGGCCTCGGCCAGGCGGGCGGCGATGTCGTCGGTGGCGGAGTTCTTGATGTCCGCCGCGACCTCCTCGGCCTTGGCGAGGATCTCCTCCACCTTGGGGCCGAGGTGGCGGAACGACACCTCGGCGCCGACGCCGGGCTGGCGGCGCGCCTGGGCCAGCTCCTGCTGGAGCCGGTCGAGCTGGCCCATCAGCGCCTGGTTCTGCAGTTGCGCGCCGTCCCGCTCGCTGATCAGCGTGGCGATCTCGGTCTCGGCGCGGGCGACGTAGCGCTCGACCTGTTTCTTCTCGTAACCCCGCAGGGCGGTCTCGAAGCTGGGCTCCGGTGGCGTCTCTCCACCGAGACCGAAGATTTCCCCGCCGTGCGACATGTCGTCCATCCTCACATACGCATCGTCCCGGGACGTGTGGATACACACCGGCCTACCAGGACTGTGCGCTTAGTCGCAGTTGTCTGGTATCGAGCTGCCTGCAAGAAACGTCAAGGGCCGCACCGGGAACTCCCGGTACGGCCCCGCACACAGGTCTCGCAAAGCCGGCCCGGTTCTCTAACCGTTGCGCACCCGCCTGGGTGGCGCAACCGGACACCGAGTGGCGAAAATACTCAGCTCGTCTTCGCGGCCGCCCCGGTCTTGCCCGCCTCGGCGTCCCCGCCGGCGGCCCGCTGGGCGGGTGCCTCCGGCTTGGCGGCCTCGCCCTTCTGGGCTCCCTCGGCCTTCTGCACGGTCTCCGCGGCCTTGGCGGCGGCACCGACGGTGGGCACCAGGCCGGACAGGCCGGAGAGCATCTGGCCGAGCTGGTTGGTGACGGCGTCCTTCTGCCGGGTGAGGTCCTCGACCTCCCGCTTGGCGGCCTGCGTGGTGAGCTCGGCCTCCTGCCGCGCCTCGCTCAGCAGGCGCTGCGACTCGCTGCGCGCCTCGCTGACCGTCTTGTCGGCGAGAGCGCGGGCCTTCTCGACCGTCTCGACCGCGGTGCGCTCGGACTCGACGCGGCGCGACTCGGCGCGCTGCTCGATCTCCTTGGCGCGGTCCTCGGCGGCGCGGGCGCGCTCCTCGGCCTCGGCGACCATCCGCTGGGTGGCGTTGACCTGGGCGGCGTGCCGCTCGGACTCCTCGCGCTCCGCCTTCTCCCGGCGCTCGGCGATCTCCAGGGCCAGCGCCTGCAGGTCCTTGTCGCGCTTGTCGCGCGAGTCGGTCAGCAGCTTGGTGGCCTCGGCGCGCTTCTCCTCGGCCTCCCGGGCCGCCTTGGCGCGCAGCTGGGTGATCTCGCGCTCGGCCGTGGCCCGCAGCGAGGCCACCTCCCGCTCGACGGTCGACTTCAGCTCGGCGACCTCGTGGGCGGTGACCGTACGCAGCTGCTTGGTCTCGCGGTCGGCGTCGGAGCGCAGCGTGTCGGCCTCGCGCCGGGCCTGCACCCGGGCCTCGGCGGCTTCGCGTTCCGCGTGCGTCCGGACCTGCCCCGCCTCGCGCTCGGCGGTCGCCTTCATGGCGGCGGCCTCGGCGCGAGCCTTGTCCGTGATCTCGCGCGCTTCCAGCCGGGCCGCGGAGAGGATGCCCTCGGACTCTCGCTTGGCCTCGCTGCGGTGGTCGTTCGCCTGCTCCTCGGCCAACCGCAGGATCTGCTCGACCCGGGTGCCCAGCCCGGAGAGCGTCGGCCGATTGTTCTCCTCGAGCAGCTTGTTACTGTCCGCGAGTTTCTGCTCGAGGGCGTTCAGGCGCTGCTCCGCCTGCCGCAGGCGGCGCTGCGCGTCGTTCATCCGCTGCTCGGCCTCGC
The DNA here is from genome assembly GCF_014648355.1 of Couchioplanes azureus. Classification (GTDB taxonomy): domain Bacteria; phylum Actinomycetota; class Actinomycetes; order Mycobacteriales; family Micromonosporaceae; genus Actinoplanes; species Actinoplanes azureus. The sequence goes on from NZ_BMQY01000001.1 coordinate 159,886, forward strand.
CGCGGGCCTGCTCGGACTGGTTCAGGGCGGCGACCAGCCGGCCTAGGTGGGCATCCACCTGCCCGCGGTCGTATCCACGCAGGACAACCGTGAAGTCGTGCTGCGAATTTGCGGTTTCGAAGAACGCGAGGTTGGCATCCGGCTGCTGGGGCATTGCGACATACTGGCAGACCCCCCAGGGGGATACGCAAGACCGTACGGGCCGGGTAATCCGGCCCGAGATCGCCTTCTGACCGGCCGCGCGGGGGCCCGATGGGCCATTCGGGCGGCGCCGTTCGGAGGACCCCCGCAGAGCGTTGCCGCGCCGCTACCTGCTGTGCAGCGGGAAAAAGAAAGATCGTCCCACAGCGGGTCCCGGCGGCGCTCCTCGATGCCGACGATCCTGCCAGCCCGCGGCGGCGTCGTCAGGACGTTTCACCCTGAAGACTGACGAATCAGGCAGGCTCCACGAGCTCCACGAGCACCCCGCCGGCATCCTTCGGGTGCACGAAGTTGATCCGGGAGCCGGCCGTCCCCCGCTTCGGCTCGTCGTAGAGCAGGCGGAGCCCCCGGGCGCGCAGCGCGGCGCTCGCCGCCTCGACGTCGCGCACCGTGTAGGCCAGCTGCTGCAGCCCCGGCCCGGCGCGGTCGAGGAACTTGGCGATCGCCGAGTCGGGCCGCAGCGGGGCGAGCAGCTGAATGCGCGCGCCGGTGCCGTCCGCGTCGGCGGCCACCATCGCCTCGCGTACGCCCTGCTCTTCGTTCGTCTCCTGGTGCACGCAGCGCAGCCCGAAGGTCTGCTCGTAGAAGGTGATCGCCTCGTCGAGATCCGCCACGGCGATGCCGACGTGATCGATACGCAGGATGCCGACGGCCGGTAGGGAGCCCATGCCGGAGAGTGTGACATTGTCGCTGCTGTCCCCGCTGGGTGACGAAAGGCTCATCGGGCTAGTCTGACCTAACCATCGTTCAGGCGTCGCGGCCGGTCCCCCGAGGGGCGCCGCCGCGTCCCTGCTCCACCCCGTCGTAGCTATCCACAAAGCCACCCGAAAGCGGAGCTTCCGTGACCAGTTCGGTGATCGTCAGCGGCGCCCGTACCCCCATGGGCCGCCTCCTCGGAAACCTCAAGAACGTTCCGGCCACCACCCTGGGCGGCTATGCGATCGCCGGCGCGCTGGAGCGCGCCGGGGTGAGCCCGGAGCAGGTGCAGTACGTGATCATGGGCCAGGTGCTGCAGGCGGGCACCGGGCAGATCACCGCGCGGCAGGCCGCGGTGGCCGCGGGCATCCCGATGACGACCCCGGCCGTGACCGTCAACAAGGTGTGCCTCTCCGGCATCGACGCCATCGCGCTGGCCGACCAGCTCATCCGGGCCGGCGAGTTCGACATCGTGGTGGCCGGCGGCATGGAGTCCATGACCAACGCGCCGCACCTGCTCATGGGCCAGCGCCAGGGCAAGAAGTACGGCGACATCCTGGTCCGCGACCACACCGCCTACGACGGCCTGATGGACCCGTGGGACGGCATCTCCATGGGCGAGTCGACCGAGCGCAGCGGCAAGGAACTGAACATCACCCGGGCCGAGCAGGACGCCTTCGCCGCGCTCAGCCACCAGCGCGCGGCCACGGCCCAGAAGAACGGCCACTTCGCCGAGGAGATCGTGCCGGTCAAGACCGGACAGCGCGGCGTCGACGTCGTGGTCGACACCGACGAGGGCGTACGCCCCGACGCCACCGCCGAGTCGCTGAGCGGCCTGCGCCCGGCCTTCGCCAAGGACGGCACGATCACCGCGGGCAGCGCCTCCCCGATCTCCGACGGCGCCGCCGCGGTCGTCGTGATGAGCAAGGCCAAGGCCGAGGAGCTGGGCCTCACCTGGCTCGCCGAGATCACCGCGCACGGCAACGTCGCCGGCCCGGACAGCTCGCTGCAGGCCCAGCCGGCGAACGCCATCAAGCACGCCCTCGGCAAGGCCGGGATGACCGTCGCCGACCTCGACCTCATCGAGATGAACGAGGCGTTCGCCCAGGTCGTCATCCACTCGATGCGCGAGCTGGGGGTCGGCGAGGAGATCGTCAACGTCAACGGCGGCGCCATCGCGCTGGGCCACCCGATCGGCATGTCCGGCGCGCGGCTCGTGCTGACCCTGGCGCTGGAGCTCAAGCGCCGCGGCGGCGGCACCGGCGCGGCGGGCCTGTGCGGCGGCGGCGGCCAGGGCGACGCCCTGATCATCAAGGTACCCTCGGCGGCATGAGTGGCGGCGGCGGCGAGGCCGCGGTGACCGCGGCCTCCCCGGCCGGCGGCGCGAAACGCCTCAAGGACGTCCCCACGCTGGTCGCCCGGGCCCGCGACGGTGACCCGCGGTCCGTCGCGCGGCTGATCAGCATGGTCGAGAACGGCGACCCCCGGCTGGCCGAGGTCGCCGCGGCGCTGGCTCCCTACGCCGGCCGCGCCCAGGTCGTCGGCCTCACGGGCTCCCCCGGCGTGGGCAAGTCCACCACCACCAACGAGCTGGTCCGCGCCCTGCGCCGGGCCGGGCACCGGGTGGGCGTGCTGGCCGTCGACCCCTCCAGCCCGTTCACCGGCGGAGCGATCCTCGGCGACCGGGTGCGCATGCAGGAGCACACCACGGACCCGGGCGTCTACATCCGCTCGATGTCCAGCCGGGGCCAGCTCGGCGGGCTGGCCGCGGCCACACCGCAGGCGGTCCGCGTGCTCGAGGGCGCGGGCTGCGACGTGGTGCTCGTCGAGACGGTCGGGGTCGGCCAGGCCGAGGTGGAGATCGCCTCGCTGGCCGACACCACCCTGGTGCTGCTGGCCCCGGGCATGGGCGACGCCATCCAGGCGGTCAAGGCCGGCATCCTGGAGATCGCCGACGTCTTCGTGGTCAACAAGGCGGACCGGCCGGGCGCCGACGCGACCTACCGCGACATCCAGGGCATGCTCGGCCTCGGTGAGCGCGGCCCGGGCGACTGGCGCCCGCAGGTCGTGCGCGCCACCGCGGTCAAGGGCGAGGGCATCGACGACGTGGTCGCGGCCATCGCGAAGCACCGCGAGTGGCTCGAGAAGAGCGGCTCGCTGCGCGCCGCGCACGAGAAGCGGGCCGCCGTCGAGGTCGAGGCGATCGCCCTGGGCACGCTGCGGGCCCGCATGGGCTCCCTGCACGAGGGTACGGCGCTCGCCAAGCTCGCGGCCCAGGTGGCCGACGGCGCGATCGACCCGTACGCGGCGGCCGAGGCCCTCCTCGCCGAGCTCGGCGACCGCCGCTGACCCACCGCGGCCCCGGCGCCGACCCACCGCCCGGATCCTCGCGCATCAACCGGTTCGAGTTCCTCAAGTTCGTGCCCCGGTGGCCGATGGGAGGAGCCACACTCTCGCCCACCCCGGCGGGCAGTGGACCGGAAGAGGGTACCCATGGGCCGACAGTGGGCAGCGCAGCCGAGGTGGCGCGCCGACCCCGTGCTCGCGGGCCTCGTCCTGGTGATCCTCGGTGCCATGCTGGGCGCCTGGCCGGGGCTGGTCCCGGTCGCCGTCCAGGTGACGGTCTTCTGGCTGATCCTCGCCGTGGTCTTCGGCAGCTTCGTGCGGTCGTCGTGGCGCGTCGCGCGGCTCGCCGGTCCGGCGGCGGGCGCCGGTCGCCCCGAGGCGGCGCGGGCCCGCGCCCGGCAGAGCATGTGGCGGCTGTTCACGGTCGCCGGCGTCGTGCTGGTCGGCGGCACCCTGGCGCAGCTCGTGACGGTCGTCGGCAACCCGCTGGCGCCGGTCGCCTCGACCGGGACCGGCGCACAGATCGGCTCCCTCGCCGTCGCGATGGGGCTCGTCGTGGTCGGGATGCTGCGCCACCCGCTCGGCGACCTGAGCGCGGCGGAGACGTTCCGGCTCCGCATCGACGTCGCCACGGTGATGGCGGCCGCACTGACCTTCGGACTGTGGCTCGCCGAGCTGCCGCCCGGATCCCGGGACCTCGGGTGGATCACCCGGACCTCGCTGACGCTGCTGGTCCAGCCCGGCCTCTTCCTCGTGGTGATCTTCGCCGTCGTCAAGGTCACGCTGGGCGGCCAGTCGCCGTTCACCCGCTCGGCCGGCATCCTCGGCGGCGTCGCCGCCACGCTGCAGGCGATACTGCAGGCGGTTCCCCTCTCCATGTACGCGCAGCCGCCCACGCAGTCGTGGCTGCTGGCGGCCAACGTGCTGACGAGCGGCCTGCTCGCGATCGCCGTCCGGGTGCAGGAACGCCGCATCCGCGCCGCGGCCCCGGTCGCCGCGCGGGAGGCGGTACGCCCGTACAGCCTGTTGCCGTACGGCGCGATGGGGGCGGTCTGGTCGCTGACCGCCGTGGTGCTGGCGCTGCACGGGCTGGACACCCGGACCTGGGTGGTCGCCACCGGCGCCATGGTGACCACGACGCTGGTCGTCGGCCGGCAGGTGGCCGCCTTCCGGCACATCGCCGAGCTGCTGCGCGAGCGCGACGAGCTCGCCGCCCAGCTCACCGAGCTCGCGTTCTACGACGGACTGACCCGGCTCGCCAACCGCGGCCTGTTCATGCGGCGCCTGCACGACGCCCTCGCCGCCGGCCCGGCGACCGTCTTCCTCATCGACCTCGACGAGTTCAAGCCGGTCAACGACGCGTACGGGCACGCCGCCGGCGACCAGTTGCTGATCGAGGTGGGACGGCGGCTGCGGGCCTGCGTCCGCGACGGCGACACGGTCGCGCGGCTGGGCGGTGACGAGTTCGCCGTCCTCGTGGAGGGCCTGTCCGCCGACCGGCGCGACGAGCTCGCCGGCCTGCTGGCGCAGGCGTTGAGCGGGGAGGTCCGGATCGGCGCGGCCGTCGTGCCGCTGCGGGCGAGCATCGGCATGGCCACCGGGCGGCACGGCGTGCACGACCCGGACAGCCTGCTGCACGAGGCCGACATGGCGATGTACGCGGTCAAGGACCGGCACCGCGCGCTCCTGGACACCGAGCGCGGGTAGGGAAATCGACGAACGCCGGTACCTCCAGGGTCACGCAGCGGTGATGGCTGGTAGCCTTGCCGCCCTCTGACCCGGGAGGAAGGACGCCATGCGTACGAAACTGCCCGCTCTTGCCGCGGCCGGCCTGCTCGCCCTCTCCGGCGTGTCCGCCTGCACGGACGGGAAGGCTGACGGCGCGGCGTCCGGCGGCAGCGGCAACCGCGCCGCGGGCGCGGGCAAGGTCGGCGTGATCCTGCCCGACACCACGACCTCGCAACGGTGGGGCACCGACGATCCCAAGCTGCTGAAGGCGGCGTTCGCCGAGGCGGGCGTGCCCGTGGACATCCAGAACGCCCAGGGCGACAAGGCGCACTTCCAGCGCATCGCCGACAGCATGATCGCGGGCGGCGTGCGGGTGTTGATGATCGTCAACCTGGACTCGGTCAGCGGCAAGGCCGTGCTCGACAAGGCCCGGGCCCGGGGCATCAAGACCATCGACTACGACCGGCTGACCCTCAACGGCGGCGCCGACTACTACGTCAGCTTCGACAACGTCGCGGTCGGCGAGATGCAGGGCAAGGGACTCGTGCGGTGCCTGACGGAGCAGGGCGCCCGGGTCCCGATGGTGGCCGACCTCAACGGTTCGCCCACCGACCACAACGCCACCCAGTTCAAGGAGGGCTACGAGTCGGTGCTGCAGCCGCGGTACGACAGCGGCACCTACCTCAAGGGCCCGGACCAGTCGATCGACGACTGGGACACCCACATGGCCGAGATCGTCTTCCGCGAGATGTGGTTCCGGACCGGCAAGAAGATCCGCGGTGTGCTGGCGGCCAACGACGGCCTGGGCAACGCGGCGATCTCCGTGCTGAAGCAGGACGGGATGAACGGCAGGGTCCCGGTCACCGGCCAGGACGCGACCGTCCAGGGTCTGCAGAACATCCTCGCCGGCGACCAGTGCATGACGGTCTACAAGCCGATCGAGCAGGAGGCCGACGCGGCGGCCGACCTCGCGATCCAGCTGTTCAAGGGCCAGAAGCCGAACCTGGCGGGGTCGGCGGTGAAGGACCCGGAGTCCGGCGCCTACATCCCGGCCAAGCTGCTGGAGCCGCGGCCGATCTTCGCCGAGGACGTCGGCTCCGTCATCCGGGACGGCTTCGTGGAGAGGTCGGCGGTCTGTGCGGGCCGGTTCGCCGCGTTCTGCGCGAAGAACGGCATCAGGTAGGCAGGTCCCCGCCGGCCGGGGCCGCCCGGCGGGCACGGGAGCCGACGGCGAGCCGGTCGATGCCGACGAACGCGAGGCCCAGCAGCCAGAACACCACCGCGAAGAACACCGTGCTGAGCGCCACCCCGCCGTAGCCGAGGTCGTTCACGTCGATGAACGGGTACGGATAGGTGTGGGTGACCAGCCCCCGGATCAGCGCGAAGACCAGGTAGCCCAGCGGGAAGGCGAGCCAGTAGGCGGCGTACCGCAGCTTGAACCGCCGGCGCTCGTCGAAGATCAGCCAGTCCAGGACCGCCAGCAGCGGGACCACGGTGTGCAGCAGCTGGTTGCCGACGGCCTCGGCGGGCGTGCGGTCGTACGGGGCGTTCGCGAAGCCGCTCGCCGGGTTGGCCAGCACGAGGTGGTAGACGAGTCCGGTGATCGCCACGTACAGGGTGACGGCGCCCTTGAGCACGGTCGGCGCGACGCGATTCCCGGCCAGGGTCCAGGCGGCGACGAGCGCGTACGCGATATTGCTCTGGTTCGTGAAATAGGGGAGCATTCCGGTCAGGGTCTGGGGGCCGGAGGCGTTCAGCGTCACCCCGGCGACGACGGCGATGACGCTCACTATCCGCAGGATCTTCACGTATGGCAGGGTAGATCAGCCGTCCGGCCTTAGCGATCGTTCAGCATTGCGCATACGATGTGCGCCATGGACGCAGCCGACATCGCCGCCGGTCGCGAGCGCTGGCAGAAGCGCTACGACGACGCCCGCAAACGGGACGCCGACTTCACCACGCTCTCCGGGGTGAGCCTGGACCCGGTCTACGGTCCCGCCCCCGGTGACACCGTCGACGGGTTCGAGCGGATCGGGTGGCCGGGCGAGTTCCCGTACACCCGGGGTCTCTATCCGACCGGATATCGCGGACGGACCTGGACCATCCGCCAGTTCGCGGGGTTCGGCAACGCCCAGCAGACCAACGAGCGCTACAAGATGATCCTGGCCGCCGGGGGCGGCGGGCTCAGCGTCGCGTTCGACATGCCCACCCTGATGGGCCGCGACTCCGACGACCCGCAGTCGCTCGGCGAGGTCGGCCACTGCGGCGTCGCCATCGACTCGGCGGCCGACATGGACGTGCTGTTCGACGGCATCGAGCTGCAGGACGTCACGACCAGCATGACGATCTCCGGCCCGGCCGTCCCGGTCTTCTGCATGTACCTCGTCGCGGCCGAGCGCCAGGGCGCCGACCTGAGCAAGCTCGACGGCACGCTGCAGACGGACATCTTCAAGGAGTACATCGCGCAGAAGGAGTGGCTCTTCGCGCCCGAGCCGCACCTGCGGCTCATCGGCGACCTGATGGAGTACTGCGCGCGCGAGATCCCCAAGTACAAGCCGCTGTCGGTGTCCGGCTACCACATCCGTGAGGCCGGGGCGACCGCCGCGCAGGAGCTGGCCTACACGCTCGCCGACGGCTTCGGCTACGTCGAGCTGGGCCTGAGCCGCGGGCTCGACGTCAACCAGTTCGCGCCCGGCCTGAGCTTCTTCTTCGACGCCCACGTCGACTTCTTCGAGGAGATCGCCAAGTTCCGCGCCGCCCGCCGCATCTGGGCCCGGCACCTGCGCGACGAGTACGGCGCCACCAGCGAGAAGGCGCTCTGGCTGAAGTTCCACACGCAGACCGCCGGCGTCTCGCTCACCGCGCAGCAGCCGGTCAACAACGTCGTGCGGACGGCCGTCGAGGCCCTCGCCGCGGTCCTCGGCGGCACCAACTCGCTGCACACCAACGCCCTGGACGAGACACTCGCGCTGCCGACCGACGAGTCCGCCGAGATCGCCCTGCGCACCCAGCAGGTGCTGATGGAGGAGACCGGGGTGACCAATGTGGCCGACCCGCTGGGCGGCTCCTGGTACGTCGAGGCGCTCACCGACCGGATCGAGGCCGAGGCGGAGGAGATCTTCGCCCGCATCCGCGAGCTCGGCCACGACGGCACGATGACCTCCGGCATCCTGCGCGGCATCGAGGACGGCTGGTTCACCGCGAACATCGCGGAGGCGGCGTTCGTCTACCAGCAGGCCCTGGAGAAGAACGAGAAGAAGATCGTCGGCGTCAACGTGCACACCGGCACGGTCGCGAAGGACCTCGAGATCCTCCGCGTCTCGCACGAGGTCGAGATCGAGCAGAAGCGCGAGCTGGGTGCCCGCAAGGCCGGCCGCGATCCGGTACGGGTCCAGCAGGCGCTGACCCGGCTGGTCGAGGTCTCCCGCACCGGCGACAACATGATCCCCGCGATGCTCGACGCGGCCCGCGCGGAGGCCACCCTCGGCGAGATCTGCGGCGTGCTCAAGGACGAGTGGGGGATCTACCGGGAACCCGCCCGCTTCTGATGGACAAGTCGGTGTGACGTCCGATATCGCCTGCCCGGCGGCGCGGCGGCCGGCGGTGGGTGCGTGCGAGACTAGGTAACCATGAGCGACCCACGGACCACTCCGTCGATCTTCACCCGCGGCGCGGTCGACCTCGGCGCGCTGCGGCCGGCGAGCAAGCCCGCGCCCTCCGGCCCGGCCGGCGCCGGCGCGGCATCCGCCGGGCCCGCCGCGTCGCCGGCGCCCACCGGCCCCGGCGGGCCGGCCGCCGCGGTGATCGACGTGACCGAAGCGAACTTCCAGACGACCGTGCTCCAGCTGTCCATGACCACCCCGGTCATCCTCGACTTCTGGGCCGACTGGTGCGAGCCGTGCAAGCAGCTCTCCCCGGTCCTGGAGAAGCTCGCCGCCGAGGGCGGCGGCAGCTGGGTGCTCGGCAAGGTCGACGTGGACGCCAACCCGCGGCTCGCCCAGGCGCTGCGGGTGCAGGGCATCCCGATGGTGGTCGCGCTGGTCGGCGGGCAGCTCGTGGAGGGCTTCACCGGCGTGCTGCCCGAGGTGGAGGTCCGCCGCTACGTGGACGCCGTGCTCAAGGCCGGCGGGGTCGAGGTCGCCCCGCCCGAGGACCCGCGGATGGACGCGGCAGACGACGCCCTGATGAGCGGCGACCTGGACGCGGCCGAGGCGGCGTACAAGAAGATCCTCGCCGAGTCGCCGCAGGACCGCGCGGCCGAGTCCGGCCTCGCCCAGGTCGAGCTCTACCGCCGGGTCGCCGGCGCGGACGCGGCGAGCGTGCTGGCCCGGGCCGCGGCGGACCCCGACGACCTCGAGGCGCAGCGGCTCGCCGCCGACATCGAGGTCCTCAGCGGACAGGCGCCCGAGGCCTACGAGCGCCTGGTCGCCGCCGTCAAGCGGTCCACGGGCGACGATCGCGACGCCGTACGCAAGCATCTGCTGTCCCTGTTCGCCGTCGCCGGGCCGGACGACCCGGCGGTCGCGAGTGCCCGCCGTGCTCTAGCCCGCGCGCTCTTCTAGCCAGGTACGGGGGGCTCCATGCGCCGCATCGCCGTGCTCGACGCACCGTCCAATCTCGGACTGCGCCCGCCGACCGCGACGTCGGTGCCGGGCTGCGCCAAGGCACCTGGAGCCCTTCGCGACCACGGTCTGCTGCGCCGGCTGCACGCCCGCGACGCCGGCTGCCTGACGCCGCCGCGCTACGACCCCGGCGACTGGCGGCCGGGCGACGGCGTCTGCCACGCCCCCGAGATCGCGCTCTACTCCCGGCGCCTCGCCGACCGCATCGGCGAGATCATCGACGAGGGCGAGTTCCCGGTGGTGCTGGGCGGCGACTGCTCCATCGTGCTCGGCTCGGCGCTGGCCATGCACCGCCTCGGCGAGGCCGTCGGCGGCCGCATCGGGCTGGTCTTCGTCGACGGCCACTCCGACTTCCGCCACCCCGGCAACGCCTCGTACGTCGGCGCGGCCGCCGGCGAGGATCTCGCCCTGGTCACCGGCCGGGGCCAGGCCGACCTGGCGGCGATAGAGGGACGGCGGCCGTACTACCGCGACATCGACGTGGTGGTGATGGGCATCCGCGCCCAGGACGAGTACCGCCTCGACCTGCAGGCGGCCGGCATCGTGACCCGCCCGGTGCCGACCCTGCGCGTGGAGGGCGCGGCCCGCAGCGCGCAATGGGCCCGGGAACAGCTCGTGGACTGCGCGGGCTACTGGGTGCATCTCGACGTCGACGTGCTGGACCCGGCGGTCATGCCGGCCGTGGACGCCCCGGAGCCGGGCGGCATCGCCTTCCCCGAGCTGGAGCTGCTGCTGGCCGGCCTGGTGGAGTCGCCGCACTGCCTGGGCGTGGAGATCACCGTCTTCGACCCCGACTACGACCCCGACGGCTGCTACGCGGAGGAGATCACCGCGGCGATCGTCGCGGGCCTGAAGTCGGCGCACGCGGTGGACGCCCGGCCGGACCTCGCCGCGGCCCGCGCGGACCTGCTGGCGCCGGGAGCGCCGGGCACGCTCGCCCCGGCCGCACGGGAACCGGCCCTTCCGCCGGCCCCCGCACCGGCCGCCGCCGCACCCGACGACACCCCGGTCGCCGTCCCGGTCGACGCCGTCCCGGTCGACGCCGTCCCGGTCGACGCCGACGCCGTCGATGCGGTCCGGGTCGAGGCCGTCACCGTCGCCGTCGACGCCGTCCCGGTGGACGCCGCCGGCGTCACCGTCGATGTCGTCCCCGGGGACCCTGCCGGCGTCACCGTCGATGCCGTCCCCGTGGATGCCGGCACCGCCGACGACGATGCCGACGACGCCGTCGCCCTGGGTGCCGGCGTCGAGGTGGAGGTCGTCGACGGGGAGCCCGAGCCGGCGGACGACCCCGTGGACGCGGAGCTGGTGGAGGCCGATCCCGCCGAGCCGCCGCTGCGGCCGCTGGGCGCCGCGCCACTGCTCGACTCCGAGCCGCTGCCCGCGACCATGCCCGGCATGCTGCGCCCCCGGCCGGCGGAGGAGTTCTCGCTGCCCGCCCAGCGCCCCGCGTTCGAGCTCGGACACCCCGGCAAGCAGCCTTCTTAGAACAGCGTCAGTTCGTCGCGGTCCATGCCGCGGAGCTTGTTGTAGTCGACGACGACGCAGCGGATGCCGCGGTCCGTGGCGAGGACGCGGGCCTGTGGCTTGATCTCCTGGGCCGCGAAGACGCCCTGGACCGGCGCGAGCAGCGGGTCGCGGTTCATCAGCTCCAGATAGCGGGTGAGCTGCTCGACGCCGTCGATCTCGCCACGGCGCTTGATCTCGACGGCGACCGCGGCGCCGTTCGCGTCCCGGCAGAGGAGGTCGACCGGGCCGATTGCCGTCATGTACTCGCGGCGGACCAGGCTCCAGCCCTCGCCGAAGGTCTCCGGGTGGGCCGCCAGCAGCTCCTGCAGGTGGGCCTCCACGCCGTCCTTGACCAGACCCGGGTCGACGCCCAGGTCGTACGAGGTGTCCTGGAAGATCTCCTCGAGGGTGATCCGCAGCTCCTCGCCGGCCTTGTTGACGACCTTCCACACCCCCGGCGCCTCCTGGAGCTTGCAGGGTGGGCTCATCCAGTTCAGCGGCTTGTAGGCGCGGTCGTCGGCGTGGATGGACACCGACCCGTCGGCCTTGACCATCAACAGGCGCACGGCCGGCGGCAGATGGGCGGAGAGGCGGCCGACATAGTCGACGGAACATTTCGCGATGACCAGACGCACCGCACGAGGGTAGCCTCCGCTCTCCGGCGAGGCGAGCGCGGCGGTGTCATGCTGGAGTCGTGCTCGAGGCCCTCACGGGTGGCGGCCTGGCGGCATCCGCCGGGCTGAACGCCTACATTCCCCTGCTCACCATGGGTGTGCTGGCACGGTGGACGGACGCCGTCGACCTGCCCACCGGGTGGCAGTGGCTCTCCGACGGGTGGGTGCTGACGATCCTGGCGGTGCTGCTGGCCGTCGAGGTCGTCGCCGACAAGGTGCCCGTGGTCGACCATGTGAACGACGTGGTGCAGACCGTGGTCCGGCCCACCGCGGGCGGGCTGGCGTTCGGTGCCGGGTCGTCGTCCGAGACGGTCACCGTCTCGGATCCGGGCGCGTTCTTCGGTTCGCACCAGTGGGTGCCGGTCGCGGCCGGCGTGCTCATCGCCCTGGGTGTGCACGGGCTCAAGGCCGCCTCGCGCCCGGTGGTGAACGCCACCACCGCGGGGGTCGGCGCTCCGGTCGCCAGCACGGCGGAGGACGTCACCAGCGTGCTGCTGTCGTTGCTCGCGATCCTGCTGCCGGTGCTCGTTCTGCTCGCCCTCGTGGCGCTCGTCCTTTTCGCCATGTGGGTGATCAGGCGGCGCCGGCGGCGCGGGAGGGCACGCGTGGCATCCAAGGGTATCGAGATCTAGCGCGCGTTTGGTTGACTGCCCCGGTGCCCGCGATCGCCGTACCCGCCTTCGCCCTGACGTGGTGGTTCGGGTGTTACCTCGTCGGACGGGACCCGGGCCGCGCGGTGCTGTGGCGCGCGGGTGGGGCGCTCGGCGCGTACGCGCTGGCCGTCGCCGCCTGGAGCGTCGCGCCCGGGTCCGCGGCGGCCGAGGTGCTGCTCTGCGTGCCGGCGTTGGGCTGGGCCGGCGCGCTCGCCGCGCTGCTGCCGCGCGGTGTTCCGGAGCGGCGGCTCGTCGACGTCGGCTGGGCGTACGCGTCGGCCCTGTTCCTGGTCCTCGCCGTGCTGCTGCCCGGCGTGGGCAAGCTCGTGGCCCTGGCGCCGCTGGCCGGCGCGACGGCCCTGGTGCTGCGCCACCGCGACCGGTTCCGGCCGCACCCGTTGCCGGCCGCGCTGTCCGCCACCGCCCTGATCCACGCCGTCGGCCTGGCGGTGGTGCTCGCGCCCGGCGACCTCGGCCCGCCGGAGCCGCTGATCGCCGCCCTCGGCCTCGACCTGCTGCTGTTCGGGTTTCTCATCGCCGTCGCGGACGCCGCCGAGGCCGGTGAGCGCCTGGTGCCCGACCTGCGGCGCTCGTTGTTCGCGGCGGTGGCGGCCATCCTGCTCTGCGCCGGGCCGGCGACGCTGACCCTGCTCGCCGCGCCCCGCACCGCGGCGGTCGTCGTACCGCAGTTCGTGCTGGTGGCGGTGGTGCTGGGGGCGGTCGGCCTGGCCGGGCCGGTGCGGACCGCGCTGGACCGGGTGGCGTTCCTGCACCAGGACCGGCTGCGGCTGGACCGGGCCGCGCTGCTGATGGCCGCCGAGGCGCTGCCCCGGCGGCACGAGCGGCACCGGATGATCGCGCTGGACCCGGACGAGTTCACGCGGCTGACCCGGCGCGCGCTGGAGGACTTCGGCGACACCGCCCGGCTGTTGCGCAGCCCGCTGCTCGAGCTGCCCGCGGTGGAACGGCGGCTGCGCGAGCGTGGCCCGGGTCGGGCGGAGCAGTCGCTGGTGCGGGTCGCCGAGCTGCGGGCGGTGCTGGCGGAGCAGGTCCGCAAGCTCAAGCCCGCGGCGGGTTTCGGCACCACCGAGGAGTGGCGGTGCTTCAACGCCCTGCACTACTGCCACGTGCTGGGGCTCCGGCCGTACGACCGGAGCCCGCGGACCGACAACCTGGACGGTGACGCCCTGCGCGCCCTCGAATGGTTCCGCTACGGCGTGCCGCGCGAGACGCTGGAGCGCTGGACGGCGCAGGGCGCGGACCTGGTCGCCGCCCGGCTCTGGCAGGACCTCGTGAGCGCGGATCCGCGCTGGCTGTCCCGGACGGCCGCGGGCGAGCACGTCGCGCGGACGGACCGTTCGCACACGACACGCCGCCCAGAAGGTCGGCAAACCCCTCAAACTGGCTAAAATCCCCCCACGTGGATTCGGGGGGTTGAGTGGGTAGCCACCGCAACGCGCTGGTCGCCGTCGTCCGGCAGGAGCTGGCCGAGGCGCGCGGTACCGCCCGGGCGGTGCTGGCCGCCGCCGAGTCGGCGCGCAGCGAGGCGCAACGCCGGAAGAAGCTGATCCGGGACGCCTACGCGACCTGCCTCGCCCAGCTCGCCGAGGCGCGCGACACCGCGCGCCAGGACATCCTGCGCCGCAGCCAGGCCGAGGCCGCGGCGCTCACCCGCAGCGTCGAGTCGCTGGCGGCGCTCACCGCACCCGGCGCGGCCGGGACCTCGTGGCGCTACTGGACACCCACCGAGCCCGACCGGGTGGGCCGGCCCGGGCTGCTGCGGATCGGGACGGTCGCCTACGAGGCGGGCGAGGAGCGGACCAAGCTGCCCGCCCTGGTGCCCTTCCTGGACCACGCGCACCTCAACGTGCTGGGCGACCAGCCGAGCGTCGACGGCGTCATCTCCGGGCTGCTGCTGCGCGCGCTCGGCACGACCCGTCCCGGCGACGTCCGGCTCAGCGTGTACGACCCCGAGCAGCTCGGCGGGACGCTGGCCGCGTTCGCGCCGCTGGGCAACGCCGGCCTGCTGTCGTTCGTCAGCCCCGGCGGCCTCGGCGCGACCCTCGACGACCTCGTCGAGCACATCTGCCGGGTCAACGAGAGCGTGCTGGCCGGCGAGTACGCCTCCCTGGCCGACCTCACCGGCACCGGGCCCCGCCCCGAGCCGTGGCGGGTGGTGGTGCTGCTGTTCGACCCCGCCCGCGCCGGCGACCTGACCGAGGCCCAGCGCGCCCAGCTCGACCGGGTGGTGCGCACCGGCGTGGCGTGCGGCGTACACCTCGTGGTCCGGGGTCTGGAGCTCACGCCGCATCCCACGGTGGAGCGCGTCGCGGTGCGCGGCGAGACGGCGGCTTGCGACACCACCGGCGGCCTGACGGTCCGGCTCGACGCGCCGCCGCCGGCCGAGCGGATCGCCGCCTTCTGCCGGAGCACCGCCGAGCGGCTGCGCGAGGGACCGCCGCCCGCGCGCCTCGCGGACCTCATTCCCGAGAAGATCTGGACCGAGACCTCCGCGCACGGCCTGACCGCCCCGATCGGCGACAGCACCGACGGCTCGCTGGTCTCCGTGCCGCTGGGCGACGATCCGCCGCACGCGCTGATCGGCGGGCCGTCCGGATCGGGCAAGACGAACCTGATCTATGCGTGGATCGGCTCGCTGGCGGCCCGGTACGACCCCCACGAACTCGCCCTGTACCTGCTGGACTTCAAGGAGGGCGTGTCCTTCGCCCGGTTCGCGCCCGGTCCCCGCGACCCGAGCTGGCTGCCGCAGGTCCGGCTGGCCGGCATCAACGTCAACGGCGACCGCGAGTTCGGCCTCGCGATGCTGCGCCACCTCGGCGAGGAGCTGCGCCTGCGGGCCCAGGCCGCCAAGCGGTACGAGGCCACCAAGCTCGCCGAGCTGCGCGCCGAGGACCCGCGCGGGCACTGGCCCCGGATCGTCGCGGTCATCGACGAGTTCCAGGTGCTGCTGGCCGGCCGCGACGCGCTCGCCGAGGAGGCCGTCACGCTGCTGGAAGACCTCGCCCGGCGCGGCCGCTCCCAGGGCATCCACCTCGTGCTCGCCAGCCAGGACGTGTCGGGCATCGAGGCGCTGTGGGGCCGCTCCGGCCTCATCGGACAGTTCACGCTGCGCATCGCGCTACCCAAGGCCCGCCGGATCCTGGCCGACGCCAACCTGGCCGCCGCCGTCATCCCCCGCTTCCACGCGGTCGTCAACGCCGACTCCGGGGTCGCCGGGGCCAACCACGTCGTGCGCCTGCCCGACGCCAGCGACCGGGCGATCTGGCGGCCCCTGCAGCGCAAGCTCTGGCAGGAACGGCCGGACAGCTGCGTGCCGCCACGGCTCTTCGACGGCGACGCCGTGCCGCGGCTGCCGGACGCGTACCGGCCGGCCGGGCGGGTGCCGGACAGCACCGCGGACGTCGGCTCGTCGCCCGGCGCGGTGCTCGGCGAGCGGATCGACGTCGCCGCCCGCCCGGCACGGCTGCGCCTGGGCCGGATGCCCGGGCGCAACCTGGCGGTGCTCGGCACCCGCACCGACGAGGCGTGCGACGTGCTGGCGGCCGCCGCCCTGTCGCTGGCCGCCCAGGGGCCCGCCCGGTTCAGCATCGCCTGCCTGGACGCCAGCGCCGAGCGGGCCGCCGCCCGGCTGGTCGCCGAGCTGCCCCAGGCGGACTGGTACGGCCTCGGCGACCTCGACGACCTGTTCGCCGGGCTCGCGCCGGACGGCATTCCGCACTACGTGATCGGGTACGCGTGCGACGCGGCCGGCCCGGCGTACCGCGAGCGGCTGCGCGCCCTGCTGGCCGACGGGCCGGAGCAGCGGCTGCACGTGCTCGGCTGGTGGCGCTCGGTGGCCCGGCTGCGCGACGACCTCGGCGGCATCGGCGCGCGGCTGGACACCATCGGCGCCTGGGTCGCCCTGGACGTGCAGGGCCCCGAGCTGAGCCCGCTCTCGCCGCAGCCCGGCGGTCCGCTGTGGTATCCGCGCAAGCGCCGGGCGCTGTTCTTCGACCGGTCGGTGCACCGCCATCCGGAAGTGATCATCCCGTACGAGGTGAACAGTGACCACACGTGACCGCGACTACCAGATGATGATGACGGCGCTGGCCGAGGTCGCCCGGCGGCGGGACACCGAGCTGGAGAGCGCCGAGCAGGCGTACCAGACGAGTGCGGCCCAGGCCGCGGGCGAGCTGGCCCGGGCCGAGGGGGACGCGGCCGCGGCCGACCGCTGGGCGGGGGCGGCGGCCGCCCAGGTGCTCGATGTGGACCGGGAGGCCGTGCGGCTCTGGGACCAGCTGCGCCGGGCGCCCGGCATGCGGGTCCGCGCGCTGGGCGAGGTGCCCGAGCCGGCCGCCGTCGAGGCGCTGCCCCGGGTGGCCCTGGAGCGCTCCCCCGGCTCGCCGGCGCTGGCACCGGCACCGCGCCAGTCGGCCCGGACCCTGCTGGCGCGGGCCGCCGAACGCATCGACGTGACCGTACGGCCGGCCGAGCGCCGCGCCCTGCCCCGCTGGGCACTGCCGCTGCTGCCGCTGCTCGGCGCGGTGGTCGCCGCCCTGACCGGGCTCGTGGCGGCCGGGCTGGTGACGGTCGGGAGCACCGATCTGCCGGGGGCGACGGTGATCCGCGGCCTCGGCTGGCTCGCGTTCCTGGTGGCGCCGTCGGCCGGGGTGCCGGTCGGCGCGCTGCTCGCGCACCGGCGGCTGCAGGCGCGACTCGACATCGGCGGCATCGGGTTGACCCTGCTCGGCGGCATGATCGCGGCCACCCTGCTCTCGGTCACCTTCGCATCGACGCGCTGAGTTACCCTCCCCTCCATGGGGGACGCCGCGATCGACGTGAAGGCACTGCGCAAGATCTACGGCGGCAAGGCCGCGGTCGACGGCCTGGACCTCACGGTCGCGCGCGGCGAGATCTTCGCACTGCTCGGTCCCAACGGCGCGGGAAAGACCACGACGGTCGAGATCCTCGAGGGTTACCGGAAGCGGGACGGCGGCGAGGTCCGGGTCCTGGGCGTCGATCCGGGCGCCGACAACGAGGCGAAGCGCGAGTGGCGCACCCGGGTCGGCATCGTGCTGCAGGGCACCGGCGAGTTCGACGAGCTCACGGTGGGCGAGGTGGTCTCGCACTTCGCCCGCTTCTATCCGGAGCCCGACGATCCGGCCGAGGTCATCGCGCGGGTGGGGCTCACCGGCAAGACCCGCGCGCGGACGCACACCCTCTCCGGCGGCCAGAAGCGCCGCCTCGACGTGGCGCTGGGCATCATCGGCCGCCCGGAGCTGCTCTTCCTCGACGAGCCCACCACCGGCTTCGACCCGGAGGCGCGGCGCGAGTTCTGGACCCTGATCCGCGAGCTCGCCGCCACCGGGACGACCATCGTGCTCACCACGCATTACCTGGAGGAGGCCGAGGCGCTCGCCGACCGGGTCGCCGTGATCGCCGGCGGCCGGCTGGTCGCTGTGGACACTCCGCAGCGCCTCGGGAACCGGGACGCCGCGCTGGCCACCGTCTCCTGGCGTACCCCGGAAGGGGCCTGGGAAAGCGAGCGGAGCGCGACGCCGACGGCCCTGGTCAACGAGCTGGCCCAGCGGTTCGGTGGCGAGGTCCCGGGCCTGACCGTGACCCGGCCGACGCTGGAGGACATCTACCTGGACATGATCGGAGCGGCATGAGACTCGGTGTACGCCAAGGAGTGCTGGAGATCCGGCAGTTCCTGCGCAGCCGCGAGCAGGTGGTGTTCACGCTGGCGTTCCCGGCGATCATGATCGTGGTCTTCGGCTCGATCTTCAAGGCCGACATCGGCGCGGGCGTCAGCCTCACCCAGTACTTCGTGACCGGCATGATCGCGACCGGCCTGATGACCGCCGGCTTCCAGGCGCTGGCCATCCAGATCCCGATGGAGCGCGACCGCGGGGTGCTCAAGCGCCTGCTCGGCACGCCGATGCCGCGGTGGGTCTACTTCGCCGGCAAGGTGCTGATGGTCGGCTTCATCGCGGTGCTGGAGACCGTCATCCTGCTGGCCGTCGCCACCGCCTTCTTCGGTGTGGACCTGCCGGACACCGCCGCGAAGTGGCTGACGTTCCTCTGGGTCTCCGCGCTGGGCATCACCGCGTGCACGCTGTGCGGGATCGCCTTCTCCTCGCTGGCCCGGACCGGACGCAGCGCCCCGGCGGTGGTCACCCCGGTCGCACTGATCCTGCAGTTCATCTCGGGGGTCTTCTTCGTCTTCACCGCCCTGCCCGGCTGGATGCAGAACGTGGCGTCGGTCTTCCCGCTCAAGTGGATGTGCCAGGGACTGCGCTCGGTGTTCCTGCCCGCCTCCTTCGGCTCGCAGGAGCCCAACGGCTCCTACGACCTCACGCGGGTCGCGCTGGTGCTGGGGGCGTGGTGCTTGGTGGCCCTCGTCCTGTGTCTGACCACGTTCCGATGGACCACCAAGCGCGACGGTTGAGTCAGGTGCCCGGTCAGGCTTCGTAGGTGTAGAAGCCGCGGCCGGTCTTGCGGCCCAGGTCGCCCGCGGTGACCATGCGCTGCAGCAGTTCCGGCGGGAAGAACTTCTCGTCCGCGGTGTCGCGGTAGATGTTGTTCGCGGCGTTGAGCATCACGTCGAGGCCGGTCATGTCGAGGGTGGCCAGCGGGCCCATGGTGTGACCGAAGCCCAGCTTCATCACGGTGTCCAGGTCCGCCGCGGAGACGACGCCCGACTCGACCAGCTTGATCGCCTCGACCAGCAGCGCCGAGAAGAGCCGGTTGGAGACGAAGCCGGCCACGTCGCGCTTCACCTCGACGCAGGTCTTGCCGACCTCCTCGGCGAAGTTGCGGGCGGCGGCCAGCGTCTCGTCCGAGGTCTGGTAGCCCCGGACCAGCTCCACCAGCTTCATCATCGGCACCGGCGAGAAGAAGTGGATGCCGACCACGGCCTCCGGCCGCTCGGTCACCGCGGCGATCTGGGTGATCGGGATGGCGGAGGTGTTGGTGCCGAGCACGGCGCCCGGCTTGCAGATCTTGTCGAGGGCCCGGAAGACCTCGTGCTTGACCTCGATCCGCTCGAAGATCGCCTCGACCACGACGTCGGCGTCGGCGGCCGCCTCCAGCTCGGTCGTGGTGGTGATCCGGGCGACGGTGGCGTCCGCGTCCTCCTGCGTGATCTTGCCCTTGGCGGCGAAGCGCCCCAGCGAGTCCCTGATCGCCGAGACGCCGCGCTGCAGCGAGGACTCGTCCAGGTCGCGCATGGTGACCTGCCATCCCGCCTGCGCCGCCACCTGGGCGATACCGGAACCCATCAGACCGGAGCCGATGACCGCGAGCCGACCCGCCATGTGTGCCTCTCCTTCTGTGTGTCTCACTCGTCTTCGAGCGTGCCCCCAGACTAGCCGGAGCGCTTAACGGAGGCTCAGGGCTCTCTATCGGGGCAAATCCCCGGAAAAGCGGTCTCACCTTTGCCAGACTTGTGCTCATGCCACCAAGCGACGGCTGGTACCTCCTCGGGCCCTTCATCGCCGTCGCGCTCGTCGGTTTCCTCGGCGCGATCTTCTGGCGGATGGGCCTGCAATGGACCCGGGCCGGCGAGGATCCCCTGCGGGAGTTCTACGACGGCCTCACCATCTTCGACCACGGGGAGGACTACGGACTGCTCTGTCCGGCCGCGGCCACCCGCGACCCGGTCATCGCGGAGGAGATCCGCGCGCTGCTGCGGGCGGCGGGCATCCGCTCGACCTCGGCCACCCGCCCGGACGGGCGCCTGGTGGTGCTCGTCTTTCCCGAGGCGGTCGAGGAGGCCCGGCGCCTGGTCGGTGGCTCGCCCGCGCTCTGAGCGCGCCGCGGAGGCCGCCCGCTAGGAGAAGTCGAAGGTCGGCTCGGTGACCACGGCCCGTTCCACCTCGACGCCGAGGTTCGCCAGGTCGGAGACGAAGTCGGGATAACCCCGGTCGATGTGGTGCACCTCACCGACCTCGGTGACGCCGTCCGCGCACAGCCCCGCGATCACCAGGCCGGCGCCGGCCCGGATGTCGGTCGCCCGCACCGGGGCGCCGGAGAGACGCTCACGGCCGTTGGTCACGGCATGGTGGCCATCGGTACGGATGTCCGCACCCAGCCGCACCATCTCGTTCACGAACATGAACCGGCCGTCGAAGATGTTCTCGGTGATCAGCGACGAACCGGAGCTCACCGCCGCCAGGCCGAGGGCCATCGGCAACAGGTCGGTCGCGAAACCCGGGTACGGCAGGGTCACGATGTCGACGGCCTTCGGGCGGTCGTCCATCCGTACGCGGAAGCAGTTGTCGCCCGGCTCCACCACCGCGCCCGCCGAGACCAGCTTGTCGAGGGCGATCTCCAGATACTCCGGGCGTACGCCGTGGACGGTCACGTCGCCGCGGGTCATGGCGGTGGCGAACGCCCACGTGCCCCCGACGATCCGGTCGCCGACGGTGGCGTGCCGGATCGGTTTCAGCGCGTCCACGCCCTCGATGGTGAGCGTCGACGTGCCCGCGCCCTCGATGCGCGCACCCATCGTGGTGAGCATCTGACAGATGTCCACGATCTCCGGCTCCCGGGCCGCGTTGTCGATCTCGGTGACGCCCTTGGCGAGCACCGCCGCCATCAGGATGTTCTCGGTGGCGCCGACGCTGGGGAAGTCGAGCCAGATCTTCGCGCCCCGGAGCCCGTTCGGCGCGGAGGCGATGACGAAGCCGTGCTCGCCGGTGATCTGCGCGCCCAGCCGCGCCAGGCCGGCGACGTGCATGTCCAGGCCCCGCGAACCGATCATGTCGCCGCCGGGCAGCGCCACCCGCACGTAGCCGCGCCGGGCCAGCAGGGGCCCCAGCACGCAGATCGACGCCCGCAGGCGCCGGACCAGGTCGTAGTCCGCCTCGCTGCCGGGCTCGGCCGGCACGTCGATGAGCGCCTCGCCACCGTCGAAGGACACGCCGCAGCCGAGCCGCCGCAGCACCTCACCCATGATCGCGACATCGGTGATCCGGGGGACGTTCGCCACGACAGTGCGCCCCTCGGCGAGCAGCGCGACCGCCATCAGCTTGAGAGCGGAGTTCTTCGCCCCGACCACCGTCACATCGCCGGCGAGACGCGCGCCGCCCTTGACCCTGATGACATCCACGCGGGCCATCGTATGGGGCGAGCCGCGCCCGCCTCCGTAGGGTGGGGGCCATGGCCGTGCATCTCACCCGCATTTACACCCGCACCGGCGACGCCGGAACGACCCGCCTCGGCAACAACGAGGTGGCCCCGAAGACCGACCCGCGGATCGTCGCGTACGCCGACGTGGACGAGTGCAACGCCGCCCTCGGCGTGGCGCTCGCCCTGGGCTCCCTCGCGCCGGACGTCCGCAGCGTGCTGACCGCGGTGCAGAACGACCTCTTCGACGTGGGAGCCGACCTGTGCAACCCGTTGAGCGACGACCCGCCGTACCCGCCGCTGCGCGTCAAGGAGACGTACGTGACCCGCCTCGAGGGCTGGTGCGACGAGTACAACGAGCAGCTTCCTGCGCTCGACTCCTTCGTCCTGCCCGGGGGAACGCCCGGAGCGGCCCTGCTGCACGTGGCGCGCACGGTGGCCCGGCGCGCGGAGCGCTCGGCGTGGACGCTCGTCGAGGCGGACCCGGAGCGCACCGGACCGCTGCCCGCGAAGTATCTGAACCGGCTGTCGGACCTGCTCTTCATCCTCGCCCGCACGGCCAACGGCACGGCCGGCGACGTCAAGTGGGTCCCCGGCGGCACCGCCTCCTGAACAGGCACTCCGGGGCCGCCGGGCCGGTTCGCCCGGCGGCCGCGGGGCCGCTTGCGCCCATCAGCGCCGCCGCCCGCCGTCCGTAGCCGGTTCCCGTTCATCACCGCTGGCCGCTCGCCGCCCGGCGCCGCCTCCCCGCCGTCCATCGACGCGAGCCTAGGATCGCGGCCCTCAGCACGGACCGCGTGCTTTCCACCCCAGCCGCGGCCGGAGCGCGCAGCGGTATGCGAGGCAGTTACCGCCGCGGCGAGCGAAAGCGTGCGGGGAGACCTCCCGGCAGGGCTGGCAACAGCATGCGGGGCCGACCTTCGGCAGGGCGAGCGACAGCATGCGGGGCCGGGCCCCCGGGGCGGCCAACGACAGCGCGGCCTGTTCCCGGCTAGGCGGACGACACCGGCGCGGCGAGCGGCGGCGTGCCGGGTCAGTTCTCGGCGGGGCGGGGGCTGATCGCCGGGCGGGGGGCGACGGTGCCCGGCTGGCCGGGCGGGCCGGCCTCGAGCCAGGAGAGGAAGCCGGTGACCGTCGACTCGGCCATGGCTATCTCGATGTCGCTGCCGGCCTGCCGGCACAGCAGCACGACCCAGTGGTGTGGCATGGTCAGCCGCTCGGGGCCCTCCGGCACCCGCCGGCGGCACACGTCGAGGGCGCGGCGGTCGAGGACGCGCTTGGGGCGGACGGCGAAGCTGAAGAACCGGTGGAAGCGCAGCTCGTCGCCGACGAACTGGCCGATCCCCGCCGACCAGCCGCGGCCCGGGACCAGCGTGTTGACCCGGACCTGGACGCGAATGGTGCCGCCGCCGGCCATGAGCAGGCGGCGGCGGAAGAAGACGGCGAAGAGGAGGGCGAGCAGCGCGACGACGCAGATTCCGACGATCGACAGAACCCGCATCGCGCGTCGTCAGTGCGCGTCGGGAGTGGCGGCGGTCGCGCTCTCGGCGAGGACCGTCACGCCGTCCGCGTCGACGGAGAGGAAGCCACCGGCGACGTCGTAGGTGAGCTGCTCACCACCGGCCAGCTTGACCCGCACCTGGGACGGCTCCTTGAGCAGGCCGAGGAGCGGGGAGTGACCGGGCAGGACGCCGAGCTCACCCTCGGTGGTGCGCGCGACGACCATCTCGGCGTCGCCGGACCAGACCTTCTCCTCGACGGCGACGACCTGGACGTGCAACTGCTTGGCCACGCTGTCTCCTTGTAAGCCTGCGGAATCTTGCGATTCCTCTGGGGGTGAAGTCTAAACGGCCGGGTGACACGCCGGTGCCCCGGGTGGCAACCGCCACTCTGCGGGAATGGTCAGAACTTCTGCAGGAAGCTCGGGTTGTCGACGAGGAACGCCGCCACGGAGTCGTCCCGCAGGGCCGCGAAGAAGTCGTTGGCGGCGGGCTCCAGCGCCTCGCCGATGTACGGCCCGCCACCGTTGGCGGCGCCACCGGGCAGCTTCACGAGGGCCATGTCGTCGGATCGCAGGTTGCGCAGCGCCAGGCCCCAGTCGACCACGCTGTGGCCGTTGCCGTCGAAGATGAGCGCGTCGCCCGCGGCCCGCAGCACCTGGTCGAGCTTGAGCGGGTTGGTGACCACGTCCTTGCTCAGTGCCTGCTCGGCCATGGCCTTGATGAACTGCTGCTGGTGCCGCTGCCGGTCGTAGTCGACGCGGGGCAGGCCGTAGCGCTGGCGTACGTAGTCGAGCGCCTGCCAGCCCTCGAGGTGGTAGGTGCCCTTCTTGTATTCGGCCTGCGGCCCGATGTACGGGTGCTCGCAGCTGTGGTCGGCGCACTCGGGCCTGCGGTCGCGGGGCTTGCCGTTCGGCTTGAGGTGCTCCGACTTCACGTCCTGGTCGATCGTCATGGTGACGCCGCCCATGGCGTCGACGATGTCCTTGAAGCCGTGGAAGTTGATGATCGCCCCGGCGTCGAACTTCTTGATGCCGGTGAGCTTGCCGACCGTCTTGGCGAGCAGCGCGAAGCCCTGTGCCGCGTCGAACTTGCCGTTGCCGAGCCTGCTGCCGTACGACATGGCGGCGTTGATTCTCTCGGTGCTGCCCTGGAAGCCGGCCTGGGGGAACGGCGGGATCTCCACCCGCAGGTCGCGCGGGATGGAGAAGAGGTACGCCTGCCTCAGCCCTGCGGGGATGTGCACGACGATGATCGAGTCGGAGAGCGGCGCGCTGTTCTCGTCCCGCGGGTCGATGCCCACGAGCAGGATGTTGACCGGTCCCTTGATGTCGCTGACCGGCTCCTTCTCCTCACCCTCCGGAGCCTCGAAGAGCGTCTCCTGCTTCACCGCGCCGGCGTAGCGGGCGACGAGCGCCTGGCTCGTGATGATCGCGCCGCCACTGAGGACCATGAGGACGCACCCGAGGATCGCGCACAGCCGCGCCCACAGCGGCGACCGCCGCTTGGGCTCGGGCTTGGCTTTCCCGGGTTTCTCGCTCTTCGCCACTCGTTCCCCAACTGTCGTCGATGGTTCTCATCCGCGACCAGAGGAGCCATGATCGCAGGGCGGCGCCACCGGCATCGCCAAAGGATATCCGAACAAGACAAGAATCCTTCGCGTCCGGACGCCCGCACCACTGCGGTGACAAACGGGCATAACGGGCGCCAGGAAACGGACGGGGCCGCCCCGACCTGTGTCGGAGCGGCCCCGTGACGCGGATGGTGCGAAGGTCAGCCCTTCATGAGCTCGTGCGCGTTGCGCTCGAGGTCCTCGAGGCCACCGCACATGAAGAAGGCCTGCTCGGGGAACGAGTCGTACTCGCCCTCGCTGATCTTCTTGAACGCCTCGATGGTCTCCTTCAGCGGGACCGTCGAGCCGGGAACGCCGGTGAACTGCTCGGCGGCGTACGTGTTCTGCGAGAGGAAGCGCTCGATGCGGCGGGCCCGCTGCACCGTGACCTTGTCCTCCTCGGAGAGCTCGTCCATACCGAGGATGGCGATGATGTCCTGCAGGTCCTTGTACTTCTGCAGGATCCGCTGCACCTCGCGGGCGACCGCGTAGTGCTCGGCACCGACGAACTCGGGCGCCAGGATCCGCGAGCTGGAGGCCAGCGGGTCCACGGCGGGGTAGATGCCCTTGTCGGAGATCGACCGCTCGAGGTTGGTGGTCGCGTCCAGGTGGGCGAAGGTGGTCGCCGGCGCCGGGTCGGTGTAGTCGTCCGCGGGCACGTAGATCGCCTGCAGCGAGGTGATCGCCTTGCCGCGGACCGAGGTGATCCGCTCCTGCAGCTCGCCCATCTCGTCGGCCAGCGTGGGCTGGTAGCCCACGGCGGACGGCATGCGGCCGAGCAGGGTGGACACCTCGGAGCCGGCCTGGGTGAACCGGAAGATGTTGTCGATGAAGAGCAGCACCTCCTGGTTCTGGACGTCCCGGAAGTACTCCGCCATGGTCAGGGCGGTCAGGGCGACGCGCAGGCGGGTACCCGGCGGCTCGTCCATCTGGCCGAAGACCAGCGCGGTCTTGTCGAGCACGCCACCCTCGTCCATCTCGAGGATGAGGTCGTTGCCCTCGCGGGTGCGCTCACCCACGCCGGCGAACACCGACGTACCACCGAAGTTGCGGGCGACGCGGATGATCATCTCCTGGATGAGCACGGTCTTGCCCACGCCCGCGCCGCCGAACAGGCCGATCTTGCCACCGCGCACGTACGGCGCGAGCAGGTCGAGCACCTTGATGCCGGTCTCCAGCATCTCGGTCTTCGGCTCGAGGGCCGCGAACTCCGGGGGCTTGCGGTGGATCGGCCAGCGCTCGGTGACCTGGATCGAGCCCGGGTCCACGTTGAGCACCTCGCCGAGGGCGTTGAACACGTGGCCCTTGGTCACGTCGCCGACGGGCACCGAGATCGGCGCGCCGGTGTCGCGGACCTCGGCGCCCCGGACCAGACCGTCGGTCGGCTGCATCGAGATGGCGCGGACCATGTTGTCGCCCAGGTGCTGGGCGATCTCCAGGGTCAGCGTCTTGGTGCCCTCGGAGAGGGTCACGTCGACGTGCAGCGCGTTGAAGATCTCGGGCATCGCGTCCCGCGGGAACTCCGCGTCGACGACCGGGCCGATGACCCGGACGACGCGGCCGACACCGGTCTCCGTCTTGGTGGGCTCAGCTACAGCAGTCATCACACATCACTTCCCGCTGCGGACAGCGCCTCGACGCCGCCGACGATTTCACTGATTTCCTGGGTGATCGCGGCCTGACGCGCGGAGTTCATCTCGCGCGTGTACCGCTTGAGCAGGTCGTCGGCGTTGTCCGACGCGCTCTTCATCGCCCGGCGCCGCGACGCCGACTCGCTCGCCGCCGAGTCCAGCAACGCCGCGTAGATCCGCGTGTTGAGGTACTTGGGCAGCAGCGCGTTCAGCAGCTCCTCGGCCTCGGGCTCGAACTCGTACGCCGGACGCAGCCCGGGCTCGCGCTCGCGCTCCTCGACCTGCATCGGCGCCAGGAATCGCGCCTCCGCGGTCTGGGTCATGAGCGACTTGAACTGCGTGCTGACGATGTGCAGCTCGTCCACACCCTGGATGCCGTCCGGGCCGTGGTTCGCGTCCGTGTCGTCCGCGCCGGCGACGAACGCCTCCAGCAGGGACTCGCCGATGCGCCGGGCGTCCTCGAAGGAGGGCCGCTCGGAGAAGCCCGTCCAGCTCGCCTCGATCGGCCGGTTGCGGAACTTGTAGTAACCGACACCCTTGCGGCCGACGATGTACAGCGCCACGTCCTTGCCGTCCTCCCGCAGCCGGGAGATCAGCTGCTCGGCGGTGCGGATCGCGTTGGCGTTGTAGGCGCCGGCCAGGCCCCGGTCGCTGGTGATCAGCAGGACACCCGCGCGCCGCACCCGCTCACGCGGCTGCAGCAGCGGGTTGTCGACCGACGCGTTGGAGGCCAGCGCCGTGAGGACCCGCGTGATCGCCTCGGAGTACGGCTTGGAGGCGGCGACCCGCTCCTGAGCCTTGGCGATCCGGCTGGTGGCGACCAGCTCCTGCGCCTTGGCGATCTTCTTGGTCGACCGGACGGTGCGGATGCGCCGCCGGAGGGCCTGTACCTGACCGGCCATGGCTTACTTCTCGTCCGAGGAGGGACGGACCTCGCGGGTCACGGTCTCCCGGCTCTCGCTGCCCGCGGCGAGCGGCGTGGCCGGTGCCTCGTTCGGGCCGCCGGTGATCGCGCCCTGCTTGAACAGCGGCTTGAACTCCTGCACAGCCTTCTCGAAGACCTCGACCTGCTCGTCGGTCAGCTGGCCGTCGCTCTCGATGGCGGTGAAGGTCTCGCTGCGGTGCCGCTTGATCCAGTCCAGCAGCTCGGCCTCGAAGCGACGCACGTCGCTGACCGGGATGTCGTCGAGCTGGCCGGTGGTGCCGGCCCAGATCACGACGATCTGCTCGGCCACCGACAGCGGCGAGTACTGCGGCTGCTTGAGCAGCTCGACCAGGCGGACGCCCTTCTCCAGCTGGGCCCGCGACGCCCGGTCCAGGTCGGAGGCGAAGGCCGAGAAGGCCTCCAGCTCACGGAACTGGGCCAGGTCGAGGCGCAGGCGGCCGGAGACCCGGCGCATGCCCTTGACCTGTGCGGAACCACCGACCCGCGACACCGAGGTGCCGACGTTGATGGCCGGGCGCACACCGGAGGCGAACAGGTCCGCCTCGAGGAAGATCTGGCCGTCGGTGATCGAGATGACGTTCGTCGGGATGTAGGCCGAGATGTCGTTGGCCTTCGTCTCGATGATCGGCAGACCGGTCATCGAGCCGCCGCCCAGCTCGTTGGAGAGCTTGGCGCAACGCTCCAGCAGACGGCTGTGCAAGTAGAAGACGTCACCCGGGTACGCCTCGCGGCCCGGCGGACGGCGCAGCAGCAGCGACACGGCGCGGTACGCCTCGGCCTGCTTGGTCAGGTCGTCGAAGACGATCAGGACGTGCTTGCCGGCGTACATCCAGTGCTGTCCGATGGACGAGCCGGTGTACGGCGCGATGTACTTGAAGCCGGCCGGGTCGGACGCCGGGGAGGCCACGATGGTCGTGTACTCCAGCGCGCCCTGCGCCTCCAGCGTCCCGCGGATGCTGGCGATGGTGGAGGCCTTCTGGCCGATCGCGACGTAGATGCAGCGGACCTGCTTCTCCGGGTCGCCGGACTCCCAGTTGGCGCGCTGGTTGATGATCGTGTCGAGCGCGACCGTGGTCTTACCGGTCTTGCGGTCACCGATGATCAGCTGGCGCTGGCCGCGGCCGATCGGCGTCATGGCGTCGATCGCCTTGATGCCGGTCTGCAGCGGCTGCTTGACGGGCTGGCGCGCCATGACGTTCGGCGCCTGCAGCTCGAGCTCGCGGAAGCCCTCGTTGGCGATCTCGCCACGGTCGTCGATCGGGTTGCCCAGGGCGTCGACCACGCGGCCGAGGTAGGCGTCGCCGACCGGGACCGAGAGGACGCGGCCGGTGCGCTTGACCTGCTGGCCCTCCTGGATACCGGCGAAGTCACCCAGGACCACGACGCCGATCTCGCGGACGTCGAGGTTCAGGGCGACACCCAGCGTGCCGTCCTCGAACTCGAGCAGTTCGTTCGCCATCGTCGAGGGCAGACCCTCGACGTGCGCGATACCGTCGCCCGCATCGGAGACGATGCCGACCTCCTCACGGGAGACCTCGGGCGTGTAGGACGAGACGTAGCGCTCTAGCGCCCCCCGGATCTCGTCCGAGGAGATGGTCAGCTCGGCCATCCTCTGCCTTCTCTAGTCGGCTCGGGGCGTCGCCGCGCCCGAGGGCTTTCGGTAGCGTCACCGCCGCCGAGGGGAAGTACTTATTTAGCGAACGCCTGCCGGGCTTGGTGAAGTCGCCGCAGGATCGTGCCGTCGTAAAGGTCGGAGCCGACCCGGACGCTGATGCCGCCGATGATGCCCGGATCCACCGCGACCTTCAGCGAGACCTGCCGGCCGTAGAGGTCGGACAGCTTGGCGGCGAGCCGCTGCTCCTCGGCGTCGTCCAGCACCTTGGCCGCCGTCACGTACGCCACCTCGCGGTCACGCTTGGCAGCGGTCAGCTCGACGAGCTTGCTGAGCGACGTCTCGAAACTGCGCCCGCCGAGACCTTCCAGGGCGACCCGCACGAGCTGGAGCGTCCCCGTCTGGGCCTTGCCCGTCAGCAGGTCCTCGGCCAGCTTAGCCCGCCGGTCGACCGGCGCAGTCGGGTCACCGAGGGTGACCGCGAGCTGGGGGTTGCCGGTGACGACCTGACCGAAGCGGAACAGCTCGTCCTCGATGTCGGCCAGCCGGCCCGCCTTGTCGGCCGCGGCCAGCGCGGTGTCGACCCCGAGCCGCTCGGTCGCGTCGAGCAGTTCGTTCGGCGTCGACCAACGGCCGGACGCCAGGACCACGAGCGCGTCCACCGTCGCCGCGCTGAGCTTGCCGGCGAGCAGCGAGCGGAACAGCTCACCCCGCTCGGCGCCCGGGCGCGACGGATCGGTCAGCGCCCGCCGCAGCCGCGGCTCGCCGCGCAGCAGCCGCGCCACCGACAGGATCTCGTCGGCGGTGATGGCGATCTGCGCGGCGGTGGCGGTCTGCGTGTCCGCGGTCAGCTTCTCCGCGGCGGCGGCGTACGACTCCCGGTTGACGGTCGCCATCAGCGCCCGCCCGCCGTACCGGCGCCCAGCTCGCTGATGAACCGGTCGACGGTGCCCCGGCTGCGTGCCTCGTCGGCGAGCGACTCACCGACGATCTTGCTGGCCAGGTCCACCGCGAGCGTGCCCACCTCGGAACGCAGGTCGCGCACGATGCTCTCGCGCTGGGCGGCGAGCTGCTCGCGACCGGCCGCGATGATGCGCTCGGACTCCTCCCGGGCCTTGGCGAGGACGTCCTGACGGATGCCCTCGGCGTCGGCGCGGGCCTCGTCGCGGATCCGCGCGGCCTCGGTGCGGGCCTCGGCGAGCTGCGTCTTGTACTGCTCGAGCAGCCCGTTCGCCTCGGCCTGGGCGGCCTCGGCGCGCTTGATGCCGCCCTCGATCGCGTCGACCCGGGCCTTGAACGTCTTCTCCATCTGCGGGAAGACGAACTTCATCAGGACGAAGCAGAGCACGGCGAACGCGATCGAGCCGACCACGATCTCCTGCCACACCGGAAGGATCGGGTTGTGGCCCGATTCACCGGCCTCGGCGGCCAGATAGTTCAGCATGCGGACCTCCCATCGAGGCGAAAGGAATTACTACTTAGCCCAGATGAAGCCGAATGCGATGCCCAGCAGCGCGAGCGCCTCGATGACGGCGAAGCCGATCCAGACGTACGGCAGGGTCAGGCGCGACGACTCGGGCTGGCGGGCCGTCGACTGGATGTAGGCCGAGAAGACCAGGCCCACGCCGATGCCGGGGCCGATGGCGGCGAGGCCGTAACCGATGGCGGCGGTGCTGCCGTTGACGGCGGCAAGAACGTCCAGCATTACAGATTCCTCCTGGTATCTCGCGTGACGGTCACGCGGGACGACAAACGGGTTGGAGCACCAACAGCTTTCAGTGCTCGTCGGCGAGCGCGCCCTGGACGTAGCTCGCGGTCAGCACCGTGAAGACGTACGACTGCAGGCAGATGACAAGGAACTCGAGGAACGTCAGCGCGATCGTCATCACCCAGGAAACGATCGAGAACGGCGTGAACCACACATTGGCGCTGATCATCGCGAAGCCGCCGAGCGTGAACACCAGCAGCAGCATGTGCCCGGCGAACATGTTGGCGAAAAGTCGGACCGCCAGCGAGAACGGGCGGACCAGGAAGTTCGAGAAGAACTCGATCGGAATCAGCAGCGGCAGGATGAACCACGGCGCCGGCGGGATGAGCGCCGTCTTGAAGTACTTCACGAAGCCGTGGTGCCGGATGCCGACGTAGATGAACATGACGTAGCTGATGACCGCGAGCATCGCCGGGAAGGCGATGTGCGAGTTCGGCGAGATCTGCACGAGCGGCACGATGCCGAAGAAGTTGTTCACCAGGATGAAGAAGAACAGCGTCGTCAGGTACGGCGCGAACGCCACGCCCTTCGGCCCGATCATCTCGACCGCGATGTTGTTGCGTACGAAGCCGTACGCGCTCTCCGCCAGCCACTGCTTCTTGGTGGGCACGAGCTGCGGCTTCCGGTACGAGACCAGGAAGAAGATGATGATGGCGGCGACGGCGACCCAGACCAGGAAGGTGATCTTGGTGAACCAGTAGGAGTCGTGCGCGCCCCACGGCAGGATGCTGGGCAGGTAGAAGTCCTCGACACTGGGCGGGAACTCCGCTGCGAGGACCGTCGACTGACCGATCACCGTAGCCCTTTCCTGTCAGGCGCCGAGACGGCGCACAATGAGGTAGACACCACCGCCGATACCGACGACCGCGCCGATGCCGGCGAAGATCCCGTTGGTACCGACCCAGTGGTCGACCAGCCAGCCGATCCCACCCCAGACCAACATGCCCGCGAAAAGATAGGTGACCGCCGTCATGCCCATGCCCGTGTCGGGCGGGGGTGGACCGTCGTCACCGTGGGAATCGTTGGGAGGTTTCTGACCGGCCATGACGGCATGAAGATATCAGCCAGGAACGCGAAGCTAAGCGGGACCCCCCGCACAACCGCAGTTGTCCAGGCGTCGGGGGTCTCGCAACTAGCCAGACACGGTACTCCCCCTCCGCGAGAACCGGACACCTTTGCCGTCTTCCCGTCACCGATTCGTGGATCAAAACCCACGAAAGTCGCGTTGACGTGGTACGACGCCGGTGCAGAAGATCACTGTCGGCGGCTCAGCCGGGCCACCCACCAGATCTGCACGGCCGTCCACCCCATGACGCCGGCAACGACGCCCCAGCCGAGCGCGGACCGACCCTGCCACTCCGAGGAGATCACAAATGCCAGGATCACGCCGAGCAACGAGTACTTCACCACGTATGTGGTGATGCCGAGCGGCATCAGCAGCGCCGGGCGCACGGTGTCGGCCCACGCCAGCACGAGCGTCGACATCGTGTAGCTCACGGTCACGATCGCCACCCCGGCGACCGCGCCCAGCGCCGCCGGCACGCCCGAGGTCAGGAACCCCACCGAGGCCGCGCACATCATCAGCGCGAACGAGAACGCGGTCAGCAACGGCAGGTGCTCGACCCGCCACCGTGGATCGGCGGGCAGCGGCGGCAACTCCGGCAGCGGCCCCAGGTCTTCCTCTTCCTGTTCGGGGACGTAGTCGTCCCAGTCGGAGCGCTGCTCCGGCACGACGTCGTCCCGCTGCGCCTTCCTCACGCGGGCACACCCTCCCCCGCGTACGCCGGGAAGCGCCGCACGAGCGCACTCACCTCGTCCGCGGCGTCGCGCAGCGTGCCCGCACCCGCCACCGTCGCCGGATCGGCGCGCACGGCCGCGGCGATCAGCCCGGCGATCTGCCGCATCTCCCCCTCGCGCATGCCCTGCGTGGTGACGCTGGGCGTGCCGACCCGGATCCCGGACGCGGTCGTCGGCTTCTCCGGGTCGAACGGGATCGCGTTCTTGTTGAGCGTGATCCGCGCGCGGTCGCAGCGCTCCTCGGCGTCGCGCCCGCTGACCCCGAGGTCGCGCACGTCGACCAGCGCCAGATGGGTGTCGGTGCCGCCGGACACGGGACGCATGCCCTCGGCGGCGAGCCCGGACGCCAGCGCCTGGCTGTTGCGCACCACCTGCTGGGCGTACCCCTGGAAGCCGGGCAGCGAGGCCTCCCGCAGCGCGACCGCCTTCGCGGCGACGGCGTGCATCAGCGGACCGCCCTGGGTGAACGGGAAGACGGCCTTGTCGATGCGCGCGGCGAGACTCTCACGGCAGAGAATCATGCCGCCTCGCGGCCCGCGCAGCACCTTGTGGGTGGTGCAGGACACCACGTCGGCATACGGTACGGGCGAGGGCACCGCCCGCCCCGCGACCAGCCCGATGAAGTGCGCCGCGTCGACCATGAGGTAGGCGCCCACCTCGTCGGCGATGTCCCGGAAGGCCTTGAAGTCGATGAGCCGCGGGTAGGCGGTGGCGCCGCAGACGATCAGCTTGGGGCGGTGCGCCAGGGCGAGGTCGCGCACCTCGTCGTAGTCGATCAGCTCGGTGTCGCGGCGTACCCGGTAGCCGATGGGGTGGAACCACTTCCCGGAGAAGTTGACCTTGCTGCCGTGGGTGAGGTGGCCGCCGTGCGGCAGATCCATCGCCAGCACCGGGTCGCCGGGCTGCACCAGGGCGGCGTACGCGGCCATGTTCGCCGACGTCCCGGAATGCGGCTGCAGGTTGGCGTGCTCGGCGCCGAAGAGCTCCCGGGCCCGCTCGACGCCCAGCTCCTCGGCGCGGTCGACCTCGGCGCAGCCACCGTAGTAGCGCCGCCCGGGATAGCCCTCGGCGTACTTGTTCGTCAAGGTCGAGCCGAGTGCCGCCAGGACCGCCGGGGAGGTGAAGTTCTCGCTCGCGATGAGCTGGAGGCCGCCGCGCTGCCGGTCGAGCTCACCCAAGATCACCTCGGCGATCTCGGGGTCCTCGCGCCGCAGCGCGGAGAAGTCCGGACCCCAGAACGTGTCCATGGCGCACTCCTCACGTCGGCGTCTTCGCCGGAATACGAGCATATGGCTTATCCACCCCCACCTGGGGCACTGTGTGGGTTATGCGCTGTCTGGTCACCGGGGCCACCGGGTACATCGGCGGCCGCCTGGCACCCCGGCTGATGGACGCCGGTCACCACGTCCGCGCGTTGTCGCGCAGCGCGGAGCGGCTGCGGGACGTGCCCTGGGCGCCCCGGGCCGAGATCGTGGCGGGCGACCTGTCGGACCCCGCGTCGCTGGGCCCCGCCCTCGACGGGGTCGACGTGGCCTACTTCCTGGTCCACTCGCTCGGGCAGCGTGACTTCGAGCGCCGGGACCGGGAGGCGGCCCGCAACTTCGCGCGTGCCGCGTACGAGAAGGGCGTCCGCCGGATCGTCTATCTGGGCGGCCCGGAGCCGCCGCCGGGCGACAAGCCGTCGGCGCACCTGCGCTCGCGGGCCGAGGTCGCGCGGATCCTGCTGGACAGCGGCGTGCCGACCGCCGTGCTGCGGGCGCCCGTCATCATCGGCTCCGGCTCGGCCTCGTTCGAGATGCTGCGCTACCTGACCGAGCGGCTGCCGGTCATGGTGACGCCGCGCTGGGTACGCAACCGCATCCAGCCGATCGCCGTCCGGGACGTGCTGCGCTGCCTGATCGCCGCCGCGGAACTCCCCGCCGACGTCCACCGCGGCTTCGACCTGGGCGGTCCGGACGTCCTCACGTACGCGGAGATGATGCAGCGCTACGCCCGGGTGGCGGGCCTGCGCCGCCGGATCATCGTGCCGTTGCGGCCACTGAGCCCGTGGCTGTCCGCGCACTGGGTCGGCGCGGTCACCCCGGTCCCCAACGCGATCGCGCGGCCGCTGGTCGGCAGCCTGATCCACGAGGCCGTCGCGCACGAGCACGACTTCGCGCGGTTCGTCGCCGGGGACGATTTCCTGGGCTTCGACGAGGCGGTCCGCCGCGCCCTCGGCAAGATCCGCGACGCCGAGGTGGAGACCCGCTGGTCCACCGCCTCCGGCGGGGACGCGGCCGCCGAGCCGCTGCCGAGCGACCCGACCTGGTCCGGCGGCACGATCTACACCGACGTGCGCTGCCGCGAGGTCGCCGCGCCGGTGGACGCGCTGTGGCGCATCATCGAGGGGGTCGGCGGCGACAACGGCTGGTACTCGTTCCCGCTCGCCTGGTCGGTACGCGGCTGGCTGGACCGGCTGGTCGGCGGGGTGGGCCTGCGCCGGGGCCGCCGCGACCCGCACCGCCTGCACGTCGGCGAGGCGCTGGACTGGTGGCGGGTGGAGGAGATCAGGCCCGGCGAGCTGCTGCGCCTGCGGGCCGAGATGCGGGTGCCCGGACGCGCCTGGCTCGAGATGACGGCGTCACCCGGCCCGGACGGCACGAGCGTCTACCGGCAGCGGGCCCTGTTCGTGCCGCGCGGGCTGGCCGGGCACGCGTACTGGGCGAGCGTCCTGCCCTTCCACGGCGTCATCTTCAGCGGCATGGCCCGCAACATCGCCCGCGGCGCCGAGGCCCGACGGCCTTCCGGCCTCGCCACGGCTCGGTACGCGCAACGCCGTGGGCGGGGGTGAGCCCCCCGACCACGGCGTTGCGTTCCCGCGATGGACGTCAGCGAGCCGACGTCTCGTCCCCCGGTGTCACCAGGACGACCCGGCGACGGCGCGCGCTCAGCAGCAGCAGCCCGCCCACGGCGACCACGGCCACGCCCACACCGCCCACCAGGGCGGTCTGCATGCCGGTGACGGCAAGCTCGCCGGCACCGCCGGCACCGCCTGCCGGGTTGCCGCCGGCGTTGTTCTTGCCGCCGGCGGCGTTGTCACTGCCGCCGGCACCACCGGTCTTGCCGACGAAGACCACGAACTGGTCGGTGTTGTCGCTCTTGTCCACCTCGGGCACCGTGCTACCGGGCTTGACGGTGCGAGCCGGCGGCGCCTGCTCGACCGGACCCTCTTCGGCCTTCTCGCCGACGATGCCCTCGGGCAGCTCGGTCACGGCCTGGGAGGCGACGGGTCCCTCCACCACGGCGGCACCGATGATCGCCTTCACCTTCACCGTGCCGGTGAGGTCCTTGGGCGACGGCGCGTCAGCGGCGACCTTGATGTCGGTCGTACCGGCGACGGCCGAGAAGATCTCGTCGTCCTCGACCTGGTCCTGGTCTCCCGGCACGAGCGGAAGCTCGTCGTACGTACACGTGGCGACGGTCTTCGCGGCGTCGTAGGTGCAGCCCTCGAGCTCCTCGGCGAAGCTGACGTGCTTCGGCAGCTGGATGTCGAAGTGGAAACCCTCGACGGCCACGTCGCCCTGGTTGCCGACCTCGAACGTCAGTTCGGCGACGCTGCCGGGCGCCACCAGCTTCTTGCCGCCGTTGTCGTCCGATGCCACGTCCGCGGCGACGGCATACAGGTCCGGCCCGCTGACGCCGACCTGGACATCGACGCCACGAGCAGTGACGTCGTTGCCTTCGTTGTCGTCGATGCCCTCGTGTGCCACCGCGGCGAACAGCTTTCCGGCCGAGCCGGTGCCGCCCTTACGGGTCAGCTTGATCGGCAGATCGAGCGACGCCCCGGAGGGGATGTCGCCGACGATGCACACGAAGCTCTTGCCCTCGTTCTCGCAGGACTCGGCGTCCGGCACCTCGAGCTGGACCTTCTCGCCGTCCAGATCTTCGTTGGCGAAGTAGATGATCGTGTCGACGGCGGTGTTCGGACCGTGGTTCTTGATGGTCGCCTTGACGAACTTGCCCGAGCTCGTGGCGGCCACCTTGGTGCCGGTGATCTTCAGCTCCAGGTCCGCGACGTTGTCGGCCGCCCGGGCCGGGGCGCCGAACGCGGCGATCGCCCCGGCGGCCAGCGCCGACGCGGCCGCGGTGCGAACGAGGAGATGGAAACGAGAGTTCATGTGTCCCCCGGGTCGGGTGGCTAAGACCGCCGCACGATATTCAGGAGCGCGATCGAGCGCTAGTCCCGCCGGAGGGGATCCGATCCGCTATGTCGGCTTCCTGTGGATAAAAGTTCACCAATCTTGAGCTTCGTGAGCACCATCGGCCACACACCGTCAGCGACCGGAGGGGTCGGGCGGCCGTTGCGGCACTAGGCGGCGGCGCGGGAGAGCCGGTCGCGGACCGCGAGCCACTCCTCGGTGGGCGGCGGCGTCTTGACCAGGATGGTCGCGACGCCGGCGTCGTCGAGTCGGTGCAGGGCGGCGTAGAGGTCCGCCGCGTACTCGCGGGGGTCGGCGCTGAGAACCTCCGCGCCGGGGACGTCCGCGGTCTCGTAGGTCAGCACGCCCACCGAGGCGTCGAGGCCGGCGGGGTCCACCTCGTCGGTCAGCACCACCTTGGCACGCGGGGCGTAGTGGCGCCTGCTCATCCCCGGGGAGGGGCGGGCCGAGCCGTCCGCGACCTCCTCGGGCAGGGCGATCGTCCCGGTCACCTCGCGGATCTCGCGCAGCCCCAGCGCGCCGGGTCGCAGCAGCCGGGGCACCTCGCCGGTCACGTCCAGCACCGTCGACTCGATGCCCCACGACGCCGGGCCGCCGTCCAGCACCAGCGGCACGTCCGGCAGGCTGCGCAGCACGTGCTCGGCCGTCGTCGGGGAGATGCCCTCCGAGCGGTTGGCGCTCGGCGCGGCGAGCGGCAGCCCGGTGGCCTCCAGCAGGCGCAGTGCGACCTCGTGCGCGGGCACGCGTACGGCGATCGTGCCCGTGTCGGCGCCGACCTGGGTGAGGTGCGGGGCGCGGCGCACGACGAGGGTCAGCGGTCCCGGCCAGAACGCGGCGGCGAGGTCGTCCGCCGCCCGTGGCCAGTGCGCGGCCAGCTCCCTGGCCGCCGACACGTGCGCCACGTGCACGATCAGCGGGTTCCACGACGGGCGGTTCTTGAGCCGGTAGACCTCGGCGACCGCCCGGGTGGAGAAGGCGTCGGCGCCCAGTCCGTAGACGGTCTCGGTGGGGAAGGCGACCACCGACCCGGCGCGCAGCAACCCGGCCGCGCGGCGGATCCCGGCGGCATCCGCGGCAACGATCACGCCGGCCTCGGCGCTCCGGGCAGCAGCGCCTCGACCAGGGCGTACAGCGCCTCGTCGAGGGTGTCCGCGACGCGCTGGAAGGTCTGGTCGCCGCGGCCCCAGGGGTCGTCGAGGTCGTCGCCGGGCAGCGGCTCCTGTCCCGCGCGGCGCCGGTCGGCGGCCGCGACGAGGGCGGTGGCCCGGGCCGTGAACGCCTGCGGGTCGGTGCCGCCCGGGGGCAGCTCCGCGACGTCCAGCTCGCGCAGCAGCCGGGCGAACTGGCCGAGGACGAACGTGCGGTCGGCGGCGCCGGGCGCCAGCGAGCGCACGAAGTCGCTCTGCTCGGCGGTGGCGGTGAGCACCAGGCCGGCCTCCCGGAGGTCCGCGCCGGTCAGCTTGCGGGCGGCGAAGCCGTCCACGTTGCCGCCGCGCAGCCGGATCTGCCGTGCCGCGGGCGGGTTCATCTGCTCGCCCTCGTGCCAGCCGCCCGTTCCGGCGCTGACGCTGCGCAGCAGCTCGCCCGGCTCGGCGGCGGGGTCCAGCTTGGCCAGCCGCTGCCCGGCCGCGAGCAGCAGCAGGCGCTCGGCCATCGGGGAGCGGCAGATGTTGCCCAGGCACACGTGCAGCACGGTGAACGGCGGCATGGTCAGGATCCCGCGGGCTGGATGTCCGGCACCACGTCGCGCAGCTCGGCCCAGGGCACCGCGCCGTCGCGCAGCACCCGCGGGACGTCGCCGGTGACGTCGACGATCGTGCTGGGCGCGGGGTCGTGCGCCACGCCGGCCTCGAGGTAGACGCGGACCGCGTACTCCAGCTGGTCGCGGGCCTCCTCGGCGGTGACCGGGGCGGCCTGGCCGGCCCGGTTGGCGGTGGTGACGGCCATCGGGCCGACCTCGCGCAGCACCTCCAGCGCCACCGGGTGCAGCGGCATGCGCACGGCCACCCGCCCGCCGGTCTCGCCGAGGTCCCACTGCAGGCTCGGCGAGTGCTCCACCAGGATCGTCAGGGCGCCGGGCCAGAACGCGTCGGCGAGCTCGCGGGCCGCCTTGGGCAGCGAGTAGACCAGGCCGTCCAGGGTGTGCCGGGAACCGACGAGCACCGGGGGCGGCACCCGGCGGTCGACGCCGCGGGCGTTCTGCAGCGCGGTCACCGCGTGCGGGGTGAACGCGTCCGCGCCGACGCCGTAGACCGTGTCGGTCGGCAGGACGGCCAGCTCGCCGCACTTGATCGCCTCCACGGCGGCGGCGATGCCGCGATCACGCTCGGCCACGGCGCGGCAGTCGTAGAGCATCACGAGGTGCAGTCTGCCATGGCGCCCGGAAGGCCCGTCATGCCCGCCGGGCGGTCGCGAACCGGGGCCGGCCCGCCAGGTCCGGATGGCCCGCGACCCCGGTGAACCGGCCGTCCGCGGTGAGCAGGGCCGGCACGGCGGCGGCGTGCACGTCGTCGTGCTCGACGCCGACCACCCCGCCGGGCCGCAACAGGGCCGCGGCCAGGGCGACCACCGGCCGGATCACGCTCAGGCCGTCGGCGCCGCCGAAGACCGCCTCGGCGGGGTCGTGCTCGGCGACCTCCGGGGGCACGGCGGTGCCGTCCGGCACGTACGGCGGGTTGCACAGCACCACGTCCACCTGCCCGTACAGCTCCCGCAGCAGGCCCGGGGCCGTCACGTCGGCCTCGACCACCTCCACCGCCGGGAAGGCCGCCGCGTTGCGGCGCAGGAAGGCCAGCGCCGCGGGCGAGCGTTCGACGGCGACCACCCGGGCCGCGCGGGACTCGTCCGCGACGGAGAGCGCAACGGCGCCGCTACCGCTGCACAGGTCGACCACGGTGGCACCGGGCGCGGTGTGCTCGATGCCCCACCCGGCCAGCAGTTCCGTCTCGGGGCGCGGCACGAAGACCCCCTCGCCGACCGCGAGCTCGAGATGCCGGAAGGCGGCCGTGCCGAGCAGATGCTGCACCGGGATCCGAGCGGCCCGCCGCGCCACCAGTTCCTCGAACCGGTGCAGCTCGGCGGCCCGGATGGTGTCCACGAGCAACAGCCGGCCGCGGCCGATTCCCAGCACGTGGGCGGCGAGCAGTTCGGCATCGACGCGCGGTGATTCCACCCCGGCCTCGGCCAGCCGGGCCGCCGCCCCGGTCAGAGCGGCTGCCAACCCCGTCCGGTCTGTGCCTTCGGAGGGGTGTTCATGCGCGAGTGTCACGGCATAATCATGGAACGTCGTGGCGCGACGGTGGCCGGCCGGGTCGCCGATCGATGCCCGACACAGGAGAGCGGAATGCCCGTGGCGGTGCCATGACATGGTTGGACCAGCTCCCGGACTGCGTGGACGACCTGCGACGCGCCGGCGAGCTCCAGCAAGGCGGCCGGTCCGCCGAGGCGCTGACCATCCTGGACAAGGTCCTCGAGGTCACCAGCGACCCGCTGACCCGCGCGTACGCGCTGGTCCAGCGCTTCGGGGCGCTCATCAACCTGGGTCGGGTCGCGGAGTTCGCCACCGCCATGACCAGTGCGTCCAACGCCGTCCACGAGAGCTCGGATCCGTACCTGCGCGGCCAGATGCACGCCTTCGCCGCGCTCGGCGCCCACCTGCAGAGCGCTCTGGACCGCGGCGTCACCCATCTCGTCCAGGCCTCCCGTGCCCTCGCGGCCGTGACGGACGGCGACGCCGAGACGGCGTGGGGCTGGCACGACCTCGCGATGGCGTACTCGTACCTCGGCTTCCACGGCCACGCGCTCACCGCGATCGAGCAGGCCCGCCAGGTCGGCGTGGCCGGCGGCATGGCGCCGGAGCTCTTCGCCGCCCCGGGGATCCGGCTGC
Organism: Couchioplanes azureus; assembly: GCF_014648355.1. Taxonomy (GTDB): domain Bacteria; phylum Actinomycetota; class Actinomycetes; order Mycobacteriales; family Micromonosporaceae; genus Actinoplanes; species Actinoplanes azureus. The sequence continues at coordinate 200,397 of NZ_BMQY01000001.1, forward strand.
GCAACGCGGTCGCCCTCGACCACCAGGGCGACACCGACGGCTGCCTGCGGGTGCTGCGCGACATCGACGCCGAGCTCACCCGGTACGTCACCACCGGCGCCGACGCCCGCCTGCGCCCCAGCAGCCGCCCGGTGTACGGCTACGCCCTGGCCCGCCGCGCCGCGCTCGGCGAGAGCACCGACACCGACGTCGAGAGCCTGTTCCTCGGCGGGGGCGACAGCGTCCGGTCGCGCGACCTGCGCCACCTCGGCGGGGTATGCCTGGCCATCGCCGCCGGGCGGCCCGCCGAGGCGCTGCGCAGGCTCGACGCCGTACCGGTCTCGCAGGAGATCCTCGGGCCCGCCGAGCCGGCCCGCCTGCGCAGCATCTGCCACGCCGCCGCCGGTGACCACGAGGCCGCGCACCAGGCCGACCGGTACGCCTTCCGCCTCGCCTCCCAGCGCATCGACCGGCTCCGCGACGGCTACCTGGACGGCGTCTCGGCTCGCCTGGACGCCCAGGAGACCCACCGCGACGCCGGCCGCTACGGCGACGAGACGCTCACCGACCCGCTGACCGGCCTGCCCAACCGCCGCCAGCTCGAGCGCTACGTCGCGGCGATGCTGGCCCGCGGGGAGCGCGCGGCGATCGGCGTCTGCGACCTCATCGGCTTCAGCGCGGTCAACGCCCGGCACGGACGCCACTGCGGTGACCTGGTCCTCCAGCGCATCGCCGGGATCCTCAACCGGGTCATGCGCCGCGGCGACTTCGTGGCCCGCTTCGCCGGCGACGAGTTCGTGGTGGTCCTCCCCGGCGCCGGCGCCGCCCAGGCGGCGGAGGTCTCGCGCCGGATCAGCGCCGCCGCGGCCGGCGAGAACTGGCAGGTCCTCGTCCCCGGCACGCCGATCAGTCTGGCCGCGGGCTGGTCGGAGGTCGGCGCGCAGACGCGCGGCCTGAGCGCCGCACTGGCCGACGCCGCGGGGCGCCGCTCCCCCGCCTGACCCCGTACGCCGATCGACGCCGAGCCGTACGCTGGGCGCCATGAGCGTCATCGATCTCGGTCTCGTCACGGACGAGCGGGACAGCCCGGCCGAGCCGGCCCGGCGACCACTGCGCCCCGGCGACCTCAGATGGATGCTGGCGGCGGTCGTCGCCGCGCTCTGCGTGCTCGGCCTGACGGGCTCGGCGCGGCCCGACTCGCACGCGCCGCGCCAGCTCTGGGCCGTCGCCTTCCAGTCCGAGGGCGACAGCTTCGCCGCGACGTCCGACCTGGTCTATGTGCTGAGCGGCGCGAAACGCAAGCTCACCGCGTACGGCGCGCGCGACGGTGCGGTGCGCTGGACCGACAGCACGCTGGGCGACACCGCCTGGATGCCGCCGGTGGAGGCCGGGGTGATGCTCCTGCCGGCGTCGGTGCAGGAGATCGCCACGGAGGAAGGGCACGGCCTGCAACCGGTCCTCCGGGAGAGCGTGGCCCTCGACGCGGTCACCGGCCGGGAGCTGTGGCGGCACCCCGGAGATGCCACCGTGGCCGGCGACGGCCGGGCCCTGCTCGTGGAATGGAACGACGACGCCAGCAGGATCCAGACCCTGCACATGGTCGGGCTGCGCGACGGCAAGCCGCTCTGGTCCCGGCCGGGCGGCGGCGCGGAGAGCTGGACGGTCGGCACCCCGGCCGGCTTCGCCGCCGACCGGCTGGCCACCGTCGGCGCCCGCGGGCAGATCAAGGTTCTGGACGCGGCGACCGGGCGGGTGGTGGCCACCGCGGTGGTGCCCTGGGTGAGCCAGAGTGCGCAGGGCGAGTCGTACAGCACCATCTCCGTCGAGGGCCGCACGCTGTATGTCGCGAGCGTGGACCAGGGCGAGGGGACGCTCGCGGCGTACGACACCGAGACGATGCGGCGCAAGTGGCACATCGGCGAGCGGGCCCCCGCGGGCGTCTACCGATGCGGCAGCGTGCTCTGCGTCGGCGGGTCGGACGGCTTGGCGGGCGTCGACCCGCAGAGCGGAGCGCTGCGCTGGCGCGCCACCGGCTCGCCCGGGGGCGTGCCGTTGCGCGGCGGCGCCCTGCTGGTCACCGGCGACGAGAGCGGCTCGCGCCACTTCGTGATCGACACCGCCAGCGGGCAGCGCGTCGGCGACCTGGGCACCGGAACGCTGGTGTTCAACTATTCCTACCGGCAGGAGGCGCTGTACCTGCTGACGCCCACGTCCCAGCCGCCGGGCCAGGTGGCCGTCAGGAAGGTCGAGGACACCGGCAGGGCGGTGCTGCGGGGCGTGATGGCACCCCCCTCGGACCACAACTGTCAGAACGCCGGCAAGCTGATCGCGTGCGTGACCACCGACGGGCGCCTCACGGTCACGGACGTCGGCTGATCTCGGACTCGCCCGCCAGGCGGGCGGCCCGGTCGGCCTCCGCGAGGGCGTCGAGCACGCCGTCGAGCTCGCCGCCGAGCGCGAGATCCAGGTTGTACGCGGTGTAGCCGATGCGGTGGTCGGTGATCCGGTTCTGCGGGAAGTTGTACGTCCGGATGCGCTCCGACCGGTCCACCGTGCGGACCTGCGCCTTGCGCGCGTCGGAGGCGGCGGCGTCGGCCTCCTCCTGGGCGGCGGCCAGCAGCCGGGCGCGCAGGATCCGCATCGCCTGCTCGCGGTTCTGCAGCTGGCTCTTCTCGTTCTGGCAGCTCACCACGATGCCGGTGGGCAGGTGCGTGATGCGTACGGCCGAGTCCGTGGTGTTGACGGACTGACCGCCGGGACCGGACGAGCGGAACACGTCGACCCGGATGTCGCCCGCGTCGATCTGCACGTCGACGTCCTCCGCCTCGGGCAGCACCAGCACGCCCGCGGCCGAGGTGTGGATGCGGCCCTGCGACTCGGTGACCGGCACCCGCTGGACGCGGTGCACGCCGCCCTCCCACTTCAGCCGGGACCAGACCCCGTGGCCGCCCTCGGGCACGCCCTTGGTCTTGACCGCCACCGAGACGTCCTTGACCCCGCCCAGGTCGGACTCCTGCGCGTCGATGACCTCGACGGTCCAGCCGCGGCGCTCGGCGTACCGGGTGTACATGCGCAGCAGGTCGCCCGCGAACAGCGCCGACTCCTGGCCGCCCTCGCCGGCCTTGATCTCGACGATCACGTCCTTGGCGTCGTGCGGATCCCGCGGGATCAGCATCTCGCCGAGCTTCTCCTCCAGCGGCGGCAGGGTGGCGGCGACCGCCTCGACCTCCGCGGCGAACGACGGGTCCTCGGCGGCCAGCTCCCTGGCCGCGGCCAGGTCGGCGCGGGCGGCCTCGAGCTCGGTGTGGGCGGCGTAGAGCGGCGCCAGCTCGGCGAAGCGGCGCCCGACCCGGCGCACCAGGGCCTGGTCGGCGTGGATGGAGGGGTCCTCCATCTGCTTCTCGAGCTGCGCGTACTCGTCCAGCAGCGTGGTCAGCCGGTCGTTGCTCACGGTTCCCCCTACATACCAACGGCGCCCGGCCCCGCTGTGGTGCGGAACCGGGCGCCGTAGAGGCGGTTACTTCTTCTTGCCGGCGTTGACCTTGGCGTACTTCGCCTGGAACTTGGCGACCCGGCCCGCGGTGTCCAGCACGCGCTGCTTACCCGTGTAGAAGGGGTGGCAGGCGCTGCAGGTCTCGACGCGGATCTCGCCGCCCTTGGCGGTGCTGCGGGTCGTGAAGGTGCTGCCGCAGGAGCAGACGACCTCGGTGGTCGTGTACTCCGGGTGGATACCGCTCTTCATGTCGTCTCGGTCTCTCTCGATAAGCGGTCGCCGGGTCGCCGAGTGCTCAGGGCGTGAACCGGAACCTTTTGCTGGCCGATGGACCAGTCTGCCATGTCACACCCCCCAACCGAAAATCAGGAGGTGTTTCCTGGTCCGCGATGGATAACGTGAGCGGCCCTCGCGGCATTCCCTCGGAAAGGAAACGTGCCATGACGCTGCTCGCCGACGTCCTCGACCCGGTCGAACTGACCACCGCGGTCGAAAACGGGCACGTACGGAAGCAGCGCCACCCCTCGCGCCCGTATGTGATCTACAACTACACCGAGTCCTGCCAGTACGCCGCCGCCTGGACCCCGGTGACCCTCGCCTGCCGCGGTCTCGTGGTGGATCCGACGACCGGCACGGTGCTCGCGCGCCCCCTGCCCAAGTTCTTCAACCACACCGAGGGGCACGCGCCGTCGCTGCGCCCGGACGCCCCGGTGGCGGTGACGGACAAGGCGGACGGGTCGCTCGGCATCATCTACCCCGACGGGGACCGGCTCGCCGTCGCGACGCGCGGCTCGTTCGCCTCGGCTCAGGCCGTGCACGCCACGGAGATCCTGCGGACCCGGTACGCGGACTTCACGCCGCCGCCCGGGCGCACGGTCCTGGTGGAGATCATCTACCCGGAGAACCGGATCGTCGTCGACTACGGCGCCCTGGACGACCTGGTGCTGCTCGGCGCGGTCGACATCGCCACCGGGCGCACGTGCGGCCCGGCCGGCGTGCCGGGATGGCCGGGCCCGCGGGTGGACTCCTTCGCGTACGCGACGCTGGCCGAGGCGCTCGCCGCCGAGCCGCGCGACGGGCGGGAGGGTCTGGTGGTGCACCTGCTCGACACCGACGAGCGCGTGAAGATCAAGTACGCCGAGTACGTCCGGCTGCACCGCCTCGTCACGGGGCTCTCCGCCCGTACGGTATGGGAGGTGCTGGCCTCCGGCGGAGACCTGGACGCGCTGACGGCACCCCTGCCCGACGAGTTCCACGCGTGGGTCCGCGGGGTCGCCGGGGAGCTCGTGGCGGTCGTCGAGGAGATGGCCGCCCAGGTGGAGAAGGAGTTCGCGGCGATCGTGGGCGACCTGCCCGACGGCTGGGGCCGTCGGGAGTTCGCGGCCCGGGCGGTGCGCAGCGAGCACCGGGGCGCGCTGTTCCTGCGGCTGGACGGCAGGGACTACCGTCCCGGCCTGTGGCAGCTCGCCAGGCCGGCCGGCGACGTGACCCCCGGGGGAAGTCAGGTGAGTGAGGAATGACGAGACTGCTGATCACCCGCGGGCTGCCCGCCTCGGGCAAGACCACCTTCGCACGCAAGCTGCAACCGCAGGTCGTCCGGGTCAACCGCGACGACCTGCGGCGGATGCTGCACGGCGAACGGCTCTTCACCCAGCGCGCCGAGGCGCAGGTCACCCAGGCCCAGCGGGCGGCCGTCGAGGCGCTGCTGCGGGCGCACGGCGACGTGATCGTCGACGACACCAACCTGCGGGCCAAGACGGTCCGCGAGTGGGCGGAGCTCGCGGCACGCTTCCACGCGACGTTCGAGGTGCACGACTTCACCGACGTACCCGTCGAGGAATGCGTGCGCCGCGACGCCGAGCGGGCGGAGGAGGACCGGGTCGGCGAGGCGGCGATCCGCCGCATGCACGAGCGCTACCTGGCGGGCAGGAACCTGCCGCTGCCGGTGCCGTACGTCGATCCGGGCGGCCCCGGGGTCGTCTACCGGCCGGATCCCGAGCTGCCCCCGGTCGTGCTCGTCGACATCGACGGCACGGTCGCGCTGATGAACGGGCGCAGTCCGTTCGACTGGGCGCGGGTCGGCTCCGACCTGCCGAACCCGGCCGTCATCACGGCGGTCCGGGCGATGCACGCGGCCGGCCACGCCATCGTCTTCTGCTCCGGGCGCGACGCGGTCTGCCGGGCGGAGACCGAGGCCTGGTTGGACCTTTACGTCGGCGTGCCGTACGAAGGACTTTTCATGCGGCCCGAGGGCGACTCGCGTAAGGACGCGATCGTCAAGCGGGAGATCTTCGACCGGGAGATCCGCGACCGCTGGCGCGTGGTCGGCGTCTTCGACGACCGGCAGCAGGTCGTGCGCATGTGGCGTGCGCTGGGGCTGACCGTGTTCCAGGTGGCGGAGGGGGACTTCTGATGAGCGGGCAGGCGGGAAAGTATCCGCGGACCTTCCACCTGCCCGACTCACCCGGCGCCACGGACGACGACAAGGTGCAGCACGATCTGTCCTGGTTGGACGGCGAGCTGGTGGTGACGGAGAAGCTCGACGGCGGCAACCTCACCTTCACCCGCGACGCCATGTACGCCCGCTCCCTCGACTCCGGCACCCAGCCCTGGGACCGGCCGGCGAAGGCGCTGTGGGCGATGACGGCCTATCGGATCCCGGACGACTGGCGGGTCTGCGGCGAGTCGATGTGGGCGCGGCGCAGCATCGCCTACCGGGACCTTCCCGGCGTCTTCATCGTCTTCGGCATCTGGGACGAGACCGGCACGCTGCTCGGCTGGGACGACACGGTCGACTGGGCGCAGCGCCTCGAGCTGCCGGTGGTGCCCGTCCTCTACCGCGGGGGCAGCCTCAGCGAGGCGCGCGCGGCGTGGGCGCGGCGGCACACACCGGAGACCTCCGAGGGGTTCGTGGTGCGCAGCGCCGGCCGCATCCCGGCCGACGAGTTCTCCGTCAAGCTGCTCAAGTGGGTACGCGCGGGGCACGTCCGCACGGATGCGTCGTGGCGGCATCGCGACGACTTCGCCGTGAACGAGTTCGCCTAGTTCTGCGCGTACGGGCACGTGTGCTCGTTCGGATAGAAGTTGGGCCGCAGGTCCATCTCCGCGTAGTAGCGGTGGAAGACCGGCGTGATGCCGCCGGAGATCGGCGGGACGATCCAGGTCCAGTCGGCCGGCACCGGACGGCCCGCCCTCTCCTCGTTGCTCAGGTGGCTCATGAAGCGCTGGGACTCGGTGTGGTGGTCGCTGATGCGCACGCCCGCTCGGTCGAAGGACCACAGCACCGCGCGGTTGAGCTCGACCAGGGCCCGGTCGCGCCACAGGGTGGCCTCGCTGCTCGTGTCGAGCCCCATCCGCTCGGCGACGGTGGGCAGCAAGTTGTAGCGGTCCGCGTCGGCGAAGTTGCGGGCCCCGATCTCGCTGCCCATGTACCAGCCGTTGAAGGGCGCCAGCGGGTAGTTCACGCCGCCGATGGTCAGGCGCATGTTGGAGATGGCCGGGACGGCGTGCCAGCGCAGGCCCAGCTCGGCGAACCAGCCGAGCTCGGGGTGCGTGATGGGCACCTCGAGGACCGCGCGCTCCGGCAGCTCGTAGAGGCGTACCGGCTCGCCGGGCACCTCCACGGCGAGCGGCAGGATGTCGAACGCGTCGCCCTTGCCCCGCCAGCCGAAGCCCTCCATCGCCGCGGTGAAGTCCGCCTGCCGTGGGTCGCCCACCACGTCGTCACCCCGGCGGTACCCGGCGTAGCGGACGAGCTGCTCGTTCCAGAGCTTCGCGTACGGCTGCCCCGGCTGCGCCGCGGCGAAGATGCTGATGACCGGACGGATCTTGCCGCCTCCCTGTCCCCCGCCGGCCGCCTGGAGATGGTGGACGAGCAGGGAGAAGATCTCGTCGGCGGTCCGGGCGCGGCGGCGGTCCAGGACGACGAGGCTGCGCCAGTACAGCCGGCCGATGCACCGGCTCGAGTTGCGCCAGGCCATCTTGGCGCCGTACGCCAGTTCGTCGGTGGTGTGCACGTAACTGCCGGTGGCGGCGATCTGCGCGCGGACGATGGCCAGCCGCGGCTCCACCGGGCCGAGCCGGGGATTCTCCAGGTAGCACCGGCGCAGGAAGTCCTCCGCCTCGCCCGGATCGACGGGAGCGATCGGGTCCCACCGTGTCGGCGGATGGTCCCGGTAACCAGGCACGATCATCGAGCGCCCTCCCCCAAATCGAGTAGGTGATACCGGAGGTTCGCACGACCCCTTACGAGACGAAACGCACTCGGTGTGCGACAAAGGGGCGGTCACCTTGCGGTGACCGCCCCTTTTCGGGCGCTTTTGACCCTTACCTAATAGGCGACAGGAGAATTACTCACTCCCCCGGAGTCGACTTCGCGATCTGCATCAGGAACTCGATGTTGGTCCGCGACTGCTTGAGCCGGTCGAGCAGAAGGTCCAGTGCGGCCGACGACTCCAGCGAGCTCAGCACCTTGCGGAGCTTGTGGACGATCGCCAGCTCCTCCTTGCCGAGCAGGATCTCTTCCTTGCGGGTGCCGGACGGGTGGATGTCGATGGCCGGGAAGGTCCGCTTGTCGGCGATCTTCCGGTCGAGCTTGAGCTCGGCGTTACCCGTGCCCTTGAACTCCTCGAAGATGACGGTGTCCATCATCGAGCCCGTCTCCACCAGCGCGGTCGCGAGGATCGTCAGCGAGCCACCGTTCTCGATGTTGCGCGCCGCGCCGAGGAACCGCTTCGGCGGATAGAGCGCGGTCGAGTCGATACCACCGGACATGATGCGGCCGGAGGCCGGCGCCGCCAGGTTGTACGACCGGCCGAGCCGGGTCACCGAGTCGAGCAGCACGACCACGTCGTGGCCCAGCTCGACCAGACGCTTGGCCCGCTCGATCGCCAGCTCGGCGACCGTGGTGTGGTCCTGCGGCGGCCGGTCGAACGTGGCCGCGATGACCTCGCCCTTGACCGAGCGCTGCATGTCGGTGACCTCTTCGGGCCGCTCGTCGACCAGCACGACCATCAGGTGGCACTCGGGGTTGTTGTGGGTGATCGCGTTGGCGATCGCCTGCAGCACCATCGTCTTGCCGGCCTTCGGCGGCGAGACGATCAGGGCGCGCTGGCCCTTGCCGAGCGGCATCACCAGGTCGATGACGCGCGTGGTCAGGATGTGCGGCTCGGTCTCCAGGCGCAGGCGCTCCTGCGGATAGAGCGGGGTGAGCTTGTAGAACTCGGGGCGGCGGCGGGCCTCCTCGGGCTCCATCCCGTTGATGGTGTCCAGGCGCACCAGCGGGTTGTACTTGTCGCGCCGCTGCTCGCCGTCGCGCGGCGCGGCCCGCACGGCACCGGTGACCGCGTCGCCGCGGCGCAGCCCGTGCTTCTTGACCTGGGACATCGACACGTAGACGTCGTTGGGGCCGGAGAGGTAACCGGTGGTCCGCACGAACGCGTAGTTGTCGAGCACGTCCAGGATGCCGGCCACCGGCACGAGGACGTCGTCCTCGTTGACGTGCGGCTCGCGACCGCCGTCCCGGCCGCCCTCGCGACCGCCGTCGCCGTCGCGGTCCCGGCCGCGGCGACGGTCCCGGAAGCGGCTGCGCCGGCTGCGCCGCCCGCCCTCGCCGTTCTCGTTGTCGTCGTCGTCGTGTCCGTCGTTGCGCGGACCGCGGTCGTTGCGGTCGCCGCGGTCACCCCGGTCGTTGCGGTCACCCCGGTCGTTGCGGTCGCCGCCCTCGGAGCGCTGCTGGTTGCGCTGGCGGTCGCGGTTGCGGTCGCCACGCTCGGAGCGGTCGGTGCGCTCGGCACGCTCGCCGCTCTCGGCGCCATCGGTGCGGGTCTCGCCCTGGTCGCGAGGCTCGCGCTCCGGCCGGTCCTGGCGCTCCGGCCGGTCCTGGCGCTCCTGCCGGTCCCGGCGGCTGCGGCGGCCCTGCTCGGGCTCGGCCTGGCCGGCCTGCTCGTCGGCCCGCTGCCCAGGCTGCTCCTCGGTGCGTGCGGCGGGCTCCTCGGCCCGCTGGCCGGCCTGCTGACCGGACCGCTCCGCGGCTGCGGGGGCCGTCTCCGTGGTCGCCGGTGCCGGCTGACCGGCCGCGGAGGAAGCGGCGGTGGCGGCGGGCGCGGGAGTGGAACCGGCGTCGGCCGACGCCGCGGCGGCACTGTTGCCGCGGCGCGGGCGCGGAGTGCTCTCGGCGGCGGCCGGAGCCCCGCCGCTCTGCCGCTCCGAGATCGCGGCGATCAGCTCACCCTTGCGCATCCGGGCGGTGCCGGAGATGCCCAGGGAGGCGGCGAGACTCTGCAGCTCGGGCAGCAGCATCGCGGACAGCCCGGTGCCGCCGCGGCGGCGCTTGGTGACAGCCGCGGTGGTGGCGCCGTCATCAGCGACGTCAGAAACACCCGACGTCACGTCGGTGGTGTCGCTCAATGGATTCCTTCCGTCGAAAAAGCCAAGACCACCCGGGTCTGCAGCAGCCTGGTGGCCGGGTGCCCTCGGAACCCGCTTCGCAACTGCGGCGCGGGAGTTTTGCAGCACGGCAGCTCGACGGTTTCCCGACCCGTCGTCCAGCGACGGGTAGGTCTCGGCGAGTGCAGCGATCTGATGACCTGCTGCCCGGCGTGTGCCTTGAAAAGAGTTGAGACGAGCCAGATCGGCGTATGTCTCGGGGGTGCGCGCCGAACCGCAGAGATCGCTTGCTTCGCGGCTGTGCTAGGTCCTGAGCGTAGTCAACTCTGACGACCTGCGGCAACAGGGTCCCGCTCGGCGTGTTCCACCATACTCCCTCCGGCAAGGGCTCCGGCGACATCCACGCTCAACGTCTCGGCGCGCCACGCCGTACCCGGGTCGAAATCGGCCGGCACCGGGCTCAGCGCGAGCACCGTCGGACCCGCCCCGCTCACCACGGCGGCCACACCGAGCGACCGCAGGGCGTCGACGAGCGCGGCCGTGCCGGGCATGCCGCCGGCCCGGTAGGCCTGGTGCAGGCGGTCCTCGGTCGCCGCGAAGAGCAGGCCGGGGTCGGCGCCGAGCGCGTGCACGAGCAGCGCGGAGCGCCCTGCGTTGAACGCGGCGTCCGCGTGCGGCACGCTGGGCGGCAGCGCGGCCCGTGCCGTCGAGGTCAGGCCGCGCTCCTGCGGGACGAAGATGGTCGGGCGCACGCCCGCGGCGGTGCCGAGCCGCACGGCCCGGGCCCCGGACTCCTCGGTCCAGGCGATGGTGAACCCGCCGAGCAGGCACGGCGCGACATTGTCGGGATGCCCTTCCAGCTCGGCGGCTATCCGCAACGCGTCGGTGTCGGACATCTGCCCACCGGCCAGCGCCCGGGCGAGCTGCACGCCCCCGACGATGGCGGCGGAGGAGGAACCGAGCCCGCGAGCCTGGGGGATCCGGTTGACGCACTCGACGGCGACACCGGGCGGGCGCCCGCCCAGCTCGTCGAAGGTGCGCAGCATCGCCCGCACGACCAGGTGCGTCTCGTCCCGGGGAAGCTCACCGGCCCCTTCCCCGGACACGGACACGGTGAAGCGGTCGCCGGTGACCCGGGCGGACAGGTCGTCGTGCAGGCTGAGCGCGAGGCCCAGCGCGTCGAAACCCGGGCCGAGGTTGGCGCTGGTGGCGGGAGTCCGCACCCGTACCGGCTCGGAGACGAAGGTCAGGCCCATCGCCACATGCTAGGCCTTGATCGACTCGGGCGCGTCACCAGCACGGCAGGAACCGGACAGCCCGCGCGGCGCGGGCGTTACGGGGCGGACTCCGGCGATGTCGTACCCCTCGGCTACGGTCGCGGTCATGAGCGTGGGATATCTGTTGCCGGCCCTCCTGACCCAGCTGCCGCTGCTGGCCGTGCTGGTCGCCGGCCTGGTCGTGGTCTCGGCCCGCCGCGCGCATCTGGGCCCGCGCAGCGTCATGCTCGCCCGGCTGGGGCTGGGCCTGCTGGTGGCGAGCCAGCTGTGCAACATGCTGTGGTTCGCGGTGTTTCCGCAGGTCGTCCGCTCCATGGGCGGCACCGGCTCCCGCTATGCGGTGGCGACCGCATCGGTCGGCATCGTGCTCAGCCTGCTGCTGGCCGCGGGCGTCGGCCTGCTCGTCGCCGCGGTGGTGACCCGCGCACCGGCGGCCCCCGGCGCTTTCCCGGCGGCCCCCGGCGGCTTCCCCGCGGCCCCCGGCGGCTTCCCCGCGGCCCCCGGTGGCTTCCCGGCGGCCCCCGGTGGCTTCCCGGCCGGGCCCGGCGTCCAGGGGCCGGGACACACCGCCTACCCGGCGCCCCGCAACGCCCCCCACGATCCGACGGCCTACCCGCCGGGGAGCTGAGGCCCGGCCGGACGGCCTGTGCCGCGACCGTCATTGCCGGACCGCGGGTTCGCCGGGCGCGGGCGTGTCCGCCAGCGACAGGTTGCGGGTCGCGGCCCGCCAGCCGATCGCGTAGACCAGGGTGATCAGGCCGCAGGAGATGACGATCACCCGCAGGTCGACCCGGTCCACGACGAGCGCCGCGCCGAGCTGGCTGATCGAGATCGCCAGCGTGGCCAGCATCATGTCGGTGGCGAAGACGCGTCCGCGGAGGCGGTCGGGCACCTCGCCCTGGAGCGCGTAGTTGGACAGCACCCAGTTGGTGCCGCCCGCGAAGTGAGCCAGGAAGACCAGCATCAGCACGAGCGGGAACCACGGCACCAGCGCCACGCCGAGGTAACTCAGGCCGTACAAGCTCATCGAGACGGCCAGGCCCGGCAGCAGCCACGAGCGGTGGTCCAGCACCCGCCGCATCAGCAGCGGGCCGACCAGCGCGCCCGCCCCGCGGACGGCGAAGAGCAGACCCGTGCCGAGCGCGCCGACCCCGTACACGCCGGCGAGCAGGGGGAAGACCGTGAGCACCCCGTTGCCGAGCCCGACCGCCGACTTCACCGTCACCAGCGCCCGGATCCGCGGCCTGGTGCCGATGTAGCGCAGCGCCTCGACGAGCGCGTGCCAGGTGCGCGGTGCGGGGGCCGACGCGTCCCGCGGGGCCTGCAACGGCCGGCGGATCAGGAAGGTCAGCACGGCCGCCGCCAGCAGGCCGGCCACGGCGACCCCGAAGCTGATGTACGGCCCGAACGCGCCGCTCACGATGCCGCCGAGGGACGCGCCGACGATCGTCATCGTGCCCCACGCCGAGCCGGCCACCGCGTTGGCCGCGGGGAGGTCCCCGGGATCGACCACGTTGGGCAGCGCGGCCGACGCGGCCGGTGAGTAGAACGCCTTGGCGACGGCGACCGCGCCGATCGCGACGAGGGCGAGCGGGGCGGTGGCCGCCGAGTGCACCAGGAACAGCAGCGACGTGGCGACGAGCGCCGCCGCGTTGGCGGCGATGAGGATCACGCGGCGGTCCTTGCGGTCGGCGACCGTGCCCGCGTACGGCAGCAGCACCGCGGTGATGCCGGTGTCGGCGGCGAGCACCAGCGCGCCCCACACGCCGCTGCCGGTCAGCTCCGGGAGCAGTACCAGCAGCGGCACCATGACGAACCAGTCGGCGCCGAAGACGACCAGTTCCGCGACGAACAGGCGGCGGAAGTCGCGGTTACGGGTAAGGACCGAGAGGGGAGTTGCCACGTACGCGAACAGTACCGGCCGCCTCGGCTCGCGCCGGACGACCGGTACGCCCGCGATCAGTGGGCGGGATTGCCCGCCGGTGCCTCGTGTGCCCCGCCGCTGGAGTCCGGCGCCGGGACGTCGGCCGGCACGATCGGCTCGGGGCCGGCCGCCGCGTGTCTCGGGGCGTCGGACCGGCCGGCCGTGGCCGGCGCCTGCTCCGGGGTGCCGCTGGCCGCGACCGCCTTGCGGGCCCGCCGGCGTTCCCGCCGCTCGCGCCCCTTGAGCTTGGTGTTCTCCACCATCGTGTAGAGCGCCGGCACCAGCACCAGCGTCAGCAGCGTGGAGCTCACCAGGCCGCCGATGACCACGACGGCGAGCGGCTGCGAGATGAAGCCGCCCTCTCCGGTCAGGCCCAGCGCCATCGGCAGCAGCGCGAAGATGGTCGCGATGGCCGTCATGAGGATCGGGCGCAGCCGGTGCCGGCCGCCCTCGATCACCGCTTCCTGGACGCCCATGCCGGCGGTCCGGTAGTGGTTGATCAGGTCCATCAGCACGATGGCGTTGGTGACCACGATGCCGACCAGCATGAGCACGCCGATCAGGGCCGGCACGCCGAGCGGGGTGCCGGTCGCGAGCAGCAGGGCGATCGCGCCGGTCGCCGCGAACGGGATCGAGATCAGCAACAGCAGCGGCTGAAGCAGGCTACGGAACGTCGCCACCATGATGACGAAGACGATCGCGATGGCGGCGAGGACCGCGAGCCCGAGGTCGGCGAACGCCTCCGCCTGCTCCTGGCTCACGCCGCCGATCTTCTTCTTCGCCCCCGCGGGCAGCGTCAGGGCGTCGAGCCGCTGGGTGAGCTCCTTCGTGGTGGCGCCGACGTCGGAGCCGGTCGCGGTGCCCTTGACCGTGGCGCTGCGGTTGCCGTCGATCCGGGTGACCTCCTCCGGGCCGTCGACCTCCTTGACGTCCGCGACCGTGTCCAGCGGCACCGGCGGGCCGGCCGGCGTCGTGATCGGCAGCTTGCGCAGGGCGTCGGCGTCGGCGGGCGGGGCGCCCAGCGTGACGACCACGTCCCGGCTCGCCCCGTCGACGGTGATCTTTCCGGCCGGCGCCGCACGGAACGATCCGGCGACCGCCTGTCCGACGGCGGCCTCGGTCAGGCCCCGGCGGGCCGCCTCGGCACGGTCCACGACCACTTCCAGACGGGGCACGCTGGCGGCGAGCGAGGTGCTCACGTCGGTGACGCCCTTGGTGCCGGCCATCGCCTCCTCGACCTGCTTGGTGGCCGCGGCGAGGGTCTTCTGGTCGGCGGCCTGCACGACGACCGCGAGCTCGTCGGCGTTGAAGCCGCTGCCGTTGTCGCCGCCGACGGTGACCTCGCCGACGCCGGTCATGCCCTTGAACTGCTCGCGCAGCTCGTCGGAGATCTTCGCCGCGTCGGCGTCCTCGGTGAGCGCGACGTTGAAGCTGGCGCCGCTCGCGCCGCCCGAGCCGACGAAGGGGTTGAACTCGCCGTTGCCGACGGTCACCTGGTAGGTCTCGACGTCGTCGCGGGCCGCGAGGACCGCCTCCACCTTCTTGGCGGCCTCGTCGGTCACCGCCAGGCTGGTGCCGACCGGCAGGTCCTGGTTGACCATGATGGTGTCCTGGCCGGACTCGTCGAGGAAGTTGGTCTCGAGCTTGCTGGCCAGTCCCATGGTCCCGATCAGCACCAGCACGCCGAGCGCGACGGTGGCCCAGCGGGTGCCCCGGCTGCGGGTGACCCAGCGGATGACCGGCAGGTAGCTGCGCTGCAGCGGGCTGCGCAGCTCCTTCTCCTCGGCCGCCAGGCGCACGGCCTCGGACTCGCTGCCGCCGGCCGCCGGCCGCAGGAACCAGTACGCCAGCACGGGCACGACCGTGAGCGACACGAACAGCGAGGCCAGCAGCGCGACGGTGACGGTGATGGCGAACGGGGCGAACAGCTGCCCGACGAAGCCGCCGACGAGGGCGATCGGGGCGAAGACCGCGACCGTGGTCAGCGTGGAGGCGGTCACCGCGCCGGAGACCTCCTTCACCCCGGACATGATGGCGTGGACCTTCGTCTCGCCGTACCCGAGATGGCGCTTGATGTTCTCCAGCACGACGATCGAGTCGTCCACGACGCGGCCGACCGCGATGGTCAGCGCGCCGAGGGTGAGCAGGTTGAGCGAATAGTCGCCGATCCAGAGCCCGATCAGCGCGATCAGCACGGACAGCGGGATGGACACCGCGGTGACCAGTGTGGACCGCACCGACAGCAGGAAGACCAGGATGACGATGACGGCCATGACCAGGCCGAGCAGGCCCTCGGTGGTCAGGCTCTCGATGGAGCGCTCGACGAACGGCGCCTGGTCGGTGATGACCGTCAGCTTGGCGCCGGAGGAGCCCTCCAGCTCGGCGAGCTTCTCGCGGACGGCGTGCGAGATGGCGACGGCGTTGCCGTCGGGGGCGGCGGTGACCGCCACGCCCAGGCTCTCGACGCCGTCCGTACGCGTGAAGGAGGTGGCCGTGGCGAGCTCGCTGGTGACCGTGGCGACGTCGCCGAGCTTGACCGGGCCCTTGCTGCCGGTGAGGTAGAGCGCGCGGAGCTGGTCCACGGTCGTGATCGGAGTGCCGACCTGCACGCTCAGCGAGCGGCCGTCCGCGGTGAGGGCGCCCGCCGGCACCGAGATGCCGTTGCTCTGCAACAGGGTGGCGATGGCGCGGGGGTCGGCCCCGGCGGCGCCGAGCTTGGCCAGGTCGGGCTTGATCACGACCTGCTCTTTGCGGGTGCCGGTGATCTGTACGTCGCGCACGCCCTCGATGGCGGTGAGCTCTGGTACGACGGTGCGCTGCAGCCGCTGCGCGAGGTCGGACTGGCCGGAGCCGCCGGTCGCGGCGAGGACGATGGCGGGGATGTCGTCGGTGCCACCGGCGAAGATGGTCGGCTCGACGTCGTCGGGGAGCGTGGGCTGGATCCGGTTGACCGAGGTGGTGAGCTGGTTGATCGCGTTGTCGAGGTCGGTGCCGAACTCGTACTGCACGAGGATCGTGGCCGAGCCCTCACGCGTGGTCGACTGGATCGTGTCCAGGCCGTCGGCGCCCTTGACCGCGTCCTCGATCGGCCGGGTGACCTGCTCCTCCATGATCTCCGGGCTGGCGCCCGGCAGGACCACGCCGATGAACGCGCCGGGGAACTCCAGCGACGGCAGGAGCTGCTGCTTGAGGGACGGGATGGCGTAGACGCCGAAGCCGGTGATCACCACCGCGATGAGGGCGACCAACCCTCGGTTGGCGAGACTGAGCCTGGTCAGGAATGACATGTGCTCCCCCGATTAAGTTCGTCCTGGGCATATAGTTTGCCCGACGCGAACAAATGGTTTTCGGCGGGGCGGGAGGTGCGGTGGCGGACCAGGAACGACTGATCGCCGACATCATGGGCGCCCAGCAGCAGCTTCAGCACCTGTTCGCGTACGACCGCTCGGATCCGCTCTTCACGTCCCAGCTCACCATGTCGCAGCTGAAAATTCTCTTCCTTCTGCACAGATCGGGCGCCACGTCGGGCCGCGAGCTGGCCGGCCTGCTGGGAGTGAGCCTGGCCACGCTGAGCGGCATGGTGGACCGGCTCGTGGCCCAGAACCTCGCGACCCGCGCGGAGGACCCGCACGACCGCCGGGTCCGGCGCATCAGCCTGAGCCCGGCCGGCCACGAGCTGATCTCGAGGATCATCACGGCGGGCGCCGAGCGGCAGCGAAAGCTCCTCACCAGGCTGACGGGCGAGGAACTGCACACCGTCCGCGACGCCATGGCGGCCCTGGTCCGGGTCGCCATGGAGGACTCGGCGGCGGCGCCCCCGGACCTTTGCCGGCGACCCCCGGGGCGGTCAGACGAGATCTAGGGCCCGGGCGGCGGCGAGGACGTCGTTGTGGATGGTGGTGGGCGACGGCGCCGTGGAGATGGCCCACTCCGGGTCCTTCAGGCCGTGCCCGGTGACGGTGCAGACCACCGTCGCGCCGGCCGGGATCATGCCCGCCCCGGCCTGCTGGAGCAGGCCCGCCACGCTGGCCGCGCTGCCCAGCTCGACGAAGACGCCGACCTCGCGGGCGAGCAACCGGTACGCCGCCAGGATCTCCCGGTCGGTCACCGCCGAGATCAGCCCGCCGGAGGCGTCCCGGGCGTCGAGCGCCTTGGTCCAGCTCGCCGGGTTGCCGATGCGGATGGCGGTGGCGATGGTCGACGGCTCGGGCACCACCTGGCCGGTGACCAGCGGCGCGGCGCCGGCGGCCTGGAAGCCGTACATCTTCGGCAGGATCTTGCTGTTGCCCGCCTCCCGGTCCTCCTCGTAGCCCATCCAGTACGCCGAGATGTTGCCCGCGTTGCCGACCGGCAGGCAGTGGATGTCCGGGGCGGTGCCGAGCGCGTCCACGATCTCGAAGGCGGCGGTCTTCTGGCCGTGCAGGCGGAAGATGTTGACCGAGTTGACCAGCGACACCGGGAAGTCCTGCGACAGCTTCGAGGCGAGCGCGAGGCAGTCGTCGAAGTTGCCGTTGACCTGCAGCAGCTTGGCGCCGTGCACCAGCGCCTGGGCGAGCTTGCCCAGGGCGATCTTGCCCTGCGGCACGAGCACCGCGCAGGTGACGCCGGCCCGGGCGGCGTACGCCGCCGCCGACGCGCTGGTGTTTCCGGTGGAGGCGCAGATGATCGCCTTGGCGCCCTCCTCGACCGCCTTGGACACGGCCATGGTCATGCCGCGGTCCTTGAACGAGCCGGTGGGATTGGCGCCCTCGACCTTCAGGTAGACCTCCGCGCCGGTCTGCCGGGAGAGCACCGGAGCCGGCACGAGAGGTGTGTTCCCCTCGTGCAGGGTGACCACCGGGGTGGCCGCCGAGACCGGGAGCCGGTCACGGTACGCCTCGATCAGTCCCCGCCACATGGTCTTTTCCTCTCCGCTGACTTTCCCCAGGATGCCGCAGCCCGCCGGATGGCGAGACGGTGCATCCACTATGCGGGACCGTGGGACACGGCCTCCACGTTGTTCCCGTCCGGATCGCGCACGAACGCGCCGTAGTAGTTCTCGTGATACTCCGGGTGGACGGCCGGCGCGTGCAGCACCTCGGCGCCCGCCTCCACCGCCGCCGCGAAGAACGCGTCGACCGCCGCGCGGTCGACCGCCTTGAACGCGATGTGCGACTCGCGGAAGCCCTCGCCGGAGTTGTGCTCGCCGATCCAGAAGTCCGGGAAGTCGACCCCGTAGCCCATCGCGACCTTGTGGTCCATCATCCGCCGCACGCCCAGCGGCGCGAGCACCCGGTCGTAGAAGGCCGCGCTGGCGGCCAGGTCCGCACACTGGAAACCGACGTGATCGAGCATGTCAGGCCCCTCCCTCGACGCGTAGCACGCTCGCGATCGACCGGACGATGTCGAGCGAGCGCAGGTCCTCCACCGTCGCCGCCAGATTCGCATCCGGCGCGCCGTGCGTGACGATGACGAGCATCGCGTCCTCGTCCCGGCCGGACTGCCGTACGGTCGCGATCGACACCTCGTGCCGGGCGAAGACGCCGGCGACCGTGGCCAGCACGCCCTGGCGGTCGGCCACCTCCAGGCTGACGTGGTAGCGGGTCACCGCCTCGCCGATCGGGCGGATCGGCAGGTGGGCGTACGCGCTCTCGCTCGGCGCGCGGGTGCCGGCCAGCCGGTTGCGGGCGGCCGCCACGACGTCGCCGAGCACGGCGCTGGCGGTGGGCGTACCCCCGGCTCCCCGGCCGTAGAACATCAGCTGCCCCGCGGCCTCGGCCTCGACGAAGACCGCGTTGAACGCGTCGCCCACGCCGGCCAGCGGGTGGCTGCGCGGGATCATCGCCGGATGCACCCGGACGCTGACCGACTCACTCCCCGAGGAGTCCGCCCCGCGCTCGGCGAGACAGAGCAGCTTGATCGTGCAGCCCATCTCCTTGGCGCTGGCCACGTCCGCCGCCGTCACGCCGGTCATCCCCTCGCGGAAGACGTCGGCCGCGGTCACCCGCGTGTGGAACGCGAGCGAGGCGAGGATCGCGGCCTTCGCGGCGGCGTCGAAGCCCTCGACGTCGGCGGTCGGGTCGGCCTCGGCGTACCCCAGCTCGGTGGCCTCCTCCAGCGCCTCGCCGAAGCCGGCGCCGGTGGCGTCCATCGACGACAGGATGAAGTTGGTGGTGCCGTTGACGATGCCGGTGACCCGGGTGACCCGGTCGCCGTGCAGCGACTCGCGCAGCGGGCGCAGCAGCGGGATCGCACCGGCCACCGACGCCTCGTAGTACAGGTCGGCGCCGCCATCGGCGGCCGCGTCGTGCAGGGTCGCGCCGTCCTCGGCGAGCAGCGCCTTGTTGGCCGTCACCACGCTCTTGCCGCCGCGCAGGGCCTCGGTCAGCCAGGAGCGGGCCGGCTCGATGCCGCCGACGACCTCGATCACCACGTCGACGTCGTCCCGCTTGACCAGGCCCAGCGCGTCGGTGGTGAACAGCGCCGGGTCGACCGGGAGGTTGCCGCGCTCGCGGCCGAGCCGGCGCACCGCGACGCCGACGAGCTCGAGCGGCGCCCCGATCCGGGCGGTCAGGTCCTCCGCCTGGTCGTGCAGCAGCCGGACGACCTCGCTGCCGACCGTGCCGCAGCCGAGCAGGGCCAGACGAACCGCAGGCTTGCCAGAACTCATCCCACATCCAATGCGAGCAGATCTTCTTCGGTCTCCCGGCGGACGATCACCCGGGAGACGCCGTCACGGACGGCGACCACCGGCGGGCGCGGCACGTGGTTGTAGTTGCTGGCCATGCTCCGGCAGTACGCCCCCGTGCCGGGCACTGCAACAAGATCTCCGGGCTGCACGTCGGCGGGCAGGAATTCATCCTTCACGACGATGTCCCCGGATTCACAATGCTTTCCCACGACGCGGGCGAGCAGGGGCGGCGCCGGCGAGGTCCGGCCGGCCACGGTGGCGGAGTACGAGGCGTCGTAGAGCGCGGTCCGGATGTTGTCGCTCATCCCGCCGTCCACGCTGACGTACGTGCGGATGCCGTCGACGTCCTTGACCGTGCCCACCTCGTACAGGGTGAAGACGGCCGGTCCCACGATGGCCCGGCCCGGCTCGATGGAGAGCCGGGGCACCGCCAGCGACGCGGCGTCGCACTCCCCGGCGAGGATCTTGTTTATCCGCTTGGCCAGGTCGCCGGGCGTCGACGGGTCGTCCTGCGTCGTGTACGCGATGCCGAACCCGCCGCCGAGGTCCAGCTCGGGCAGCTCCACCCCGCGCGCGTCGCGGATCTGCGCCTGCAGCTCGATCACCCGCCGGGTGGCGACCTCGAAACCGGAGGTGTCGAAGATCTGCGAGCCGATGTGCGAGTGCAGGCCCCGCAGGTCGAGCACGCCCTCGTCGAGCACCCGGATCGCCGCCTCGAACGCGGCACCGCCGGCCAGCGAGAAGCCGAACTTCTGGTCCTCGTGCGCGGTCGCGATGAACTCGTGGGTGTGCGCCTCCACGCCGACCGTCACCCGGATCAGCACGGCGGGCCGCTTGCCGGTCTCCCGGGCGAGCGCGGTGAGCCGCTCGATCTCGTGGAACGAGTCCAGGATGATCCGGCCGACCCCGGCGTCCAGCGCCCGGCGCAGCTCGGACACGGACTTGTTGTTGCCGTGGAAGCCGATGCGCTCGGCCGGGAAGCCCGCGGACAGCGCGACCGCCAGCTCGCCGCCGGAGCAGACGTCGAGGAAGAGCCCCTCCTCGTCGATCATCCGCACCACGGCCTTGCAGAGGAACGACTTGCCCGCGTAGTAGACGTCCGCGCCGGCGAACGCGGCCGCGAAGTCGCGGCAGCGCGCCCGCAGGTCGACCTCGTCGAGCAGGTACGCCGGGGTGCCGTGCTCCGCCGCCAGGTCGCGCACGCTCACCCCGCCGACCTCGAGGGCGCCTTCTTCCGTACGGACGACGGTGCGCGGCCACAGCTGCGGCACCAACGCGTTCACGTCCTCGGGGGTCCGCAGCCACGCCGGTCCCCGGTTGCCGATGTCGCCGTGCAGCGCCCCGGCCTCGTGTGCCCGCATGATCTACATCCTCTCGGGAGCGGAGACGCCCAGCAGTCCCAAACCGTTCGCGATCACCGTTCGGGTGGCGTCGTTGAGCCACAGGCGCGCCCGCTGGAGGTCGGTGATCGGCTCGTCGCCGACCGGCAGCACCCGGCACTTGTCGTAGAAGCGGTGGTATTCCCCCGCGACCTTCTCCAGGTAGTGGGCGACCCGGTGCGGCTCACGCAGCTCGGCGGCCGTCGCCACCACCCCCGGGTAGTCGCCCAGCGCCTTGAGCAGGCTGTGCTCCTTCTCGTGCGTGAGCAGCTCCGGACGGAAGTCGTCCGGCTCGCCCCGGCTGAGCCCCACGTCGGCGGCGTTGCGGGCCACGCTGGCCGTCCGCGCCGCGACATAGCGGACGTAGTGCACCGGGTTGTCGTTGCTCGCCCGGGTCCACTGTTCGATGTCGATGTCGATCTGCGAGTCCGACGAGAACCGCGCGAGGGCGTAGCGGGCCGCGTCCACGCCAAGGGCGTCGACGAAGTCCTCCAGGGTCACCACCGTGCCGGCGCGCTTGCTCATCCGCACCGGCTCGCCGTCGCGGACCAGGTTGACCAGCTGGCCGATGAGGATCTCCAGGTTGACCGTGGGGTCGTCGCCGAAGCAGGCCACCATCGCCTTCATCCGGCCGATGTAGCCGTGGTGGTCGGCGCCCAGCATGATGACGACCTTCTCGAAGCCCCGCTTGCGCTTGTCGAGGTAGTAGGCGCAGTCCGCGGCGAAGTAGGTCCAGTCGCCGTCGGACTTGCGCAGCACCCGGTCCTTGTCGTCGCCGAAGTCGGTCGTGCGCAGCCAGGTCGCGCCCTCGGACTCGTACACGTGGCCCTGCTCGCGCATCCGGTCGAGCGCCTCCTGCAGCTCGCCGCGGTCGTGCAGGTCCTTCTCGTTGAAGTACGTGTCGAAGTGCACGCCGAACTCGCCCAGCGACTGCTTGATCTCGGCGAACATCAGCGCCACGCCCTCGACCCGGAACGTCTCGAGTGCCTCCGCCTCGGGCTGCTCCCGCACCTCGGGGTGCGCGTCCACCACGGCCTGGGCGATCTCCGCGATGTACGCGCCGCCGTAGCCGTCCTCCGGCGCCGGCAGCCCCTTGGCGGCCGCGTACAGCGACTTGGCGAACCGGTCGATCTGCGAGCCGGCGTCGTTGAAGTAGTACTCCGTGCCGACCTGCGCGCCGGCGGCCCGCAGCAGGCGCGCCAGCGCGTCGCCGACCGCGGCCCAGCGCACGCCGCCGATGTGCACGGGGCCGGTGGGGTTGGCGGAGACGAACTCCAGGTTGATGTGCTGGCCGGCGAGCCGGTCGGTGTGGCCGTACTCCTGCCCCGCCAGCACCACGTTGCGCGCCAGCACCCCGGCCGCCGCGGCGTCGAGCCGGATGTTCAGGAAGCCCGGACCCGCGATCTCCACCGACTTGATCCCGGGCCGGCTGCTCAGCTCCTCGGCCAGCGCGGAAGCCAGCTCCCGCGGCGCCACGCCGGCCTTCTTGCCGAGCTGCATGGCCATCGTCGAGGCGTAGTCGCCGTGCTCGGGGTTTCGGGGTCGCTCCACCGTCGTCGACTCCGGCAGCAGGGAGACGTCGAGCCCGCGGGTGACGAATACGGCACGCGCAGCTGTGAGAACGGTGGCAGCGAGGTCAGCGGGAGTCACCGAGCCATGCTATCCGGGTAGACTTTGGCGCCCGGCGGCGTACCGGGGCCTGCCCGTCAGGCCCGGCCCGACCAACTTCACGAATTGACGAGGCACGATGAGTATGAGCACACCGGGGCCCGAGCGGGTCCCGTCCACCGTGAAGGTCGACAAGACGTCGGGGCAGGGCAAGCCGCCCGCGGGCGGCGCCAAGCCCGGCACCAAGGCGCCCCAGGGCAAGGGCGGCAAGAAGCCCAAGGGCAAGCCGATCACGCCGGTCAAGGTCAGCGGGGGCCGCAACTGGGGCCCGATCGCGGTCGCGGCCGTCGTCGTGCTCCTCGCCGGCGGCATCATCGGGTACGGCGTGTACGCCTCGATCAAGGGCGGCGGCTCGTGGGAAGACCGCGCCGCCGGCATCGAGGGCATCGTCAACTACCGGGAGCAGAAGAACCCGGCGATCGACTCCCAAGAGCACAAGGACGGCCCGCTCACCTACGTGACCAACCCGCCGGTGGGCGGCGCGCACAACTCCACCTGGCAGAACTGCATGGGCGACATCTACCCGGAGCCCATCGCGAACGAGCACGCGGTGCACAGCCTCGAGCACGGTGCCGTCTGGGTGACGTACAAGCAGGGCCTCGGCGCCGACCAGGTCGCCAAGCTGCAGAAGCGGGTCGAGGGCAAGGACTACATGTTCATGAGCCCGGTCGCCAACCTCGACAAGAACGTCTCGCTCCAGGCGTGGGGCTACCAGCTCAAGGTCGACAACGCCGACGACGACCGCATCGACGAGTTCATCAAGGACCTGCGCCTGAACGCCACCAAGGAGCCCAACGCGGCCTGCTCCAACGGCAACACCACGACGGGCCCGGTCAAGGCCACCGCCCCCGGCGCGGGCATGGGCCAGCAGGGCAGCTGATGAAAGTCTCCACGGACCCGGAACCGGACGCGGCGGCCTCGGCCGCCGCCCCGGCCGGCGCACCCACCCCGACCGGTGGCCACCGGTTCGGGGCGGGCTGGCTGGCACTCGTCCTGGTCCTCGGCCTCCTGCTGGGCGCGGGCGCCGGCTTCGCCGGCCCCCGCCTGCTGGGCGTCCCCAAGGAGAACTCCCCCGAGGCCGGCTTCCTGCGCGACATGAGCACCCACCACGCCCAGGCCGTCGAGATGTCGATGCTGGCCCACGCCAACTCGGCCGACGCCCAGGTCGTCACCCTCTCCGGTGACATCGCCCTGACCCAGCACGGCCAGATCAGCACGATGCTGGCCTGGCTGCGCGAATGGAACCTGAGCCCCACCGGCTCGCAGCCCCCGATGGCCTGGATGCCGGGGGCCGAGGGCTCGGTTCGCAACGGCCTGATGCCCGGCATGGCGACACCCGACCAGCTGGCGACCATGCGCAAGACCACCGGCAAGGACCTGGACATCCAGTACCTGACGCTCATGCGCCAGCACCACCTGGGCGGCATCCACATGGCCCAGGCCATCCTCGACCTCTCCGACGAGGAGAACGTGACCGGCCTCGCCCGGACGATGGTGAACGGCCAGCAGAGCGAGATCAACCTGATCGACACCATGCTCAAGCGGATCCAGCAGGGCTGAAACCGGCGGGCCCGACCCGCCGGGGAACCGATTGGCGAGGCTTCGGGGCGGCCTGCTAGAGTTTCACCCGCTGAGCCCCCGTAGCTCAGGGGATAGAGCGTCGCCCTCCGGAGGCGAAAGCGCAGGTTCGAATCCTGCCGGGGGCACAAGATCTCACCAGCACTTTCAGGCCGCTGACCTGCCGAGACAGGCACAGTGGCCTTGCTTATCGTGTCCGGCTGTGTCCGGCCGTCACCGCCCCTCTACGGCTTAGACTCGCCGGCCATGGGACTCCTCACCTTCAGCCTCAACCTCACCCTGGACGGTTGCGTCGACCACCAGGAGGGGATCGCCGACGACGAGACGCACGCCTTCTTCACCCGTCTCATGGACGAGGGCGGGGCAATGCTGTGGGGTCGCGTCACGTACGAAATGATGGAGAGCTACTGGCCGGCCGTCGCCCGCGGCGACGAGGAGGCGCCACCGGCCCTGCGCGAGTGGGCGCTGAAGTTGGAAGCCAAGCCCAAGTACGTGGTGTCGTCGACGCGCAGGGACTTCCCGTGGACCAACAGCCACCACATCGCCGGCGATCTGCGCGAGGGCGTGCAGAAGCTCAAGGACGCGACCCCGGCCGGGGTCCTCCTCGGAAGCGGCAAGCTCGCGACCGAGCTCGACCGGCTGGGCCTGATCGACGAGTACCAGCTGCTCGTCCATCCCAGGATCGCCGGCCACGGCCCGACGCTGTACCAGGGCGGGCTGCCCGGCACGCGCCGGCTCGAGCTGCTCTCGGCGAAGCCGCTCCACAACGGCGCGGTGGCCATGCACTACCGCCGCGCGGGCTGAGTCACGGGAGTCCATCGCGGCGTACTCGTCATGCTCGCGCTGCCGGTGAGCTGGCGGCGTCGGAAAGCCGGTCGAGGGTTCCGTGAGCGACACCGCGATCGGGTGAGACGCGCTGCGAGGGTCGCCATGGCGCTGCGGGATCGGTCTGACTGGCAGTTGCGGCCGTCTCGATGCCGTAGGCCGGCGGATCCGACGCGATGGCACCGAGATAGTGGTGGCCGGTGAGGTGGCACCAGGCGGGCAGGTCCAGTGGCGCCGCGGGGTCAGTGGCTTCGAGGTGGATGACGGTGCCGGCCGGCACCTCGCTGACGAGCCTGCGCAGCTCGAGCAGGAGCTGGACGCAGCTTCGGTCGCCACCGTCGAGGATGACGGGCTCGCTCATGCGGCGGTGTCGACGGGTAGGTCCGCCAGGCGCCATTCGAGCATGCCGTCGTCCAGGCGGATGGCCCGGCGCCCGTGGGCGGTGAGCAGACGAACGGCTTCGTGCGCCATGACGCAGTACGCGCCCCGGCAGTAGGCCACGACCTCGACATCGGTCGGCAGTTCGGCGAGCCGCTCGGGAAGCTGGTCGAGGGGCAGCGACACGGCGCCGGGGATGTGGCCGGCGGCGTACTCCTCGGCCGGGCGTACGTCGACGGCGACGACCTGACCGTTCCTGAGACGGCGTAGCAGCTCGTCGCGGTCCACGGCGTCGGTGTCGGGGTCGCCGAGGTAGGCGTCGCGGGCGGCGACGGCATCGGCGGAGTGCGCGGTGGCGACATCGCGTAGGCGGGCGAACAGGTCGGCGACGTCGGGGCCGGCGAGCCGGTAGTAGATCTTCGTGCCCTCGCGGCGGGTGGCGACCACATTGGCCTGCTTGAGGGTTTGCAGGTGGGCCGAGCAGGTGGTCAGGCCGAGGCCGGCAGCGCGGGCAACGGCATCGACGGTGCGTTCGCCCTGGGCGAGCAGGTCGATCAGCTCCAGCCGCTTGGGGCTGGACAACGCCTTGCCCACGCGGGCGAACTGCTCGAACAGTGAGTCCTTGGCCTGCCGGTCCACCCGGTGCCCCTTCCGCAGATGTGCTGTTCAGGATTGTGGCTCAGAAGGTCGGCGTCGGCGATGCGACGCGGGCGCAGGCATGAGGCACAGGCCTCGATCGTCATCCCGCCCTTTCTCCAGTATTCCTTGGAGGAGTGTATGTTGGCGGAGCCGGGAGATCCAACCCTGGTGGAGGGAGCGATGGTCATGGGCGCACCGCGGGTGCATCCCCTCGTGGATGAGGGGCTGGGGAACACGACGTGGTTGGTGGAGCTGGGCGATGGCCGCGCCCTGGTGGTGGATCCGCCGCGCGACCTGCGCGCCGTTCGCTCCCTGGCCGAGCGGCAGGGCTTGGCGGTGGCGTTCGCCGCCGATACCCACCTGCATGCCGACTTTCTCAGCGGCGCCGTACAGCTGGGTGCTACCGACGGGGCGACGATCCTCGCCTCGGCCGCCGGCAACCGAGGCTTCGACCACTGCAGGCTGGGTGACGGCGACGATGTCGACCTCGGCGGCCTGACGCTGCGCGCCCTGGCGACTCCCGGGCACACCGATGAGCACCTGTCGTTCCTGCTGCTCGACGGCACCGCCCCGGTAGGGGTGTTCACCGGCGGGTCGCTCATCGTCGGATCCGCTGCCCGCACCGACCTGCTCGGCGACGACCGGACCCTGGAACTGACCCGCGCGCAGTACGCCTCCCTGCACCGCCTCGCCGAGCTGCCCGATGCCACGCTCGTGTGGCCGACCCACGGGGCCGGGTCGTTCTGCTCCGCCCCGCCCGGCGCGGCCCGGTGGAGCACCATCGGCGCGCAGAAGGCCGGCAACCCACTGCTCGCCGCGCCGAGCATGAATGACTTCGTCGACCAGCTCCTCGCGGCGCTCGGCTCGTACCCCGCGTATTTCCGCTGGCTGGCGGAGGCCAACCGCCGCGGACCGGCTGTCCTCACCGGGGATCCCGGTCTGCCGGCCCTGACAGTGGAGCAGGTGCGCCGGCTCATGGATGACGGCGCGGTCGTGGTCGACGTGCGGCCGATGGCCGACGTGGCCGTCGGGCACATACCAGGTTCCCTGTCGATCGCGCTGCGGGCGCAGTTCGCCACCTGGCTCGGCTGGCTCGTCGCCCCCGACACAGCGGTGGTCATCGTCCGCAACCCCGACCAGGACCCGGCCGACATCGTCTGGCCCGCCCTCACCGTCGGCGTCGACCGGCTTGCCGGGGAGCTGGCCGGCGGCATGAAGGCTTGGATCGCTCGCGGCGGCGAGGTGACCACCACCCCGCTCGTTCGGCCCCACGAGGTCACCGGGCGGGTGCTCGACATCCGCCAGAACAGCGAGTACGCCGCCGGCCACCTCCCTACCGCCGTGCACGTCGAGCTCGGCGATCTGCACGAGTCCGCCGACGCCACGCCCTCGGGACCCACAGTGGTGATGTGTGGGCACGGCGAACGCGCCATGACCGCCGCCACCCTTCTCGAACGCGCCGGCCGCCGCGATCTGTCCGTCCTCGCCGGCGGGCCGGACGACTGGGCCGCCGCCACCGGCAACACTCTGGCCGGTGACGCGTGACCGCCCCCGCCGTGGCCCCCGTCCAGCTCGGGCTGCGCGCCAACCTGGCGCAGTTCTCCCTGCTGGTCGCCGTCAACGCCCTCGTCGGCGGACTCCTCGGTCAGGAACGCACGGTCCTGCCGCTGCTGGCCGAACGCGAGTTCCACCTCGCCGCCTACACCGCCGCCCTGACCTACATTCTCGCCTTCGGCGCCACCAAGGCGGTCACGAACTTCTTCGCCGGTACGTGGGCCGACCGCTACGGCCGCAAACCCGTCCTGCTCGCCGGCTGGCTCATCGGCATCCCCGTCCCCCTGATGATCATCTGGGCGCCGTCGTGGGCCTGGATCGTCGCCGCGAACGTGCTGCTCGGCATCAACCAGGGCCTGGCCTGGTCGACGACCGTCATCATGAAGATCGACCTGGCCGGGCCGTCGCGGCGCGGCCTGGCGATGGGACTCAACGAGGCCGCCGGCTATCTGGCCGTGGCCGGCACCGCCTTGGCCACCGGGTGGCTCGCCGCCGGGCACGGGCTGCGCCCGGCACCGTTCCTGCTCGGCCTCGCCTACGCGGGGCTGGGCCTCGGCCTGTCACTCGTCTTCGTGCGCGAGACTCGCGAGCACGCCCGCGCCGAAGCTGCCGCCCATCAGCCCGCCGACGGCACCCACCGCGGCGAGCTACGCACCGGGCAGATCGCCGCCCTGGTCTCCTACCAGGAGCCGGCCCTGGCGTCGGCCAGCCAGGCCGGCATGGTCAACAACCTCAACGACGGCCTCGCCTGGGGCCTGTTCCCGCTACTGTTCGCCACCGCCGGACTGTCGCTGACCCAGATCGGCACCCTCGCCGCGCTCTACCCGGCCGTGTGGGGACTCGGCCAGGTCGCGTTCGGACCTGCGTCCGACCGTTACGGACGCAAATCGTTCATCGTCGCGGGAATGCTCGTCCAAGCCGTCGCGCTGGCCGGCTTCGCCGCCGGCGACTCCTTCGCCGTCTGGACAGCCGCCGCGGTGCTGCTCGGTCTCGGGACCGCCGCGGTCTACCCGACCCTGCTCGCCGCGATCGGCGACGTCGCGCATCCCGCCTGGCGGGCCCGCGCCGTCGGCGTCTACCGGCTTTGGCGCGACGGAGGTTTCGCCGTAGGAGCCATCCTCGCCGGCATCGTCGCGGACCTCGCCGGCATCCGCGCCGCTGTCTGGGTCGTCGCGGCCCTCACCGCCGCCTCCGGGCTGCTGGCGTGGGTGCGAATGTACGAAACTCACCGGCGCTGAGCGCGTCCTTCCCATGGCCCGCCGCGCGAGGAGGGGCACCAAGCGCCCACGAGCCGTTCGGATCCCGGCGCCCTGGCATCCCGGGCTTCCGGTTCAGGCCGATGGGCAGCAGCCACGCAGGATCGCCTGGAGTTCGTCGAGGGCTTCGCTGATGCCTTCGCCGTCGGCGCAGTAGTAGACGGTCTTGCCTTCGCGTCGAGCTTGGACGATGCCACCGCGGCGCAGAACGGCGAGTTGCTCGGAGGCGGTGGACTGGCCGATGCCGAGCTCGGCGGCGATCTGTCCGACGCTGCGGGGCTGACCGTCGGTGAACAGCAGAAGGACCTGTTGACGGTTCTCGCTGGCGAGGGCACGCAGGAACTCGCGGGTCCGTTCGCTCAAGGTCGGTGTGTCGGACATCGGTTACCTCCGCCGCCGACCCTACCTCACATCGTCATATCGCTAATCCATGAAATGACGATACGATGGCGGGCATGACCCTCCTCGACACTGTCGTCATCGGTGCCGGCCAGGCCGGCCTCGCCACCGTCCACGCGCTCCGCCGCCTCGGCCTGGACGCGCTGCTGCTGGAGGCCGGCCCAGCACCGACCGGATCATGGTCGGGCTACTACGACAGCCTGACCCTGTTCTCACCGGCCCGCTTCAGCGAGCTGCCCGGCCTGCGGTTCCCCGGCGACCCGGACCGGTACCCGACCCGCGACGAGGTGGTGGCCTACCTCGCCGCCTACGCCGAGCGCCTGGATGCGCCGATGGAAATGAACACCCGGGCTGTCGAGGTGACCCGGAGCGCCCAGGGCTTCGTGACCCGGGCCGCAGACGGCCGCGAGTTCGCCTCCCGGCTGGTCGTCTCCTGCAGTGGCGGCTTCGGATCGCCGCACCGGCCGGCGCTGCCGGGCATGGACGCGTTCGCCGGTTCGGTGCTGCACTCGGCCGGCTACCGGTCCCCGGCGCCGTTCGCCGGCCGGCGGGTCG
Source organism: Couchioplanes azureus (assembly GCF_014648355.1). GTDB lineage: Bacteria > Actinomycetota > Actinomycetes > Mycobacteriales > Micromonosporaceae > Actinoplanes > Actinoplanes azureus. The sequence goes on from NZ_BMQY01000001.1 coordinate 230,358, forward strand.
TGGTGGTCGGGGCGGGCAATTCGGCGGTGCAGATCGCCGTCGAGTTGGCCGAGGTGGCGACCGTGACGCTCACCTCGCGGGGGCCGGTGCGGTTCATGCCGCAGCGCCCGCTCGGGCGGGACCTGCACGAGTGGTTGCACCGCACCGGCGTGGAGCGGCTGCCCCTGGGCCGGTTACTGCGCGGCAAGACCGTACGGGTGCTCGACGATGGCAGCTACCGGGCGGCGATCCGGGCCGGACGACCGGATTGGCGGCCGATGTTCACCCGGCTCACCTCGGACGGCGTGGTGTGGGCGGACGGCAGGGTGGAGCCGGTCGATGTGGTGCTGCTGGCTACCGGCTTCCGCCCGCAGGTCGCACACCTGGCCGGCTGTGTCGGCCCGGACGGGCGGGGCGCTCTCGCCGGGACGGGGTATCCGGTTCATGATCGGGGCGTGTCGATCACTGTGCCGGGGCTGGGATTCGTGGGCTTGGAGGGTCAGCGGGGCATCGCCTCGGCCACGTTGCGGGGTGTGGGCCGCGACGCCGCGCACGTCGTGCAGCGTCTGACCGCCGGTGTCCGCCGCGCCGCCCCGGTTGAAGCACGGTGAACCTCGCCGGGGTGGCCCTCGCCGCGCTGCTGGTCACGGCGATGCTCGCCGTCGGCACCACCGTGGACCCGGCCGGGCTGCGGCGGGTGCGAAGGCAACCGGCACCGGTCGCCGTGGCGGTGATCGCGAATGCGGTGCTGATGCCCGGACTCGCCCTGGTGCTGCTAGCCGCCTTCGACGTGTCCGGCCCGGCGGCGACCGGCGTGCTGTTGGCGGCGGCGGCGCCCGGTGGGGGATCCGGGGCACTTCTGGCCCACCACGCTCGCGCCGACGCGGCCTTGGCGGTGAGTTTGCAGGCCCTGCTCGCCCTGGCTGGCCTGGTGATCCTGCCCGCCTGGCTCACCCTTGCCGAGGCACGGCTGCATCTGGGCCTCGGCGCGCTGCCGACCGGCGGTGCGGTCCTGCTGGTGGTGGGCAGCCTGGCCGGACAGCTGGTGCCGTTGATGGCCGGGATGTGGCTGCGCGCGCGCCGCCCGACCCTGGCGGCGCGGGTGCACGCCGTGGCGCGACGCACGGCCGACGTGCTGCTCGCCGGGATTGTGCTGTGGTCTCTGATCGCCAACCTCCACCGGCTCGGTGACGTGCCGCTCGCCGCGTACGCCGTCATCGTCGTGGTCGTGGCCGCCGGGTTGATCACCTTCGCCGGTCCCGGTCCGGGTGGAGCGGCGCGTCGGGGTGCGGTGGCGATGACCACGACGGTGCGCAACCTGTCGCTGGCGCTGTTCGTCGCCGCGTTCGTCCCGGACGCCGGGCAGGTGATTCTGGCCGTGCTCGCGTACGGGCTGGTGATGTATGCGGCGGCGACAGCGGCGGTCGCCCCGATGCGCCGGGCGGTCACCCGACCGGCGGGGGTGTCGGGCTAGCGCCGCCCGAGCAGGACGATGCCGGTCGCGGCGAGGGCGCAACAGACGCCGATGCAGACGAAGACGGCCGGGTAGGCGCCGGTGAGGTCGTGGATGCCGGCGGCGGCGAGTGGGGCGAGGGCCTTGGCGACGGTGACCGGGACGGTGAGGGCGCCGGCGAGGGTGGCGTAGCCGGTGGTGCCGAACAGCTGGGTGAGCAGGAGCGGCCGGGCGATGGTCGCGACGCCGAAGCCGAGTCCGAACGCGACGACCGTGGTGACCGCCCCGGCGGTGCTCGCGCCGAGCAGAGGCAGGGCGGCGGCGGCGAGGGCTTGCACGGCGAAGACGGCCGCAGTCACCGCGGTGGGTGGCAGGCGGCGTTGGGCCGCGGTGGTGCCGAGGCGGCCGGCGACCGACAGCAGCCCGAGCAGGCCGGCGATGCTCGCGCCCAGCGCGGCGGGGTGGCCGAGTTCGACCAGGTAGGCGACGAGGTGGATCGTGAAGGTCGACAGGGCGGCGGCCTGGGCCACGAACGCGGCGGTCAGGAGCAGGAACCGCCGATCGGCCAGCACGATCCGCAACGCCGGGCGAGGGGCCGCCACCGATTGATCGTCCACGCCGGGCACAGGCCGGGTGGGGCGGCGCACGAGGACGGCGTGCAGCGGGATGGTGACCGCACCGTGCACGCCCGCGAGGACCAGCAAGGCGGTGCGCCAGCCGTGCGCGGCCGCGAGATGACCAGTCAGCGGGAGGAAGATCGAGCTGGCGAACCCGGCCACCACAGTGACGGCGAGCAGGGCGGTGGCGCGGTGGCGCGGGTCGGGGAACCAGGCGACGACGACGGCGAACGCGGGTTCGTAGAGCACCATCGCCCCGGTCAGCCCGAGCCCGACGAGCACCGCGTAGAGCGCGGCGACGCTGTCGACGCGCGACCACGCGGCGACCAGCAGGGTGGCGAGGACCGAGCCGGCGGTCATCAGGACCCGGCCGCCGTGGCGGTCCAGCCAGCGCCCGACCGGGACCGCCGCCACAGCACCCGCCAGCACCGAGGCGGTCATCGCGCCGGTGACCGCCGTGGTTGAGGTGTGCAGCTCGGCGGCGATCGGCAGCAGCAGCACGGTGAAGGCGTACGTCAGCACCCCGTAGCCGACGGTCTGGGTGACGGCGAGGGCGGCGACGACAACCCACCCGCGCCGGATGCCGGTGCCGCCCTCGACCGCGAGGATGGGGGCGGCACCGGTAGCGGTGACGGTCATCAGCCGCAGCAGCCGCCGGCCGCGCCCTGTCCGTCGCCGCCGGGCGCGGTGGCCGGGACGGTCACCAGGCCGCCGCGGATCCCGGTCGCCAGCCCCCGCCCGGCCGGTACCGCAGGGGTGGCGGGTTCGCTGCCGCAACAGCCACCGGCTTCGGCGCGCGGAACCTGGTCGTCGGTGACGAGGCTGGTCGAGCACACCCCGGTCTCCGGCAGCTCCAGCCGCACGTCGCGGGCGGCGGACCAGTCCCCGGCCAGCGCGGCGACGACGGAGCGGGCCTGCTCGTAGCCGGTGGCCATCAGAAACGTCGGTGCCCGCCCGTAGCTCTTCATTCCCACCGCGAAATAGCCGACCTCGGGATGCGTGAGCTCGTCCACGCCGTGCGGCGGGACCGTGCCGCAGGAGTGCTCGTTCGGGTCGATCAACGGAGCCAAGGTGCGGGTGGACTCCAGGATCGGATCCAGATCCAGCCGCAGCTCGGCGGCGAGGCTGTGGTCGGGGCGGTAGCCGGTGGCGACCACGACCCGGTCCACGGTCACGCGCTGCTCGAAGCCGGCGGCGTCCCGGCTGACCGCCGTGACCCGGTCGTCGCCGACCTCGAGCCGTTGGGTGAAGAAGCCCGTCAGCAGGGTGATCCGTCCGGAGGTGACGTGCGCGCGCAGCCGGGTGCCGAGCGCACCCCGGGCGGGCAGGGCGTCGGCGTCGCCGCCGCCGTAGGCACGCGCCGCGCCGGCGCCCCGGATCGCCCAGGTGATGGTCGTGCCGGCGTGCTCCTCGGCCAGGGCGGCCAGGGACAGCAGCGTGTTGGCGGCGGAGTGGCCGGCGCCGGCCACGAGGGTGTGCCGGCCGGCGAACCGGTCCCGGTCGGCGCCGAGCACGTCCGGCATGGCCGGCTCCACGAACGACGCGGCGTCCGTCTCGCCGAGGGCGGGCAGGCCGGTGGCGCCGAGCGCGTTGGGGGTGCGCCAGGTACCGGAGGCGTCGATGACCGCGCGGGCGGTGACCTCCGTGCCGTCGGCCAGCCGTACGAGGAACGGGGCGCCGTCGCGCCCGGCGGTGCGGACCCGGTCGACGCCGAGCCGGGCGACACCGACCACCCGGCTGTCGTACCGCAGGTGCGACGCCAGGGCCGGCAGCTTTGCCAGGGGCTCAAGATACGCGGTCACGAGGTCGGCGCCGGTCGGCAGGACGTCGAGGTCGGGCGCCGCCCACCCGGCGGCGTCGAGCAGCCGGCGCGAGGCCGGGTCGATGTTGTAGCGCCACGGGCTGAACAGCCGCACGTGGCCCCACTCGGCCACGGCCGCGCCCACGCCCGTTCCCGCTTCCAGGACGAGGAACGGTAGTCCGTGTTCGTGCAGGTGCGCGGCGGCGGCCAGCCCGACCGGGCCGGCGCCGATCACGACGACCGGCAGGCCGGATGGTGACGAGGTCATGGTTCTCTCCTCGGATGGGCGGGGAAGGTCAGTTGCAGCAGGAAGCACCGGAGGCGACCGCTTCGGTCTTGGCCTTCGGGTCGCAGCAGGCACCCGCCTCGGCCGCCGCCGTGGCGGTGCCGCAGCACGGGCTCGCCACGGGCGCCGGCTCACTGGCCGCCGTGGCGGCAGCGGTGGTGCCGCAGCCGCAACCGGACGTGGCGGCGGTGGTCGAGGTGGTGGGCTCGGCGGTCATGTCGATCTCCTTCGGGACGGTGCGGGCCACTGCCCGCCTGGGTCTGAGCTCCGCTTGACTAGAGAGCTCTCTAAGCAGAGCTCAAGCTTGCACCCCTGCCTAGAGAGATGTCAAGCTAGAGACATGTCTAAGTCGAGTGGGCCCGGGGAAGCCGGCCCCGCGGTGGCGTGCTGCACTCCGCTGGCGGTCCAGGCGCTGACCCTGGAGCAGGCGGGTGCGGTGGCGCCGATGTTCAAGGCGCTCAGTGATCCGGTACGGCTGCGGCTGATGTCGTTGATCGCCTCGACCACCGAGGCGTGTGTGTGCGACTTGACGGATGCGTTCGACCTGTCCGGTCCGACCATCTCGTATCACCTGCGGCTGCTGCGCGAGGCGGGCCTCGTCGACTGCGAGCGGCGCGGCACGTGGGTGTACTACTGGGTCAAGCCGGAGGCCTTCCGGCAGCTCGGCACCCTGCTGGAGATCGCCGCCCCCGCGAGCGCCTGACCGCCGACGGTCACCGAACGTTCATCTTCGCCGTACGGGATCCGCTGGACGCGGTGGCGTCGCAGGTGATCTCATCAGGGCGTGCTGATATCAGCTTCACCTGATGTACTGCGGTTGCTGACCGATCCGCTGCGTGCCCGGATCGTGGAGATCCTGGCCGACGGACCGGCGTGCACCTGCCACTTGGTGCAGGACACCGGCGCGAAGCAGCCGAACGTCTCCGGGCACCTGCGCCAGCTGCGCGAGGCCGGGCTCGTGGTGGCCGAGCCGCGCGGCCGGTTCACCTACTACCGGCTGCTGCCCGAGACGATCGAGGCCGCCGCCGGCCGGCTCGGCGAGCTGGCCGCACGGGCGCGCGCCAACGCCGCCAACGCCCGGGAGTGCCCGTGACATCCGCACCCCTGCCGCGCCGGCTGCTGGCCGAGTTCCTCGGCACGATGCTGCTGGTCACCGCCGTGGTCGGCTCCGGGATCATGGCCAGCCGGCTCTCCCCGGGCAACGTCGGGCTGCAGCTGCTGGAGAACTCGGTCGCCACCGCGTTCGCCCTCGGCGCGCTGATCCTGACGTTCGGACCGATCTCCGGCGCGCACTTCAACCCGGTGGTGTCCGCCGCCGACTGGTGGCTCGGGCGCCGCTACCGCACCGGGTTGACCGCCGGCGACCTCGGCGGCTATGTGATCGCCCAGACTCTCGGCGCCATCGGCGGCTCCGTTCTCGCCAACGCCATGTTCGACCTCGCGCCGGTGAGCTGGTCGCAGACCACCCGCACCGGCGCGCACCTGTGGCTCGGCGAAGTCGTCGCCACTGCCGGCCTGCTGCTGCTGATCTTCGCCCTGGTCCGGTCCGGCCGTGCCGCGGTGGCCCCGGCGGCCGTGGGCGCGTACATCGGCGCCGCGTACTGGTTCACCTCCTCCACGTCGTTCGCCAACCCGGCGGTGACCATCGGACGGGCGTTCACCGACACCTTCGCCGGCATCGCCCCCGCCTCGGTTCCGGCGTACGTTGCCGCGCACGTCGTCGGGCTGCTCGTCGGCGTGGGTCTGCTGCTCGCGCTGTACCCGCACGCCGGCGCCGCCGCAGACCAGGTCCTCGTGCCGGACACCCGTGCCGGCACCAGCGGCGGCGGCGACCGGTGAACAGCCCGGAGATCCGGCTGGTCCCGATGACCGCGGACCACGCCGGTGCCGTACTCGCGATCTACGCCGCCGGCATCGCCACCGGGCACGCCACCTTCGAGACCGAGCCACCGACGTGGGCGGCGTTCGACGCCGCCCGGCTGCCCGGGCACCGGTTCGTCGCGCTCGGCACGGACGGCTCGGTGACCGGCTGGGTCGCCTGCTCCCCCGTCTCGTCGCGGCCCGCCTACGCCGGCGTGGTCGAGCACTCGGTCTACGTCGACCCCGGCCACGGCGGACGCGGCATCGGCCGCACCCTGCTCCGGTCGCTGATCGCCTCCACCGAGACCGCCGGGATCTGGACGATCCAGTCCGGCATCTTCCCCGAGAACACCGCCAGCCTCGCCCTGCACCACCGCTGTGGCTTCCGCACCGTCGGCACCCGCGAGCGCATCGGCCGTCACCACGGCCGCTGGCGCGACGTCATCTTGCTCGAACGCCGCAGCCCCGCCATCACCTGACCGCAAAGGAACCCGATCATGAGCGACAAGCCCAGCGTCCTGTTCGTCTGCGTGCACAACGCCGGCCGCTCCCAGATGGCCGCCGGCTGGCTGCGTCACCTCGCCGGTGACCAGGTCGAGGTCCGCTCCGCCGGCAGTGCGCCCGCCGACCGCATCAACCCCGCCGCCGTGCAGGCCATGGCCGAGGTCGGCATCGACATCACGGACCAAACCCCCAAGCTGCTCGACTACGAGACCGCGGAGAACTCCGACGTGATCATCACGATGGGCTGTGGCGACGCCTGCCCCGTCTTCCCCGGCAAACGGTACGAGGACTGGAAGCTCGACGACCCGGCCGGCAAAGGCGTCGACGCCGTCCGCCCCATCCGTGACGCCATCAAGTCCCGCATCGAGAACCTGCTCGCCGACCTGATTGCGACCCGCTGAACCCGCTCGACCAGAGCACAACCTGCCGGGGGTCGGCCGGCTCGTACCGGCTCCGGCGGCCCTCCGCAACCGCCACGTGCTCCGCGCGGTCGACTGCCCGCGTACTCGTAGGGGTGATCGAGCGGCGTCATCGCCGCCGGGCGGGCGGCCTGCGCCGTTAGGATCGCGCGGTGAGGAGGCTGGATGGCCGTCGACGTGCTGACCGAGACCGTGATCCATCGGCCGGTGGCCGAGGTCGCCGCCTACGCGGCCGATCCCGGCAACGCGCCCCGCTGGTACGCCAACATCGCCTCGGTGGAATGGGAGAGCGAGCCGCCGCTGCGCCTCGGTAGCCGGGTCGCGTTCCAGGCGCAGTTCCTCGGCCGTACCTTGCGCTACACGTACGAGATCGTCGAGTACGCCCCCGGGGAGCGGCTGGTGATGCGCACCGCGCAGGGCCCGTTCCCGATGGAGACCACGTACACCTGGGAGCCGGCCGACGGCGGCGGCACCCGGATGACGCTGCGCAACCGGGGCGAGCCGTCGGGCTTCTCCCGGGTCGCCGCGCCGATGCTGGCGACGGCGATGCGGCGGGCCAACCGCGCCGACCTGGCCCGGATCAAGTCCCTGCTGGAAGGCGCCTGACCGTGACGGCGTCGCGGTCCTCCGCGCCGGCCGCTGACCCGAGGGACGACGAGTCCTCGGTTCCGCGGGTGGTCGTCACGCGCAAGGTCGGACCCAGTGTGGGTCGCGGCCGCTCAGGGCCAGTGCCCGCTCGAAGGGCGCGGCATGGTCGGCGACGGTCACCGGGGTGCCGTAGATGCCCATCCGGCGGCCCTGCTCGCCGGTTTCGGCGAGGAACCGCCACGTCGCCTCGGCGACGTCGTCGTCGCAGTGGTAGTCCTGCCCGGTGGCGCGGGCCAGATCCCACCCGTGGATGGCCAGGTCGCTGACGAGCATGGTGGCGATCACCCGGGCCGGCATCTCGGCCCCGCCCATGCCGACCGTGCCGTCCCAGGCCCCGGGCTGCGCCCATGCGGCCGCCGCGGCGCGGCCCTCCTCGTCGAAGCGGTCGGCCCACCCCTCGCTCATCAGATCGCGGCCCCACAAGTCGCCGGGTACGGGCTGCCGCCGGCCGGCGAGGTGCAGCGCAGACGCGACCTGCAGGAGGTGGTTGGTGAGGGCGCGTACGTCCCAGTCGGCACACGGGCTGGGCGCATGGAACTGGCCGGGCCCGACGCCGCGGACCACGGCCCCCGCCTCGGTGACCGACTTCTTCAGGATGGTGTTGAGCTGCATGAACGCAGGCTAGGCCAGGGCCGGGAGCCGGTCTTGAACAAACGCGACGCGCCCGGCCGGCCTTGCTAACCTGCACCGGTGCCGGCGATCCTCAACCCGGGCGCGGGCCAGGAGAAGTTCCGGTTCCGCGCGCCCGGTGCCGCGCCGCAGCTACGCCCGTACGTGGCCCACTACTGGATCGTCACCTGGGACCTTCGCGGGGAGGAACCCTACGAGCAGCAGGTGCTGCCCTACCCGGCGGTCAACATGACCTTCAAGCCCGGCCGCTGCCGGATCGCCGGCGTGCCACGCGGCCGCTTCACCGAGGTGCTGCACGACGCCGGACGGGTCTTCGGCGTGCGGTTCCACCCCGGCGGCTTCCATCCCTTCCTGCGCGCACCGGTCTCCTCGATCACCGACCGGTTCCTCGCCGTCGAGGACGTCTTCGGCCCACCGGGCCGAGCGCTGGCCGAGGCGGTGCTCGCCGCCGACGACGCCACCGCCGTGGCGGTGCTGGACGAGTTCCTCGCCGCCCGGGCACCCCGGCAGCCCGAGCCGGCCGCGCGGCTGGCCGCCGCCGTCGTCGCCCGTACCGCGGCAGAGCCCGGCATCACCCGCGTCGACGACCTCGCCCGCGAGTTCGACCTCACCATGCGCCAGCTCCAGCGCCTGTTCGCCGACTACGTCGGCGTCGGCCCGAAATGGGTCATCCGCCGCCACCGGCTCCACGAGGCCGCCGCCCGCGCCGCCGACGGCATCCGCCTCGACCTCGGCGCCCTCGCCGCCGAGCTCGGCTACAGCGACCAGGCGCACCTGACCCGCGACTTCGCCGGCATGATCGGCGTGCCGCCCTCCCAGTACATCCAGGCGCAGTAGGTCCTTCACGACCGGCGCCCGGGTGGGCGGCCTAGGACCAGCGGTCCAGGCCGCGCAGCCGGCGGTAACCGGCCTCCTGCATGCGGAAGATCCGCTGCCGCTCCTCCTCGCGCCGGCGCGCGGCGGCGAAGCCGGGCGCGAGCAGGCCCCAGAAGACCATGACCAGCAGGGTCACCCACGCCCACCACGGAATGACAGCCTGCGGGCCCACCAGCAGGCTCGTCCACTCGTACACGGGGTCGATATATGCCTCCACGGCAGCCTCCTTCCGGCGGGACGGCCCCCAATATCGACCGGCCGCCGCGGCGGCTTAGCGTTTTCCCGATCGCCGGATCAGGTCGTCACGACGGCCACCGGTACGCCGGCGACGCAGCTCAGCGTCATGCGGATCCGGCTCCCGCCGTCCCGGAAGACGATCACGGCGGCGAGCGCGGGGCCCGGATTCACCCTCTCGACCTTGTACGGGCTCGCCGGTGCGAAGCCCACGATCCGCGCCAGGCCCAGCAGGGTGCAGCGCGCGGCGACGGTGCCCCCGGCCGACCGGAACGTCGCCACGCCGTCGGGCAGCCCCGCCGGCGACTCGGAGGCGCTCGGCCTCCCGGCCGGCTCGGTCGTCGGTGACGTGGCCCGGTCCGCCGGTGCCGTCGTCGGCCGCCGGGGCATCGTCGCGGAGGTCGCGCCGGGCCTGAGGCCGGGCGCGGTCGTGCCGCCCGGCGCGGAGGCCGAGGTCGGCACGGGATCACCGGCCGGCGGCGCGGAGATCGCCGCGGGCAGCTCGGACGCCGGCGGCGGGCCCGAGGGCAGGAGCATCCAGCCCGCGACGGCCAGCAACGCGAGGGTCGCCGCCGTTCCGGCCAGCAGTTTCCCGCGGCGGCTCGGCGGTGCGGGAAGCGGCGGGGGCGTTCCGGTCCGGAGCACCGCGCCGCCGCCGAGCACGCGGGCGACCTCGGCGGCGCTCGGCCGCCCGGCCGGCTCCTTGCGCAGGCACCGGTTGATCAATGCGGTGATCTCTGCCGGCACCCCGGGCAGGTGCGGCAGCGGGACGGGGTCCACCTTCACGTGGGCGGTGAGCATCTGCGTCGTACTGTCGACCGTCCACGGTGACTCGCCCGCCAGCAGCCGGTAGAGCAGCACGCCGAGGGCGTAGACGTCCGAGGCGGGCTCGACCGCGTCGGAGGTCATCCGCTCCGGCGCCAGGTAGGCCGGCGTACCGAGCAGCTCCTCCGGCTCGGCGGCCCCGGCCGAGGCCGCGAGTCCGAAGTCGACCACCTTCACGCCGTCCCGGGTGACCATGACGTTGGCCGGCTTGATGTCGCGGTGCACCAGGCCGTCGGCATGCGCGGCGGCCAGGGCCGCCGCGACCTGGGCGCCGATCCGGCAGATCTCCCTCGGGTCCAGCACCCCGGTCCGGGCACGCTGCTGCAACGTGATGCCGTGCACCAGTTCCATGACCACGTACGGGACCCGCAGACCGTCCTCGTCCGCCTCGCCGTAGTCGTACACCTGGGCGATGTGCGGATGGGACAGGGCGGCGGCGGCACGGGCCTCGGCGCGGATGCGGGCGCGCGACTCCGCGTCGTCGGCGTACCGTCCGGCCAGCAGTTTGACGGCGACCGTACGGCCCAGCACCTCGTCGCGGGCCCGCCAGACCACCGCCATGCCGCCGTGGCCGATCGGTTCCAGCAGCGTGTAGCGGCCGCCGAGCATGTGCTGCTGCACCTCCGTCCGAGGCTGCCACGCCGGTCGGCGCGACAGCGGGGCCGCCCCGCCCTCGGGGCGCTGCCGCATGGCCGCCACACCGTCCCGGCGCGGAAACGCGGCCGCCACACCCTGGGTGTGCGGTAGCGGGGCCGCCCCGCCCTCTCGGCGAGGTAGCGGGGTCGCTCCGTCTCTTCGGCGGGGCCGCCACAGCCCTGGCGAGGTTTGCCGCAGCTTCACCCGAGGCAGTCTGCACCCCGGGGCGCCCGATCGCACTGGGTGATCGCGATGTCCGGGTTTCATCGCCGTGAATTGAGTAGACACACCGGGCAAATCGGAAGGTGATCACACGTTTACGGATGGTCGCTTGCCTTCGGCGCGGCTCGCCGCCAAGGATGGGGCCGTGCGCCGGCCGATCACCTCCCTCCTCGGGCGCCTGCTGCGCCTGCCGCCGCCTCGCACGACGTACTCGGTGAACCACGGCGTCCCCATCCCGATGAGCGACGGCGTACGCCTCCGCGCCACCCACTACGCCCCCGCGGGGAAGGCGCGGGGCACGGTGCTGGTGCGCACCCCGTACGGCCGGGGCCTGCCGGCGTCGCTGGTGCACGGCCACATGCTGGCCGCCCGGGGCTATCACGTGGTGGTGAGCAGCGTCCGCGGCACGTTCGGCTCGGGCGGGACGTTCGTGCCGATGGCGCAGGAGACCGCCGACGGCCGGGACACGGTGGCGTGGCTGCGCACCCGCGACTGGTTCGACGGGCGGCTCGCCACGCTCGGCGGCTCGTACCTCGGCTGGACGCAGTGGACGTTGCTGCAGGATCCCCCGCCTGAGCTGCGCACGGCGGTCGTCGCCGTCGGCCCGCACGACTTCCGCACCGCCGTCTTCGGCACGGGCGCGTTCACCCTCGGCGACTTCCTGAGCTGGAGCCATCAGATCGCCGGCCAGGAGGAGCGCGGTCTGCGCCGGATCCGGCACGTCGCGACCGCGGCCCGCCGGATCCGTCCGGGCCTGCACGGGTTGCCGCTGGCGGACGCCGCCGAGCCGGTGCTGCGCGGGCGGGCGCCGTGGTACCGGGAGTGGCTGTCGCATCCCGATGAGACGGACCCGTTCTGGGTCCCCTACCGCGCGGGTGGGGCCCTGGAGCGGGTGACGGTGCCGGTGATGCTGGTCAGCGGCTGGCAGGATCTGTTCCTGGACCAGACCCTCCAGCAGTACGAAGCCCTGCGCGAGCGAGGGGTCGAGGTGTCGCTGCTGGTCGGGCCGTGGACCCACGTGGGCGTCGCGACGAAGGGCGCACCCCGGGCGGAGCCCGCGACGCTGGCCTGGCTGGACCGCCACCTCGCCGCCGACACCCGCCCGCCCCCGACCGCCCCGACCCCGGGCCCGGTCACCGTCCACCGCACCGGCGAGAAGCGGTGGCACGAGCTCACGAGCTGGCCGCCGCCGACCACCCCGGCCCGTTTCGGCCTCCGCGCCGACGGCACGCTGGTGGAAAGACTCCACACCGACCCCGCCGCTGAGGCGGTCAGGTTCCGCTACGACCCGGCGGATCCCACGCCGTCGGTCGGCGGGCGGGTGCTGTCCGGCTCGGCGGGTGTGCGTGACAACCGCGCCCTCGAGGCACGGGACGACGTGCTGACCTTCTCGACCGCGCCGCTCGTGACCCACCTGGACGTGGCCGGCTCCCCCGTCGTCGAGCTGGCGGTCTCGGTGGACAACCCCCACGCGGACGTCTTCCTGCGGCTCTGCGACGTCGACCGCACCGGCCGCTCCCGCAACTTCTCGGACGCGCTGCTGCGGCTCGACCCGTCCGTGCCCGCCGGCCGGGTGCAGCGCCTGACCGTCCGCCTCGACCAGTGCTTCCACCGGGTGGCGGCCGGGCACCGGCTGCGGCTGCAGGTCTCGGGCGGCGCCCACCCACGCTACGCCCGGAACCTGGGCACGGACGGCACGCCCGCGCACGGCTCGGAGACCGCCCCGTCCTGGCACACCGTCCACTGTGCCGAAACCTTCCTGGTTCTCCCCGCGAGCTGACGGCGAGGCACCCTCAGAGACAGGCCAGCCGCTCGAACTCCTGCTGCGCCCCGCTCCACAGGAAGTCGCCGACCTGCGTGAAGGCGATCGCGGTCAGGCCCTCGTGCGGATCGTTGCACCAGGTCGTGCCGTAGCCGCCGGACCAGCCGTACCGCCCGGGGCCCGACGTCGCGTCCGCCGCGACGGTGACCTTCATGCCGAACCCCCAGCCGGCCCCGCCGAGCAGCGTGCGGGCCGACTCCACCTGTGCGGGCGTCAGCCGGTTGCTCGTCATCAGCTCGACCGACTGCTCGGAGAGCACCCGGGTGCCGCCGTGGACGCCGCGGTCGAGCAGCATCCGGGCGAAGGTGTGGAACTCGTCGACGGTGGACACCAGCCCGCCCGCGCCCGAGGGGAAGACCGGTGGCTCGCTCCAGACTTCCGGGCCCGTGCCGGTGCGCTCGGTCATCGTGTCCGCGCCCGGCTCGGTCAGGTAGTGGCTCGGCAGGTCGTGGGCTCGGGAGGCAGGCAACCAGAAGCCCGTCTCCCGCATGCCGAGCGGGTCGAAGAGCCGCTCGCGCAGGACGTCGCCGAGAGGCTTGCCCGCCGCCCGGGCCACCAGCACGCCGAGCACCAGGCTGCCGACGTTGTACTGCCAGCGCTCGCCGGGCTGGTGCATCAGCGGCAGCGTGCCGAACCGGCGGATCCACTCGTCGGGATCGTGCCGGGTGCGCGGGTCGGGCGGGCCGAGCACGAGGCCCAGCTCGTCCGAGCGCCGGTTGACCGGCCAGGGCGGGTCGAACGACGGCTCGGTGATCAGGCCGAACCCCATCCGGAAGGTCAGCAGGTCCTCCACCGTCACCGGCCGGTGCGGGGCGACCGTGTCGTCCAGCGGACCGTCGACGCGGGCCAGCACCCGCTGCCCGGCCAGCTCCGGCAGGAGGCGGTGAACGGGCTCCTCCAGGTCGATGACGTCGTCCTCGACCAGGACCATCGTGGCGGCGGCGAGGACCGGCTTGGTGAGCGAGGCGATCCGGAAGACGGTGTCGCGGCGCATCGGCACGTCCCCGCCGAACGAGGTCGTGCCGATCGTGTCGACTTGCACCTGGTCGCCCCGGGCGACGAGCGTGACGATTCCCGGGAACTCGCCACGCTCGACGCGGACTGCCATCGCCTCGTGCAATCTCATGGCGCCACCATGCCAGGAGGCTCCGACAGAAATCAGAATCCGGCGAGGACGGTCTTGCCGATCGTCGAACCGGCCTCGATCGCCGCGTGCGCCCGGCGCAGGCCGGCGGCGTCGATCTTCTCGATGAGAGTGGTCATCGTGGTGTGCAGCACTCCCTTGTCGACCAGCTCGGCGGCCTGGCGCAGGATCTCGTGCTGCGCCGTGCTGGCGGGATCGTGCAGGGCCCGGGTGAACATCAGCTCCCAGTGCCAGGCGATGCTCTTGGACATCAGCGGCGACACGTTCAGATCCGGCGCGTTGTCGATCGCCACCACGGCCCCGAAGGGCTTCACGATCTGCGCGAACGTCTCCATCATGCCGGCCGAGTGCGTCGAGAACACGTAGTCGACGCCGTCCGGCAGCGCGGCGGCGAGATCGCCGTGATGGTCGACGACGCGGTGCGCACCGCGGTCGAGCACGTACTGCCGGGACTCGGGACGCGACGCCGTACCGATGACCTCGAGGTCGGTCAGTTGCCGGGCGAGCTGGACGGCGATGGCGCCGACCCCGCCGGCGGCGCCGAGGACGAGCAGGGTGCCCGTACTGTCGGCGGTCAGCCGCAGCCGGTCGAAGAGGGCCTCCCAGGCGGTCAGCGTGGTCAGCGGCAGCGCCGCGGCCTGCGCGAAGTCCAGCGTCGCGGGCTTGGGGCCGGTGATCCGCTCGTCCACGAGGTGGAACTCGGCGTTGGTGCCGGGCCGCGCGATCGAGCCGGCGTACCAGACCTCGTCGCCGGGACGGAAGAGGGTGACCGCCGGGCCGACGCGCTCCACCACACCGGCCGCGTCGTAGCCGAGGATCTTGGGTTCGCCCTGGGGGTCGTTGCCCGCCCGTACCTTCACGTCCACCGGGTTGACCGAGACGGCCCGGACCCGGACGAGAAGGTCGTGCTCGCCCGGCTCCGGCACCGGAAGCTGCAGGTCCAGCAGGGAAGAAGGATCGGAGACGGGCAAGCTGTTGCGGTAGCCCACCGCTCGCATGAGATCAACCATGCCGGGAAGCTATTCCGTACGCCCTAGTTACCGTCAACGGACACTAGTTTCCGATGGGTACTAAGATGGCGGGATGGCTACCACCTCCTGCGGCCGCGCACACGACGTCTACGACGCGTCCTGCCCCTGCCGTCCGATGCTGGATCTGCTGGCCAACAAGTGGAGCACCCTCGCCCTCGGCGCCCTGGAGGACGGCCCGCGACGCTTCGGCGCGCTGCGCGCCAAGCTCGAGGGGGTCAGCCCGAAAGTGCTCACCGCCACACTGCGCCGCCTGGAAGAGCACGGCCTGATCGACCGCACGGTCTATCCCGCCGTGCCCCTGCACGTCGAGTATTCGCTGACCCCGCTGGGCCGCGACGCGTGCGAGCCGCTCGCCCACCTGCGCCGCTGGGTCCAGGACAACATCGACCGCTTCCCGGCGGGAATCATGTCGGCCCCCAAGGTCCGCGTCGCGCCATGAGTTGTCCATGGCGCCACCTGCCGGCCCGGCCCGGCGCCCTTCCCGGCCGGAATTCTGTCGGCCCCCAGGGATAGCGTCTCGCCATGACCGATCAGTGGCGCCACCTGCCCGCCGCCGCCCGGCCCATCGCCGCGGCCACCGCCGCCGCGGCGAAAGCGGCCCAGGAGCGGGACCGAGAGTCCCTCACCGAGGCGGTGGCCCAGCTCGGCGCGCAGGACCAGACCCAGACCGGGCTCATCTTGGGTACGGCGGTGCGCCTGCAACTGGAAGCGGCCCACCCCGACGGCCTCGACGCCGACGACGTCCGCGCCGTCCTCGACAAGAGCGTGCGGTCCGCAGCCACCTGGTGCCCCGAGACGGACCCGCAGGTGATGCTCTACCTCCTGGCGAGCGCCCTGGGAGTCTGGGACGACGACGGCTCCCCGCCGCCGCCACCCGCCCCGCTCGCGCTGCACGCCGTGCTGCTGATCACCCACCTGAGCGGCACCCGGCCGATCGCCGAGGTCGTCACCGCCGCACTCCGCGAGATCCAGCACGCGCAGCTCGACGACTAGGAGGGGCTCGGGCAAGCGATGGCCGCCCGAGCGGCCGAGCATGGCGCCGCACCCGGGCTTGGCGCGACAGCCGGGCATGGCGCCGTAGCCAGGCTGAGCGTTACAGCCGGGCATGGCGCCCAGCCAGGCTCAGCGTTACAGCGGGGCATGGCGCCCAGCCAGGCTCAGCGTTACAGCCGGGCATGGCGCCGCAGCCACGCTTGGCGTGGCAGCCAGGCACGGCGACGGCCGGGCTTGGCACGTCAGCCGGCACCGCGCGACGGCCCTGGCTTGGCGCGACAGCCGGCACCGCGCGGCAGCCGGGCTCGACGCGGCAGTCGGCACGCGGCGGGATGAATCGATGAGCGGTACGGGTCGTTGAGCCCTTCGGCGGCGGCATTTCGGCCGGCGCCGACAGCTGCCCGACAGGAGTCCGCCATGGCCAAGGAACGACCGGTGACCGCCGGCGGCAGGACGGCGAACGACCACGGCGGCCATCCCGCCGCTCCCGACCCGCAGGCGACCCGCCCCGCACCCCCGGCCGTCACCCCGGGCCCTCGCCGTCCGGCCTCGGGAAGTCCCGCCGACCCCCGCCCGATCCCCCCGCCCTTCCTGAACCTCGAGGAGGGAGAGGCGCCAGCCCCGCACGGCGAAGCATCCGGCCCAGCGCCGCAGTCGGCGTCGGCACCGGCGGCACCGGCATCGGCACCGGCATCCGCATCGGCATCGGCATCGGCATCGGCATCGGCATCGGCATCGGCATCGATCGTCGCCGAGCCGGCCCACGTGGCCGACCCGGCTTACGTGGCCGACCCGGCTTACGTGGCCGACCCGGCTTACGTGGCCGACCCGGCTTACATGGCCGAGCCGGCCGCAACGGCAGCACGGGACGAAGCGGCCACCGACGGCCGAGCAGCCGGACCGAGCCAGCCAGCGGAGCAAGCCGACACAGCCGGGCAGACCGACACGTCCGGCCAAGTGCAGACAGCCGGGCAAACCCACACAGGCGGCCATGTCCACAGAGCCGGACAGGTTCAAGCCCGGCAGATGCTGGCGGATGGTCAGAGTCAGGCAGTGGGGCGTGGTGAGGTCACCGAGCGGCGGGGAGAGACGCCGAAGCGGGGGGTAGCCAAGGTTCCGTCTCCTCGGCCGGTGCTGCCCGGGCTGCAACTGCAGCCGATGGTCCACGTGGCGGACATGCCGGCCGCGATCGGGTTCTACGAGCAGCTGGGCGGTGAGCTGATCCACGGGGAGCGGGGCGGCGACTGGGTGCTCATGCAGGTGGGTACCGCCCAGATCGGACTTGTCACCCGGCCACCCGACCCGGCGCAGGGTGAGAGCACCGTCGAGCTCAACTTCTCGGCGACCATGCCCCTCGAGCGCCTGGAGAAGCAGTTGCGTGACCGTGGCGTCACCATCGTGCGGCTGGCCACGGATCCGGATCTCGGCATCCGCCTGCACGTCGAGACGCCGGACGGCATGCCGGTCAAGATTCACCAGGTGGAGCCGGACCTCATGATCTGAGGCCCTCCGCCGGCTCAGGAACGCCGATACGTTGCACCACGGGCGGGATCACGAGTCGAGGGCGGGACCGCGGCCGGGACCGGGATCGGGACGGAAGCCGGCGTCGAGATCAGGACCGGGGCTGGCGTCGACGCCGGGGCTGGGCTGAGAGCCGAGGTCGAGGCTGTGCTGAGAGCCGGCGTCGAGGCTGGGGCTGGACTGGGGAGCCGAGCTGGGTGAGGAGACCAGGCCCGAGCTGGGCTGGGCGCCGGGGCTGGGTCGGGAGCCGGGGCTGGGCTCGGAGCCGGGGCTGGGCTGGGAAGCGGGCTGGGGACCGGGGCCGGGCTGGGGACCGGGGCCGGGCTGGGGACCGGGGCCGGGCTGGGGACCGGGGCCGGGCTGGGGACCGGGGCTGGGTTGCGGGGCTGGATGTGCCGGTGGGCGGCGGGAAGTCGGTGGGCAGGCGCTCGCGCGGTGCACCGCGGACGGGACCGCCAGGCGGAGGATGAGCAGGCCGATCAGCGCTCCGGCGGTGTTGGCGATCAGGTCGTTCACGTCGATCGTGCGGCGGCTGCCGAGGGTGAGGCCGAGCACCAGCTGCACCCCCTCGATCGACGCGCTGGCCGCCAGGGCGCGCAGGCCGGTCGCCCGGAGGCTGTCGGTCGCCGGCCACAGCAGGGGCAGGAGCACGCCGAACGGGATGAACATGATGACGTTCAGCGTGAAGCTCGGCGCGTCGACGTCGCCGGGGATCCAGTGGACCATGGTCATGAACGGTTCGCCCGCCCAGTAGGAGGCGGGCCGGACGCGGATCGGGAAGATCGTGATGGCGACGACGCAGGCGGCGTACAGGAGGAGGATTCCGATCGTCGCGCGGCGCCACATGATCCTTCAACGGTAGGCGACCGGGGAAATCACGGTTGACCGGCCGGGCGTCACGCGCCGCGCGGAGCGTACATGATCACCGCGACGCCGAGGAGGCAGAGGATCGCGCCGAGGACGTCCCAGCGGTCGGGGCGGAAGCCGTCGAGGAGCATGCCCCAGCCCAGGGACCCGGCCACGAACACCCCGCCGTACGCGGCCAGGATCCGCCCGAAGTGTGGGTCCGGCTGCAGGGTGGCGACGAACCCGTAGGCGCCGAGAGCGGCCACCCCGGCACCCACGAAGAGCAGGCCCCGATGTTCCCGCACGCCCTGCCAGACGAGCCAGGCGCCGCCGATCTCGGCGAGGGCGGCGAGCAGGAACAACGCGACCGACCGCAGCACCGACATGTGCAGCATTCTCACCGACAGCCACCCGCCGAGGACCACACCCCCGCCGGGGCAACCGACCCGCCCGGGCAACCGACCCGCCCGGGCAACCGACCCGCCCGGGCAACCGACCCGCCCGGGCAACCGACCCGCCCGGGCAACCGACCCGCCCGGGCAACCGACCCGCCCGGGCAACCGACCCGCCGGGGCAACTGCCTCACCGAAACGCCAAGCCCGGGGCGGCGGGACCAGCGAAAAGGGCAGGCGGACAAGGGGCGTGAAGCCGACAGGAGGCAGGGCCAGTGGTTCGGCACGAGGCAGGGCGGGCGCGGTGCCGGCACGATGCCGGGGCCAGTGGGGCGGCACGAACCCCCAGTGAGGCGGCCAGGTGACCAGAGCCGATGGAACCGGCAAGACGCCACAGGGCCGGTGGATGCCGGCGAGATTCCGCGGGCGGGCGGAAGCCGGCAGGGCCGTGGGCCGGTGCGGCCGCGCCGGTCAGCTCGGGCGCAGGCCCACGGAGGTCCGCGGGTTGGGCGGCTCGGCACAGCCCAGCAGGCCGACCAGGCCGGAGATCCAGAGCTGCCGGTACACCGTCGGGCTGGGGTGGCTCACCACGAGCTTCACCCCGGAGGCCGCGGCGGCGTGGAAGCAGGCCACCAGGATGCCGATGCCGATGCTGTCGATCAACATCACCCGTTGGAGGTCGAGGTCTATCCGTGCCGGCGTCTGCGAGGTCAGGACGTCGTTGACGGCGTCCCGCATGACGTGGGCGTTGTCGAGGTCGATCTCTCCGCTCGGGGCGATCTCGACGGTTCCGTCGGCCAATTGGCGAGTGGTGATCGGCAGATACACGGCTGCCCTCTTCCTGGCGTCGTGCGGGCGACGCCGAACATTCTGCGGGACCTTCTGCGCGACCAGCCGCGCAGCCCGGCACCTCACCCCGGCGCCGGTCGGACCTCCGCGTCCCACCAACAACAACAATCCGCTGGTCTGCAAGTTACGCCAGGTAGGCGCGGAACGCCAGCGTAGTTCATCGGCCCGGAATGTGCTGGAACGGTCACCGGCACGGGCGGAGATTGACGGGCCCCTAAACGATCCGAATACTCGCCGTATGCACAGGAGTGCCGTACGAGATGAGTGACGTTCGTTTCAGGACAGTGACACCCTCACCCGTCACCTCCGCCATCGCCAGCTTCAGCAGTGCAGACATCGACGACACCAGGTCCCTGCTGCAGCGCTTCTACTATCCGCTCGCGGTCGGTGCGCCGGAGGGGGCCGAGGGTTTCGAGTTCCGCGCCGATGTGATCCAACTCGGACCGCTGACCATCGGACAGCACGGCTTCGGAGCTCCGGTGACGCTCGTCGCCGGCGAGCTGGACGCCTACCACGTGACGATCCCGACGACCGGGCGGCTGCGGGCCCGGCACGCCGGACACGAGGTCACCGCCGGGCCCGGGACCGCCGTGCTGTACGGCCCGGACAAGCCGGTCCACACCCTGCACGGCGCGCGGTCCGCCGAGCTCGACGTCAAGATCGAGCGAGCGGCGCTGGAGGAGGAGCTGTCCGCGCTGCTCGGCCGTCCGGTGACCGGGCCGATCGACCTCCCGCCCGCCGTCGACCTGGGATCGGGACCGGCCCGGAGCTGGAGCGCGATGGTCCGGATGCTGGGTGGCGAGATCGCCGATCCGGGCAGCCTGGTCCGGCGGTCGCCGATCGCGGAGCACCTGCGCCGCAGCATTGTGGGCGGGCTGCTGCTCAGCGTGCCGCATCGCTACACCGACGAACTGATCGCGCCCGCACCGGCCGGACCGCCACGGGCGGTGCGGCGGGTCATGGACACCGTCCAGGAGGAGCCGGAACGGCCCTACACGGTGGCCGACCTCGCCCGGATCGCGGGCGTCAGCGTGCGGTCGCTGCAGGAGGGATTCCGCCGGTACGTGGGCTGCACGCCGATGGCGTACCTGCGCGAGGTGCGGCTGACCCGGGCGCACGAGACCCTGCGGGACGAGGATCCGGCCCGGGCGACCGTGGCGGCGGTGGCGCACCGGTGGGGCTTCGTGCATCTGGGCAGGTTCGCGTCGGCGTACCGGGCGCGCTTCGGGGTGTGCCCGTCGCAGACCCTGCGCGGCCTCGCCTAGCGGATCACTCTCCCGGGTCGCGGCGCCGGGGCCGAGGAAGCTCCTCGATCCGCGGCGGGGCTGCCGGACCGCCGAGGACGCGCGGCGAACGCGCGACCGGACCGCCGAACAGGTTGCCCCGCGACGGCACCCAGTGCCGCCACGGCCCGAGCCGGGGCGGCACCGTCGTGGCCGCGCCGTCGCCCGCGCCCCGGAGGGTACGCAGATAGGCGAGCACCCGGGCCGCCGCCGCACCGCCGTCCTCGGCAAGGGCGGCGAGCATCTCCTGTTCGGTGCCGCGGTCCTGCTCACCGGCCTGGAGCCGGGCGGCCAGCCCGGCGAGCAGGCGGACGATCTCGCCGGCGTCCCGCTCGGCGTCGGACAGCCCGCTCACCTCGTCGTGCCCGTGTCGGTCGGGCCCGGCCTCGGTGCAGCATGCCTGCGTTCGCTCATGTCACGTTCCCCTCGCCACGGGTGCGCACGGTCCCCGCCGGAACGCCCGCACACATGACAACGGAGAAATGTATTCGGCCCACTACACACCGTCCATCCGTTGCGCGCGGCCGCTGTCCGAATCGCGCTCGCTTGGCCGCCACGACGGTGAACGTCCGTTTCTTCAGCCGGCGAGGGGCGTTTATTCGCGGCGACCCGGGTATGCCTGCTGGCAGGCGGGCTTGGCGGGAGGGAACCATGAGCGAGCAGGATCGCACACCGCTGGAGGAGACACAGGAGGTCGCCGACGCCATTGAGGACGATGTCGCCGTCGGCGCATTCGTCACCGGGGGCGGGCCGGACTCCGACAACCCGCAGTTCCGGCAGCCGGGCGAGGAGGTCAGGATCCGCACCGGCGCCGACCAGCCGTGGGATCCGGAGGACCTGGCGGTGGCCCAGGGACGCGACCCGACGCCGGAGAACATCGAACGGGCCCGCCGGGAGCTGGAGCGCGACGGCGCCGCCGCGATCGAGCGCACGGTCCCCTAGCGCCGTCTCACCGGCGCGGGACTCAGCCGGGGAGTGGCTTCTGCGACGCGACGGCCGGACCGGAGGGCGAGGCAGTCGCGGAGGGCGGGACGGTGGCGGAGGCGAGGAGCTCGGACACCGTGACGAAGCGGAAGCCGCGGCGGCGAAGACCGTCGAACATCGCGGGAAGGCCGCGTACGGTGACCAGCCGGCGATCGTCGCCCTCGTCGTGGGCCAGGACGATGGTGCCGGGCCGCACCGCGTCCACGATGTAGCGGGCCTGCGCACCCGGGTCGTCCTTGTAACGGAACTCGTGCATGGCCTCGGACCACAGGGCGACGGTGTAGCCCATCTTGGCGGCGGCCAGCACGGTCGAACCCCCGAGATGCCCGAACGGCGGCCGCATCAGGGTCGGCGTACGCCCGGTGTGGCGCTGGATCGCCTCGTGGGTCCGCTCGAGCTCCCGGCTGACCTGCTGCAGGTCCAGCGTCGCGAGGTCGGCGTGCGACCAGGAGTGGTTGCCGATCTCGTGCCGGGCCATCCGCCCGCGCAGGAGGCCGGCGTGCTTCTCCAGGTTCTGTCCGACCATGAAGAAGGTCGCCGGTACGCCCGCGGCGTCCAGGGCGTCGAGCACCATCGGCGTCCATTTCGGGGCCGGACCGTCGTCGAAGGTGAACGCCACCAGCTGCTGGGTGGTGTCGACCCGGTAGCGGATGGCGACGTCGGCGTGCTGCACCGCGGACAGGTCGTCGGCCGCGGCGGCGTACCCGCCCCGCACGGGCGGGCGGTCCCAGCCGAACCAGTCGCTCACCTCCCGGCTGCCGGCCACCCCGGCGGCGATCCCGGCCGCGCCGGTGAGGGCGGTGCGGAGCAGGGAGCGCCTGCTCACCGGCCGCATGCCGGGCCTTCCGGCCGCACGCCGAAGGGCGACGCGGCGGCGTCGGCGCGCGAGGCTACCGAGGTCATGGAGGTCCCCTCGTGACGGCGTGAGCATCGACCATGGAGCCTCGTCGATCGCGTCAAGGCCGAACCCCGGCCTGGTTGCGATCTGTAGCCCCTGGCTCACCTCAATCGGCAGTGGGGACCGCCGGATAAGCACCCTGAAAGGCAGCAAAAGGTGCACGCCGGGCGCCATTGGGGTGCCGGACGCGCGCTAGTTGTGATCTCGGTCGCAGCGCGACCCGCTGTCAGGCGAGCGTGACGGTACGACCCTTTTCGATGGACTCCGCGGCCGCCGCGAGGACTCGCACGACCTCCGCACCGAACCGGAGATCCAGCGCCGGCGACTCGCCGCCGTTCGCGGCCCCGATCAGCGCGTCGATCGCCCGGCCGAACGCCTCCACCGGCAGCCACGGCACCGGCGGGACGACGGCCACGCCGGACTCGCCGTACAGGACGGCGTCCTCGCGCTCGAGCTTCGCCGGGGCGTCCACCGACAGGCTGAGCGTGCTGATCGCCCCCTCGGCGTGCCGCATCAGGACGTGCGTCATGTCCCGCGGGCCGGCCAGCGCGGTCACCTCGGTGACCGGACCGAGCACCGGCAGCACGAGCGCGACCGCGTGCGGGCCGACGTCCCACAGCCCGCCGCTCTCCTTGCGCCACGCCGACTCGCCGAACGGGTTGCCCGGCTGGAAGATCGAGCCGAGGTGGTCGACCCGGGCCTCGAGCCAGCCGCCGGCCTCCCGCGCCCCCTCGACGAACTGCTGGATCTGCGGCATGAAGCGCCGGGTGAAGAAGACCACCCCGGCGACCTCCGCCTCGGTGGCGGCGGCGACGATCCCGTCGGCCGCGGCCGCGGTGAACGCCGGCGGCTTGTCGAGCAGCAGATGCCGGCCCGCCTTCGCGGCGCGCAGGGCGATGTCGGCCTGGACGTCCGGCGGCAGGGCGACGGCGATCGCGTCGACGTCGGCGATCAGCGCGTCGGCGTCCGCGTACGGCTCGGCGCCGTGCTCCCCGGCCAGCGCCGCCGCCTTCTCGGCGTTGCGGCCCCACACGCCGACGAACTCGACGTCCTGGTGCGCCGCCAGCGCCGGAGCGTGCGCCTGGTGCGCCCAGGGTCCCGTACCGAAAAGTCCGAACCGCATGGCCGTGTCGCCCTCCGCCGCAGATCACCCGGCCGAAAACTAACACGCGCACGCAGGTCAGTACGCTGTGCCGGTGATGAACGGCCCCCTCTCGATCGCCACCATCGTGGCGGCCCTGGTGCTGGGCGTCTGGTACCTGGTCCGCACGGCGCTGAACCGCGCCCCGAGCAACACCGACCTGTGGTCCATGCTCGGCCTCGGCACCCTGGTCGCGATCCTGGTCGTCGTCGCGGTCGCCGGCCTCTTCACCGGCGACCGTCCCACCGACTGGACCACCTTCGTCGGTTACCTCATCACCACGGTCGCCTTCGCCCCGGTCGCGGTCTACCTGGCCCGCCTGGAACCCACCCGCTGGGGCACCCTCATCCTCGGCGTCGCCTGCCTGGTGCTGCCGGTCCTGGTGCTGCGGCTGCAGCAGATCGCGGAGGTGACCGGTGGCTGAGCAGCCGGCCCGAGCCCCGGCCCGCCCGCGCGACGCCGCCATCGGCTCCGGCCTCGGCCGCGTCCTGCTGCTCGTGTACGGCATCTTCGCCCTCTCCGCGAGCGCCCGGGCCCTGGTGCAGATCACCACCCACTTCGCCGAGGCGCCGCTGGCGTACCTGCTGTCGGCCTTCGCCGGCCTGGTCTACCTCGCGGCCACCGTCGGCCTGGCCGTGGGCGGTGCCCGGGGCCGGCTGATCGCGCTGGTGAGCTGCACCATCGAGCTGCTCGGCGTGCTGATCGTGGGCACCCTGAGCATCGCCGACGCGGTGGCCTTCCCGGACGACACGGTCTGGTCCCGCTTCGGCAGCGGCTACGGCTACGTGCCGCTGGTCCTGCCCTTCATCGGCCTCTGGTGGCTCTGGCGCAACCGCCCCCGCTACCCGAGATAGGGCGTGTCCCGCCGCTCTGCAAAGTGGCGAAGCCGTATAGGTGCACGCTGTGCAATCCGATCTCCACACCGGGTGAATCGCTCAGCGGATCGCAGAAGTTGAGGGCGTTGCGGATGCGACCTGGAAGAGTGCCACCGACCTGCTCCAACTCGTCGCGTCCGGCGACGTGGGCACAGTCGGGATCGGCAAACGCGAGGCGCATCCTGACCCCGGAAGCGGCTTTGACGGCGAGGCGAGGCACGGTGTCCGGCAGCAACTCGAGAATGAGGTGTCAGCGACCTCTACGACCGCTTTTTCGCGTGGCCGAAGGCGGGGCTCAGGTGATGACGTGGGGGACGAAGTTGCAGCGGTCCTTGGTGACCAGGCCGTCGGTGCCGAGGCCTTCGCGGATGCCCATGCCGGCCGGTTCGCCGTCGATGAGCCAGGCGCCGACGACCGGGTGGACCGTGCCTTCCAGGCCGTCGAACGACGGCAGTTCCAGCAGCTCCTGGACCACGTAGCGGCCGTCCGCGCCGTACTCCGACGGGTTGTCGGCGATGGTCACGCCGTCCTTCACCAGGGTGACCGAGCCGCCTTCGCGACCCCAGACCGGCTTCTTCGCGTACGAGGTGAGCCGGGCCGCCGCCGAGGACTCGGCGAAGTAGGCGGGCAGCAGATACTTGCCCCGCTCGGGGTCGTCGCCGAAGAGCTTCCAGAGGACCGGGAGGATGGCCTTGTTGCCGAGCAGGGCCGCCTTGTAGGGCGGTTCGATCCAGACCGTGCCGCGCTTCGCCGGGTCGGCCATGTTCCGGAAGAAGGCCTTGCCGCCCTCCTCGTTCCAGAACCATTCCCACGGGTACAGCATGAAGATCACGTCGATGGGCTCGGCCTTGTGTTCCTGGCCGGGGGCCGGGACGAAGAGGACCCGGTCGCCGGCGACGTCCCAGCCGATCTGGCTCATGGCGATGAGCTCGACCGGGAAACCGGCTTCCTCCGCCGTGGCCATCAGGTACGCGACGTTCATCCGGTCCTCGCCGGTCGTCTCGCTCGTCTCGTACGCGAAGAAGATCTTGGGTTTCTCGGGCAGCCAGGGCCGGGCCTCGCGGAGCTTGGCGATGTTGCGCCGCCACGCGCCCGGGTTGGCCGGCTCGCCACCCGAGGCCTCCCAGCCGACCAGGCGGTCGTGCAGCGAGTTCCACTGCCGCCAGGGGTGCTGGGTCACGCCGGTCTGGTCCATCCAGTGCCACTGGACGACCGCGGCCTCGACCAGGGACGTCGGCGTCTGCGCGTTGTACTCCAGCAGGCGGGGCACGCTGCCCGCGCCGTTGTACCAGAGGTCGAAGCGGCCGTAGATGCTCGGCGAGAAGTCCGGCGTCTGCACCGGCAGGCGGCCGTCCGGGTCCTTGTCGTGGTGGGTCCAGGTCTCCGGGTCGTCGTCGAACCAGGTACGGATGATCTGCTCGTGGGTGTATTCCGGGATGCCGATCCGGGTCAGGAAGCAGGTCTCCGGGGTGCACACCGAGGCGAAATAGCCGTCGCGGCGGCCCTGCGGGGTGCGCCGCGGGCACTGCTGGACCATCCAGTCGCCGGCCTCGAGGCACATGCTGTTGAGGGCGGTGGTGGCCGCCTCCAGCTCCTCGATCTCCGCCTCGGTGAAGTCGTAGTACGGCCCCTCCTGCCAGTACGAGATCATCGTCCCGTCGGGCAGTTCGGTGTCGTTGTAGGTCAGCCCGAGGCTGTAGTTGGTGAGCCGCCAGCCGTCGCGGACCGGCCCGTACGGGATCCGTCGCAAGCTCAGCCGCCCGACTTGCCGGACGAGCCGCTGCCGCCCTTGCCGACGACGCTGGTCTTGATGGTGCCGTTGCTGATCCGGCCGGTCGACGGCAGGCCGAAGGACGACCGCGCGGCCTTGTCGTTGTAGGCGAACTTCGAGCCGCCCGCGGGCAGCTTGGAACCGACCGGGTAGCCGGAGCGGTAGCCCGACGAGTGCCAGATGAAGAACCCGCCGCCACCGCCACCGTCGTTGTCGTCGTCGCAGTAGTCCTCGTCGACGATGACGCCGTTCTCGTCGGCGCAGTAGAAGCCCTCGTCCTGGTACTCGTCGCCGTTGTCGCAGGCCGCCGCGCCGCCCGCGGCCAGCAGCAGGAACGTGCTGGTCAGAGCCACGCTACGAGAGCTCATCCGTCGATTCACAGTCGGCTTCTCCGCCCTTTCCCTCGATCGGGGTCGCACCATCAGTTGTAGCGACCCCGATCAAGACAGGGTGCTACGCGCGCGGCCCGCCGGCCACGTAGATCACCTGGCCGGAGACGAACCCCGCTCCGTCACTGACCAGGAAGGATACGGTGTTCGCCACGTCTTCGGGACGGCCCGCGCGGCCGACCGGGATCTGACTGATCGCCGCCTTGGTGAAGTCCTCGAAGCTCATCCCGACGCGTGCGGCGGTGGCGGCGGTCATGTCGGTGGCGATGAAGCCCGGGGCGACCGCGTTCGCGGTGATGCCGAAGCGGCCCAGCTCGAAGGCCAGGGTCTTGGTGAAACCCTGGATGCCGGCCTTGGCGGCGGCGTAGTTGGCCTGACCGCGGTTGCCGAGCGCGGACGTGCTGGACAGGCTGACGATGCGGCCCCAGCCGGCGTCGACCATGTGCTTCTGCACCGCGCGGCTGAACAGGAACGCGCCGCGCAGGTGGACCGCCATGACGGTCTCCCAGTCGTCGTCGCTCATCTTGAACAGCAGGTTGTCGCGCAGGACTCCGGCGTTGTTGACCAGGACGGTCGGCGGGCCGAGCTCGGTGACGACCCGCTCCACCGCGGCCGTGACCTGGGCCGGGTCCGACACGTCGGCGCCGACGGCGAGGGCGGTGCCGCCCGCGTCGCTGATCGTCTTGACCGTCTCCGCGCACGCGGCCTCGTCGAGGTCGACGACTGCCACGGCCATGCCGTCGGCGGCGAGCTTGCGCGCGGTCGCCGCGCCGATGCCGCGCGCGGCTCCGGTGACGATGGCTACCCGACTCGGCTGGGTCATTCCTGGGCCTCCCACAGTTGAACCGCAGTGATCGGCCGACTCTAACCCAGTTGTTACCGGTGAGTTAGGGCTTGCGGCACAGCCTGATCCAGCGGTATCCGTACCCCTTGATCGGCAGCGCGTCGAGTTTGCCGGGGTCGGGATACTCGCTGTCGGCCAGGACGTCGTTGGGGAACTCCGCCTCCGGTTCGAGCGTGCCGAGGTCCACGACGCCGTCGTCCGGGCCCAGATTGTGCAGGAAGAGCATGGTTCCGGTGTGGTCGTCCGCGCGGTGCACGAGCACCCCGGGCGGCGCCGGGACGTCGACGTGCGTGCAGGTGCCGCTGCCGACCTCGGGCGCCTCCCGCAAGGTCCGGATCATCCGCTCGAACCAGGACAGCAGCGACGTGGGGTCGTGCCGCTGGAGCGTGACGTTGACCTGCTCGTAGCCGTACTGCGGGTCGGACACCATCGGGCGGACGAGGTCGCCGGGTGCCGCGGTGGAGAAGCCGCCGTTGGGCAGGGAAGACCATTGCATCGGCGTACGGATGGCGTCGCGTCCCCGCTGCGAGAGGTCGTCGCCCATGCCGATCTCCTCGCCGTAGCGCAGCACCGGCGTGCCGCGCAGGCTGAACTGCAGCGCGTACGCCAGCTCGATGCGCCGCCGGTCGCCGCCGAGCATCGGGGCCAGCCGGCGCCGGATGCCCCGGCCGTAGAGCTGCATCTCCTCGTCCGGGCCGAACGCGGCGAAGACGTCGCCGCGCTGCTCGGCGGTGAGCCGGGAGAGGTCGACCTCGTCGTGGTTGCGCAGGAACGTCGCCCACTGGCCGCCGGACGGCAGGGCCGGCGCCTCCCGCAGCGCCTCGATGATCGGCTCGGGGTTGCGGCGGGCCAGGGCGAGCATCAGCCGGCCGTTGAGCATGAAGTCGAAGAGCATGTGGATGCGGTTCGACGAGCCGGAGGCGTCGCCGAAGAAGTGCTTGAGCTGGTCCGGCTCCACGTTGGCCTCGGCCAGCAGCACCGCGTCACCCTTACGCCACTGGATGTGCTGGCGCAGGTCGGTGAGGAACCCCAGATCCTTCGGCGACGCCGGGTTGCCCGGCTCGGTCTGCTCGATGATGAACGGCACCGCGTCCATCCGGAAACCGGCGACGCCCAGCTGCAGCCAGAACGCGCAGATCTTCTTGATCTCCTCGCGGACCCGCGGGTTGGCGATGTTGAGGTCCGGCTGGAACTTGTAGAACCGGTGGTAGTACCACTGCTTGGCGGTCCGGTCGTAGGTCCAGGTCTCGTCCTGCTCGCCGGGGAAGACCATGCCCTGGTGCCGGTCCGGCGGCGGGGTCTCGGACCAGACGTACCAGTCACGGTACGGCGAGTCCGGCGACGAACGCGCCGACTGGAACCACGGGTGCCGGTCCGACGTGTGGTTGACGACCAGGTCGATGATCACCTTGATGCCCCGGTTGCCCGCCTGGTGCAGCAGCTCGGCGAAGTCGCCCAGGGTGCCGAACCGGGGGTCGACGTTGTAGAAGTCCTCGACGTCGTACCCGTCGTCGCGGTTGGGCGACGGGTGGATGGGGTTGAGCCACAGACAGGTGATGCCCAGCCGGGCGAGATAGTCGAGCCGCCCGATCAGCCCGCGGATGTCGCCGACACCGTCGCCGTCGGAGTCCGCGTACGTGTCGATGTCCAGGCAGTAGATGACCGCCTTCTCGTACCACCGGTCGCTCATGCCCCGGCTATGTCACCTGGGCGCCCGCGCCGGAAACATCGCCGGGCCGCTTCCCACCCACCGAGGACGGCCAGCGCCGCCAGCGCGGGCAGGCCGACCAGAAAGAGCGCCTGCGTCAGCACGACGTTCCCGCCGGTCATCTCCAGCACCCAGTGCATGCCCGCGGCGCCGGCGTACCGCTCCTGCGCGAACGGCACCGCGAGGACCGCCGCAAACGTGACGGCGAGGCGCCGGCGAACCCGAGGGCCGGCCCGCCACAGCCCGGCCGTCAGAGCGGCTCCGGCCGTCGCATAGCCCGCCGCTACATAGACGGCGGCCGAATGACCGAGGGGCGCGTAACCGAACGGGATCTCGGAGGACAGCACCGTGGCGGCACCGGCCAGGCCGATGGCGCCGAAGGCGAGGGCCACGCCGCGGCGGCCCAGCACCGCGGTTGCCGTCCGTCCCCGACGCGCCAGCGTGAGCAGCACCGCGGTCAGCGGGGCGAGAAGAATCAGCCACCCCGTGTCGATCCAGAGCCACCCGTAGCTTCTGACGACGATGAGGCCGAACTCGATCACGGTCGCGGCGAGCGCCATGCCGGCCGCCGTACGCCGGAGCCCGGTAAGGGCGGCGACCACCACCACCGTCCAGGCTACGACCCGCAGTGCCGGGTCGATCGAGAGAAGGCGCGCGACCGTGAGCTCCTGTCCCCACTGCGCGAGGCCCCACAGATACCAGACCAGCCGCCGGGCGGCCACTGCCGCGAGGATGCCGGCGGTGAGCACGCCGACCACGGCTGCGGTGTCGCGCCAGCCGGGGCCGCGCAGTCCCGCGCCACCGCGGGCGGTCCGGGCGGCGAGGCCGGACCAGAGCAGGTCGGCGGCCTCGGCAAGGGTGGGCCGGCGGCGGCCGGGCTCCGCGCCCGCCAGGAGGACGCCGATCATTTCTTCCTCGTAGGCGAGCCGGTGCTCCCGGGGGTAGACCGCCAGCAGCCGCCGGTAGTGGTCCTCGAGCGTCATGAGAACGCCGTACCCGGCTGGTGGCGGGCGCGCAGGCGGTTCTCGGCGAGGGTGGCCTGGGTGCGCAGGCGGCTGGTCTCCGCGGCGAGCCGCTTCTCGCCGAGCCCGGTGAGGCGGTAGTAGCGGCGCAGGCGGGACTGCACGATCTCCTCCCGGTCCACTTCCAGGAGACCTTCGCCGCGCAGCCGGTCGAGGGCGGCGTACAGCGTGCCGGCGCGCAGCCGGACCCGGCCGTCCGTCATCCTCGCCACGTCCTCGATGACGGCGTATCCGTGTTGCGGGCCCGCGGCGAGCGCGGTGAGCACGAGGAAGGTCGGCTCCCGCATCGGTGTGTCGGTCACAGCGCGATCATATACCGATTACAGGTATATACGTGAGGCGATTCGTACTGTGGGAGCCGGGTATGTGGTCTCGATCCTTCGAAGGAGCGTTGATGAGCGATCCCGGCAGCCTCGGTGGCCTCACCGGGTGGGTGGCGTCCGTGATCGACTCGCTCGGCGAGCTCGGCGTCGGCCTGCTCGTCGCGCTGGAGAACCTGGTTCCGCCGATCCCGAGCGAGATCGTCCTGTCCATGGCGGGCTTCCTGGCGAACCAGGGACGGGTCAGCCTGGTCCTCGTGACGCTCGCGGCCACGGCCGGCTCGGTGGGCGGCGCCCTCCTGCTGTACTGGCTGGGGTACGCGCTCAGCGAGGACCGGCTGCGCCGCTGGCTCGACCGGATCCCGCTGGTCGACGCGGACGACCTGGACACCGCGGACCGGTGGTTCGAGCGGCACGCGGGTGCGGCGGTGCTGTTCGGCCGGATGGCCCCGGTGGTGCGCAGCCTCGTCAGCATCCCGGCCGGCGCCAACCACATGCCGCTCGGCCGGTTCGTCGTCTTCACCACGCTGGGCAGCGGCATCTGGAACTGCCTCTTCGTCGGCGCCGGGTACGCGCTCGGTTCGCGCTGGCAGGACGTCGAGCGCTACAGCCACTGGTTCGACTACGCGATCTGGACGCTGATCGTTCTCGCCGTGGGCGGCTGGGTGGTCAAGAAGGTGCGCAAGCGGCGGCGCGCGGCCGCGAATCGGTGAGATCCACGGCCGCGCGCGGGCGTACGGGTCAGAAGCCGGCGCTGATCCGGGTGAACTCCCAGTCGTCCTGGGCGATGCCGCTGCAGTGCGAGACCACTCCGCCGCCCGGGCAGGGCCGGTCCCGGTTGACCGCCCAGAAGGTGAAGCGGGCCAGGCCCCGGCTCTTCGCGTAGTCGCGGATCCGGGTCCACGTCTGCGGCGTGGTGAGCTCCTGCTGGTCGGAGAGGCCGTTCATGCCGGAGATGCCCAGGTGGCTGTACGCCTGCGCGTCGTTCCAGCCGAACGTCGACTTGAGCAGGTTCTTCAGGCCCTCGGAGGCGTTGACCGTGCTGGCGTACATGTCGGCGCCGCCGCCGAAGTCGAACGGCATCTGGGTGAAGATGTCGATGTTGGCGCCGAGCGCCTTGGCCTGCTGGACCAGGCGGGTGCCGTAGTAGTTGGGCCCGGTCGTGGTGGTGCCGAAGGTCAGGATCGTCTTCACCGACGGGTTGCGCTGCTTGACGATCTTCAGGGCGTTGAGGATGCGGTCCTGGACCACGGTGTTCTCGAACTCGTCGGTGTTCTCGATGTCGATGTCGATCGCCTTGAGCCCGAACGTGTCGATCACCCGCTGGTACGCCCCCGCGAGCGCCTCCGGCGTCGGGCAGTTCGGCCCCAGCTTGTTGCCCTGCCAGCCGCCGATGGAGGGCACCACGCTGCCCCCGGCCGCCTTGATCGCGTTGATCGTGCTCTCGTGCACGCCGCCGGTCAGGCCGCTCTCGCCGTCCCAGACCGGGTTGCAGCCGTTGGCCAGGACGAAGGCGATGGTGAAGGCCTTGATGCCGGTGGCGTTCATGACCATCGACGGCGCCGGCGGGTTGCCCCAGCCCGGGTAGAGGTACGGCGATGACGCCATCTTGCCGCCGGTGGGCGGCGCCGGGTCGGTGGGCGGCGGCGTGGTGCCACCGCAGGTCCCGTTGTCGGCCCAGACGTCCCATTGACCACTGTGGGTGGCCGGGCTCTCGTTCTGGGTCCACCATTTCGCGGTGTAGTTGTGGCCGGACTGGGAGGCCGTCATGCCCTGGGTGTAGACCGCGCCGGCGCTCCACGCGGGAGCACAGGCCACGGCGGCGCTGGACGCGGTGATCGGGACGAGCGCGGCGGCGGTGCCGGTCAGGGCCACGGCGAGGGCGGCCAGGAACCTCATTCTCAGCTTCATGGGGGTGTTCTCCGCTCAGGGCAAAGCGTGGACGTGGGGGGATACGGCGTTGGCCCATCCGTTGCCGGCGGTGACGTCCCAGTTGATCGACCAGGTCATCGCGCCACGGAGGCCGGGGTACGTGCGTGGGGGACGGAAGGAGCCGCAGTTGGTGCCGCGGGCCAGGCAGTCCAGCGCCTGGTTGACCACCGCGGGCGCGACGTAGCCGCCGCCGGCCGCGCCGGTCGTCGCGGGCAGCCCGATCGCGACCTGGTCGGGGCGCAGGCCGGCCTCGAGCTGGATGCAGGTCAGGGCGACGATGAAATTCACCGAGCCCTGCCCGTACGCGGCGCTGTTGTCGCAGCCGAGCATCGCGCCGGAGTTGTAGAACTGGGTGTGGACGACCGTCAGGATGTCCTTGATGTCGAGCGCGAGCTTGAAGTAGGAGCTTGCCGGGTTCTGCATGTCGATGGTCTGCGGTGCCATCGTGATGATCAGGCTCGGCCCCACCTTGGCGCGCAGGCTCCGCAGCGCCTGGGCCATGTATGCCGGGTTGAGGCCGTTCTCCAGGTCGATGTCGACGCCGTCGAAGCCGTACGTGCGGATCAGGGTGTGCACCGAGTCGGCGAAGTGGGTGGCGGCGGCCGCGTCGTTGACCGACACCGACCCCTTCTCACCGCCGACGGAGATGACGACCTTCTTGCCGCGCGCGTGCAGCGTGGCGACGTCGGCCTTGAACTGCTCGTCGGTGTATCCGCCGAGGCTGGCCGACAGGCCCGCGTCGATGCGGAAGGACACCGCGCCCGGAGTGCTCGTGGCGTCGGCGAAGGCCACCGCGACCAGGTCGTACGTGCTCGGCACGGCGGCGAGCCGGATCTCGTTCGCCGGGTTGTCGAAGTTCTGCCAATAGCCGGTGACGAAGTGCCGGGGCAGCGAGCCGGCGGGCGCGCTGGTGGGCGGGGTCGTGGTCGGGGGCGTGGTCGGGGGCGTGGTCGGGGGCGTGGCGGGCGGGGTCGTCGGCGGCGGCGTGCCGCCGCACGTCCCGTTGTCCGCCCACACGTCCCACTGACCACTGTGGGTGGCCGGGCTCTCGTTCTGGGTCCACCATTTCGCGGTGTAGTTATGGCCGGACTGTGACGCGGATGTGCCGTTGGTGTAAACGGCGCCGGCGCTCCAGGCCGGCGCGCACGCGGCCGCGGCACCGGCCGACGGGGTGATGAGGACGGCGGAACCGCCGGCGGCCAGGGCAAGGGCCGCGGCAAGGGTGAAGGATCGGCGCATGTGGTGGCCTTCCGCTGGGGGTCAGGCCAATTATTAGGAGTGTTAACAGAGGATGTAAAGGCATCGGTGAACTTAACTTTCTGTTAGGCGCCCCGGCCGGGCGACATGGCGCCCGAAGCCCGGCGGTGGCCGGCGGGTTCGCGCTAGTTCTTTGCAGGAGATGGTCGTTTTCGGGCGGAGGGCGGAGGGTACTTGCGGCGCATGACGACAGCGGAACCCGCGGCGGCGACGACGATCTCCGAGGAGATGGCCGGGGAAGCGCGGGCCCAGGGACTGCTGACCCTCGGGGTGGAAGAGGAGTACCTGCTCGTCGACGCGGTGGAGCCCCGGGCGGTCGAGGCCGTCGACGAGGTCTTCGACCACCTCGGCGCCGACATCCGCGACTCGGTCCAGCACGAGTACATGCGCAGCCAGATCGAGACGGCCAGCCCGCCCCAGCTCGACCTGGGCGACCTTCACGACGCCATGAAGCGCCTGCGTTCCGGGCTCGCCGCCGCCGCGGAGGCGGCCGGCGCCCGCCTGGTCGCCGTCGGCGCGGCGCCGGCCTCCGGGGCGCACACCCGGACCGTCGACAACGACCGCTACCGCCGGATGCGCGAGCGCTTCGGCGACCTCTCCCCCGGCGCCGGCCTGAACGGCATGCACGTGCACGTGAGCGTCCCGGACCCGGAGACCGGCGTGCAGGTCCTCAACCACCTGCGCCCGTGGCTGCCGATCTTCCAGGCCGCGACGACCAACTCGCCGCTCTTCGCCGGCCACGACACCGGGTACGCGAGCTGGCGCTCCATGCTGTGGGAACGCTGGCCGACCGTGGGCCCGGCGCCCTACCTCGAGTCCCACGACCACTACCAGACGCTGGTCTCCGACCTGCAGGCGAGCGGCGCGATGCTCGACGAGGGAATGCTCTACTGGTACGCCCGCCTGTCGGCGAACTACCCCACGGTCGAGATCCGCATGGGCGACGTCTGCCCGTCGCTGGACGACACGATCCTGCTGGCGGCCCTGGCCCGCGCCCTGGTGGGCACGATCCTGCGCGACATCGAGGCGGGCAAGCCCGCGCCGAACGTGCCGCACCCGCTGCTCATGGCCGCGCACTGGCGGGCCGCGCACGACGGGCTGGAAGGACTCAACATCGACATGGCCACCCGGGAGCCCCGGCCGGCCTGGAAGCTGATGCGGCAGCTCTTCGACTGCGTACGCCCGGAGCTCGAACGCCACGGCGACCTGGAGACGGCGACGGTCCTGATGGGCCGGCTCCGCGCGCACGGCACCGGCGCCGCCCGGCAGCGTGCCCTGCTGTCGCAGCGCGGCTCGGTCGCCGACGTCGTCGACTGGCTCGCCCGTACGACCGCGGACACGCGGTGAAACTCGTCGTCGTCGGTGGCGACGCCGCCGGGATGTCGGCGGCCTCGCAGGCCCGCAAGCGGCGCGGCCCGGACGACCTGGAGATCGTGGCGTTCGAGCGGGGCCACTTCACGTCGTACTCCGCCTGCGGCATCCCGTACTGGATCGGTGGCGCCGTCGCCGACCGCGAGGCCCTGATCGCCCGGGAGCCCGCCGCCTTCGCGAAGGCCGGCATCACCGTACGGATGCGGCACGAGGTCGTGGCGATCGACCTGGACCGGCGCGAGGTGATCGCGCACGACCTGGCGGGCGGCGGCGCACGCCGCGAGGGCTTCGACGAGCTCGTGTACGCGGCCGGCGCCGTCCCGGTCACGCCGGACTGGGCCCGCATCGACGGCGGCGGCGTCTTCGGCGTGCAGACCCTCGACGACGGCACCGCCATCCAGGCCTGGCTCGACCGCGATCCGCGGCCGCGCCGGGCGGTGGTGATCGGCGGCGGCTACGTGGGCGTCGAGATGGCCGAGGCGATGATCCGGCGGGGGCTCGAGGTCACCCTGCTGGAGCGGTCCGGGCAGCCGATGTCCAGCATCGACCCGGACATGGGCGAGCGGGTGCGCGCGGCGATCTGCGGCCTCGGCATCGAGGTCCGCACGGGGACCGAGGTGCAGGGCCTGGAGACCGCCCACGGCCGGGTCCGCGCGGTGGTCACCGGCGACGGGTCGCTGCCGGCCGACATCGTGGTGCTGGGCCTGGGCGTACGCCCGAACACGACACTCGCCGAGGAGTCCGGCATTCCGGTCGGCGTGACCGGCGGCCTGCGCACCGACCTGCGGATGCGGGTCGTCGGCCCGCAGGGGCGCCTCGACGGGCTGTGGGCGGCCGGGGACTGCGTGCAGACGGTGCACCGGGTCAGCGGGCACCCCGTGCACGTCCCGCTCGGCACGCACGCGAACAAGCAGGGCCGGGTCGCGGGGATCAACCTCGGCGGCGGCTACGCGACGTTTCCCGGAGTGATCGGTACGGCGGTGACGAAGGTCTGCGACCTCGAGGTGGCCCGTACCGGGCTGACCGAGCGGGAGGCGGCGGCCGCGGGGTTCGCGTATGTGACCGCGTCGGTGGAGTCGACGAGCCGCGCCGGCTACTACCCGGGCGCGAGCCCGATGCTGATCAAGCTGATCGCGGAGCGGCGTACGGGCACCCTGCTGGGCGCGCAGATCGTCGGCCGCACGGAGGCCGCCAAGCGCATCGACGCGCTGGCGATCGCGGTCTGGAACCGGATGACGGTGGAGGAGATGACCGCCCTGGACCTGAGCTATGCGCCGCCCTTCTCACCGGTCTGGGACCCGGTGCTGATCGCCGCGCGCAAGGCGACGGACGAGGTGCACTCCTCCCGCTGACCGGGTTCACCAATCCGCCGTGGCCTCAACCTCCTGACCTGGCTGAATTACTCTAGGTCATACATTGATCACGAATGCGG
Source organism: Couchioplanes azureus (assembly GCF_014648355.1). Classification (GTDB taxonomy): domain Bacteria; phylum Actinomycetota; class Actinomycetes; order Mycobacteriales; family Micromonosporaceae; genus Actinoplanes; species Actinoplanes azureus. The sequence continues at coordinate 267,173 of NZ_BMQY01000001.1, forward strand.
TCTCGTTTTCGATCTTGCCGCAGGGTAGGCATGACGAATGCCGCCGCATCCCCCCGAAAACACGGCGCCGCAGCAGGGTCCGCGACACGCGGCCGGAACGGCGCACCCCGCGCTGACCGGCGGCATCGGCAGTTTCCCCCTCGTCGGCCGGCTCGCGAACGACACCGCCCTCGGCCGGCACCGCCGCACCGAGTCGCCGGCCGCCCCGACCGTCCCGAGTCCACCCACGACGGAACACGATCGTGGCCGCCCCGGTGCGGATGAGGCCGGGGTTGCCGCCGGCCTCGCCGGCCACGAGACGCCCGACGCCCGCCCGTCGTCCACTCCGCGGCGCGGCGCACGCGCCTCCCGGGGCCGGCATGCGGCCGCCGACCAGCTCGCCATCACGGTGCGCCCGCTGCCTGCAGTGCGGGAGGCGGCCGAGGCCGTCCGCGACTGGGCCCTCGCCGACGCCGGCAAGCGGCCCGCCACCGGCGCCCACCGCGCCCCCGGCACCCTGCCCATCGAGTCCTGGCTGCTCATCGGCCGGCACCGGCAGCAGGCCCTGCTCGGCGCCCTGGTCGCGGTCGGCCTGATGCTCCTCGTCGTGCCGATGCAGCAGAGCGGCGACTCGACCGTGACCGCCGTCAACGCGGCGGAGAACGCCGTCGCCGTGCCACCCAAGCCTTCGGCGAAGAAGCCGGGTAAGGACGCCGGGGCGACCGCTCCTGCCAAGCCGCAGTCGCCCCAGGACGGCCCGGCGACCGCCGCCCCGGCGAACCCGTCGGCCCCGCCGCCCGCGCAGAACCCGGCACCCGCGGCGCCGTCCGCCACGGCGACGGCTCCCGCCCCGGCGGTGCTCCCGATCCCCGAGGGCGACGGCCCGGCCAAGTCCCTGCGCACCACCGGCACGGAGACGGTCGCGCTGACCTTCGACGACGGCCCGGACCCGGTGCAGACCCCGAAGATCCTGGCCCTGCTGGAGGAGCACCAGGTCACGGCGATGTTCTGCCTCGTGGGCGAGCAGGCCCGCAGGCATCCCGACATCGTCCGCGACATCGCGGCCGCGGGACACGCGCTGTGCAACCACAGCTGGAACCACAGCTTCACCCTCGGCAAGGAAGAACCGGCGAAGATCCGCGAGGACCTGCTCCGCACCAACGACGCCATCCGCGCGGCCGTCCCGGACGCGAAGATCCCCTACTTCCGGGCGCCGGGCGGCAACTTCACCGACCGCCTGGTCCGCACCGCGTACGCCGAAGGCATGACGTCTCTCTACTGGGAGGTCGACCCCCGCGACTGGGAGCGCACCCCTGCGGAGACCGGCGACTCCCACGTGGAGAAGATCATCCGTGAGGTGACGGTGAACGTACGGCCGGGATCGATCGTGCTGTCCCACGACTTCGCCCAGCCGGAAACCGTCGAGGCGTACGAGACGCTGCTGCCGCGGCTCCGGGAGAGGTTCACGCTGGGCCTGCCCACCGTGCCCGCACCGCCGCCACCGGCCGCGTCAGCTCCCGCCTCCGCACCGCAGTAGCCGCAAATCAGCCCGGTTGGCAGGTCGGGCACCAGTAGAGGTTGCGGCCGGCCAGGGGACCCCGCTGCACCGGCGTCCCGCACACCAGGCACGGCTGTCCGGGGCGGCGGTACACGTAGACCTCGCCGCCGTGCCGGTCCACGCGCGGCGCCCGCTGCATGGCCTCGGGTGTGTGCGCGGTGTGCACGGTGTCGATCCGGCCCCGCACGACGCCCTCCTTCATCAGGGCGCGCAGGTCGTCCCACATCTCCTGCCAGCGCGCCGCCGTGATGCGCGCCCCCGGCGTCGTGGGCGCCAGCCCGGCCCGGAACAGCACCTCGTTCGCGTAGATCAACCCACACCCGGCGACCACGGTCTGGTCCAGCAGCAGCGCGAACACCGGCTTCATGCTGCTGCGCACCCTTGCGTACGCGGCAAGCGGATCGGCGTCGTCCCGCAACGGATCCTGGCCCAGCCGCGCCCGCAGCACCGCCACCGCGCCGGGCTCGAGGACCTCGCAGGCGGTCGGCCCGCGCAGCTCCAGCCAGTGCCCGCCGCCCATCATCCGCATCCGCACCTGCCCCACGGGGTCGGGCACGGGCACCACACCGTCGGCGAACTTGCCGTACAGCCCGAGATGGATGTGGAGGCTGAGCTCGGTGTCGAAGTGATGCAGCAGGTGCTTGCCGTACGCCTCGGCGTCCACCAGCCGGCGGCCGCTGATTCGGGCGGCCCCGGCAGCGAACCGCCCCTGTGGGCTGTCCACGGCGACGACGTGTCCGGCGAACAACTCCCGGTGCCGCCCGGCAAGACGATGAATGGTGTGTCCCTCTGGCACGGTCCGAACGGTAGCCGATGCATCAACCATCGGACCGGCCGCCTGCGCGGAACGCAGCCGGCTTGGTCCTGCCTCTGCGCGGGAAGTCGGCTACCCTCAGCCGCCCAGGGTCGGGTAGAGGTCGTCCGGGGCCTCGATGATCTGGGAGGCCGGCGGCCGCTTCGCATCGACCGTGGTGCCGTAGTCCGAGTACAGGACCTCGAGCGGCTGGGCCTGCTGCCCGTTCACGGCGGGCACCTGGATCGTCAGGGCGGAGAGCCGGCCCTGCTCGTCGAGGCCCGCGGTGAACGGCACGTTGCGGGCCTGGGGCCCCAGGGAGCCGACCATCTTCTGGTCGACGCCGACCACACCGGCCACCTTGGTGAGGTCGAGCGTGCCCCGGTAGCTGCGCGGATCGACCCGCTGCACGTCGGTCGTGGAGCTCAGCAACTGCGCGGTGTTGGCCGGATCGATCTGGCCGGGTCGCAGACCGACGTTGGCGCCCTCGGGCAGCCGGGACACGTCCACGTGGGTCCAGGTGCCGGCCTTCGTGATGCCGGGGATCTGGAGGTACAGGTCCTGGTCCACGAGCAGGGTCTTGATGTCGATCCGGGTGTTCGACCCGGTGATGGCCACCGTGGCCGTCCCGACCCCCTGCGGCGCGTCCATGAGCCCGGTCAGGTTCAGGCCCGGCCCGGACGTCATCGTCACCTTGAAGCTCGTGGTGCCCAGCTTCGCCGCCGCATCGGCCAGCTCGGCGGCCGCGGCGGGATCTGCGGCGCCCGCGCTCGCGGAGGCACCGGGAACGCTTCCGGTGGACGCTCCGGCGCCCGGAGTCGCGGAATTGCCGGCGGAGCATCCACCCACGGCGAGAGCTACCGCGGCCACCGACGCGAGGCCCAGCCCTCTTGCACGAGCCGTCCGCATGTCATCCCTCCCTGCGCCCGTCATCGCCGTCGCGACGAAGGCTCACCCCATGCCCGATCCGCCGACTCGCCAAACAGCTCCCCCCGCCGGAACGCGCCCACCGGAAAAGCCCGATGGCCGGGTGGGAGTCGTCCCCCACCCGGCCATCGGTCGCTGCTCGGCACCTCGTTTCGAGGCGGTCCGCCCGGTGCGTCAGGCGTTCAGGATTCCGGAGAGCTGGCTCGGCATCTCCTGCACCTCGGACGCCGGCGGGGCCTCGACCGAGACCGGGGTGCCGAAGTCGTGGTACGTCGTCTTCATCTTGCCCGCGCCCGCGCCGAGGCCGCTCATGTCGAGGGTCATCTCGACGAGGCGCCCCTCGCCGTCCTTCTTCGCCGTGAACGGGATCTTGGTCAGCTTGTCGCCCAGCCCCGCCATCGCGCCCTTCTTGAAGCGCGGGGACTTCGACAGGTCGAGGGTGCCCTGGAAGCCCGTGTCGCCGACGCGCTCGACCTCGGTGAGGGCCGAGATCATCGCCTGGGTGCCGGCCGGGTCGTCGCCGTTGGGGCTGAGGTTGAAGCTGCTGCCCTCGCTCAGCTTGGCGGCGTCGATGTGCATCCAGGTCTTGCCGCCGCCCTTGCCACCCAGCATCGCGCCGAGGGAACCGGCCTTCAGGTAGAGGTCGTCCTTGATCATGCGCATCTCGATCTTGTCGCCGCCGAGCGCGCCCATCGACATGGAGACCTTGGCGAGGCGGGCCTTCGTGTCGGCGACGCCGCTCATGGACATCTGACCGGACATGTCCATGTCGATCTTCATGCTCTGGTCGGCGAGCTTCTTGGCGGCGGCGGCGAGGTCGGCCTTGGGGTCGAGCTGCGAGGCCGCCTGCGCCGCGGCGGTCGCGCCGGCCGCACCGGTCGGCGTCTTGGCGGTGTCCTCGGGGCCGCAGCCGGTCAGGCCGAGCGCCACGCCGACGGCGACGACCGCCATCACCAGACGTCGATTTCTCATTGGGTGTTCCTCCCCGTCATGCCTCATGTCGGCGCCCACGGTAGCCGAAACGTGCGACATTCCCGTCCCCGGCCGGCACCGGCCGGGTGCGCCCGGCGACTAAGCTCAGGGAATGGGTGACCTGCTCGACGCCGATTCGGTACGCAACGCCGTGGCCGTCCTCGACGGGTGGGAGGGCAGCACCGACGCGATCGTCCGCACCGTGGGCCTGCGCAGCTTCCCCGCCGCGATCGCCGTCGTGGACCGGGTGGCGAAGGTGGCCGAGGAGATGGACCACCACCCCGACATCGACATCCGCTGGCGCACGCTGACCTTCCGCTGCAGCACCCACTCCGTCGGCGGCGTGACGACCCGCGACATCGCCCTGGCCAACCGCATCGACCGCATCCTCGCCGACGCCTCGTAAGCCGGGCCGGGCCAGGCGGGCCGAGCCAGGCGGGCCGAGCCAGGCGGGCCGGGCCGGGCCAGGCGGGCCGGGCCGAGCCAGGCGGGGCCGAGCCAGGCGGGGCCGGGCCAGGCGGGCCGGGCCGAGCCAGGCGGGCCGGGCCGAGCCAGGCGGGGCCGGGCCGCGCGCTCGGGCGGGACCAGCGCGTGGACCGGGTCGCCACGCCCGCCCGGCAAGTGCCGCACGGGGCACTTTCCCGCCACGAACCGGCATGGACCACGCCACCCTGATTCGCGGATGCCCGCTTTCAGACGGCATGATGGCCGGGCAGCCCCACGCGTATCCATCGGGAGGCCACGTGAGATTCGAGGTCAGCAAGGTCCTCGATGCCATCGAGGCGCGCCTCACCACCGATCCCGCCCTCGCGCGGGCCGTCGTCGATCTTTCCGAGATCGTCCGCTATGCCGACCTCGACGGCGGTCGTCCGGCCAGCATGTTGCGGCTGGGCCTGGTCATCGACGCGCTCGGCCGCCACGTCGCCGAGGAGAACGTCCCGGTGTACGCGGTGGTGCCCCGCGGCCTGCTCTCCGACGCCGATCTCACCTCGAACGAGCGCATGGTGGTGCGCCGCTGGGCCGACGACGGCGTGGTCGAGGTCGTGCCGCAGGTCGACGACCGGGTGTTCGAGGTCGCCGAGCTGCTGGGGCTGCCCGTGCTCACCCGCGGCCGGGGCGAGCAGTTCCAGGACCGCCGCCCCTGGGTCGCCGAGCCCGGCCGCCTGCTCGCCGCCGTGCCGGGCGCCGGCGGGCCGGTCCTGGTGGCGCAGGTCGGGCGCGGCGAGGTGCCGGCCGTCGGCGAGCCGTCGCCGATGGGGCGCAAGCTGCTTTCCCGCGTGTGGGGCTGCCCGGAGTCCACCTGCACCGCGTACGGCTCGGGTGGCGACCCGGACAGCCCGTTCGCCGACATGCGCAAGACGACGAGCCCGGTCTCGCAGCCGCCGCCGGCGTTGCGGTCCGGCGTGCCGACCTGCCCCCGGCACGGCGCCCGGTTGCGCGACGCTGGTCCGCGCCCGGCGGTCGAGGTTCTGTCCGTACGCATCGACGGCGTCGTCCGCCGGCGTTTCGTGGTCTCGACGGAGAACCCGGTGGTGGTGGGCCGGGCGCCCGAGGGCGGCGGGGTGATGCTGGGCCAGTGGCTGAACGACGACGCCCGGAAGTGGATCAGCCGCGGGCATGTCCGGCTGGCGCTGCGCAGTGGCGAGCTGAGCGCCCAGGACGTGAGCACCAACGGCACCGGTATCCGCCCGAACGGCTCGTTCGACGACGACCAGCGCATCACGCTGAACCGCGACGAGACGCGCGCGCTGGGCCCCACCGACGTGGTGGAGCTCTACGCGAACGTGTACGTGGGCCGGGCCAGGCTGTGGAACTCCGGCGGGGTGACCCAGCCGCACTCGGTCATGGCGGAGGCGCCCACCATGGCCATCCGCAAGTTCGAACGCTGACGCGCCGGGCGACGGAAAGAAAGCGCGGGCGACGGGAAGAGCGGCGGCCGGTCAGGCCGCCGCCCCACCGCCCCCTCTCACAGGATCGCGGCCAGCTGGGCCAGCGCGTGGTCGAGATCCGCCTCGGTCACCGACAGCGGCGGCGCGAGCCGGATCGTCGAACCGTGGGTGTCCTTGGCGAGCACGCCGCGGGCCATCAGCCGCTCCACGGCCTGCCGGCCGGTCATCAGCTCCGGGTCGATGTCTACGCCGGCCCACAGGCCGCGCCCGCGTACGGCCAGCACGCCGCGCCCGACCAGGGCGTTCAGCCCCTCGTGCAGCTTCGCGCCGAGCTCGGCGGAGCGCTGCTGGAACTCGCCGGTCTCCAGCAGCTTGACGACCGCGGTGCCGACCGCGCAGGCGAGCGGGTTGCCACCGAACGTGGAGCCGTGCTCGCCGGGCTTGAGCACGCCGAGCACGTCCTTGTTCGCCGCGACCGCGGAGACGGGCACGATGCCGCCGCCGAGCGCCTTGCCGAGCAGGTACATGTCCGGGACGACGCCCTCGTGCTCGATCGCGAAGGTCTTGCCCGTACGCCCCAGGCCGGACTGGATCTCGTCGGCGATGAAGAGCACGTTGTTGTCGGTGCAGAGCTGCCGGACGCCGGCGAGGTAGCCCGCCGGCGGGACCAGCACGCCGGCCTCGCCCTGGATGGGCTCGAGCAGCACGGCGACCGTGTTCGGGGTGATGGCGGCCGCGATGGCCGCGCTGTCGCCGTACGGAACGATGGTGAAGCCCGGGGTGTACGGCCCGAAGTCGTTGCGCGCGTCCGGGTCCGTGGAGAAGCTGATGATCGTCGTGGTGCGGCCGTGGAAGTTGTCCGCCGCGACGATGATCTCGGCCTGCCCGTCCGGCACGCCCTTGACCTGGTAACCCCACTTGCGCGCGACCTTGATGCCGGTCTCCACGGCCTCGGCGCCGGTGTTCATCGGCAGCACGAGCTCCTTGCCGCACAGTTCGGCGAGGCGGTGGCAGAACTCCGCGAACTGGTCGTGCACGAACGCGCGGCTGGTCAGCGTGAGCCGGTCGAGCTGCGCGTGGGCGGCGGCGATCAGGCCGGGGTGGCGGTGCCCGAAGTTCAGGGCCGAGTACCCGGAGAGGAAGTCCAGGTAGCGCTTGCCGTCGACGTCGGTGACCCAGGCGCCCTCGGCGTCGGAGATCACCACGGGCAGCGGGTGGTAGTTGTGCGCCGTCCAGCGCTCGGCGTCCGCGAGCGCTCCGGGCGTACGCATGTCCAGGTCGGTCATCCTCGAACCTCCAGGGTGCAGCACTTCGGTCCGCCGCCGGCCTTGCGCAGCTCGCTCACGTCGACCCCCACGGTCTGGTAGCCCGCGGCCTGCAGGGCCGCGGTCAGCGCGGTGGCCTGGACCGGCAGGACCACGGTACGGCCGTCGCTGACCGCGTTGAGGCCCAGCACTTCCGCGTCGGCCTGGGTGGCGATGACCGCGTTCGGGAACAGGCGGCGGAGCACGGCCTGCGATCCCGGCGAGAACGCGGACGGCAGGTAAGCGACGTTACGCTCATCGAGCACGCAAAGTGCGGTGTCGAGGTGGTAAAACGCCGGGTCGACCAGCTGGAGGGTGATCACCGGGCGGCCGAAGACCTCCTGCGTCTGCGCGTGCGCGGCGTGCGCCGTGCGGAAGCCGGTGCCGGCGAGCAGCACGTCCCCGGCGAGCAGGATGTCGCCTTCGCCCTCGTTGGTGTACTTCGAGTCGAAGACCTCGAAGCCGGCATCGGAGAACCACGCCTTGTACGCGGGCGCCTCGTCGGCGCGCTCGGCGTCCTTGAACTGCACGGCGAGCACCTTGCCGTCGACGACGGTCGCGCCGTTGGCGGCGAACACCATGTCGGGCAGGCCGGGCAGCGGGTCGATCAGGTCGACGGTGTGGCCCAGGTCGAGGAACGTCTGCCGCAGGTTCTCCCACTGACTGACGGCCAGGGCGTTGTCGTACGGTGCCGTCGGGTCCATCCACGGATTGATCCGGTACGTGACGGCGAAGTGGGTGGGCCGGCACATCAGGTACCGGCGCGGGGCAGCAGTCGTCATGTCGGAAACGCTATGCGCGAAGGGCCTGCGTACGCCCCCGACCAGTCTTGCGCGACGCGGCGAATCGTTGCGTGATCAGCTTCGGCGGCGACGATTCGTTGCACACGCGTCGGGGGCGGCGCACCGCCGCCCCCGCACAAACGTTGCCGTCGCACCCCGGACCGCTCGGCGGTGGCCGCCGGCCGGTGTGGTCCCGCACTTTCCGGCGCACCGCCGGATGATTTCGGGGCGGGACGGTGGTGGCCGTCCCGGTTCCGAGGGGTCACCGGCGGCGCATCGCCGCCGGTGAATGTCGGATACCCGTCAGAAGCGGTCCGCAAACTGTGAGTCGAGCCACTGGCGGAGATCGCCGGCGGGCTGCATGTCGGTGCCCAGCCAGGAGAGGGAGCCGGTGAGCGCCAGGATGCCGACGACGATCGCGAACAGCGCCAGCACCATGCCGATCAGCGCGTCGGTCTTGCCGGCGACGTGCCGCCTGCCCGTGGCCCGGACGCCGGCGATCGACAGCACCAGGGCGAGCCCGGCGACGCCGATGCCGTAGCCGAGCAGCGGGCCGGAGAGCACGAGCAGGGCGCCGGCCACGCCGGTGATCAGCGCGAGCGTGGCGAGCAGACTCGCCCGCGGCTTCGGACCGGGAGCGACCGGCGCGCCCGCGGTACGGGCGTCACGCTCGGCGACGCGCCGCTCGGCGAGGGTGTGGTCGGGATCCTTGCCGTCGGCACCCTTGCCATCGGGACCCTGGCGGTCGGGACCCTGGCGGTCGGGACCTTTGCGGTCGACGACCCCGATGGCACCGGTCCGGTCCGCTTCCGAAGCCGCGCGCCCCGAAGCGGGGGTAGCACGGTCCGGGGCGGGGGTCGCGCGTCCGGTCACGGCCGGAGTGGCGGCGGCGGAGTCGGTGGTATCGGCGCGCGCGGCGACGGGCGCGCGGTCTTCGGTCTCGGGGGCGGTGTGGGACTGCCGGGAGAACGTCGGGATTCTCACGTCAGCACCTCCTTCGAACCTTCGGGGGATGGCATCGCTATACCCCGGGGCCCGTGACGGCACACCGGACGGGCGCGCGGTCACCCGCGCGCCCGTCGGAAAGGGCCGGTCAGACCAGCGCGGACGTCGACGTGACGTCGGCCGCCTTGGAGATCACGTGGTCGACGATGCCGTAGTCCTTCGCCTCCTGCGCGGTGAACCAGCGGTCCCGGTCCGAGTCGATCTCGATCTCCTCGGGGGTGTGGCCGGTGTGGAAGGCGATCCGCTCGTTCATGACCTTCTTGATGTGCAGCATGCTCTCGGCCTGGATGGCGATGTCGGCCGCGGTGCCGCCGATGCCGCCGGAGAGCTGGTGCATCATCACCCGGGCGTGCGGCAGCGCATAGCGCTTGCCGGGGGTGCCGGCGCAGAGCAGGAACTGCCCCATCGAGGCGGCCATGCCCATGGCGATCGTGGCCACGTCGTTCTTGATGTACTGCATCGTGTCGTACACGGCCATGCCGGCGCTGATCGAGCCGCCCGGCGAGTTGATGTAGAGGGCGATGTCCTTCTCGCTGTCGGCCGAGGCGAGCAGCAGCATCTGGGCGCAGATGCGGTTGGTCACCTCGTCGTTGACCTCGCTGCCGAGGAAGATGATCCGCTCCCGGAGCAGCCTCTCGAAGACCTGGTCGTCAAAGGACGCGCCACCCGATCGCATCACGAAGTCGTCAACACTCATGGACCCACCCTCTCGCACGAGCCGGACGGGTGCGGCACCCACCCGGCATCAGACGCCTCCTACCTTTCCCGGTAACGAGGGCCGCGCCCAGCGATTCCCCTGAGGGCGAAAGGCGAAATCAGCCGGACGTGGCGGACGCGCGCCGGGCCGTCCAGTCCGTGCTCAGCGGGCGCGGTCGGGGTCCGTGCTCGTCGATCCAGGCGTCGATGCGAGCCCACCAGTCGTAGAGCCAGGCGATCCGCTCCGCCTCGGTCGCCGGGATCTCCTCCGGGGGCACGCTCCAGCAGCGCATCACGAGCTGCTTGTCCATGGGCAGCTCGCGCCACACGTCCGCCACGGTCAGCATCTTGTCCAGGCCGGTGTGCGCCACGAAGATCACGCCCGCGTCCGGGGCGGCGTCGATCGCCGCGAGCAGGCCGCCCGGTTTCGGCGGGAGGACGTTGCGCAGGCCCTCCGCGCGTACCGCCATGTCCTCGAGGCCGCGGTCGCGGAGCCGGGCGATGGCGCGGGTCCGGCGGTGCGGGGTGAAGTTGCCGCCCTCGGGGAAGATGACGAACGCGTCGTTGTGGTCCAGGCCGTTCGCCAGCGCGCCCACCTCCTTCTCCAGGTCGGTCACGCCGGGGCGGCCCGGCGTGATGAACCTGTTGGGCAGGCGGTTCAGCAGGACGTCGACCGCGGGGTCCCACTGCAGAGCGGCCTTGAGGACGATGCGCGGCTCCCGCTCGAACCAGTTGACGAGGGCATGGATGAGGACGAAGGAGTCGCCGGGGCCCGCGTGCCGGCTGACCACGATCTCCGGGCGGCCGGGCAGGCCCGTGTCGGGGTCGGTGCCCACGACGTCGATGCTCAGGTGCAGCGACCACTTGGCCACCCAGAACAGCGCCTGGAGGAACTTGCCGGTCAGGACGTAGTGGGCCCGCTGGAAGGCCGGCGTACGGATCCTCCAGCCGCACCCGGACGCCACCCAGAGCACCGCCAGGCTGACCAGGGCCGCCGCATCCCAGGCGAGGTAGAAGACCGCCAGGAAGGCGAGGCGGGGCAGCCGCAGGTGCCCGGGGGCGAACGGAGTCGCCGTGAGGGCGATCAGGATCCACACCGGCAGCGTGGTCAGCAGCACGACCGCAAGGACCACAACTGCCGGCGCGATGAGCAGGCGGCGGACCCACGGCGGCGGCAGCATCACGAGCCGTCGCCGGGCGCGGGGAGGACGTCGTTCGCGGCGAGATAGCGCCGGGTGGCCGTGTACGCGCGGCTGATGCGGCGCCCGGCGGCGGCCATGTCGCGGTACGCCCACGGGAGATCGTCGCGGGTCTCGCCGCCACCGGTCGGTAGGACGTGCACGCTCACATCGTCGGGCAACGAGGCAAGCTCGCGGGCGAACCGGTGGCGGCGAGCGATCTCGAAGGCCACCTGGGCCACCTCCCACGGCCGCCGGGGCACGGACAACGGCCGCTCGATGCGCCCGACCTGGAGTACGAAGATCAGCTTGGCGCCGACGCGCACCGCCTCCCCGATCGGGATCGAGTTGACGATGCCGCCGTCGACGAAGTGCTCGCCCGCGATCTCCTTCGGGGGCAGCAACCCCGGCACCGAGGACGAGGCGAGCACGGCGTCGACGAGCGGCCCGTCGTCGAACCAGTGCTCGGCGGCCCGCTCGATGCTCGCGGCGCAGCACCGGAAGGGCACCTTGAGATCGGCGAAGGTCGCGTCCGCACCGAGCTCGGCGCTGAGCAGGCGGCGCAGGGGCAGGGGCGAGTGCAGGTGGGTCCGCGCCGCGAACCGCCGGAGCTGGCGGGCGAGCGAGTCCCCGTACACCTCGGCTGCCTCGGGTGACGCCCAGAGCCGGACCAGGCGGTCGGTGACCGCCTCGGTGGGGTCGGCGGCGACGAGCGCGCCGTTGACCGCGCCGATCGACGTGCCCACGACCACGTCGGGCCGGTGACCGGCGCGGAACAGCGCCCGCAGCATGCCGACCTGGACGGCGCCGAGGACGCCTCCCCCGCCCAGCACGAACGCGACCGGCCCCATGCCCACATCGTTGCACGCAGGCTCAGCCCAGGCCGTTGAGGAAGGGCTCGTGCGCGGTGCGGAACTCCCATCCGTAGTACTTGTCCCAGTTGATCGACCAGGTCATCAGGCCGCGGAAGCCGGGGTTGGTGCCGCTGCGGACCGCGTACCCTCCGCAGTTGGTGCCCTTGACCAGGCAGGTCACCGCCTGCTGGACGCCCGCCGGGGCCACGTACCCGTTGCCGGCGCTGACCGACGACGGGGCGCCGAAGGCGACCTGGTCCTCGCGCAGGGCCGGGAAGACGTTGGCCTGGTTGCCCGCGACCGGGAAGCCCGCGAGCAGCATGTCCGTCATCGCGATGTGGAAATCGGCCCCGCCCATGGTGTGGTACTGCCCGTCCAGGCCCATGATCGGGCCACTGTTGTAGTCCTGGACGTGCAGCACCGTCAGGTCGTCCCGCAACGCGTGGATGACCGGCAGGTACGAGCCCGCCCGCGGGTCCTGACCACCCCACGGCCCGGAGCCGTAGTACTGGTGGCCGAGCTGGACGAAGAACGTCTCCGGCGCCATGGTCAGCACGAAGGCCGCGCCGTACCGGGCCTTGAGCGCCTTGAGGGCCGCGATGAGGTTGACGACCACCGGTGTCGTCGGGTTCCGGAAGTCGGTGTCCCCGGTGTTCAGCGACAGCGAGTGACCCTCGAAGTCGATGTCGACGCCGTCCAGGCCGTAGCGGTCGATGACGGCGCTCACCGAGCGTACGAACGCGTCACGGGCCGCCGTCGTGGTCAGCTGCACCTGGCCGTTGGCGCCGCCGATGGAGAGCAGCACCTTCTTGCCGGCCGCGCGCTTGGCCCGGATGGCGTCGCGGAACTCCGTCTCGCTCTCCACGCCGGGGCACTCGGTCGCCGGGCAGAGGGTGAAGCGGATGTCGCCGGAGGTGGCCGAGGTCGGCTCGCCGAACGCCAGGTTGATGATGTCCCAGTCGGCCGGCACGTCGGCCATCCGCAGGTATCCGGAACCGTTGGCGAAGCTGGCGTGCAGGTATCCGATCAGGGCGTGCTTCGGCAGCCCACCGGGCGGGACGGCCGTGGGCGGGGTCGTGGGTGGAGTGGTGGGTGCGGTCGTGGGTGCAGTGGTGGGCGGCGTCGCGGGGGGTGTGGTCGGCGGCGTGGTCGGCGGGGTCGTGCCGCCGCAGGCGCCGTTGTCGGCCCAGGCGTCCCACTGACCACTGTGGGTCGCCGGGCTCTCGTTCTGGGTCCACCACTTCGCCGTGAAGTTGTGGCCGGACTGCGAGGCGGTCATGTCCTTGGTGTAAACGGAGTTCGCGTTCCAGGCGGGCGCGCACCCGGCGGCGGCGCTGGCGGACGAGGCGAGGGGGACGGCGAAACCGGAGGCGGCGAGCAGGACGGCCGCGGCGAGGAGCGGGGATCGGCGCATGGGGATGGCCTCCACGTCGGTATATCGACAGTTGGCCAATTATTAGGTTTGTTAACTGAGTCTGTCCAGAGCGGGCGCGAGTTCCGCGTACGGGTCGAGCGGACGCCCGATCCGCTCCAGCATGTCCGCCAGCACCAGCCACACCTGCGCCGCGAGCCATTCGTTCAGGGAGTCCAGGCCGGCGCCCTCGCGATGGTCCAGCCACCAGATGACGCCGGCGTCGACCATGCCGATGACGCTGGCGACCACATGGTCCGGCGGGCGCGCGTCGTATCCGGCGGCGCGCAGGTAGGCCACCGCGGCGTCGGCGAGCTCGGGAACGGCCTGCGCGGGACCCAGCCGGACGCGGAAGCGGTAGAGGTGGGGGTGGTCGACCGCCCAGCGCAGGACCCGGCCGATGACGCCGCGGATCACCTCCGGCGGCGTGCCGCGCGCCGTCAGGGACGGGCGGATCCAGGCGCTCAGGAGCCGGCCCGCGTGGCGGGCGACCTCCTCGTCGAGATCGTCCTTGCCGGTGAAGTGCCGGTAGACGTGGGGGCGCGGCAGTCCGGCGCGGTCGGCCACCGCGCCCAGACCGGCGTCGCAGCCGAGCTCCTCGATGGCCCGTACGGCCGCGTCGACGATCTCCTGGCGCCGCCGGGCCCGCACGTCTCCCGCCTGCGCCCGGCGGCGCGCCGCGATCGTGTCGCGCTTCAGCGCCGCCTCGCCCATCCGGCCACTCTATCTGGTACAGCCTGTACCCGAATCTGGGTACAGGCTGTACCGTGACCACCATGCGCAGACCTCTTCCCGGCCCCGTCGACCCCGCCCGCCTGCGGGAGGTGCTCGACGGACGTTGGGCGCACATCCGCAAGTCCGCCCGCGAGCGCATCGACGACCGGTTCCTTCCCGTCTACGGCGAGAGCGGCGAGCAGGCCCGCGAGCGGGTCAGCCGGCTCCTCCGGGAGCTGCCGACCGACCTGGGCGTCGCGGCGGCCTTCCCCGTCGAGTACGGCGGCGCCGCCGACCCCGGAGCGGCGATGGTCGGCGGCGAGATGCTCGCGTACCTCGACCTGTCGCTGATGGTCAAGGCGGGCGTCCAGTGGGGCCTGTTCGGCGGCGCCGTGGTGGCCCTGGGCACCCGCCGCCACCACGACGCCTACCTGCGCGACATCATCTCGGCCGAGCTGATGGGCTGCTTCGCCATGACGGAGACCGGCCACGGCTCCGACGTCCAGCAGCTGCGCACCACCTGCACGTACGACCCCGCCACGCAGACCTTCGACCTGCACACCCCGCACCAGGCGGCCCGCAAGGACTACATCGGCAACGCGGCCCGCGACGGCCGGATGGCGGTCGTCTTCGCCCAGCTGGTCACCCAGGGCCGCAACCACGGCGTGCACGCCTGGCTGGTGCCGATCCGCGACGCCGACGGCACCGCGATGCCCGGCGTGACCATCGGCGACGCCGGGCCCAAGGCGGGCCTGCTCGGTGTGGACAACGGCCGGCTGACCTTCGACCACGTCACGGTCCCCCGCGACATGCTGCTGGACCGGTACGGCCAGGTCGCCCCGGACGGCACCTACACCAGCCCGATCCCGGGCGACACCCGCCGCTTCTTCACCATGCTGGGCGCCCTGGTCCGCGGCCGGGTCGCCGTCGGCGGCGCGGCGTCCTCGGCGACCAAGAGCGCCCTGACGATCGCCGTACGCTACGGCGACAGCCGCCGCCAGTTCGCCGAGCCCGGCGCCGAGCGCGAGATCGTCCTCAACGACTACCTGGCGCACCAGCGCAAGCTCCTGCCGGCGCTGGCCACCACCTACGCGCTGCACTTCGCGCAGGAGGAGCTGGTCAGCGCGCTGCACGACGTCCAGACCGCCACCGGCCCGGTCGACGAGCACCGGCAGCGCGAGCTCGAGTCGCGGGCCGCCGGCCTCAAGGCCGCGCACACCTGGCACGCCACCCGGACCATCCAGGCCTGCCGCGAGGCCTGCGGCGGCGCCGGCTACCTGGCGGAGAACCGGCTGCCCGCACTCAAGGCCGACACCGACGTCTTCACCACCTTCGAGGGCGACAACACCGTCCTGCTGCAGCTCGTCGCCAAGGGCCTGCTCACCGGATACCGGGACGCGTTCGGCTCGCTGGACGGCTGGGGCCGGGCGACGTTCGTCGCCGAGCAGGTGCGCGAGGTGGTGCTGGAGCGTACGGCGGCCCGCTCGCTGATCCAGCGGCTGGTGAGCGCCGTGCCGGGGCGGGACGAGGAGGTGGCGCTCGGCGACCGCGGCTGGCACCTGCGGATGTTCGAGGACCGGGAGCGGCACCTGCTGGAAAGCGCGATCCGGCGGCTGCGCGCGGGCTCGGCCACCAAGAAGGACCGCCCGTTCGACATCTTCAACGACGTGCAGGACCACGTGCTGAGGACGGCCACCGCGCACATCGACCGGGTGGCGCTGGAGGCGCTGGTCGCGGGCATCGAGCGCACCACCGACCCGGCCGCGAGGCAGCTGCTCTCCCGCGTCTGCGACCTGTACGCGCTCAGCACCATCGAGTCCGACAAGGGCTGGTTCCTCGAGCACGGGCGCCTCACCCCGGCCCGGTCCAAGGCCATCACCGCGATGGTGAACGACCTGCTCAAGGAGCTGCGCCCGGCGATGGGCACGCTGGTGGACGCGTTCGGCATCCCCGACGAGTGGCTGAACTGCGCGATCCTGCGCGAGGAGCCGGGACGCCAGGAGGCGATGGCCGCGCACGACGCCGAGCGGCGCGCCACGACCGACGTGTCGACGGGCCCGGAGGTGCTGCCCGCCCAGTGAGCTAGCGCGGGACGGAGCGGTCCAGCCAGCCGTCGCCGTCGCTGTCGTACATGCGCTCCTCGAACCGGCCGTCGTGGTCGTTGTCGTAGTCGGCGTAGTCCACGACACGGTCGAGGTCCTCGTCGACGCCGATGAAGTCGGTCTTCCCGTCGCCGTTCAGGTCGACCAGGACCTCCGCGCCCCCGCCGCGGTGCCCACGATAGGTCGCCTCGTCGAACCGGCCGTCGCCGTCCACGTCCACCCGGTTGGTGTATCCCTTCGGCGCGCGCAGCTCCTCGGCCTGCGCGCGGCCGGGCGGCGCGTCACCGAAACCGCTGCGCGGGGCGTCACCGAACCCCGAGACGGCGCCGGGCGCGGAGCCGAGGCCGGACTGCGCCGGGACGCCGCCGCCGGTCCCCCAGGCTGCCGGCGCGTCGCCGAAGCCCTCGGTCGCCGCGGGCCCGGCGGCCGCGTGCGCCACCCGGCCGGCCGCCGCCCCCAGGGCCGACCACGGGTCGGCCCGGTCGGTGCCCGGGCCGATCCCGGCCGCGCCGTCGGCGGGCACCGCCACCGGCTGCGGGCCGGACTGCGATCCGACGCTGTCGGTGAGCGCGCCGATGCCGCCGAAGGAGCCGAAGAGCCCGAAGGTGCTGGACTTGCTGACCCGGTCCTCGACCGCGGCCTGCGAGGCGCCCGCGTCGGCGGCGACCTGCTGGTGCAGCAGCTCGACCTCGCCGGCGTCCAGGGTGTAGCCGGCCAGCGCGCCGCCCGGGTCGCGGGCGAGCTGGGCTTGGAAGGCCGGGTCGGTGAGCAACCGCTCCAGCACGGCGTCGAAATCGCTCATGGCTTCACGCTAGGCGGTGGGGTCCAGCCCGGCCATCCCTCGGTCAGGCCATCAGTCCAGCTCGGGCATGGCGACCGGCTGGGGCCGCGGGTGGCACGTGCCGCACTGCACCGCGTCCTCCACCACCAGCGCCTCGGCCCGGTCCCGGCTGGCCGAGCGGCTGACCTGCAGCAGGTACGGCCCGAACCGGGCGTGGTCCTCGCACACGCCGCGGCCGCAGAACCGGCAGCTGCCACGCGCCGCCTTGGCGCAGAAGAAACAGAGCACAGGTCATCCAATCACGGGTGGCAGCACGATCACGGGTGGGGGCGGCGGCTCGGACGGTGGTTCCTCGGGCGGCGGCGGTGGGTTGTCCGGGGGCGGCGGCGGATTGTCCGGCCGCGGCGGAGGCGGGGGCTCCGACGGCGGATCCTGCGGCCGCGACGGCGGCGTCTGGGGATTCGACGGCGGGTCCTCGGGCTCCGTGGACGGCCGGCTGGGCCGCGATTCGGGCGGCGGTGGCGGCCTCAGCGTGGGCCGCGTCGGCGGATCCGCGGTCGCCGGCGGCGGGTTCGGCCCGCCCGGCGGCACCGGAACGGTCGGCGGCAGCGGCACGGTCGTCGACTCCGTGGGCGGGGTCGCGCTCGGCGACGGCGCCTCGGACGGCGTTGCGGGGGGCGGGTCGTCGGGCGTCTGGCTGGGCGAGCCGGCCGGAGGCGCCACGGGTACGCCGTCGCCACAGCTCAGCGACGTCGCGGCGGCCATCTCCGGAGTGCCCGCGACGTACACCCGGCCGGTGGCGACGGTGACCGCGCCGGGGTCGACCGCGAACCACGCCGCACCGTTATTGGTGACGTCACCGGCACCCAGCCGCGTCACGGTCAGGCTGAGCGGCTCGTACGCCCCGCTGGTGCTGCCGGTGTCGGCGAGCACCCGCCCGGTCTCGACGCTGAGTGCGCCGTGCGGTACCCGCCGGCGTCCGGCGTCGGTGACGAGCGTGCCGAGCTCGACCTGCGTGCCCGGGCAGAGCAGGCTCGCCGAACCGCCCTGGAAGGTCAGCCGCCCGGAGGCCTTGGCCGGCACGTCGACGCGCGTGCCCCGGGCGACGTAGCGGCGGTCACCCGCGGCGAGGCGCACCGGGCGGCCGTCGATCGTGGCGGTCACCGTGCCGCGCTCGGAGGTGAGCAGCGCCCGGTCGGTCGGCATCTCGGCCCAGGCCGGGCCGGGCGCGAGGTTCATACCCGTCAGCAGGAGCGAGAGCAGGAGCAGCAGCAGGACCAGCCACCACAGGCGCCGCTCGAAGCGGCGGTCCACGTCGGGGTCCTCGGTGCCGTCCGGGGGGCCGGGCGGTGCCGCGAGGGGCGGGTACACGCCGGCGGAGTGCACGCCGGTGGCGGACTCGGCCCGGGCCGCCGCGGTCCCGGCCAGCCGGGCCGGCGGGCCGATCAGCGGCGGAAGGTCGGCGGCGTCGGGGACGATCCACAGCCGGGTGGGCGTCCTCGTCTGGGCGACCTCGCCCGGGCTGCCGTCCCCGACCGGGCCGATCAGGGTGCCGCGGCGCAGCTCGACCCCGTCGGGCATGGCGATCACACCGGACTCGACGACGACCGCGTGGGTCGGTCCGGGCAGGACGACCGGCGCGCCCGGCTCCAGGTCGAGGGGGTGCGCCGAGGCGATCACGGCCAGGCGCTCGTCCCCGTCCAGCGCGGCGAGGGCGGGCGTGTCGGCGAAGAGCGCCTCGGCCTCGGCGCGGTCGGCCGGCGGCGGGCCCGGCAGCGGTCCGACCACGCTCGCGATCGCCGCCGAGGGCAGGGCGAGCAGCGTGGTGCCGGCGGTGTGCCAGTCCAGCGCCGAGGCCCGGCCGGTGAGGGCGGTGGCCAGCCCGACGACGCCGCCGGCGCCGACGTGGTGGCGGATCGTGCCGCCCGGGTCGCCCGGCTTGCGGGCTTGCATCGCGCCGTCGACGACGACGTACACGGACTGCTGCGCGCCGCCCGCCAGGACCATCGGGGTGCCCGACGGCGGGCGCAGCCAGTGCGCCTGCGCGGCGAGCTCGGCCAGCGCCCGGTCGCTCAGGCCGGCCAGGTCGGACTTGCGCAGGGCGGCGAGCCGCCGCGGGGCGTCGGCCTCGCGCTCCTTCTCGCTCGCGCGCAGGCGCGCCCGGCGCCACCACCGGGCCAGCGCGGAGACGCCCAGGTGGACCAGCGGGGCGCAGAGTCCGCCCACGACGAGGACGAGCAGCGTCTTGCCGCCGATGCCGCTGTGCCACAGGCCGGTGACGAGGCCCGCCACCCGGTCGGCCCAGATGCGGTAGGCGAGGTTGGCCGCGATCGCCAGCCACAGCACCGCGAGGATGCCGTAGAGCGCGACGAGGCGGCCCTCCCGGTCCAGCCCGCTCCACGCCGGCGGGCGGCCGCGCAGCCGGCTGGTGACCCAGGCGAGTCCCCGGCCCCGCAGGTTCGGGATCTCCAGCCAGTCCATCAGCAGGTAGTAGCCGTCCAGCGCCAGGAGCGGGTTGAGGTTGAACAGCGCGTTCAGATACCAGGCGAAGGCCAGCTTGAACGCGAGCGGGCCCAGGGCGGGCACGGCGAACCCGACGAGCTGCAGGGAGCCGGCCAGGACCAGGCCGGTGGCGGGACCGGCCGCGGTGACCAGCATGCGTGAGCGCCGGCCGGCCATCCACACGTCGGTGGTGTCCACGAAGACCGACGGGATGCCGAAGAAGACCAGGAAACCGGCGGCGGGCACCTCCCGCCCGGCATGTTTGGTCGCGAGGGCGTGGCCGAGCTCATGACTGGCCAGTGCCAGCAGGTTGAGCAGCAGCAGGACGACCGCGCCGAGCAGGTACGACCCGCCGGTCAGGAACAGCGCCTGGCTTCCGCGCCACCACGTGGCCACGAACAGAGCGATGCCGGCCACGGCCAGCACCGCCATCACGATCGCGGCGGCGCGGGTGAAGAGCAGCCGGCCGCCGCCGCGGTAGAGCGCGGTGACGAAGCGGTCGACGTCGACGACGAGCATCCGGCGGCCGCGCGCGGCGGCGAGCAGGCCGCGGCCCACCCGCTGCGGCAGCGGCTTGCGGTCGAGCTCCTGCAGCGGGCGGAAGGCGTCCACCGGCAGCTCGTCGAGCATCCGGTTGGCGGCCAGGTCGGCGACGACCCGGCGGACCTGGTCGGGCGCGAGCCGCCCGGCGAGGCGGGCGAACTCGGCGACCAGGCGGGCCACCGTCTGCGCGCCGTCCATCAGCTGCGCGAGCTGCCACTCCTCCGGGGTCAGCCGAAGGTAGCAGGCCCGGCCCCCCTGATCGGGGGAGCGCAGCATCACGTACGTGCTGCCACGGACGCTGGTCAGCTCGGCGACCTCGATCCCCGCGCGCAGCACGGGCTTCGCGCGAGCCGGGTTGAGCCGGTCGACGACGGCGCTCCAGAGGCCGGGATCGGCGGGACCGAGCGGCTCACCGGGCGCGCGGCCGGCCAGGGCTTCCCAGACGCTCATCCGGGTCTCGACGTAGGTCACTCAGGTCGGCCTTCCACTTCGCTATGGCGAGATGGAGAGTAGGCGGTCCGCCGGGGCGAGCGCGAGCCCCCGATTTGCCACTCGGCGCCCGATAGCGCACAGAGTGGACACGAAAGGTGCGGTGGACGGCCGTGACCAACCCCCTTGGTCACGACCGCCCACCGCCCGGGGAGTGGTGCCGCCCGACGGTCCGGCCGGCACCCCGTGGCCGCGGGTCAGGAGGCCTCGGCCAGCGTGGCGTTGACCTTCTGCTCCTGTCCGTTGCGGGTGAAGGTGATGGATACGGTGTCGCCGACCTTGCCGGCCTGGATGATCGCCACCAGGTCGTCGGAGTCGTTGATCGTCTTGCCGTTCACCGACTTGATGACGTCGCCCCGCTCGAGCCCGGCCTTCGCGGCCGCGCTGTTCGGGCTGACCAGGCCGACCAGGGCGCCGCCGCCCTCGGCCGGGTTCACGCTGACACCGAGCGCCGGGTGGCTCACCTTCTCGCCCCGCATCAGCGCCTCGGCGACGGTCTTCACCTTGTCGCTCGGGATGGCGAAGCCCAGGCCGATGTTGCCGGAGCCGGCGCCCGAGGTCGCGATGGCCGAGTTGATGCCGATGACCTGCCCGTTGGTGTTGACCAGCGCGCCGCCCGAGTTGCCCGGGTTGATCGGCGCGTCGGTCTGCAGCAGGCCGGACATCGACGTCGCGCCGGACTGCTGCCGCTGCCCGCCGAAGGGGTTCGGCGGCTGGTCCTCGCTGCCGCCGGACTGGATGGTGCGGTCCTTGGCGCTGATGATGCCCTCGGTCACCGACCCCTCCAGGCCCAGCGGGCTGCCCAGCGCCAGCACGGTGTCGCCCACCTGCATGTCGGCACTGGAGCCGAACTTCGCGGGCTTGAGGCCGTCGACGCCCTCGACCTTGACCACGGCCAGATCGGTACGCGGGTCGGTGCCGGTGACCTTGCCGTCCGCCTGCTTGCCATCCGCGAAGATGACCAGGACCGCGCCGCCCGGCGCCGTGGCGACCACGTGGTTGTTGGTGACGATGAAGCCCTTGTCGTCGAGGATGACGCCGGAGCCCTCGCCGTTCTGCGTCTTGATGGAGACGACGCTGTCCTTCACCGCGGCGACGATCTGCGCGAGCGAGGACCGGTCGACGACCCGGGTGACCGAGGCGTTGCTCGTCTGCACGGTGCCCGTGTCGTTGTCGTCGTCCAGGGCGAGCGCCGCGGCGGCGCCGACACCGCCGGCGCCGAGGGCGATCACCAGGGCGGCGGCCCCGGCGGCGAGCATCCGGCGGCCGCGACCGGCATGCGCCGGCTCACGCGGCGGCTCGGTGCCCACGGCCGTCGCCCAGATCGGCGCGCCGGAGCCGCCCTGCCACATCCCCTCCGCGCCGGGCTGAGGCTGGCCGGGGTGGGAGGAGCCGGGGTGCGACGGGTACTGCTGGCCGGGGTGCGGCTGGCCGTACGGCGCCCCGGACTGCCACGGCGAGCCGGTCCACTGCTGCGCCGCGCCCGGGTGGGCCACCCCGGGGTGCGCGGGCGCGGGCGGAGCGGACGGCGCGGGCGGCGCCGAGTGGGGCTGGCCGAGGTGGGAGGCGCCGGGGTGCGGCTGGCCGGGCTGGGGCTGCCAGGACGCCGGCGGGTTCGGCACGGGCTGCTGAACCGTCGTGTCGGACTCTCCCCGCTCCGGGCTGCTGCCTGCGGGGGAGGCGTCCGCGGGCCGGTGCGACGACTCCCCGGGCGAGGAGCTCTCGTGCCGCTGCGGGTTGGTCTCGTGCTCGTTCATAGGGACAACTCTGCCCCGGAGCGCTCCGACAGACCTGTGCTGACCCTGAAGGTTTTCTGGGAATGCCGAAGCCGGAAAAATCAGGACTCGCCGGGAGCGATCGCGGGCAGGGACACCCGGAACGTGGCGCCCTGACCCGGCTCGCTGACGACCTCCACGGTGCCGTGGTGGGCCCGTACGATCGCCGCCACGATGGCGAGGCCGAGGCCCGTGCCGGTGGCATCCCCGTCGGTGCGCCGGGTCCTCGCCTCGTCCGCCCGGTAGAACCGCTCGAAGACGTGTTCGCGCTGCTCGGGCTTGAGCCCGGGCCCGGTGTCGGCGATCTCGATCACCACCCGGTCGCCCGGCGCGGTCGACAGCGACAGCTTCACGGAGGCGTCCGGCGGCGTGTGCACCAGGGCGTTGGTCATGAGGTTGCCGATCACCTGCCGCAGCCGCGCGTCGTCCCCGTACGCGATCAGCCGCTCCGGCTCGTCACGCAGGTCGAGCTCGATCGTCCGGTCCGGCGCGGTGGCCCGCGCGGCGTGCACGGCGTCCAGCGCGAGCACAGGAAGCTCCACCGGCGCGAGGGTGACCGGCCGCTCCCGGTCCAGCCGGGCGAGCAGCAGCAGATCCTCCACGAGCAGGCCCATGCGGGCGGCCTCGTCCTCGATCCGGCGCAGGATGCGGGCAGTGTCCTCGGGGGCGGCCACCGCGCCCTGGCGGTAGAGCTCGGCGAACCCGCGGATGGACGTCAACGGGGTCCGCAGCTCGTGCGAGGCGTCCGCGATGAACTGCCGCATCTTCGACTCGGAGCGCACCGCCCGCGCCTCGGAGGCGCGGGCGGCCTCGGCGGCGTCGCGGGCCTGCGACTCCGCGGCCCGGGCGGCGGTCTCGGAGAGCGCGCGGGCGGTGAAGGCCGCCTCGATCTGGGCGAGCATCGCGTTCAACGCCCGGGACAGCCGGCCCAGCTCGGTCTGCGGCTCCCCCTCGTCGGGCTCGGGATCGGGCACGCGCTGGGTGAGGTCCCCGGCCGCGATGGCCGCGGCGGTGCGCTCGATCTGCAACAGCGGGATCAGGCTCTGCCGGACGATGGCGGCGCCGATCGCGGCGAGGGCGAAGAGCACGCCGGCGCCGACCAGGACGTCCACCCAGACCAGCCGCGAGATCGCGTCGTCGATGCCGACCAGCCGCTGCCCGACGTGCTGCACCGACCCGTCCGCGTAGGTGACCAGCATCCGCCAGTGCACCTGGCCGTCGGCAGAGCTCACCGTGTACGGCTTGTCGACGTGCCGGTTGACGTCGTCGAGCCCCTTCACCAGGGGAGGCAGCTGCGAGCGGTCGAGCGACGGGTCGTACTTCTCCTCGTCGGGGTCACCGATGCCGTCGACGGTGGTCAGGTTGTAGTAGTAGTCGGCGGGAAGGATGATCCAAACGTTGGTTTTCCGCTCGTTCCGCTCGTCGACCAGCTCGGTGAAGCGCACCAGCTGCGCGTCCAGCCGACTGATCATGTAACTGTGCAGCGCATACGTGCTCGCCGCGCTGATCAGGGTCAGCGCGGCGAAGACCAGGACGAGCACGGCCGCGACCAGCTTGGTGCGCAGGGGCACCCGGCGGAGCCCGGTCTGCAGCGGGACGTGACTGCGGACCCGGTCGGTGAGGGTCACCGGTGGCTCAGGCGGCCGGTTTGCGCAGGACGTACCCGACGCCGCGGAGCGTGTGGATCAGGCGCGGCTGCACGTTGTCCACCTTGCGCCGCAGATAGGAGATGTACGACTCCACGATGTTGTCGTCGCCCCGGAAGTCGTACTTCCACACGTGGTCGAGGATCTGCGCCTTGGAGAGCACCCGGTTGGCGTTGAGCATCAGATAGCGCAGCAGCTTGAACTCCGTCGGCGAGAGCTGCACGCGCTGGCCCGCGCGGTAGACCTCGTGCGTCTCCTCGTCGAGCTCGAGGTCGGCGAAGACCAGGCGCGAGGGCTCCTCGTCGCCGGCGTTCGTGCGGCGCAGCACCGCCCGGATGCGCGCGGTGAGCTCCTCCAGGCTGAACGGCTTGGTCACGTAGTCGTCGCCGCCGAGGGTGAGGCCGCGGATCTTGTCGTCGGTGCCGTCGCGGGCGGTCAGGAAGACGACCGGCGTGCGGGCGCCACCCTCGCGCATGAGCCGGATGACCTCGAAGCCGTCGAGGTCGGGCAGCATCACGTCCAGGACGACGAGGTCGGGGGTGGCGCTCTTGGCCGCGCTCACGGCGGCGCTGCCGCTGGTCGCGGTGCTGACGTCGAACCCGGCGAAACGCAGGCTGGCGGAGAGCAGCTCGAGGATGTTGGCGTCGTCCTCGACGACGAGGAGCTTCGCCTCGGTCTGCTTCCCCTGGGTCTGTGTGGCGGCCATGGCCACCATCTTCACGCAGATCGCTGCACCGGCGCTGCACGCCGCCTGAAAGTTTTCTGTGAGGCCGTCAGGCGGCGAGATCGAACGTCGTGGCCCGGACTCCGGCGGACGCCTGCGCGGCCCGGGCCAGGGAACGCCGGTCCGCGCCCGGCTCGGGACGCAACGCCGGGGCGCCGACGAGGGTCACCGTCAGGTCCCGCAGGGCCGCCACCCGGCGTACCGACGCCCACAGCGTGTCGTCGCCGATGAAGGACGCCGACGGTGACCCGTACCGGATGGAGATCGGGACCACGGCGGCGCGCGCGTCGACCGCGGCCTGGAACACCGCGGGCCGGAAGCGGCCGCCCTCGGCGCCGCAGAACGTCGTGCCCTCGGGGAAGACCGCGACCGAGCGGCCGGCCCGCAGCGCGGCGGTGACCTCGGCGACCGTCTCCGGCAGGCGCCTCGGCCGGTCCCGGTCGACGAAGATCGCGCCGGCCGACCGGGCGATCCTGCCCACCGCCGGCCAGGTGCCGACCTCTCGCTTGGCCACCAGCGTGACCGGCGCCACGGCCAACAACGCCAGCACGTCGAGCCACGAGATGTGGTTGGCCACGAGCAGGCTGCCCGGCTTCGGAACGGGACCGCGCCACACCAGCCGCACCCCCAGAGCCGCCAGCAGGCCGCGGGCCACCCTCCGGACCGCGCCGCCGCGCAGCAGCGGCACCAGGACCAACCCCCCGGCAAGTACGGCGGCAACCGCACCCAACCGCAGCACCGTGGCGAGCCCGCCCACGGCGTCGTCCCCGCCCGGCCGGCACCGCGGCCCGCACGACGACACCGGCTGCCAGGTCATCGCGTCGCCCCGAGGAAGTGCCGCCGGTAACGGGGATCCATCCGGTCCATGGAGAACAGCACGTAGAAGTCGGCACAGTCGAAGTCCGGGTCGTACGCGGGCTCGCCACACACCCAGCTCCCCAGCCGCAGGTAGCCCTTGAGCAGCGGCGGCGGCTGCACCCGGGGGTCGCCCGCGAGCTCGGTCCCGGCGAGCCAGTTCCGGCGCGGCTGCACCCGCAGGGCCGGTGGGGACAGGTGCTTGTCGCGCACCCGGGCCCAGACCCCGGCCGCGGTGTGTCCGCCGTCGGCCAGCGGCACCGAGGCGCAGCCGCCCAGCCAGCGCAGGTTGTGCAGGTGCAGGTAGCGCGCGATGCCGGCCCACATCAGGTTGACCACCGCGCCGGAGCGGTGGTCGGGGTGCACGCACGACCGGCCGGTCTCCACGAGCTGCTCCCGCAGCGGGCTCAGGCCGCTCATGATGAACTCGCCGTCGCCGTAGCGGCGCCCGGCGCGCTCGGCGGCCCGCGGGGTCATCATCCGGTAGGTGCCGACCACGTCGCCGGTCGCGTCGTCGCGCACGATCAGGTGGTCGCAGAACTCGTCGAACTCGTCGCAGTCCCGCCCGTCGGGCGTCGCGCCGCGCAGGGTGGCGCCGAGCTCGGTGGCGAAGACGTCGTGGCGCAGGCGCTGCGCGGCCGCGACGAGGCTGGCGTCGTCGGCGATGAGGAGCGAGTAGCCGCTGGTCCCGGTGGGTGCGGCGGCGGTCATCAGTACCGTCATGAAACTTGTGTAAGGCTCGCGATCGCCGGGGGCGTGGCGCACCGGGTGGTGGTGGATGACCGGCAAGTGAACGCCTTGTCGTACCGGCGTGAGATGGTCTGGCCATGCTGATTCCCGCGCGTTTCAACGGTCCGCCCGGTTCCGGCAACGGCGGCTGGTCCGCCGGCACCTTCGCCGTCGAGGCCGGTGCGGGCGCCGACGGCCGGGCGTTCGAGGTGACGCTGCGCGTGCCGCCCCCGCTGGAGACCCCGCTCACCCTGTCGGGGACCAAGGTGCTCGATCCGGCGGGCACGCTCGTCGCCGAGGTGACGGCGGACGCCGACGCCGGTCCGGGAGTGCCCGTCGCGGCGCCCGGCGACGCGGGTCCCTACCCCGGTTTCACGGACCACCCCTTCCCCGGGTGCTACGTCTGCGGCCCGGAGCACCCCGCCGGCCTGCGCATCTTCCCCGGCCCCCTGCCGGACGGGCGGATGGCCGCCGCGTGGGAGGTCCCGCCGGACGTCACGGTGGCGACGATGTGGGCGGCGCTCGACTGCCCGGGCGGCTGGTCCGCCCTGCAGACCGGCCGCGTCTTCGTGCTCGGCCGGATCGCGGTGGCGGTCGATGCGCTGCCCGCGCCGGGCGACCGGTGCGTGGTCGTGGGCGCCCCGGTCGGCGCCGAGGGGCGCAAGGCAGTGGTTGATTCGACCGTGTACGCCCCGGACGGCTCCCCGCTCGCCCGAGGACGGGCCACATGGATTGCGGTCAACCGGTAACTTGATCTATTCAACGACGGGGAGGAACCAGTGGCGACAGCCGGCCAGGGAGAGATCGTGGTCTCCCAGCTCACCAAGCAATACAAGAAACTACGGGCGGTCGACAACCTGTCGTTCACCGTACGGCCCGGCCGCGTGACCGGTTTCCTCGGTCCCAACGGCGCCGGCAAGACCACCACCCTGCGGATGATGCTCGGGCTGGTCCGGCCCACCGCGGGCACGGCCACGTTCTCCGGCGTCCGCTACGTCGACCTCGACCACCCGGTCCGCCACGTCGGCGCGGTGCTCGAGGCGTCCAGCGCGCACAAGGGCCGCACCGGCATCAACCACCTGCGGGTCATCTGCGCCTCCGCGGGTCTGCCGCGGCAGGCCGCCGACGAGGCGCTCGCCAAGGTCGGGCTGGCCCCGGCGGCGAAGCGCAAGTTCAAGGGCTACTCGCTGGGCATGAAGCAGCGCCTGGGCATCGCGGCAGCGCTGCTGGGCGACCCGAAGGTGCTGATCCTCGACGAGCCCGCCAACGGCCTCGACCCCGAGGGCATCCGCTGGCTGCGCGACCTGCTCAAGTTCCTGGCCGCCGAGGGGCGCACGGTGCTCGTCTCCAGCCACCTGCTGGCCGAGATGCAGCAGCTCGCCGACGACGTCGTGATCATCGCGGCGGGCCGGCTGGTCCGCCAGGGTCCGGTCGACGAGGTGCTCGGCTCGATGGCCGGGCTGACCCAGGTCCGGGTGCGCACCCCGCGGGCCGCCGACCTGGCCGCGGCGCTGTCCGCGCAGCAGGCCAGCGTCACCACGCTGCCCGACGAGACCCTGATGGTGACCGGCCTGGAGCCGGCCCGGGTGGGCAACATCGCCTTCACCGCCGGGATCGAGCTGCACGAGCTCACCGGCGAGAAGGCCGACCTCGAACAGGTGTTCCTGCAGCTGACGGCCGGAAAGGCGGGCATCCGATGAACCTCGTCCGAGCCGAACTTCTCAAGATCCGCTCCACCAACACCTGGTGGATCTTCGGTCTCATCGCCCTGCCGCTCTGGGCGGCCGCCCTGCTCTACAACTGGGCCATGAGCGAGTTCCTCGTGAGCGCGGACAACGCGGGCGAGGGGCTCGAGGGCACCCAGGCCGAGCAGATGCGCGCCGTCTCGGAAACGGTCAACATCGCGAGCAACCTCTTCACCAGCGGGCAGTTCTTCGGCCTCCTGGTCGTCCTGGTGCTCGCCGCGATCGTGGTCACCAACGAGTACTTCCACCAGACGGCGACCACCACCTTCCTGGTGACGCCCCGCCGCGAGTCGGTGATCCTGGCGAAGCTGGGCGCGGCCGTCATCCTCGGCGCCATCTTCTGGCTGGTCACCACGGTGCTCAACCTGATCGCCGTGCCGTTCG
Source organism: Couchioplanes azureus (assembly GCF_014648355.1). Lineage (GTDB taxonomy): Bacteria > Actinomycetota > Actinomycetes > Mycobacteriales > Micromonosporaceae > Actinoplanes > Actinoplanes azureus. The sequence continues at coordinate 295,510 of NZ_BMQY01000001.1, forward strand.
TGATGGACGCGCTCAACATCGGCACCCAGCTCGGCGAGCCGGCGGTGTGGCGGGCGATCGGGCTCAACGGGCTGGCGTACGCCCTCTGGGCGATCCTCGGCGTCGGCGCCGGCGTGCTCATCCGCAGCCAGATCGGCGCGGCGATCACGCTCAGCGCCGTGTACGTGGTCGGCTTCACCAGCGTCGCGGGAGTCTTCGCCCTGCTGACCCAGAAGTTCGGCGAATGGTTCGGCTACCTGCAGGTGCTCGTGCCGTCGACCGCCTCCAATCTCATGATCTCCGGCACGGAGCTGCCCGGCAGCCCGCCGCGCTGGGTCGGCGCGGTCGTGCTGATCGGGTATGCCCTGTTCCTGGGCGGTCTCGGCACCTGGATCGCGAAGCGGCGCGACGTCACCTGACGTGTCCATCGGGTCACACCGCCCACATCCGCCTCATACCGTAGGTCACAGTCGGGACGTGCGAATGGCTATGCCGATCCCACGGCGTAGCCTTGACGCCGAATCCTTCGTGCTCTGTGACGAACGTCGCGTGCTGACAACATGGTGAAAGAGGCGAACACGGAAGTGTCGACCCAGCAGACTTCGCATGAGAATCCACTCGCGGATTTCGGTCCCAACGAGTGGATCGTCGACGAGATGTACCAGCGCTATCTGGCCGACCCCACGAGCGTCGACCCCGCCTGGCACGACTTCTTCGCCGACTACAAGCCGGCCACGGCCTCGGGCTCGATCGCGACGCCCGACGAGGCGACGGCCGCCAACGCGAAGGCCACGGCCGCGAAGGCCGGCACCGATGCACCCGCCGCCGCGACGGTCGCGCCCGCGAAGCCGGCCGTCCCGGCGGCGCCGGCCGCGACCCCGGCGCCCGCCCCCGCGGCGGCGCCGGCCGCGCCGAAGGCCGCCCCGGCCCCGGCGAGCGCCAAGGCCGCCGCGAACGGCGCCGTCCCGGCCGACGCCAAGGTGACCACGCTGCGCGGCGTCGCCGCCAAGATCGTGCAGAACATGGGCGCCTCCCTCGAGGTGCCGACCGCCACCTCGGTGCGCGCCGTGCCGGCCAAGCTGCTGGTCGACAACCGCATCGTCATCAACAACCACCTGGCCCGGGGCCGCGGTGGCAAGGTCAGCTTCACCCACCTCATCGGCTGGGCGCTGGTCCGCTCGGTCATGGCCCACCCGGAGATGAACAACTCCTTCGCCGAGGTCGACGGCAAGCCCGCCCTCGTGCAGCCGGAGCACATCAACCTCGGCATCGCCATCGACCTGGTCAAGAAGGACGGCTCCCGCACGCTGGTCGTGCCGTCCGTCAAGAACTGCGAGCAGCTCGACTTCCGGCAGTTCTGGCAGGCGTACGAGGACATCGTCCGGCGGGCCCGCCGCAACGAGCTCACCATGGACGACTACGCCGGGACGACGATCTCGCTGACCAACCCCGGCGGCATCGGCACGGTGCACTCCATCCCGCGGCTGATGACGGGCCAGAGCGCCATCATCGGCGTGGGCGCGATGGAGTACCCGGCTCCGTACTCCGGCATGTCCGACGAGACCCTCACCGAGCACGGCGTCAGCAAGGTCACCACGCTGACCAGCACCTACGACCACCGGGTCATCCAGGGCGCGCAGTCCGGCGAGTTCCTCAAGACGATGCACGAGCTGCTGCTCGGCGAGCACTCCTTCTACGACGACATCTTCACCTCGCTGCGCATCCCGTACGAGCCGGTGCGCTGGGTGCGCGACGTCGCCCGGACCTCCGAGGGGCAGATCGACAAGGCCGCCCGGGTGGTCGAGCTGATCCACGCGTACCGGGTGCGCGGTCACCTGATGGCCGACACCGACCCGCTCGAGTTCAAGATCCGCCGGCACCCCGACCTGGACGTGCTCCAGCACGGGCTGACCCTGTGGGACCTCGACCGGACCTTCCCGGTCGGCGGCTTCGCCGGCAAGCAGAAGATGCGGCTGCGCGACGTGCTCGGCGTGCTGCGCGACACCTACTGCCGCCGGGTCGGCATCGAGTACATGCACATCCAGGGCCCCGAGGAGCGGCGCTGGATCCAGGACCGGATCGAGATCAAGTACACCAAGCCGAACCAGGACGAGCAGAAGCACGTCCTCAACCGGCTCAACGCCGCCGAGGCGTTCGAGACCTTCCTGCAGACCAAGTACGTCGGGCAGAAGCGCTTCTCGCTGGAGGGCGGCGAGTCGCTGATCCCGCTGCTCGACGCCGTCCTGCAGTCGTCGGCCGAGGCCGGCCTCGACGAGATGGTCATCGGCATGGCCCACCGCGGGCGGCTCAACGTGCTCGCGAACATCGTCGGCAAGCCGTACGAGAAGATCTTCAACGAGTTCGAGGGTCAGATGGACCCGAAGTCGGCGCACGGCTCGGGCGACGTCAAGTACCACCTCGGCCAGACCGGCAAGTACACGACGCCCGACGGCGAGAACTCCACGACCGTCAGCGTGGTCGCCAACCCGTCCCACCTCGAGGCCGTCGACCCGGTGCTCGAGGGCATCGTGCGCGCCAAGCAGGACCGCCTCGACCTCGGCCTGCACGGCTACACGGTGCTGCCGGTGCTGGTGCACGGCGACGCCGCGTTCGCCGGCCAGGGCGTCGTGGCCGAGACGCTGAACCTCTCCCAGCTGCGCGGCTACCGCACCGGCGGCACGGTCCACGTCGTGGTCAACAACCAGGTCGGCTTCACCACCGCCCCGGAGTACAGCCGCTCGTCGCTCTACTCGACCGACGTGGCCCGCATGATCCAGGCGCCGATCTTCCACGTCAACGGCGACGACCCCGAGGCCGTCGTCCGCGTCGCCAAGCTGGCCTTCGAATACCGCCAGGCGTTCAACAAGGACGTCGTCATCGACCTGGTCTGCTACCGCCGCCGCGGCCACAACGAGGGCGACGACCCGTCGATGACCAACCCGCGGATGTACCAGATCATCGACACCAAGCGCTCGGTCCGCAAGCTCTACACCGAAGAGCTGATCGGCCGCGGCGACATCACCGTGGACGACGCCCAGGAGCAGCTGCGCGACTACCAGTCGCAGCTGGAGAAGGTCTTCAAGGCGACCCGCGACGCGGCGGGTTCCCCGCCCCGGGTGCGCCCGGCCCCCGGCGACGAGCCGGAGCCCCAGGTGGACACCGCGATCGACGCGGGCGTGGTGAAGTCGATCGGCCAGGCGCACATCGAACTCCCCGAGGGCTTCACCCCGCACAAGCGGGTGCAGCAGCTCCTCGAACGGCGCGCCAAGATGGCCACCGAGGGCGGCATCGACTGGGGCTTCGGCGAGCTGATCGCCTTCGGCTCCCTGCTCACCCAGGGCGTCACCGTCCGGCTCGCCGGCCAGGACTCGCGCCGGGGCACCTTCACCTCCCGGCACGCCTCGATCGTCGACGCCAAGACCGGCGACGACTTCCTGCCGCTGTCCACGCTGGCCACCGGCAACGCCCGCTTCTTCGTCCACGACTCGCTGCTCAGCGAGTACGCGGCCATGGGCTTCGAGTACGGCTACTCGGTGGAGAACCCGGACGCGCTGGTCCTCTGGGAGGCCCAGTTCGGCGACTTCGTCAACGGCGCTCAGTCGATCGTGGACGAGTTCATCTCCTCCGGTGAGGCCAAGTGGGGGCAGCAGTCGTCGCTCGTACTGCTGCTGCCGCACGGCATGGAGGGCCAGGGCCCGGACCACTCGTCCGGCCGGCCGGAGCGGTTCCTGCAGCTCTGCGCGCAGGACAACATGCGCGTGGCCAACCCGACCACCCCGGCGAACTACTTCCACCTGCTGCGCCGCCAGGCGCTGTCGACCAAGCGCAAGCCGCTGGTCGTCTTCTCGCCCAAGTCCCTGCTGCGCCACAAGCTCGCGGTGTCGTCGGTCGCCGACTTCACCAGCGGCACGTTCCAGCCGGTGCTGGGCGACGCCGGGATCAACGGCACGCCGCTGGACGCCTCGGCGGTCAAGCGGGTCCTGCTCTGCTCGGGCAAGGTCTACTACGACCTGTTCCAGGCCCGCGCCGAGCGCGGCAGCACCGACACGGCGATCATCCGGATGGAGCAGATCTACCCGCTGCCCGTCGCGGAGCTCAAGGCCGTGCTGAACCAGTTCCCCGAGGCCGAGGACTTCGCCTGGGTGCAGGAGGAGCCGGCCAACCAGGGCGCCTGGTCGTTCGTGGCGCTCAACCTCCTGGAGCACCTGGAGGGCGTGCGCCTGCGCCGCATCTCGCGTCCCGCGGCGGCCGCGCCCGCGGTCGGCTCGGCGAAGATGCACGAGGCCGAGCAGTCGGCCCTGATCGAGGCGGCGTTGCCGCGCCCGTAAGGCGATCGACGATGGGGCGCCTTGCCGGTGGCAAGGCGCCCCTCGGTCGTTCCGGGGCGTCGTCGTGCCGCGCCGAACCCATTGTCGAGTCCGACTCCGGCACCGGTGCGGCGGCATTTCATTGCTCTCGTGGCATGCCGCGCGTACATTCCGATCATGCCTCTGCGGAAGACCGCCAATTCATACCTGCGCCGGCTCACCGGCTACGAGATCCGCAAATACCGGCCGCCGGTGCGCAAGCCGAAGCCCGCACCGAAGCCCCAGCCCGTCGCCAAGCCGCTGCCGCCGCAGCCTCCGACGCTGCACGACTTCACCAAGCTCAGCGTGATGCTCGAAGTGTCGCCGACCGCGTTCCTGGAAGCCCTGGGCTGGCCGGCCGACGAGGTGGCGAAGGTCGCCGACGAGTTCGACGAGGTGTCCGAGCGGCTCGACCAGCGCTATTCGCAGACGGAGACGGTCTTCCCGCCGCGGTGGGGCGTCGAGCAGTCGACGGGCCTGACCCTCTACGGACTCGTACGCCTGCTCCAGCCCTCCGTCGTCGTCGAGACCGGCGTGGCCGACGGGCGTTCGTCCTTCATGACCCTCAGCGCGCTGGAACGCAACGGCCACGGCATGCTGCACAGTTTCGACGTCCGCGCCGAGGCCGGCAACCTGGTGCGCGGTCACGCCCAATGGAATCTCACGATCAGCGACGCCAAGGATCCCCGGCGCAGTTTCACCGAGGCTATCGAGAAGCTCGACACGATCGATCTTTTCCTGCACGACAGCGACCACGGATATCCGAACCAGATGTTCGAATACGAGTCCACCTGGCCGAAGATTCCGGTGGACGGCATTCTCGCCAGCGACGACGTCGATCTCACCAAGGCCTACGTCGATTTCGTCACCCGCACCCAGCAGCGCCCGCACTTCCTGTTCGACCGGCGGAAGATCCTCGGCGCGGTGCGTAAGCAGGAGGTCGACACCGACTGACGCGGCTTCCCCGCCGCCGCCGGCACGATCGTGGCCCCTAGTATCCAGGCATGTACTTCACCGATCGAGGCATCGAGGAGCTGGTCGAGCGGCGCGGCGAGGAGACCGTGACCCTCGAGTGGGTGGCCGAGCAGCTGCGGACCTTCGTCGACGTCAACCCGGAGTTCGAGACGCCGATCGAGCGGTTCGCCACCTGGCTCGCCCGCGACGACGAGGACGATGAGGAGTAACCCGCTCCCGGATCGGCCCGTCCGCCGGATCGAGCGGGACCCGGAGGCCGAGGTCGACCGGGCCGCGTGGTGGGCGAAGATCCCCGCCGTCGCGGCGCTGCTCGACCACGGCCTCAACATCCCGGCCGGGGTCACCTTCCTGGTCGGCGAGAACGGCTCCGGCAAGTCCACGCTGATCGAGGCGCTCGCCGTCGCCCACGGCCTCAACCCGGAGGGCGGCTCGCGCTCGGTGCGCCACCGCAGCCGGGTCACCGAGGCGCCGCTGGGCGAGGCGCTCAAGGTGGTCCGCACGCCCGGGCGGCGGGCCAACGCGTACTTCCTGCGCGCCGAGACGATGCACGGGCTCTACACGTACCTGGAGAACCTGCCCGGATCGCCGGACGGCGACCTGCACGACCGCAGCCACGGCGAGGGCTTCCTGGAACTGCTCTCCCGCAAGTTCCACGGGTACGGCTTCTACCTGATGGACGAGCCCGAGGCGCCGCTGTCGTTCACGTCGACGCTCGGCCTGCTCGCCCGGCTCGACGCGCTGCGGGCGGACGGCGCGCAGGTCGTGGTCGCGACCCACTCTCCCCTGCTCACCGCCCTGCCGGACGCGACCGTCCTGGAGCTGGGCCAGCACGGCATCCGGCGCACGAGCTGGGACGGCCTCGAGGTCGTGGCACACTGGCGGCGATTCCTCGACGATCCCGGCGGCTATCTGCGCGAGCTGCGCTGAATCCGGTCCGCCGGCCGTTGTCCACAGGGTCGCGCGACGCCCGGCGCGACGGTGGCCGGACCGGTACGTTGAGGTCTGTGGCAAGCAGCGTCTACGTCGCCGGGCTCGGGCCCTCGGTCGGCAAGGGAACGGTCGCGCTCGGCGTCGTCGAGCTGTTGTCCCGGAAGGTCGCCCGCATCGGGGTGTTCCGCCCGCTGGTCTCCGGCTCCGGCAAGGATCCGCTGCTCACACTGCTGATGAGCCGCTACCCGCTGGCCGCCGGACATGACGACTCCTACGGCGTCACGGTGTCCGAGGCGGCCGCCCTGGTCGCCGACGGCCGGCGCGAGGAGCTCGTGTCCCGCATCGTCGAGCGTTACCGCGCGGTCGAGCGGGGGTGCGGCTCGGTCGTCGTGATCGGCAGCGACTTCGCCGACGGGCAGGACGACGGCGGCGACGAGCTGCCCCGGGAGCTGGCGTTCAACGCCCGGCTCGCCACCGAGTTCGGCAGCGTGGTCCTTCCCGTCGTCAGCGGTCAGGGGCGGCGGGGCGATCTCGGGGCGGCCGTGCGGTCGGCGTACCACTCGCTCGTCGATCTCCATGCGACAGTGCCGGCGGTGATCGCCAACCGGGTGCCCGCCGGTGTGGAGACCCCGGACGGCCTGCCCGTGCCGGTCTGGGCCATCCCCGAGGTGCCGGCCGTCGCGGCACCGACCGTCGCCGAGGTGGCCGCCGCGCTCGACGCGACGGTGGTGACCGGCAACGAGCACGCCCTCGACCGCGACGTGCTCGACTATGTCGTCGGCGCGGCACACGTGCCCGCCGTGCTCGACCACCTCACCGACGGGGCGCTGGTCATCACCCCGGGCGACCGGGCCAACCTGCTGGTCGCGGCGAGCGCCGCCCACGCCGCCGGCAACGTCACCCTCGCCGGGCTGGTGCTGACCCTCGGCGAGTTCCCCGACCCCCGCGCGGTGCGGGTCATCGAGCGGCTCAACACCGGCCTGGCGATGCTGGTCGTGCAGAGCGACAGCTACCACACGATCAACGCCGCCGGCCGGATCCAGGCCCGGCTCAGCACCGTCACCCCGCGCAAGGTGGAGGCCGCGCTCGGCGCGTTCGAGGAGCACGTCGACACCGCCGAGCTCGACCGCCTGCTCGACGTCACCCGGTCCAGCCGGGTCACCCCGCTGATGTTCGAGAACGACCTCATCGACCGGGCCCGCGCCGAGCGCCGCCACCTGGTGCTCCCCGAGGGCGCCGAGGAGCGCATCCTGCGCGCCACGGAGACCCTGCTGCGCCGCGGCGTCGCCGACCTCACCCTGCTCGGGGACCCGGCCGAGATCACCCGGCGGGCCCGCGAGCTGGGCGTCGAAATCGGCGCCGCCCGGCTGGTCGACCCCGCCACCAGCGGCTGGCGCGACACCTTCGCCGAGCGCTACGCCGAGCTGCGCAAGCACAAGGCCGTCACCCTCGACCTGGCGTTCGACGTGGTCCGCGACGTCAACTACTTCGGCACGATGATGGTCGCGGCGGGCCTCGCCGACGGCATGGTCTCCGGCGCCGTCCACACCACCGCCGCCACCATCCGCCCCGCCTTCGAGATCATCAAGACCGTCCCCGGCCTCACGGTCGCGTCGAGCGTCTTCTTCATGCTGCTCGCCGACCGCGTCCTGGTGTACGGCGACTGCGCGGTCAACCCGGACCCGGACGCCGCCCAGCTCGCCGACATCGCCCTCTCCTCCGCCCGGACCGCGGCGGCGTTCGGCATCGAGCCCCGGGTGGCGATGCTGTCGTACTCGACGGGCACCTCCGGCGCGGGCGCGGACGTCGAGAAGGTCGCCGCGGCCACCGCCCTGGTCCGCGAACGCCGTCCGGACCTGCCGGTCGAGGGCCCGATCCAGTACGACGCGGCCATCGACCCGGCGGTCGCCGCGACCAAGCTCCCGGACAGCCCGGTGGCCGGCAAGGCGACGGTGTTCGTCTTCCCGGACCTCAACACGGGCAACAACACCTACAAGGCGGTCCAGCGCTCGGCGGACGCGGTGGCGGTGGGCCCGGTCATGCAGGGCCTCCGCCGCCCGGTCAACGACCTCTCCCGAGGCGCGACGGTCAAGGACATCGTCAACACCGTCGCCATCACGGCGATCCAGGCCCGGTCATGAAGATCCTCGTCCTGAACTGCGGCTCATCCTCGGTGAAGTACCGCCTCTTCGACTCCCCACCCGCCGCCACGACACCCCAGCCGATCCCTTCCCCGGTGTCGCCGTCTCCCCACGCCACGGACCGATCTTCCGCGGCCTCGCCGTCTGCGGCCTCGCCGTCCGCGCGCTCATCTTCCGCCGCCGCGCCGTCTGCGGCCTCGCCGTCCGCGCGCTCATCTTCCGCCGCCGCGCCGTCTGCGGCCTCGCCGTCCGCGCGCTCATCTTCCGCCGCCGCGCCTTCCGGAGCTTCGCGTTTCGCCGGCGCGCCCTCCGCCCCGGCGCCCTCCGCCCCGGCGCCCTCCGCCCCGGCGCCCTCCGCCCCGGCGCCCTCCGCCCCGGCGCCTTCCGCCCACAAGCCGGTGACGCTGGCCAAGGGGCTGATCGAGCGCATCGGGGAGGCGGGCGGAGACGCCCCGGATCACACCGCCGCCCTGCAACGAATCATGGAGTCCGTGGACCTGGAGGACCTCGGCGCGATCGGTCACCGGGTCGTGCACGGCGGCAGCCTCTTCAGCGAACCGACGCTCATCGACGACGAGGTCGTGGCGACGATCGAGGGCCTGGTGCCGCTCGCGCCCCTGCACAACCCGGCGGCCCTGAGCGGCATCGCGGTCACCCGCAAGCTCCTGCCTGAGGTTCCCCAGGTCGCCGTCTTCGACACGGCGTTCCACCAGAGCATCCCGCCGGAAGGCGTCACGTACGCCATCGACGCCGGCCTGGCCGCCGCCTGGCAGATCCGGCGCTACGGCTTCCACGGGACGTCCCACGCGTACGTGGCCCGCGAGACGGCGGCCCTCCTCGGCCGACCGCCGCAGGAGACCAACGTGATCACCCTCCACCTGGGCAACGGCGCCAGCGCCTGCGCGGTCCGGGGCGGCCGCAGCGTCGCCACCTCCATGGGCATGTCCCCACTGCCCGGCCTCGTCATGGGCACCCGCAGCGGCGACATCGACCCCACCGTGATCTTCCACCTGCACCGCGTGGCGGGCCTCTCCATCGAAGAGATCGAACGCTCCCTGACCCGCTCCGCGGGCCTGCAAGGCCTGGCCGGCGCCAACGACATGCGCGAAGTCGAACGCCGCCGCGCGGAGGGCGACCCGGCGGCCACCCTCGCATTCGCCGTCTACTGCCGCCGCATCAAGGAACACGTCGGCGCCTACCTCGCGATCCTCGGCCACACCGACGCCATCACCTTCACAGCCGGCATAGGCGAGAACTCCCCGACGGTACGGTCCACAGCCCTGCACGGCCTGTCCGCACTCGGCATAGAAATAGACGAATCTCGCAACAACCGAGGCGACCGGATCATCTCCCCGGACAACGCAAGAGTCGCGGTCTGCGTAGTCCCCACAGACGAGGAGCTCGAAATAGCCGAAGAGACAAGGGCCGCCCTGCGACCCTGACCCAGCCCGGCCCGCATGGCACCCCGACAACCCCTGGTCGCGTCCGGGCTCTTGCCACCGGGCTGAGCCGTGTCAGGCTGCCGATAAGAGTAGGCCTGGCACAGCAACGGTCCCGCTCCCCGTGGGCGCCGTTTGTAGTCGGCCCGACCGACGACGATCACACGGTGTGGAGGCCTGTTGAGAGCCGGCCCCGACCAACAGCGCCCGCATGGCGCGGTTCCCGTTGAGAGTCCGCCCGGCCAGCAGCGGTCACGCGGACGTGGAACGTCGGTCCGGCCAGCAGCGGTCACGCGGACGTGGAACGTCGGTCCGGCCAGCAGCGGTCACGCGGACGTGGAACGTCGGCCCGTCCAGCAGCGGTCACGCAGGCGCGGAACGTCGGCCCGTCCAGCAGCGGTCACGCAGGCGTGCAACGTCGGTCCGGTCGGCAGCGGTCACCCGGGCAGGGAACGTCCGTCCGGCCGGCAGCGGTCACCCGGGCGCGGAAGGCGAACGTGTCCAGCAGCGGTCACGCGGGCGCGGAAGGTCGGTCCGGCCGGTGGCGACCACGCGGCTCGGAGGCCGCCGTCAGCTGACGGCAAGCCAGGCGATGAGGGCGACCAGGACGACCGCTACCACGGCTCCACCGATGATCAGCGGCGTCTTCGAGGCCGCTGCCGGCTCCTCGGGTGCGTTCTGCGTGAAGGCACGGAACGCCTCGGTGTTGCCGCTCGGGTCGACGCTGTTGTCAGACATGCGGACGACCTTAGCGAAGCCGCGCGCCTCCCAGCCAGGCCCACCCCGCCCTTTACCAGGCCGTTCAGGGGAGCACCCACGATTTCACTCTCCGGTGGGAGTGTCTCCGCGCCCGGATTGCCCCGGCACGCCGCCCCGACGAGCCCGAACCATGACTCGGTGTGCCCCTATCTCCCGCTAGGAGTGACCTACGTCGGCCCTCCCCACACCCGAACGGGTGCCGGACAAAGGCACCGATCCGGCCAGCGGCGGGCCCCCGCCCTGAGCTGAGCGCCATGGACGTCGGCAACCATCGCCCGCGGGCTTCCGACGGCGTCGGAGACAGCCGTTGGGGTCGACGACGCGGGAAGCTGGCTTTGGACTCCAGCAAGGGGAACCCGACAACCTCCACCTGCACGCGAGGAGCACCGCCCGCGCGCCCTGGAGCTCGGCAACGAGATCACCGGCGGCCCCTTCAACCACCAACCGCCTCCAACGACGCATTGCCGTGCGCAACTAGCACCGCCCGCGCGCAACAAGCGCCCCGCGCAACGAGCACCCCTGCGCGCGACGAGCACCTGCCGCGCGCAACGGACGTCGCCCATCTGCCACCACCCGCGCCTCAACGAGCATCACCCGCGCGTCCGGCGAAACCGCCCGCGCCTGGCAAGCCCCGGTGCCGAGCTAAGCGACACCCGCACTGGGCAAGCAACGACCGCGCCCAGCAAGCAACGACGGCGCCCAGCACACAAACGACCGCGCCCAGCGGGCAACGACGGCGCCCAGCACACACACGACCGCGCCCAAGCAAGCAACCACGGCGCCCAGCACACAAACGACCGCGCCCCAGCAAGCAACGGTCGCGGCCGGGCGGGGCACCGCTCAGCCGTAGCAAGCACCCTTCCGGCTCAGCGCGCGGCCGCCCCGATCCCCTGAGAGCCGCCGAGGCCACTGGCACGGTCATGCCGGCCGCGGCTCGCGGGCCGGCCGCTGCCGGCGAAGAGCCTCGAGGCTGACGCCGGTCGACGTGCACCCGCGGATCGACCCGAGCAGAGACGCGCGACCTGTGGCGTCCGCGCGTCTTGCCAGGGTCGTTCGTGCCGGGCTGGACCATCCGCCGGCTGCGCGGCGGACCTCGGCGGCGCGGTGTCAGTGGAGGTGGTCGATGGCCACCTTGCCGAACACCTCGCCCGAGTGGAGGCGGGCGAAGGCGTCCGCCACCGCGGTGAAGCCGTACGTCGAGTCGATGACCGGGCGGATGTCCTCGGTGACGCAGAGCTTCAGGAGTGCGGCCAGTTCGTCGGCGGTGCCCATGGTGCTGCCCAGGATGTCGAGCTGCATCATGAAGACGCGGCGGAGGTCGACCTTCGGGAAGGGGCCGCCGGTGGCGCCGCAGACCACGATGCGGGCGCCGGGGGCCGCGCACTTCAGGGAGTGCTCGAAGGTGGGGGCGCCGACCGACTCGATGACCACGCCGACGCGTTCGGGGAGGCGGGCGCCGGGTTCGACCGCGGTGGCGCCCAGAGCGGCGATCTTCTCGCGCTTGCCGGGGTCGCGGCTGGTCGCGTACACCCGCTTGCCGAGGGCCGCGGCGAGGACCACGGCCGCGGTGGCCACGCCGCCGCCCGCGCCCTGGACCAGGACCGCTTCCGCCTCGGCGACGCGGCCGCGGGTGGTGAGCATGTGGTACGCCGTGAGCCACGCCGTCGGCAGGCATGCCGCGTCGAGGAAGGAGAGCCCCGCGGGCTTGGGCACGAGGTTTGCCGCCGGGACGGCCACCCGCTCGGCGAGCGTGCCCGGCCAGCGCTCGGACAGCAGCGAGAAGCCGCGCGGGTCCTGCGGGTCGTCGACCACCGGGTAGACGACGACCTCGTTGCCCTGCGCGTCCACGCCGGACGCGTCGCAGCCGAGGATCATCGGTAGCCGGTCGGCGGGCAGGCCCACCCCCCGAAGTGACCAGATCTCGTGGTGGTTGAGCGAGCTGGCCCGGACGTCGACCGTCACCCAGCCGTCGGGCGGCGACGGCTCGGGCAGGTCGCCGACGGTGAGGGCGGCGAGGGGCTCGTCCGGCTTCGTGGCACTGGCGTAGGCGGCGCGCATGCCGAGAACGCTAGTCACCCCCTCGGTGGCACGCCACCCACCACGCTTCCCCTGTGGATAACAGCACGACGGGGCCGGCACCGCGGCGAACCGCGGCCGCCGGCCCCGAAGAGGCTTGCGGAGTGAGAGACCGGCCGAAACCGGTCAGGACCGAGCCGAACCCGCCGGCACCGGGACGGAAACCCCCGACAAGGAAGGCGAAGAGGACTGCGACGCAGGCGCCGCCTGCCGCCGTGCCACCCCGTCCCGCTCCGCCGCCGCGGCCACCGCAGCCGCCACCGCCGGCGCCACCCGCGGGTCCAGCGCCGACGGCACGATCGCGTCCGGGCGCAGGTCGTCCGAGACCACCTCGGCGATGGCCTCCGCCGCCGCGACCTTCATCCGTTCGGTGATCCGGGTGGCGCGCGCGTCGAGCGCACCGCGGAAGATGCCCGGGAACGCCAGCACGTTGTTGATCTGGTTGGGGAAGTCGCTGCGGCCGGTGGCCACGATGGCGGCGTACTTGTGGGCGATCGTGGGCGGCACCTCGGGCGTGGGATTGGCCAGCGCGAAGATGATGCCTCCCGGCGCCATCCCGGCCAGCGCCTCCTCGGCGATGGCGCCGCCGGACACCCCGATGAGGACGTCGGCGCCGATCAGCGCCTCCTTGATTCCTCCCGTACGCCCGGAGTAGTTCGTCTTCTGCGCGAGCGCCGCCTTCACGCCGGCGAGCCCGGGACGATCGGCGTGGATGATGCCCCGCGAGTCGCAGACGATCGTGTTGGCGCCCTGGACACCGGCGGCGATCAGCGTGTCGGTGATGGCCACGCCCGCCGCGCCCGCGCCGCTCACCACGACCCGCAGGTCGGCGAAGCGGCGCCCGAGCAGCGTGGCCGCGTTGCGCAGCGCGGCGAGCACGACGATCGCCGTACCGTGCTGGTCGTCGTGGAAGACGGGGATGTCGAGGGCCTCGTCGAGGCGGCGCTCGATCTCGAAGCAGCGCGGCGCGCTGATGTCCTCGAGGTTGATCCCCCCGAACGACGGGCCGAGCGCCTTGACCACGGCGATGATGCCCTCGACGTCCTGGGTGTCGAGGCAGATCGGCACGGCGTCGACGCCGCCGAACTGCTTGAACAGCACGGCCTTGCCCTCCATGACCGGCATGGCGGCCTTGGGTCCGATGTTGCCGAGGCCGAGGACCGCCGAGCCGTCGCTGACGACCGCGACGGTGTTGCCGGCCCAGGTGTAGTCGTGGTGCAGGTTCTCGTCGTCGGCGATGGCGGTGCAGACCCGGGCCACGCCCGGCGTGTACGCCAGCGACAGGTCGTCGCGGCTGGCCAGCGGAACGGTGGCGGAGATCGTCATCTTGCCCCGCTTGTGCAGGTCGAAGACGGGGTCGGCGGCCAGCGCGGGATCGAGCTCGAAACTGAAGATGGACACGGTGACTCCAGACACGCATCAGTACGTCGGTGGTGCCAGCCGGCCCTGGGCGCGAGTGTGCGCGGACCGACGTGCGATGCGGGGATCACCCGGTGAAGCAACCACATTCTGGTGTGTTGTGGTTACTGGACATTAACTTAGCCGACCCGGTCGAGGCCAGTACCGACACATCACACGTCCGATGACATCCGCCACCCCGTACGCCCGCGAGTCGTCGGTCACGAACTCGTTGTCCCCGCGTACCCACCAACCCTGGTCCTGGGCCCGGACCGCGCGCTTGACGACCAGCAGCTCCGGTCGCGAGCGGAAGCGCGCGACCACGATGTCGCCCTCGCGGACCCGCCGCGTCCGCCGCACCACCAGGGCGTCTCCCGAGCGCAGGGTGGGTGCCATGGACGGCCCTTGCACGAGTACGGCGAAGAGCGGCAGTTGCAATTTCATGGCATCAAATCCCGCGTGGAGTATGGCTCGGGGTGTAAGGGGTAGTGTCAGCACCGGATCATCGCAAACTCATGGAGGGGTCCCGATGCGACTTCCGCGTTTCTTCACGCCGCGCACTGTGGTCAGCGCGCACTGCGACCTGCCTTGTGGGGTCTACGATCCCGCGCAGGCCCGCATCGAGGCGGAGTCGGTGAAGGCCATCGCCGAGAAGTACCAGGCGAACACCGACCCCGAGTTCCGCACGCGCGCCATCATGATCAAGGAGCAGCGGGCCGACCTGGTCAAGCACCACCTGTGGGTGCTCTGGACGGACTACTTCAAGGCGCCGCACTTCGAGAAGTACCCGCAGCTCAACCAGCTGTTCAACGAGGCCACCAAGCTCGCGGGCGCGGCCGGCGCCAAGGGCTCCATGGACCCGGCCGTCGGTGACCAGCTGCTGGCGAAGATCGAGGAGATCTCCAAGATCTTCTGGGAGACCAAGCAGGCGTGAGTGCCGCCCGCATTCGGCCGGTACGTCCCCAGGACGTGCCGGCCGTTGTGGCGATGGTGCACGAGCTGGCCGATTTCGAACGCGAGCCGCAGTCGTGCCACCTGACCACGGAACAGCTCCGGGCGGCGCTCTTCGGTGACCGCCCGGCCCTCTTCGGGCACGTGGCCGTCGACGAGGAGGACGCTCCTTACGGCATGGCCCTCTGGTTCCTGAACTTCTCCACGTGGGAAGGCGTCCACGGGATCTATCTCGAGGACCTGTACGTACGCCCCGGCCACCGCGGCACCGGCGCGGGCGCCGCCCTGCTGGCCGAGCTGGCCCGCATCTGCGTCACCCGCGGGTACCGGCGCCTCGAGTGGGTGATGCTCGACTGGAACCCGGCGGCGGACTTCTACGCCGCGATCGGCGCGGCCGCGAGCAGTGGCTGGGTCCCCTACCGGCTGACCGGCGCCGCCCTGGACCGACTCGCCGAGCGCGCCTCGCCCGACAGGCGCTAGAGTCTCGACCATCGGGAGGATGGGGTCGGTGACTCAGCTTCAGACAACGCATCCGGAGCCGGCGTTCGGTGACGACGTCGTGCTGCTCACCGTGCCCGCCGACGGGGGCTACCTGGGCGTCCTGCGAACGGCGACGGCGGGTCTCGCGGCCCGCCTGCACTTCGCGCTCGACGAGATCGAGGATCTGCGCATCGCGGTCGACGAGGCCTGCGCGATGTTGCTGGCGATCGCCACCCGCGGGGCCGACCTCGAGTGCCGCTTCGCGGTCACCGACGACGCGCTCACGGTGGAGGTGACGGTCGCCACGGTCCGCGGGGCCCGGCTGCCGTCCGAGTCCTCGTTCGCCTGGAAGGTGCTGACCGCCCTGACGACGTCCGCCGCCGCCGAGGCGAACGGCCGGCACGCCACGATCAGACTGCTCACCCGCCGCACCGAAAGCTGAGCCGACGCGACCGGCCGGCCCGGCCCTTGCGAGGGCGACGGCCGCTCAGGCGGCACGAGACCGGGCCGGCGCGGGACCGGGCCGACGCGGCCGGCGTGAGACCGGCCCGACGCAGCCAACGCGAGACCGGCCCGACGCGGCCAACGCGAGACCGGCCCGACGCAGCCAACGCGAGACCGGCCCGACGCAGCCAACGCGAGACCGGCCCGACGCAGCCAACGCGAGACCGGCCCGACGCGGCCAACGCGAGACCGGGTCGACGAATCGGGGCACAAAACCGGGCCGACGGATCGGCCGGCACGAGACCGGGCCGACGGATCGGCGGCGGGAGCCGGCGACTCCGCCTCAGCGGGCGGCCACCGCGGCGATGTAGTCCAGGTGGCGGCGTCCCGCTTCCATCGCAGCCGCCGCATCCCGGTTGCGCACCGACGTCAGCAGGTCCCGGTGGTCCGCGTCGATCCGCTCCCAGTAGTCGTCCGGCAGCGCCTCGACCACTTCCCCGCCGATCCCGATGTTGTAGAGCGGCCGGGTGATCAGCTCGAAGAGCGGATTGCACGTCGCCGAGGCGATCGCCGAGTGGAAGGCGGTGTGCGCGGCCATCATCGTGTCGAGCTCGTCGAGGTCGGGGTCGAACATCGCGCCGCGCAGCTCCACGAGGTGGGCGTCGGAGCGGCGTTCCGCGGCCAGCCCGGCCGCCGGGATCTCCACCGCGCGCCGCAGTTCGAGCAGGTCGGCGAGGCCCACCTCGGCCGAGTTGGCGAGCAGGGTCAGGCCGGTGGAGAGCGCCTCGGAGAGCTGCAGGGCGTCGGGGTGGGCGACGAAGCTGCCGCCGGTCACGCCCCGGGTGGTGACGATCAGGTGCTGGCTGGCGAGCAGGCGCAGCGCCTCGCGTACGGTGCTGCGGCTGACGCCCGACCGTACGCACAGCTCCGGCTCGGGTGGCAGACGCTCGCCGGGCTGCAAGCGACCCGATGTGATCTCCTCGCGCAGTTCGTCCGCCAGAAGCTGATATGCCGGCGGGCGTACCGTCGATCCGGTCACTCGCTCACCCCCTTGTGATCCGCCACACTCAGGGTAGGCCTTTCCGCGCGCGACGGAAGTGCTGATCAGCCCACCCGACAACCATGTCGGCCGAGGTCACACCGGCGTGTCGCGCCACCCGGACGCGCCGCGGAGGCCAGCACCCGATAGCCAGGGCCCGGCGCGAACGGCAGGCCCGGCACGAACGGCAGGCCCGGCACGAACGGCAGGCCCGGCACGAACGGCAGGCCCGGCACGAACGGCAGGCCCGGCACGAACGGCAAGCCCGGCACGAACGGCAAGCCCGGCGCGAACAGCACGCCCCGCAGGAACGGCAGGCCCCGCACGGAGACCGAGCCGGCAGCGAGATCAGTCGAGACCGAGCGCCCGCGTCGTGGGCGGCATCAGGCAGAGCAGTGCGACACCGATGCCCAGCAGCATCGTCAGCGCCCCCGCCCAGGCCGGCCCCGTCTGCAGCAGGAATCCGCCCGAGGCGATGAGGAAGAGCTGGACGACGATCGCGGGCCCGCGGGCCCGCGCCGAGCGGCCCGCCAGAGCCCGGGCCACCAGGAAGACGGCGGCCGCGCCGAGCGCGGTCATCGCGGCGAGCGAGATCGCCACCGCAAGGCTGCCGGGATCCGCCGTCACGACCAGCACCACCAGGTACGCCGCCAGCACCGCGAGCGCCACGGCCTCGGCGGCGAGCAGGCGCACCGCCCAGACCAGAGTCGCGGGATTCTCCACTTCCGCAGGGGTCACCGCTGTACGATACCGGCCAGCTCAGGGCGGCTCCGGGAGGTACAGTGCCGCCCATGCGAGCGTTACTCGTGGTTAACCCCAAGGCCACGACCACCAGTGAACGCAGTCGTGACGTACTGGTCCGGGCCCTGCGCAGCCAGGTCGAGCTGACGGTGGAGTACACCCTGGAGCGCGGGCACGCCACGACGATCGCCCGCAAGGCGGTGGAGAGCGGGGTGGACCTCATCGTCACCCTGGGCGGGGACGGCACGATCAACGAGGCCGTCAACGGGATGATGACCGCCGATCCGGGGCTCGCGTCGCAGCGGACGTCGCCCGCGCTCCGGCTGCCCGCGCTCGCGGTCGTGCCCGGTGGCTCCACCAATGTCTTCGCCCGGGCGCTGGGGATGCCGCGGGACTGGGTCGAGGGCACCGGTGTGATCCTCGACGGCCTGCGCTCGGGACGGCACCGCGTGATCGGGCTGGGTCGCGCCGACGACCGCTATTTCACCTTCACGGCCGGACTGGGGCTGGATGCCGCGGTCACGCGCCGGGTGGAACAGGCGCGGTTGCGCGGGCGTACGTCCACTCCCGCCCTTTATCTGAGGTCTCTGATCGGGGAGGTCCTCTCGGGTGAAGATCGCAAGACGCCGCCGCTCTCCATCGAGCGTCCCGGGGAGGAACCGGAAACCGGTCTGGGAACCGTCATCATTCAGAACACGGCCCCGTGGACCTATGTCGGCGACCGCCCGATCAACCCCAATCCCCAGGCGTCGTTCGACCGCGGACTTGACGTGCTGGCCCTTCGTAGCCTAGGAGTGGCGAGCACAACACGGACAGTTACTCAGATGGCGTCCCGGCGGGCCGATCCTCGGGGTCGCAACGTCCTGCGCATGCACGATCAGGCCGAGTTCACCATCGTCGCCAGCCGGCCCCAGTCGTTCCAGGTCGACGGCGACTACCTGGGTGAGCGGCAGAAGGTGCACTTCCTGTCCGTCCCCGACGCGCTGCGTGTGATCTGCTGAGGAGCGGGTAGGCCGAAACCGAAGGTCCTCACGATCCGTTACAGAAACACGGGCGAAAGGTCTGCGGGGCGGCGGCTACCGTACTACATTGATGGGAGCGTTCATGCGCCGGTCCCGGGGCCAACCCCCGGAAGCGGACAAAAGGGTCGTGAGCTAGCTCACCCGCCCGGAGATTTTCCGAGCGCTACCCTTGACATCGCGGGAGTTCGTGAAAGCATTCACAAGCGATAAGAAGTAACCGGATGCCGCTCGCCCGCGTTCCTAATCCAGAAGGTGCAGAACGGCCTCCTGAACAAAGCTTGCTCACGCACTGGTGATCGGACGAACGCTGTCCGTCGGTCGTCACGGCGTATGCAGATAAAAGTAAGTAGTAACCCGCACCAATTCATTACCCCAGCCGAAACAAGGAGTGTTGCCGCCATGGACTGGCGCCACGATGCGATCTGCCGCGACGAGGACCCGGAGCTGTTCTTCCCGATCGGGACGTCCGGCCCCGCGCTCCTGCAGGTCGAGCAGGCCAAGGCCGTGTGCCGCCGGTGCCCCGTGACCGAGTCGTGCCTGCAGTGGGCGCTCGAATCCGGTCAGGACGCCGGCGTATGGGGCGGTATGAGCGAGGACGAGCGGCGCGCCGTCAAGCGTCGCGGCGGCCTGCGGGTCGGCGCTCCCACCGCCTGAACAATCCCCTCACAGCATTAGCGCCCCGGGCCCATGACGGTGCCGGGGCGTCGTGCTGTCCGGAGTCATCCACCGTTTCGAGTCGATTACGCCGAGCAATGGTGACGCACGACATGAATCAGATCACCGATCTTCGCGAAATGATCTCGAAATCATCGCAATCGTTGACAGTATTGGCCTTCGCCTACTCACCCTCCGATGTAGAGGGGCCGCGGCTCTCAGCGACTTCTCAGTGAGGGTGATCACCGCTGGCGTAACGCAGCTCACCCCATCGAAAACAAGGACCGGAATCGGGGCGGATCAGGCCGCCGGCACGAACTCCGCCCGGCCGCCGGCGTCGATCACCCGGGAGGCCACCAGGGCCGCCAGCGCCGGGGTGTCCGTGAGCGGCTCGGTGACCACCGCCACGCCCGCCTCCCGCGCGGAGGCGACCGTCGAGTCCCACAACAATCCGGGCGCCAGGAAGTACGACACCAGACCGACCCGGCGACAGCCCTCCGCCTGCAGCGCGCGCACCGCGTCCCCGGACAGCGGCGGCGCGGCCGACGCATAGGCCGCCCGCCACGGCACCCCGAGCCGTTCCCCGAGCGCCGCGGCGGCTTCCTCCACCGTCGCCCGCGCGGAGGCGCTCCGCGTTCCGGCGGCGGTGAGCACCACCCCGTCCACCGGTGCGGCCGGGGAGACCTCACCCAGGCGCGCCGCCAGCCCGTCGAGCAACAGCTCCGGCACCCGGCCCCCGGCCGGACCCAGCACCTGGGTCAGCTCGACCTCCAGCCGTACGCCCTCGGCCCGCGCAGCGGTGATCTCCCCAGGCACGTCCACGCGCCCGTGATAGGCGGCGGTCAGCAGCAGCGGCACCATGATCGCCCGCCGGTGACCCGCCTCCGCGAACGACGCCAGCACCTGCCGCGGGCGCGGCACGCTGTGGTCCAGGTACGAGGCGCGCACGTCCCAACCGGGGTGCCGGGCCCGCACCGCCACCGCCAGCGCCTCGGTCGCCCGCGCCGCCCGCGGATCCCGGCTGCCGTGCGCGACCAGTACGACCGCCTGCCTCATACGTGCAGCCCGCACTCGGTCTTGTCGAACATCGCCCAGCGACCGGCCCGCGGGTCCTCGCCCGCCTTGGTCCGCCGGGTGCACGGCCAGCAGCCGATCGATCCGTACCCCTTCTTGAAGAGCTCGTTGACCGGCACGTTCCACCGCGCGATGTAGCGGTCCACGTCCGCCTGCGTCCACGCGGCGATGGGGTTGACCTTGACCTTGCCCTTGCGCGCGTCGAACGCCACGACGGGGGTGTTCGCGCGGGTCGGGGACTCGTCGCGGCGCAGGCCGGTGGCCCAGGCGTCGTAGTCGGCCAGGGCGCGTTCCAGCGGCTCGACCTTGCGCAGGTAGCAGCACTCGTCGGGGTTGCGGGCGAAGAGCCGGGGGCCGAGCTCGCCGTCCTGCTGGCCGACGGTCATCCGCGGACGGATCGACCGGACGTTCACTCGCATGGTCCGTGCGACCGTGTCGCGGACCTTCAGCGTCTCGGGGAAGTGCAGGCCGGTGTCGAGAAAGACGACGTCGACGCCGGGGGCCGCGCGGGAGAAGAGGTGGGCGACGACGGCGTCGGCCATCGAGCTCGTCACGCAGAAGCGCTCGCCGAACGTCGACGCGGCCCAGCGGGCGATCTCCTCGGCGGGGGCGTCCGCGAGCTGCGCGGCACCCTCCTTGGCGAGCGCCTCCAGCGTGGCGCGCGAGCGTCGGGCCGGATCCTGCGGCCCGTCCAGGTTCACCAGGCCGAGCCCGGCGGCGGTCAGCACCGTCATCGGTTCACTCCCTTGGAAAGCAGCCCATGGAACTTGACCGTGAACACCCGGGCGCAGGAGTGGCACTCCCACGCCCCGTGCGAGGCCTCGTGCGGATACAGGTCCTCGTCGCCGCAGTAGGGGCAGTACAGCGGGGTACTCCTCGCGTCGCTCATGTGAGCAGACTTTCGTCGGCCCGGATGACCCAGTCGGCGAAGCTCTCCCCCTCGGCGCGCCCCGCCAGGTAGTGCCGGGCGAGCCTTTCGACGTACTCGGGGAGCTCCTCGGCCGTGGCCTTGAGGCCGCGCAGCTTGCGGCCGAAGCCGGCCGTCTGGCCCTGCGCCATGCCCAGGCCGCCGCCGAGGTGGATCTGGAAACCCTCGACCTGCTCGCCGCGCGCGTTCATGACGAGCTGGCCCTTGAGCCCGATGTCGGCGACCTGGGTGCGGGCGCAGGCGTTCGGGCAGCCGTTGATGTGGATGGAGATGTCCACATCGAAGTCCCGGAGCCGCTCCTCCAGCCGGGCGACCAGCTCCTCGCCGCGGGCCTTGGTCTCGACGATGGCGAGCTTGCAGTACTCGATGCCGGTGCAGGCCATGGTGCCGCGGCGCCAGGCCGACGGACGGGCCTCCAGCCCGATGCCGCGCAGGCCTTCGACGAACGGTTCCACCTGGTCGTCGGCGATGTCCAACACCAACAGCTTCTGGTACGGGGTCAGGCGCACCCGGTCTGATCCGTGCTTCGCCACCAGGTGGGCGAGTCGGCTGAGCTGCGTGCCGGAGGAGCGCCCGACGACCGGGGCCGCACCCACGTAGTTCCGGCCGTCGCGCTGCTTGTGCACGCCGATGTGGTCGATCGGCTTCTCCGGCAGCACCGGCGGCGGGCCGTCCACCAGGGCGCGGCCCAGGTATTCCTTCTCGAGCACCTCGCGGAACTTGGCCACTCCCCAGTCGGCCAGGAGGAACTTGAGCCGGGCCCGGTTGCGCAGGCGCCGGTACCCGTAGTCGCGGAAGATCCCGACCACGCCCTCCCAGACGTCCGGGATCTCGTCGAGCGGCACCCAGACCCCGAGCCGCTCGGCGAGCCGGGGGTTGGTGGAGAGGCCGCCGCCCACCCACAGGTCGAAGCCCGGCCCGTACTGCGGGTGCACGACGCCGAGCAGCGCGATGTCGTTCACCTCGTGCGGCGTGTCGGCCAGCCAGGAGATCGAGGTCTTGAACTTGCGGGGCAGGTTCGAGTAGCGCGGATCGCCGATGTAGCGCTCGACGATCGTGTCGATCGCCGGGGTCGGGTCGAGGACCTCCTCGGTCGAGACGCCGGCGACGGGGCTGCCGAGCACGATGCGCGGGCAGTCGCCGCAGGCCTCGGTGGTCTGCAGGCCGACGGCCTCGAGCCGGCGCCAGATCTCCGGCATGTCCTCGACGCGGATCCAGTGCAGCTGGATGTTCTGCCGGTCGGTGATGTCGGCGGTGTCGCGGCCGAACTCGGTGGAGATCTCCGCCACGGTGCGCAGCTGGGCCAGGTTGAGCGCGCCGCCGTCGATGCGCACGCGGAGCATGAAGAACTCGTCCTCGAGCTCGTGCGGCTCCAGCACCGCGGTGCGGCCGCCGTCGATGCCCGCCTTGCGCTGGGTGTAGAGGCCCCACCAGCGGAAGCGGCCCCGCAGATCCTGTGGGTCGATACCGGCGAAGCCGGTGTGGGCGTAGATGTTCTCGATCCGGGCCCGGACGTTGAGCGGGTTGTCGTCCTTCTTGATCCGCTCGTTCGGGTTCAGCGGCTCGCGGTGTCCGACCGCCCACTGGCCCTCGCCACGCGGCTTGCGTGGGCGGACGGCGGGCGCGGCGGCGGGTGTGCTGAGCGCCATGGCGGCGTCCCTCCGGGTAATCGTGGGCACGCGCCGACGCTGACGGCAGGGCTCGCGACAACGGTGTCTGGAGGAAGCCGGCGCGTCTCGCGCGCCCGGAAATCAAACGGGCGGCGTCAGACAGCCGGACACATGGCGCTGCGGACACGGCCGTAGTCGACGTGGCGCCGGGCCACGAAGCGGCGGTCAACTGCAGCGGTCATGTCGGCAAGCCTCTCACGCCCCGCCCTTCTGGGCCAGTGCGGTCCAGAATCCGGGAGTGTGTCCGCCGCCACGATTCTGCGCCCGGGAGGCGTCGCGGTGACCCGGACCCGCACCGCCGGCCTGGAGCCGGAGGTCGGCTGCACCGCGGCCGTGCAGGTGCCGGGACGTGTGCCGGGGAAGCGCCGGCAGCTCATCGCTTGCCGAGGGGCACCACCAGCACGGCCTCGGTGCCACCGCCGGCGCGGTTGCGCAGCTCGATGCTGCCGCGCAGTTCGCCCGTCGCCAGCGCGCGCACGATCTGCAGGCCGAGCCGCCCGCCCGCGTCCGCCTGGAAGCCCTCCGGCAACCCCTGTCCGTTGTCGGCGACGGTGACGTGCAACTGCTTACGGAAGCGATGCGCGGACACGACGACCTCGGCCGACGGCTCCCGCAGGGTGCCCAGCGGATCCGCCTCCCCGGCAGACGGTTCCGGCGCGGATTCCAGCGGACCGGGCTCCCCGGCCGCCGGCTCCCGCGGGTGCGCCGACGGGTCGGACTCCTCACCGCGCGCCGGGAAGCCGTGCTCCACGGCGTTGATGAGCAGCTCGTTGAGGACCATCACCAGCGACGTGGCGATCTCCGCGGGCAGCACGCCGAACGTGCCCTCGCGGCGCATCTTCACGGTGATCTCGGTGGCCGCGACCTCGGTGGCGGCGGTGGCGACGCGGTCGACGATGCCGTCGAACTCGACCGCCTCGTCGCTGGACATCGAGAGGGTCTCGTGCACCAGGGCGATCGACGCGACCCGGCGTACGGATTCCTGCAGGGCCATCCGCGCCTCCGGGAGGTCGACCCGGCGGGCCTGCAGGCGCAGCAGCGCCGCCACGGTCTGCAGGTTGTTCTTGACCCGGTGGTGGATCTCGCGGATCGTCGCGTCCTTGGTCATCAAGGCACGATCGCGGCGGCGGACCTCGGTGACGTCGCGGACCAGCACCAGCGCGCCGATCGGCACGCCGGCCGGCATGAGCGGCAGGGCGCGCATCAGGACGGTGGCGCCGCGCGCCTCGACCTCCTTGCGGGCCGGGGACTCGCCGCGCAGCGAGGTGAGGATGCGCTCGGCGGCGTCCGTACCCTCCAGCGGGTCGGTGGCGAGCCGCTTCGACAGCACCGACAGCTCCTCGCCGACCAGGTGGGCGCTGAACCCGAGCCGGCGGTACGCGGACTGCGCGTTCGGGCTGGCGTAGGTGACCTTGCCACCGGCGTCCAGGCGGATCAGGCCGTCGCCGACGCGGGGCGCCGAGGTGGTCTCGCCCTGGTGCCGCGGCGGCGGGAAGGTGCCGTCGTTCACCATCTGGGCCAGGTCGTCGGCGGTGGTCAGGTAGTTCAGCTCGAGCTGGCTGGGCGTCCGGGCGGTGGACAGGTTGGTGTCGCGGCCGATGACCGCGATGACCTCGATGTTCTCGTCCTCGCCGCGCAGCCGCACCGGGATGGCCTCGTGGCGCGCCGGGGTGTCGCCGTACCAGACCGGGTCGCCCTCGCGCCAGATGCGGCCCTGCACGTACGCGATGTCCAGGTGGGCGACCTCGGGCCCGCCGACGATCTTGCCGACCTGGTCGTCCTGGTACGCCGTCGGCGCGGTCGTCGGCCGCACCTGGGCGACGCAGAGGAAGGACCGGGACTCCGCGGCCCGGGGCCGGACGGGCACCCAGAGCAGCAGGTCGGCGAAGGAGAGGTCGGACAGCAGCTGCCAGTCGCCGGCGAGCCGGGTGAGGTGGTCGATGTCGGCCGGGCCGAGGTCGGTGTGCTCTTCGGCGAGATCGCGCAGGGTGGACACGAACCCAGCCTTTCATGCCCCGTCAGAGCGTCGCGGTGACCTTCTTCAGGCCGCGCGGCGCGTCCGGGTCCTCCCCGCGCGCCAGCGCCAG
Organism: Couchioplanes azureus; assembly: GCF_014648355.1. Lineage (GTDB taxonomy): Bacteria > Actinomycetota > Actinomycetes > Mycobacteriales > Micromonosporaceae > Actinoplanes > Actinoplanes azureus. Next base: position 320,643 of record NZ_BMQY01000001.1, read on the forward strand.
GGCCAGGGCCAGCTTCTGCAGCGGCAGGATGTCGAGCAGCGGGGCGTAGCGCTCGTCGACCTCGGGCACGGCCAGCCGGCCGGCCGCGCCCGCGATGTCCCGCGCGCCGACCGTGACCACGTCGGCGCGGCGTTCGCCGAGCCGGTTCACCACGTCGGCCATCGAGGCGCCGCCGGGCCCGGCGCCGACCACCGCGAGCACCGGGACGTCCGGGTCGGTCATCGCGAGCGGGCCGTGCAGCAGGTCGGCCCCGGAGAAGGCGAGGGCCGGCAGGTAGGAGGTCTCCATCAGCTTCAGGGCGGTCTCGCGGGCCGTCGGGTACGCGTACCCGCGTCCGGTGGTGACCATCCGCGACGCGAACCGGTAGCGCTGGGCGAGCTCCTCGGAACCCCGCTCGGCCAGCGTCTCCTCGGCGAGCTGCGGCAGCTTCTCCAGCGCCGCACGCTCGGCGGCGGCGGGGCTGCCGTCGCCGTTGCGGACGCCCTCGACCAGCAGCAGCAGCGCCAGCAGCTCGGCGGTGTACGTCTTGGTCGCGGCGACCGCGCGCTCGTGCCCCGCGGCGATGTCGATCGCGAGCTCGGCGGTGCCGGCGAGCGGAGAGGCGGGGTTGTTCGTCACCGCAAGGGTGACGGCACCACTCTCCCGGGCGACTTTCAGCACCTCGGTGAGATCCGGCGAGCCGCCGCTCTGGCTGACGCCGACCACGAGCGCGCCGGCCAGATCGGGCCGGGCGCCGTAGAGCGTGATCGCGCTCGGTGAGGCGAGCCCGACCGGGATGCCGAGACGGATCTCCGTGAGGTAGGCCCCGTAGAGGGCGGCGTGGTCGGACGTGCCGCGCCCGACGAAGACGACGTGCTTGGGACGCTGCTCGGCGATCCGCGCGGCGACCTGCGCGATCGCGGCCGCCGGTGGGCCGTCGAGCAGCCGGGCGTACCCGGCGGGCTGCTCGCCGATGTCGGCCGCCATCCCCTGGCCTCGCTGCGTCACTGGACCTCCCGCGGATGCGCACTGTCGCTCGTACTGTGCGCAGTCTTGCACGTTTCAGGCGCCAAACGCAACGTAACGAGCACTACTGCGCAGGCGTGCAGGACTGACATATTGAGCGCCGTCGCCTAGGCTTCGCGTCGGTGGCACACCACGTGCCACCGACGCGCGCGAGGCCCGGCACCGCCGGTGCCGCCAGGACCGCCCGCGCATGGGGGAAGGCGTGGCCATGGACGACTCACGGCGCTCCGCCGACCGCGATCTCGCGCAGGCCCGCGCGGCGCTCGATCGCGGCGAGGTGCACCACGCCGCCGACCACCTGGCCGGCGCGATCGCGCATGCGCCGACCCTGCCGGAGATCCACGAGCTGCTCGGCCGGCTCGCCGCCCGCGCGGACGGCGGCCTGGAACTCTTCCCGCTGGAACAGCACGCCTTCGTGGGCACGGTCGTCGCCCGCGCCCACCTGCTCGCCGCGGCGGGCCGGCCCGAGGACGGCCTGCCCCTGCTCGCGGCGGCCAGCGGGCACACACCCGGCGTCGACTGGGCCGGCGTGCCCTGGGTCAGCGACCCGGGCCTGGGCGAACGGATGGATCCCGGCCTGCTGGCCCGGATCGTCATGCAGTTGTGCACGACCATCGGCGACCCGGCGCCCGAGGCAGGGCGGCCGGCGCTGCGGCCGTACCTGACGCTGGTCGGGCACGCGGTGCGGGCCCATCCCGAGCACGCGCTGCTGCTCGGCGCCGGCTCGGCGCTCGCGCGCCGGCTCGGCGAGGCCGAGCTGGCGGTCCGGTGGGCCGCCCGGGGAGCCCGGTTGCGGCCGTCGAAACTCGCGGAGATCTGGCTCGGGTACGCGTACCGCAGCGCGGGCCGCATCCCGGAGTCCCTGGCGGCCCTGCGCCGCGCGGTGATGTACGACCCGGACGACCTCTCCGTCTACGCCGACATCGCGGGCACCCTCGCCGACCACGGCCGGATCGACGACGCGCTGGAGTGGATCGACCGCGCGCTGGCCAAGAACCCCGACGACGACTGCGCGGTGCACACCGGGCACCGCCTGCGCTACCGGGCCGACGGCGACCTGGCCCACCTGGTCCGCCTCGCCGACTTCCAGCGCGATCACTTCGACGACACGCACGAGCACACCGACCTCGCGGAGTGCTGCGCGGACCAGCCGTGGCTGAGCCGGGTCCCGTCCGGGCCCGAGGCTGCGCCCGACCCGGCGCGGGAGCCCTTCGTGGCCGGCGCCCCGACGCCCGCCGCCGTGGAGCGCCTGCACCGCGCGGCCCACCCACTGTGGCCGCACCCGCCGGCCGCCTACGACGCGGCCCTCGGCCTGGTGCTGGTCGAGCCCGAGGATCTGCTCGCGCTCATCGCGCATCCCCCGGCGGCCCCGGACGACGAGGTGGGCCGGGCGCTCGCCGCCCACGACCCCGCCCTGTGGCGCCGGTGCGCCCGGGTGTGGGCCTGCCTCGGGCTGCTGCACCACCGTACGGAGGAACGGTGGCCGTTCTCGACCCGGCGCCGGCTGCTGGTGGAGCTCGCCAAGGGCGGCCTCGACGGGATCACCGAGGCGGCGCTGTTCGCCCTGATCACCTACGCCTGGGTGGACCCGGACGCGCGCTCGGACGTGGCGAACCTGGTCGGCCGCCGCCTCGGCGAGGCGGCGGGGTCGGCCAGCCTGGCCTGGTCGATCGCCCATTTGGCACTGGCGGCCCCGGAGGTGTCGCCGGAGGTCCGGGAGCGGGCTGCGGCGATCATCAAGGCGGAGGAGCACGCCGTCCTCCCGAGGATCCCGCGGCAGCGGAACCGGCGCGCGGGGCGCCTGCGGCGCTGGCTCACCGGCCGCTGAGCGACCGGCCGGGCCACGGCCGCTGAGGCCACCGCCGGCCGGGCCACGGCCGTTCAGGCCACCGCCGGCCGGGCCACGGCCGCTGAGGCCACCGCCGGCCGGGCCACGGCCGTTCAGGCCACCGCCAGCCGGGCCACGGGCCACTCAACCGCCGCGCGCTGGGCGACTCAACCGCCGCGCGCTGGGCGACTCAACCGCCGCGCCCTGGGCGCGGAAGCGCTCGGTCGCGGGACGCCGGCCGCTCGGCCTACCGGCCGCCCGGCTCCGGGTGCGGGCTATTCGATGACGGCGATCAGGTCGCCCTCCTGGACGACGTCGCCCTCGTTGACGGCGAGCTGAGCCACCACGCCGTCGGACTCGGCGAGCACCGGGATCTCCATCTTCATGGACTCGAGGATCACCAGCGTGTCGCCCTCCTCGACCTCGGCACCGGCCGCGGCCACGACCTTCCACACATTGGCCACCATCTCGGCACGGATCTCGTCGGCCATGGTGCTGTCCTCTCGTCGGCGCTGTCGCTCGAACGGTATCCAATCATGATTCGCTCCCGGGCACATATGGGGCGCGCGGTCCCGCGTCGCGCGGACGACTACGATCGGCGGGTTGGACGTACCCACGGCCGCCTCGCCGTCGGGAGCCGCACGACGACAGGAGAACGACATGGCCAAGAAGGCTCGCAAGAAGAAGGCCCGGAAGAAGAGCTCCGCCAACCACGGCAAGCGTCCCAACTCCTGAGCCGTGGAGTGACACCAAGGGCCCGCAGCGTGCGCTGCGGGCCCTTTCCCATGTCAGGGGCGCTCAGGGCAGGTACTCGTGGCTCTCGACCTCGACCACGTACTCGCTGAGCTTGCTCTTGAGCCGCTCACGCAGCTCGCGGGGCGCGGTTTCGTCGCCGCAGCAGCGGGCGACCAGCGCCTTCACCTCGTGCTCGATGCCGTACTCGCGCAGGCAGTCGGAGCAGTCGTCCAGGTGCTTCTGGATGAGCCGCCGCCGTTCGTCGCTGCACTCCAGGTCGAGGTAGAGGTAGACCTCGCTGATGACGACGCTGCAGTCGGTCTTCTGGTCCTCGTCGCTCACGTCGCTCAGGCCTCCTGTGCGGCGGGCGTGCTGGGGCTGCGGGTGATCCCCCGATCCACGGCGTACCGCTCGAGCAGCTTGCGCAGGTTGCGCCGGCCGCGGTGGAGGCGGGACATGACGGTGCCGATCGGCGTACCCATGATGTCGGCGATCTCCTTGTACGAGAAACCCTCGACATCGGCGAGGTAGACGGCCAGGCGGAACTCCTCGGGCAGCTGCTGCAGCGCGTCCTTGATGTCGCTGTCGGGCAGCCGGTCCAGCGCCTCGGTCTCGGCCGAGCGCAGACCCGCGGACGTGTGCGACTCGCTGGAGGCGAGCTGCCAGTCCGAGATCTCCTCGGTCGGCGCCTGCACGGGCTGCCGCTGCTTGCGCCGGTAGGAGTTGATGTACGTGTTCGTCAGGATCCGGTACAACCAGGCCTTGAGGTTGGTGCCCTCCTCGAACTGGTGGAACGCGGAGAACGCCTTGAGGAACGTCTCCTGCACCAGATCCTCGGCGTCGGCGGGATTGCGCGTCATGCGCAGGCCCGCGGCGTACAACTGGTCGACGAACGGCAGCGCGTCCCGCTCGAAGCGCGCGCGGCGCTCGTCGGTCCGCTCGCCGCGTCCGCTCCGTTCGACCCGCTCTGTAGGCGTCACCCGCATCTCTCCCCTCGACCGCCCTGCCGAGGATACGGGGAGTGCCCGATCCGTAGATTCGAAAACCGCCGGTGTGCTGACGCTCACCGATGGAGGGACGGGAAGCACCCGGCCCTTGGATTCGAAAACCGCCGGCGCGCTGACGCTCACCGATGGAGGAACGGGCGGCGGCGACACCGCGGGCCATTCCGGCGAGCGCAGCAGGTCACGCACCCGGCGGGAGCCCTGACCTTCCCGCTCGGCGAACTCGGTTCCGCCTCGCACGTGGCACACCCCTTCCGACGGACGACCTTCCCAGGGTGTGCAACGCCCGCCGCGGCTGTCCGCATTCCGACTTGCCCGGCCCGGCCCTGCCGGCTTCCGCGCCCGAGCACCTGACCCAGCCGGATCGGCGCACCCGAACGGCACGCCTGGACACCGGACCGGTCCTGCCCGCGCCCCTGGCCCGGCCGGGCCGGCCTCCGTGCGGCGGCGCGGTCAGGGGGCTTCCGTGCGCGCGACGGCGCCCGGTCAGCTGGCCTCCGTACGCGCGGCGCCGCCCGGTCAGCTGGCCTCCGTACGCGCGGCGCCGCCCGGTCAGCTGGCCTCCGTGCGCGCGGCGCCGCCCGGTCAGCTGGCCTCCGTGCGCGCGGCGCCGCCCGGTCAGCTGGCCTCCGTACGCGCGGCGCCGCCCGGTCAGCTGGCCTCCGTACGCGCGGCGCCGCCCGGTCAGCTGGCCTCCGTGCGCGGCGGCGGCCGGTCAGCTGGCCCAGCCGTGCCGGCGCAGCCACCCGGCCACGATGCCGGCCGTGGCGCCCAGGTCCCGGCGCAGGTCGTGGACGGCTCCCGGACGTACCTCGACCTCGATGGTGCCGGACGGCTCGGGCACGCCGAAGGGGTCGCGGTCGCCGTTGACGACCAGCGTCGGCAGCCCGGCGGGAAGTTCGCCGGCCCGGCTGCGTTCCGGCTTGCCGGGCGGGTGCAGCGGGAAGGCCAGCGCCAGCACGCCGGCGGCACCGAGTGCCCGTGCCGTACGGCAGGCGACCCGCGCCCCGCTGGACCGGCCGCCGGTGACGAGCGGCAGAGCCGGATCGGCGATCTCGGCCAGGACGGCGCTCCACGCCTCGTCCAGGTGACCGGCGGGCGCCGGCGCGCGGCGCCCCGCCACCCGGTAGGGCTGGGTGACCAGGGCGACCCGGACGGCACCGGCGACCGCCGCGTCGTGCACCGCCGTCAGGTCGGGCGCGTCGACGTCCCCGCCGGCGCCGTGACCGAGGACGAGCATGCTGAGGGGCGGGCCGGCGGGGTCCGTGACCCGGACCCGCGCCGGTCCGCGCGGGGTGTCGATCTCGAAGCTGCGCACAGCTCCTATGGTCACCGGCCGGCCGGCTCCCGCGTCGGCAGGCGCCGATCTTGCTCTTCCGGGCGACCGCCGCCAGGCCACCTGCCGCCGCCCGGCCACCAGCCGTCAGCCGCAGGCCACCAGCCGCTGGCCACCGGGCACCGGCCACCAGCCGTCAGCCGCTGGCCGCTGGCCACCGGCCGTCAGCCACCAGCCACCAGCCACCAGCCGCCGGGCACCGGGCACCGGGCACCGGGCACCGGGCACCGGGCACCGGGCACCGATGTTGCCAGGCCTGGTCGGTCCTCGACCGGCTACCGGCTGACCGGTTCCAGGGTGAGCAGGCGGCGATCCTGCTCGTCCTGGCCGTCGTCGACCGGGTCACCGTTCGGCTGCACCCGTTCCCGCCAGGCGATGAGCATCGCGCGGCGTTCGCGGGCCGTCGTGCCGCCCCAGACCCCGTGACAGTCGCCCACCTGCAGCGCCCAGGCCAGGCAGGGCCCCTGGACGTCGCAGGTGCCGCAGAGCGCCACCGCGCTCTCCGTGGGTTCGTTCGGAGCCGGGAAAAAGGTTTCCGGATCGACCGTCCGGCAGGCGCCCCTGGTCCGCCAGGCCTGGTCGGACCGGCGTCCCCGGATGGCACCGAGAAGCCTCGGGTCGCGCCGTGCGATGGCGACTTCGTGTGGACGCGGCATTCGAGCGCGTGTCATCAGCCCACCTCCCCCGTGGGTACCGGCAGAGTCGTGGCGAGGCGGCCCGCACCGTACGCACCGTCGCCACACCGGCGCTGGTTTCTATCGCACAGTGGAAGATCAGAACAAGGGTCCTATCGATCTCTGAACAAAACTTTCATTTTGATATGCGCCTATTACCGGGCAAATAGGCGGTCACGATTTGCCCACGCCTGGCCGATCATGTCCGCGCCGACCCCGCCGTGCCGCCCGGCCCGGTCGACCTCAGAAGAGCGTCGCTTCCGCAGCCGGAGCCGGCAGCGGTGTCGTCAACGCCGGGCCGTTGTTGCGGACGTTGCCGACGTCCGGGCGGACCGCCCGCACCTCGATCGCCTCCAGGGCCGCCTCGGACGGCGGCCGCAACAGCTCGCCGGGATCCCCGGCGCCGGTCAGCCACGCCGCCCAGCGCTCGGGCGGCAGGATCAGCGGCATGCGGTCGTGCACCGCCGCCAGCTCGCCGAGCGCCGCCGTGGTGAGCACGCTGCAGGTCAGCGCCTCGGCGCGCCACATCGTCCAGATGCCCGCGAAGGCCAGCACCGAGGAGTCGCGCGGGGTCATGTAGTAGGCCTGGCGTTGCTTGCCGGTGCGTACCCACTCGTACCAGCCGTCGGCCGGCACCAGGCAGCGGCGGCGCTGGAAGGAGGCGGCGAACGCCGGGGAGGTGGCCACCGTCTCGGACCGGGCGTTGATCATCCGGGCTCCGGCACGCGGATCGGTGGCCCAGGGCGGCAGCAGGCCCCAGCGGGCGTTGTCGACCACCCGGCCGTCGTGGCGCTGCGACATGCGGATCACCGGCACCGGATCGGTCGGTGCGACGTTCCAGCTCGCCGGCGGCGCCTCGGCCACGGCGACGGCGTCGAAGAGCCGGCCGAGGTCGGCCTCGCTCTTCGTGGTCGCATAGCGCCCGCACATGCGCCAGACCCTACGCCCGATGCCGGCACGCCCGCTGACCCGCCGCGTGCGACCCCGGGCGAGCGGGCCACGAACGCGGGCCACGCCCGGAAAGCGGGCCAGGCACGCAAAAGCGCGAAGCGGGCGGGACACGGAAAAGCCGGGAAGCGGGCGGGGCCAGGTAAAAGCGGGGAAGCAGGCGAGGCACGGAAAAGCCGGGAAGCGGGCGGGGCACTGACGCGGGCGAGGCACGGAAAAGTGAAAGACGGCCAGGCCCCCGAAAGCGCGGTGGGGCACGGGAAGCGGGCCGGGCGCGGCGGCTGTCACACCCGACCGGCAGAATGGGTGCCGTGACCGCAGAAGCCCGACCCTGGACCGCGCCCGTCGCCACGGGGCCCGTCGCCGCGACCGTGCGGCTGCCCGGCTCCAAGTCGATGACCGCGCGGGCCCTCGTGCTCAGCGCCCTCGCGGACGGCCCCGGCGAGGTCCATCGCCCGCTGCGGGCCCGGGACACCACCCTGATGGCCGCCGGCCTGCGGGCGCTGGGCGCCGGGATCGACGAATCCGGCGCGGAGGTCTGGACGGTCCAGCCCGGACCGCTGCGCGGCCCCGCCACCATCGACGTCGGCCTGGCCGGCACCGTGATGCGGTTCGCCCCGCCGGTGGCCGCACTGGCCGAGGGCACGGTCACGTTCGACGGCGACCCGCACGCCCGTAACCGCCCGCTGCGGCCGATCGTGGAGGCGTTGCGGTCCCTCGGCGTCGACATCGACTCGTCGCCCGCGGGCGGCCTGCCGCTCGTCGTGCGCGGCACCGGCGTGGTCGAGGGCGGCTCGGCCGTCATCGACGCCTCCGCCTCCAGCCAGTTCGTGTCCGGCCTGCTGCTGTCGGCGCCGCGTTTCGCCAAGGGCCTGGTGCTGCGGCACGAGGGGCCGCCGGTGCCGTCCGCGCCGCATCTGCGGATGACCACCCACATGCTGCGGGCGGCCGGGGCGGTCGTCGACGAGAGCGAGCCGGACGTCTGGGCCGTCGAGCCGGGTGCCCTGAGCGGGCGGTCCTGGCGGATCGAGCCGGACCTGTCCGGCGCCGCGCCGTTCTTCGCCGCCGCCATGGTCACCGGCGGGTCGGTGACGCTGGCCGGCTGGCCCCGGGACAGCTGGCAGCCGGTCGGCGCCCTCGCCGAGCTGCTCACCGGGCTCGGAGCCGAGGTGAGCCAGGGCGACGACGGGCTCACCGTGCGGGGCACGGGCACGCTGCGCGGCATCGACGCCGACCTGTCGGAGGTCAGCGAGCTGACCCCGGTCGTCGCCGCCCTGGCCGCGCTCGCCTCCTCGCCGTCCTCGCTGCGCGGGGTGGCACACATCCGGGGCCACGAGACCGACCGCATCGCCGCGCTGGCCCGGGAGCTCACCAAGGCCGGCGCCGCGGTGGTGGAGCATCCCGACGGGCTGGAGATCACCCCCCGGCCGTTGCGGGCGGCCACCTTCGAGACCTACGCCGACCACCGGATGGCCCACGCCGCGGCCGTGATCGGGCTCGTTGTCGAGGGGATCGACCTCACCGACGTAGCGTGTACGTCGAAGACGCTGCCCGAGTTCCCCGAGCTCTGGGCCGGCCTGGTGACAGGGAGCTGAAGCTGCCGGCGCGCAAGCGGGAGTACGACGAGGACGACGTCCGGGTCCGCCCGGGCCGGTCGTCGCGCCCGCGCACCCGGACCCGGCCCAAGCACGAGGACGCCGTCGCCGCGCTGGTGATCACCGTCGACCGCGGCCGCTACGGCTGTGTCCGCGAGGACTCCGACGGCGAGGACGAGATCGTCACCGCGATGCGCGCCCGCGAGCTGGGCCGCAAGTCCGTCGTGGTGGGCGACCGGGTGGCGCTGGTCGGCGACGTCTCGGGCGCGCCGGGGGCGCTGGCCCGCATCGTGCGCATCGCCGAGCGCACCTCGGTGCTGCGCCGCACGGCCGACGACGACGACACCACGCCCGAGGGCCGGCTCGAGCGGGTCGTCGTGGCCAACGCCGACCAGCTCGTGATCGTCAGCGCGCTCGCCGATCCGCCGCCGCGCACGGGCTTCGTCGACCGGTGCCTGGTGGCCGCGTACGACGCCGACGTCGAGCCGCTGCTGTGCCTGACCAAGGCGGATCTCGCCGGGCCCGCGCCGGTGCTGGACTACTACGCCGAGCTCGATCTGCCGTACGTGCTGGTCGAGCCGGACAGCGACCTGAGCGAGCTGCGCGAGCACCTCGCCGACCGCATCTCGGTGCTGGTCGGCCACTCCGGCGTCGGCAAGTCGACGCTGGTGAACCGCCTGGTGCCGGATGCCCTGCGGGCGGTCGGCGTGGTCAGCGCGGTGGGCAAGGGGCGGCACACCTCGACCAGCGCCGTCGCGCTGCGCCTGCCCCGGGTCCGCAGGAAGGGCGATCCCGGCTGGATCATCGACACGCCCGGGATCCGCAGCTTCGGACTGGCGCACGTGAGCGCGGAGAGCCTGCTGCACGGCTTTCCCGACCTCGTCGAGGGGACGGTCGACTGCCCGCCCAACTGCGGGCACACCGCCGCGGACGTCGACTGCACGCTGGACGCCTGGGTGGCGGCCGGCAAGGCGGACGCGCGCCGGCTCACGTCGTACCGCCGGCTCCTGAGCAGCCGCGCCGGCGAGCTGGACGTGCGCGACCAGCCGGGTGACGCCGCGCCGGGCGCCGGGTGATCGGCTAGCGTGCCGGCATGGCTTCGTACGCCGACGACCTCGCCCTGGCCCACCTGCTGGCCGACACCGCCGACTCCATCTCGATGGCCCGGTTCCGCGCCCTCGACCTGCATGTCGAGTCCAAGCCGGACCTCACCCCGGTCTCGGACGCCGACACCGCCGTCGAGCAGGCGATCCGGTCGACGCTGGCGCGGGCCCGGCCGCGCGACGGGGTGATCGGCGAGGAGTTCGGCAGCGCCACGGCGCCCGCCGGCGCGGGCAACCGGCACTGGGTCGTCGACCCGATCGACGGCACCAAGAACTTCATCCGCGGCGTGCCGATCTGGGGCACCCTCATCGCGCTCATGGAGGGTGAGCGGCCGGTCGCCGGGCTCGTCTCGGCGCCGGCGCTGGGCCGCCGCTGGTGGGGTGCGCTGGGCCACGGCGCGTATGCGGGCAAGCACCAGCGCGCCGCCACCCGGCTGTCCGTCTCCGCCGTCCGCAAGCTCGGCGACGCCAGCTTCTGCTACTCCAGCCTGCCCAGCTGGGAGGAGGGCGGATACCTGGAGCCGATGCTCGGCCTGATGCGCGACAGCTGGCGGAGCCGCGCGTACGGGGACTTCTACGGCTACATGCTGCTGGCCGAGGGAGCCCTCGACGTCATGGTCGAACCGGAGCTCTCGCTGTGGGACGTGGCCGCGCTGATCCCCATCGTCACCGAGGCCGGGGGCCGCTTCACCGACCTGGCCGGGCACCGCGCGCCCGGCGACGGCAGCTCCATCGCCTCCAACGGCCACCTGCACGAAGAGATCCTCGAGCGGCTGGCCCGCGGCCGGGCGTGACGGACCGTTCGTCCTCCGGGCGCGGGCGTCGCTGGTCTATTCTCGCTCAGTGATGTCCGCCGGCTGGTTCTTCCTCGCAGCGATGATCGCCGCGTACGGCGTGGCGAACATGCTGCAGTCGGTGGCGGCGGCGCGGACGAGCGTGCATCACACTTTCGACCCGCAACTGCTGGTCCGGCTCGCTTGTCACCGTACCTATCTGCTCGGGCTCGTCTGTCAGGTCCTGGGGTTCGTCCTCGCCTTCCTGGCGCGCCGCGACCTGCCGCTTTTCCTGGTGCAGGCCAGCGTGGCGGCGGGGCTGGGGGTGACGGCGCTGCTCGGCGTGCTCGTGCTGAAGTGGAGTCTGCCGCTCGCGGAGGTCGCGCTGCTGGCGTTGCTGCTGGGCGGCATCACCGCGCTCGTGCTGTCGGCCCAGCCGGCGCATTCGCGCCAGCTCGGCACGTCCGGCGTGGTCGGCCTGGCGGTCGCGGTCGCGGTGATCGCGGTGCTCGGCTTCTTCGCGGTACGCCTGCACGGCGCGCTCGGCTCCGTCGTGCTCGGTTCCCTCGCCGGCATCGCGTTCTCGGCGGCGGCGATCGCGGCCCGGCCGCTGGCGATGGCGGACTCGGCCGGGGACTTCGTCTCCGACCCGCTGCTCTACCTGCTGATCGCCCACTCGATCGTGGGTCAGCTCCTGCTCGGCCTCGCCATGCAGCGGGGCTCGACCACCGCCGCGGTCGCCGCGATGGACGCCGCCGGCGCGGTGCCGGCGGCGATCGTCGGTCTGCTGCTGCTCGGCGACCGGATCCATCCGGGGCGGGAGTGGCTGGCCGGCGTCGGCTTCGTGGTCACTCTCGGCGCGGTCATCGCCCTGACCCGCTACGCCGAGCCGCAGCACCACCACGCGACCGTCCGGCCGTCGTCGGGGCGCCGGGCCGAGGGAGCGCGGCTGCACCCTGCCGCCCGCTGAGACGTGCATGAGCGGCGGCGCTCGGGGTACAACGGAGCGCATGACCATGCCTCGCTTTTGCACCAAATCGGGCAAGTCACCCTAAACCTCCTCCGCGCGGGAATGCGAGTGCCGTACGCGTTATGCACAATGGAGCGATCATGTCGAGCGAGGTCCGACACCTGGTGGACGGCGGGCAGACCTATCCGGTCGTCCGGCTGTCCGGGGTGCTCGACGCCGACTCCGCTCCCGCGGTGGGCGAGGCGCTGCTCGACGTGCTCGCCGGACAGCCCGAGGCGCTGGTCGTCGACGTACGCGACCTGACGGTCGGCCAGCCGGAGGCGGTCGTCGTGCTGCGCGACGTCGCCCACGCCACGGCCGACTGGCCGGGCGCCCACCTCGTGGTCTGCGCCGCGGGCGACATCGCCGGCTGGCACGGCAGCGGGCTGCCGATCTGGCCGAGCCCCGAGGAGGCGTTCACGGCGCTCGGCCGTCCCGCCCCCGGGAACTTCCTCTCCATCGGCCTGCAACCGGTCGTGGGCGCCGCCCGGCAGTCCCGGGAGCTGGTCACCGAGGCGTGCGCCCGCTGGGAGCTGCCCGACCTGGCCGGGGCGGCGTGCATCGTCGTCACCGAGATGGTCAACAACGTGGTGGCGCACGCGCGGACGGAGATGACGGTCCTGCTCGCGCTGCACGGCGCCGCCATGAGCGTGGCGGTGCGCGACCGGTCCCCGGTCACGCCCCGGTTCACCGGCGGCCCGGTGCCGGTGACCTCGTACGGCGGCCGCGGCCTGCTGCTGATCGACTCGGTGGCCAGCCGCTGGGGCAGCCTCGCCGTGCCCGGCGGCAAGGTCGTGTGGGCCGCCCTGGACGAGGACGATCCCGCCGACGGCGCCGAGAGCCTGCCGGCCGGCGAAGTGCAGACCACAGGCATGGCAGGCCACACCCGGGGGTAATCACCGGGTATGCGAGACGACGACTTTCCCACCGCGGTCTCCGACCCGGAAGCTTCCGGCCTGCCCGATACCGCGGACGACGATTCGAACGCCTACGACGCGGTGGACAGCCCCCGCTGGGCCGACGGACCCGACCCCGCCGCGCTGGCGGGCGTGGGACCGGGCGGCGCCAACCACTTCGGCGAGACCGCGGAGGAGCAGCGCGAGGGCGAGTCGCTGGACCGCCGCCTGCGCCAGGAGGAGCCCGACTTCGGCGCGCAGGACCCGCCCCAGCCGGAGTCGTACGCCGAGACCGTCGACGACCCGGAGCAGCGGCGCCTGGCCGCCGACGTCTGGGGCGAGAGCCCGACGTCGGACCCGAACTCCGCGATCTCCCTGTACGACGACGGCCAGCTCGACGACGACGTACCGCGAGCGGTGGGCCGCCTGGTGGAACCGGACGAGGGCTCGGGCTTCGACGACGAGCCGGACAGCGTCGCCCGCGACGTGGGCATGGCCGGCGGTGGCGCCACGGCCGAGGAGGCCGCCATGCACGAGACGACCGCCCCGAACTACCACTGACGGCCTTTCGCGCCCCCGCGCCTATCCGCGGGGGCGTGCGCTAGTCCAGGCCCTTCTCAATGGCGTAGCGGGTCAGTTCCACCCGGTTGTGCAGTTGCAGCTTTCCCAGCGTGTTCTGCACGTGGTTCTGCACGGTGCGATGGCTGAGAACCAGCCTTTCGGCGATCTGCCGATAGGAGAGGCCCTTGGCGACCAGCCGCAGCACCTCGGTCTCCCGCTCGGTCAGCTTCGGCGCGGTCCCGTCGTCCCCGGCGGGCTCCACCGCGAGCCGCCGGAACTCCCCCAGGACGAGACCGGCCAGCCCCGGCGTGAAGACCGTGTCCCCGGCCGCCGTCCGTCCCACCGCGTCGAGGAACTCGGCCTGCGCCGCCGACTTCAGCAGATAGCCGGAGGCTCCCGCCTTCACCGCGTCGAGCACGCTCTGCTGCTCGCCGCTGGCCGACAACATCAGCACCCGGACCCCAGGAACGGCCTCCAGCAGGCCGTTGATGACCTCCACCCCGGAGATGTCGGGGAGCTGGAGGTCCAGGACCACCACGTCCGGACGGGCCGCCCCGGCGATGCGCACGGCCTGGCGCCCCTCGCCGGTGGTCGCGACCACGTCGTAACCCGCCGCCGCGAGGTCGCGGGCCACGCCGTCGCGCCACATCGGGTGGTCGTCCACCACCATCACCCTGACTGCCACGGGGTCAGCCTAGCGAGGCCCGGGGCACGGTCAGCTCGACCTCGGTGCCCTGACCCGGCGCGGACACGATGCGTACGGTGCCGCCGAGGTCGGCGACGCGTCCCCGGATGGACTGCGCGACGCCGAGCCGCCCCTGCGACTCCGCCTCGGCGAGCCGGTCCGGCGCGATGCCGCAGCCGTCGTCGCGGACGCTGACGGTCACCGACTCCGGCTCGTCCTCGACGAGGACCCACACCTTCGTCCCGGGCTCGCAGTGCGTCGTCACGTTGTCCAGCGCGGCCGCCACGGCGGCGGCGATCTCGGTCGCGGCCCGGGACGGCAGGCGGACCGGGCCGGCGGGCGCGGCCACCGACACCGTGGCCGACGCGTACGGGTCGAGCAGCATCATGAGATCGACGTCGGCGTGGTCGTCGGCGAGGTCCGCGGTCCGCCCGGTGACCAGGGTGCGCAGCGCGGCCTCCTGCTCGCCGGCGAGCCGGGCCAGCTCGCCGGCCTCCCCGTCGAGGCCCGCGCCGCGCCGCTTGACGAGGGCCAGGACCTGGAGCACCGAGTCGTGGATGTCGCGGGCCAGGCGCTCCCGCTCCCGGGTGGCGGCCTCGAGCGCGATGGCGCGTTCGAGGCGTTGCTGGGAGATCTCGGCGATGCCGACCAGGTAGCCGACGGCCAGGGCGGCGAGCAGCATCAGCACCGTGCCGGTGAACGCGGCCTGGTCGTAGTGGTTGCGCACGACGAGGTCCGTGGCGCCCATCGCCAGCGCCGCGGCGATGCCCCAGCGCCGGCCGCCGGCGACGGCCCAGGCGATGACCGGGGCGACGTGCCAGGCGACCGCCAGGGTGGGGCGACCGGCCTTGAGTGCGTCCGGGCCGACGATCACCGCGCTGGAGGCCATCACCCCCATGGTGACGAGCAGGTCGGCCACGAGCAGCGGCGGCTTGCGGCGGGACGGCTCCGCGTACGCGTACGTCGTGAAGACGGTCCAGGCCGCGGTGAGCGCGAGCACCGGCCAGGCGAAGAGCGGCCGTTCGTACGCGCCGACGTTGCGCACGACGAGGATGCCGACGTAGACCAGGGCGGTGATCCGGTACACGGCGATCGCCCGCCACAGGGGCGTCTGCAGCCCGCTGGTCTCCGTCATGGGCAGACCCTACTCATTTCGCAGTCGTGGTGAACGAATTGCCGGTCCGCGCCGTACTCGATGGCAGGAGCGGACCGAGCCGGGCGGGCGGGGACCGGGCGCCACATTCGAGATCAAATCAGGCACCGAAGGGACGACCTCCACATCTCGATCCGGACAGGAATGAGAAAACCCGAATGTTCTTATGGATTCGCGGATGAGCACTTGACCTTTCCGCGGGAATCTTCTTAGGTCTCACTGACGCATAAGTACCCCCGCCCACCGGAGGTCCCCCCGTGCCGCGACACAGCGCGCCACTCAAACCTGCCTGGATCCGTCCCCGGCTCGTCCTCACGCTCGCCGTGGCGAGCGCGGGTCTG
Organism: Couchioplanes azureus; assembly: GCF_014648355.1. Classification (GTDB taxonomy): domain Bacteria; phylum Actinomycetota; class Actinomycetes; order Mycobacteriales; family Micromonosporaceae; genus Actinoplanes; species Actinoplanes azureus. The sequence continues at coordinate 336,289 of NZ_BMQY01000001.1, forward strand.
GTGACCGCGATCTGGCTCCCGACCCGCAACGACAGTGCGGACGCGTCGGAGTGGCGCCGTACCATCCCCACCATCCCCTCGCTGGAGGAGTTCTCGGACGAGTTCCGTGGCCCCGAAGGCAGCACCGTCGACCCGCAGAAGTGGTTCCTGCGGACCGCCACCACCGGCAGCGGTCTCACCTTCCGCCAGAGCACCCGCAACGCGCGGCTCGACGGCGACGGCAACCTGGAAATCGTGGCCCGCGAGAGCGAGCGCAGCGGCCTCACCTCGGCCCAGCTCGTGACCAAGAGCATGTTCCGCCGCGCCTCCGGGCAGGTCGAGGCCAAGATCAAGGTTCCCGGCGACGGCGACGGCCTGCGCCCCGCGTTCGCCCTGTTCGGCGCCGGCGGCACCAACGCCGCCGTCAACCTGCTCGCCGACCCGGTCGAGGACGGCGACTTCCACACCTACACGCTCGCCTGGAGCCCGGAGTCGGTCGCCCTGTCCCGCGACGGTGAGGTGCTCCAGCAGATGGCGCCGCCGCAGAACGGGACGGACCAGCTGTTCCGGCTGACGCTGAGCCTGTTCGTCACCGACGCCCGCGAGGCGGACCTGCCGGCCCGGATGGAGGTCGACTTCGTCCGCGTGGGTGCCTCGCCCGAGGCCCCGCAGCAGTCGGCCCCGCCGTCGTCGCCGGCTCCGGAGACCACCGCTCCGGAGACGACCGCGCCGGCGACCACCGCTCCGGCGACCACCGCGCCGGCGCAGAGCCCGACCACGCCGCCGGTGGAGGAGTCGACGACTCCCCCGGCCAAGACCGAGCCGCCCGCGGCCCCGCCGACGACGTCCGCTCCGGCCGCCGCGGCCGCCAAGCCGTGGAAGACGTTCACCGACTACAAGGCCGGGGACGTCGTCCGCTTCAAGGGCAAGGACTACCGGGTGCTCGAGGCGCACACCGCGCTGCCCGGCTGGGAGCCGACCACTTTGGTGAGCCTCTTCAAAAAACTCTGAGCAGAAGGAGCCTCCGGGGTTCCGGTACCGGCCGTTCATTGACTGACGTCAGTCGATTTGTAAAGACTGCGTAAACAATTGAACGGCCTCTTACCCCGGAGGTTCCCATGCGCACCCTGCTCGCCGCGGCCGTGGTCGCGGTCACCCTCGCGGGCGGCCTGGCCGCCACCTCCCGCACCGATGCCGCCCACGCCGCCGTGGGCGGCATCACCTTCTCCGACGAGTTCAGCGGCGCGGCCGGCACCCCGGTCGACCCGGCGAAGTGGAAGTTCGACCTCGGCGGCAGCGGCTGGGGCAACAACGAGCAGCAGTACTACACGAGCTCGACCAGCAACGTGAGCCACGACGGCCTGGGCCACCTGGCCATCACCGCGCGCCGCGAGAACCCGGCCAACTACCTGTGCCACTACGGGAGCTGCCAGTACACCTCGGGCCGGATCCTGACGGCGGACAGGTTCGCCCAGACGTACGGTCGCTTCGAAGCCGCCATCAAAGTCCCCAAGGGCCAGGGCATCTGGCCGGCGTTCTGGATGCTCGGCGGCGGCAACTGGCCGGCCACCGGCGAGATCGACATCATGGAGAACGTCGGCAAGGACCCGAACACGGTCTACGGCACGGTGCACGGCCCCGGCTACGCGGGAGCCGAGGGCATCGGCGCCGGCCGTACGGTCGGCACACCGCTGAGCGACGCCTTCCACACCTACCGCATCGACTGGTCGCCCGGCCTGATCGTCTGGTACCTGGACGGCACCGAGTACTTCCGCGTCACCCCCGCCAGCCTCGGCGGTGACCCGTGGATTTTCGACCACGATTTCTTCATGATTCTCAACGTGGCGGTGGGCGGCCACTGGCCCGGCTACCCGGACGCCACCACCCAGTTCCCGCAGACGATGCTCGTCGACTACGTCCGCGTCTCGGCCTGGACGGACGAGGGCAGCGGCGGCGCCACCGCCCTGCGATCGGCCTCCAGCGGCCGCTGCATCGACATCCCGGCCGCCAACCCGGTCGACGGCGCCCGGTTGCAGCTGTGGGACTGCAACGGCACCACCGCGCAGAAGTGGACTTCGCAGGGCGACGGCACGCTGCGCGCGATGGGCAAGTGCATGGACCCGGCGGGTGGCGGCCTCGGCAACGGCACGCCGATCCAGCTGGCGACCTGCAACGGCGACCCGGTGCAGCGGTTCACCCTCTCGGCCGCGGGCGACCTGGTGAACGTCTCCGCCGGCCGGTGCGTCGACGTCAAGGACTGGAACACCGCGAACGGCGCCCCGCTCCAGCTCTGGGACTGCGCCGGCACCGGCAACCAGAAGTGGGCCCGGGCCTGATCAGGCGGCGTAGCGGTCGCCGTAGACGCGCCAGGTCAAGGGCGCGTTGAGGTCCAGGTTGCCGGCGCGCAGGAAGGTGCGCTGGGCGGTCTCGACACGGCTGACGTCGCTGTGGGCCTCCTCCGTGCGCATCTCGCGGACCCTGGCGTCGAGGAACCTTTCCAGGAAGACCGTCTCGTCGCCGCCCAGTTTCGGGGTCTTGGCGGCCTGCAGCGCCGCGGCGCGGATCTCCCGGAGGCCGGACATGCCGTGCATGACCGCCGCGTCGTAGTACGCGAACTGACCCAGCGCCCGCAGTCCGTCGGCGACGGCCAGCGTGACCGCGGGGTCGAAGTACATGCGATCCCGCTCGTCCTCCTGGGTATTGCGGAACACCGGGTCGGCCGCGGCCGCCCGCCAGGCGGCCGTGAAGCCCGGGTCCAGCCCCTTGTGCGAGTCGGAGCCGTCGACCGCGCGCAGGGCCGGCAGGTACTTCGCGAGCTTGTTCCCCGGTGAGCGCCGGGTGTACTCGGTGACCAGCGCGAGCATGTCCGAGGTGCCGGAGCAGAAGCCGACGATCCCGGCCGTGTAGCCGCGGCCGTCGCCGATGTCCTCGATGTAGTCGAACTCCTCGCGCCAGTCGAGGGTGGAGTTCTCCGCGCTGGAGACGAGCCGGAGCGCGAGCTCCTTCTTGGCGGGGGTGGCGAGCCCGGCGGCGGCCGGCGGGACCGATGCCGACCTGGTGGTCACGGGTGCCGCGGCCGCCGCGGGCCCGGGTCCGAAAACCTGGAGCTCACGCAGGGAGAATCCGGACGCCTGCGCGCGCTGGGTGGCCAGCAGCCGCACGTAGCGACCCGACCCCCGGAGCCGCTTGATGTCGTCGATGCCCCCGTCGCCGCCGGTACGCCGGTGCAGGTCGGTCCAGGTCACGCCGTTGGCCGAGAGCTGCAGCCGGTACGTGCGCGCGAACGAGGCGTCCCAGATCAGCCGGACCCGGGTGATGGCCTGCGCCCGGCCGAGGTCGAGACGCAGCCACTGCGATCCGGGGTTGGTGCCGCTCGTCCATCGCGTGGTCGTGTCGCCGTCCACCGCCATGGCGCCGGTGCGGGCCGTGTCCTTCGCGCTCGATGCGAGAACCGCGTGGCGGCGGGACAGCAGGACGTCCGCGGAGGCGTCCGCGGTCATCGTGATGGCCAGCGGAACCGTGCAGACCGCCGCGACCCCGACGCCCAGCGCGACCATGTTCGCCCGCATCCTCACCCCCACGACGGTAGGGGCGGGGGCTCAGCGTCGTTTGCGGTTCCGCGAAATCAGCACCAGCGCCAGGATGATGCCGCCCACGACGACCAGGCAGCAGACGCCGCCCAGGATGGGCAGGAAGCCGAAGCCGCTGCGCCGGCGAGGGGACTTCACCGCCTCCACGACGAGGCCGTCCACGCCCCTGCTCGCCGCCCAGGCGTGCGCGGGCACCACCAGGGTCAGGACCATGCCCGTCACTGCCGCGCTCAGCCGGGCCCACCACTTCGCCGAAGACATGGCCCCCAGTCTGCCGGGTGACCGCAAGACCCGCCTGTGGAGGGACTAGAGGAATCAAGGAAGGGTATGGGGCAGGAACCGATGACGAGGGGGCGGTAGTGGACGCTGAGCTGAGCGCGCTGGCGGAGGCCCACGGGGTGGCCACCTGGTACGAGGACTGGCAGCGCAAGCGCCGCGACGTGGCGGCCGAGTCGGTCGTCGGCGTCCTCGGCCTGCTCGGGGTGGACGCGACGTCCCAGGCGGCGATCCAGCGGGAGCTGACCGCGATCCGCACCGCGAAGGAACAGCACCGGCTCCCCGGCACGGTCGTGGTCCGGCAGGGCGAGGCGGGACCGCCGGTCGGTGCCGGGACGATCCACCTCGAGGACGGTACGGCGCGCGAGGTCACCGGAATCCCCGCCGACCTGCCCCTGGGGTGGCACCGGCTGAACGTCGACGACCAGGAGGTCACGCTGGTCGTGGTGCCGGCCCGGCTGAGCGAGCCGCCCGAGACCTGGGGCTGGATGGTGCAGCTCTACGCGCTGCACTCGGACGCCTCGTGGGGCATGGGCGACCTCGGCGACCTGCGGACCCTGGTCGAGGCGAACCACGGCGCCGGGCTGATCCTGCTCAATCCCCTGCACGCGGTCACACCGGCCCTGCCCGTGCCCGCGTCGCCGTACTCGCCGTCCAGCCGGCGCTTCGCCAACCCGCTGTACCTGCGGGTGGCGGACACCGCGGCGTACCGCGCGGCCGATCCGGCGCTGCGGGCCCGGGTGGACGCGCTGCGGCCGGACCCGAGCGCGGACGGGCTGATCGACTACAGCGCGGTCTGGCAGGCCAAGCGGGCCGCCCTGGAGCTGCTCTGGCCGCTCGCCGGCGAGGTGGACCTCGACGCCGATCCGGGCCTCACCGACTTCGCCGTGTTCTGCGTGCTCGCGGAGGAGCACGGCGCCGACTGGCAGCGGTGGCCCGAGCCGCTGCGCCGTCCCGACACCGCCGAGGTCCGCGCCGCCCGCAAGGGCGACCGGGTCGCGTTCCACGTGTGGCTGCAGCACCTGCTCGACGAGCAGCTCGCCGCGGCCAACGAGGCGGCCCGGGCCCGGGGCATGCCGATCGGCATCGTGCACGACCTCGCCGTGGGCATCGACCCGAGCGGCGCCGACGGCTGGCTCCTGCAGGACGTGCTCGCGGCGGGCGTGCACACGGGCGCGCCGCCGGACGCCTTCAACCAGCTCGGCCAGGACTGGGGCCTCGCGGCCTGGCGGCCCGACCGGCTCGTCGCCACCGGGTACGCGGCCTACCGCGACATGCTGCGCCGCATCTTCCGGCACGCCGGCGGCCTGCGCGTGGACCATGTGGCCGGGCTGTGGCGGCTCTGGTGGGTGCCGCCGGGGATGGGCCCGGCCGAGGGCACGTACGTGCACTACGACCCGGAGGCGATGCTCGGCATCCTGGCCCTGGAGGCGCACCGGGCCGGTGCCGTGGTGGTCGGCGAGGACCTGGGCACGGTCCTGCCGGTGGTGACCCGGACGCTGGAAGACATGAACATGCTCGGCTCGGCGGTGCTCTGGTTCACCCGGGACTACGAGGACGATCCGGACGAGGGCTACCTGCCCGCCGCCCGGTATCCGCGCAACGCGCTGGCCAGCGTCTCCACCCATGACCTGCCGACGGCCGCCGGCTTCCTCGCCGGGGAGCAGGTCCGGGTCCGTGCCGAGCTCGGCCAGCTGGCCGGGCCGGTCGAGCAGGAGCGGGAGTACGCCGACCGCGACCGCGCCCAGCTTCTCGACCGCCTCACCGCCGACGGCCTGATCACGGCGTCGAGCACCCCCGAGGAGATCGTCGTCGCGATGCACGAGTTCCTGGCGCGCACCCCGTGCCGGCTGGTCACCGCGTCCCTCTACGACGTGCTCGGCGAGCTGGACCAGCCCAACCTGCCGGGTACGACGGACGAGTACCCGAACTGGCGGCGGCCGCTGCGCACCGGCCTGGAGCAGATCGTGGCGGATCCGCGGGTGGCCCGGATCGCCGAGGTCCTGAATGCGCGGAAGGGCGGACCGGGCTGAGTTCGCCGGGCCGGCCCGGACGCCTTCGCCGCCGCCCGTGCCGCCGCGCCGCTCAGACGGAGAGCGGCGGGGGCGGCGGGTCGTCGTCCAGCGCGAACAGCATCGGGTGCACGGCCAGCCGGTGGTCGCGTTCCCGGCAGCGGGCCGGCGGAAGCAGCGACGAACCGTGCTCCGGGTGTTCCGCGCAGTGCCGCATCGCCCGGCTGACCGCGTCCGGGTGGTGCCGCCCGCCGCCGTACTCCCCGCAGCTCGCGCAGTCCCACCGCCAGTACGCCGGCCCCTCGTCCGAGTCGTGCCGCCGGATCTTCAGCGGCGGCCCGGCACGGTGCTGGGCGGCGGCGATGATCACGGACATCTCCCCGGCCGCCGGCGGCTCGGACGGCCGCCTCGGCACCTCGCCGATGATCTCGGCCAGCATGCTGGTTCCCGTACCCGACACCGCTCACCCCCGCGTTCGTTGGACCGGCCCAGTGTGGACCGGCGGGAGACGGCCACAGGGCGGAATTCCCGTTTCCGGGTCCCCCTTTCACCCGCAGCGGTGCACCGGGCGTCCTCGGCCGCGGGGCCCGACGGGTACGGGTGTTACCGTGGTCGATCAGCGGTGCTCGGAGGAGGCGAGGTGGTGTTCACCCACTCGGCGTTCCTTTACGACACCGACGACGCGTACGCCTCCCTGCTGAGCGGCTTCGTCAAGGACGGACTGGGGCGCGGAGAGACCGTGGCGGTCGCCGCCCCGCCGGACCGTGTCGGCGTGCTGCGCGACGCCCTCGCCGGGGAAGCCGGCTCGGTGCGGTTCCTGCCGGCCGACGAGTGGTATGTCCGCCCGGCCCGGACCATCGCGGGCTGGGCGCGGATCCTGCGCACCGCGGCCGCCGACGGCAGCCCGTTCGTGCGGCTGGTCGGGCAGATTCCGTACGCCGGGCCGCATGCACCGTGGCTGCGCTTCGAGTCGGCCCTCAACCGCAGCCTCGCCGAGCTGGACGGGCATCTGCTGTGCGCGTACGACCGCCGTGGCCTGCCCGCCACGCTGCTGACCGCCGCCGTGCGCACCCATCCCCGGCTGCACGACGGCGGCTGGCGGGACAACGCCCGGTACGAGACGCCCGAGGAGTTCCTGGCCGCGACGCCGGAGGCGCCGTGGCCGGTCTCCGGCGAGCCGGTGGTGGCGGTCCCCGTCGACAAGACCGTCGCGGGCCTGCGGTCCTTGGTCCGCGATCGCGCCACGGCCGAGGGCTGGCTGCCCGCCGACCGGGTGGAGATCCTGGTGCTGGCCCTCAGCGAGGTCGGCACGAACAGCATCCGGCACGGCGGCACCCACCGGGAGCTGCGCATCTGGCTGACCGCCGACGCGGTGGTGACCGAGGTGACCGACGACGGCCCGACCGGCCCGAGCCCGCTGGCCGGCTATCTGCTGCCCCGGCAGGGCGAGATCGGCGGCATGGGGCTGTGGCTGGTCCAGCAGCTGTGCGACGGGCTCTCCATCCGGCAGGCCGGCGGCCTGACCCACGTGCGCTTCGCCCTCCGCCGCGGCTGACCGGGCGGCCGGGTGCCGCTAGCGGGAGCGCACCAGGCCCAGGGTGGACGCCGACACTCCCGGGAAGACCGCGGCGACGTCCGGCAGCCCACAGCGGGCGCGCAGGATCTCGCCGATCACGGCCCGGTAGTCGGTGGTCACCGCGAGATCCCCGTCGACCAGCCGGGAGGCGGCCAGCCCGGGCCAGCGGCCGTACACCTTGCCGCCCTTGACGCCGCCGCCGAGCACGAACATCGCGTTGCCGTAGCCGTGGTCGAGCCCGCCGGAGCCGTTCTGGCCGACGCGGCGGCCGAACTCGCTGATGGTGATCAGCGTGACCCGGCCCAGGCCGGCCGGGCCCAGGTCGCGGGCGAACGCGGCGAGGGCGGCCGCAAGGTCGGCGAGGTGGTCGTACATCCGCTTGCCGGGGGCGGCCGTGCCGAGGTTCTCGTGCATGTCCCAGTCGCCGGAGTCGACGCAGGCGGTCATCAACCCCACGTCCGACTTGATCAGGCGGGCCACGTCGCGCAGGGCCGCGCCCAGCTCGGTGTCCGGGTACGCGGCATCGTTCGCGGGCGTGTACCCGGCCGCCTTCAGCGTCGCGGCGGTGGCCAGCGCCGACGTCGTCATCGCCGCGGTCCGGGCGAGGGGGGCGGGTGCGTCGGCGTAGAGGGCCGCCATGGTGTCGACCATCGGGCGGCCCTTGCCCTCGCCGGAGAGCACGAACTTGTCGACGGCGGTGAGGCCGAGGTCCGGCGCGGGCCCGGCGAGCACCCGGGCCGGCATCGCCCCGCCCAGAGAGACGGCGTCGAACGCCCCGGAGGCGCCCAGGCCGCCCATCAGCCGGTCCAGCCAGCCGGTACGGATGGAGGTGCCCGGCGCCGCCCGCTCCAGCTCCTCCATCGCGGCGAAGTGCGAGCGGTTCGGCGCCGGCTGCCCGACGGCCTGGACCGCCGCCAGCGACCCGCCCTTCCAGTACGGCAGCAGCGGCGCCAGCGCCGGGTGCAGCCCGAAGTACGAGTCACCGCCGATGAGCTGCCGCTTGGGCACGGCGATTCCGGGCCGCGCGGCGTAGTAGGCGGGATCGCCGGCCGGCACCACCGCCGACAGCCCGTCGAAGCCGCCCCGCAGCGACAGCAGGACGAAGACGTCCCCGCCGTAGCCCGGCGACGCGAACGCGAGCTGGGTCGCCAGCTGGTCACCGACCAGGCCGGCGAGGGCGCCCGCGGCACCGGCGCCGAGCAGCGTGCGCCGGCTGACCCGGCAGCCGCAGTCCGTCATCTCCGTCACGGTCACCTCAGCGCGAAGTAGGGAGAGTTGAGCAGCAACGCCGGCAGGTACGGGAAGGCCCATCCCGCCGCCGCGTCGCCGGGCTTCAGCGGGCTGGCCGGCGTCTTGCCGTAGAAGGCGGCGAGCGCGGTGGCGTGCGCGGGGGTCACGGTGCGCCCGAGCAGCCGGGTCGCCACCGCGTCGATCAGCGCACCGTACGTGGCCGGCAGCGTGCCGCCCGCGTACTCGGTCAGCGGCGACGGCCGTTGCAGCGTGGTCGGCCACCAGCCGGCGGCGATGTTGAGGTGGGCGTTCCAGCGGATGACCTGCCCGGACGGCGACGCCCAGGCGGTGGCGACGTCCGGATAGCCGTTCGGCGGCGCCCAGGCCATCGGCGCCTGCCCGGCCGCCTCGCTGGTCCAGTAGAGCGCCTTGATCGCCGCGATTCCGGACTTCTCGGGCCCGTGGCCGAGGGCGCGCACGGTCGCGACGACGTCCTCGTACGGCGTCCGCGTCTTGGCGCCCACCGAGGCGGCGAACTCGGCCGAGGTGAACAGTGCCCGCAGCACCGGCACGATCGCGCTCCTGTTGTCCAGGTACACCTTGGCCAGCCGGGTCACCAGCGCGGCCGGCGGCTCGTCGGCGACGAACCGGACGCACAGCTTGGTGGCGATCCGCCTGGCCGTGGCGGGATGCAGCGCCAGGTGGTCGAGCAGCGCCATGGCCGCGGCCTCGCCGCCGGTGGCGGTCTTGTTGGCGTGGCGGAAGCCGAGGATCCGCACGGCCCCGGTGGCGTGCTGGCCGGCGTCGTAGCGGTAGCGGCCGGTCTGCCAGCTCACGGTCAGGCCGGTGAGCAGCCGGGCGGCGTGCTTGACGTCGGACTCGGTGTAGCCCAGGCCGACCGTGTGCAGTTCGAGCAGCTCCCGGCCGTAGTTCTCGTTCGGCGCGGCACGGGTGGAGAAGCGGTTGTCCAGGTACGTGAGCATGGCCGGGTGCCGCGCGGAGGCCTTGAGCATGTCGGCGAATCGGCCGAGCGCGTGCTTGCGGATCACGGCGCGGTCGTAGTCGGGCCGGCTGTCCCAGACATCGCCGGAGGGGCAGGTGACGTTGAGATGGTTGGACCAGAAGTCGACCATCACCTCGAAGAGCTGCCGCTCGCTCCAGACCGCCCTGGCCAGCGCGGCGAAGCCCACCTCGAACATGGGCTCCCAGCCGTACTGGCGGACCGCGCCGGCCCGGACCTTGGCGCGGATGCCGTCGACCGTCAGGCCGCTCAGCGGGAAGCGGGCGACCAGGCCGTCGGCCACCGGATCGTCGATCGAGGCGGGTTTGAGCTGCCGCTCCAGCCACGCCTTCGCACCGAGGCGGCGGATCTCGGCGATGGCGGCCGGGGTCGGACCGTACGTGGCGCGGCGCAGCAGGTGCAGCAACGGGTCGTCGGGGAGGAACTCCGCGGATGCCGTCACACCTTCCGTCGTCGGCGGGCGTCACGATCTTCGTCGGGTTCCCGGGCGGCCGCTCCCCAACCGCAACCGACATACTGTGCAGCCGTGGCACAGCGCAGGCGCGGCGAGCGGCGGGTGGAGCGGGTCGGCTCCGGCGTCGCCGAGCTCGTGCCGGATCCGGACCGCCCCGGCGGCTGGACGCTGCTGCTGGACGGCACACCCCAGTCGCACGTCGACCTCGGCGATCCGGCCCACCTCGAGTTCGAGTACATCCGCCGGATGGCCACCGCGATCGACCTGCTCGCGCCGGCGGGCGCACCGCTGCGGGTGCTGCACCTGGGCGGCGGGGCGCTGACGCTGCCCCGCTACATCGCGGCCACCCGGCCCGGCTCGCCGCAGCGCGTGGTGGAGATCGACGGCGCGCTGGTCGACCTGGTGCGCGCGGCCCTGCCGTGGGATCCCCGCGCCAAGCTCCGGGTACGGGTGGCGGACGCGCGCGAGGCGGTGGCCGGCATGCGCGACGGCGGGTACGACCTCGTGATCGTCGACGTGTTCGCGGGCGCGCGCACCCCCGCCCACCTGGCGTCGGTGGAGTTCGTCCGGGAGGTGGCGCGGGTGCTCGGCCCGGCGGGACGGCTCGTCGCCAACGTGGCGGACGGGCCGCCGCTGGCGTACGCGCGTACCCAGGTCGCCACGATCCGCGCGGTGCTGCCGGAGGCCTGCCTGATCGCGGACGCCGCCGTACTGCGCGGACGCCGTTTCGGCAACCTTGTCGTGGTCGCCGGTCGCACCCCGCTGCCGGTGGCGGAGCTGAGCCGGCGGGCGGCCGGGGACTGGTTCCCGGGCCGGGTCGAGACCGACCTCGCGCGCTTCACGGGCGGCCGGCCGGCGGTCACCGACGCCGACGCGGTGGCCTCCCCCGCACCGCCGGACGGCCTGTTCGGCGCGAGATCGTAGACCCGGGTACGGCAGATGCCGTCCGAAGGTGCACCGCTCGTCCCGCCGTGCGGATGATCAATGTGACCCGGCGGTAATTTGACAGCGGCACGACTTGTCCGGCTTTCCACGGCCGGATCTAATCGAATAATGCAGGACCTGCCCGACGTCTTCGGCCCGCTGCAGGGAGGCGAGCGCGCCCTCTGGCGGGGCCGCAGCGCCGTCGCCGAGTACGCCTTCGACCGCGCCGCCTCGTTGCCGCGGTGGACGCTGCCCGAGGCGACCGAGGTGCTCGTCACCGACCGCCGCATCGCGTACGCGCACACCTCCGCCGGCTCGGGCGACGACGTGGAGATCAGGTCCGGGGAGCTGCGCTGGCTGTACCCGCAGCACATCCGCGTCCAGCCGGGCTCCCGCACGCCCGGGCGCGCCGCGGCGGTGACCCAGATCCAGCTCGTCTGCGGCGGCGCCGACGGCTCGTTCCCGGCGCTGGTCTTCGCGGGCGGCGACCTGACCGACGCGCGCGAGGCGGACCGGCTCGCGAACGTCATCCGGCACGCGATCGCCGGATTCCGGGTGGAGAACGCGGCCAAGCTGGGCCTGACGGAGCCCCAGGCGCGGATGTTGTCGCGGATGCTGATCGGCCCGGAGTTCACCAACTTCCAGGGCGGCGAGGGGCAGACGGTGTCCATGCTCGGCGCCCTCCCGGTGCCGCGCCCGGCCCCGGCCGACGCCCCGCCGGAGCCGGCGGCGCCCGCGAGGCACGCCGAGCCCGCCGCCGTACCCGACCCCCGGCCCGCCGGACCCACGGTGGCGGCGCACCCGCGGCATGCGCGGGTCGCCGCGCACGCGGTCGTACCGGAGGCCGGCCGGGTGCGGCCTGCCGGTTCCGAGTCCGGCCAAGCCCGGCATGCCTGGCCGGTCTCCGGTTCGCCGTCGGCGGGGCACGGTGCGGTGGTGGGCGGCGGCACGGGCCGGCTGCCGGGCTATCGGCCCGGCCGGGCCGCCGACGAGGCACGGGCCCTGCAGGCCGCGGCCGCCGAGCAGGCCGCGCACCAGACCGAGCCCGACCTCGCCTCCCGCGCCGCGAGCCTGGCCGCCCGGGTGGCACACCTGGTCGCCGCCGGCTTGCCGGAGGGGACCGGCGACGACCGCTCCTCCGAGCACCCGCCGCATCAGCCGGTCACGCAGCATCACGCCGGGGACCACCACGACGCGGATCACCACGCCGGAGATCACCACGCCCGAGATCACCACGCCGGAGATCAGCCGGCCGCGGATCAGCCGACCACGGACCTCGCGGACCGGGCCGAGCGCATCCGGCGGACCGCCGCCCGGTTCGCGGCCAACTCCGCCAAGGTCACGGCCCCGGCCCACCGCGCGGAGCACGAGAGCGGCAGCCATCGCGCGGAGCACGAAAGCGGCACGAGCCCGCGGGGCCAGCGCTGACCCGGGACGCTCACGGGCGGTAGCAGGTGCCCTCGGCCACGCGCTCGTCGTGCACCCGGTGCGCCTTGCGGAGCAGCTCCATCAGCTCCCGCTCCTCGCGGATCCGCGCCCGGTACTTCGCCGGCAGCCTCCTGAGGTGGGCTTCCTCGTCGAGCAGCTTGTGGTAGATCTCGTCGCAGTACCGCGGGTCGGTCTCGATGTCGAGGAACTCCGCCGCGTGCCGGCGCGCGGCGGCCACGTACGTCTGGGCCCGGCCCTTCGGGCTGAGCAGCGACGCGGCCACCGTGACGACCAGCACGCCGACGATGAGGCTCAGCGACATGACGGTGCTGATCTCGATCACGTCCACGTGCTCGCCGCCGTTGATGAACGGCACGTTGTTCTCGTGCAGCGCGTGCAGGACCAGCTTCACGCCGATGAAGGCCAGGATCACCGCCAGCCCGTACGACAGGAAGACGAGCCGGTCCAGCAGCCCGTCCAGCAGGAAGTAGAGCTGCCGCAGGCCGAGCAGGGAGAACGCGGTGGCGGTGAAGACCAGGTAGACGCTCTGGGTCAGGCCGAAGATGGCCGGGATGGAGTCGAGGGCGAACAGGATGTCGGTGCCGCCGATCGCGACCATGACCAGCAGCATCGGGGTCATCACCCGCTTGCCGTCCTGGACCGTGAACAGCTTGTCGCCGTCGTACGTGTCCGAGGTGCGCAGGTAGCGCCGGGCGACCCGGATCACGATGTTGTCGGGCGAGCGCTCGCCCTCCCCCTTGAACAGGTGGCCGGCCGTGATCAGCAGGATCAGCCCGAAGAGGTAGAACACCCAGGCGAACGAGTTGATCAGCGCCGCGCCCAGGAAGATGAACCCGGTCCGGGCCACGAGCGAGAAGACGATGCCGAACAGCAGCACCTTCTGCTGGTCGGCCCGCGGGACCTTGAAGCTGCCCAGCAGCACCAGGAAGACGAACAGGTTGTCGACCGAGAGCGCCTTCTCGGTGACCCAGCCGGCGAAGTACTCGGCGCCCATGTCCCGGCCGCCCAGGACGAGCACGCCGACGCCGAACACGATCGCGAGGCCGACGTACACCCCGGACCAGATCCCGGCCTCCTTGAGCGACGGGATGTGCGCGCGGCGTACGTGGAAGAAGAAGTCGAACAGGACCAGGCCGACGATGCCGGCGACCGTCAAGGCCCAGACGAGGCCGGAAACCCGCATGGCGACACGCTCCCGCACTCGACCGATCGACCGGCTTCATCCTAGGGGCCGTCGGTCACCGCCGCCTTGAGCTGGGACTCGGTGAGGAACAGCGCGCCGCGCAGATCCGCCCCGCGCAGATCGGCGCCGCGCAGGTCGGCGCCGGTGAAGTCGGCCAGCCGCAGATCGGCCTCGCGCAGGTCCGCGCCGATCAGCAGCGCGCCGCGCAGGCTGGCCCCGCGCAGCTTCGCACCTCGCATGCGGCGGCCGATGAGGTTGGCGCCCCGATGGTCGGCCCGGCGGGGGCCGGCCTCGGCCCGGGCCAGCTCGCTCGCCTTCTGCAGCAGGGGGTTGACCTTCCTCCGGTACGCGTCCAGGTCGAGCGCGAGCAGCTCGTCCGGCGTACCGGCGGTGAGGGCGACGGTCTCCTCCCGCGCCGTCTCGAGCCGGGGGTGCAGCCGGCGCGCGGCCGGCAGGTCCAGCGCCTGGGTCACGTACCAGAGCAGTTCGTGAAGCTGGCGCATCACCGGCAGGACGGCGAACATGCCGGCGGCGATGGCGGGCGTGGCCCGCCAGTCGCGGCCGCCGAAGGTCACCTGGGTGACCTGCTGACCGGCGCCGAAGCAGTCGAAGACCACGCAGCCGGGAAACCCCCGCTGCGGCAGCCGGTCGTGGATTCCGCAGCGGAAGTCGTCGCGCAGGTGGGGACATGCCCGGCCCGCGGGCTTGTCGATCGCAAAGTCGGACGACTTCGCGAAGGCCGGCGCCACGCAGCACAGCCCGGCACATCGGCCGCAGTCGGCACGCAACACCAGCTCGGTCATGGAAGACACCCTAGCCGTGACCGATTCACGGCATAGTACCGTTACGCCAGGTAACTTCCTTAAGTGACCCAAAGTAACTCAGCGTCGTCCCCACGCTCAGCCAACCGGCCAATAACCAGGGCCGACAGGACGGGTGACTACGCTCAGTTATTGTCATTACGCTGCGGTGACCGCCCCTCAATGCGCAAGGAGTTCTGCTGATGCGTGCACGCCAGACGGCCGTCGCCGCCGCCCTCGGCTGCGTCGCCGCCCTCGGCCTCGCCGCCCCCGCGGCCGCCGCCGACGCGCCCACCATCTCGGCGCCGGCAAGCCGCCAGGGCTTCGGACCGATCACGCTCACCGGCACCGCCCCGGCGGGTGCGACCGTGGAGCTGTACGAGTCCGCGTACAAGTTCAACGACTTCTACCCGTCCCCCGACTACACGCGGGGCGCGGGCACCTACATCACGACCACGGCCAACAGCTCCGGCCGCTGGACGCTCTCCCGGGACCTGGACTCCGGCTTCCGCTTCTACGTCAAGGCCGGCGGCGTCGAGTCGAACCGCATCTCGGTCGCCGTGGGCATCGTCCCGTCGGTGCAGATGACCGCCAGCAACGGCACGGTCAACGTCAACGTCGAGCCCGACCCGGGCCAGCCCGGCCTGCACGTGCACGTGCAGCGCGACAACGGCGGCACCTGGAGCGAGGTCGCCGACGGCTTCTCCGTCCAGTCGGGCGAGACGGCCACCTACTCGACCACCCTGACCGGCCAGGGCTCGGGCGTCCAGTCCTACCGCGTGGTGATCGACGCCGACGCGGACAACAACCTGCTGCGGGGCACGAGCTCGACCATCTCCCTCAACGTCGGCAACGGCAGCGGCACCGGCGGCGGCACGACCCCCACCACCCCCACCACCCCGACGACGCCGACCGCGCCCAAGCCGGCGACCCCGTCGGTCCAGGCGGGCGCCGTCCAGTTCACGAAGATCCAGTACAACTCGCCGGGCGCCGACAGCGGCAGCAACAGCAGCCTCAACGGCGAGTGGGTCCGCCTGACCAACAAGACCAAGGCGACCATCAACCTCAAGGGCTGGACCATCCGCGACGCCTCCGGCAAGGTCTACACCTTCTCGAGCGACTTCCGGCTCGGCGCCGGCAAGTACGCGTACGTGCACACCGGCAAGGGCACCAACGGCCGGCCCGACGCCCAGCACCGCTACTGGAACCGGACCGGCTACGTCTGGAACAACTCCGGCGACACCGCGTACCTGCGTACCAACACCGGCAAGTCGATCGACTCCTGCAAGTGGGGCAAGGGCTCCGGCGTCACGTACTGCTGATCTCTCCCCCCGAACGCGGCCCCCGGCATCCCCCGCCGGGGGCCGCGTCGTCTTCTGACGGCCGCCGCCACAAGGCCCACCGCGCCGTCTTATCGTGACTCTGGCGCCACAAGATCCACCGCGCCGTCTTATGGTGACTCTGGCGCCACAAGATCCACCTTCGCCCGTCGCCGCATGACCACCCTCGGCTGGCGTCGCACGTGCACTCTCGGCCGGCGCCGCATGACAACCAGGAGGTTCAGCGTGAGCAAGGTCCTGCTAGAACGCACCGACGACGGCCGCTGGACCCTGACCCTCAACGACCCGGACCGCCGCAACGCCATCGACGAGCAGCTCCGCGACCAGCTGGCCGAAGCGATCGCCGCCGTGGCCGCCGACCCCCACGCCCGCACCCTGGTCGTCACCGGCGCCGGCCCCGCCTTCTGCGCCGGCGCCGACCTCCCGGCCCTCTTCGGCGACACCAGCCGCGCGGTAGCCGACATCCGCACCGACCTCCACCGCGTCTACGACAGCTTCCTGCGCGTCCTGGCGCTGCCGATCCCCACCATCGCCGCGGTCCACGGCCCGGCGGTCGGCGCGGGCCTCAACCTCGCCATGGCCTGCGACACCCGCATCGTCGGCCCCGGCGCCCGCCTCATCGCCTCCTTCACCAAGATCGGCCTGCACCCGGGCGGCGGCTGCACCTGGTTTCTGACCCGCGCGCTCGGGCCGGAACGAGCGATGCAGCTCCTCCTCGACGGAGGCAGCGTCGACGGCCCGGAAGCGGTCCGCCTCGGCCTGGCCGGCACCCTCGCCGACGACCCGCTGGCCGCGGCGCACGACCGCGCCGCCCGCTGGGCGGCCCTCGACCCGGCCCTCGCCCGGGACATCAAGACCTCGGTACGCACGGCGACGACGGCCGACTTCGCCGCCAGCCTGGAGTTCGAATCCTGGGCCCAGGCAGCGTCGGCGACGGGCCCGGCAATCCAGGAAACCGTGGCCCGCTTCCGCCGCTGACGGCGCCTCGAGGGCGCCTACTCCCGCAGGTGAGAACGGCCCGGACACCACCGGTGACGAAGCCCACCGGACGACGGCGGCGGCGGTCGTGCTAACGTTGCCAGGCCGACGCGGGGTGGAGCAGCTCGGTAGCTCGCTGGGCTCATAACCCAGAGGTCGCAGGTTCAAATCCTGTCCCCGCTACGAAGAAGTCAGATCAGAAGCCCGGCCCCGTTCAGGGAGCCGGGCTTCTGATCTTCTGGGCACATGTCCCACAGCAATCAGCGGGGCAGGCGCAGAGCGCGCCTCGACGCGATATCCGCCTGACGAACCGCCTCCGGTATCCGGTATCTCGGACTCAGCGCCAGGGTCAACTCGCACGCCTGGTCCAGGCCTATCCGGTGACCGACCGACACGAAGACCGGCTTGACCTCGTTCTGTGTACGCAGCGCACGACCAAGAACCTCACCCTCTTCGGAGAGCGGCGACCAGGACCCCCGCCCAGCCTCAGGCTCCACGAACCCGGCGGTGAACGGAGTCTTGGCGACACCGAAGGACGGCAACCCCGTCACCACGCCGACATGGCACGCCAGACCGAATCGCCTCGGGTGCGCGATCCCGTAGCCGTCACAGACCAGCACCTCGACGTCACTGGCAAGCCGCGCCAGCGCTTCCGTCAGGATCGGCACTTCCCGGAACGCCAGCAGGCCGGGCACGTACGGGAACGCCGCCTCCCCGAAGCAGAGCGACGTCTCTCTCACCTCGAGAGTCTCCAGCTCGATCACGACGGCGGCCGCACACACGCGGTTCGTCTCCTTCTCATAGGAGACGTCGAGACCCACTACCGACCGAGGACGAGATTCGAGCCGACTCGAAAGGTCGACCTGACTCCGCAAGCGTCGCTGCAGATCCTCGGCCTCCGCCACGCGCGGCGTCTGACCATGATGGCCGTAACCAACCAAGACTGCTCCCCTAACGTCGTCAAGCGAGCTCGGTAAGCCGGATTTACCGGCATGAGGTCACAGGAGGGCATCCAACTCAAGCAGCGCATCCTTGATTGTCCACATCACCATCGACCTCCGCGGCAGCCCGCCCGCGGAGTTGATGCGTCCCTTGCGCCATCCTGATCAGTTTGATGAGTCGCTTGGCGGATGAATACACCGCCAGAAAACTGGCCGCGTCGGCACCCTCGGAACCCCCCGCTCGAATCGCCCCGCGAAAAGCATTGTCGATCCCTTCGCAGAGCATCCCGAGGCCGAGAACCGCACTCCTCAACTCGGACTCACTGGCATCTTTCCGAACGTCGTCCATACCCTCGTCCATAACGTCGATCCGACCTGCGGAGCGGATCAGACAAGCCGGGTGAGCAGGATCCGGCCGCCCTCGTACACGCCGCCGTCGATTGCGAGGACGCGGCCTCCCGCGTATCGCACGCCCTCGGCCACCTCCCCCGGTGCGACTCCGAAGTACTTGGTCAGCGTGCTGTGCCCGTGCACCAGCATGCTCCCCCCGTACGTCCGGAGCATCGTGCCGACCGGATCGTCCGGCGTCGCGGTCTCGCTGTCGCGGAAGGCGCCGCGGGCGCTCATCCGCCGGCAGAACTCCGCCCAGCCGCGGATGTCGCGGCCGGCGAAGCTGGCGGCGACGGCCGCGTTGACGGCCGCCACGCTCTCGCCGAACTCCAGGTAGGCGGTGGTGTCGGAGTGGACCAGCAGGTGATCGTCGACGACGGCCATGGCCGGCCGGGAGACGATCCAGGCGGCGTGGGTGTCGGTGAGCCGGCGCAGGTCGTCGTCGCGGCCGCCGAAGCGGGCCCAGCCACCTCGGAAACCGTCCGGCTCGTCCCATCCGGGTACCGGCGCCGTGCCGAAGAGGTGGGCCGCCATCAGCTGCACTTCGTGGTTGCCGAGCAGCGCACCGACCTCACCGCCGGCCGCGGCGGCCTGACCGGTCAGCCGCTGGACGTCCGCGATGACGCCGATGCCGTCGGGTCCGCGGTCGACGTAGTCGCCCAGGAACCACAGCCGGGCGTCCCGGCCCGACCAGCGACCGGCGGCGTCGACCAGACCCGCGTCCCGCAGTACGTCGTGCAGCTCCGCGCGGTGCCCGTGCACGTCCGCGGCAACGAACAGCGGCGCCGCATCAACGATCATGAACCCGACTGTAGCGCCGGGATGAGTTGGGCGATCGCCGTGTGGCCGGCGGCGTCCGGGTGGTCGCCGTCGGCGACCAGCAGGGCGGTCGGGTCCTTCTCCCCGTCCGGTCCGTGGAATGCCGGGCCGGTGGACACGTAGGTGGCGCCGCCGTCCTCGGCCGCCTCGGCGAGGGCGTCGTTGATGGCGTCCGTCGTCTCGGTGGATGCCTTCACCCCGGTCTCGCCGTACTCGGAGACGCCCACCTCGCCGTCGCGGACGACGTTCCAGTAGCCGAGCACGATCACGGTGCTGGGGTGGATCCGCTGGATGGCGTCGACCGTCGCCCGGACGTTGGTGCGGACCTCGGTCGCCGCGGTGGTGACGGCCTCCGGGTCGGTGAACAGGTCGGCCACGTCGTTGGCGCCCACCATGAGCAGCACCTCGTCGGCCTGCCGCAGGGTGTCGCGCACCTCCGGATCGTCCAGCTGGGCGCGGACGTCGGCCGAGGTCAGCCCGGCCTCCGCCAGGTTGGTCGAGACGGCGTGCTGGCGTTCGGCGTACAGCTCCGGGAACGCGGTGCAGTCGCAGCCGGTGCCGGCCGGCACCGAGTCGCCGAGGGTGACCACGGTGGGGCGCCTCGGCTCGGTGGCCGCCGGTTCCATGCCGATCCCGCCGATGCCCAGCGGTCCGCATCCGCTCATCAGCAGCAGGGCCGCCAGCGTGGTCAGGGCAGCGGCCGGGCCAGGTGGGAGGAGAGCCAGTCGAAGGCGGGACCCAGCATCTGTCGCCAGACGGCGTGGCTGTGCCCGCCGCGCTCCAGGACGGCCGTGGTGACCGTGAGCGGGGGTCGCGCGGCGCGGACGATCCGCTCGGAGTCGCGGCGGATTCTCGTCTCGTCGTTCGCCCACCCGACCCAGAGTGCCACAGGTGGCGGAGGAAGATGTTGCAGCCGCCACACCATGTTGTGTTCGGTCTTCTCCAGGCCGTCGCCGACGGTGATGCCCGGTTCGGCCAGGCCGGACAGGCTGGCGGCGGCCGCGTACCGGGTGGGGTGCCGCAGGGCCAGGCTGGTCGCGCAGTAGGCGCCCGCCGAATATCCGATGAGCCCCCAGCCGGCGCGGTCGGTGCGGACCCGGAACGTCGCCTTCACGTACGCCGGCACGTCGACGGTCAGGAACGTCTCGGTCTGCGGCCCGCCGACGAGGTTCGTGCATTCGGTGTCGAGAGTCGTCGGGCTCGGCGTCTGGAAGGGGAACAGCACCACCGTGGGCGCCATCCGGCCGGCGGCGATCTCCGCGTCCAGGATGGACTTGACCTCGAGCTTCTTCAGCCAGGTGCGCGGGGTTCCCGGGAAGCCGTGCTGCGCCTGCACCACCGGGAACCGCTCCTTGCCGGTGCGGTAGGCGGCGGGCAGGTACACGTACATCACCAGGTTGAGGCGGCTGACCTTTCCCGGGACGGTGACCTTGCGGATCTGACTGCCCGTGGCGGCCTTGGGCGGGAGGTCCGCGTCGATCTCCGGCTCCGGCGCGTCCGGCGAGGAGCCGCCCGCGGCCGTGGGCTGCGAGGCGGCTTCCAGGGTGAACGCCTCGGTCATCCGGTTCACCTGCACCAGCGCCGCGGCGGTGACGCTCAGCAGTGCGGCGAGCACGCCGACGCCGCGCAGCACCGGCCGGAGCCGGCCGCCGCGTTCCCAGGACACGGCGATCAGTACGGCCGTCAGCAGCACCGCCACGAGCGTGCCGATCAGCAGTGGCGTTCCGGTGAGGTTCACTTGACGTTCCCTGTGGGCAGCTGGAGGGGCGGCGCGAGCGGCGGGCTCAGTTGGCGGGTGGCCCAGGTGACCGCGGTGGGCCAGGCCTTGGGCGGGGCGGCGGTCAGGAAGGTGACGCCGGGCGGCGGCTTCGCGGACCGGCCGGCCGCGGTCGGGCGTACGGCCGCCACGGTGGTCCCGGGCGGGATGCGGCCCAGCGCGCCGGGAAAGGCCGCGACGGATTCCTGCGCCCAGGCCAGCGCACGGAACTGCGCCGGCAGTGATCGGACGAGGTCACCGGCGAGCGCGGCTTCCGTCCTGCCGGCCACGACCGCCCAGCCGCTCGCCGTCACCCGGACCGCCCGGCTCAGGTCGGGGACCAAGGTGCGCAGAGCCTCGGCCGTGGTCGACGGGGTCGGGGTCAAGGTCACCGTCACCACTCCCGGCGCCGGTGCCGTGACCGAGGTGGCGGGACCCAGGACCACCAGGACCGGGTACGGCGCGTTGCTCGCGGCGGAATAGTCGGACGGCACCGTCATCGTCGGCGCCGCGGCCAGTTTCCACTGCGGCAGGCCGGCGGGATGCCACTGCAGCCTGGACCGTGCCGCGAGGGAGCCGTCCAGCTCGCCGGCCTGGGTCGCGGCGGTGGTCGTCGTGGTGCCGGTGTCGCCGGCCAGCGCCGCCCAGGACGGATAGAACTGCTCGGAGCGGTTCACCGCCAGCCCCACGCAGAGCACCACCGCGACCTCGATCAGGAGCACGCCCAGGGTGCGGACCAGCAGGCGCCAGCGGCCGCACCGGGACCAGAGCAGGACCGTCGCCGTGACGAAGCCGGCCACCGCCAGCCCCGCCAGCGCGAGCAGGGGGATTCCGGTCAGGCTCACGACGATGCCGGCCGCTCGGGCGCTCGCCTCGCGCCGCAGTTCCACGCCATCGTCCTGCCTCCCC
This sequence comes from Couchioplanes azureus, assembly GCF_014648355.1. Classification (GTDB taxonomy): domain Bacteria; phylum Actinomycetota; class Actinomycetes; order Mycobacteriales; family Micromonosporaceae; genus Actinoplanes; species Actinoplanes azureus. The sequence continues at coordinate 357,916 of NZ_BMQY01000001.1, forward strand.
GTCCATCCGGCCGCCGGACAGCATCGCGGACCGCGTGTGTGGATGCCGTTAGGTTCCGGCCGCTCGCCGGAAGCATCACAGATCGATGTGTGGAAGCCGTGAGGCGGTTTCCGCCGGGGTGGCGGTCGTCTCGTATCGTCGCCTCCCGTCGGAACCACACGGGCGGAGAAACTGGTGCAAGCGACAGCGGAAAAGGTACGGGAGCTGGGCGAACGAGCGCCCGGCGAACCGGAGGCCCCGCGCCGGAACTGGCGCGCGGCGGTGCCCAAGGTGGCCTCTCGGATCCTGTTCGCCGTCGCGGTACTGTGCGCGCTGGCGGCCGTCAGTGCCGCCTTCGGCACCCGTGTGCTGCCCCTGCGCCGGCTCGTCGACGCCTTGCTCATGCCCGCACCGGCGAACCTCGGCTACGCGGTCTTCCTGGCCATGCTCGCCTTCGGCGTCAACAACCGCAAGCGAGTGGCGTTCTGGCTGCTCACCGGCTACTTCGGACTGCAGCTGGTGACCGATGCGGTGCTGTTGTTCCTGCGCATCGAGAACTCGCCGCCCGCCTGGGCGCACGTACCCATCAGGCTCTGGTGGTTCCTCGCCGGGAACCTGGTGGTGACCGTGGTCGTACTCACCGTGCTCGCGTGCGCGCATCAGCAGTTCTTCGCCCGGGTGCAGCGCGCCAGCCTGCCGAAGGCCCTCGCCACCGTGGCGGGGCTGATCACCGTCTTCTCGCTGATCGGCTGGGGGCTCGTGGCGGCCTTCCCGGGCTCGGTGCGCCGCGCCGGCCACCACGAGCTCGGGTACGCGATCAAGCAGGTCACCGGCGGCGCTCTGGACCTGAACGTGCACCGGGGCGGCATGGCACCCGGCTGGATCAACCTGGTGCTCGGCTTCTTCGGCGCAGTGACGTTGATCACTGCGGTTGCGGTGCTGCTGCGCTCCCAGCGCGCCGCCGCGTCCCTGGACGCCGACGAGGAGCACCGGGTCCGTGACCTGCTCGACGCGTACGGTCAGGACGACTCACTCGGCTACTTCGCCACCCGGCGCGACAAGGAGGTCATCTTCGCGCCGTCGGGACGGGCGGCCGTGACGTACCGCGTGGTGGGCGGGGTGAGCCTGGCCAGCGGCGACCCGATCGGCGACCGGGCGGCGTGGGGAGCGGCCATCGTCGCCTGGCTCCAGGAGGCCCGGGAGTACGCCTGGACGCCGGCCATCATGGGCGCCGGGGAGGCCGGCGCGACCGCGTACGCGCGGGCCGGGATGCGGGTGCTCAAGCTGGGCGACGAGGCGATCCTGCGGCCCGCCGACTTCAGCCTCGAGGGCCGGGAGATGCGTCAGGTGCGCCAGGCCGTGGCCCGGGTGGAGCGGGCCGGCTACACCGTGCGCATCCGCCGTCACCGCGACATTCCCGCCGCCGAGATGGAGCGCGTCGTCTTCCTGGCGGCGCGCTGGCGCGACACCGAGACCGAGCGGGGCTTCTCGATGGCCCTCGGCCGGCTCGGCGATCCGGCCGACGGCGCCTGCGTGCTGGTGGAGGCGCTCGACCGCAACGGCGCCGAGGCGGCGCTGCTGTCCTTCGTACCGTGGGGCGGCGACGGCCTGTCGCTCGACCTGATGCGCCGCGACCGGAATCTCGACAACGGTCTCGTGGAGTGCATGGTGGCCGCCCTGATGGCGGAGGCGCCGCGGCTCGGCGTGACCCGGGTGTCGCTGAACTTCGCCGTGTTCCGGGCCGTCTTCGAGGAGGGCGCCCGCATCGGCGCCGGGCCGGTGCTGCTGGCGTGGCGGCGGCTGCTGCTCTTCCTGTCGCGCTGGTTCCAGCTGGAGTCCCTCTATCGCTCGAACATCAAGTACCAGCCACAGTGGATCCCCCGCTTCCTCTGTTTCGAGGACGTCAGCGACCTGGCGAAGGTCGGCTTCGCGTCGGCCGTCGCGGAGGGCTTCGTGGAGATGCCCCGCGCGCTGACCCGGCTGCGGCGCGGGAAGAGCGAGGCGGCGACGCCGGCGGCGGGGGAACCGCGGATCCCCCTGCCCCGGGTCCCCCTCGACGCCGGGGCCGAGACCGAGCCGGCCGTCGCCCCGGCCGTCGTGCAGAGTGAGCAGACGCAGGTCCGGCTGGCGAAGCTGTCGGTGCTGCGCGCGGAGGGCATCGATCCGTACCCGCCGGGCTTCGCGCGTACGCACGCTTGCGGCGAGGTCCGGGAGGCACATGCGGGCCTGGCGCCGGACACCGCCACGGGGCAGCGGGTGTCCGTCGCCGGCCGCCTCGTCCTGCAGCGCGACCACGGCGGCGTGTGCTTCGCCATGCTGCGCGACGCGAGCGGCGACCTGCAGGTCATGCTGACCGTCGACCGGCTGGGACGGCAACCGCTGTGGCAGTGGCGCAAGAGCGTGGACCTCGGCGACCACGTCGGGGTCACCGGCGAGGTCGTCACCTCGCGCCTGGGCGAGCTCTCCGTGCTGGCCGACTCGTGGACCATCACCGCGAAGTGCCTGCACCCGCTGCCCGACAAGCGCCGCGGGCTGGCGGACCTGGAGATGCTGAGCCGGCGCCGCCACCTCGACCTGATCGTGCGCCCGGCCGCCCGCGACATGCTGCGGATCCGGTCGGCCGCCGTGCACGCGCTGCGGACCACCCTGATCGGGCGCGACTTCCTCGAGGTGGAGACGCCGATCCTGCAACCGGTGCACGGCGGCGCCAACGCCCGCCCGTTCGTCACCCACAGCAACGCGTACGACATGCCGTTGTACCTGCGCATCGCGCCGGAGCTCTACCTCAAGCGGCTGGCCGTGGGCGGCATGGAGAAGGTCTTCGAGCTGGGCCGCGACTTCCGCAACGAGGGTGTGGACGCGACCCACAACCCCGAGTTCAGCATGCTGGAGGCCTACGAGGCGTACGGCGACTACACCTCCATGCGTACGCTCGCCCGCGATCTCATCCTGGCCGCGGCGACGGCCGCGCACGGTGCCCCGGTGGCCCGTCGCGACGGCGTGGAGTTCGACCTGGACACTCCGTGGCCGGTCGTGACGGTCCACGACGCGGTCTCGACAGCCGTCGGGGACGCGATCGGTCCGGACACCGACGTCGCCGAGCTACGGCGCCTGGCCACGATGGCGGGTGTGGCACTGCAGCCGGGCTGGAGCGCCGGGCAGATCGTCCTGGAGATGTACGAGAAGCTGGTGGAGAAGCAGACCCAGGCGCCGACCTTCTACACCGACTTCCCGACCGAGGTCTCGCCGCTGACCCGGGCACACCGCGACGAGCCGCGCCTCGCCGAGCGCTGGGACCTGGTCGCGTTCGGCATGGAGCTGGGCACGGCGTACACCGAGCTGGTCGATCCCGTGGAGCAGCGCCGCCGGCTCACCGCGCAGTCGCTGCGCGCGGCCGGCGGTGACCCGGAGGCCATGCAGCTCGACGAGGACTTCCTGCAGGCCCTGGAGTACGCCATGCCGCCCACCGGCGGTCTCGGGCTGGGCGTCGACCGGCTCATCATGCTGCTGACCGGGCACAGCATCCGCGAGACGGTGCCGTTCCCGCTCAACCGCCCGGCCACCCGGCGCACCCCGGCCCGGAAGTGACCTATCGCGGAGCGGGCGGACGGCGCAGCGCACGGACGTTCGCCTCGCTCTGCTGGTCGCCGGCCGCCGCGCGCATGGCGTTGAGGTAGCCGTCGGTCTCGCGTTGCTCGCCGTACTCCGCGAGCCGCTCGAGGACGACCTGCCACTCGCTTTCGCGGTCGGCCGCGAGCTGGGCCCGGACCTCGGTCAGCAGTTCCTTGATCTGCTCCGTCCCGGCGGGCGCCTCGGCCGCGGCGCCGAGGCGCCGCAGGATCTGGTCGCGGGCGACGGCCACCAGCACCGCGAGCCAGGCGAGCACGAAGATTCCGGTGAGGACCACCAGCACGGCCATACTGCGCACCTGGGGCGGCGGGCCGGGGGGCAGTCCGGGGATGCCCGGCGGCGGACCCGGTCGCTCAGGGAAGCCCACGATGGCCGTGATCACCAGTGCCCCGGTCGAGGCGATCGCCACGATGAGGGCTCCGATGAGCAACCTACTCATCTGAAAGTGAAGTCCATTCACGGCTGGCCCGTGATCGGCTCCGACCCTCGTAGTCATGCAGCCGAGATTACGGAGTAATTCGGCGTGACGCTAATTACAGTCACGCGGAGCGCCTCCGCCTGAGCGCCTTCCGGTACGGATCGATCATCCGATCGAGAACGGTCTCCAGCGCCCGCCGGTCGGCCGCCGGGATGGGCGAGTCGTCGGCCAGCATCCGGGCCAGCTCGTGCACCAGCGGGTGGGTGGGCGGCACCGGCTGGGGGGCCGGTCCGGCAAGCCGATCCGGGTACGCCGCCAGCACCAGGTCGTTGATGCTCTTGCCCAGCACCGGCGCTATCCGCTCGATGGACCGGATGGTGGGCCGCTGCTCCCCGCTCAGCCAGCGCAGCACGACGGAGGGGTCCATGCCGACCGTCCGGGCGAAGTGCGTGGGCGTCGGAAACCGGGCGGCGTGGATGGCTTCCTTCAGGTAGCCGCCGAAGCTCATTCGTGAAGCATAGGCCGGGGGAAGGACGACCCGACACATTGGTTGAAGGGCCGACTGATGCTAACGTCGTTGGCTGGATAACCAATGGCCGGAAAGGTCGTGACACCGTGGAGCAGACAACGATCACGGCAGTCCTCCTGGCGCTCGCCGGCGTCTCGGCGGGCCTGCTTCTGCTGTTGCTCCTGCATGTACGCCTGGTGCGGCGTACCGGCACGCGGCCCCTCCAGCCCCTCGGTCCCGGCGGCGCTCCTCCTGCGGCGCCGCCGGCCCCGGTCCCACACCTGCCGGCGGTGGCGGCCGCCGCGGGTGTGGGACCGCGGTCGCTCCCGCCCGCCCGGCAGGCCTCGCGCCCGGCGCCGGTCGCAGGTTCACCCGTACGGGTGAGTCCCGCCGCCCGGCGGGCAGCGGGCAACAGCGGCGCCTCCCGCTTCTCCCCGGCGAGCCGCCCCACCCGGGTCCGGGCCTGATCCCCGGCGCGAAAAGGCGAGCACCATTCGCGCCGCCATAGTCACAAACTTCAATTGCGTCAATAATTCGCATATATCGCGCGCGTGCGCGAGAGGCTACGATAACTCCTCGCCTGGGCAAGAAGAATTTCCATGCTTCTATCCTTTGTCAGGAGGAATTCGTGAATCGTCGTAAGCTCCGCACCGGCCTCGGCGCAGCGATGGTGGCGCTGTGCGTCGCGGCCGGCGCCGTGGGAACGAGCACGGCGGCCGCCGCCGCTCCTCGTGCCCACTCCGAGGCCGCGGCGGCGACCGCCGCCGCCTCGTCCTCGACGATCACCGAGACGAGGCTGTGGAATCTCGCCTGGGCCACGCAGCCCACCTGGCCGAGCGGCACGGTGAAGGTCCTCAAGCTCCAGTCGCCGGCGGACAGCGGGACCGGGGAGTATTTCCTGTTCGACCCGAAGACCGGTGAGGTCGTCGACTTCATCTACCAGGGCGACATCATGATCCACAGCACGCCCGACTGGACCATGATGGAGTTCCAGCCCCGCACCAGCACCACCCAGGTGCGCTTCGGCAACGTCGACGAGCCGGCCACCGCCGGCGTGTACGCCGAGCAGACCGTCACCCGCTATCGGGTGACCAACCTCGAGCTCGGCACCCAGCCCAGCATCGGCGGCGGCACCGTCTCCGTGCTCAAGGTGGCCAAGCGGCCGCAGGTTCCCAGCGGGGGCGTGTACTACCGCTACAACCCCGCCACCGGCCAGCAGGAAGGTGGCTTCCTCGTGGGCGGCGACATGCTGTTCGAGACGGTGACCAGCTGGACCCAGGCCCAGTTCCAGCTCGACTCCGGCAGCACCGAGGTCCGCTACGGCGATCCCCGCCAGGCGCGCCGAGGAAAGGTCGTCGCGACGGCCACCGTCCTCTGACGTACCCGTCGCCGGACCCCGGGTGGGTGGCGCTCCACGAGCGCGCCCAGCCGGGGTCCTCCGCGCTCGGATACACCATCGGGCATCGGCCTCGATAAGATCGCCGGATGTCCATCGAGCCCCTGGCGCGGCGCCTGTGGCAGTTGTTCGAGCCGCTGCACGCGGTCACCTACTTCGCACCCCGCGCCCGTGCCGCATTCGAGGGCGCCGGCCTGCGAGGATTCTGGCGGGGATACTTCGCCGGACGGGCCGCTCCCCTCGGCGCGGTGACACCGGCCCCGGTCACCGCTCTGTTCTTCTCCTTCGCACCCGCCATGGTGGCCCGCGCCCTGCCCGACGTGTGGCAGCGAACCTCGCCGGAACAGGCTCTGACGGCCCGCCTCGACGGCGCGGTGGCCGCACTGCGGTCGGTCCTGCCCGACGAGCCCGCACGCTGGGCGGAGGCGGCCGACCTGCTGGAGACCGCGGCCGGGGCGGCGGTGACCGACGGCCGCGCGCTGGGCGCGGCCAATGCCGCCCTGCCCCGCCCGGCCGACGCGCTCGCCCGTCTGTGGCACGCCGCCACGCTGCTGCGTGAGCACCGGGGCGACGGGCACATCGCGGCCCTGGTCGGCGCCGAGCTGAGCGGCTGCCAGGCGCTGGCCCTGCGGGACGCCCTCTACGGCGGCCGGGAGCAGTTGCAGCCCAACCGGGGCTGGACCGACGGCGAATGGGACGACGCGGTCCGCGCCCTGCTCGCCCGCGGCTGGCTGGACGCCGACGGGCGGCCGACCGCCGAGGGACAGACCGCGCACGCAGCCGTCGAGGAGCGCACCGACCGGCTCGCCGCACAGCCCTGGACCGCACTGAGCCCCGGCGACCAGACCCGGCTGGCACACCTCCTGACCCCGATGGCCGGCGCGGTCGGGGTGTTCCTCCCGTATCCCAACCCGATGGGCGTCCCCCGCTCGGCGGCCGGTTGAGCCGTCCGCGGCCGCGTCAGCCCCGCGTCACCGACACGGCCGGGCCGTCCGGGTGGGAGACGGCCAGGCTGTTGTCGGCCTGGTCGGTCAGCGTCACCCGGGTGACGGTCCAGCGGCCCGCCGGGGTGCCCGCCGGGATGACGACCGGCACGGCACACTCGACGCGGTCGTGGATGTCGTCGATGAGGCTGGCGGTGCCGCAGGTCAGATGCCGGCCGTCGAAGGCGATGGCGAACGGCGTACCGATCCGGAGGCCGTCCGGGCCGGTCAGGACGAGCCGTCCCGTCCAGAAGCCGGCCTGCAGGTCGCTGACGGTGACGCGGTAGTCCACCGTCACGCCGGTGCCCGGGTCGACGACCTCGGCCGGCTGGCCGGGGGCCAGGGCGATCCCGTCGAGAACCGGCCCGGCGCCGTCCACCAGCTGGTCGACGGCCAGCCGCGCCGGGTTCTTCGCGGCGCTCTCGTTGCCGTAGCCGTCGTGCGCGGTGATCTTGGTGACGCGCCAGGCCGCCTGAGCCGTCGCACCGTACTGCGGCACGCGGAAGTAGATGCTGGCCGTGGCGCTGCGAGCCGGGGCCGTACCGGTCAGCACCGCGTCGAACGGGATCTTCCAGGGCTGGCCGACCGGCGTGGCCCCGGCGAACTGCCGGAACTCGGCCGTACCCATGATCTCCACCGCGGTGGGGTGGGTGTCGGTCATGTCCACGGTGAGCACGACGTCGGCCGGTCCCGCGGTGACGTCGACACGAGCGGTGTTGAACGATATCTCCGTGAAGCGCAGGGCCGATGCCCCGGCCGCCGCGCGCGCCGAGGCGGCGGCCGGCTCAGCCACGGCGGCCGAGGCGGCGGCCGGCTGTGCGGCCGGCGCCGCCCCGGCAATGGCAGCGGCCATGACGGCAAGCACGCGTACGCGCCTAGATCTCACAGTTCCTCCCCGTTCGCCGGTACGGACCCGTCGAGTCCACAAGCGAGGGTAGGGGCGGATCCGCGATCACGGTGTCACCGATGCGACCCGAACCGTCAGTCGGCGATCTTCACGTCGTCGATGAGGCCGCGGTAGCCGCCCGTGCCCGCCGGCTGGTCGTAGCCCACCGACAGCAGCGTGATCTTCTTGCCGTTGAGGGTCGGGCCCAGCGGCACGACGACCTCGTTCCACTGGCCGGCCTTCAGCTTCTTGCACTGGTGCAGCGGGTGCGCCCGGTTGCCCTTGGCGTCCTTGACGCCGCTGTCCCGCAGGTTCTTGCCGTCGCTGAACAGCAGGTCGATCGCCACGCAGGTGCTGTTGGCGGGCTTCACCTCGGGACGCACCGTGTTCGCCTGCGGGAAGATCCAGTAGCTCAGCCGGGTGGTCGGCTTCACGGTGATCCGGCTCAGCGGCATCACCTTGAGGTAGGCGTACGACTTGGTCTTGTCGTTGTCCATGCCGGAGTACATCAGCGCCTGCTTGCCGGTGTGCCCGGGCTCCGTCGTCCGGCGGCCGAGCTCCGGCCCCTTGAGCCCGCAGCAGATACCACCCACGTTGACCACGGCGTTCTTCCAGGCCGCGGTGTTGGACCAGCTCGGCTGCACCTCGCCGTCGGCGAAGCTGGTGACCAGGTCCAGGTCGTACTGGCCGACGCGGAGGAAGGCGTCGAGCTCGGTCGGCGTACCGGCGAGCGCCTTGCCGGTCCAGTACGCCAGGTTGAGGTCCTTGTTCGCGGTGGCGGTCGCCTTGAGCCGCTCCGCCAGCGCCTTGTCGGCCTGGTACTTGCGGTCGAGCGCGATCTGGATGTCGCGGTCCTTGGCCTGGTGGACGCCGGAGTCGATGAACTCCTTCCAGACCTTCGGGTCGAGGCTGCGGGTCGCGGCGATCGCCGCGGCCTGCACCTCGCTGCCGTCCGGGCCGTGGTTCCAGACCTTGATGATGAAGTCCCGGTCCGGAAGGTCGAGCAGCTCGTCGGTGACGGTCAGCCCGATCCGGTTCGCGGCGAGCTTCTTCGCGGCGCGGGCCAGCGCCGCGGCCTTCTCCGCCTCGGTCTTCTCCTGGTCCTTGGCGATCCAGTCGTCGACGTCCTGCTTCGCCGCCTCGGCCATGCCGGTCGCGATGAACCGCTGCCGGTCCTCGTCGCCGCCCTCCCGGGCCTGCCGGGCCGCCGCCTTGACCTTGGGCCACTTGGCGTCGTCGGCCACGCGCTCCCAGATCAGCCGGACGAAGTCGGCGTCCGTGCCGTTCAACAGCGCCGCGTCGGCCACGACGTCGATGCTGGCCGCGGCCGCGGTGCGGGCGAGGTCGCGCTGCCGCTTGGCGTCGGCCTCCTGCTTCTCCCGCGCCACGTCGCGGTCGAAGGCGGCGAACACCTCGGTGACGATGAACCGGCGGCACGCGTCGTCGACCTCGTCGGGGTCGGCGCTGAACGCGACCTCGGCCGCGACGCGCACCTCGGTCCGGGCCGGGTCGGCCTTGACGTGGTTCCAGATGGCGACGACGAAGTCGCGGTCGGCCAGCTCGACCAGCGCGGTGTCGTCGCCGCGGCCGAACTTGACGGCCACCGCGAGCTTCTGCTCGTACGTCGCCGGCGCCTCGGCGGAGGCTGCGGCCAGGACCCGGCCCTGCGCCGGTGCCGCGTACGCGATGGCCGGCATACCGATGGTCAGGACGGCCGCCGCAACGCCGGCCGCGAGCAGCGGCCGCGCGCCGCGCACCCGGTGGATCTGTGTCATGAAGTTCGGTCCCCCGTGCTGGTGTATCGACGATCGCCAGCGGGCGACCGGATCAGCCGCGTACGTTAGCGGCCGCACGACCCCCGCTTCAACGCCGGGACCTGTGATGAAGCTATCTCGCGAACGTTGTCCCAGGTTCCGCCCTTCGATCCGTCGGCCGGGCGGGCCAGCGGTGTGGACCGTGCGGGCCATCCCTGGTTACATACCGTCCTGCATCGTCGAGCGACGCTCCGATGTGGTCGATTTTTCCGCAAGGACAACGGGGGAACTGAACATGCGCTGGCGCGCGACGGCGCTCGCGCCCACGACGAGCACGGGCGCCCGGCGGCGCCCGGTCCGGCGTGGGTCGCGGGATCATTCATCGACATCTATCAAGCGCACCCGCGCCGTGCTCCTGACGGCGCTGGTGGCGGTGCTGGTCGGCTCCGGGCTGGCGGTGCCGCCGGCGTCGGCCGCCGTGCGCCCGCTCCGCGAGGACCCGGTCACCACCACACCCATTCCCGTACCCCCGCTGGTCACGGAGGCCTGGAACGGCCAGACCGGCGTGGACCTCACGGCGGAGCGGTGGCGCAAGGCCGTCGCCGACGTCGCCGCGCTGGCGCCGGACGCCGAGGTGCGCGACGCGGCCATCGCGGCCCTGGCCTCGGCGGACCCGCAGGCGATCATGAAGTTCGCCACGGTGGAGAAGCGCCAGCTGGAGACGCAGATCGCCGCCCGCAGGAAGCAGGTCGCGGCGGAGAACCTCACGAAGATCAAGGCGATGGCGGGCACCGGCGGTGCCCACTTCAACGCCGAGGTGCAGCGGGTGCTGGCCGGCACCGACGGCGACCGCGAGGCCTTCCTGGCGTACGGCGCGGACATCGCGCGGGCGCAGGACGAGAAGGTCGCGTCCGGCGTCAAGGAGCGCGCCGCCCAGCTCCGCGAGCGGCTGCGGGTGTTCGCCGCGGCGGCACCGGCGGAGTCGCAGCTCAAGGCGGCCGCCGAGCAGGCGCTGGCGGGCGACGACGCGGCGGTGGCGGCCTTCTGGAACACCGGCTATGCGGCCGCGGCCAAGGCCGACGCCGAGGAGCGCGAGCGGTACCTGAAGGACCTGGAAGCGCGTAACAAGGCCGCCGAGGAGCTCTCCGATCTGGCGAAGCGGGCGGAGCAGGCGTCCAAGGCGCGCACCCGCCTGCTGGCCGCGCACGGTGACGGAGTCCGGGCACTCCAGCGGGCGTCGAACGCGATGGCCGGCGCGGCCAACGCCGCCCGCCATGCCCAGCGCGTCCTGGCCGGCGGCGGCACGGTGGCAGCCAAGGCCACCGAGCTGGACGCGGCGAAGGCGCAGACGGCCAACGAGCTCCGGGCCGCCCAGGCCGCCGCCGAGCAGGCGAGGAACTCCGCGGCCATCGCGACCAGCGCCGCCGACGAGCTGAACGCGACGGGCCTCACGTACGGTGCGGAATGGTCGCTGATCGCCCAGGGAATGAGCGAGGCCGCCCAGGCCGCGGTGGGCGCGACGCAGACCGCGCAGCACGCCATCGACGCGACCATCGCCACCAACAACGCCCAGGGTGCCCAGGCTCGGGCCGAGGCGCACGCGCAGCAGGCGATCAAGTGGCGGCAGCACGCCGAGCAGCACGCCCAGTCGGCGGCGAAGCTCGCCGCGGCAGCGGCGAAGCAGGCCGCCGCGGCCAAGACGGCGGCGGCGCGGGCGAAGAAGGCACGGGAGCAGGCGCAGGCGGCCGAGGCCAAGGCCTGGGCCGGTGCGGAGAAGGCCCGGCAGCAGCGGCAGATCGCCGAGGCGAAGGCGGCCGAGGCCAAGCGGCAGCGGCAGATCGCCGAGGCCGAGCGCGCCAACGCCGCCCGGCACCGCGCCGAGGCGGACCGGCAGGCCGCGGCCGCCCGCAACGCCCGCGCCAACGCCGACGCCCAGGCCGCGATCGCGAACGGCGCCCGCCAGCGTGCCGAGGCCGCGGAATCCGCTGCGAGTGCCGCCGACGACAGGGCGTGGGACAAGGAGAACGACGCCGCGCAGGCCAGTAACGCGGCGGCCGCGGCGGAACGGGCCCGGCAGACGGCGGAGGCCAAGCGGCAGGCCGCGCGCGCGGCCGTCGCCTACGCCGACACCGACCAGAGCCGCAAGGACGCGCAGGCTGCCGCGGACGCGGCGGACCAGGAGTTCGGTGTCGCGGACGGCGCCGCGAAGAGCGCCCGCGGATATGCGAACACCGCCTCCGGTGCTGCCGCGAACGCCCGTGCGGCGGCGACCCAGGCGCAGTACGCAGCGGACCGTGCCTGGGCGGCGGCGGAGCGGGCCCGGGCGGCAGCACGCGCCGCGGACGCGGCGGCGGACAAGGCCGAGGCGGCCGCGAAGGCCACCCACGCGGCCCGCGTCCGCGCCGACGCCAAGGCGGCGGCGGCCACCGCGCAGGAGATCGCCGCGGCCCGGGCCGCGGACGCGGCGACGAGGCTGGCCGAGCAGGCCGCCGACGAGGCGGTCCGCGCTCTGTGGTCGGCCGACCGCACCAAGGACGAGGCTCAGGCCGCCACGACCGAGGCGGTGACGGCGGCCGCGCAGGCCGACATCGCGATCGCCGCGGCGTCCGCGGCCCGGGAGTCGTCGGCGGGCATCGCCGAGCCGCACAACGCCGCGATCGGCCTGGTGTCGCCGTTCACCGGCGCCGACATCGACGCCGACTTCGCCAAGCAGGTCGCGGAGCAGGCCAAGAGCATCGGCGAGGAACAGGCCGCCGCCGCGGAGGCCCGCGCCGCCGAGGCCGTCAAGGCCGCAGAGCGGGCCGAGGCCGCCGCACGGACGGCGAACGAGCAGGTCAAGCCCGCGTACGCGGCCGCGGCCCAGGCCGCCCGGTCCGCGGCCGACGCGGCCCGCTCGGCGGCCGAGGCCAAGCGGTACGCCGCCCAGGCCGCCGCCGACGGCGCGGCCGCCCGGGCCGCCGCGGCCAGCGCGGCCAAGGCGGACGCCCAGGCCCGCGCCGACGCCGCCGCGGCCCGCCAGGCCGCGAACGAGGCCGCCAACGACGCGGCGATCGCCGGGCGGGCGGCGCAGGAGGCCCAGGCCGAGGCGGACGCCGCGGACAGGTCCGCCACCGCGGCGGAGAACGAGGCCGCCGCCGCGAACGCCGCCGCCGACCGCGCCGAGGCCGACGCCCAGGCCGCCAAGGACGCGGCCGACAGCGCGCAGAGTCACGCCGACAGCGCCGCCGCAGCGGCCGCGAGTGCGCTGCAACACTCCATCGACGCGCAGAAGGCGTACGAGCGCGCGGCGGAGGCCGACCGGCAGCAGGAGCGTGAGGACGAGGCGCGGAAGTTCGCCGACGCGGCCACCCAGCTCGCGGCCACCCCGGACGAGCTGGCCGAGCTGAGCCCCGAGGAGCAGGCGGAGCTCAAGAAGCTGCAGGCCGAGGCGGGCGAGAGCTTCTGGGACTTCCTCAAGGCGGAAGCTCCGCAGCTCGTCAAGGATCTGACCGGCATCCAGGACATCGAGGACTGCATCCGCAAGGCGGAGGTGCTGGCCTGCGCGTACGCGGCCTCGAACTTCATACCGGCGAAGCGCCTCTTCGGCTTCCTGGCGGACCTCGCCAAGTTCGGCTGGAAGATCACCAAGTTCTTCCTGCGGACCAACGAGGCGCGCAAGAAGGCGCAGAAGCTCCTCGACAAGGCCAAGACGCTTCTCGCCAAGGGATGCAAGGCCCCGAACAGCTTCACGCCCGGCACGCGGGTGGTGCTGGCCGACGGCAGAACCCGGGCGATCGAGAAGCTGAGGATCGGCGACCGGGTCCTGGCCACGGATCCCCTGACCGGGATCACGGCGGGTAGGCGGGTGACGGCCACCATCACCGGTGCCGGCGCCAAGAAGCTGGTCGACCTCACCATCGACGCCGACGGCGTGCCGGGTGGTGCGACGGCCACCATCACCGCGACCGACGAGCACCCTTTCTGGGTGCCCGCGCTCTCCCGGTGGGTCGACGCCGCGGACCTGTCCGACGGCCAGTGGCTTCGGACCAGCGCCGGCACGTACGCGCTGATCTCCGCCGTCAGCTACCGCGACGCCGAGACGCGCGTGCACAACCTCACCGTCGCCGGCATTCACACGTACTACGTGGTGGCCGGACGCCAGACGCTCCTGGTGCACAACGACGGCGAAGCGTGTGAGGTCCGGCCGCCGACCGACAAGGCCGCTCCGCAGAAGGCCCGCAGCGCACTGCGCTCGGGCGGGTGGAAGCCGAAGGGCTACGACCTCGGTGGTGGCCGCCCGGTCCTGCTCACGAACGAGCGGATGGTGCACATCATGAACCGCCACATGACCGACTACTGGGACGGCTCCCGGAAGCAGGCGCAGACCTTCTTCCCGCGCGGCACGACGGTCGACGACGTGTCCAACTACGTGGGAAGCGTCGTGCGGCAGAATTCCGGAGCGATCCGCCGGTACCTCGAAAAGGGCGGGAACTCGCAGTTCGAGGGCGAGGTCAACGGCATGAGGTTCAAGTTGGGCATGCGTCCTGACGGCAAGATCGGGCAGTTCTACCCGATGTGATCCGAAGGAGGGTACGGCGTGGTGTCGATTCGCTCACTGCTCATGTCGGGTTCCCGCGGCCGCCTCGTCGAGGTGGAGGCGCTGGCCCCGGGAAAGCGGCGCTGGCACTCGGTGGACGGCGTCATCGAGATCACCGTCGGGGGAACGCCGATCGTCACCGCCGCGGAGTGGGACGACATCGCGGATCTGTGGTCGTACGTGGCCACCCTGGTCGACCGGATGTGCGCGGGTGACCCGCAGGCCGAGACCTCCTTCCCGGACCAGCCGGTCACGCTGCGGCTGGTCCGGAAGGGCGGCGCGATGATGGAGATCGCGTGCGAGACCGGCGACGAGCGGCGGAGAGCCGTCGCACCGGCGGACGAGCTGATCCGCGCGCTGTGCACGGCGGGCGTCAGCTTCTTCGACAACCTCGTCCGGCTCGGGGCGCCCCCGGAGAACTACCGGTCCGCCAGGGACGTCCTGCTCAAGTGCGCCGAGATGACGGGTCCAGCCACGCCGGACGGAGATGCCCGCGGCTGAGGCCGATGGTGCTGTAGCGGAGACCGCGGTGGCGTCGCATGACGCCGCCGCGGTCTCCGTCTTCCCGCGTACCGGAAACCGGTCCCGACACGCCGGCCACCCAGTTCTCATCCCACGACGCGCGGTGCGCCGCTGCTCACGGCGGCGGCCCGGGCATCCCGGCGTCCCAGGCGTCCCAACCGGCTAGGCCCGCGCCGACGCCCCGTCCGAGGATGAGGGCGCCTCGCCGCGGCGGAGCAGGCATCGAGAGGACACCAGGAGGACCTGCATGAGCCGGACCAGCAGGACGACTCCATCGCCGGCTGCGATTATCCGCGCGTCTGCTTCTGCAAGACCCACGACGACTACCTGGCCGAGCGGCCCACGGCCGCCTACCGCGACTCCGGCCCCTGGCAGAATTTTGGGCCCGTGCAGCCGGGGCGCGAAGGTCGTGGTGAACACCCGCCACGACGACGGGGCGCTGCTGCACTTCACCACCGGCCGCACCACCTGCCTGCAGCCGTCGGGCGAGATGGACGCCACCGTCTACGGCGTCGTCGACAAGATCAAGATCAAGGACTCGCGGACCTGCTGACGGACCCGGTCCGAGCGGGGCCACCTGCCATCGCACCCCCGGAGACCACGACAGGGGGTGCGGTGGGCCGCTGGCCTCCGAAACGTCGAAACGCGGCCCCCTGGTGTAGGGAACCGCGTCCTGACCTGCGATAACGCTAGTAGCGGGGACAGGATTTGAACCTGCGACCTCTGGGTTATGAGCCCAGCGAGCTACCGAGCTGCTCCACCCCGCGTCGGTTTCTCCACCCTAGCGCGAGCCCCCCGGCACCCGCAAAGCGACCCCCCGTAACGCTCACCACATCGCGGCTCCTCGGCAGCCGCCAGCACGCCAGCCGCCAGCACGCCAGCCGCCGGCACGCCAGCCGCCGGCACGGCACTAGCAGCCGCCGGCGCGGCGTGCCAGCGGCCGGCACGGCAACCGCCGGCGCGGCATACGACAGCGGCCCGCCCGTGAGCCGGGCGGGCCGCTGTCCGTCGTGCCTACGTCGCGTCAGCCGCCGCTGGGTGTGGGAGCGGGCGCCGACGCCGGAGGTGCCGAGGCCGGGGCGGACGGCGGCGCCGAGGACCCCGCCGGGGGCGCCGCCGGGGTGCCGGCCGCCTTCTGCGCGTTCTTGAAGTTGGTCATCGCCGTGTCCAGGGCCTGCAGCGCCTGCCCGTACTTGGCGAAGTCGCCGGACTGCTGGGCTGCCTTCACGTCCGCGATGGCCTTGTCCAGGGCCGCCGCCGCCTGGGCGAGCTGCCCGGTCAGCCCCGGCGGCGAGGTGCCGCCGGCCGGCGGGGTGCCGGTGTTGCCCGGTGTCGTGGCGGGAGGCGGCTGGTTCTTGCCCTGCGCCACGAGCTGCTTGAGGCCCGCCTCGAGGTTGTCCGCCAGGACGACGTACGTGCCGCCGTCGCCGTACGACATCAGCACCTTCTGCAGCAGCGGCACGGCGTCCTGCTGCCCGCTCTTCACGTACACCGGTTCGACGTAGAGCATGCCGTCGCCGACCGGTAGCGAGATCAGGTTGCCGTACAGCACCTGGGACTGGTTGCTGTTGGACAACAGGGTGAGCTCGGATCTCACCGTGGCGTTGTTGGTCATCCGCTGGTGGACCTGCACCGGTCCCTGGATGGCCGTCTGGTCCGGCAGTTCGAGCACTTCCAGCTTCGGTTCGCCGTCCACGTACGACCCGGAGATCAGGGCGGCGAGGTTGTCCCGGCCGTTCGGCGTGACCGCCGAGGTGAGCTGGAAGCGGGTGCCGTCCTGCCCGGGCAGCTGCACGTTGAGGTAGTAGGGCGGCTGCTTGACCGGCTGGTCCGGGTTGTCCGGCGCGTTCGGCACCTGCCAGAAGTCCTGGCCGGAGAAGTACGTCGCCGGATCGGTCACGTGGAACCGGGCCAGCAGGTTGCGCTGCACCTTGAACATGTCCGCGGGGTAGCGGAAGTGCGCCTGCAGCGCCGCCGGCGTCTGCGCCTTCGGCGTGATGAGCTTGCCGCCGAACGCCTGGTTCCACGCCTTGAGGATCGGGTCCTTGTCGTCGAACTCGTAGAGCGTGACGGTGCCGTCGTACGCGTCGACGGTCGCCTTGACCGCGTTGCGCATGTAGTTGATGTTGTCGCGGGCGAGCGCGAACGTGCCCCGGTTGGTGAGCTCGTCCTGCGTCTCCTCCTGCAGGTTGATCCGCTGGGCGTAGGGGTACGTCGCCGCGGTCGTGTACCCGTCGAGGATCCACTTGATCCGCCCGTCGACCACGGCCGGGTACGGGTCGCCGTCGATGGTCAGGAACGGCGCGACCTTCTCCACCCGCGAGCGGGGGTCCCGGACGTACATCAGCCGCGACGAGTCGTTCACCGCGTCCGAGAGCAGGAAGTTGCTCTCGGTGTTCTTGATCGCGAAGACGAGCCGGCGGAAGAAGGAGCCGATCGGCACACCGCCCTCGCCGGCGTACGTGTAGCGCTCCTCGGCGTTCTTGTCGTTCGGCTGCGGCCGGTCGAACTCGACCTTCCGCGTGTCGTCGGTCTGCCCGACGATCGCATACTCGGTGGACTGCTCGCCGAAGTAGATCCGCGGCTGGTCGACCTTGATCTGCTCGGTGTCCGAGGCGCAGCCGGGCTGCTGGTCGTCGCCGAGGAACCCGGAGACGAAGTAGGGCAGGCCGCCACAGACCACCCGGTTGGCGGGCGCGGCGACCATCCCGTACCCGTGGGTGAAGACCGTGTGCCGGTTCAGCCAGTTCTGCTGCTGCTCGGTCAGCGCCTGGTCGTTGATCTCCCGGACGCCGACGACGTAGTCCTGGGTCTTGTCGGCGACGGTGTAGCGGTCGACGTCCAGCTTGGGGCCGAAGTCGTAGAAGCCGCGCACCTGCTGCTGCTGGGTGTACGCCTGGGACACCAGCTGCGGGTCGATGAGGCGCACCGCCTGGGCGCTCGGGTTGTCGGCCAGCGTGGCCGGCGGCACGGTGCTGGCCGCCGCGTAGGGCCGCACCTCCGTGGCGCTGAGCCCGAACGCGGCCCGGGTGGCCTCGATCGAGCGCTTGATGTAGGGCGCTTCCTTGTCCGCCAGGCTCGGCTGGACCTGGAAATTCTGCACGGCCAGCGGGTAGATGCCGCCGATCGCCACCGCGGAGATCGCCAGCAGCGCCAGCGAGACGCCGGGCCAGACCAGGTTCCGCATGACGGCGTTGGAGAACACGATGATCGCGATGGCCACCACGATCGAGATGTACGCCAGGATCTCCTTGGCCGGCAGGAGCGCGTTCACGTCGGTGTAGCCGGCGCCGTAGAGGCCGGGCGAGACGTGCTGCTCCAGCAGCAGCGCGCGCCGGTCGAGGATGTAGGCGACCGCCTTGAGCAGCACGAAGATCGCCACCAGGGTGGTCAGGTGGGCGCGCGCCGCCGAGGTCATCCGGTCACCGACGCCCTGCAGCCGCACGCCGCCGAAGATGTAGTGCACGGCGAGCGCGCCGATCACCGACAGCACGACCGCGGTGAAGCCCACCCCGAGCAGATAGCGCATCAGCGGGTAGTCGAAGACGTAGAAGCCCACGTCCACGTTGAACTGCGGATCCCGCACCCCGAACGACTGGGAGTTCTGGAAGAGCATCCAGTCCTTCCAGCGGCCCTGGGCGGAGAGGCCCGCGAAGAAGCCGATGACCACCGCGACCACGGTGATCCAGGTGCCCAGGCGCGGCTGGATCACCATGCGGTAGCGCTCGAGGGTCGCCTGCTCGGCCGAGTGCGGGCGCAGCAGCGGGCGCAGCCGGTAGGCGAGGTAGAGGTTCGCCGCGAGGATCAGCGCCATGGCGAGACCGATCGCGAGGAAGAGCAGGAGGCGGGTCAGCAGGACGCCGGAGTAGACACCCGTGAAGTCGACCTCGTCGAACCACAGGTAGTCGGTATACGCGTCGATGCCCCAGCCCAGCAACGTGAAAAGGAGGAAAACCCCGACGAGGACGCCGACGGTCACGCGACCGCGCCGGCTCATCCTCGGCAGAGGACTGTTACGCATGACCAACGTGAACCCCACAAAAGTCTCAGGACCGGTTCTTCACTCTAGGGTGCGGGGCCGTTCGGCTCCGGGTGGCTGTGGATATCTCATGACGCGGTGCACGGCCGGGGCGTACCCCCGGAGATGAAAGCCTGCAGCGCGGCCAGCGCGTCGTCGACCGTGGCGACCCGGGCCATGGGCAGGCCCGGCACGGCGTTGCGCAGCGCCTCGGCGCAGTTGTCGGCCGGCACCAGGAAGAGCTGCGCACCCGCGTCCTTGGCGCCGACGAGCTTCTGCGGGATGCCGCCGATCGGTCCCACGCCGCCCTCGTCGTCGATCGTGCCCGTACCCGCGATGATCTTGCCGCCCGTGAGGTCCTCGGGCTTGAGCTTGTCGATGATGCCGAGGGTGAACATCAGCCCGGCGCTGGGGCCGCCGATCTCGTCGAGGTCGATGCTGACCGTGAAGGGATGCGGCTGCTTCTTGTCGATCGACACGCCGATGCGCGGCGTGTCGTCGCCGTCGGCGGTCTTCGTGGTGATCCGGGCGGTGCCGGGCTTGCCCGCCCGGGTGTAGGCGATCGTCAGCGCGGTGCCGGCGGGCTTGGCCTGCACCAGCTCGGTGAGCTTGTCCGGGCTGGTCACCGGGGCGCCGTCGACCGCGGTGATCACGTCGTCCTTGCGCAGCAGCCCGGCGGAGGCGCCGCCCGCGACCACGTCGGCCACGAAGACCTGCACGGGATAGCCGAGCTTACGCAGCGCGACCGTCACGGCACTGCTCTGCGAGGACTTGAACTCCTCGGCGTTCTGCTGCTCGACCTGCTGTTCGCTGCGGTTCGGCGGATAGATGAGGTCGCGAGGCACCACGGCCTGCTCGTCGCTGAACCAGCCGCGGATCGCCCAGACGAGCTCGACGCCGGGCTGGACCCCTACGGTGGTCAGCCGGAGCTGACCCGTGCTGGCCGAGGTCTGCGCCTTCGTCACCTGAATGACCTCTTTGCCGTTGTCCGAGCCGAGCGTGTTGACGGTCGGACCGGGCTTGAGCACCACGTACGGCAGGGGAAAGGCCATGACTCCGACTGCCAGCAGTGCGGTGATCAGGGCGCCGAGGATGACCGTGACACCGCGACGTCTCATGCGCGTGACCGTACCAACCGACCCTGAGTTCTCTCTGAGCTGACACCGGCAACGGTCACGACCGGGCCGGACGCGCGTACCGTTGGGGACGTGCCTGATATCCCGTTCGGCTTCAGCCTGCCGGGCGCCCAGCCGCCCGATCCCTCCGACCCGCAGCAGATGCAGCAGTTCATGAATCAGCTGCAGCAGATGTTCGCCGCGCCCGGAAGTGGCCCGGTCAACTGGGATCTGGCCCGCCAGGTGGCGGCCAGCCAGCTGAGCGCGACCGGCGACCCCTCGGTGAACATGTACGAGCACAATGCGGTCTCCGAGGCCCTGCGCCTCGCCGACCTGTGGCTCGACCCGACCTCCTCGCTGCCCTCCGGCGTGCGCGACGCGACGGCCTGGAACAGGAACGAGTGGGTCTACAACACCCTCGACGTGTGGAAGAAGCTGTGCGACCCGATCGCGGGTCGCATGGTGGGCGCCATGGGCGACCTCGTCCCGGAGGAGGCCCGCGCCCAGCTCGGCCCGATGCAGTCGATGGTGGCGACCCTCGGCGGGGCGCTCTTCGGCGGCCAGCTCGGCCAGGCCCTGGGCCAGCTCGCGGCGGAGGTGCTGTCGGCCGGCGACATCGGCCTGCCGCTGGGCCCGGCGGGCACGGCCGCGCTCGTCCCGTCCAACATCAAGACCTACGGCGACGGCCTGGAGATCCCCGAGGACCAGGTCAGGCTGTATGTCGCGCTGCGCGAGGCGGCGCACCAGAGGCTGTTCCAGCACGTCCCGTGGCTGCGCGCGCACGTGCTCAGCGCCGTGGAGACGTACGCCAACGGCATCACCGTCAACCGCGAGGCGATCGAGGAGGCGATGAGCCGGGTCGATCCCTCCGACCCCGAGTCCATGCAGGCCATGGCGCTGGAGGGCATCTTCACCCCGGAGGACACCCCGCAGCAGAAGGCCAGCCTGGCCCGGCTGGAGACGGCCCTGGCGCTGATCGAGGGCTGGGTCGGCCACGTCGTCGACAGCGCGGCCGGCGAC
The DNA here is from genome assembly GCF_014648355.1 of Couchioplanes azureus. Classification (GTDB taxonomy): domain Bacteria; phylum Actinomycetota; class Actinomycetes; order Mycobacteriales; family Micromonosporaceae; genus Actinoplanes; species Actinoplanes azureus. Next base: position 378,721 of record NZ_BMQY01000001.1, read on the forward strand.
CGGCTCCCGTCGGTGGCCGCGCTCAGCGAGGCGTTCCGCCGCCGCCGCGCCGCGGGCGGTCCGGCCGAGCAGACCTTCGCCGCCCTGGTCGGCCTGGAGCTGCGCCCGCGCCGGCTGCGCGAGGCGGGCGCGCTGTGGACGGCGGTGACCGAGGCGCGCGGCGTGCAGGGTCGCGACGCGCTGTGGGACCACCCCGACCTGCTGCCGACGGACGAGGACTTCGCCGACCCGGAGAAGTTCGCCCGCAGTCAGCTGAACTGGGACATTTCGGAGCTGGAAAACCTCGGCAAGGACGACGAACCCGGATCAAATTCATGATGTCGTAGCCGGGTGGGTGGTGCGGACCGTCGCTCCCGCCGAGGCCGGGCCCGGAGATCCAGTCGCCTGGCGGCTCCTGAACGGATCCCCGGACCCTTCATTCTGCGTGAGCGGCGGCCCGCCCACCCCAGGCGGTGGTCCGGGTCATCCGCCCAGGAGCGCCCGGGTGTTCTCCCAGCCTTCGAGGGCGGGGTCGAGCGCGGCGAGGTCGGCCGGGCCGCGCAGGCGCCGCCATTCCGGCGTCGATTCCACGAGGCTGGGCTGCGGGGCGTGCCGCCGCAGCCCCATCGGGCTGGCCGAGTCCAGGTCCGTGTCCGCCAGCCAGCCGGGCACCGGAAGCGTCGCGGCGACCCCCAGCACGCCGGCGCCCGCCCCCGTGGGCGCCACGGCGACCGGCTTACCACCCAACGGCCGCAGCAACTTGCCCAGGATCATGCCCGGCACATCCGCGGCATCGGCGGCAAGCACCGCCGCCTGCTCGAACCCGTCCTTCTCCGCGGCGGCGAACACCGGCCGGACGGTCGCGGTGGGCACCTCGTAGATCGCCATGCCGGGCCAGGCGATCTCCCGAGCCAGCGGCAGATCCCCGGCGGTCGCGGCGATCGCGGGCTCGGCCTGCGCCAGACGAGCCAGCAGGTCGACCACATCCTCGGCCAGCGCGGTACGCCACGCCGCCCGGTCGACACCGGGCGGACTCCACACCACCGGGGTCAGCAACGCCACCACGACTCGTCTGGTCACGCTGTGAACGTTAGCGACCCGCGTACTTCTCAGCCTCCACCGAGACCCGGGCGACCTGCATCTCCAGCCCCCACCGACCTTGCGCCCGCCTGCTTTCGAGCTCCCAGCGACCTAGCGCCCGCCTGCTCTCGAACTCCCACCGCTACCGGGCCGCCCTGCATCGAGCGCCTGTCGCGACCCAGGATCCGCCTTCTCCCGGGCGCGACGGGGTCAGTCCGCGAGCACGAGGCCCGTGGCGGCGGAGATGCCCTCCAGGTATCCGCGGGCCCGTTCGGCCTTGGGGTAGCGGCTGACCAGCTCCCAGAACGCGGCGTTGTGGCTGGGCACGACCAGATGGGCCAGCTCGTGCAGCAGCACGTAGTCGATCACCCAGTCCGGCATCTCCTGGATGCGGTGCGAGATGCGGATCGTGCCGTCGTCGGGCGTACAGGATCCCCAGCGGCCGTTCTGGTTGGTCACCCAGCGCACGCTCACCGGGTTGACGTCGCGGGCGTGGTCACTCAGATACCGAGCGATCAGCTTGTGCGCCCGCCCGAGCAGCTCGTTGTCCGTATGCCGGACGCGCTCCTCCCGGGCGGCAAGCCGGGCGAGCATCCGCGCGACCCACTCGGTCTCCTCCGCCCGGGAGAACCGGTCGGGGATGAGGACGACAACCCGCTCGCCCTCGCGATACGCGGACACCGTGCGACGACGGCGCTGGCTGCGCCGCACTTCGACGACAGGCTTGCGCGTCCTCGCCATCACCGGCTCGCGCGGCCCAGACTAGGGTTCACATTGCGACGTTAATCGGTCAGGCCCAGGTCGCCGCAAGGGTACGCCAAACGACACGCGCCCAAAATGTGAGCTTCGCCCCAGAAGATCCGAAATTATTTTGCATGCCCGCAACACAGCAGCGCCGAACGGGCACGCTACACCCTTCCCAAGTCACCCGCTCGACGCCCCTCAAACCTCGGCGCCATCCTCTCATCGCGGCAGCCCTGCCATGCCCGACGGCATCCTCGGCTCACGGCCTCGGGGCACCGCTCGAACTCCGAGGGGTGCCACCGCGAGGCGTCGGCCCGCTTACAGCGCGCCACCGCTCCGAACGCACCGCGCGCCTGACCTGTTCCAAGCTGAACATCCCTTTTCTCCCGCTGTGAAGTAATTCGTCGGCGTGTCCGTACGCATCTGCCCAAAAAGGGTCATGTCGACCGGCACACTCACGACGTCGACGTCACCGCCGACGCTGCGCTGACATGGAAATGGCCGGACCTGGGTAGTGACCGCCCCGAGCGGGTGGCCACATCCACGTGGTCGCGGAGCGGTCCAGCGCCGAACACAGATCGCGGCCTGTCGCCGCGAGCAGGGCCCCGGGCAGGGTCCAGGTCACCGACCTGACCGCATCCGGGGCATCGGGCCGACCCGGCCGACAACATGACGAGGAGGAACCGTGGCCGACAACACCTACAACGGCTACTGCGTGAAGTGCAAAGAGAAGCGCGACTTCCAGGGCACCGTCGAGGTCTCGAAGACCGGCATGAACATGGCCAAGGGCAAGTGCCCGGTCTGCGGCACGACGGTCAACCGCATCCTGGGCAAGGCCAAGGCCTGACCGGATGCCACGGAAGGCGGGGGCGGCCCACGGCCGCCCCCGCCTTCGTTCCTGCCCGCCCGTCGCCACTGCGCACCATCCAGAACGCAGGCCTCGTCACCAACAGCGGGCTTCGGCCAACTGCGGGCCCAGGGCACTGCGGGCCCCGGCCAACTGCAGGCCCAGGACACTGCGGGCCCAGGACACTGCGGGCCCAGGACACTGCGGGCCCAGGACACTGCGGGCCCAGGACACTGCGGGCCCAGGACACTGCGGGACCCGTGACCAACCGTCGGCCCCGTCAGCAACCGAGCGCCCCTCGGCAACCGCCGGCCCCACAACGGCCCGCCATCGACGGCCCCACCCCGGCCGCTCAGCCTCACCGCCTTACCGCGGGCCGCTCCGGCCCGCCTACCGCTCCGCGGTGGTAGCCCGGAACTCCCGGTTCACCCACACGAGTCGTAACCCGTGTTCGCTCCGCAACGTTGAGTAGTTATCCACCGCTTCCCAGGCCCTGTGGATAACTCGCCCCAGCTTGTGGACAACCGAGGGCCTGCGTACGAGAGCCTGTGGATAACCAACTCGCTCCGAGTTGAGGCCGTGACAACCTGTCATGCATGAGCGGTCTCCCCCTATCCCGCCCGACCTTGCTCCCCGGCCTCCTCCGCGCCTGGCGCGGCACCTCCACCCTCCAACTGGGCTTCCGCACTGTCCGGGCCGTGCTCATCGATCTGCCCGATCCGGCCGCCGCGCGTCTGCTCACCCTGCTGGACGGCTCCCGCTCGCAGCGAGAGGTCCTGCGCCGCGCGGCCCGCCTGGGCGCTGCTCCCGCCGACGCCGAGGCCCTCCTCGACTCCCTGTCCCGCGCCGGGCTGGTGGTGTCGGCAAACGCCCTCTACCCGTGCGGCTCCGACGCCGAGCGACTGTCCGGCGAGGCTGCCGCCCTGGTCCTGGCACCCGACCCCACCAGAGCACCCGCCGGTCCGCCACTCATCGCCGACCCGGCGGAGCTACCCGCTGCATCACCCCGGCTCCCGCCCCGGAGCGGACCGCCCGCGAGCCCGTCACATCCGGCCCGAAGCTGCCGGCCTGGGAGCCCATCTCGGCTCCCGAGCCGAAGCGGACCGTCCGCAAGCCCGTCAGAGGCTGACCACCCCGGCACGCCCACAAGCCCATCCCACGCCGACCACCGGGGTGTAACACCCACAGGTCCACCCGAGGCCGCAGACAACGGTGGAGCGCCTGCGAGCCCACCCCAAGCCGACCGGCGTGGAACACCCGCAGGCCCCGCGGTCCTGCCCGAGGTCGAGCACCAGCGTGGACTGCCCCCGGATCCACTTCAGGCCGCGGACCGGGGTGCAACACCCACGTCGACGCTTGTCACAGAGTGCAGCGGAACGGCCGCACGACCGGCGGCGGATCCGGCAGCGGATCCGGCAGGGGCGTCCGCGCGTTTCTATGCTCCGGGCTCACGGGGTGGTTCCGCGGCGCACCACGACCGTGGGGCGGGCACCTCAGTCGCCGACATTCTGCGTCGGCGGCGGGCGGCTCGGATCGTCGTGCGGGGTCGCGGGCGGCTCGGGGCGGGGATCGCGGTCGGGCTGGCCGAGTCGGGGATCGGACATGTCCATGCCGACCTCTCCGGCGCCGTCACCCGCCAGGACCGGATCGCCGGTCCGCTGCGGGATGCTTCGCTCGGCACGCCCAGGAGCGCGGCCGCTACCGCAGCCGTCCTGCTCGCCGTTCCCTCGACCGGGACCCGGGCGATCCATCACGGCCGCGCCGACCTGGTCGTCCAGCTCGACCACGATCAGCCCGTCGCGCTGCTGGCCGCCGGGTACGCCCAGCGCCGCCAGCCGCACCTGGCGGTCGGGATCCGAGAGGCCGCGGCCGTGGTCGGACCGCTGGTTCCCGGCGTCGGCGGGCCCTGCCTGAACTGTCTGGACCTGCACCGCCGGGACCGCAACCCGGACGCCGGCCGGCCCGTGCCCGATCCCCGGGACGGCGAGCCCTGTGCGGCTGCCACGGTGCTCGCCGCCACCGCGTACGCCGTCGCGCAGGTGCTCGACTTCGTGGACGGGCTGGTGCCGGCGACGCGGGGGGCCGAGATCGAGATCGGTGCGCCGGGGCGGCTGCGGCGGCGGAGCTGGGTCTCGCATCCGTGTTGTTTCTGTGTAGGAAGTCGCGGTCGGCCCGCGCGGGGCGGTCGAACGCCGCCGAGCCGGGCACAATGATCTGGTGACCGACATCCCGCGTCGTGCGGCGTCCCGGACCGCGAAGCTTGCCGCCCTGCCCCTCGGCTTCGCCGGGCGCACCGTGCTGGGGCTCGGCAAGCGGGTGACCGGGATCGCCACCGACGTCATCTCCGCCGATATCCAGCAGCGCACCGCCGAGCAGCTCTTCAGCGTCCTGGGCCAGCTCAAGGGCGGGGCGATGAAGTTCGGGCAGGCGCTGTCGGTGTTCGAGGCGGCGATGCCCGAGGAGATGGCCGGGCCGTACCGGCAGGCGCTGACCAAGCTGCAGGAGGCGGCACCGCCGATGCCGGTGGCCAGTGTGCACAAGGCGCTGGCCGAGCAGCTCGGGGCGGACTGGCGGGACAAGTTCGCCGAGTTCGACGACAGCCCGGCGGCCGCGGCCAGCATCGGGCAGGTGCACAAGGCGCTCTGGAAGCTGCCGCCCTCCCGGAAGGGCGCCAAGCCGAAGACGCTGGCCGTGGCCGTGAAGGTGCAGTATCCGGGGGCCGGCGAGGCACTGCTCGCGGACCTCAGGCAGCTGGGCCGGCTGGCCGGGATGTTCAAGATCATCCAGCCGGGCATCGACATGAAGCCGCTGCTCACCGAGTTGCGCGAGCGGATCACCGAGGAGCTCGACTACGCGATGGAGGCGGAGGCGCAGAAGGTGTTCGCCGCCGCGTACGCCGACGACCCGGAGATCTTCGTCCCGCGGGTCGTCGCCTCGGCGCCCCGGGTGCTGGTGACCGAGTGGGTCGAGGGCACGCCGCTGTCCAAGGTCATCAGCGACGGCACGGTGGCCGAGCGCGACGAGGCCGGCCGCCTGATGGCGACGCTGCACTTCTCGGCGCCCGCCCGGGCCGGCCTGTTGCACGCGGACCCGCACCCGGGCAACTTCCGGATTTTGCCCGACGGCCGGCTGGGAGTCATCGACTTCGGTGCGGTGGCCCGGCTGCCGGACGGCCATCCCGAGCCGATCGGCCGCCTGGTGCGCCTGGCCCTCGACGGCGACGCCGACGCGGTGGCCGACGGGCTGCGGGACGAGGGCTTCATCAAGCCGGACGACGAGCTCGACGCCCAGGCGGTCCTCGCGTTCCTGCGCCCGATGATCGAGCCGGTCGCGGTGGAGGAGTTCCGTTTCACCCGCAGCTGGATCCGCTCCGAGGCGACGCGTCTGTCGAGTCCCCGCTCGCCGGCCTTCCAGCTCAGCCGCAAGCTCAACCTGCCACCGTCCTACCTGCTGATCCACCGGGTGACGCTGGGCTCGATCGGCGTCCTCTGCCAGCTGGAGGCACAGGCGCCCTATCGCGCGATCCTCGAGGAGTGGCTGCCGGGCTTCGCCCCGGCGGAGTGACGGGCATCCCGGTCCCGCGCCGACACGCCGAGCTCGCGGGAATGGGGCACAGCACGCGCAGAAGAGGCGGGGCAGGGCTCGCCGCGGCCAGACGAGAACGCAGACCAGGCTCACCCCGGCCAGACCAGAGCGCAAACCAGGCCCAGCCCGGCCAGACCAGAGCGCAAACCAGGCCCAGCCCGGCCAGACCAGAGCGCAAACCAGGCTCACCCCGGCCAGACCAGAGCGCAAACCAGGCCCAGCCCGGCCAGACCAGAGCGCAAACCAGGCCCAGCCCGGCCAGACCAGAGCGCAAACAGAACTCGGCTCAGCCAAACGAGAGCGCGGCGCTCAGCCGGGTCGAATGAGACCGCACCAAAACTCGGCTTGCCCAGGTGAAGAGCAGGAACGGGACGCCGGAAACCCGGGGCGGCTTGGCCGGATGGCGGCGGGAACAGCGATCAGCTCGGGTAGGGCAGGAAGGGAAGGGCCCCGCCCGCAGGACTGCGGACGGGGCCGTGAGATTCAGTCGGTCAGAGGCGTCCACCCAGTTCCCGGGCGGCCCGGTGACGGGCCTCCATGGCGATCTGGCGGGCGGGACGGTGAGCCTCAGGGTGATGGTCGGCCTGAGGCCGACGCATTCGTGCTCGTGAGAGCGCTTCTTGGATGAGTCTTACCTTGGGGCTTGCGTGCGAGGTCATGGCTACGTTTTCCGTCTTCCGGTAGGGGGTGGTGAGGGTCATGTCATGCCGCCAGTCGGACCGAGCTGCGGCTCTCGAGGCCGTTGGCCGCGAGCCGCTCCTCCACCTCGACCGCCAGCTCGGCGTCGCGGGCGATGTCGACCTTGCGGGGACGGCCCCGGGGCCGCTTGCGCGGCACGACCGCGCCGCGCTCGAAGATCTCGCCGCCCCAGACGCCCCAGGGCTCGCTCCGCTCGACCGCGCCGGCCAGGCACTCGACGCGCAGCGGGCAGTCCCCGCAGAGCGACTTGGCCAGTTCCAGCTGGGCCGGGGAGTCCGAGAACCACAGGTCCGGGTCGAACTTCCGACAGGGCAGGTTTGCCTCGATCTCGACGCTCACGTCGAGCGGGGCCAGCGCCAGACTCATAAAGCCCGGTCACCTCTCTCTTTCTCTCGATCTTCTGGATCGGTGGTGCTTGTCACTCCGGCCGGTGGGCCGGCAAAAAATTAAGGCCGCGGATCCCGGTTACGGGTTCCGCGGCCTCGAGGTGAGCCGGAGGTCTGATCGCTCAGACCGGCCTTCCTCGAGGCGGGACACCGCGGGCACCATCCGTCAGCTGACGCTTCATGGCGATGCCGTTGCTGCCCACGAACCCACTGGTCCCGTTGCTTCCGTCGACGGTCACCGGAATCCGGACCAGCTCGGCCTGGATCTGGACCTGGTGCGCCTGCGAAGCCGGGGCCCGCTCCGCCGCCGGGGTCGCCACGGGGACATACGCCGTCGGGAGGACGGACGTCGCCACCGGGGCGCACACGGGCAGCCACGAAGCGGACGGAGCGCTGACGGCAGCAAGCAGCATCGACGGTCGTTCGATCGTGTTGCTGAGCCTCATCGGTGCCACCTCCTCCATCGCCTAGCGCTCGTTGTCGGGCCTCGTCGAGCATGCGCTCGCCGAGGTGTGACCTGAGGCTATGCCGTCCCTGCAAGGGAGGGCAAACGAATTAACGGACTAGTTTTCAAAGTTTTCTGCGACGAGCTCTGCGGGGCTGGCGCCGCCGACCAGAGCGAAGACGGCGGCGCCGTACTGGCCGAGCTTGCGGGGGCCGATTCCGGCGATGGCCAGCAGCTCCGGCGGCGTGCTCGGCCGGCGCTCCGCGATGGCCACGATCGTGGCGTCGGTGAACACCACGTACGCAGGGACTTTCTGCTCCGCGGCGGTGTGCGCGCGCCACACCTGGAGGCGCTCGTACAGGTCCTCGTCCAGGTCGGACGGACAGGTCGGGCAGCGGCCGAGCTTGCGGTCGGCGCCGGCCAGCAGCGTGGCGCCGCAGATCCGGCAGGAGACCACCTGCGTACGTCGATTGACGGTTTTCCGACTCGCCGGCCCGGCCTTCTCGAAGGTGCGGTGCTGGGTGGTGCCCAGCTGGGGCAGGAACCGGCAGGGGCGCCGGGTGCGCCCGCCCGGGGCCCGCGACTGCCCGTACGACAGCCAGAGCCACTGCCGGGCCCGGGTGACGCCGACGTAGAGCAGGCGGCGTTCCTCCTCGAGCTGGTCGGGCGTCTTGGCGTACGTGGTGGGCAGCGTGCCGTCGGCGAGCCCGACCAGGAAGACCGCGTCCCACTCGAGGCCCTTGGCGGAGTGCAGCGAGGCGAGCGTGACCCCCTCGACGGTCGGTGCGTGCTGTTGCTCGGCGCGGCGGGCCAGCTCCTCGTTGAAGGCGGAGAGCGAGACGTCGCGCTGCACCGCGCCGGCCTGGCCGATGGGCAGCAGGGCCGGGCTGCTCTCGTACTCCTCGGCGAGGGTGACGATCGCCGCGAGTGCCTCCCACTGCTCACGCTGCGCCCCACCCGGCGGGGGGCGGTCGCGGACCCAGCCCGTCGCCGCGAGGGCGTCCACGACGGCCTGGACCAGCGGGGTCTCCCCCGGCGTGGAGCGCACGGCCGCGCGCAGCGCGACCATCGCCTGGCGCACCTCCGCGCGCTCGAAGAACCGCTCCGCGCCGCGCACCACGTACGGCACCTCGGCCTCGGCGAGCGCCTTCTCGTAGGTCTCGGACTGCGCGTTGGTCCGGAACAGCACGGCGATCTCGCTGGCCGGGGTGCCGGCGGCGATCAGCTCGCGGCAGCGGCGGGCCACGGCGACCGCCTCGGCGGGCTCGTCCGGGAAGATCTTGAGATCGGGCTCGGCGCCGGGCGGCCGCTGACCGACCAGCTCCAGCCGGAGCCTCGCCTCGGTGCCCCGGGCCTGCTTGATCACCGCGTTGGCGAGGCCGACCACCTGCGGGGTGGAGCGGTAGTCGCGGACCAGGCGCACGACCACGGCCTCGCGGCGCTGCCGCGGGAAGTCGACGAGGTAGGACGACGTGGCGCCGGTGAAGGAGTAGATGGTCTGGCTGGCGTCCCCGACCACGGTGAGGTCGTCGCGGCCGCCGAGCCAGGCCTCCAGCAGGCGTTGCTGCAGCGGGTTGACGTCCTGGTACTCGTCCACGACGAAGTGCCTGTACTGCGCGCGGACCTGCTCGGCGACGTCCGGGTGCTCCTCGATGCCCCAGACCGCGGCGCGCAGCATGTCCTCGAAGTCGATCACGCCCTGGCGCCGCTTGAGCGACTCGTACGCGGCGAAGATCTCCGCGACCTTGGCGGCCTCGTACGGCGGCTCGCGCAGCGCCTTGGTCGCGGCGACCACGTACTCCCCCGGCTCGACCAGCGAGGACTTGGCCCATTCGATCTCGCTGGCCAGGTCGCGCGCGGCGGTGCGGTCGGCGCGCACCCCGGCCCGGGCGGCGGCCAGCGCGACCAGGCGGGCCTTGCTCTCGACCAGCTCGGGCATCGCCCGGCCCTCCAGCAGCCGCGGCGCGAAGTAGCGCACCTGGCGCAGGGCGGCGGCGTGGAAGGTGCGGGCCTGGACCCGGCCGGCGCCCAGGCCGGTCAGCCGGGCGCGCATCTCGGCCGCGGCGCGCGCGGTGAAGGTGACGGCCAGCACATGCCGGGGGCTGATCTCGCCGGACAGCGTCCGATAGGCGATGCGGTGGGTGATAGCCCTGGTCTTGCCCGTGCCGGCGCCGGCGAGGATGCAGACTGGCCCGGCGGGGGCGGTCACCGCCCGCCGCTGGTCGGGGTCGAGCCCGGCAAGAACCCGTTCCGCTGTCACAACCGGGAATCATGGCACCCAGGTCCGACGTTTGATCGGATGGCACAGTGCCAATGTGACCTCTGTCGAAGGGACCGAACCGATGTTGACCATGTACTCGACGCCCTGGTGTGGGTACTGCCACCGGCTGAAGTCGCAGCTCGACCGGGAAGGCATCGCGTACGTCGTCGTCGACATCGAGCAGGACCCGAAGGCCGCCGAGTTCGTGATGAGCGTCAACGGCGGCAACCAGACGGTCCCGACGATGCTCTTCGACGACGGCACGGCCCTGACCAACCCGTCGATCACCCAGGTCAAGGAGCGCCTTGCCGGCACGGGTGTGGCCGGTTGAGCGAACTTTCACCCCGTTCGGGCCCCGGCGACTAGTCGGGGCCTGCGCCTCCCGCGAAGTCACCTTGACTGCCCGGATGCGGGAGGCGGTGGCCGCAAGGAGGGCGACGCGAGCCGGACCGCCGCAGAATCCGCACCAGCAGCGCAATCGCTACCAGGTCGGCAAGAACCACACCTGCGGCGGCTGGCAGTCGGACCCGAGCCGTAGACCGACACTTCTGGTCCGTCCAGACAAATTCCGGGTGACCATAGAACGCATCCCGGGCGCTCCTTTCCAGGAAAGCCACCGTGCCGGCGGACGCGCCCGCGAAGCACTGCACCTTTCCCGCGCCGATGGTGCTGAAACGCCCATCGCTGCGCGCCCATTCGGCCGCATTTCCGGTGGAGTACTCGTCCGGGCCAGACAGGCGTGCCGGGACGTCTACGGAGGTCGGGCCGAACACCAGAGGACCCGCGCCGACGAAGACACACGTCCAGGCGAGCGCGACAGCCGATGTCGCACGCCGTCCACGCCGCCACAACGATGCACCAAGCAGGACTGGAACGATCGTTCCCGCCGCCCAGAGAGCGATGAGGAAGCTGTCCACCAGCGCGGACTGGGTGATGGACCCGCTCGAATCGTGCACCGCAGCACCATAGCCGCGGCAGTCCAGGACCTGACGCGGCCGCTCAGGTGTGGCTCAGCCAGCGCTCGACCAGGTAGAAGGCGATCGAGGACCGCATCGGCAGGCTGAGTTTCAGGCCGCTTTCCGGGTCGGTGTGGTCGCCGGCGATCATCTGGGCGACTTCGCGCCGGGTGAACCACCGGGCCTCGTCGATCTCCTCGGGGTCCACGACGATGTCCTGGTCCTTGTCCGCCTCGGCGGTGAAGCCGAGCATGAGCGAACCCGGGAAGGGCCAGGACTGGCTGCCTTCGTACTTCAGCGACCGCAGCCTGACGCCGACCTCCTCGCGGACCTCGCGGACGACCGCGGCCTCGGCGGACTCCCCTGGCTCGACGTAGCCGGCCAGGCAGGAGAAGCGCCGGACGCCACTCTGCGCCGGCCAGGCGACGTTGTGGCCGAGCAGGCAGGCGCCCTCCGGACCGGCGACGCCGTCGTGCACCAGGACGATCATGGCCGGGTCGGTGCGGGGCCACATCTGGGTGCCCTGGGTGTCGGACCGGGACCAGCCCGCCTCCAGCACCGTGGTGGGCTGCCCGGAGCGGGGCGAATACCGGTGGCTGGCGTGCCAGTTGCCCAGCGCGGCGGCCGTGGTGAGGATGCCGGCGTCGCGCGGGCCGAGCCGGTCGCCGATGTCCCGCAGGGTGTGCGCCTCGGCGCCGTCCACCTCGGGCAGCGGCGCGTCGACGGCGAAGATCGGTACGCCGTCCGGGTCGACGCCCAGGAACAGGCGCTGGCCCTCCGGGGCCGCGTCCGCGCCGACGAGCACCAGCGCGGGCTCGTCCGAGGACGCGTACCGCACCAGGGCGCGGCCGCCCTTGGCGATGTCCACGATCAGGACGAGGCCGGTCTTCCACGCCTCGTCGAGCCAGTCCTCGTCCCGCCTGCGGTGCGACGCGCGGTCGAGGGACGTACGGGCCAGCGGCGGGCCGTCGAGGCCCGGCTGCTGCTCGCCGACGTCGGGCTGGTCGCCTGGTTGCCGGGTGGAGGGGTTCACGCGGCGCCGCGCTCGACTGCCGTCAGCGTCGCGAGCTGGCTCTCGACCTGGTCCGCGTCGCCCAGGACCACGGTGACCGCCTGGGCGGGCGCCAGGTAGCGCGCGGCCGCCTCGGCCACCTGCTCGCGCGTGGCCGAGGCCAGCGCCGCCGAGTGCTCGGTGAGGTAGTCCAGCCGCAGGCCGAAGCTGGCGTAGATGCTCGCCAGCCCGGCCAGGCCCGCCTGGGTCGACATGCCCAGCCGCAGCGTGCCGAGGGCGTACCGGCGGGCCTGCTCGAGCTCGTCATCGCTCGGCGGCAGGCTCGCGATCCGGCCCAGCTCGTACAGGGTCTCCAGCAGCGCCGGGCCGGTCACCTCCGTGGCCACCTCGGCCGCCACCACCAGCGCCGAACCCGCGACGAAGTGCTCGATGGCGGTGTGCGGGCCGTACGTGTAGCCCTTGTCCTCGCGGATGTTCTCCACCCAGCGCGACGAGAAGTAGCCGCCGAACACCATGTTGGCCAGCTGCAGGGCGGCGTAGTCGGGATCGGTGCGCCGCACCGCCGGCAGCGCCATGCGCAGCGAGGACTGCACCGAGCCGGGCCGGTCGACGAGCAGCAGCGGGCCGGGCTCGAGCGCCGGCGTGGCGGGCACGTTGCCGTCGCGGCCGGCGCCGATCCAGTCGCCGAGGGCCTTCTCCGCCGCGTCGATCGCCTTCTCGACGTTGATGTCGCCGACCAGCACCAGCACCGCGCCGCCGGGCCGGACCCGGTCGGCGTGCAGGGCCCGCAGCTGCGCCGGGCGTACGCCCCTGACCTGCTCCGGCTCCGGGGTCTGGATCGCGTACGGGTGCCGGCCGTACATCCGCTTGAGCAGCGCCGTCCGGGCCAGGTGCCCGGGCTGGCTCTGGGCGACCTGGATGTGGTCGACGAGCCGGTCGCGTTCGGTGGCGACCTCGTCGGCCGGGTACGCCGCGTCGGTCAGCACCCCGGCGAGGATCTCCAGCATCCGGTCCAGGCCGGAGGCGAGCGAGTTGCCGGTGATCAGCAGCCGGTCGGGGTCCAGCCCGGCGGAGAGCCCGCCGCCGACCGCCTGCAGCTCGGCGGCGATGTCGACGCTGGACATGGTGCCGGTGCCGGTGAACAGGGCCTGCGACAGCAGGGTCGCCCGGGCCAGCGGCGAGCGCCCGAACGGGATCCGCAGCCGCAGCTCGACCAGGGGTACGGCGGGACGCCGGATGGCGATGACCGTGAGGCCGCTGCTCAGCGTGCGCTCGGCCTGCCGGGGCAGCTTGATCTTGGAATCCGGCACGAGGTCCGGCAGGGTCCTGACGCTCACTTGTCGACTCCCGGGACGACCTCGACGGTGGCGCGGCCCTCGGGCCGCAGGGTGGCGGCGGCCGCGACGATCTGCGCCTCGGTGACCTCGCCGACCAGCTTGGGCAGCTCGTTGAGCAACTCCGGCCGGCCGCGCTGCAGCTCGAGCACCGCCATCGGCAGCGCCCGGCCGAGCACCGCGTCGGTGTCGCGCAGCAGGTGCGTGGCCATGCGGGCCTGGGTGCGGGCCAGCTCGCCCGGCGCGAGGCCGCCGCTGGCGAGCCGGTCGAGCTCCTCGTCGACGGCCCGCAACACCTTGTCCGCGTCGCCACCGGGCGGCAGGTGCGCCTGCAGCAGCAGCGCCGTCGGGTTGCGGACCTGGTATTCGTCGCCCATGAAGCCGAGGTAGCCGCCGATGCTGGTGACCGTCCGGTCCCGCTGCACGAGCCGCTCGACCAGGCGGGAGGCGTCGCCGTCGGTGAGCACCTCGGCCAGCACCACGTACGGCAGGTAGGCGGTGAAGTCGGCGATGGGATCCGGCACCCGCCATCCCGCGGCGATGGCCGGCAGCGGGGCGAGCCGGTCCACGTAGCTCTCCCGGCGCTCGGCCGCCGGGCCGGGCTCGGAGAAGTCGGGCAGCTCCGGTTTCGGCCGGGCCGGGACGTCGCCGAAGTGGCGCTCGACGAGCGCGACGGTAGCGGCCAGGTCGAAGTCTCCGGCCACCGCGAGCGTGGCGTTGCCCGAGGCGTAGTACTTGCGGAAGAACTCGGCCGCGTCGTCGACGGTGGCGCTCTCCAGATCCGTGAAGGAGCCGTAGCCGTCGTGCGCGTTGGGGAAGGTCTCGAACATCACCGGGGGCAGCTTCAGCCAGGGGAAGCCGCCGTACGGGCGGTTGAGGACGTTGACCCGGATCTCCTCCTTGACCACGTCCACCTGGTTGCGCAGGTTCTCCTCGGTCAGCCGGGGCCCGCGCATCCGGTCCGCCTCCAGGAAGAGCGCGCGCTCCAGGGCTCCGGCGGGCAGCACCTCGAAGTAGTCGGTGTAGTCCAGGTGGGTGGAGCCGTTGAAGCTGCCGCCCGCGCCCTGCACGTGCCGGAAGTGGGCGAGCTTCTCCAGGTTTTCCGACCCCTGGAACATGAGGTGCTCGAAGAGGTGGGCGAAGCCGGTGCGACCCTCGGGTTCGGAGCGGATGCCGACGTCGTAGACCACGGCCACGCCGACGACGGGCGCGCTGCGGTCGGGCGTGAGGACCACCCGCAAGCCGTTGTCGAGGGTGAACCGTTCGACCGGGTATTTCGTCGCGGGGATCTTCGCTCTGCGGGCCACCCCAAGAATCTAACCCCCCGCCACACCATCCGACGGGTACGCCCGGTCACCGGGTAGAGGCGGAGTGCTAGCTTTCGCGTATCGCAAGACCACGACGTCAGCAAATGCATCGATATGAGCGAGGGACCTCCATGCCGGTTGAGCTGCGACTGGAATGCGCGTCGACCGAGGACGCCGAGTCGCTTCACCGCTGGCTCCGCGGCGAGCAGCGGGTACGCGTCGACGGCCGGCTCGCGTGGGCCCGCAGCGACGACCCGGAGGCGATGGGCACCCTGCTGGACGTCCTGACCCTCGTCATCGGCAGCGGGCTCTCCGCCGGCCAGCTCGCGCTCGCCGTGGCCTCGTGGCGGGAGTCGCGCCATCCCTCGCCCCACGTGACCATCGTGCACAACGCCGCGGACGGCACCACCACCCGCATCGAGGCGGAGGACCCTCAGGCCCTGGCGGACGCCCTGCAGCAGCTGCAGGACCACGAGCAGAAGTGACCCATGAGTGACGTGGCAGACCCGGCCGTCTCTCAGGTCGTGCTGATCGGCGTCGCGGCGTACCGCCGGCTCTCCCCGCTGCCCGCTGCCCGGCGCAACGTGACCGACCTGGGCGACCTGCTGCGCAGCGAGGATCTCTGGGGGGTGCCCGCGGAGCACGTCCACGTGCTGACCGACCCCGAGGATCCGGCGGCGGTGAGCCGGGCGATCCGGCAGGCGGCGGCCGCCACCGAGCGGGACGGGCTGCTGCTGGTGTACTTCGCGGGGCACGGGCTCGTCGACGCGGACGACGACAACCTGATCCTCGGCCTGCCCGGCTGCGATCCCGAGGTGCCGTACGAGCGCGGCGTCCCGTACGAATGGATCCGCCGCGCCGTCGCCGACACCCGGGCCCGGCGCCGGGTCGTCATCCTCGACTGCTGCTACTCCGGCCGCGCCGGGGCGGAGATGGGCGGGGACAGCACCGGCACCGACGCGGTCGCCGACAAGGCGGAGACCGCCGGCACCTGCCTGCTGGTGTCCGCACCCGCCAACCGGCCCGCCATGGCGCCGCGCGACGAGGCCTACACCGCGTTCACCGGCGAGCTGATCCGGCTGTTGCGGGAGGGGCTGCGGCCACCGCCGCCGGAGGCGATGCCGCCCGCCCTCACGGTGCACGCCATCTGGCGTGCGATACGCCGGGCCATGCTGCGCCGCGGGTACGAGCGCCCCGAGCTGCGCGCCCGGGACGCCGGCGGGGAGATCGCGCTGGTGCACAACGCGGCCGCGCCCCGGCACAACCTGGCCGGCAGCGTGCTCTACGCCGCGCCGTGGTTCGTCGACGACGACCTCGGCCAGCGGGTGGTCCTCGTGCTGCGGCACAACCAGACGGGTGCCCTCGGCGTGTGCATCACCCGCCCCGAGGGCGACCTCCCGGCAGACTTCCCCGCCGCCTGGCGTCCGCTGCTGCGCAACCCGGTGATGCTGTTCCACGGCGGACCGGTGGCCCAGGACGGCTACATCGTGGTGACGCTGTTGCGCGCGGGCGCCCCCAAGCCGCTGCGGTTCACGCCGGTCCGCGACCGGCTGGGCACGCTGCAGCTGTCGGGTACGCCGGAGGACGTCGCCGAGAGCGTGGACGCGATGCGGGTCTTCGTCGGCTACCTCGGCTGGCGGGCCGGGGAGCTCGAGGAGTACCTCGACCGCGGCGCGCTGATCGCCAGCCGGCACACCTCCCGGCAGGTCTTCACCGAGCGCCCCGGCGAGCTCTGGCAGTCGCTGCAGGCGGGCCGATGACGACGCCGGAAGCGGAGGGTGGCGGGCTGAGCCCCGGCGAGCTGCTCCTGCTCGAACGCCTCACCTCGGCGCTGCACGACGCCGACCAGATCACCCTGCTCGTCGGCTCGGGCATCACGGCCAAGGCCATCCCGCGGGTGCACGGCGTCCTCGAGATCGCCGAGGGGTACGCCGCGGGCCGCAACGACGACGGGGCGCTGGAGCGGGCCCTGGCCCAGGCGCGGGCCGAGCTCGTCGGCGCCCCGCCGATCGAGGTGTACCGCGCGTACCGGCGGGTGTTCACCGACTGGGTCTCCGGCGACGCGTTCGACGTGATCGCGCAGCAGGCCGTGCTCAAGGCGTACGCCGCCCCGGACCCGATGGAGTCGCCGCTGGCCACGCACGGACTGGGCCAGCGCCTGGAGCGTGGCATCGGCGAAGGCGTGGAGAACGACCGCTTCTCGTGGCAGCTGCCCCGCGGCGTACAGGCCCTGGGACACCTGCTCGCCCGCATCCCGGAGGCCTTCGACCACCGGGTCCTGACCACCAACTTCGACCCGCTGCTGGAGATCGCGATCCGGGACGCCGGCGGGCGGGCGGTGAGCCTGCCGCTGGACAGCCGGGGCAGCTTCGGGCACACGGGCGGCTCCGACGGCGCCGTACGCGTCTTCCACCTGCACGGCTTCTGGCGGCCGACCCTGCACGTGCGGGGCCCGCGGCTGCTGCACGACCCCGCCCGCATCGCCGACAACGCGCCGCTGGTGGCCACCACCGCCGACCTGATCCGCGGCGACACGGTCTGCGTGATCGGCAGCAGCGACTGGGCCGGGACGATCGCCGCCGCGCTGGCCCGGACCCGGCCGATGCGGGTGCTGTGGGCCCTCGGCGACGCGGACGCGGCCACCGCGCTGCGCACGGCCGAGCGGCTGCGCGAGCGGACCGGCACGGCCGTGGAGTGCTTCCCCGGCGTCGACTCGGACCGGCTGTTCCCGGCGCTGGCCGAGCGGGCCGAGGTGCCCGTGCCCCCGCGCGCGACCGGCCTGCAGAACCGGGTGCGCCACCACATCTGGGAGCGCCAGCTCGTCTCCCAGCCCGGCACGCTGCCGCCGCGCGACGTCCCGGGACTGTTGCTCCAGCTGGAACGCCGGTTCGGCTGGGTGACCCAGCTCAGCGGGACGGTCCAGCCGATCCGGATGCTCTGGCCGGTACGGCTGCGCGCGCGTGCCTCGGTGATCCACATGGTGCAGGCCTTCGTGGCGGGCGCGCTGGCCCGCCTCGGGGTGGAGGTCCGGGTCTGCGTGGACGACGTCGGCTCCCGCAACCACGACGCCCAGGCGAAGTTCCGCGCGGACCTGGACCGGTGGATCGACCACACCGGCCACGGCGCGGTGCGCGACTTCGTCAGCCTGTCGGAGTTCCTGGACCAGAGCACGCGGCCCCCGGCCATGGACTCCCCCGAGGCCCTGCTGCGCCCGACGGATCCCTGGTCGGTGGCGCGCACCTTCTACGGCGACCACAACCCGTCGCTCTACAGCCTGCTGGCGGCGGTGAAGGCGGTGCCCAACCTGACGTCGTGGGACGAGCTGGAGAAGAACGCCTGGCCCATCCTGCAGTCGCTGCTGCGTACGGACGCGAAGAACCTGCTGACGCCGCTCACGTTGTGGCCGTACCTGAACAGCATGCTCCTGGAGAGCGCCACCAACGACGTCATGACGCTGGGCGGCCGCGACGAGGCGATCCTGTGGGCACAGTGGCGGCAGACGTTCGGGCTGGGGCCGGGGCATCTCTACAACCCGTACATCAAGAGCCTGCGCCACGACGCCCACATGCTGCGCTGGTCGTCGCAGGAGGAGCTGGGCCGCCACCTGCACCGCACCCGGGAGCTGCCCGGCTGGGACGTGGAGGGCAGCTACATCCCCTGGCTGTTCCAGAACGCGCTGCTGCTGCCGGGGTACCTCAACAACGAGCCGGTGCCGGAGACCGACGACTTCCCGCTGGACTCGTGGGCGGCCTTCGTCGCGGCGATCGAGGACGGCAAGCCCGTCCTCGACGACCTCGCCGCCCGGGTGACCGACCTTTTTCTCCGATGAAGCACGAGGTGTCCGTCCGGCGGTCGCGCTACCGGCAGTACGGAGCTACCTTCGAACTCATGACTGCCACCGTGCTGGAGCGCGTCGGCCACCACCCCGCGACTGTCGACGACCACGCGGAGCTGTGCGTCACCGCGCTCGGAACCGAACTGACCGCGTACCTGGCCGGGGCGACCACCGTCGCCGAGTTCCGGTCCTGGTTCGCCGCGCCGACCCGGCCCGGATACGCGGTGCGCCGGCGCCTCGCCGCGGCCGCCGAGATCGTCAGCGTCTTCGAGTCCGCCAACCACACCGACCTGGCCGCCGCCTGGCTGCGCGAGGTGGACGCCGAGGGCTATGTCCCGGCGCGGGTGCTGAGGCTGTCCGAGGGCGACGAGACCAGCGTGAAGGCGTTGCTGGAGACCGCCGCGGCGTGGACGTTCAACTCGCCGGCGCGGTGAGCACTGCGCCGGTCGCCGGCTCGTATGCGGCCAGCGTCCCGTTGAGGTAGCGGCTCGCGTGCCCCTCCAGATCGACATGGGTGCGGAAGTGCCGCAGCACCGCGCCACGCAGGCCGAGGCGCGGCAGCACGAAGGTCTTCTTGCCGCTCCGCGCCACGTCCTCCACCGCCAGCTCGCCCCTGGCGCTGATCAACAGGGTCGAGTTGGGCGCCCGGTGCGTGCCGGTGAGCCGGATGTCGATGGGCAGCCCCTCGGCGGCGGTGCGCCGGACCACCTCGTCGAGCACGTCCTGCGCGGTCGCCGGCGCGAGCAGCGCGGCCCGCCGCGGGTCGGCCGCCTTGCCCACCGGCACGACGATGTGCAGGACCCAGGTCGTCACGCCGAGCCCGACGAGCAGGTCGCGCAGTGCGAGCAGACCGGCGACCGAGGTGGTGCGCGCGGTGACCACGGTCTGCACGCTGCACGGGATGCCCGCCCGCACGGCTTGGCGGATCGCCTCTCGGGCATGACCCGCCGCGCTCGTGCCGAGCGGCACGAACCTGCGGTTCGCCGGGCGCAGGGCGTCGTTGACGGCGGGGTCGGCGCTGTCCAGCGAGACGCGTACGTGCACCCGGTGGCGGTGCAGCAGGGGCACGATCCGGCCGAGGTCACCGACGCCGGAGGTGTCCAGCACGACCGCCTTGCCGGTGGCCGCGAGCCGCTCGACCAGCCGCTCGGTGCGGTCGACGCGGGCCAGCGGCTCGCCGCCGGTGACCACGCCGACCATGGCCGGGGTCGCGCCGGCGACCCGCAGCACCCGCTCCAGCCAGCGGGCGTTCTCCTGCTCGCGGTAGCCGGTCATGAGGTCGTCGGCGTGGCAGTAGGTGCACCGCAGCGGGCAGTGGGCGGTGGCGAAGCAGTTGACCACCAGCGGCTCGGTGACCGGCGGCAACCCGTCCAGCCGCCCGACCACGGAACGCCCGAAGAACGCGCGGTGCGGCGTCCGCGGCTCGGTGTCACAGATGCCCAGCTCGGCCAGCGTCCGCACCTCGTCGCCCTCGACCCGGCCGGGCCGGCCGCTCAGCCGCCGGACGACGGCCTCGTGCGCCGGGTCCAGGGCGAAGAAGTGGTCGCGGTGCGGGACGTAGACGATCGGCCCGCGTACCCGCACTCCGGGTGCCAGGCGTACGACCTCTGCCGTGCGACGGCGCTCGGACAGGGCGAACACCGGGTGATAGTCCCACAGTCGGCGGCGGGCGCTGACGCCTTGCCGACACCGTGCGCGTGTTCTGCGGCGCGCGGCGGCTTTCGTGCGCTTTTTTCGAGTCCCCGTTTCGGGTGACCGCCTTCCCATCATGCGGTCGGGGCTTGACGCCCTATTCCGATCTGATCCACTATTCCCATCCATCAGATAGAGAAAGCAGAGTTTCGCACCGCCGGACCGAGAGGACATCCCCCGTGTACGTCTCGGCACGCACCGACTACGCCGTCCGGGCCATGCTGGCGATCGCCGCCGACCACCCACACCTGGTCAAGGCCGCCGATTTGGCCGCCGCCCAGGACATCCCGCTCAGCTTCCTCCAGGGCATCCTGCTCGACCTGCGCCGCGCCGGCCTGCTGCACAGCCACCGCGGCGTCGACGGCGGATACGCCCTGGCCCGGCCGGCCGAGGAGGTCACCGTGGGCGACGTGGTCCGCGCCTCCGGCGGCGCCTTGACCACGGTCCGCGGCCTGCCCACCACGACCACGACGTACCGCGGGGTCGCGACCGGCCTGAGGGACGTCTGGCTCGCGGTGGAAGAGGCCATCGAGGGAGTCGTCGACAACCGCACCCTCGCCGAACTCGCCGTTCCTGCGCTACCCACCATCTAGGAGTGAGCATGAGCTCCCGTACCCTCCGTGCGCTGGCCCTGGCGGCCGCCGCCCTGGTCTCGGCCACCACCCTCACCGCCTGCGGCGACGACGCCGCGGGCGCCGGTGGCGAGGCCACCAGCCTGCGGCTGGGCTACTTCCCGAACATCACCCACGCGCCCGCGCTGATCGGCGTCAAGAACGGCCTCTACCAGCAGGCGCTGGGCAGCACCACGTTCGAGGCGAAGACCTTCAACGCCGGCCCGGCCGCCATCGAGGCGCTGTTCTCCGGGGCGGTCGACGCCACGTACATCGGGCCGAACCCGGCCATCAACGGCTGGGCCACCTCCAAGGGCACCGCGCTGAAGATCATCGCGGGCAGCACCTCCGGCGGCGCCGGCCTGGTCGTCAAGGAGGGCATCAACTCCCCCGCCGATCTCAAGGGCAAGAAGATCGCCACGCCGCAGCTGGGCAACACCCAGGACGTCGCCCTGCGCGCCTGGCTGAAGCAGAACGGCCTCACCGCCGACCAGCAGGGCGGCGGTGACGTGTCGGTGCTGCCGCAGGACAACGCGACCGCCGTGCAGGCGTTCGCCCAGGGCGCCATCGACGGCGCCTGGGTGCCCGAGCCCAACCTGAGCCGCATGGTGCTCGAGTCCAAGGGCAAGATCCTGGTCAACGAGAAGGACCTGTGGCCGGGCGGGCAGTTCGTCACCACCCACCTGATCGTCAAGCAGGAGTTCCTCAAGGAACACCCGGACACGGTCAAGAAGCTGCTGCAGGGTCACATCGCCGCGGAGAAGTACATCGCCGGCGACAAGGCCGCAGCCCAGAAGGCCGTCAACGAGCAGCTCGCCGCGCTGTCCGGCAAGCCGCTCAAGGACGAGATCCTCTCCGCCGCCTTCCAGAACCTGACCTTCACCAACGACCCGATCGCGTCCTCGCTCTACACCAGCGCCAAGCACGCGGAGGACGTCGGTCTGCTCAAGCCCGTCGACCTCAAGGGGATCTACGACCTCGGCCCGCTCAACGAGCTGCTCAAGGCCGACGGTCAGCCCGCGGTCAGCGACGCGGCCGCCTGACCACCACTCACCCGCGGAGAAATCATGAGCATCGCGGAAGCAACAGATCTCCGAACCGAGGTCGTGCGCCTCGACCACGTCTCCAAGCGGTACGGCTCCGGCGGCAGCGCCCTGCTGGCCCTGGACAAGGTCTCGCTGACCGTACGCAAGGGCGAGTTCGTGTGCCTGCTGGGCGCGTCCGGCTGCGGCAAGAGCACGCTGCTCTCCCTCGTCGCGGGCCTCGACCGGATCAGCGGCGGCACCCTGGACACCGGCGGGCGGCACGTCTCCCTGATGTTCCAGGAGGCGGCCCTGTTCCCCTGGCTGTCGGTCACCGGCAACGTGGAGCTGCCCATGCGGCTGCGCGGCATCGGCAAGGCCGAACGCCGGCGGCGCGCCGCGCAGCTGCTGGACATCGTGCGGCTGAAGGGCTTCGGCGACAAGCGGCCGCACGAGCTCTCCGGCGGCATGCGCCAGCGCGTCGCCCTGGCCCGCGCCCTCGCCCAGGACGCGGACATCCTGCTGATGGACGAGCCGTTCGGCGCCCTCGACGCGATGACCCGCGACATCCTGCACGACGAGCTCGAGCGGATCTGGCGCGAGCAGCAGCTCACGGTCCTGTTCGTCACGCACAACGTCCGCGAGGCGGTGCGCCTGGGCGACCGGGTGATCCTGCTGAGCAGCCGCCCCGGCCGGGTCATCGAGGACTTCCCGGTGACCCACGAGCGGCCCCGGCGCATCGACTCCCCCGAGGTGGCCGGCCAGGCCGCCGAGATCACCGACCGGCTCCGCGCGGAGGTGGCCCGCCATGCAGGCTGAGATCCCCACGGCGCGGCGGGACTCCGACGCGGCCGACCGGGTCACCGGGCTGGACGCCCTCGAGCTGGGCGGCACGAGCGAACGGCCCGCCCTCGGCATCCGGATCTGGCGCAGCGCCTGGCCCAAGCTGCTGGCGATCGCCATCGTGCTCGCCGCCTGGCAGCTCGTGGTCTGGGCGGAGTGGAAGCCGATCTACGTGCTGCCCGGCCCGCTCACGGTCTTCACGGACCTGGCCGACGTGGTCACCACCGCGGCGTTCTGGGACGGCGTACGCCTGACCATGATCCGGGCGCTGACCGGCTTCGCCCTGGCCGTGGCCATCGGCACGGTCGTCGGCGCGGCGGTCTCCCGGTTCGCCCCGTTGCGCGCGGCGATCGGCTCGCTCATCACGGGCCTGCAGACCATGCCGTCGATCATGTGGTTCCCGCTGGCCATCCTGCTCTTCCAGATCAGCGAGAGCGCCATCATGTTCGTCGTCGTGATCGGTGCCGCCCCGTCGGTGGCCAACGGACTCATCAGCGGCATCGACTACGTACCGCGCACCTGGCTGCGGGTGGGGCAGGTGCTGGGCATGAAAGGCTTCGCCAAGTACCGCCACCTGATCCTGCCGGCGTCGCTGCCGTCGTTCATCTCCGGGCTGAAACAGGGCTGGGCGTTCTCCTGGCGCAGCCTGATGGCGGGCGAGCTGCTCGTCATCGTGCCGGGCGCGCTGTCGATCGGCGTACGGATGCAGCAGGCCCGGGATCTCAACGAGTCGAGCCTGGTGATCTGCTTCATCATCGTCGTGCTGGTGATCGGCATCCTGATCGACGTGCTCTTCAACGCCGCGGACAACGCCCTGCGCAAGCGGTGGGGCCTGACCGGCTCCTGATCGGCGCTCAGAGCGGGCGCACGGACTTCAGGACGTCGTCGATCACGTAGTCGAACTGCTGGTGCGTGCCGGGAATCGACACGTACAGCACGGCCGCCGTCGGTTTGCCCACATCGATGATCGCCACCGCCGAGCGCTCGTTCGTCACGGTGAGTCCCGGCTGCTGGAAGTGCAGCCGGAACTCGCTGAGCCACGCCGGCCGCCCGCCCAGCGTGGTCATCTCGTCCCGCAGCTGCTCCAACCGGTTGGGCTGCGGGTAGTACTCCGCACGCACATCGGCGGCCACCTGCCGGCCGACGCACTCCAGGTTGAGGGTCACGGCGTCGTTGTCCGCCGCCGGCACCGCCGCCGACAGGATCGAGGCATGGTACGTACCGAGGCTGTACTGCTCGGTGATGAAATGCTGACCGACCTTGTACGGCACCTGCAGCGTGCCCGCCCGCCAGGTGGTGTTCCACGGCTGCCACGGGGCGCCGTATCTGCGGTAGGAGATGCCCGCCTCGGAGTCGGTGGTCCGCTCGCCGGTCGGGGGCGGCGCCTGGGCCGGCGGGGCGGTCGGGCCCTGGCTCGGCGGCACGGTGGGCGCGGGACACATCTGGGCGAGCGGCGGGCGGACCTCGGAGGGGGCGGCGGCCTTGCTGCCGAACGGATCGCCCTCCGAGGTCAGTCCGACGACGAGGATGACGGTCAGACCGATCGCCAGGATCGCGCCGGCGATCCCCGCGAAAACCATCATCTGGCGCTTGTGGCGCTGCGGGCCGTCGTCCTTGCGCGGCGGTTCCTCCGGTGGCGGGAGCAGCGGGGCCGTGCCCGGAACGATGACCATGCCGGAGGCCCACGGACCACCCTGCCGCGACCAGGCGGTGGAAGTCTGCGTGCCCTCGGACATCACTCCAGTGAACACCACCTCGGGTGTCGACGGGGTCCCGTGGGCCCGACGACCGCAGGCGCCGCGCGACCCGACGGCCGCGGGGCGTCATGGGTCTACGGCCGCGGGGCATCGTGGGCCCACGGCCGCGGGGCGTCGTGGCCTCGATGGCCGCGGGGCATCGTGGGCTCGACAACGATGTCAGCCGGTGGAGACCGCGTCCACGACCATCGCCGGGGGCGGCGGGGTGGTCTCGACTATCGCCGGGGTGGCGCCGCCGTAGTCCAGCGGTCCGTACCAGGGTGCGAAGGCGACGACGAGCACCAGCGCCACGCCGAGGACCGCGAGCGCGAACACCAGTGCCAGTTCGCGGCGTGCGGACACGGTGTGCATGCGGGGCCTCCCAGGCGGCGCCTTCCTCGGCGCGATTCAGCGCGGTCACCCATAAGACGTTCCGGACCCCGTGATCGGTTGCCCTCCTCCCAGGAAGAATTCATCGAACGCCGGTACCGTGACCGAATGGAAATCGTGTATCCCCCGGTCGTCGGTCTCGCCAAGACGATGTTCCGAGTGCTGGACCTGAAGATCCAGGTCGACGGCGCGCACCACATCCCCTCGGCCGGCGGGGCGGTGCTGGCAAGCAACCACGTCAGCTACCTGGATTTCATCTTCTGCGGCCTCGGCGCCCAGCCCGCGAAACGCCTCGTCCGCTTCATGGCGAAGAAGTCGGTCTTCGACCACAAGGTGAGCGGGCCGCTGATGCGTGGAATGCGGCATATTCCGGTCGACCGCAAGGCCGGGAATGCGGCATTCCACGAGGCCGAAACGGCGCTGAAGAACGGCGAGGTGGTCGGCGTCTTCCCGGAGGCGACGATCAGCGAGTCCTTCACGGTGAAGGCCCTGAAGTCGGGGGCGGCCCGGCTGGCCCGCGCGGCGGCGGTCCCGCTGATCCCGATGGCGGTGTGGGGACCGCACCGGCTCTGGACCAAGGGCCGCAAGAAGGAGCTGACCCGGCGCCACATCCCGGTCATCATCAAGATCGGCGACCCGATCCCGGACCGTGAGGACAGCACCACGGAGTCCACGACGACGGAGCTGCACGAGCGGCTGACCGTGTTGCTGGACGAGGCGCAGCAGGCGTACCCGGAGCAGCCGAGCGGGCCGGACGACCGCTGGTGGCTACCGGCCCACATGGGCGGCACGGCGCCGCGGCCGGAGGAGATCGGCGACCCGCCACGCCGGGCGGCGTGACGGCGCCCGGCGTCGGCCCAGGGCGGTCGCCGCGAGGGCGGCCATCAGGCACGACGCCGCTCGAACGCGGCGCCCGCCAGACGGGGCGCTCGCTCAGACTCTCGAGAGCAGTATCCCGTCAGCGCGGCGCGCGGTCGTGGGCGGCTCGGCGCTCGGCCAGGCACGGCGCGGCGCTCGGCCGTGCGCGGCGTCGCGCTCGCTTTGTGAGCGGTGCGGCGCTCGCTTTGTGAGCGGTGCGGCGCTCGCTATGCGAGCGGTGCGGCGCCCGCTTTGAGGGGCGGCGCGGCGTTCGCTTTGGGGGCGGTGCTTGTTCGGATGCAGGTAGGCGCCGGCCGCCCGCGGGGGGCCGGCGCCTAGCTCAGCGTGAGGCTGTGATCAGAGCGGACGGATGTTGGCCGCCTGCGGGCCCTTCTGGCCCTGGGTGACCTCGAACTCCACCCGCTGGTTCTCGTCCAGGCTCCGGTAACCCGAGGTCTGGATCGCGGAGAAGTGGGCGAAGACGTCGGCGCCGCCGTCGTCCGGGGTGATGAACCCGAAGCCCTTGTCCGCGTTGAACCACTTCACAACGCCGGTAACCATGCTCGTCTCCTCGACGGTCGATCGCTCCTGGCCATTATGGACGGGAGCGAGGTGGTAAGACCCGTTTTTTGCGGGACTCGTGTCGCCGTACTGATCGCCCGTACCGGAGAAACCCGGGTTACGACAAAGAGCGCCTGGGGCAGACTTCCCCACAGGCGCTCCTGAGTACTTGGGAACCAAACTGACAACGCCAAGGAGCCTAGCACGGTGGAGGCGTCCTGGCCGTGATCGGCGTACAAGTGGCGCGGGTCCTCCAGCAGGCGGGACCGGCGTGGAACCGGGCTAGATGACCGTTTCGTCCTCCTGAACCGGGCCTCGGCGACGAGCTGTTCCCACTGAGCACGATGACGGTCGACGTGTCTGCGGTGCCGGAGGGGCAGGTGATCGGCTTCAACGGCACCGCGGGTGGGCGCCCGACGACGTGGCTTCCCCGCGAGGACCAGCTCCGCCGCACTGCCCGGCGGAGTGTTCCGGTCGCTGCGCAGAGCGGAGCCCCGCTACGGAGCCGAAGTCACCCGCCTGGGTGAGCCGCACCGCCGCCAACGGGAAGGAAGCCGCCGTCTCAGGCCTGCCCGCCACCTGCGGATGAGGCCTCGACGGCGTTGCCACCCCTACCGGGAGCCGGGGCCGGCTCGGGCAGCTCGGTGATCAACGCGGCCAGGCCGTCGGCATCCAGCAGGTCGGCCGGGCGTACGGTCACGCCGTCGCGGACGTAGTGGAAGCCGGCCCGCACCCGCGACACCGGGACGCCCGCCAGCGCCGCCCACGCGAGCCGGTACGCCGCGAGCTGCACCGTCGCCGCGGCGGCGTCGGCGGTCGTGGGGCGCCGGCCGGTCTTCCAGTCGATCACGTCGTAGCGGCCGCCGGGCTCGGCGAAGACCGCGTCCATCCGGCCCCGGATCACGACGCCGGCCACCGTGGTGGCGAACGGCACCTCGACCTCGACCGGCGTCCGGCCGGCCCATTCGCCGGCCAGGAAGGCCTCCTGCAGGGCCGCCAGCTCCTCGTCCGCTGCCGCGTCGTCGTCGGCGGCGCCGGGCAGTTCGTCGACGTCGAGCAGCCGGACCGCGCCGAAGCGCCGTTCCAGCCAGGCGTGGAACGCCGTGCCGCGCCGGGCGTACGGGGCGGGGCGTTGCGGCAAGGGGCGGCGCAGCGACCGGGCCAGCAGTTGCGGGTCGCGGCGGAGCACGACGAGCTGGGAGACCGACAGATGCGGCGGGAGGGAGACCTCCAGCGGACCGTCGCGCCGGGCGCGCTCCTCGCGCTCGGCCAGCAGGAGCGCAGCCTCCCGCCGCCACCGCGAGATATCCGGATCCTCCCCCGCGGCCGACGGCGAAGACGCACCACCCGAGGGCGCGGACGCACCGGTCGGCGACGGGGGCGAGCCCGGACCGGCGAGGCCGGCCAGGTCGGCGGCCACTCCCGCCCGGGAGCCCAGCTCCGCGTCCTCCTCCGCCAGCTCGGCGAACGTCGCGGCCGTCTCCGGTGTCGGCGCCGCGATCATGCGCCGGATCAGATCGGCCGCGGCCGCCATCGCCGGGCGGCGGGGCCCCAGCGGGTCGGACGGCCACTCCGCCGTCGCCACCAGCTCGGCCGACGGGTTGGTGGCGTCGCCCGCGGGCTCCGGTTCCCAGTGCTCGACCGTGCCCGCGCCGGCGAGGCAGGTCTCCCGGATCTCCTCCAGGAAGACCGACGGGCCGCGGGGCCGCTTCACCCCGTCGCCCCACCAGTAGCCCGAGGCGAGCAGGAGCCGCCGGGGACGGGTCACCGCCACGTACGCAAGCCGCCGCTCTTCCCGCTCGTCGTGCTCCCGCCAGGCCCGGCCGAAGGCGGCCAGAGCTCCCGCCGCGTCCTTCTGGTCCACCGCTTCGGACAGGTCCAGCGCGGGCAGGCCCGAGGCGTCGCCGCGCAGCGGGAACGGCAGCACGCCGATGCCGCCCAGATAGTTGTCGGAGCCGCGGGTGACGCCGGGCCAGACGTTCCTGGTGAGGCCCGCCACCGAGACGACGTCCCATTCCAGGCCCTTGGCCGCGTGCGCGGTCAGCACCTGCACGGCGCCCTCGACCACGTCGACCTGGCCGGGGGCGAGGCCGCGCTCCTCCTCCTCGGCCGCGGCGAGAAAGGCGAGGAAGCCCGCGATGGTGCCGCCGTCGGTGTCGCCCGCATAGCGGGCCGCGACGTCGCCGAGCGCGTCCAGGTGACCGCGGGCCAGGCCGGCGTCGCCCGCGCCCCAGCCCCGGACGGCCACCTCGACGTCCAGGCCGATGGTGCGCTCGATGTCGGCGACCAGGTCGGGCAGCGGTTGGTCCAGGCGGTGCCGCAGCTCGGCCAGTTCCCTGCCGTACGCCCGCAGCCGCGCGTACCCCTCCTGCGAGAACTGCTGGGGCGCACCGAGGTCGGCCATCGCCTCGACCAGCGTGGCGTCGTCGAGCCGGTCCCCCACGATCTGCTGCGGGTCCTCCTCGCCGCCGGCGCCCGGCCGGGGGACGGTCGTGGCGGAGGCCCGGGCCGCGGCGATGGCCCGGGCCCGGCGGTGCAGGGCCACCAGGTCCCGGGGGCCGATGCGCCAGCGGGCGCCGGTGAGCAGCCGCAGCAGCGCCGCGCCGTCGGTCGGGTCGGCCAGCACCCGCAGCGTGCAGACGACGTCGCGGACCTCCGGGGTGTCGAGCAGGCCGCCGAGGCCGACCACCTCGACCGGCAGGCCGGCCGCGCGCAGCGCCTCCTCGATCGCCGGGATCTGGCTGCGGACGCGGACCAGCACCGCGCTGGTCGGCCGCCGGTCGAGCGGGATGTCCGCGGCGAGCGCGTCCGGCAGCCGGGCGGCCGCGCGCCACGCGGCCAGCATCGAGCCGGCGATCCACCGCGCTTCCTCCGCGTACGTGCTCAGCAGCGCGCAGGCGACCGTACGCCCGCCGACCCGATCGGCCACCCGCTGGGCCGGGATGAGCTCGGCGACGCGGGCGCCGGCGGCGCGCAGCGGCCGCGACAGGGCGTTGGCGACCTGGAGGATCTCCGGGCGGTTGCGCCAGCTCCGGGTCAGGTTCAGCACCCAGGCCTCGCGTCCGCCGGGGCCGGTGAACTCGGCCGGGAAGCGGTCGAGGGTGCCCGCGGACGCGCCCCGCCAGCCGTAGATGGACTGGCACGGGTCGCCGACCGCGGTGACCGGGTGGCAGCCGCCGAAGAGCGCGTTGAGCAGCACCACCTGCGCGTGGCTGGTGTCCTGGTACTCGTCGAGGAGCACGATCTTGTAGCGGCCGCGTTCGATCTCGCCGACCTCGGGATGGTCCCGGGCGACGCGCGCCGCACGGGCCAGCTGGTCGCCGAAGTCCATCGCCTCGATGTCGAGTTTGCGCTGGTCGTAGAGGCGAACCAGGGGCAGCAGGGTGAGCCGCTGCCGTTGGCGGTGCAGCGCGTCGGCGACGTCCTTGTAGACCCGGCCGGGCAGGGACTGCACCTCGGCGAAGAAACGACCGGTCCAGGTGGCGAGGTCGTCCGGCGTGACCAGGTGCTCGGCGAGCTCGCCGGCGAGCGCGAGCACGTCGTCGGTCACCGTGCCGGGGGCGCGGTTGAGGCCGGTCATCTCCCCGGTGTACGACCGGACGAGCGAGTCCACGATCTGCCACCGGGCGGCCTCGGTGAGCAACCGGGCGGACGGCTCGTACCCGGCGCGCAGGCCGTGCTCGGTGACGATGCGGGCCGCGTACGAGTGGTAGGTCGCGACCGTCGGCTCCCCGGCGAGCGCGTCCTGCTGCCCCAGGCGGCGCACGAGCTGGCCGAGCCGGGTCCGGACGCGGTGGGCCAGCTCGCCGGCGGCCTTGCGGGTGAAGGTCAGGCCGAGGATCTCGTCGGGGTGGGCGTACCCGTTGGCGACGAGCCAGACCACCCGCGACGCCATCGTCTCGGTCTTCCCGGAGCCCGCACCCGCGACGACCAGCAGCGGCTCGACCGGTGCCGCGATGATCGCGGCCTGTTCCGGGGTGGGCGCGTGCAGCCGGAGCAGCTTCGCGAGCTCGACCGGCGTGTAGCGGGGCCCGGAGTCGGCCCGCCGCCGCGGCCGCGGCGTGGCGTCGGCGAACAGGCTGGGCTGCGTCATCGGCTCTCCGCCGGGGGTGGGCCGGGCTCGACGACCTGGCGGCCCTGGCCGCTGATCGGGCAGCTCGTCCGGACGGGACAGACCCGGCATTTCGCATTGGCGACCGCGGAGAAGGTGGCGGCGGCCATGGTGTCGGCGGTGCGGCGGACCATCGCGTACGCCCAGTGCGGGTCCTCGGCCTCGGCGAGCGGAAGCTGCAGCTGCTCGCGCGCCTCCTTGCTGGGCCCGAGCTGCACCAGGGCCGCGCCACCGCTCTCGGCGCCCTCGGCGAGCGCCTCGAACGCGCCCGCGTCCACGGCGGCCTGGTAGCCGGCGAGCTGGGCGTGCTCCTCGACCTCGCCGGCCGAGACGGCGGTGCTCTTGCCGGTCTTGAGGTCGATCACCACGAGGCGGCCCTGCTCGTCGATCTCCAGGCGGTCGACCCGGCCGGTGAGCTGGATGGGCCGGGACTCGTCGCCGAGGCGCACGGTGAACTCGTGCTCGATGGCGAGCAGCCGGCGCGGGTTGCGGGCGAGCCAGCGCAGCAGCTTGTCGACCATGCCCTGGGCGCGTTCCTGTTCCGGCCCGGCCAGCCAGCGCGCGGCCAGCTCGATCGCGTCGAAGCGCGCGGAGACGTACTCGACGAGGCGCTCGCGGTCGGCGTTCGCGTCCTCCGCGAGCATGGCGGCGGCGTGCACGAGGTTGCCGACGCCCTGGGCGGGCCCGGCGGGCGCCGCCCCGCCGTGGCGTTCCAGGAGCCAGCGCAGGCTGCACCGCAGTGCGCTCTCCATGGCGGACGGGGTCACCTTGACCGGCTCGCCCTCCTCGGCCAGCGGGCGGTCGTCGGAGAGCGGCTTGAGCCCCCACCATTCGTCGGGATGGGCGCCCGGGACGCCGGCCTTCGCCAGCCGGGCCAGCTCGGCCGCCGCGGCATGCCGCCGGGCGGGCGTCGCGTCCGCGGCGATGACGACGGTACGCAGCTCGGCGACCAGCGCGGCCAGGGTGAGCGCCCGCGGCGGCCGCCCCACCGGCACCTCGGGATCGGGATCGCAGGCGCCGGCGGGCGCGCCGAGACCGGAATCGGAGTCGGGCGGACCGGCGTCCGGGGAGTCGGAACCCGGCGGACCGGCGTCCGGGGAGTCGGAACCCGGCGGACCGGCGTCCGGGGAGTCGGAACCCGGCGGACCGGCGTCCGGGGAGTCGGAACCCGGCGGACCGGCGTCCGGGGAGTCGGCGCGCGGCGGGCCGGCATCCGGTGGGCCGGAATCCGGCGGGCCGGAGTGGGGGTCGCGCGGCGCCGGGGGTGGCGGGGGGTCGTCGCCGCCGCGGCGGTCCGGGAGGGCCAGCTCGGCGAGGAAGCGGCTCGGTTGTTCCTCGCCGTCGGAGCCGCCCACGCTCGCCGAGGCGACGGCCGTCACGACGAGCCGGTGCCGGGCCCGGGTCGCCGCCACGTAGAACAGGCGGCGCTCCTCGTCGAGCAGGGCCGACGTCTGCCCGACGACCGCGGCCGCGCCCGAGGCGGCCCGGCCGGCGATGACGTCGACCAAGCGCTCCGAGCCGAGCAGGCTGCCGCGCAGCCGCAGGTCGGGCCAGATGCCCTCCTGCACGCCGGCCAGCACCACCACGTCCCACTCCAGGCCCTTGGCGGCGTGGGCGGTCAGCAGGCGGACGGCCTCACCGCGGTCGGCCGAGGGGGCGATGGAGTCGGCCGGCAGGTCCTGACCGAGAACGTGGTCGAGGAAGACCTCGGTGCGCGCGCCGGGCAGCCGGTCGACGAACCGGGCCGCGGCGTCGAAGAGGACCACCATCGCGTCGAGGTCGCGGTCGGCGGCCTCCGCCCGCCACTGGCGCGCCCGGCCGCCCTCGCCGCCGGGCTCGACCGGGGCGCCGCGGGTGCTCAGCGCATACCACCGCTCGGCGAGGCCGCTGGCGTGCCAGACGGACCAGAGCACCTGCTCCGCCGTCGCGCCCGCCGCGGCCGCCGACTCGCGGGCGATGGCGATGAGCCGGGCCACGTTCTGCGCCGGCGTGGCCCAGCGCCGCTCGACCATGTCGAGGCCGGCCGGGTCGCGGACGGCGTCGACGAGCAGCTCGCCGGAGGGCCGGCGGTCGCCCGCGGCCAGGGCGAGGGCGCGCAGCCCCTGCCGGAGCCGCCGCTCGGCCAGCGGGTCGGCGCCGCCGAGCGGCGAGTGCAGCAGGGCGACCGCGGCCTCCTCGTCGAGGGCCCGCGGCTCGAGCGCGCAGCGCAGCAGCAGCAGGAACGGCGCGACGGCGGGTTGCAGATGCAGCGGCAGATCCTCGGCGTGGGTCACCGTGGGCACACCCGCGGCGGCGAGGCCGCGCTGCAGGGAGGGCAGTTGCAGGCTGGTCGAGCGCAGCAGCACGGCCATCCGGGACCAGGGCACCCCGTGCAGCAGGTGGGCCTCGCGCAACGCATGCGCGATGAAAGCGGTCTCACTGGTCGCCGACCGAAATGTGCGCACCACCGCAGCGCCGGCCGGCGGACCCGGAGTGTCGCGGGACGAGCCCGGAGTGTCACGGGACGAGCCCGGAGTGTCACGGGACGAGCCCGGAGTGTCGCGGGGCGGAGTCGCAGTGTCACGGGGCGGGGTCGAGGTGTCGCCGGGGGGATCCGCGGGGTGCAGCCGGCGGTGGCCGGCACGGCCACGCATCCGGCGCGCGACCCGGCTCGTCGCGGTGAGCAGCCCGGGCGCGCTGCGGTAGCTCGTGTGCAGCGTGACCGTCTCGGCGAGCGCACCCGACGCCGTCCGGAAGCGGGCCGGGAACGCGCTGACCGCCTCGGGATCCGCGCCCCGGAAGCCGTAGATCGAGGAGTCCGGGTCGCCGAACGCCACCAGCGGCTTGCCACCGCCGGCGACCAGGGCCAGCAGCTCCATCTGGGCGGGGTCGGTGTCGGCCAGCTCGTCGACGTAGACGTACTCCAGGCGCCGGCGCTCCGCCTCGAGCAGCGCCGGATCGTCGCGCAGCAGCCCGGAGGCGGCCCGGACCAGCTCCGCCGGGTCGTACGCGGTGGAGCCCCGGGTCGTCACGTCGCGCAGGGCGAGAACCGCGACGTACTCCCTCAGGAAGCGGGCGGCGGCCGGCCAGTCGTCGCGGCCGAGCTTCTCGCCGAGCCGGGCGAGCTCGACCGGGCCGATCCCCCGCTCGGCGGCGCGCTGCATGAGGTCGCGGAGCTGTTGCGCGAAGGCGCGGGTCGGCAGGGCCGGACGCAGCGCGTCCGGCCAGCGCACGGCGTCGGGCACCGTCTCGTCGCCGACCGCCTCCAGTAGCTCGCGGATGATGAGGTCCTGCTCCGGGCCGGTGAGCAGCCGGGGCGACGGCTCGCCACGCTCGGCGGCGGAGCGCCGGAGCAGGCCGAAGGCATATGCGTGGAAGGTCCGCACCAGCGGCTCGTGGAACGTCGGGCCGGCGATCCGCGCCTCGATGCGGTCGCGCAGGGCCGTGGCGCCCCGCCGGCCGAAGGTCAGCACCAGGATCTTCTCCGGGTCGGTCCCGGCGGCGATGCGCGCGGCGACCGCCTCGACGAGCACCGTCGTCTTGCCGGTGCCCGGACCGCCGACGACCAGCAGCGGACCGTCGGTGTGCGCCACGACGTGCTCCTGCAGCGGATCCCGGCGCAGGGCCGCCGCGGCGGGTGCGGGGCGGCGCACCAGCCGGTAGGCAGGCCGGCGCACCGCCGCGGGAGTCGAGGTCACGGCACCAATGAGACCACGCAGCTATGACAGAAAACGCGTCAGGGCTTGCCGACCGAGGCCCGCAGGCGTACGGGCATGGGCAGCCGGTGCACCGCCGGATCCTGGGCCGCGCCGAGCAGCAGTTCGACCGCCTTCCAGCCGAGCTGGTAGTGCGGCAGCGCAATGCTGGTCAGCTGCGGCCGCAACCAGGCGGCGAGGTCGGAGTCGTCGAAGGACACCACCGAGACGTCGCCCGGGATGGCCCGGCCCGCCTCGCGCAACGCCTGGTAGGCACCCAGGGCGACCCGGTCGTTCAGGCAGACCAGCGCCTTCGGGGCGAGCCCGCCGGCCAGGGCGCGCCGCACCGCCTCGTACGCCGGTTCCGGCCACCAGTCGCATTCGATGGTCCCGGCGAGCCGGACACCGGCGGCGCCGAAGCCGTCCCGGATGCCGGCGAGGCGCTCACGGCCGGCGAAGAGGTGGCCGGCCGGCTTCCCGACCAGGTGGATGCCGTCGCGGTGGCCGGCGCCGACGAGCGTCCGGGCGGCGCTCAGCCCGGCCGCGGCCTCGTCCGGGATGACCGAGTGGTACGCCGGCCGCGCGGCCCGGGTCAGGCAGTTGAGCAGGACGACGGGCCGGCCCTTGAGCTGTTTCGGCACCCGGACGTAGCGGGTGAACATGCTGGCGTACACGAAGGCGTCGACCTGCCGGTCCAGGAAGTCGGCGATGAGCTTGCCCTCGACGACCGAGTCGCCCTCGGTCTCTCCGATGAAGAGCAGGTGGTCGTGCGCCACCGCCGCGGCGAGGCTGCCGTGGATCGCCCGTCCGGCGTACGGATCGGACGCGAGGGTGTCGGAGATCAGCGCGACGGTCCTGGTGACCTTCGTCCGCAGGCTCCGGGCCATGAGGTTGGGCCGGTAGTCCAGCTCCTGGGCCGCCCGGAGGACCCGTTGCCGGGCGTCCTCCGAGATCCGCATGTCCAGGTGGCGTCCGGCGAGGACGAAGGACGCCGTGCTGCGCGACACGCCGGCCCGCTGTGCGACCTGTAGGAGAGTCGCCCGTTGCGGGGGCATGGGACAGAGTCTTCCATGTGCCTTTTCCCGGCCCGACGGCGATACGCGCCTTTCGCGAAACGTCACCGCGCGCGGCAATCGACAACCCTTGACGTCCGCTCGGGCGCGGGCGCATGGTCGAGCTGAATCCATCTAGTCGCGACGAGCACGCATACCTGCCTCGCCCAGCGTCGCGCGCGTCCGGTGAGTGCGTACCTCGCCCGCGCCCCCGCGTCGCCCGGCGGGCCGCGAGGTCCCTGGTCACGCCGGGAACGGGCGCGCTGGCGAGGTTCCGGTCGCGCCGGGGACGGGCGGACTCCCGTCCCCGGCGTGACACCCGGTCCCGGCAACCGATCAGGAATGGAGAAGCCTGCGGGGGCGGTGCGTCCTAGCGTGAACCGCATGACGATTTCGCTGTCGCATTGTTTCCTCATCGTCCACGACTACGAGGCCGCGCTCGCCTTCTACCGGGACGTGCTCGGGCTGGAGGTCCGCACCGACGTCGAGTTCGAGGAGAACCGCTGGCTGACGCTGAGCGCCCCGGGCCGGCCGGAGGTGGAGATCGGCCTGGAGATCCCCGGCTACTTCCCGCACACCTCGGCGGACGACCGGCGGGCCACCGCCGACCTGCTCGCCAAGGGCCTGCTGCCGGGCGTCATCTTCCGTACCGACGACTGCGACAAGACCTTCGAGAAGGTACGCGCCTCCGGAGCCGACGTGATCCAGGAGCCCATCGACCAGCCGTACGGTGTGCGGGACTGCGCCTTCCGCGACCCTTCCGGGAACATGGTGCGGTTCTCCCAGGTCCCCTGAGCGGGAGCTCATCCGGTGACCGTGCCGGTGACCGGCGCGACCCCGCTGCCGTCGTCGAAGTGCAACTCCACCACCTCGTCGGACTCGGCCGCGCCGTCGACGACCGTCGGCACCGTCAGCTCCCCGGTGGTCTCGCCGGCCGGGAGCATCGCGTACGCCCCGAGCGGAGTCTGCGACAACGGCCGCGACGGCTCCGGCTCCTCGAACCCGTACTCGCGGAACCAGTCGGGGTCGACGTCGGTGCTGGAGAGCTCCGGGTTGCCGGCGGGCTGCCGCGGGTAGGCCCAGAGGGAGAAGGGCATCTCGGCCGGCGCCGACAGCCGGACCCGCCAGGCGAGCTTGCCGCCCTCGGCCACCCGGTCGGAGACGGGCGCGAGGGAGACCTTCGGGGCGGGATCGTCGTCGCGCACTTCGACGCCGCCGGCGTAGTCGCCCACCACCACGCCGCGCTCCGCCTTGGCGGTCAGCATGGTGAACTCGTTCTGGCCGTGCATCGTGTCGCCACGCACCTCGACCGGGACGCGGATCGTGCGGTCGCCGGGGCGTACGGTGGCCAGCCGCGACGTGGACTCGAACGTCCGCGGATCGGTCAGGAACAGCCGGACCCGCCCGTGACCGCGCCCGGTGACCGTGACCGGGACCCGGTACGTCCGGGTGCCGGAGTCGCCCTCGTCGACGGTGAGGGTGCCGATGTCGATGCGCGGCAGGGAGGTCTGCCGCGGCGCGGGCGTGCCCGGCCGCCAGCCCCACGCGTCGATCAGCCACGCCCGGCCGGCCGGTCCGCGGGGGACGAGCTCCAGCCTCGCCACCGCGCCGCGCACGCCGCGCAGGGGCACCCGCACCTCGCGGGCCCAGTACGAGGTCGTGGCGGAGGTCCCGGGGAGGCCGTCGACCACCACGTCGCCGAGGACCGTACGCCGGCCGCCCGGCGCGACGACGGCGACGCCGAATCGCGTGCCGGCGGTGTTCGGCGGGACCATCAGCCGCAGCGCCAGGTCCCGGGCGCCGGCCAGCGAGACCGGGCGCCGGGGTGCCAGGGTCAGCGGGGTGCCCGCCGACGCCCAGTCGAGCCGGGCGGCGTAGCGCCCCGGCTCGGGCACGGCGCCGAAGGGCACGAAGTGCGCCGAGCGCGCGTCGTCGCCGGGCGGCAGGCAGGCGTCGTTCGCGTCGTCGCTGACCTGGGTGCAGATGCGGGCGCCGCCTCCGGCCGTCACCGTCGGGTCAGGGATCAGCGCCGGCGTGCGCCGCGCACCGAGCGCGTGGCTGAGCACCCGCGCCGGGTCGGCCGAGGGGGCGCGGACGCCGCTGCCGTCGAGCAGCGGCCGTACCCGGTCGTCGCCCGCCACGAAGAGCCGCGCCGCGGCGGCGATGTACGTGGCGCCGGCGGTCTGCTGCTGCTGCGCGGTGAGCCGCGTCGGCGTCCCGGGCGAGCACACCGGGTCGGTGCCGTCGCTGAAGAAGTCGTCGAAGGACGGTGCCACCGACTGCCCCGGCGTCCACTCGGTGTTGAAGAAGTTGTGGTTGGCGCCGACCACGTACAGGGAACTGTGCAGCGCCGCGCCCCGGCCGACGCCGCGGGTCCCGTCGATGAAGATCTGGCCCTGCAGGTCGGCGACGTCGCCGTCGCAGCCGGGCAGGACGGTCGCGGACGGCACGTCCGGCACCGGGTTCTGCCCGAAGAGCGTCGGCCCGATGAGCAGCAGGCCGCGGATGGTCCAGCGGGCCCTGCCCCGGTATCCGTCCTGCGCGGGCGGAGGCGGGGTGAGCGTGTCCATCGCGGCGCGGCTCACGCCCTCGCCACCGCGGGAGTGTCCCATCAGGAACACCCGCGACATGTCGGCGCGGGGCGCGGAGCGGACGATGGCCGGGGCGCCCGCCCGGCCGGCGCCGGCCCAGCCGGCCCACCGGGCGAGGTGGTGGCGTACCAGCGCGGAGCGGGCCTGCGCGCCACCGTCCTCGGCGGCGTGGTCCTGGCCGTTGACGCCGTTGGCCGAGATCGACACCGTGACGTAGCCCTGCGAGGCCAGCAGCTCCTGGGCCTGCAGGTAGCCGCGGTGGCTGGGGATCGGCGTGGTGCCGGCCGGGCAGGGCCACTCCTGCGGCGCGCTCTCGTCGGCGCCGCGGTAGCAGACCGAGTGCCGACCGTGCAGGAAGAGCGCGAGCGGGCGCTTGCCGGGGGCGGCCGCCGGGGCGACGACGGCGGCCTGCATCTCGACCTTCGCGGGGAAGCCGGGAAGCGTGACCCCGTCGAGCGCATACTCGCCGCGGACCGTCCGGTAGGGGCCCTTGGCGCCCGGGTCGACGGCGTTGGCGGCCGGCAGGGGCGGGACCTTGACGCCGGCGGCGGTCTGGCGGCGGAACCGCGGCGCGCTCCCTTCCGCGTCCAGGCGCTTGCCCCCGGCACGCACGGACAGGTCGCCGAGGCTGCCGGGCAGCCGGCCCCGGTCCAAGGTGAAGGTGCGCTGGTCGGCCCCGGGACGTGGACGGCCGAGCAGCCGGTCGCCGGACCAGAACTCGACGGCCGCGTCGCCCATCGGCACCCGCTTGTCCGAGCGCCAGGTCAGCTGCCCACCGGACACGGACCAGCCGTCCGGCGCGGCGGCGGGCCGCGGCGGGGGCGCGGCCCAGGCCGGGCCGCCGGCCCCCACCAACAGTGCCGCGGCGAGCGCGGCCGACATGAGAAGTCTGCGCATAGGCCTGTGTCTAGTCGATAGGTGCAAATCAGTCGATGGCCGTCGAATCGCGCCGGGATTCTTACCGTCTCCTGACCATCGCGCGCAGGCCCGTCCGTGGTTCGCGCCGGTCCCGTACATCCGCCCGTCGAGCCGCGCAGGACGCGGGACGCGAAGCGAGGAGACACGCAATGACAGGCAGGAGCAGAGGCAGGGCGCCCGTGCGGACCGTACGCATCGCGATGGCGGTGTCGGTGCTCGCCGCGACCGGGGTCATGACCGCCACGTTCGTTTCCGGCGGCGGCAAGGGAACCGCCGACGCGGCCACGGAGCTGACCCAGTACGTACCGATCGAGCAGGTGACCCCCGGCGTCCCCGACCCGGCACCCCGGCGGGGCGCCTCCACCGGCCGGTTCGTCGTCGACTGCGGCACCAACGGCAACGGCAAGTTCAGCCCGGACAACCCGGTCGCCCAACCGGGGATCCGCAACGGCGCCGAGCATGTCCACGACTTCGTCGGCAACCTCGCCATCACCGCGAACTCGTCGGACGCCGACCTGGCGGCCTCGGGCACCACGTGCCGCAACGGCGACAGGTCGTCGTACTTCTGGCCCGTGCTGCGGATCGATCCCGCGGTCCGGCCCGGCGGCAGCGGCGCCCGGCAGGCGCTGTCCCGGACCACACCCACGGTGTCCTGCCCGCGCGTGGGCGATCGGCTGCCGGCCGTGCCCGCGGGCGCGAAGGCGGCCGTCGACCGCCGGCTGGCCGAACTGGACCGGCTGACCGCCGCGGCGAACGCCCGGATGAGCGGCAGCCGGGGCCGGATCGACGCCGCCTACCACGCGTCGGTCATCGATCCCCTGCGAGCTCGGCGCGCTCAGCTGATCAGGGCGATCAGCGAGAGCGTCGGCGGCGACCGCGGATCGGCGCGGCTGGTGTCACTGGTGGACTGCGACGTCAGCTACGACTCCATGCACGCCTTCATGGGTACGGACCACGCGAGCGCCGTCGCCGCCGCGGCGGCCGCGACGCCGCAGGTGTGGTGTCCTGCGGTCCGCGGACGGCTGCCCGGCGTGCCGGCATCCGCGCTCGACGAGGTCGACCGGGCGCTGGCCGAGCTGGACCGGCAGATCTCCGAGGCCGATGAGCGCCTCGTCGTCACCCGCGGCGGCGCCTCGGTCCTCGGCACGCTGAAGGCGCGGCGCGCCGCCGTCCTCGACCGGATCGCCACCGCCGTCGACCGCCTGGGTCCCCGACCGCGCGGCCTGGAAGCACTGGCGGCGTGCACGCTCTCGAAGCCTGCCCCGCCGGCGGCCCCCGCTGCGCAGCCGAGCGCCTCCGCACTGCCCGAGCCCCAGGGCCGGAATCTGGAACTGCCCAACAACACCGGTCCCATCCAGCGGCCGCGCTCCGTGCTGATCGAGTACCGGGGCAACGCCGCCGGCAAGGTCGTCGCGATGCCCCGGTTCCTGCGGGCACTGACCGGGGACGCGAAGCCCACCAGCCGCGGCCCGGCGAACGCGCGTCCCAGCTGGACCTGCTCCGGATTCGCCGACCGGCTCTCCGCCACGTACCCGATCTGCCCGCCGGGGTCCCAGGTCCAGCGGGTGCACGACTTCCCCGGATGCTGGGACGGCAAGAACGTCGACAGCGACAACCACCGCAGCCACGTGGCGTTCGCCGACCGGGGCACCGGCGCCTGCCCCCGGGGATTCCGGGCCATCCCGCAGCTGCGGATCACCCTGTCCTACGACATTCCCCGGGATGTGCAGCTTCGCGGGCAGTTCGCGCTCGACTCGTTCCCCGAGGAGGACCACAACCCGTTCTCGGACCACGACGACTTCGTCAACGTCAACTCGGCGCGGCAGATGCGGAAGATCGTCTCCTGCATCAACGAAGGACGCCAGTGCGGTAGGTGATCGGCCATGGAAGAACCGGGTACCGCCCAGGGGGACGGGCGGTACCCGGCGTGCGGTGTGGGTCAGGTCAGTACGGCAGGTGGGCGTCGGTGAACACGTGGATGTTGACCAGGGTGTTCGTGGCGTTGTTGTTGGTCGCGCAGACGGTGTAGCTGCCCGGGCCGGCGAAGGTGCCGTACGAGGTGCGGCCCTCGTAGGCGAAACCGGAAATGGTGCCGGACGGCGTGCCGTACACGAGACCGCCGTTGCGGAGCACCTTGAACCTGGCGCCGGACCCGGTCGCCTGGCCGTCGGCACGGACCTGATAGTTGGCGGTGTCCCTGGCGGTGAGGCACTGCTGTTGGCCGGGGCGCAGCGTGCCGCCCCAGCCGTCGGCGGAGGCGAGCGCCGCCTGCGGGGCGGCGGCCAGGGCCAGCCCGGCGACGGCGGCGGCGAGGGTGGTGCGCGCGGTGTGGCGGGCGAGGACCTTGCGGTCGATGGTGCGGATCATGACGTACTCCTCGAGATCGTGGCCGGTGGCGGCCTTTCTGACGCCGACGACGCTAGGGCCGCCGGACAGCCACAAAACAGGCCGTTCCGCGTCCGGTCCGCGCCCACTTTCCGCTCACCCCGCCCGGTCGGGATTTCGACAGACGGCCGGCCGGGAAGGGACGAGACTTGGACCATGAGCACGCGGTTCGCCGACCGGGTGGCCAGCGCCCGCCGCCGGGACTTCGTCGGTCGCGCCGGCGAGCTCGCCCGGTTCACCGAGCTGCTGGCCGGCGACGGCGGCGCGCTGGTGTGGGTCTCGGGTCCCGGCGGGGTGGGCAAGACCTCGCTGCTGCACCAGTTCGCGGATCTCGCCGAGCGCGCGGGCCGGCACGTCGTGTGGCTGGACGAGCGCGTGCCCGACGGCGACCGGCTCGTGGTGCTGGCCGACGAGGCGGTCGAGACGGAGCTGCTGGCGGCGCTGCCCGGCGACGCCGTGGTGGCCGTGGCGAGCCGGGCCGGGCCGCCGCTGCAGTACCGCACCGATCCCGGCTGGTCGAGCGTGTTGCACCCGATGCCGCTGCTCAACCTGGACCCGGTGGAGAGCGCGCTACTGCTCACCCGGCGCGGCGTACCCGCCGCGGCGCACGCCGACGCGATGTCCTTCACCCACGGCCATCCCCTGGCCCTGGCGCTCATCGCCGACGTGCGCGCCCAGCGCCGGGAGCCGGCCGCACCGGCCGGGGGCCCGGAGGTGGTGGCCACGCTGCTCGCCGCGCTTCTCGACGGAGTGCCGAGCGCGGCGCACCGGCTCGCCCTCGACGCGGTGTCGCAGGTCGCCGTGACGACCGAGCCGCTGCTCGCCGAGCTGCTGGAGCTGCCGGACGCGCACCAGCTGTTCGAGTGGCTCCGCGGGCTGTCGGTGATGTCGGCGAGCACGCACGGACTGGTCCTGCACGACCTCGCCCGCGAGGTGCTCGCCCGGGACCTGCGCTGGCGGCACCCGGAGCTGCACGCCACGATCCACCAGCGGGCCGGCGCCTACTACCGGCGCCGGTTCGCCGGCGCCGCCCCCGACGAGCAGCGCCGGATCCTGCTGGACTTCGCCTTCCTGCACCGCGACAACCCGGTGATCGGCGCGTTCCTGCAACAGTGCCCGGGCGGTGACCTGCGGGTGGTGACCGCGGGCCCGCAGCGGTGGCCGGCGCTGCGCGAGATGGTACGGCGCCATGAAGGCAGCGC
The DNA here is from genome assembly GCF_014648355.1 of Couchioplanes azureus. GTDB lineage: Bacteria > Actinomycetota > Actinomycetes > Mycobacteriales > Micromonosporaceae > Actinoplanes > Actinoplanes azureus. The sequence goes on from NZ_BMQY01000001.1 coordinate 420,836, forward strand.
CTCGGCGGATTTGTTCGACCACTGGTGCCGGCACCAGCCGGAGGCCGTGCACGCGGTGGTCGGCGCGGACGACACCGCCGTGGGCATGGCGGTGCTCCTGACCCTGCACGCGGCGGACGCGCGGGACCCGGCGGCGACGGCGGCGTGGCGGCGCGCCGCGCCCGCCGCCGGCGAGGCGGTCTCGCTGCTGCGCTTCTGGCTGGACGCCGAGGCTTACCAGCAGCCCTCCCCCGCGCAGGCGCTCATCTCGTTGCACGCGGTGCGCCACTACCTGGTCACACCGGGGCTCGGCTACTCGCTGATCTACCACGCCGATCCGGAGCTGTACGCCCAGATGTGCGAGTACGTCGGCTTCACCCGGGCCCAGGACGCGGACTTCACCGTGGACGGCCGCCGGTACGCCGGATTCGGCCACGACTGGCGGCGCATGCCGCGACTGGCCTGGCTGAGCATGCTCGCCTCGCGGGAGACGTCCGGCGAACCGGCCGAGGCGCAGCCGCCGACCACGCCGGCCGCGCTGGACCGGGCCGCCTTCGCCGCCGCGGTCCGCGCGGCCCTGCGGGAATGGGGCCGGGTCGACCGGCTGGCGGCCAGTCCGCTGCTGGCCGGCCGGTTCCTCGCGCGCTCGTCCGGCGGGCGTACGGCCGAGGCGCTGCGCGAGCTGGTCGAGGAGGCGGCGGCGACGCTGGCGGATTCGCCGCGGGACCGGTCGGCGTACCGGGCGCTGCACCACACCTATCTGCGGCCGGCCGGGACCCAGCAGGCGGCGGCCGAGCTGTTGCGCCTGCCGATGAGCACCTACCGCCGGCACCTGGGCGCGGGAGTGGACCGGTTGACCGAGATCCTCTGGCAGTGGGAGTCCGCGACCGAGCCCTGACCGGCCGCCGGCGTCAGGACGCCAGTGCCCGCTCGATGGTGTCGAGGGCCGCGTCGATCGAGGTGACCAGCGTGACGCGGGCCAGCGCCGGGCCGCGGACGAACGCCGTCCCGGCGATCTCGCCGAGCCAGCTCCACAGCCCGGCGTAGAAGCCGTCCGGGTCCAGCACCACGATCGGCTTGCGGTGCAGATCGAGGGTGGCCGTGGTCCAGACCTCGAACAGCTCGTCCAGGGTGCCGAGGCCGCCGGGCAGGGTCACGAACGCGTCCGAGCGCTCGATCATGATGTTCTTGCGGGCGCCCATGTCGGAGGTGACGACCAGGTCGTCCGCCGAGGTGTCCGCGACCTCGAGGTCCACGAGGGACTGCGGGATGACGCCCAGGGTGTGTGCCCCGCCGGCGCGGGCGCCCTCGGCGACCGCGCCCATCATGCCGACCCGGCCGCCGCCCGAGACGAGCGAATGGCCCCGGGGGCCGAGGGCCTTGCCGAGCGAGGTGGCCAGGTCGAGGTGCTTGGGATCGAGGCTGCTGGAGGACGCGCAGAAGACGCAGATCGCCGCCACGTCACCGCTTTCCGGACCCGGACGCCGCCGCGTCCGCCTTCACGATCATCTGTACGGCCTCCGCCACGTCGTCGGTCAGCAGGATCAGGTCCATGTCCCCCGGACTCACCTTGCCGTCCGCGAGCAACCGCTGCTTGATCCAGTCGAGCAGTCCGCCCCAGTATTCCGAGCCCATGAGGATCACCGGGAAGCGGGTGACCTTGCGGGTCTGCACCAGGGTGATCGCCTCGAAGAGCTCGTCCAGGGTGCCGAAGCCGCCCGGCAGGACGACGAAGGCCTGGGCGTACTTGACGAACATGGTCTTGCGGACGAAGAAGTAGCGGAAGTCGATGCCGACGTCGACCCAGTCGTTGAGGCCCTGCTCGAACGGCAGCTCGATGCCCAGCCCGACCGACATGCCGCCGGCCTCGGTGGCGCCCCGGTTCGCCGCCTCCATCACGCCCGGCCCGCCGCCGGTGATCACCGCGAACCCGGCCTCGGCGAGGGCCGCGCCGAGCTCCGCCGCCAGCACGCATTCCGGGCTGTCCGGGGCGCTGCGTGCGGAGCCGAAGACGCTCACCGCCGGGGGCAGGTCGGCGAGGGTGTCGAAGCCCTCGACGAACTCGGAGAGGATGCGCAGGGCCCGCCAGGCGTCCTTGGTCTTCCACTCGCTGCGGTGGTGCGAGTCGAGCAGTTTCTCGTCGGCCGTGCTCGGCGGAATGGAATCACGCCGCAGCGTGACGGCGCCGCGATGACGCTCGTGGGGTACGCGCCTACGGCCGTCTGCGCTGTCCGTCATGGCACCCACGGTAGTGCGGACGGTCCGTAACCGGTGAATAACCGGTTGGGTTTCGCCAAGAGGATTGCGGCATCGCGGCCTTTTTGCCAGATTGAAGCCACGGACGGTAGCTCTGCGACCTCTGTACAGTGACAGACCCGCACGCTATCGACCCGCACGGCAGGCACGGCGTCCGGCTCCGGCCGGGCATCTCGGCGAAGGAGCCACCGTGATGACCCGTTACGAGCGAATGAAGATGCAGCGTCGCATGCAGAGGCGGATCCGCCTGGTGGTCGAGGAGCGGCGCATCGCCCTCGCCCTGGCGCCGCCGGCGACCGATCCGGGCCTCGACCCGGAGACCACCGTGGAGATACCGCGCACCACCAACCAGGCCTGAAAGTCAGTCCGCCGCCAGCCAGCGATGCAGCGTGGCGGCACCGTCCCTGATCTTGCCGATCTCGACGTGCTCGTCCGGCGCGTGGGCCAGCTGAGGATCGCCGGGGCCGTAGTTCAGCGCCGGGACGCCGAGCGCCGCGAAGCGGGACACGTCGGTCCACCCCAGCTTCGCGGCCGGCTCCGCGCCGACCGCAGCGAGGAAGTCCCGCGCGGGTGCCGCGCCGAGCCCGGGCAGCGCGCCGGGGGCCGAGTCGGTGACCTCCACGTCGAAGCCGTCGAAGACCTCGCGCAGATGGGCGAGCGCCTGCTCCTCCGTCCGGTCCGGGGCGAACCGCAGGTTGACCTCGACCTCGCACTCGTCCGGCACCACGTTGCCGGTGACGCCCCCGGCGATGCGCACCGCCTGCAGACCCTCACGGTATGTGCACCCATCGATGGTCACGGTCCGCGCTCGGTAGTCCTCCAACCGTCGCAGCACCGCACCGGCGGCGTGGATGGCGTTCACCCCGCGCCAGGCGCGTGCGGTGTGCGCCCGGCGCCCGCGGGTCCGGACGATCGCCCGCATGGTGCCCTGACAGCCGGCCTCGACCACGCCGTACGTGGGCTCGAGCAGGACCGCGAAGTCGGCGGCCAGCCACTCCGGACGGTGCCCCGCCACCAGGTGCAGCCCGTTGAACCGGCTCTCGATCTCCTCCGCCTCGTAGAACAGGAAGGTCAGGTCGTAGCGCGGGTCGGGCAGGGTGGCGGCGAGGTGCAGGGCGAGGGCGACGCCCGACTTCATGTCCGCCGTGCCGCAGCCGTAGATCAGGTCGTCGGCGACGGAGGACGGGAAGTTGCCGTGCAGCGGGACGGTGTCGAGGTGCCCGGCGAGCACGACGCGCTGCTCCCGGCCGAGATCCGTCCGCGCCATCACGGTGTTCTGGTGGCGGTCGACGCTCAGGTGCGGAACCTGCCGCAGAGCCTCCTCGACGCAGTCCGCGATGACTTTCTCATGCAGCGAGACGGACTCGATGTCGACCAGGGCGCGGGTGAGCACCACCGGGTCGACGAGCACGTCCCAGGTGAGCGGGTTGGCCATGAGCCGCACAGTACCGTCCGAACGTGAAGCTCCCGCCCTAGTAGGGTGCCCGGTGTGAGTAGCGCGATCTCGACCTCGGCCGCCTGGGGCATCGGCCTCGCCACCGTCACCGCCGACGGGACGGTCCTCGACACCTGGTATCCGGCCGGCTTCCTCGGCCTCGGCGAACTACCGGCCGAGCCGCCCACCCTGCCGGCCGGCCTGGTCGGCCCCCGGGCGCTGGCCGGGCTCTCGACCGCCGAGGTGCGCGTCGAGGTGGCCTCGCTCGCCGAGCCGATCAAGGACTCCCCGGACGCATACCTGCGGCTCCATCTGCTGTCACACCGCCTGATCCGGCCCAACGAGCAGAACCTCGACGGCATCTTCGGCATGCTCGCCAACGTCGCGTGGACCTCCGCCGGCCCGTGCCCGCCGGACCGGGTCGACGAGCTGCGCCTCATCGAGCGGGCCGCCGGCCGGCACCTCAGCGTGTACGGCGTCGACAAGTTCCCGCGGATGACCGACTACGTGGTGCCCTCGGGAGTGCGCATCGCCGACGCCGACCGGGTCCGGCTCGGCGCCCACCTCGCCTCCGGCACGACCGTCATGCACGAGGGCTTCTGCAACTTCAACGCCGGCACGCTCGGCGCGTCCATGGTCGAGGGCCGCATCGTGCAGGGCGTCGTCGTCGGCGACAGCTCGGACGTGGGCGCCGGCGCGTCGATCATGGGTACGCTCTCCGGCGGCGGCAAGGACAAGGTCTCCATCGGCGAACGCAGCCTGCTCGGGGCGAACGCGGGCATCGGCATCTCGCTCGGCGACGACTGCGTGGTCGAGGCCGGCTGCTACATCACGGCCGGCTCGAAGCTGACGCTGCCGGACGGCCGCGTGGTCAAGGCCCGCGAGCTCTCCGGCGTCGACGGCCTGCTGTTCTGGCGCAACTCGGTGACCGGCGCGCTGGAGGCGCGACCCCGCAAGGGCACCGGCATCGAGTTGAACGCCGCACTGCACGCCAACGACTGACGGCACCACGACGACGCCCCGGCACGCCAGAAGGTGGCGTGCCGGGGCGTCGGCGGGTTCCGCGTGGATCAGTCGGTGGCCGGCCAGTTCCCTGCGGCCCAGACGCTGCCGGTCCAGGAGCGCCCGGTCCAGCTGCGGCCCGTCCAGCTACGGCCCGTCCAGCTGCGGCCCGTCCAGCTGCGGCCGGTGAACGCCTCCTGGTGTGCCGTCCAGTCGACGCCCGACCACGCGCTGCCGGTCCAGGTCGTGGCGGCCCAGGACGTGCCGTCGAACTCCGTACCGGTCCAGACGCTGCCGTTCCAGGTGCCGCCGTTCCAGGAGGTGCCGTCCAGCGCGGCCTGGCTCCAGACCGCCGGGTTCCACGGCTGGCCCATGATGTCCTGCTCGCCGGTCAGGTCGCTGCCGCTGATCGGGTCGGTCAGGTGCGCGGTGCCACGGGCCTGCTCGAGCGAGCCGGTGCCCAGCGACGCCTCGTGGTTCTGCTGGTACTGCGGGGTCGCCGCGTCGACGGCGGCCTCGACGTCGAGCTGGCCGGCGCCGCGGCCGACGGTGTCGGCCTGCGGCATGGCCTCCGCGGTGCTGACGAGCAGCTGCTTGACCTGGTCCGGGGTCAGGTCCGGGCGCTGCTGCAGCAGCAGCGCGGCGGCGCCGGAGGTCACGGCCGCGGCCTGCGAGGTGCCGCTGCCACGGAAGAAGCGCTTGGCCGAGTCGGTGGGCAGCAGGCCCTCCGGGAACTCGGTGTCGATGAACGAGCCGGGGTCGCGCAGCGAGACCACCGACTTGCCGGGCGCCACCAGGTCGGGCGCGCGGCCCTCGCTGCCCCGGCTGCTGAACTCGCCGACGATGTCGTCGGTGCGGGTGTCCGTGTCGTTGGGGTCGGCGCCGCCGACGGCGATCACGTTCGGGTTCATCGCCGGCATCGCCAGGCGGGTGGCGGACGCGCCGTCGTTTCCGGCGGCCACCACGACGACGATGCCCTTGCGCCAGGCCGCCTCGACCGCGTGCGACAGCGGGTCGAGCCGCGGGTCCTGAAGCGAGTCGGTGCCGTACGACAGGTTGATCACCCGGATGTTGAGGCCCGGGTCGTCGCGGTGCGCGACCGCCCAGTCGATCGCCGCGATGACCTGGGAGACGTCCACCGCGCCGTCGGAGGCGGCGACCTTCATGTTGATCAGGTGCGCTCCGGGAGCGACGCCGACGAAGTACCTCGAGTCCTTCTCGCTGCCGTCCTGGACCTCCGGGTCGCGCCCGGCGATGATGCCGGCCATGTGGGTGCCGTGCCCGTAGGTGTCCAGGTACCGCAGATCGTCCGTCTGCGACTCCAGGGAGAGGTCGGGGCCGTTGATCACCTTGCCGGCGCCGTCCAGGCCCTTGACCGGGGAGATGCCGCTGTCGATCAGAGCGACACCGACCCCCTTACCGGTGATCTTGCGGCCCAGCGCGTCGGTCCTGCTCCAGACGTCGTGGACGCCGGCCCACTTGTTGATGCTGTACAGCGAGTGTGCGTCCTGGTCAGCCAGCCACTCCTCGCTGAGGAACTGGGATTTCACCGGCTGTGGGGGTGCGGCCGACACCGCCGATGCCGGCGCGGCGCCCACGGCGGCGGCGCCGAGCGCCCCCGACAGGATTCCGACCAGCCAGCGACGTGGCCCACGACTGCTCACCATCTATGCTCCCGAGAAGTAACCCGATCGACAGGTGCATTGATCGGTCGCGGACCCCCGCCACGGGAGGCGTCTTTCCGGCTGGGGTGGCCCCCGAAAGGTCGAACCGCCTCCTCCGACCGGGCACCGGTCCATCGTTCTTCCCGGCAACCCTTCACAAAACGCGCCGACGGCCGACAAGTAGTACGAGGAAGCCACACGCTGTGACGGAGGGGAAGGAGCGTGCCGGGGTGACGTCGAACGGTGCCGACGCGCCGCGCGCGGGACTCTCCTGGCGTGCCCCGGACGGCCGCGTGCTGGCCATCGCCGTCGTGCTGGCCGTGCTCGTCGCCACGGTGCAGGCGCTGTGGGCCCGCGACCAGGCGCTGTTCTCCCCGCGTGAGGCCGTGACCCTGCTGGTCCTGGCCGCGCTGTTCGCCTGCGCGGAGCGGTTCGTCGTGGTCTTCCCGGTACGCCGGGGCGCGCACACCATCAGCCTGAGCGAGATCCCGCTGGTCCTGAGCCTGATCTGGTGCGCCCCCGCGGCCATCGTCCTGGCCCGCATCCTCGGCGGCGTCGTCGGCCTGCTCGCCTTCCGCCACCAGCGCGGGGTCAAGCTGCTGTTCAACGTGACCCTCTACGCCACAGAGGCCACGGTGGCCACGGCCGTGTTCCGGCTCATCGCCGAGCCGGCGCAGGTGCTGCACCCGCGCGGCTGGCTGGCGGCGTACGTGGCGATGATGGTCGTCGACGTGGTGTCGATCGTGCTGGTCACCCTGGTCATCTCGCTGCACGACGACAGCCAGGAGTGGCGGCGCCTGGTCACCGCCGACATCAAGGAGCTGGTGCAGGTCCCGATGGTGACCGTCACCACGACGCTCGCCCTGATCGCGGCCATCGTCATCCGGGACCAGCTGCTCGCCTCGGTGCTGCTGGCGATCCTGTCGTACGCGATCTACCAGGTCTTCCGCCGCTACGCCCAGCAGACCCAGGGTCACGCGCAGGTCGAGCAGCTCTACGACTTCACCCGTTCCCTCGACGGCTCCCGCGACCTGGACACGGTGATCGACACCGTGCTGAGCCGGGTCCGCGACGTGACCCGGGCCGACACCGCGGAACTGGTCGTCCCGACCTTCGGCGACGCCGCGGCGCTGCGCTTCCAGCTCTCCGCCCAGCACCGCCTCCCGACCAGGCAGTACAACGGGTGCTACCCGTCGGCCTGGTGGTACCCGGCGCTGCGCGGCGAACCGGTGCTCCTGCCTCCGGGCGCGCCGGGCGACGACAAGGACCGCCCGGTCGACGGCATGGCCGTCCCGGTGGCGATGGACAACGGCACCGGCGTGCTGATGGTCTACGACAGCCTCGCCGACATTCCCACGTTCAGCGGCGAGCACCTGCGGCTCCTCCAGGCGCTGGCGGCCCACGCCGCGGTGGCCCTGACCAACATCGGCCTGGTCGACCGGCTGCGGCACAGCAGCCTGCACGACGCCCTGACCGGCCTGCCCAACCGCCGCATGCTGCTCACCGACCTCCGGGATGCCATCGAGTCCGGCATCGGGTCCGGAATCGTGGGCGTGCTGCTGCTGGACATCGACCGCTTCAAGGAGATCAACGACGCGCTCGGCCACGACGTCGGCGACGACCTGCTGCGCCAGGTCTCCCAGCGGTTGCAGGCCGCCTTCGCGGACCGGGGCACCGTCGCGCGCCTCGGCGGAGACGAGTTCGCGGTGGTCATCGACCGGTGCGACTCCCCCCAGGATGCGCTGGACGCCGCCGAGGAGCTGCGCCGCATCGTGGAGCAGCCGGTGCCGGTCGGCGACATGACCCTCACCACCCAGGCCAGCGTCGGGGTCAGCTACGCCCCCGACCACGGCATCGAACCGGACCGCCTGTTGCAGCGGGCGGACGTCGCCATGTACGCCGCCAAGCATGCGCGGGCCGGGGTCCGGGCGTACCAGGCGCAGGACGACCTCAACACCCCGCGCCGGCTCACCCTCATGGCCGAACTGCGCTCGGCGATCGAGATCGGCGCCCTGACCGTCGCCTACCAGCCCAAGATCGATCCGGAGGACGGCCGGGTGCTCGGCGCCGAGGCGCTGGCACGCTGGCTACGGCCGGACGGGCCGGTGCCGCCGGACGAGTTCATCCCGCTGGCCGAGCGGGCGGGGCTCATTCCGGCACTGACGCGGTTCATCCTCGACACCGCGCTGGCCGCGTGCGCGGACTGGCGCCGGGGCGGACGGGACCTCTCCGTGGCCGTCAACCTGTCACCGCAGATCCTCACCGAGCCCGGCCTCGCCGACGACGTGTCCGACGCGCTGCGCCGCTACGGGCTCCCGCCCTCCGCGCTGACCCTCGAGATCACCGAGAACGGCGTCATGGAGGATCCGGCGCGCAGCGTGCGGACGCTCGAACTGCTGCACGCCCTGGGAGTCAAGCTCTCCATCGACGACTTCGGCACCGGGCACTCGTCGCTGGGCCGCCTGGCCGAGCTGCCGATCCACGAGATGAAGATCGACAAGAGCTTCGTCCGGGGCCTCACGACCGACCAGACCCGCCGTGCCGTGACGGACGCGGCCCTGCAGCTCGGCCGGACGCTCGGGCTGATCGTGGTGGCCGAAGGGGTGGAGGACGAGAGCGAGCTCGAATACCTGAGGGTGCATGGGTGCAGCGCCATCCAGGGCTACTACATCTCCCGCCCGCTGCCGCCCGAGGAGTTCGCCGACTGGCTGTGCGGCCGGCCCACCGCGCACCTGCCGGAGCTGGAGGTCCGGGCCGCGGACGCGTAGTAAGATCCAGCACTGATCTTCATCATCCTCATCGATAGAACCGGCCTCAGTCCTGAAGCCCAGATGCCGATCAAGAGGTAGTGACGCCAGCCCACACCGGCCGGCGCAGAAGCGGCCCCGGGCAGGTTGCCTTGAGTACAGACGAGCGCTTCCCCAGCGGAAGCGGTACGGGTGACGCATCCGCCACCCGGGTCGCCACTCGGCACGAGACAAACGGACATTCGGCCGCATCAGGCAGTTTCGGCGATCCGGCTCCGGAACCACCCCGGCGCGCGAGCATCGCCATCCGCACCGCCACCGCGTCCGCCGGTCGCGTACGGTCACCAATGCGCCGGGCCGTGCCCGTCTATCTGACCGCGACCCTGTGCCTGGCGGCGGTCTATCTGTTCGTCCCGTCGCTGTACGTCCTCGCCTGGGCCCTCATCGTCCTGTCCTCGCTGACCGCCTTCGCCGTCGGCATCGCCCGCCACAAGCCGCGCCGGCGCCAGCCGTGGCTGCTGCTCGGCGCCGGCTATCTGACCCTCGCCGCCGGCACCGTCGTCGCGCTGGTCGTGGTGCCGGGCCAGTTCCCGTCGCTGGCCGATCTGGTCTTCCTCGGCGGCTCGCTACCCCTGCTCCTGGGTGGCTTGTTCGGGCTGACCAGGTCGGGTGCGCGCTTCACGGACCGCGCCGGCATGCTCGACGCGGTCCTGCTCACCACCGGCGCCGGCTTCCTCGCGTGGACGTTCCTGATCAACCCGTTCCTGCAGGACCCCACGCTCGGCGCGCTGGAGAAGGCGGTCTCCATCGCCTATCCCCTCAGCGACGTGCTCACCCTGGCCATCCTGGCCCGGCTCGGCCTGGCCGCGGCGCGCAACACGAGCCTGGCGTTCCTGCTGGCCTCGGGCGCGGGCCTGCTCACCGCGGACGTCCTGTACGGGCTGAGCCGCCTGGAAGGCATCTGGGAGCTGGGCGGCCCGATCGACCTGGGCTGGCTCGTCTTCTACATCGCCGGCGGCGCGGCCGCGCTGCACCCGTCGATGATCCGGCTGACCGAGCCGCACGTACTGACCCGTACCCAGGTCACCCTGCGCCGCGGCGTGCTGACCTTCGCCTCGCTGTTGCCACCGGCCGCGCTGCTCGTGCAGGCGCTGCGCGGGCCGGTCCTCGACGGTGTCCTCATCGCGGTCGTGTCGGCGGCGCTCATCCTGCTCTCCCTGGCCCGCATGTCCGCCGTCGCGGACAACCTGCGGCAGACCCTCGCCCGCGAGCGCGAGCTGCGCGAAGCCTGCGAGGCCCTGCTGGCCTCCACCAGCGCCGACGAGACCGAGGCCGTCCTGCGGCGGGCGGTCGGCCGGATGCTTCCCCCGGGTACGGAACACCGGGTGGTCCTCGAGCTGCACGGCGAGCCCGCCGTGGTCGCCGCCGCGCTGGGCAACCTGACCGGCGGGCTGGAGCTGCGCTACGTCGTGACGCTGCCGAGCGAGGTCGCCGAGCCGCTGGCCCGCTTCGAACTGGCCCTGCACTGCCGCCTGGCCGTCGGCGACTCTCTCATCGGCGACCTGTTCGTCGGCGCGGACGAGCCGGCGCTGATCGGGCTGCAGGAGGCCGTGCCGGTGCTGGCCGGTCAGGCCGCCACCATGATCGACCGGATCCGGCTGAACCGGGAGATCAGCCGCCGGGACAGCCAGGCCTACTTCCGGACGCTGGTGCTCAACGCCACCGAGGTCATCGCGATCGTCGACGAGGACAACCGGATCACGTACGTGAGCCCGGCGGCGGAGCAGGTCGTCGGAACAGCGGACCTGGTCGGCAGCGACCTGCTCGACATCATCGACCCCGACGACCGCGACGAGGTCCGCGACCTGCTCGACGCCACCCGCAAGGGGCTGGCGGGCGAGGGGCTCAACCAGTGGCGGGTACGCCGGATCGACGGCGCCCTCGTCTGCACCGAGGCGGTCATCGGCGACATGCGCCGCGAGCCCGGCGTCAACGGGCTCGTCGTGACCCTGCGCGACGTCACCGAGCGGCAGCGGCTGGAGCAGGAGCTGATCGCCCGCGCGTACCTGGATCCGCTGACCGGCCTGGGCAACCGCCTGCGGTTCCAGGACGACGTGGCTGCGGCGGTCGGCGACCGCCGCGGGGGGCCCTGCGGTGTCATGATCATCAACATCGACGGGTTCCGGGTCGTCAACGACACGATGGGCCACGAGGTCGGCGACGAGCTGCTGATCGCCGTCGCCCAGCGGCTCTCCTCGGTGCTCGCCGGCCGGGGCACGGTGGCCCGGCTGGGCGCCGACGAGTTCGGCGCGCTCATCGAGGACGCGCCCGACGTGGCCCACATAGAGCGGCTCGCCGAGCAGGTCGTGGGCCTGTCCACCGAGACCTTCCACGTCGGCGGCAGCCTGGTCGCCGCGCACCTGCGGGCGGGCGTCGCCACCACCGCCGACGCGCGTACGGCGAAGGATCTGCTCAGCCAGGCCGACGTCGCGCTGGACAGCGTCCCGTCGAGCGGCGAACGCCGCTGGCGGCGCTACGAGGCGTCGCTGCACGCCGAGGTGCTCGACCGGATGCAGCTGCGCACCGATCTGGACCGGGCCTTCGCCGAGGGCGCTTTCGTGCTCAACTACCAGCCCATCGTCGAGCTGGGCGACGCGCGTACGGTCGGCTTCGAGGCCCTGCTGCGGTGGCCGCACCCGGAGCGCGGCATGGTGTCACCGGCGACGTTCATCCCGCTGGCCGAGGAGTCCGGGCTGATCGTCGAGCTGGGTGCCTGGGTCCTGCGGACGGCGGTCGCCACCGCGGCGGACTGGCACCGCAGGCACCCGCAGGACACGCCGTACGTCAGCGTGAACGTCTCCGTGCGCCAGTTCCGCTCGCCGGACTTCGTGGACCAGGTGTTCGCCGAGCTGAGCCGGTCGGGTCTGCCCGCGCGCCTGCTCACCTTGGAGATCACCGAGAGCCTGCTGCTGGGCGACCACGAACAGATCCACGCCGACATCGCCCGGCTGCGCTCGGCCGGGATCAAGATGTCGATCGACGACTTCGGTACGGGCTACTCGTCGCTGAGCTACCTGCACCGCGTCCCGGTCGACACGCTCAAGCTGGACAAGTCCTTCGTCGACACCATCACCGGTTCGCGCCAGCAGCTCGACCTGGTCCGGGGCATCATCCAGCTCGCCGCCACGCTCAACCTGGACGTCGTCGCCGAGGGCATCGAGACGCCGGAGGAGCACCGCCTGCTCAGCGAGGCCGGCTGCCGCCTGGGCCAGGGATTCCTCTTCGACCGGCCGATGACCGAGGCGGACGCCGCCCGGTTGATCACCGGCGCCCGGTGACGATCTAGCATTCGCCCCATGGTGCCCGCTCTCCCCGCCCCGACGACGCCCGCCGCCGCCGACGCCTACCGCAGCGTCGCCGAGCTCACCCGGGCGGGGCTCTGGGACCAGGTGATCGACGAGGTGGACGGGCGCCGCATCCGCATCGGCGACCGCTGGCACGTGGACTGGGCGTCGTGCAACTACCTCGGCCTCGACCTCGACCCCGAGATCATCGACGCCATCGACGTCCAGGTCCGGCGCTGGGGCACCCATCCGAGCTGGTCGCGCATGCTCGGCAGCCCGCGCCTCTACCCGATGATCGAAGAGCGGCTCACCGCCCTGCTCGGCGCCGAGGACACCCTGCTGCTGCCGACGATCAGCCAGATCCACCTGGCCGTCATCCCGGCCCTGGCCGGCACGGGCCACATCCTGCTCGACTCGCGCGCCCACCGCACCGTCTACGACGGCTGCGTCCACGCCCGCGGCCTCGGCGCCACCGTGCGCCGGTTCCGCTCCGAGGACGCCGATCACCTCGCCGAGCTGCTCCGCGAGGTGCCGGCCGGGGTTCCCGTCCTGGTCTGCATGGACGGCGTCAACAGCATGACCGGCAACACCCCGGACCTGGCCCGCTTCGCGGCCGTCTGCCGCGAGTACGACGCCACGCTCTACGTCGACGACGCCCACGGCTTCGGCATCATCGGCGACCGCGGACCCGGGGACCCGACCCCGTACGGCCGCCGCGGCAACGCCGTCGTACGCCACTACGGGCTGGGGTACGACAACATCGTCCTGGTCGGCGGGTTCTCCAAGGCGTACTCGTCGCTGCTCGCCTTCATCGCCTGCCCGACGCCGGTGAAGGAGCATCTGAAGATCGCCGCGCCGCCCTACCTCTACTCCGGCCCGGTGCCGACCGCGGCGCTGGCGACCGTGCTGGCGGGCCTCGAGGTCAACGACGTCCGCGGCGACGACCTGCGCGAGGACCTCTACCGCAAGACCCGCCGGGTGCTCGACCATCTCCACAGCCTGGACGTGCGGACGCCGAACGCCTCGGGCTATCCGCTGATCCAGGTCCCGCTGACGAACGCGGACGACCTGCCGGAGGTCGCGCACACGCTGCTCGACAGCGGCGTGTACGTGACGCTCGCGCCGTATCCGGGGGTGCCCCGGGACCAGGTCGGCTTCCGCATCCAGATGACCGCGGCGCACACGGACGAGCAGATCGACGAGCTGCTCAAGACGCTCACCGCCCTGGGCACGCCGCTCCTGCGCCGCCGCTGACGGCTCCGCGGGACCGGGAGATCGTCTCCACGTCGTCCACCTCCTCCGACCGCTCGCCGACGCGGACGAGGGCCGCCGGGCGAACCGGCGACCCTCGTCAGATATCGCGAGACGTCAGCAGCGCTTCCACGCGAAGTGGTACGTGGTCTCGATGCTGCCGTCGGTGGAGTCCATCGTCAGGAAGCTCGTGCCCGACGATGTGCCCTTGGAGACCCGCAGCTCGGTGTTGATGTTGAGATTGCGCATCTCACCGCACGGGTGCCAGACCATCGCGGCCACGGCCACCTCGTCGCTGGCCATCCAGTTGTCGTCCAGCGGCGCGCTGATCGGGTGGTTCGAGTACGCGCTCTGGCTCATGCCCTGGAAGTAGTAGTTGGCCCGCTGCGACGCGGTGGATCCGTGGAGCAGCGACCCGTATCCGCGGTAGTCCACCTTGGCGATGGCGAACGTGAAGCCCTGCGGCACGTGCACCAACACGTTGAGCTGGCAGTTCTTGCGGCCCTCGGTGCTGGGGATGCCCGGACCGGCCTGGGCGAGATATTCACTGTAGATGGCGGTGAAGGCCTTGTTGTCGGGCGACACCGCGACGTCGGCCGTGCCGGGGCGGCAGCCCGAGCCGGCCATGGCGACCAGATCGATGACGATGTGGTCGCTCGGCGGGTCGTCAAGAATGCCTCCGGCGTGGGCGGCCGGGCTCTGCAACAATGACGAGGCGAGTAATGCGAGTACCACACCCCCACGCACCAACAATTTACGCATTGGACTCCCTTCAAGCTGATACGACGAGGCACACGCGGGCCAATGCTAAGGTTTGCATAGATCGGGGTCAATGAAATCTTGTGCGGCTTCCGGGTGACAAAATGTATTTCATCGATCTTTCGCGGCAGGCTGCGAAAAGCAGCACTTCCCACCTTCGGGCTATAACGGACGCCAGCCTCACCGGGAAGGCCCGAATTATCCCCGTTATCCGGCACGCCGAGGCACAGAACCGGGCGGTGAGCTGCAATGACACCCTCCATCAGGTTTGAGTCGCGATTGATCTGGGTCGATGCTTGTGTGGCCGCCGTCACGTGGCTAACATTCCCTCGCGGGACAACCAGGAGAGTCCCAGCGCATCAGTCAGGCAATTAACGGAATGTCGTTTCCAGGCCCCGGTGCCTGCCGGCCGTTCCGCGATGACGCACGCGCGCTGCAAATGTCGATATTGAGTACGCAATCCGAGAGGAATGCAATGAAGGAAAGACTCGTCGGCGGGAGGCGTGCGGTTCTCGCCGTACTCGGCACGGTTCTCACGCTGTCCCTGTCCGCACCGGCCCAGGCCGTCGGCACCGCGGGCGCCCCCGCCCAGGGCGTGCCGGAGGGCACCGTCACCGTCGAGGTGATCGCCGCCAACGGCTCCGGCTGCGCACCCGGCACGGCCGCGGTGTACGGCAACCACGACAAGACCGGCTTCCGGGTCAGGTACTACGACTTCGAGGCCGCGGCCGGCGGCGACGCCTCCCCGACCGACCGCCGCAAGAACTGCCAGGTCGGCGTGCTCGTGACCGTCCCCGCGGGTTGGACCTTCGCGGTCGCCCAGGCGGAGTACAAGGGCCGCGCGAAGCTCAACTCCGGCGCCACCGGCCTGCAGAAGACCAACTACTACTGGCAGGGCTCCTCGGCCAACAACCGCACGGAGGAATACTTCTACGGACCGCTCAACGGGTACTGGGACACCCAGGACGTGGCGGCCGGGCTGATCTACCTCCCCTGCCAGGACCAGAAGGTCCTCAACATCAACACCGAGCTCCGGGTGGACGCCGGCTCGTCCTCCGGCAAGAGCACCATGTCCATGAGGTCCAGCGAGGGTGACGTCGACACCCTGTTCAACTTCAGCTGGATCCGCTGCTGAGATCCCCCCGCTGAGATCAGGAAGGGCTCTCCGGAGCCCTTCCTGCCGTGTCCGGCACCAGCTCGCGCACCCAGTGCGCACAGCGCAGCGGGCGGCCCTCGTAGTCCAGGTCGCACTCCTCGCCGCGGGTGAAGCCCAGCTTGTCCAGGATCGCGTTGGACGGCCCGTTCGACACGGCCGGGAAGGCGTGCACCACCCGGACCCCACTGTCCAGCACGTACGGCAGAAGCAGCGCGAACGCCCGCCCGGCGACTCCGCGCGCCTGATGGTCCGGCAGCAGCATCGCGCCGAGCTCGTAGACCGGCTCGCCGCCGAACTCCGCACGCCAGACGGCGATGATCCCGGCCGGCTCCTCACCACCGCAGCCGCCCTCGCCGTCGTGGGCGCTGTCGTCGCGGGTGAGCAGGATCGTGAAGAACAAATCGCCGTCGGCCACCGCCGCGATCCGCCGCCGGTGCACCCGGTCCGCGTGCTGTACGTCGCCGGCACCGCCAAGGTGCCCGACCACCCGGGGGTCCGATTCCAGCCGCCGGGTGAGTCGCAGGTCCTCTTCGGCGTAGGGGCGCAGTCGCATGGCACCTGCATATCAGGGCCCTGCATCCCCGATCCCGACTGACACCGGCCGCCGGACACGGAAGACTGGCACGGTGGATGAGGAGATCCGGGCCCGACGGGCCGCCTGCACCGACACGTTCCTCGGCAACGGCCTGGTCCGGCCCCGCGAGCTGCTTGCGACGATCGATCCCGAGACCGAACCCGACACGTACGGCGAGGGCGGCGTCGTCACGGAGCTCGAGCGGCACGTCGCGGCGCTGCTCGGCAAGCCCGCGGCGGTGTTCCTGCCCAGCGGCACCATGGCCCAGGCGGCCACCCTGCGGGTGCACGCCGACCGGCGCCCGTCGCGGACCGTCGTCTGGCATCCGTACTGCCATCTCGAGCAGCACGAGGGCCAGGCCCACCAGCGCCTGCACCAGCTCGTCGGGCGCCGCACCGGCGATCCGGAGCGCCTCATCGCGCTCGCCGATCTCGAGGTGGCCGAGCCCGTCGCCGCGCTGCTGCTGGAGCTGCCCCAGCGGGATCTCGGCGGGGCGCTGCCCGCCTGGGACGACCTGGTGGCCCAGACGGAGTGGGCGCGCGACCGCGGCGCGGCGGTCCACCTCGACGGCGCCCGGCTGTGGGAGGCGAGCGCCGGGTACGACCGCACCCCCGCCGAGATCGCCGCCCTCTTCGACACCGTCTACGTCTCGTTCTACAAGGGCATCGGGGCGCTGCCGGGGTGCTGCGTGGCCGGCTCGGAGGCCGACGTCGCCGCGGTCCGGGAGTGGCGTGCCCGGCTGGGTGGCACGCTGTTCGCCCTGTGGCCGGCCGCCGCGTCGGCGTTGCGGCTGCTGGACGGGGCGCTCGCCGAGATGCCGGCCCGGATGTTGCACGCCCGGGCGATCTGGGACGCGCTCGCCGGCGTACCGGAGGTGCGCGTCGTGCCGGACCCTCCGCAGACGCCGATGATGCACCTGCTGTTCGCGGCGTCCCCCGGGACCTTCCGGGAGAACGCGCGGCGGCTCGCCGAGGAGACCGGCCTGTGGGTGTGGCCCAGCGGCTTCGCCACCGGCGATCCCGACGTGGTGCGGGCCGAGCTCTCGGTCGGGCGGGCCACCCTGCGGCACAAGCCCGAGGCCATCGCGGAGATCCTCGCCGGGCTCTGCATGTGAGCTGCGGCCCGGCACCGGACGGCTCCGGCTAGGAGAAGCCGCCCTGCTCCAGTACGGCGCAGAGCGCCTCCGCCGAGCGGGTGGCGGCGACGGTCTGCCGGTTGGCCTTGTCCTCTCCCTTGTTCTCGGCGAAGTCGCAGACCCCCTTGACCACGATCCAGTCCACCCGCTCGCGATCGCAGACGGACTGGATGCCGACGCCCTCCATCTCCCCGCCGACCGCGTCCGGGAACATCCCGACCAGCCGGCGCTTGAAGACCGCGTCGTCGATGAGCTTCTCGCCGGAGAGCAGCGGGCCCTCCACGATGGTCACGCCGGTCCCGGCGTAGTCGGTCACCAGGAAACGGTTCACCAGCCGCGGGCTCGCCTCCGTCCTGGCGCCGCGGGCGACGACCACGCGCTCGCCGTCCGAGCCCTCGCCGACCCGCTGCCGCTCGAAGTCGATCACCTGCGTGCTGACCAGGACCGTGCCCAGCGGCGTCGCCGCCGGGTCCGCGCCCCAGGCGACGCCGACCGCCACGACCGACTCCGGCCGCAGGCTCTGCACCGCGTCGCCCACCTGCACGTACGAGCCGCGGACCCCGCTTGCGCCCATGCCACACCGCAGGTGCGCGACGGAGGGGCGGTTGTCCCCGCCGTACCGCCAATAGCTGTTGATCTTCGCGTGGTCGAGCACCGGCGGGCCGCAGGCGGCGCTCAGCGCCTTCTTCACCGCCTCGGTCTCCGTGGCGTTGACCGTGACGACGAGCAGGTCGCACCGGCGCTCGGTCACTCGATCCCCCTCCTGGCGCACCGTACCGCCGCCGGTGGTCGCCTGGAACTTCCTGGTGAGCAGGCCGGCGTCGGCGCGCAGGACCTGCAGCGTGTCGTCGAACTCGATCTGCCGGCGGTGGAACTCGATGGCGCTCGCGACGGTGGTCCGGCTCAGGTCGTCCCGGGACGCCGCCGCGAGCCGGTCGCTGATGTACTCGAGGACCCGCAGCATCGCGCGCGAGTCGGAGCTCCGGTTGCTCTTGACCGCCCCGGAGAGCACCTCCTCGCATTCCTTGCCGGTGGCCAGCACGATGTCGAGCAGGCGCGCGAGCATCGCCGGGTTCCTGGTCCGCGACTCCGCCGAGGCTCGCACGATCTCGGTGGCGGCGATCCTGAGGATCGCCGCGCCCGGCTTGCGGCCCGCCGCGACCGCCTGCTCGGCGTCGGAGAGCACCGCCGTGAGGAACCGCTCGGCGGCCCGTCCGTTGCGGACCAGCGCCGACGTCGCGGAGGTGCGGTTCATGAACTCCGGATCGGAGCGCGCCACCGTCTCCAGCCAGCCGATCAACTCGAGGTTGCAGTGCCGGCCGACGCAGTAGATGATCGCGCCGCGCAGTTTCTGCGCCTCCGGGTCACCGTTCTGGATCGCCGCGTTCAGGTCGTCGGCCGTCGCGGCCAGCCACATCGGCGTCTCCGAGGTGAGCGCACCGTACGCCATGACGGCCACCGCCCGGGCCCACGGAAACTCCGCGGAGTCGCGGATGACCCGCTCCAGCAGGGGCAGATCGCGGGGACCGCCGACCCGCCCGAGCGAACTGATCGCCGAGGAGCGCACGGCGGAATCCGGGTCGCGCCTCGCGACCTCGTTGAGACGCGCGGCGATGCGGCGGTCCGGCAGCCGGCCCAGCGCGGCGGCCGCGGCACCGCGGACGAACGGGTTCTCGTCGTCCAGGGCAGCCAGGAGCGGATCCACGCCCCGCGGGTCACCGATCTTCCCGAGCGCGGTCGAGGCCACCGCCCGGGTCTGCGCCTGCGGGTGGGACAGCGCCTCGATCACATGCGGCGTGGCGCTCGCGTCGCCGATCTCGCCGAGCGCCTTCAGCGCCTCGCCGCGGACCGCGCCGGCATGATCGGCGAGCCGGCGGGCCAACGCCGGAATCGCCGCCGGATCCCGGATCTCGCCGAGTGCGCGGCACGCCTCCATGCGTACGGTCAGGGACGTCTCGGTGAGCGCCATGACCAGGCCGGGCACCGCGTCGGCGTGCCGCAGGCGGCCCAGTGCCGACGCGATCGCGGCCAGGGCGTGGTAGTCGTGCTCCACCTCCAGGGCCCGGATCAGTGCCGCAGCCGTACGGGAGTCGGCCAGTGCCCCGAGCGCCCGCGCCGCACCGACCCGGACCGGATCGGCCGGGTCGGACAGCGCCCCGGCGAGCACGCCGACCGCCTGGCGCGCGCGCAACCGGCCCAGCGTGGCGGCGCAGGCCAGCCGTACCACCGGCGACTCGTCCTTGACCAGCGACTCCATAAGCTGGTCGATGGCGTCGCGGTGCCCCACGGAGGCGAGCGCGGCGGCCGCGGCGGCGCGCGTGTGCTCCGCGGGATCCGACGCGAGCGTCGCGACCAGTACGGGCAACTCGCCGAGCCCGCCGAGGCGCATGACGCCCTGCACGATGCGCGCCGCAAGCTCGCCGTCCGCCGTGGGCAGCCGCGCCTTGAGCACCCCCAGCAGCTCGGTGCGCTCCGTGCCGGTCGCACCCAGCTCCTGCGCGAGGGCCAGCGCATCCTGGCGTTCGAGGGCATTGCTCGCGAACCGCTCGTCCCGGGTGCGCCGCTGGGCCTGGCGCAGCTTGCGGACGTCGAGCGTGCGCTGCGCCATCTGCTCCACGATCTCGGCGTGCAGCGGGCCGGAGAACTTGTCGAGCACACCCAGCCGGATCCCCTCGGCGATGGTCCACTCGGGAAGCTGGTTGAGCGCCTGGATCAGCGACTGCTGCTGCCAGCGCCGTCCCCGCAGCGCGGAACCGAGGGCGCCGCCGATCGCGCGCCACAGCAGCACGAGCGTCTCGGTGCCGAGCACGCCCCGGTTGGCGAACACCACGTCGACGAGGCAGGAGCGGTCGAACTCGTACTCGTCGTCGGTGATCCGCTGCAGCACGCGGCGCGCGCTCTCGTCGGGGTCGGCCGTGAGACCGACCCAGTCGCCGAGGCAGTGCACCAGCTCCTCGGAGGCCATGAGCGCGGGCGGCAGCTCCTCGTTCCGGTAGGCCAGCGCGATGCCGAAGTCGACGAAGGAGGGATGGGCGAAGCGGAACCTGTCCAGGGATCCGGGATCCTCCACCCGGACCACCATCTGCGTGTCCAGGAAGGCGTCGACGATGGCCGTCAGCCGCGCCTCGCCGGGCCGGCTCTGTGCCACCAGCCGCTCCACGTCGCGGCGGGAGAAGTGCTGGTCGCCCCCGGGATTTCCGAAGGCGCAGGAGGCCGCGGCGACCATGACCGACTCGAGCTGCAGCCCGCCGCGCTCGATCTCCACCTCGTCGGCGGAGAGCCGCCGGTGCCGCCGCGCCCGCTGGACGGTCTGCAGCAGCAGCCGGCCCCGGGACGGTGGCGTGCCGCCCGTGGCCGAGCTGCCGTTCGACTGCGGGGCGAGCAGGTTGGCCAGGAGCGAGAGCAGCAGCGGATTCGAGTAGAGGTCGTCGAAGTCGTCCTGGCTCCGCAGGCGCAACACGTCGCCGGCGTTCAGACCCACCGCGGCGAGATACCGGGTGACCTCCGCATCCGTCAGCGGGGCCAGGTCGAGCAGGTGCACCGGCCGGCTCAGCGATTCCTGCGGCTCGTCCGTGAAGTGCCGCATCGTGGCGAGGACCGGGAAGGGATGCCCACCCTCGACGGTGGACTTCACGAACCGCCAGGCGGCCGTGTCACCGAACTGCCGGGCGATCTCGTTCAGGCCGTCGATCACGACGACGCACCGTCTGTGCTTGATCCGCGACTTCCACAGCGGCGCCGGTATCTCGTCCGGACGGAGCGCCAGCAGCACGTCCTTCAGCTCGCAACGCTCGTCGGCGGCCGTCCACACGCGGGCGTCCAGCACCACCGGCACGGTGTCGCGATCGAGCAGATCGGCCGCCACCGCCGCGGCGATGGACGTCTTGCCGCTGCCCGGGCCGCCGGTGATGATCCAGGTCTTGGGCCGGTGCTGGACGAGCTCCTCGACCAGGGCGTCGATGTCCGCCGGCAGCGTGCTGGAGACGTCGTCGTCGCCGCTGTGCAGGAAGTGCGGCCGGCAATAGTTGCGGGGAACGGCTCGGTGAAGCTGGCGGCGGAAGTCGGTGTCCGCCCAGACGTCGGCCGCCGCGCCCGGTCCACTGTCGTCCGCGGTTCTGTCGGCGGGGACGGGCATCCCGCCATGGTATCCGCCACACGCCGTCCCGCCCGGTGCGCAGAACGCCGCCCGGACGACCCGCGCGGGGCCGTCAGAGCAGAGCGGCGACGGCGAGGACGACGGTGGAGATGCCCGCGGCGAGCCACCCGATCCGGATCACCGCCGGATCGGTCAGGATGGCCACCACCTGACCGGCCCCCGCGGTGGCCGACGGAGTGCCCCCGGCAAGAGGACCCGCGGCGAGCGGGCCCGCCCCGGTGACAGGGGCCGCGGCGAGTGGGCCTGCCCCGGCGAGCGGGGGCGTCCCGGTGAGCGGGGCGGTCGACGGGTCGGCGACGGCCTCGGCGAGCGCGTCGCGTGGCCCGGTCGCCCACCGGGCGGGGCCGCCGGCGGCGAGCAGCGTCCGGTCGAGACCGTCGGTGACGTCCAGGACGCCCGCGTTGTTCCTCATCGGCTTTCTCCTCGTCTCGGCGGCGGCCGTCGCCGCGTGGAGACGACTATCCCGTCCGGCCGGGCCGGACCGCATCGCCGTGGAGCGGGGTTTGCCCGCCTCCCCGGTCGGACGAAAGTCGTAGTCACACGCCCGCCCACCTGCCTCGGAGGTAGACCCGGGCCCGCCGTGAGCCCCCGGGCCACCGAGCCGGGGACCGCCGGGCTCGGGCCGGTCAGGCCGGGGATGTCGCGGCGAAGTCCACCTCGGCGGTGTCGACCGTGCCCGCCGTGCGGCCGGGTGCCTTGTGGTACTTCCAGTAGAGATTGGTGTGGGCGATGACCTTGTCGGGCGTGGGGGCGCCGTATTCGGAGAGGTCCTCGGTGGTGTGCGCGTCGGCCACCAGCGTCACGTCGTAACCGCGCGTGAGCGCGCCGTGCAGCGTCGAGCGGATGCACTCGTCGGTCTGGGCGCCCGCGACGACCAGGCGGCCGATGCCGCGGTCGGCGAGCACCGACTCGAGGTCGGTGGCCTCGAAGGAGTCGCCGTAGGTCTTGTGCACGAGCGGCTCGGGATCGCGGCGCACCAGCTCGGGCACGTACTGCCAGTTGTCGCTGTCGCGGGCCAGCTCGTCGCTGTTGTGCTGGACCCAGACGATCTCGGTGCCGGCGGCACGCGCCTTCTCCACGAGGGTGGCGATGTTGGCGACGACCCGGTCGCGGTCATGGGCGTGCCCGACGACGCCCTTCTGCACGTCGATCACGACGAGGGCGGTGTTCGGACGGTCGGCGAGCGTGGTCATGGGGCCTCCATGCGCTGGTCTGTCGCAGTCCCCGCGAGACTATGCCCGGGGTACGACATCTTCGGCGCTGTCGCGCGGCACGGGCAGCGTGGAGGTGATCCTGCCGACAGCGGCCCGCGGCAGCCGCTGGGAACGGATCGCGCCGGGCGCCGGGCCCGGCTACGGTCGCGGCATGCGTTCCGGAGGGCTCGACGACCAGCTCGTGGGCGAGGCCGCGGCCGTGCCCGTCACGGGCTGGGAGTTCGCCTGGCTCGACGGGCGCGCGGCCGGCTCCGACCCCTCGTGGTCGTACCCGGCGCTGGCCCGGACGCCGGTGCGCCGGGCCGGCAGCGTGCTGGACCTCGACACGGGCGGCGGGGAGCTGCTCGCGGAGCTGGCGCCGCTGCCGGCACACACCGTCGCGGTGGAGAGCTGGGCGCCGAACGTGCCGGTGGCCCGCGACCGGCTCGCGCCGTTCGGCGTCTCGGTGGTGACCGAGCTGCCCGGGGGCGAGGAGGAGTTCGACGTCGTGCTGAGCCGGCACGGGCGGCTGCCGGCCGAGGACATCGCCCGGCTGCTGCGGCCGGGTGGCACGCTGCTGACCCAGCAGGTGGGCAGCGACGATCTGGCGGACCTGAACGCCGAGCTGGGCGCGGCGCCGCCGTACCTGCAGACGTGGACGGCGGCGACGGCGGTCGCGGCGCTCGAGGGGGCTGGGCTCGAGGTGACCGACGTGCGCGAGGAGCGCCCGCCGCTGACCTTCCACGACGTGGGGGCGATCGTGTGGCACCTGCGTGCGGTGCCGTGGCAGGTGCGTGACTTCACCCCCGAGCGGTACGACCGGGCGCTGCGCCGGATCGACGCGCGGATCCGTACGGACGGGCACTTCACGGTGACCGCCCACCGCTTCTTCGTCCAGGCGTCACGCTCCTGATCGCCGCCGGGCGGCCGCAACGCCGCCGGACGGTCAGGCGTCGGCGCGCAACCGCTTGCGGATCCGCCCGTCGCTCCGCCGCCGCCGCGGGCCGTCGCCGGTGTCGTCGGAATCGCGCCGCAGGCTGGCGTTGAGGTACAGCAACACCGCGAGGGCCGCGAAGGGAAGGGTCAGTAGGTCAGGTCCTGCTGGCACGGGGTAAAGCCTTTCGTGGAACGCCGGTCCGCGGGTCAGAGGTTCTTCTCGCGGGCCCGGTGGAAGTACTCGATCACTGCGTACCCGTCGACGTCGGCGTCCTCGTCGATGTCGACGAAGCAGACCCAGGCGCCGCGGGCCATCGCGAAGCCGAGGTGCAGGGCCGCGCCCTTGTCCTCGATCGTGGTCGAGGTGACGACGCGGGTGTGCGGCATGCGGTCCAGCTCGGGCGAGGAGCCGGCGCCGGGACGGGCGGAGAGGGCGAGCACCTCGAAGGAGATGCCCTGGGAGTTGAGGGCTTCGCTGATCCGCTTGAGGGCTCCCTCGAGGCGGGCGTCCGCGCTGTGGAAGGGGACGACGACGCTGAGCTCGACGGCGGCCACGCGGTACGGCCACGGCATCGGGGAGAGGTCGCGGGCGGGTCCGGCGACGACCACGGGCGGAACGGCGAGGAGGTTCGAGTAGGTCATGCCCCAAGGTTCGGCCTGCAACCTCAATGCAACCTCAGCCGGTGCTCAACACCTGCGCAAAGCCTCCACCAGGCGCGGCCATGGACAACGAGCCGCAGGGGCAGGACGTCGTCCAGAAAGAGGCTAAATCTTTTTGCTTCTTTCACCGATCACGCCGGGCGGGGCTCGGGGGAAGACTGGGGCGGTGAGCGAACACGAACCTCGGTGGTACGACGAGATCCCGCCCCGCGGCCTGTGGCGCACCCGGCGGCGGGACAAGCTCGAGTTTGCCATCGCCGCCGTGCTCCTGACCGGACTGCTCGGCCTGCTCATCTTCGGCGTGTCCCGCGAGCCGCAGCAACGGCCCAGGCCGGCCCCCGCCTCGTCGTCCGGCGTCACCCTGCCGGTAGATTCCCCGGCGAGCTGAGGATCACCCGAACGGAGGATCTGATGCCGGAAGAGGACGTCCAGACTGTGCGGGTGATGAACCCGACGAGCGCGTGGTCGCGCTTGAAGCCCTTGCAGAAAGGCGGCCTGATCGCAGCCGCGCTGATCGTGCCGCTCGGTGGCGCCTTCGCCGCCGCCGGCGCGTTCTCCGACGACGAGGCGGCCGATCCGGCCTGGCAGAACGGTCAGCGTGTGGCCGCCTCGACGGCGCCGAGCAGCCCGCCGGCCC
Organism: Couchioplanes azureus; assembly: GCF_014648355.1. GTDB lineage: Bacteria > Actinomycetota > Actinomycetes > Mycobacteriales > Micromonosporaceae > Actinoplanes > Actinoplanes azureus. Next base: position 445,720 of record NZ_BMQY01000001.1, read on the forward strand.
CGGCCGGGGACGGCAAGCGCACGATCACCGAGACCGAGCCGGTCACGTTCAAGACCCGCACGATCAAGGACAACTGGCTGGCCAAGGGCGAGAAGGAGCTGCGCTCGGAGGGCATCGACGGCGTGCGGACCCTGACGTACGAGGTCGTCTACGCCGGCGGCCGGGAGAAGTCCCGCAAGCTGGTCAAGTCCGAGGTGACCCGCAAGCCGGTCGACCAGGTGACCGCGGTGGGGACGTCCCAGCCCGAGCAGTGAGGGCCACTGTCGCCTATCCGTCTCGCCGGCGATAACCACATTTCCCCCGAATCGCCGCTCCCATACTGGGCGCGGCACCGACCGGTGCCGGAGCACAGACACGGGGGTCAGAGATGGGGAGCAAGACGCAGACACCGAGAGGCCGGCGACGGACGACCGCCGCCCTGCTGACCGCGGCGGTCGCCGTGCCGCTGGGGGTGAGCGCGGTCGCCACCCCGGCGGGAGCGGCCGTCGCGGCGACGCTGCCGGTCTTCGCCGTACGCTCGAGCGGCCTGACCGCGGCGCAGGCGTCCGGGCTGGCCAAGTCCCTGGGGATCGGCCGTCTCGCGCGCGGCGAGGACGGCAGTGTCCGCTACGCCGCCGAGAAGTCGTTCCTGGCCGTGCCGACCCGGACGGCGGGCCGGCCCGGCAAGGACGAGGACGGGCAGCCGACCACCACGACGGTGCTCGACGTCGCCGCGCTCAAGCGCCTGCGCACGATCGGCACCAGGGCCGCGTTGCAGCGCTCGGCCCGCGCCCTGGCGGCGGCGGGACTGACGCCCCGGGACGCGAAGGCGAGCGCCCGCAACACGACGATCACCGCGGTCGACCGCGCCGGACGGACGATCGTGTCGGCCGCGCTGGACACCAGCGTCTCCTACTCCTTCACGCTCGCCGGTCTGCCGTACGAGGGTCCCGGCGCCAAGGTGCGGATCGCGTACGACGGCAAGGGCCAGGTCACGAGCCTGTCCCACAGCACCCGCACGGTGGAGCAGACCGGCTCGGTCGCGGTCGTCGACGCCGCCGGGGCACAGGCCCGCTGCGCCGAGGCGATGGCCGGCCGGGTCCGGATCGCCGCCGCCACCCCGGTCTACTGGGCGCCGGCGCTGTCGGCGGGGGTGCGCACCATCGAGCCGAGCCTGCGGTGCTCCGGCGTCAACACCGACGGCAGCCGGGCCCAGGTCGTCGTCGTGCCGGCCGCGCTGGACGCGAAGCTTCCGGAGATGCCCCCGCCGCCCGCGCCGCGTCCCGGTCCCGACCAGGTGACCGCGCGCGCGTACGGCCGGGTCGACGTCGGCAGCGAGGGCACCGGACCGTGCTCCGGGCTGCCGCACACCGGCACCAACCTCGCCTCGTTCAACGGCCAGTTCTCCACCCGCGGCATCCCGGTCGAGTTCAGCTGGACCGACCAGAACGCGTGGGAGCAGGACTTCAAGGATCCGGCGTACGGCGGCGACGACAGCGACTGGACCGACCACGTCGACATGACCTACTGGCAGGGCCACGGGTCGCCGACCGGCTTCAGCTTCTCGGGCTGCAGCAGCAACGACGACACGTTCCTGTCGAACGCCGACGCGCGCTGGGGCAACGGCGACGTCGAGTGGATGAGCCTGTTCACCTGCCTGGTCCTGGAAGCCGGGGCGCCCGGTCAGCGGTGGTGGCAGCGCTGGGGCCCCGCGTTCGCCGGCCTGCACCAGCTCAACAGCTTCCACACGGTGTCGTACCACAGCGCCTCGCACGGTGGCACGTACGCGAACTACCTGCTGCGGACGCCGTTCCTGTGGTGGAACAAGCCGATGCCGGTGCGCAGCGCCTGGGCGCAGGCGTCGATCGACGACCAGCCCGCCTCGGTGGTCTGGGCCAGCATGGGCCCGATCGGGCCGGGCGGCGCGGTCAGCATGAACGACTACTTCTGGGGCAAGGGCCCGGTGAGCCCGGACGTGCCCGCCGCGGCGGTGACGGGTTACTGGTACATCTCCGGCGGCTCCTGAGCGCGGACCGGCCCGTGGGGCCGCGCCCACCCGGGTGCGGCCCCACGGTCAAGTTCTCCGCAGAGAACGCTCAAGAGAAGATCAAGGCGGCCGATCGTCACGCCATGGACAAGCGGCAGGAGTTCACTCAGCCGGGTACCCGCCAGGTGCACATCGGGCGGCAGCCGATCTTCGACGCCTGCGGCGACATCGCCGGCTACGAACTGCTGTTCCGCGGCAACACCAGCGCCGTCGAGGCCGACCGGCGCGACGCGTACGCGACGAGCCAGGTCCTCGTCAACGCGTTCACCGAGTTCGGGCTCGACGAGATCGTCGGCGACCGCATGTGCTTCATCAACATGACGCGCGAGTTCCTCACCGGCGAGCTCATCCTCCCGTTCGGCCCGGAGAGCGTCGTCCTCGAGGTGCTCGAGACGATCGAGGTCGACGACGCCGTGGTGGCCGGGGTGTCGAACCTCGTCGCCGCCGGCTACCCGATCGCGCTGGACGACTTCGTCTGGGGCTCGGGGCACGAGCGGCTGCTGCCGCTGGCCTCGTACGTGAAGCTGGACCTGCCGAGCTGCGACCCGGCACGCCTGGAGGAGCAGCTCGCCTTCTTCCGCGGCTTCCCCGGCATCGAGATCGTCGCCGAGGGCCTGGAGACGCTGGACCACCTGGCCCTGTGCGACCGGTACGGCATCGAGCTGCGTCAGGGCTACGTGCTCAGCCGCCCCCAGGTGATGACCGCCGCCTGCATCCCCCCGTTCGAGTCGCGCCGGGTGGAGCTGCTCGCCGCGCTGGACGCGGCCGACGTCGACATCGACCGGATCGTGGAGATCGTCTCGAGCGACCCGGCGCTGACCATGCGGGTGCTGCGGGCCAGTAACAGCGCCGCCGTGGGGTCGATCCGCCGGGTGTCGTCCATCCGGCAGGCGGTGATGCTGCTGGGCCTGGGCCACATCCGCCGCTGGGCGATGCTCATGACGGTCGACGACGTGGCCGAGGCGACCGAGGTGCAGCTCACCAATGCGCTGACCCGGGCCCGGCTGTGCCACAACCTGGCGCCGCGGTTCGACACCGACCCGGACGCGGCGTTCGTGGCCGGGCTGATCACCGCGGTCGCCCAGCTGCTCGGCATCACGCCGGCCTCGCTGGTGAGCCACCTGCCGCTGACCGCGGACATCGGGGCGGCCCTGACCCGGGGCACCGGTCCGCTGGGCCGGATGCTGCGGGTGGTCGACGCGTACGAGCGCGGCGACATGGCCATGATGGGCTTCAACCGTGGCGGCGACGACCTCACCGGCGCGGTCCTGGACGCGATGCGCTGGTCGGCGCAGACGGTCGCCGCCACGCACGACGCCGGCCGCGGGGAAATCTCCCGGAGCTTTGCCTTTCCGCTGACCGCGGCTTGAGACTGCCTTGACGGTCCCGGCCGACTGATGCGGCATGACCGTCGCGCAGCTCCCCTCGCCCGCCACCAAGGCCGTTCGCGAAGTCCTCTACCGCAGCGCGGTGGAGACCGCCTTCCAGCCGATCGTGCAGCTCGAGGACGGCGTGGTCAACGGCTACGAGGCGCTCGCCCGGTTCGACCGCCGGCACTTCGCGAGCCCGGCCGAGGCGTTCGCCGCGGCCGACGCGGCCGGCCTGGGCGTGGAGCTGGAGATCCTGGCGATCGAGCGGTCCCTGCTGCGGCTGGGCGACCTGCCCGACGGGGTGTGGCTCAGCCTGAACGCGTCGGTGGAGGCGCTGCTGACGCCGCGGACCATCACCATGCTGCTGGCGCACGCGCACCGCCGCATCGCGGTGGAGCTCACCGAGCACACCCGGGTCACGGACTACACGGCGCTGAGCGAGGTCATGGACCTGCTCCGGGCGGCCGGGATCCTGATCGCGGTGGACGACGCCGGCGCCGGCTTCGCCAACCTGAGCCAGATCCTGCAGATCCAGCCCGACGTCATCAAGCTCGACATCTCCCTGACCCGGGGCATCGACCAGGACCCGGTCCGCATCGCCCTCGCCCGCGCGCTGGTCACCTTCTCCGAGAGCATCGGCGCCATGCTGGTCGCCGAGGGCATCGAGACGTACGCCGAGCACGCCCAGCTGCTGGACCTGGGCGTACGCCACGGCCAGGGCTACTACATCGCCAAGCCGGGCCCGCTGCCCAGCCGCCACATCGAGCCCCTGCTGTAACTCCGGCGGGAAGGCTCAGAGGCGGCGTACCGTGCGGGCGGCGTCCGCCTCGTGGGGCAGCCGGACGACGGCGGTGGTGCCGGTGGGCTCGCGGTCGAGGAGCTGGATCGTGCCGCCGTGCAGGTGGACGATCGTGCGGGCGCGGCTCAGCCCGAGCCCGCTGCCGTGCGTCCCGTGGTGACGGACGTTGCTCCCCCGGTAGAAGCGGTCGAAGACGCGCTCGCGCTCCTCGCTGGGCGTGCCGATCCCCTCGTCGCTGACGCGCAGCTCCGCCATCTCTCCGTCGGTCGCGAGGCTGACGTGGACCTCGCTGCCGCTGGGGCTGTACTTCACCGCGTTGTCCAGCAGGTCCTGCACCACCTGCCGCAGCCGCTCCGGGTCGCCGTCGACGGTGACGGCCTCCGGCATGTCGGTGCGGAACCGCACGTCGTGGTGGCGCGACGCCGCCTCGCATTCGGCGACGATCGTGGTGAGGTCGACGGGCTGCACGTTCAGGTTCAGGTGCCCCGAGTCGAGGCCGGCGAGGTCGAGCAGGGTGGCGACGATGGTCTGCAACTCGCGGGCGTTGCGCTCGATGCTCTCCACCATGGCGCGGCCCTCCCCGTTTGCGCCGTAGTCGTCGACGAGCATGCCGGCGTACGCGGTGATCGCGGTCAGCGGCGTGCGCAGCTCGTGGCCGACGAGCGAGATGAAGTCGTCCTGGACCCGGCCCAGCTGCCGGCTCAGCTCCTCGGCCCGGCGGAGCGCGACGAAGGAGCCGATCTGCGCGGCGACGCCGTCGAGCAGCACGGTCAGCATGTCCTCGGCGTGCTCGGCCGCCCCGGCGTAACAGGTCAGCACGCCCAGCAGCGACCGGCCGTCGGTGACCGGGACGGCGAGGACGGTGTGGATGCCGTTGCGCAGGCAGATCTCGACGCGTTCCCGCTCGAACGGCGAACGCAGCATGGTGGCCTCGCCGATCTCCCGGATCCAGAACGGCTGCCCGGTCTTCCAGACCCGGCCGGTGGCGCCCGCGCCCTTGACCGGGGTGTGGCCGAAGAAGTCCTCGTTGTCCATGGCCGATTTGTGCCAGTGCCCCACCGCGTGGAGCTGGCCGGTGGTCTCGTCGACCAGGAAGAGCTCCGCGGCCGACCAGCCGAGGGTGGTCACCACCGCCCGCAGGACCTTCGGGGTGGCCTCGGCGATCGACCCGGCGGACTTCAGCGCGTGCTCGACGGCCTCGTGGCAGCTCCGGAAGAGCTCGACCCGGCGCACCGCCGTGACCTCGTGCGTCACCGCGACCGCGCCGGTACGGCGGCCGTCCGGGGTGACGATCGGCTGGGCGGTGACGGAGAACGTCCGGGTCCGGTGACCGGGGACGGCGATGAAGATGTCGGTGTCGCGCACATACTCGCCCGCACAGGCGCGCATCAGCGGAGCGCGGTCCCAGGGCAGCGGCTTGTGGTCGCTGTCGTACAGGAAGCGGCCGACCGCGGTGCCGTAGTCGGTGGGCAGTTCGCTGGTGGCCGGCAGTCCGTAGACCTCGCGCAGCGCGCGGTTCATCACCACGAGCGCCCCGGAGGCGTCGCAGGCCAGCACGCCGACGGAGAGGCTGTCCAGCAGTGCGTCGAGGAAGCCGGCGTGATGGTCGGCGCGTTCCTCGACGGCCTTGGACCCGGTCAGGTCGGTGATGAGCACGCAGGCCAGCGCGCCGGCAGCGCCCCGGACGACGGTGAGCGCGACCTCGGTGAGCAGCCGGTGCCCGTCGCGGTGCCGCATGCTGATCTGGCGGCGCACCGCCCGGGCCGGCGCGGCCGCGAACAGCCGGTCGAGCGCGGCACCGATGGGCTGGTGGTCGTAGTCGGGCTGGAGGCAGTCGTCGAGCGGGCGGCCGCAGACCTCGGCCGAGGAGAAACCGAGCAGCTCCTCGGCGGCGCGGTTGAACCCGACGACGATGCCGTTCGCGTCGACGGCCAGCAGTGCCTGCGGGACGCTGTCGAGCAGGGCCGCACTGTCGAGGCCCTCGACCGCCGCCGGGAGCGTCGCCCAGCCGACCGGCGGGCGCAGCAGGCGTTCCACCTCCAGCAGCGTGGCGCTGTGCTCGTCGGTCCACGTGCGCACCTCGGTGTCGAGCACCGTCAGCGATCCCACGGGCCGGTCCTCCGGGTCGCGCACCGGCACGCTGAGGAAGGCGCGTACGCCGTACTCCCGGGTCAGCAGGTGCTCGCACAGCTCCGGATCGTCGGAGGCGCGCATGTCCTCGACGCCGAGCAGGTGGTCGGCGGAGACGACGTACTTGCACAGCGAGTATTCCAGCGGAAGCCGCTTCCCCCGGCTGCCCAGCGCCTCCGGAATGGCGTAGGTGCCGGCGAAGAACTCCTCCTCGCTGCCGACGAGCGTGACGACCCCCATCGACGCGCCGGTCAGCCGGGCCGCCAGCCGGGCGATCTCGTCCACCGGCATCGGCAGAACCGGAAGCAACCTTTTCGACTGCTCGACCGCTTTCAACCGGGCCGGATCGGCCAGCACGGCCTGATCGACGCTCACCATGGCAGTTCTCCACTATCGGTCGAGAATGGGAAAGAATGGGACCGATGGTGACGGCGCGCGTGGGCGTTCATTGTCAAAGGCTCGTCGTCGCGTGGCTCAGGCATCCGGCCGCCGAGAACGTGTGGCCGTGCGGCCCGTTCTCGGCGAGTCGCTGGATGACGGAACGCAGTTCGTCGTTCGGGCACGGTTTCAGCAGCAGCGAGCAGGCCCCGGACTCCGGCACCCGGGAGTCGCCGGGTTGGAGCTGGCCGGTCAGGATGGCGACCGGCGTGTCCCGCAGCTCGGCGTGGCCGCGGACGGCCCGGATCAGCTCCCAGCCGTCCATGCGTGGCATGCCCAGATCGGTGAGGATCACATCGGGATGGTGCTCGACGGCCAGATCGAACGCCTCGGCCCCGTCCGCCCCGCGCAGTACCGTCATTCCGTCCCGCCGAAAAAGTCGGACGAGAATCATCGCGATGTCGTCGACATCTTCGGCGATGAGCAGCACGCTCATATGTGGGCTCCGGCGCGGGAAGAAGGTTGTTCCGCCGGACGCCATTATTGTCCCGGTGCAAAGAACCGTGGGCGAATGCCGCGTTTCGCTCCCGTAAATCGTCCGGTCGGGTGATGCGACGGGCAAAAAGTCATGCGTTTTCGCCGCCCGGCGGGCCGCCGGCCGCCGTCCCACAGCGTGGCGAGCCGTGGTGCTTTACATAGATCTAGGTCATTATGGGGGAAGTGGACCGCACCGGCACCGATCGTGAGGCCTGCGATGGATCAAGACGAGCTTCCCTTCCTGCTGGGCCACCTCACGCCGACCGGCGAGGGCACCGTGACGGCGGTCGCCGACCTGGACTCCTCGATCGTCGAGATGACCGTCCGGGGCCGCTGGGACTACGAGCTGCACCTGGCGGTCGCCACCGCTCTGCGCCAGTCCCTGGCCGAACAACCCAGCGGCTTGATCGTGGATCTGCACGACGTGGGAGATCCGACCGGCGCCAGCGCCCAGCTGTGGCCGACCGCGCACCGCTGGGGCGCGGCCATGCAACCGCCGGTGCCGGTGGTGATGTGCCTGCCCACGCAGGCGCCGCTGGCCGCCATCCTGCGCCGCCGCTGGGCGAGATACTGCCAGCCGATGTACGCCACGGTGCCGGAGGCCCGGGCGGCGCTGATCTACCGCCGGCCGCGGACCGACCGGCTCAAGGCCCGCCTGGCTCCCGACCGCTCGGCGGCGGCGGCGGCCCGCGGGCTCGTCGCCGAGGGATGCACGGCCTGGCGGCTGCCCAGCGTGCTGCACGCCGCCCAGCAGGTGGTCACCGAGCTGGTGGTCAACGCGGTGGAGCACGCCGGCACCGAGATGGAGGTCGCCGTCACCCGGCAGCGGACCGGCGTGCACCTGGCGGTCGGCGACGGTGATCCCCGCCTGCCGCGGATGCGCAGGTTCGAGGGCCGGCGGGAGATCCAGGATCCGGGGCTCGGCCTGGAGCTCGTGCACATGCTGTCCGCGGCCTGGGGAGCTCTGCCCACCCGCACCGGGAAGGTGGTGTGGGCGACCGTCAAGCCGCGGAGCTGCCGGTGGCTGGCCGATGCCTGACACCGCCGCCGACCAGTCGCACCAGTGCGACGAAGACCTTCACCCCGGCACCAGGATGACGTGGAGCCACAGCGGCGGGCTGCTCACCATCTTCCTCTCCGGCGACCTCGACGGGGGTGTCTCGACGGCGCTGCACGCCTGTCTGTACGACCTGCTGACCGCCGACCCGGTCGACGAGATCGTCCTCGACCTCGCCGGCGTGCCCTTCTGCGACGCCTCGGGCGCCCGGGTGCTGACCGCCGCCCACCATCTCGCCACCTCCCGGGGCGCCGGCTGCCGGGCCCGGCGGGCCCAGCCGTCCGTCGCCTGGCTGCTGCGCCTGACCCACGCCGCCCACCTGCTGGCCCTCGACGACTGACGCCGCCCTTCGCACCGTACGGGTGCGCCGCGGTTGCCCGGCCGGGGCGTTGTGGTTGCGCCACCCGCCCGCCACCGGCACCATTGCAGCTCGGGTGCCACGCCGGAGCGCTCGGTTGCGAGTCCAGGACTCCCCTCGCGCCGGGCCGACAGGCACGGCGTGAAGCTCATCTCGACGAAGATCGCCGCCGCGGCCGCCGCCGCCCTTGCCCTGTTCACTTCGACCCCCGCCGAGGCCCAGGTCAGTGCCAGCCGCACCGCGACCGCCGTCGTGAGCACCGCCGCCGCGCCGGCGCTCGGCATCATCGGCAACTACTCCGACGCCGACATGGCCGAGCTGCACAACGCCGGCGGGGCCACCGACGTCCTGGTCGAGATGTCGTGGGCACAGGCCGAGCCGGTCCAGGGCGCCTACAACGAGGCCTACCTCGTCGGCATCGCCAAGCGCATCGCCACGCTGAAGTCCCTCGGGTACACCATCTCGTTCAACACCGGCGTCCACGAGGCACCCGCCTGGCTGCTCAACCGCAGCGGCGCCCGCTTCGTCGACCAGAACGGCGAGACCTACACCGACTCGCCCGAGCCCAACCTGATCTTCGGCATCGGGCACCGCTACCTCGCCGAGCGCTACCTCAAGAAGGTCTTCGGCCGCCTCGGCACCGGCTTCTCGATCGTGCGCGTCGGCGGCGGGCACTGGGGCGAGCTGACCTACCCGTCCAAGGTGAACCCGGCGACGGGCAAGCTGCGCAACCTCTACTACGCCTTCGACGCCCAGGCCAAGCGGTCGAACCCGGTGCCGAGCTGGAAGCCGGGTCAGCCGAGCCCGAGCGGCCAGGCCGCGAAGTTCCTGCGGTGGTACCTGGACTCCCTGGCCCAGTACCAGAACTGGCAGATCACGGCGCTGCGCCTGGCCGGTTACCGGGGCAAGGCCGCCGTGCTCTACCCCTCGTACGGCATGCGCGCCGGTGACTTCGAGAAGGCCGTGGCCACCAACCTCGCCGGCACCTCGAGCCCGGAGATCAACGGCGAGGTGCAGCGCGGCTACGACGCGGCCCGTCAGGTCGCGGCGCTGCGGGACGTGAACGTGGTCGTCTACGGCACCTGGGCCGAGAACTACAACACGGTGTCCTACCTGGCCGGGCTGGCCAGGACGAAGGGGCTGCGCACGATGGCGGAGACCAGCCACGTCATGCGCGCCGACCAGATGCCGCTCGTGATGGCGCAGGCGCAGCAGGCCAACCTCGCGGCGCTCTACATCGTCCGGCAGAACGCCACCGAGATCGTCAGCGCGACCTACCTCGCCGCGTCGGCCAGGTAGGCGCCGGTCAGGGAATGACACGCTGAGACCAGCCGCGCGGCAGCGGCATCCCACGTGAAGTGCGAGGCGTGGGCGGCACCGGCGGCCACCAGGCCGTCGCGCAGATCATCGTCGGCGAGCAGCCGGGTGATCGCGGCCGCCCACGCCTCGGCGCGTCTGGGCGCCACGTACAGGGCCGCCGCGCCGCCGACCTCCCGCAGGACCGGCACGTCGCTCGCGATCACCGGCGTGCGGGCGACCATGGCCTCCAGCACGGGCAGCCCGAAACCCTCGACCAGCGACGGGTACGCGAGCAGCCGCGCCCGCGCGTACAGCGTTCCGAGCAGCTCCTCCGGCACGAACGGCAGCCGGGTGACGCGGCCGGCCACCCCGTACCGGTCGATCGCCGGAGCGACCTCGTCGGCGAAGCGCTCGTCGGCCGAGCCGACCAGCACCAGCCGTGCGTCCGGGACCCGCGCGATCGCCTCCACGAGGATCGCGGCGTTCTTGTGCGGGCGCTGGGCGCCGACGTGCAGCACGTACCCGGGCTCCAGGCCGAACTCGCGTTCCAGGCGCCGGGCCGCGCCCGGGTCGTCCCGCAGCCCCTGGTCGACGCCGTTGCCGATGACGTGTCCGGGATGGACCCGGCGGCCGTAGAACCGCTCCACCTCCCGCGCGGAGGCTTGGCTGACCGTGGCGATCGTCGCGGTACGGGCGACCAGCGAGGTCATCATCCGGTAGGCGAGCCCGACCTGCGGCGAGGGCGCGAACCGGGGATCGGTCTCCAGGATGCAGTCGTGCACCAGCGCGACGGCCGGGCAGCCGAGCAGTGGGGCGGCGCCCAGGTGGTAGGGGAAGACCATCACGTCGACCATCGCGCCGCGCAGCAGCGGCCGCCAGCGCCAGAGCTGCCGCACGTCCACCGCCCGCAGCGGGACGGGCACGACCTCGACGCCCGGCAGCATCGCCAGCAGGTCCAGGTCGAAACGCCGGCAGGCGGGTTTCCCGCCGGCCCCGCCGCCCTCGCCGGCCTCGCCGGTGAAGACGACGAGCTCCACGCCGGGCGTGGCCGACATCGCGAGGATCAGCTCATGGGTGACCCGCCCGATCCCGTGGTAGCGGTCGGTGAGCACCCGTCCGTCGATGCCGATGCGTACCGTCACGAGCGCCTCCGGGGCATGAACTCGGGGAAACTGGCGGCCAGCACGAGCAGCCCGGCCGCGGCGGCGATCGCCGTCCAGAGCAGCGGGTGGCCCGCGACGGCGAGCGCGCCGAAGACCACCGCGATCCCGGCGAGGTCGTGCAGGCTCCGGCGGGAGCGAAGCAGGATCTTCCAGCCCGGGCGTACGGGGGCGAGCAGCCCCAGCGCCGCCACGGCGAGCACTCCCGCGACCGCCGCCCCGGCGGCGAGGCCCGCCACGCCGAACCCGGCGCCCGCGACGGTGACCAGCGCGAGGTAGCCGGCGGTGACCAGGGTGAGCCGCGCCCCGGTGCCGCGCGAGTCGTCGGCCTGCAGGAACGTGACGCTGAGGTTGACCGCCCCGATCGCCAGGCCCAGCGCCGCCGCGTACGGCAGCCACTGCCCGATGGTCGCGAACTCGTCCGGGAACAGCGCCGAGCGGATCTCCCCGGGCAGGGTGACCAGCACCCCGGTCATCAGCGACGCGACCAGCAGGTACGAGCGCAGCGCCCCGGCCTTGCGCTCGGCGCAGGCGTCCCGGCTCAGCTGCGGGAACACGGCGGTGGAGACGGCGTTCGAGGCGAACAGCGGCACCCGCCCCAGCGCGGACGCCGCCTGGTAGGGCCCGCCACCCGCGCCGCCCAGCCCCAGCGCGGCGACCAGGACGGTGTCCCCCGCGGCGGCGACCGCGACGTTGGCCTGCATGCGGGTCTGCCGGATCGCGGCCCGCAGCAGGGCGGACTCGCCTGAGCGCCACACCGGCGGTCCGAGCAGGCGCCGGAACCGCGGCACCGGCAGCAGCAGGACCAGGCTGCCCGCGACGAACCCGGCCAGCGCGCCGGTGGAGCCGAGATCGGTCCAGAAGACCAGCCCGATGCCGACCCCGGCCTTCACCACCACCTCGGTGGTGAACAGCACCGCGATCGCGTCCATCCGGCCCACGCCCTGCAGATATCCCATGCCGGTCGAGCCGACGGACATGCACAGCGACGCGCAGGCGACCACGACGGCGTCCTGGATCCCGCCGAAGAGCAGGACGCCGCCGGCGACGACCACGGTCAGGGCGAGGCCGATCACGAGGTTGGTCCAGAACGCGAAGGTGGTGACGACCGCGTGCCGCCGCAGGTCTCCGGGGGCCTTGCCGATCTCGCGCGCGAGAATCCAGGGGATGCCCGCCGCGGAGATGGCCGCGCGGACCATGAGCAGCGCCTGGCCCGCGGCGAACGCGGCGTACTCGGCCGGGGTGAGGCCGTGGGTGAGCACGAGGGCGTACCCGTAGTTGATCACGCCCGCGGAGGTCGTGGCGATCATCAGCCAGCCCGCCCCGGCGCTGTGCCGGGCCGGGGGCTTCTCCAGCACGGCGGTCATCGCCGCACCCACTCCCGGGCCCACTCGCGGCGGCGGGCCACGAACCGCCATCCGTACGCGGCCGCGCCGATCACCGCCACCGCCGCGCCGAGCAGGGCCAGGAAGCGCAGCGCCGACGCGTTCGCCGCGACGGGAGGCCGGGTGTTGCCGCACTCGCGGGCCGCGAGCCGGGCGCCGGGCACCGACCACAGCTCGATGCGCTCGTACCGGCGGCTCGGATAGTGCTGGACGCGCGTCCCGTAGGTGCGCACGAACGTGTCCAGCTCGGGTGAGCTGTTGCCGTACCGCATCCGGCTGTCCTTGGGCGAGAGCAGGAACAGCCGGACGCCGGCCTCGACGGCGGCGCCACCGTCGCGGAAGGACTCGACGTGGTTGCGCGGCAGCACCGGCGCCCAGCGCAGCGCGTTGCCGGTCGCGTTGACCGGCGCGCAGGCGTAGCCGGCGGTGAGGAAGGCACCCATCCGGGTGGTGGCGTCGTCGCGGGCCAGCGCCACGTTCACCGCCCAGGCGGCCCCGCCGACCAGCATGATCGCGGCGACGCCCGCGCCGATCGCCTTCGGCATCCGGTCGCCCCAGGCGAGGACGCTCAGCAGCACCGCGGGTACGGCCGAGTACGCCGTCAGCTGCTCGTTGGCCTGCCCGAGCAGCACGCAGTACGCCAGGAACCCGTAGCTGAGCACGCCGAAGGCCACCAGGCTCGCCGCGCGGGCCCGCAACCGCCGCAGGTGGAACAGCCCGCCCCGGTACGCGAGCACGAGCAGCCCGGCGGCACCCAGCCCGAAGGTGAGGTAGCCGCTCACGTACGTGGTGAAGGTGTCGCCGAACACGCCGGTGGACGAGACCCCGGGCCGGTTGAGGCCGCTGACCTGCAGCAGGCCGCTGATCCGCTGGAGGCTGGTGTCGTGCTCCGACCACCACCACGCCCCCGCGCCGCCCAGCGCGGCCCACAGCGGGAAGGTTCCCCAGACGGCCACCGCGAGCACCACCGCCGTGGCCGCGCGACGCAGGTACGCCCGGTCGCGCTCCAGCACGGCGGCGAGCACCGGCACCAGCACGGTGAAGATCAGTGGCTCCTTGACCAGCAGTGCGAGGCCCGACACCAGCCCGACGACGCCGGCGTAGACCGGGCCGGGAGAGCGCCGCAGCCGCAGCGCGAGCAGCACCACGGCCAGCCCGGCCAGGATCGCCGTCGGCTCGATCAGCGCCGTACGCCCGAAGCGCACCAGGAAACCGTTGCCCACCGCCAGGAGCATCGCCGTCGACACCAGCCACCCGTTGCGGGTGTACCGGCGGGCGAGCAACCCGACCATGGCGACGACGAGGACGCTGCACAGCGCGCCCAGGTAGCGGGCGCCGAACAGCGCGTCCACGATGCTGCCGTGCGCGGTCCCGGTGACCAGCGTCCAGGCGCCGACCAGCAGGAAGTGCACCGGCGGGTGGACGCTCGTGGGCCGCTCACCCCAGGAGACCGAGTCCGCCCCGGCCACGTTCTGCCCGGCGATCGTGTACATGACCTCGTCGAGGTCGAAGTCGAGCGCCCCGCGCAGATTGACCAGGTACGCGGCGGCGGCCACCGCCAGCACGCCGGCGAAGAGCCACCGCGGGGCCGGCCGCGCGCGGCGCGGGCCTTTCCGTGGCGGCGCCTCCAGTTCCAGTACGGCGGTCACGTCGCTACTTCCTGCTACCTCGTGGCAGCGGCTGGGGTCCGGCGGGTGGCGTGCAGGATCAGGCCGGCGACCCGGTCGTGCCCCGCGTCGTTGAGGTGGGCCCGGTCGTCGAGGAAGTCGTCCCAGTAGCGGACGGCGTCGGCGGTGTCGACGAACCGCACGTCGGCGCGCTCCGCGGCGATGGACCGCAGCAGACCGTCGTTGTGCCGCAGTACCGGGTTGGACCGGGGGAACTTGCGGGCGTCCACCCGCCACAGCCCCATCAGCACCTTGGTGGCCGGGCCCAGCTCGTCGAGGATCTCCCGCAGCCGCGCCTCGAAGACGTCGGACGGCAGCCGGTGGTAGCCGCCGGTCAGCCCGATGATCGCGCGCTTCACCAGGACCTTCGTGCCGGAGACGAGCACCTGGCGGGCCCTCTTGGTACGCGTACGCGAGAAGTAGGGCCGCGGTTCCATCCCGGCCGGCCCTCGCCAGCTCTGCGGGGCGAACCGGTCGAGCAGGGCCTGCAGGAACCGGCTCGGGTGCACGTGCCCCTCGGCGGCGCCGAAGGAGAGGATCACCACGTCGGGCCGGAAGGCGCGGATGCGCTCGAGCGTCTCCGGCGTCACGTCGGCCACGGTCTGCGCCGAGCGGGAGAGCTGCAACGTCTCCACGTCGGGGCCGAGCCGCTCCGCGTAGCGCACGGCGTAGGAGCGCCCCCGCACACCGAGTCCCAGCGTGCTGCTGCCGCCCAGGAATACGACCTTGATCGTCATGTGGTCCCCTATCCGCTGTGCGCCGGCACGGCGCAAAGGTCTGCGAAGAACGGCCGCAGGTCGCCCGCGCGGGGCCCGGCGGCGCGCTTCCAGCCGAGCAGGTCGGCCGGGCGGGCCAGCCACACCCAGGTGACGGCCGGGTCGGTGTCGATGCCGAGCCGGTGCAGCAGCGCGGTCGCGTCGTTCTCGTCGAAGCCGGCCAGCAGGATCCGGACCCGCCCGGATCCGGGGTCACCCGGGTCGCCGGGTTCCCAGTCGACCTGGTCCACGCCGCGCAGCCGGGTGAAATCGATCCGGGCGGCGAGGCGGACCGGCAGATCCACGACCGTGGCGAGGTCACAGACGGCCCGCCGGTCGGCGTCGACCCGCCGGGCGTCCTCGGCGGCGAGCAGCGCGGTGACCCGGTCGGCCGTGGCGTCCCAGGTGAACCGGCCGGCCCAGGCCCGGCAGCGGCGGGCCCACAGGGCGG
Organism: Couchioplanes azureus; assembly: GCF_014648355.1. Classification (GTDB taxonomy): domain Bacteria; phylum Actinomycetota; class Actinomycetes; order Mycobacteriales; family Micromonosporaceae; genus Actinoplanes; species Actinoplanes azureus. The sequence continues at coordinate 461,092 of NZ_BMQY01000001.1, forward strand.
CCGCGGCCGGGTCCTCCAGCTCGATCAGCGCCGACGTGAGCTGCCCGGCCAGGTGGTCGGGGCGGGCGACGACCCAGCCGGTGCTGCGGTTGCGCACCGAGTCGCGCAGGCCGGGCGAGGCCAGCACCACCGCCGGTACGCCCAGGCTCATCGCCTCGGTCACCGCCAGTCCCCATCCCTCGACCTCGGAGGTGCAGACGGTCAGCCAGCCGGAGGCCAGCAGGCGGTTCCGCTCGGCGTCGCCGACCCGCCCGTGCAGCGTCACCACCCGGTGCAGGCCGAGCTCGCCGACCAGGGCGGTCAGCTCGGCGCGGCACGGCCCGTCGCCGATCAGGTGCAGCTCGACGTCGCCGATCAGCTCGGCGACCCGGGGCATCGCGCGCAGGAGCAGGTCCCAGCGCTTGTGCGGGGCGAGCCGGCCCACGCACACGATGCGCGGCGCCCCGGCCCGGCGGGCTCCCGGCACGCTCAGCGGCGCCTGCCCGTTGGCCGAGACGAAGACCGGGCCGCGCAGGCCGAGCACCCTGCGGACCTCCGTACGCGAGGAGGGCGAGACGACGGCGATGGTGCGCTCGCCGTACACCAGGCGGTTGCCGACCCGCTCGATCCACCGTCCGATCTGGGCCAGCGGGAAGCGGAAGTGCTGGGCGAACATCGTCTGGTGCACGTGGTGGATGAGCACCACGACCGGCACCCGCCGGCCCACGGCCAGCGGCGAGAAGAAGGGGATGCCGTTGCAGGTGTCGACGATCGCGTCGATGCTCCGCCGGTGGCGCAGCAGCCAGAGCAGCGCCCGCAGGTAGACGGTGTAGGCGTTGCCCATCCGCCGTACGGTCACGCCACCCGGCTCCGCGGTGCGTGCCGCGCCCTTCGGCCGGGACGTGACGACGGTGACCCGCTGACCCGCCGCCGCCATCCGCGCGGTGACCTGGTGCATGTATTCCTCGGCACCGCCGCCGAGCGGGTGCTCACCGTCCTTGAAGTTCAGCCACACGACGTGCTCGCCGGACCCGCCGCGGAAGCGCCGTCCGCTCACGTCGTCACCCGGGGCAGGACCACGGTGCTCTCCACCGAGACGGCGGTGGTGGTGCGCCCGTGCGCGGCCATCCGCAGGCCGGCGTGCCGCGGTGTGTCGGGCAGCGCGGGCGCGAAGCCCGGACCGTCGGGCAGCTCGTCGTCGAACAGCAGCTCGGCGACCGTCCTGTCCATCACGGTGAGCCGCTGTCCCTCGGCGGCGAGGCAGACGATGTGCTTGCCGCCGCGCAGCAGATGCGCGGCGCGGCGCAGGGCGTCGACCGTGCCGCGCCCGAACGGGCTGAGCTCGCCGAAGCCGATCCACCGGGCCCGGCTGGTGCGGGCGCCCCGCAGCGCGCCGGCGCCCCAGCCGGGGGTGGAGCAGCCGAGCACCCGGATCGGGATCAGCGAGCCGGCGGCCACCTCGTCGACGGCCTCGAGGGTCCGGTCGCTGGATCCGCCGTCGACGACGGCGATCGACACGGTGAGACCGAGGCCGAGCAGGGCGCGGCCGGCTTCCGCCAGCCGGGACGGCACGTCGCACTCGCGGTTGACGACCGGGAAGATCAGCTCCAGGTCGGTGTGCTGCGCCGACCGGCCCGGCGGCCGTGCCGTGCGGTCCATCAGCAGGGGCTGCGTCGATGCCGTCCTCGCCACGGCGGTCCGGGGCACCCTGCTCCCGGCCGCGCTCTCGTCGTCGATCGTGTCCCTGGTGAGAGCATGTCGCATCTCGTCGGCTCCGCCCCCCGTTGCCTGGTTTGTCCACTCATTCTGTGCGCATCCGTGGGGGCGAATAGCGGGAAAACCGACCTGTAACCACCTATCTGGATAGTTCTGGCCGGAAATGGACCGATTGGGCGCCCCGAACGACCTACCTCCGCGGAGTGCACTTCGGGAGTTCGGCTGCGAAAACCGGCCCGACGTGACTAACCCCCAGCGGTTAATCCGCCGGTGCGGCCCTTCCCCGTCGTGGTTACCGTCGAGGTCGTGGACCTCCCCCTGGCGACAATCCTCTTCACTGCCTGGTCGGCGTTCGCCACGATGGCCATCGTGGTGGCGGCCGTCTACTGGCACGGCCGCGCCCGCCCGCCGGCGGCGGCGGACCCGAGCCACCCGCGCCGGGCGACGCGCTCCGCGCTCGCCCGGACCCGCCGGGTGACGCTCCGGTGGCGCGGCCGCCCCCGCCGCGTGACGCCGCCGGTGCGCCTCTCCCCGCGCCGGAAACGCCCCGACTCCGCGGCCCTCGAACACGCACACCGCCTCTGGCTCGACGGCCTGGCGGGCAAGAGCAACTGGGAGAACCTGTCGGACACCGGGCGTCATCATCTGCCGCCGGAACTGCTGCGGATGCCCACGTACCGGCTGGGTCCGGATCGCGTGGCGCGGGCCAGGGTGCCGGACCAAAACTAAACGGGCAGGACCTTTCGGCCGAAAGTATGAGGGATTACCCGTTCCCGGCGTTTCGCCTTTTTGTGCGGTTCAAGGTGGTTTCGACCGTTCAACCGTACGAGGGGAACAAGCAATGCGAAAACGCTTGGCGACGTGCGCGGCCGTGACCCTGGCCGCCGCACTGGCCGGCACGGCCACGCCGACGGCCGCGACGGCCGCACCGACCGGCCACAAGGTCATCCACTACACCGACTTCGGCTCCGGCCCCGGCCTGCGCATGGCGGGGAGCGCCGCCGTCGACGGCACCGCGCTCCGCCTGACCAGCGACACCAAGCGCCAGGCCGGCGCGGCCTGGTCCCGCGTGAAGATCAACCCCAAGATGTCCTTCGACACGGTGTTCGAGGTCTCGATGACCGGGGCGGTCGGCCACGCCGACGGCGTCGCGTTCGTCCTGCAGAACGACGGACCCACGGCCATCGGCGGGCACGGCGGCAGCATCGGGTACGGCGGGATGACCCACAGCGTCGCCGTCGAGCTCGACACCTTCCGGAACCCGAACGACGTGGACAACAACCACGTCGCCGTGGTGACGGGGGGCGCCTCCGACGAGGTGCAGCCGATGGTGGCGCCCTCGCCGATCCAGATGTTCGGCCAGACCGTGCGGGTCCGGATCACCTGGCTCGCGGCGAGCAAGACGCTCAAGGTGCGGGTCCGGGCCCTGGGCGGGCAGGAGATGAAGATCCTGGAGAAGCGGATCGACCTGCGCCGGGCACTGGGCTACAAGAAGGCGTTCGTGGGCTTCACCGGCGGTACGGGCGAGGACGTGTCGGTGCAGAAGATCAACAACTGGACCCTGAAGGTCATGCCCTGACGGTCACGACCGGTGTGGGACCGCCGTGTTCCGCGGCAATCCCACACCGGTCACTTGATCGTTGTCACCTCGGTGAGACCACCCGGCCCGGCGCCGGTAGCGGCGGCGGACTAAGTCCGGCCCCGATGCTGTCGACACTGTGGTTGCTCACGTCCTCGTTCCGAGGCGGTCCCGCACATCTGGAGGAGCCTTGGCCCGAAACATGCGTGCCGCCTCGCCGGCGCTCGGCGCACCGGCCACCCGGACGGCCCGGCTCACCGCGCTCGCCAACCTGCTCGTCCTCGGCGCGACCGCGGCGCTCACCATGCCGGACGGCACGCAGGCGGTCGCGGCCTCGACGTCGCCGGCCCGGACGGTCAGGAGCGCGCAGGCCACCACCGCCGACCTGGTGGAGATCGCCGCCAACGGCTCGGCGGCCACCTCCCTGACCGGCTGGACCGTCCGGTCCCAGTCGGGCGGCGTGACCATCAACCGGGTGACCGGCCTCGCGGGCGCCTTCCCGGGCACGACCGGCGTGCGGATCAGCCGGTCGGGCGGCACGGGCACCTGGGCCTACGCCCTCACCGCACTGAAGAGCCCGCAGACCGCCTTCGTCGTGGGCAGGACCTACACGATGAGCGGATGGGTGCGGGACCTGACCGGCTCGGGCCGGCCGATCGGGCTGCTGCTGGGCAACGCGAACTACCAGCACCGGCCGACGACCACCGCGGAGTACACCAAGTTCACCGACACCGGTTGGCACTACGTCAGCCGTACGTTCGTCTGCACCGCGCCCGGCTTCGCGGACACCGCGTTCTATCTCGGCCTGCCCGCCAACGGCTCGTTCGACTTCCAGCTCACCGGCCTCAGCGTGCGGGCGGCGGCGATGCCCGCCCCGGCCCGCTCGGCGGCGCCGCCGTCCACCGTGGTCGCGTTCGCCGGGGCGGCCGGGACGGCCCCGGACGCGCGCACCTGGAACTACGAGATCGGCGGGCACGGCTGGGGCAACGGGGAGGCGCAGACGTACACCTCGCGGGCGTCGAACGTGCGGCTCGACGGCACCGGCAAGCTGAGGATCACGGCGCGCCGCGAGACGCTCACCGGCCCGGACGGCGTCACGCGCAAGTTCACCAGCGCCCGGATCACGACCAAGGGCAAGCTCGCCGTGGCGCCGGGCTCCTACCTGGAGGCGTCCATCACCGCACCCACCGGCACCGGCCTGTGGCCCGCGTTCTGGCTGCTCGGCACCAACATCGACAAGGTGGGCTGGCCGGCCTCGGGTGAGCTCGACATCTTCGAGGGTGTCGGCAGCCGGCCCACCATGGCCCACTCGGCGGCGCACATGGCCGCCGCCGGCAACCCCAGGGCCGACTTTCCGTACGGCTGGGGCGAGGCGGGCGGCAGCACCGATCTCGGCGAGCCCCTCGACGCCCGGAGCCACACGTACGGCGTCTACTTCGACGCTCACACGGTGCGCTTCTACATCGACCGGAAGCCGACGATGACGCTGTGGGCCGCGGACGCGCTCGCGACCGGCCGGACGTGGCCGTTCACCGGCTCGCAGTACGTGATCCTCAACGTGGCCGTCTCCGGGGAGGTCGACACCTCCGCGACCGCCTTCCCCCGGGAGATGGCGGTGGGTCCGATCTCGATCTGGAACACCGGCTTGCCCTTCTGACCGACCGGCGAAGAACCCCGGCTGCCCGCGTCCGCACGGACGCGGGCAGTTTTTCGTGCGTGGACGTGAATGCCGTTCGGCCATTCCACCGGCAAAAGTGAGACCGCCCCGGACATCCTTTCGCGAATAGCTGTACGTCGTCACCGAACAGGGTCGTCTGATCGGACCGCCGGAAACTACGGATGTTCGCCGGCACCCGGCGATAATCCGAAACCACCGGCGGCGCCTTGACGCGGTCCGAGGCGATCCGCGAAGCTTCCAGCAGCAAGGAATCGGGCAAAACTGACATCGAATCAGGCGCCCGATCGGCATTTTCCTTCGCCGATTGACTTCCCCCCGCTTCGCGCCCTATTCCCGGGAGAAAACCGCATGCCCAAGCCAAGGGACGCTGCCACGCCTGCATCCGTCACCGTTCTGCCGGCCGACTGCCCCCGGGTTTCCGTGGTCATTCCGACGAAGAACGAGGCCAGAAACATTCCCTGGGTGCTCGAGCGTCTTCCCCTCGGCATTTTCGAGGTGATCGTCGTGGACGGCGCGTCCGTGGACGGCACCGTCGAGGTCGCCCGCAGCATCCGCGACGACATCGTCGTCGTCGAGCAGACCCGCTCCGGCAAGGGAAACGCGCTCGCCTGCGGCTTCGCCGCGGCCCGGGGCGAGATCATCGTGATGATCGACGCCGATGGCTCCATGGACCCCGCCGAGATCGTGTCCTTCGTGGACGAGCTGCTGGCGGGCGCGGACTACGTCAAGGGCACGCGCTTCTCGCTGGGCGGCGGCTCGTCCGACATCACGCGGATCCGCCGGGCCGGCAACGCGGCCCTCAACAGCCTGGTGAACGTGCTCTACAAGGCGTCGTTCACCGACCTCTGCTACGGCTACAACGCCTTCTGGGCGCACGCGGTCAAGCACCTGGAACTGCCCACCCCCGAAGGACGCGAGCCGCAGACCGGCGACGGCTTCGAGGTCGAGACGATGATGAACATCCGGGCCGCGGTGGCACCCCTCGTGGTGCGGGAGGTCGCCAGCTACGAATCCGACCGGCTGTCCGGCGCGTCGAACCTCAACGCCGTCCGGGACGGTCTGCGCGTGCTGCGGGTGATCGCCAAGGAGTACCGGACGCCGGCGGCGCGGGCCGTCCGGGCCGCGCCGCGGTCGGCCCGTCCGGCCACCCGGTCCCTGCCCGCGATGCGGCGGGAACCGGCGATCCCGCCCCGGCGGCCCGTCGCCGAACCGTCCGACCCGGCCACCGTCACCACCCGCGTCGGCGGTGCCTGGTGACCCTCCCCCGCTCACCCCTCACCCCCCGGACGTGCCTCCGCGATGTCTGATCCCGCTGCCGTCACAGTGGCGCTGGCCTGCCACAGCGCGGAGCGCCTGCCGAGCATCCGGGCCGCGATCGAATCCCTCCGGCGGCAGAGCCACCGCCCGGCGGCCGTCGTCGTGGCGGTCGACCACAACGCCGCCCTCGGCGCCGTGCTGCGCACGGAGTTCCCCTCGGCCGTCGTGGTCGGCAACGACGGCCCCGACCGCGGGGCGTCCGCCACCCGCAATGTCGCCGCCGCGCGGGCCCGTACGCCGCTGATCGCCTTTCTCGACGACGACGAGACCGCCGCGCCCACCTGGCTGGCGGGTCTCGTCGCCCCGTTCGACGACCCGCGCGTGGTGGGCACGGGCGGCCGCTACCGTCCCGTCTGGAACAGCCGCCGGCCCTTCTGGTTTCCGGACGAGTTCGGCTGGGTGGTGGGCGCACACTACCGCGGAATGCCGACCACCACCGCCCGGGTCCGCAACGTCTGGGCCGGAAGCATGGCGGTCCGTGCCGAGGTCTTCCGCGCGGTGGGCGGCTTCCGGACCGGCTTCGGCAAGGTCGGCGACGTCAGCCGGCCCGAGGACACCGACCTGTGCATCCGCATGGCCGCCGAACGCCGCGGTCACTGGATGTACGTGCCCCAGGCCATCGTGGACCACGACGTCCCGGCCTCCCGCGCCTCCCTGCGCTTCTTCGCCGGCCGGTGCTACGCCGAGGGCGTCGGCAAGATCGAGATGCGCGCCGCGCTGGACGACCTGCCGGACGCCCTGGGCGACGAGCAGACGTACCTCACCCGGACGGTCCCGCTCGGTCTCGCCCGCAACGTCGTGACGGGCCGCCTCGACCGCGCCGCCGCCATGGCGCTCGGGATCGCGTGCGCCGCCGCGGGTGCCGCGTGGGCCTCCTGGGCGGCGCGGCGGACAGAGGCGGCACCGCGAACAGAGGCGGCACCGCGAACAGAGGCGGCACCGCGAACAGAGGCGGCACCGCGAACAGAGGCGGCACCGCGAACAGAGGCGGCAGGGCGGACACGCACGCCGCGGCCGCGGATCGGCGCCGGGAGTGGATCCGCATGACCGGCACGGCCGCCGGACGGCTGCCCCGGGCGGCCGCAGCCGTCGCACCCCAGACCCGGGCCGGCAACCGCCGCATGTACGGCGACGCGATGGCGCTCGCCGGCTCCTCCTCGCTGTCGGCCGGCCTCGGCATGCTGTTCTGGCTCGTCGCCGCCCGCGCCGTGCACCCGGCCGGCCTGGGCATCCAGACCGCCCTGCTCTCCGCCATCACCGCGCCCGCCATCGTCATCGGCACCGGCGTGGGCGACGCCTTCGTCAGCCTGCTGCCCCGGGCCGGCGCCTCGCGGCTGAAGATTCTGCGGGCCGGCTACCGGCAGCTCGGCCTGACCGCGGCGGCGACCGGTCTCGTCTCCGGCCTGGCCTCGGTCACCTTCCTGCCCGGCCTGCGCGGCTCGGTGACCACCGTGCTCCTGGTCCTCGCCGGGACCACGTTGTGGAGCTACTTCGTCGTCCAGGACTGCGCGCTCACCGCGATGGGCCGGGCCCGCTGGCTGCCGATCGAGAATGGCCTGGTCAGCGTAGGCAAGATCGGCTTCCTCCCGGTGCTGGCGGTGTCCAGCGCGTTCGGCCCGGCCGTGGTGACCGCGACCCTGCTGCCGGCGTTGATCGCGGTGCTGCTCATGACGCCCAGTGTCTTCCGGCTGGCGGCTGCCGGCGAGGACACGGCACCGGCTCCGGAGCTCGCCGCGGAGGCGACGGCGCTCGCGTGGCGCCTGATGACCGCGGGCGCCATGACGATCGGCGCGATGACGCTGCTGCCGTTCGTGGTGACCGCCGTCGCCGGCCCGGCCGAGGGGGCGATCTTCGCGCTCTGCCTGACCATCGTCCAGGGGCTGGACTTCGTCTCCGCCGCGCTCGGCGTGTCCCTGGTCGTCCACCACGCCGGGCTCGACGACGCGCCCTTTCCCCGCGTGGCCAGGGCCGTGCTGGCCCGCACGGCGCTGCTGGTCACCGCGGGCGCCGTCGGGCTCAGCCTGATCGCGCCCGTCGCCCTGCCGCTGCTCGGCGAGACGTACGCCGGGCTCGGCGGCGCCCGGATCATCGCCATCCTGTCCGCCGCGGCCGTGCCCCGCACGCTCTTCATCATCTGGGCGGCCCTGCAACGGGCACGCCGCACCGTTCGTCCGTTGCTGCGGGTGAACGCGATGACGGTGATTGTCCTGTATTCGTCCGTCGGGCTGCTGGCGAGTCGCTTCGGAGGCGTCGGCGCCGCCGGGGGCCTGCTGATCGCGCAGGTGTGGATGACCACCTGCGCCGCACTGCACATCTTCTGGACGTACCGGCGTGGCAACACCAGATCTTCTCGCAGGGGGACCGCATGAGAACGGCGCACATCGACCGGCTCGAACCGGTGTTGCCGGTGGCGACACCCGACTGGCCCGACTCCGTCTGGGTGGGTGAGATCTCCGACGACGCGGAGACCACGGGCACGTTGACCCTCACCGGGGCCTCCGGCTTCGGCCGCGCCCGCCTGCTGGTCCGGCACGGCCGGGCACCTCGTGGCTTCGTCGAGCTGCCGGTGCGGGCGGGCCGCGTGGACGGCGCCGAGCTGCGGCGCCGCATCGCGACCCTGCCGGCCACCGCGGTCGCGGCGCCGGACCACGGCCTCGGCATCAGCGTCGTGCTCTGCACCCGGAACCGCCCCGGCCACCTCCGCACCGCCCTGGCGTCGCTGCAACGGCTGGCCTACGGGACCTTCGAGGTGGTGGTCGTCGACAACGGGTCGGACACCGACGCCACGCACCGGATCGTCGCGGAGCTCGGCGACCCGCGCATCCGCTCCGTCGACGCTCCGGTCCCCGGCCTGTCGCGCGCCCGCAACGTCGGCCTCCGGCACGCCCGGCACGACGTCGTCGCGTACACCGACGACGACGTGGTCGTCGATCCGGGCTGGCTGGCGGGGATCTCCGCCGGCTTCCGCTCCGAGCCCGGCGTCAGCTGCGTCTCCGGCATGGTGCCCTCGGTCGAGCTGACCTCGCCGTGCCAGGCGTACTTCGACAAGCGGGTGACCTGGGCGCGCAACTCTGTCCGGGAGTCGTTCTCGCTGCGGCGTCCGCGGCCGGCCGAGCCGATGTTCCCCTTCGAGGTGGGCCGGTTCGGCACCGGCGCCAACTTCGCCATCCGCCGGGAGACCGTCCTCGCGCTCGGCGGCTTCGACGAGGGCTTCGGCGTCGGGTCGCCGACCGGCGGCGGCGAGGACATCGACATGTTCGTCCGGGTGCTGCTGAGCGGCCACACCCTGGTCTACGAGCCGTCCGCCATCATCTGGCACCGGCACCGGCCGGACCTGGCGAGCCTGAGCCGGCAGATCCGCGACTACGGCACGGGCCTCGGCGCGTGGATCACCCAGCTCGCGCTCCAACCCCGGACGGCGATGATGATCACCCGGCGCTCGGTGCACGCGCTGACGCACCTCGGCCGGATCACCCGGGTCGCCCGCGACCGGGACCTCGACCTCGCCGGAATCGGTGACCTCGGGCGCGCCGAGCGGCTCGCGGTCCTCCGGGGCCCGCTCGCCCTGCTGCGGGCGCGGCTGCACGGTGCCCGCCGTCGTCCGCTCGCCCACGCCGACCGGCGTGCCTCATGAGCCCCCGGCACTCCCGCGCGGTACGGGTGTTCGACTTCGTGACCGGCCACCCGCTCCTCGTCGTCGCCTGGATCGCCGGCGTCTCCGGCCTTCTCGCCGCCGTCCCGGCACTGCCGCCGGCGCTGCGGGCCCCGCTCATGCTGCTGTTCATCCTCGGCGGGCCCGGGTCGGCGGTGCTGGCCTGGAGCCGGCGCCCCCTGCCCGCGTCGTTCGTGCTCGCCGTCGTCCCCGTCACCGGCCTGGCGGTGTGGACCGTCCTGGTCACGGCGTCCGTGTCGATCCCGTGGTGGCAGCCGCGTCCGCTGCTGCTGGCCGGCGCCCTCCTGACCATCTCGACGGCCCAGCTCGCCGCCCGGCGCCGGATGCCGGGCACCGAGGGAGTCTCGTGACCGACACGCTCGTCCGGACCGGCACCGTCTACGTCGCCCGCTCCGCCGCGATCACCGGTGCACCCCCGCGGCCCGCTCCCCGCCCCCACCGCCGGGGGCGGCACCACATCTCTCCCGTACGGGTGGCGGCGCCCTGGGTGGCCCTCGCCGCCGCGCTGGTCCTGTGGCTCGTCTCCCTGCCCGGCCTGCGCGATGCGCCGGTCTCGCAGTACGGGCTCATCGCGGCGGGCCCGGTCACCTATCCGGCCGCCCTGCTGGCCGTGCTGATCGCGTTCGTGCTCGCGGTGCGGTTCCGCAACACCGTCGCCGCGGTCACCGTGACCGTCGGACTGGTCGCCGTGGAACGGCTGACGACGTCGCTTATCACCGAGGTCGCGCCGTACTCGTGGACGTACAAGCACATCGGTGTCGCCGACTACATCCAGGACCATGGCAGCCTGGCCCGCGGCGTCGACATCTACAGCGGCTGGCCCGGCCTGTTCGCCGTCACGGCGCACTTCAGCGAGGTCACCGGGCTCTCGCCGATCGCCGTCGCGCACTGGTTCACCACGGGCGTGCACCTGGCGATCGTCGGCCTCGTGATCGTCGCCGCCCGCTCGTGGGGGCTGGACCGGCTGCCGGCCGTGACCGCCGCCTTCCTCGTGGAGGCCACGAACTGGGTCGCGCAGGACTACTTCGCGCCGCAGGCGGTCGCCTTCATCCTGATGCTCGGCTTCTTCGCCGTGGCCGGTCGCTTCCGCAGCCGGCCGTCGCCACTGAGCGTCGGTGCCGCCCTCGTGCTGTTCGCCGCCATCGTGGTCACGCACCAGCTGACTCCGTACTGGGTCATGCTCGCCACCGGTCTGCTGATCGTGACGCGCCGGCTGCGGCCGTGGTGGATCCTGCTGCCGATGGCGGCCCTCGCCGGGATCTGGCTGCTGCTCAACTGGGAGATGGCCAGCCACTTCCTCTTCTTCTCCGCGGATCCGATCAGCAACGCGAAGTCCAACATCCCGACCGTCGGCGTCCTCGGTCAGCAGGTGACGAGCCTGGTGATGCGGTCGCTGTCGGTGTCGTACCTGATGCTCGCGGGCGTGTGCGCCGTCGCCGGGCGCAGCAAGCACCGGCCCATCCTGGCGCCGTGCATCCTGGCCTTCAGCCCGATTCTCATCCTCGGCGGTCAGAACTACGGCGGCGAGGCGATCTTCCGGGTCTTCCTCTACTCCCTGCTCGGTTGCGCGCTGCTGGTGGCCACCCCCCTCACCGAAGCGCTGCAGGCCCGCCTCTTCCGGGCCGGCGCGGTGGTGATCCTGCTGGCCTGGCTGGTGGGCGCCTCGGCGCAGGGCTACTTCGGCGGCTGGTCGGCGAACCTGATGACCCGGCAGCAGGTGGACTTCGCCGACGACCTGCTCACGAATGTGCCGTTCCCGTCCTACGTGACGGTCGCGGCGCCGGTGTGGCCGGAACGGGTGAACGGCCGGTACGCCCAGTTCGCCCGGTTCAAGCGCGACTACGACTCGCCGATGATCTACTCGGCGAACCTTGTCGGCTCGAACTTCGACACCGAGGCCTCGTACGCGACGTTCATGAAGCTGATCGCCGGCCGGACCGGCGGCCACAACTACCTGATCATCAGCGAGCAGATGCGCGTGTACGACTGGTACTTCGGCATCCTCCCCCCGCGCGCGCTGGACAACCTGGAGAAGCGGATGCGGCGCGATCCCCGGTGGACGGTGGTGCACGACGACCACAAGGTGATCGTCTTCCGCGCCCGCGAGTTCACCCCCCGACGGAATCTGGTGCATTGGCCATGACCCCTGCGATACGGACCGCCACGCGGCCCATCGGCCGGCTCGACCGGCCCTGGACGACGGCATCCACGGCCACCGTGCTCGGTCCGCTGCGGGCGCCGGCCAGGCAGGCCCTGGTCGAGGCCATCGCCCGGACCGCGGCGCGCTGGCCGGAAAGCCGGCTGGGCTGGTCGATCGACGGTGCCGGCCGCCGGTGGTGCCGGCCGCCGGCGCGGCTGGACGACGTCGCCGACGGCATGGTCACCGACCTGGACACCGATCCGGGTCTCGACTACGGACGGTTCCTGACCGGCCTGGTGCACGACGAGCGCCAGGGCTGGCCGCTGGCCTTCTCGGTGGGCCACGACCACGTGGCCATGCGCATGTCGCACGCCATCGGTGACGGCCGGGCGCTCGTCGTGCTGCTCTCCCGGCTGCTGGAGAGCGCGGCCACCGGCCGGCCGGCGGCCTTCCCGCCGCGGCCGGCCATGCCCCCGTTCGCCGCCGCCCTCGGCAACTTCTTCGGCCGTTCGCCGAGGCGCGTCCTCGCCGCCGCCCGGGCGATCCGGCACGCGCCACCCGCGGCGCAGGTCGCCACGCGGCCCTGGTCGCCCCGGCGGGTCACGCTCTACCACCGGATCCCCGGCGAGCTCGCCACCGAGGTCCGCCGCTGGCGCAAGACGAGCGCCTCCGGAGCGACCAGCGCCGCGGTCGACCTCTGTCTGATCATGCGAGCCCTCCACCTCAGCGGGGTGCCGGTCAGCCCGGAGGTCCGGGTCCTCTACGACGTCCGGCGCTACCTGCCGGTGAGCTATCCGGAACTGCACGGCAACTTCTCGGTGGGTCTGCTGATGACGATGTCCGCCGCGATGCCGGCGGAGCGGATCTCCGACATGATCGCCAGAGCCGGCGCGGCCGGCCGGCCGCTGACCGCGCTCGGCGCCGGGCTGGCGTTCGGCGCTCGCGCCCTGCGGTCTCCCGTCACGGCACCGGTCCGGCCCCGGGCCGACCTCGCCTTCACCTATCTGGGGCGGCCCCTGCCGATCGAACGTCTCCCGTGGCGAGCCGGGAGCGTTCCGGTGTGGAGCGGCAGCGTGCAGCCCGCCGCTCCGCAGGGGCTGACCTTCGCGGTGACCGAGACCGGCCGCGCCGTACACCTGTCCGCGAGCTTCCACGCGAACGTCCTGGACGCCGGACGGATCGAGCAGGCGATGACCCTCATGGCGGCGGATCCCATCGCCGTGCTGACCAGCAGAGAGAACCTTGGAGTCTGACATGACGGCGCCCGTGCGACTGTTGGTGCTCGACCAGGCGGTGGGCGTGTGGGGTGCACAGGCCTACCTGCTGCGGATGGCACCCGGACTGGCCCGCCACGGCGTCGAGATGACGCTGGCCGGGCCGCCGGAGCTGGACCTGGCGCAGGCGTGGCAGGCCGCGGGACTGCCGCACATCGCGCTGCCCCTGCCGATCGTCCGGTCGGTGCGCAGCGACGGCCACCGCGGCAGGCTCAGCGTGCGGGCGATGATGCGCGAGGGCGGGCAGCTCTGGCGTACCCGCGCCCTCATCCGCGACGCGATCACCTCCTCGGGCTGCGACGCGGTCCACGCCAACGGCCACGCCATCCACCTCGACGCGGCGCTGGCCGCCCGGGCCGCCGGCCGGCCCGCCGTGCTGCACCTGCACGAGGAGATGCCGCACCGGTTCGGCGCAGCGCTGCGTGCCTCGGCGGTCCGGGCCGCGGACGCGAGCGTCGCGGTGAGCAAGGCCGTCGCCGCGGGCCTGTCCCCCCGCAGCCGATCCCGGGTGACGGTCATCGCCAACGGCGTCGACACGGCGACCTTCCGGCCCGGCGCCGCCGACGCGGACGTCCGCGCGGGCCTGGGCGCCGCGCCGGACGACGTCCTCGTCGTGGCGGTCACCCGCATCGACCCGGACAAGCGCATCGAGGACATCATCACCGCCCTGACGCCGCACCGGGGCCGGCCCGGCTGGCACCTGGCGATCGTGGGGGTCACCTCCCGCCACCCCGAGTACGCCCGGCAGATGCGCGAGCTCGCGCGGGAGACGCTCGGCGCCCAGGTCACCTTCGCCGGCCGGCGCGCCGACGTGGCGGACATCTTCCGCGCCGCGGACCTGCTCGTGCACGCCGGGATGGTCGAGGGGATGCCGCTGGGCATGCTCGAGGCGCAGGCCTGCGGGGTGCCGGTGGTCGGATACCGGGTCGCCGGGGTGCCGGAGGCCGTCGTGGACGGCGAGACGGGCCTGCTCGCCCCCGCCGGCGACGTCGCTGCGCTGCGCCGGCACCTCAGCGCCCTGCTCGCCGACTGCGAGCTGCGTACCCGTCTGGGTGCCGGGGGAATCGCGCACGTCCGTCGGCGCCACACCTTGGACGGGCAGATCGTTGCCTATGTGCGGCTCCTCGACGAGCTGCTGGGCCGCCCGCCCGCGACGGCGGCGGCATCCCGGCGCCTCGCCGGGCGACCGGGCTGAACCGGTCACCTCACCCAGGCGCGAGACCAAAGGACGGACATTGCGCGGCAATCCCCTCATCGTCTGCTTCAACCACTGGCACGACGACAACAAAGGCGACAGCGCCATCACCGGCGGCATCCTGCGGCTGCTGCGCGATCGGTGGCCCGCGGCCCGGATCCGGGTCACCAGCCTGCACGAGGCGGGTACGGCGGAGTCCCGGACGCAGTTCCGGCACCTGTCCCGCAACGACGCCATCGAGACCGACTGCACGTGGATCCCGACCGAGATCGGCTCGGCGGGCGGGCGGCGGGTGGGTTCCGTGCCGGCCGCCGCGCGGTGGCTGCTGCGGCTGGCCCCGAGAGTGGCTGGCGTCGCGCTGGGCCGGGTCGACCGCGAGACCCGCCGCCGGCTGTCCGGAGCCGACCTCGTGGTCCTGGTGGGCGGCAGCAACATCTACGACAACCCCAGCGTCACCCCGCTGCTGAGCTGGGCGCGGCTGTTCTGCATCCTGTTCCCCGCCTGGGCGGCGACGCGTCTGGGCATCCCGGTCGTCCTGGCCGGTCACACCCTCGGGCCCTTCCCCCGGGCGACGGGCCGCTGGATCGCCCGGCGGCTGCTGCGCGGGGCCGGTGACGTGACGCTGCGCGAGCAGACCTCGCTCCCGATGAGCGAACAGCTCGGCCTGCGCACCGCCGGCGTCGCCCCCGACATGGCCTTCGCCACGCCGGCCCAGCGCACCCGCCGGGTCCAGGACGCACTGGGTTCCCTGCCCGGCCCCCGCATCATCGCCCTCGCACCCCGGACCCATCCGCACGCCGGTGCGGCGGCCGACGGACGCGTCGTCGACGAGCTCGTGCAGCTGGCCCGCGACGCGTACCGGGACGGCAGGGCGGACGGATTCGTCGTGGTCGCCCAGTGCCAGGGCCCGACGCCCGTCGAGGACGACCGGCCCATCGCGGAGCGGCTGGCCGCGCGGCTGGAGCGCACCGTGCCGGTGGTGCTGATGGAGGACGACCTGTCGCCGCAGGAACTGGCCGCGCTCTACGGCTCGTGCAGCCTGGTGATCGCGGTACGCCTGCACGCCGCCATCCTGGCCCTCGCGCAGGGCACGCCGGCGTACGCCATCGCCTACCTCACGCGCAAGACCGAGGGAGTGATGGCCGGCGTCGGCCTGCCCGACGCCTGGTGCGAGTACGGCGCCTTCTCCGCAGCCGCCGCGGCGCCGGTCGTCGAGCGGCTGCTGCACCCGGACACCCGGCGCGAGCTCACCCACCGCTCGCACCGCTGGCAGGGCGACCTGACGGAGATCTCGCAGCGCTGGTCCGCCCGCCAGAGCCGCCCCTCCGCCGCGGTGGGCGCATGAGCGCCGCGACCCCGCACCAGCGGGGACCCGCCGGCGACCGGGACGTCGTCGTGGCGGCGCCGGCGATCTCCGGCAACCGCATCTCGGTTTCCTTGCGCCCGGGCCGGGTGGCCGCCCGCTACTTCCGCGAGCGGGAGATCCGCGTCGAGTACCGCGACGTGGATCTCGACGGCGTCGATCCCGCCGTGGCGGTCGTCCCCGCGCTGGGCGTGGTGATCCCCGTCGCGCTCGCCTGTGGCGGCAGCGTCCACGTCCCGGAGGTCGACGCGGTCTTCGCCGACGGGGCCGCCGGGATCGCCAAGACGCTCCAGGCGATGTACCCGCACTTCCCGCAGCAGCGGTTCCAGCTCACCGGCGCACGCCGGCCGGCGGCGAGCGCCAGCGACCCGGACCGGGCGGCGATGCTCTACTCCGGAGGCGTCGACTCGGTCACCACGCTGCTGCGGCATCGGCCGGCGGTCGACTGCGTCGTCACCGTCTGGGGCGCCGACGTCGAGCTCGGCAACGCCGGCCTCTGGGACCGCCTCTCCGCGATCGTGGCGGCGGCCCCGGTCCGACCGGGGACCCGCCACGTGGTGGCCCGCTCGAACCTCCGCGAGGCGCTGGACGAGCTGCGGCTCAACCGGGACTTCGACCGCGGCTTCGCCAGCACGAACTGGTGGGGAGCGGTGCAGCACGGCCTGGCACTGACCAGCCTGGTGGCGCCGGTCGCCGTACGGCTGGGCCTCGGCCGGGTGCTGGTCTCGAGCACGCACTCCGCGGGCTTCCGGGTGCCCTGGGGCAGCAACCCGGAGCTGGACAACCTGGTGCGCTGGTCGGGCGGCCGCGTGGAGCACGACGGCTTCGAGCTGGAACGCCAGGACAAGCTCGCGCACGTCGTCGCGCCGTGGCTCGCCCGGGGCGACAAGCTGGCACTGGCGGTCTGCTACCAGCTCGACCGCGACGGGACGGGCGTCAACTGCGGGCGGTGCGAGAAGTGCCTGCGGACGATCTCCGGCCTGCTGGCCGCCCACGTCGATCCCCATGACGCGGGGTTGCCCTTCGACGCCGGGTCCCTGACGTCGTGGCGGTCCCGGCTGGAGCGCGGCGAGGCGCACTTCGGGCAGAACGAGCTCTTCATGTGGCAGGGCATCCAGCAGGCCCTGCGCGGTGGAGACAAGCTGTTCGAGGTGCACGGCAGCGCCGCGTACCTGTCCTGGCTGAAGGACTTCGACGTCGCCTCTCTCGCGACCGGCCCGGCAGCGCCGGCGGCGGCGGTCGGTGACCTGCCCGCCTGGCGGTATCTGGCCGTCCGCCAGGCCCGCCGGGTCCCCTATCCGGTCCGCCGGCGGCTGCGCCGCTGGATCACCCGTACGGGCTAATCCGACCGGCCGCAGGGTAATGATCAAAACCCGGAACTCGCCGCACGAAGGCCCGATCTCCGGGGGCGCCCCTCCCGCGTTTTCTTCTACGAGACGCCGTCCTACCTGCGAAGTGACGGCGTCTCCCCAACGGAAGCCCTGCACCGTGCGCCTGCCGTCCGACGAACCCGGCAGGCGGTGGAGAAAGATCCGCGGGCCGTGTCGTGGCGCGTGCGTGGATCGGGCGGGTCCTCGGCGGCCAGAAGACGCCGAGGACCCGCGCCAGGCGACTCTAGTCCAGTGAGGAGCCTCGTCGTCGCCCGGCCGCCCGGCGGCGGGGAGCCGGCCGAAGCGTGACCGACACCGATTTGAAGACCGTACTCCGAAGGTGGTAGCCGCATGTCGTCGCTGGTGACGGGCTTGTGCCGGGTGGAACGCCGGCGAGCGGGCATCGACCGCCGAGGCCGCGCATGCGGCGCCGTACTCCGGACGGGTTAAACCGGTGAGCGCAGAAGCGGGACTTCATCCGGTGGGAATGCCGCACGGATATCCGATCACGTTTCTGCCCTTCGTCCGGGAATGTTGTGCAGCGCCCGTTCCGCCTCCACCGGAGGGCGCACTTCATTCCCCGTGGCTCCGGCCGTGTCCCGGCGGCCGGAGCCACACTTTCACGTTCGCAGGAGGACAAGCGCGCATGCGTCCGTTGAGCAGGCGGTCCACCACTGTTGTCGTCTTCACCGCCGTCGCGCTCGGTGCGGCCGGCGCGGCCTGGGCCGCCTGGGGACTCACCGGCTCCGGCACCGCCGAGGCCAAGGCCGGCTCCGTGGTCACGCTCAAGGTCACCGGCGCGGGCCTGGCGGCGGGCGGGCTCACTCCCGGCAACGCGACGACGGTGCTGCTCACGGTGGAGAACCGGAATGCTTTTCCCGTACGCATCACGAACATCGACCTGACGAAGCTGGCCTCCTCGCGGGCGGGTTGTGACGCCGAGACCAACGTCGAGGTCGTCCCCGACGCGCCGCTGCCCGCCCAGGCGACCGTGCCGGCGGGCCGCGCGGACGAGCCGGCCACCGCGCAGATCGCGTGGAGCGGCCCGTTGCGGATGAAGCCGGACCCGGCGGACGCCTGCCAGGGCGCACCGTTCACGTTCCACGTCCACCTCGACGCCGTCAGCGCGGCCGCGTGACGGCGGCGACGGGGCGGGGTGCGAGCGCCGGCCTCGCCCCGTCGCCCCCCGCCACGGATGCTTCACGACCGAAAAGGACTGGCATGCGCAAGCTCGACCGTCGCGGCAAGGCGATCCTCAGCGCCGCCGCCGCTGCCGCCGTGATCGTCAACGCCGGTGCCGCCTGGGCGTACTGGCGGCTGGGCGGAGCGGGAACCGGCGTCGCCGTCGCCGGCTCCGCCGTGGAGCTGGAACTGCAGGGCCGCTCGGACGGCAGCGAGCCGCTGTATCCCGGCGGGTCCGCCGGGCTGACCGTGACGGTGACCAACCGCAACGACTTCCCGGTGCGGATCACCTCGATCAGCCCCGGCCGCGGGAGGGTGACGGCGGACCCGGCGCACCGCGACGCCGGCTGCCTGGAGACCGGGGTGCTCGTCAGCGCCGACGTGCTGACCGTGTCCTGGGAGGTGCCGAAGAACACCATCGGCGTCTTCACCGTGCCCGGCGGACTGCGGATGACCAACAGCTCGGACACCGCCTGCCAGGGCGCCACCTTCACCATCCCGGTGACGGCCAAGGGCCTGAGCAGCGCATCCTGAGCCATTCCGCGGGCGTCTCGCCGACGTACCGCCCGCGGCACCGCGACGTCGGCGTGAGCATGTCAGGAGTCAGGGCTGTGCATCGCTGGCACATGGGCGCCCGGTGAGGCGGCGCCACGCGCGTACCGGATCGGCGCTGCGTTTCCTGCGGTCCCCGCTGCCGATCGCCGGTGCGGCGCTCGCGGTGGCGATCGGCAGCGGAGTCGCCGCGTACGGCGGCTGGGACGTCGGCGCCGACGCCGCGACGTTCACCGTGCACGCCGCGAGCATTCCCCGCATGGCGGCGCCGGTTGCGGCGCTGCCCCCGGGCGAGCCGCGGATCACCTCGGACGGGCTGCTCGCGCGGGGCCCGCGGATCGGGTGGGACCGGGTCGAGATCGCCGCCGGCACACCGGTGCAGCGGTACCTCGTGACCCGCCATCTCGGCCCGGTCACCCAGCTGGTCTGCGACGTACCGGCCGGCCGCCACGGGTGCGTCGACGAGCATCCACCGGCCGGATATCTGGTGACCTACACCGTCGTGGCCACCCACGGCGCCTTCTGGACCGGGCTCGCCAGCCCGCCCAGCGCGCCGATCCCGCTGCCCGGCGAGGCCGCGCCGATCGTGGTGGACGGCGTGGTCGTGCTCCCGGGCGCCGGCGGCGACGCGGTCGTGCTGCCCGGCGCCGGCGGCGACCCGGTGGTGCCGGCGTACGGGCCCAGCGCCGCCGCGCCCGCGGGTGGCGGTGCGCCCGGAGCGGTGGCCGAGCCGGCGATTCCGGCGCCCGAGTCCACGGATCCGCCGCCGGTGCCGGTGATCGTGCCGCCGGAACCGCCGGAGCCCGGGCCGGGCACGACGACCGCACCGGCGGAGCCGCCGGCGAATCCGCCGTCCCCTTCGGACAACCCGGAAAAAGCCGAGGCAGAAACGCCTTTTCCGGTCGGCTGACTAGAAGTCCGTCGAAGTTCATGAAAACGTTGCGGTGTCACGCCGAAACGCCATGAACAAACAGTCAATTCGCGGCGTCCGGGAGTACGTCCGTCCTGCCGTTACAGACGGCTTACTTTCCCTAGGGCAACTAATAACATCGGGAACATGACACCTGCCGGTTCCATCGCCCTCCAGCTCGCCCTCTCGGTCGCCATGGTCATCCTCACCGCGTACGTCTCCGGGCGGGTGCACCAGTGGTACCGGCACGGCTTCGACCGCGATGTGGCGTACCGGGAGGGTTACAACCAGGCGTCGCACACCCTGTTCCAGCTTGCCGTCCGCAGCCATCCGGCGGGTTCCACGACCGCCGCGGGCGGCCTCCCCGGGGCGCCGCAGACCGCCGTGCCGGGCCCGGCGCCGGCACAGGTCCGCGCCGTCGTCCCGCTGCACCACCTGAGCGACCGCACCACACCGGGCGACCACATCGCACCGGGCGACCGCACCGCCTACGACATCCACGCCGAGCGCCGCGAGACCGCCCGCCTGCTGCACCACCAGGTCTGACCCCACGGAGGGACGAGAGTCATGACAGTGCCCGGCAACAGCATCATCCAAGCGCTGTTCGCGCTCGCCTTCGTCGTCGCCAGCGGGTACGCGGCCGGACGCATCCACCAGTGGTACAAGCAGGGACTGGATCGGGACGAGGCCTACCGCACCGGCTACGACCAGGCCTCCGACTCCATGTTCGACCTCGCCATCCGCAAGCGCCAGCAGACGTCCGCCGAGGGCGATCTTTCCCCGGCGAAGGACCGGCAGCACCTCGTCGGCCACGCACGCCGGCGCATCCAGGCGGACCCGTCGCCCCCGCCGGGCGGCCGGCGCCGGCGCCGCACCGCCCGGAGCTGAAGCCCCGGGCCGGGGAACGTCCCGGATGCTCCCCTGTGCACCCCGGCCGACCCGAGGCGCATTCGCCACCGCGCCTCGCGTTTGCCCGCTCCAGTTCTTAGTGTTAACAGCAGTGAAACCGCTGGTCACTCGTCATCGCCGCGGACACCGGCCGGCCTCGCGAAGATCGGCGCGACGACCGTCCCTCCCCCGGAGGAATTAGCCCGTACCGCTTGTCCTGATGAGTCATGCGCGGGCAACGCGAGACGGAACGCCGATCTCGGCGAGCTCGCGAATCGGGCACTGTGGGTGTCGGCACCCGGCGTACCTGCCGCCGCCGGCCGACCGGCCGACGCACCCGCACCCTCGCAGAAGGAAGCCCCGTATGCGTACGTCCCGCAGACGGCTCGCCCCGACCGCGACGCCCCGCTCCATGAGCACCGCCGACGAGGCCGGTGCGGACTCGTGAGGCGAGCCGTGCTGAGCAGCGAGAGGCCCGGCGACACCCGGGCGCAGGACACCGCCGGGCCCCCGCCCGGGAACGGCATCGACCTCGACGATCCGGTCACCGAGGTGCCACCCCGCCGGCGGGGACTCGACCGGCGGACCCGGGGCATCCTGGTGGCCGCCGCGGTGGCGGCCGCCGTCGTCAACGCCGGCGCCATGTGGGCGTACTGGAAGATCACCGGTTCGGGAAGCGACTCGGCGCGAGCGGGCGCCTCCGTGGAGATGGCGCTGCGGGGACGCTCGAGCCTGGACGTCCCGCTCGCGCCCGGCGGCACCGGCGACCTGACCGTGACGGTGCTGAACCACAACGACTTCGCGATCCGCGTCGCCTCCGTCGAGGCGGGCACCGACAACGTCATCGCCGACGACGAGCACCGCGAGAACGGCTGCGAACGGCACGGCGTCAGCTTCACGCGCCCGGAGCTGGCGGTGCGCTGGGACGTCGCCCGCAACGACGTGGCCGTCTTCACCGTGCCCGGCGCCCTGCGGATGGCGGCCGACGCGGACCCGGCCTGCCGCGGCGCCGTCTTCACCGTGCCGGTCCGCGTCACCGGCGAGGCGCGCCGCCCCTGACGGGTGGGCGGGTCAGCCGGTCGAGCCGCTCCAGCCGGCGTCCCGGCACGCCTGGGTGAAGGCGGTGGCGTCCGCCTGCCATGCCGTGGTGGTCTCGTTCGCGCTGCGGCCCAGCGCGGTGGCGCGCTCGGCGATCCGCGCGTTCCCGCTGCCGGCCGACCACTTGTTGACCTCGTCGGCAAGGGACAGCCGGGCCGTCTTGGTGCCGGCATCGGCGTAGCCGGCGGCGAAGGCGGTGCAGGCGCGCTCCGCGCCGTCGTCCAGCCGGCCCGGGCCCGGGTCCTGGGCGGACCGGCCGATCGCCAGGCCGGCGAGGACCACCACGACCGCCGCGACGCCGATGACGAGCTGGCGCTTGTTCAGCTTGACCTTCACCGTCTCCGCTCCCCGGTCGCGAGTGCAAATTGCACCCTATCCGACTATCCGGTCAGCACTCGACGACGGTGACCGCCAGTCCGCCGCGGGACGTCTCCTTGTACTTGCTCGACATGTCGCGTCCGGTGTCGCGCATCGTGCGGATCGCGGTGTCCAGGCTGACCCGGTGCTCGCCGTCGCCGTTCAGGGCGAGCCGCGCGGCGTTGATCGCCTTGACGCTGGCGATCGCGTTGCGCTCGATGCACGGGATCTGCACCAGGCCGCCGACCGGGTCGCAGGTGAGCCCGAGGTTGTGCTCCAGGGCGATCTCGGCCGCGTTCTCCACCTGCTCCGGAGTGCCGCCGAGCACCTCGCACAGCGCGCCGGCCGCCATCGCGGCGGCGGAGCCCACCTCGCCCTGGCAGCCGACCTCGGCACCGGAGAGCGACGCGTTGCCCTTGATGAGGATGCCGATCGCGGCGGCGGTCAGCAGGAAGCGGACCACGCCCTCGTCGTCGGCGCCCGCCACGAACCGGGTGTAGTAGTGCAGCACCGCCGGGACGATGCCGGCCGCGCCGTTGGTCGGGGCGGTGACCACCCGGCCACCCGCCGCGTTCTCCTCGTTCACGGCCAGGGCGAAGAGGTTGACCCAGTCCATGACGTGCAACGGGTCGGCGTCCTGGCGCCGGACCAGTTCGGCGTGCAGGGCCGGGGCGCGCCGGCGTACCCGCAGGCCGCCGGGCAGGACGCCGTCCGTGCGCAGCCCGCGCGCGACGCAGCCGCGCATGACCTCCCAGATGTGCAGCAGGCCGGCGTGGATCTCCTCGGTGGTACGCCAGGCGCGCTCGTTGTCGAGCATCACCCCGGAGATCGAGATGCCCTCGCGGCGGCAGATCTCCAGCAGCTCGTCGCCGCTGGCGAACGGGTGCGGCAGCACGGTCGCGTCCGGGTCGGTGCTCGCGCCCTCCTGCACCACGAACCCGCCACCGACCGAGTAGTAGGTCACCTCGGGGCCGTCGTCGGCGCTGAACCGCAGCGCGTTCGGGTGGTACGGCAGGCTGCGCCGGTGCCGGACGAACTCGGCGGAGACCGGCCGGGCGCCGTTGAGCAGCAGCTTGCCGTCGGTACGGATCTCCTCGACGCGCACGGCCGCCCGGTCGGGGTCGACGGTGGCGGGGTCCTCACCCTCGAGGCCCAGCAGGATCGCGCCGTCGGTGCCGTGGCCGCGCCCGGTCGCGGTGAGCGAGCCGAACAGCTCGACCCGCACCTGGGACGCGCCGGGGTGCGCGGCCGCGAAGAGCCGCGCGGCGCGCATCGGACCGACCGTGTGCGAGGACGACGGGCCGATGCCGATGGAATAGAGGTCGAAGGCGCTGACCGCCATGAAGGCTCCCTGGTCGCAGATGACCCTCCCCGCTCTGTCATCTATACCTGAGAGCTTCACCGCCGGCAGGCGGTTTGCACCGTGGGTGCGGGTCCTCGGGTGGTCCCGGCTTTCCAGAGTCGCCTCGCCGTTGGCGGTATCTGTGCCTGAGAGATTCTCGGGGAGGAATTGCTCCTTCGGCGTCCCGACCGGGTCGGGTGCTCTCCCGCCAGGGCTCGAGCAGCGCAATCTTCGGTTGTGGGCCGACCGTAGAAGCCGACCCGCGAGCCGTCAAGTCGGCCGGGGCGTCACTCGGGCCTGGGGGCCGGGCGCAGCACCAGAGTGACCGCGCCGAGCACGGCGAGCGTCTGGGCCACGAACATCGCGGGGTCGCCCTCGCGCATGTCCAGCGTCGCCAGGGCGACTCCGGGGATCAGCAGGCGACCGATGCCCTTGACCTGGCCGGGTGCCGTACGGAAGCTGTCGTCGCTGTTGTTGGCGTCCCCGCGGGTGATCAGCAGGCCGTTCTCGTCGATGCCGGAGATGCGGTGGATGCGGGTCTGACCCGGGTGCTGCTGGTCGGGAACGACCACCACCTGGCCGATCATCGGCGTCCAGTTCTCCGGCGGTGCCGAGGTGACGGCGATGTCCCCGCGGTGCAGCGACGGGCTCATCGACTCGCTGACGACCGCGACCGGGGTCCAGCCCCAGATCGCCGGCACCGAGCTCCACGCGACGAGCGCACCCACGGCCGCCAGGACGGCGATGGCCACGAACCGGAGCAGCATCCCCGGCAGACCCGGCGGGATCGTGCGGCGTCCGGCCGGCCGATGGGTCCCGGCCCACCTGGCCGGTGCGGACATGGTGGTCATGGTCAGCTCGCCGCTTCCCAGGTGAAGGTCGCCGCCGCGGAGGCGCCCTGCGCGCTGTCGGGCGTGGAAGCGTTCACCGTGTACGAGATGTGGTAGGTCTTGCTGCTCGCCGACGCCGGGGCGAAGGTGCCGACGCCGTTGGCGAAGCTGTTCCTGGTGCTGCCGAAGTTGGCCAGCGTGCCGGTGTAGGCGGTGCCCGACGCGGTGAAGCCGGTGCAGCTGCCGTAGCCGCCGCCGCTGCCCTCCTCGATCACCAGGTCGAGGTACGGGGCGAGCGCGCCGGAGATGCCGCTGCCGTACATCTTCACCGTGGCCGAGAGGCTGCCGGTGTACGAAACCGTGATGCACTTGTCGCCGGTCGAGCCGGGCCGCAGGTTCGTGGGCGAGAACATCGCCGCGCCGGTGTCGTCGTCGCTCAGCGCGACCGTACCCGCGTTCCAGCTGTTCGCGCTGTTGCCGGTGTTCGCCGTGAAAGCCGCGCTGGAGGCCTGCCACATGACGCCGGAGCTGACCACGATTCCGCCGGTCACCGTCAGCGCCACCGCCAGCATCTTCGTTCCGCGCAACTGCATCTTGTGTTCCTCTCACCGACCGGCGCACCGGCCATCTCTCACTGTCAGCCGGGTAGTTCGGCGGGCTCCCTCAACCGGGACTCAAGCCGCCGTCAAATCCGCGGCAAGGCTGGAGGAACTTCTCCGGGCGACCGGAACGGCGAGGCCGCCGGGTGGACTCGCGTCCGCCCGGCGGCCTTCGGTGGCGCAGCCGGCCTCACTCGTCCGGGTCCGGCAGCAGATAGCCGGCCGCCCGCATCGCCGCCACCAGCGTCGCCGCGGCCGGTGGTACGGCCGTGGCCGACGGGACCGATGGGTCCAGCGGGACGCCGCGGCCCTCGGGCATGCCGTACGACGCCCACTGCGGGACCAGCCCGACCGCGACGGCCGCGTCCGGGATCCCGGCGCCGCAGCGGTACGGGTCCGCGCCCGCCAGCGGCCGGCAACTCGCCTTGATCAGCTGCACGAGCCGGTGCACCCGGGCCGGGCCGCGCATGCCGAAGCCGTACCGGAAGTCCGGGTGGTGGGCGAGGACCAGCCCGGCCAGCGCGGCGACGTGGGTCGCCGCGATCGGCGTGCCGTCGAGCGCCGCCCGGCCCTCGGGGCCGACCGCGGAGATCACCGCGACGCCGGGCGCGCACACGTCCACCTCGGGGCCCGTGCAACTGGACCGGGCCACGAAGAGGCCCTCCCGGGTCGGCATCCCGCTCTGCTGCGCCGCATGGTGGCTCTCCGGCGGGTACGTACCGACCTGCCCGACGGCCCCCACGGTGAAGATCGGGGCGAGGGTGCCGGGGAACGTGACCGGTCCGCCGGTGTCGCCGGCCGCGGCCACGCAGAGGATGCCGGCCTGCCGGGCCTCCTCCAGCTTGTACGCCACCAGCCCGGCCGCGCCCTCCGTGTAGACGCCGAGGTCGATGACGTCGACCTCCTGGGCGATGCAGTAGTCGAGCGCCTCGATGAGGTCGCTGAGCCGGCCGGGCAGCACCCGGCAGACGTGCACCTCCGCCTCGGGGGCGAGACCTCCGGCCTGGTCACCGTCGGTGCCGGTGATCAGGGCGACGGCGTGCGTCGCGCGCCCGATCGCGTCCTGGTCCCAGGACTTCTCGTCCTGGCCCACGACGTTGATCCCCGACATGACGCCCTCGGCCGCACCGAGGCGCCCGCCGTCGACGCCCGAACCGATCACGGCGATGCGCACGCCGTGGCCGCGGTACGTCGGCGGCAGCCGGTCGAAGTTCATCGCGCGCCGGGCCCAGCCGTCGCCGGTGAGCTCGCGGGGCCCGGTGTCGAGCCGCCGGCAGACCACCGGGTTCGCTTCCGTGGCCGACAGCGACGGCGAGTCCAGCATCGTGCTCCAGCAGTCGGCCCGCGGGCGCACGTAGACGCCGCGTACGGCGTCGAGGGAGTCGACCGGCACGGCCATCTCCACGGTGCCGTCGGCATCGGTGCGGCCCACGACGGGGTAGAGGCCGCCGTGGACGTAGACCACCGCGTCGCGCAGCGCTTGGTCGCGCTCGTCGCGGACGCGGAAGCGCACGGTTACGGACTGGTCCAGCGAGCCGGTGCCCGGGACCGGGGCGGGCACGGGAAGTTGCTCGCCGTGCCGCAGCGGGTGGTCGACGTCGACGTGGAACTCGGGCCGCGCCGCCAGGATCGCCGCCTGCTCGGGGGTGGCCTCGACCACGGCGACCGCGGGGTACCGGATGCCCGCCACGAGGGGGGCCTGGTCGCCGGGGCCCGACTCGCTCGCGGAGCTGCGGATGACCCGGAGCACGTGCAGGGCGGGATCGCGCTGCAGCGCCTCGATGAGCTGCTGTCCGGCGGCGGCCGGATCGGCGGCGCCGGGGAGTCCCGGCGCGGTCGCCCAGCCGGTCGGAGCGACCAGATACCGCTCCGGGCGGCGCCGCACGGAATCCGGGCGGCTGCCCGTCTCGTCGCCGGACTCGCGCGGCCCCTGCGCGCGCGGGGTGTCGTCGGTTCCGCCCGGCCGGGCGTCGGCCACGCGGGGCTCGGCCGGCCGGTCGGTGGGTTTGTCGGGCCGCCCCTTCGGCCGGCCGGTGCCGGGTGCCTGGCCCTGCTCGGGCATGGCGTGCTCCTTCCACTGACGTGGCGCCGCCGGATCGTTCCGGACCGGCGCGGGATCGCATGTGCGTCGGCGGTGACCGGACGCGGGGTCCGGTCACCGCCGAGAGCTGACGCGCCGGCCGCGCGGCGATCGGGAGGCCTGCCACCGCGTCACGACGGCGGTGGCCGCCGGCGGCGCAGGAAGGCGATCGCGGCTGTCCGGCTCGCAACGGTCAGCGGCCGAACGGGCCGGGGGTGAAGCTCGCGTACGGGCTCTGCTGCTGACCGAACTGCTGCTGGCCGTACTGCTGCGGCCCGAAGCCCGGGGTGCCGAAGCCCTGCTGGCCGTACTGGGGACCGAACTGACCGAACTGCTGGCCGATGCCCTGCTGGCCGTAACCCTGCTGCATCAGCTGCTGCTGCACGAGCTGCTGGGCGACCTGGTGCGCGACCTGCAGCACGCCCGACTGCGTGAGCTGCTGGATGGTCTGCTGCGCGATCTGCTGCACGAGCGGCTGCTGGGCGAGCACCTGCACCAGGGGGTGCGACTGGGTCTGCACCTGGATGAGCTGCATGTGCTCGAGCTGCTGGGTGATTTGCGGCTGCTGAGCCAGCAGCTGGGTGACCTGCTGCCGGATGAGCTGCTGAGCGATGCGGAGCGCGAGCTGCTGCTGCGCGAAGTGCTGCTGCAGCGGCTGCTGGCCCATGCTCTGGCCGCTCTGCTGCTGTGGACCGTACGCGCTGTCGCCCCAGCCGCCGAACATCTGGCCCTGGCCCGTCGCCGACATGGTGGGTGCGTACGTCATGGCTGACATCGTGCCTCCCAACGTCCAACCTCGATGGACAGGTTGTCCATCGACATCGGACGCTACGCTCGACGATGGTGCCGGACAAGGGGTCGACCTCGTTCGATATATTTGCGCGGTAAATTATGAACTTCGCTGACTCGGACACCCGAGACAGACTCAGAGCGAGCGACGCACGACGATGACCGGGATGCCGATGAACCCTCTCCAGCAGCTCATCCGGGACCGGATGGCGGAGCAGGGCTGGTCGTATGCCGATGTCGCGCGCCGCGGCGGCATACCGCGCTCCACCGTCCACCACCTCGCGACGGCCGAGCACCTGCGCCGGCCGCCCCATCCCGCGACCCTCGAAGGGCTCGCGGAGGGGCTCGCCGTGCCCCTCGACGCCGTCCGCGCCGTGGCCGCGTCGGCCGCCGGCCTCGCCACCTGGCAGGAGCCGGCCACCGATCCCGAGATCACCATCCTGGTCGCGGCGCTGTCCCGGCTCAGCCCCGACGACCGGCGGCACGTGCTCGCCCTGGTGCAGTCCCTGCTGAGCGCCGATCGATCGGCGTAAACCCCGGCACGCCCCTTTCGCCCCGTTTTCGTATCGCAAGAATTCTGCGCCGCAGGCATCGATCATGTCGGATGCTTCATAGAGTGTGGGCGGATACACATTCAGTAGCCGGAGGCGCACCGCGCCCCGCTCGCGACCGCCGCAATCAGCGAATCTCAGGAGGTACCATGCGCGTCTGCATGACCGAGCTGCCGATCGCGGTCCGTGTGAAGACGCCGCAGGGAGTCGTCGTCGCTCTTCCGCGCGGCAGATCCCGGCAGCAGGCGCTGGACATGGCGAGCGTCATCCTGTCCAGCGACGAGTTCGAGCAGCTCCGGCATGCGCTGGGAACCTCCGCGACCCGCGCGCGCTATGCCGCGCGGTTTGCGGCGCCGGTGCTGCGGCCGGTCCCGCAGCGGGCGGTCCGCGTCGTGGACTGCGAGCCCCGGACCAGCGCCACCGACGGGCCGAGCCCGAGCCGGTGACGACGGCAACCGCCGGGATGGCGGGGTGCGGGTGCCACAGCAGCCCACCGCCGGCCATCCACAGCCGGTGCCGGCCACGGCGGCGACGGCGATCGCTCGCCGCCTCCGCCGCTCCTCGAGCCCGGCGCCACCGCCGAAAACAGAGCGTGGGCTGGCGGTGTACCGGGATGAAATCGTAGCCCCCTCGTGCAATTTGCACTACGCCCTGACGCTGTCCACATCGTGAAGCGTGGGCGGCGGGCCGTGCGGCGGGCTCGGCGGCGGGTGGTGGTCGATCAGCGGCACGGACGACACCGGCGAGATCGGCGCGCCCGCCACGCTGTCGTACAGGTGCGCCCGGGCCCGTTCCATGGCGATGTCGGCCAGCTCCTCGTCGTGCGAGGCCTTGCCGATGCTCTCCGCCATCACCCGGGAGGCCGCCTCGGCGTACCGGCGGGCGTCCTTGAGGCCCTGCTCGTAGCCGATCGCCGCCTCGTGCTCGCGGCAGCGGGCCTGTCGTGCCTCGGTCCGCTCGTAGGCGTTGCCGTGCGAGACGATCTTGAGTCCCACCGCGGCGCAGTCCAGCGCGACCAGCAGGAGCGCGATGCCGACGTAGAAGACGCCGATGCCCCAGAAGTCGCTGCTCACCAGGAACCACATGGCCTTGGTACGGGCGCCGAACCCGGCGTCGGCCGCGATCGCCTCGGCGTTCGCCGTACGCTGCGCCTTGATCTTGTTGGTCAGGTCCGTCTCCTCGGCGGCGCGCGACTCCCGGGCCGCCTTCTGGCTCTCCTGCAGCCGCGCGGCCTGGGCGTCGAGCTGGGCCGCCTCCTCGTCGAGGCCCCGCGACCGCTTGACCAGCGTGTCGCAGAAGCCGCCGGGCGGGCAGCCGGCCTTGCGGGACGCGCCGTCGCCCTCGGAGTCGGCGACCGCCTGGGCGTAGAGCTGGCGGGCGTCGCGGCGCTTCTCGGCCGCCCGCGTGTTCAGCGCCTGCACCGCCTTGTTCTCCGCGGCGGTCTGCTTCTTGAGCTCCGCGAGCCGGGCATCGTACGCGGCGATCGCCCCGCCCTTCTCGATCTCGCTGATCTCGGCGTTGTGCACGTCGTTGAGGTGGGCGTCGATCTCGCCCTTGTAGCGCTCCAGCATCAGCGGCTCGGTGATGATCACCGCGAAGAGCAGGGCGAGGCAGAGCCGGCCGGCGTAGAGGCCCAGCGTGGGCTTGCGCAGCAGCTCGTTCGGGTCGGGCGAGTCCAGGTTCTCGAAGTTGATCGCCACCCGGCCGACCACGGCCCGGTCGTACGCGACCACGCCCGTCGCCACCAGCGGGCCGACCAGCCACTGATACCACGGGTCGGTGTAGTTGGCGCTGGCGTCCACGAAGGCGGCGCCGCCCACCGTCGCGTACCCGAAATAGAGCACGATGAAGACGCCGATGGAGCAGTAGAGGACCCGGTCCGAGTGCGTGGTCACGCTCTCCGGGTTCACGTTGGCGATCCGGAGCAACAATCGACGCATGGTGCGAGTCTCGCCGATCGCGGCGGCTCGCGGTGCCGAAACGGAGGGATCGGCCGGACCGCTACGAGCCGGTGCCATGGCGCAGCAGCCGGTGCAGCTCGGTGAGCAACGTGTCCTTGCCGAAGGGCTTGCGCAGCAGCGGGGCGTCCGGCGGAAGCTCCTGCCCGCCGGGCGCGATGCCGTTGGTGTAGCCGGACATGAACAGCACGGGCAGGTCCGGCCGGTTGCGCCGCAGCTCCGCGGCCAGCTGGGTGCCCGACATGCCCGGCATGATGACGTCGGTGAGCAGGACGTCGATCTGCACCTGGTCCTCGAGGCACAGCTTGAGCGCCTCGTGCGGCGTCGCGGTCCGGTGGATCCGGTACCCGGCCTTGGTCAGGATGCGGCAGACGATGTCGCGGACGGCGTCCTCGTCCTCCACGACCAGCACGATCTGCCCGGTCTCGCCGGTGGGCGCGCTCGGCGCGTCGGCGTCGGCGCCGGTGGCCGGGGCGGCCGTCGCGGGCAGGCAGACCCGCAGCGTGGTGCCCTGTCCGGGGCGGGAGTCCAGCGCGATCGTGCCGCCCGCCTCGGTCACCGCCCCGTACGCGGTGGCCAGGCCGAGACCGGTGCCCTGGCCGCGCCCCTTGGTGGTGAAGAAGGGCTCGAAGGCGCGGGCGGCGACCTCGGCGGACATGCCGCAGCCCGTGTCGGTGATGGTCAGGGTGACGGCCGACCCGCCGCCGACCTGCGTGTCGCCGCCCTCACCGGTGGTGATGGTCAGCCGGCCGCCGGTGGGCATCGCGGCGCGCGCGTTGACGACGGCGTTCATCAGCACCTGCTCGAGCTTGCTGCGGTCCATCGTCACCGGTGGCAGGCCGGGCTGCAGCATCGTGCTCATCTCGATGTCCTCGCCGAGCGTACGGTCGAACAGCTTCTGCATCTCCTGTACGACGGCGTTGAGGTCGAGGACCTCCGGCTGCGACGGTTCCAGGCGGCTGAAGATGAGCAGCTGGCGGATCAGGGCCGTACCCCGCGCCGCGGCCTGCTGGATGCCGTTGACGTCGGACTGGACCGGATCGTCCGGCGGAAGGTCCTCGGCCAGCATGGCCGCGTAGCCGGAGATCACCGCCAGCAGGTTGTTGAAGTCGTGGGCGACCCCGCCGGCGAGCTGGCCGAGGGAGTCGAGGCGCTCGGCCTGGCGCAACTGCCGTTCCAACTCGGCCCGTTGCTGCTCGGCGAGCACCTGTTCGGTGGTGTCGCGCAGAATCCCCTCGACCGCCAGGACCAGGCCGGCGTCGTCGACGATGGCCACCGCGCGTTGTTCGGTCCAGACGGTCGCGCCGCTGGGCCCGCGCCACCGGACGGTGACCGTGCCGGGGCGCGGCGACCGCCAGGACTGCTCCAGCGCCGGCCGGTCCTCCGGCTCGACCAGGCGGAAGATGAGGTCCGGGTCGTCGTAGAAGTCGTCGGGCGGCCGCCCGATGATCGTGGCGATGGCCGGGCTCAGGTATTCGACGGCGGGCTCCGGGACCAGGCGGTAGCGGAAGATGATGTCCTGGGCGTGCTCGGCGAGCAGCCGGAACCGCTCCTCGCTGTCGCGCAGCGCCGCCTCGGCCCGGCGGCGCTGCCGGCGCTCCGCGGACTCGCGGAGCTCGCGCTGCACCGCGGGCGCCAGGCGGGCCAGCTTGCTCTTGAGCACGAAGTCCTGCGCGCCGGCGCGCATCACCGCCGCCGCGGTCTCCTCGCCGACCTCCCCGGAGACGAGGATGAAGGGGATGTCCGGGTCCTGCCGGCGGATCTGTTCGAGGGCGTCCTCGGCCCGCAGCGCCGGCATGTTGTAGTCGCAGATGACCACGTCGGGCGGCCGGTCGCGCAGGGCGGCGGCCACGTCCGCGGCCGTGTCGACGCGGGTGTGCTCGACCGTCAGCCCGGCGCGGACCAGATGCCGGGCGATCAGGAAGGCGTCGTCGTCGCTGTCGTCGATGACGAGCAGGTGGCACGGGTCCACGCGATCCTCACCGGCCCAGCCCGGGCGGAAGCGGCTCGTTGACGATCAGCCAGTACACGCCGAGGACCTTGGCGGCGGCGAGGAACTCGTCGAAGACCACCGGCTTGCGGACGTAGCTGTTCGCGCCGAGCCGGTAGCTCTCCACGATGTCGCGCTCCTCGTTGGAGGTGGTCAGCACCACGACGGGCAGGCCCATGGTGCGCTCGTTGCCGCGGATGTGGCGCAGCACCTCCAGCCCGTTGACCTTCGGCAGGTTGACGTCGAGCAGGATCAGCGCCGGCTTCAGCGGCGGGCTGCCGTCGTCGGGCAGCAGCAGCCGTAGCGCCTCCTCCCCGTCGCTCGCCACGATGACCTCGTTCTTGATGTGGTTCTTGCCGAACGCGCGGATCGTGAACATCACGTCATCGGGGTTGTCCTCGACCAGCAGGATGGGGCCGTCGCTCATCGGATCTCCCAGTCGGCGGGTGCGGGGGTGAGGCTGAACCGGAACGTCGCGCCGTTGCCGGGCGAGCTGTCGGCGACGATCTGCCCGCCGTGCCGGGTGATGATCCGCTGCACGATCGCGAGGCCGATGCCGGTGCCCTCGTACTCGGCCGTCGAGTGCAGCCGCTGGAACGGGTCGAAGAGCTTGTGCGAGTAGCGCATGTCGAAGCCCGCGCCGTTGTCGGTCACCGCGAACACCTCGACGCCCTGCTGCGCTGCCGAGGTCATCGTGATGGTGGCGTCGGCCCGGTTCGAGGTGAACTTCCAGGCGTTGCCCAGCAGGTTCTGCAGCACCAGGCGGATCAGGTGCGGGTCGGCCTGGGCCACCAGCCCGTCGGCCACGACGACCTCCACCTCGCGGCCGGGGTCGGCGTTGCGCAGCTCGGCGATCACCTCGCGGGCCAGCGCCGAGAGGTCGGTGTGCTCGCGGTGCAGCTCGGTGCGGGTCGCGCGGGACAGGCCCAGCAGGTCGTCGATCATCTGCGCCATGCGCGCGACGTTCGCCTGGATCCGGCGCAGATACTGGTGCCCCTGCTCGTCGAGGACGTCGGCGTAGTCCTCCTGCAGGACCTGGCTGAAGCCCTCCAGGCTGCGCAGGGGCGCGCGCAGGTCGTGGGAGACCGAGTACGCGAACGCGTCGAGCTCACGGGTGGACGCCTCGAGCTCGGCGGTGCGCTCACGGACGCGCAGTTCCAGGTTCGCGTTGAGCTGGCGTACCTGTTCCTCGGCCCGCTTGCGGTCGGTGATGTCGGTGGAGATGCCGCAGACGGCGTACGGCTGGCCGGCCTCGTCGATGAGCGGGAACTTGACGGTGATGTAGGTGCGTACCCCGTCGTCGCCGGGGACTTCCTCCTCCATCTGCACGGGTACGCCCCGGGCGAAGGCCTCCAGGTCGTTGGCGCGGAAGGCGTCGGCCGTGTCCTTGGGAAACAGGTCGTGGTCGGTCAGGCCGACGATGTCGTCCCGGCACAGCTCGAACAGCCGCTCGTACTCGCGGTTGACCAGCAGGTAGCGGCCGTCGACATCGCGCATGTAGATAACGGCAGACGTGTGGTCGATCAGTGCCATCAACTGCTCGTGACCGACCAGCGCCGGTGGTCGTGCCTCGACCGCCGGCTTCCCGTTCACCTTCGTGCCCACCATCCGCTCCCGGCTGCGGCCTCGCCCGCGGCGGGCGCGGCCATCGGCAATCACGAAACCAGCCGCACCTCGACCGGTGCAATCTCCAACAAATCCGACCGTACCGCACTCAATGGCGCGTCTTCCCGGACTTCCGCATCGAGGGCGGGGCGCAGCGGCGCCAGCACGTGCTGACGCCGGGCCCGGGTCAGCCGCTCCAGGTAGGTCTCGGTCATGCCGGTGGTGCCGGACCGGTTCGACACCAGGGGCCGGTCGCCGAGGCCCGCGGCGTCGCGCTGGCGCTGCGGCTTGAACAGGAACTTCTTGCTCAGCATCAGGTGCGAGCCGGCGGCCCGCGCATGCGCGGTCAGCAGGTCGTACCAGTCGGCCAGCACCGGGTGGTGGCCGACCAGCCGACGAAGCTCGGTGAGGCCGGAAGCCGGCAGCCGGTCGAGGTCGACGCCGAGGTCGGCGGCCATCCGCTGGGGCAGGGTGGGCTGGGCCATCAGGCTCTCCAGCGCCGCCTGCTCCTCGCTCAGCAATCCCGGGAACAACCGGCGCACGTGCGTGGCGTAGTCGGGAATCGCGATGCCGAGCAGGAAGTCACGCTTGAGCGCCTCGACGTCCAGGGCGCCGCTCGGCGGGATGTCGCCCGGCTTCCAGTGCACGGCGAACTGGCGGAACACGTCCATGAACTGCTCGGGAGGCATGCTCTTCTCGGGCGGCAGGGCCGCGAACTCCAGGAAGAGGTCCCGTAGCGCGTCCACCAGCACCGTCGCGGTACGCACCCGCGACACCGCCTCGGGGGAGGCCCAGCGGGTCTCCGGCGTGGCCAGCGGCTCCAGCAGGTCGTTGACCGCCCGCTCGACCGCCTCGCCCTTCTTCACCAGCGCGAAGAAGTTCTCCTCCCCGGTGGTGCCGGTGTACGTGCGGGTCCTGCCGTCGTCGAACACCCCCGGGAGCACCGCCACGGTCCGCTCCCCCAGGCGGACCTCCACCGTGCCCACGTTCCACCGCACCAGCGAGGCGTAGCTGTCGCGATGGTCGTGGCCGGTGCCCGTCCGGTCGGCGAGCCCGGCGAAGTAGCGCTGGAAGGGAATCTGCTCCGTACCCGCCGCGAGCCCCTCGAACGCCCGCTCCGGCGTCTCCTTGCCGCCGGGCGTGCGCTCCTGATAGTGCCTCGCCACCGAGGCACCCACGAAGCCGAGATTGACCACGAGCCGCTGCGCTTCCTCCGCGGACAGCCGCTCAGGCAGGGGCAGATCGGGCAGGACCACCTCGTGCAGGGCGTCGGTCAGCACCCGCGGGGCCAGGACGTCGCGCAGGATGGCCTGGTTGAGCTTCGGCAGCTCCTCCAGTACCCAGGCGCCGAGCTGCGGCAAAGCCATCGCACTCACACCCTTCAGGACCGGGAATCACACCCATCGGCGTGGAGAGCCCGGTCTGAAGAGTTCCCTTATATCTTTTTGTCACACATTTCCGACATGAGGGTGGGCTCCGTGATGGCCACCCGCACCACCACCGCGGCGTGCACGGTCTGCGGCTGCGGATCGACCTCGAGCTCCAGGTCGGCGGACTCCAGGCCGAACGCGGCGGCGCGCATCATGCCGCCGCCACCGCCGCCGGCGCCCTCGTCGGAGATCTCGATCAGCCGGTCCACCTCGGCGCCGACGGCCTGCGCGTACTCCCGGGCGCGGCCCAGCGCGTCGGCGATCGCCTCCCGCCGCACGTCGGCGCCCGCCCGGCTGCCGGGGCGCAGCTGCCACCAGGGACCCGAGATGGCGGTCTGCTCGGCGTCGGCCAGCCGCAGCAGCATCTCCCCGAGCGCGCCGAAGTCGGTCACCGTGACCGTGGTGCCGACGCTGCCCACGTACGCCGAGACGCGCTCGCCGCCGCGCTTGAGCTCGGGCCGCACCTGGATCCCGGCGGTGTCGCGCCGCTCGATCGCGTCGGCGTAGCCGTCGAGCACGGCACGCAGCGCGGCCGCCCGCTCGGCCAGCCGGGCGAGGGCGGCCTGCCGATCCTTGTCGCGCGCGGACACGGTGACGCAGAACTGCGCGATCTCCGGCGGCACCTCACGGACGGCCTCGCCGCGGACCACGATCACGGGTTGCTCAGCCATGGCGAGAAACCTACGCCCGCGCAAGCGGAATGCGCACTCCCCGGGTACGGACGGAGTCACGCAGAACGATCGACGTGAGCCGGGTGCCGCGCGGGACGTCGAACACCAGCGTGCCGCGTACCCGCGCGCCGGCGTCGATGCGCTCCAGGATGCCCGGGCGCCGGCCGCCCACGTACATGGCGGCGCCGACCTCGCTGACGAAGGCCGAGCCGTCGGCGGCGTACGCGGTCTGCGCCGCCCCGTCGAGGATCTCCGGCCGCGTGCCGATGTTCCGGACGGTGACCGCCACCAGGCAGAACTCGCCGCGCGCCCGTTGCCCGAAGTCGTCGCTGCCGAGCCGGCGGGCGCCGCAGCGCATCCCGGCGACCGAGAACTGGAAGCCGCCGTCGGCGACCACCTCGTGCAGGCGGCCGCCGACCGCCTCCTGACGCGGGGAACCGCCGGCGCCGAGGCCCGCCGAGAGCCGGTTCGCGATCACTCCGAGGACCGCGAACAGGGCGATCAGGGCGGCGATCATCGCGACGGCGAGGCCGCCGGCGATCCACGGCCACAGCGACCGGGCGTCGCGGCGCCGGAGGTTGGACATGGGCTCTCCCGTGGCGCCGGTCCGGACGTGCAGCGTGGCCGGACCAACCACCCGAGGATCCGGCCACGCTCCCTGACAACCGCCGCCCGCGGGCCCGGGAAGTGGCCCGAACAGCCGGGCTCCACCATCCGGTCGGCTCGCCGGCCGTCCCGGCCCGGCGCGGCGGTGAGCCGTCGCGGCGAGTCATGTCTCACTGCCGCGCCGAAGGGCGGCCCTCGCCCGTTATGAGTCCTGCGACGAGAAGTCCGCCCACGACCCCAGGGGAGATCGCCGTGACCGTGACCGAGCACCAGATCAAGGACCGCATCAAGGCCGTCCTCGCCGGATCCTCTCCGGACACCGCCACGTCGGAGCACCCGTTGATCGTGCCGGGCACCATGCACCCGAACCAGGCCCTCCAGGTGCTCACGCTGGCGCAGCGGACGGCCGAGGAGCACATCGCCATCGCCAACCGCCAGGCGGAGAAGATCCGTACGGACGCCCAGGCGGCGGCCGACAAGATCGCGGCCGATGCCGAGACCCACTCGCAGAACATCCGGCGGGAGGCCGACAAGGTCCTGGCCGAGGCGCGGGCGACCGCCGAGAAGGCGGCCCGCGAGACGCGCGCCCAGGCCGAGGAGGCCCGGCGCAGCGCGGACCGGATCGTCTCGGAGGCCCGGACCCAGGCGCAGACCGTCGCCAAGAAGGCCGAGGAGCAGGCGGATCAGCTCAAACTGCAGGCCCAGCAGCGGTACGAGGACGCCGTAGGCAGCCTCGGCGCCAAGCGGGAGGCGTTGCAGCGGCAGATCGAGTCCCTGGAGCGGTTCGACCGGGAGTACCGGGCGCGGCTGACGGCGTTCATGCAGAACCAGTTGCGCGCCCTCTGGGTCGACGTGCCGGCCGTCGGGGACGAGCTGGACGACGCCGAGCCCGAGGCGGCCGGCGAGTCCGCGGCCGAGGAGCCGGAATCCCGGGAAGAGGACGAGTAGCCCGCCGAACGGCCATCGGTTCCTGGCCGTTCGACCGCGCCGCCGCACGCGCCGAAGATTCCCCCAAACTGGGATTATTCGGACATGACTGACGATCACCAGCCGCGGGTACGGACCCGCCGCCGACGCTGGACGACGGGAGCGATCGTGGCCGCCACCGCCACGGCGGCCACGGTCGGCGGCTCGTTCTGGATCCGCGCCGACGCCGGGACAGCGCCGACGGAGGTGGTCCGCTACACCTTCGACGGCACCGCCGGCACGCTCTTCCCCGACGCCACCGGCGGCCTCCACCCGCTCAGGACGGTCAGCAGCAAGGGCGGAACGCTCACCTCGATCGCCCACGGTGACGGCACGGCGCTGCAGTTCCCGCCGCCGTGCCGGCAGGAGCCGTGCCCCCGGGTGGCGTTGCGCGCCAAGAGCTCGGCGGCCCTCAACCCGGGCCGCAAGCCGATCCGCTTCGGCGCCTCCGTGCTGCTCTCCCGCAAGCAGACCAGCAAGGGCGAGAACATCGTCCAGAAGGGCTACTCGGCCCGGGGCAGCCAGTACAAACTGCAGATCGACGGTACGGCGGGCAAGCCGAGCTGCGCGATGGTGGATGCCCAGGGCCGCGTCCACATCGCCCGGAGCAGCGTCACGGTGGCGGACAACGCCTGGCACACCCTGGAGTGCCGCCGCCGGGGCACCTGGCTCGCCATCCGGGTCGACGGCCGCCGCCGGGGCAGCACCACCGTGCCGGCAGCCCTGTCGGTCGCCAACGCCATTCCGCTCAGCATCGGCGGCAAGGGCGCCTACCGGGACAACGACCAGTTCCAAGGCGCCCTCGACGACGTCTGGGTCGCGATCGGCTAACTACGTCCTATTTGTAGTGATATGGAAGCATGATGCGGTGACAGTCGCTCGTGTGCTCACGACCATCGCCCTCGCCGCCGGAGCCCTCGCCGGCCTGGCCGCGGCCGCGGCGCCCGCCGATCCCGCCCGGCTGGAGGCGGTCACCGAGATCAAGGACGACGAGTGGCCCGCCAAGGTCGAGTACCGGGCCCGCCGCGGCGACGTCGTCCGGGTACCCCTCGGCGTACGGAGCGCGGACGACGGCCCGGTACGCGGCCTGGTCGCGAAGCTCGAGATCGACGCCGGCCTCGAGTTCGCCCGCCGCTACCGCAACTGCTGGTACACGGCCAACGCCGGCCGCGGCATCGCCTGGTGCGAGTTCTCCGTGACGCTGCCCGCGCACGGAGGCCTGACCATCACGACGCCGGTCGCGGCCGTCCGGCCCGGCACGGAGCCCGGAGCGGTCGCGACCATCGCGTTCCGCTGGCAGAGCAGGGGATGGTCCGACGCCCGCGGCGGCCTGCGCCGGGTGGCCGCGTACTTCGCCGGCCCGGGCGAGCCGGTCGTCCGCGGCGACCAGGGCGTGCTGGCGCTCGGCGAGCGGACGCTGCCGACCGCGGACATCCGGGCCAACGGCAACTTCGTCCGTCTCACCGTGACCGACGGCCCTCCGCTCACCCCGGCCGCGACACCACCCGCCTCCCCGGGCTCGCCGCCGCCTCCGTCCGGGCCGGACCCGTCCGCGACCGGGGGAGCGGCCCCGGCGGCGACCGGCGGCGCGGCCGGCGGCGCGGCCGGCGGCGAGGGGCTGCCGGTCACCGGCACGCCGAGCGCCACGGTGGTCACGACGGGCGGCGCCCTCCTGCTCCTCGGCCTCCTCGCCATCCGCATCGTGCGACGGCGGATGCGCTTCACCGCCTGACCGGTAGGGTCATCGCCGATGCGGACGAAGCAGCAGCTCAGTGCGGACATCCACGGCGAGCGACGGGCGGCCCTGGTGGTCAACGCCCATTCCCGGCGCGGCGGGAGGCGCTATGCCGACGCCCGGTCCCGGCTGCTCGCCGCGGGATTCCGGCTGCTCGGAGACTTTCCCGTGCACCGGCCCGGCGAGCTGGAGGCGAGCCTGTCGGCCGCCGTGGCGCTGGGCCCGGACGTGCTGGCCGTGGGCGGCGGCGACGGGACGATCAGCACGGCCGCCCGGGTGCTCGCCCATCGCGACATCGCGCTCGGGCTGTTGCCGCTCGGCACGACGAACAACTTCGCCCGTACGGTGGGGGTGCCACTCGATCTCGGCGAGGCCGTCGCGACGCTGACCCACGGCACGGTGGTCGACGTCGACCTGGGGCTCGCCGGGGACCTGCTGTTCACCAACCACGTCGGCGTCGGGCTCTCCGCGGACGTGATGACCAGGGCGCCCCGGCGGCTGAAGCGGGTCGCCGGACGGCTCGCGTACCCGATGACCGCCCTGGCCCTGCTGGCCCGGCACCGCCCGCTGCGGGCCCGGCTCCGCGCCCAGGGCCGGCAGCACGAGTTCCTCACCCATCAGCTGTACGTGGCCAACGGCGGCTTCCACGCCGGACGGCCGATCGCCGGGGACGCGGACGCCGACGACCGGCTGCTGGTGGCCTATCCGGTGGGCGGCGCGAGCCGGCGCGCCCTGCTGCGGGAGACCGCCCGCAACGCCGCCACCGGGCACCGCCGCACGCTGCGCGACGAGCCCTTCCTCGCGGTGGGTGAGCTGTGGCTGGAGACCGACCGGCCGGCCCGGGTGGAGGTCGACGGGGAACCGTGCGGGCAGACTCCCGTCCGGATCACCGTCGACCCCAACGCCCTGCGGATCATGGCACCGCCGGGCACCGTCGACCGCTGAGGTCCGGCCCTCAGACGGCGAGCTCCAGGTGGCCCCGCAGCTTGGTGAGGGCCTTGGTGAGCAGCCGCGAGACGTGCATCTGCGAGATGCCCACCTGCTCGGCGATCTGCGACTGGGTCAGGTTGCCGTAGAAGCGCAGCGCGATGATCTTCTGCTCGCGCTCGTCCAGCTGGGCCAGCGCGGGGCCGAGGGCGACGCGGGTCTCGGCGAGCTCGAAGCCGGTGTCGTCGCCGCCGAGGGTGTCACCGAGCTCGGTGCTGCCGTCGGCGTTGATCGGGGTGGACAGGCTGGTGGCGCTGTAGGCACGGGCGCCCTCCAGCCCCTCGAGCACGTCCTCCTCGGTGACGCCGAGGTGGTCGGCCACGTCCGCGACCGTCGGCGACCGGCCCAGCGTGTGGCTGAGCGTGTTGTTCGCCGCGGTGATCGCCAGGCGGAGCTCCTGCAGCCGCCGCGGGACCCGGATGGACCAGGTGCGGTCGCGGAAGTGGCGCTTCAGCTCGCCGACGATGGTCGGGATGGCGAAGCCGGCGAACTCGACGCCGCGGTCGGCCTCGAACCGGTCGACCGCCTTGATCAGGCCCATCACGGCCACCTGGAAGAGGTCGTCGAGCGGCTCGCCGCGGCCCGCGTAGCGGTTGGCCAGGTGCCGTGCCAGGGGCATCCACGCCTCGATCGCGCGGTCCCGCAGCGCGGCCCGGGACGGGTGTCCGGCGGGCAGGGCGGCGACCGCGGCGATCAGCTCGCTCGCGCGGTCCGTCGTCGCCGAGGCATCAGCAGCGAGGTCGGCGCTGTCGACAGGGGCGGCGATAACCGTCATGGACGACTCCTTCGATCCAGCCACCGAGGGTCGGTGGCCCTGTTACCTGCACAACGAGCGACGGCCGGGAATGCCGGAATCCGTCGCAGGTCGTCCGGATACTTGCCCCCCGGCAAGGGACGGCCAAACTCCTCCGAACAGTCAGAAGAACCACACCGAAAGGTTGATGTTTTGGCCGTAACCCCGGAGAGGCCCGCCCCGTCCGGGACGCGCCTCTCCGGTGTCCGCGGATCAGGCGACCGTGGCCGGGAACCGCTCCCATACCCGGTGGGCGGCCAGCAACCGCTGCACGCCGGCGAGCGCCTCCGTACCCGAATCGGCGGTCACGACGCCCGGCGTGCCGGTCACGCCCGACTGGCCCAGCGCGGCGACGCCGGCGCCCCACGCCCCGATGGCCTTGGCGTGCCGCCAGGCCTCCTCGACCAGCAGCGCCACGCGCGGGTCCACGGTGACCGTGTCGGCGGCGCCGGCCTTGGCGTCCCGGGCCGGCAGGGCATCCGGCGCGGGCGCGGGCGCCGCGGCGAGCAGGAGGGCGTCGAACTCGACGGACCGGGCGGTGGCGAAGGTGCGTTGCACGCTCAGGTGGCCCACCATGCCGCCGTGCGCGGCGATCAGCAGCGGCACCATGCCGGCGCCGAACACCGCCTGGCGCACCGCGTCCACGCCGTCCAGGTCGCCGTCGTCCACGACGATGCCGATGATCCGGCCGTCGGCCGGCCACTCCCCGCCCACCTGCGACAGCGCCGGGCTCGGGGTGACGTCGGCCAGCGGGACGGACGGCTCGGGTACGGGCAGACCCAGCCCGGTGGCGACCTGCTCGCACAGCACCGGGTCGATGTTCGCCAGGCACCGCAGCTGCCGTTCCTTGACCGCCTGCTCGTAGCACTTGCCCAGCTCGAAGGTGTAGGCCCGGATGATGTGCTCCTTCTCCACCGGCGACATGCTCAGCCAGAACAGGCGGACCTGGCTGTAGTGGTCGTCGAAGGAGACCGGGTTCGCCCGCACCTTCGGCGCCTCCGCCACCCGCACCGGCACGTCGACGAAGGCGTTCTCCTTGACCCCGGCGGGGAACGGGTTGCCGCCGTCGAGCGAATTCGGCCGGTACGGCGCCACCCCGGCGTGCACGGCGTGCTGGTGGAAACCGTCGCGCAGCATGTCGTTGACCGGGGCGTGCGGGCGGTTGATCGGGATCTGCGGGTAGTTCGGGCCGCCCAGCCGGGTGAGCTGGGTGTCGACGTACGAGAAGAGCCGGCCCTGCAGCAGCGGGTCGTTCGTGACGTCGATGCCCGGCGGCAGGTGGCCGAGGTGGAAGGCGACCTGCTCGGTCTCGGCGAAGAAGTTGCGGGGCGTGCGGTTGAGGACGAGCTTGCCGATCGGCTGCACCGCGGCCAGCTCCTCGGGCACGATCTTCGTGGGGTCGAGCAGGTCGATGCCGGCGAAGGTCTCCTCGGGCGTGTCCGGGAAGACCTGGATGCCCAGCTCCCACTCGGGGAAGGCGCCGGCCTCGATCGCGTCGTACAGGTCGCGGCGGTGGTAGTCGGGGTCCACACCGGCCGCGATCTGCGCCTCCTCCCAGTCCAGGGAGTGCACGCCGAGCTTGGGCTTCCAGTGGAACTTGACGAGCGCCGTCTCGCCGGCCGCGTTCACCATCCGGAACGTGTGGACGCCGAAACCCTCCATCGTCCGGTACGACCGCGGGATGCCCCGGTCGGACATGTTCCACATGGTGTGGTGCTGGGCCTCGGTGTGCAGGGAGACGAAGTCCCAGAACGTGTCGTGCGCGCTCTGCGCCTGCGGGATCTCGCGATCGGGGTGCGGCTTGCCCGCGTGGATGATGTCCGGGAACTTGATGGCGTCCTGGATGAAGAACACCGGGATGTTGTTGGCGACGAGGTCGAACGTGCCTTCGTCGGTGTAGAACTTCGTGGCGAAGCCGCGGGTGTCCCGCACGGTGTCGGCCGAGCCGCGCGACCCGAGCACCGTGGAGAACCGGACGAAGACCGGCGTCTCCTTGCCCTTGGTCAGGAAACCGGCCCGGGTGACGCCCTCGGCGGTGCCGTAGCCGGTGAAGACGCCGTGCGCTCCGGCGCCCCGGGCGTGCACGACCCGCTCCGGGATCCGCTCGTGGTCGAAGTGGGTGATCTTCTCCCGGAAATGGTGGTCCTGCATCAGGATCGGGCCTCGCGGGCCGGCCTTCAGCGAGTGGTCGGTGTCGGCGAGCCGGGCGCCCTGCGAGGTCGTCAGGAACGCTCCCTGCTGCCCGTTGGCCTCGGCCGGCGCGCCGGTCTCGGCGCCGGTCGGCGTGCGGGTCTCGGGGGCGCCCTGCTCGGCCTTGGCCGGCAGCGGCGGGTGCGGCTTGGTGGGTTCCTCGAGGGGCGCGGGAGCGCTGCCCGGCGAGCCGGGTACGTCGGGCGTCAGCGCGTCGGTCACCTTCGCGGTGGCGGCCTGGACGGCATCCTTGACCACCTCGGTGGGCTTACGTGTCATCGGGTCGGGTCCTCCAGGACGATGGCGGGGCTCTCTGCGGCTACCCGGCAGGCCCG
The DNA here is from genome assembly GCF_014648355.1 of Couchioplanes azureus. Taxonomy (GTDB): domain Bacteria; phylum Actinomycetota; class Actinomycetes; order Mycobacteriales; family Micromonosporaceae; genus Actinoplanes; species Actinoplanes azureus. The sequence goes on from NZ_BMQY01000001.1 coordinate 504,820, forward strand.
CCGTCAAACGATCGTCCTTGATCACCCGTTAGGTGCAACTCGGAGGCTTCCTAGGGCAATCTGTGTTTTTCATCCCATTTGGGCGGCTACTTTCCGGCCATGATCAGGATCACTCACTTCCTTCGCGCGGCGGCCGTGGCCGGCCTTGCCGCCGCAACCGTCATCCTGCCCACCCACGGCGGCGCCTCGGCGGCCCCGGTGACCCCGGCGGCTCCCTCGGCCACCGTCCAGGCTCCGGCGCTGAGCGCGGCAGCCAAGGCCTACACGGCGAAGTTCAAGGGCGCCGTGTGCGTGAACGGGCACGTCGAGAACATCGGCTGGCAGGGCTGGCGCTGCAACCGCTCCGGCCGCCCGGTCATGGTCGGCACCACCGGGCAGTCGCTGCGCCTGGAGGCGGTCTCCATCCTGACCACCAAGGCCGGCGGCATCTGCGCCAAGGCGCACGTGCAGAACATCGGCTGGATGCGCACCCGCTGCGCCCGCGCGAACCGGATCGTCACGGTGGGCACCACCGGACAGGCGCTGCGCCTGGAGGCCCTGCGCCTCAGCACCGCCAAGCGCGTCTGCGCCGAGGGCCACGTGCAGAACATCGGCTGGCAGGGCATGGAGTGCGCCCGGAAGTGGAACTGGGTCGAGGTCGGCACCACCGGCCAGAGCCTGCGCCTGGAGGCGCTGAAGGTGCTGGTCTAGCCGATCACCGGCGGTTGCGTCGGCGCGGGCGGAAGCTTCGGCTCCCGCCCGCGTCTCTCGTCCGGGGCCCGGACCCTCCCCGGCTCGGGACTCGTCCCGGGTCAGGCCAGGCGGGCGACCGCCGCCGCGACCCGTTCGTCCGTGGCCGTCAGGGCGATGCGCACGTGCTGCGCCGCCGCCGGGCCGTAGAAGGCACCGGGCGCCGCCAGGATGCCCCGCTCGGCCAGCCAGTCGACCGTCTTCCAGCTGTCCTCGCCGCGGGTCGACCACAGGTAGAGCCCTGCCGCGCTGTGGTCGATCGTGAAGCCCGCGCCGGTCAACGCCGCCCGTAGCGCCGCGCGCCGGGCCGCGTACCGGTCACGCTGGGCGGCGACGTGCGACTCGTCGCCGAGGGCCGCGATCATCGCCGCCTGCACCGGCGCCGGGACGATCATGCCCGCGTGCTTGCGGACCGCGAGCAGCTCCCCCACCACCGCCGGGTCGCCGGCGACGAAACCCGCCCGGAAGCCGGCCAGGTTGGAGCGCTTGGACAGCGAGTGGACGGCCAGCACGCCGGTGTAGTCGCCGCCGCAGACCTCGTCGGAGAGCACCGACACCGGCGTCTCCTCCCAGCCCAGCGAGAGGTAACACTCGTCGGCGGCCACGACCGCGCCGCGCTCCCGCGCCCAGTCGACGACCTTGCGCAGGTGCGCCGCGGGCAGGACCTTGCCGGTCGGGTTCGACGGCGAGTTGACCCAGACCAGCTTGACCCGCGGATCCGGGCCGAGCGCGGTGAGCGAGTCGCTGCGGACCAGCTCCGCACCGGCGAGCCGCACCCCGGCCTCGTACGTCGGGTAACACACCCGGGGAACGACCACGACATCACCCGGACCGACCCCGAGCAGGGTGGGCAGCCAGGCCACCAGCTCCTTGGAGCCGATGGTGGGCAGTACCGCGAGGCTGCCCGAGGCACCGCAGGCCCGGGCCAGCCAGGCGGTGACGGCCGCGCGCAGCGCCGGGGTCCCCGCGGTCTGCGGATAACCCGGCGCGTCCGCGGCGGCCGCCAGGGCGGCCTGGACCGACGCCGGCACCGGGTCGACCGGTGTGCCGACCGACAGGTCGACGATGCCGTCCGGGTGGGCGGCGGCGACGGCCTTGGCCGGCTCCAGCTGATCCCAGGGGAAGTCGGGCAGCGACGCCGAAAGCACGGTCAGTGCGCGTCCCCGCGCGGCGGCTGCGCCGCCACGAACGTCGCGTCCTTCTCGATCTTGCCGACCTTCGACGCGCCCCCGGGGGAACCGAGATCCTCGAAGAACTCGTAGTTGGCGTTCGTGTAGTCCTTCCACTGCTCCGGAACGTCGTCCTCGTAGAAGATCGCCTCGACGGGACAGACCGGCTCGCAGGCCCCGCAGTCGACGCACTCATCGGGGTGGATGTAGAGCATCCGGTTGCCCTCGTAGATGCAGTCGACCGGGCACTCCTCGATGCATGCCTTGTCCAGCACATCGACGCAGGGCTCAGCGATGATGTAGGTCACGGTCTTTCCCTTCCAGAGCCTTGCTTACCAAAGCCCAGCCGCTCGAAAAGCGCGACGGTACGGGCAGAGCCTAGTATCTCGCCGGGAGGAGGTGGGACGTGCTCCGACGGCAGGATGTGGGACACCGGGTGGTGGTTCGTCGAATTGTAGGTGTTTCCCACGATCGCCCCCTTTTCACGGATGCGCTCGGGGAACTGGTCGAGCTGACGGAGACGGATCTCACTCTCGCCACGGCCAAGGGGACGCTGCGGGTCCCGCTCGCGGAGGTCCACCGGGCCAAGCGGGTGCCGGCCGCGCGCCGGCCCCCGGCCGCCGAGGTGGCCGCCCTGGAGCTGGCGGCCAACGACGGCTGGCCGGCCCCGGCGCAGGCCCGGCTCGGCGCCTGGATCCTGCGGTCGGCCGGCGGCTGGACCGGCCGGGCCAACTCGGCCCTGGCGGTGGGCGACCCGGACCGGACCCTCGACGCCGCGATCGACGCGGTCGAGCGGTGGTACGCGGCCCGCGGCCAGCGCCCCCTCGTCAACGCCCCGATGCCCCTGGCGGCACCGGTCAACGCCGCCCTGGACGCGCGCGGCTGGACGGCCCGCCCGCTGACCCTGGTGCAGACCGCGCGGGTGGGGGGCCTGCTGGAGGCCACCGGCGCGCGCGACGACCTGCCCACGGTCGAGCTCGCCGACGCGCCCACCGACGACTGGTACGCGATGGTCGCCGAGCACAAGGGCGCCCTGCCCGAGACGGCGATCCAGGTGCTCACCGGCGTACCCGTGGCGGTCTTCGCCCATGTCCGCGACGCCGCCGGCGACCTGCTCGCCGTGGGCCGCGGCGCGGTGACCGGGCCGGACCGCTGGCTGGGGGTGTCGCTGCTGCAGACCGCTCCGGCGGCGCGGCGCGGCGGGCTGGCGGCGCACGTCGTGCGAGCCCTGGCGGGATGGGCGCGGCAGCAGGGGGCGGCACGCGCCTACCTGCAGGTCGAGGAGCGCAACACGGCCGCCGTCGCCCTCTACCGCAAGCTGGGCTTCCGCACCCACCACACCTATCTGACCCGCGAGGCGCCGTCCTGACTCAGGCCGGTGCCGGGTCGGAGGCGGGCCGCGGCGGGGTGCCGCGCAGCGCATAGGCGAGCAGCCCGGCGGCCGCCAGCGCCGCCGCCATGACGGCCGCCGGCCGGTCGCCGATCGGCTGCACCATCCAGGTGAGGGCCCGGGCCGCCGTCTTCTCGGACGCGCCGCCGGCGCTGAAGTAGAGCGCCGGCAGGGTCCACAACAGCGGCGGCAGCCACGCCCGGTGCGCACCGATCAGCGCCGCGCCCAGGGCGGTCAGTCCGAGCAGGCCGGCGGCGTCGCGGGCGAGCTCCGCGACGGGCCCGAACCGCCCGGCCGTGACCCGCGTCAGCAGCAGGGGCGCCATCATGACCGCGTAGGCGCTCAGCAGGTGGGCCAGCCGTACCGGCTGCCAGGGCTTCGCCGCGGTGCGGTCCAGCGCGTCGTCGGGCCCGGCCAGGGTGGCGGAGACCGCGGAGACCAGCAGGACCACCACGAGCAGGGCCAGCGGGAAGTCCACGTCCCGCGACCCGGCGAAGGCCGACCAGAGCGCGCACACCGTGGCGACGAGTGCCACGCCCGTCCCCGCGGAGGCAGCGACGCCGCGGGAGCGCAGATAGAGCCACGTCCACCTCATCGCGCGTTCCCTTCGAGGATGGCGGCCAGGCCACCGCCGGAGCAGTCGCGGGCCGCGGTGCGTACCTCGGCGATCCGCTGCAACGCCTGTTCCCGGGGCAGCGCCTGGAGTACGTCCCAGAGCCGGCGCTTGCGGTGCAGTTCCTCGCCTCCGAAGGACTCGCCCGGATCGAGCGGGCGCCCGGCCAGCCAGAAGCCGATGGCCTCGGCGACCGCGGCATCCTCGGCGAACTGCTCCGCGGAGGCTTCCCGGCAGTCGCGGAAGGCGAGCTGCTCGAGGGTCAGCGCGACGAAGCTCTCCGGCCGCGAAAGCCTGCCCCGGCCGTCGACGTCGACGATGAACTCCAGCGTGTCCGGGCCGGGGGCCCCGACCGGCGCGTCCCGGTCGTCGCCGTAGGTCAGCGTCCAGTCCTCCACGGCGCTCGTCGGCGCCCCGGGGAGCTCCTTCACCTTGGACAGTGCCTCCCGGGCCACCGGGGCCACGTCGGACAGCAGCTCGGTGTGCACCCGGGTGACGCAGACCCGGGGGGCGTCGTCGGTGCAGACCAGCTCGGCTGCCGCGAGGTCACGGACCCACGGGGTGCTGTGGTCGTCCACCCGGGGGGCGAGCGCCACGGCCACGCCGAGGCCCAGGACCACCGGCAGCACCGCCGCCGACCGGGACAGCCGGGTGGCGGCGGCCAGCAGGAGCAGCCCGGTCCCGGCCAGCCCGGTCAGCCAGATCGCCTGGCCCGCGTGGAACCGGGCCGGCAGGGTGAAATAGGCGTCCCAGGGCCGGGTCAGGAACGGCGACAGCAGGTTGGCGAGCCAGTCGCTGTCGCGGAAGATCACCGGCAGGGAGAGCTGCAGCGCGAAGCCGGTCGTGGCCAGCGCGGGCGCGGTCACCAGGTGCGGCAGCAGGCTTCCGACGCCCATGCCGACCCACACCGCCGCCACCAGAGACAGGGCGCCGACGGCCGCCATCGCGGGCACCGCGCCGGGCAGGTAGGTCGCGGTGCCGGCGATCCATCCCGCGGCGACGGCGAACACCAGCCCGTAGGCCACCGCCACGGCGAAGGCCAGGGCCGCGGCCGTGACCGTGACCCGCTGCCACCGGGGGCGGGCCGTGCCGGCGAAGAGCTCGTCCACCCGGGCGCGGTGCTCCTGGCGCATCTGCCAGGCGCCCAGCGCCAGGGCGAGCGGCCAGAGGAACACGAGGTAGGTCCGCTGGCCGGTACCGAGGAACAGCCATCCCTCGATCCACGACCCGGGAGCGGCGAACATGCAGACCAGACCCAGGACGAGCAGCAGGATCAGGGAAAACAGCGCCGAGGAGCGCAGCACCTGGGTGCGGAACACCCGCGTCATCGGCCGTTCTCCTTCCGGTACGCGCGCAGCAGCGCCGAGTACCCCCGCTCGGCGGGACTGTCGCCGGCGTCACCCGCACCGCCCCGCGCGGCGAGATCCTCCGGTGTCCCCTGGTAGACGAGGCGCCCCGCGTCGACGAGCACGACGTCGGAGCAGGCGGCCACGACGTCCTCGACGAGGTGGGTGGAGACGAGCACGCAGCTGTCCACGCCGATCTCGCGCAGCAGCTCGCGGAAGTCCAGGCGCTGTTCCGGGTCGAGGCCCACGGTCGGCTCGTCGAGCAGCAGGATCTCCGGGTCGTTGACGATCGCCTGGGCGATGCCCGCGCGCCGCAGCATGCCGCCGGAGAGGGTCTTGAGCTTCGAGTCGGCGCGGCTGGTCAGCCCCACCCGGTCGATGGCGCGCTGGACCGCCCCGGTGACCGCGGCCTTCGGCATCTCCTTGAGCCAGGCCATGTACTCGACGAACTCGCGCACCGTGAAGCGCGGGTAGCAGCCGAAGTGCTGCGGCAGGTAACCCAGGCACCGACGGATCCGGCGCAGGTCGGCCCGGCCGGAGACGTCCTGGCCGAGCAGAGTCAGCGCGCCGCCGGCCGGGTTGATCACCGTGGCGAGGGCGCGCATGAGCGTGGTCTTGCCGGCGCCGTTGGGGCCGAGCAGGCCGTGCACGCCGGTGCCCAGGGCCAGGTCGAGCCCGTCGACGGCGAGGTGCCGCCCGGCACGGACCTTGAGGCCGGAGGCATGCACCGCCCAGGCATAGGTGGTCGGTGCCGTCTCGGCCGCGCTGACGACGCGCATCATCGTCTCTCCGTTCGTCGTGCTCGGTAAGGGATCGCCGGGTGGGAGGTGCTAGCTGCCGCCGGTGCCGAACCGGCGATGGTCGGCGGCCCGCGCGAGCACCACCGCCGCGAGCAGCACGGTGCTCACCGCCCAGAGCGGCCAGCTGCCGCCGCGCAGCACCACCGGCATCCGGTCGGTGGCCATGCTCGGCACCACGACCGCGGCGGACCAGACGACGGCCAGCGCGAGGGCGGCCCGGTCGATGCCGACCAGCCCGCCGAGCGCCAGGCTCCCGGCGGTGAAGGCCAGGCAGGGCAGCAGCCAGAGCGCCGGCGAGTGGCCGGTGCCCCACGCCGCCACCGCCAGCACGGGGACGACCGCCGCGAGCACGGCCAGCGTGCGGCGCAGCAGCAGGGCCAGCCCGGTGCGCGGCATGCTGGCCATCAGTTCCCAGGCCGGATCGGTACGCCGGCTCCAGGCGGCGGCGATCGGCAACAGCGGCGCCACCGGCGCGAGCAGCAGCACCAGCGACGGCGCGTCCGGGAAGGCCTGCTCGAAGAGGGTCGCGGACAGCATCAGGAACACCGCCGTGGCCAGCCACGGCAGAACCCGGGCGGCCACGCCGGTACGCCGCAGCCGGCGCCGGCGCCGCACCGGCGCGGGCCCGGCGGCGATGCCCGCGGAGATGCCCTCGGACACCCGCTGGAGCAGGTCGCGGGTGCCGGGGTCCACGGCGTCGGTCAGCAGGCCGCGGCAGGTGCCGCAGGACTCCAGGTGGGCCTCCACCGCCCAGACCGTCGCGTCGTCGACGCCGGCGTCGCCCGAGGCGTACCGGGAGATCAGCTCAGGGGTCGGGTGAGTGCTCATGACAGCGCCTCCCGCAGCGCGATCCGGGCCCGCCGCGCGCGGGTCTTCACGGTTCCTTCCGGCATGCCGAGCAGCAGCGAGGTCTCCCGTACGGTCAGGCCGTCGAGCACCATCGCGCGCAGCACCTGGCGCAGCTCCGGGGGCAGGGCCAGCAGGGCGCGCTCGAGGTCGGCGTCGATCCGGCCGGCCATCACCTCGTCCTCGGCCGCCGGGGCCACGGTCTCGGCCGTCTCCACCGCCGGGACGCGGGACCGGCGCGCCCGGCTGCGGAACGCGTCGACGAGCCGGTGCGCCGCGATGGTCCAGAGCCAGCCGAGGGCGCTGCCCTGCGGCGAGGCCTGCGCCTGGCTGCCCGCGGAGCGCCAGACCGCCAGATAGGTCTCCTGGAGCACGTCGGCGACCACGTCCTCGTCGGCGCAGCGCCGGCGCAGCCGCACCGCCAGCCACGGCGCGGTACGCCGGTACAGCTCGTCGAAGGCGCGCCGGTCGCCGCGCGCGGTCAGGCGCAGCAACTCACCCTCGTCGAGTGACTCCAAGGTTCGTCTCACACCCGGCTAGACGACGGGTGGCTCCCCGACGGTTCTCCGAAGTAAGTGTCCTGGGTCACATTCAGCGCCGCACGACGCGCCGGGGCCTCGTCGTCTTCGCCACGGTGAAGGCCTGCAGCGACTTCGAACGGTAGTCACGGCCGAACATCGTGGCGATCCAGTACCCGAGCAGGGTGCCGACGATCGCGAAGCCGCCGTAGAGCCAGACCTGGGAGAAGAAGTTGCCCGCGCCGCCGGAGAACGGGTAGTCGCCGCTGACGAACGGGCCCACGAGGATGGTGAGCAGCATGCCGCCGACCGCCGCCGCGGCCAGGTCGGGCAGCCAGGTGCCGAGCGGGACCCGCTGCGAGCGCACGAACGCCACGGCCGCCAGCACCAGGCCGATGACCGCGAACATGGCGATGGAGACGCGGCTCTCGGCGACGTCGTCGCCGTCGAAGCCGAGGCGCACCACCAGCCGCGCCACCACGTTGACCCCGAACAGCGCCGCGGCCAGCACCGCGATCCTCACCCCACGCTGCTTCATGACGTTCCTCCAGGACCGGCCTCACGGCTCCTCGCCGCACACGAATCGTGGCTCGGGATCGTAGCGCCAGGTGAACTTCTCGCGCGCCACCTCCTCGCCGTCCTTGCGGATGACGCGCCAAGCATCCTGCGTGAAGCCGGGAAGTCCGCTGGAGGCGACGCACCTCGGGCCGGGCTCGCGGTGGACCGTGGGCGGGGAGGTGAGGTTGCGGCGGGGGCTTCGTACGGTCTTGACGCTGTCGTAGACCTTCGTGCTCCACATCGTGACGGTCACCGAGCCGCCGGTGTACGACGTGTCGATGAAGATCCCGTACGGCGTGGTGTTGCGGAACTTGAGGTCGAGCGTCGGGTAGAAGATGGTCGACTCGATCACCGCGGGATACCGGGAGAAGTAGAACGAGTGCGGTTTGTGCTCGACGTCCTCCAGCCCCGCGTAGTAGGCGGCGTTGAACAGCGTCGTGGTGAACTGCGACGCCCCGCCGCCGACCCCGAGCTCCAGCTTGCCGTTGACGATGACCGGGGCGTCCTGGTATCCGGCGGCATAGTCGCGCTCACCGGTGTGCCCGTTGAGCGAGAAGGTCTCGCCGGGGGCGACGATCGCGCCGTCGACCGCGCGGGCGATGGTCATGATGTTCTGGCTGCGCGGCGAGCCGGCGCCACCGGTGAAGTAGGTGGTGAAGGTGGAGACCTTCTCCTTGATGCCGAACCGCTTCACCTCGGCCGCGGTCAGATCGGGCTCCCGCTCGGTGAGAACGGCCTGCACCGAGCGCGGCGCCGGCTTGCGCAGCACGTCGAGCAGGGCCGGGCCCAGCGCCTCCAGGTCGACCATGTCTCCGGGCTCGCCCGCGACGATCCGCGGCCTGCCCTTCGACAGTGCGATCCGGGCGTCCCGCGGTTCCTTCTCCACCCGCGCGAAGCCCTTGGCCGCGGCAGCATGCAGCCTTGCGCCGTCGATCGCCGGGGTGAGCAGGCCGTCGTCGTCCGAGCGGAAGACCAGGCCCGCGGCGATCGCGCGCGGCGGGAGCGGGAACGACCTGGCGCCCACCCGGACCGTCACCGGCGCCGCGACCGCGGGCACGGCCAGCTCGCGGATCAGCGCGTCGACCTGCCCCCCGCTGGTCGCCGGGTCCCGGTGCACCAGCGGCACCCGGGCCGTACCGCCCACCAGCCAGGCCTTGCGGACCTCGGCCGCGGCGAGCGCCGGGTCCAGGTTGCGGCCCGCCGCCGGGTACGTCGGCCGCGGGACCCGTCCGGCGTACGCGATCCCCGGCTTCTTGAGCGTGATCCGTTCCGGGTCGAGCTCTCGGCGCAGGAGCGTCTCGAGCTTCGCCTCGTCCAGGTCGATGACGGGCGCGACGGTGCGGGTGCCGAACGGCGCCGGCCGGCCCCGCATGGCCCGTCCGACGCTGAGGTCGACCTCCAGGGTCATCGCGATGTCCGCGGGCCGGATGGTGACGAGCTCGCCGTCCAGGTCCACCCGGACCGGATCGCCGGTGCGCGGCCCGACCGCCTCGGTCAGCGCGCGCTCCGCCTCGGTGCGCGAGCGGCCGCCGAGGTCCACGCCCAGCACGCGGGTGCCGCGCGGGACGTCACCGCCGTACGCCCACGCGACCACGCCGGCACCGGCGATCAGGACGGCGGCGACCGTGCCCACCACGACGATCCGGCTGCGGCTGACCGGCCCGGGGGCGGGATCAGGTCCCACCGGCGCAGGGACGGAGGTGACCGGTGGGGCGGTGTCTTCGGATACGGAGGTCAACGGATGTCACCTTCAGCGGCGGCGGCGGATTTCGCGCCAGTCTGCCGCCCGGCGTTCGCGGCGACCGGAACGCCACGTCCGTTTGTCATAGCTTTGTGACGGTTGGTCCCCGCAGAATCGCCCGGTAAGTGAACACCGCGAAGGACAGGCTGCCCACCAGGATCATCGCGAGGGCGACCCAGTCCTCGGCGCCGATGAGATAGTCGCCCTCCGGCGTACGGACACCCGCGGCGAAGAACATGATCGCGGTCCACAGTCCCCACGGCGGCGCGACGGCCCAGCGCCGCCCGACGGTCGTCACCGCGAACCAGGCGATGCCGTAGTTGGCGGCCGCCGCCAGCAGGACGGCCACGCAGATCGGCACACCACCGAGGCGCAGCGGGGTCGTGAACAGCTCCAGCAGGGCCGTGGCGACCGTGGCGAGCAGGGCGACCACCATCCCGGCCGCCGTGATCAGCCGATCGCCGACCGGGCTCGGCACGGGCGCGGGGCCCGACGGGGGTGCGCTCGCCGGGGCCTCCAGCGTCATCGCCCCACCACGTTGCTGAACAGGTCGCTCTCCCACTTGTGCGGGCCCGACACCTCGCCACGCTCGCCCTTGGCCAGGGTGAAGTACTCCACGCCCATGAACTCGCCGCCGAAGTCGCCGGCGATGCCGTACAGCCAGGAGTTGTCCGGGATCTGGGTCGCGTGCGCGCGCATCGCCGCCACCTTGCGCTCGTAGAAGTCGGTGCCGTCGATGCGGGCGGCGATCTCGTCGTCCGGGTGCCCGAACGGCAGGTCGTCGACGTTCTCCACCTCGGCGAACGGGTTGTCGTCCAGCGCCTTGAACGCCTCCATGCCGCCCTCCAGGACGCTGCGCGGCATCGCCGTGAAGTAGATCTTCTCGGGGCCGAAGCCCTCCGCCTCGGCGAGCTCCGCGGCGCGCATCGCCACCCGGTGCGCCTGGATGTGGTCCGGGTGGCCGTAGAAGCCGTTCTCGTCGTACGTGATCAGCACCTGCGGGCGCACCTCCCGCATGATCTCCAGGCAGTGCGCCGCGGCCTCGTCGAGGTCGGCCCGCCAGAAGGCCCGGGGATGGTCGTTGGTCTCCAGGCCCATCATCCCGGAGTCGCGGTAGCGGCCCGCGCCGCCGAGGAAGCGGTGGTCGGTGACGCCGAGCGCGGCGCAGGCGCGCTGCAGCTCGGCGATGCGCCAGCCGCCGAGCTGGTCGGCCTGCCGCGCCTCGAGCCCGGCCAGCTCCGGCACGTGGATCTCCCCCTCCTCACCCAGCGTGCAGGTCACCAGCGTCACGAGGGCGCCCTCGGCGGCGTAGCGAGCCATGGTGGCGCCGGTGCCGGTGACCTCGTCGTCCGGGTGGGCGTGCACGAGCATCAGGCGGCGGGCGGGCAGCGTGTCGGTCACCCGCGCCACTTTACGCGCGCGCCGCCCCGGCCCCGCGTCTGCTGTTTGCCCCCCATGAGGGGTGTCCGATCAGCGATGCTGGTCGGCGTGGACTATCCCGAACTCGCCGAGCGCACCGGCCGGTTCCGCTTCGGCGCGCCGCACGCCGTGACGGTCGGCGACGACGGCGCCCGGGTGGCGTTCCTGCGCTCCGCGGGACCCTACGATCCCGCGGCGGCGCTGTGGGTCCTCACCGTCTCCTCCGGCACGGTCACCAAGATCACCGACGGTCCCGTCGACTCGTACGCCGGATCGGCCGACCTGTCCGTGCTCGCCTGGGCCCGCGACGGGCAGCTGCACTGCTCCGGGCGCGAGCCCGCCGCGGCCGCCCGGGTGGTCGAGCCGCGGCCGGACCCGACCGGCAACGCCATCGGATACACCACTCCCGACGCCACCTTGCGGGTCATCGGCCCCGACGGCCACGACGAGCTGCTCGCCGGCGAGCCCGGCAGCGGCGTGTCCTGGGGGGTCGCCGAGCCCGCGGCCGCCGACTTCGGCCGTACCCGGGGCTGGTGGTGGTCCCCCGACGGCAGCCGCATCCTCGCCGTCCGCAGCGCCGCCGCGGTCAGCCTCCACCTGCTCGACCTGCACGGCGGCTGGGTCGACGTGCACTGGGACCGCGAGACGTACCCCTACCTCGTCGACGTCCGCTGGACCGCCGGAAACCCCCTGATCACGGTGCTGCGCCGCAGCCAGCAGCACGGGCTGGTGCTGTCCGTGGACCCGCGCACCGGCGAGACGCAGGTCCACGCCGAGCTCGCCGACGCGCGCTGGGTCGAACCCGTGCCCGGGACCCCGCTGCTGCTGAACGACGGCCGGGTCCTGGTCGGCGGCGAGCTGGCCCACGACGGGTTCGACGCCCGCTGCCTGTTCGCCGACGGCAGCCTGCTCACCCCGCCCGAGGTCTACGTACGCCGGGTCGTCGGACTGCTCGCCGGCACCGGCGAGCTGATCGTCGAGGCCACCGACGGCGAACCGGCCGAGCAGCACGTGTTCGCCGTACGCACCGCCCTGGGCGGCGCCGGCACCAGGGTCCGCCGGATCACCACCGAACCCGGCTGGCACCACGCGCACCTCGGCGGCGACGTCATCGTGGTCGACGACACCGTGCGGCGCGGCGCCGCCGTCCTGCCGCTGCCCTGCGAGGCGCACCCGCTGCCGTACCGGCCGCGGCCCGTCCTCACCCGGGTCACCGACCGCCGCCTGCCCACCGGCGTGCTCTACCCGTCCGGGCACGTCACCGGAACGCGCCTGCCGGTGCTGCTCGACCTGGGCGCCGGCCCCGGACACCAGCACGTCGTCGCCGACCCGGCCCGGTGGCAGGAAAGGCAATGGTGGGCCGATGCCGGCTTCGTCGTGGTCAGCGTCGACTCCCGGGGTACGCCCGGAGTGGCGCCCAGCTACGAGAAGGTGGTCCACCGGCGCCTGGCCGACGTGGCCCTCACCGACCAGATCGACGCCCTGCACGGGCTCACCGGCAAGCACCCCGACCTGGACCTCGGCCGCGTCGCCGTCCGCGGCACCGGCCTCGGCGGCTGGCTCGCGGCGTACGCGGTGCAGCGCCGCCCCGACGTCTTCCGCTGCGGCGTGGCGATCGACCCGGTCACCGACTGGACCCAGCTCTCCCCCGCGTACGCCGAGCGCTACCTCGGCCCGCAAGCCGACAACCCCGAGATCTACACCCACCACGCGCTCGCCCCCGGGTGCCGGGCGCCACTGTTGATCTCCCCCGCCGGGGGTCTGTCCGAAGAACGTGAGTTCGTCATCCGGGAGTGTGCATGACGTCAGCCCTGATCGGCCGCAGCCTGCCCATGGAAGCCCTGCCGACGACCGAGGTCGACTACCTCCAGCTCGGCGAGACCTCGGCGATCTCCGAACTCTGGGACGGCAACGTCCTCACCTGCCCCAGGGACACGCCCCGGCACCAGATGATCCTGAACGCCCTGGCCAACGCGCTGCGCGCGGGCCGCACCGACCTCAACGTGGTCACCGGCGTCCCGGTACGCCTCGGCCCGGGCCGCATCGCCGTACCCGACCTCATCATCGCGGGCGCGATCGACCCGGACATCCCGCTGGTGGAGGCGGCCTCGGTCCGCCTGGTCTGCGAGATCACCTCGGCGGCGAGCGCCACGGTGGACTGGACGCTGAAGATGCACGCGTACGCCCAGGCCCGCATCCCCTGCTACCTCCTGGCGGAACCGGAGCGAGGTCTGCTGCACAGCAACATGCTCACGGCCCAGGGCTACGTCGAACAATCGGTGATGCAACTCGTCCGAGTCACCGGCCTCAACCTCTGACCTGTCGGACAGGCTCTAGTCATGAGACAATCGCCGCCATGACGTCCGCCATCTTCGGCCGGGGTTCCCCATCACGGAGGAGGGCCACTTCGCGCTCGGGGAGACCCCCGAGCGCGTCGAGCTCTTCGACGGGAGCCTGCACGTGACGCCTGCCCCGACCCCCGCCACCAGCACATCTCCCGCCGCCTTGCGAACGCCCTGGAACGCGGGGCGGCACCAGGCCGGCAGCATGTGACGGAAGCGATCAACGTCCGGCTCCAACAGGTCGCATCCCGGTCCCGGACGTGGTGGTCACGAGTCGATCGATTTCGATGCATCGGTCGTCGACGCCGATGCCGTCCTCATGGTTTGTGAGATCGTGTCGCCGTCCAACGCCTCGGCGGACAGGGTCCTCACGATGCACTACTACGCGGCCGCTGGGATCCCCTGGTATCTGATCGTCGAGCAGGAGACCGGGGCGTTGCATCTCCATGAGCTGGCTGCGGGCAAGTACAAGGAGCGGTCCGTCACCAAGGTCGGCGAGGTGTTGCACCTGACGGATCCCGTCGTCGCCGAGATTTCGCCGGAGGATCTGCTGCCGCCGGGCTGAGCCCGGCCGGATTTTGTCGCACCGGTCCCCTAGGGTCGAGGCATGAGTGTGGATCACTTCGACGAGGCCGGCGCGGCGGTCGAGGCCGCTCTGGACGCCGGGGCGCGCTATGCCGACGCCCGGGTCATGCTGCGGCGCACCGAGACCATGAGCGCCCGTGACGGCGAGATCGAGGACCTCAGCTCCGACGAGAGCGCGGGCATCGGTGTCCGGGCGCTGGTCGGTTCCAGCTGGGGCTTCTACGCCGTGCCGGACCTGTCCGCCGCCGCGGCGCGGGCCGCCGGGCGCCGGGCCGCCGAGATCGCCGCCGCGAGCGCGCGGGTGCCCGGTCCCGCGATCGACTTGGTGCCGGCCCGCGCCGAGACGGCGAGCTGGGCGAGTCCCTGCGAGGTCGACCCGCTGTCCGTGCCACTGTCCACCAAGGGCGACCTGCTGGTCGCGGCCACCGCCGCGGCCCGCGACGCCGGCGCCGACCTGGCCGAGGGCATCTACCAGATCTGGGACACCCGCAAGTGGTTCGTCTCCAGCGAGGGCCACCGCATCGACCAGCACGTCCGCGAGTGCGGCGCGGGCATCACCGCCAGCGCCTACGGCGACGGCGAGATCCAGCGCCGGTCCTGGCCCTCGCACCGCGGGCAATATGCGAGCCGCGGCTGGGAGCTCGTCGACGAGCTGGCCCTGACCGACCACGCGGCCCGGATGGCCGACGAGGCCCGCGCGCTGCTGACCGCACCGCTGTGCCCCTCCGGGGAGACCACGCTCATCCTCGGCGGCGAGCAGATGGCCCTGCAGATCCACGAGTCCGTCGGGCACGCCATCGAGCTCGACCGCATCCTCGGCTGGGAGGCCGCGTTCGCCGGCACGTCGTGGCTCGACCTCGGCCGGCTCGGCAGCCTGCGCTACGGCTCCGAGCTGATGAACATCACCATCGACCCGACGATCCCCGGCGCGCTCGGCAGCTTCGGCTACGACGACGAGGGTTCCCCGGCCACCAAGCGCGACGCGGTCCGCGACGGCATCTGGGTCGGCGTGCTCGCCGGGCGTGACTCGGCGGCGGTCGCCGGGCTCGACTACGCCGGCAGCGTCCGCGCCGACGGCTGGGCCCGGCTGCCGATGGTCCGCATGACCAACGTCGGCCTGGAGCCCGGCCCGCACACGCTCGACGAGATGATCGCCGCCACCGACGACGGGGTCTTCATGGACATCAACCGCTCCTGGTCGATCGACGACCGCCGGCTCAACTTCCAGTTCGGCTGCGAGATCGGCTACGAGATCAAGAACGGCAAGCGGGGGCGGATCCTGCGCAACCCCACCTACACCGGCATCGGGCCGAAGTTCTGGCAGTCGATGGACATGCTGTCCGCCGAGACCGTGGCGTGGGGCACACCCAACTGCGGCAAGGGCCAGCCCGGCCAGATCGGCCACACCGGCCATCCCGCCGCACCGGCCCGCTTCACCGGCGTACGGGTAGGAGTCCGCGGATGAGCGCCGAGCTGGACCTGGCGGCACGTGTCGTCGAACTGACCCGGCGGCTGGCCGGCCCCGGAGCCGAGGCGGAGGTGGTCGCCGCGCACTCGGCCGAGGCGCTGACCCGGTTCGCCAACTCCGCGATCCACCAGAACGTCGCCGAGGCCACCACGACCGTCCGGCTGCGGCTGCACCTCGACGGGCGCACGGCCGGCGGTTCCACCACGGTGACGACCGCCGACGGACTGCGCTCGCTCGTGGAGCGCACCGTCGCCGCCGCCCGGCTGTCGCCGCCCGACGTCACCTGGCCGGGGCTCACGCCGCCCACCGCGCTGCGTCCGGACCCCGGCTTCGACGAGGCCACCGCGGGCGCCGGGCCCGAGGAACGCGCCCTGCGGGTCCGCGACTTCGTCCGGGCCGCGGGCGGGCTGGAGACGGCCGGGTTCTGCCGCACGGCGTACGCGTCGGGCGGATTCGCCAACACGCTCGGGCAGGCGGTGCACGGTCGGTCCGCCGAGGCGGCGATGGACGGCATCGCCCGGCTCGCCGGCGCCGACGGCGTGGCCCGCCGCGCCGGCGGGCGCCTCGCCGGCCTGGACGGCGCCGAGCTGGGTGCCGTCGCCGCGGCCAAGGCCCGGGCCGGCGCGGACCCGATCGAGCTGCCGCCGGGGCGCTACGAGGTCGTCCTCGAACCGACCGCGGTGGCCGACCTGCTCGGCAACCTGGCCGGCTTCGGCTTCAACGGCAAGGCCTTCGCCCAGCACCAGTCGTTCGCCGAGCTGGGCGTCCAGCAGTTCGACGAGAGCATCACCATCGCCGACGAGCCGCTGGGCGCCACCCTGCCCTTCGACGCGGAAGGCACCCCCCGCGACACCCTCACCCTGGTCGAGTCCGGCGTGACCCGCGCGGTGAGCCACGACCGCACCTCGGCGGCCGAGGCGGGCACGGTCTCCACGGGCCACGCCTCCCCGTCCTCCCGCTCCTGGGGCCCGATCGCCGCCGACCTCCGCCTCGCCCCGGCACCGGTTTCGCCGGTTGCCACCCGGGGTTCGGACGCGTCGGATCGCTCCCCGGGCTCGGCGCCCGGCAACACGCCAAGCCCCTCCCCGGCCCCGGCACCCGGGGACGTCGGGCAGACCGGGGCGGGGCAGGCCGGCGCGGGGCCGGTCGCGGCCTCGGCACGGGCTCTGGCGGCGGGCGTGCGCCGCGGCCTGCTGGTCACGGACCTCTGGTACACGCGGGTGCTCGACCAGAAGAGCCTCGTGGTCACCGGCCTCACCCGCAACGGCGTCTGGCTGATCGAGAACGGCGAAGTGACCGCGGCGGTGGGCAACCTCCGCTTCACCCAGTCCTACCCGCAGGCGCTGGGCCCGGGCGCGGTCCTGGGGCTGGGCACGGAGACGGTCGCCCTCCCGGACCGCTGGTCGGGCGTCCGCTACACGGCGCCGGCCCTCCACCTCGCCTCCTGGAACTTCACCGGCAACGCCTCCGGCTGACCCGGCCCGGCGCCGGCCCCGGCCACCCGGGCCGGGGCCGCACACGATGCACCACCCGGGCTGCACCAGCCGGGACGCTGACGGATGCGCGGTCCGGGTCTCCGCATTGACCGGCATGCTTCACTGAGGCGGTGAGTGACAACTCGCGTGACCAGGCCCCGGAAGCGCCCCGAGCCACCGGCGCGGCGGCAGGCTTCGACCCGGCCGACGAGACCACGACCGTCCCGCCCGGCCACCGCGCCGGCTCGGCGAGAGGAAGCGCCGCCGCAGCCGGTGCTACCGGCCCGGCTACGGCGGGCAGCGGTGCGGTCAGCCCGGACGCGGCGGGCAGCCCGGCCGACGGTCCAGGTGCCGCGGGCAGCGTAGCCGCCGGTCCAGGTGCCGCGGGCGGCGCGGCCGCCGGTCCAGGTGCGGCGGGCGGCGATGCGGCTGGCCCGGACGCCGCGGGCGGTGATGTGCTCGGCGGCCGGGAGGCCGGGCCGGGCGCGGGAAATGCCGGGCGGACGAGAGCCGCTCGCCTCGCGCCCGCCGGCCCGGAGGACGACCCCCGCCGGCGGCGCCGGCGCCGGTGGTTCGTCGGGGGCATCGCCGCGGGCGCGGCGCTCGTCGTCGTCGCGCTCTGTGCCGGTGGGCTCGCCGTCGTTTCCGCCGTCGCGGACTTCCGCGACGATGCCGGCGAGGTGCGGGTGGACCGCCACGTGCGGGACACCGCCTGCCTCGAGTTGGAGCAACGGCTCAACCGGCTCGTCCCGCCCGGTGCGACCACGACCCCGCAGGCCCGGGCCGTCGCGGTGCGCGACGAGAACGCCGCCGTGCGGGTCTACGTGACCCAGCTGCAGGGCGAGCGCGTCGAGGACCTGTGGCGGCAGCTGCTCGACGCCCGCACCGCCTTCGCCGAGGCCCTCGACGCCCAGCCTAAGTCGCGTACGCCCGCATTTTTCGTCGTTCCCCGGACCGGCGACGGCGCTGCCGTGGCCGACGAGCTGGCGCGGTTGTCTCCCCCGGCGTGTTCCGGACTTATCCGCCGACTTGCCGCTCCGGAGCTGTAGCGTGCAGTAAGCCCTCCCTTACGCAGCAATCCGCTGACCTTCGTTGTAACGTGTGCCACACATTGCGGACGCACACCCCCGTCTGGCAGACAGGTTCAGGCGCGCCCGCCGGCAGAGCACGTCAAACGCAGCACTGTCAGGGAGAGACGTCAATGACGACGACGGCAACGAGGCCGGATGCGGGGCGTGCGCGCGCCGCCATCGCGGCGAAGACGTTGCGTACGGACCGGTGGTGGCTTCCGCCGCTGGTCACCTTCGTGGGACTGAGCGCGTGGGTCATCTACGCGACCGTCCGCGTGTTCATGCACAAGTGGTTCTTCGTCGAGCAGTACCACTATCTGACGCCGTTCTACTCGCCGTGTCTCACCGACCGGTGCGGCGACGGGTCGGCCATGTTCGGCACGCCGCTGCCCAGCTTCTGGCTGATCCCGGAGGCGGCGCTCACCTTGCCGTTCCTCCTGCTGTTCCGGCTGACCTGCTACTACTACCGCAAGGCGTACTACCGGGCGTTCTGGTTGTCGCCACCGGCCTGCGCCGTGCCCGACGCGCACGAGAAGTACACCGGCGAGACGCGCTTCCCGCTGGTCTTCCAGAACCTGCACCGGTACGCGTTCTACGCCGCCTTCATCATCTCGATCATCAACACCTGGGACGCGGTCGTCGCGTTCCGCTCCGGCGACGAGTTCGGGTTCGGGCTGGGCAACGTGATCCTGGTGGTCAACGTGGTGATGCTGTGGGCCTACACGTTGTCGTGCCACTCGTGCCGGCACATCGCGGGCGGGCGGCTGAAGCACTTCTCCAAGCACCCGGTGCGGTACCGCTTCTGGACGTTCGTGTCGAAGCTCAACGCGCGGCACATGATGCTCGCCTGGATCACCCTCGGCACCCTCGCGCTGACCGACTTCTACATCATGGCGCTCGCGGCCGGCTGGTGGCCCGACCTGCGCTTCATCAACTAGAGGGCCCCCACACACAATGACTACGCGAATCGAACGACACCACTACGACGTCGTCGTCATCGGCGCGGGCGGGGCCGGGCTGCGCGCCGCCATCGAGGCCCGGCTCGCCGGCAAGAAGACCGCCATCATCTCGAAGTCGCTGTTCGGCAAGGCTCACACGGTCATGGCCGAGGGCGGCGCCGCGGCGGCCATGGGGAACGTGAACAGCCGCGACAACTGGATGGTGCACTTCGGCGACACCATGCGCGGCGGCAAGTTCCTCAACAACTTCCGGATGGCCGAGCTGCACGCCAAGGAGGCCCCGGAGCGGATCTGGGAGCTGGAGACGTACGGCGCGCTCTTCGACCGTACGAAGGACGGCAAGATCTCCCAGCGCAACTTCGGCGGCCACGAGTATCCCCGCCTCGCGCACGTCGGCGACCGCACCGGCCTGGAGCTCATCCGTACGCTGCAGCAGAAGATCGTCTCCCTGCAGCAGGAGGACTTCGCGGAGACCGGCAACTACGACTCCCGGATCCGGGTCTTCGCCGAGACCACCATCACCGAGCTTCTCCTCGACGGCGACCGCATCGCCGGAGCGTTCGGCTACTACCGCGAGTCCGGCGAGTTCATCCTGCTGGAGGCGCCCGCGGTCGTGCTGGCCACGGGCGGCGTCGGCCGCTCGTACAAGGTGACCTCGAACTCCTGGGAGTACACCGGCGACGGCCACGCGCTCGCCCTGCGGGCCGGCGCCACGCTGATCAACATGGAGTTCCTGCAGTTCCACCCGACCGGCATGGTCTGGCCGCCCAGCGTCAAGGGCATCCTGGTCACCGAGTCGGTCCGCGGCGACGGCGGCGTGCTGCGCAACTCCGACGGCAAGCGGTTCATGTTCGACTACGTCCCCGACGTGTTCCGGCACCAGTACGCGGACACCGAGGAGGAGGCCGACCGCTGGTACACCGACCCGGACAACAACCGGCGCCCGCCGGAGCTGCTGCCCCGCGACGAGGTGGCCCGCGCCATCAACAGCGAGGTCAAGGCGGGCCGGGGCACCAAGTCCGGCGGCGTCTATCTCGACGTCTCCACCCGGATGCCGGCCGAGACCATCGTCAGGCGGCTGCCGTCGATGCACCACCAGTTCAAGGAGCTGGCCGACGTCGACATCACCAAGGAGCCGATGGAGGTCGGCCCCACCTGCCACTACGTCATGGGCGGCGTCGAGGTCGACCCGGACTCCGGCGCGGCGCACGGCCACGTCGAGGGCCTGTTCGCGGCGGGCGAGGTGTCCGGCGGCATGCACGGCTCCAACCGGCTCGGCGGCAACTCGCTCTCCGACCTGCTGGTGTTCGGCAAGCGGGCGGGCGAGCACGCGGCCGCGTACGCGGATGCCCTGGGCAAGCGGCCGAAGGTGGCGACCGCGGACGTGGAGCGGGCGGTGGACACCGCGCTCGCCCCGCTGAACCGCAGCGGCGGGGAGAACCCGTACACGTTGCAGCAGGATCTGCAGGCCGTCATGGGCGACCTGGTCGGCATCATCCGGCGCGAGGGTGAGCTGTCCGACGCGCTGAAGCGGCTGCAGGAGCTGAAGCTGCGGGTCGCGAACGTCAGCGCGACGGGCGGCCGCCGGTACAACCCCGGCTGGCATCTGGCTCTGGACCTGCGCAACATGCTGGTCGTCTCGGAGTGCACCGCGAAGGCGGCGCTGGAGCGGGAGGAGTCGCGCGGCGGGCACACCCGGGAGGACTTCCCGAAGATGAGCCCGGAATGGCGCAAGGTCAACCTGGTCTGCTCGCTCGACGACGCCGGCGACGTGCACCTGGAGCGCAAGCCGCTGCCGAAGATGCGCGAGGAGTTGCTGCGGCTCTTCAAGCGCACCGAGCTCAGCAAGTACCTGACCGACCAGGAACTCGCCGAGTACGACGCGATCGCGACGGAGGCCAACTGATGAAGCGCCATTTCCGGGTCTGGCGGGGCGACGCGTCCGGCGGCGAGATCCAGGACTTCCAGGTCGAGGTCAACGACGGCGAGGTCGTCCTCGACATCATCCACCGGCTCCAGGCGACCGAGACACCCGACCTGGCCTGCCGCTGGAACTGCAAGGCGGGCAAGTGCGGCTCCTGCTCGATGGAGATCAACGGCAAGCCGCGCCTGGGCTGCATGACCCGGATGTCCACCTTCGAGGAGAACGAGACCGTCACCATCACGCCGCTGCGCACCTTCCCGGTGATCCGCGACCTGGTGACCGACGTGTCCTTCAACTACGAGAAGGCCCGCGAGACGCCCGCGTTCGCCCCGCCGCCCGGGGTCGCGCCGGGCGACTACCGGATGAAGCAGGTCGACGTCGACCGCTCGCAGGAGTTCCGCAAGTGCATCGAATGCTTCCTGTGCCAGAACACCTGCCACGTCGTGCGCGACCACGAGGAGAACAAGAAGGCGTTCAGCGGGCCGCGCTTCTTCATCCGGGCGGCCGAGCTGGACATGCACCCGCTCGACGACCGCACGGACCGCAAGGAGTACGCGCAGGCGAGCCAGGGCCTCGGCTACTGCAACATCACCAAGTGCTGCACCGAGGTCTGCCCGGAACACATCAAGATCACTGACAACGCCATCATCCCGATGAAGGAACGGGTGGTGGACCGCCGCTACGACCCCCTGGTCCGGCTGGGCCGCAAGATCTTCCGCCGGGACCAGCTCGAGGACCCCTCGATCGGCCACGGCGGCATCCCGACCCGCAGCCGCAGCGGCGACAACATGGCGCCGAGCTCCTCCGAGGGCGTCACCGGCGTGGCGGCAGGCCTGTCCGGGGCGGGCGCGCGTCTGCCGCAGGGCCCGCCGATCGGCCCGGACGGCAAGATGGACGTCGCCGAGCTGGTATCACAGAACGCGGGAGGCCCGTCACCCTTCGGTGACGATCAGGAGTTCCCGCTCCGAAAGATCACCTACAACCACCCCGAGCCCGACAAGGACTGACGGAAAGGACTCGCCCTCGGGCGGGTCCTTCGCCTTTCCGCGGGCCCTTCGCCTCCCGGCGGAGACCGCCCCACCCGGCCGTCAGGATTCCGGATGTCGAACACCTGTACGATAGGCCGGTGAGTTCCTACCAGCCGTCGATGCTCGATGTCATGGGTGAGGCCGGGCCCGCGATCGAGCCCCTGCCCGGCCGCCTGACCCGTCACCACCTCACCGCGGGCGCCTGGGTCGACGTGCTGCCCGGCTGGGTCAGCGGCTCCGACGACATCTTCGAAACCCTCCTCACCGACGTCGCCTGGCGCGCCGAACGCCGCCCGATGTATGACGGCGTGGTCGACGTCCCCCGCCTCCTGTGCTGGTACGGCCGCGACGAGCAACTCCCGCACCCGACCCTGACCGAGGCCCGGGACCGCCTGTCGGCGCACTACCGGGCGGAGCTGGGCGAGCCCTTCGTCACCGCGGGCATGTGCCTCTACCGCGACGGCCGTGACAGCGTCGCATGGCACGGCGACAGGCTGGGCCGTGCATCGCGACAGGACACCATGGTCGCGATCGTGTCGTTCGGCTCGCCCCGCACTCTGATGCTGCGTCCCCGAGCCGGCGGCACGGAGACGCTGCGCTTCCCGCAGGGCCATGGGGACCTCATCGTGATGGGCGGCTCATGCCAACGCACCTGGGAGCACGCGATCCCGAAGACCGCCCGGCCGGTGGGCCCCCGGGTCAGCGTCCAGTTCCGCCCGGTCAACGTGGCCTAGCCGTCCGCTCGGGACCGGCCCGGTGAGATCCCCGCAGCGCACACTCCCACGGCAGGCACTGGTACGACAGAATGACCATGCACCGCGCACGGAGGTGAGGGTGGCCATTGCTGGATGCAGGCGCTGTCGTACTGGTCCACCGGCGTAAGTCCCCCGCCGCGGGCGTACGCAAGACCCTCTACGGCCTGGCACCGCTGATCGTGGCGGTCGTCAGCTTCGTGGCCGTGCTGCGCGCCGACGAGGAGGGTGCGCTGCGAATCGCAGCCATCGTGCTACTGGTGGCCTCCGGGTTGCTGCTGGCCTACCGAGGCGCCTGGTGGCTGGTCGACGGCATCACCGATCTCATCGCCTGGTGGGCAGTTCACCGCGGGCCTCCCACCGCCATGCGCCTGAGCGCCTGGGGCGTGGAATATTCCCCGTCGTGGCGCAACGGCGAGTTTGCGATGTCGATGCCTTGGTCCGACGTGACCGCCACGGCCTTCCGCCCCGGCCTGGGCCCTGCGCCGGTCTTCTGCATCGACGCGGACGGCCGGTATCCGACCCCGCCGGACGACCCGCTGCGCCACCTGTCCGGCCCCCGGCTGAGCGGGCGGGCGGTGGCGTGGGCCGATGCGCAGGCACCCGCCTCGGCCGTCGAGCGCACCATGCTGACGAACACCTACCTGTTCGGCACCCCCATGGTGATCAACCTGCGGCTCTGCGACGGCCTGGACGTCGATGAGCTGGATCGCCGGCTCCAGGACTGGACCGCCGGCCGTTGCCGCTGCCAGCCGCCGGACTGACACCATCCGCCCGGACCGGATGAGGCGACGCCCAGCCGTGCCGGAATTCATGGTCGGCGATGTTTTCGGACATTGACACCCACCACTAGGTAATTACACTCCTAGTGTATTTAGTTGATCTCCGAGCTACCTCCATTCAGGACCGCCACGCCCTTGATGCCGAGGTGACGATGACCGCTTCACCTTCCGAGAACGCCGGCCTCACCCTCGACCGGATCAGCGTCCATTTCGGTGGCCTGGTCGCCCTCGACGGCGTCTCCCTGCGCGTCGCCCCCGGACGTACCGTGGGGGTCATCGGCCCCAACGGCGCCGGGAAGACGACCCTTTTCAACGTTGTCTGCGGTTTCGTGACGCCGACGAGCGGCTCCCTGGCCCTGGACGGGCGACCGCTGCGACCCCGGCCGCACCGGCTCGCCGGGCTCGGTATCTCCCGCACGCTGCAAGGCGTCGGCCTCTTCAGCGGCCTGACGGTCCTGGAGAACGTGCTTGTCGCCGCCCCGGGCAGCCCCGAACGGGCGCTGGCGGCACTCGATCGCTGCGGCGTCGGGCCGTGCGCCGGGGATCTGCCCGGGCATCTGCCCTACGCGCTGCGCAAGCGGGTCGCGCTGGCCCGGGCTCTGGTCAGCGAGCCGAGGCTGCTGCTGTTGGACGAGCCGGCGGGCGGGCTCGGCGCCGGGGAGATCGACGAGCTGCGCGAGCTGATCGAGAGCTTGTCCTGCTCGGTGCTGCTCGTCGAGCATCACATGGATCTGGTCATGACGGTCTGCGACGAGATCCTGGTGCTGGACTTCGGCAGGCCGATCGCGTACGGCACCCCGGCCGAGATCCGGACCGACGAGGCCGTCGCGGACGCCTACCTCGGTGCTGTCGCGTGAGCGCGCTGCTGCGGATCGAGCGGCTCACCGCCGGGTACGGCGCCGCCCCGGTTCTGCACGACGTCGATCTGAGCGTCGCGGCCGGTTCGATCACCGCCGTCCTGGGGGCGAACGGGGCGGGGAAGACGACGCTGCTGCGTACCCTGTCGGGGTTGTTGCCGGCCGTCCACGGACGGATCCTTCTGGACGGCCGCGACCTGCGCGGGGTCCGGGTGGAGGAGATGGTACGCCGCGGCGTGGCGCACGTGCCGGAGGGCCGCGGGGTGGTCACCGAGCTGACCGTGGACGAGAACCTGCGGCTGGGCGGCCTGTGGCGTAAAGACCGCGCGGACGCCAAGCGTGCCCTCGACGAGGTGTACGAGCTCTTCGAGCCGTTGGCCCGCCGCCGGGAGGCTCCGGGGCACCAGCTTTCCGGCGGCGAGCGGCAACTGCTCGCGCTGGGTCGCGCCCTGGTCGGGCGCCCCCGGCTCCTGCTGCTCGACGAGCCGTCGCTGGGGCTGGCACCGAAGATCACCGCCCGGATTCTGCGGCTGCTGCGCACGTTGCGCGACCGAAGCGGGCTGACCGTGTTGCTGGTGGAGCAGAACGTGCGCGGCGCGCTGGCCATCGCGGACGAGGCCGTCGTGCTGGCGCTGGGTCGCGTCGTCAGCCGCGGCACGTCCGTCGACGACGAGTTGCGGCATGCCTATCTCGGCTTCTAGGAGGTCCGTTGGACCGGTTCGTGTTCCTCACGTTCGACGGCCTGAGCCGGGGCGCGGTGTACGCCGCGTTCGCCCTGGCCCTGGTCCTGATCTGGCGGTCGACCCGGATCGTCAACTTCGCCCAGGGCGCGATGGCGGTGGCCACCGCGTACGCGGGCTACTCCGTCTCGGCCGCGACCGGCTCCTACTGGCTGGGCTTCGCCGTGGCGATCCTCGGCGGCCTCGCCCTGGGCGCGGTGACCGAGCGGGTGGTGATGCGCTTCGTCGACCATGAGTCGCCGCTCACCGGGGTGGTGGTCGCGCTGGGCCTGGTGCTCGTCATCCAGGGCGTGCTCGGCATGA
This sequence comes from Couchioplanes azureus, assembly GCF_014648355.1. Classification (GTDB taxonomy): domain Bacteria; phylum Actinomycetota; class Actinomycetes; order Mycobacteriales; family Micromonosporaceae; genus Actinoplanes; species Actinoplanes azureus. The sequence continues at coordinate 530,234 of NZ_BMQY01000001.1, forward strand.
TCTACGGCAACGAGTTCCGCCCGGCCGGCGCGCCGTTCGGACGCGACGCCTTCACGGTCGGCGGGGTCGCCCTGCTCTCCCGCTTCGACCTGTTCGTCTTCGCGGCGGTGGCCGCCGTGGTCGGGTTGCTCGCGCTGCTGTTCCGGCGTACGGCGACCGGCCTGCGGATGCGCGCCTCGGCGTTCGCCCCGGACGTCTCCCGGCTGCTCGGCGTCGACGTCGGCGGCATGCTGACGCTGGGCTGGGCACTGGCCGCGGCGGTCGGCTCGCTCGCCGGCATGCTGGTCATCCCCACCGAGCTGGGGCTGCATCCGAACGCGATGGACATCGTCTTCGTCTCGTCGTTCACCGCGGCGGTCGTCGGCGGCCTGGACAGCGCGATCGGCTCGGTGCTCGGCGGGCTGATCGTGGGGCTGCTGCTGTCGTACGTGAGCGGCTATCTCGGCGCCACGGTGGCGCCGATCGCCGTCCTGCTGCTGCTCGTCGTGGTGCTGCTGGGCCGGCCCGGCGGGTTGTTCTCCCGAGCGGCGGCGAGGACGGCATGAGCATCCTGCGCGAGCGCGCCCCGCTCGGAGCCACGGTCGCTGCGCCGCCGCGGCGACCGTGGCTGGTGTGGCAGCTGGGCGGCACCGCCGGCGCCGCGCTGCTGATCGTCGTGCTCACCTACCTGCTGCCACCCTTTCGCACCTATCAGCTCGCCACCGTCGGGGCGTACCTGTGCGTCACCGCCGGACTGACGGTCCTGACCGGACTCAACGGGCAGCTGTCGCTGGGGCACGGCGCACTGATGGCGACCGGTGCCTATACGGTCGCCCTGCTCCAGCAGGCGATGGCCGGGCGGGGTTCGTGGACCCTGCTGGTGTCCATCGCCGCGGCGATCGGGGTGACCACCGTGGTCGGTGCCGTGGTAGGTCTGGCGGCCGCGCGGCTGCGTGGCCCCTATCTGGCCGGCCTGACGCTCGCCGTCGCGGTCGTGGTTCCGGCGATCACCAGCACCTACGACGGGACGTTCAACAGCGACCAGGGCCTCTCCGTGGTGCTCGACCCGCCGCCCGGCAGCATCGCCGTCGAGCGGTGGCAGGCGTGGCTCGCCTGGACCGGCGCCCTGGTCACCATGCTCGCGCTGGCGGTGCTCGTGCGGGGCCCGTTCGGTCTGCGGATGCGGGCCGTCCGGGACGACGAGACCGCCGCCCGGCTCGCCGGGGTCAGCGTCGCCCGTACCCAGGTCCTGGCCTTCGTGGTGAGCGCGGCCTGCGCCGGTCTGGGCGGCGCCCTCTTCGCCGTGCTGGCCCAGAGCGTCTCGCCGGGTGCGTTCCCGCTGTCGTTGTCGCTCTTCCTGGTCATGGCGATCGTCATCGGCGGGCTGGGCAGCCTGGCCGGTGCCGTCTGGGGTGCGGTCCTGCTCGTCGCGCTGCCGGCCCTGGCGCACACCGTCACCGAGGACGTCGGGGTGCAGCGGCTCGAAGGCAACCTGCCGCTCGCGCTGTTCGGCGTCAGCCTGGTCGCCGTCATGCTCGCCGCTCCCGGCGGCATCGCGTCCCTGCGGCCCCCGCGACACCTCCGACGCGCGACACGAGGCAGACGCGCGAAGCGAAAGGCCTGAAAGGAGAAAGACATGAGGCGATTCCGCATCGCTCTCGCCGCCCTGGCCCTGGCCGCCGCAACGACCGCCTGCGACGGTGGCGGGGGCAGTGGGGGCGGCGGAAACACCCCCGGCGTGACCGACACCGAGATCCTCGTCGGCACGCACATGCCCCTCACCGGCCCGGCGGCGGCCGGCTATTCGAAGATCGCACCGGCGACCAGGGCCTACTTCGACTATGTCAACGCCAACGGCGGCGTGCACGGCCGCGCCATCACCTACAAGATCATGGACGACACCTACAACCCGGCGACCACCCAGCAGGTGGTGCGCGAGCTCGTGCTGCAGGACCGGGTCTTCGCGATCCTCAACGGACTGGGCACGCCCACCCACACCGGCGTCCTGGACTTCCTGAAGACCAACCGGGTCCCGGACCTCTTCGTGGCCTCGGGCAGTCGCAGCTGGAACCAGCCGGACAAGTATCCCGGCACCTTCGGGCTCAATGTGGACTACACGGTGGAGGGCAAGATCCTCGCCACCCACGTGAAGCAGAGCCAGGGCGGCCGGAAGGTCTGCTTCCTCGGGCAGGACGACGACTTCGGCCGCGACAGCCTCGCCGGCATCGAGAAGGTTCTCGGCCCGGTCGCGGCGAAGCAGTCGTACGTGACCAGCAACCCCAACGTCGGCCCGCAGCTGGGCGCACTGAAGCAGGCCGGCTGCCAGGTCGTCATGCTCGCGACCGTGCCGGGCTTCACCGCGCTGACCCTCGGCACCGCCGCGAAGATCGGCTTCCAGCCGCAGTTCGTGGTCTCGCAGGTCGGTGCCGACCTGACCACCCTGGCGAAGCAGCTCGGCCCGGCCGCCGGGCTGACCGAGGGCATGGTCTCGGCCAACTACCTGCCGTTGAGCACCGATGACGCCGACCCGTGGATCCAGCTCTTCAAGCGGGTCAACGCGCAGCACAACAACAACGCGGAGTTCGACAACAACATCGTCTACGGCATGTCGGTGGGATACTTGTTCGTGCAGACGCTGCAGGCCGCCGGCCGGAACCTGACCCGGGACGGGCTGATCACGGCGGTGGAGAAGGGCGGCTTCCAAGGGCCGGGATTCGCCCCGCTGAGGTTCTCCGCCGACGATCATTCCGGGTACGGCGGGCAGCGGCTGAGCCGGGTCCAGGGCGGCCGCCAGGCCTACTTCGGCACCGTCCAGGAAACCGATGACGGCGACGGCCCGGTGCGGGCGTACGTGGCCAACCCGGCCATCCCGCCGCAGAACGGCATCCCGGCAGCGCCTCGATAGCACATCGGTAAGGAAAGCGAAACGGTTGCGGCTCGCCGCCGGCCGATGCAGGGTTGGCGGCGGGATGGTTACTCACTAGTATCCAGCACTAAGCGTGCAAGATCTTTGGGGGTTCTACCGGATGTCGAAGCTCTCGGGTGCCGTCGCGATCGTCACGGGCGCCAGCCGCGGAATCGGGTTTGCGATAGCGCAGCGCTTCGTCGCCGAGGGCGCGCGGGTGTGCATCACCGGCCGCGACACGGAGGCCCTGGAAACCGCGGTCAAGGAACTGGGCGGCGCCGACGTCGCCATCGGAGTGCCCGGCAAGGGCGACGACGCCGACCACCGCGCCGCCGTCGTCGACGCCGTTCGGGACGCCTTCGGGCCCGTCTCCATCCTGGTCAACAACGTGGGCATCAACCCCGCGTACGGGCCGCTCGCGGGGCTCGACCTCGGCGCCGCGCGCAAGATGGTCGACGTCAACGTGCTCGGCACGCTCGGATGGGTGCAGGAGGCGCTGCGGGGCGGCCTGGACGGCGGCTCGATCGTGAACATCTCGTCGGTATCCGGCGTGCGCCCGGCGCCCGGCATCGCGTTCTACGGCGTCACCAAGGCCGCGCTCATCCACCTCACCGAGGAGCTGGCCGTCGAGCTCGCGCCGGCGGTCCGGGTCAACGCGGTCGCGCCGGCGGTGGTCAAGACGAGGTTCGCGACCGCACTGTACGAGGGACGCGAGGAGAAGGTGGCCGCCACCTATCCGCTCAAGCGCCTCGGCACGCCGGAGGACATCGCCGGGGCGGTGGCCTTCCTCTGCTCGCCCGACGCCGCCTGGATCACCGGCCAGACCCTCGTCGTCGACGGCGGCCTCACGCTGACCGGGGCGGTCCAGTGATCCGGCGCGTGGTCGTCACCGGGGCGGGCGGCGGCATCGGCGCCGCCATGGCGCGGCGGTTCGCGGCCGACGGCGCCCGGGTGGTCGTCAACGACCTCGACGAGGCGGCCGCGGCCGTCGTCGCCGCCGAGATCGGGGGCATCGCCGTCCCGGGTGACGCCGGCGACGAGGCGGACGTGCGCCGGCTCGTGGACACCGCGTGGGAGGAGCTCGGCGGTTGCGACCTGTTCTGCGCCAACGCCGGCATCCTCACCGGCGGGTCGGCCGACGCACCGGACGCCGAGTGGGCGAAGGCGTGGCAGATCAACGTCATGTCCCACGTGTACGTGGCCCGCGCGCTGCTTCCCCGCTGGCTGGACTCGGACGGCGGCCGGCTGCTCTTCACCGTCTCCGCGGCCGGGCTGCTCACGCTGCTCGGTTCGGCGCCGTACTCGGTCACCAAGCACGCCGCTCTCGGCTTCGCGGAATGGCTCCGGGCGACGTACGCCCACCGCGGCATCACCGTGCAGGCGCTGTGCCCCCAGGGTGTCAACACCGCCATGATGACCGACGGCGGCGAGAGCGCGAGCCGGGCGATCCTCGCCGCGAGTGCGCTCGAGCCCGAACAGGTGGCGGCGGTGGTGGCCGAGGCGGTGCGCGGCGACAGCTTCCTGATCCTGCCGCACGCCGAGGTGGCCGATTTCTACCGGGTCCGGGCCACCGACACCGACCGCTGGCTCGGCGGCATGAACAAGGTCCAGCGCGGCTTCGACGCGGCGGTGCACCCATGAGCGGGCCGCGCGGACTCGACCTGGAGCGTCTGCGGGACTACCTCGGCTCGCCGCCGCTGAGCGCGACGATGTTCGCGGGCGGCCGGTCCAACCTCACCTACGCGGTCACCGACGGCACCCACCGCTGGGTGCTGCGCCGTCCCCCGCTCGGGCACGTGCTACCGACCGCGCACGACATGTCGCGCGAGCACCGGGTGCTGGACGCGCTCTGCGGTGCCGGCTTCCCCGTACCGCGGCCGGTCCGGCTCTGCACCGACCCCGACGTCATCGGCGCGCCGTTCTACCTCATGGAGCACGCCGACGGCACCATCCATCGCGACGCCGGCGTCCTGGAGAAGATGGGCCCGGAGTCGATGCGGCGGCTGGTGCTGTCCCTCGTGGACACCCTGGCCGCCCTGCACTCCCTCGACCCGGCGGGCATCGGGCTCGGCGACTTCGGCCGGCCCGAGGGCTTCAACGAGCGGCAGGTCCGCCGCTGGAAGAAGCAGCTCGACGCCTCCCGCAGCCGCGACGTGCCGGGCATCGAGGAGCTGCACGCCCGGCTCGCCGCGGAGGTTCCGGCGGGCGGCCCGGGCGCGGTCGTGCACGGCGACTACCGCCTCGACAACGTGCTGATCGGCGACGAGCTGCAGGTCAACGCGGTGCTCGACTGGGAGATGTCCACTCTGGGCGATCCGCTGAGCGACCTCGCTCTCCTACTGGTCTACGCCGGTCGGCCGCTGCTGCTCGGCGACGGCGGTCCGCGCAGCCCGCTCTCCGTGCCGGGTCACCCCGGGCTGACGGAGATAGCCGACCACTATGCCGAACGCTCCGGGCGCGACGTCTCGGACCTCCACTGGTACGTGGCGTTCGCCGCATTCAAGCTCGCCGTGATCCTCGAGGGCGTGCACTACCGATACGTTCAAGGGAAGACGGTGGGTGAGGGCTTCGACACTGTCGGCGCGATGGTGGCACCCCTCGTCGCGCAGGGACACGAGTCGCTGGACGGGACGCTGGAGGCAAGCTGATGGACTTCGCGTTCGACGAGAAGACCGAGGACTACCGCAAGCGGCTGCTCGCCTTCATGGACGAGTGGGTCTACCCCGCCGAGGAGGACTTCCACGCCTCGTACGCGGGAGACTGGTCCCCGCCGCCGGTGATCGCGCGGTTGCGGGAGAAGGCGAAGCTCGCGGGCCTGTGGAACCTGTTCCTGCCCGGCGAGCACGGCGCCGGCCTGACCAACCTCCAGTACGCGCCGCTGGCCGAGCTGACCGGCCGCAGCCCCTCCATCGCCCCGGCCGCCCTGAACTGCGCGGCACCGGACACCGGCAACATGGAGGTCCTGGCCCAGTTCGGCAGCCCCGAGCAGCAGGAGCGCTGGCTGCGGCCGCTGCTCGACGGCACCATCCGCTCGGCGTTCGCGATGACCGAGCCGCAGGTCGCCTCCTCGGACGCCACCAACATCGGCACCCGCATCGCCCGCGAGGGCGACGAGTACGTCATCACCGGCCGCAAGTTCTACATCTCCGGCGCGATGAACCCGAACTGCCAGATCTTCATCGTCATGGGCAAGACCGACCCGGGGGCCGCGCGCCACGTGCAGCAGAGCATGATCCTCGTGCCCCGCGACACCCCCGGCCTGACGATCCGGCGGGGCATGGAGGTCTTCGGCTACGACGACGGCGACCACGGTGGCCACGCCGAGATGACCTTCGACGGGGTACGGGTGCCGGCCGCCAACCTCATCGGCGAGGAGGGCTCCGGCTTCGCGATCTCCCAGGCCCGCCTCGGCCCCGGCCGGATCCACCACTGCATGCGGCTCATCGGCATGGCCGAGCGGGCGCTCGAGCTGATGTGCACCCGGTCGCTGGTGCGGACCCCGTTCGGCAAGCCCCTCGCCGACCAGGGCGTGGTGCAGGAGTGGATCGCCGAGTCCCGGGTCCGGATCGAACAGGCCCGGCTGCTGGTCCTCAAGGCGGCCTGGCTGATGGACACCGTCGGCAACAAGGGCGCGCACACCGAGATCCAGGCCATCAAGATCGCGGTGCCGGCCACCGCCGAGTGGGTCGTGGACAAGGCCATCCAGACGTACGGCGCGGCCGGCGTCGGCCAGGACACCCCGCTCGCCCGCCTCTGGGCCGCCGCCCGCACGCTGCGCCTCGCCGACGGACCGGACGAGGTGCACAAGCGCTCCCTGGCCCGCCGCGAGCTCGCCGGCTACCGAACCCCATAGCCGGGCTCGCCGGCTACCGAAACCCGGGGCGAGCTCGGCTACCGGAACCCCTGGCCGAGCTCACCGGCTACCGAATCCTGTCCGCCAGATACCACCGGAGCGTCGTGATGCCGGCCGCCTCACCCCAACCACCGCAGCGCATCGACGGGCGCACCGCCCGCGCCGAGCGCACCCGGGCCGCGATCGTCGACGCCCACGTGACGCTGCTCCGCGAGGGCGACCTGCGCCCGACCGCGGACCGCATCGCCAAGCGGGCGGGCGTCTCGCTGCGCGCCCTGTGGAGCCACTTCGCCGACATGGAGGCGCTCTTCGCCGCCAGCGGCCAGCTCACCCTGAACCAGCGCGACGACATCCAGGAGCCGATCCCGGCCGACCTGCCGCTCGAGCGCCGCATCGAGCTGTACTGCCACCAGCGCGCCCGCCAGCTGGAGCACATCGCCCCGATCGCCCGGGCGTCGTCGCTCAAGGAGCCCTTCTCCCCGGCCCTGCAGAGCTACCGGCGCATCCATGTCCAGCGGGTCCGCGACGAGCTGAAGTCGCTCTTCGCCCGCGAGATCGACGGCGACGAGGACACGCTGAACGCCCTGACGGCCGCCGCCATGTGGCCGACCTGGGGCACCCTGCGCGACGCCATGGGCCTCGACCCGGCCGCGGCCCGCGCCGCCCTCGCCCGGATCGTCCGTTCAGCACTGGGCCGCTGAGGAAGGCCGCCCGGCCGCTGAGGGACAGATCACTGGACACCCGAGCGGCTCCTTTTCTGCAACCCCGGGGCGCCGCGGCCGATAACAAGGCCATGCGCACCTTCGAGCGGAACCCGGCAGGCGGCGTCGGCGAACCCGATCCCGCGGACCTGGCGCGCCTGGTCGCGGCCGGGGAGAAGCTGGTGCACGCCCACTTCGCGACGCTCCGCGACCTGGGCATCGCCCGGCCCGCCCCGGAACTGCCGGCCGGCGTCCTGCTGCACCAGCTCGACCAGGTCCAGACCCATCTAGACCGCCTGCGCCACACCCTGGGCGCGCCGGCACCGACCCGCCCGGGCGGTTGACGGCGGGCCGGCACCGCGGCTCAGGCGGTGACGGCCTGGGCCAGGGAGACGCCGAACAGGCTCTCCGGATCGGTCCACCAGTGCCGCAGCGCGAACCCGGCCCGCGCCAGCTCCGCCTCCAGCCCCGCGCGCCGGAACTTCGCCGAGATCTCCGTACGCATCTCCTCCCCCGCCGCGAAGTCCACCGTCAGCCCCAGCTCGGCGACCCGCACCCGCTGCGCCGACGTCGCCCGCAGGCGCATCTCGATCCACTCCTGCTCGGCGTCCCAGAGCGCCACGTGTTCGAATGCCGAGACGTCGAAGTCCGCCCCGAGCCGCCGGTTGATCACGTGCAGCACGTTGCGGTTGAACTCGGCCGTCACCCCCGCCGCGTCGTCGTACGCCGGCACCACCACGGCCGGGTCCTTGACCAGGTCGGTGCCGAGCAGCAGCCACTCGCCCTCGTGCAGCACCCCGCGCAGCGCGGTCAGGAACGTCGCGCGCTCGGCCGGGTCGAGGTTGCCGATGGTGCCGCCGAGGAACGCCACGACCCGGCTGTCGCCGTCCGGGATGTGATGCAGGTGGCGGGTCATGTCGCCGACCACCCCGCGTACGGTCAGACCGGGATAGTCCACCGCCAGCCCCTCGACCGCGTCGGCGAGGGCCGAGCCCGAGACGTCCAGCGGCACGAAGGCGCCCAGGGTGCCGCGCCGCAGCAGCGCGTCCAGCAGCAGGCGGGTCTTCTCCGAGGAGCCGGAGCCGAGCTCCACCAGCGTCTTCGCCTCGGTGAGCCGGGCCAACTCGGGCGCCCGGGCCGCCAGGATGGACCGCTCGGTCCGCGTCGGGTAGTACTCCTGCAGGCGGGTGATCTGCTCGAAGAGGTCGCTGCCGCGGGCGTCGTAGAACCACTTGGGCGGCAGCCACTTCGGTGCGGCGGTCAGTCCGGTGGCCACGTCGGCGCGCAGCTCGCGGTCGATGTCGCTCTCGTCGAGGTGGATCTCGAGCATGGTCACGATCTCCCTAGCGGAGTGAGGTCAAGAGTGGACGGGGTGGCGACGAGCAGCTGACCCTCCGGGACGGGCCGCCACTGCGGGCCGGGATCGAGCGGTTCGGAGCTGACGAGGACGGCGCCCGCCTCGGCGCGTACGGAGAGCGCGTGCCCGGCGGTGGTGGCGACGATCTGCCGGCCGTCGGTGAGCAGCAGGTTGAGCCGGGAGCCGGGCGCGGCCGCGGAGACCTGGGCGACGACGTCGGCGACGGCCTCCGCCGCCGGTTTCCCGGCCCGCAGCAGGTTGCGGACCAGCGCCCACAGCAGCGCGGCGTCGGTCGGCGCGTCGAGCGTGAGCAGATCCGCCACGGGCAGGGCGCCGGCCAGGCCGGCGACCGTGTGCGGCCAGCCGCGCACGACACCGTTGTGGCTGAACGCCCAGGGCCCGTCGGTGAACGGCGCCGCCGCCGTCTCCACGACGGGCATGCCCACGGTGGCGGAGCGCACCGCGGCGAGGAAGCCGGAGCTCACGGTGGCGGCCGCGAGCGCGGGCAGTGCCGTGTCGGACCACAGGGGATGCGCGCGGCGATAACGCACCGGCTCACCGCCGTCGCGCGGGTACCACGCGACGCCGAAGCCGTCGGCGTTGATGGTGCCGCCGCCGCGCATGTCCCGCGGCGCCCAGGCCTGCCGGACCAGCGCGTGCGGCGCGTCGAACAACGGCGGCGACAGGGGCTGCGGCGGGCCCACGTACGCGAGGTGACGGCACATCAGACGGCCTCCGCGGCCGCGTCGCGGGCGCAGCGGAAGCCGCTGAAGATCTGCCGCCGGATCGGATGGTCCCAGTTGCGGAAGGTGCCGCGGCACGCCGCCGCGTCGGTGCCGAAGGAGCCGCCGCGCAACACCTTGTAGTCGCCGCCGAAGAACACCTGCGAATACTCGGCGTACGGGAAGACCTCGAAGCCCGGATAGCCGTGGAAGCCGGTGCTGGTCCACTCCCAGACGTCGCCGATGAGCTGGTGCACCCCGAGCGGCGAGGCACCGCCGGGGTACGCGCCCACCGGGGCGGGCGCCAGGTGCCGCTGGCCGAGGTTGGCGTGCTCGGGGCCGGGCGCCTCGTCGCCCCACGGATAGCGGCGCGAGCGGCCGGTGGCGGGATCGTGCCGGGCGGCCTTCTCCCATTCGGCCTCGGTCGGCAGCCGCCGTCCGGCCCAGGACGCGTAGGCCTCGGCCTCGAAGTAGCAGACGTGCACCACCGGCTCGTCGGCGACGACCCGCTCGGTACGCCCGAACCGCGTGTACGCCCACCCGTCGCCGTCCGGCCGCCAGTGCATGGGCGCGGTCAGCCCCGCCTCCTGCCGGTGCGCCCAGCCGCGCTCGCTCCACCACCGCGGGTCGGCGTAGCCACCGTCGGCGATGAAGGCCGCGTACTCGGCGTTGGTGACCGGCGCGGCGTCGAGGTAGAACGCCGGTACGTCGACCGGGTGTGCGGGACGCTCGTTGTCCAGCGCCCACGGCTCGGTGTCGGTCCCCATCGTGAACGGGCCGCCGGGGATCAGCACCTCCCCGGAGACGCTCACCCGGGCCGGCGGCGGGGCCGGCGCCTGCAGCACCGGGGCGCCGGTGCGGAGCTGGTGCGTGGCGAGCATCGTCTCGTCGTGCTGCTGCTCGTGCTGGACGATCATCCCGAACGCGAACCCGCCGGCGACCAGCCGGCGGTCGGTCAGCCGTACCCGGTCGAGGACGTTGAGGGCCTTGTCCCGCACCTGGCCGACGTACGCGCGGGCCTCGGCCGGATCGAGCAGCGGCAGCGCGGGACGGTTGCGCCGGGGGTGTCTGAAGGCGTCGTAGAGCTCGTCGATGTCGCGGCGCACCGGCTCGCGGCCGCCGACGTCGCGCACCAGCCACAGCTCCTCCTGGTTGCCGACGTGGGCGAGGTCCCAGACGAGCGGCGACATCAGGGGCGAGTGCTGACGGACGAGGTCGCCGTCGTCGACGGCGTCGGTGAGCAGGGTGGTCCGCGCTCGCGCGCGTTCCAGTTCGGCGGCGACGGTGAGCCGCAGGTCCTGGGTCATCGGAACTGGTCCTTCCTGGGTGAACCGGCGGGGACGGCGTCGCCGCCGTGCAGGCGCCGGTCGGCGACGGCCGCCACCAGGTCGCGCACCGGGCCGGGCAGGCCGGTCCGGTCGAGACCGCGGCAGGCGAGGTCGAGGAGTCCGGCCGCGCACGCCCCGACCACGGGGTCGGCGAGGCCGTCCAGGGCCGCTTCCCGCCAGCGCCCGGCGGCGGGTGCGGCGAGGTCGCGCGCCTTGTCGGTGACGGCGTCGTCGGCGAGCAGGGCGCACAGCACGGCGACCGGGGCGATCCACTCGGGGCCCGGTTGCGCGTCGAGGTATCGGACCTCCAGGTAGCCGCGCGGGCGTACCGGGGGGAAGAGCGTGCTGATGTGGTAGTCGAGGTCGTCCACCGTGGGCGGACGGGGCAGGGCGCCACCGATCCAGTCGGCGAAGGTGATCCCGTCCGGGGTTTCCCAGCGGCCGTGGCCGCGCCGCACGCACAGCACGGGAGCGGCGAGGACGTAGCGAACCCAGCTGTCGGTGGGATCGGCCGAGGAACGGACCGGGCCGCTGCGGCGGCGATCGATGCCGTACCAGGCCGCCATCCGGCCGCTCGCCCATCCGGTGTCGCGGCCGGCGTGCCTGCGGGAGGTGGCGAAGGCGGCCAGCAGCGGGGGGCCGAGGTCGTGCACGGCGCCCCACCGGGCCGGCATCCGGGCCTCGGTGCCGGCGTCGAGGCAGACCTGCAACCCGGCGGTGCTGCACATCATGGTCCGCCCGGACAGGGTGCCGACGCGGTCGAAGGCCTGCTGCATGGCCGTGTATCGGGGGGTGTCGAGAATGCGTACCGGCGGCCGGTGGGGGTCGAGCCCCCACTCGCCGAGGACGATGCCGGCGGTGCCCAGCAGGCCGGTCAGCGCTTGCCGGTCGGCGGTGACGGCGGTGTGCAGGGCGGCCAGGGAGCCGGCCGGCGCGGAGGAGATCTCGAGCTGGCCACCGGGTTCGACGGTGACGGTGCCGCCGCCGGGAAGCGGCCGGGGCTCGGTGTTCGTGAGGGCTGCGGGTGCGTGGGGTCCGAGTGCCCCGCTCAGGTCGGCGGCCCGCAGGTGCGCCGCGGGATCTGCGGCGCGGTGGGTGGTCCATTCCAGTTCGACGCCGACGCGACGGGGTGGACCGGTTTTGAAGCAGATGCCGGAGACGTGGTCGGCGGCGTCGGAGAGACGCCGCAGGATGCCTCCGGCCGGATCGTCGTCACTACTTTCGGTAGTCACAGCTCTCCTTTGAGTGGTGAATCCTTCGGAACCATACACACATGCGTCGATGCCGTGCAGTGAGTGAAGGTAGGTTCTGTGCCAGACCGCCGGACCAGGGAGTTGCCATCGCCACCGTCGACGTCGACCGCGCCCGCCGGGAAACCCCGGGCTGCGCCTCGGTCACCCACCTCAACAACGCCGGCGCCGCCCTGCCGCCGGCCGCCGTCACCGACACCGTCATCGGGTACCTGCAGCGGGAGAGCCGGATCGGCGGCTACGAGGCCGCGGCGGAAGCCGCCGGGCGGGTCGAGGACGTCTACCGCTCGCTGGCCCGCCTGATCGGCGCCGACCCCGACGAGATCGCCGTGGTGGAGAACGCGACCCGCGCCTGGGACATGGCCTTCTACGGGTTCGGCTTCCGGCCGGGCGACCGCATCCTGACGACCCGCGCGGAGTATGCGAGCAACGTCATCGCCCTGCTCCAGGTGGCCCGCCGCACGGGCGCGGTCGTCGAGCTGGTCGATGACGACGAGCACGGCCAGATCGACGTGGCGGACCTGGCGAGACGCCTGGACGACACGGTGAAGCTGGTCGCGCTGACCCACGTACCCTCCTCCGGCGGCCTGGTCAACCCTGCGGCAGAGGTCGGCAAGCTTACCCGCGCGGCCGGAGTGCCCTTCCTGCTCGACGCCTGCCAGTCCGTCGGCCAGCTGCCGATCGACGTCCGGGAGATCGGCTGCGACCTGCTCTCGGCGACCGGGCGCAAGTTCCTGCGCGCCCCGCGCGGCACCGGGTTCCTCTACGCCCGCCGCGAGCTCGCGCAGCGCCTCGAACCGCCCCTGCTCGACCTGCACGCGGCGAGCTGGCCGGCGCCGGACCGGTACGAGATCCGCCCGGACGCCCGCCGCTTCGAGACCTGGGAGACCAACTACGCGACGAAGCTCGGCCTGGGCGCGGCGGCCGACTACGCGCTGTCCTGGGACGCCGAGGCGACCACGGCCCGCATCGCCATGCTGGCCGAAGGCCTGCGCGAGCGCCTGCGTGCCGTGTCCGGCGTCTCCGTGCACGACCGCGGCGCCCGGCTGGGCGGCATCGTGACGTTCACCGTCGACGGCGTCGACGCGGCCGAGGTGAAGCGGACCCTGGGTGCCGCCGGCATCAACACCAGCACGAGCTCCGCGGACTACGCCCAGTGGCACCTCAAGGGACGCGGCCTGCCGGACGTGGTCCGGGCGTCGGTGCACTACTACAACACCGAGGAGGAGCTGGACCTGCTCTGCCGCCACCTCCCGCACTGAAGATCACCCTTACCGGTGATCGGCGGGAGGGCCCGCCCGGTGCCGCCGACGTGGCGGCCCGGCCGCCTCGGACAAGATCAACGAGTGGCGCGCCTCCGGGGTTTCCCGCCGCGCGCGCCACCTTGACGTGGGCTCCCGGCTGTGCGGATTGACCAGTGAAGACAGTGCCGAGTTACGGTCCGCCAGTCAGACGTTTCGCCCGGATCGGCCCATGCCGGCGGGCCGACCGAGGAGCCCGCACTGTCCACGAGCCCGCTGCGCCTGGCCGCCTGCGCCGGTGCGCTCTCCCTGCTGCTGCTGCCCGCCCCCACGAAGGCGGCACCCGCCACCCTCGAGGCACCCGCCGTCTCGGCCGAGAAGCACCGGCCCCTGCCGGTGGCCTGGCAAGCTCCACGGCTGAGGCCGGTGAAGGTTCCCCGGCTGACGCCGCGCAAGGTGCCGCGCCTGTCGGCACGGCAACTGGCCCTGCGGCACGCCCGCGCCCGGGTCCGGGTCGTCGCGTACGCCCGGGCCCAGCGCGGTGACCGGTACGCGTACGGCGCCAGCGGCCCGCACCGGTGGGACTGCTCCGGCCTGACCGCCCGCACCTACCGGGTGGTGGGCATCCGCCTGCCGCACTCGTCGAGGGCGCAGGCCCGGCGCGGCAAGCGGGTCACGCCCCGGGCCGCCCGGGTCGGGGACCTGGTCGCCATGCGCGGGCACGTCGGCATCCTGGTGGGCCGCTGGCGCATGGTGGACGCGCCGGGTGCCGGACGCCGCGTGACGGAACGGTTCATCTACCGCACCTCCACGCTGCAGTTCCGGCGGCTGATCGGCTGACGGGCGCGGACCGGGTCAGAAGACGACCACGGAACGGGCGCCCTCGCCGCGGGCCATCCGCTCGAACGCCGCCGGCACGTCCGCCAGGCCGATGCGGTCCGTCACGAGGTGGTCGAGGGTCAGCGCGCCCGACAGCACCTCGCGGGCGAGCAGCGGCACCTCCACGTCCGGATCGGACGATCCGTACACCGAGGCGCGCAGGGTCCGCGCGGACGTGAAGATGTCCAGCGCGCTCAGCTCGACCATGTCGTCGGCCCGGCCCATGCCGACCACCGTCACCTGTCCGCCGCGGCGGGTGGCCCGCCAGGCCGCGCGGATGGTCGCCGCCCGGCCGACGCACTCGAAGGCGTGGTCCGCGCCGCGTCCCTGCGTGCGGGCCCGGACGTCCTTCGACAGCGTCTCGCCCGACACCAGGAACTCGGTCGCGCCCGCCGCCTCGGCCAGCGCCTTCTTGCCTTCCGACACGTCCACGGCGAGCACCGTCGCCGCTCCGGCGGCGCGCGCGGCGGAGACCACCGACAGGCCGACGCCGCCCAGGCCGAGCACCACCACCGCGTCGCCCGCGCCGACCCGGGCCGTGTTGCGCACCGCACCGGTGCCGGTCAGCACCGCGCAGCCGAGCAGGGCCGCGCTCTCCCAACCGAGCTCGGCCGGTACGCCGATCACGGCGCGTTCCGGCACCACGACCTGCTCGGCGAAGGCGCCCAGCCCCAGCATCACGTGCACGGGCGCGCCGTCGAGCGTCATGCCGTTCTCCAGCGCGGCCACGTTCGCCGTCGCGCAGAGCCACGGTTCGCCGTGGGTGCAGAACCAGCAGTCGCGGCACGGGGGCGACCAGTCGAGGGCGACGTGCGTACCCGGGGAGACACGGGTGACGCCCGCGCCCACCTCGACCACCTCGCCGGCCGCCTCGTGCCCGAGGATCAGCGGGTGCGGCGGTCGCAACGTCCCGTTCACCATCGACAGGTCCGAGTGGCACACGCCGGCCGCGCGGATGCGGACCCGGACCTGGCCGGGGCCGATCTCGGGAAGGTGGATCTCCTCGACCGCGGGCGGCACGCCCGGGCCGCGTGCCACGAGGGCACGGATGTGAGCCGTCACTGCTGGATCGCCTTCGTCTGCTGGAACTCGTGGAGGCCGTGCACACCGAACTCACGGCCGATGCCTGACTGCTTGTAGCCGCCGAACGGCGCGAACGGGTTGAACGCGCCGCCGTTGACGTCCACCGCCCCGGTGCGCATCCGGCGGGCCACCGCGAGGGCCCGGCCGGGCTCGCCCCAGACCCCGCCGGCGAGGCCGTAGCGGGAGTTGTTGGCGATGCGCACCGCCTCGTCGTCGTCGGAGAAGGGAATGATCGACAGGACCGGTCCGAAGATCTCCTCCTGGGCCAGTTCGCTGTCCGGGTCCACGTCCGCGAAGACGGTGGGAGCCACAAAATACCCTCTCTCCGGTACGGGCGCGCCACCCGCGACGAGCCGGGCGTCCGCGCGCGCGATGAAGCCGCGCACCCGCTCGCGCTGCGCCGCGGAGACCAGCGGGCCGAGCCGGGTGGCCTCGTCGAAGGGGTCGCCGGTGCGGTAGCCGGCCGCGGCGGACGCGGCCAGCTCGACCGCCGTGTCGTAGTGGGCGCGGTGGACCAGCATGCGGGTCCACGCCGAGCAGGTCTGGCCGGAGTTGAGGAACGCGTTGGCGACGCCGACCTTCACCGCCTTCGGCACGTCGGCGTCCTCGAGGATCACGTTGGCCGACTTGCCGCCCAGCTCCAGCGCGACCCGGGCGATCCGGTCGGCGGCCGCGTGCGAGATCGCCCGGCCGGTGGCGGTGGAGCCGGTGAAGGACACCATGTCGACGTGCGGATGGGCGGCGATCGCGGCGCCGACGGCCGGGCCGGTGCCGGGCACGAGGTTGAGAACCCCGGCGGGCAGGCCGATCTCGTCGGCGGCGTCGACGAGAAGGTACGCGACCAGCGGCGTCAGCTCGCTCGGCTTGAGCACCACGGTGCAGCCGGCGGCGAGGGCGGCGGCCACCTTGGCGACCACCTGGTGCAGCGGGTAGTTCCACGGCGTGATCGCGCCGACGACGCCCACCGGTTCGCGGACCACCACCGAGTTGCCGATGGTCTCCTCCGCCACCGGCTGGGCGGCCAGGTCCGCGTACCCCCGCAGCACGGTGAGCGGAAGTCCGGCCTGGACCGCCTTCGCGATCTTGACCGGCGTGCCGAGCTCCAGCCCCACCGTCCGGGCGATGTCGGCCGAGCGGGTGGCGAGCGCCTCGTGCAGCTTGCCGAGCAGGGCGCCGCGCTCCGCCATCGGGGTGCCGGCCCATCCGTCGAAGGCGGCCCGCGCGGCGGCGACGGCCCGGTCCACGTCCTGCGCGGTGCCGGCCGGTACGTGGCCGAGGATCTCCTCGGTCGCCGGGTTCTCCACCGCGATCGTCTCCGCCGACGACGGCGCGACCCAGCGGCCGCCGATGTAGATGCTGTCCCGGTTCATCGCAGCACTCCGTTCCGCATGGCCTCGAGGCCGGTGATCACGGTTTCCAGGCCGAGCGCGAACGCGCCTTCGTCGACGCTGCGGCGGTGCTCGGCCAGCAGGTGGGCGTCCCGCAGGTGGGGATAGCGCTCGGCGTAGACCTGCGGGTCCTCGTCGAAGCCCTGGGCGAAGGAGCCGAGCGCCGAGCCCTGCACCAGGTAGCGCATCAGCGCGCCGATGTGGGTGGCCCGCGCGGGCGGCCACCCCGCCGCGATGAGCCCGCCGTAGACGGTGTCGGCCATGGCGAGCGCGGCCGGGCGGCGCCCGGGGCCCTGGGCCAGCACCGGAACGATGTTCGGGTGGGCGCAGAGCACCGCGTGGTACGAGTTCGCCCAGTGCCGCAGCGCGTCCGCCCACCCGTGCGTGGCGAAGGCCGACACGTCCACCTGGGCGACGACCGCGTCGGCGACCGCGTCCAGAATCTCGTTCTTGGTGGCGAAATGGTGGTAGAGCGAGGGCCCGGCGACCCCGAGCTCGGTGGCGAGGCGCCGCACGGAGACGGCCTCGAGCCCCTCGGCATCCACCAGGGCGGCCGCCACCTCGACGATCCGCTGCCGGGTGAGCACCGTCTGGCGGGGGCGGGCCATTCCATGCTCCTGCGACTCTGGACTCCGGAAAACTTACGCCGCTAGTTTTAGCACGTGGACTTTTCACTCAGCGACGAAGAGCGGGCCGTCCGCGACACCGCTCGCCAGTTCATCACCCGCGAGGTCATGCCGCTCGAGCAGGAGGCGCTGCGCCGCGAGCGGGAACACCGGCCCGGCCTGGACCGCAGCGAGCTGCGCGAGCTGCGGCTCAAGGCCAGGAAGTTCGGTTTCTGGGGACTGTCCACTCCGGAGGAGTACGGCGGGATGAACCTGCCCGCCGTCATGCAGTCACTGATCCTGACCGAGACCGGCCGCTCGTTCGTCCAGTTCTCGTTCGGCGGCGAGGCCGACAACATCCTCTACCACGCCAACGCGGAGCAGAAGCGGGAGTACCTGATCCCCACGATCGAGGGCGAGCGGGTCTCCTGCTTCGCGATCACCGAGCCCGGCGCCGGCTCGGACGCGGCGAACATCAAGCTCAGCGCGCGGCGCGACGGCGACGACTGGGTGCTCGACGGCGAGAAGACGTTCATCACCAACGGCAACGACGCCGACTTCGCCATCGTGGTGGCGGTGACCGACCGGGAGAAGGGCGTCCGCGGTGGCGGGACGACGGCGTTCCTGGTGGACCGCGAGATGGGGTGGCGCTCCGAGTTCATCCAGACCATGGGCGAGGGCGGGCCGGCCGCGCTGGTCTTCGACAACGTCCGGGTGCCGTCGCGCAACATCCTCGGCGAGATCGGGCAGGGCTTCGAGCTCGGCATGAAGTGGATCGGCAAGGGCCGCTACCTGATCCCGTCGCACGCGCTGGGCATCGCCGAGCGGGCGCTCGGCATGGCGATCGACTACGCCAACACCCGCGAGACCTTCGGCCGCCGGATCGGCGAGAACCAGGCCATCCAGTGGATGATCGCGGACTCCGAGGTCGAGCTCGAGGCGGCCCGCTGGCTGACCCTGCGCGCGGCCTGGACGGTCGACCAGGGCCAGGACCCGCGGCACTCGTCCTCGATGGCGAAGCTGTACGGCGCGAACATGGTCAACAACGTGGTGGACCGGGTGCTGCAGATCCACGGCGGCATGGGCTACACCCGCGAGCTGCCCATCGAGCGGTGGTACCGCCAGGTCCGCCTGATGCGCATCTACGAAGGCACCGACGAGATGCAACGCCTGATCATCTCCAGAGATCTCCTACGGGGATACACCAAGATCGGAGGGCACTTGGCATGACCGACTGCACCGCAGCGAAGCAAGGGCCAGGAGGGCATGCCGAGGGAGGCGCAGCATGACCGACTGCACCGCAGCGAAGCAAGGGCCAGGAGGGCATGCCGAGGGAGGCGCAGCATGACCGCACTGTCGTTGGCCACCATCCTCGCCGAGTCCGCACGCCGGTATCCCGACAAGGTCGCCGTCGTCGACGGCGAGACCCGCACGACCTACCGGGACCTCTGGGCGGAATCCCTCTCCTACGCGGCGGGCCTGCAGGAGCTGGGCATCCGGCCCGACGACGCGGTGGCCGTGCTGATCCCCAACATCACCGACTTCCCCCGGGTCTACTACGGCGCGCTGGCCGCCGGCGCGCGCGTCGTGCCGGTGCATCTGCTGCTGACCCCCGAGGAGATGGCGTACATCCTTCGCGACAGCGGCGCGAGCATGCTCGTGGCGCACTCCAGCCAGCTCCAGACGGCGACCGCCGCCGCGTTGAAGGCCGGAGTCCGGCTCGTCTCCGTGGGCCCGCTGCCGCCCGATCTGCCGGAGGCCCCGCAACGCCTGGAGAAGGCCGTCGTGGCGGTCCCCCGGCTGCCGACGTACGTGTCCCGCGAGGCCGAGGACGTCGCGGTCGTCTTCTACACCAGCGGCACCACCGGCCAGCCGAAGGGCGCCCTGCTGACCCACCTCAACCTGGTGATGAACGCGACCGTCAACGTCTTCGACGTCAACGACGTGCGCCACGACGACGTGGTCCTGGGCTGCCTGCCGCTGTTCCACACGTTCGGCCAGTCGGTGAGCATGAACGGCGCCTTCCGCGTCGGCAACACGCTCGTACTGCTGGCCCGCTTCACCGGCGAGGCGGCGATCGAGCTGATGGTGCGCGAGCGCGTGACCGCCTTCCACGGCGTACCGACGATGTACGTCGCGTTGCTCGAGGCGGCCGCCAAGGCCGACCGGAAGCCGGACCTCCGGCTCTGCGTCTCCGGCGGTGCCTCCCTGCCGGTGGCCGTCCTGGAGAGGTTCGCCGAGACCTTCGGCGCCACCATCTTCGAGGGGTACGGGCTCTCGGAGACCTCCCCGACCGCGACCGCCAACCAGCCGGCGTTCGGCGCCCGGCCCGGCACGATCGGGCATCCGGTCTGGGGCGTCGAGGTGGAGATCGCCCGGGCCGAGGTCGACGACCGCGTCGAGCTGCTGCCCGCCGGGGAGCTCGGCGAGATCGTGATCCGCGGCCACAACGTCTTCGCCGGCTATCTCAACCGGCCGGAGGAGTCCGCCCAGGCCCTGGTCGACGGCTGGTTCCGCAGCGGCGACCTGGGCACCAAGGACGCCGACGGCTTCATCACCGTCGTCGACCGCAAGAAGGACCTGGTCATCCGCGGCGGTTTCAACGTCTACCCGCGCGAGGTCGAGGAGGTGCTGGCTCGCCATCCCGGGGTCGTGCAGGTCGCGGTGATCGGCGTGCCGGACGAGCTGCACGGCGAGGAGATCTGCGCGGTCGTGGTGCCGGACGCCGGCGGCGTGACCGCCGAGGAGCTGGTCGAGTGGTCGAAGGAGCGGCTGGGCCGGCACAAGTATCCGCGTCAGGTCCGCTTCGTCGAGCAGCTGCCGATGGGGCCGAGCTTCAAGGTGCTCAAGCGGGAGCTACGCAAGACGTTCGGCGGCCAGTAGCGCGGGCAGCTCCGCCACGATCGGCTCGTCGGCGGGCAGCCAGGGCACGCTGCCGAGCTCGTCGACGGCGAGCCAGCGCATCGCGGTGTGCTCCAGGGCGCGCGGCACGTCGCCGTCCCGGAGCGTCACCGCGAAGACGCGCAGCACGGCGCGGCCGTGCGCCAGCGACACGTCCGGACCGACCCGCGCACCGACTTCCACCCGGACGCCCAGTTCCTCCGCGCATTCGCGGGCGAGGGCCTGGGCGTCGCTCTCCCCGGGCTCGACCTTGCCGCCGGGAAACTCCCAACGCCCGGCAACCTCGGCCGGCGCGGACCGCTCGCACGCCAGCACCCGGCCGTCCTTGACGATGGCGGCCGCAACAATCACTCTGCGTGACGACGAGGCGCTGACGTGCTGTCCAGGGGGCATGAGCCTAGAGCGTGCCACAAATCTTGACCGAACAGGTTGAGCGATGCGTCCCGATCGTCACGAGAACACGGATATGTGGGCGTGGACATCGTTGACAGTGCGGACCACACTGTGGGCACTGACATGACGACATGGCGACAGTTTGGCCACAAGCCGGCAACGACGCCTGGGAGGTGGGCCATGCGGGGCAGGAAGACACGGGGCGCCCGCCCCGATTACCTGACCGACGCACTCGCGGTGCTGGGCGGCTGGACCCGGGACGGTGTCCAGCTCAAACGCGTCCTCCCCTGCGACGACAGCCAGCACGCCGCCCTGACCGAGCGGATCAAGGTCGCCGCCGACACCCTGCGCCTGCGGCCGCGCATCCAGCGCGCGAACGGTCACACCCAGATCCTGCTCGGCGCGTCGGACGGCGGGGCCATCACCGACGGTGAGGTCACCCTGGCCGCCCGGATCGAGGACGCCTACCGCACGGTCGTCGGGCCACGGTAGCGCCCGCTCGCTAGCCTCGGCACCATGACGGCACCGGTCTACGACAGCAAGGGTCAGTACCAGCAGATCGCGTCCGGCCTCCTCGAAGGTGAGCAGATCATCGCGGTCTACGACGCGGTCGGCGTCGGCACCGGCTTCATCGGCCTCACCGACCGCCGAGTGATCATCCAGGACAAGTCCTTCGTCGGCAAGCGCTTCGCGATCACGAGCATTCCGTACTCGAAGATCAGCAGCGTGAGCGTGGTGAGCAACAAGAGCTGGGCCGGTCAGTACTTCTCCACCGGCACCATCGCGATCACCGTCGGCCAGCACGTCTACGAGGTCGAGTTCCGTGGCTCCGAGAAGACCCACCACGTGCACAACGTGATCCTGCACTACGCCGCCTGACGGCGACTTTTGTCGCCATGGACGAAAGTGCGTCCATGGAGACCTAAAGCGTGGACAGCAACGTCAGAAGTCGCTAGACATTCATACATGTCAAGACTTCGATCGGCCGCGGTGCTGGCCGTGACGGCGGCCGCCCTGCTCACCGCCGTGTCCGCCCCCGCGCGGGCGCATGACATCGATCCCGACGACTACCAGCAAGTGACCCTCGCCAAGGGCGTCGCCGAGGTCGGCGAGCCGATGGCGATCGCCGTCCTGCCCGACCGGTCCGTGCTGCACACCGCGCGCAACGGGACGCTGCGGCGCACGGACGCGAACGGCACCACCACCGTCATCGGCACGGTCGCCGTCTACAGCCACGACGAGGAAGGCCTGCAGGGCGTCGGCGTCGACCCGGGCTTCGCCACCAACCGGCACATCTACCTCTACTACGCGCCGCCGCTCGCCACGCCCTCCGGCGACGCCCCGGCCAGCGGCACCACCTGGACGTCCTGGCAGGGCGTCAACCGGCTGTCGCGGTACACGCTCAACGCCGACTTCAGCCTGAACACCGCCAGCAAGGTCGACGTCCTCGACGTGCCGGCCGACCGTGGCCTCTGCTGCCACGTCGGCGGCGACATCGACTTCGACGCGGCGGGCAACCTCTACCTGTCCACCGGCGACGACTCCAACCCGTTCGACTCCGCCGGCTACTCGCCGCTCGACGAACGGACCAACCGCAATCCCGGGTACGACGCGCAGCGCAGCGCCGGCAACACCAACGACCTGCGGGGCAAGGTGCTGCGGATCAAGGTGAACGCCAACGGGTCGTACTCCATCCCGGCCGGCAACCTGTTCCCGCCCGGCACCGCGGGCACCCGGCCCGAGATCTACGCGATGGGCTTCCGCAACCCGTTCCGGATGAGCGTCGACCGGGCCACCGGCGTCGTCTACCTCGGCGACTACGGACCCGACGCGGGCGCCACCAATCCCGCGCGCGGACCGGGTGGCCAGGTCGAGTTCAACCGGATCACGAGCCCGGGCAACTACGGCTGGCCGTACTGCACGGGCACCAACACCCCCACCGAGACCTACAACGAGTGGAACTTCGCCACCAACAGCACCGGGCCGAAGTACGACTGCGCCAACGGTCCGCTCAACAACTCGTTCCGCAACACCGGCCAGGCCAAGCTGCCACCGGCCCGCCCGGCCTGGATCAAGTACGGCGGCGACGCCGGCTCCCCGCCGGAGTTCGGCACCGGCTCGGAGTCCCCGATGGGCGGCCCGGTCTACCGCTTCGACCCGGGCCTCGCCTCGCCGACGAAGTTCCCGGCCGCCCTCGACGGGCACTTCTTCGCCGGCGAGCTGGGCCGGGGCTGGATCAAGCCGATCCACGTCGGCGCGGACGGCTCGGCCGGCCAGATCTCCGCGTTCCCCTGGGCGGGCAAGCAGGTCATGGACATGGCCTTCGGCCCGGAGGGCGCGCTGTACGTCCTCGACTACGGCACCGGCTACTTCAACGGCGACGAGAACTCGGCGCTCTACCGCTTCGACTATCTCGGCGGGGCCAACCGGGCACCGACCGCGGTGGCCGGCGCCGACCGGACCTCCGGGCAGGCACCGCTCACCGTGACGTTCTCCGCGGCGGGCTCGTCGGATCCGGAGGGGGGCGGGCTGACCTACTCGTGGAACTTCGGCGACGGCACCACCTCGACGGCGGCGAACCCGACGAAGACCTACACCCGCAACGGCACGTTCGCCGCGACACTGACGGTCACCGACGCGGAGGGCCTCACCGGCACCGCGACCGTAACGGTCACGGTCGGCAACACCGCTCCGACGGTACGGATCGCCGACCCGCCCGCCGGCTCCCTGTTCACCTACGGCGACTCCATCCCGTTCACCGTCACGGTCACCGACCCGGAGGACACGTCGATCGACTGCGCCAAGGTCACGATGACCTACGTCCTGGGCCACGACAACCACGGACACCAGATCACCTCGCGCACCGGCTGCACCGGCACGATCGGAATCCCGGTCGACGGTGAGCACGACTCGGCGGCGAACATCTTCGCGGTCTTCGACGCCGAGTACACCGACGCCGGCGGCCTGACCACGCACACCCAGCACATCCTCCAGCCGCGGCACCGCCAGGCGGAGCACTACAAGGCGGCCTCCGGCGTCACCCCGATCACCAAGGCCCAGGCCGAGGGCGGCAGGACGGTCGGCAACATCCACCACGGCGACTGGGTCTCGTTCGAGCCGTACCGGCTGGACAAGGCCGTCTCCTTCACCGCCCGGGTCTCCTCCGGCGGCACCGGCGGCACCCTGCAACTCCGGACGGGCTCGCCGACCGGCACCGTGCTCGGGTCCGCGACGGTCCCGGTGACCGGGAGCTGGGAGACGTTCACCGAGGTGACCGGGACGATCAGCGGCGCCCCGGCGGCCGGCGGCACGCTCTATCTGACCTTCTCCGGCGGGGCGGGCGCCCTGTTCGACGTGGACGCGTTCACCCTCGACGGCGCCGGCACCGCGCGCACCGGGGCGATCCGGGGCCTGGCCGGCAAGTGCCTGGACGTGGCGGGGGGCTCCCCGGCCGACGGCACGAAGGTCCAGCTCTACACGTGCAACGGCACCGCGGCGCAGACCTGGACGGTCAGCCCCGAGAGCACGATCAAGGCCCTCGGCAAGTGCCTCGACGTCGCCGGGGGCGGCACCGCGAACGGCACCAGGGCCCAGCTCTACACGTGCAACGGCACCGGCGCCCAGGCCTGGTCCGCGCGGGCCGACGGCACGATCCGCAACCCGCAGTCGGGGCGCTGCCTCGACGTCTCCGCCAACAATCCCGCCGACGGCCAGCAGATCCACATCTGGGACTGCCACGGCGCGGCCAACCAGAAGTGGGTGCTGCCATGATCGGCAAACTGCTCGCCGCCCTGCTCCTGATCCCGGCGCCGGCGGTGGCCGCCGACGACCCGTACGACGTGCTGGTCTTCTCCCGGACCACCGGCTTCCGGCACGACTCCATCGCGGCCGGCACCCAGGCCGTCCGCGACCTCGGCGCCCAGCACGGCTTCTCGGTCACCGCGACCGAGGACCCTGCCGTCTTCACCGCCGCCGGCCTCGCCGGCTACGAGGCGGTCGTCTTCCTCAACACCACCGGTGACGTCCTCGACACCGCCCAGCAGGCCGCCTTCGAGGGCTACATCCGCGGCGGCGGCGGGTACGCGGGCGTGCACGCCGCCGCCGACACGGAGTACGGCTGGCCCTTCTACGGCGAGCTCGTCGGTGCCTGGTTCGCCTCCCACCCGGCGATCCAGCCCGCCACCGTGGTGCTCGAGGACCGGGCGCACGCGGCGACCGCCCACCTGCCGCAACGCTGGAACCGCACCGACGAGTGGTACGACTACCGCACCAACGCCCGCTCGACCGCGCATGTGCTGGCCACGCTCGACGAGAGCACGTACTCCGGAGGCCGGATGGGCGCCGACCACCCGCACGCGTGGTGCAAGACCCTCGACGCCGGCCGCTCCTTCTACACCGGCGGCGGGCACACGCGGGAGTCGTACGCCGATCCCGCCTTCCGCGCCCACCTGCTCGGCGGCATCCGCTACGCGGCCGGCCGGACCAACGCCGACTGCCGCCCCGAGACCGGCTACGCGAAGCTTTACGACGGCGCGACGACCGGCTGGTCGCAGGCCGGTCCGGGCGGCTTCACCAACACGGACGCGACCCTGACCTCCACCGGCGGCATGGGCCTGTTCTGGTACAGCGCCGCACAGTTCACCAGCTACTCGCTCAAGCTGGACTGGAAGCTGGCCGGCGACGACAACTCCGGCGTCTTCCTCGGTTTCCCGCCCTCGGACGACCCGTGGTCCGCGGTGAACAACGGCTACGAGGTGCAGATCGACGCCACGGACGCGCCCGACCGCACCACCGGCGCCGTGTACGGGTTCAAGTCGGCCGACCTCGCCGCCCGCGACGCCGCGCTGAACCCGCCCGGCGAGTGGAACACCTTCGAGCTTCTGGTCGAGAGCGAGCGCCTGCAGATCTTCCTGAACGGCCGGAAGATCAACGATTTCACCAACGCCGACCCGGCGCGGTCCCTGGCCGGGCACATCGGCCTGCAGAACCACGGCGCGGGCGACGAGGTGTCCTTCCGCAACGTCCGCGTCAAGGAGCTCGGCGGCCCGCAGCCGCCGCGCACGGGACCGGTCGTCGGCCTGGCGGGCAAGTGCCTCGACGTCGCCGGCGCGGGTACGGCCGACGGCACGAAGGTCCAGCTCTACACGTGCAACGGGACCGCCGCGCAGACCTGGACCGTCACGCCCGGCGCCACCGTCAAGGCGCTGGGCAAGTGCCTGGACGTCGCCGGCGGCGGCACGGCCAACGGCACCCGGACGCAACTGTGGACGTGCAACGGCACCGGCGCCCAGACCTGGGCGGCCCAGCCGGACGGCACGATCCGCAACCCGCAGTCCGGCCGCTGCCTCGACGTCAGCGCCAACCGCCCGGTCGACGGCCAGCAGGTCCACATCTGGGACTGCCACGGCGCCGCCAACCAGCGGTGGACGCTCCCCTAGCCGTACTTGAGCACGCGGGTGGGCAGCGGCGTCTCGGTGACCGAGCCGCCCGCTGCCCGCTTCAGCTCGTAGCCCCGCGGGCCCTCCTTGTCGGCCACCACCTCGGCGAGCCGGGTGCCGCGATAGACCAGACCGGCGCCGTCGTCGGTCGCGTACCCGTCGGGCAGCGTCCCGTCGCCGATCAGCTTGTGCATCATCGGACGGCGCTGCTCCTCGGCGTCGTAGTGCACCCCGTTGCTGTACGGCAGCCACCCCAGCCCGTCGGTGAACCCGCGCAGCTTCAGCCCGTAGCTGTCCGTGCTGCCGCCGACGTGCCAGCAGATCGAGCCCGCGGAGACGCCACCGAGCACCACGCCCGCCTGCCACGCCTCGTGCAGGATCTCCTCGAGGCCGTGCACCCGCCACACCGCGCACAGGTTGGCGACGCTGCCGCCGTTGACCCAGATGACGTCCTGGTCCAGCAGGTGCGCGCGGATGTCCTCGTGGTTCGGCATCGGGAAGAGCTGCAGGTGCGACGCCCGGTAACCGGTCTTCGCGAAGGCCGCGTAGGTGGCACCGATCCAGTTCTCCGGGTCACCGGTGGCCTGGTGCAGGAAGCAGAACTTGGCGTCGGTCCCGGCGTTCGCCAGCTCGGCGGCGAAGTGATGGATCGGGCCGGGGCGCAGGTCGAAGAGTCCGTGCTCGCCCCGCTCGAAGCCGGCGCTGGTGGCGAGGATGGTGGGTTCATCGGCGGTCATCGCGACATCATGGCGCACGCGTCGGCCGTCTCCAGAACGAGGTCCGCGGCCGCGTCCAGGGCCGCCGACAGGTGCACGGGATCGCCGTCCACACCGGCGAAGAGCTCGTCGACCCGCCCGGCGAACCGTTCGGGCGCACCGGGCAGCGCCGCCGCCGCGGCCACCGCGCCCTTCTCGTTGATCAGCCACCGCCCGGCCGCGCCGTGCAGGGCGTGGGCGCAGACGCCGACGATGCGGAACAGGCAGCCGGCGATGTAGGACGAGTCGCCGCGGGACACCGCCTTGCGCGCCACGCCGGTCAGGAAGTCGGCCTCCCAGAGGCCGGCCACGAGCGCCTCGCGCAGCGCCGGCGGGACGGCCAGGGTGCGCGACCGCAGCGCCGACAGTTCGCCGGAGGGGTCGGCCAGGATCACCCCCAGAGCCACTTCCCCGGCGTACGCGAAGTCCGCGACGCCCAGCGGGTGCCCGGCCTGGGCGTGGAACGCGTACCGGCCGCGCTCGGCGTCCTCGGCCGCCCGGGTGACCCGGTCGAGGTCGCGGTAGATCCAGTCCACGGCGGCGCCGTCCACGGTGAGCCACCCGCCACCGTCCACCCACGGCCCCCACTCGCCGGGCGCGGTGACCCGGGCATGCGGCCCGGCCACCTCGCGGGCGAGGGCGTCGAGCGCGGCGACATCCAGCGGGGGACGGTAGTAGAGCCCGAGGTCGGTGTCGGAGTCGGAGTGTGCGTGCCTCGCGCGCGGCTGCCGCCGAGCAGCACGGCGACCACTCCGGGCACCGCCACCAGACGCGCCGCCAGCTCGTGCAGCCGTGCATCGTTCACCGTCACGCCGCCATCCTCCCCCGCTCAGGTCCTCCCGGGGGTCTCGGCCTCGGGCTTCTCGGCCGGCGCCGGCACCTCGTCGCAGGGCAGCGTCAGGTCCAGGGCGTTCAGGTCCTCCGCGCTGAGCAGGCCCAGGTGCCGGTCGAGGAGCTTCTCCTCCTCCGGCATCGTCTCGTCGCTGCACACGGCGACGCGTCCGGCCGGCGCGCATTCGCCCCGGTCGCCGCCGCACCAGCGGTCCCGGTCGCGGTCCCGCCCGCTGTGGCCGTCACCGGAGTCCCGGCGGTTGCCGAACGCGATGACCCGGTGCTGCGGTTCCCGGGTGACGGTGGACGCGATCAGCCGCCGCGCCGTCTCCTCCGTACCGGTGTAGGTCACCTCGTAGTGCAGCACCCGCTCCCCCGGCACGCCCCGGGTCTGCACCCGCTTGCTGCCCCGCGGCAGCGACGGGTCCCGGACCAGCAGGGTCTGGAACGGGATGGTGTGCGTCTCCGAGACCCGCTCGGTGTGCACCACCGGCCCGGCCGGCGCCGCGGGCACGGCGGGCTTCGCCGGGGACTTCGCGCCGCGCTCGTCCGCTTCCGCCCGGCGCGGGGCACGCGTCGCCGTACGGTCGGCCTCGCCCGGCGCGGAACGGTCGTCGCCCACCACCGCCTTGTCGGCGGCCCGCCCGGCGGGATCCGCCGCGGTCACGGCCGGTGGCTCGGCCGGTACCGTCGGCGGCGCGGCGACGGCGGCCTCCTGTTTGACGGCGGTGACCGCACGGGCCTGTTCGTCACCGGTCATGGCGGCCAGCCCACCCGCCGTCCCGGCCACCAGGGCGAGCACGCCCAGGCCGGCCGTGGTCATCCGGACGCCGAAGGGCAGGCGCGCCCAGAAAGACTTTCGCGGCATTTCGAGTAGATGCTGCCAGGAATCACTAGATGTCTGGTTTAGCACCACAGCATTGTGCGGCCGACGGCGCGCGGCACCAGCGTCACCGCCGCACCCGAAAGGATGACCGCCCGCCGGACCGACGGGTATGCGACACCGGGCCGAGCCCGACCCGGCCCAGAATGTCCGCGCCCCACACCGACATCCCTGGAGCTCCGGTGCGCAGAACAATCAGCATCCTCACCACGACCGCGGCAGTCCTCACCGGCACCCTCGTCACCGCCGGCCCCGCCACCGCGGCGGCAACACCCCCACTCCGCTTCCACGGCGCCCAGTACGACTCCCCGGGCAAGGACACCCGCAGCAACGCCAGCCTCAACGAGGAATGGATCTCCCTGGTCAACACGGGAAGCCGAGCGGTCAACCTGCGCGGCTACACCATCCGAGACACGTCGAACCACGTCTACACCTTCGGCAGCGTCTCCATCGCCGGCAACGGAGGCCGCCTCTGGCTGCGCACCGGCAAGGGCACGGACAAGGCCAGGACCCGGTACTGGGGCAGCGGAAACTACGTCTGGAACAACACGGGCGACACCGCGTCCCTGCGCAACGCCGCGGGCAAGCAACTCGACACCTGCACCTGGAAGTCGAAGAAGGACCGCACCTGGGTCGCCTGCTGAGCCCCGTTCGGGCGACCTAGAACGGATCGGCGAGCCACAGCGGCTGGTACCGCTCGTAGATCTCGCGCAGCCACGGCCGGCGGACTTCGGCAAGACGGGCGAGCCGGGCGCCGCACAAGCGGCCGTCGGGGCGGAACGGACCGCACGGGAGCCGCTCGCGCCCGGTGATCTCGGGCGGGATGACGCCGGCACCGGCCAGCAGCGGCCGGTCCTGCGGGAAAGACAGTCCATGCCATGCCTCGTAGGACAGCGGGACCGCAACGGCCGGCCCGGCCGGCCGCCAGACCTCGCCGGTCTCCGGATGCCTGGGCACGAGCGCGAGATCGCCCTCGGTCGGCGGCAGTCCGGGGCCGGCCAGGGTCAGGCTCCGAGGCTTCCGGTCGGCCCTCAGTAGGGTCTCGAGAGAGCGGCGGAAGACGTCGGCGACCGGGCCGTCCGGCACGGTCACGGGGTGGCCGTCCGACGCGGCCAGCACATGGGCGAGGGCGACCCCGGCGGCGGCCTCCCACAGCGGATGCCACCCCCACGGCTCCTCGACCAACCGCAGGCCGGTGCGCCTCATCCGCAGGACAGCCCAATCGGTGGGCGGATCTGTGTCGGCCCGCTCGGGGATCCGGCGGGTGGCGCGGACGTCCAGCCAGGTCACCTGCCAGTGACCGCAGTCGTCGATCCGGGTGGCGACCGGGGTGCGGCAGCCGGCACAGGCGATGTTCGAGCCGTTCGCGCCGTCCAGGCCGCAGCAGTCACCGTCCAGCCTGCCGGGGATCAGGACGGTGTTCCGGGTGTCGCCGGGAGCGACGGCCACGGTATCCACCGGGCCCTCGCGCAGGGTGACAAAGACATGCCGGTCGTCGGCGGCGGCCTCGGCCCCGCGTCGCCACGGGCGGCCGACCGGTGCAGGCCGCTCGGCGTACGTGCCCGGCTCCATGAGGACGCCGAGCAGTCCGCGCCCGTACTTCTGGCCGGCGTGGTCGGGCAGAGCCACCCGGGACAGCGAAACGGTCAGTGGAGCGTCGCAGGTGGCGCAGGCAAAGACGGTCAAGCGACGTCCTCCGGCGGTGCGGCTAGCAGTACGGCAGGACCTTGAAGGTGTAGCCCATGCTCTTCAGCTTCGGCAGGATCCGCTTGAGGGCTGCCAGGGAGTCCCGTTGGGAGTCTCCGCCGTCGTGCATCAGGACGTTCGAGCCGTTGTGCACGTTGCGGACGACCCGCTGGTAGATGGCGGTCGCGGTCTGGGAGTTCTCCCAGTCGCGGCTGTCGACGTCCCACAGCACCGTCTTCAGCCCGACCTCCTTCGTCCAGCGGCGTACCGATGTGTTGGTGGCGCCGTACGGCGGCCGCATGCAGGCGCTCTTGTAGCGGCCCAGGGCGGTCTGTGTGCGGGTGAGCTGGCTCTTCACCGTGCTCTTGCCCAGCCGGGTGAGGTCGGCGTGGCTCCACGTGTGGTTGGCGAGCAGGTGTCCCTCGCGGTGGATGCGAGCGACGATCTTGCGGTGCGCCTTGGCGTTCTGCCCGGTGGTGAAGAAGGTCGCCTTGGCGCCGTACTTCTTCAGCACGTCGAGGTACCGGGGCGTCCACGTGGCGGACGGTCCGTCGTCGAAGGTGAGGTACACCGTGCGGGGTGCCGCGGCCGCCCGCGCGGACGCCGACGGGACGGACGACGCGGGCGCGGCCTGCGCGGGCGCGGCCTGTGCGGGGGCAGCGGCGACCATGATTGCGCAGACAAGTGACACCGTGCTCAGCATGGCGGCGATGCGGCGCATTCTTGCTCCTCGTTCTCCGGGCGGATCGATCCCTGCCGCGGGAACGCTACGTATTCGTCGGCCTGGCTCAAAGCGGAGCGTGACGGCTGTGCCCGTTCGGCCGGGCGTGGATCACCCGTATTGCTCAGTTTGCGATTACCGGGAGTAGCGGCTTGGACACACGCACGGCGACCAGCACGGTCACCGCGCCCAGTGCCACGGCGAAGGTGAACGGCCCGGCGAACGGAGCGACGGCGAACAGCAGGCCCGCCACCGCGAGCGAGGCGCTCGCGCCCACCGCGTCCGCGATGCTCTTCGCCGCCGTGTTGAAGCCCGCCTCGGCCGGCGCCGACCGGGCCAGGACGAGCTCGCTGATCCGCGGATACAGCGTGCCCATCCCCGCGCCCGCCGTGAACCAGCCCAGCGCCGCCACCGCCGGGTGCAGACCGACGATGACCGTGGCCAGCTCGACCGATGCGCCGGCCGTCAGCAACAGGGCGCCGACGCGGATGGCCGTGGCCGGGGCGGTGCGTTCGCCGAGCCGGGCCTTGACCGCCGACGCCAGCGCCCAGGCCACCGCCCCGGCGGTCAGGGTGATGCCGGAGAGCCAGGTCGGCAAGCCGTACCGGTCGTGCAGCAGCAACGGCAGGTAGACCTCCGTACCGAAGAAGACGCCTCCCGCGGTCGCGCAGAGGGCGACCGCGGCGGGCAGGCCCGGGCGCAGCCGGTAGGTGCCCGCGGGCACCAGGCGGCGCATCGCGAGCGCGATGAGCGCAAGGGCCGCCGGAACGACCAGCAAGGCGACCTCGCGGTCGATCCCGTCGAGGGAGCTGAGGGCGACCACACTCGCGGCCACGACCGCGGCCCGGGCGATGCGGCGGACGTCCTCCGGAGAGGCCGGGAGCCGGTCCGCGGGCGGGCGGTCGCGGCCGCGCAGCGCCGGCAGGATCAGCGCGGTCGCCGCCGCGACCAGCAGGACCACGCCCAGGAAGACCCAGTGCCAGCTCAGCGCGTCGGTCACCAGGCCGGCCGCGAAGGGCCCGATCATCGACGGTACGACCCACGCCGACGCGAACGCACCGAAGAGCTTGATGTGCAGGGCCGGCGGGTAGACCTGGGCGACCAGCACGTAGAGCGCGACCGTCTCACCCCCGGCGCCCAGGCCCTGCAGGAAACGCCCGGCGGCGAAGGCCGGCATGGTGGCGGCCGTGCCCGCGACCAGCAGGCCCGCCACGAAGAGCGCCGTCGCGACCAGCAGCGGCACGGCGGGCCCGCGCCGGTCGGCCCACGAGCCGATCGCCACCATGCCGACCACGCCGGCGGCCAGAGTGGACGAGAAGGCGAGCGCGTACAGGCCGCGGCCGTCCAGGTCGGCGGTGACCGCCGGCATGATCGTGGTGACGGCCAGGGACTCGAACGCGGCGAGGAAGACCGAGCTCCAGGCGCCGATGGTGGTCAGGGTGTACGGCCGCCGCAGGATTGCGATCATCGTCGCAACCTAGGACCTCCACCTGGGTTGAGGTCAACGGCCGTGGCGGGCCTCCCGGACGCGGATCAGGTTGGGGGCCAGGGTCGCGCCGAACGAGATCAGTCCCAGGCGTACGGCCAGAGCACGGTACGGGTGCGCGTGCCCGTCCCGGGTCAGGGCCGCGAGCCAGCGCTTCTCCAGCCGGCGCCCGGCCACCATCGCGGCGACGGAGACGGCCACGCCCGCGCCGATGCCGATCAGCTTCGCCTTGCTGATCACCTCCGGCTCTCCGGTGTCGTCGGCCTCGGGCAGAGCGGGCGCGGGGGCGGGGTCGGGGAAGACCCGTTCCCGGACCGCTCCGGCGCCGGCCACCGCCACCACCGTGCCCAGCCGTGCCAGTCGGCGTTTCGCCGGTGACAGCTCGCCGGCCGCCACCCACACGCCGGTCATCAGTCCCTGCAGCGCCGCCGAGCCCGTCGCTTGTCCGTAGGAGTTCATGGTCCGACCGTACAAATCGTGATCTACCTCAGCCGGCCCGGAGCGCCGGGAAGACCGTGCCGGCGATGACGGCGCCGACGATCGCTCCGGCGATCACCTGCGGAACGGTGTGTGCCGAGAGGCGGACCCGCGCCCAGCAGGCCAGCACGGCGAACGGCACGGTGAGCAGCGCCGCCGGACCGTACACCGCGGTCAGCGTCGCGGCCGTGCCCGCGGCCACTCCGGCGTGGATGGACATCTTCCACCAGTGGGTCACCACGGTGAACACGAGCAGCCCGGTGCCGCCCGCCGCCATCAGGGCGAGCACGTCGCGGGGCGCGCCGAGCAGGAGGAGGACCACCAGGCCTGCCGCCACCGAGGCGATGCCGAACAGCAGGGGCACGCGGCGGTGCTCCCGTTCCGGGATGTGGTGGTTGGTCAGACGGCCGGCGCGGACGCCGCGCACGACGTACGCCAGGGGGATGCCCGCCGCGAACAGCGCGCCGGGCAGGCCCCACCAGCGGGAGACGCCGGCGGTCTCGCCGGCGTGCCAGCCGACCACCAGCAGCAGACCGGCCACCAGGACCGCCGGGGCGAAGATCTCGGAGGCGATCCGGGCGGCGCGGTCGGCGGTCACCCGTCGATCATCGCAAGCGCCTTCGACAGGTCCGTCCACAGGTCGTCCACATCCTCGAGGCCCACGGACATGCGCAGCAGCTGGTCGCCGATGCCGCCGTCGGCCCGCGACTCCGGGTCGACCACCTGGTGGGTCAGCGAGGCCGGGTGCTGGATGAGGCTGTCGACGCTGCCCAGGCTCACCGCGGGGGTGATCAGCCGCACCGCGCCGACCACCTCGTGCGGGTCGCCGGTGACCTCGAAGGAGACGAGCGCGCCGAACCCGGGGTAGTGCACCTTCGTCACGGCCGGGTGGCCGGCGAGCCGTTCGGCGAGCGCCGCGGCCGTCCGCGAGGACGCCTGCATGCGTACCGGAAGGGTCGACAGCCCCCGCAGCAGCAGGTAGCCGGCGAGCGGGTGCAGGATCCCCCCGGTCGCGAAGCGGATCTGGCGCAGCCGCGCCGCGAACTCGTCCGTCGTCGCGACGACGCCGCCGAGCACGTCGCCGTGACCGCCGAGGAACTTGGTCGCGCTGTGCAGCACGATGCCGGCACCGGACTCGGCCGGCCGCTGCAGCACCGGCGTCGCGAAGGTGTTGTCGACCAGCAGGGGCACGTCGCCACAGGCGTCGGCCAGCTTGCGCAGGTCCACCGTGGCGAGCGTCGGGTTGGCCGGGGTCTCGACGATGACCAGGCCGGTGTCCGCGCGCAGCGACTCGCGCACCGTGTCCGGCGTCGCCCAGGTGACGGACGTGCCGAGCAGGCCGGTGGTGAGCACGTGGTCCGAGCCGCCGTACAGCGGGCGGACCGCCACCACGTGCGGGGTGCCGGCCGCGGCGACGGCGAGCAGGCACGCGGACAGCGCGGCCATGCCGCTGGCGAAGGCGACCCCGGCGGCGCAGCCCTCGAGCTCGGCCAGGGCCTGCTCGAAGCGCGCCACGGTGGGGTTGCCGATCCGGCCGTAGACCGGCAGGCCGGGGATCTCCGCGCCGGTGCCGAGCAGGTGGAGGCGCTCGGCCTCCGCGCGGGTGTCGCGGGCCGGGTAGGTCGTGGACAGGTCCAGGGGTACGGCGTGCAGCCCCTGCGCGACCAGGTCGTCGCGTCCGGCGTGCACGGCGCGGGTGGTGAGCTCCATGCGCTGAGTGTCGGGCGGAGGGCGAGACAACGGTCGAACCGCCGAATTATCTTCGGAGGATGGGCACCGATCTGCAATTCGATCCGGTTGACGTCGCCATTCTGCGCCTGTTGCAGAACGACGGCCGGATCGCCAACAAGGACCTCGCCGCGGCCGTCGGCGTGGCGCCCTCCACCTGCCTGGACCGGGTGGCCCGGCTGCGCCGCGCCGGGGTCATCACCGGCTACGCCGCCCAGGTCGACCCGGCGGCGGTCGGCCGGGACGTCGAGGCGCTGCTGATGGTCCAGGTGCAGCCGCACGCCCGCGGCGTGGTCGACCCCTTCGTCGCGCACGTGCTGTCCCTGCCGGAGACCCGCGCCCTGCACCACGTCACCGGCTCCGACGACTTCATCGTGCACGTCGCCTGCGGCAGCAGCGCCGACCTGCAGCGCCTGGTGCTCGACGAGTTCACCGCCCGGCGGGAGGTCGGGCGGGTCCAGACCCACCTGATCTTCTCGACCTGGTCCGGCCCGCCGGTCCTGCCGTACACATCAAGCCAGTGAGACGCCGCTGAGGAGCAGCCGATCTAGACGTTGAAGCGGAACTCCACCACGTCGCCGTCCTTCATGACGTAGTCCTTGCCTTCCATGCGGACCTTGCCCGCCGCCTTCGCCGCGGACATCGAGCCTGCCTCGATCAGATCGTCGTAGCTGACGATTTCCGCCTTGATGAAGCCTCGCTGGAAGTCGGAGTGGATGACGCCGGCCGCCTCCGGGGCCGTGGCGCCGATCGGGATGACCCAGGCGCGGGCCTCCTTGGGGCCGGCCGTCAGGTACGTCTGCAGGCCGAGGGTCTGGAAGCCGATCCGGATGAGCTGGTTGAGGCCCGGCTCGGTCTGGCCCGTCGACTCGAGGAGCTCCATCGCCTCGTCCTCGGGCAGGTCGATCAGCTCCGACTCGATCTTCGCGTCCATGAAGACGGCCTCGGCCGGGGCCACCAGGGCTCGCAGCTCGTCGAGGAAGGCGGCGTTGGCCAGTTCGGCCTCGTCGACGTTGAAGACGTAGAGGAAGGGCTTGACCGTCAGCAGGTGCAGCTCGGCGAGGAGGTCGAGGTCGATGCCGGCCGCCTTGGCCCCGGCGTACAGGGTGGTGCCGTCGTTGAGGAGCTTGAAGGCCGCCTCGGCCGCGGCCACGACGGGGGCGCGGTCCTTCTTGAGCTTGGCTTCCTTCTGGAGGCGGGGCAGGGCCTTCTCGACCGTCTGGAGGTCGGCCAGGATCAGCTCGGTGTTGATCGTCTCGATGTCGTCCGCGGGCGAGACCTTGCCGTCCACGTGCAGCACGTTGGGGTCCGAGAAGGCGCGGACGACCTGGCAGATGGCCGAGGCGTCGCGGATGTTGGCGAGGAACGCGTTGCCGCGGCCCTGGCCCTTCGACGCGCCGCGGACCAGGCCGGCGATGTCGACGAACGAGACGGGCGCCGGGATGATCTTCTCGCTGCCGAAGACCTCGGCCAGCTTGGTCAGCCGCTCGTCGGGCAGCCCCACGACGCCGACGTTCGGCTCGATCGTCGCGAACGGGTAGTTCGCGGCGAGCACGTCGTTCTTGGTCAGGGCGTTGAAGAGGGTGCTCTTGCCGACGTTGGGCAGGCCGACGATCCCGATGGTAAGGCTCACGACAGGCCAGTCTACGGGGCCCGCGGCCACCCCCCTCGCCAGACGCCCACGCTCATGTCCGAATCCCGCCAGCCGCGCGGGGGCCGGCGGGGGCAGACTCGTCGGCATGGAACTGGACTTCGAGCGGTGCTACCGGGCCGTCGACAGCCGAGACCAGCGCTTCGACGGCTGGTTCTACACGGCCGTCCGCAGCACCGGCATCTACTGCCGCCCGTCCTGCCCGGCCGTCACACCCAAGCGGGAGAACGTGACGTTCCTGCCCAGCGCGGCCGCCGCGCAGCGCGGCGGGTTCCGGGCCTGCCGCCGCTGCCGGCCCGACGCCGCACCGGGCTCGCCCGAGTGGGACGTCCGCGCGGACGTCGTGGGCCGGGCCATGCGGCTCATCGGCGACGGGGTCGTCGACCGCGAGGGGGTGCCCGGCCTCGCCGGACGGCTCGGCTACACGGAACGGCACCTGCACCGCATGCTCACCGCCGAGCTGGGCGCCGGGCCGCTCGCGCTGGCCCGCGCCCAGCGCGCGCAGACCGCCCGCATCCTCATCGAGACGACCGACCTGGGCCTCGCCGACATCGCGTTCGCCGCCGGGTTCGGCAGCGTCCGGCAGTTCAACGACACGATCCTGCAGGTGTACGCCCGTTCGCCGAGCGCCCTGCGCGAACGCCGCACGGCACGGCACGGCGAGCCGGGCACGATCGCGTTGCGGCTGGCGTACCGGGCGCCGCTGCACGCCGGGGCGCTGCTGGACTTTCTCGCCGCGCGGGCGCTGCCCGGGGTCGAGGAACGCGACGGGTCGACGTACCGTCGCGGTCTGCATCTGCCGCACGGAAGCGCGACGGTCGCGCTGACCCCGGCCGACCGCTTCGTCTCCGCGACGCTGCGGCTGGCGGACGTGCGGGATCTGGCGCCCGCGGTGGCCCGCTGCCGCCGGCTGTTCGACCTCGACGCGGACCCGGTCGCCGTCGACGGCACGCTGGCCGCGGATCCCGCGCTCACCGAGAAGATCAACACCGAGCCGGGGGTACGGGTGCCGCGCGCGGTCGACGGTTTCGAGATGGCCGTACGGGCGATCGTCGGCCAGCAGGTCTCGGTCGCCGGCGCCCGCACCACGCTCGGCCGCCTGCTCGGTCCGGACACCGCGGGCACGGCACCGGCATCCGGGGCTCGCCGAGCGCCGGCACCCGCCGCCGAGCTGCGCGGCTTCCCCACCGCCGAGGCCGTCGCCGCCCTGGGCGACGACGCGTTCCGGATGCCGGCCGCCCGCCGGCGGAGCATCCGGGCGCTGGCCGAGGCGGTCGCCGACGGCAAGCTGGACCTGGAGCCGGGCGCCGACCGGGAAGAGGCCGTCGCCCGGCTGCGCGAGCTTCCCGGCGTCGGCGAGTGGACCGCCGGATACGTGGCGATGCGCGCCATCGGCGACCCCGACGTCTTCCTCCCCACCGACGTGGCGGTGCAGCGCGGGGCTCGCGCGCTGGGCCTGCCGTCCGATCCCCCGGCGCTGGCCGCGCACGCCGAACGGTGGCGGCCCTGGCGCTCCTACGCCCTGATGCGACTTTGGAGATCAGCATGATGGAGTACACGACCGTCGGCACCCCGGCCGGCCCGTTCACCTACGTCGTCAGCGACGCCGGGGCGGTGCGGGCCGCCGGATTCACCGCGGATGTGGGTCAGCTGCTTGCGCTCGTACACGAGAGGTTGCGGGAGGAGACGCGGCCCGCAGCGTCGCCGGGGCCGGTGGGCGACGCGGTCCGTTCCTATCTCGACGGCGATCTCACCGCGATCGACGGGGTGGTGGTCGAGCAGCACACCGGCGGGCCGTTCCTGGCCCACGCCTGGCGGGTCATGCGCGAGATCAAGCCGGGCGCGCCGCTGACCTACACCGGCTTCGCGGAGCTGGCCGGCCGGCCCGCCGCGATCCGCGCGGCGGCCACCGCCTGCGCGCGCAACGCGGCGGCGCTGTTCGTGCCCTGCCACCGGGTGCTGGGCACGGACGGCACGCTGCGCGGATACCGCTGGGGTCTGGCGGTCAAGACCTGGCTGCTGGAGCACGAGCAGGTTACTCCTTGCGGTGTCATGAAGACGACCTGTCCGTCGTAACGGCGCTCATCACTGCTTGACTCTGGGGCCGATCGCCCAGCTTGTCGAGGAGCGGCAGTGGAAGTCATGACCGTGGAGGATCCACCTTCCGCCGGGAACGGGCGGCGCGTGCTCAGCTACGTCGCGGTCGCCCTGCTGGTCGTCGCCGTGGCCGCCGGCGGGTATGCGATCACGCACCGCGACGCCGGCCGCCCGGCCGCCGCCGCGTCCTGCCCGGGACTGACGGCGCCGGCCGGAACCGGGTTCAAGCTGGTGCCGGCGGCGACCTCGGCCGGCGTCGAGTGCGTCGGGTGGATCGTCGAGCAGGACCTTCCGTTCGGCTCCCGCGACGCGGCGGTCAACGGCGTCGTCTCGAGGATCGTCGCGGAGAACCTCCGGGTCCGCGAGCAGGCCGGGCGACCGGGCGGCAAGCCGTACGTGCGGATCGCGGTGTTCATGCCGATGACGGCGGCACCCGGCGGCGCCATGTCCGGCGCCGAGATCCTGCACTCGTTGCAGGGCGCGTACGCCGCCCAGCGCCAGGCGAACGCGGGCCGGGCTTCCGAGCTCGGCGACCCCACGCCGCTGTTCCAGCTGGTGCTGGCGAACGAGGGCACCGACCAGAGCGCCTGGTCGACGGTGGTCGAGGAGCTCGGCAGGCTCAAGGAGGGACCGCATCCGCTGGTCGCCGTGACCGGCATGAGCATCAGCGTGCCGCAGACCCGGCTGGCTGGCCTGCGGCTCAGCGAGCTGCGCATCCCGAGCATCGGGGCGGTCATCACCGCCGACGACATGGTGGCGCCGTGGCTGTTCAAGATCTCGCCGCCGAACCAGCAGTACACCGCGGCGCTGAGCGCCTACCTGAGCCGGCGGCCGGAGGTCCGCACCGGGTTCCTGGTGTGGGACCGCAATCCCGAAGACAGCTACGTGCAGCAGCTCAAGCAGGGGTTCGTCGCGGCCTTCGGTACCGGCTACCAGCTCAACGACCACAACCACGCGTTCAACGGCAGCAAGCCCCCGTCGTTCGGCACGCCGCAGCTGTTCTCGGACATCGTCCGGAGCCTCTGCGCGGTGGACCCCGACATCGTCTTCTACAGCGGACGCAACCGCGACCTGCCGACCTTCGTCGACGCCCTCGGCACGAGAGGCCAGTGCCAGAAGAAGGTACGCCCGCTCGTGATCGCGACCGGCGCGACGGGTCTCACCATCGCCGGCGACCAGCTGGCGGACGCACGTGTCGGCGTGCTGGACGCCTCGTCCACCGACCCGCTCGCCTGGGCGGCGAACGCGCCCGGGACGCCGGCCCACTACGCGGCCTTCGCGCGGCTGTTCACCGCCGCGGAACCCGACGGCCTGGGCTTCTCCGCGGACGACCTGCGCAGCGGCTACGCGATCATGCACCGGGACGCGGTCGTGGCCGCCGTGTGGGCCGCCCGGCGGGACGCGGCGGCCAAGGCGCAGCGCAACGCCGCCCGGGGCAGCGCTCCGGCGGTCCCGGAGACCCCGACGCCGGAGGACGTCCGCAACGCGCTCTTCGGCTCGAGCACCGACCGGATACCCGCCGCGTCGGGCGCGCTGTACTTCCAGGAGCAGCCGGGCAACGACCTCTGGCCGGTGGGCAAACCCGTGCCGGTGATCCGCATCGGCCCGGCGGCGCAGGAGTGGCCGGCCGGATCCTCCTGGACCACGCCCTTGATTCCCAACGGCACGTGAGGACGGGGACCACACCGATGGACGACACCGGCACTCTGCTCACCATCTCGGCGGACTCCGACGCACCGGCCCTGCTCTCGCTCTGCTCGTGGCTGCGCAGGACCCCCGAGGTCGCCCGGCACGGCCCGGTCCGGGCCACGCCGGCCCGCGACGGCTCGATGAACGCGGTGGCGACGATAGGCGTCGTCATCAGCAGCGCCACCGGCATCGCCAACGTCCTGATGGCGTACGCGAACTGGCGGCGCAGCCGACGTACGGCGCCGTCGATGACCGTGACGCTGGGATCCGTCACCGTCGTCATCGACGACCCCGAGACGCTGGGCAGACTGACGAAGGCGTTGTCCGACCGCGGGCATGCTGCCTGACGCCGCCAAGTCCCGCGCGGTCGTCGTGGGCTCCTCGCGGTACCGGGAGCTGGAGCCACTGCCCACGGTCGCCGCGAACGTCGACGAGGTCGCGAGCATCCTCACCGACGAGCGGTTCTGGGGCCTGCCCCAGGAGCACTGCGTCCGGCTCGTCGACCCGGAGCATCCCGCCGCGGTGCTCGACGCGCTCGCCAGGGCCGCGGGCGAGGCGTCGGACGCGCTGGTGTTCTACTTCGCGGGCCACGGCATCCTGCGCCCCGACGCCTACGACCTCTACCTGGCCCTGGAGCACGGGGCCCTGGACCGGTGGTGGCACGCCGTGCGCTACGACGACATCCGCCGCGTCATCATGGACCACCCGGGACCCAAGGCGAAGGTCGTCCTGCTCGACTGCTGCTACGCCGGCATGGCGATGATGCCCGGCATGAGCGCCGGCGCCGAGATCGGCGACCGGGTCCGCATCGAGGGCACCTATCTGATGACCGCCGTGGCGGAGAACGCGGTGGCGCTGGCACCGCCCACCGAGCCGCTCACCGCCTTCACCGGCGCCCTCGTGCAGGCCGTCCGCGACGGCGTGCCCGGCGGCCCGGACGTCCTGGACTTCACCACCCTCTATCCCCGGATCCGCAGCGCGCTGGAGGCGGCGGGACGGCCGACGCCCCAGCAACGGTCCAGCGACGAGGGCGGGCGGATCGCGCTGGTCCGCAACGTCGGCCTCGCCGACCACGGCCGGACCGGCCCGGCCGGGCAGGCCCCGCTGGGCGAGCACGAGCAACGCTCGCTGCACCTGCCGCCGGCCCGGCTGCGGGAGCTGATCGCCCGGCTGAGCAGCCAGGACACCGGCGCCGCCGAGCGTCTGCTGCGGGCGGTCGGCACGTGGCGAGCCGAACAGGGCGTGGCCGCCGTCGTCGACGAGGTCACCCGGGCGGGAGCCGTGGCGCAGGCCCGGGCGGTCCTGGCGGGAGCGGCGGGACGGCGGCCCGCGTCGCTGGTGGTACTCGTCGAGGCGTTCCGCAAGACCGGTCAGAGCGAGCAGATCGGCCGCCTGCTGACGGCCTGCGCGGGGCAACCGGCGGACCGCATCACGGCCCTTGCCGCGCAGCTGCTCGACAGCGACCACGCCGACCTGGTCGACGCCCTGCTGGACGCGGCGGTCGAGGCCCGGACGGACCGGCCCCGGCAGCTGATCGCGCTGCTCGTCGCGCTGGTCACCGCCGGCCTGCGGGACCGCGTCGCCGCCCTGCTGGCCCGGCTCGGCGCCGGCTTCCCGGCCCGGCGGACGGTGCAGCTTGCCGACGCTCTGCGCGATGCGGGTCAGGAGCAGGCGGCATTCATGTTCTACGAGGGGGTGGCCGGGCTCGTCGCGGCGCGGCCGGCGGCCACCGCGGCCCGGCTGGCCGCCGCGATGCACCGGGCCGGCCGCGAGCACCAGGCCGGCCACCTCGTCGACCTGATGGCGGCCCGGCACCGCGGTCTGCGCCGGCGCGTGGGCCTGCTCGATGCACTGTGGACCGCCCAGGCACCGGCCGGTCCCGCCGAGCAGCTGGCGCATCTCGACGATCAGGAGCTGCTCGACGCGACCCTCGAGCTCTACACCCTGCCGCACCAGGCCGCGGTCCGCCGGCTGATGCTCGGGGCACTGCAGTCGCGGCCACCGGGCAGCACCGTGCGCACCGTGGTGGCCCTGCACGACGCCGGCCTGCCCATGGAGGCGCACAGTCTGCTCGAACACGCGGCCGCCCGGCCGCCGGCAGAGGTGGCCGCGATCGTCGCGGAATTCGCCGGCACGGGGCACGAGGCGTACGCCCGCCTGGTGCTCGACCGGGGCCTGTCGGCGGAGGTCCTCGCGGCGCTGCCGGGCGACTTACGCCGCTTCGCCCGGCCGATCCTCGCGCAGCGTACGCCCCCGCAGATCGTGGAGCTTGCCGCCCGGTTGCCGCCCGAGGCGATGGCCTGGGCGCTGAGCGCGCTGCCGGACGACGTGGACCCGGAGGCGTTACGCGAACCCGCGGTCTCCCTGTGCCTGCGCGGGCTTCCGGAGCCGGCTCGCGGAACCGTCCTGCGGCACCTCCGCGGCTCGCTGCCGATTCCGCCCTCGCTGATCGACGCGGCGTTCTCCGGGGCGTTCGGGGATGCGGCCGGATGCGTCGGGAGTCTG
The DNA here is from genome assembly GCF_014648355.1 of Couchioplanes azureus. Lineage (GTDB taxonomy): Bacteria > Actinomycetota > Actinomycetes > Mycobacteriales > Micromonosporaceae > Actinoplanes > Actinoplanes azureus. The sequence goes on from NZ_BMQY01000001.1 coordinate 572,766, forward strand.
ATCGAGCTGGCCGAGCCCGCCGCCCGGCAGGCGCTGTACGACGCGCTCGGCAGGCGGGCGGCGCCGGACGTCCTCCGCGTCCTCGACGTGGCCCCCGACCTGACCACGACGATCGCCGCCACCGGTACGGCAGCCACCCAGCTGGAGCTGCTCAGGTTGCTCGAGACCGCCGGCCGGCACCGCGACGCCGGCCGGCTGACCGCGGCCCTGCGCGCGCTGTCGCCCCTGGCCCGGGTGTGCGCGCTGGCGGCGGTCCTCGGCGAGGCCGGCCTGCACCCGCGGGCGAACGCGCTGCTGGGAGTGGCTTCGCACGCGTCGGTCGCCGCGGTCGACCTCCTCGTCGACGACCTCGTCTCGGCCATACCGGTCCGCGGCCGGGCCAGATGGACCGCCGAGCAGATCTGCGACCGCGCCGGTCTGGACCGGGGTACGCCCGTGCGTCATGCGGTGGTCGGTCCCGGCCTCCTCGGCAACACCGTCGTCGTCTTCACCGACACCACGCTCGCCTGCCGTCTGCGCAGCGGGCGTTTCGTCGCCGTCGCCTACCGGCACTTCGGCCAGGTGACGATCCTGCTGGACGCCCGCGCCACCATCGGGCTCCGCGCCGGCGGCCGGGAGCAGAGCATGGAGATCCGCGACGCCGGCCTGCACGGGCTGCTGGTCCGGATCCAGCAGGCCGTCGCCGGGTTCGACGCGTCGTGCGCCCGGCTCCGGAAGGAAACGCAGCTGCTGGAGCCCGAGGAGAGCCGTAGCCTGACCGCATGACTGATACGGCAGGGACCGCGCGCGCCGGCCTGCCCGAGCGGCCGTCGCTGGACGGGCTCGAGGACAAGTGGGCGCGCCGCTGGCAGGAGGAGGGCACGTACGCGTTCGACCGCTCGAAGGAGCGCGCCGACGTATACGCGATCGACACGCCTCCGCCGACCGTATCGGGCGAGCTGCACATGGGGCACGTCTTCTCGTACACGCACACCGACGTCGTCGCGCGCTTCCAGCGGATGCGGGGCAAGACGGTCTTCTATCCGATGGGCTGGGACGACAACGGGCTGCCGACGGAGCGGCGGGTCCAGAACGTCTACGGCGTCTACTGCGACCCGGCACTGCCGTACGACCCGGGGTGGCAGCCGCCCGCGACGCCGTCGAAGCCGGCCGTCGCGGTGTCCCGGCGCAACTTCGTCGAGCTGTGCGGCCGGCTGACCGTCGAGGACGAGAAGGCGTTCGAGGCGTTGTGGCGCAGGCTGGGGCTCTCCGTCGACTGGGCGATGACGTACACCACGATCGGGCCGAAGGCGCAGGCCGTGTCGCAGCGGGCGTTCCTGGACAACCTCGCGCGCGGCGAGGCGTACACCTCCGAGGCGCCGACGCTGTGGGACGTCGGCTTCCGCACGGCCGTCGCGCAGGCCGAGGTCGAGGACCGGGAGCGGCCCGGCGCCTTCCACCGGCTGCGTTTCCACGGCGCGCGCGGTCCGGTCGAGGTGGACACGACCCGGCCCGAGCTGCTGCCGGCCTGCGTCGCGCTGGTCTGCCCGCCGGACCACCCGCTGGTCGGCACGACCGTCCGCACGCCGTTCTTCGACGTCGAGGTCCCCGTGTACGGGCACGCGCTCGCCGACCCGGACAAGGGCACCGGCATCGCGATGGTCTGCACCTTCGGCGACCTGACCGACGTCGTCTGGTGGCGTGACCTGGGCCTGCCCACCCGCGTCGCGCTCGGCCGCGACGGGCGCTTCCTGCCGGACCGCCCGGCCGGCGTTCCCGAGGCGGCGTACGCGCCCTTCGCCGGGCTGACGGTCACCGCCGCCCGGCGCGAGATCGTCCGGATCCTCGCCGAGACCGGTGACCTGCTGGGCGAGCCGCGCCCGGTCACCCACCCGGTGAAGTTCTACGAGCGGGGCGACTCGCCGCTGGAGATCGTCACCAGCCGGCAGTGGTTCATCCGCAACGGCGGCCGCGACCGGGACCTGCGGGAGGTGCTGCTGGCCCGGGGCCGGGAGCTGCGCTGGACGCCGGAACACATGCGGCACCGCTACGAGCACTGGGTCGGCGGGCTCACCGGCGACTGGCTGATCAGCCGGCAGCGCTTCTTCGGCGTGCCCGTCCCGGTGTGGTACCGGCTCGACGACGCTGGCGAGCCGGACTACGGCCAGCCTCTCATACCGGACGTTTCGGCGTTGCCGGTCGACCCAACCTCGGACCGCCCGCCGGGCTTCGACGAGTCCCACCGGGACGTCCCGGGCGGCTTCACCGCCGACCCCGACGTCATGGACACCTGGGCCACCTCGTCGCTCACCCCGCAGATCGCCGGCGGCCTCGGCAGCGACGACGACCTGTTCCGGCGGGTCTTCCCGATGGACCTGCGCCCGCAGGGCCAGGAGATCATCCGCACCTGGCTGTTCTACTCCGTGGTGCGGGCCCAGTTCGCGCACGGCACCCTGCCGTGGACGACCACCGTGCAGTCCGGCTGGATCCTGGACCCGGACCGCAAGAAGATGTCGAAGTCCAAGGGCAACGTGGTCACGCCGATGGACCTGCTCGAACGGCACGGCTCCGACGCGGTCCGCTACTGGGCGGCGAACGGGCGGCCCGGCGCCGACCTGGCCTTCGACCCGGCGCAGATCAAGGTGGGCCGGCGGCTGGCGACGAAGCTGCTCAACGCCTCCCGCTTCGCGCTCGGCCTGGGCGCCGCGGACGCGCTGCGCCGCCCGGTCACGGCCGAGCTGGACCGGGCCGTGCTCGCCCGGCTCGCCACGGTGGTCGACCAGGCGACCGCGGCGCTCGGCGGGTACGACCACACGACCGCGCTGACCACCACCGAGGCGTTCTTCTGGACGTTCTGCGACGACTACATCGAGCTGGTCAAGGACCGGGCGTACGCGTCCGGCCCGGCCGGCGACTCGGCGCGCGCCGCCCTGGCCGCCGGGCTGTCGGTGCTGGTGCGGCTGTTCGCGCCGTTCCTGCCGTACGCGACCGAGGAGATCTGGTCGTGGTGGCGCTACGGCTCGGTGCACCGCGCCACCTGGCCGACCCGCTACGAGCTGCTGCGCGTCGCCCCCGACGGCGACGCGGAGCTGCTGGATCTGGCGGGCGACGCGCTGCGGCAGGTGCGGCGGGCGAAGTCGGACCGCAAGCTGTCGATGAAGGCCGAGGTGCCGCTGGCCGAGGCGCTCGGCCCGGCGGCGCTGCTGGAGCGGCTGGCGCTGGTCGAGCCGGACCTGCGGGCGGCGGGGCGGATCGGCAAGCTCGACATGCTCCCGGACCGTACGCCCGAGCTCGTCGTCGCCTGCGCCTTCTGACCGCCGTCCCCCGCCTCCCCGGCCGGCCCGGCCCACTTCCCGGGCCGGCCGGGGCCGGGACTTCGCCGAAGCCGGTCCTCTGGGCGGCCGGAACACGGCAGCATGGTGGGCATGTCCCTACCGCCCGAGGAGGTCGAACCGCCCGCTGCGGACGCCGTGCTGTTCCGCTCCTCCCCCTGGCGGACGTTCCTGGTCATGACCGGGGTGCTGGTGGTCGCCTACGTGGCCGTGTCGCCGCTGGTCGCCTTCCTGCTGGGCGCCCCGGACGATCCCTGGTGGGCGACCCTGGCCCAGGGCGCGGTGATCGGCGTGCTGGTGGGCGGCGGCTACGCGCTGTCGTCGCGGTCCGCGATGCGCACGTGGGTGCGGGCCTCCTCCGCGGGCCTGGAGCTCGCCGCCGAGGGCAGCGACCCGGTGCTGCTGGCCTGGCCGGACATCGACCGCGCGGTGGTGCACCGCCGGGGCCTGCGAACCGTGCTGGACGTGACGCCGGTCGACCTCGACCGCGTCCACTCGGTGGCCGACGGCGACGACGGCTGGCCCGCCCTGCACGACGAGGCGGACGGCGCCCCGGCCTTCACCGCCGACCTGACCCAGGTCTGGCCGGGCCCCCGGGCGCTGCGCCGCGAGCTCTCCCGCCATCTCCGCTGAGCTGTGACGATCACCTCATGCCCGCCGCAGGGCCGCGGGAACCTCGCCACGCCGCTGGTCACGCCTGCCAGCTCGGTGTCCTTCTGGTCCGAGGCGGCCTCCGGCTGCCTGGGCAGCGGCGGCTCCGAGGGTGGCTCGGTCCACGTCAAGGCGGGCGCCTCCACCGCGGAACCAACCGTCTACCTCGATGCGACGAACCACTACGGGGTGACCCTGGACAAGGGCGACCAGATCAACGGCGGCCCGGAGTCCGCGTACCTCGGCAACATCGAGAACGGCCAGGAGTGCGGCACCCCCGAGAAGTGGGTCGAGGTCACCCGCTCCAGCCCCCGCGCGACCCCACTCACGGTGCGGGCCGACAAGCAGGGCTACCTCTGTCGACTTCGGCACGGACTCCGGCTACGAGGGCCTGACCCAGCTCTACTACTCCACCTTCACGACCACCCTCACCCCCCGCTGACCCACGGCCGAGCAACCCCCGGGGGCGGCCTGGTCAGCGGAACAACGGGGAATCCGGCTCGTCGCACAGCTCGGGGGCCTGGGGCTGGCGGGGCGTGAGCTCGACCTGGGCCGGCACGGTCAGCTCCTCGTCGGAGACGCCCATCTCGGCGAGCTTGCGGGCGCTGACCAGGACCCGGGACTCCAGGGAGCCGACCGCGCGGTTGTAGGCCGTCACCGCGCCGCCCAGGGAGGCGCCGAGCTTGCCCACGTGGTCGCCGAGGGTGGCGAGGCGGCCGTACAGCTCGCGGGCCAGGCCGTGCACCGCCAGCGCGTTGCGGGCCAGTGCCTCCTGGCGCCACGAGTAGGCGACCGTGCGCAGCAGCGCCACCAGCGTCGCCGGCGTGGCCAGCACGACGTTGCGGGTGAACGCGTGCTCCATCAGCGTGGGGTCGCGCTGCAGGGCGGCGTCGAGGAACGGGTCGGCCGGGACGAAGAGGACCACGAAGTCGGGGGTCTGGTCGAACGCCGTCCAGTACGCCTTGCCGGCGAGCGCGTCCACGTGGCCGCGCAGCACCCTCGCGTGCTGGTCGAGGTGGGTGTCGCGGGTGCGCTCGTCGCGCGCCTCCATGGCAGACAGGTACGCGTCGAAGGGCGCCTTCGCATCCACCACCACCGACCGTCCGCCGTGCAGACGGACCACCATGTCGGGGCGTACGCCCTGGTGGTCGGTGCGGGAGGTGACCTGCTCGGCGAAGTCGCAGTGCTCGAGCAGGCCGGCGGCCTCGACGATGCGGCGCAGCTGGTGCTCGCCCCACCGGCCGCGGACCTGCGGGGCGCGCAGCGCCGCGACGAGTTGCTTGGTCTCGGTGCGCAGCTCGCCGGAGACCGCGCCCATGGCCCGCACCTGCTCACGGAGCTCAGCGTAGGCGTCGACCCGCTCGCGCTCCAGGTCGGCGACCCGCTGCTCGTAGCGGCGCAGGGTTTCGTGCAGGGGCGCCACGGCGCGCGCGACGGCCTCCTGCGACTGGGCGGTGGACTCGTAGGACAGCGCTCGCAGCGACTGCTCGAGGCGTTCCTCGCCGTCGCGGCCGGCCTGCACCGTCGCCTCCAGGCGGGCGATGTCGGCAGCGGCCCGAAGCCGCGCGGCCAGCCAGCCGAGCGCGGCCCCGACCGCCAGGCAGATGACCACCACGGCCAGCGTCGAGTAGCTCACCCCGCGAGCTTGCCAGAGAGGTACGACGTTTCCGCCGCAGGCGTACCGTCGAGGACATGAAGGTGTTTCTGCTGTTGATCCTGGTTCTGGTCGTGGTGGCGGCCGTCGTGGCGTGGCGCCACGGCAGCGCGGCCCGCGAGCAGCGGCGGCTCGACGACGCCCGCGCCGAGGCACAGCGCTGGTACGAGCGCCTCGGCGGCCAGGTGATGAACCTCCACGGCGACGACCCGGCGGCGCGCCAGGCCCTGGCCGACGCCGGCGAGCGCTACAACGCGGCCGGGGGCCAGCTCCAGCAGGCGAAGACCGTCAGGCAGTGCGAGCTGGCCCGCGAATCGGCGCTGGAGGGGCTCGCGTACGTGCGGGCGGCGCGCATCGCCATGGGCATCGACCCGGGCCCGGAGCTGCCGCCGCTGCATGGTGCGCAGGGGGCCGGACAGCTGACCCGCGAACGCGAGGTCACCGTGCAGGGGCAGCACTACCGGGCGGGGCCCCGGCCCGGTCCGGAGACTCCCTACTACTACCCCGGCGGCCGCATCCAGGGCCGCCCGGTCCCGTCCGGCTGGTATTCGACGCCGGTGTGGAAGACCGCGCTCGGCGCGGGTGCCGGCGCGCTCGGCGGCATGCTGATCTTCGATGCGCTCCTGTCGCCGGGGTTCGGGGACATGAGCTACGCCGAGGGCTACGAGGAAGGCTTCCAGGACGCCGCGGGCGACCTCGGCGATCAAGGCGGCGGCGACTTCGCCCCGGGCGACTGGAGCGACGGCGGCGACTTCGGCGGGGACTTCTAGACGGTCACGAGCGGGCGGCGGCCGCGGCCTTCATGTCGCGGCGCAGCTCCTGCGGCAGCGAGAAGGTGAGCCGCTCCTCGGCCGTGGTGTATTCGGTCACCTCGCCGAAGCCCCGCTCCGCGAGGTGGGCGAGCACCTCCATGACCAGGTCCTCCGGGACGCTGGCGCCCGAGCTGACGCCGACCGTGCTGGCGCCCTCCAGCCACTCGTCCCGGATCTCGGTGGCGTAGTCGACCAGGTGCCCGGCCTTGGCGCCGGCACCGAGGGCCACCTCGACCAGGCGTACGGAATTGGAGGAGTTGGCCGAGCCGACCACGATGACCACGTCGCACTCCGGCGCGATCTCCTTGACCACGTGCTGGCGGTTGGAGGTGGCGTAGCAGATGTCGTCGCTGGGCGGCGACTGCAGCAGCGGCAGGCGGGTCTTCAGCCGGGCCACGGTCTCCATGGTCTCGTCGACCGACAGCGTCGTCTGGGACAGCCAGACCACCTTCGCGGGGTCGCGGACCACCACGTTGTCGACGTCGTCGGGGCCGTCGACCAGCTGGATGTGCTGCGGCGCCTCGCCCGACGTGCCGATGACCTCCTCGTGACCCTCGTGGCCGATGAGCAGGATGTCGTAGTCGGCGGCGGCGAAGCGCTTGGCCTCGTGGTGCACCTTCGTGACCAGCGGGCAGGTGGCGTCGATGGCCTTGAGGTTGCGCTCGCGGGCCTGCTCGTGGACCTCGGGAGCCACGCCGTGCGCCGAGAAGACGACGGTGGAGCCCTCGGGCACCTCCTCGTTCTCCTCCACGAAGATCGCGCCGCGGGCCTCGAGCGTGCTCACCACGTGCTTGTTGTGCACGATCTGCTTGCGCACGTAGACCGGGGCGCCGTAGAGCTTGAGCGCCTCCTCCACCGTCTGCACCGCGCGGTCGACACCGGCGCAGTAGCCCCGCGGCTTGGCGAGGAGCACACGCTTGCGGACTGGGGTGCTGGCTTCGGAGGTCACCCGGCCATGGTACGTGCCCGCCGCCGGGAACCGCCGGGCTGCGATCCGCACCACAGCGGGTCCGATGATGATCGTCTGGCGGCCCGGTCCAGGGACGTTTCGCTCCCGGCGCGGCATACTCGGCCGGTGAGCGACACTGAGGTGGCCGCCGGCAGGACCGGCACCAGGTCCCGTCTCGGGGCCTTGACCAGGGGTTTTGCCGGTGCGGTCCTGCTGGTCGGCGGGCTGACCTGGATCCTGCTCAACCTGCAGGCGCCGGGCCGGCGGGCCGATCTGATGGTGGGCGCCGTCCTCGCGGCCGGCGGGCTGGTGCTGCTGATGCCGCACCGGGTGCCGCTGCCGGCGCTGCCGACGGCGAGCGCCTTCGCCGCGGCGGCCGTCGGGGGCGCGCTCGCCGGGCTGCTCACCGAGACCACACGGTCCGGCGGGATGTGGGCGTTCGTGGCCCGGCGCGGCTGGCCGTACGAGTGGCTGAACCGGGGTGCGGTGGCGGACGACCCCCGGACCGCCCGGGCCCTCGCGGAGCAGGCGAGCTGGCAGGTCGACGCGGTGAACCTGGCCGCGACCGCCGTGTTCTGGGGTTTCCTCGGCCTGCTGGTGGCCGCGGCCGTGACCAGGGCCAGGTCGGGGCGCGTTTCGGCACCCTGACGGACCGCTCGGCGGGATACTCGGGCCATGAGCGCCACCGGCACCGTGGGCGCGCCCGGCGTGTGGGAGTCCGCCGGTACGGCCCTGCGTCTGCTCGTCGGCTGGTCCTCGGTCCTGATCGGCGTACTGGACCTCGGCGTCGAGCTGGACCGCCGGTCCGGTACGCCGGACAGCGCCTACCTGCTCTTCCACGCCATGCTGGTGGTCGGCGGGGTACTGCTGATCTCCCTGACCTCGATCGCGGCGCGCCCGAGCCCCGCCGTCGCGCTCGTCGGCGGCTTCGTGCTGGGCGCCGGTCTGCTGGTCAGCGCGGTGCCCTCCGACTCGGCGTCATGCTGCCTGGACAGCTTCGCCCAGCGGCACGGCTACCCGTTCGCCATCATGGCCCGCAACCCCGGCGGCGGCTGGCACGTCAACGGCCTCCATCTCGCCGCCGACGTGCTCTTCTGGGGGTACGCGGGGCTGATCGCGCTCCTGCTGTCCTGTCTCGCGCGCCGCCTGGGCCGCCCGCACGAGGGAACGGGCTGCACCCGCCCGTAGGCTAGGCCGGGTGACCCAGCCGGAGCCGAAGTCGACCGCCGACGAGCCGTGGCCGGTCCGCGTCGTCAGCCAGAAGCTCGGCGCCTGGGTGGCCAAGCTCGGCTGGGTGTGGATCGACGGCCAGGTCGCCCAGATCAGCCGCCGTCCCGGTGCCGCCGTGGTCTTCCTGACCCTGCGCGACCCGTCGGCCGACCTCAGCCTGACGGTCACCGCCCACCGCGACGTCCTGGACGCCGGCGCGCCGGAGCTGGCCGAGGGTGCCCGGGTCACCCTGCACGCCAAGCCCGAGTTCTATCCGGCGCGCGGCTCGCTGAGCCTGCGTGCCGACGAGATCCGGCAGGTCGGGCTCGGTGAGCTGCTCGCCCGCCTGGAGCGGCTCAAGAAGCTGCTCGCCGCCGAGGGCCTGTTCGCCCGCGAGCGCAAGCGCCGGCTGCCGTTCCTGCCGCGGCGCATCGGCCTGATCACCGGACGCGCCTCGGCCGCGGAGCGGGACGTGCTGATGAACACCCGCCGCCGGTGGCCGGGCATCGACTTCCGCGTGATCAACGTGCCGGTGCAGGGCCCGACGGCGGTGCCGCAGATCCTCGACGCGCTCAAGGTGCTGGAGAACGACGACACCGTCGACGTCATCGTCGTCGCGCGCGGCGGCGGCAGCGTCGAGGACCTGCTGCCCTTCTCCGACGAGGCGCTGTGCCGGGCGGTCTTCGGCTGCCGGACGCCGGTGGTCAGCGCCATCGGCCACGAGACCGACGCGCCGCTGCTGGACTACGTCGCCGACCTGCGCGCCTCGACGCCGACCGACGCCGCCAAGCGGATCGTGCCCGACCTGGCGGAGGAGACGCTGCTGATCGGGCAGGCCCGGCGCCGGCTGGACCGCGCGGTGCTCACCCTGATCGAGCGCGAGGCGCACCGGCTCGAAGCCTGGCGGTCCCGTCCGTCGCTGGCGCGCCCCGAGACGCTGGTCGAGCAGCGCGCGGCCGAGGTGACCGGGCTGCGCGACCGGGCCGGGCGCAGCCTCGAGCACCGGATCCGCCGGGCCGACGACGACCTGCGGCACACCCTCGCGCGGCTGCGGGCGCTGTCGCCCGCGGCCACGCTCGAACGCGGGTACGCCATCGTGCAGCGCGCCGACGGCCACGTGGTCCGGGCGGCGGGCGAGGTCGGGACCGGAGATGTCGTACGCGTACGGCTGGCCGACGGCGAGCTGCGCACGGAAGTACAGGAGAGCATCACATGACCGACGAGAGACTCAGCTACGAGCAGGCCCGGGGCGAGCTGGCGACGGTTGTGGAGAAGCTGGAGCAGGGGGGCGCCTCGCTGGAGGAGTCCCTGGCGCTGTGGGAGCGGGGCGAGAAGCTGGCCGACGTCTGCCAGCGCTGGCTGGACGGGGCCCGGGACCGCATCGAAGCGGCCCGGGCGGCCCGCGGCGACCAGTGACGCTCAGTTCATCCCGTTGATCATCGCGTACGCGGACTCCGGCGCGTCCTTGGTCTCGGCGGCCGGAGGCGCGTCCTGCTTCGCGGCGGCGCCGTAGCCGCTGACCTCCACGGTCACCTTGCCGGCCGGGGCGTCGGTGGTCTTCGGCACGTCGAGCACGAGCTTGGTGAGCCGGCCGTCGTCGTCGAGCGTGGCCTCGTACGGGATCGCCTTGGCCTGGGCCGGGTCGGCGCCCTTGAAGACGGACGTGCCGAGCAGGTGGGAGTCGTCCTTGACCACCGTGGCGTCGAGGGTGCCGGTGATGACCGAGCCCTTGCGCTCGGCCGTGGCGATGCCGCCGAAGAGGCCGGCCGCCCCGGTCAGGTCCGGGTCCTCGATGCCGACCTTGAAGTCGTCGTTGGTCACCTTGGCCGCGTCCAGCTTGAGCCAGTTCTTGCCGCTGAACAGCTCGATCATCGCCTTGAGGCTCTCGACGACCTTGGCGCTCTGCGGGTCGTCACCGAGCGCCGCGAGGCTCTCCGCCTGCTTGGTGGCCTCGCTCATGTCCATCGTCATCTTGACGTAGCGGACGGGCTCGGCGATCCGGAACTGGATCTTCCCCTTGGTGCCCTCCTGGACGGTGTCGAAGTCGAGGGAGGCCGTCTTCGACGGGGTGTGCATGGTCCCCTTGGCCGTCGAGTCGCCCGGGAGCGTGGCCGTGAAGCTGTAGTTGCCGGCCTTGAGCCCGGCGGTCGAGGCCACCAGGGCGGCCTTCGGGTCGACCGGCTGGTCGTCGTCGCCCGTGCAGGCGGCGAGCGAGAGGGCGAGCAGGGGCACGAGAACGGCGGCGAACCGACGGTTCATGGGGGTGACTCCGAAGGCAGTACGGATGGACGGCGGGAGCCTAGACGATGCACCCCTCGATCCGCAGCCCTCGATCAGGGCAGGGCCGCGGCGAGCTTCTCCAGGTACGCCGAGTCGGCCTTGCCGACCACGATGATCGTGCGGCCCTTCTCCAGCAGCACGAGGGCGTTCTCCCCGGGGCGGGCGTCGTAGCGCTGCCAGGTGCGCGCCCCGGCCCGGTACGTACCCACCGCCTTCGGCTCCTTGCCCAGCTCGGCGGGGATCAGCGTGGCGGTGGCGACGCTGCTCTCGACGACCTGCAGCGAGTCGCCGCCCGGGTCGGCGTAGCCGAGGCGCAGGGTCGCGCCACCCGGCTCCCGCTTGAACGTGGCGGTCTGCACGTGCCAGTCCGCGCCGAGACCCTGCGGCTCGCTGACCGGGAAGACGTTGGCCGCGCGGGCCTGCTGGAGGGTGGGCGCGGCGTCCACGCTGATCGGTTTGTCCCCGTCCAGCACGAGCCGGTAGAAGAGGAGCAGCAGCGCGATCGGGACGAGCAGGACGGCGAGCGACATCACCATGTCCCGCGGCCGGCGCTCGGCACGCTTGCCGACGGTGGGGGTCTCGGGGCTGGACACCCCACCATTGTTAACCATGTCGCTGCGGCGGGACTTTGCGCAGGTCCCATGTGAGGATCGAGTAACGACCACACCCCGCACCGTCGCGAGGAGGCCCTGTCATGCCCGTTTCCGCCAATCCGCAGGATCTGGACCGCAACATCGCCCTCGATCTTGTCCGCGTCACGGAGGCCGCCGCGATGGCGGCCGGCCGCTGGGTCGGCCGCGGCGACAAGAACGGCGGCGACGGCGCGGCCGTGGACGCCATGCGTACGCTCATCAACTCGATCCAGATGCGCGGCGTCGTGGTGATCGGCGAGGGTGAGAAGGACGAGGCCCCCATGCTCTACAACGGGGAGCAGGTCGGCGACGGCACCGGTCCCGAGGTCGACGTGGCGGTGGATCCGATCGACGGCACGACGCTGATGAGCAAGGGCATGCCGGGCGCGGTGGCCGTGCTGGCCGTGGCCGAGCGCGGCGCGATGTTCGACCCGAGCGCCGTGTTCTACATGGAGAAGATCGCGGTGGGCCCGGACTGCGCCGACGTGATCGACATCAACGCCGGCACCGCCGAGAACCTGCGCCGCATCGCCAAGGCCAAGCGCAGCGCGGTCTCCGACGTCACGGTCTGCATCCTCGACCGGCCGCGGCACCAGAAGCTGGTCGAGGAGGTCCGCGCGGCCGGCGCCAACATCAAGTTCATCTCCGACGGGGACATCGCCGGCGCCATCTCGGCGGCCCGCTCGGAGTCCGACGTCGACGTGCTCATGGGCATCGGCGGCACCCCGGAGGGCATCACCGCGGCGTGCGCGCTCAAGTGCCTCGGCGGCGAGATCCAGGCCAAGCTGTGGCCGCGGGACGACGCGGAGCGGGAGAAGGCGATCGCCGGCGGTCACGACCTCGACCGGGTCCTGACCACCAACGACCTCGTCACCGGCGACAACTGCTTCTTCGTGGCCACCGGCGTGACGTCCGGAGACCTGCTCAAGGGCGTGCGGTACCGCTCCGGCGGCGCGTACACCCAGTCGATCGTCATGCGGTCCAAGAGCGGCACGATCCGGGTCATCGACTCGTACCACCGCCTGGAGAAGCTCAAGCTCTACTCGGCGGTGGACTTCGACGGTCACCTGCCCACGGTGCTCCCGCCGGGCCGCGAGTGACCCAGACCGCCGCCGCTCCACCCGCGGTGCATGCCGGGCGGCGCGCGATCGGCGTGGCGCTCGCGGTGCTCTCGGGCGTCGCGCTGGCCGTCCAGTCGAGGATCAACGGCGAGCTCGCCGTACGCCTCGACGACGCGATGGGCGCCGCCCTGTTCTCCTTCGGTTCCGGCCTGCTGGTGCTGGCGGTGTGCGTGCCGCTGCTGCCGGCGGGCCGGTCCGGTCTGCGCCGTCTGCGCAGCGGCCTGCGGGAGCGCAGGATCCGCCCCTGGCAGTGCGCGGGAGGCATGTGCGGCGGTTTCCTCGTCGCCACCCAGGGACTGACCGTGCCGACGGTGGGCGTGGCCGTCTTCATCGTGGCCCTCGTCGCCGGCCAGTCCTCGAGCAGCCTGATGGTGGACCGGGCGGGAGCGGGTCCTGCCGGGCCGCAGCCGGTGACCGTGCCGCGGCTCGCCGGGGCGGCGCTGACCGTGCTCGCGGTGCTGATCTCGGTGGCCGACCGGATCGGACATCCGAGCGCCCTGGCGCTGGCCGTGCTGCCCCTGCTCGCGGGCGTCGGCATCGCCTGGCAGCAGGCGGTGAACGGGCACGTCCGGGTGGTCTCCGGCAGCGCCCTGGTCGCGGGCCTGGTCAACTTCGTCATGGGTACGGCCGTGCTGACCCTGGCCTTCGCCGTGTCCGTGCTCCTGCGCGGCGTCCCGGCGCACCTGCCGGCCGGCCCGTGGTGGCTCTACGCGGGCGGCGCCATCGGCATCGTCTTCATCGCGGTGGGCGCCGCGGTGGTGCGCTACACCGGCGTGCTGCTGCTCGGCCTCGGCATGATCGCGGGGCAGGTCAGCGGCGCGCTGCTGCTCGACCGGATGGTCCCCGGCGCCGCGGGCCCGCCCGGCGTCAACACCGTGCTCGGCGCCGCCCTGGCGCTCGTCGCGGTCGCGGTGGCCGTCGCACCGGCCCGCCGGTCACGCTGATCTCCCACGCTCAGATGTCGGTCAGCGTCGCGTCGGGGTTGTAGAGGCTCGGGACCGGCCTGGGCTTACGGCGCCGGAACGCGATCGCGGCGATCACCCCGGCCAGCAGGCCGAGCAGATGCCCCTGCCAGGACACCGGCTGGTCGGTGGGGAGGATGTTGTAGAGCTGGTACCAGTAGAGCAACCCGATGAACGCCGCCACGCCCAGGTTCCACCAGCTGCGCTCGACGAAGCCGCGGGCGAAGAGCAGCCCGAGGAAGCCGAAGACCACGCCGCTGGCCCCGACGACGACGCTGCTCGGGTCGCCGACGAGCCAGACGCCGAAGCCGCTGACCAGCACGATCACCAGCGTCGACCAGAGGAAGCGCCGGGTGCCGCCGGCCAGCGCGAAGGTGCCGACCAGGATGAGCGGCACGCTGTTGCCGTAGAGGTGGTCCCAGCCGGCGTGCAGGAACGGGCTGAAGACGATGCCGTCGAGGCCGTCGAGGCGGCGGGGAATGATGCCGCCGGCCAGGTCGAGCGAGCCCGCGCCGAGGCCGCGGTCGATCGCCTCGATGAGGAACAGCACCGGGATCACCGCGCACATGGCCACGAAGGCGCGTCCGATCGCGGCGAAGAACGCTTCCGAACCGACCCTCGCGGCGGCCTCGTCCTGTGCTCCCGGGTAACCCATCCCCCGATGGTTACCGATGGTCGCCAGTGAAGCCAACCAAGCGTGTCGAATCCGGCACGTTCAGCTTAGGCGGCGGGTGGCCGCTCGGATATCGGCACGGAACGTGGAGACCTGCGTGTAGACGCCCGGGTAGCCCTTGCGCGCGCACCCGAGCCCCCAGCTGACGATGCCGACCTGGACCCACCTGCCGCCCGCCTTGCGCACCATGGGGCCGCCGGAATCGCCCTGGCAGGTGTCGACCCCGCGCTTCCCGGCGCAGATCGACTCCTCCTTCACGAGCTCGACGCCGACCTTGTCGTACGCCTTGGCGCAGTCCCCGTCGGCCACCACCGGCACCGACGCGTAGCGCAGCCGCTTCTCCTGGCGCAGGGCGTTCTCGCTGGTCTGACCCCAGCCGAGGACCGTCATCGGGCCCTTCTCGTCGGAGCCGCCGTGCGACAGCTCCAGGAGGGGCAGATCGATGTCCCGGTCCAGCCGGATCAGCGCCCAGTCGTCGCCGTAGGTCTCGCCGCGGAACCCGTCGGCGCGGATCACCGACACCGACCTGGCCTCGATCGCCTCCGTGGACTTGAGGTTGGTGACGCCGGCCACGACGCCGATGCTGTCGTCCTCGCCGCTGCCGCTGACGCAGTGGCCCGCGGTCAGCACGACGCGGGGCGCCGTCAAAGCGCCACCACAGCCCATCGAGAGCCGCACCATCCAGGGGAAGCGCCCCTCGGGGGCCAGGTCGCCGCCCACGACCTCCCGGAGCGGCGGCGCGGAGCCGGTCGCGGGCGAGGCGTCGCCGGCACGGGCGGCTATCTGGCTCGCCGTGAGCACCGAGGCGAGCACACCGAGAACGACCAGCGAAGCGACTTTCCGGACCATGTGGACATTTGATCACTGTCGGCGACACGAAAAAGGGGTACGCGCCGAAGCGCGCACCCCTTTGTCACGAGGTCCCGAGGTCTAGTACCAACCGACGCTCTGCGAGTGACCCCAGGCGCCGCACGGAGTGTCGTAGCGGCCCTTGATGTAGCTGAGGCCCCACTTGATCTGGGTCGCCGGGTTGCTCTGCCAGTCGTCACCCTTGGAGGCCATCCGGTCACCGGGCAGCGACTGCGGAATACCGTACGCGCCGGAGCTGGGGTTGCGGGCGCGGTGGTTCCAGCCGCTCTCCTTGTCCCACAGCTTGTTCAGGCACGGGAACTGGTCGATCCCGAAGCCGGCGTCCAGCATCAGCGCACAGCCGATGGCCCGGTTGCCGCTGAACTCGTCGCAGGAGGCCGGAATGTCACCCGTGAACGGCGGCGTGGCGCCGGATCCGCCGGATTCCTTGCTCTCCGCGGCCTTCTTCTCGGCGGCCTTGGCGATCGCCTTCTTCTCCAGCTTGTGTGCCTTGCCCGCGGCGGCCTTGGCCTCGACCGCGGCCTTGGTGGCGGCTTCGCCCTCCGCCCGGCGCTGGTAGGCGCGAACGGCGGCGTGCTCGTTGTGCCGCTCCTTGAGGAGCGCCATCTCGTCGTTGTTCGCCTGGACCACCAGCTGAGCCTGGGCGCTCCGCGCCTGGACTTCCCGGTCCTGTCCGAGGTAGACCCCGCCGATCACGCCCGCGACGAGCAGACCCACGGAGGCCGCACGGATGCCGACCCGGCTCCAGAGCCGATTCACGAAGATTCCCTTCGTAGGGGGCAATGACGCGGAGCGGATCCGCCGGCTTCCCGCACCGGCGACATCTCGCACCGCAAGCACCGGCGGCCGGCGAAGGCCGCGCGGACCGGCCCTTGCTCGCCGGCCCGAGGCGGCCACCGATCGATCTCGGTTTGCGCGGCCACCCGGACGATGCTCGTCAGCCACCATGGCGCACCGTGAAGGCGATGTGAAATGACGACGCCCACCTGTGAAATGAATCACAGGACGTTTAGGAGCCATTCCGGGCAAACAAGGGCTATTCCATTCACCCTTGCGATATCGCGTTAGTCACAGTTCGTAATCAGCCCCAAACAAGGCGTGAGGCGGAAATCCGAACTGATTTCCGCCTCACGATGACGCTGCGTCAGAGTGGGATCTCCTCCAGCAGATCGGTGACCACCTCTGCGATCGGAGACCGCTCGGACCTCGTCAGGGTGACATGCGCGAAGATCGGATGTCCCTTGAGCGCCTCGATCACGGCGGTCACGCCGTCATGGCGCCCGACCCGCAGGTTGTCGCGCTGGGCGACGTCGTGGGTGAGCACGACGCGCGACCCCTGCCCGATCCGGGAGAGCACGGTCAGCAGCACGTTGCGCTCCAGCGACTGGGCCTCGTCGACGATGACGAAGGCGTCGTGCAGGCTGCGGCCGCGGATGTGGGTCAACGGCAGCACCTCGAGCATCCCGCGGGCGAGGACCTCCTCCATCACGTTCGCGTGGACCACGGCCCCGAGCGTGTCGAACACCGCCTGCGCCCAGGGCGACATCTTCTCGGACTCGCTGCCCGGCAGATAGCCCAGCTCCTGACCGCCGACCGCGTACAGCGGGCGGAAGACGACCACCTTCTTGTGGCGGCCGCGCTCCATCGTCGCCTCGAGGCCGGCGCAGAGCGCCAGCGCGGACTTCCCGGTGCCGGCCCGCCCGCCCAGCGAGACGATGCCGATCGACTCGTCCAGCAGCAGATCGAGCGCCACCCGCTGCTCCGCCGAGCGGCCCCGCAGCCCGAAGGCCTCGCGGTCGCCCCGGACCAGCTTCACGGTCTTGTCCGGAGTGACCCGGCCCAGCGCCGAGCCGCGCGACGAGTGGATCACCAGGCCGGTGTGGCAGGGCAGGTGCCCCGTTTCCTCCGGCTCCAGCTCGTCGCCCGCGTACAGGCGGTTGACGTCCTCGTCGCCCAGGCTGAGGTCGGCCATGCCGGTCCACGTCGGGTCGCTGGCCTGGCCGTGGAGGTACTCGTCGGCCGTGATGCCCACCGAGGCCGCCTTGACCCGCAGCGGCATGTCCTTGCTGACCAGCGTGACGTCCCGGCCCTCGGCGGACAGCCCCAGCGCCACGGACAGGATCCGGGTGTCGTTGGAGTCGTTGCGGAAGCCGTGTGGCAGCTCGCTCTGGTCGGCGTGGTTCAGCTCCACCCGCAGGGTGCCGCCCTCGTCGTTGCAGAGGACCGGATGGTCCAGCCGCCCGTGCTTGATCCGCAGCTCGTCCAGCATGCGCAGCGCCTGGCGGGCGAACCAGCCGAGCTCGGGATGGTGACGCTTGCCCTCCAGCTCGGAGATCACCACGAGCGGGATCACCACCTCGTGGTCGGTGAACCGGCGGAAGGCCGCCGGATCGGACAGCAGGACCGAGGTGTCCAGCACGAAGACCCGGCCTGCGGGCGCGGGCTCCGCGTCGGCGTGCCGGTCCCGGGACGCGCGGCGTCCCGAGGAGGCACGGCTGCTGGAGACGTTGGCGGCCGGATCGGTGTGGGCGACCCCGGCGTCGGTTCGGCGAGATGTCACAGGCCTGCTCCAGCGGGCGTGCAACCCGGTCCGCCCGCGGTCCGCCTCGTCCGGCGCCCGTCACTTGCACGGGGTCGGGATGCGGGCCCCGTGGCGCATTGTCGCAGGTCCGGGCCGGCCGGCTGGCTCGGGAAAACCCCTTGCCATGCATAAACGCTAGCGGTCAAGAGCCACCTGCGGTAGTACCCGCGACATACGCCAATTCGAGGCCGTTGCGCCAGAGTGCGATGCGCCGAACGGCGGGTACGCTGGGGTGCGTGCCTGAGTCTCCGCCGAGCAACGCGCGCCCCTCACACCCCCTGAGCGTCGCCGAGGCCCTGCAGTTCACCGCCGCGCGCGCCCGGGAGACCACCTTCTTCTTCGACTTCGACGGGGTCCTCTCGCCGGTCACGGACGACCCCGACGCCTCGCAGCCGGTCCCGTCCGTACTGGGCGTCCTCGAACAGCTCGCCGCCCGGGTGGCCCGGGTCGCGATCGTCTCGGCGCGGCCGGTCAGCTTCCTGCGCTCCCGGTTCGAGTCGCTGGAGCACGTCGACCTCTACGGCCTGTACGGCCTGGAGGTCTGGCACGACGGCGACGTCGTCACCGAGCCGGCCGCGCTGCCCTGGGTTCCCGCGATGGCCGACCTGGCCGAGCGCGCCCGGGCCGAGCTGCCCGAGGCCATCCTGGTGGAGTACAAGCGCCTCTCGGTCGCCCTGCACTACCGCACCGCACCCCAGCTCGCGTCTCAGGTGGAACGCTGGGGCCACGAGCAGGCCGAGCGGCTGGGCCTGCGCATCCAGGGCGGACGCATGGTGGTGGAGCTCAAGCCCCCGGTCGACCAGGACAAGGGCATGGTGATCAGCGAGGGCGTGCTGAACTCCGGCTGCGCCTGGTATTTCGGCGACGACATGTCGGACATCAAGGCCTTCGACGCGCTGCGCGCCCGCGAGGCGGTCGACCCGCGCTTCTTCGGCATGTGCGTCGCGGTCGCCAACCCGGAGACGGGCGCGGAGGTCTCCAGCGCCGCCGACCTCACCCTGGAGTCGCCCGAAGCGGTCGCCGGCTTCCTCGCCGACGCCCTCCCCACCTTCGCCCCCTGACCCGGCGCTCCCACCGCCTGGTTCCGCACCGCAGCGCGCCGACCCAACGACGCCGACGCGGGTCGCTCCACGCTGAGCGAGATTCAGCTCGGAGCCGGATGGAGTTCCCGCCCCGAGCAGGGGACAGCTCCCAGGCTGAGCGGACGCGCGGAGAGCGCGGCGCAGAGAAGGCGGCGTGGTCGTTCAGGCTCCGTAGCGGCGCTGGCGGGTGGCGTACGAGCGCAGCGCCCGGAGGAAGTCGGTGCGCCGGAAGTCGGGCCAGTTGGCGTCGTGGAAGTAGAACTCCGAGTGCGCCGACTGCCAGAGCAGGAAGCCCGACAGCCGCTGCTCGCCACTGGTGCGGATGACCAGGTCGGGGTCGGGTTGCCCGCGGGTGTAGAGGTGCTCGGCGATGTGCTCGACGTCGAGGATCTCGGCGAGCTCCTCCAGGGTGCGCCCGGCCGCGGCGTGCTCGTGCAGCAGGGACCGGACCGCGTCGGTGATCTCGCGGCGGCCGCCGTAGCCCACCGCGAGGTTGACCTCGACGCCCTCGGAGCGGTCGCGGGTCTTCTCCTGGGCCGCCTTGAGGGTCGTCGCCGTGGTCGCGGGCAGGACGTCCAGCGCGCCGACGATGCGCAGCCGCCACGGGTTGCCGTCCTCGGCCAGCTCGGTGGCGAGGTCTTCGATGATCTTCACCAGCGGGTCCAGCTCGGCGGCGGGACGCTGCAGGTTGTCCGTGGCCAGCAGGTAGAGCGTCACGTGCTTGATGCCCGCCTGGTCGCACCAGGTGAGCAGCTCCTTGACCCGGGCCGCGCCCACCCGGTGGCCGTCGTTGGGGTCGACGTAGCCCATCTCCCGGGCCCAGCGCCGGTTGCCGTCACACATGACCCCGACGTGCTGCGGCACCGGCTTGCCGGCCAGTTTGCCGGCGAGCCGCCGTTCGTACAGGGAGTAGACCAGGGAGCGCAGACTCATCGCGTCCAGCCTATCGAGCCGGAAGCCCCACTCAAGAGGGCATGGCGACGATTCGGGCCATCTCGGCCGCGATGCGTCCGATCGTGCGAAGGTCGAAAACCCCGTCACCGAGACCGAGGTCCACCATCCGGTCGAAAACCGCACCGTCGCGCCGGGCCGCCCGTACGGCCGCGTCGACGACCCGCGGCTGCCGGGTGAGCAGCGCCGCGGCGCGCGAGTGGCGCAGGTGGCGGCCGAGCCGCTCGCGCACCGCCCGCGTATAGCGCGCGGCGGCCCGCTCGGGGCCGCCCGCCGCGGCGGTGCCGGCCAGGGCACCGGACAGCACGGCGTAGAAGATCCCCTCGCCGGTGAACGGGTTGATCAGCGACAACGCGTCGCCGGCGAGCAGCACCGGGCCGCGGGCCGGCGGCGGCCGGTGGGTGGACAACGGCAGGTGGTGGGCGCGCAGGCCGGTGGGTTCGGTGCCGGGCAGCAGCGCGGCCAGGCGGTCCAGCAGGTATGCCCGGGTCAGCGGCGTGCCCCGCAGGACCTCGCCGTACCCGACGTTGGCGGTGCCGTCGCCGAGCGGGAACGACCATGCGTACGCGGGCCAGCGGTCGCGCGTCGTCCGGATCAGTTGTTCCGCCCGGGGGCCTGCCATGGCGGCGGCGCCCTGGGCCGGGATGGCGGCGCCGCCGTCGGCTGGGACGGCGGCGGCGTGGGCCGGGACGGCGGCGGCGCCGCGCTCGGCCGACTGATGATCTGAGCCCCCACGTGCGTGGGCCGGGGCATATCCGCGGATGGCGATGGCGAGGTGCCCGGGCGGGTTCGCCGGGTGGCCCAGCGCGCGCCGCACCACGGAACCCGCGCCGTCGGCGCCGATGACCACCCGCGCCTCGATGCGGTCGTCGAGCACCACTCCGGACGGAGACCACCGGATCGCGCGGACCGTGTGCCGGCGCAGCTCGGCGCCGGCCCGGACGGCCGTCTCGACCAGGCGCGCGTCGAAGATCCGGCGGGGCACGGTGTGCGCGGGGCGCGGGAGCGGCCGGGCCACCTCGACGCCGCCCGGCGCCACGAGGCGCAGGCCGGCGACGGGCGGGAACCCGTGGGTCACCCCGGTCACGCCGAGGTCCGCGAGCACGTCCAGGGCCTCTGCCGCGATGCCGTCGCCGCACGGCTTGTCGCGCGGAAAGCCGGCCCGGTCGAGGAGGAGGACCGAGGCGCCGGCCCGCCGGGCGGCGAGCGCGGCGGCGGACCCGGCCGGCCCGGCACCGACCACCGCGACGTCGAAAGTCACCGCGTCACCGCCGACGAGACGGCGCGCCCCGCGGGAATCCGCGGGTGGAGGCCGGGATCGGCCGGCAAGCCGCGGGACGTCACTCAGGCCGCCGCTGCCGCGGGGACGGGCGTGCGTGCCACCCTCCACAGGGAGTAGAAGACCAGCACGGCGGCGGCCAGCAGGGGCGCCCCGTCGCGGATCACGCCGTCCCAGCCGAGCAGCAGACGGCACAGCGGCAGGTCCACGGCGAGCACGCCGAGCGTGACCCAGATGAGCAGCCGCGGCGCCCAGCGCTTGCCGCGCAGGAGAAAGAACGTGCTGAGCAGCACCGCGTAGCTCGCGGCGACACCGGCCAGGAACCAGAAACCGACGGCGAGCAGCCATTGCGGACGGCTGCCCAGCTCACCTACCGAGATCAGCGCCGGCACCAGCATCAAGGGGCTGTAGGTGAACGCCGCGACCCGGGCGGTGAGGGCCCACGCCGGCACCGGCGGGCGCTTCGGCGCCGTCTCGCGCCATTCGAGGCCCGTGCGGGTGACGGCCAGCCTGGCCGGATGCCGCACCAGATGAGCGCGGACGGCGGGGTGCCGGTAGAGCAGCACGACCACGGTGACGCACAGCGCGGTGAGGGCGGCGAAACCCAGCACGCCGGCGAGCGGCGGCACGCCGGTCCGCGGGACGACGAGCCGCCCGACGGCGAACACGGTGGTGACGGCCAGGATGAGGCCGAGCGGCCGGGCCGCGGCACGCCCCCGGCCCACGTGCCAGATGAGGACCAGCCATCCGACGGTACGCAGCAGCGCCCAGCCCGTACGGACGGCGAGCCCGAAACCGTGCTCCGGGGCGTACCAGAGATTGAGGAGCTCGACCCCGACGGTGGCCGCCGCCGTCGCGACGAGCAGCCCGCGCAGGGCGCGGATGATGCCCGGCCGGCCGGAGTCGATGGTCACGAACGCGACGGTACCCAGGCCGCGCCCGCCTCGAACGCGAGGCGGGCGCGGGTCGTCACGCGTTGAGGCGGGACTTGAGCGCGTCCAGCTCGGACCAGAGCACGGCCGGCAGCTTGTCGCCGAACTTGGCGAACCACTCCTCGACCTGCGGGATCTCCGCCAGCCACTCCTCGCGGTCCACCTTGAGGACGGCCTCGATGTCGGCCTTGTCGATGTCCAGACCGGTGAGGTCCAGGGCCTCGGGGGTCGGCACCTGACCGATCGGGGTGTCGACGGCCTCGGCCTTGCCGTCGAGCCGCTCGACGATCCACTTGAGCACCCGGGAGTTCTCCCCGAAGCCCGGCCACAGGAACCGGCCGTCGTCGCCGCGGCGGAACCAGTTGACGTAGAAGACCTTGGGCAGCTTGCTCGCGTCTCCCGACGCGGCCTTGCCCATCTCGATCCAGTGGTTGAAGTAGTCGCCGGCGTGGTAGCCGATGAACGGCAGCATCGCCATCGGGTCGCGGCGCACGACGCCGACCTGCCCGACCGCCGCGGCGGTGGTCTCCGACGACAGCGTCGCGCCGAAGTACACGCCGTGCACCCAGTCGCGGGCCTCGGTCACCAGCGGCACGGTCGTCTTGCGGCGGCCGCCGAAGAGGATCGCGTCGATCGGTACGCCGCGCGGGTCGTCGTACTCGGGCGCGAGGATCGGGCACTGGGTGATGGGCGTGCAGAACCGGCTGTTCGGGTGGCTGGAGACGGCCTCCGACTCCGGCGTCCAGTCGTTGCCCTTCCAGTCGATGAGGTGCGCGGGCGGCTCGCCCATGCCCTCCCACCAGATGTCACCGTCGTCGGTCAGCGCCACGTTCGTGAAGACCGAGTTGCCCTGCGCGAGCGTACGCATCGCGTTGGGGTTGGTGTGCTGGTCGGTGCCGGGGGCGACGCCGAACAGGCCGTACTCGGGGTTGGTCGCCCAGAGGCGGCCGTCCTCCCCGAAGCGCATCCAGGCGATGTCGTCGCCGACCGTCTCGACCTTCCAGCCGGGCAGCGTCGGCTCCAGCATGGCCAGGTTGGTCTTGCCGCAGGCCGAGGGGAACGCGCCGGCGATGTAGCGGACCTGGCCCTCGGGCGAGGTCAGCTTCATGATCAGCATGTGCTCGGCGAGCCAGCCCTCGTCCCGGGCGGCCACGCTGGCGATGCGCAGGGCGAAGCACTTCTTGCCGAGCAGCGAGTTGCCGCCGTACCCGGAACCGAAGGACCAGATCTCGCGGGTCTCCGGGAAGTGCGAGATGTACTTCGTCTCGTTGCACGGCCAGGCGACGTCCTCCTGACCCGGCTCCAGCGGCGCGCCGACGGAGTGCAGCGCGGGCACGAAGTCGGCGTCGGCGCCCATGGCCTCGAGGACCTTGGCGCCCATCCGGGTCATGATCTTCATGGAGGCGACGACGTACGCGCTGTCGGTCAGCTCGACACCGAACATCGGGTTCGGCGCGTCGAGCGGGCCCATGCAGAACGGGACGACGTACATGGTGCGTCCGCGCATACAGCCGCGGTACAGCTCCGTCATCGTCGACTTCATCTCGGCCGGCGCCATCCAGTTGTTGGTGGGCCCGGCGTCGGAGGGGTCGACGGAGCAGATGTAGGTGCGTTCCTCGACCCGGGCGACGTCCCCGGGGTCGGTACGCGCCCAGAACGAGTTGGGCCGGCGCTCGGGGTTGAGGCGAACGAGGGAACCGGCTTCCACCAACGCGTCGGTGAGGCGGGTCCATTCCTCGTCGGAGCCGTCGCACCAGACCACCCGGTCGGGCGTGGTGAGAGCGGCTACCTCTTCCACCCAGCTCAGCAGGCGGGCGTGGGAGGTGGGGGGCACAGACATGTGAGTCCCTTCGGTCGGCACTGACCTGTGACGAAGCAGGCCGGCGGTCCGGCCCCATCACGGGAGTCACGTCAGCGTATGCCGAGTGAACGTTCAGTTCATCGGCGAATCTTGTGGACAACCGCACAATCCTCGGAGTTTGTGCGCGATGACGATTGATCCTTCCCTGGAGAGCGCACGAGTGCGCAGAGCGCGCGACGGTGCGCACACAGCGTTGAAGCGTCGGGGCGTCGCGGCGCCATTTCCCGAAATGGACAAAACACCCTAAGCTTGGCCACAATCGGGCTTTCCTCCCACTCCCGGCTACAGGAGGCAGGAATGTCGATCCCGGCCGGCGAGAGCGACGCCGACACGGAGTTGCTGGCCGCCGTGCGGGCCGGCGACACCGGCGCCTACGGCGTCCTCTACCAGCGTCATCGCGCCGCCGCCCGAGCCCTCGCGCACGCGCTCGTCACCGATCCCGCCGACGCCGACGACCTGGTCGCCGAGACGTTCGCCAAGGTGTTCGCCACGCTGCGGGCCGGGCGGGGGCCGCTCGTGGCCTTCCGGGCGTACCTGAACACCACGCTGCGTCACGTCTGCTACCACCGGGCGCGGCGCGACCGGCGGCTCGAGTTCACCGACGACCTCACCCGCTACGACGAGGGCGAGCCTTTCCTCGACCCGGCCCTCGACAAGCTCGAACGCACGTACGCCGCCCAGGCCTTCCGCGCCCTGCCCGACCGGTGGCGCGACGTGCTCTGGCGCACCGAGGTCGAAGGGGCCAGCCCGGCGGAGGTCGCCCCGCAGCTCGGGCTCACGCCGAACGCCGTCGCCGTGCTCGCCCACCGCGCCCGGGAGGGGCTGCGCCGTCTCTACCTGCAGCAGCACGTCGCCGTCGCCGACCCGCCGGAATGCCGGTGGGCCGGGGAACGGCTGGGCGGCCGCATCCGGGGACGGCTCGCGCCGCGGGAGTCCGTCCGCCTGGACAGCCATTTGTCCTGGTGCACCGACTGCCGTGCCCGGCTGGACGAGGTGACCGAAATGCACCTGCGTCGTCACCGACCGTACCGCCAGCGCAACCCTGCGGCCCCGCCGGGTTAAGAGTGGCTCACGAAAGCTCTGGAGTCGCTCAGGTCGTCCGCACCGGCTGACCCCCGCCGGTAGTCTCGACCCGTGCCCGCTGCCGCCCTCCTGCCCGCCCTGCGGGCACGCTTCGGAGCACTGGTGCGCGAGCTGAGCAAGTTCGGCACCGTCGGCGGCATCGCCTTCGCCATCGACCTGCTGATCTTCAACGTGCTGCTGCAGGCGGGCGCCGAGACCCTGCTCGCCAAGACGGGCTCCACCGTCGTCGCCACCACGGTCGCGTTCGCCGGCAACCGGTTCTGGACCTGGCGGCACCGCGAGCACACCCACATGGCGAAGCAGTACACCATGTTCTTCCTGCTCAACGGGGTCGGCCTGATGATCGGGCTGACCTGCCTGGCAGTCAGCCACTACGGCCTCGGCGCGATCTGGCCCGAGTTCCAGACGCCGCTCGCGGACAACATCTCCGGACAGCTCGTCGGCACCGCCGCCGGCACGCTCTTCCGTTTCTGGTCGTACCGTCGCTTCGTTTTCGGTGAGAGCACGGTCCCCGATCCCACGTCTCCGGCAGTCCCGGCGGCGCCCGCCCCGCAGGCCGGCACGACCCTCCCCGAGTCGGCCGAGCCGACGGCACCCCGAGCCGTCCCGCGGATGTGACGCAGGGCCCAGCCTCAGGCTCGGTCCTTCGTCCCTCGTTCCCCCGTAAGGTTGCCCAATGCCCTCAGCCCGTCCCCTGACGGAACGCCTGCGCCACCTCGCCCCCGAGGCCCTGGCGTTCGGCGTGATCGGCGCGGCGAACACCCTGCTCTACATGGCCATCACCTGGGCCCTGCTGCCCATCGGTGCGGTCAAGGCGAGCGTGGTCGCCACCATCGTCACCACCACGCTGGCCTACGTCGCCAACCGCTTCTGGACCTACCGCCACCACACCCGCACCGCACTGCGCCGCGAGTACACGCTGTTCTTCGGGTTCAACCTGGTCGGCATGGTGATCCAGTCGGGCGCGGTGACCATCGGCAAGTACGGCTTCGGCCTCACCGAGGAGAAGGACGCCCTGCTGTTCATGGGCGTCACCATGCTCGGCATCGGCGTCGCGACGCTCTTCCGCTTCTGGGCGTACCGGACGTTCGTCTTCCTGAAGCCGCCGGTGGACGGCCACGAGGCCGCGATCGCCGAGCTCGACGTCGCGGCGGGCCTGGCCGAACTCAGCGCCGAGGCCGAGGGCCGGCTGGACGAAGAGATCGCCATGGAGATCGACGCCCAGCGCCGCGCTGTCTAGCCACGGGCGGCTCGGGCTCCGGCTCCTCCCCTTCCTCGTCGTCCTCCGGCCGAAGCTCCCGGTCGATCTCGATCAGCTCGTACAGCGTCGTCTGCACCTGCTGCACGCGCGGCACCGACAGCATGACGGCGGACTGCTCGCCGATCGAGTCGACGGTGAGCGTGCCGCAGCCCAGCACCCGCTCGAACAGCGACTGCTGTGCCACGTGGTCGTTGACCCGGTTCAGCGGCAGATCCCGGCGCTCCCGGGCCACGACACCGTCCTGCAGCAGGATCCGCTCGTCGGTGAAGACGTAGTGGGTGGTGCGCCAGACCAGCAACGGCCACACGCCCCGGGTCACCCCGACGAAGAGGGCCACCGCGCCGACGACGCAGACGCCGATCAGGCCGCCGGTGTTCGGCGGGAGCATCACCCACACCAGGATGACCGCGGCCAGGGCGGCCAGCAGGACCAGGACCGGCCCGACCGCCGCCTTCGCGTGCGGGTGCAGGTGGAGGACGACCTCCTCCTCGTCGGTCAGCACGTCGTCCGGGAAAGCCACGGCCTCAGCGTACGTGCAGGACGTCACCCGCCGAGACGCGATGCTCCCGGCCGTCAGCCGTACGGACCACAAGCTGCCCGTCGCGGTCCACGGTGGTCACGACGCCGGTGAGCGCGTCGGCGTCGGGCAGCAGCACCCGGACGTCACGCCCGATCGTCGCGCAGTCCCGGCGGTACGCCTCCAGCAGCCCGCACAGCTCTGCGTCGCCGCCGGTCTCGCGCCACCCGCCGTACCATCGCTCGAAGCTCCGCAGCAGCGCCCGCAGCAGCGGATCGCGATCCGCTGAGCCGGAACCGGCGGCCCGCAGCGACGTGGCGGGCAGGCCGGTCGTGGGCGGCAGTTCCTCGGCCCGGGTGGAGACGTTCAACCCGACTCCCAGGACCACGGCGTCCCCGGCAACCTCGGCCAGGATCCCGGCGGCCTTGCCCTCGCCCCCGCCGGGCGCGGTCACCAGCAGATCGTTGGGCCATTTCAGCGTGGCGCCGACCTCGGCCACCCGCCGCACGGCCTCGGCGAGCGCCACCCCGGCCAGCAGCGGCAACCACCCCCACCGCCCCGGCGGGACGGCGTGCCACCCTCGCCCGGCGTCGGGGACCCCGGGCCGCAGCAGCACGCTGAGCGTCAGACCCGCCCGCGGCGGAGAAACCCACTCCCGGCTGCGCCGCCCCCGCCCGGCGACCTGCCGCTCGGCGACGACGACCAGGCCCTCGCCGGCGCCCTCCCGGGCGGCCTGCGCGACGTCGGCGTTCGTGGACCCGGTCTCGGCGACCACGTCGATCCGGCGCCACATCGCGCCGGGAACGACGAGCGCACGCTGCAGGGCACGCGCGGCCAGCGGCGGGCGATCGAGATCCGCGTACGGCGAGGAGGCCATCGCCACACCCTAGCCCCGTAGGCGCAGGCACTTTCCCGCACCGGCGGCGAGCCGCTGTCCTGGGTTCGGGCAGGAGTCAGCTCGGTTCCGCGGCGTGCTTGCTCACGTAGACCGTGCTGCGCGCCTCGGACTGGCCGGCGCCGGGGCGGGGGCGCGGCCGGGGACGTGGACGGGCCGGCTGCTGGGCAGCCCGGTCGTGGTCCCCGGCGTCGACGGCCGGCAGGTTCTGGGTGGGATCGCTGGCAACCCCGCGCCGCGGTCTCACCTTGATCGAGGAACGCCGGAAGCCGTCGTCGTCCGCGGTGGTACGCGCCCAGGTCAGCTCGGGCAGCGCGGCATCGGGCAGATCCGGGACCGTCCAGATGGGGCCGTCGGCACTCGCCTGCCGGCCGGCGTAGCCGCCACTGTCCGCCCGACCTTCCCGGTCCGCCCAGCCTTCCCGGTCCGCCCAGCCTTCCCGGTCCGCCCAGCCTTCCCGGTCCGCCCAGCCTTCCCGGTCCGCCCAGCCTTCCCGGTCCGCCCAGCCTTCACTGTCTGCCCGGCGGGGTCCGGCCTTGTCCGTTCGCCCCGCAAGGTCGTCGTCGCCTCGCGGGCCCGGGTCGAATCCGAACCGTCCGGGCAGCTGGGGCCGCTCCGGGCGCCGCGAGCGTTCGGGCAGCCGGTCCTGTTCGGGCGCGGACGGCTGGTCCCGATGGTCCTGCGGGTCCCCGCCGGGTTCGTGGTCCCGAGCGGGCTCCCGGTGCTGAACGGGCCGATAGTCCGGCCTGCCGGCGGCCTCGTACTCCTCGCCGTCCCAGGGACGGGGCGCTCCGATGCGGTCGTCGGGGCGCACCGGTGGCCACTGCGGGACCAGCGCGGTCGGTTCCGACTCGACCTCCGCCGCCGGCTCGCCGCCGGGCGCGGGCGGGACCGCCGGGATGCGCTCCACGGGCACCGGCCAGCCGTAACCGGCGTCCGGGATGGGCGTCCAGTAGTCGCCCGACACGGGCTCGTCGCGGTACTGCGGACGT
The DNA here is from genome assembly GCF_014648355.1 of Couchioplanes azureus. Lineage (GTDB taxonomy): Bacteria > Actinomycetota > Actinomycetes > Mycobacteriales > Micromonosporaceae > Actinoplanes > Actinoplanes azureus. Next base: position 601,324 of record NZ_BMQY01000001.1, read on the forward strand.
ACCCACCCGTCGACCCGGTCGCCGAAGCGGCGAGCGGCAGGGCCGGACCACCGCCGCGCTCCGGGTTCCTCCGGCGCGGTCTCGGCTTCCGGCTCGAACGGGTCGACGTCGAAGGCGCCTCCGGCGAAGGGGTCCACGGCGGCCGGGTAGCTGCCCGAGGCGTCGGTGTCGTGCACGGCCTCGAAGTCGCCGGAAAGGTCGGGATCCTCCAGGCCGGCCTCCTCCCGCCCGACGGGAGCATCCCGCTCCCGCCCCAGCGGAACATCCCGCCCCAGGGGAACATCCCGCCCCAGCGGAACATCCTGCTCCTGCCCCGGCGGAAAGTCCTGCTCCCGCCCGAGCGGAACGTCCTGCTCGGAAGCCGTGGGGGCGGCCGGCCACGCGCTGTCGTCGTCGGCAGCGGCCGAGGGCCACTCCTCGTCATCCACGGTGTCGAGGAGGGGCTCCTCGTCGAGGATCGACTCGCCGGGCAGGCCCAGGCTGACCAGGCGCACGTCCGTCGGTCCGGCGGCCGCGATGGCGGGCGGGGTCTCCACGGCCTCCTCCGCCGGCCGGAAATGCCGCAAGCCAGACCGGCCGGAGCGGTCGGCTCCTTCCATTGCCTCGGGCTCGGACGTTCCCTCGTCCACGAAGACCGCGTCGTCCGTCGCAACGGCAGGAAGAGCACCCTCGCCCGCCGGGTCCCTCATGGAGTCGGCGGCCCCCGACGTGGGCCAGAAGCGCCGCGAGGCCCGCGGACCCGGGGCCGGCGACTCGTCGGCGGAGAACCGGTCGGTCGCGCTGCCGGCGGCCGCCTCGGCATGACGCCCACCCGGCACGGTCTCGAGCTCCGCCGCCTCTGCCCGGCGCCCGGCGACCGCGGCGTCCGCGGTCGCCACGTGACGCCGACGCCGACGGACGGCGTCCCCGCTCCGCCCGCTCCCGGCCTGCCTACTCTCGGCCAGCACGCCCTCCGCCCACACACCTTCGACAGCCCGCACGTTCTCCGCCCGCGCACCGCCGGCCCGCGCACCCTCGACGGCCCGCTCGGCGCCTGCGGCCCGCTCAACCCTGACCGCCCGCTCGGCGCCGGCGGCCCGTTCGGCTTCGGCGGCCCGCTGGCCTTCCGCGGGCCGCTTGCCTTCCGCGGGCCGCTTGCCTCCGGCGATCCGCTCCGCCCGGGCGGACCGCTTGCCCTGCGCGGCCCGCCGGGCGGCGAGAGCCCGCTTGCCGGGAGCCGCGGCGGCCTCGCCGCCGCCGAAGAGCACCTTGCGGAACGCGAGGAGCGTCGCGATGCCACCGACGATCAACGCCACGCCGACGGGGGTCATCCATGTCGTCACGCGGGTTGTAACGAATGGTGCATTAAGAACGAAACGACCCCGGCTCGACGCCGCCCGGGCCCGGCGCTTCGGGGCGCTGGATACGATCTCCCCGGCACGGGCGCAGACCGCGCACGAGCAAGTGAGCGCGGCGACCGCGACCGCGGAGAACGCGCGCCCGGCGGCGACCACCGTACGGGCGCGGGCGAGTGGAGGCACGGGACAGTGACGACCCAGCAGGACGTGGAGCAGTCCGACATCCACACCACGGCCGGCAAGCTCGCCGACCTGGCGCGGCGGACGGACGAGGCGGTGCACGCCGGTTCCGCGCGAGCCGTCGAGAAGCAGCACGCCCGCGGCAAGAAGACCGCCCGGGAGCGGATCGAGATGCTGCTCGACGAGGGTTCCTTCGTCGAGCTGGACGGGCTGGCCCGGCACCGGTCGACGAACTTCGGCCTGGAGAAGAACCGCCCGTACGGCGACGGCGTCGTCACCGGCCACGGCACCATCGACGGCCGCCAGGTCTGCGTCTTCTCGCAGGATTTCACCGTCTTCGGCGGTTCCCTCGGTGAGGTCTTCGGCGAGAAGATCGTCAAGGTGCTCGACCTCGCCATGAAGATCGGCTGCCCGATCATCGGCATCAACGACTCGGGCGGCGCGCGCATCCAGGAGGGCGTGGTCGCTCTCGGGCTCTACGCCGACATCTTCTTCCGCAACGTCCGGGCGAGCGGCGTCATCCCCCAGATCTCCCTGATCATGGGCCCGTGCGCGGGAGGCGCGGTCTACTCCCCCGCGATCACCGACTTCACCGTCATGGTCGACCAGACGTCGCACATGTTCATCACCGGCCCCGACGTGATCAAGACGGTGACCGGCGAAGAGGTCGGCATGGAGGAGCTGGGCGGGGCGCGCACCCACAACAGCCGCAGCGGCAACGCCCACTACCTGGCCAGCGACGAGGACGACGCGATCGACTACGTGCGCGCGCTGCTGTCCTACCTGCCCAGCAACAACCTGGACGAGCCGAGCGTCTTCGAGGCCCCGGCGGATCTCACGCCCGGCGACACCGACCTCGCCCTGGACGCGCTCATCCCGGACTCGGCGAACCAGCCCTACGACATCCACCGCGTGATCGAGGCCGTGGTCGAGGACTTCCTCGAGATCCAGCCCCTCTACGCGCAGAACATCGTGGTCGGCTTCGGCCGGGTCGAGGGCCGCCCGGTCGGCGTGGTCGCCAACCAGCCCATGCACTTCGCCGGGACGCTGGACATCGCCGCCTCGGAGAAGGCCGCGCGCTTCGTGCGCACCTGCGACGCCTTCAACATCCCGGTGGTCACGTTCGTCGACGTGCCCGGCTTCCTGCCGGGCACCGGCCAGGAGTGGGACGGAATCATCCGCCGGGGGGCCAAGCTCATCTACGCGTACGCCGAGGCGACCGTCCCCAAGGTCACGGTCATCACCCGCAAGGCGTACGGCGGCGCGTACGACGTCATGGGCTCCAAGCACCTCGGCGCGGACATGAACTTCGCCTGGCCGACCGCCCAGATCGCGGTGATGGGTGCACAGGGCGCGGTCAACATCCTCTACCGTGGCGAGCTGGCCGCCGCCGAGGATCCCACCGCGCTGCGCGCCGAACTGATCGAGGAGTACGAGGACACGCTGGCCAACCCGTACATCGCGGCCGAGCGGGGCTATGTGGACGCGGTCATCGCCCCGTCCGAGACGCGCATCCAGGTGACCCGCGCGCTGCGTACGCTGCGCACCAAGCGGGAGACGCTGCCGCCGAAGAAGCACGGCAACATCCCGCTCTAATGGCGTAGCAGCAGGGCGCCGCCGTAGACCAGGGCGCCCAGGGACAGCAGCCAGAAGACGAAGAGCCAGACCACGTCGCCGATGTGGGTGTGCTTCTCCAGCAGGCCCGCATCGGTCGACGGGTCGGTGTGCATCGCCCAGAACAGCTCCGGCACCTGCCGGGCGCCGCCCATGAGCAGGAACCAGACCCACACGTACGCGAAGGCGAGCTGCACCGCCGCCGTCGAGCGCATCGCGACCACCCAGAGCAGCGCGCCCACGGCGAGGATGACGACGACGCCGAACAGGTTCCGCACCATGATCAGGACGCCGGCCAGGAAGGCCAGGCTGAGGAAGAGCACCGACCGCGGATCGAAGTCGTGGACGAGCAGCAGCACGCCGGCGAAGCCGAAGATCGAGGGCCCGAGGTAGCCGGCCACCAGGGACACGAACTTCGAGACCCAGTTCTCCGCGCCGGGCAGCATCTCGCCACCACCGCCGCGGAAGATCTTGACGTGCTTGACGGCCGAGCCGAACAGCCAGCCGAACACCGCGTGCCCGCCCTCGTGGGCGATCGTGATCGCGTTGGTGGTGTAGCGCCACAGCGGTACGGCGCCGACGAACGCCACCAGCGCGGTACTCCAGGCCATGCCAGGCTCAGCAGCCATACGCCCGAAGCTATCGGGCGCGATACGTGACCGACATCACCTTTTGTACGGGCAAAGAGTGACCGTTCGGTTACCCGGCCAGCCACTGCCCCGCGAGCATGAAGGCGCCCACGACCAGCGCGGCGACGTCGACGGCGAGGAAGACACCGACCCAGAACAGCGCCGGCACGTGGGTGAGACCGGCGAGCTGGTCGGCGTCCGAGTCCCGCATCCGGCCGCGGCCGCGCAACTTCTGCAACTCGAACACCGGGCGCACCCCGCCGATCAGCAGGAACCACACGCCGACGTACGCGAAAGCGGCCTGCACCTGCGCGGACGCGTACCAGGAAACGGCGAAGACGATCGCCCCGGTGACCACCACCGAGACCGCGCCGAAGACGTTCCTGATGTTGATCAGCATGAGCAGCAGCAGCACGACGGCGAGCCACAGCAGCAAGGTGATCCGGTTCCCGCCGAGCAGCCAGGCGCCGCCCAGCCCGATCAGCGACGGCGCGACGTACCCGGCGAGCAGCGTGAAGATCATGCCGGGCCCGGTGGGCCGCCCCGCGGACAGCGTCAGGCCGGACGTGTCGAACTCCAGACGGATACCCCGCAGCTTCCGCCCGGTCAGCAGGGCGACGAGGGCATGGCCACCCTCGTGCGCGATGGTGACGGCGTTGCGCGCCACCCGCCACAGCGGCCGGAACGCGACCACGAGAAGCGCCGCCACCGCCGTGACCAGCACGAGGAACCCTGGCGGGTCGGGCTGGGCGCTGAACAGCGTCTCCCAGATATCAGTCACCGAGTCGATCGACACAGCCCGGCAGCGTAGCGGATCACCGCCCCCTCAGGCCCATCCTGACCGCTCAGGCGCGGCGGCGCAGGGCCGAGGATGGCTGCGGTGCCGCGCGGCGCTGGAGTTGGCGGACACCGGCGAAGGCGCCTGCCACGAGCATCGCTCCGGTGGCGACCAGGAGCACGGTCATGACACCCGCGGCCGCCACGAGGATGGCGATGTCGGCGAGCGCGACCAGCATCCACAACGCGAGCGTGGGCTTGCTGCCGTGACGGCGGAACATCGTGCACCTCCTCATTCGGTGCCCGATGAGTACCCATTCATCGATCACCTCATGCATGGAGCTCACGGCAGGGGCTTGAACCAGTCGTAGATGACCCGCAGATCCTTCTGGGAAGCCTTCCAGTCCTCGGGCGAGACGTACCAGTTGATGCTGTACGCCTTCTTGGTGCCGACCAGGAAATTGCGCCGCACGACGTGCTGCCGGAACCCGGTGGAAGTCGTGTAGTAGAACTCCCAGTCGACGGCCTTCTGGAAGTAGTCGACCGACTTCATGGCGACCGGCTGGTACTGGCGGTACTTGCCGCCCGAGCGAGTTCTCTCCTGCTCCTGCCAGTCGGCCATCGGATCCGGCTTCGGCTGGTCCGTCTGGGCGATCAGCAGCAGCCGGTGGTCGTACTCGATGTAGATCTCGTCCGGGTTCTCGGCCTTCACCACGGCGTTCGGCGGCAACGGCACGGAGAAGCCGGTCTCGGGACCGCCGTAGGTCTTCCAGTCCGGGGGCACCGCAGCTCGCGAAGGCGCTTGCGAAGGGGCGTTCGACGGCGTCGACCCGGCGGACGGCGGCGCGGCGACCGGCGGCGGCACGGCGGCCGTCGCGGACACCTGCGGCTTCCCGGCCCCCGTCGTCGGCGCGGTCCCGGCCTGCGAACCCGGGTCACCCCCGCCGCTCCCGAAGGCCATCGGAACGACAACGGCCAGCAGCACGAGTACGGCGGCAAGCACACCGATCCCGATCACGGTCTGCCGCCGGGTCAGCGTGACACCGAAGACGGTCAACCCCCGGCGCCCGGCCGACGGCGCCCGCAGGTTCATCGGCTGCCACGCCGGCCGGCTCGCGAGCACCCCGGACGTCAGCTCACCCCGGTCGGCCGCGATCGCCCCGGTACGGAAGTCCGGACCGGACGCGCCGACGGACGCAAGCTCCGGCTCGGACGCGCCGAGCGACCCGAGATCCGGGTGGGACGCAGGCTCTGTCTCGGGACCGCCCGCAACTCCGCCGGTCAGCTTGCTCGCGGCCCCACCGGTCTTACCGCTGGCAGGCTCCACGCGGCCCGGCTCACTCTTCTCTGACGGACTGCTCTCGGACCGACCGACCCCGGACGCGCCGCCGTCAGCGCCGCTGCCCTTGGACTCACCGCCCTTGGACTCACCGCCCTTGGACTTGCCACCGTTGGACTCGCCGCTCTCGGACTCGGGGTTCTCGGCACTCTTCGTCGCGGAACCGGACTTGCCCTTTTTGTCGACGGCCTTCGCGGACGGCTCTGCAACGTCGGGATCGGATGGATCCTCGGGTTGCGCCGTGACATCAACGGGGGATTCCTCGTCCCCCGCCTGCGTCTTTGCGCCCTGCCCCACCGGGCTCGCCGCCGCGGTGGGCGCGGTCGCGCTTTGCGCCTTCGCGTCCTGGACCTGACCTTCCGCGTCCTGAGCTCGGGCCGTCGCGTCCTGAGCCGAGGCCTCCGCGTCCCGGGCCGGGGCCGTCGCGTCCTGGGCCGGGGCCGTCGCGTCCTGGGCCGGGGCCGTCGCGTCCCGGGCCGGGGCCGTCGCGTCCTGGGCCGGGGCCGTCGCGTCCTGGGCCGGGGCCGTCGCGTCCTGGGCCGGGGCCGTCGCGTCCTGGGCCGGGGCCGTCGCGTCTTGAGCCGGGGCCTCCGCGTCCAGGGCCTTCGGGTCCGGCTTCGCGGGCTGAGCGTTTGCATCCTGCGCGGGGACCGATGGCGCCGAGGTCTTCGCCTGAGGCGGGCGGTCCGCCTGAGCCGGGCGGTCCGCCTGAGCCGGGCGGTCCGCCGCGGGCTTCGCGGCAGCCGTCTGCCGTCCGCGGCCCTTCTTCCGGCTGGCCTTGCTGGTCGAGGCAGCCCCGGCGCGCGCGCCCACCGCGGGCTTGGCGGGCGACGCCTCGGGCTCGGCCTCTTCCGTCGGAGCCTTGTCCGTCGCGGCCTGGTCTGCGGCGTCTCCGGTGCTCGTGGGCGCTTGGTCGATAGTCCGCTCGTCCGTTGCCAGCGCGGCGCCGTCCGCCGTGCTGGCGGACTTGGCGGTGGTCTTGTCCGACGCGGACGGCTTCGGGGTGGGCGCGTCGGCGGCGGGGCTCGGGGTCTTCGCATCGGCCGGGGTCTTCGCATCGGCCGGGGCCTTGGCGACGTTCGCCTGCTCGGGACCGGCCGAGTCCTCTGCCGCGGTCGGCGCCTCTGGGACTGCCTCTGCAGGCCGCGACGCCTTCGGGGACGCCGGGGGCTCGGTGGGATTTTCCGGGCCGGACGAGGTTGACGCCTCGGCGGGGCTCGTGGGTGAGGGGCGGCTGGGCGCGGTCGAGCGGCTTGGGGTCGAGGGTGGCGGCGGGGGTGCCGGGGTGGGTGTCGGCTGTGGGTGCCGGTCCGCGTGGCGTCTGCGGGCTTCGGCGACCTCTTCGGCCGTGAAGGAGCCCAGGGCGGAGCCGGCACCGCGCATCGTCGCGCTGGAGGCGGCCGGTGTTTCCGCTCCTGCTTCTTGCCCTGGGGGCGGGGGGTTTGCTGTGCCCGTACCGGAAAAAAGCTGATCCACCCGCATGGCGTCGCCCGCGCCGGGAAGCGGCCGGTCCACCCGGGTCGCGTCGGCCGCGCCGGGAAGCGGCCGGTCCACCCGCGTGGCGTCGGCCGCGCCGGGAAGCGGCCGGTCCACCCGCGTGGCGTCGGCCGCGCCGGGAAGCGGGCGGTCCACCCGGGTCGCGTCCAGTTCCGGCTTTGCGGGCGCGTTCGCGGGACGCGGCGCGCGGCCCACCGTGGCCTTGCCCGGGGTGAAGATCGTCGGACGACCCTGGTCCGGCGGCGGGGTCGTGGGCCCGCGGCCCGGCGCGACCGGCGGACGGCCCGGCGGCGGCGCACCCGGCGCCCCGGAGGTGACCGGCGGCGTGGCGCGACCGGAGGTGACCGGCGGGGTGGCCCGGCCCATCCCGGCCCGCCCCGGCGTGACCGGCGGAGTGGCCCGGCCCGGATTGACCGGCGGCGCGGTCCCCCGGCTCGGAGTGATCGGGGTGGAACCGGTGCGGCCGGAGCCGATCGGCGGAGGCGTCGGCGGCCGGCCGGACGTGACCGGGGGTCGCGGGCCCGGCACGACGGGCGCGCTGCCGGACACGCCCGGAAGGATCGGCGGACGCTCGCGGCCGGCGCCGGGACGCCGCATGGTCGCGCTCATCGGGAAGCTCAGCCGCGACCGGCGCCCGGTGGCGCGCAGCAGCAGGCGCTCGGTCTCGTCGGCGTCGATGCGGTGCGCGGGGTCCTTGCGCAACAGGCCGTTGAGGACCGGCTTGAGCGGACCGGCGTTGCGGGCCGGCGGCGGATTCTCGGTGGCGAGGGCGGCAAGCGTCGCGATCGCCGAGGGACGCGCGAACGGCGACGCACCCTCGACCGCGGCGTACAGGGTCGCGCCGAGCGACCACAGGTCGGCGCCGGGACCGGCCGAGCCGTCGCGGGCACGCTCCGGAGCGATGTACGCCGGGGAGCCCAGTACCAGGCCGGTCCGCGTCACGTTGGGGTCGCCGGGCACCGTGGCGAGACCGAAATCGGTCAGCACGACGCGGCCGTCCTCGCCGATCAGCACATTGCCGGGCTTGACGTCGCGGTGCACCACGCCGGCGCGATGAGCGGCCCGCAGCGCCCCGAGGACGCCGAGCCCGATCTCGCCGGCGCGGACCGGGTTGAAGGGCCCGTCGGTGGCCAGAATGTCCTGGAGGGAACGTGACGGCACGTACTCCATGACGATCCACGGATCCGCGTCGGTCCGCAGCACGTCGAAGACGCGCACCACGTTGATGTTGTTGAGCCGCGCGATCGCCCGCGCCTCCCGTAACGAGCGCTCCCGCATCTCCTGCCGCTCGTCGGGAGTGAGGCCGGGAGGAGGAACAAGCTCCTTGATCGCCACTTCCCGGTGCAGGACGACATCGGTCGCCCGCCAGACACGACCCATCCCGCCCTGACCGAGCGGCGCGACGAGCCGGTAGCGGTCAGCGACAACGAGCGGGGGGGAAGTAGACATCACGCAGAAAATACCCGGTCCTGTCGAGCCGCAGCGAATCGATCAGCCGAGTGTGGGATGCGTGTCACCGCTCACCGCGGGGCAGAACGTACGCTTGATCAATGAATGAGGAACCGCTGGTCAGGGTGGTGCACGGCGCACCGACGGAAGAAGAGCTGGCCGCCCTGGTAGGAGCCCTGATCGCAGCATCCACGGGCACGGATGCCGCAACGTCCCGCCCCTCGACGAACCCCTGGCTCCGCAGCGTCCGCCCGGGCGCGGGCCGCGGCTCCTGGCGAGAGTCGGGCCTGCCCCGCTGAGGACCCCCTGGGATAGACACCCTTCAGTATGGTGGGAGTGTCCACAGCCCCGGCCTCGGGGGTCGAAACCCCGAGCCGGCCGGTCTAGGGTCGCGGAAGACTTCGCACTCCCGGGGAGGTCGCACAGTGGAGGACAACGGGCCGGCTTCGACGTTCACGGCTGGATTCACCTCGATCGAGACCGACATCCGGGCGATGGAGGAGTTCGCAGCGGCTCTGGCCGAAGAGGTGCAATCGGGATACGACCCGTTGTTGCAGCAGATCACCGCCGCGATGGTCACCGAACTCCCAGCGGGCAGCCCGGCGTTCCCCGAGCTGCAGAGCTTCATGCAGCACCACTACGACGCCCAGCTGCAGACCTTTTCCAATACCTTCAACTTTCGCGACGGTACGCACCAGTTCGCGACCGTGGCACGGTCGATCAGCGAGGAGTACGGAAACAGCGACGCCTACGCCCGCGCCAACGTCAAGGACGTGACCGACGGCTTCACAGATGCCAACGATCCCTTCCTCGACGGTCAAGCGATCGGGGGAACCTCTGATGCTGATCGCTGACGGCGGCGGTGGGTACGGTGGCACGAACTGGAACTCCAAAGACGTCCGCGCCATGTGGGCGGCGATCGCCGACCACAACACCGACCCCCACTTCGACGTAGTTCAAGGCTGGAGCCAGACGGCAGACCTGACGCTGGCCCACTTGGGCCAGGTCAAGAGCTACCGAGAGAATCTGGCGAGCGTGTGGCCGCCGTCGAAGAGCGCCGCGTCCGCCGCTTACATCGCACGTCTGGACAAACTCATCGCAGATCTGCAAGCGACACACGATGCAGCTGCGGCGAACTACTCGGTCTTCTCGACCGTGACACTCACGCTGAGCCTCGCTCGAACGAAGCTGAAGCCGATCCTCGAGCAGTACGAAGCTAACGAGTTGCGCATTCTCGACTGGCAGGCTCAGCAGGAAGCCACGGCCGCCAAGTCAGGCAAGCCGTCGCCGTCGCCGTCCCCGAGATCCACTACGCCGCCGGTCACTTCGGCGCAGCAAGAACAACTGAACAATCAAGCGCGCGTCATCATGTACGACCTGAGCAGCACGCTCATCAGCGGGCAGGCTGCGCTCAAAAATCCTCGACCATACGATCCCGCCGAGACAGGACAAGGCGATGGCGGGGAGGACAGAAACAACGGCGTGGGCGGGTTGGCCGCACCACCACCGATCCCACCTCCGGGTAGCAGGCCGTCCCGTTCAGCATCGTCGCCAGGCTCGTTCGCGAGCGATCCGCATGACAATCCGGGCGCCGTAGACGCACGGACCACTGACCTTCCTCGAAGCGAGAACTTCGGAGTTCCCGACGGAGCCGGAGGCGGTCCGATTCTCAGTGGCAACTCGTCGCCACCCCTGATCAGCCAGCCGCCGGGCACGATCCCATCGGTTGCTGCGCCCCCTCTTGCACCGACCGCCGGACAGATCGGCATAGTTCCAGGAACGACATTCCCCTCAGGCAACGGAGGCGCTATTCCGCCCTCTACACTTGCGCCGGGCCGCGCATCCCCGAGCAAGTTCCTCAAATCCGGAGTAAGTCCCGTCGTCGGGCCCTCCACCCCCTTTCCCGGCGGTGTCATCGGCGCGCCACCTGGAGGCGGCATCATCGGACGGGCTCCACAAGGGCCGCCCTCATCCGGTCGATCCGCACTGGGGCGACCCAACCCGGTGGGCGGCGTGATCGGCCAGCCACAGGACACGGCGTCCGCGCGCGGAGACTTGAAGGCCGCGGCTGTGAACGCCGGGCAGACCGGCACGATGACGGGTCGCCAAGGCGATGGTCGAACTCGCTGCGACGGGAAGTCCCGTCGTTGGGACCGGGACAACCCATGGGAGACGGCGAAGGGCGTGGATCCGGTGGTGTTGCCTCCCGATGATCCAGGGCCGATCGATCCCGGTCCGGCCATCGGCTATCCCCGGTGAACCGGAAGCTTGCAGCGGCAGCTGTTGCCGCTCTCACCGCCTTCTGCAGCTCACCAGCTTACGCCGACGAAATCCGCAACAAGCAATGGCATCTAACATTTCTGCAGGTGTCAGAAGCACATCTGATCAGCACCGGCAAAGGTGTCACAGTCGCAGTTATCGACTCCGGAGTAGCTCAGCATCCCGATCTCGACGGCAGCATTCTGAGCGGAACGGACTTGATCAAATCCGGCAACGGACGGACAGACCTAACGGGCCACGGATCCAGTATGGCCGGCTTGATCGCTGCGCACGGCGAAGACGATCAAGGCGCACTCGGAATAGCACCCGATGCGAAGGTGATTCCCATCCGGGTACTTGGCAGCGGCCGGACCAATGTTCCATTCGGCAAGGCTGTTCGCTTCGCCCTGAACCATGGCGCTAAGGTTATCAACATATCCATTGGAGGCGGCGTACAGCCTGACGATTTTGCCGTTTTCAAAGAGGCCGCTACCGCCGACGCAGTAGTAGTAGCCTCCGCAGGGAACAGGCCCGAGAGCGTGGCTATTTCGGCGCCCGCCTTCCTCGACAGCGTGGTTGCGGTGGGGGCCGTCGACCGGTCCGGCCGTAGGGCAGCGATCTCTGTCACCGGCCAGGCGCTCGACCTGTCAGCGCCGGGTGAAGACATCACCAGCACCAACAACAAAGGCGGCTACATCGTCGGGCAGAAAGGCACCTCGGACGCCGCCGCCATCGTTTCGGGGGCGGCGGCGCTGCTTCGCAGCAAATATCCCGGCATGACCGCTGAAGAGGTTGTGCAGCGATTGAAGGACACAGCCACCGACAAGGGCGCTCCCGGCGTTGACGAAGAGTATGGGCACGGCATCGTCAACATCGTGGCAGCGCTCCGAGCAGGAGACGCTTCTGCCCCCGAGCCACAGGGCAGTTCAGGGCGTACCGGATTGCCCTCACCAACCCGGACCTCCACCCACACCGAACCCGACAGCAGCAGCACTCCATTCATCACCGGAGCGGCGATCGCCGTCTTGGTCATGGGGAGTGCCGCAGTCGCGTGGGTGCGGCGTAAGTCTTCCGGCGGGGCTCGCTGAGCGTGCTTTGAAGGGCTTGTAGCGTAGGGCGTTGTGCGGACTGACGATGGCCTTCGGCTAGTTCTTGCCTCTGCCAGCCCTGCCCGGCTGGCCCTGCTCCGGGCCGCCGGCTTCGATCCCGCGGTCCAGGTCAGCGGCGTCGACGAATCCATAGTCCAGGCGACCGACGCCTACGACCTCTGCCTTGCGCTGGCGCGGATGAAGGCGCGGGCCGTCGCCTCCACGCTTCCTCCCGATCCTGATGTTCTTGTGCTCGGCTGTGACTCCGTACTCGCCTTCGACGGCCAGATCCTGGGCAAGCCCGCCAACGCCGCGGAGGCTGTGCGGCGGTGGACGGCCATGCGGGGGCGGTCCGGGGTGCTGCACACCGGGCATCATCTGACCGATCTCACCAGCGGCAAGCAGGCGGAGGAGGTGGGCCGGACCGTCGTTCACTTCGCCGATGTCAGCGACGCCGAGATCGAGGCGTACGTCGCCAGCGGCGAGCCGCTGCATGTCGCCGGGGCGTTCACCATCGACGGGCTCGGGGGTGCCTTCGTCGAGCGGATCGAGGGCGACCACAGCAACGTCGTCGGGCTGTCCCTTCCGCTTCTTCGCCGGCTGTTGCAGACCTTCGGCGTCAGCGTGCCGGCCCTGTGGAAAAAGCCCAGCGCCGATGAGCAGGGAAGTTAGACAACTCCGCGCAGGACAAGGCAGACATTCGGCACAGGCTTCCGCTCTGTCCACAGGTCCGAGCGCGCCGGTGACACCTGACGATAGGCTCAGGCCGTGCGCAAGGTATTGATCGCTAATCGCGGCGAGATCGCCGTACGTGTCATTCGGGCCTGCAACGACGCGGGCCTGACCAGTGTCGCCGTCTATGCGGACAGCGACCGGGACGCGCTACCCGCGCGGCTCGCCGACGAGGCGTGGGCCCTCGACGGGGAGACAGCGGCCGAGACTTATCTGCGCATCGACAAACTTCTCGATGTCGCCGCTCGCAGCGGCGCTGATGCGGTGCATCCCGGCTACGGCTTCCTCAGCGAGAACGCCGAGTTCGCTCAGGCCGTACTCGATGCGGGCCTGACCTGGATCGGTCCGACGCCGGCGGCGATCCGCGACCTGGGCGACAAGGTCACCGCGCGGCACATCGCGCAGCGGGCCGGTGCGCCGCTGGTGCCGGGCACGGCCGAGCCGGTCTCCGGGGCGGACGAGATCGTCGCGTTCGCTCGCGAGCACGGCCTTCCCGTCGCCATCAAGGCCGCCTTCGGTGGCGGTGGGCGCGGCCTCAAGGTGGCGCGCACGCTGGAGGAGATTCCTTCGCTGTTCGAGTCCGCCACTCGCGAGGCGGTGGCGGCGTTCGGCCGCGGCGAGTGCTTCGTCGAGCGCTACCTCGACCGGCCGCGGCACGTCGAGGCTCAGGTGCTGGCCGACACGCACGGCAACGTGGTCGTCGTCGGCACCCGCGACTGTTCCCTGCAGCGCCGGCACCAGAAGCTGGTCGAGGAGGCGCCGGCGCCGTTCCTCACCCCCGAGCAGCGCGAGCGCATCCACTCCAGCGCCAAGGCCATCTGCCGCGAGGCCGGCTACCACGGCGCCGGCACGGTCGAGTATCTCGTCGGGCAGGACGGCACGATCTCGTTCCTCGAGGTCAACACCCGGCTGCAGGTGGAGCACCCGGTCAGTGAGGAGACCGCCGGGATCGACCTGGTCCGCGAGCAGTTCCGCATCGCCGACGGTGAGCCGCTGGCGCTCTCCGAGGATCCGGAGCCGCGCGGGCACTCGATCGAGTTCCGGATCAACGGGGAGGACGCCGGCCGCAACTTCCTGCCCGCCCCGGGCACGGTGACGGCTCTGACCTGGCCGTCCGGTCCGGGCGTCCGGGTCGACGCGGGTGTCGAGGCGGGCAGCGTGATCGGCGGCAACTTCGACTCGATGCTGGCGAAGATCATCGTGACCGGGGCGACCCGGGCCGAGGCCCTGCAGCGGGCGCGCCGGGCGCTCGACGAGACGGTGATCGAGGGCATCGCGACCGTCCTGCCGTTCCACCGCCTGGTGGTGCGCGACGAGGCGTTCACCGACGAGCCCTTCTCCGTGCACACCCGCTGGATCGAGACCGAGTGGACCGGTGGCGTCCCGGCCTTCACGCCGACCGCCGCCCCGGCGCCCGAAGCGCCGGAGCGCGAAACCGTCGTGGTCGAGGTCGGCGGCAAGCGCCTGGAGGTGCGTCTCCCGGCCAACCTCATGACGGGTACGGGTACGGGCGCAGCCCCCGCAGCCCGTCCCGCCTCCCGCCGCGCGAGCGCCCGAGCGGCGTCCGCGGCCCCGGGCGGCGCCGCCGCGTTGACCGCACCGATGCAGGGCACGATCGTCAAGGTTGCCGCCGCCAACGGTGACACGGTGGCGGAGGGCGACGTCATCGTGGTCGTCGAGGCGATGAAGATGGAACAGCCCCTGCAGGCCCACCGCGCGGGCACGGTCAACGGCCTGTCCGCCGAGGTCGGCTCCACGGTCACCGCGGGCACCACGATCTGCACGATCGACGACTGAGCCGGGCAGCCAGCCGGGTCCTCACACAGCGCCTGCCGGAGCCCAAGGCACCAAACAGCCGAGGGCGAAGGCAGGGCCCGGAGGCGAAGGGGCCGTCGAGGGCAAAGTCGACCCCAGGGTGAAGGCGCCGTCCAGGCCGGAGTCGGGCCAAGGGCGAAGGCGCCGCTGAGGCCGAAGGCGCCGGCCGCCAAGGGCGAATGCACCGCTAGGGCGAAGGCCGACGGCGACAGGCGCCGCAGAGAGCACATCGGGCGACGGAGGCCGTGAGCCACACGGCACACCGACGTTAAGGGCGGTTGGCCACACCAACACGCCCCGGCACGAGCCGTCGGCCACACCGACACGCCCCGGCACGAGCCGTCGGCCACACCAACACACCGCGGCACGGGTCGTGGGCCATGGAGGAACGGCGTGACCGCCACCGGGCGACCGCGGCGAAACGCGGTCCCGGGCCTCACTGTCCCACGCGAACGCGGCATACCCCCGTCGGGGAAGTCGTGCACCCGGGTGGGATGGCGCGGTCGCCGGTGAGGGCAGCAGCCTCCCAGACATGGCCGCGGCAGAAGTCGGGCCGCCGGTACGGGACCTACCGACGGCCCGGGCGCCTCGCTGCCGGACCGATAGCGGGCGGCGGGCGCCATTTGTCCGTAAACGTCGAGAACGGGAGACTCGGCGTTTCGGACTCCTAACAAAGGTACGCGGACGGCCCTCCCATAAGAAGCCGGTGTCCCATTGGACACACGCCTCGACGCACTCGTGGATCCCCCGCCGTGGCGAAAGGAGGCGGGCATCCTTCCCGGCGACGGGACCGATCTCGGCCTCCGCACCAGGCCGGCAGGGCGCCCATGGCCGATCGGCGCCTAGGTCGCGGAGATCCGGGGATACCTCCCGCGTCACGTACTGCGCGTGCACCGCGAAGGACGTACCGTGTCGGGCATCACCGTTAGCCGGGCCTGATCGGGGCGCATGCTGAGCTCAGCCCATTCTCAGGTGCGCCCGCGGACAATGCGGGGACCCCTGGAGCCGTGAGGTGGCCGAGCCGATGACCGATCTGTTGACCATTCTGGCAACACCGGCGTGGGCCTACCTCGCTCTCTTCGGCTTCCTCGCCGTCGATGCGCTGGTTCCGGTGGTGCCGACCCAGGCCGTCATGATCACCTCTGGGGCCCTCACGGTCTACGGCAACCTCCACCTGGCTCTGGTCATCGCCGTCGGTGCGCTGGGCATGTTCACCGGCGACTCGATCGCCTTCTGGCTCGGGCGTACGGCCGGGCATGCCGCCGACCAGCGGGGCGGCGGCCGCCTCGCCGCCCTGCGCAACCGGTTCGCGCCGGGCACCGATGGCGCCGGCGACGTCGACGGCGGCTACGGCACGGACGATGTGGCGAGGGGGCCGCACGATCGCGCCACGGATGCGGCGAAGGGTAGGTCCAAGACCCGCCGGGCCGCCCAGCGTTTCACCCGGGGCCTGCGCAGACCCGGCCCGCTCGTGCTGCTGCTCTGCCGCTTCGTGCCCGGCGGCCGGATGGCGGCCGGTTACCACGCCGGGCGGACCGGCTACCCGATCAAGCTCTTCGTGCTCTACGACGGCGGCGCCGCGCTGGCCTGGGCGACGTACGGCGGCCTGGTCGGCCATGTCGGCGGCACCGCGGTGACCCAGTCGGCGTGGCGGCTCTTCGCCATCGCCGCGACGGCCGCGGTCATCTTCGGGACGGCGGGCTGGGTCCTGGCCCTCTTCGGCGGGCGCAAGAGCGAGGACGACCTGCCCGAGGACGCCGCCGGCGAGGACGAGCCGGTGCCGAACGCGCCGGTCCAGCCCGTCCACCCCGGATAAGCCCAGAACGAGGACGAGCGTCCCGAGGACGCCGCCGGGCAGGACGAGCCGGTGCCGAACGCGCCGGTCCAACCCGTCCACCCCGCGAAGCCCCGGGAAGCCCCGCGAAGCCCCGCGACAAGCCCCGCGAAGCCCCGCGAAGCCCCGCGAAGCCCCGCGAAGCCCCGACAAGCCCGGGCCGGTGGGCCCGCCCCGGGATCATCACCTACTGGCGCTCGTGCAGCATCAGCTGGCGGGCGGCCTCGGCGATCGAGCCGGACAACGACGGGTAGATCGTGATCGTGTGGGCCAGCTGGTCGACCGTCAGGTTGTTCTCGATCGCCATCGTGATCGGCAGGATGAGCTCGCTCGCCTTCGGCGCCACCACGACCCCGCCGACGATCTGGCCCGTCGCCGGGCGGCAGAAGAGCTTGACGAAGCCGTCGCGCAGGCCCGCCATCTTGGCGCGGGCGTTGCCGGTGAGCGGCAGCATCACCTGGCGGGCCGGGACCTTGCCGGCGTCCACGTCGTCCTGGGACACCCCGACGGTCGCCAGTTCCGGGTCGGTGAAGACGTTGGCGGAGACCGTACGCAGCCGCAGCGGCGCGACGGCCTCGCCCATGGCGTGCCAGATGGCGATGCGGCCCTGCATGGCGGCGACGCTGGCCAGCGGCAGGACGCCGGTGCAGTCGCCGGCCGCGTAGATGCCCGGCACGTTGGTGCGTGACACCCGGTCGACGGTGACGTAGCCGCCCTGGGCCACGTCCACGCCGTACTCGCGCAGGCCCAGGTCGGCGGTGTTCGGCACGGCGCCCACCGCCATCAGGGCGTGGGAGCCGGTGACGACCCGGCCGTCGGCGAGGGTGACCTCGACGCCGTCGCCGGTGTTCACGACCGAGTCGGCGCGGGACTGGTTGAGGATGGTCATGCCGCGCTCGCGGAAGACCCTCTCGATCGCCATGGCGGCGTCGGCGTCCTCGTGCGGCATGACGCGCTCGCGGCTGGAGACGAGGGTCACGTCGACGCCCATCGCCAGGTAGGCGCTGGCGAACTCGGCGCCGGTCACGCCGGAGCCGATCACCACGAGGTGGGAGGGCAGCTCGGTGAGGTCGTACACCTGACGCCAGTCGAGGATGCGCTCGCCGTCGGGGACGGCCGTACGCAGGACGCGCGGGGTGGCGCCGGTGGCCAGCAGGACCGTGGCGGCGTCGACCGCGTACGTCGAGCCGCCGTCCGGGGTGATCAGCACCTGGTGGGTGTGGCCGAGGGTGTCCTCGCCCAGCCGGGCCCGCCCCTGCACCACGTCCACACCGGCCTTGACCAGCTTGGTCTGGATGTCCCCGGACTGGGCGAGCGCGAGCTTCTTCACCCGTTCGTTGACCGCCGCGGCGTCGACGGTCACCCCTTCGAGGCCCGCGGAGCGGACGCCGAAGCTCTCGTTGTGGCGGTAGCCGGTCACGACCTCCGAGCTGGCGATGAACGTCTTGGAGGGGACACAGTCCGAGAGCACGCACGCTCCGCCGGCGCCGTCGGCCTCGACGAGGGTCACGTCCGCGTCGAGCTGCGCGGCGACGAGGGCCGCCTCGTACCCGCCCGGCCCACCGCCGATGATCACGATCCGACTCACGCGCTCTACCTCCATTGTTACGTTTCGTCACTTACGTGACTCAGTTGTGCCGACACGCACGCCTCGTATTCTCCCCCAACGTGGTGCCGGGCTATCGTCATCGCCGTGGGTCATTACGCCGCGTACGGTTCCAACCTTGATCCCGCCCGGATGCGGGCCTATTGTCCGCACTCGCCGATGGTGGGTGTCGGGTGGGTCGAGGGCTGGCGGCTGACCTTCGCCGGGGAGGGCGACCTGGGCTGGGAGGGCGCGGTCACCACGATCGTCGAGTCCCCCGGCGACCGGGTCTTCGTCGCCCTCTACGACGTGCACCCGTGGGACGCGGCTCAGCTCGACGAGGTCGAGGGCGTGACCGCGGGGGCGTACCAGAAGCTCACCGTGCGCGTCTCAACGCTGGAGGGCGACCTGAGCGCCTGGGTCTACGTCTTCGACGGCTACGAGGGCGGCATGCCCACGGCGTGGTATCTCTCGGAGATCGCGAACGCCGCCGAGAAGGCCGGGGCCCCCGACGACTACGTCTCCGAGCTGCGCCAGCGCCCGACCCGCACCTCCTCGCCGGAGATCTAGATCCGGCGCTGGTAGATGTTCGCCGCGTAGAGCGGGTGCATGCCGACCGCGTGGTAGAGCCGCGCGGCCTTGGTCGGGTTCGCCATGTCGACACCCAGGCCGGCCCGGGTGCACCCGCGCGCGGCGTAGGCCGCGAACGCCCGGCGCAGCAGGGCCTCACCCACACCCCTTCTCCGGTACGCCCGGAGCACCGCGAGATACCGCACCCAGCCATCCTCGGCCGCGGACTCCGACGACTGGAGCACCCCGGCCCACTCGCCATCCGCGAAGGCCACGAACCACTCGCCGGAGGCCTCGCCGGCCTGGGACCGCCACGCCTCGTATCCGGCGGTCGGGTGGTCGCTGTCGGCGAACGCCTCGGCGATGGTCGCGTGGAACCGGCGGAGCTCACCGGCGCCCACGGGCCGTACGGTGATCCCGGCGGGCGGTTCCGGCGCGACGGGTGACACACCCTCGAGCGACATGGTCATGCGGGCGTGCTGCTTGAGGAACGTGAATCCGGCGTCGGTCAGCGTCTCGATCCACGCCTTCTCGGTCGGGATCGCGCCCGCCCGTACCGTGTAGCTCTCGTGGCCGAACTCCGCACCGCGCTCGGCGGCGCGGGCGAGCAGCAGCTCCAGCAGCGGACGCTGCGCCGGGACGCCGCGTCCCGGCCAGACGTAGACCTCGAGGAAGTCGCGGTCGCCGCGGTCGACGTTGTGCGGGTACGCCCAGCCGACCACGGCGCCGTCCGCGTCGAGAGCGAGCCAGCAGTCCCGGGCCATGTCGGTGTTCGGGCCGGTCAGCGCCTCCCGGACCTCGTCGACGGTGAAGTCGGGCTCGCCGACCGCCGCGACGTCGCTCGCGTGGGCCAGGGCCAGGATCTCGGGGATGTCGTCGAGGGTCGGCCGGCGCGTGCGCCAGCCGGCAGGCAGGTGGGTCACCGCGCCAGCCTGCCTCATCTCCCGAGGCGATGCGACAGGGATTCGAGCAGGCCGATCAGCTCGACGCGCTCGGCGCGGTCGAGGGCGGCGTATGCCTGACCGGCCAGCGACCCCGCGACCGACTCCGCCCACATGAGACGCCGCACGAGGGGCCCGGCGGGCGGGTACGGCGGCTGCCAGCCGAACGCCACCGCGCCGGTCTCCCCCTCCGGCCCGGCGATGATCGCCTGCAGCGGGGTGAGGCCGCTGGCCCGTACGGCCACGACGTGCACGCCCAGCCAGTGTTCGTGCATCAGGTGGAGCAGGACCGCGCCCTGCGCCCCCGGCGACGCGTCCGGGACCGGCATCGCGCGCCATGCGGCGAACAGCGGGAGCCCGGCACAGTCCACAGCGGACACGACGCGCCTGGAGAGGTCGAGCAGGCGGGTGAGGCGGGGAAAACCGCCGAGCTGGTCGACGCCCCACCGGCAGAGCTCGTGCAGGTGCCAGGTGGCGACCTCGACGGGCGGGATGGTCTTCGCCGCCGCCTCCCAGCCGTCGGTCACGGCCTCGGGGGCGATGAAGCCGAGCGCGGCCGCGACGGTCTCCGGGCGTACGTCACCGAGCGCGCCGGCGCGGGCCGACACGTGGTACGCCCACCCGGACAGTCCCATCAACCGCGCGCGGCGCAGCGTCTGCGGGGACTCGGCGAACGCCCCGACGAGGGACGTCAGTCCCGGCCGGGCATTGGCGGCTGCCTGTTCGGGGGTCACACGAGGAGATTCTGCTCTCCCCGGCCGATTCTGGAAAACCGTCCTTCAGTCGGGTTCGTCGGCATCGAGGTCCTCGAGGGCCGCTTCGACGTCGCCGACCCGCCGGCGCGCGGCCGACGCGTCGCGTTCCGCGGAGCGCCGGGCCAGCTTGCGGCGGGACACCTCGGCCTGGGCGACGATGCGCTGGCGTTCCAGCTCGGCGATCTGTTCCTCCAGCTCGTCGACGGCCTGGCTCGCCGCGAGCTCGGCTTCCTCGGCGTCCTCCAGGGCGCTCTTCGCCTTGCGGTCGGCAGCCCGCGCCGCGGTGAGTTCCTTGCGTAGTTCGCGGCGCTTCGCCGCGCGCTCGTCCCGGGCCTTCTGCTCGGCGCGACGCCGTCGCTCCTCCAGCAGGGGGACGCGCTTGGGTTTCTCCTGCTCGGCCGGGGCCGGGAGCTCGGGCGCGGCGGCGGGTTCGTCCTCGGCCGTGACCAGGCGCAGGCGGGGTCGGGGGACCTCGCCGAAGCCGGCGTACGTGGCGGCCTTGACCAGGCGGCCGCTGCGCACCTGCTCGGCGACGTCCGGCTCGGCCAGGGCCGCGCTGAGCGTCGCCTCGACCTCGGCCATCGGCAGCTTCGCGCCGCGCAGCGCCGGGTCCTCCTCGACGGCGAGCTGCTGCGCGGCCCGGACCAGGGCGGTGACGGCCTGCCGGCGCTGCTGGGAAAGCTCGCGCAGGTCGTCGCCGCGCAGGCTGCGCTGGGCCTGGCGCAGGGCCGTGGCAAGCTCGACGAGGTCGTCGATGAGCTCGGGCCGGCGCAGGGCGAGCAGGTTGACGAGCCAGGCCGCCACGGTGGGTTTGCGCAGGGCGGCGAGGCGCTTGGCCGCCTCTTTGTCGCCGGCCTTGCGGGCGGCGGCGACCGCGGCGGCCCGGCCCGCGACGAAGCCGTCCGGCGGCGCCTCGTACAGCCGCCGGATCAGCTCGTCGGTGTCCGCGGGCGCGCCCATGTCAGGAGATCGTGGTGCCGGGCGCGACCTGCGCGTACGTCGTGCCGCCGAGGCGTTCCAGGTGGCCGTTGGAGATGCCCGCGCCGGTCTCGGTGAGCAGGGCGTCGTGCAGCGCGTACGCCCGCCCCGGCCGGACCGCCCGGACGAAGTCGATCGCCTCGCTGAGCTTCATCCAGGGCGCGTTCAACGGCACGAACAGCGTGCCGACCTCCTCGTCCGGGACCGTGAACGAGTCACCGGGCGTGTACGCCGAGTCGGTGCCGTCGGACACGAGGTAGCCGAGGTTGGCGATGCGCGGGATGTCGTCGTGGATCACCGCGTGCCGGCCCCCGTACGCCCGGACCGTGAAACCCGCGGCGTCGAACTGGGCGCCCGGCTCCACGGCGGTCACCTTGCCGGCGAAGCCGCCGAGGGTGGGCAGGACGTCGGCGTGGGCGTAGACGGCGAGCTCCGGCCGGGCCGTGAGGGCCTCGGTGAGGGCGTCCACGTCCACGTGGTCGAAGTGCTCGTGAGTGACGAGGACGGCGTCCGCGCCGGCGAGGGCCGAGCGCTCGCTGAAGGCCCCGGGATCCACGACGAGCACGCCGTCGCCCTCGAACCGCAAGCAGGAATGCGTGAACTTCGTGACGCGCACGGGTCTCCTCCGCTGCCGAATCGTGACCGTCCAACCCGCAGTCTGCCGGAACCGGCGGGCGTGCGCCGCACGTCCCAGGCTCCAGACCTCACGGGGCAAGGAGAATCACCATGGCGAGTGCGACATATACCAGACCATCACGCGCACGGCACCGGCTGGCCGCCGGCCTCTGCGTCACCGCGACGGCCGCCGCGCTCGCGCTGGCCGGTTGCAGCGGCGGCAGCAGCACCGACTCGGCGGCGACGTCGAGCCGCGGCGAAGGCATCGCCGGACCGGCCCCGGCCGAGCGGGAAGGCGGGCCCGCGCAGGGCGGTGCCGGGCCCGACCAGGCCGGCCCCGCGGCGCCGCAGGGCAAGGACACCGCGGCCGAGGCGCCCAGGCTCAGCCTGGAGGAGCGGGCGATCGTCTACACCGGGTCGATCACCGTACGGGTGCAGGACGTCGGCATCGCCGCCGCGCGGGCCACCGGCATCGTGACGGGCGCGGGCGGGTTCGTCGGCGGCGACAAGCGCAGCAGCTCGGGTCAGGACGGGCCCTCCGACGCCACGCTGACCCTGCGAGTGCCGGCGGCCAAGTTCTACGCCGTGGTGAACCAGCTCGCCGGGCTCGGCAAGGAGGAGGGCCGCGGCATCGACACCGACGATGTCACCGAGGAGACGGTGGACCTGCGGGCCCGGATCGCGACCCAGCAGGCCCGGGTGGCCAGCGGCCGCAAACTGCTCGCCCAGGCCAAGTCCCTGGAGGACCTGGTGATGCTGGAGCGCGAGGTGGCGACCCGGGAGGCCGATCTCGCGTCGCTGCAGGCGAAGCAGCGCCGGCTCGCGGATCTGACCGCACTGTCCACGATCACCCTCGTGCTGCTGGACCCGGAGCCCGAGGCGGCGCCGGAGGACGACGATCCGGCCGGGTTCCTCGCCGGGCTGCGCAACGGCTGGACCGGCCTGCTCGCCTCGCTCGGCGTGGTGGCCACCGTCCTGGGCTGGTTGCTGCCGTGGCTCCTGGCCCTCGGCGTGCCGGCGTGGGCCGCCGTCCACTTCGTACGGCGCCGCCGGCGGCTGCGGCCCGCGGTCGCGACGGCCGCCCCGGCCGAGACGCAATAGCGTCAGAAGGCGCCGGTCGCCAGGGCCGCCAGGGCGGTGTGCACCATGACCCGCACGCCGTAGCCGATGCAGCGCTCGTCCACGTCGAAGTTGCTCTGGTGCAGGTCGTACTTGGCCTCGACCCCCGGCGTGCCGGTGCCCAGCCGGATCATCGCGCCGGGCACGTTCTCCAGGTAGAAGGCGAAGTCCTCGCCGCCCATGCTGATCTCGGCCTCGACCACCCGGTCGGCGCCGAGCGCGGCGCCGGCGGCGCCCGCGATGACCGCGGCGGCCATCCGGTCGTTGATCACCGGCGGGACGCCGCGGTTGTAGACGACCTCGGCCTCGGCGCCGGTGGCCGCGACCACGTCGCGGATCAGCTTGGTGATGAGCTCCGGGGCCTCCCGCCACGCCTCCCGGTTGAGGATGCGCACGGTGCCCAGCGCCTCGCCCTCCCCCGGGATGGCGTTGAACGCCTGCCCGGCCTTCACGGCGCCCCACACCATCGACACCCCGGCGCGCGGGTCGACGCGGCGGTCCAGCAGCGCCGGCACGTCGACGATCACCCGGCCGAGCGCGTGCACCAGGTCGGCGGTGAGGTGCGGCCGGGCGGTGTGGCCACCGGGGCCGGTGAGCCGCACCCGGATGGTGTCGGCGGCCGCGGTGAACGGGCCCGAGCGGACGCCGACCAGGCCGGCCGGGAGCTGCGGATAGCAGTGCAGCGCGAAGATCGCGGCCACGTCCTTGAGCGCGCCGGCCTCGATGACCTCCGGCGCCCCGGAGGGCACGCACTCCTCGGCGGGCTGGAAGATCAGGCGCACCCGGCCGGGCAGCTCGCCCTGCTCGTTCAGCTGGGCCAGGGCCAGGCCGAGCCCGAGCAGGACCGTGGTGTGCACGTCGTGGCCGCAGGCGTGCGCCACCTTCTCGACCGTGGAGCGGTACGGCACGTCCTTGGTGTCCTGCAGCGGCAGCGCGTCCAGATCGGCGCGGAAGGCGATCACCCGGTCGCCCTGGCCGATGTCGCAGATCAGACCGTTGCCCTTGGGCAGCAGCTGGGGGCTGAGCCCGGCGACGGCGAGCTCCCGGGCGACGAGCGCGGCGGTCTCGAACTCGGCGTTCGACGGCTCGGGGTGCGCATGGATGTGACGGCGGATGGCCACCAGCTCGGCGCCCCGCGTGGCCAGCCAGCGGTCGAGCTGCCCGGGCAGGGGCTCGGCCCCGGGTGGCGGGCCCGGGAAGGGTGCCGTCTCCGCGCCCTCGGGCGCCGTCAATGCACTCGTCACGTCGGTTTCTCTATCGCTCTCGAGGTTTGGGCCACTTTCGGCAACGCGCGATAGCCTAGACCCATTTCGGTGACGCTGTGCAACGCCATTACCGTACGGATCGCGTCGCGCACTGTCACGAAAGCCCTGATAGGCGCGATCTCCGGCGGTCATCCGACCCACCACCTCCTACAACAACGGGTTACGAATGTAGGAGGTGACGCGGTTCAAAATCCGTCACTGTCAGAAGTGTTCCACGGGGTGGTACACCCCCCAGACGCCGCGCAGCGTGTGGCAGACCTCTCCCACCGTGGCACGCCGGCGCAAGGCCTCGCGCATCGGTGGCAGGACGTTGTCCGTGCCCTCGGCGGCCTTGCGCAGGTCGGCGAGCGCCGCCTCGACCGCCGAGCCGTCCCGCTCGGCGCGCAGGGTGGCGAGCCGGGCGGCCTGGTCGGCCTCGATCTTCGGGTCGACGCGCAGCGGCTCGTACTTCTCCTCCTCGTCGACGCCGAAGCGGTTCACCCCGACCACGACCCGCTCGCCGCCGTCGATCTCCTGGGAGATCCGGTACGCCGACGTCTCGATCTCCTGCTTCTGGAAGCCCTGCTCGATCGCGTCGACCGCCGAGCCGTGCGAGAAGACCCGCTCGATGAGCGCGGTGGCGGCCGCCTCCACCTGGTCGGTCATGGCCTCGATGACGTACGAGCCGGCGAACGGGTCCACGGTGTCGACCAGGCCGGTCTCGTACGCCAGCACCTGCTGGGTCCGCAGCGCCAGCCGCGCCGACTTCTCGGTGGGCAGCGCGATCGCCTCGTCGTAGGCGTTGGTGTGCAGCGACTGGGTGCCGCCGGCGACGGCACCGAGGGCCTGCACCGCGACGCGTACCAGATTGACCTCGGGCTGCTGCGCGGTGAGCTGGACCCCCGCGGTCTGGGTGTGGAACCGCAGCATCTGGGACTTGGGGTTCTTCGCGCCGAACTCGTCGCGCATGATCCGGGCCCACATGCGCCGGGCGGCCCGGAACTTGGCGATCTCCTCGAGCAGCGTGGTGCGGGCGACGAAGAAGAAGGACAGCCGGGGCGCGAAGTCGTCCACCGCGAGGCCGGCGGCGATCGCGGCGCGGACGTACTCGATGCCGTTGGCGAGGGTGAACGCGATCTCCTGCGCGGGCGACGCGCCGGCCTCGGCCATGTGGTAGCCGGAGATCGAGATCGTGTTCCACTTCGGGATCTCGGTCCGGCAGTACGCGAAGGTGTCCGCCACCAGCCGCAGCGACGGCTTGGGCGGGAAGATGTACGTCCCCCGGGCGATGTACTCCTTGAGGATGTCGTTCTGGATCGTGCCCTGCAGGGCCGACCCGGGCACGCCCTGCTCCTCGGCGACGAGCTGGTAGAGCAGGAGCAGCACCGACCCGGGCGCGTTGATCGTCATCGACGTGGACACCTTGTCCAGCGGGATGTCGTGGAAGAGCCGCCGCATGTCGTCGAGGGAGTCGATGGCGACGCCGACCTTGCCGACCTCGCCGTGGGCGATCGGGTCGTCGGAGTCGTAGCCCATCTGGGTCGGCAGGTCGAACGCGACCGACAGGCCCATCGTCCCGGCCTTGAGCAGCTGGTGGTAGCGGGCGTTGGACTCGGCCGCGGTGCCGAAGCCGGCGTACTGCCGCATGGTCCACGGCCGCTTGGTGTACATCGTCGGATAGACACCGCGGGTGTACGGATACTCGCCGGGCCGGCCGAGCTTGCCGTCCACGTCGTCGGGCAGGTCGCCGCTGTCGTACACCGGCTTGATCTCGAACCCGGATTCTGCGTTCACCCCACGGATCCTAAAGCGTCGTTCAGCTCCGTGGTGCGTGAGGGATTTTGCACACACCGTCCGATAAGTTCCACTCTGCGCGACGCCACCACCACGCACCGTCGAGATCCAGATAACACCCGCCCAGCGGCTTTTCGAATGGGGGTGCGAACCGGCAAGATAGCGGGGTTGACCGACCGCCCCCTAAACCCCCTTCGGTGGCAGCTACGTGACTCAGATCCCGACGTGGAGCAGTGGCGACACCGCTCCGATCAGCGGACGTGCCGCCCCGGGCACGCTCATCGGCGGGCGGTACACGCTGCGCGCAGCGGTCGGGCACGGCGGCATGGGCACGGTCTGGCGTGCCGCCGACACCCTGCTGCGGCGCGACGTGGCCATCAAGGAGGTCATCCTTCCGCCCGGCCTGGCGCCCAGCGACCGCGACGCGATGTACGAGCGCACCATGCGCGAGGCGCGCGCCGCGGCGGCCCTGCAACACCCGGCCGTGGTGCAGGTCTACGACGTCGTGCACGAGAACGGCCGGCCCTGGATCGTCATGGAGCTGCTGGAGGCGCGCAGCCTCGCCGACATGGTGATCGAGGACGGCCCGGTCGCGGCCCGGGTGGTCGCGAAGATCGGCATCGCCCTGCTCGGCGCCCTCGAGGTGGCGCACGCGCACGGCGTGCTGCACCGCGACGTCAAGCCGGCCAACGTGCTGATCTGCACCGACGGCCGCTGCGTGCTCACCGACTTCGGCGTCGCCCGGATGCCCACCGACGTGCAGCTCACCACGCCCGGCATGGTCCTCGGCTCGCCGCACTTCATCTCGCCCGAGCGCGCCATGGGCAGCGACTTCGGCCCGCCCAGCGACCTGTTCTCGCTGGGCGTCACGCTCTACACCGCGATCGAGGGCCGGCCGCCGTTCGACAAGGGCGACCCCATCGAGACGATGCACGCCGTCGTCGAGGACCCGCCCACCCCGGCGGTGCGCGCCGGCTCGCTGACCCCGGTGCTGATGGGCCTGCTGGAGAAGGACCCGGCCCGCCGCTTCGACGTGCAGACCGCCCGCACCATGCTGCGCCAGCAGCTCGCCGGCCCGCTGGCCAGCAAGGCCCCGCCACACCTGATGACGGACCCCTACTCGGTCGTCCCGTCGCAGCGCCCGCCGGCCGCCGAGACCCAGCCCATCCCGCCGCAGCCCCAGCCCACCGGCCAGATCGGCGGCCGGGCCATGCTGGCGCCCGGCGAGTCGCTGTCGGGGCACCTGGCCAAGATCAAGCGCAACGGCGGCGAGGCCGGGTCCCAGCGGGCCGCCGCCGGCCCGGCCGCGGCCGGCCAGCCGACCGGGGCCTACCCGGGACCCCGGCAGAACGGCGACACCACCAGCGTGATCCCGCCGGCGACCGACGGCGACACCACCAGCGTGATCCCTCCTCGGCAGCAGTGGGACGGCGCCCGGGCCGCCCGCGAGCCGATGGCCGGCGGCACCGTCGTCATGAGCCCCGGCGCCAAGCGCAAGGCGCTCATCGACAAGGCCGTCGCCACCGCCCGCGAGACCACCGGCCGGGCCGTCACCACGGTGCGTGGCTGGCCCCGCAACACCCAGCTCGCCGCCGGCGGTGGCGTGGCGGCGCTGCTGGTGCTCGTGCTCGTGCTGGCCCTGTCCGGGGGCGGCGACGACGCCACGACCCCCACCGCCGCCGCCGGGCCGCAGCCCAGCGCGGCCGCCGCGGCGCCGCCGTTCCCCACGGTCTCCTACAAGGGCCGCGGCACGAGCGTGTCGGTGCCCAAGGGCTGGACCAAGAGGAGCGGCGGCAGCTGGGTCGACTACGTCGACGAGGGAGCCGACCGCAAGGTCCGGCTGCTGGTCGAGTCGGGCAACGGCACGCCGCAGGGCTTCCTGAAGATCGCGGAGAAGAACCTCAAGAAGAGGAGCTCGAGCTGCCCGAAGCCCTACGCGCAGATCGGCCTCACCGACCGCACCATCGCCGGCCAGCCCGGCGCCGTCCTCGAGTACACCTGCAGCGACGAGCGGCACGGCCTCTGGGGCGCGGTGATGCACGACGGCAAGGCGTACTCCTTCTACCTGACGAGCACGGAGGACCAGTTCGCCGAGAGCAAGCCGGTCTTCGAGGAACTGGTCCGGACCTTCACCCTCGGCTGAGGGCCGAAATCGCCAGGGCAAGAGCAGGTGAGAGCGCCTGTCGTGCTATCCACATGGCATGGCAACTGACGACCTTCGCACCCTGGCCGAGACGTGGCTGGCCGATGATCCGGATCCGGCCGGCCGCGACGAGATCCGGGCGCTGCTCGACCGGCTCCCGGACAGCGCCGCCGAGCTCGCCGACCGGTTCGCCGGCCCGCTGACCTTCGGGACCGCCGGCCTGCGCGGCCGGCTCCGGGCCGGGCCGAACGGCATGAACCTCGCGGTCGTCACCCGCGCCGCGGCCGGCCTGGTCGGCTGGCTCGCCGACCAGGGCGGCGAGGGCCCCCTGATCATCGGGTACGACGCGCGGCACGGCTCGCGGCAGTTCGCCGAGCAGACCGCCCGGGTGGCCACCGCCGCCGGGCGCGAGGCGCTGGTGCTGCCGCGCCCGCTGCCGACGCCGGTGCTGGCGTACGCGGTGCGCAAGCTCGGCGCCGTGGCCGGCGTCATGGTCACCGCCAGCCACAACCCGCCGCAGGACAACGGCTACAAGGTCTACCTGGGCGCGCAGCTCGGCGGCCCCGGCGGCGCCGGCGCCCAGATCGTGCCGCCCGCCGACGCCGGCATCGAGGCCGCCATCCAGGCGGTCGGGACGCTGGCCGAGGTCAAGCTCGGCGATCCGGGCACGGTCCTGGGCGAGGACATCGTCCAGGGGTACGTGGACAGCGCGGCGGCCGTGATCCCGGCCGGTGCCCGCGAGCTGAAGGTCGCGTACACGCCGCTGCACGGCGTGGGCGGGCGGGTGCTGGTGGAGGCCTTCCTCGCCGCCGGGTTCGCCGCACCCGCGGTCGTGGCCGAGCAGTTCGAGCCCGATCCGGAGTTCACCACGGTGGCGTTCCCCAACCCGGAGGAGCCGGGGGCGATGGACCTGCTCCTCGCGCTGGCCACGGCCGAGGACGCGGACCTGGCCATCGCCAACGACCCGGACGCGGACCGCTGCGCGGTGGCGATCCCGGTCGGCGAGGACGGCGGCTGGCGGCCGCTGCGCGGCGACGAGCTGGGCCTGCTGCTGGCCGACCACCTGATCCGCCGCGGCACGCCGGGCACGTACGCCACCACGATCGTGTCGTCGACCCAGCTCAAGGCGCTGTGCGCGGCCCGGGAGACGCCGTACGCCGAGACCCTCACCGGCTTCAAGTGGATCGTCCGCGGCGCCGAGGAGCTGGCCTTCGGCTACGAGGAGGCGCTCGGTTACTGCGTGGCCCCCGACCTGGTCCGCGACAAGGACGGCATCACCGCCGCCCTGACCGTGGCCGAGCTCGCCGCCACCCTCAAGGCCGAGGGCAAGTCGCTGCGGGACCGGCTGGACGAGCTCGACACCGAGCTGGGCGTGCACCGCACCGACCAGGTGTCGGTCCGGGTCGACGACCTCGCCGAGATCACCCGCGCGATGGCGCACGTCCGGGCGAACCCGCCCGCGGCGCTGCTCGGCCAGCCGGTGACCGAGGTCGAGGACCGGGCACCGGCGGCCGACGTGCTGACGCTGCGGACCGCGGGTGCCCGGGTCGTCATCCGCCCCTCGGGCACGGAGCCGAAGCTCAAGGCGTACCTGGAGGTGGTCGAGCCGGTCGGGACGGGCAAGCTGGCCGACGCCCAGTTCCGTTCCGGGGTGGGCATGGCCCAGCTCCGCAAGGAGGTCTCGGCCGCCCTGGGCCTGTGACGCGAACGCCGCCGCGCCCGCTCTGCGTTCGCGAGGGGCGCGGCGGCGATTCTGTCGCACCGGCCCCCTCTGCGTTCGCGATGGACGCGGCGGCGATGTCGTCGCAGCGGCCGCGGGGCGCCCGCGCCGCGCGCAATCTCTCGCGGCCGGCGCCGCGCGGGACTCCCACCGCGGTGGGCGCGGCGCCGCCTACGGCGTCTTGGGGGCGCCCAGAGCGGCGGTGATGGCGCGGCTCAGCGTGGCCACCACGAGCGCGACGCTGGGGCGCACGATGGAGTCCTCGATGTTGGTGCCGGCGGCGAAGCCGGCGCCGCTGGCGATCTCCTCCAGGCGCTCGTGGGCGCGGGCCTGTTCCTCGGGCGGGAGCCGCAGGGCGGGCTCCATCCGCGTCGCCACCAGCAGCGTCGCCAGGGCGGCGGTGCGCTCGTCCGGCATCGCGTCGGTGATCAGCGCGTCGGCGAGCCGCTTGCGGATCTCGGCCTCGCACGCCGGGTCGGTGGTCGGGTAGCGGTGCACGTGGATGGCCCCGAGCTGGGTCTCGTCGACGTCGCGGATCACGCCCCGCGACACCAGGTCCTCGAGGACCCGCTCGCGCAGCCGGTGGCGCAGCCGCTGGACCCACTGCGCCGGCGTGTGCGGGGTGTCCCCGGCCGCCTTGGCCAGCACCAGGTCGGCGATCGGCTCGCCGGTCGGCGTCGCGTCCGTGACGACGAGGTTGCCGTTGACGTAGGCGATCCTGCCGGCCAGCGCCAGATCGACCAGCACCGCCGCGGCCATGCCGAGATCCAGTCCGATGCGGGAACCGGTCGCCTTGCCGGTCTGGTCGTCGTACGCGAGGAGGAGGAGCTCCTCAGCGAGCGCGATGGAGGTCATGGCTCACGAGGATAGTGGCCGGGCAACAGTCCCGCGTTCCGGGCGCGAGCGGCGATTCCCCGCCCGGACCGGCCGGCCGGGGCACCCACCCGGCGAGGTCGGGCAGCGCCCCGGCGAACAGGCGTCCAGACCTGGCAAACCGGGCGTTTACCCGTCTCGCGGGCCGCCCGGGACCTCACCGGCTGTAGTCTATGATGCTGGCACGCCGAGCCTGCTTCACATCCTGCACTCAGCGCGCCGGCGCCTCGAGGTGGTGCGCCGGACGGCAAGCGACCGCCCAGTCCCTCGTCGCGCTCCGCGGCGATCGCCCGAGGCGACTGGAGAGCCCCCCCCAGACGACCCGGAAGGTAGGTACCCGTGACCTCGCCTACTCCTCGGCCCGATGTCACGGTCATCGTGATCACCTACAACGACGCCGCCCGCGTCGAGACGGCGGTCCGCTCGGTTCTCGACCAATCGCTACGCAGCCACGAGGTCGTCGTCGTCGACGACCACAGCACCGACGGCACCCCGGCCGTGATGGCGCGGCTCGTCGCGCAGTACCCCGACCGGGTCCGCTCGCTGCGGCTGGAGGAGAACTCCGGTGCCGCCGGCCGGCCCCGCAACGTCGGCATCGAGCAGGCCGCCGGGCGGTACGTCATGTTCCTGGACAGCGACGACACGCTCGACCCGCACGCCTGCCGCAACCTGCTGGCCATGGCCGAGCGCTCCGGCGCGGACATGGTCGTCGGCCGGTGCGTCCGCAGGGACGTGCTGACCGGCAGCGAGCAGGCCTGGATGCCGTGGCTCGTCCAGCGCCAGGTCGTGCACGAGTCGCTGTCCGACCAGCCCGACCTGCTGTACGACGTACTCTCCACGAACAAGCTCTACCGCCACGACTTCCTCGTCCGGGAGAACCTCCGTTTCCCCGAGGGCCGGCTCTACGAGGACAACCTGTTCTCGGCGCACGCCTACCTGACGGCGAAGAAGATCGCGGTGATTCCCCAGCGCGTCTACACGTGGAACGTGGAGCGCAAGGCCGCCACGCTGTCCATCACCAACCGCGCCGGCGACCAGCGCAACCTGGTCGACCGCATCGCCGTCGCGCAGGAGATCGACAAGCTGCTCGCCGAGTACGGGACCGCCGAGCTGCGGCTGCAGAAGGACATCCGGTTCATCGAGAACGACCTGCGGACCCACCTCGCGGGGCTGAGCGGGATGCCGGAAGAGACCCAGCGCACCATGGTCGGCATCGCCCGGCCGTACGTGGAGACACTCGATCCGGAGGCTTTCCGGCAGGCCAAGCCGCTGCCCGCGATCGCCGCGTACCTGACGCGCGTGGGCGACCACGCCGGCGTCGCCGCGGTCCACGACTACATGGTGTCCCGGGGCCAGCGGGCGGTCCTGCGGACCGACCTCACCATCCACGACGGCCGGGTGTTCTGGTGCGACCGCCACCTGGACGACCCGCTGGGCCGCGAGATCCTCGACATCACCTCGCTCGGCCTCCAGGATCTCCCGCTGGAGAAGCTGCGGCTGGGCAGCGACATCGTCGACGTCCAGACCGCGGGCGACGAGGTGACCCTCCAGGGCGTCCTGGTCAACCCGCTGGGCCGCATCCCCGGCAAGAAGACCACCGCCAAGCTCGTCCTCAAGGACCGCCGCGGGTCGCGCCGCACCTTCACCGTGCCGGCGCGCCTCGACGTCGACGAGACCCGGGTGCGGTGGACGGCCCGGTTCACGCCCGCCAAGGACCTGCGCCCGATCGGCTTCGTGGACCCGATCTACTCGATGCACCTGCGCCTCACCGCCGGGCACGACGCGACGGAGCTGCATCTGTTCGCCGAGCCGTCCGTGCTGGAGAAGCTCGTCCTTCCGGTACGGCCACGGCTGACCCGGGTCGCCGCCGACGTGCTGGAGGGATACGCGACGGATGCCCGCTCCGTCGCGCTGCGGATGGCGGCGTCCGGGCGTGCGGCCGTCCTCGGCGGTTCCACCATCTCCCGGGTGCGCGCCACCAAGCTGGGCGGGCTGACCTGGAACGCGGTCCGCGGCCTGCAACGGGAGACGCTCTCCTTCCTGGAGCGCCGGACCACCAAGATGGCGCTGTACGACAACGTGTTCACCAAGGTGCCGATCGACAAGCGGACCGTCGTCTTCGAAAGCCACATGGGCAAGCAGTTCTCGGACAGTCCCCGGGCGATCTACGAGGAGCTCAAGCGGTCCGGCGTCGACTTCCGTGCCGTCTGGTCGTACTCCGCCAAGCATCCGACGGGCTTCCCCGCCGGCGTCAAGCTCGTACGCCGGCAGTCGCTGGCGTACCTGCGCGAACTGGGCCGTGCCGCGTTCTGGGTGGACAACCAGGGCTTCCCGTTCGACATCAAGAAGCGCCCGGGCACCACGTACATCCAGACCTGGCACGGGTCCGCGTTCAAGCGGATGGGCTTCGACGAGGCGGCCATCAAGAGCCAGACGGCGGCCAAGCAGCGGCGCCTGCAGAACGCGATCGACCGGTTCGACGTCTTCCTGGTGCGCACCGAGCACGACGTGCGCACCTTGACCAAGGGTCTGCGGGTCGGCGCGGAGCTGATGCGGGTGGGCTACCCGCGCAACGACGCACTGGTGCGCAACGAGAACGGCGCCGAGGTGGCGGAGCTGCGCCGGACGCTCGGCCTGACCGACGACCGCCGGGTGGTGCTGTACGCCCCGACGTTCCGCCCGCAGGAGCTCGGGCGGGGCTCATCCGGCCTGCAGTTGCCGTTCTCCCTCGACGAGTTCGTCGAGCGTTTCGGCGAGGACACCGTGCTGCTCGTCCGGCCGCACTACCTGACTCACTTCGCCCTTCCCCCGAAATACGGTCACACCGTACGTAACGCGGCACACATCCATGACGTCACGCCGCTGCTGGAAATCTCGGACGCTCTCATCACCGACTACTCGTCGCTGATGTTCGACTACGCCCTGCTGGATCGCCCGATGATCTTCCACGTGCCCGACTACGAGGACTACGTCGGCAGCAGCCGCGGCTCCTACTTCGACCTGGCCAGCGTCGCGCCGGGCCCGCTGACCCGGACCTCCGACGACCTCCTCGCGGCGATCGCCGACCTGGACCAGCTCGCCGGCCGCTACGCCGACCAACGCAAGTCCTTCGTCTCGCAGTTCGGCGAGTACGACACGGGGAACGCCGCCAAGGCAGTCGTCGACCGTTTCTTCCGTCCGGAGGGACACCGTGGCTGAGACCCGGGACATCTTCATCGTCTGCAACAGCGTCAACGAGCTCGGCGGCCTGGTCCAGTGGGCACACGACGTCGCCCGGCTCTTCACCGCGCGCGGCCACCGGGTCCGGTTGATCGGAGTCGAGCCCGCCACCGAGGCGCGTGACTACGGGTCGGACCTGCCGTACCCGACGATCACGCTGCACGCCCGCCACCTGCCCCGGCGCCGCAAGACGGTGGGCCTGGACCGGTTCAAGCCGGCCGTCCGGCGGCGCAACCGCCTGCGCGAGACGCTCCAGGAGCAGGGCGCCCGGCAGCTGACCGCACTGTTCCGGGAGGCCGGCCCCGGCGCCGTGGTGATCGCCGCCCAGGTGTGGGCGATGGAGTGGGTCGTCCGCGCCGACACCACCGGCATGACGGTGATCGGCATGTCCCACGAGTCCTTCGAGGCGACCCGCAACAGCAGCCGGTACGCCCGCGTCCTGCAGTACTACACCCGGGCCGACATCCACCTGGCGCTCACCGACGCCGACGCGGACGCCTGGGCCCGGGCCGGCATGACCAACGTCGGCGCGATGCCGAACCCGCTGATGACCGTGCCGAAGACGCTGCCGACGCTGGACGAGAAGACGGTGGTCACGCTGCGCCGGCTCTCCCACGACAAGGGCATCGACATGCTGCTGGAGGCGTGGGCACTCGTGGCTCCGCAGCATCCGGACTGGGACCTGAAGATCTACGGGGCCGGCCCCGACGAGGCGCAGCTCCGGGCGCAGGCCCGCGAGCTGGGCCTCGACGACACGCCGATCTTCCAGGGCAAGACCAACGACATCGACGCCGCGCTCTCCGCCGCGTCGATCTACGCCCTGCCGTCCCGGGAGGAGGGCTTCCCGATCGCCGTCATGGAGGCCATGGCGTACGGCCTGCCCACGGTCGCGTTCGACTGCGCCCCCGGCATCCGGGAACTGATCGACGACGAGGTCAGCGGCGGCATCGTCGTCACGGCCGGCAACGTCCTCGGCATGGCCGCCGCCCTGGAACGCCTCATCAAGGACGCCGACCTCCGCAAGCGCCTGGGCTCCGCCGGCCAGCAATCGGTCCGCCGCTTCTCCCCCGACTCCATCATCGACCGCTGGGAAGCCCTCTTCGCCTTCCTGGAGCGCTGATCCCCACAGGGGTAAGCGCAACCCACGTCGGATTTGCGCCCGTCGGTGTCGAGGGCGCCGAAACAGACAAGGCGCTCTTTGCCGTGGTCTGTTTCGGTGTCCTCGACACCGACCTCTTGGGGCACGAATCCCCATCCCGGCGGAGCCGGGATCAGAAGCGGGGCATCCCGCCGAACTGGCGGTCGCCGGCGTCGCCGAGTCCCGGAACGATGTACATCTTGTCGTTCAGCCCCTCGTCGATGCTGGCGGTCACCAGCCGCAGCGGGAGGCCGGAGTCCTTCAAGCGCTGGATGCCCTCGGGTGCGGCCAGCACGCAGCAGATGGTCACGTCCGTGCAGCCGCGGTCGACCAGGAGCTGGCAGCAGTGCACGAGCGAGCCGCCGGTGGCCACCATCGGGTCGAGGACGAGCACGGGCAGGCCGCTGAGGTCGCCCGGCAGGGACTCCATGTAGGCGCGCGGCTCGTAGGTGTCCTCGTCGCGGGCCAGGCCGACGAAGCCCATGGACGACTCGGGGAGCAGGGCCAGCGCGGAGTCGGCCATGCCGAGCCCGGCGCGCAGCACGGGCACGATGAGCGGCGGGTTGGCCAGCCGGGTGCCCTGGGTCGGCGCGACCGGGGTGCTGATCGGGAACTGCTCGACGGCGAAGGCGCGGGCGGCCTCGTAGACGACCATGGTGGTGAGCTCGTGCAGGGCGGCGCGGAACACGCCGGAGTCCGTCCTGGCGTCGCGCATGACGGTGAGTCGGGTCTGGGCCAGCGGGTGATCAACGACAAGTACGTCCACGTCGCTCAACCTACCGGGGTTATCCAAGATCAACTGTCGGTGGGCTGCGTAGAATCCCTCTCATGACTGCGACGACGACGTCGAGGCTGTCCGACCTGTCCGATTCTTCCTTCAACCTCCGGTCTTTCCTGCACGGACTGCCCGGGGTCGACAAGGTAGGGGTCGAGGCGCGGGCGGCGGCGCTCGGCACCCGGTCGGTGAAGACCAGCGCCAAGGCGGCCGCCATCGACCTCGCGATCCGCATGGTCGACCTGACCACCCTCGAGGGCGCCGACACGCCCGGCAAGGTGCGCGCCCTGTCCGCCAAGGCGGTGCGCCCGGATCCGGCGGACCCGAGCTGCCCCCGGGTCGCGGCGGTCTGCGTCTATCCCGCGATGGTCCCGGTCGCCGCCGAGGTGTTGCGCGGCACCGGGGTCCACCTGGCGAGCGTGGCCACCGCCTTCCCGTCCGGGCAGGCGCCGCTGGACGTCAAGCTCGCCGACACCCGGGACGCCGTCGCGGGCGGCGCCGACGAGATCGACATGGTGATCAGCCGGGGCGCGTTCCTCGCCGGGCGCTACGAGCACGTGTTCGACGAGATCGTCGCGGTGAAGCAGGCGTGCGGCTCCGCGCACCTCAAGGTGATCCTCGAGACCGGCGAGCTGGGGACGTACGACAACGTCCGCCGCGCCTCCTGGCTGGCGATGCTGGCCGGCGCCGACTTCATCAAGACCTCCACCGGCAAGGTGCCGGTGGCGGCGACCCTGCCCGTCACGCTCGTGATGCTCGAGGCGGTCCGCGACTACCGGGCCCGCACCGGCCGCCAGGTCGGGGTCAAGCCGGCCGGCGGCA
Source organism: Couchioplanes azureus (assembly GCF_014648355.1). Taxonomy (GTDB): domain Bacteria; phylum Actinomycetota; class Actinomycetes; order Mycobacteriales; family Micromonosporaceae; genus Actinoplanes; species Actinoplanes azureus. The sequence goes on from NZ_BMQY01000001.1 coordinate 638,165, forward strand.
TCCGCACCACCAAGGACGCCATCAAGTACCTGGTGATGATCAACGAGACCGTCGGCGACGACTGGCTCGACCCGGACTGGTTCCGCTTCGGCGCCTCCTCGCTGCTCAACGACCTGCTGATGCAGCGCACGAAGATCGCGACCGGCCACTACTCCGGCCCCGACTACTTCACCCTGGATTGAGCCGGCCGCGAAGCGGTTTCGCCGCACTGTGAGTAGAAGACCCGACTGAGCCGGCCGAGAAGCGGCTTCGCCGCACTGCACAGAGAAACCGGTAAGAGATGTTCGAATACGCTCCCGCGCCCGAGTCCCGCTCGATCGTCGACATCGCACCCTCGTACGGCCTCTTCATCGACGGCGAGTTCGTGCCGCCGGCGTCCTCCGGCGGGGTGTTCAAGACCGTCAACCCCGCCACCGAGGAGGTCCTCGCCGAGGTCTCCACCGCCGGTCCCGAGGACGTCGACCGGGCCGTGGCCGCGGCCCGGCGCGCATTCGGCCCATGGTCCGCGCTGCCCGGCGCCGAGCGCGCCAAGTACCTCTTCCGCATCGCCCGCATCCTCCAGGAGCGCTCGCGCGAGCTGGCGGTTCTCGAGTCGCTCGACAACGGCAAGCCGATCCGGGAGTCCCGCGACGTGGACCTCCCGCTCGCCGCGGCACACTTCTTCTACTACGCCGGCTGGGCCGACAAGCTGAAGTACGCGGGCTTCGGCGACGACCCCCGTCCGCTCGGCGTCGCCGCGCAGGTCATCCCGTGGAACTTCCCGATGCTGATGCTTGCGTGGAAGATCGCCCCGGCGCTGGCCACCGGCAACACCGTGGTGCTCAAGCCGGCCGAGACCACGCCGCTGTCGGCGCTGTTCTTCGCCGACGTCTGCCGCCAGGCCGACCTCCCGCCCGGCGTGGTCAACATCGTCACCGGCGCCGGCGAGACCGGCCGCACCCTGGTCGAGCACCCCGGCGTCGACAAGGTGGCGTTCACCGGATCCACCGAGGTCGGCCGCCAGATCGCCCGGTCGGTCGCGGGCACCCGCAAGCGCCTCACGCTGGAGCTCGGCGGCAAGGCGGCCAACATCGTCTTCGACGACGCGCCGATCGACCAGGCGGTCGAGGGCATCGTCAACGGCATCTTCTTCAACCAGGGGCACGTCTGCTGCGCCGGGTCCCGGCTGCTCATCCAGGAGTCGGCCTACGACGAGGTGATCGAGGCGCTCAAGCGCCGGATGGCCACCCTGCGGGTCGGCGACCCGCTGGACAAGAACACCGACATCGGCGCGATCAACTCGGCGGAGCAGCTGGAGCGCATCCGTACGCTCTCCGACATCGGCGCCGAGGAAGGCGCGGAGCGCTGGTCCCCGCCGTGCGAGCTGCCGGCGCAGGGCTTCTGGTTCGCGCCTACCATCTTCACCGGGGTCACCCAGGCGCACCGGATCGCCCGGGAGGAGATCTTCGGCCCGGTGCTGTCGGTGCTCACCTTCCGTACGCCCGCCGAGGCGATCGAGAAGGCCAACAACACGCCGTACGGGCTGTCGGCCGGCATCTGGACCGAGAAGGGCTCGCAGATCCTCGCCGTCGCCGACAAGCTGCGCGCGGGCGTGGTGTGGGCCAACACGTTCAACAAGTTCGACCCGACCTCCCCCTTCGGGGGATACAAGGAGTCCGGATACGGCCGTGAGGGCGGCCGGCACGGTCTGGAGGCGTACCTTGCCTGAGTCTTCCTCGTCCCGTTCCCGCAAGCCCGGCACCGTGGCCGCCGGAAAGGCCGTCGCGGTCCGGAGGTCGTCCCCGGTCAAGGCCGGAACGACGAAGGCCGTCCCGGCCGCCGTCGCGACCGTGCCCCGACCCGGCGGCGCCGGACGGCTGGCGGTCCGCAAGACCTACAAGCTCTTCATCGGCGGGGCCTTCCCGCGCAGCGAATCAGGACGGACCTATCTCGTGGACGGCGACAACGTCGCGCTCGCCTCCCGCAAGGACGCGCGGGACGCCGTCCTCGCGGCCCGCGCGGCGCAGCCCAAGTGGGCGGGCGCGACCGCCTACAACCGGGGACAGGTGCTCTACCGGGTCGCGGAGATGCTCGAGGCCCGTCATGCCGAGTTCGTCGCCCGCGGCGTCCCGGCCGCCGAGGTGGACGCCGCCGTCGACCGCTGGGTCTGGTACGCCGGCTGGGCCGACAAGATCGCCCAGGTGCACGGCGGCGCCAACCCGGTCGCCGGACCGTTCTTCAACCTCTCCGCTCCCGAGCCGACCGGGGTCGTCGCGGTGGTGGCACCGCCGTCCTTCCTCGGCCTGGTCAGCGTGATCGCCCCGGCGATCGTCACCGGGAACACGGTCGTCGTGCTCGCCGCCGCCCCGCAGGCCGCGATCACCCTCGCCGAGGTGCTGGCCACCTCCGACGTGCCGGGCGGCGTCGTCAACGTCCTCACCGGGTACGCCGCCGAGGTCGCGCCCTGGCTGGCCTCCCACGACGACGTGAACGCGCTGGACCTGACCGGGGTCACCGACCCGGCGCTCGCCGCCGATCTGGAACGCTCCGCCGCCGGCAGCCTCAAGCGGGTCGTCCGTCCGGGCACCGGGCCTGCGGACTTCACCGCGGACCCGGGGCTGGGCGCGATGACGGCACTGCTGGAGACCAAGACCGTCTGGCACCCGAAGGGCTTCTGACCCGCGGGAGGATGTTTCCGACCGCGGTCGGGCTCCTTCCAGGTTGGACCACTAAGGTGTGTGCCCAGACTCACCCGTCCGAACAGCTCGCGAGAACCAACCCGGAGGTCAGTGTGGCCAGCCAGTCGCCCGAAGAGGCCGCAGAAACCTCGTCGGTCAAGGGAGGCCTCTCAGGCCGTGCACTCTGGGACGAGGTCCGGGTGTCGCCGGTCGAGATCGCCATGCCGGGCGGCGTGGCGCTGACGCTCCGGGCGCACCGGAAGGCCTCGGAGCTCACTCCCACCGAGATCGAGACCGACGAGGACGACCCGTTCGAGGCACGCGAGCGCGCCGCCGCCGCGCGCGCCGCCGCGGAGGAAGGCGTGATCGTCGACGACGAGTTCGCCGCGCTCGTCGCCGAGGGGGAGGCCGATCCGAAGGACCGCAAGTCCGGCGACGTCCTGCGCAACGAGGACGGCGAGATCGTCGAGGAGCCCGACCCCGAGGACTTCAAGGACGACGCCGCGGAGGAGGCCGACCTCCAGGCGGGGGATGAGGAGGTGCCCGTCTTCCTGAGCCACCGCGGCAAACTGCTGGCCTTCAAGACCGCCGAGTCGCTGGTCGCCTTCATTCAATCGGGTGCTCCGCACGACCTCGCACAACTCGACACCTGGGAGACGCTCGCCCAGCGGGTACAGTCGTCCGACATCGACCCGCTGCCGGAGGACCGTTACGAGCTGGACCTCGTGGTGGAGAACCTGCGCGGCGGTCACGACACATGGGACCTGCCACTGCTCATCGCCGCGGGCGAGGTGGCCCGCGACCTGGGGCACGCGTTGCGGCTCAAGCCGGTGATCCTGGCCCTGGCGCCGGGATCGCCACTCGACGACCTGGACGAGTCCCTGCGGTCCGCGGAAAGTGGCGGAATGGGCGGTTTCTTCGGTCGCCGCAAGCTCCGTAAAATCGGGGCGCAGCAGGCGAGTCTGGGGTGGCGCTCGGTCATCGGCAAGATCTCTGCGGCTGTGGACTGGCGCGACTGACCCTCACCAGGGACCATCAGTCCTGGCCGGCCGTGCAACTCGGGGTTGGTCGCGAACAACCCTCACCTGGGGAGGAGGACGACGCCGTGGCGCTCGTGCGCGTGTACTGCGGTCTGGCGTCGGCTGATGAGTCGGTGCGCACGGCCTCGGCCGGATCGGCACTGACCGTCGCCGTGGTGGACGACGCGGGCCGGCTGCTCGGCGTCCACGAGATCAGCGACGACCCGGCCGGGTACGCCCAGCTCGGCACGCTGCTCGTGGAGCGGACGAGCGGCTTCGCCGAGGCCGCGGTGGCCGCCGACAGCGACGACCACGTCGTCACCTCCCTGCTGACCGCCGCCGGGCGCCCCCTCGTGGTGGCCGACGACGACTCCGCCGACGACTTCGCCGAGCGCTTCTCCGACGACGACTCCCCGGAGGAGATCGCCGCGCCGACCGCCGCCCGCCGCGCCGTGGGCCTCGCCCGCGCGCTGCAGGCCGGCGCCATCGCGGCCGTCACCATCCCCGCCCCCCGCGAGCTGGTCAGCTACAAGCCGGTGCTCGCCGCCCACATCGCCATGCTCGACGGCCGGCACGCCGCCGCGATGGCCCTGCGCGAGGTGCTGCGCGAGCTGTATCCGGCGGCGCTGCGGGCGTATCCGGACCCCGCGCACCCGCTGGCCCTGGCCGTGCTGGACGCGCTGCCCGAGCCGGGCCGCCTCACCAGCCGCGGCAAGGACGCCCAGCAGGTCGCCGAGGAGGTCGCGGTCGAGCTGACCCGGGCCGGTGCCGGCACCGAGGACCAGGTCGTCTCGGCGGTCACCGCGCTGGTCGTGGCGATCAGCGAGTCGCCCCGCCGCGGCGGCGTCAACAAGGCGCTGGCCCCGGCCGCCGCCGACACCGTCCGGCACGCGGTCGCCGCGGTCCGCTCGTGCGACTCGGCCTGCGAGGCCATGGTCGGCACGCTCGCCGCCCGCGCCGGCCAGCAGGCCGGCACCGCGGGCCGCCGCCAGGCGGGCTCCCGCCGGGCCGCCGAGCCCGACGCCGCCAGCCTGCCCACCCGCACCTCCGGCGCCGCGCGCGTCGGACGCCGCAGCCGCCCGGAGCCCGCCGCTTCCGGCAACGGCCCGGTGACTCCCCGCCCGATGACCTCCCCGCCGGTCGCGCCCGAGCCGGTCACGCCGCCCCCGCTGGCGCCGCGCCCGGTCACGCCGCCGCCGGTGGCCCCGGCCGCCGGCCTGCCGAGCCGCACGCCGAACCCCGCGCCGGCCAGCCGCCCGGTCTCCGTGCCGCCTCCCCCGCCGGGAATGACGCCGATCACGCCGGGCACGCGCCCCTCCTCGGTGCCTCCCGCCGACGCCGGGCAGCCGTTCCGCCCGACGCTGACCAACGCCGCGATGAGCAGCGCCCGCGCCGAACGCCAGCGCACGGTCATCCCGCCGAGCACCCGCAGCAGCGCGACCGACTTCTCGCTGCCCATGCCGGTGCAGCGATCGGCCTCGGAGACGCCCGAGCCCGGCTCCCGCGCCAACTGGCCGCTGCTCAACGGCGACGAGCCGGCCGACTCGGCCGCGCCGGCCACCCCGCCGGCCGCCTCGGTGAGCAGCCCGCCCGCCGACGGCCGCGTCAAGCCGCCGTGGCAGGACATGCCGAAGGAGCCGCCGTCCCTGCGCCTGGTCGACTCCGGCCTGGCGAGCACCTCGGCGGACGTCACGGCGATCACCGAGCCGCCGTCCCTGCGCCTGGTCGACGACCGCGCCGGCCGCAACGGCCGCGCCGCGGCCCGCCGCGCCCCCACGCTGACCGCCCTCGACCGCAGCACCACCCCGCCCGTCCCCGACGAGGGCGACGGCGACCTGCTGATCTTCGCGGCGGCCCGCTCGGCCTGGTTCACCGGTCACGACGAGTCCTCGACGACCTCGGCGGCCGACCTGGACTGGACCAGCCCGATGGACACCGGCTGGCGCGCGGCGGAGAAGGCCGCGGCGCCGGAGGTGGCCGCGGAGACCAAGGCGGGCCTGCCCAAGCGGGTCCCGCAGGCCAACCTGGTGCCGGGCTCGCCGCTGCGCGAGGAGCGGCCGCTGCGCATCGTCCGCGACGCCGCCAGCATCGCGGCACACACCACCGGCTACTTCCGCGGCTGGCGCCGCGGCCAGGAGATCGGCGGCTACGCGATCGGCGGACGCCCGGGACGCGAGTCCGCGGGCGGCTGGGACTTCAGCCGCGACGGCCAGGAGGTCGAGGACTACCGCAACGCGGGCTACCCCAGCCGCTGACCCCGCCCCGCGGCGGCGGTGCCGCACCTCATGCGGTTGCCGCACGCCAAGCGGTTGCCGCACCCAGGCGGGCGGTCCCGCACGCCGGGCGGTCGCTGCACACCAAGCGGTGCCACACCCCAGGCGGTTGCCGCACCCCAGGCGGTGCCACACGCCAAGCGGTTGCCACACGCCAAGCGGTTGCCACACGCCAAGCGGTGTCACACGCCAAGCGGTGTCACACGCCGGACGGTCGCCACACCCCGAGCGGTGCTGCGCGTCGACGCGCAGCGCTTGGTGCTCGAGAGCGGTCCTGCATCGGGTTCGGACGCATGAGCGCAGCACGGGCGGACGTGGTGAAGAGGGCGAAGGCGCAGGAGGCCGCCTCGGAGGCCTAGCCTTCGAGGCCTAGCCTTGGGCGACGTCCGCGAGGCTTTCGCCGCTCAGCGTCGCGCTCAGCGGCTCGCCAGGGGCGTCTGGGTCCGATGAGAACTGTCCTTGCAGGCGGACGGAGCTCACCACGTCGGCGAAGGCCCCTGCGCTCCGCGGGACAGATCATTCTCCCGGCGCGGAGGGACTGCACTTCGTGGTGGGGCCAACGCCGCGGAGACACGCTATGCGGTCACGACCGGAGGGGCAGCAGGTTCGGCGCATGCAAAAGTCCCGCTCTGGCGAGCAGAGCGGGACTTTCGACCGGCTGTCAGGCGGGCGCCACCGCGCGCGACCGGCGCATCGTGAGGACGTACTCGACCAGCGAGATGAGTACGTTCTTCGTCGACTCGCGGTTGCGGGCATCGCAGCTCACCACGGGCACGTCGCTGGAGATCGCGAGGGCGTCGCGAACGTCCTGGGCGTTGTGGTACTGCATGCCGTCGAAGCAGTTGATGGCGACCAGGTACGGCAGCCGCCGGTGCTCGAAGAAGTCGATGGCGGCGAAGCAGTCGGCGAGCCGGCGCGTGTCCACCATGACGACGGCGCCGATCGCGCCCCGCACCAGCTCGTCCCACATGAACCAGAAACGCGTCTGGCCCGGGGTGCCGAAGAGGTACAGGATCAGGTCGCGATCGATGCTGATGCGGCCGAAGTCCATCGCCACGGTGGTCGTCATCTTGCCCGGCACCTGCCGGTTGTCGTCGACGCCCACACCGGCGGAGGTCATGATCGCCTCGGTGGTCAGCGGGGTGATCTCCGAGACGGACCCCACCAGCGTCGTCTTACCGACGCCGAACCCACCGGCGATCACGATCTTCGCCGAGGTCACGCGTCCGGCGGTCGGCCGGCGCGCCATGTCAGAGCCTGCGAAGTCCACTCAGCACCCTTTCCAGCAGTTCCGTACCCACCGCATCGGTCTCATCCTCCAGCGATGTCGGCTCGTAGACCGCCACCAGGCCGTCGTGGGCCATGTCGGCGACGATAACTCGAGCCACCCCGAGCGGTAGTTGCATGCGTGCGGCGATCTCGGCCAGCGACTGCACTCTGCCGCCGTCGCACATCGCCGCGATGTACTGGTGTTCGCTCCCGCCCCGGCCGGTACCGGTGGAACGGCCGCGGACGGTGGTCTCGACGAGCGCTTCCAGCGCGATCTCCAGCTTGGGCCGGGTCCGGCCACGGGTTACGGCGTACGGTCTGACCAGTGCGCCGGTCGGCTCATCGCGTTCGGGCATCGTCACCGCTCACCCCATCCCTAGGCCCATAGAAGTGTCTCGTGTTGTCAAGGTTTTGGACAGATACCGGACGGATCCGGAGAACCATCCGTTCAGCCGAGAACCCCGGCCGCTGAGCGGGGAGCCGGCGTCAGCGCCTCACCCACGCGGTCCACCAGCAGCGCCATCTCGTAGCCCACCTGACCGACGTCGCAGCTCCGGGCCGCCAGCACGGCGAACGAGGAGCCGTCGGAGATCGACATCAGGAAGAGGAACCCGTTGTCCATCTCCACGACGGTCTGCAGTACCGCGCCGCCCTCGAAGCACCGTGCGGCGCCCTGGGTCAGGCTGACCAGACCGGAGGCGATGGCCGCCAGCTGGTCGGCACGATCACGGGGGAGGTCCCGCGAGGCCGCGAGCAGCAGACCGTCGGCGGAGACCGCGATCGCGTGCGCCACCCCGGGAACGCGGTCGGCAAAGTTGGCGAGGAGCCAACCCAGATCCTGCGTACTTGTCATGCCTCATGCTCCTTGCCAGCCTGCGAGGACTGCTGCCCTCCCGGAGTCTCCTCCGGGTTGGTCGATTGATCCTTGGTACGACCCCGCTGCACCCCGCGGTGGTATGCGGACAGCAGCCCGCGCACCGATTCGGGAGTACGGCGTTGAACCGAGGTCTCGGTCCGGTCGACACCGCCCGGAACGAGCTGGGCCATCGGCGTACGGCGCGGCAGACCGGCCGTCGTCGTGGTCTCCACCGGCATCTCGGCGGCCTTGCGGGCGGCCTGCCACCCCTCGTCGGCCGCGGTCTGCCAGGGGTTGACCGGTCCACCGACGCCGGACGTGCCGTTGGCGGCGGCCGAGGTGCCGTTGGCGACCGACCCGTTGGCAGCCGAGCCGGCCGAGCCGTTGGCGACCGAGCCGTTGGCGACCGAGCCGTTGGCGGCGGCGCCCACGGGCGCCGGCTCGCGGTCGGCGTCGCGCTTCTCCGGCGAGGCGGCCTGCTGCGGCACGGCGGCCGTGCGGGCCGGCTCCCCGGTCGAGAAGCGCTGGGTGCTGACCACGTCGTCCTGAGCCTCGGCCGACGGCGCGGGCTCGGAAACCCGGACCTCGGTGGACCGGGACTCGGCCGGACGGGCCGTCGTGAACCAGGCCGACTCGAGCTCCCGGAAGATCGGCAGCTCCATCGTCTCGTCGGAGAACTTCGCCTGACCCTCGCCGGCCCGCTGGCGGGCGGCGGCCTGCGCGGCGGCGATCTGCGCGGCGGCGGTCGCCTGGGCGGCCGCGGCCTGCTGGGTCGCCGCCTCGTGCGCCGCCGCGGCGGCCGCGGCGGACCGCTCGGCGTCGCTCTGCGGCGACGGCGTCGCTTCCGGCGCACCGGACGGGCGGGCGACCTGCGGCTGGGCGCCGGCGCGATCCGCACGGTAGTGCGGGAACTCGGCGGTCAGGTCCAAGGCGGCCGCCAGGCTCTCCGGAACGGGCGGGGTGCCGTGCTCGCGGTCGGCCGACACCGGCGGCCACGCCGGCGGGTTGGCGGCGGCGGGCGGCGACGACATCGGCGTGCCCGACACGGGCGGCGACGACACCGGACGGCCACCCGCGTGCGGCGGGGCCGACAGCGGCCGGTTGACGCTCGGCGGAGCGGAGAGCGGCCGGTTGACGCTCGGCGGGGCCGAGATCGGCGCGCCCGCCACGGGCGGCGACGACACCGGACGGCCACCCGCATGCGGCGGGGCGGACGTCACCGGCGGCGCGGAGACCGGCGGCACGGGCGGCGCGGAGACCGGCGGCACCGGCGGCGCCGAGACCGGCGGCACGAACGGGGACCGGCCCTGCGACTCCGGGCTCGGCGGAAGCTGACGCGGGATGGTGTGCCCGAAGGAGCCCGTCTCGTCCGGCCGGAACGTCTCGCCGTTGCGGCGCTGAGGGAGCACCTCGCCACCGGCGAAGCCCTGGGGGCCGGCCTGCGGCAGCGGCGGGATCGGCTCGTTGCTGCGCGGTCCGTGGTAGCCGTTGGCGCCACCGGCACCGTTGGCGAAGCCGTGCGGCTGACCGCCGAAGCCGTTGGCGGAACCACCCTGGGACGGGCCGCCGAAGCCGTTCGGCGCCTCGAAGCCGTTGGACGACACGCCGGTCAGGTCGGACCAGGCGGGGGCGGAACGGCCGCCGCCGGTGCCGAGCATGCCACCGGTGGGCATCGGCGGGTTCGGGTCGAAGGGACGCCCGCCGGGGTAGCCGCCGCGGCCGTTGGCGCCGCTCTCGAGTGCCAGCGGCGGCTCGCCGAACGAGGGACGGGCCTGCTCCGTGCCGCCGAAGGATCCGGCGCCGGCGCTCGCGCCGGCCGGGACCCGGGCGGCCGTGGCGGACGACACCAGCACGCCGACCGGCAGGCCGACGTCGGCCACCGTGCCGCGCTCGGTGTCGGCCGGGCGCAGCTCGACCTTGACGCCGTGCCGGTTCGCCAGGCGGGCGACCACGACCAGGCCCATCATGCGGGAGACGGCGACGTCCACCATGGGCGGGTTGGCCAGGCGCTCGTTGAGGTCGCGCAGCTGCTCGCGGCTGATGCCGATGCCGCGGTCCTCGACCGAGAGCACCACGCCGTCGCCGAGGCGCCGGGCCTCGACCAGGACGTGCGAGTTCGGCGGGGAGAACGCGGTGGCGTTGTCGAAGAGCTCGGCGACCAGGTGGACCATGTCGTTGACCGCGTGCGCGGACACCTCGATGTCCCGGTCGATCATGCCGAACTCGATCCGGGTGTAGTGCTCCACCTCGGACTGCGCGGCGCGGAGCACGTCGATGAGGGCGGCGGGCTCGCGCTGGACCCGGGTGGAGTCCGCGCCGGCGAGAACGAGGAGGTTCTCGTCGTTGCGGCGCATCCGGGTGGCCAGGTGGTCGAGCTGGAAGAGCTCGGCCAGGCGGTCCGGGTCCTCCTCGCCGCGCTCCAGCCGGTCGAGGTGACCGATGAGCCGGTCGACCAGGATCTGCGAGCGGCGGGCCAGGTTGACGAACATCGTCGAGACGGAGGAGCGGAGTGCGGCCTGCTCGGCCGCGGTGCGGACGGCTTCCAGGTGGACGGCGTTGAACGCCTCGGTCACCTGGCCGAACTCGTCCCGGCTGCGCACCGGCAGCGGCTCGGCGACCTGGTCGGCCACCTGGGCCGGGGTGAGCGAACCGGTCAGCGCGGGGTCGCGCAGCCGCTCGACCGCCTGCGGCAGGCCGAACTGGGCCACGTTGAGCGCGCCCTGGCGCAGCTCGCGCAGCGACCGGGCCATCGACCGGGCGACCAGCCAGGCGAAGACGATGGCGAGCAGCAGCATGCCGAGCAGGACGCTGGTCTCGATGAAGACCCGGCGCTGCACGTCGTCGCGGATGTCGGTGGCCTGGTCGACGATCTGGCCGTCGAGCCGGTTCTCGACGCTGCGGAACAGGTCGTTGTAGCCGATCATCGCGGTTTCCCACTGCTCCCGGTTGAACGGGATCTGCGTGGACTGGTTCGCCGCGAGGTTCTTCAGCGGAGTGGTGAAGTCGGTGGCGTTCCGCTTGGCCGGCCCGCTGATGACGCGCTCGATGAGGGCCTCGTCCTCGTCGCTGGCGACCTGGCGCATCGCCGCGTTGGAGATCTCGAAGCCGGTGTCGGTCAGCAGGAACTCGCGGCGCAGTGCGGTGGTGAAGTCGCCCTTGCCGAGCACCTGGTGCCCGACGTTGCGCTGCTGGGAGATGTAGTCCTTCGCCCGGGCGACGCCGGCGACGACCCGCAGCCGGTCGCTCAGCGTGGTGTCCAGCGCCAGCTGGGCGGACGCGTCCCGCACGTTGAGCAGGTCGTCGATCATCTCGGCGTAGGCGGACTCGATGTCGCCCACCTCGAGGTTGCCGTTGGCCGTCTGGCTGCGGACCGCCGGCAGACCCTCCAGGTTGCGGTCGAGCTTCACGAGAAGCGTGTTGACCTGCGGCGGGATGTCGTCCAGGGCGGCCTTCTGCTGCGAGTACGGCAGCTTGGCGGCATCGACCTTCGGGTGCTCGCGCCGGTAGGAGACGTTGGCGGTCGCGCGTTCGGCGGAGTCCTTGGGGGTCGTCGCGATCATCACCGCGAACGAGCGCTCGTTCTGCAGGTGGTCGACGAGTCCACCAGCCGCCTGGGACAGCACGGACAGCGTCCGGGCGCGCTCGGCGTTGGTGGCCTCGTCGATGTGGTCGATCAGGCCCTGGGTGCCGACGATGATGGTCGCCAGCGTGGGCACCAGCATGATGAGCCCGAGCTTGGACCAGATGGGGAGGTCCCGCAGCCGGCCTGCCGGCCGGCGGAGACGCGACATGACAGCGTTCGCCGTCTTGGGGCGCTTGCTCACGTCACCGTCCTCCTGATTCGGACCCGGTCTTCGGATCACCGGGCACCGCACACGGCCGACTCACCGGTCGGGCCCCCGAGATTCCATCACGACGAGTGTCAAAGAGAAAGAGCAGCCTGACCCGGACCGTTTGTGTGACGCGAAGCGGCGTCCGGAGACGCCGACATCGCCGGCCAGTCATCACTGCTCGTATATGAAAAGTCTCTTAACGTCACTCGCTCCAGTCGGCGCGCCCGGGGATCCGTGCGTGCCGATCTGGCCCGATCTCCTTCGATCGCGCAGCACAGACGATGGCTCGCACAGAAGCCGACGGCAAGGCAAGATGCCGGATTATGCAGTGTTTGTAGACGCCATCTGTCCGAACGGCTGGCCCCCCTGACCGAATCGCCAGTTTCGTGCGACGAAAGTACGCACGTGTCCCTCATGCCGGTTAAAAACGGACTTCACCCCAGCAACTTCGCGTACGCCGGCTTGATCTCGTCGTTGATGATGGCCAGCCGCTCGTCGTACGGGATGAAGGCCGACTTCATCGCGTTGATCGTCAGCCACTGCAGCTCACTCCAGCCCCAGCCGAACGCCTCGGACAGCAGCGCCATCTCCTTCGACATCGACGTGCCGCTCATCAGCCGGTTGTCGGTGTTGACGGTGACCCGGAAGCGCAGGTCCTTCAGCAGGCCGATGGGGTGCTCGGCGATCGAGGCGGCCGCGCCGGTCTGCACGTTGGAGGACGGGCACAGCTCCAGCGGGATGCGCTTGTCGCGGACGTACGACGCCAGCCGTCCCAGCTTCCCGGCGGTGATGTCGTCCACGATCCGTACCCCGTGGCCCAGCCGGTCCGCACCGCACCACTGGATGGCCTGCCAGATCGACGGCAGGCCGAAGGCCTCGCCCGCGTGGATCGTGAAGTGGAAGTTCTCCCGCTGCAGATACTCGAAGGCGTCCAGGTGCCGGGTGGGCGGGAAGCCGGCCTCGGCGCCGGCGATGTCGAAGCCGACGACGCCCTGGTCCCGGTAGCGCACCGCCAGCTCGGCGATCTCCTGGGAGCGGGCCGCGTGCCGCATCGCGGTCAGCAGCGTGCCGACGCGGATCCGCCGGCCCTGGGCCGCCGCCTCGGCGGTGCCCTCCTGGAAGCCCGCGTGCACCGCGTCGACCACCTGGTCGAGGGTCAGGCCGGACTCGAGGTGCTGCTCGGGCGCGTACCGGATCTCGGCGTAGACGACGCCGTCGGCGGCGAGGTCGAGGGCGCATTCCTTGGCGACCCGGTGCAGGCCTTCCTCGGTCTGCATGACCGCGACCGTGTGCGCGAAGGTCTCCAGGTAGCGTTCCAGCGACCCCGAGTCGGCGGCGGCGACGAACCATTCACCCAGCCGCGCCGGGTCGGTCTCGGGCAGTTGGTGCCCGACGGCGTCCGCCAGCTCCACGATCGTCGCGGGGCGCAACCCGCCGTCGAGGTGGTCGTGCAGGAGAGCCTTGGGGGCTTTGACTATGTCGTCGTAGGAGATGGCAGTCATCAGCAGATGTTAGAGGGGCGCGGCAGATGATCGACGGCGCATTGCCATACCTGCGGTGCCCAGTGTGTGGCGGAACACTCGCGCGCCCGGTCGAACGGGCCCTGCGCTGCCCGGCCGGGCACTCTTTCGACATCGCCCGGCAGGGGTACGTCAACCTGACGGCCGGAAGGTCGCCCCACTCGGGCGACTCGGCCGAGATGATCGCGGACCGGGAGGCCTTCCTCGCCGAGGGCCACTACGACTTCATCGCCCAGGCGCTGGCCGCGGCGGCGGATCCGGCCGATGGCCTGGTCCTCGACGCCGGCACGGGCACCGGCAGCTATCTGGCCGGGTTCCTGGACGCCCATCCGGCCGCCCAGGGGCTGGGCATCGATGTCTCCAAGCCCGCCCTGCGCCGCGCCGCCCGCGCGCACGACCGGGCCGCGGCCGCCCTCGCCGACCTGTGGCGCCCGATCCCGGTGGCCGACGCCTCGGCGAGCGTGATCCTGAACGTCTTCGCCCCGCGCAACGGCCCGGAGTTCCACCGCGTCCTGCGCCCCGGCGGGCTGCTGCTGGTCGTCACCCCGGCCGCGGACCATCTCGCCGAGCTGATCGCCGAGTTCGGCATGATCAAGGTCGACCCGGACAAGGCCGGGCGGGTGGCGGGCGCGCTCGGCGCCGGGTTCGCCGTGGAGAGCACCTCGCGGCAGCGCCGCGCATTGCGGTTGTCGGCGGCGGAGACCCGTACGTTGATCGGGATGACACCGAGTGCCCGGCATGTGCCGCGCGACGCGGCCGGGACCCACGACGTGACCGCGGCCGTTGATCTGACCGTCTATCGACGGGTCTAGACCGAGAGGTCGACCTCTTCCCACTCCGGCGGGGCGCCGTGGTACGGGCCGGAGAACAGCACCGCCCACTCCAGGGCCCACCGCCGCTGCCCCACGGCGTTGCTGTCGACCTCGCCCGGCGGGCGCACGCCGTGCCGCTCGGCCTCCTGGAACGCCCAGTCGAGGCAGTAGTAGAGGTCGAGCAGCACCGCCGCCTCGACGGCGTCGCGCGGCGCCACCAACGACCGTGACCGCCACTCGTTGAACAGCTCCCCGCCGGGCAGGTCCGGCATCTGCCGCATGAACCTCTCCTCCGGCGGCGCCGTCGGGTCGAGGTGACGGCTCAGCCCGAGCAGCCACGCCAGGGCGAACACCGCGTCGTGGTGCAGCACGAACGAGCGGTGGTCGCCCCGGTCACCGGCGACGAACTGCCACTCCGGCGGCGTGACGAAATCCACCAGCTTGGAGGCGAGCAGCCAGCTCATCGCGGTCTCGGCGGGCATGCCGAAGCACCGGCCCACCACCACGTGCAGCACCGCGGCCCGGGCCTCCAGCTCCGCCGTGGGCCGCAGCTCCACGCCGTCCCCCGGCTCCCAGACCAGCGGGAACGCCGGCGGCGGCAGCGGCAGGCCGAGCCGCCGGAGCTCGTCCAGGCTGGCGTCGCGTACCGCTCGGGGGTCGGGGGCCGCCTTCATGACCGCTCAGGCTATGCGGTCGAGGAGCAGCCGCCCAGGCTCGGGCGCCTCCTGCGCGATGCGGATCGCGCCGGCCGCGTCGGCCTGCGCGGCCGGGATCCGGCCGGGCTCGTCGGTACGCAGCTCCAGCAGCACGTCGCCCGCGCTCACCCGGTCGCCGGGACGCACCTTGAGCACCACGCCGGCGCCGGCGCTCACCGGGTCCTCCTTGCGGGCCCGGCCGGCACCCAGCCGCCAGGCCGCCAGGCCGACGCCGAGCGCGTCCACCGACGCCACCACGCCGTCCTCGGTGGCGCGCAGGAACTCCGTCTCGCGGGCGACCGGCAGCGGCGCGTCCGGGTCGCCGCCCTGGGCGCGGATCATCGCCTTCCACGAGTCCATGGCGGCGCCGGAGCGCAGCGCCTCGGCCGGGTCGGCGTCGATGCCGGCCGCGGCGAGCATCTCCCGGGCCAGCGCGAGGGTCAGCTCGACCACGTCGGCCGGTCCGCCGCCGGCGAGCACCTCCACCGACTCCTCCACCTCGATGGCGTTGCCGATGGTGAGGCCCAGGGGCGTGTTCATGTCGGTGAGCAGGGCGACCGTCTTGACGCCGTGCGCCCCGCCCAGCTCGACCATGGTCCGGGCCAGCTCGCGGGCCATGTCCAGGTCCTTCATGAAGGCACCGGTGCCGACCTTCACGTCCAGGACCAGCGCGCCGGTGCCCTCGGCGATCTTCTTGCTCATGATCGAGCTGGCGATCAGCGGGATCGCCTCGACCGTGCCGGTGACGTCGCGCAGGGCGTACAGCTTGCGGTCGGCCGGAGCGAGGCCCTCGCCGGCCGCGCAGATGACCGCGCCGATGTCCTGCAGCTGCCGGACGAACTCGTCGTTGCCGAGCCGGGCGCGCCAGCCCGGCACCGACTCGAGCTTGTCGAGGGTGCCGCCGGTGTGACCGAGGCCCCGGCCGGAGAGCTGCGGCACGGCGGCGCCGCAGGCGGCCACCAGCGGGGTGAGCGGCAGGGTGATCTTGTCGCCGACGCCGCCGGTGGAGTGCTTGTCGACCGTCGGGCGGGACACCGCGGACAGGTCGAGCCGCTCACCGCTGGCGATCATCGCGGCGGTCCAGCGCGCGATCTCGCCCGGCGCCATGCCGCGCAGCAGGATCGCCATGGCGAGGGCGGACATCTGCTCGTCGGCGACGACGCCCTTCGTGTACGCGTCGACGACCCAGTCGATCTGCGCGTCGGACAGCGGGTGCCCGTCGCGCTTCGCCCGGATGACGTCAACAGCCGCGAACTCCGTCATTGTTGCTCCCACATAGCGCCGATGCCTTCCGGCGGTTCACCTTCGCCGGCCCACGAGAGCCCGCCTTCCGCGTCCACCACGACCACCCGGGACGTACGGGTGCGACCCCAGGTCACCGCCGCGGCGGCGCTGGGGAAGATCGGGCCCTCCTCGAGGATGCCCTTGTCGGCGTCGCTCTCCTCGGGGCTGCCCCCGGAGCGCTCCCAGTATCCGGTCCACACCTGGGTGCCGCCGGAGAGGTCCGGGTGCACGAAGACCGTGCCGCGGCCGCGCCACCGGGCGAGCTGGGCCGGCACCTCCGGCACCGCGGCCGCGCCGGTGACCCGGTCGATGTCCTCGGGGCCGAACGCGTGCGGCAGGAGCTCGGAGACCTTCAGCGGCCGGGGCAGCGCCTCGACCAGGCAGTCCGGGCCGCCGTGCTCGTAGAGCAGCTGACGGCAGCGCCCGCACGGCATGCACGGCTGCCCGGTGGCGTCGACGCACGACACGGCGACCAGCCGGCCTCCGCCCGTGGCGTGCAGCGAGCTGACCAGCCCGCACTCCGCGCAGAGGGTCAGGCCGTACGACGCGTTCTCCACGTTGCATCCCACGACCACGCGGCCGTCGTCCACCAGCGCGGCCACTCCGACGGGAAAGTCGGAGTAGGGCGCGTACGCGTGCCGCATCGCCTCGACGGCCGCGGCCCGCAGCGATCCCCAGTCGATCTCCATGCCGCCGATTCTGCCCCACACCCTTACGGTGCGGACCGGCTCCCCTGATCGGCCGGTCCGCACCCGCGGATCAACTCTTGATGTACGGCTGGCCGTCGGCCGCCGGGGCCCGCACGCGGCCCACCAGGCCCGCCACCGCGACGATGGTCGCCAGGTACGGCAGCATGTTGAGGAACTGGCTGGGCACCGGGCTACCGACCGCGCTCAGGTACGTGGCCAGCTTCTGCGCGAAGCCGAAGAACAGCGCCGCGCCCAGCGCCCCGAACGGCGTCCAGCGGCCGAAGATCAGGGCGGCCAGCGCGATGAAGCCCGCGCCCGCCGTCATGTTCTTGTTGAAGCTGCCGGTCGCCGCCAGGGTGAAGTACGCACCGCCGGCACCCGCGATCAGGCCGCCGATGAGCACGTTCAGGTAGCGCAGGCCGCGCACCCGGATGCCGACGGTGTCCGCCGCCGTCGGGTGCTCGCCGACCGCCCGGGTACGCAGACCCCAGCGGGTGCGCGAGAGCCCGAAGTGCACCACGAAGACCAGGATCAGCGCGAGGAAGACCAGCCCGTTGGTCTGGAACAGCACCGGCCCGACGACGGGGATGTCGGACAGGACCGGGACGCTCCACTCGGGCATCTTCGGCGGCTGGTTGTACGACTGGGCGTCGGGCTGCATCAGCCGCTCGTAGAGGAACCCGGTCACGCCGAGCGCGAGCAGGTTGAGCACGATGCCGACGACCACCTGGTCGACGAGGTAGCGGATGGCCAGCACGGCCAGGATCGCCGCGATCAGCACGCCGCCGAGGGCCGCGCTCAGCACGCCGGCCCACACGCTGGTGGCCATCGTGCCGACCAGGGCGGCGCCGAACGCGCCCATGAGGAACTGGCCCTCGATCGCCACGTTGACCACGCCGGAACGCTCACCAAGGACCCCGGCCAGGGCGCCGAGGATCAGCGGCACGGCCAGCTCCAGGGTGCCGCTGGCGGTGTCCACGAGCGGCAGGAACTTGCCCGCCACCTGCCAGCACAGGAACGACAGGACGAAGGTCAGGATGCCCAGGCAGAGCACCCACGTCTGGTACTTGCGGAGCAGGCCGGCCAGCAGCACGGCGCCCGCCACCAGCGAGACGATGCCGAAGAGGATCGCCCCGAACTGGCCGTTGATCGACAGCGCGGCGCCCTCGGCGTCCTCGCTGAGCGTGAACCGGGCGGTCTCCGAGGCCGCGAGGGCACCGAAGACCATCGTCGCCACGAGGCCGATGAACACCACGCCAACGCCGAGGCGCCGCTGCCGGTCCCAGAACCGCGCGGGCGCCGCGGCCGTCACCGTCTCTTCCACTGTCGCCGTCGACACGCCGGTCACCAGCCCTTCGCCATGGAGGCGCCAAGCCGGGCGGTGCGGGCGGCGCGGAGGTGGAAGATCGCCTTCACCAGCGCCGGCGCGGCGATGAAGATGACGATCAGGGCCTGGACCACCGTGACGAGCTCCAGGGAGATGCCGGTGAACGACTGCATGCGGTTTCCGCCGGCGCGCAGGGCGCCGAACAGGATCGCCGCGAGCAGCGTGCCCCACGGACGGTTGCGCCCGAGCAGCGCCACGAGCAGGCCGTCGAAGCCGATGTTGCCGGCCACCTGCGGGGTCAGGGCGTGCGCGGTGCCCAGCACCTGGGTGGCGCCGCCGAGACCGGCGAGGGCGCCGGCCGTGACCATGAGCAGGGTGTACGTCTTGGCAACGCTCATGCCCGCGGTCTTGGCGGCGGCCGGGTTGTGCCCCACCGCCCGCAGCTCGAAGCCGAACGCGGAGCGGTTGAGCAGCCAGGCGACCCCGGCGGTGGCCAGCACGGCCAGGATGATGCCGAGGTTGGCCCGCAGCTCGGCGCCGAACGACGGCAGCTGCGCCGACTCGTCGACGGCCTTGCTGATCGCGTCGCTGCGGCCGGGCTGCTGGATGCCCTTCTGCAGGATCAGCCAGCCCAGGAAGAGGTTGGCCGTGTAGTTCAGCATGATCGTCACGATGACCTCGTGGGCACCGGTGCGGGCCTTGAGGATGCCCGGCACGAAGCCCCAGAGCGCGCCGCCGAGGATGCCCGCCAGCAACGCCGCGATCAGGTGGATCACCGGCGGCAGCGGCAGGAAGAAGCCCGCCATCGCCGCGGTGATCGTGCCGATGATCGCCTGGCCCTGACCGCCGATGTTGAACAGGCCGCCGCGGAACGCCAGCGCCACGGAGAGTCCGGTGAAGACCAGCGGTGCGGCGTACGTGAGCGTCTCGGAGATCGGCGCGAAGACCGGCCGCCACGTGCCCGAGCCGTCGGCCCAGGCGGTGACGGCGGCCGGGTCGACGATCGCGCCCTTGAACAGGTCGGCGTACGCGGTGCTCACCAGCGTCCAGCTGGCGTTCAGCGCGTCGGCGGGCCGCGCGGTGAAGTAGGAGAAGGTGCTGAGCACCGCGGGGTCGGAGATGATGATCATGATCGCGCCGATGAGCATCGCCATCACGACCGAGAGCACCGTCACCGTCACGGTGTTGGCCGCCCACAGGTTGTGGACGAAGTGGCTCAGGAAGCCTTCCGGCTTCTGCGGCTCGGCAGGAGTCGCCTCCGTGACGGGAGCGCCCGTCGCGGTCTCCGCGGCCGTCTCGTCGGCGTCCTTCTGCGCGCCGACCGGTCCGTCGGTTGTCACTTCGTCCCCTTCTCTACGGCCTGGTCCCCGTCGGGCGCCGGGCCGTCCTTCGCTCCGGTGATGCCGGCCATCAGCAGGCCCAGCTCCTCGCGCGGGGTGTCCGGCGAGACGATCGCCAGGATCCGGCCCCGGTACATCACCGCCACCCGGTCCGCGAGCCCGACCACCTCGTCCAGCTCGCTGGACACCACGATCACGGCCGTGCCCACGTCGCGCTCGTGCACGATGCGGCTGTGGATGAACTCGATGGAGCCGACGTCCACGCCCCGGGTCGGCTGGGCGGCGATGAACAGCCGCAGCGGCCGGGACAGCTCGCGGGCCACCACGACCTTCTGCTGGTTACCGCCCGACAGCGTGCCCACGGGGGTGTCCGGCGACATCGTACGGATGTCGAACTGCTCCACCCGCTCGCGCGCCGACTTCGCGACCGCGGCCGGGTTGAGCTGGAAGGCGTTGCCGTACGGCGGCCGGTCGTACTGGTCCAGGACCAGGTTCTCCGCGACGGAGAACTCCTTGACCACACCGTCGAGGCTGCGGTCCTCGGGGACGTACCCGACGCCCGAGCGCAGGATCTGCTTGGTCGTCATGCCGGTGAGCTCTTCGTTGTCGACCTTGATCGACCCGGCGCGCGGGCGGCGCAGGCCCATCACCGCCTCGACGAGCTCCGTCTGCCCGTTGCCCTGCACGCCCGCGATGCCCAGCACCTCGCCCGCGCGGACGGTCAGGTCGACGCCGTCGACGGCGCGCACGCCGCGGTCGTCGTCGACGATCAGGCCGGAGACGTGCAGGACCTCGCGGCCGGGATCGGCGGGCGCCTTGTCCACCTCGAGGCTCACCGCGCGCCCGACCATGATCGCGGCCAGCTCGTCCTCGGCGGCGTCCGGGCTCGCGGTGCCGACGGTCCGTCCGCGCCGGATCACGGTGATCCGGTCGGCGATGGCCTTGACCTCTTTGAGCTTGTGGGTGATGAAGACGATGGACTTGCCGGCCTCGGTCAGCCCGCGCATGACCGCGAGCAGCTCGTCGGTCTCCTGCGGGGTGAGCACGGCGGTCGGCTCGTCGAGAATGAGCACGTCGACGTCGCGGGTGAGGGCCTTGACGATCTCCACGCGCTGCTGCGCGCCGACCGGCAGGTGCTCGACCAGCGCGTCGGGGTCGACCGGCAGGCCGTACTTCTCGGAGACCTCGAGGACCTCGCGCCGGGCCCGGCGGCGGTCCAGGAAGCCGGCCCGGGTCTTCTCGGCGCCGAGGGCGATGTTCTCGGCCACGGTGAAGACGGGTACCAGCATGAAGTGCTGGTGGACCATGCCGATGCCGGCGGCGATGGCGTCGCGGGGGCTGCGGAAGGTCCGCGCCTCGCCGTCGACGAGGATCTCGCCCTCGTCCGGCTGCAGCAGGCCGTAGAGCTGGTTCATGAGGGTGGACTTGCCGGCACCGTTCTCGCCGAGGAGGGCGTGAACCTCACCGGGCTCGACGGTCAGGTCGATGTGGTCGTTGGCCACCAGGTCGCCGAAGCGCTTGGTGATGCCGCGCAGCTCGAGTCTCAGCGCAATCTCCTGCAGACGAGGGGCCGGCCGCACAACGTGAGGGACGCGGTGACGGCCCGAGCAGAGCCGCCGCGCAGGCCACGGGGATCGCTCCCCGCGACCGCGCGGCGGCCGGTTTGCTAGATCAACTTACAAGTCACTTCTTGGGCGCGTTGGCCGACTCGACCTTGACCGTGCCCGCGATGATGTCCGCCTTGAGCTTGTCGACCTCGGACTTGAGGCCCGCGTCGACCTTGCTGTCGAACTGGTTGTACGGCGCCAGCGAGACGCCGTCGTTCTGCAGCGTGCCCAGGTAGCCCGGGGTGGCGGCGAGGGGCTTGCCCTGCGCGCCGTCGACCACGGCCTGCTCCACGGCGCCGGCGATGTTCTTGACCACGGTGGTCAGGAAGACGTCGCAGTACTGCTCGGCGCTCTTGCAGCCGTCCTGGTCCACCCAGACGACCGCGAGCTTGCCGCCGGACGCCTTGGCGACGTCCGCGGTGCCCAGGCCGGTGCCGCCGGCGACCGGCATGACCACGTCGGCGCCCTGCGAGACGAACGTGTTGGTGATCGTCTTGCCCTTGGCCTGGTCACCGAAGTTCTCGGCGAAGGTGCCGTTCTGCTTGGCCTTGTCCCAGCCGAGCACCTGCACGTTCTTGCTCTTGGTCTTGTTGTAGTGCGCCACGCCGTCGGCGAAGCCGTCCATGAAGACGGTGACCGGCGGGATCTTCAGACCGCCGTAGGTGGCGACCTTGCCGGACTTCGAGTAGCCCGCGGCGAGGTAGCCGGCGAGGAACGCGGCCTGCTCGGTGGCGAACTGCATCGGGTAGACGTTGGTCGCGCCCTCGACGGCGCTGTCCACGATGCCGAACTGCGCGTTGGGGTTCTCCGCCGCGACCTTCTTGGTCACGTCGCCCATCAGGCCGCCGACCGAGAGGATGAAGTTGCACTTCTGCGTGACGTACCCGCGCAGGTTGGGCTCGTAGTCGGCCTCGGCCGACGACGGCGCGTACTTCGGGTCGACGTTGCTCTGCGCCTGCTTGGCGGCCTGCAGGCCGGCCCACGCCGAGGCGTTGAAGGACCGGTCGTCGATGCCGCCGGTGTCAGTGACCATGCACGCCTTGTATCCCGCGGCAGCGCTCGCGCCGGAACCGCTCGGGGTGTCCTTCGGGGCGTCGCCACAGGCAGCGGCGGCGAGCGTCAGCCCACCCGCCGCGAGAATCGCAACGATTCGCTTCCCACTTACTGGGCGCAAGACGCCCTCCTTCCACAGCGCACCGACACTGCGCGGTGCATCTCAGGTCGGGAGCGTAACCGCAGGTAAAGTCCCCGTCAGGAAATCGGCCCGGACTGTTGGCTCACCGTTACCTGGCCGCAACCGGTGGTCCGACCGAATCGGCGTTCGGGTGCCAAACCGCAGGAAAGTCCGCCACGCTGGCCACAAACAGTCAATTTTCCGGCGAATGCGCCCGGTCCGCCGATGAATTTTCGGATATCGATGTCCGGGCTCGCGCCGCACGCCAGCCACGGACGCCCAGGACCCCCACGGTGGTGCCGATCGCCAGGGACGCGGTGATCAACAACGCGTGCACCCAGAGGAAGGACGTCGGCTCCCCGGCCGCGAAGGACCGGTCGTCCTTGGCGATGGCGACGCCGAAGCGCGGCCAGATCAGCCACGTCCAGACGCCGACCGCGACCAGGAAAGCGGACCACTTGCGGGAGAGCTGCACGCGGACCAGTATGCCGCGCCGTGTTCTGCCGGCTAGCCGGCCGTCGTGAGCTTGGCGGCGATTCGGCCGAAGCCCGCGCGCACCTCGGCCTCCGTGGGCGGACGGCCCGGCGTGGTGCGGCGCGGCTCGTCCTGGTCGAAGGTCTCGGCGGACAACTCGTCGGCGCCGGGGTCGCCCCCGGCCTTGGCGAGCTCGACCTCGGCACGGATCGCGTCGGCGTGGGCCAGCGGCAGCAGCGGCTCGACCACGGCCATCAGATCCTCGTCGGCGACGACGTCCTGGGCCAGGGCGAGGGCGTGGGGTCGCTCGTACGGGCCGCAGACCAGCGGCTCCCATCCCTCATCGTCGTCCAGCGGCCCGATGGTGATGATCCACGGCAGGTCGGCCACCGGCGAGCCCGGCGGCAGATGCAGCGTCACGAGTGTGCCCACACCGATCATCATTCCGGGCCCCGGTGCCGAATCCAGGTATTTTGCCCTACCGGAGCCGTTTTGTCGTCTGCCGAGAGGTCGACCACGCGGCCGTGCGGGCTGGTCGCCGCCCACGCCGCGCCGAACAGCAGCAGCTGGTTCAGCACGTAGAGATAGACCAGCAGGCCGACGGCGCTGGCGACCAGACCGTACGCGGGATTGCGCTGGATCAGCCCGACGAACGACTTGCCCACGGTGTTGAGCAGATAGATGCCGATCCCCACCTGGAGCACGGGCGGGGCCATCCGCCGCGCGGTCATCCGCAGCCGCGGGACGGCGGCCAGCAGGGCGGCCGCGAGCAGCATGTCGACCGCGATGGTGAGCACCACGCTGACCACGGAGAGCAGGAGGCCCAGGCGCCCGTCGGCGAGCCGTTCGAGCAGGACCTCCAGCCCGTAGACGGCGCACACCGACACGACGAGCAACAGCAGGATGCCGATCAGCACGAGCAGGTCGACCGCCTGCCGCACCCCGACGTAACCCGGCTGCTCGTTGAGCCGCCAGATCAGCCGCTGCGACGACCGGATCGCCTCGACCCACCCGACGCCGGTGAGGACCAGGCCGACGATGCCGACGATGCCGACCGTCTTGCCGCTGTCGAGGATCGCCTGCACGTCCAGGAACGGCAGGTTCGCCGCCAGGAAGTCCTGGACGACCTCGAACAGCGCCGCATTGGAGTTGATCAGGAAACCGAAGACCGAGTAGCCGATCAGTGCGAGCGCGAAGGCCGCGAAGAATCCGTAGTAGGCGATCGCCGCCGCCAGACGGCCGCCGTTGACCTCGTCGTAGCGCAGGGCGGCCCGGCACAGGTGGTCGAAGTAGCGGGAGCGGTGCCGCCAGGCCATGATCCGCGCCTCGACCACCGCGTACGCCCGGTCGATGGCGTTCACGCCGGTGACCGTACCCAATGGAGCAGCGATTTACGGGGTGCCGAGCGGATAGTCGCGGCGGCGTTGCCAGGGACGGTCGCCGGGCGCGGAGAGATCGTGCGAGAACAGCGTGAAGGCGGACACGTCGAACCGGGCCTCGAACTCGGCCAGGTCCTCGAAGACCGCATCGAGCGCGGCCGCGGCGACGTCCTGGGCGACCGTCACGTGCGGATGGTACGGAAACCGCGAGTCGCGCTCCACGCCCTCGGCGCCGGCGATCGCGGCGGCGAGCAGCTCACACTCGCTGATGCCGGCGGCCAGGGTGACGAACACGACCTCCGTGATCGGCCGGAACGTGCCGGTGCCCCGCAGGTGGACGGTGAAGGGCTCCTGCGCCGAGGCGACTTCCTCGAGATGCTTCTCGATCGCCGGCAGCGAGGCGGTGGAGACCTCCGTCGGGCCGAGCAGGGTGACGTGCGCGGGCGTGTACGCCGCCTGCGGGTCACCCGCCTCGGCCCGGCGCCGGGTCAGCAGCTCCCCCCAGGGCTCGGGGATGTCGATCGCGACGCCGATCCGCGTCGTGGGTGTCTCCGTCTGCGCCACCGGCGTCAGGCCCCGCGGGACGGGCTGAGGAAGCCGATGTTCTGGTACGCCTGGGACAGCGTCGCCGCCGCGACGGCCCGCGCCTTGTCCGCGCCGACCGCGAGGACCTTGTCGAGGTGGACCGGATCCTCCAGGTAGGCGCGGGTGCGCTCCTGGACCGGCTTGACGAACTCGACGACGATCTCGGCGAGGTCCTTCTTGAGGTCGCCGTAGCCGCGTCCGTCGTACTGTTCGAGCAGCTCGTCGATGGTCCGGCCGGTGAGCGCCGCGTACATGGTCAGCAGGTTGCTGATGCCGGGCTTGTTCTCCTCGTCGTAGAGGATCTCCCGGCCGGTGTCCGTGACCGCGGACTTGATCTTCTTGGCCGAGCGGGCCGGGTCGTCGAGCAGCTCGATGATGCCGTTCGGCGACGAGGCGGACTTCGACATCTTCGAGGTCGGGTCCTGCAGGTCGGTGATCTTGGCCGTATCCCGCACGATGTACGCCGACGGCACGGTGAACGTGCGCCCGAACCGGGTGTTGAACCGCTGTGCCAGGTCGCGGGTCAGCTCGAGGTGCTGCCGCTGGTCCTCGCCGACCGGCACGGCGTCGGCCTGGTAGAGCAGGATGTCGGCGGCCTGCAGGATCGGGTAGGTGAACAGGCCGACGCTGGTGGTGTCGGAGCCCTGCTTGGCGGACTTGTCCTTGAACTGCACCATGCGCCCGGCCTCGCCGAAGCCCGTGATGCAGCTCAGCACCCAGCCGAGCTGGGCGTGCTCCGGGACGTGCGACTGCACGAAGAGGGTGCAGCGCTCGGGGTCGAGCCCGAGGGCGAGCAGCTGCGCGACCGACAGCCGGGTCCTGTTCCGCAAGGCCACCGGATCGTGCCCCATGGTGATGGCGTGCAGGTCGACCACGCAGTAGAAGGCGTCCGCCGTTTCCTGCATGGCCACCCAGTTGCGCACCGCTCCGAGATAATTGCCGAGATGGAACGAGTCGGCGGTCGGCTGGATACCGGAAAGCACCCGGGGGCGGCGGTCGGGGTCGGACATGAGCGCCATTGTGTCAGTCTCGCCGGGCTTCCCGTCAAACGCCCGCCACCGTCCGACCCGGTGTTCGAGCGTGTTGACTTATGATTGTTATTGAGCGACTCTGGACCGAGCCCCAACCGCTACGAAAGGTCGTGTGGTGAAACTTCTCGTCACCGGAGGCGCCGGCTACGTCGGCAGCGTCACCAGCCGCCTGCTGCTCGACGCCGGTCACGAGGTGGTCGTTCTGGACAACCTCAGCACCGGCTTCCGCGAAGCGGTCGCGCCCGACGCTACCTTCGTCGAGGCCGACATCGCCGACGCCGCCTCGGTGCTGACCCCGGATTCGGGCTTCGACGCCGTGCTGCACTTCGCCGGGCTGATCGCCGCGGGCGAGTCGATGGTCAAGCCCGAGCTGTACTGGGACCACAACGTCACCCGCTCCCTGGCGCTGCTCGAGGCCGTCCGCGCCGCCCGGGTCCCCCGCCTCGTCTTCTCCTCCACCGCGGCCGTCTACGGCAACCCGACCGAGCTGCCCATCACCGAGTCCGCCACCAAGGCGCCCACCAACACGTACGGCGCCACCAAGCTGACGTTCGACTTCGCGCTCACCTCGGAGGCGTTCGCACACGGGCTGGCGGCCGTGTCACTGCGCTACTTCAACGTGGCCGGCGCCCTGATCCGCGCCGACGGCACCGCCATCGGCGAGCGGCACGACCCGGAGACGCACCTCATCCCCATCGCGTTGCAGGCGGCCGCCGGCAAGCGGGACAAGCTGCAGCTCTTCGGCGACGACTACCCGACGATCGACGGCACCTGCGTCCGCGACTACATCCACGTGGCCGACCTCGCCCGCGCCCACCTGCTCGCCCTCGACGCGGCGACCGGCGGCGAGCACAAGATCTACAACCTGGGCAACGGCAACGGCTTCTCCAACCGCCAGGTCGTCGAGGTGGCCCGCGACGTCACCGGCGCCGCGCTCGACGTCGAGGTGGCCCCGCGGCGCGACGGCGACCCCGCCACCCTGGTCGCCTCGTCGGAGCGCGCCCGCGACGAGCTCGGCTGGGTGCCGGAGAAGGCCACGTTGCAGGACATGATCGGCGACGCCTGGGAGTTCTACCGCACTCACGTCGCGTGAGCTGACCCCGTCATGGATGTCGCGGCCTCGGCCACGGCGGCCTTCCGCGCCGCCTTCGGCACCGATCCGGCCGGCCTCTGGGCCGCGCCCGGACGGGTCAACCTGATCGGCGAGCACACCGACTACAACGCCGGCTACGTGCTGCCCTTCGCCCTGCCCCAGCAGGTGGTGGCGGCCGCGGCACCCGGCGACGGGCCGGGATGGACGGTCTGCTCGGACCTCGCCCCGGGGGCGGTGACCTTCGCCGACCCGGCACCCGGCACGGTCGAGGGCTGGGCGGCGTACGTGGCGGGCGTGGTGTGGGCGCTGCGCGAGGCCGGGCACACCGTGCCGCCCGCCCGGCTCGCGCTCGCCTCCGACGTGCCGGTCGGCGCCGGGGTCTCCTCCTCGGCGGCGCTGGAGTCCGCGGTGCTCACGGCGCTCGCCGACCTGGGCGGGCTCGACCTCCCGCCGGCCCGGCGGCCCGCGCTCGCCCAGCGCGCCGAGAACGGCTACGTGGGCGCGCCGACCGGGATCATGGACCAGTCGGCCTCGCTGCGCTGCGAGGCCGGCCGGGCGCTCTTCCTGGACTGCCGGTCGCTGGAGATCGAGCAGATCCCCTTCGACCTGGCGGCCGAGGGGCTGGCCGTGCTGGTCGTCGACAGCAACACCCCGCACCGGCACATCGACGGCGAGTACGGCGCCCGCCGGGCATCCTGCGAGGCGGCGGCCCGGATCCTCGGCGTGCCGGCGCTGCGCGACGTGCCCACCGGCGAGCTCGACGCCGCGCTCGCGCGGCTCGGCGACGAGGTCATGCGCCGCCGGGTCCGTCACATCGTCACCGAGAACCAGCGGGTGCTCGACATTGTGGGCCTGCTGCGCGCGGGGCGCATCCGGGAGATCGGCCCGCTCCTCACCGCGTCGCACGTCTCCATGCGCGACGACTTCGAGATCACCGTCGACCGGGTGGACGTGGCGGTCGAGGCGGCGCTCGCCGCGGGCGCGTACGGCGCCCGGATGACCGGCGGCGGCTTCGGCGGCTGCGTCCTGGCTCTGATCGACACCGAGGCGGCCACGGCCGTCACCCGAGCGATCGAGGAGGCCTACCGCACCCGCTCCTTCGCCCCGCCGACCGCCTGGTCCGCCACCCCTGGCCCGGGGGCCCGCCGGCTCTGATCGGCATATCCGCGGGATCGGACGGGTATGCGCAGGGCATGACAGTCGAATCGGAAGAGCACCGGCCGAACGAGTACGGCTTCTCCGGCGCCGCCACCGCGCCCGAGCCCGAGCGCGCGCCCGAGCCGGCCGGGAAGGTCGACGGCGAGAGCATCGCGGTGCCCGCCGGCGACATCACCGGCGCGGTCAGCGAGGCGATCGAGGACGCGACGACCCGCGACGACGACCGCTGACGCGGACCAGCCCGCCCGGCCCGGGGCCGGACGGGCTGGTCGGCGACCGTGGCGTCAGGCGGCCTCGATGATCATGCCGGCGCCGACCGTGCGGTTGGTCGTCTCGTCGATCAGGATGAAGCCGCCGGTGGTGCGGTTGCGGCGGTACTCGTCCGCGAGCAGCGGCAGGGTGGTGCGCAGGCGGACCCGGCCGATCTCGTTCAGCCCCAGCTGCGGCGCGCCCTCGTCGCGGTGCAGGGTGTTCACGTCGAGCCGGTACTGCAGGCCGCGGATGACGGTCCGGGCGGTCCGCGTGGTGTGCTTGATCGTGTACTTCCCGCCGACCCGCAGCGGCGCGGTCTCGTCCATCCAGCAGATCATCGCCTCGATGTCCTGGGCGACCGCCGGGGCGTTGTGCGGCCGGCAGATCATGTCGCCGCGGGAGATGTCGATCTCGTCGGCCAGCCGGACCGTCACCGACATCGGCGGGAAGGCCTCGTCGACCGGGCCGTCGGCGGTGTCGATCGCCGCGATCTTGCTGGTCATGCCGGAAGGCAGCACCATCACGTCGTCGCCCGGCTTGAGCACGCCCGAGGCCACCTGGCCGGCGTAGCCGCGGTAGTCGGTCACGGTGGTGGACTGCGGCCGGATCACGTACTGCACCGGGAAGCGGACGTCGACCAGGTTGCGGTCGGACGCGATGTGCACGTGCTCCAGGTGGTGGAGCAGCGACGGGCCCTCGTACCAGGGGCTCTTCTCGGAGCGGGAGGCGATGTTGTCGCCCTCCAGCGCGGAGATCGGGATGATGGTGAGGTCCGTGATGTCCAGCTTCGCGGCGAACGAGGTGAACTCGTCGGCGATCCGGTCGTAGACCTCCTTGTCCCAGCCGACCAGGTCCATCTTGTTGACGCAGAGGACGAGGTGCGGCACGCGCAGCAGCGAGGTCAGGAACGCGTGCCGGCGGGACTGCTCGACCAGGCCCTTGCGGGCGTCCACCAGGATCAGCGCCAGGTCGGCCGTGGAGGCCCCGGTGACCATGTTGCGGGTGTACTGGATGTGGCCCGGGGTGTCCGCGATGATGAACTTGCGCCGCGGCGTGGCGAAGTAGCGGTATGCCACGTCGATGGTGATGCCCTGCTCACGCTCGGCCCGCAGGCCGTCGGTGAGCAGCGCGAGGTTGGTGTACTCGTCGCCGCGCGCGGCGCTGACCGCCTCGACCGCCTCGAGCTGGTCGGAGAAGAGCGACTTGGTGTCGTAGAGCAGGCGGCCGATCAGCGTCGACTTCCCGTCGTCGACGCTGCCCGCGGTGGCGAACCGCAGCAGGTCCATGTTGCGGGCGGCGGCCGCCTCGGTCTCCAGAACTGCCTGACTCATCAGAAGTAGCCTTCCCGCTTGCGGTCTTCCATCGCGGCCTCGCTGACCTTGTCGTCGCCCCGGGTGGCGCCGCGCTCGGTGATCCGGGTCGCCGCCACCTCGTCGATGACCTTCTCGACGGTGTCGGCGTCGGAGAGCACGGCGGCGGTCTGCGACGCGTCGCCGACCGTGCGGTAGCGCACCCGGCGGGTCTCGACCTTCTCGCCCTCCCTGGGGACGATGAACTCGTTGACCGCGTAGAACATCCCGTCGCGCTCGACGACCTCGCGGTCGTGGGCGTAGTAGATGCTCGGCAGCGCGATGTTCTCCTTGGCGATGTAGTGCCACACGTCCAGCTCGGTCCAGTTGGAGAGCGGGAAGACGCGGATCGACTCGCCGGGGTGGTGGCGCCCGTTGTAGAGCGACCAGAGCTCGGGACGCTGGTTCTTCGGGTCCCACTGGCCGAACTCGTCGCGGAAGCTGAACATCCGCTCCTTGGCGCGGGCCTTCTCCTCGTCGCGGCGGGCGCCGCCGAAGAGGGCGTCGAAGCGGTACTTCTCCACCGCGGCCAGCAGCACCGGCGTCTGGATCCGGTTGCGGGTGCCGTCGGGCAGCTCGCGGACCAGGCCGGAGTCGATCGCCTCCTGCACGCTGGCGACGACCAGGTTGAGGGCCAGCTCGGAGACCCGGGCGTCGCGGTACTCCAGGACCTCGGGGAAGTTGTGACCGGTGTCGACGTGCATGACCGGGAAGGGGATGCGCGCCGGGGCGAAGGCCTTCTCGGCCAGCCGCAGCATCACGATCGAGTCCTTGCCGCCGGAGAAGAGCAGGACGGGCCGCTCGAACTCCGCCATGACCTCGCGCATCACGAAGATGCTCTCGGCCTCCAGGGCGTCGAGATGGGATACGCGATAGGGCTTCGCCTGGCTCACAGGATCCCTAGCCTTTCGATGTGCGTGTGTGCAGGGGTCAGGTTAGCGGGAGGTGACGCTGCAGCGCTGCAAGCAGACGGGGAGCAAGATCCTTGCGACAGACCAGGAGATCCGGCAGTTTGGGATCGGCCTGGTTGTATTTCAACTCACTTCCATCGATTCGGCTAGCGTGCAGTCCAGTGGCTGACGCCACAGCGACGGGCGCGGCGCTGTCCCACTCGTACTGGCCGCCCGCGTGCACGTAGGCGTCGGCCTCCCCGCTGATCACCGCGGCGATCTTGACGCCGGCCGATCCCATGGGCACCAGCTCCGCGCCGATGTCCTCGGCGAGGGCGGTGACGAAGGCCGGCGGGCGGGTGCGGCTCGCGGCGATCCGGATCGGGCCGCCGGTGGCGGCGGCGAGCGGCAGCGGCGGGTAGGCCGGAATGTTGTCCGTGGCGAGCGTCCGGTGCTGGGCCGGCATCGCGACCGCCCCGGCCGCCAGGCAGCTCGGGCTCGAGCAGTCGGCGGTCCAGAGCGCCACGTGCACCGCCCAGTCGGCGCGGCCCTCCTCGGAGAACTCGCGGGTGCCGTCCAGCGGGTCGACGATCCAGACCCGGGAGGCGTCCAGCCGGTCCGGGCGCACGATGCCGTGCTCGCCGTCCTGCCACGCGACGCGGGAGTGGTCGTCCTCCTCCGACAGCACCGCGTCGGCCGGGCGCCACCGGGCGAGCTCCGTCCGCAGCAGGTCGTGCGCGGCCTTGTCGCCGGCCGCCTTCAGGGCCTTGCCGTCCGCGTACCCCATCTCCGCACGGACCTGGAGCAGCACCTGGCCGGCGCGGTCCGCCAGCCAGCGGGCGAACGCGGAGTCGTTGACCGGCGGCGTGCCGCCGGGCTCCGGTTCCCGCTGACCCGCTACGCGTGCCGACGTCCCTGTCTGCTCGCTCATCGCTCTCCTCATGATTCAGTACGCTCCCGACGATCGCACCACGGCGGTCATGGTCCGCAAAAGGATCACCAGGTCCAAACTCAGGGACCAGTTCTCCACATAGCGCAGGTCCAGCCTGACCGCCTCCTCCCACGGAAGGTCCGAGCGACCGGAAACCTGCCAGAGGCCCGTCATGCCCGGTTTGACCGCGAGCCGGCGCCGCACGTCGTCGGCGTAGGCCGCGACCTCCGACGGCAACGGCGGACGCGGGCCGACCAACGACATCTGGCCCGACAGGACGTTGAGAAGCTGGGGCAGCTCGTCCAGCGAAAGCCGGCGCAACCACCGTCCGACCGGGGTCACGCGCGGGTCGTCGCGGATTTTGAAGAGCACACCGTCGTGCTCGTTGAGGTGCCGGAGCTCGGCCAGCCGGGCCTCGGCATCGACATACATGCTGCGGAACTTGAAGATGCGGAACGGGGAGCCGTCGCGGCCGACCCGGACCTGCCGAAAGAGTACCGGCCCGCGCGAGGTCAGCCGGACACAGAGTGCGACGGTTAACAGCAGCGGACCGAACAGGACCAGGAGAAACAGGGCACCGAGGCGGTCGAAGAGGTCCTTGACGATCCGCGCGCCGCCGTGCAGCCGCGGATGCTCGACGTGCAGCATCGGCAGCCCGTCGAACGGGCGGATCGTGGTCCGGGCCCCGGCGACGTCGATCAGCGCGCTCGCCACGATCAGGTCGACCTCGTCGCGCTCCAGGCGCCACGCGAGCCGGCGCAGCGCCACCCCGTCGAGCTCGGGGCAGCTCAGCACCACGACCGTGTCCGCGTCGGCGGCGTCCACCGCGGTCGCCACGTCGTCGAAGGTGCCGTAGACGGGCAGATCCACGTCGCTGGCCTTGGGCCGGGGCCGGCCGTCGCGCCGCTCGGCGTGGTCACCGGGACCCCGCCCGGCGTGCTCGTCGGGGCTGCCGTCGGGCTCGGGCGGCAGGCAGGCGCCGACGACCTCCAGGCCGTGGTAGCGCTCGCGGCGTAACTGCCGGGTGATCGCGATGACGGACAACTCGTGCCCCACCACCAGCACCCGGCGCAGGCTCGCGCCCCGCGCCCGTTCCAGATGCAGGCGCTTGCGCAGGGCGAAGCGCAGGACCACGGCCGTGACGGTGGCGGTCGGCAGCGCGGCGAGGACGTACGACCGGGCGAGCTCCAGCTCCAGCGCGTACGAGACGACGGCCACGCCCGCGATCAGGCCCACTCCCCCGCGGAACACACGCTGGTATTCATCCGTGCCGACGAACAGGAAGCGGCGCTCGTACGCCCGGCTGACCACCAGCACCGCCAGCAGCGCCACCGGCAACAGCGCGGACAGCAGCAGATACCAGCGGTTGTACGTGGTCACTTCGTCGCCGAAGCGCAGCCCGAAGGTCACCGCCCCGGCCGTCACCCCGGCGAGGAGGTCGCTGCCGACCAGGGTCCGCACGTAACGGCGCTCCCAGCGCTGACGCCTCGACATCGCGGCGTGCTTGCCGCGGACCCGGACGAAGGGCCGCCCCGCGGGCCGGGCCGCCGACGACCGGTTGGGCCGCGGCGACCACAGCCGGTCCACGGCCTGGTTCTTCGCGCGTTCGCTCGCGAGCCACCCGCCGGCACCCGCCTGGGGCGGCCCGTTGTCCTCGTCGCCCGCGGGCCGGGCCGGGGAGGGGATCTTGCTGTTGCGGGCCCGGTCCCGGTACGGCGACGGGCGATGCGGGCGTGGCCCGTGGTTGGCCGGCGGATGGTTCGCCGGACCGTGGCGCTCCGGGACGTCGGCCCGGGCCGGCTCCGAGCCGCCCCGCTGCTGGACGGTCGGCAGGACCACGGTGGGTTCGTCGATCGCCGCCTTGCGGCTTCCGGACAGGTCCTGTGTCACCCGAACCTCCCCCGCGCCGTCAGATCACGCGCACCGTTGTGGGTGCGGCTATGTGACCAACGCGCTAACGGCAGGCGGCGTCACGGGACCGATAGACGGACAAAACGGTCCAAACGATCTATCCGTTCGCCCCTCATGGGATCAATTCCCGTGGTATTTGTTCTGCGCCCACTCGACGCCCTCGACCACCACGGCCTCCACCACATCCGCCGCCCGGTCGACGAGAAACTCCAGCTCCTTGCGCTCCACACCGGAGAAGTCGGAGAGCACGAAGTCGGCCGGATCCTGCCGCCCCGGAGGCCGCCCGATGCCGAACCGGACCCGGGCGTACTCCTTGGTGCTCAGCGACTTCGACATGGACCGGAGACCGTTGTGACCACCCTCACCGCCACCACGCTTCACGCGGACCTGGCCGTACGGCACGTCCAGCTCGTCGTGGACGGCGATCACCTGCTCGACCGGCACCTTGAAGAACTGCGCCAGCGCCGCCACCGGGGCCCCGGACAGATTCATGTACGTCAGCGGCTTGACGAGAATGAGCTTCGGTCCACCGAACCCGAGCCGCCCCTCCGCCACCTCGGCCACCGCGCGCTTGTGCCGGCCGAACTTGCCGCCGACCCGGGACGCCAGCAGGTCCGCGACCATGAACCCGACGTTGTGCCGGTTGCCCGCGTACTCCCGGCCGGGGTTACCCAGACCCACCAC
Source organism: Couchioplanes azureus (assembly GCF_014648355.1). Classification (GTDB taxonomy): domain Bacteria; phylum Actinomycetota; class Actinomycetes; order Mycobacteriales; family Micromonosporaceae; genus Actinoplanes; species Actinoplanes azureus. Next base: position 672,257 of record NZ_BMQY01000001.1, read on the forward strand.
CAGCCAGGGTGCGTCCTCCGCCATCAACCCTCCTCACGAAAACAGGGAAAGTGCCGGCCGGCACTTTCCCTGTTCGGCGCTTTGCCCGGTCAGCCGGCGGCTTCCTCGGTCGACTCGCCCTCGGCGGCCTCGGCAGCCTCACCGGTGTCGCCCTCCATCTGGGCGGCGGTCTGGGCCTGCGACACGATCGCGATGACGTGGCCCGGGTCCACGGCCAGCTGGGTGCCCTTCGGCAGCGTGACGTCGCCGGCGGTCACCTGCGCACCGGCCTCCAGGCCCTCGATGGAGACCTCGAGAGCGGCCGGCACGTGCAGTGCCTCGGCGGTCACCGAGAGCGTCGTGCTCTCGCTCACCACGAGGGTGTTCTTGGCGGCCTCGCCGACCAGCGTCACCGGGACGTCGACCTGCACCTGCTCGCCGCGCTTCACGATGATCAGGTCGACGTGCTCGTAGGTGTCCTTGATCGGGTCGCGCTGGATCGCCTTCGGCAGCGCGAGCGTGGCGCCCGAGCCGCCGGCGATGTCGATCGTGAACACCTGGTTGAGGCCGCCGTGCCGGATCGCGGCCGCGAACTCACGCGCCGGCAGCGCGATGTGCTGCGGCTTCTCGCCGTGGCCGTACAGCACGGCGGGCACCAGGCCGGCCCGGCGCGTGCGGCGGGCACCACCCTTGCCGAACTCGGTGCGGGGCTCGGCGCTGATCTTTACCTCGGACACGGGGAAACTCCTGAAACTCTGAATCGGGCTGCGTCTAAGTCTGCGGGCTACGGGCGGTGATCGGCGGGGGCCGAGCGGTGGTGGTGCTCAGTGCTCGGCAGGGGCGCACTGGGCACAGGCCCGGAGCACCGCGTCGATCACGGTGCCTCAAGCGAACTCCGCAAACCTGCAGCAGACCGCGTGGCACCCTCGCCGTGGCAACCGCACTAGCTTACCTGCTCATGCCACGCCTTAGCGGGCGGGTCCCGAGGGCTCACTCTCCCTGCGAAAAGTTCACCCGCCTGATGCAACTTGCACAGGCCCCCGCGCGGCCGCGGATCAGCCGCCCGACCCGGGCGCCCGAACGCCCGGTCCCGGGCGTGGCTGAAGGCCGGTCGGGGCAGAGCCGGAGGCTTGTCGGGACGAAGCCGAAGGCTGGTCGGGACGAAGCCCGCGCAAGCGGGAAGCGGCGCTGCGGACGGCGGCGCTGCGGACGGCGGCGCTGCGGACGGCGGCGCTGCGGACGGCGGCGCTGCGAACGAGGGCCGGTTCCGGACTAGCTCAGGCCGCCGAAGAGGGTGGTCACCGAGCCGTCGTCGAAGACCTCGCGGATGGCCCGGGCCAGCAGCGGCGCGATCGACAGCACGGTGATCTTGTCCAGCCGCTTCTCCGGCGGCAGCGGCAGCGTGTTGGTCACCACCAGCTCGGAGATCTTGCTGTTCTTCAGCCGCTCGGTCGCCGGGTCCGACAGCAGCGCGTGCGTCGACGCCACGATCACGTCCGCCGCGCCGGCGTCGAAGAGGATGTCCGCGGCCTTGGTGATGGTGCCGCCGGTGTCGATCATGTCGTCGACCACGAGGCAGACCCGGCCCTCGACCTCGCCGACCACGCGGTTGGCGACGACCTGGTTGGGCTTCAGGGGATCGCGCGTCTTGTGGATGAACGCCAGCGGGCAGCCGCCCAGCCGGTCCGTCCAGCGCTCCGCCACCCGCACCCGGCCCGAGTCCGGCGCCACCACCGTCATCGGCCGGCCCTCGAACTTGCGCTGGACGTGCTCGGCCAGGATGTCCATGGCGAACAGGTGGTCCACCGGGCCGTCGAAGAATCCCTGGATCTGCGCGGTGTGCAGATCGACGGTGAGGATGCGGTTGGCGCCCGCGGTCTTCAGCAGGTCGGCGACCAGCCGGGCCGAGATCGGCTCCCGGCCGCGGTGCTTCTTGTCCTGCCGCGAGTACGGGTAGAACGGCAGCACCACGGTGATCCGCTTGGCCGACCCCCGCTTGAGGGCGTCGATCATGATCAGGGTCTCCATGACCCACCGGTTCACGCCCTCGGTGACCGACTGCACCACGAAGGCGTCGGAGCCGCGGACGGACTCCTTGAACCGGACGAAGATCTCGCCGTTCGCGAACTCGTACGAGTCCGACGGCGTGGGCGCCACGCCCAGCACCTGGCCGATCTCCTCGGCAAGCTCCGGAAAGCCCTGCCCGGAGAAAAGCATCAGACTCTTACGGTTCTCCGCGACGATGCTGCCCATGGGCTCGTCCGCTCCCGTGGCTCGAGGGGGTGGTGTTCAGGTGAAGTATTACCCGCGGCCGCCGGAAGGCCACGTGCCGGATCCGCGTCGTGGGATGCCTCACCCCAGCTTGCGCAACCGCGTTCTCAGTGCCTAGGACCGTGCCGGGCGCACCCGGCACGGCAGGCGGTGTCATCGTCACTCGCCGGATTCGGGGGCCGCCTTCTCCGCCGCCTCCGCGGAGACCGTGCCGGGCCGCTTCCGCGCCGTCCAGCCCTCGATGTTGCGCTGCTGCGCGCGCGTCACGCCCAGGTTGCCGGCCGGCACGTCCTTGGCGACGGCGCTGCCCGCCGCCACGTACGCCCCCGGCCCGATCTCCACCGGCGCGATCAGCACGGTGTCGCTGCCGACGAACGCGGCCTCGCCGATCGTCGTGTGGTGCTTGGCGACCCCGTCGTAGTTGGCGAAGATCGTGCCCGCGCCGATGTTCGACTTCGGGCCCACGGTCGCGTCGCCGACGTACGACAGGTGCGGCACCTTCGCGCCCGCCCCGAGCTCGGCGTTCTTGGTCTCGACGAAACCGCCGACCTTCGCCTTGCGCCCCAGCCGCGTGCCCGGCCGCAGGTAGGAATACGGGCCCACGGTGGCCTCCGGGCCGATCTCCGCGCCCAGCGAGTGCGACCGCAGCACCGTCGCCCCCTGCTCCACGACCGTGTCGACGAGCGTCGTGTCCGGCCCGACCACCGCACCGGTCGCGACCCTGGTGGAGCCCTGGAGCTGCGAGTTCTGGTCGACCACCGCGTCCGGCTCGAGGGTCACGGTGACGTCGATCCAGGTCGTCGCCGGGTCCATGATCGAGACCCCGGAGCGCATCCAGGCGGTGTTGATCCGGTCGCGCAGCAGCGACCGCAGCCGCGCCAGCTCGGCCCGGTCGTTGCACCCGAGCGTCTCCCGCGAGTCCGCCGCGACGTACACGCCGACCGGGTGCCCGACCGCCGCCAGGATCCCGAAGACGTCGGTGAGGTATTCCTCGCCCTGGTCGTTGTCGGTGGACAGCTTGCCGAGCGCCTCCCGCAGCAGGGTGGCGTCGAAGGCGTAGATGCCGGCGTTGATCTCCCGGATCGCCCGGACCTCGGCGGAGGCGTCCCGCTCCTCCACGATGCGTTCGAGATTGCCGTCGGCGCCGCGCACGATCCGCCCGAGCCCGGTCGGGTCGGCCACCTCGGCGGCGAGCACGGTCGCGCCGGTGCGGGCGTTCTCGTGCGCGGCGACGAGGGCCTCGACGGTCTCCGGCCGCAGCAGCGGCACGTCGGCGTTCAGCACCACCACGGTGCCGGTCGCCTCGGGGATGGCCTCGAGGGCGATGCGCACGGCGTGCCCGGTGCCGTTCTGCTCGGCCTGCAGCACCGGGGTGGCGCCGGGCTCGATCTCGGCGAGGTGGGCGCGCACCTGGTCGGCCTTGTGCCCCACGACCACGACGGTCCGCGACGCCTGCGCGGCCTCGGCCGCGTGCAGGACGTGACCGAGCAGTGTCCGCCCGAGCAGCGGGTGGAGCATCTTGGGCGTGGCGGACTTCATCCGCTTGCCCTCGCCCGCGGCGAGGACGACGACGGTACGGCTCGGGGCCTGGCTCACGCGGGACTCCATCGTTTGCAGTGTGTCAGAGAAGCGGCGCCAGCCTAGCCGCAGGAAGAAAGCTCCCGGGAGAGGATTCGAACCCCTATAAACGGCACCAAAAGCCGCGGTCCTACCATTAGACGACCCGGGAGGGTTAAGCGGACAAAGCGACCTAGGTCATGTACGCGGGTTACATACTAGCGTCTCCCCGGACTCGGACACCTCGACCATCTGGCAGCCACGACCAGGATCCCGCACGCCGCCGTCCGGCGTGGACGGGTTGTGCGTCTTCGGTACCGGGCGGGGGAGAACACGGTTCGGCGGTCAGGCCTTGGGGTGAGCGGCGAGGAAGGTCCAGATCGTGGCGGTGGCGTTCAGGGCCGTGGACGGCGGGTCGAGCTTGAGCAGGCGCTGGGCCGCCGGGGCCGGCTTCGACCCCGGCCATTGGTGCCCCGCGCCGGCGACGGTGATCAGCTCCACCGCGCGGCCCTGCGGGCAGGTCGCCACCGAGGTCGTCACCGCACCCGACTTGGTGGTGGCCGGGGCCGGGCAGCCGGCCGTGCGGCGCCAGGTGTCGATGAGCGACGGCACCGACGGGCCGTCGATCTTCACCGGGAGGCGGCCGTTGCCCGCGTTGCTGCGGCGGCCCGGGCCTCCGCCGTACGGGACGGTGGGGTCCTGGTCGCCGTGGATGTGGATGACCGAGATCGGCGCGGGGTCGTCGCACTCGTTGAGCATGGTGCCCGCCACCGGGGCGATGGCGGCGAAGACGGTCGTCTCGCAGGCGAGGCGGTAGGCGAGCATCGCGCCGTTGGAGATGCCCGTCGCGTAGACGCGCTTCGGGTCCACCCCGGGCACCGCCGCCACCAGCTTGGTGATGAAGCCGACGTCGTCCACGTCGTCGCGGGCCGCCACGCCGCAGCAGTCCGGGCTGACGTTCCAGGTGCGGTTGACGCCGTCGGGGTAGGCGACCAGGAAGCCGCCCTTGTCGGCCTCGGCGTCCCAGCCGTACGCCTGCTCGGCCTGCCGGCCGGTGCCCACCGCGCCGTGCAGCACCACGACGAGGGGCGCGCCGGCCTTGGCGGAGGCGGGCCGGTACAGCGCATACGTACGGCTACGGCCGTCGACGGTCAGTGCCGCGCTGGATAGGCCGACCGGCAGGGCCGACGTGGGCCCGGGCGCACCGGTCGTGCCGCCCGGCGCGGCGGAGGCGGGCGCGGAGGAAGCGGAGGGGGCGCCGTCCGACGGGGCGGAGCTCGGCGCGGGGGACGGGTCGCGGCGGTCGCGGCCGGTGCAGCCGGCGAGGAGCAGCAGGAGCACGGCCGCGAGGGCGGTCTGGCGCTTCATGGGACCAGCCTTCCTCGGCGATGTTCGGGGATTGTTCGGGCGCGGTCAGGGACGGGACCGGGCGGGCATCCACGGTGGATACCCGCCCGGCCGGTCATCGACGCTTGTTCATCTCGATGAGCTCCCAGCCACCCTGGGGGCGCAGGTCGAACCGCTCGGTACGCAGGTTCATCGGATTGGCCATGCCGATGTAGAGCCCGCCCTTGCCGTTCGGGATCATGTTGCGGATGCCGTAGTTGAGGTAGTTGCCGAGGCCCCGGACGTTCACCGCCTGGGCCGGGGAGTTCGCGTCGGGGAACATGTAGAGGTCGCCGCCGAACTTGGTCGGGTCGATCAGGGGGGTGTGCCAGTTGTCCGGGTCGGCCAGGGCACGCTGGGCCCGGGCATTGACCGGGGGCTGGGGTGCCGCGCCGGCGAGCAGGTCCTTGACCAGGTAGCTCCAGTCCATGGTGCCGACGAAGAGCTTGTTGTCGACCACCGTCATGCGCCACGTGTAGTTGTTGAACAGGTAGCCGAAGCCCGACTTGCCGTACAGGGGCGTGAAGTTGGTGGGCTTGTCGGACCAGGTGGACGTGGCCGGGTCCCAGGCGGGGAGGGTCTTCTCGCCGTACAGAAGCTCGATCTTCTGGGTCGGCGTGCCCAGGTCCTTGCCGCGCCAGATGCTGATCGCGCGCTGGGTCTTGACCGACTGGTCCTTGGCGGCCTGGTCGGTGGCGGGCGGGTAGACGGTGGCGTGCACCATGCTGGACTTCATCGGGACGTGCATGGTGCCCCAGTAGACGTAGCCGTCGAACGCGGCGATGCCACCGCCGCCGTAGGTGGCGGAGACGACGCGGTCCTGCTCGTACTGGCGGGCGTTCCAGACCTGGCGCCAGCCGGCCTTGTCCTCGTCGTTGAGGCCGGGCAGGCCGTCGGCGAGCTTGGGGCTGATCCACAGGCCGGCCAGCATCTGCTGGCTGGTGGGCTGCTCGGCGGGCCAGCTGGTGGCGGCGATGCGGCCGTCGTAGACGGTCAGGTCGGCGGCCTGCACGGGCAGGCTGGCGACGGTGGTGAAGTCGAAGGGCCGGGCGGTGTCGCCGTTCCAGCGCCAGACGGCGCCGCCGGCGGAGCCGTTGCGGCCGATGCCGACGCCGAGGTAGAGGGCGTCCTCGGCGACGAGGAAGGTACGGATGTTGCCGAAGTCCGGGAAGTTGATCGAGCCGAGGTACTGCTGGGTGGTGGCGTCGAAGGCGAACATGTTGAGGGTGTTCTCGAGCGCCGGGCCGCCGAGCAGGACGACGTTGCCCATGGTGCCGGCGGCGCGCAGGCCGACGGTGTGCGACAGGCGCAGGGCGTCGTCGGGGGACTTGGCGCGGATCTCGGCGCTCTTGTCGACCGAGCGTCCGGTGGCGATGTCGTAGGTCCACACCTCGGGCGCGCGCATGTCGCCCATGTAGTCCGGGATCGCCTGGTCGGCCTTGCGGGCCTGGCTCTCGCCGTACTCGCAGGTCCAGTTGTCGTTGGCGGTCGGCTTGACGTAGTCGAGGGTGGCGCCGCTGACCAGGCAGTGCACGTTGGCCCCGGTGCCGAACCAGAGGGTCTTGCCGACCTGGGTGAGGCCCCAGACGTACGCCTGGTTGACCTTCGGCTTACCGGTCTGGCAGCGGGGGCCGGCGGGATACGCCTTCCCGACGCCGTCGAAGCACTCGTCCGCCTTGGCCTTGGCGAGCCGGGTGAACGTGTAGTCGAACCGCGCCGGGGCGGCCGTGGCGGGCGCCACCGCGGCGCCGGCGGCGACGAGTGCCACCGCCCCCGCCGACAGGACCCTTCGTATATTGGTCAACTTCGATTCCTTTCCGAGACGCAAGGAGCGCCCGCCGCGGCGGTCCGCGGGGGCGCAGAGGAGCTGGCGGGCGGGCGGGCGGCGTCGTGGGATGCACCGCCCGCCCACGCTTGCGGTGTTACGTGCGGGGCGCGGTGAGCTTGATCAGCTCCCAGCCGCCCTCCGGAACGTCGTCGGCGGGGTCGGTCCGCAGGTTCATCGGGTCGGCCATGCCGAGATACAGGTCCGGACCGTCCGGGATCATGTTGCGTATCCCGTAGTTGAGGTAGTTGCCGACGCCTTGGGTGTTCACCGCCTGGGCCTTCTCCGACGTGGACGGGAAGACCCAGAGGTCACCGCCGTACACGGCGGGGTCGATCGGCGGCGGCGCCACGTCGCGGACCCGGATGCCGGGGTTCTCGCCGACGATGTGCTGGACGATGTAGCTCCAGTCCATCGTCCCTACGTAGAGCCGTTTCCCGGCGACGGTCATCCGCCAGGTGTAGTTGTTGAAGGGATTGTCGAAACCGGACTTGCCGTAGAGCGGCGTCCAGCCGGTGGGCACCGAGGTCCAGGCCCCGGTCGCCGGGTCGTACGCGGGTAGCGCCGTCGCCCCGTAGAGCAGCTCGATCTTCTGGGTCGGCAGGCCCAGATCCCTGCCGCGCCAGATGCTGATGGCCCGCTGGGTGTTCGCCGCCTGGGCCTGCTTGGACTCGTCGGTGGTCTGCGGGTAGACCTGCTGGTGCACCTTGGTCGACTTCAGCGGCACGTGCATCGTGCCCCAGTAGAGATAGCCGCCGTAGGAGGCGATCCCGCCCCCGCCGTAGGTCGCGGCGACCACCCGGTCGGTCTCGTACTGGCGCACATGCCAGGCCTGCCGCCACCCGGCCGCGTCCTCGGCGTTGAGCCCGGGCGCGCCGTCGGCGAGCGCGGGGCTGAGCCAGACGCCGGCCAGCTGGGCGGGCGAGGCGGGCTGGTTGGCCGGCCAGCTGGTCGCGGCGACCCGCCCGTCGTGGTACGCGAGATCGGCCGCCTGCACCGGCAGGTTCGCCACGATCTCGAAGGCGAACGGGTCGGCCAGGCTCCCGGTCCAGCGCAGCACGCCACCGCCGGAGCCGCCGTTGGCCCCGATGCCGACGCCGAGGTACAGCTCCTTCTCGGCGACCAGGAACGTGCGGATGTTGCCGTACTGGGGAAGGTTGACCGAGCCGAGGAAGCGCCTGGTCCGGGCGTCGAACGCGAACAGGTTGAGCGAGTCGTTGAGCGCCGGGCCGCCGAGCAGGACGACACCGTCGAGGTTGCCGGCGGCGCGCAGGCCGATGGTGGTGCGCAGCCGCTCCGCGTCGCCGGTACTCTTCGCCCGGATCTCCGCGCTCTTGTTCACCTTCCGCTTCGTGTACGCGTGGTAGAGCCACACCTCCGGGGCGCGCTGGTCGCCGATCTCCACCGGCCAGTCCGGGTCGTTCGCGACGATCTGGCTCTCGCCGTACTCGCAGACGTAGTCGTCGTTGACCACCGGCTTGACGTTGTCCAGCGTGGCGCCGCCGACCAGGCAGTTGACGTTGGCGCCGGTGCCGAACCAGATGTCGGCGCCGACCCGGGTGAGGCCCCACACGTACGCCTGGCTGACCTTGGCCTGGCCCACGGCGCACGGCGGCCCCGGCGGATAGGGGTTGCCGATGCCGTCGAAACACTCGTCGGGAGCCGCCTTCGCCAGCAGCGTGAAGGTGTAGGAGCCGTCGGCGGCGGCGACGGGGGTCGCCGGGGCGGTCAGGCCGAGGAGAACGACTGCGGCGGCGGTGCCGAGTCTGCGCAGAGAAGCTCTCACGGGGGGTCCTCTCAGGACACGGTTCCGGTTCTGTCGAGCCGGATGAGCTCCCAGCCGCCCTCGGGGACGGAGTCGGCCGGGTCGGTACGCAGGTTCATCGGGTTGGCCATGCCGAGGTACAGGTCGTCACCGTCGGCGGCCATGGTGCGGATGCCGTAGTTGAGGGGGTTGCCGAGGCCGCTGACGTCGACCGGCTGGGCGGGCGAGTCGGCGGACGGGAAGGTCCACAGGTCGGCGCCCCAGCCGGCGGGGTCGGTCGGCGGCGCGGTGTCGGACAGCAGGTGGACCAGGTAGCTCCAGTCCATCGTGGCCACGTAGAGCCGGTCACCGGCGACCGTCATGCGCCAGGCGTAGTTGTTGAAGGCGTTGCCGAAGCCGGACTTGCCGTACCGGGCGGTCCAGCCGGTCGGCACGGGCGTCCAGGCGCCGGCGGCCGGCTGGTACACGGGCAGCACGGACTCGCCGTAGAGCAGCTCGATCCGCTGTTCCGGGGTGCCCAGGTCACGGCCCCGCCAGATGGTCGCCGCCCGCTGGGTGTACCGGATCTGGTTGTTCCTGGCCTCCTCGGTGGGCTGCGGGTACGCCGCCTGGTGCGCCTTGGTCGCCTTCAGCGGGACGTGCATGCTGCCCCAGTAGAGCCAGCCGTCGTACGCCGCCACCCCGCCGACGCCGTACGTGGTCGTGGTGAGCGGGTCCTTCTCGTAGGAACCGGCCTGCCACACCTGAGTCCATCCGGCGCCGTCGAGCGGCAGGGCCGGGCTGCGCCACACCCCGGCGATCTGCGCGTCGGTGGTGGGCCTGGCGGTGGACCAGGTCGTCGCGTAGAGGCGGCCGTCGGCGTACGCGAGGTCGGCCGCCTGTGCGGGCAGCGTCGCCACCCGGTCGAAGAGGAACGGGGCGACCCGGTTGCCACGCCAGCGCAGCACGGCACCGCCGAGGCCGCCGTCCGGCCCGATGCCGACGCCGAGGTAGAGGTCGCCCGCCGCGGCGAGGAACGTCCGGGCGTTGCCGTACCGGGCCAGCGTGCGCGACCCGAGGAAGCGCTTGGTCACCGCGTCGAAGGCGAAGACGTTGAGGGTGCTGGTCAGCGACGGCCCGGCGAACAGCACCACACCGCCGGCATGGCCCGCGGCCCGCATCCCGAGGGTGCTGCGCAGGCGGCGGGCGTCGGCGTCGGAGGCGGCCATGATGTCGGCGGACCGGTTCGTCAGGACGCCGGCGTCGTACAGCCAGACCTGCGGCGCCCGGAGGTCGCCCAGCGCGTCCGGCACGGTCGGGTGCTCCCGGGCGACCTGGCTCTCGGCGAACTCGCAGACGTAGTCGTCGTTGACCACGGGATTCGAGTCCGCGAGGCCGGCGCCGCTGGTCAGGCAGTGCGTGTTGGCGCCGGTGCCGAACCAGACCTGCCGGCCGACGCGGGTCATTCCCCACACGTACGACTGGTTGACCTTGGCCTGGCCCTCGGCGCAGGGCGGCCCCGGCGGATACGGCTGTCCGATGCCGGCGAAGCACTCGTCCGGCGCGGCCTTGCCGAGCAGCCGGTGCGCGTACGTGTCGGCGGCCGCCGCAGGCGCGACAGCCGCACCCGCACCGAGCAGCAGCGCGGCGGCGAACCCGGCCAGGGCGTTCATGCCGAGCCTCCAGTTGGCATGCCCTCCTGGCCCTCACCGTCACGGCCGTCGCGAAGTCCGGGAAGGAGAAGTTCGGTGCAGTCGTTCATGCCGGGACCGCCACGGGTTCCGGCTTGCGCACTCGGTGCGCCACCGAAGCCGCCCAGCCGCCCGGGTCGGCGAAGCCGAGGAACGTGCCCAGCGCGGTGAGCTGACCGACCGGGTCGGCGACCAGGTCCTCGTACGCCATCGTGTGCAGGTGCGCCGGCGGGTGGTCGGCCAGCGCCTGCTCGGCCTGGCTGCTCATGAACGCGCACAGGCCGATGAACCGCTTCGGGTCCTTGCCCCGCTCCTGCAGGAACTCGGCGGTGAGCCGGTCCGGCAGGTACGCCCGTACCTCGTCCGGCACGTCGTCGCCCGGGTCGGCGGTGAGCGGGTCCACGCCGTACCGTCCGACCGCCTCGACCCGCAGCTGGACCAGCTGGAACGACGAGTGCCGGCTCATCGACCTCGCGGTGGCCGCCCAGTCCCGGGTCAGGTACACGATCCTGGCGCTGGGGAAGTTCTCCAGCAGCGAGGTGGTGACCTGGCTGCTGCCGCCGGAGCGCTCGACCCAGCGCTTCTTGCCGGTCAGCTCGGTGAGCAGGTCGAGGAACGCCTGGTGATGCGCGCCGACGCTCTGGGTGGGGAACGCTTCCACCCGCGGGGCGAGGCGGTCGAAGAGCGCGTCCGGGTCGTCGGTCAGCTTCGCCAGGGTGATGGCCAGGATGCGGGGCAGGTTCACGAGATCGTCGTTGAAGCGGCCGGAGGCCGGGTAGCGGACCTCCTTCGGCGGCACGCCGATCCGGAACAGGACCGACAGCTCCTCCTTGGGACCGCTGAGCACCCGCCAGTACTCGGGTCCCGTGATGATCTCGGTGCTCCGGTTCCACGGCGCGACCGACATGAAGAACTCCTGGACCGAGCAGGTCTCCGGCTCCTCGACGATCAGGTCGGAGAGCAGGGTCGAACCACAGCGGCCGTTGCTGATGATGATGGCGCGGTCCATGGGATCTCCTAATGCACGCAGGTGGCGAGCCAGGGCAGCACCTCGGCGCGGACCTGGTCGGGTGCCTTGATGAGCAGGGTGTGCTTCTGGCCGGCGACGACCACATGCTTCGACTGCGGCACCAGGCGCTCGGTCTCCGCGGCGAGCTCCTTGACCGCAGAGTCGCCGCCGTACAGGCACAGGACCGGGCAGGTGATCGCCTCGAACGCGGCCGGATCGGGCAGGATGCTGGCGGGCAGTTCCGCGCCGATGTCCGTGTCGGCGAGCAGGGCGGAGGCGTCCCGCAGGCGCCGGGCGAGCAGCGGGCGGCTGCCGGCCACCGCCTCGGCGTCCGCGAGGGTCTCGGCGACCCGGGCCAGCCGGCGGGCCATCCGGGCGAACCACGTCGAGGTCGGCGGGGCGGACTCGATGGTGACGATGCCGGCCACCGCTGCCGGATGGCGCGCCGCGTACGCGAAGGCGACCGTTCCCCCGAACGAATTGCCGAACAGATGGACCGGACCGTCGACGGCCCAGTGGACGAGCAGCGCCTCCAGGTCGGCGACGAAGTCGTCCAGCCGGTAACCGGTCGCCGGCCGGGCGCTGTGCCCGTGCCCGCGCAGGTCGTAGAGCAGGACGCGCATCCCCGCCTCGGCCAGCGGGTGGACCATCGTCAGGAACCAGCTCGCCATGCTGTCCGACGTCATGCCGTGGATGAGCACCACCGTGCCCCGGTGACCACCGATGGGCGCCACTTCCTGCACGTGGAGGTCGACCCCGTTGGCGCTGACCATGCTCATGACCCGGCCGGCGCCTTCCCCAGCGAGTCCACGATGTAGCACACGAGCTCGCCGACCTTCAGCTGGCCGACCGACTCCACGTCGAGGCTGGAGACGAAGAGCGCGAAGTTGACCGAGGTGCCGTACCGGGCCTGGAGGCGGCCGGCGAGCGACACCACGTCGATGCTCTCCATGCCCAGGTCGTCGCGGAAGGTGGTGTCCATGGTGATGTCGGCGTCGTCGCCGAAGTCACCGAGGACCGAACGCAGCATCGAGGAGACGTCGGCGAGAACGGCGGTCTGATCCGAGGGCATGGCGGTGCTCCTTAGTGGTCTTCGGTACTGGTCCAGGCGACGACGTAGCGTCGCGCCGGAAGCTCCGGCGGGTTCTCGATCTCCTGCCACGCGACCCGGAGGACCCGGTCGCCGACGGTCACGGTGCCCTCGGCGAGGCACACCTCGAACCGGCGGGGCGCGCCGTCGAGTCCCGTGCCGAGCGCCTTGCCGGCGGCCTCCTTCGCCGCCCACAGCCGCGCGAAGCTGCGGTCGTCCGTGAGCTGAGCACGCTCAGCCTCGGTGAGCGCGTATCGGTAGGTGCTCTCCTCCCGCGGCGCGATCTCCACCACGTCGATGCCGACCGCGGCGCCCGCCGGACCGGCGATGGCGACCCCCACCTCGGCGGTGTGCGCGATCGACACGGCACAGTCCTGGTAGCCGCGGCCCGGGCGCAGCTCGACGTACGGCTTGCCGCTCGGCTCGTTGCGCACGGTCAGCTCGATCGGATACACGTCCGTGTGCCCGGCGTCCCACTGGCGGAACCGCACCGCGTCCTTCGCCGCGATCCGGCCCAGCATCCACTGGTTGCGCCGGGCGCCGGGCATGCGCTCGTACTCGACGGCGGCCTCCCCGCCGAGGATGCCGCGCGCGGCCATGCCGCGGGTGACCAGGTCCGTCCACGCGTCGAAGACCACGGTCCAACCGCCGGGCCGGCGCTGCGACATCGGGTACTTCTCCGGGAACCGCTCGCAGGCGCGCGCGGTCGGATGGCTGTCGAAGCGCCGGTCGGTCGCCCCGTCGATCTGCGCCCACACCCGGCCGTTCACCGACAGTTGCGTGTCGGCTATCAGCTCACCGTCGGTGATGGACCGCACCCGGGCCACGCAGTCGAAGGCGGTGCCGGGCGCGGGCGGCGGGCCGTAGAACCGGACGTGGCGCAGCCCGACCGGCAGGGCCACCGTCCGGAACGGCTGGGTCGTGATCAGCCAGTTGCCGATGAGCTGCAACGCGTTGTCCAACAAGGCGCCGGGCGGCGTCGGCGCGGTGACGATGCCGCGCACGTGCATGTCGCCGAGCGCGTGCACCGCGGTGACGCCCTGGAAGAGCGGGCCGTGGAACATGAGGCGTTCGGCGTACATCTCCTCGGCACTGGTCGTCGGCGGGAACTCCGTCGCCGGGTCCTGCGTCCACGGGCGCTCCGCCGGCTCCGGATAGGTCGCCGCCATCTCGACCGTGGCACGGGCGTAGCCACCGAAGATCACGGTGACCAGCCCGGGACCGGCCCGCCGGACGGTGATGTCGACCCGCTGCGGCGGCGCCGCGATCAGCCACCGGTTGAACTTCGCGTCGCGCACCGCGACCGCCTTCAGCCCGGGCGCGGCCCGCTCGGCGGCATCCATCATGTGCTGCACGACGGTGGTCGCCGGCACCACCGGCCACCGGTCCTCCACGCGCGGCCAGTCGTCGGGCTGCACGAAGAAGCAGTGGTCACGCAGGTAGGGCATGGTGTCGACGGAGACGTCGAGGGTGGTTCTGAGGAGGATCTCTTCCGCTTGCTTTTCCTTTTCCGGTCCGGCTGTGTGGATGGTTGCTTTCTTTTCCGGTACGGCCACCGGCTCGCGTGACACCGTCGATCCGTGCCCAGCGGTTACCGGCGGTGGTGCCGCTGCCGGGCGCGCCGCCGGCGGCGTCGCCGGTCGCTGCTGCGGGATCACCGGACGTTGCGGGGCCGGCGCCGGCTTCTGTCGCGGGATCACCGGCTGGCGCGCGGGTGGGGCCGCCGCGGCGTTCATCACCGTGACCGCGTCGCTCGCGGTCTCCTGGAGCAGGGCCGCCAGCTCCGCGGCGGCCTTCGACGTGCCCGCCATCTTGCTCAACGCGGCCAGCGCCGCCCCGTGGGCTTCCGCGTGGGCCTGCACCTGCGGCTGACTTTGTGCGTGCGGCTGCGGGGCTTTCGCCGTGGGGTTCGGCTGTGGTGCTGTCCCCGCCGGGGCGGTTCGTGGGCTTCGGTCCGTGCTCAGGCCGAGGAGCTGGTCGGCGCCTTCGCCGAGCTTGACCAGGGGGCCGCCGAGGTCGAGGCGGATGGCCGGGCCCTTGCGGGCCGACGGCTCGGCGACCGTGTTGACCTTGGGAGCCGCGGGGCTCGGCCGGGCCGGTTCGAGGACCGTCAGGTCCGGGTCGCCGCCGTCCACCCAGAGGGCCGTCGCCACCCGGCGGAGCTGGGCCAGGCCGTCGCGGCGAGAGACGTTGACCGGCATGGCCAGGTGCTCGCGGTCACGCAGGTTGTCGTCGATGAGCGAGGCGAGCTGACCGGCGCCCATCTGCAGGAAGACGCGGATGCCGTCGGCGTACATCGCGCCGACGGTCCGGCGGAACCAGACCGGCTCGATCATGTGCCGGATGAAGAGCTGGTTGACCTCGTCGGGATCGGACGGGAACGGCGCCGAGATGGTGCCGGACCAGACCGGCACCTCCGTCGGGTGCACCTCCCAGCGGCCCAGCGCGGCGCCGATGGCCTGCAGCCCCTCGGCGAAGACGGGGGTGTGGAACGCCGAGCGGAACGGCAGGAGCTGGCACAGGATGGTCCGGGCGCGCAGGTCGTCCACGAGGCGCTGCACCTGCTCGCGGGGCCCGTTGACGACGCACTGGTTGGGCGCGTTGTCGTGCGACAGCACCACGCCCGGATAGCCGTCCAGCAGCGGTGTCACGGTCTCCATCGGCGCGCTGATCGCCGCGAACGCGTACCCGCTGACCTCGACGCTGTCGGCGTCGAAGAGGCCGAGGAACGCGTCGACGCCCTGGGTGCTCATCTGCCCGGTGACCGCGGCGGCCGTCCACTCGCCGATGCTGTGCCCGGCGACCGCGTCCGGCCGGACGTTCATCCGGCGCAGGGCCGCGTCCAGCAGCTTGCCGACCTCGACCAGGCCGGTGCCGTGCTGGCCCAGGTCCGCGGCGGTCCATTCCCGGTGCGGCAGGCCGAAGTGCGCGGCGATGTCCGCCGTCCGGGGGGCGAACTCCGCCTCCACGCCCGGGAAGACGAAGGCGAGCTTGCCGCCGCCGGGGCCGAGCAGGGGCCGGGGCGTGAACCAGATGTCCCGCCCGCCGCGCCACGGCTCGCCGCGGGCGACCATCTTGCGGGCGATGCCCAGACGCTGGTCCGTGGGGTCGACGATGCCCAGGCGCACCGGACCGCCCGCCGACGCGCGCGGCAGCTCCCGGACGTCGTCGCGCTCCAGCAGGGCGGCCAGCTCGCCGGTCGTGGCGGCGGACAGCCACACGACGCGCTCCGGCTCGGCGACGGTCACGGGTCCGCCCGGCGCGTACTGCTCGACGATGACGTGCGCGTTGATGCCGCCGAAGCCGAACGCGTTGACGCCGGCCCGGCGGGGGCCGGTGCCCTCCCACGGCTGCGCCGACGAGATGGGCCGGAAGCGGGTCCTCGCCATCTCGGCGCGCGGCTTGACCACGTTGAGGGTGGGCGGCAGCACGCCGTGGTAGACCGCGAGCGTGGCCTTGATCAGGCCGGCCACCCCGGCGGCCGGCATCGCGTGCCCGATCATCGACTTCACCGAGCCGATCACCGGACGTTCCCCGCCGCCGGTGTGCGGGCCGAACACCTCGGCCACCGTGGCAAGCTCGGCGGCGTCGCCGGTCGGCGTCGCCGTGCCGTGCGCCTCGAGCAGGCCCAGCGCGTCCGGGGCCGTCGGGTCGAGCCCGGCCATCTCCCACGCACGCCGGATCGCCAGCGACTGACCGGAGCTCGCCGGATTGAACATGCTGGCCGAGCGGCCGTCGCTGGAGGTGCCGCTGCCGCGGATGACCGCGTACACCCGGTCGCCGTCGCGTTCGGCGTCGGCCAGGCGCTTGAGCACCACCATGCCGGTGCCCTCGCCGATCAGCACGCCGTCGGCGTCGGCGTCGAACGGCCGGATCTCGCCCTTGCGGCTCAGCGCCTGCAACTGGCTGAACACCGACCAGAAGCTGATGTCGTGCACGTGGTGCACGCCCCCGGCCAGCACGGCGTCGAGCCGGCCCTGCGCCAGCTCGGTCATCCCCTGGTCGACCGCGATCAGGGAGGAGGCGCACGCCGCGTCGATCGTGTACGCCGGGCCGCGCAGGTTGAGCCGGTTCGCCACCCGGGACGCGGCGAGGTTGGGCACCAGCCCGATCGTGCCCTCCGGCTGGTGCTTGCCGAGCCGCTCGTCGATGCGGTCCCGCAGCAGGTCGAGACGGTCCTCGCCGAGGTCCGGCACGAGTTCCCGCAGCAGGCCGATGACCTGGCTGGCCATCCGTACCCGGTTGGCGTAGCGGGAGGCGGCCGGGTTGAGCAGTCCGCCGCGGCCCAGGATCACGCCGATCCGGTCGGCGTCCGGCAGGCGGTCCGCG
Source organism: Couchioplanes azureus (assembly GCF_014648355.1). Classification (GTDB taxonomy): domain Bacteria; phylum Actinomycetota; class Actinomycetes; order Mycobacteriales; family Micromonosporaceae; genus Actinoplanes; species Actinoplanes azureus. The sequence goes on from NZ_BMQY01000001.1 coordinate 689,138, forward strand.
CCACCCGCGTCCGCGATGGCCGCCGCGGCGACCTCCAGCGCGATGAGCTGGTCCGGCTCGATGTCGCCCACCGAGTTCGGCATGATGCCGAACTTCAGCGGCTCGAACACCGCCTGGTCGTCGAGGAAGCCGCCGCGCCGGGTGTAGAGCCGGTCCGGCCGGTGCGCGTTCTCCGGGTCGTAGAACAGCGCGTCGAAGCGGTCCGCCGGGACATCGCTGATCATGTCCTTGCCGTTGACCAGGTTCTGCCAGTACTGCTCCAGGGTCGCGGCGCCGGGGAAGATCGCCGCCATCCCGACGATGGCGATCTGCTCCATGCCGGCCTACCAGCCCGACGCGGTGAGGACGACCGAGGTCTGCGCCGGATCTCCCCAGGCGAGCTCGCGCAGCAGGCTGAGCGCGCCCTCCTCCGGATCGATCAGGCCGATGCCGCGGCGGGCGTACTCGGCGGTCAGCTCGGGCGTGACCATGCCGCCGTGCGCGCCGACCGGCGCCCACGGTCCCCAGTGCACCGTCAGCGCGCGGTGGCCGGTGACCTGCGACCAGCGGGTGCCCATCGTGTCGAGCGCGTCGTTGGCGGCCGCGTAGTCGCTCTGGCCGCGGTTGCCGTACGCGGCGGCGATGCTGCCGAACATGACCACGAACCGGGGCGCGGCGCCGCAGCCCTCCAGCGCGTCCAGCACCGACCGGGCGCCGTCGACCTTGGTGCGGAACACCCGCGCGAAGGAGTCCGGGTCCTTGTCGGCGATGAGCTTGTCCTCGATGATCCCGGCCGCGTAGACCAGGCCGTCGATGCGCCCGTACTCGTCGTGGATCCGCTTGACCAGGCGGCGGGTGGCCTCGTCGTCCCGGACGTCCAGCGAGTGGTACCGCACCTGGGCGCCGAGCCCGGTCAGCTCCGCGACCGTGGCGTTGACCTCGCGGGCGGCGAGGATCGCCGAGGCGGTGCGGTCGATGTCGGCGGGCGAGCGCATGCCACGCCGCGCCAGCGCCGAGCGCAGCGCCGCCTTGTCACCGGCCGCGGCCAGCTCCGGGTCCTCGTCGGTCTGCGGCAGCGGCGTACGCCCGACCAGCTCGATCCGGCACCGCGAGGCCGCGGCGACCGTCCGGGCGAACCACGGCGTGATGCCCCGCGCCCCGCCGACGAGCACCACGACGGAGTCGGCGTCGAGCCCGATCGCCCGCGCCTCGGCCACGCCGTCGCCGGCCGGCCCGGCTCCCCCGTCGGCCAGCACGCCGAGGCCGGCCTCGGTGAGCTGCCCGAGCTGCCGCCCGTCCGAGCGGCGGTAGACCACCGGGGCGGCGGCGGCATCGTGCAGCTCCTCGACGAGTCCCTGGGCGACGTCGTCGGCGGACGCCGCGCCGCTCACCTCGACGTAGCGGGCGACGGTCTCCGGGTACTCCCGGGCGATCGTGCGGAACAGGCCGGTCAGCCCGTCGGTCCGCGCGCTGCCTCCCTCCGGGCCGGCGGCGATGAGCCACCGCGGCCCGGCCGACAGCGCCCGCTTGAGGAAGCCGAACGCGTCCGGCAGCAGCGGACCGCCGTCGGTGGTGAGGCCGTCGAGCAGCACGATCCCGTCCAAGCCGGTCGGGTCGTCGGCGGTCGAGCCGCTCACGCCGCTCGCACCGGCGTCGGCCAGCAGCTCGGCCAGCCGGACGCCGGTCGCGCCGCCACCGGTGATCAGGAACCGGGCACCCGCGAGGTCGGTGCCCGCCGCCTCGCCCGGGACGGCCGGTTCCAGGGTGGCGATCAACCGCTGCGGCGCGATGCCCACCCGGGCCGGCGCCTCGTCGGCGGCGGGCCCGGCGGCGACGGGCCCGGCGGCGACGGGCTCGGCGGCGACGGGCCCTGAGGCGGCGGTGACCGGCGCGGCGGGTGCGTTGATCTTCTCGTCCAGCCAGCTCACCATGGCCCGTACCGTGCGGGCCTTGACCAGGTCCTCCAGCTCGGATTCGTCGCCCTCGACGCTCAGCCCCAGCTTGTTCGCCACCTCGCCGGCCACCTCGGCCCGCTTGATCGAGTCGACACTCAGATCCGCCTCCAGATCGAGGTCGAGCTCGATCAGCTCCTCCGGGTAGCCGGTCCGCTCACTGATCACCGCCAGCACGGCACCCTGCACGTCCATCGCTGGAACGGCGACCGCGGCCGGGGCGGCGGACCCGGCGGCCGGGGCGGACCCGGCGACGGCCGCGGACGCCGGGCTCGCGTTGATCCGGGTGTCGAGCCAGCTCACCATCGCCCGTACCGTGCGGGCCTTGACCAGGTCCTCCAGCTCGGATTCGTCACCCTCGACGCTCAGCCCCAGCTTGTTCGCCACCTCGCCGGCCACCTCGGCCCGCTTGATCGAGTCGACACTCAGATCCGCCTCCAGATCGAGGTCGAGCTCGATCAGCTCCTCCGGGTAGCCGGTCCGCTCACTGATCACCGCCAGCACGGCACCCTGCACGTCCAGGCCGGAGTGCGACGGCTCCGGCGCGAGCAGGGCCTCCGTCTCGGCGACCGTCGGGTAGTGCACGGCGACCGCCGTGGCGGGCGCGGGCGAGACCGGAGCGGCCATCGCGGCGGCCGGCGCCGGCATCGGCATCGGTGCCGATGCGAGGGCCTGAGCCGGCGTCACCTCGGACGGCTGCCACACCAGGCGGCCGCCCCCGCCCTCGCCCAGGTACGCCAGCAGCACGTCGCGCTGGGTCGCGATCAGGTCCCGGCTGGTCCGCAGGAACTCGCTGACGAGCTCGCTGCGGCTGTCCCGGGCGCCGTCGGGCCCCTGCACTGCGGTCATCGTGAGCTCCTCGATCTCGATGCGCCGGGCGGGGGTCATCCCGCCGGGCAGGCACTGTCCGGTGCGGTCGCGTACGGCCTGGCCGTCGACGGTCCAGGTGGGACGGTTGGTGGCCGGTGCCGCCGGGCCGGCGGTGTCGCGGCCGGCGAAGAGCCAGCCGGTCTGCACCGGGACCCCGGCGCAGGCCAGCTCGGCGGCGGCGGTCAGCAGGGCGCGCAAGCCCTGGCCCGGACGGCCGTCGACGGTGACGACCAGGTGCGGGCGGTCGCCGAGCACGGCGGCGACCAGCTTGGCGAGGACCTGACCGGGGCCGGCCTCGACGAAGACGCGAGCGCCGGCGGCGTACATCGCCTCGACCTGCTCGACGAAGCGGACCGGCGCGCCGATCTGCGCGGCGAGCCCGGCGCGGACCGCGCCGGGATCCGCGGGATACGGCTCGGCGGTGTGGTTGGACCAGACCGGCACGGTGGGCACGCCGATCTCCCGGGTGGCGAGCACGCCGGCGAAGGCCTCGGCCCCCCGCGCCACCACCGGGCTGTGGAAGGCGGCGGCCACCGGGATGGCCCGCGCCCGCAGCCCGACGTCCTTGAGCGCCGCCGTGGCGCGGGCGATCGCCTCGGTCGGGCCGGAGATGACGACCTGGGTCGGCGCGTTGTGGTTGGCCAGCACCACCTCGCCGTCGAGCCCGGCCGCGGCCAGCGCGGCTGTGACCTGCTCGGCGGTGCCGCCGACCGCGGCCATGGTGCCCGGGTCGTCGCCCGCGGCCGCGAGGATGGCCGCGGCCCGCTCCCGGCTCAGGTCGAGCAGCGTGGCCGGGTCGAAGGCGCCCGCGATGCTGAGCGCGACCAGCTCGCCGTAGCTGTGCCCGCCGGCCATGTCCGGGCGTACGCCGAGGCGGCGCAGGACGTGATCGACGGCGAGGCCGCCGATGCCGAGCACCGGCTGCGCGACGCGGGTGTCCCGGACCCGGTCGGCCTGGGCCTGCTGTTCCTCCTCCCCGAACGCCGTCGGCGGGAAGAGCAGGTCCGCCCACTCCCGGCCGAGCTCCAGATACTCCCGCAGCTCCGGGAAGGCGACGAACAGGTCGGACAGGGCACCGGGCTTCTGGCTGCCCTGGCCGGGGAACAGGAACGCGACCTTGCCCGGCTCGGTGCTCGCCGGCGGCTGGATCAGGCCCTTGCGCGGGTCGTGCTCGCCGGCGAGGGCGCGGCGCAGCAGGTCGTTCAGGTCGTCGACGCCGGACGCGACCACCGCGATGCGCACCGGGCCGGTGCGCGGGTCCGACTCGCGCGCCGCGGCGGCGGCCAGCTCGCGCAGGCTCCCGGCCCCGGGCAGCTTCTCGATCAGCTTCGTGACACCCCGCCGGGCGGCCTCCACGGTGGTGCCGCGGAACATGAACAGCTCGGCGGGCCACTGCTGGCGGGCGTGCCGCGGGTCGGCGGTGGCCGGATGGGCGCTGAGCACCACGTGGAAGTTGGTGCCGCCGAAGCCGAACGCGCTGACCCCGGCGATCCGCTCGGCCGCGGGCGCCGCCCAGGGCCGGGTCTCGGTGTGGAACGCGAACGGGCTGGTCTGCGGGTTCCAGGCCGGGTTGGGCCGGCTCAGCCCGATCGTCGGCGGCTTCACGCCGGTGTGCAGGGCGAGCGCGGCCTTGATGACCCCGGCCATGCCCGCCGCGCACTTGGTGTGGCCGATCTGCGACTTGACCGAGCCCAGCACCGCGGTGCCGGGACGCGCGCCCGACTCGGTGAAGAGCCGGGTCAGCGTCTCCAGCTCGGTACGGTCACCGACGACCGTCCCGGTCCCGTGCGCCTCGACGAGCCCCACCTCGCTCGGGGAGATGCCCGCGCCGCCGTACGCCCGGTCGAGCGCCCGGCGCTGGCCCTCGGCGCGCGGCGCGGTCAGGCCCAGCGCCCGCCCGTCGCTGGCGCCGCCGAGGCCCTTGATCACGGCGTACACCCGGTCGCCGTCGCGCTCGGCGTCGGCGAGCCGCTTGAGCACCACGGCGGCGACGCCCTCGCCCAGAGCGATGCCGTCGCCGGTGCTGTCGAAGGTGCGGCACCGGCCGGTCGGCGAGAGCGCGTGCGCCGAGGTGAACATCAGGTAGTCGTTGATGCCGTTGTGCAGGTCGGCGCCGCCGCAGATCATCAGGTCGCTGTCGCCGGCGATCAGCTCCTTGCAGGCGGAGTCCATGGCGGCCAGCGACGAGGCGCAGGCGGCGTCCACGGTGTAGTTGGGGCCGCCGAGGTCCAGACGGTTGGCGACCCGGCCGGCGATGACGTTGGCGAGCACCCCGGGGAAGGTGTCCTCGGTGACCGTCGGCAGCAGGTCCTCGAGCTGCTCCGGGAGCTCGCCGAGGTAACCGGGCAGCAGGGTGCGCAGCGTCTGCGTCTGACTCATGTCGCTGCCCGCCTCGGCACCGAACACCACGCCGGTGCGGCCGTGGTCGTAGCCGGAGTCGTACGCGTACCCGGCGTCGACGAGCGCCCGGTGCGAGATCTCCAGCGCGAGCAGCTGGGTGGGGTCGATGCTGGCCAGCGCGGCGGGCGGGATACCGTACCTGATCGCGTCGAACGGCACCGGATCGATGAAGCCGCCCCACTTGGAGACGGTGATCCGGCCGGTCTGCCCGGGCCCGACCTCCGGCGCGTAGTAGGTGCCGACGTCCCACCGGTGCGCGGGCACCTCGCCGACCTGGTCGGCGCCGCTGATCACGGTCTCCCAGAAGGAGGCCAGGTCGGGCGAGCCCGGGAAGACGCACGCCATGCCGACGATCGCGATGTCCAGCGGCTCGGCGACCTCCGGCTCCAGCACCGGGTCCAGCCCGAGCTCGACGCGCAGGGCGGCGACCCGGTCGGCGTGCCCGGCCGCGGCGGCCGTGCTGACCTGCTCGTGCAGGCCGGCGATGGTGGTGGCGGCGTCGCGCAGGACCGCGACCTGCCCGGCCATGAAGAGGCCCTCCGCCTCCTGGGTGGCCTCGTCGACGGCCACCAGCCGGTCGCCGTCGCGGGTGATGCCCTTGCTGGCGATGCGCAGCCGGCCGACGTTGAGCATTTCGAGCTGCTCCCAGACGACGCGGTTCTCCACTCCGGCGCCTTCGAGCTGCTCCCGCAGATCGTGGAAGTCGTCCACGAAGCCCGACTGCAGGCACCGGGTGGCGTGACCGGGGGCGGTCTCCAGCAGCGCCGTCCGCGTCGCCTCGATCGCCTGCCGCTGGAACAGCGGCTGGATCGCGCCGTGGGTGACGGCCTCGGCGGTGAACAGGTACGCCGTGCCCATCAGCACACCGGTCTGGGCGCCGCGACGGGTGAGCGGGCCGGTCATCGCGGCCACCATCGCGGCCGACCGTTCGTCGTGGATGCCGCCGGCGAAGAAGATCTGCAGCTCGGCGGCCGTGCCCTCGGGACGCCCGGCGAGGAACTCCTCGATGACGCCGAGCTGCGCCTCCCACAGCGGGAAGCTGGCGCGCGGGCCGACGTGCCCGCCGCACTCGGCGCCCTCGAAGATGAACTTGCGGGAGCCGGCCTGCAGGAACTGCCGCAGCAGCCCGGGCGAGGGCACGTGCAGGAAGGAGCTGATGCCGTCGGCCTCGAGCCCCTTGGCCTGGGCGGGACGGCCGCCGGCGATGATCGCGACGGCGGGCCGGATCTCGCGGACGACCTCGATCTGCGCGGCCCGCAGGTGCTCCGGCGCGAAGCCGAGCACGCCGACGCCCCACGGGCGGTCGCCGAGCGCGGCCGCCGTCTCGGTCAGCATCCGCCGGGTCTGCTCGGCGTTGGCCAGGGCCAGGGCGATGAAGGGCAGGGCGCCGCCGTCCGCGACGGCCCGGGCGAAGCCGGCCACGTCGCTCACCCGGGTCATCGGGCCCTGGGCGACGGGAAGGTCGACGCCGAGCGTGCGGGCCAGCGGGGCGCCGGGGCTCAGCGCCTCCCCGGCCTCGGCGTGCTCCAGGGCCTGCAGGATGGAGTCGCGAATGCCGCGTACGGCCGCGGCGGTGTCCGCGTACCGCCGGGCGAAGTCGGCGGCGAGCCACCCGTCCTGGCCGATGGGCAGCAGCGTGCCGCCGCTCTCGACGCCGCGCATGCCGTCGCGCAGCACCGTCTCGGTGCCGTCCGTCCGCCGCAGCAGAGAAAGGTGTTGATCGGACAATGTGGACTCAGGGAGCAGGGCGAGCTGGGTGTCCAGCAGGATGCCCGCCGCGCCGCCCACCACGCAGGCCGCGGCGGTGTGCGGGCCGATGCCGCCGGCCACCCAGATCGGCAGCCCGACGCCGGCGAGCTGCTGGAGGAGCACGAACGAGCTGAGGTCGCCGACCCGCCCGCCGGACTCCATGCCGCGGGCCACCAGCCCGTGCGCACCGGCGGCCACCGCGGCCCGGGCCTCGGCGAGGTCGGTGACCTCGACGTAGACACGGTATCGGCCGGCCAGGGCGGCGACGTCCCATCCGGCGTCCGCGGCGACGACCACGAGCTCGACCGCGGCACCGGCGACCCGCTCCAGGTCGGCGGCGGTGGCCGCGCAGGCCGCGGTGACCCGCACGCCCAGCCCCTCGCCCACGCGGCGGGCGGTCTGCGCCAGCACGCGCAGGCTCCAGGCATCGCCGCGCCCCAGGTCCAGAATGCCGACTCCGCCGGCCCGCGCCGCGGCGGCGACCTGATGCGGGCTCGGCTCCAGGCCGATGCCACCGCTGACCGCCAGGACCAGTGAGCTCGTCTGTCGCACTGTCTTCATCGGACTCCCGCCGTGTCGTTCGAAACGGTCGCACAGGCATGCAAGGGCAGCGGTGAAAGAAGGATGTCGATACATGAATGTTGCTCGGAGCGCACGTTATCGACTTGGAGTTACAGCGGCGTTACACCTTCTCGATGGACAAGGTGCAGATTTTGTCGGCGGCGGACCGGCAACAAGCCGTCCATATCGCGGTCTCATGGCCCGCCAGCAGGATTTTCGTTCTGTGGCCTGGAACACACACCGGGCCTCGGGGCGCGATCATGGCGGGCCCGGCCGAGCGCTTGGCGGCCGTCCCGGCGGGCTCTCCGCGGCGCCGTAAGTTACGGTGACGTAGGCGTAAGCTGTTAACAATTGACGATCGTCGTGCCGCGCCGCGCACCTCGGTGGATCCGCCCGATGCTGGCAGGATGGCCGGGTGACCGAGCACAACGAGAGCAGCAACCCGCCCCGGGGCCGACGGCTGCGCCCGGTCACCGCGCCGGGCCGCGGCGGGACGGCGCCGTCCTCGTCGCGCGTACGCATGTCCGCGGCCCAACGGCGTGAGCAGCTCATCGCCATCGGCCGTCAGCTCTTCGCCGAGCGCGGCTTCGACGCCACCTCGGTGGAGGAGGTCGCCTCGCGCGCCAAGGTCTCCAAGCCGGTCGTGTACGAGCACTTCGGCGGCAAGGAGGGCCTCTACGCGGTCGTGGTCGACCGGGAGGTGCGCGCCCTGCTCGACCGCGTCGCCGCCGCCCTGACCGCCGGGCATCCCCGCGAGCTGCTGGAGCAGGCCGCCCTCGCCCTGCTGGACTACATCGAGGAGGAGCCGCACGGCTTCCGGGTGCTCGTCCGCGAGTCGCCCGCGCTGCAGCCGGCGGGCAACTTCTCCAGCGTGATGAACGACGTGGCGCACCAGGTCGAGCACATCCTCGGCGCCGAGTTCACGTCCCGCGGGCTGGAGCCCAAGTTCGCCGAGCTCTACTCCCAGGCGCTGGTGGGCATGGTGGCCCTGGTCGGCCAGTGGTGGCCCGAGGCACGCAAGCCGAAGAAGGAGATGGTGGCCGCGCACCTGGTGAACCTGGCCTGGAACGGCCTGTCGCACCTCGAGGCCAAGCCCACCCTGCTGACCCGGAAGATCCGCTGAGCACTCCGGCCCGGCGACCCGCTCAGGCGCTGTGGTGCGCCAGCTCGTTCTCCCCGCGAGCGGTCTCCGGGTCGGCCACCTTGCCGTACAGGCCGGCGGTGAGGACGACCAGGCCCAGCAGCGTGAGCACGATGACGTTGACCATCGAGACGTTGAGGACGTTGGCGTCGGTCTGGATGAGGGCCAGCAGCACCATGGACACGCCGAGCAGGCCCCAGCCGGTGAAGAGGCTGCCGTGGTGGTGCACGTTGCCGCCGAGCAGCACGGCGACCAGCACGGCCAGGCCCAGCAGGGCGGTCAGCCACGCCCCGGCGGGGTTCGTGCGCAGGCCCAGCACCCAGTCGGGTCCCCGGTGGAAGAAGGGGTCACCCCAGGTGACGGCAACGCCGATGACGCCGACCAGGGCCAGGTACGCCCCCGACGCGCCGGCGAGCAGCCGATAGGTCTGGCGGAGGTGGTGGTTGACGGGGTAGTGGGCCATCAGGCGTTCTGGGTCGCCCGGGCCTGCCGCACCTGACGCGGCTCGCCGGCCTGCGCGGCCGGGGCCACCTTGCTGTAGAGGCTGGCCATGATCAGCACCAGGCCGACCAGGTAGGTGACCACCACCGTGGAGACGGTGAAGTCGAGGAAGTTGGCGTCGGTGCGGATCACCGCGAGCTCGTAGCTGCCCACGACCAGCAGGGCCCAGCCGAAGTACTTGTCGACCGCGACGTCGGAGTTGCGCCCGATGACCGTGCCGAGCACCACGATGCCGCCGACCAGCAGCGAGACGATCGACCAGAACAGGTTGGCGCCCTGGCCGAGCACCCGGTCCCCACCGTTGCCGAACAGGCCGTCACCGGCGGTGACGATGATGCCCACGATCCCGAAGAGGACGAGGTAGGCCCCGGTCAGCGCGCCCAGAGCGCGGTAGAGCGGCCGCAGCGGGTGATTGACCGGAATGTGCGCCATGGTGTCCGTCTCCAACGTCGGTTTGTGTCTCGGAGAGATTCTCGCGCATCCCCTCGGCGCCTGCAGGAGCACCCCCGGATCAGGCGTCGCCCACCTGCTCGGCCAGCTCCAGCCAGGCCTCCTCGACCTGGGCCCGCTCCGCCTGTACGGCCTTGAGCTGCGCGTCCAGCTCCATGATCTTGTCGTAGTCGCTGCCGTGCTCGGCGAGGCCCTCGTTGATCTTGACGATCTTGTCCTCGAGCTTCGCCAACTGCCGTTCGAGCCGGGCCAGGTCCTTGCGGGCCGCCCGCAGCTCGCCCGCGGACATCCCGCTCCCGGTGGCGGCCGCTCCGGACGCCGGCGTCGCCGCGCCCGTCCCGCCCGTCCCGCCGGTCGTGCCCGCCGCGGCCGGACCACCGGTGGTGCGCGCGAGGTATTCGTCGACGCCGCCGGGCAGGTGCACCAGCCGGCCGTCGCCGAACATCCCGTACGCGGTGTCGGTCACCCGCTCGACCAGGTAACGGTCGTGACTGGCCACCACCATCGTGCCCGGCCAGGAGTCGAGCAGGTCCTCCAGCGAGGCCAGCGTGTCGGTGTCCAGGTCGTTGGTGGGCTCGTCGAGGAGCAGCACGTTCGGCTCCGCGGCGAGCAGGCGCAACAGTTGCAGCCGGCGCCGCTCGCCACCGGACAGGTCGCTCACCGGGGTCCAGATCCGCTTGTCGGTGAAGCCGAACACCTCGGCGAGCTGCCCCGCCGACAACTCGCGGTCGCCGAGCTTGACCCGCTTGGCCACCTCCTCGACGGCCTCCAGCAGGCGCAGGTGCCCCGGCAGCTCCTTGAGCTCCTGGGACAGGAACGCCGGGCGTACGGTCGAGCCCCGCACCACGCGCCCGCCGTCCGGCTCGGTGACGCCGGCGAGCAGGCGCAACAGGGTGGTCTTGCCCGCGCCGTTGGCACCCAGGATCGCGATCCGGTCGCCGGGGCCGACCTGCCAGGTGAGGTCCGAGAAGATGGTCTTCGGGCCGGCCTCGAGGCGGACGTTCTCCAGGTCGTACACCTGCTTGCCCAGCCGGGTGGTCGCCAGCCGCTGCAGGCTGACCTTGTCGCGCACCGGCGGCACGTCCGCGATCAGCGCGTTCGCCGCGTCGATGCGGAACTGCGGCTTCGAGGTGCGGGCCGGCGGGCCGCGGCGCAGCCAGGCGATCTCCTTGCGGAGCAGGTTCTGCCGCCGGGCCTCGACCGCCGCGGCCACCCGCTGCCGCTCGGCCCGGGCGAGCGTCCAGGCCGCGTAGCCGCCCTCGTAGGTGTGCACCTGCTCGTCGACGACCTCCCAGGTCGCGGTGCAGACGGCGTCGAGGAACCAGCGGTCGTGGGTGACGACGACCAGCGCGCCCCGGCGGCCGAGCAGGTAGCGGGCGAGCCAGTCGACGCCGGCCACGTCCAGGTGGTTGGTGGGCTCGTCGAGGATCAGCAGGTCCGACTCGCGGACGAGCAGCGCGGCGAGGGCCACCCGGCGGCGCTCACCGCCGGACATGGGACCGACCGGCGTGTCCAGGCCGAGGTGACCCATGCCGAGACCGTCGAGGATCGCACGGACGCCGGCGTCGCCGGCCCACTCGTGCTCGGCGCCCATCCCCTCGGCCAGCCAGGCGGTGCCCAGCACGACGTCGCGGACGGTCGCCTCGCCGGCCAGGACGAGGCTCTGCGGCAGGGCGGCGACCCGCAGGTCCCGGCGGTGGGTGACCCGGCCGGAGTCGGGCTCCTCGAGCTTCGCGAGCATCCGCAGCAGGGTCGACTTGCCGGCGCCGTTGAGGCCGACGATGCCGACCCGGGCGTCGTCGTCGAGCCCGAGTGAGACGTCGGTGAGCAGTTGACCGGCGGCGCCGTAGCCCTTGTTGACCCGGTCCAGATTGACAATGTTGGCCACGATGCCGTCCAGACTACCTTGTCTGGCGACAAGCCCCTGCGGGGAGGTCCACCCTCGCCGGGCCCCGCAGGTCAGACGGCGCGGGCGCCCGGCATGGGACCGCGGGCGGTCACCGCCGTGCGGCACACCCCGGCCTCGGCCAGCAACGCCGCCACCTGCTCCGCGTGGCGGGCGTCCGTGGCGAGGAAGACGCAGGTCGGGCCGGAACCGGAGACCAGCCCCGCCACCGCGCCCGCCTCGTGGCCGGCCTTGAGCACGTCGGACAGGGCAGGGCGCAGCGACAGCGCCGCCGGCTGCAGGTCGTTGGCGAGGGCCGCGCCCAGCACCTCCGGCTTACGCTGGCGCAGGGCGGCCATCAGCTCGTCGGGACTCTCCAGCGGGGTCGGCGGCCACGGGCTGTCGCGCAGCCGGTCCAGCTCGCGGTAGACCGCCGGCGTGGACAGGCCGCCGTCGGCGATCGCCACCACCCAGTGCCAGGTGGTCGGCCGGGCCAGGATCGGGCTGATCGCCTCCCCGTGGCCGGTGCCCAGCGCGGTGCCGCCGTGCAGCAGGAAGGGCACGTCCGAGCCCAGCTCGGCGCCGACCTCGGCCAGCTCCTCCTTGCTGAAGCCGGTGCCCCAGAGCAGATCGCAGGCGAGCAGGGTGGCCGCGGCGTCGGCGCTGCCCCCGGCGAGGCCGCCGGCCAGCGGGATGGTCTTGCGCAGGTGCAGGCGGGCGTGGGCCGGCACCCGCGCCTTGCGGGCCAGCGCCCGGGCCGCCCGGATGATCAGGTTGCTCTCGTCGAGCTCCAGCTCGCCGGCGCCCTCGCCCTCCATGGTCAGCGCGAGGGTGTCGCCGCGGCGCGCGGTCAGCTCGTCGAAGAGGCTGATCGCGTGGTAGACGGTGCTCAGCTCGTGGAAGCCGTCGGCACGCAGCGGGCCCACGCCGAGATGCAGATTGATCTTGGCGGGCACGCGGACCCGGACCGGGCCGGCGATCCGGCGCGGCTTGTCGTCGTCCGGTCCCCAGGCCTCCGTCACGGAGCGAGTTCCCGGGTGACCAGCACGGGTCCGCGGGGCGGCGCCGAACGCACGACGGACTCCGCTCCTGCCGTCATGAGTCCACCTCCCCGTGCCGCCTGCCGGTTGCGCTGAGCTTACCGCCGTACCCCAGGGAGATCGCGGCAGCCGCGACCGCGGCGAACTCCCGTACGGTCAACGACTCGCCGCGGGCCTGGGGATCCACCCCCGCCGCGACGAGGATCCGCTCCGCCGCGGCGGCGCCACCGGCCCAGCCGGCGAGCGCGGCCCGCAGGGTCTTGCGCCGCTGCGCGAACGCGGCGTCGACCACCTGGAACACGACCGCGCGCGGCACGTCGCAGTCCAGCTCGCGGCGGGCGAAGGCGACCAGGCCGGAATCGACGTTGGGCACGGGCCAGAAGACCGCCGGGGGTACGCGGCCGGCGGCGCGCGCCTCGGCGTACCAGGCGAGCTTGACCGAGGGCACGCCGTACACCTTCGATCCGGGTCCGGCGACCAGCCGGTCGGCGACCTCCTTCTGCACCATGACCAGCCCGCCCCGCAGCGTCGGCAGGGTGGCCAGCAGGTGCAGCACGACCGGAACCGCCACGTTGTACGGCAGGTTCGCCACCAGCATGGTCGGCGCCGGCCGGAACATGTCCGCGGTGACCTTGAGCGCGTCGGCGGGGTGCACCGTCAGCTTCGCGGTGCCGCACCGCTCCCGCACCGTCTCCGGCAGCGCTCCGGCAAGCACCGGATCGATCTCCACGGCGTGCACGTGCGCGGCGGCGCCGAGCAGTCCCAGGGTGAGCGAGCCCAGCCCCGGGCCGACCTCCAGCACGACGTCGGCGGCGGTGAGCCCGGCCGCGGCGACGATGCGGCGGACCGTGTTGGGGTCGTGCACGAAGTTCTGGCCGAGCTTCTTCGTCGGCGCGACCCCGAGCCGCGTGGCGAGCTCCCGGATCTCCGCCGGGCCGAGCAGTGCGTCAGCCATGACGTCACAGCCTACGGCGCCGCCGGGCGACGATCACCGCAGGCGACGCCCTCGCCGCTCCGGCGGCGGCCGGTCGCCGTGCACGCGACGGCGCCGCAGGCCGCTCCCTGCCGCTCCGGCGGCGGCCGGGCGCCGTGCACGCGACGGCGCCGCAGGCCGCTCCCTGCCGTTCCGGCGGCGGCCGGGCGCCGTGCACGCGACGGCGCCGCAGGCCGCTCCCTGCCGTTCCGGCGGCGGCCGGGCGCCGTTCGCGTGACGGTCAGTCACGGGGCAGCGACAAGGTGCGCGGAGGGAGTACAACGAGGGCATGACGGAGCTGCTCGAACTGCGGGGTGTGGTCGAGGCGACGCCGGACGAGGTCGCCGCGGTGCTGCTCGACGCGCGGCCGGGTGGGAGGTCGCCGATCGCGGCGACCGGCGCCGCCAAGCCCGCGAAGGGCGACGAGTTCACCGTCACCCGGGACGGCAGCACCATCACCGTGACCGTCGACCGGGCCGCCCGCTCGGTCGCCCAGCAGGGCGAATGGTGGTATCGCGGCGTCACCAGCGTCGAACCCGACGACCGCGGCTCGCTGGTGGTGCACCGCATCTTCAACGTCGCGCCGGGGCACCGCTGGGCGGTGCGCTTCGTGTCACGAGGTCCGCTGAACGCCGCCCCGACCGAGTTCGCCAAGCTCCTCGGCGGCCTCGGCGAACGCCTCGACTGCGCCGCCTATCCCCTGCCCTCCTGAGCCTTCCGCGCGCCGACGAGCCCGGTGCCCGCGCGCTTTCGAGACGCCGGCGCCCGCGCGCTTTCGAGACGCCGGCGCCCGAGCGCTTTCGAGACGCCGGCGGTCAGCGCCAGGGGCCGAAGACGCGCTCGCCGTTCGCGGAGATCGCCGCGCACAGGGCGTCGAGGTCCCGGCCGGTCACCTCCGCCAGCGCCCGTACGGTCACCGGGATCAGGTACGAGGCGTTGGGCCGTCCCCGGTGCGGCACCGGGGTCAGATACGGCGCATCCGTCTCGACCAGCATCTGCTCCGGCGGCGTCAGAACCGCGGCCGCCCGCAGGTCGCCCGCGCTGGCGAAGGTCACCGTGCCCGCGAAGCTCAGCAGGTAACCGCGCCGCACGCACTCCGCCGCGAACTCCGCGTCGCCCGAGAAGCAGTGCAGCACCACAGTGTCCGGTGCGCCCTCCTCGTCGAGAACTCGCAGCACGTCCTGGTGCGCGTCCCGGTCGTGGATGATCAGCGGCTTGCCGTAGCGCTTGGCGATGGCGATGTGGGCGCGGAAGCTGCGCTCCTGAGCCGGGCGCCCGGCTTCGCCCGTACGGAATGTGTCGAGGCCCGTCTCCCCCAGCCCGCGCACCCGCGGCTCGGCCGCCAGTGTCTCGATCTCCCGCAGGGCCTCGTCGAGGTCCGGCAAGGTCGGCGCCTCGTTGGGGTGCAACGCGACGGTCGCCAGGACCGAGGGATGGCGGGCTGCCAGGGCGGCTCCCCAGCGCGACGACGCCACGTCGACGCCGACCTGCACCAGCCGGTCCACCCCCACCTTCGCCGCGGCGGTGATCAGGGCCTCGACCGGGTCGTCGCCGCCGCCGGGCACGCCCTGCTCGTGCACCGTGATGTCGAGGTGGGTGTGGCTGTCGAAGACGGGTACGGCCAGCGGCTCGGGCGCGGGCGGGAACTCACCGGCGCGCCGGGCGGCACGCTGTTTGCGGGATTCGGACGGTTGCGTGTTCATCGCCGTCCAGCATCACACACGGGATAATCTCGCGTTCATCCGAAATCCACCCGTCGCCCCTAGGCTGGGCGAGGTGACCCTGACCGGTGAGGACGCTGCCGTGGGCAGCGACCCGCTCGAGCCGCCTCTGATGGCGCCGTTACGCCGAGACCTCTCCTGGGCACAGGTGCAGTCCATGAGCCAGTCCGCCGGGCACCAGGACGATCCCCTGCTGCAGCGGATCCGGGTCACCGCCGCCGTGCACCGCGGCACGCGCATGACCAAGGTGCTCTCCGCGGTCCAGCTCGCCGGGCACCTGGCCGGCTGGCTGCCGTACGGGTTCTGCTACCGCGCCTGCGACATCGCCCACCTGCGCACTCCGGAGGAGCTGTCCGTGCTGCGCACCGACGGCGCCGGTGACCAGCCGGTCGCGTACGCGCTGCGCTGGCGCGCCACCGACCCGCTCGATTTCGAGATCCCGATGGGGGCCGTCCAGGCCGGACTGCCCGCCCTGCCGGCACACTCCCGGATCGGCGCGATGGTGCTCGGCACCGGCTTCACCCCCAGCGCCGACGATCTGATCCCGGAGTTCGTCACCGCGGGCTTCGCCGACCTTCCCATGCCGGCGAACGCGCAGCTCGTGGCCTATCCCGGCACCGGCGACGAGGTGGTGCTCTACACCTACCAGCCCGAGCAGCACGGCTGGCTGCGGCTGGCCGGCCCGCGCTGGCGGCACCTGCTCGAGGGCGTGCCGGGGGTCAGCCCGGACCGGGAGTACGTCCCCTGCACCGACGCCGGCTCGGCTCGCCTCGTCGGCCGGATCGGCGAGCAGGAGTACGAGGCGATCGCCGACCCGCCGGAGGACTTCCGCGTTCGCGCCCTCACCCGCGCCGCCCGCTATCCGGTGCAGTCCCTGTCCCGCCGCGCCGAGCAGGCCCGCTGGCGCACCGTGCCGGCGTGGGTGCTGCAGCGCGACGACAGCTGGGCGCGGCTCCGGCTGGTACGCCCCGACGCCGACTCGGTCTCGGCGGTCGGCGCCCGCTGCTACGAACGCGGCGTGTACGAGGTGTGGGCGGCGGTGCGGGAGCTCACCGACCACCACGTCGTGGACGTGCCGTACCGGCTCTGAGCGGACGCGGGGCCCGGCGTGGCGCCGGACCCCGGGTCGTGACGACCGCTGCCGTGCTCAGTTTCGAGTGATCTTCGCCTTGACGGAGGCCACCTTGCTGAGGTTGCCGCCCCAGTCCCGCGCCATCGCGTCGACGTAGAGGTCGCCCTTCTTCAGGCCGCTCAGCTTCAGCGACCACTTGCCCTTGGACACCTTCACCGCGACCGGGACGCAGTTCCTGAACTGCTTCTCGTTGTAGACGCGCTTCCACTTCTTCTTCGGGGTGAAGCAGTAGACCTTGTTGCCCGAGATGCGGGTCGCCAGCACGAAGAGGAACGGCACGCCGGCGCCCTTGTCGGTGACCGTGCCGGTGGCGTACTTCCAGGACTTCAGCCGGTTCGACTTGCCCGGCTTCTTGACCTTGACGACCGGCTTCCAGCGGTCGCGCTTGACCTCGATCGTGCCGGCGGTGACCGCCGCCGACGTGCCGTTCCCGTTCGTGAACGTCGCCCGCAGGGTCACCTTGCCGATGTTGCGGCCGTAGAGGGTGGAGACCGTCTGGTTGGCGCCCTTGAGCGCGCTGGAGGAGCCGTCGCCCCAGTACAGGCGGATGGACCTGGTGCCGGCCGGCACGCCGCTGATCGAGACCGAGAACCGCTGACCCGGCCACACGCTGGTCTTGTCCAGGCGGAACTTGCCGGGGCTGGTCACGGTGACCTTGCCGGCGGGCGCGGTGGCCGTGCCGGTGTTGCCCGCGGCGTCCTTCAGCGTGACGGTGACGGCAAAGCTGCCGACCTTGGTGTACTGCTTCTGGATCTGCAGCTGTCCGGCCCGCAGCGTGTCCGACTTGCCGTCGCCCCAGTTCACCACGCGGCTGATCTGTGCCGCGGAGCTGGTGTCGTCGCTGACCGCGCCGAGCTTCAGGGTCACCTTCTGCCCGATCCACAGCGACGTCGTGTGCAGCGAGAAGCTGCCGACGGGCGCCGTGGTGTCGGCCGGGGTGCCCGGCCCGGTCCCCGGACTGCTGGGCTGCGTCTGCGGAGTGCTCGGCTCGGTCTCCGGAGTGCTGGGCTCGGTCTCCGGAGTGCTGGGCTCGGTCTCCGGAGTGCTGGGCTCGGTCTCCGGCGTGCTCGGCTGGGTCTGCGGCGTGCTGGGCTCCGTCTCCGGAGTGCTGGGCTCCGTCTCCGGTGTGCTCGGCTCGGTCTCCGGGGTGCTCGGCTCGGTCTCCGGGGTGCCGGGTTCCGTCTGCGGGGTGCTCGGCTCGGTCTGCGGCGTACTCGGGCCCGCCTCCGGGGTGCCGGTGGCCGGGCCGTCCGGCGTCGCCGGGCCCGTGGCCGGGTCGCCGAGGGCGGTGTGGACGGCCGCGGTCGCTTCGGTGTCGGCGGCGAAGGCCGGCGCGCCCACGACGGCGCTGCCGGTCAGAAGCGCACCGCTGACGGCGATTGCCAGCAGCGGACGCGAAAGGCGTCGGTTCAAGAAAACTCCTTCGAGGGCCACGACCGGGCGAAGGAGGCAGGCTGGCGCGGCACGGCGCCGCTCTCGCTGGAACGGCGCCGTACCGATGAAACGCAGACGTTTCCCCCGTGGTCGGCGCCGAAGGTACATGATCATCGCTACGCCGATCAATCCCCTTCTCGCCCGGACATGGCGAAGCCCACCGACGCGCCGCCGGTGGGCTTCGGGGCCTGCCTCAGGAGCCGAGCCGCTCCAGCTCCTCCTCCACCACGGACGGGTCGAGCTTGCGGAAGACCGGCTTCGGTGCGGCCAGCGGCGTGCCGGCCACCAGCGGCACCGACTCCCACCGGGCGCCGCCCGTGTAGTCACCGGTCAGCACCGGGTAGCCCGGGCCGCCGTCCACATCGTCGACCTCCACGATGGACGGCATCGGCGCGTGCACCCCGGTGCCGCCGAGCAGCTCGTGCACCTTCTGCGCGGAATGCGGGAGGAACGGGGTGAGCAGCGTGTTGGCATCGCGCACGACCTGCAGCGCGACGTGCAGGATCGTGCCCATCCGCGGCTTCGAGGCCTCGTCCTTGAGCTTCCACGGCGCCTGCTCGGAGAGGTACTTGTTCGCCTCCGCGACGACTCGCATCGCCTCGCCGATGGCCGCCTTCTGCCGGTGCTTGCCGATGAGGTCGCCCACGGTGGCGAAGGCCGAGCGGGCCACTTCGAGCAGCGCCCGGTCGTCGGCGGTCAGCTCGCCGGCCTCGGGGACGGCGCCGAAGTTCTTCGCCGCCATCGAGATCGACCGGTTGACCAGGTTGCCCCAGCCGGCCACGAGCTCGTCGTTGTTGCGCCGCACGAACTCCGACCAGGTGAAGTCCGTGTCGTTCGACTCCGGCCCGGCCGCGGCGATGAAGTACCGCAGGGCATCGGCGTCGTACCGCTCGAGGAAGTCGCGGACGTAGATGACGACCTTGCGGGACGAGGAGAACTTGCGGCCCTCCATGGTCAGATACTCGCTCGAGACCACCTCGGTCGGCAGGTTGAGCGCGCCGAGCGAGCCCGGCTTGCCGCCCTTGTCGCCCTCGCCCGAGTAGCCGAGCAGCAGCGACGGCCAGATCACCGAGTGGAAGACGATGTTGTCCTTGCCCATGAAGTAGTAGCCCCGCGAGTCGCCGCCCGCGCCGGGCGACCACCACTTGCGCCACGCCTCCGGGTCGCCGGAGCGCCGCGCCCACTCGATGGACGCCGACAGGTAGCCGATGACCGCGTCGAACCAGACGTAGATGCGCTTGTCGGCGCGGTCCCGCCAGGCGTCCAACGGGATCGGTACGCCCCATTCCAGGTCCCGGGTGATGGCCCGCGGCTGGAGGTCGTCGAGCAGGTTGCGCGAGAACTTCAGCACGTTGGGGCGCCAGCCCTCGCGGGTGTCCAGCCACTTGCCCAGCGCCTGGGCGAACGCCGGCAGATCGAGGAAGAAGTGCTCGGTCTCGACGAACTCCGGGGTCTCGCCGTTGATCCGCGATTTCGGGTCGATCAGCTGCTCGGGGTCGAGCTGGTTGCCGCAGTTGTCGCACTGGTCGCCGCGGGCGCTCTCGTAGCGGCAGATCGGGCAGGTGCCCTCGATGTAGCGGTCGGGCAGGGTGCGCCCGGTCGACGGCGAGATCGCGCCGAGCGTCGTCTTGGCGACGATGTAGCCGTTCTCGTGCAACCCCGTGAACAGCTCCTGCACGACCGCGTAGTGGTTGCGGGTGGTCGTGCGGGTGAAGAGGTCGTACGACAGCCCGAGGCCGTGCAGGTCCTCGACGATCACCCGGTTGTAGCGGTCGGCGAGCTCCCGGGGCGTCACGCCGTCGGCGTCGGCCTGCACCTGGATCGGCGTGCCGTGCTCGTCGGTGCCCGAGACCATGAGCACGTCGTGGCCGGACATCCGCATGAACCGGCTGAACACGTCGGAGGGCACCCCGAAGCCGGAGACATGACCGATGTGGCGCGGGCCGTTGGCGTAGGGCCAGGCGACCGCGGCGAGAACGTGACTCATGACGTCCAAGCGTAGTGACTCCGCGGCGCGCCCCGCGAACGGATAGGCATCCGCCCTTTTTGCTCCGACACGCCCGTCATCTCCCGGAACCGCGGCAAGCCGCGTAGTCCAATGGGAGCCATGACCGGAGACGCGCCGCAGCCTGGGGAAACGCCGCGCACCGAGGGAAACCCGTGGTCCTGGAACGACCCCGGCACCGGCGCCTGGTGGTGCACGGAGGCGAAACCCAAACCCGCGGACGCCCACACCCGCCCCCAGCCCAGGCACCAACGCCGCCCGGCACCGGCCGCGCCGTCACCCACGGCCCCCGCCGCGCACCCGGCCCCCGCCGCGCCGTCACCCACGGCCCCAGCCGCACACCCGGCACCGGCCGCGCCGTCACCGACGGTCCGAGCCGCACACCCCGCCCCGGCGGCGTCCTCGCCCCCGGCATCGGCGCGCGTCACGCCGACCGCGCCCGTCACGCCGACCGCGCCCGCCGCGCCGACCGCGCCGATGATGGAGCCGCCAGCCGCCGCCGCGGAGCCCACGATGGAGCCGCCGCGCGCCACCGAACGCCCGACGGCGCCGCCGTGCGCCACCGGACCCACCTCGGAGCCGCGCGCCGCCGAACCCCCGCTGGAGCCGCGCGCCAACGAATCCACGACGGGGCCGCGCGCCAACGAATCCACGACGGGGCCGCGCGCCATCAAACTCCCGCTGGAGCCGCACGCCACCGAGCCCGCGATGGAGCCGCCGCAGGTCGCCGGGCCGCCGGCGGAGGCGGTGAGCACCACCCGGCACAGCGGTGAGGCGGCCGAGGCGCACCGGGCCGGCGTGCAGGACGCCACGGCAGCCCTCGAGCGGCCCGCCGAGTCCGCGGACGCCGGGAAGGCGGCCGAACGCGACCACGACGAGATCGATGCCGGACGCTTCAACACCGAGGGCACGGTCGCGGCCTACCAGCCCCGCCGGAGCGCGGACCAGGAACCCACGATCGTGGACCTGCTCGCCGCCGTACCCGCGAGCGAGCCGGCCGCTGCCGCCGTACCCGATGTGATGATCCTTCCGGAACCGGAGCGCGACCGGCCGACGGTGGCCCTGGACCGGGGGCCCGTGCCCGGTCAGGGAACCCCCGGAAAGGCCCGGGACGACCAGGCCCGCGCCGACCGGGCCCTGCAGGACCGGGTACGCGCCGAGCGCACGTCCGCCCTCCTCGAGACCTCGCCGTTCTGGCTCAGCGACGACCAGCGCCCCGCGCCACCGGCGCGGGATCCCCGGCCCAGCGCCGGCCGGCCGCCCCGGCGCAAGCCGCGGGATCCCCGCCGGCCGGTCAGCGGCCTGCTGGCACTGCTCGCCCTCGCCCTGGTGGCCACCTTCTTCTCCTGGGTCAGCGCGGAACCGTTCTGGCTGGCGGTGGGGCACGGCCACGCCGGCACCGCGACGATCGCCCGGTGCACCGGCGACGGCGTCACCCAGCGCTGCTCCGGGCAGTTCACCTCGGCCGACGGCCGCTACACCGTGCCGACGATCGCCCTGTTCGGCGTCGAGCCGGCACAGCGGGCCACCGGCTCGGTCGCTTCCGCGCGGATGGTCAGCCAGGACAGCCGGCAGGCGTACGCCGGGGAGGCAAGCGTCCTGGTGCACCTGCGCTGGTCGCTGGGCTTCGTGCTGGTGCTGCTGTGCGGGCTCGGCATCGCCGGCCTCACCGGGGCGCGACGGCTCGGCACCGCCCGCTCCCGGCGCGGCGCGCTACTGCTCAGCCTGGCCGGCCCGCTCGCCCTGCTGGCCGGCTTCCTCCTCGCCGCCTATTGAGCGTCGCCGCCTACTGAGCTTCGCCGCCTACTGAGCTTCGCCGCCTACGGGGCGGCGTGGACAAGCTCGTAGACCTCGCGTCTGCGCAGCCCGTACGCGTCGGCGACGGCCTGGACCGCGTCCCGCCGCGAGGCGCCGCCCGCCTCCCGCTCGGCCACGGCCGCCCGCAGGTCCTCGTCGGCCGGCCGCTCGGCCGGTCCGGCGCTCGCGCCGGCCACGACCACCGTGATCTCGCCGCGCGGTCCCGCTTCGGCCGCCCAGCCGGCCAACTCGCCGAGCGGACCGCGGCGGATCTCCTCGTAGGTCTTGGTGAGCTCCCGGCAGACCGCGGCCTCCCGCTCGGCGCCGAACGTCCCGGCGAGGTCCTGGAGCATGCCGGCGATCCGGTGCGGCGCCTCGAAGAACACCAGCGTCCGCGACTCGGCGGCGAGCTCGCGCAACCGCGACCGGCGTCCCGAGCCACCGCGCGGCAGGAAGCCCTCGAAGCAGAACCGGTCGCTGGGCAGGCCGGACAGCGCGAGCGCGGTCGTCACCGCGCTCGGGCCGGGCGCGGCGGTCACCGGGAAACCGGCGTCCAGCGCCGCGCGTACCAGGCGGTATCCCGGGTCCGAGACGCTGGGCATGCCGCCGTCGGTGACGACGGCGACGACCGCGCCGCCGCGGAGGGCGTCGACCAGTTCGGGGGTACGGCGCTCCTCGTTGCCCTCGAAGTACGACACGATCCGCCCGCCGACCGCGACGCCGAGGTCGCGGGCCAGCCGGGCCAGCCGGCGGGTGTCCTCGGCGGCGACCACGTCGGCGCCGGCCAGCACCTCGCGCAGCCGGGCCGAGGCGTCGCCGACGTTGCCCAGCGGCGCGCCGACCAGCACGACCCGACCTGCCGCGTTCTCGTCCACGACCCGAGTCCATCACATCGTCGTCGAGGGCGACGGTCCGCACCCGGGACAGGTCACCCGGCTCCATCACATCCGCGACGGGCCGCGGCCGGCAGACGCCGGTTCGTGGACTCGCGGCCTACGATCGCGGGGTGACTTCGGCGACAGCGGAGACTGACACCCCGAGCCCACCGCCCGCGGACGAGATCCCCGGCGACGGGGCCGGCGGCGTGCGCGGCGTCCCGGACGCGGTACGGCGCCGGCTGAGCACGCTCGACAACTGGCTGAATCCGTACTCGTGGCTGGTCACGGCCGTCATCGTGGCCATCGCCGCGGTGCTGCGGCTGGTCGGGCTGAACCGCCCGAAGGGCTACATCTTCGACGAGGTCTACTACCCGACCGACGCGTGGGACATGCTCCAGCACGGGGTCGAGTGGGACGAGAAGACCAACGGGCCGGCGTACGTGGTGCACCCGCCGCTCGGCAAGTGGCTGATCGCCCTCGGCGAGATGGCGTTCGGCAACAACGAGGTCGGCTGGCGCTTCCCGGCCGCGGTCGCCGGCACGCTGATGATCCTCGTCCTGATCCGCGTCGCCTACCGGCTGTTCCACTCGATCGTGCTGGCCGGCGCGGCAGGCCTGCTGATGACCCTCGACGGCTTCCAGCTCGTGCTGTCCCGGACGTCGCTGCTCGACGTCTTCCTCGGGCTGTTCATCCTGATGACCTTCGCGGCCCTCGTGCTGGACCGTGACCACTACCGCAGGCGCTGGCTCGCGGCTTTGGAAGGCGGCCACGACCCGACCGGACCCCACGGCCGCATCTTCGTCTTCCCGTGGTGGCTGCTCGCCGCGGGCGTCACGTTCGGGCTCGCCTGCGGCGTGAAGTGGAGCGCGTTGTTCTTCGCGCCGTTCTTCGGCCTGCTGGTCGTCGTCTGGCGCGCGCAGGCCCGGCGCTCGGCCGGCATGCGCCGCCCGGTGCTCTCCGGCATCGCGAGCGACCTCGGCTACCTGATTCTCAGCTTCACCCTCACGGTGATCTTCTACCTCGCCTCCTGGACCGGCTGGTTCGTCACCGACAGCGGCTACTTCCGCCACTACCGCGAGGCCAACGGCCTGGACGAGCCGCCTTTCCTGGGCGCCCTGCTCAACCTGATGCACTACCACCACGAGGCGTACACGTTCCACAGCGGCCTGACCGACCGCCACGTCTACCAGTCGTGGCCGTGGCAGTGGCTGCTGCTGGGCCGGCCGGTCGCGTTCTACTGGAACGGCAACGGCAACTGCGGCGCCCCGAGCTGCGCGGCGGAGATCCTGCTGCTCGGCACCCCGCTGCTGTGGTGGTCGTTCCTGCCGGCTCTGGGGGCCCTGCTCTGGTTCGGCATCGCCCGCCGCGACTGGCGGGCCTTCGCCATCGGTACGGGCGTGGTCGCGGGCCTGCTGCCGTGGTTCTACTTCGCCCTGGTGGACGGCCGCACGATGTTCACGTTCTACGTGATGCCGGCGCTGCCGTTCCTGATCCTGGCGGTGGTCTACGCGCTGGGCGCCGTCATGACCCCGCCGGCCGGCACCGCCGCGGGAGCGAGACGGACGGACCGGCAGCTGATCGGCACCATCGTGGCCGGGGTGTACGTGCTGCTCGTCGCGCTGTGCTTCGCGTACTTCCATCCGATCTTCGTGGGTCAGCTGCTTCCGTACGAGGACTGGTCGGCGCGGATGTGGCTGGGCAGCCGCTGGATCTGAGCGGAGTCGCGGCGGGCTTGCTCGGATCCACGCCCTGACAGCGGCGCTGCGAGGCGTGCACTGCGTCCCCGGCGCGGCGCTGACGCGGCGCGCCGGCCCGCCGCTGGCAACGGCCCGTGGCCCGCGGGCGGTCGTTCCTGCCGCGCTGCGCCGCCGGGGTGCGAAGCCCCGCTGGCACCACCGTCGGCACAGGACCTGGGCACGAGCCGGCACGGGATCTGGGCACGAGCCGGCACAGGACCCGGCACGAGCCGACACAGGACCCGGCACGAGCCGACACAGGACCCGGCACGAGCCGACACAGGACCCGGCACGACCTGGCACCGGGCCATCGGGCACGGAAAAGCCGCCACGGGTGCGCGGCGGCTCGACGGGCGGTCGGTCGACGACCGGAATAGGCAACGCCCCGATCGCCTGCCACGGGGGAAGCGGGCGATAGGGGCGCGCAAGATGAAGCTTAACGAGCGTCGTTGGCGGACACAACGGGTGGAGTCCGTCGGTTGTCGGAATCTTCTCCCCGCGATGAGATCCGGTCGGGCGCGGCACGGCGGCGGAATGATCCACCACACCGCAGCGCCGCCGCCGGCCCCATGAGCGCCGCCCGCCGCCGGGCGCCGGGGCGGGCGGCTCCGGAACCGCTCCGCGCTCCCCCTCATTGCCGCAAACCGGGCATAAGGCTATATTGCCCTTTAAGGCACTTATCCATTGGCGAATACCTCTCGGAAAATGGCCCGGCCGGGAGTCGAGAATGCGACACCTGATGCTTCGGTAAATTCGCGTAACCTTCTAGCTCGCCGCCTTTCACCGCAGGTCAGAGCGGACCGCGAATCCGCGGCGCACACCTCGCTGATCAGGTCAAACGCAGGCGCTCACCGTTTCGGATGATTTCCCTACCGCATATGGACGTCATCTGATGGGGTGAGACGGATCATGATCTTCGTAGATGTTCCTAAGCTCGCCGCGTGACATTGCAGGAGCCTGACACCCAGCTTTTCGCCGACGCCGAGATCCCGGACACCGAGGTGATCGTCGTCGCGCATCCCTCGCCGGTGTTCGTCGACTCGACCGGGCGCCGCCGGCGTCTGCTGCGGCGCGTCGCGTACGGCTTCGGTGCCCTCTGCATGGCCTACGGGGGGCTCATCAGCGTCAGCCTCGCCGGCGGTCCGGTCAGCCCGAGCGCGGTCCTGCCCCTGCCCGACCTCGCGGACGGCGACGACAAGGCGGTCGCCGCGGTCCGGCCCAGCCCGACGCCGGACCCGTTCACCGCGGTGCCCAGCACCCGACCGGTGATGGAGATCTTCCCCCAGCGCAACCTGCCGGCCACCCGGCACACGGTGGAGTCCGGCGTGGTGCCGCGGTCGGTGGCTCCGGCGGCGCGCCCCACGCGGACACCGACCGCGAGGCGGACCACGAAGCCGGCCACCTCGCCGACCGCGGCCAAGCCGGTCGAGTCCGGCACCACCAAGCCCACCACCCCGGGGCCGACCGTGCCGCCCACCGGCACGCCGACCGCCCCGGCCGACCCGGTGCCGCCGGCCCCGCCGATCCCTCCCGGAACCGGTGGATCCGGCGGCACCGGCGGCGGCACAGGCACAGGCACAGGCAGCGACGACGGCGACTCCGACGACGAGGTCAGCGCCCCCACCGGAAGCGGCGGCACCGCGGGCGGCGCCGGTACGACCAGCGGAAGCGGCACGACCAGCGCAGGTGCGGGCGGCAGCGCGGTCGGCAGCGGCAGCGGCGGATCAGCCGGCGGTTCGGACGACCGCTCCAGCGACCCGCCGCCACCGCCCGCCATCGCGAACCGCGACCCGGCCGACACCGACGAACCGGCCGCCGCGCCCGCCGAGCGGCCCGTCGCCCAGCCTGCCGGGGAGCCCGCCCAGGACGCCGAGGAAGCCGGTGGGGCCGGGACCGCTCCCGCCGGCGAGGCGCCCCGATGAGCAAACCCCGCAACCGCAACCGCAGCCGCTCCCGGCGCCGGATCCTCCCGCGCCCCCGGATCATGCTCGGCGTGCTCCTGATCGGCCTCTTCGTCGGCGTCCTGATCGTGCAGGCGTACGTCAACGCCGAGTTCAAGGGTGACCACGTCGAGTCCGAGGTGGGCGACCAGGCCGGCGTGCCGGCCGCGATCCGCGGCGGCGGGCCGGTCATCAACACCACCGGCGGCCAGGAGAGCTCGAGCCGGCTGCCCGCGAAGACCATCGCGCTGACCTTCGACGACGGCCCCGATCCGAGGTGGACGCCGCAGATCCTGGACGTGCTGGAGGAGAACGGCGCGCACGGCACCTTCTTCGTGGTCGGCTCCGAGGTCGCCCGGCACCCCGAGCTGACCAGGCGGATCACCGAACAGGGCAGCGAGCTGGGCCTGCACACCTTCACCCACCCGAACCTGCAGCGCATCGCGTCGTGGCGGCGCGACCTCGAGCTGTCGCAGACCCAGGTCGCCATCGCCCGCGCCGCGAACGTACGGACCAACCTGGCCCGGTTCCCGTACTCGTCGAAGCCGCAGGCCATCGACGACGTTAACTGGCGGATCATCAAGGAGGCCGGCGCGCACGGCTACCTGGTGGTGGTCAACGACCTGGACAGCGAGGACTGGCGGCGCCCGGGCGTCGAGCAGATCGTGCGCAACGCCACCCCGGCCGGCGACGCCGGCGCGGTCGTGCTCTTCCACGACGCGGGCGGCGACCGGGCGCAGACCGTCGCGGCGCTGCGGGCCTTCATCCCGATGATGAAGGCCCGCGGGTACTCCTTCACCACGGTCACCGAGGGGATGAACCTCGCCATCTCCCAGCAGGAGAGCGAATCGCTCGCCACGGTGCCGATGCTGCCGGTCAACCCGGAGGCGTACGGCACCGACCGCTGGCGGGGCACGGCGCTGCTGTGGACCGTACGGGTCGCCGACGGGCTGGTCTGGGCGATCGCCGCGCTCTTCCTCGTGGTGGGTTCGCTGACCGTCGCCCGTACGCTGCTGCTCCTGCTGCTCGCGACCCGGCATGCCCGGCAGCGCCGCAAGAAGACCTTCACCTGGGGTCCGCCGGTGACCGAGCCGGTGTCGGTGATCGTGCCCGCCTACAACGAGAAGGCGGGCATCCAGGCGGCGGTCCGGTCGCTGGCCGGCGGCGACTACCCGGACATCGAGGTGGTCGTCGTGGACGACGGCTCCACCGACGGCACCGCCGACCTCGTGGAGCGCCTCCAGCTGAGCAACGTACGGGTGATCCGGGTGCCCAACGGCGGCAAGGCGAACGCGCTGAACACCGGCATCGCCCTGGCCAGGCACGACATCGTCGTCACGGTCGACGGCGACACCATCTTCGAGCCCGACTCGATCCGGATGCTGGTGCAGCCGTTCGCCAGCCCGGCGGTCGGCGCGGTCGCCGGCAACGTCAAGGTCGGCAACCGGGAGAACATCGTCTCGGCCTGGCAGCACATCGAGTACGTGATCGGCTTCAACCTCGACCGCCGGCTCTACGAGGTGCTCAACTGCATGCCGACCGTGCCCGGGGCGATCGGGGCGTTCCGGCGTACGGCGCTGGCCGAGGTCGGCGGGATCAGCGACGAGACGCTCGCCGAGGACACCGACGTGACGATCGCGCTGTGCCGGGCCGGCTGGCGGGTCGTCTACGAGGAGCGCGCCCGGGCGTGGACGGAGGCGCCCGCGACGCTGGAACAGCTCTACCGGCAGCGGTACCGCTGGAGCTACGGGACCATGCAGGCGATGTGGAAGCACCGGGGGGCGCTGACCGACACCGGCGACTCGGGCCGCTTCGGCCGGGTCGGGCTGCCGTTCCTCGCGCTCTTCGGGGTGGCGCTGCCGATGCTCGCGCCGGTGGTCGACATCATGCTGCTGTACGGCATCGTGTTCTGGGAGCTGGGCGCCACGGTCGCGGCCTGGCTCGGGATGCTGGCGCTGCAGATGTTCACCGCGGCGGTCGCGTTCCGGTTCGACCGGGAGTCGCTGCGGCCGTTGTGGCGGCTGCCGCTGCAGCAGTTCGCGTACCGGCAGCTGATGTACCTGGTGCTGATCCAGTCCGCGCTGACCGCCATGACCGGCGCCCGGCTGCGCTGGCACAAGCTGCACCGGGCCGGGCTGACCGGGGTCCAGGCCGTGCCCGCCGGCAACACGGTGATCCTGCCGCAGCAGAGCGTCGCCCCGGCCGTGGACACCTGGCCGCCGAGCCGCGACCAGCGGCCGCCGGGAACGCATCCGGCGGCGGGCCGGGCGACGGCCCGCCCGCCGGTGCCGGCGCAGAGCCCGAACCCGCAGGGCCTCGTCCTGCCGCCCGAAGATCTTCCGTCGGCCGGCTCGCCCCCGGGCGGCGGCTCCGGCCCCGGCTTCACGCACGGGGCCCGGGGGGTGTCCGGACGGTCCTGACGGGCTCGCGTCAGGACCGCGTCACCCCCCGAACGGGTCCGCTCCCGCCCGAACTGCAGCCGGGCGGGAGCGGATCCGCAACGAGCCGTCACACGCCGACCAGCTCCAGCTCCCTCTCCTTCTCCGCGATGGGGAAGACCACGTGCAGAGACGTGCCGTCACCCGGGCGGTCGGAGAGCGCGACCGTGGCGTGGTGGGCGTCGAGGATGCGTTTCGCCACGGCCAGGCCCTGGTCGGGTCCGGGCTCCGCGGTCGGGTGGGAGATCGTGCCGTAGTACAGGTGCGGGAAGAGGTCGGGACGCAGACCGTCCGGCATATCCATGTCGTCCAGCCGCACCGCCGGTCCCGACTCCATCTCGGTGCCGACGCGTACCCGCCCGCCGGCCGGCGTGTACTTCACCGCGGCGAAGAGCAACTGCATGAGGACCTGCTCCAGGCGTACGGGATCGGCGATGATCGGCAGCGACGGCCCGCCGGCGTGGTTGAGGATCCAGATCTGCTTGCTGGCGGCGATGGGCCGCACCGCCTCGACCGCCCGCTGGGTGAGCCGGGTCAGGTCGATCTCGCGCATGTGCAGGCTGTCGGCGCCGTGCCCCACCTCGGCCATGGAGGCCAGGTGGTCGAGCAGGTCGGTCAGCCCGCGCACGTGCGCGGCGGTGGCCCGGCCCACGAGGTCGGCCAGCTCCGGGTCGTGCACTCCCTTGTTGCCGAGGTCGGCCAGGTACGACCGCATCAGCCGCAGCGGCGCGCGCAGCTTCCCACCGACGAGCCCGGCGAGATCGTCCTTGCGGCGCTCCAGCTCCTGCAGGCGGGCCGTGGTGTTGGCCAGCGTGGAGGCATACCGCCGCAGCTCGAGCTGAGACGTGACCTGCCGCGCCAGCGCGCGCAGGGCCTGGAGCTGCTCGCCGTCGAGCCGCCGCGGATGCGTGTCGAAGACGCACAGGCAGCCGAGCGCGAACCCGCCCGTGGTGATCAGCGGCGCACCGGCGTAGAACCGGAACCCCCGGTCTCCGACGACGTCCGGATGATCGGCGAACCGCTCGTCCTGGGTCAGGTCGGGAATGACCATCAGGTCCTTGCCCAGAATGCTGTGGGCGCAGAACGACTGGTCGCGCGGGGTCTCCGCCAGATCGGTGCCGATCCGCGCCTTGAACCACTGCCGATGGGCGTCGACGAGCGAGACGAGGGCCGTCGGTACGCCGCACACCGTGGAGGCCAGCGCGACGATGTCGTCGAAGTCCTTCTCGGGTGCGGAGTCGAGAATGTCGAGTTCATAAAGGGCGGCGAGCCGGTCGGCTTCGTTCGTGGGCAGGGGCGCTTGCATGGCGGTCACCTCCGAGACTGACTACAGAGGTACCACCCAGAAGTAGCAATACTGGCATTTCGGCCATCTTGCTCCCGCTGTCACCCGTCATCGGCTCGGCCGGACCCGACGACCCGCGCAGCGCCCCCGGCCTCCCAGCCGCGACCACCACGACGCCCCCAACCCCGCTCGCCCGCGACCTGGACGATCCCGCGCCGCCCGCTCCTGCGCGACCACGACGATCCCGCGCCGCCCACTCGCCCGCGACCTGGACGATCCCGCGCCGCCCACTCCTGCGCGACCACGACGATCCATGCAGCCCCTGAACTTGGGCCCGCGACCACCGCGCCCCGCGCGCCCCGCGCGGCCCGCGAACTTACGGCCGCCACCACCACGCCCCGCGCAGCCCTCACCCTCGGCGCGACCGCTGACGGCAGCAGCGCTGGTGCCGTCGCTCACCGGCAGCGGATCGCCGTCCCGCGGCCAGTCCCCCGTCGAGGTCGCCGGTGCGACCGCCGGTGCGACCGCCGGTGCGGTCAGGCCGGCCGGTGGCAGACCGCCTCGATGTTGTTGCCGTCCGCGTCGAACGCGAACGCGCCGTAGTAGTTCTCGTGATAATGCGGCCGCAGCCCCGGAGGACCGTTGTCGACCCCGCCCGCGTGCAGCGCCGCGGCGTGGAAGGCGTCGACCGCCGCGCGGTCCGCCGCCGTGAACGCCACGTGCACCCGGTGCGTCGGCTCGCGCACGGCCAGCCAGAAGAACGGCCGTCCGCTGTCGTCCCCGAAACCGATCATCTCGGGTCCGGTGATCACGACCTTGAGACCGAGCGGACGCAGGGCATGCTCGTAGAAGTGCCGGCTCTCGTCGAGGTGATGCACCCCGAGAACGACGTGGTCGATCATCGGTCTCCCCTTCCCGCTGAACATCGACCGTATAGCGGGGGTACGACACTTCGATGATCGCTGCGCCGAGCGGCGGTCAGTATGCGCCGAGCAGAGCAGCGGCGTGGCTGACCTGGACGGTGTGGGTCACGCAGTCGTCGCCGGAGAGCATGTGCAACAGGAAGCCGGTGGGCTCCGCCACGTACCCGGGTGGGGCGTCGGAGCTCAGCAGCAGCCCGGCCTGACGCCAGGTGCTCGGGCCCACGGTCAACACCGAGCCGGCGAACGCGGCGGTGACCGGCCGGTGGACGTGCCCCGCCATGATCCGCGCGACGTTGTCGTGCGCGGAGACGACCTCGCGCAGCCGGTCCCCGTCGAGCAGGCGCATGCCGTCCAGGAACGGGATGCCGATGGGCATCGGCGGATGGTGCAGCGCGATCATCGCCGGCACTCCCGGGCGCGTGGCCAGCACCGCGTCGAGCCACTCGAGCTGGTCCGCACCGAGCCGCCCGGCCGGCGAGCCGGGGATCAGCGAGTCGAGCGCGACCAGCGTGAACCCGGGATAGTCCACGGCGTAGAAGGGCTCGCCACCGAACGCCTTGACCATGGCGTCCCGGTCGTCGTGGTTGCCGGTGGTCAGGTGCAGTGGCAGCGGGAAGTCGCCGATGACCTCCTTGAGGGCGGCGTACTCCTCCTCGCGGCCGTTGTCGGTGAGATCGCCGGTGACGACGACGCAGTCGGGCCGCGGATCGAGCGCCATGACGCGGGCCAGGGCGAGCTGGAGGCCGGCAGCCGGACCGCCCCCCAACGGCCCGGTGGTGAGGTGAGAGTCGCTGAGCTGAGCGATGAACGAGGTCATATCGCTGATG
The DNA here is from genome assembly GCF_014648355.1 of Couchioplanes azureus. Classification (GTDB taxonomy): domain Bacteria; phylum Actinomycetota; class Actinomycetes; order Mycobacteriales; family Micromonosporaceae; genus Actinoplanes; species Actinoplanes azureus. The sequence goes on from NZ_BMQY01000001.1 coordinate 720,755, forward strand.
ATCCGGTGCCCTGACCGCCGGTCAACCGATCGGTCGTAACCACTACAACGGAAAAATGACGACCTAGGCCTCGGTGTCGACGTACAGGCAGAAGGGGTGCCCGTCCGGATCGAGCATCACCCGTACGGTGTCCTGGGTCTGATGATCCGCTTCCGTCGCGCCCGCCGCCGTGGCGCTCTTCACCGCGGATTCCAGATCGGGCACCTCGATGTCGAGATGCATCATCATCTGCTGCTTGTGCGCCTTGTTGGGCCACGTCGGCTGCTCGTAGTCGGGCGAGCGCTGGAAGGCCAGGTACTCGACGTGATCGCCGAGAGGTGCCACGGCCACGAAGTCCGGCTCCTCCTTGACGATCTTCCAGTCCATCAGGGCCGCATAGAACTCCGCCAGCGCCAGCGGATCGGGAGTCTCGAGCACCACGCCCCAGAAGTGCGATGAGTTTCGTCCCAGCATTCGTGCAGTCTGCTACCCCGGCCGGGCAATGCCACGAGGACGCGCGGATCCTCAGCGTGATCGATGTGTCACAAAGACCATACCGACCCCCGCGGCTACTCCCCGGATGCAACCCGGATCTTGCTGCCGGATCGCCCGGGCCCGCCGATGTCAGCAACCATGAACGAGAACCTGATCCTCGTCGCCGAGGACGACCCGGACCTGCGCGACATGATCACGTTCGCCCTGGAACGGGCGGGCTACACCACGGTCGGCGCCAAGGACGGCAGCACCGCGGCCCGCATCATCAAGGTCGCCCGCCCGGTCGGCATCGTGACCGACGTACGGATGCCGGCCCTCAACGGCATGGAACTGTGCCAGCTCGTCCGCAGCAACCCGGAGGTCAGCAACGCGGCGGTGCTGATGGTCTCGGCCAACTCGCACATGCACGACATCAACGCGGGCCTCGGCTCGGGCGCGGACGGCTACCTGGCGAAGCCCCTGTCGCCCCGGCGCCTGGTCGCCGAGCTCCAGCAGGCCATCGAGCGCCGCAAGCTGACCCCCGCCGCCTGACCGCGGGGCCGGAACGACGAAAGGCCATCTCCGGCGAACGGAGATGGCCTTTGCGTTGGGGTGGAGCTGTGGGGATTTGAACCCCAGACCCCCTCGATGCGAACGAGGTGCGCTACCGGACTGCGCCACAGCCCCCCGGTCCCTCAGGACCGCAGCTAGGCTAACAGGTCCCCCGCCCGCCCCGCGAATCACCCCCTCCGCGTGGCGGCGGCGATCCTCGTCTGCGGCCGGGCATCCGCCCGCCCGGCTCCCCGTCAGGCCGGGTATGCGCCCCGGCCGCCGGCCTCGTAGGCGCGGCCGCGGAGCCCTCCGGCACGACGGTAGGAGACCGACGCGCCGTTGACCGCCGCCGGCAGCTCGGAGGAGTCGCGGTCCAGGCCCATCGCCGTACGGCGGACCGCCTCGCGCTGGGCCGCGAGTCGGCGCTGGGCCTCTCTGCGGGCGGCCGCCCGACGGGCCTGTTCGCGCCGCACCTCCGCCTGCCGCGCCGCCAGCCAGGCGGCCTCGCGTGCCTCGATCCGGCGGCGCCGGCGGTCCGCGATGGCGCGGTTGCGCAGGTGCACCAGGTAGACGCCGAGCAGGGTGCCGGTCACCGCGAAGCTGATCCAGAATCCCGGGCCGACCGCGAGCACGCCGACCAGCTCGATCACGTTGAGCAGCAGCAGGGCGGCGAAGACCCGGCGTCGGCGGACCACGGCCGGGGTCTGCCGGCGCAGCGGACGGCGGCGTACCGGGCGCCGCGACGGCACCACGCGCAGCCGCCGGGCCGGCGGGCCGGACACCGGCGCGCCCGGGAGAGGGGCACCCGACGCCGGCGCGGCCGAGTCGGGAGCCCCGGACACCGGGGCCGCGGGCGCCGGGACGGCGGTGTCCGGCGGGAGATCACCCGTTAGGGTCCGCGACGTAACCATGTACTGGCGACCGGGGTTGACCGGTCGGCGTCCGGGCACGGTGCGGAGCCGACGGCGGCGCTGCAGCACCCGAGCCGTCGACGACGCCCGCTCCGCGGCCAGGCGCTCGGTGGCGTCGTACCGGCGGACGAGGGCCGGTGCGAGGGCGAGCAACCCGGCCGCGGCGAGGACGGCGAGGAGCACCGAGGTCGGCACCCTCACCCCTCCCGTCAGCCTCAGACCGTGCCGAGCTGGCGACGCCCGGTCACGAAAAAGTCGCAATCTCCCCGAGATTACGGGCGAGAGCTGCGGAAATCGCCGCGCCGCGCCGGGCCGGTGAGCCTTGGATGATCATTTTGCTGTGGTACGCAACCTGCGCCACCGCGCCAGCAGGCCGCCCTCACTCGCGACCTCCTCGCTGGTCATGGCATACCCGAGGTGATCGCGCCAGGCGCCGTCGATGTGCATGTAGCGCGGGTGGTACGCCTCCTCGCGAAACCCGAGCTTCTCGACGACCCGCCGGCTGGGCCCGTTCTCCGGCCTGATGTTGATCTCCACGCGGTGCAGCCCGGCCGGCCCGAACGCGTGGTCCACGGCGAGCGCCAGGGCCGTCGGGATCACGCCGCGACCGGCGACGCGGGAATCGACCCAGTAGCCGACGTACGCGGAACCGAACGCCCGGCGCACGATGCTGCCGAGGTTGATGTGGCCGACCAGGCGCTCCTCACCGTCGTCCTGCCGCAGGCAGACGGCGAACGGCATGCTGTCGCCGCGCCGCGCGGCCCGCTTCATGTCCCGGTAGACGTAGAGGTAGGCCCGCGGCGAGTTCATGTCCGCCCACGGCCCGGGCGGTGCCGACTCCCACGGGCTGAGCCACGCCTCGTTGGCGACGCGGACCTCCGACCAGGCCCGCGCGTCACCGCGGCGGTAGGGCCGGAGCACCACGGGTCCGTCCGCCAGGACGGCAGGCCATCCGGGCATGGACCCCCACATCATCGCCTCCGGTCGAGCAGCAACACGTCGACGGTCGACCCGGCCGCGGCCGCGGTGACCCGCTCGCCCAGCACCAGCAGACCGTTGGCTTCGGCCAGGCCGGAGAGAGTGTACGGCCCACCGGCGAGCGGCTGGACCGTATAGCCGCCGCCGCGCCGTTCGGCGACGTGCGCGGGACGGAACTCGCGCAGCCCGCCGGGCGACGAGACCGTCTCGAGCAGGTGTGCCTTGACGCTGGGCCGGAAGACGGGCTCGGAGCCGGCGAGCAGCTGGATGACGGGCCGGGCGAGCACCTCGAAACCGATCAGGGCCGCACCGGGCTCACCCGGCAGGCAGACGACCGGCACCTCCTCGCCGCCGACCGTGCCGAAGCCGAGCGCGGCGCCCGGGCAGAGCGCCACGTCGGTGAACTCGACCGCACCGCGCCCGTGGTCGCGCCGGGAGAGGACGCGGCGGAGCATGTCGCCCGGCCCCGTACCCGTGCCTCCGGTGGTGATGATCAGGTCGGCCCGCAGGGTCTGGTCCTCGAGCAACCCCCGCAGGCTCTCCGGGTCGTCGTCACAGATGCCTATCCGGTACGCGAGCGCGCCGGCCTCGACCGCGGCGGCGGTGAGCGCGTGCGAGTTGGCGTCCACCACCTGCCCCGGCTGGCTGGGCCGGCCCACGTCGACGAGCTCGTCACCGGTGGCCACCACGACCACCCGCGGGCTGGGCCGCACGACCACGTGCCCGATGCCGGAGGCGGCGAACACGGCGACCATCGCGGGCGTCACGTACGAGCCGGCGGAGGCCAGCACCCGCCCGACGGGCAGCTCGTCCCCGGCCCGCCGTACCCCGGATCCGCGTTTCGGCGCATGCAGGATCTCCACCGCGGCCATGCCCTGGTCGGTCCAGTGCACCGGCACGACGACGTCGGCGCCGAGCGGCAGGGGAGCGCCCGCCGCCACCGAGAAGCAGGTTCCCGGGGTCAGCCGGACCGGCCGCCAGCTGGCCGCACCCAGGTCTCCGACGACGTTGAGCCGGACCGGGCGCAGCCCGCCCTCGAACGCGCCGAAGGACGGGTGCGAACCGATCCGCCCGGCGGCGGCAAGGTCCTCCCAGCGGGCCGCGTACCCGTCGATCGCCGCCTGGTCGAAGGCGGGGTACGGGTGCGGGGCCAGCACGTCGTTGGCGAGGACGTTGCCGTGCGCCTGGGTGAGGTCGAGGTCGAGCGGAGGCAGCGCTCGAAGCCTGCGCAGCACGCTGCCCAGGTATTCGGCGAGAGGCATCAGCTCGTTGGCGGCCGCCTCGGCATCGGCCGTGGCTGTCATCCCTGGGCACCGCCGATGTGCGTGGCCACGAAGTCGGTCAGCCACCGGCGGAACTCGGGGCCGACGTCGGGCCGCTGGGCCGCCAGCTGAACCACGGCCTGCAGGTAGCCCAGCGGCATCCCGGTGTCGTAGCGGTGCCCGCGGTAGACGATGCCGTGCACCGGCACCCCGTCGGCGAGGAGCTGGGCCATGGCGTCGGTCAGCTGGATCTCGCCGCCGCTGCCCGGCTTGGTCTGCGCAATGGCCTCGAAGATGGCGGCGGGCAGCACGTAGCGCCCGACGACCGCCAGGTTGCTCGGCGCCTCGGCGGGCGACGGCTTCTCGACCAGGCCGGTGACCTTCACCACGCCCTCGGGGCGGCCCGGCTCCGGCTCGACGGACGCGATGCCGTAGCGGCTGGTCTCCTCGGGTGCGACCTCGATGAACGCGAGGACGATGCCGCCGGTCTCGGCCTGCAGGTCCAGCATGGCCGGCAGCAGCGGATCGTCCTCCGCGACGAACTCGTCACCGAGCAGCACGGCGAAGGCCTCGTCGCCGACGTGCGAGGCGGCCACCCCGACGGCGTGCCCGAGGCCGAGCGGCTCACCCTGCCGGCAGGTGTAGATGTCGGCGAGCTCACTGGTGCGGCGAACTGCGGCGAGCCGCTCGGTGTCGCCCTTCTCCTCCAGCCGCGCCTCCACGTCGGGCCGCCGGTCGAAGTGGTCGACCATGGAGGTCTTGCCGCGCCCGGTCACCAGCAGCACGTCGGTGATTCCCGCGGCCGCCGCCTCCTCCACGATGTATTGAAGGACCGGGCGGTCCACGACCGGCAACAGCTCCTTGGGTACGGCCTTGGTGGCCGGAAGGAATCGGGTGGCCAGCCCGGCCGCCGGAATGACGGCCTTGACGGCCCGACGGCCGGTCGCCTGCGCCTGCGTGGTCATGTGAGGGTCACCGCACCTTTGCTGAGTTCGTGCCCGGACATTCCGCGAGACTATCGGCCACGGCTCTGCCGCGGCGGTTGTGGCCCGCCGGACGCGCCCGGCATGGATTCCGGATGGTCGAATTGCCCTTCGTCGACTCCCTCCGAAACCGATGCCTGCGTCACAGGAGCGCTTCGTCCGGCACCACCCGCTGCCAGCGTCGTCTCGGCGGAAGCTTCCGCACTGCTGCCCACCCGCGTCACGTCGGGAGGGGTCCCGCCGGTGTCTGCCGGCCGCATCGCCTCGCAAGGAATCCCAGCGTCGCCGGCCTGCGGCGGCGTGCCGGCCGCGCCCTCGGTGGGGACCTGGGCCTCGGCGAGTCGGTAGGTGTCCCGGCCCGCGTTCTTCGCCGCGTACAGCGCGTCGTCGGCGGCGGCGAGCACCCGCTCGGCCGACGCGCCGTGCTCGGGATACACGGCGATCCCGATGGAGACGCTGATCGCCACCCGTTCGGCGGCGGACCGCCCGACCGAGCCGGACCGCCCGCCATCGATCACCACCGGATGGTCGCGCACCGCGGCCCCGAGGCGCTCGGCGACGATGATGCCGCCGTACGCGTCGGTCTCGGGCAGCAACACCACGAACTCCTCACCGCCCTGCCGGAACGCCACATCGACCTCCCGAAGCCCCAGCCGGACCCGCCGCGCGAACTCTCCCAGCACGGCGTCCCCGGCGGCGTGCCCGTACCGGTCGTTCACCTCTTTGAAGTGGTCGAGATCCAGCACCAGCACGGTGAGCATCCGCCCGAACCGGTTGGCCCGCTCCACCTCGCGGCGCAACGACTCCCGCAGGTAACGGTAGTTCCACAAGCCGGTGAGCGGGTCCGTGAGCGAAAGCCGCTGCGCCTCCTCGTGCATCCGCACGTTGTGCACGGCGACCCCGGCCTGCCCGGCGAAGGTACGCAGCATCAGCAGGTCGGCGTCGTCGAACTCGTCGGTGCCGAGCCGGTCGTACAGTGCGAGCACCCCCAGCGTGGCCGGATGCCCCGCCGTGTCCCACTCCGGCGGCACCAGCGGATCACCCGCGGTCGCCGGCGCACAGATCGGCACCGCCACGTACGTCCGGCAGGCCGGCTCGTCGACGACGCCGCCCCCGAGGCCGCAGAACCCGCGGCGCGGTTCCCCACCGGCGGCGACGGCACCGAGAATCCCGCGCCCGCGCGGCACCCGCAGCGTGGGCAGCTCGTCGTCCGGCACGTCCCACCGCCCGGTGAGCCCCTCGGCACACCGGGCGACCAGATCGCCGGTGGCCGGATCGGTGAGCAGCACGATCCCGGCCCGGGCACCGCTCGCGGACAGGGCGGTCCGGAGGATCACCCGGAGGATGCGGTCCACGTCGTGGGTGCTGGAGAGGGTGTCGCCCAGGATGGCGAGATGCCCGCGGAGCTGGTCACGGCTGGCGGTGAGCGCCTGCACGTACGCCTGCAGCTCACGCGTCATCCGGTTGAAGGTCCCCGCGAGCCGCCCGATCTCGTCGTCCCGCCGCACCGGCACCCGTACGCCGAGCTCGCCGTCGGCGACCTTGCCGGCGGCCCAGGCGAGCTCCTCGAGCGGACGGGTGGTGGAGCGCGCGAGCCACCGCGCGACAACGATCGCGACACCGGCCACGATTAAGACGGCGGCGACGAGCAGGGCGTAGAGCGGGAACGGCGTCCGCCCCGGCACCGCGACGACAAGCGGAAGGGGCTGGCCGGGACCGCTCGCGATCGCCCGCGCCGACACCCCGCCGCGCGGCACGGTTGTCCACGCATCGGCGGCACTGCGGTTCAGGCCGACGGCGGCGCCGCTGGTGTGGGCGAGGCGCTGGATGAAGTCCTGGTCCGCCCGGGCCACGGCGACAACGGCGACATCGCCCTCCACAGCGCTCGCGGTGACGGCGGTGATGCTCGCACCGGGGGTTGCGGCTGCGGGGGGGCCTGCGCAGTCGCGCTCCTCGGCTCGGCCTTGGCTGCCCTGGGGTCCCGCTGCCGGACCCTCGCCCTTCCCCGCGTGGCCCTCGGTTGCCTCACCCTCCGCTGCCGCGCCCTGTCCCGCCGCGCCCTGTCCCGCCGCGCCCTGCTCCCCGGCCGCGCCCTGCTGCCCTATCGCGTCCTGTCCCGCCGCGCCCTGCTGCCCTACCGCGCCCCGCTGCCCTGACGCCGCGTGCAGCTCCGCCGCCGCCTGCTGCCCTGCCGCCCCCTGCTGCCCCGCCGCCGTCTGCTCTCCTACTACGGGCTGCTGCCCTATTGCGCCCTCTCTCGCTGCTTCCTCGGCTTTCCCGCCCACTTTCTCGTTGCCGTCGTCGGCCTGCCCGCGTTCGGGCTCGCCGTGCCCGGATGGGCCTCCGCCTACCGGGGCGGGGCTCAGGATCCGGACCTCGGCGGCCAGCCCCCGGGTCACCATCTGATCCGCTGCCGACCTCCTGGCGTCCTCGGGGAGCACCGCGACGGCGTCGGCCACCGCCTGGAGCTGACCGCACAAGGCACCCATCGCACTCCGTACCGTGGTTGCGGCATGATCGAGCCGCTCGACCGTCCGCTCCCGGCTCACCGTGGACACGGTCATCCCCACGAAGAAGGATCCGAGCAGGACCGGGCCGAGCACGACCGCCAGAAAGGCCGTAGTGAGTCGGCCACGCAGAGTCACACGACCTCCTGGAAGCGGCCTTCTTTGGAGCGATGCTGACATAGTGCGCACCGTTTGCCGGTTTTACAAAGGGGGTGTTGCATGTCCGATTTCACCCGTGATGCGGAAAGCCCCGGAGCCGCGAAGGTGGCTCTCCGCGGTCAACTCCTAGCTTTGCGTAGATCAAGAACGCCCGAAACCCTCTCTCGAGCGGCCGGACGGGTCCAGCAGACCCTCCAAGCCCTCGTACGCCGCCAATCACCCACAGTCATCGCCACCTATGCGCCGATCGGCGCCGAACCCGGCGGCCCGGATCTCCCCGAGGCGCTCCGCCGCGCAGCACCCACGGCCTCGGTGCTCCTGCCCGTCCTACTGCCGGACGGCGACCTGGACTGGGCACCCTACGAAGGCCCGTCGTCCCTGCGTCCCGGCCCGCGCGGACTCCTCGAGCCGGCGGAGCCACGGCTCGGCACCGCAGCCGTCTCCGAGGCGGAGCTGGTCGTCGTACCCGCGCTCGCCGTCGACCGCCGTGGTGTCCGCATGGGCAGGGGCGGCGGCTCCTACGACCGCGCCCTCGCCCGTGTCCCCGATTCGGCGTTCACCGTCGCCCTGCTGCACGACGGAGAGCTCCTCGCCGAGGTCCCGGCCGAGCCGCACGACCGCCGCGTACGCGCCACGATCACACCTGCCGAGGGCCTCAACGAAAGCCTGGACTGGACGAAATAAACTCCGATGACGCAGCATTGGCACTCGTAGTCGGCGAGTGCCAGCAATCGAGAGCGACGCGGAGGACCAGTGCCCACGTACCAGTACGCATGCACCGAGTGCGGGGAGCAGCTCGAGAGGGTGCAGTCTTTTTCCGACCCGGCACTGACCGAGTGCCCGGCCTGCAACGGCAAGCTCCGCAAGGTCTTCAACTCGGTCGGCATCGTCTTCAAGGGCTCCGGCTTCTACCGCAACGACTCCCGCTCGGGCAACGGCAGCTCGGACAAGTCGACGACGTCCTCGACCTCGTCGTCCGACAGCAAGTCGGAGTCGTCCTCGACGTCATCCACCACGTCGACACCAGCGGCCTCCTCTCCCTCTCCCTCGCCCGCTCCGGCGAAGACGCCCTCCACCGCGTCGACACCCGCCTGAGCTGACACCCGCCCCAGCAGGCGTCCGCCGAACAGACGTCCACCAGCTGACGCCCGCCCGGGTAGCTGACGTCCACCATCAGCGGACGCCCGCCTGGATAGCTGACGCCTACCCAGCCGACGCCCGCCGAGCTGACGTCCACCCAGCTGACGCCCGCCCGGAGCCAACGTCCCACCAGAGCTGACGCCCGGGCTGACGTCCCACCAGAGCTGACGCCCGGGCTGACGTCCCACCAGAGCTGACGCCCGGGCTGACGTCCCACCAGAGCTGACGCCCGGGCTGACGTCCACCCGGTTGACGGGCCCGCCTGAGTGACTGTCGTCCGCCCGAGCTCGCGTGTCGTCCTGCTCAGGCGCCGGCTGCCTCACACCGCCCGAGCAGGCACGGCCTGAGCGCAGGCACGGCCTGAGCGCAGGCACGGGGTGAGCAAGCACCAGCCGAGCTGAAGCCAGCCTGAGCCCAGGAGCGCTCTGCCTGGACTCAGGGGCTTGCTGAGCTCGTCATCTTCCAGCTCAGCTCCACCCTGAGCCGAGCTCGGTCCTCATCTCGGTATGGCGCCTCGACGGCCGGAACGCCGCGTGCCATTCCTTTCTACCGGCCGGGCACACGATCCTCGGAGTTATCCACAACCGGCAGTTATCCACAGGCCCCGCTCCTCCATGGCCTGGAGACCGCTAGCTTTCGCGGCGTGTGGCTCACTCCGAAAAAGACCCGTCCAGAACCCGACCTCGCTCCGGTACGCCGGCGCAGGCGAGCGGGAAAATTCCTGCTCCGCCTGGCCGCACTGGCGGCGCTGCTGGCAACGGCCGCAGCGCTGGCATGGTCGGGCCCGGCGACGTGTGGCCGACCCCTGGACGTCCTTACCGCCCATGCCCGGCCGCGGGACGCGTCCCCGCCCACCCTTCACACCAAGGACCCACCGGGCGACATGACCCGAGCACCTGGGCCCTCACGGAACCCGTCGGCTCCGCCCTGGTCAGCCCCAGTGCGGCGGCCGGTCCTCCAGCAGCCGATCGTCGTTGGAATCGGCGGAGCTGCTGTATCCCCAGCCTCGTTCCGTGTCGTCGCGGGTCTGCTCCGGGAGCAGCGGCGTCTCCTCGGACTCGAAGTCCACGGTGCGCTCGGCGTCGGCGTCGCGGTCGGGTTCGTCAAGGATGTCCACGGTATGAGGGTAAGCCGCGTCGCGCGAGCTGTCGGCACCCGATGGATGTAGCGTCGATGAACGTGAGCGCCTCGACCGGATCCGATGACGACGCGTACTGGCAGCGGCCCGACGCGGAGGCCGGAGACCCGTTCGGCGCCGAGCGTCCGGCGCCCGCCCCCGAGCCCAAGCCGCCCGCCTACGAGGGGCCTCCACGCCCGGCGCCGGCGTCTCCGCACTGGCGCCCTCCGGTCGTGTCGGAGCCACCACCGCCACGAAGCATGCCGGCTCAGGACATGGAAGCCCTGGACGACGCCGAAGGCGCGGCCCGGACCATGACCTACGGCGTCGGACTGGTGGCGGGCGCGATAGCTCTGATCGTCATGTTCCTGCTCTGCGCCCGCACACTCTTCTGACGTCGACCGCGCGGGTCGACCGGCACGCGGGTCGACCGGCAACGGGTCGACCGGCGAACGGGTCGACCGGCGAACGGGTCAACGGGCAGGTCGGTCGACCAGGAGGCCGGTCGACGGGTAGACGGGTAGACGGGTCGACCGGCAAACGGCCCTTGAAGGCTGGTCCGAGAGGCTGGTCCGGGAGGCTGGTCCGGGAGGCCATCCCGGGAGGCTGGTCCGGAAAGGCGACCCCGGAAGACTGGTCCGGAAAGGCGACCCCGGAAGACTGGTCCGGAAAGGCGACCCCGGAAGACTGGTCCCGAGAGGCGGCCCCGGGAGGATCGTCCTGAAAGGCGCGGCCCGGCACGGTGGCCCTGAAAGGCGACGCCGTCCCGGCCGCCACCCCACAGGGCGGCCGGGACGGCGATTGCCGGAACTAAGAGCCCCAGACTGCCTGCGCTCCCGAGTCACCGGTCATGAAAACGTAGTAACCGGACACCGCGGCGAGCACCAGCGCGATCACCCCAAGAACCAGGTCGGCCACCCGGGGCAGGCGGCGCGCCTCGGTCCTGAGCGTCAGGATCACCAAGACGAGAGTCACGATGCCCAGAGCGAGCGAGTAGTAGAACGTCATCGTGCCGAAGCCCGCGTGCTCATCGATCTTGGCGAGCGACGGGCCGGTCATTCCGTTCGCGACGAGGCGGTCGTGCAGCTCGGCGCCCGACTGCTTGGCCACGAAGGCCGAGGACGGGGCAGCGACGGCCAGCAGGATCGCCGCCCAGCCGACCTTCGCCCGCCAGTTCGGCACGAACGCGTAAACCACTGCCACCAGGGCCAGGAGCGGCACGAACACGACCGCCGCGTGGAGCACGAGGGCGTGGACGGGCAGGCCGTTTATCTGGTCGAACACGGTCAGCCTCCTTGAACGTTAAACAATCATGGCGCCAGCCTAGGGCCAACTCGAGCCGGGAACATCCCCCTGCTCGCGCTAACGCTTACCGGATCGATCCGGTTCATCGGCACGACGGGCCGCGTAAGACTCTGCAGCCACGAAGCTCGTCAGCACCGCGCCCCCATGGCCCCCGCAACCCAACGTCGGCATCAGACACCACCGGTCGCAGCCTCAGCAACAGCGGCAGCAGGAGAACAAGCAGAACCGGCAGCAGGTGCTGGGGTAGAGAGCACGATTTGCAGCGGGCGCAGCGGTCAGTCCCGGTGCGGCGTGGTGCCACTCACGAGCGCGCAAACTCTGAACCTGTTCAAATTCACTCCTCCCGTGGCACGCTGGAGGGCATGACCACGGATGACGACCTTGGGCTGTTCGGTCCCCATTCGGTCACCTGGAAGCTGCACCGGGAACCGATCGTCGCCCTCGGCGGACTTCGCTCCCTCTATCTGCAAGCCCTTCATCCGAGAGCCGTGGCGGCTATCGCGCAGAATTCCGGCTATCGCTCGGACCCGTGGGGACGTCTCGAGCGCACCTCGGAGTACGTGGAAACCCTCCTCTACGGCACCACGGCCGAGGCCGAGCGCGCGGCGAGCCGGATCCGGCGGCTGCATGCCCGGATGACCGCGACCGATCCGCGTACGGGTGAGGTCTTCCGCATCGACGAGCCGGACCTGCTTCGCTGGGTGCACGTGACCGAGGTGGAGTCGTTCCTGACGACGGCCCGGCGCGCGGGGCTGAGTCTCACCGACGACGAGGTCGACGGTTACTACACCGAGCAGCTGCGTGCCGCCGAGCTCGTCGGGCTCGATCCCGCCACCGTTCCCGCGACGGCGGCCGACGTCGCCGACTATTTCGAGGCGATGAAGCCGGGGCTGGGGCTGACCCGGGACAGCGCGGAGACGGCCTTCTTCCTCACGGTTCCACCGGTGCCCGCGTCGTGGGGAAGCCGCCCGCTGCGCCTCGGGCTGACGCTGGGCCCCGCGCGCTGGGCGTACTTCGGCATCGCGGCCACGGCGGTCGCCCTGCTCCCGCCCTGGGCGCGCAAGATGTTCGGCGGCCTCGGCTGGCCGACGACCGACCTGTCGGCGGACCTCTCCGTACGCGCGATCCGGTTGCTGATGAAAGCGGGACTCGCCGCCCTACCGGAGCGGTATCGCGTCGCCCCGATGCGCCGCGAAGCCCTCCAACGAGCCGGCCTGGCCTGAGCCGAGACGCCCGACCGCCGCTGCCCCGGACAGAACCCGTCCCCGGCGAATCCCCCCCCCCCCCCCCCCCCCCGCCCAAGCACGAACCGGCAGGGCCGAGCAAACCGGCAAAGTCCAAGCAGCAACCGGCCAACATCCAGGTAAACCGGCAAGGTCAACCAACAACCGACTGGGCTCACTCGGGCGGCGTCCACACCCGTACGCCGCCATCCCCGCCTCTACCCCGCCCGCTCCAGATGCTCGACGGCCGACCACGGCTCCTTCCCCTGCACCTCCGCACCCGCCGGGCACGTCCGCCGGAAGTCGCACCACCCGCACAACGTCCCCGGGTTGGCCGGGAACTCCGCGTCCGGATCCGCCCCGGCTGCGACCGCCTTCTCCGCCGCCATGATGTCGCGGGCCGTGTCCTCGGCCCGGCCGATCTGGCGGGCCAGCGACTCCTCGGTGTGCTGGTGAGCCGCCACTGTGCCGCTCGGCAGGTGATGCAGCTCGACGCGCCGGCACGGGCGGCGGAACACGCGCTGGGCCGCGTACGCATAGAGGGCCAGCGCCTGGGACCCGCGGGCGTCGTCCGCGTCGAGGCCCGACCGCCCGGTCTTGTAGTCGACGATCACGGCCTCGCCGGCGCGCGAGTCGATGCGGTCGGCCCGGCCGTTGAAGGCGAGGACGCCGGTCTTGGTGGCGACCACCCTCTCCACGCCCAGCGGCTCCTCCTGCGGGTCGAGCCCGGCGACGTAGGTCTCCAGCCACTCGAGGGCCTTGCGGTAGGCGATGCGCTCCTGGTCGACGTCGCGATAGCCCTCGCGCACCCAGGTCGCCTTCAGCAGCGTGGGCAGGGCGTCGGTGCTGCGACGGGCGGCCGGCAGGGCATACCAGTTCTTGAGGGCCGTGTGCACGCTGGCGCCGAGCGAGTTGTGCGCCCAGGGCGGTCCCTTCTGCGGGCTGGGCCGGTCGACATAGGTGTAGCGGTAACGCCGCGGGCAGTCGGCGTAGGCGCCGAGCTTGCTCGGCGTGCAGACGAAGAGGCGCTCGGGCATGCCGGCGAACCCCAACTGCTCGGGTACGGCGGCGGATCGCTGCGAGGTCCTGGGCACGTCCCCATCCTGCCAGGATCCCCCGACAAAACCGCCGCCCGACCGGGCGACCGCGGCGGACGAGGACCGCGGCCCTCAGGCGTAGAGCTTGACGAAGGACGCCACCGCGTCCGCGACGAGCTGCACCGCGATGGCCGCCAGCAGGAGACCGGCGATCCGGGTCAGCACCTCGATCCCCGCGGGCCGCAGCAGTTTGACGATCCCGCCGGAGAACCGGAGCACCAGCCACACCGCGAACATGACCGCGAGGATGGCCAGGCCGATCATCGTGTAGTCCCCGGCACCGTCCGCACGCTGCACGAACAGCATGGTCGCCACGATCGCGCCGGGCCCGGCGAGCAGCGGGGTGCCGATCGGCACCAGCGCCACATTGGCCGTTCCGCCCTGGTCCTCCGACTCGTCCACCTTGCCCGTGAGCAGCTGCAAGGCCACGAGCAGCAGCAGCAGACCGCCCGCGCCCTGCAGCGCCGGAAGCTGGACGTGCAGATAGTCGAGCAGCGTCTGCCCCGCGACCGCGAAGATGACGATCACGCCGAGCGCGAGCAGGACCGCCTGGGTGCCCGCCCGCGTACGTTCCTTGGTCGGCATCGTGCCGGTCAACGCGAGAAAGACGGGCACCATGCCCGGAGGGTCGACGATCACCAGGAGGGTCACGAAGGCCTCGCCGAACAACTTAAGATCCACGGGCCCAACCTAGGCGGCGCCGCGGAGAACCGCCTTGAACTGCGAGAACCGTCACCCCAGGACGGGCACTCCGGTCGCGGCGGCCACGATTTTCCCGTACGCGGCAAGCTCGGTCGTGAAGGCCCCTAGCCGCACCGTCTTGTGCGTACCGTGGAAATCCGACGACCCGGTGACGACCAGGCCGAGTTCGCCGGCCAGCTTGCGCACGTGCGCGCGCTGCTCCGGCGTGTGGTCCTCGTGGTCGGCTTCGAGTCCGAAGAGGCCTTCCCGGGCCAGGTCGACGATCAGTTTGTCCGGCACGATGCGGCCCCGGACGGTGGCGTTCGGATGGGCGAACACGGTCACCCCGCCGGCCTCGCGCACCGCCCGCACGGCCTCGAAAACATCAAGATCAGCCTTGGGTACGAAGTAGCGCGCGCCCAACCAGCGGGACGCGAACGCCTCGTCGGTCGTGCGGACCAGCCCGGCACGGATCAGCGCCTGGGCGATGTGCGGCCGCCCGATCGAGCCGCCGGCCGCGTAGCCGCTGACCTCGGGCCAGCTGATGTCCACCCCGTCGGCGCGCAACCGGCCGACGATCTTTTCGGCCCGCTGCTCACGGTCGCTGCGCAGCCGCGCGAGGTCGGCGGCGAGCCGCGGCTCCGCCGGATCGAACAGGTACGCGAGCAGGTGCAGCGGGATCGCCGGTTCGACGCCGTGCCAGCGGCAGGAGAGCTCGGCGCCGCGTACCAGAGTCAAGCCTGCGGGCCGCGCCGCCGCGGCCTCCTCCCACCCGCCCGTGGTGTCGTGATCCGTGATGGCCATCACGTCGAGGCCCGCCTCGACCGCGGCGCTGACCAGCTCGGCCGGGGTCAGTGTGCCGTCACTGGCGGTCGAGTGGCAGTGCAGGTCGATTCTGGTCACTCGCAGACGCTATCGGGTGGCCGCCACGGTGCGGGTACGGATGTCAGGCGTCGTCGCCCGCGTCACCGTCTTTGCCCAGCCGGGCCTCGACCGCCTGCGGCTCGTACATCTCCTCCACCACCCGCAGGTAGAGCTCGTTGGGGTTGGGCAGGTGCTTGACCTCGCGCAGCGCCTGGTCCTGGCCCGCCGACTCGAGCACGAACGTGCCGTAGCTCAGCATGCGGCCGAGCGCGGACTGTTCATATTTCATGTCGGTGACCCGGAGCAGCGGCATCATCGCGACCCGCCGGGTGATGATGCCGTTGACCACCATCACCCGCTTGTTGGTGAGGATGAAGCGGTCGAAGTACCAGTCGCCGACCTTCCAGGCGACCCAGCCCATCACGCCCAGCCAGATCAGCACCGCGGCCGTGACCAGGCCGTCGATGTTCTGCCGGGTGAGGAAGCCGGCGAGGTAACCGAGCAGCAGCGTGGCGCCGATGCCGATCAGCAGCGGGGTGGACAGATGGATCCAGTGCCGCTTCCACTCGCCGCGGTAGCGCTCGGTCGGGAAGAGATAGCGGGAGACCAGTGTGGTCGGCTCGTCCTCGAGCGGCAGCACCCGCCGGGGTCCACCCGGGACGCCCGCGCCGTCCCCGCCGAGGCCCTGCAGCTCTTCCTCGGTGAAGACGGGAGGCTCGTACTCGCCGGGATCCCGGTAGCGTTCCTGCTCCCGCGTCTCGTAGTCGTCGCCGTAGGCCGCGCTCGGCGAGTAGCCGGCGTCCGATGAGTACCCTGCGCTGGGCGAATAGCCCGGACCGTCCGCCGAGGCCCGGCCCCGGGCGTACTGCGGGCCGTCGTCGGAGAAGGCCGGATCGTTGTAACCGAAGTTCTCGTCGTCGTCCTGAGGGCGACGCGCACCCTCACCATCAGGTTGCCGCGGCTCACCAGGACCCATGCGCCGATGTTAAGCGACGAGGTTGGTGAAGAACGTTCCGAAACCGCGGGCGATGTCCCCGATGGTGGAACCGAGCGACTCGAAGACGGCCGCGGCCGAGTTCGGGTTGAACGCAATGAAGAAGATCAAGAATGCGATGCCAAGCCAGGTGAGTACCTTCTTGATCATGGCGGGCCTGCTCCTCCGTTGCGGGTACGGTCGACGCCGCGGCAACACTCACGGTATCAGTTTCGCTGCTCAGTGTGAACATTGTGGCCGAAAAGCCGATACCGTTCCCGCAGGTCAGCCCGAAACGTCAGACCCGGCCGTGCAGGTAGGGCGACGGCGCTCCGTACACAAGCTCGGGCGGAATCCCGTCCGACAGGTCGTGCAGGACGACATGCTCGGCGAGGAAGTAACCCGCGCTTGCGGGCCACGCTACCGCATAGAGCCACATTCCTTTGGCCTCACTCACATAGGCGCTCCGGTCCTCCGGGGACTTGACACACCACAGTGGAGTCGGATGCCCGCCGGCCTTGATCTTGGCGTGCGGTCCGGGCCGCCCACCGCCGTCGCCGAGCGCCTCGGCGATCAGATAGCCGGGATCGATGCCGGGAATGCCGGCGAAACGCGTGCCCAGCCCGACGCCGGGCTGCTCGGCGATGAGCACCAGGTCGGCCGGCCCGCCGCCGAGCGGGTCGGGGCCGCTGCACGAGAGCGCGGTCGCACAGACACCCGATCGGTCGTCACCCGCCCAGCCGACGCCGGTGACCATCCAGCCGGTCGGGAGCGGCCAGGGACACCACAGGGGCATGCGCCCGACCGAACGGACGGGCTGGCGCACGGCGCTCTCGAGGATCTCCGGCCCGATATGGTCGGCCACGTGGAACGGGTGGACGTCGCCACAGTTGTCGCAGCGCCATTCACTGTGCATCAGGTCCGGCGGCCGGACCTGAGCAGCACAACGGGGGCAACTCACCGTGACACCCACCCTCTAAAGGTGCGGGTCGGGGCGCCCCCCGTCAAGCGGATCGGCAGAACCCGAACGGAAGGGCAGGCGCGCCCCGGATCCGGGCGGCGCCGTGGTCTCGCCGCTCGGGCCGTCCCGCGGATACGGGGACGTTCGCTCCCCGCGGCAAGCCTCCAGGGGCGGGCGGCGCGCCCTCCCCGGGGGGTTCAGCTTGGGCGCGGCTGCGTGCGTGCGCCGAGGGTCATCGGAGGGCGGGCGTGAGCTCATCCGGGGTCGGCTCCGGGGGCTCGCACTTCCGAGGTCAGCTCGGGGGTGGGCCGGCGTGCGCTCGTACCCATGAATGCATCGCGATGCCGCTCGCCACGCCGGCGTTGATGGAGCGCGTGGACCCGTACTGGGCTATCGAGAAGAGCTCGCGGCACGCCGCGCGGGCGGGATCGGAGAGCCCGGGCCCCTCCTGGCCGAAGAGCAGAATGCATTCTTTCGGGAGGGTGACCGTTTCCATCGGGCGCGAGCCCGGCAGATTGTCGATCCCGATGATCGGCAGACTCGCGCCGGCCGCCCACCGGACGAAATCCTCGATCGTCGAATGGTGCCGTACGTGCTGGTAGCGGTCCGTGACCATCGCGCCCCGCCGGTTCCACCGCCGCCGGCCGACGATGTGCACCTCGGCGGCGAGAAACGCGTTGGCGTTGCGGACCACAGTGCCGATGTTGAAGTCGTGCTGCCAGTTCTCGATCGCGACATGGAATCCGTGCCGCCGGCGGTCGAGATCGGCAACGACGGCCTCGCGCCGCCAGTAGCGATACCGGTCGACGACGTTGCGGCGATCGCCGTGCGCGAGGAGCTCCGGGTCGTAGCGCTCGTCGTCGGGCCAGGGACCCGGCCACGGGCCGACGCCGACCTCGAGGTAGGACTCGGTTGCGGCCATGGGAACGGGAAGCCCGCTGTCCGTGGTCACGTCGTCGGCCGTCATGGTGGAGGACGGTAGCGGCGCAAGCCGCCGCCATGTCGGCCGGGCCCACTCGCGCACCGAAGGCCGGGAAAGCGGCCGCAGGAGGCGCCTGGAAAGCCGCCACAGGGCGACGCCTGGGAAGCCGCCACAGGACGACGCCTGGAAAGCCGGGATGGCTGTCGGCGATCTTGGATGCCGGCCGGCGACGTCACGGCCCGGTCGATCCGTCAGGAGACGCAATGAGCGGCGGGGCCCTCCCCGGCACCCGCCGCCCACGCTCTGTTGAGAAAGAGTTTGCCTCACGGTCCGTGCACATGTGAAGAGTTTTCAAAGTGACCCAAGTCACATTAAGGTTTGTTATCTATTCTTGTCCGTGACGGCCGAATCGTTATCCAGGCGAGCTGGACAGGGGCGATGCTCCGACTCCCAGTACATGGACAGGCGCCGATTAGCAACATCTGAAAACTCTCTCCCTACTTTCGGTTACGATCGGCCTGGCGCGTCCGCCGGCGGGTTCGAGAATCGTGCCTCAGACCACGTGCCTGGCCGCCTTGGCACGGGAATTGCCGAGGTGGACGATCGGTTGAATGGCCACGTAGCCCCAATCCCGTGGACGGAGAGATCATGGCGACCGTTACGTTGACCGCAGAGAACTTCGATGAGGTGACCGGCAAGGACGGCATCGTGCTGGTCGACTTCTGGGCCAGCTGGTGCGGGCCGTGCGTGCGCTTCGCTCCGACGTACGAGCGCTCCTCGGAGAAGCACCCCGACATCACGTTCGGCAAGGTCGACACCGAGGCGCAGCAGGAGCTCGCCGCCAAGTTCGACATCCGCTCGATCCCGACGATCATGGCAGTGCGCGACGGCGTCATCGTCTTCTCGCAGCCGGGCGCCCTCCCCGAGTCGGCACTCGAGTCCCTGATCGAGCAGGTCGAGAAGCTCGACATGGAAGACGTACGCAAGCAGCTCGCCACGTCCGGCACCGAGTAAGGCCGGCCGCACCCCGGTCGAGCAACGCGGCCATCACGCCGCGACCCATTGAGCAGCGCCGAAGCGCCGCGGATCGATCGATCCGCGGTGCTTCGGCGTTCCGGCACCCACAGCCCGGCAGCGCCGCCAGCGGGCAGCCACGCCGCCAGCAGGCAGCGGCGCCGCCATCGGACGGCGGCGCGCGACGGGCAGGTCCGTGCCGCCGTCCAGCACGTGCCCCCGCTCCGACCCCTGCGGACGATCACCGCGGCGCCCCCTTCGTCCACAGGCCGGGTGAGGCGGCTGGACACCGAGTCGTACATGTGTTCGAATCTTCGCCATGCGATGGTCTCACCTGTCGGCACCGACCGGCGACGACTCGCTCGTGGACGCAGCGCCGGCGGCCTCACCCCTGCCGCTGGCGCTGCCCGGGGCGACCGTCCGCACGTTCGACACCCCGGGCTTCTCCGGCATGACGTTCTACGAGATCAGGGCGAAGTCGATCATCAACCGGGTGCCGGGGGCCTCCCGCGTACCGTTCCAGTGGACCGTCAATCCCTACCGCGGCTGTTCGCATGCCTGCTCCTACTGCCTGAGCGGCGACACCCCGATCCTGATGGCCGACGGCTCGACGCGGCCTCTGTCGCAGCTCCAGGTGGGCGACGCGGTGCTCGGCACGAGGGGCGCCGGAGCGCATCGGCGGTACGTGCCGACGACCGTCCTCGACCACTGGCCGACGTCGCGACCCGCGTTCCGGGTCACGCTCGCGGACGGCACCCGCCTCGTGGCCAGCGGAGACCACCGGTTCCTCACCGACCGGGGATGGCGGCACGTCAGCCCCGCCGAGCCGCACCAACCCGCCCTCGCCGTCGGCGACCGGATGTCCGGCGTGGGCCGCTTCGCCGACCCGCCCAAGGAGTCGCCCGACTACCAGACCGGCTATCTCTGCGGCCTGGTCCGCGGCGATGCGGGCGCCGCCACCGGCCCGCGCGAGGGTGACGCGTGGATCCGCGCCGACGCCTATCTCGAGGACATCCCGCTGCACCACGCGCTGCGCTGGCCGGAAGCGACCTCGGGCGACTGGCGCAGAGGCTTCCTGGCCGGCGCCTTCGCCGCCACCGGCTCGGCGGACCGCCTGGCCATCGTGTTCACCAGCCGCGACCAGGGCTTCCTGGACCGCGTGACCGACGCTCTCACGCACCTCGGCCTCCCCAGCCGCCGCCCGCCTCACCCCCAGCTCGGCGGGGTCCACTCGGTCGAGGTGGTCCGCGATCTGTGGGCCGCTCTGCGGTTCCGGCACCTCACGGGAGTCTGCGAGGCGCCGCTGGACGCATCCGGGGTCGGCGTGCGCAGCGACGCCCAGCTGACCGTCGCCGACATCGAGGAGCTGGGGCTGACGCTCCCGCTCTACGACATCACGACCGGCACCGGAGACTTCATCGCCGACGGGGTGGTGAGCCACAACTGCTTCGCCCGCAACACCCACACCTATCTCGACCTGGACGCCGGGCACGACTTCGACTCCAAGGTGGTCGTCAAGGTGAACGCCGGGGAGCTGGTGCGCCGCGAGCTGGCCGCCCCACGATGGACCGGCGCGCCCATCGCCATGGGGACCAACGTGGACGTCTACCAGCGGGCGGAGGGACGCTACCGCCTGATGCCGCAGATCCTCTCGGCGCTGCGCGACTTCGCCAACCCGTTCTCCATCCTGACGAAGGGCACTCTGATCCTGCGTGACCTGGCGCTGCTCCGGCAAGCGGCCACGGTGACGGCGGTGGGGCTGGCGTTCTCCGTCGGCTTCCTCGACGAGGCCCTGTGGCGAGCGGTCGAGCCCGGCACGCCCAGCCCCCGCCGGCGCCTCGACGCGGTGCGCCGCCTGACCGACGCCGGCTTCCCGGTCAATGTCCTGATGGCACCGATCCTGCCCGGCCTCAGCGACACCGACGAGTCCATCGAGGAAACGGTCCAGGCGATAGCGGCCTCCGGCGCGACGAGCGTGACCCCGCTCCCCCTTCACCTGCGCCCCGGCGCCCGCGAGTGGTATGCCGCCTGGTTGACCCGCGCACACCCGCACCTGGCACCCCGCTACCGCGAGCTGTTCCGCGGCGGCTCCTACCTGCCCCAGCCGCTGCAGAACGAGATCGCCGCCCGGGTGCGCCTGGCGGCCCGCCGTCACGGCCTGCACCGGGCCGCCCCGGCGGAAGCCAGGCAGGTCGCCGGGGACAACGGCACCACCACAAATGCGAAGGTGATCAGGCAGGAAGAGCCGCGCCAGCTCACGCTCCTGTGACCTACCGGCGGCCGCTCGGGCGGGAGTCTTGTGATCTACCGACATCCGCTCACCCGGCAACTCCGGCGATCCACCGACGCCCGCCCGCGCCGCGACTCCGGCGATCCACGGACCGCCCGCGCGCGCGGCAACTCCCGGTTGCTGCCCGGTTCGGGGCGTCATCGGGCCCGGCGTCGATAGAGTCGAGACATGAGGAGTGCACAGCAGATCTTGGCGGAGGCCGATGTCATCGCCGTCGTCGGCGCCTCTCGCGATCCTCGTAAGCCGTCGCATTCCGTGCCGCTTCAGATGCTCCGGTACGGGTGGAAGATCATCCCGGTGAACCCGTTCGTCGACGAGGTGTTCGGCATCAAGACCGTGCCCACCCTGGCCGACCTGCCGGAGCCCGTGGACCTGGTCGACATCTTCCGACCCGCCGCCGACGCCGTGGAGGTCGTCCGCCAGGCCGCGGCCATCAAGGCGCCCGCGGTGTGGCTGCAGACCGGCATCGTCTCCGCCGAGGCCCGCCGCATCGCGACCGAGGCCGGCATGGACTACGTCGAGGACCTCTGCCTCGCCGTCGAGCGGGCTGTCGGCAACCTCACCAAGCTGCGGTAAGGCCGCCGGGAGGCACCGGCCCCGCGGGTGGGACGGGGCGGCAGGGCGGCCGAGGACAAACCGGCGACTTCGGCCTGCTAGACACGCGGTATCGGGGTGAGCCGGTGCCCTCGCAGGCTAGTACGGTGCCGGGTGAACTAGGAGGAACTCTGATGACCTACCCACCGCCGCCCGGTGGCACGCCGGACCCGTACCAGCCGCAGCAGCCCTACGGGCAGCAGCCGTCCTACGATCCGACCTCGCCGTACTCGCAGGACCCCTACGCGGCTCCGTCCAGCGGGGCGCCGTCGAGCGGGCAACCGTACGGGCAGCCGCCGCCGTACGGGGCGCCCACCAGCGGGCAGCCCTACGGTCAGCAGCAGTACCCGCCGCCGGGTTACGGCCAGCCGTACGCGCAGCAGCCCTACGGCCAGATGCCGGCGCCCACCAACACGATGGCGATCCTGAGCCTGGTGTTCGCCTTCGTCTTCGCCCCGGCCGGCATCATCATGGGTCACGTGGCGAAGAAGCAGATCCGGTCCTCCGGCGAGTCCGGGGAGGGGCTGGCCACCGCGGGTCTGTGGCTGGGCTACATCATCACCATCTTCTACGTGCTGATCTGCGCGTTTTCCATCCTCGTGCCGCTCCTCGCGGCCACCGCCAGCGTCTCGACCAACTGAGTCGCCAGCGGCCTCGGGTCCACGCGACAAGGCCGCTGAGGTGCAGGCGGCACACGCCACGGCACAGGTGGCACACGCCGCGGCACCACGGCACAGGCTGCGGCGCAGGCCGCCACGCCACGCCACGCCACGGCACGGCACGGCACGCCACGGCACGGCACGGCACGGCGCAGCCCGCCCACGCCACGGCACACGCTACGGCGCAGGCCGCCCACGCCACGGCACACGCTACGGCGCAGGCCGCCCACGCCACGGCACACGTGGCACACGCCGCGGCGCCATGGCGCACGCGACGCCCGGTGGACGAGCAGTCCACCGGGCGGGGCGGTCGCCGACCGCTGGTGTCGGGAACGGTTGCGCTCCCCGCAGGTCGCCCGGCTGTGTGCGCGTTCCGACGACGGACTGCTCACGCCGAAATCAGGTCCCCCAAGGCTCAGCCGCGTCTGCGCCCGGCGCCGCGACCGACCCCACCGCGCGTCCCGAGCGGTGCGCTTTCGAGCGATCGCCACGCGTCACGCAGGCGCGGCACGTGCACCGGGACCAAGGTCAGCGGAACTCCGCCTCGCGGACGCTGTTGCCGCCGTCGACCACCAGCATCTGGCCGGTGATGTACGACGCCGCCGGGGAGCAGAGGAAGGCGATCGCCGCGGCCACCTCGTCCGGGGTGCCGGGGCGGCCGATGGGCGTGCCGAGGCCCTGCTTGATCTCGGTCACCGTCGAGGCCGCCGTGTAGATGGTGCCGGGGGCCACACAGTTGACGTTGATGCCGTCCGCCACCAGTTCCATGGCGAGTGCCCTGGTCAGGCCGACCACGCCGGCCTTGGCCGCGGCGTAGGCGGCTTCGGTCGGGAGAGCGTTGATCGGGCCCGCCGTGGCGGCGAGGTTGACGATGCGGCCCCAACCTCGTTCCGACATCCCGCCGACGAAGGCCCGGCTGCACAGGAAGGCCGTGCTCAGGTTGCGGTCGATCTCCGCCCGCCATTCGTCGTACGTGAGCTGGGCGACCGGCCGGAGCACCTCCGGGCTGGTGCGGCTCGCCAGGCCGGCGTTGTTCACCAGGACCTCGACGTCGCCGAGCTGGTCGGTGATCGCGTCGGCGAGCGCGCCCACCTCCGCCTCGTCGGTCAGGTCGGCGACGAAGCCGGTCACGCCCAGTTCCGTCGCGCGCTCGTGGATGCGGCGGGTCGTGGAGACGATCGCCACCCGGGCGCCGAGGTCGCGCAGGCGGCGCGCGGTCGCGTACCCGATGCCGTCCGGGCTGCCCGCGCCGGTGACCAGCGCGACCTTGCCGTCGAGGCGGAGGGTCACGGGCGCCTCGTCCGCCTCGGACGCGATGTCCTCGGTCTCCACCGGCGCAAGTCCCGCGGCGAGCGGCTCGGACTCCAGAGCGGGGGCGGTGGATCGGGGCCGGCGGCCGGCCGCCGGGCGGGTGGCGTCCCGCCTCGACCGGCTACCAGTGGTGGAACGGGCGTCGAAGACCATGCGGCGATCCTGCCCGCTCGCGCGCAGAGGGGCAAACATCGACTCAATCGTGGCGCACATCATGTCCCGCGTACGCGGCACGCAGCACGGCCAGGACGCCCCGGTGACGGCACGGCCGTCGGGGTGCCGGACGTCACCGGCAGCGGGGCTTTGCGCCGTGCGGGGGCCTTCTATCCTCGAGGCGCGAACGTACGCGCCGGACGGAGGCTTCTCGTGACCTACCCACCGACGCCCGCCCCGGACGGCAGCCAGCCCCCGCCGCCGGATCCCTTGATTCCGGCCTATCAGCCGCAGCCCTACCAGACGCCGGCGACACAGGACCCCTACGCGCCCGCTCCCTACGGTCACCCGGCGGGGCAGCAGGTCCCGTACGACTACGGCTATGCCGGCAGCCCGTACGGCTACGCCCAGTACCCGCCCGGTCCCCCGCCCACGGACGGCCTGGCGATCGGCTCGCTGGTCGTCTCCTGCGTCTCGTTCGTGGGTCTCTGCGGCTTCTGGATCGGCGGCATCCTCGGAGTGGTCGGTGCGGTTCTCGGCCATGTCGCACGCAGACGGATCCGGCGGACGGGCGCGAACGGGGGCAGCCTCGCGCTGGCCGGCATCATCGTCGGCTGGGTCGTGACCGGCATCGCCGTGCTGGGCGGGGTCGTGCTGGTCGCGCTCATCGCCAGCGACCCTTCGAGCGGCAACTTCTGAGCGTCGGACACCGCCGACAGAGCCACGAACGCCCCGGACTGCGCAGAGTGGGCCACGAACGCTCCGGACCGAGCCGGGGCGCCGGACGACCGCTCAGCCGCCGGTCTGGGGTGCGGTCGGTACGCCTCGGCTGCGGGCGGGGGTCACCGGCCCCTCCTCCACGAAGATGAGCGGCGCGGCCCGGCCGTAGTGGCGCGGCATCTCGCGACGGGCTCGTTCGACGTCCTGGGTGCCTATCTCGACGCCGACGCCGTCGTGGCGGGCCGAGATCGTGGAGATGCGGACCCCCCGGTTCTTCCACGTGTCGAGGTCGGCGGTGATGTCGGCCTGCCACCGTGCGAGATCGCTCAGGCTGTGCTCGGCGTCGCGGACGAAGATGCAGGTGTCCTGCGCCGCCTGGCGGATGAAGTCG
This sequence comes from Couchioplanes azureus, assembly GCF_014648355.1. Lineage (GTDB taxonomy): Bacteria > Actinomycetota > Actinomycetes > Mycobacteriales > Micromonosporaceae > Actinoplanes > Actinoplanes azureus. The sequence goes on from NZ_BMQY01000001.1 coordinate 745,975, forward strand.
TCGAACTCGGCCGACGGCACGCGGTAGACGATCGCGCGGACGCGTTCCTGATCGACCTCGAGGCCGGCATAGCTGCCGGCGTGCTCACCGCGGCCGCCGGCGTCGATGCGGGCCATGGCCGCCGCCAGGCGGGCGGGCGTCACCGGGACCACGTGACCGCCGACGGTCGTCGTTTCCGGGGTACGCGAGAACTCACAGCCCGCCGTGGTCCAGCCGCCGAGCAGACCGGGCTCGTTGATCTGCGGTTCTCCGCAGGCCCCGGTCATGAGCACCGCTCCGAGCAGCAGACCGCCCAGCGGACATCGAAAGCGGCGCATCGCATCTTCCCTCTCTACCGCGCGCGGCGGCAGTTCGCCAAGGGTTCAACGAGGCTGGGCGAGGGACCGCGCCGGACGGCGGCGCGGGAAACGGATCAGTTGCCGGCGCCGGCGGGGGTCGGGTCGGCAGCATCCGCCAGCGACGCGGCCGCCGTGTCCCTGCGGGTCCGCGCTCCCGCGAGGATCACCACGGCGACGCCCACGACGAGCAACGCAAGCCCGGGCAACGCCCCGGCGCGCGGGGTCTGCCCCAGCCACGCCCAGGCCAGCAGAGCGGCTCCCGGAACCTCCAGCAGGATGAGCACGCTGACCGTCGTGGCGGTCACCCGGTGCAGCGCGTAGTTGAACATCGAGTGGCCGAGAAGCTGGGCGCCGATCACCAGGGCGAGGATCGCCGCCCAGGTGCGCGGGTCGTAGCCGGTCATCCGGACGCCCGCCACCAGGCACACCGGCAGCAGCAGCGCCGCGCAGGTGCCGTAGCAGGCCCAGGTGTACGTGGTCGTGCTCAGCCGCGCGCGGGCACGCTCGCCGAAGGCCGTGTACACCGCCGCCATCATGGCTCCCACCAGCGCGAGCAGGTCCGCGACGACCGCCTGGGCCGAGACGCCGACGTCCACGCCGGTCGCCCAGGCCACCCCGGCCACGGCCAGCACGATCCCGGCCCAGCCGAGCCGCGACGGCGATCCCTGCCGGCCCCGGCCCCAGGACGGTACGGCCGCGGCCAGCAGGCCCTGCCACACCGGCTGCGTCGCCACCAGGGCCGTCGCCGTGGCCACCGAGCCGAGTTGCACGCTCGGCATCCAGGTGGCGAAGTGGGCCGCCAGCGCGACGCCGGCCAGCACGCAGTACAGGCCGTCGGCGCTGAGCAGGCCGCGGACCTCCGCCCGCCGCGGCCCGGCACTGATCGGCGTCAGCGCCGCGAACGCGAGCGCGTTGCGCCAGAACGCCACGGCCAGGGCGGGGGCGGCCGCGAAGGCGATCAACGGCGCCGAGGAGGAGACCGCCACCACAGCGATGACTAAAGCGGCGACGGTGAGGTATGCGGGTGTCTCGCGCATATCATCCCCGCCCGTCGCTTGTTGCATATGAACACGTCACAGTTTGTTGACCTCTGTTGAGCGGAAAGTGAAGCGATCGTTACGCTCACCGCCAAAACCCATCGGTCAATCCCCCTGGAGTGTGGTCTTCGATGCCCGCCTACCAAGCGGTGCTCTTCGATTTCTTCGGCACTTTGACACGATCCGTCAAGCGCGGACCGCAACATGCCGATATCGCTCGGGCGCTCGGCTGCGATCCCGACGCCATCCTGAGTGTCCTGGACCGTACCTTCGAGGTCCGGGCCCGGGGCCAACTGGGATCCGCGGAGGCCACCCTCCGGTGGGTCACCGAGCAGGCGGGCGGCAGCCCGCTCGCGGCGCAGCTGCAGGCCGCGGTGCCGGCCCGGGTCGACGCGTTGCGGGCGGACACCCAGCTCCGCGCGGACGCGGAGAGCGTCCTCGCCGCGGTGAAGCGCCGGGGGCTGCGGACCGCCTTGATCAGCGACTGCACCCACGAGCTGCCCGCCTTCCTGCCCAGCATGCCGATCGCCCCGCTGCTGGACGTCAGCGTCTTCTCCGTCGAGGTCGGACGCTGCAAGCCGGACCCGCTGATCTACCTGGAGGCCTGCTGGCGGCTGCAGGTCGCGCCGGAGGACTGCCTCTACGTCGGTGACGGCGGCAGCCACGAGCTGACCGGCGCGGCGGCGGTGGGCATGACCCCGATCCGGTTGAGCGCGCCCGACCTGCACGACCACCTCGTCTTCAACCACGACGAGGACTTCGCCGGGCCGAGCGTGTCGTCGCTGTCCGCGATCGTCGACCTGCTCGACCGCGTACCCGCGCTCAACTGAGGAAGACCTGGTGGACCGCATACCGGTGGTCGGCTGCGAGAATGACCCCGTGACGACCGAGCTCGTGGCAGAGGCGATCAAGAAGGCCGGCATCGCCTGGATCAGCGTCGAGGGCCGGCCGGCCCTCGGTCTGTGGGTCCTGCCGCTGGACGGCACCCTCGTGGTGCTCAGCGGCCCGGGCGAGCAGGCCGCGCCCGGGCTCGCCGAGGCCACCACCGCACAGGTACGCCTCCGCGGCGACACCGGCGGCCTGATCGTCATCGCCGACACGCGGGTGGAGCGGGTCGTTCCCGGCACGCAGGCCTGGGACGAGATCGCTCCGCAGCTCGCCGCCAAGCGCCTGAACGCCGCCGGCACCGCCGAGGAGCAGGTGGCGAGGTGGGCGGAGACCGGCTGCGCGATCGTCCGCCTCACCCCGGCGGACACTCCGCCGGTCGCCGCGCCGGAGCTGCCCGCGGATTCGGGGGCGGCGCCACCACGGGAGACCCCGGCGCGGGTCCCGGTCCGTCGCCCCTTCCGCCTTCATCGCGTACGCAAGAAGCGCTAGCCGACGAACGGCGGCACCGCGATCTCCCCCTTGGCGATCGGCACCACGTGGCCCGCCACCGTCGCCGACGTGGCGGCGCCGGACGACGCCGTCACCGTGCACTCCAGCAGCGAAGGCCGATGCATTTCCAGACCCTGGTGCACTGTGTACGCCGTCGTGCCGTCGCCGGGCAGCCGGCCGTTGGCGACCAGCCACACGCCCAGCCCCAGCGCCGCCGACCCGGTCGCCGGGTCCTCGGGCACCGCCACCCCGGGGCAGAACACCCGGGCGTACGCGGTGCGCGTCATGTCGTCCCACGCGAAGACGCTGATCTGTGAGACCCCCGCCCGCGCCGCCCGGGCCGCGTCCACCCCCGCCCGCGCCAGCGCCCGGCGCTCGACCGGCAGGTAGACGAACTCCAGGCCGCAGCCGGCCGCCGACGGGGTCGCCGAACCGCCGGCGTAGTCGTCCGCGGCCAGCCCGGTGAGCTCCAGCAGCACCTCGGGGGCGAACTCGCCGCCCCGGGTGGGCGTACCGCCGGTCAGCGTCGCCGAGCCCGCGCCGGACACCACGATGGGCAGCAGTCCCGCACCGCACTCCTGCACGACGCGCCCGGACGCGGCGAGTCCCCGGCGTACCGAGGTGACCGCCGCGCCGATGCTCGGGTGACCGGCGAACGGCAGCTCCTCCTCCGGTGTGAAGATCCGCGCGCGGTAGGTGGCCTCGATGTCGGACGGAGGCAGCACGAACACCGTCTCCGAAAGGTGGAACTCGCGCGCCAGCATCTGCATCTGGTCGCCGGCGAGCGCTTCGGCGCCGTACACCACCGCCAGCGGGTTTCCCGCGAACGGGCGGTCGGTGAAGACGTCCACGATCTCGTATGCGAGGCTCGACATGCAGTGACGCTAACCTAGGCTGACCCTGTGACCATGGGGACGAGGGTTTATCTGGCGCGGCTCGCCGCTCTGCCCGTGTTCGACCCCAACGGCGACCGGGTGGGCCGGGTGCGCGACGCCGTGGTGCGGCTGCGGACCACCAACCGGCCGCCGCAGGTCGTGGGGCTGGTGGCCGAGATGGCCCTGCGGCGGCGGATCTTCCTGCCGATCGGGCGGGTCACGTCGATGGACGCCGACGCGGTCGTGCTCGGCACCGGCACGCTCAACCTGCGCCGGTTCGAGAAGCGGCCCAACGAGCTGCTGGTGCTCGAGGACCTGCTGGACCGCCGGGTCAGCATCCTCTCCGAGGACGGCACCGAGCCGTCGAAGTCGGGGACCGTCGTCGACCTGGGCATGGACCTCAACCGCAACAACGAGTGGCTGGTCACCCGCGTCGCCGTACGCCAGCACACCGGCCGGCTCACCCGGCGCGGGCACACGTACCAGGTGGAGTACGACCGGATCCGCGGCCTGGTCGGGCCGACCGACATGCAGGGCAGCGCCAACCTCGTCGCCCTGCTGGAGCAGATGCGCCCGGCCGACATGGCGAACGCCCTGCAGGACCTCTCCGACGCGCGGCGCAACGAGGTCGCCGCGGCGCTGAGCGACCGCACCCTGGCCGACGTCCTGGAGGAGCTGCCGGAACACGACCAGGTGGAGATCCTGGTCCGGCTCGACCGCGAGCGCGCCGCCGACGTCCTCGAGCGCATGGACCCCGACGACGCCGCCGACCTGCTCGCCGAGCTGCCGAAGTCCGAGCAGGCGGTCCTGCTGGACCTGATGGAGCCCGAGGAGGCGGCCCCGGTCCGGCAGCTGATGAGCTACACGCCGGGCACCGCCGGCTCGGTCATGACCTCGGAACCGGTGATCCTGCCCCCGGACGCCACCGTGGCCGAGGCACTCGCGCGCATCCGCGAGCCGGAGCTCTCCCCGGTGGTCGCCGCCCAGGTCTTCGTGGCCCGGGCCCCGTCCGCGACGCCGAGCGGGAAGTATCTGGGCATGGTCCACTTCCAGCGGCTGCTGCGGGAGCCGCCGTCGGCGCTCCTGGGCGGGCTCATCGAGACCGACATCGACCCGCTGCAGCCGGCGGCGAACCTGACCGAGATCACCCGCCGGATGGCGACCTACGACCTGGTCGCGATGCCGGTCGTGGACAGCGCCTACCGGCTGGTGGGCGCCGTCACGGTCGACGACGTCCTGGACCACTCCCTGCCGCGCGACTGGCGGGACCGTGACGTCACCGACGACGACCGGGACGTCAGCATCCTGCCGGGGGCCGAGGCATGAGCGAGACGCGCAGGGACCGGCTGGACCAGCCGGTGGAGCCGGGCCGCGTCCGGCTGCCGCGGTTCGACCCCGAGGCCTTCGGGCAGTGGTCGGAGAACATCGCCCGCTACATGGGTACGGCTAAGTTCATCGTCTACATGACCGTGGTCATCGGGGCGTGGTTCGCGTGGAACACGCTGGCGCCCAAGCCGATGCGCTTCGACCCGTACACCTTCACGTTCCTGACCTTGATCTTGTCCTTGCAGGCGTCCTATGCCGCTCCGCTGATCCTGCTCGCGCAGAACCGGCAGGCCGACCGGGACCGGCTCGCGATGGACGAGGACCGGCGCCGGGCCGCGATGCAGAAGGCGGACACCGAGTATCTGGCCCGCGAGATCGCCGCCCTGCGCATCGCGCTGGGCGAGGTGGCGACCCGCGACTTCGTCCGCTCCGAGCTGGCCCGGCTCGCCGATGAACTGGACGAAGCCGCCCATCGGCGCCAGAAGCTGGAACGCAAGGAGTGGGAAGAAGAGCACTCCTGACACCGACGTAAGCTTGTCGGCATGTCCGCACCCGCCCCCACTGTTGAGGAAGCCGTCCAGGCCGCCCTCGCCACGGTCGACGACCCCGAGATCCGTCGGCCGATCACCGAGCTCGGCATGGTCAAGGGCTTCACCGTCGCCGGCGGCAAGGTCACGGTCGAGCTGCTGCTCACCGTCGCCGGCTGTCCGCTGCGGGACAAGCTGACCACCGACATCACCGCCGCCGTGACCAAGATCGCCGGCATCGAGTCGGTGGAGATCGACTTCGGCGTGATGAACGAGGAGCAGCGCAAGGCCCTGCAGGCCACGCTCCGCGGCGGCGGCCAGAGCGCCGAGCCGGTCATCCCGTTCGCGCAGCCCGGCTCCAAGACCCGGGTGTACGCGGTGGCCAGCGGCAAGGGTGGCGTCGGCAAGTCCAGCGTCACGGTGAACCTGGCCGCCGCGCTCGCCAAGCGCGGCCTGTCGGTGGGTGTCATCGACGCCGACATCTACGGCCACTCGGTGCCGCGCATGCTGGGCGTCGACGGCAAGCCCACCCGCGTCGAGGACATGATCATGCCGCCGCAGGCGCACGGCGTGAAGGTCATCTCCATCGGCATGTTCACCGCGGGCAACGCCGCCGTGGTGTGGCGCGGCCCGATGCTGCACCGCGCGCTGCAGCAGTTCCTCGCCGACGTGTTCTGGGGCGAGCTCGACGTGCTGCTGCTCGACCTGCCCCCGGGCACCGGCGACGTGGCCATCTCCCTGGCCCAGCTCCTGCCCAACGCGGAGATCCTGGTCGTCACGACCCCGCAGGCCGCGGCCGCGGAGGTGGCCGAGCGGGCCGGCGCGATCGCGCTGCAGACCCACCAGCGCCTGGTCGGTGTGGTGGAGAACATGTCCTGGCTGGAGCTGCCGGACGGCAGCCGCATGGAGGTCTTCGGCGCGGGCGGTGGCGAGACGGTGGCCGCGTCCCTGTCGAAGACGGTGGGTGCCTCGGTGCCGTTGCTGGGTCAGGTGCCGCTGGACACCCGGGTGCGCGAGGCGGGCGACGGCGGCACGCCGATCGTCCTCGCCGACCCCTCGGCGGCGGCGGCCAAGGCCCTGGACGCGGTGGCCGATCGGCTCGCTGTCCGGCGCGAGTCCCTCGTCGGGAAGCCTCTCGGGCTCACGGTCAACACGCGCCGCTGAGGTTTGGTTGCGGCTCGCCGTGGTTCTGCTACGTCCGCATCCTCTGGCCGGCTCGGCCGGCCGGCCTTCGTCCGTCCCGTTTCCCGCGCGCTCGCTGGCTCTGCCGGCGACCTGGACCTGCTTTGGGTGGGGTCTCAGGTGGCGTCGATGTCGAACGTCGCGGGGGGCCGGTGGGTGGCCGCTGCTGAGCCTGAGGCTGATGCTGAGGGTGAGGGCTCGGTGGTGGTGGTCGTGGGGGTGCCGTGGGATTTGAGGTCGGCGGCCCGGGCAACGTCGTCGAGGTCGGACTTGACCGCGGTGATGTCGCTCTTGACGTCGTCGAAGAGGCCCTGGAGCGGCTTGCGGATCGCCGCCTCGTCCTCCTCGCTGAGCAGGTGCTTGCGGATGAAGGCCTTCGGGTGCAGGTCCTGGAGCTGGATGTCCGTGCCCAGTTCGCGGCTCAGGTCGCTGGTGGCGTTCTGGGCCATCGCCCGCAGGCCGCGCAGCATGCGCAGCCCGTCGCCGATCACCTTGGGCAGGCGCTCGCCGAAGATCAGGAGGGCGAGCATGAGCAGCGCGAGGATCTCCCACCAGTTCAGGTTCTCGAACACGGCTGCCTCCCCTGCCCGTGAGGGCCTTTCACTTGGCGTCGGCTGCCAAGGTTACTGAGGCGGTCTTGGTGCCGGTGCCCCGGCGGTACTCCACCGAGACGGTCGAGCCCGGCGCGTACTTGCGGACCAGGGCGATCAGGTCCGTGCCGTCCTCCAGCACGTGCCCGTCGAGCTTGGTGAGGACGTCGCCGGCCTTCAGGCCCGCGGTGGCCGCCGGGCCCGCCGACTGGACCGAGCGCAGCCGCGCCCCGGCGCCGCCGCCCGAGCCCGGGGCGCCGCCCGCGGACACCTCGGCGCCGATCACCGTACGCCGGGCCTTGCCGGTGTCGATGATGTCCTGCGCGATGCGTTTCGCCTGGTTGATCGGGATGGCGAAGGCGAGGCCGATGTTGCCGGCCTCGGTCTCGGTGCCGCCCACCGAGCGGATCACCGAGTTGACGCCGATGACCCGGCCGGCGGCGTCGACCAGCGGCCCGCCCGAGTTGCCCTGGTTGACGGCCGCATCGGTCTGCACCGCCGCGTAGTAGCGCGTCGTGCCGCCCGGGTCGCCCGCCTGGATGGTGCGGTCGAGGGCACTGACGATGCCCTGGGTCACCGTGTTGTTCAGGGCGAGCGGCGAGCCGAAGGCCAGCACCGGGTCCCCGACGGCGATCGAGTCCGAGTCGCCGAACTGCACCGCCGGGAGCTCGCCCTTGGAGACTTTGATCACTGCGATGTCGGACTCCGGGTCGCGGCCGACAAGGGTCGCGGCCGCGGTGGAACCGTCGCTGAACGCCACGGACAGCGTGTCGTCGGCGCCCTCCACCACGTGATCGTTCGTGATGACGTAACCGTCGCGGGACGCCACGAAGCCCGAGCCGATGGCGCCGGACACCCGGACCGTCACCACGCTGGGCTGGACCTGCTTCGCCACACCGGCGAGCGAGTCGGGCGCCCGCTGGGCCGCACCCGGCGCCGCCAGCGGGGGACCGCCGAGCTGCGTGCCGCCGCCGAGACCGCTGCGGGTCGCGAAGACGAAACCGAGCGTGCCGCCCAGACCACCCGCCAGCAGCGCCGTGAGCAGGCAGATCAACAGAACGGGAGCCAGCGAGCGCCGGGGCGCGTCGGGGTCGGTGACCACCTCGGGCTGCGGAGCGGCGCCGGCGGGCGCGGTGGGCATCACGACGGCGGACGGAGCGTACGGATCACGCCACGGATCGGTCAGCGCGTCGGACCACCAGGGTGAACCACCCGCCGGGGGCGGAGCGGCCGGCGGCGGTTGAGGCTGGCGCCAGTTCCAGCCGTCGGTCACGTCGGGCCCTCCACTCGTCGTCTGCTCCCCCTCCAGGATGACACGGATCGGCATGGATCATCCGTGCAGTCGCCGCCCGGAAGGCCCACTCGCCGCTTTCCGCCGCCGAAGTCCCGGTGCGCGAAGGGTGACCGTCGCTCTACGCTCATACCCGATGTGCACCGGTTCTCCTTCCGCGCATCCTTCACGGAGGTCGTCATCGTCACCGCAGCCCGCCAGGTCGGTACCCCCAGCGCGCAGTCGATGCAGTTCGCCGAGGCGTACGCCGCCGAGGACATCGTGCTGCAGACCGCCCGGAACCTCGCCCTCGAGGTGGGGCTCTCGTCGGTGACGCCCGGCGCGGGCTCCGTGCTCGCCCTGCTCGCCGCGGCGGGCAACGCCAAGGCGGTGGTCGAGATCGGCACCGGTACGGGCGTCAGCGGCGTCTGGCTGCTCCGCGGCATGCGCCCGGACGGCGTACTGACCACGATCGACGTCGAGAACGAGCACCAGCGGATCGCCCGGCGGATCTTCCAGGAGGCGGGCTTCGCGCCCTCCCGTACCCGGATCATCACCGGCCGTGCGCTCGACGTCCTTCCCCGGCTCGCCGACGGCGTCTACGACCTGGTCTTCGTCGACTCCGACGCCACCGAGTTCGGCGCGTGCGCGGAGGCCGCCCTGCGGCTGCTGCGCCCCGGCGGCATCCTGATCGTCAACGGCGCGCTGGCGGGCGGCCGGATCAGCGACCCGGCGGCCCGCGACGCGGACACCATCACCATCCGGGAGACGGTCAAGGCGATCCGGGAGGCCGAGCACTGGATCCCGGCCCTCATCCCGGCCGGCGCCGGCCTCCTCGCCGCCGTCAAGTGCTGAGGTTGGTGAGATAGCGCAGCAGGGTGCGGGTGCCCCAGCCGGTGGCGCCCTTGGTCAGGTCGGCGTCGTTCGCCTCCGACCAGGCCGGCGCGGACATGTCGAGGTGGGCCCAGCGGTCGACCCGCTCGCCGAGGAACTCACTGAGGAACAGCGCCGCCACCACCGAACCCGCGCCCTCCGACGGCGAGCTGTGCCGGTCGGCGATGTCGCTGTGCAGATACTCGGTGTACTCCGCGGGCAGCGGCAGGCGCCACATCCGCTCGCCCGCGGCCTGCCCGGCCACCTCCAGGTCCGTGGCGAGGGAGTCGTCGGTGCTGTAGAGGGCGGCGGTGCGCTTGCCGAGGGCGACCGCGTTGGCGCCGGTCAGCGTGGCCAGGTCGACGACGATGTCGGGGTCGAGCTTCGCGACCGCGTACGCCAGCACGTCGGCCAGCACCAACCGTCCCTCGGCGTCGGAGTTGGTGGTCTCGGTCGTGCTGCCGTCCCACTGCGTGATCACGTCACCCGGCCGGTACGCCGAGCCGCTGATCGCGTTCTCCGCCAGCGGCGCGAGCGCGGTGACGCGTACCGGAAGATTGAGGTCCGCCGCGCCCAGCGTGGCGGCCACGACCGCCGCCGCGCCGCCCATGTCCTTCTTCATCAGCTTCATGCCCTCGCGCGGCTTGATCGAGATGCCGCCCGTGTCGAAGGTGATGCCCTTGCCGACCAGCACCACGTGCCGGGTCGCGCCCTCGGGCCGCCAGGCGATCTCGACCAGGCGGGGCGGGTTGACCGAGCCCGCGCCGACGGCGAGCAGCCCGCCGAAGCCCTCCTCCCGGAGCCGGTCGGGCTCGCGCACGGTGACGTCGAGCCCCGGCCGGGTGGCGGCCTCGGCGACGATCTGGCCGGCGAACCAGGCCGGGTTCTTCACCGACGGCGGCATGTTCGTCAGGTCGCGGGCCAGCCACGTCGCCGCGGCGGTCACCCGGGCGGTCTCCAGGCTTTCCGCGTACGCGCCGGGGTCGTCGGTCTGCAGCGTGACCTCGGCGGACCGCGGGCGGTCGACGGCCTCGCGGAACCGGTAGGCGGCGAGCCACATGCCTTCGGCGAGCCCGCGCACCGCGTCCGGCGCGACGCCCGCGGGCAGCACGACGTGCAGTGCCTCGCCGGCCGGCACCGCCCGGACCGCGGCCGCGCCGGCGGCCCGCCAGCCGGCCTCGTCACCCGCGCCGACCCCGACGATCACCACCTTGGCCGGGGTACGCAGCGGGCGCGGCAGCACCTGCACGGCACCGGCCCGCCCCGGCTCGTCGGACCCACGATGCAGCTCGGCGATCTCCTCGTCGCCACCTGCGAGAACGGCGGACTCGTCCGCCGCGACTACCTGCGTGCCGGCCTGCACCGCGTCCACCAGGCGAATCCCGAACACTGGAGGATGACCCTTCCCGTCAGACATGGAAAGCCCGCCGGTACGGCGGTACCGTACCGGCGGGCCACGTGAAACGTCAGCCGGCGATCGCCTTCAGCGCGTCACCCAGCGCGTTGGCCTCGTCCGGAGTCATCTCAACGACGAGACGGCCACCACCCTCCAGCGGGACGCGCATCACGATGCCGCGCCCTTCCTTGGTGACCTCCAGCGGACCATCGCCCGTCCGCGGCTTCATCGCCGCCATCTTGTCTCCCCTCAGACCTACATCAGGGTCGGTGGGTTGCCCCACAGCCACTTGCTCTTCGAACAGCTCGGCAACGATGCCCCGTGCTCAGCCCCACGACGCGCCGTACCTCGTCTCCGACCGCCGGAGTCGCCCCCGCTGGACCGACCCGAGACCGCAGTGCTGCGGGCCCCGCCACGACGTCACGCAGCGCGGCCCACCGTGCCGATCAAACATTTTCCCTGATGAACACCGGCGATCCCAAACCCAACCCGGGCTGATGTGACAGCGTCTAGCATATCCTCTTTCGGGCTGTCACAATGTGCGGTCATGCAGGCGCGGTCGGCACTCTTCGACCTCTACGGCGACTATCTCCGCCCGAGAGGCGGCCGCGCGCCGGTCGCCGCCCTCGTCAAGCTGCTCGCACCGCTGGGCATCGCGCCGCCGGCCGTGCGCACCGCGGTCTCCCGCATGGTCCGGCAGGGCTGGCTGCACCCGCTGCGCCTGGTGTCCGGACCAGGATATCTGCTGACGCCCAAGGCCGCCCGCAGGCTCGACGAGGCCTCGGCCCGGATCTACCGCACCGGCCGGACGAGCTGGGACGGACGCTTCGACCTGCTCCTGCTCGGCGCCTCGGCGCCGCGCCGCGAGGCCCAACGGCTAGCCTTCCTCGGGTACGGGATGCTGGACGAGCGCGCCTGGGTCGCACCGCGGGCGGCGGAGGAGGTCGACACGGTGCTGCTCGAGGCCGGCCTGGAGTACGAGCGGTTCAGCGCCAGCCACGCCGCGGGCTCGCCGGGCGCCGCGGAGGTGGTGGGGCGCGCGTGGAACCTCGCGGAGATCGGCCGGGCGTACGAGGAGTTCGTCGAGACCCAGCGGCCGGTGGTGACCGCGGTCACCGCCCGCAGCTCGGACGAGGAGGCGTACGCGGCGCGCTTCCAGCTCGTGCACGCCTGGCGCTCGTTCCTGTTCCGGGATCCGCAGCTGCCCTCGTCGCTGCTCCCGTCCCGCTGGCCTGGCCTGAGCGCGGCGACCTTCTTCGACAAGCACGCCGCCCGGCTGCGCCCGGCCGCCGACCGCTTCGTGGAACGGAGCCTGGCATCGGTCTCCCGTGGAGGACGTGTGGGATTCTCTGAACCATGACCGACTCGCTGCTCGTCGACCGCACGGATGCGGTAGTCACCCTGACCCTCAACCGCCCGGAGGCCATGAACGCCTTCGACGTGGACCTCAAGGAGGCGCTGCGCGACACGCTGGCGCAGCTCGAGGTGGACAAATCGGTACGCGCGGTGGTCCTGGCGGGGGCGGGCAAGGCCTTCTGCGTGGGTCAGGACCTGCGCGAACACGCTGGCGTCCTGGCGAGCGGGTCGACCGACCTGGACACCGTGCGCGCCCACTACAACCCGATCGCCCAGCGCCTGGCCAGCCTCCCCAAGCCGGTGATCGCCGCGGTGCGCGGCACGGCGGCAGGCGCGGGCGCGTCGCTGGCGCTGCTCGCCGACTTCCGCATCGGCGGCCCGAAGACGACGTTCCTGATGGCGTTCGCCAACGTCGGCCTGGCCGGCGACTCCGGCATCTCCTGGTCCCTGCCGCACATCGTCGGCCGGGCCCGGGCGCTGGAGCTGCTGCTGCTGGCCCAGCCGGTGAAGGCGCAGCAGTGCTACGAGTACGGCCTGCTCACCCAGCTCGTGGAGGACGACGAGCAGGTGCTGCCCGCGGCCCAGGAGTTCGCCGCCCGGCTGGCCGCGGGACCGACGGTCGCGTACGCGGCAATCAAGCGGGAGCTGTCCATCGGCACGGCGGGATCGCTGTCCGACGCGCTCGCGGCCGAGGCGCAGGCGCAGGCGATCTGCGGCGCGACCAACGACCACAAGAACGCGGTCTCGTCCTTCGTCGCCAAGGAGAAGCCGGTCTTCGAGGGGCGCTGAGCCGCCGTCGGCCGTTCGGCCGGGCCGCCGTCGCGGCCCGGCCGCCGGCTTGTCCAGGCCGCGCCGTCCGGTCCGGCTCCCGTCGTGGCCCTCGTGCTCATCCAGGCTTCGGCCCGCGGGCCCGGCCGAGTCGGGTTTGCGTCAGTTCCCGGGCGGGCGGGGCGGGTCCGCGGGCCCGGCTGCGGCGGGTGGAGTGCGCGGCGCCAGCTGGTCCCGGTCGCCTCGGGCGGGCCGGGCCGCGGCGCTCGTTCGTCCAGTTCCGGGCGCTGTGGCCCGGGTTGCCCGGTCACCCGCAGAGCGGCTTTGTTACAGACTTATTTCCGGCTCACCCCGTCCCGGCAGGCGATTTTTGCTGTCTACCCCCGTCCGGCGATATGAGTGTTTCGAGATGGTCGAATTCGTCTGTCTAAATGTTTGACTCTCCGCAACACTTTCGTTGGGGAGGCCGGGATGGTCAAGTTGCGCAGGATTCTGGGCGGGGTGGCAGTCGCGCTCACGGTGGCGGCGATGGGCACCGTGTGGAGCGGATCGCCTGCGGCGGCGGCCGACGACGGTCCGCAGCGGGTGGTCGGCGGCACCCGGGCCACCCAGGGCGAGTTCCCGTTCATGGTGCGACTCTCGATGGGCTGCGGCGGCGCGCTGTACAGCCCCACCCTGGTGCTGACCGCGGCGCACTGCGTCAACAGCACCGGCAACAACACGTCGATCACCGCGACGCTCGGCGTTGTCGACCTCAACTCGACGAGCAAGATCACCCGCAAGTCGAACTACGTCTACCGGGCGCCGGGCTACAACGGCAGCGGCAAGGACTGGGCGCTGATCCGCCTGTCCAGCCCCGTCACGAACCTGCCGACGCTGCCGCTCGCCCAGTCGAGCACGTACGACTCCGGCACGTTCACCATCGCCGGCTGGGGTGCGACCCGCGAGGGCGGCGGCCAGCAGCGCTACATGCGGAAGGCCACCGTGCCGTTCGTCAACGACACCACCTGCAACTCCAGCAGCATGTACAACGGTGACATCATCCCGGCGGAAGAGATCTGCGCCGGCTACACCCAGGGCGGCGTCGACACCTGCCAGGGCGACTCGGGCGGCCCGATGTTCCGCCGCGACGCGAACGACGCCTGGATCCAGGTCGGCATCGTGAGCTGGGGCGAGGGCTGCGCCCGTCCGAACAAGCCGGGCGTGTACACCCAGGTCAGCTACTTCGCACCGGCGATCGCCTCGGCGGCGGCCAGCCTCGGCGGCTGACCCGTACGGCAGTCCCACAGACCGGATTCACGCGGGCCCCGGAGCAGTCGCCGCTCCGGGGCTCGCCCCTTTGCGCACTCCCAGCCCAGAGCTCCGCTCAGAGGTTCACCGTTTCCGCCTCACAGCCGGGGCTCAGTCGTCCTCGTCCTCTTCCGGGTCGAGGTTCGCTTCCTCGCCGAGCACGAATGCCTGCATGGCCAGCTCGTCACCGGAGGGCGAGACGAAGGTGGGCAGCTCGGCCGGGCCCAGCTCCAGCACGTACGACCAGAACTGCCGTACCGCCTCCGCCGGACCGGACGCCTCGATCGGCAGGTCCAGGCTGACCAGCCAGGTCTGCCGGTCCCGGTCACCGGCGAGGCGAGCGGCGAGGCGCTGGAACACCTCGGCGTCGACCTCGGCGACGGTCTCGTCGAGCTGGAGGCCCTCGGCCGGCACCGGGTGGTCGAACGAACGGCGCGTGTAGGCCACCTCGACCTCCGGCACCCCGTGCGCGCCGCGCCGTCCGGGCTCCTGCCCCGCCACGACACCGCGCGCGACCACGGCGGGTTTGTCCTCACCCGCCACGAGGAGCACGTCGTCCCCGGCGGCGGGCCGCACGCCGGCCGACCCCGCCACCGTCAGGGTGTCGTGATGGAAGAGCCGCTCGGTCGCCCATCGTTCCGCCGGAATGGTCACCACCCATTGAGCCATGAGCACTATGACATCACGGCCGCCCCGGGCCCCGACCGTTGCCCAGGCCCGATCACCGCACGGTCGTCCCAGCGGCGGCGATGAAACGCGGTCGTATCACGGGCGGCGGGGCGGCACGCGGTCGTGTCCGGGACTGTGGGGCATATGCGGGTCGTGCCTTGCGAGGGCGCGGCGAGGCGACGCGCGGTCACGTCAGCAACCCCGGGGCGGCACGCGGTCCTTTCAAGAGCGGCGCGGCGGCACGAAACAGCCCGCTACGTGGTCGTCGACCATGCCGGTGGCCTGCATGAGCGCGTACGCCGTCGTCGGGCCCACGAACTTGAAGCCGCGCTTCTTCAGATCCTTGGCCATCGCCGTGGACTCCGGGGTCAGCGCCGGGACGTCCGCACCCGTCGGCGGGCGGGGCCGCGGGGGTGGCGCGTAGGACCACAGCAGGTCGGACAGGCCGGGGGACAGGTCGGCGGCGACCTTGGCGTTGTGCAGGGCCGCCTCCACCTTCATGCGGTTGCGGACGATGCCGGCGTCGCCCATCAGGCGGTCGGCGTCCGCGGCGGTGAAGGCGGCCACCGCCTCGATCGCGAAGCCGGCGAACGCGCGCCGGAACGCCGGCCGCTTGCGCAGGATGGTGATCCAGGAGAGGCCCGACTGGAACGCCTCCAGGCACATGCGCTCGAAGAGGGCGTCGTCGCCGTGGACGGGTCGCCCCCACTCGGTGTCGTGGTAGGCCCGGTAGTCCGCAACGCCGGCACCCCAGAAACAGCGGGCGCGACCGTCCGCCCCCACGACCAGGCCGTCGACCGGACCACCACCGACCGGACCGCCGGCGACCGGATCCTTCCCGGGCCGGGTGGTGACCGTAGCGCCGAACGGCGAGATGTCATCCGTCATGGCGACCACCGTAGGGACACCCTCCGACAGAAAACTCAGGGCAGCTTGCCTTCCTCCACCAGACGGCCGAACTTCTTGAGCGCGCCCTTGAAGCCCATCTTCGAGCCCGGCCACAGCACCGGCCAGGCGAGCTTCCCGGCCGCGCCGCCGGGCAGGTGGAACCACTCGTGCATGACCACCTGCGTACGGTCGCCGCCCATCGCCGTGCACCGCATCGAGCCCGGCCCGCGCAGGACCTTGCCGCAGTGGACGACCCTCAGCTCGTAGGGCGCGTCGACCCGGACCACCCGCATCTCGTCGCGGACCACCGCCGGGCCCAGGGACGTGACGGCCTCGATGAGGCTCCCCTCGCCGCCGTCGCCCTCGACCACCCGGACCTTGGTGAACGGGATCCAGTCGCTCTGCCGCTCCCAGTCGAGGAAGGCGGCGAACACCCGGGGCGCGGGAGCGCGCACGATGACGGTCGCGGTGACCTCTCCGGTTCCGGGTTTCGCGGCGTCGCCGAGGCCTCCGGCAGGCCCGGTCTCGCTCATCGGCGCTCCGCCGGCTCTTCGTTGCCGGCCGCCTCCGGCCGGGCCGGCCCGGCCGCCCCGGCGGGATCCGACGCCTTCGCGGACGAAGCCCCGCCCTTCCCACCCGAAGCGGCGGCCGGGGCCGACGACGACGCCGAGGCGGTGCCCGAGGTCGGAGCCGAACCGGAAGCCGGGGCCGGGGCCGGGGCCGAACCGGAAGCCGGGGCCGGGGCCGAACCGGGAGCGGCGGCGGAGGCCGGGGCCGGGGCCGCGGTCGAAGCCGTGGCCGAGGGCGAAGCAGGATCCTCGGAGGCCGGTTCGCCGGAGGCCGGCTCGTCGGAAGCTGGCTCGTCGGAAGCCGGCTCGTGGGGAACCGGGTCCGGCGGCGGTGGCGCGACGGCCGCCTCCCGGGCACGCTTCAGCACGTCGGCGTCGGCCGTCCGCCCCTCGCGCAGCGCGGTGACCTCCGCCTCGAGGACCCCGATCAGTTCGCTCTTGTAGCCGATGTCGTACGCGGCACGCTGCAGCGCCTGGTCGACCTGGGCCATCCGGTAACCCCGGTACGCGGTGTCGAAGCGGGTCCGGACGAGGTCCTCCTCGACCAGCGGCCGGTCACTCGGCAGGGGCAGCGCACGCCCGTCCGGCTCCACCGGCGTCAAACCGGAGTCTCCGCCGCTCACCATCACGGTTACGCCGAAGACGATGGCCGCCACCACGAGCGCGACGACCACGAAGAGCAGAAGCTGACCCATGGGCACGATCGTGGCACGAGCGCTACGGCGTGGCGAGCCCGCCACCCCGCCTGTGGACAAACCTCAGCGCCCGGTCACCCCACTCGTGGACGAACCGCGGGACCCGTCACCCCACCTGTGGACAACGGCGCCCGGTCACCCCGTCTGTGGACAAACCTCGACGATCACGTCCAGGTGAGTATCTTCTTACGCCATGCGTACACGATTCCCAGGGCGAGAACCGCCACGAAGATGCCCATCTCGGCGACGGTCACCGCGCCGAAGCCCGGCCGGTCGAAGATGACGGCCCACGGGAAGAGGAAGACCGCCTCCACCGCGAAGAGCACATACAGGTACGCGTACACGTAATAGCGGATCTGCGCCTGTGCCCAGTCGGTGCCGACCGGGTCGATGCCGCTCTCGTACGCGATGCGCTTACCGGGGGGCTCCGCCGGGGCCGCCGGACGCAGCAGCTTGTTCGCCCCGAAGGCACCGACGAAGACGAGGACGCCGGCGGCCAGCACCAGGCCCAGCGTGGCGTACGAACCCAGATAGCCGTCCACGGGCGCAGCCTAGCGAACCGCCACCGGAACTTGAGTGGCTCAGGCCAGCCTTGCCTGGCTACTGTGGTCGTCGGTCTGTGATCGGACAGCAACCCTAACCGACGGCGGTAAGGGGCGCCGACGTAGGCTGGAAGTGACGATTGCGGGCCGGCTCATCGACGTGCGTACCCGCCGGCCGGCTCCCTCAGGAGGTTGGAACGTGGCCGCTCCCGCGAAGCGTGTCGAGCAGCTGGACCGCGTGGTCATCCGGTTCGCCGGCGACTCAGGTGACGGTATGCAGCTCACCGGCGACCGGTTCACGTCGGAGACCGCTCAGCTCGGCAACGACATCTCGACGCTACCCAACTTCCCGGCGGAGATCCGGGCGCCCGCGGGCACCCTACCGGGCGTGTCGAGCTTCCAGGTGCACTTCGCCGACTACGACATCCTGACGCCCGGCGACGCGCCGAACGTGCTGGTCGCGATGAACCCGGCCGCCCTCAAGGCGAACCTCGCCGACCTGCCCGCCGGCGCGGACATCATCGTGAACACCGACGAGTTCTCCAAGCGCAACCTGGCCAAGGTCGGTTACGCGGTGAGCCCGCTCGAGGACGGCTCGCTGGACGAGTGGTCGGTGCACCCGGTGGCCCTGACGTCGATGACCGTGGCGGCGCTCGCGGACTCCGGCGTACCCAAGAAAGACGCCGAGCGCGCCAAGAACATGTTCGCCCTCGGCCTGCTGAGCTGGATGTACTCGCGGCCGTACCAGTCGACGCTGCGCTTCCTGGAGCGCAAGTTCGCCAAGCGGCCCGAGCTGGTGGCGGCGAACAAGGCCGCCTTCCAGGCGGGGTGGAACTTCGGCGAGACCACCGAGACCTTCTCGGTCCGCTACGAGGTCAAGCCCGCGAAGATGACCCCGGGCACCTACCGCAACATCACCGGCAACGCCGCGCTCGCCCTGGGCCTGGTGGCGGCCGGTGTGCGCGCCAAGCTGCCGGTGTTCCTGGGCGCGTACCCGATCACCCCGGCCTCGGACATCCTGCACGAGCTGAGCAAGCACAAGCGGTTCGGCATCACCACCATGCAGGCCGAGGACGAGATCGCCGCGATCGGTGCCGCCCTCGGCGCCTCGTACGGTGGCGCGCTCGGCGTGACCACCACCTCCGGCCCGGGCGTGGCGCTCAAGGGCGAGACGATCTCCCTGGCCATCGCGCTGGAGCTGCCTCTGGTCATCGTCGACGTGCAGCGCGCGGGCCCGTCGACGGGCATGCCGACCAAGACCGAGCAGGCCGACCTCAACATGGCGCTGTACGGGCGCCACGGCGAGGCACCCCTGGCCGTCATCGCGCCGAAGTCGCCGTCGGACTGCTTCCACGCGGCGATCGAGGCGGCCCGGATCGCCCTGACCTACCGCACGCCGGTGATCCTGCTCTCGGACAACTACGTGGCGAACGGCTCCGAGCCGTGGCTGCTGCCCGAGGTCTCCGAGCTGCCGGACCTGCGGGTCGACTTCGCCACCGCGCCCAACGGCGAGGACGGGCGCTTCCTGCCGTACCTGCGCGATCCGCAGACGATGGCCCGCCCGTGGGCGGTGCCCGGCACGCCGGGCCTGGAGCACCGGATCGGCGGCCTGGAGAAGGCCGACAAGACCGGTGACATCTCCTACGACCCGGCCAACCACGAGTTCATGGTCCGCACCCGCGCGGCGCGGATCGAGGCGATCCCCGTCCCCGACATCGATGTCGAGGACCCGGACGAGAACGCGCGCGTGCTCGTGCTGGGCTGGGGTTCGACGTACGGGCCGATCGGGGCCGCCTGCCGGGCCCTGCGCCAACGCGGTCTGCCGATCGCCCAGGCGCACCTGCGGCACCTGGCGCCGCTGCCGGCGAATCTCGGCGAGGTGCTGAAGGCGTACGACAAGGTGATCGTCCCGGAGATGAACCTGGGCCAGCTGGCCCACGTGATCCGCGCCCGGTACCTGGTCGACGCCGTTCCCTTCAACCAGATCAGCGGCCTGCCGTTCACGGCCGCCACGCTGGAGAACATGCTCGAGGACGTGGTCAAGAATGGCTAGCCCGACGATCCCGCTGAAGCTGACGGCGAAGGACTTCAAGTCCGACCAGGAGGTGCGCTGGTGCCCGGGCTGCGGTGACTATGCGATCCTCGCGGCCGTGCAGGGCTTCATGCCCGAGCTCGGCATCCCGCGGGAGAACATCGTCTTCGTCTCCGGCATCGGCTGCTCGTCGCGCTTCCCGTACTACATGAACACGTACGGGATGCACTCGATCCACGGCCGCGCCCCGGCCATCGCCTCGGGTCTGTCCGCCTCCCGCCCCGACCTGTCGGTCTGGGTGGTGACCGGCGACGGCGACGCGCTCTCGATCGGCGGCAACCACCTGATCCACGCGCTGCGGCGCAACGTCAACCTGAAGATCCTGCTCTTCAACAACCGGATCTACGGGCTGACCAAGGGTCAGTACAGCCCCACCTCGGAGCTGGGCAAGATCACGAAGTCGACGCCGGCGGGCTCGGCGGACTCGCCGTTCAACCCGCTGTCGCTGGCGCTGGGTGCGGAGGCGACCTTCGTGGCCCGCACCATCGACTCCGACCGCAAGCACCTGCAGTCGGTGCTGCGCGCGGCGGCCGAGCACGAGGGTTCCGCCTTCGTGGAGATCTACCAGAACTGCAACATCTTCAACGACGGCGCGTTCGAGCTGATCAAGGACCCGTCCACCCGGGACGACCACCTCATCCGCCTCGAGCAGGGGCAGCCGATCACCTTCGGGCCGGACGGCCGCTACTCGGTCGTGCACCCCGAGGGCAGCTTCGGCCTGCAGGTGCAGGAGGGCGGTGTGCCGATCGTGCACGACGCGACCGTGGACGACCCGGCGTACGCGTTCGCCCTGACCCGGCTCTCCGGATCGGATCTCGGCACGACCCCGATCGGGGTCTTCCGCGACGTCCGGCGCCCGTCCTACGACGAGCTCATCCAGAAGCAGCTGCAGGACGCCCGGAGCCAGGCGGACGGTACGCCCGAGGAGATGCTCGGCGACCTGCTCAACGCCGGGGACACCTGGACGATCATGTAACCGCCGGTCGCGCTCAGGGCACCACGACGGTGTTGCTCTCGTCGCGGATGTAGATGAGCATGTCGCCGGTTTCGATCGTCTCGGCCTGCTCGCCGCCGAGCGCCACCACCTTGCCGCGCCGGATCAGGGCGACCACGAGGGTGTGCAGCTCGCGCGGGTTGCGGCCGACCTCGCCGCGCTCCGCCGACCGCATCGCCAGCGCCATGCCCTGCCCCGGCGTGAGCAGGTCCTCGACCACGTCGATCAGTGGCGGCGTCGTGGTGGTGAGGCCGAGCAGACGCCCGGCGGTCGAGGAGGAGACGATCACGTGGTGGGCGCCGCTCTGCTTGAGCAGTGCCGCGTTCTCCTGCTCCCGCACCGCGGCGATGATGCGGACCTGGCCGGCGGTCAACTGCCGTACGGTCAGGGAGATCAGGACGGAGGCCTCGTCGCTGTCGGTGGCGATGATGACCGACTTGCAGTTCTTGACGTCGGCCTGCAGCAGCACCGCCGAGCGGGTGGCGTTGCCCTCGATGGTGACCAGGCCGTTGGCCGTGGCCTGCCGCAGGGCGGCCTCACGGTTCTCCACCACGACGATGCGCGACTTGTCGTAGCCGGTCTCGAGCAGAGCGCTGATCGCCGCGCGGCCCTTGGTGCCGTACCCGCAGACGATGACGTGGTCCTTCAACTTTCGCCTCCACCGGCTCACCCGCAGGCTGTTCCGGTACTGGTCGGTCAGCACCTCGAGGGTCGTGCCGACCAGGATGATCAGGAAGAGCACCCGTGCCGGGGTGATGAACAGGATGTTGACCAGGCGCGCGTCCGGCGTGACCGGGGTGATGTCGCCGTAGCCGGTGGTCGACAGCGACACGACCGCGTAATAGAAGCAGTCGAGCATCGTCAGGCCGTCCTCGTTGACGTCCCGGTAACCGTCCCGGTCCGCGTAGATCACGAAGGCGGCGAGCAGCACGAGGACGACCGCGGCCACCATCCGGACGGCGAGGGCACGCAGCGGTCCCTGCCGGACCAGCGGTAGATGAATCACGGGACGTCCGCCTGCACGTTCACACCATAGCGGCCCGGTCCCACCGCCCTTTCCAGGACATCACGGCCGGGTCGGTCTTTCCGTTCGGGGCCGCTCGACTCGGGCCGGTTTTCCCGGCCTCCGGCGGTCAGGTCAGCGTCTGGGCGAAGCGGGTCGAGCCGTGTTCGAGGTCGGGGTGCTCGACGGCCAGCGCGGCCGCGACGGCCCGGGTGAAGCCCATCTCGGCGCCGTCCGCGTAGGCCGCGTCGAAGGTCGCGTCGCCCAGCCGGCGGCGCAGAACGGCCTGCTGAGCAGCCCAGAAACCGCCGAACTGCGTGGCGCGCCGCGCTCCCCGCACCGACTCCGCACCGCCGAACAGCAACGCCCCGGTGATCGGATCGTCGCCCTGCACGCAGCGCACGGCGATGGCCGCGACGGCGTCGGCGGCCGCGCCCCGAAAGCCGTGCCGCAGCCGGGACCGCAGGGCCACCACCAGGTGGTCGTGCGCGGCGACCAGGTCGCCGCGGCGAAGCGCGACCATCCCGAGAAGCCAGTCGACGGTACGGCGGCCCCGCTCGTCCGGGCGTCCCGCCTCGATGAGCCGCGCCCCGCCGAGCAGCTCGGCCGCCTCGTCCAGGGCGTCGCGGTGCCAGAGCAGCTCCGCGAGCGCGACGACCGCGGACAGGGCCGCGGCCGGCACCCCGTCGCGCTCCGCGCGGGCGATGACCTCCCGGCAGATCTCCTCGGCCTCCCCGTTGCGGCCGGACTCGATCAACGACACCCGGTGCCCGGCGAGCGCGCGCACCAGCAGGGACGGATCATCGGCCTGCCGGGCGATCCGCTCCGCCCGCCCGAGGAACCGCGTCCGCTCGTCCCGGTCGGCGGAGATCCCGGCATGCACCAGATAGGCGGAGGCCAGGTCGGCGGGCAGCACGTGGACGGACTGGAGGCTGCGGTAGAGCCGGTACAGCAGCTCCCGGCCCTCCCGGGCACCGCCGTGCTCGCGCCACCACGGGTCGAGCGCGGTGACCAGCCGCAGCCCGGCGCGCGGATCGCCGCCGGACACGGACCAGCGCAGCGCCGACTGCCACTCCTTCACGTACGGGGAGAGCTCGGTCAGCGACACCGTGCGCGGCTGCCCGTCGGTGTCCACGGCGACCCCGTCCAGGGTGTACAGCGACCAGTCGACGTGCCCGTTCCGCGCCTGCCGCTCCTCCCCAGCGGCGGCGAGCCGGCGCGCGGCGTACGCCTTGACCTGATCGGACATCCGGTATCGCGGCCCGGACACGACGTCGATGAGCGACCGGTCGGCAAGCTCGGAGAGCGCGCCGAAGGCGTCGTCGCCGGACCACTCGACGGTGGCCAGCTCCACCGGGCCGGCGAAGACGGCGAGGCGGCGCAGCAGGGCGGCGGCCGCCGGGCTGAGGCTGCGGTAGGACCAGTCGAGATTGCGGGTCAGGCTGTTGTGCCGTTCCCGGGCGTCGACCGGCGTGAAGCCGGCGGCAACCAGGCCGAGTTCGCCGGAGAAGCCGTCCACGAGCAGGTCGGCGAAGCCGCGGGTCACGATCGTCGTCGGCGCACCGGCGGCTTCGAGGCCGCCGAGGCCGAAGCCACCGCCGGAGGCGGCTCCGTCACCCGGGCCGGCCCAGGCCTGACCCCTCAGGGCGCGGTTGCCGGCACCTCCCGCGGCGCCGTCGACCATGACCTGGTTGGCCAGGGCGACCTCGATCAAGGCCTCGGCGGCCCGCGCCTCGGCGACCCGTGCTCCCCGGGCCGCAACGGCCGGCACCTGCACGCCGGCGGCTTCGCGGCCGGGGTCGAGGGCGGCGACCGGGTCGTCGAGCCGCTCGGCGAGCTGGTCGGCCGAGACGAGTCGGAGCCGGTCGGCGGCGAGCTCCACGGCCAGCGGGTGACCGTCCAGTTTCGACGCCACCCGCCCGAGGTCGGCGGCCTCACCGTCCGCGACGGGCCGCCCGCCCCGCGCCGCGACCACCCGATCCGCGAGCAGGGCGTAGGCATCGCCGGGCGCCATCGGAGGCAGCCGCCAGACCAGCTCGCCCGGCAACCCCAGCGGCGCCCGCGACGTCGCGAGCACCTCCAGCCGCGGGCACACGGTCAGCAACCGCCGGACGAAATGCTTGGCCTCGCCGGGAAGGGCGTCGCAGGTGTCGAGGAGCAGCAGCATGCGACCGTGCCGGCACCGGTCGACGATGGATTCCAGGATCGGCCGGCCGGGCTCGGTGCGCACGCCCATCGCGGCGGCCAGCGCCGCCTCCGGCCGACCTTCGGCGAGGTCGACGGCCCAGACCCCGTCCGGGTACGACGGCAGCACATGCTCCGCGACCGCGAGGGCGATCCGCGTCTTGCCGCACCCTCCGGAGCCGGCGACGGTGACGATCCGATGGGTGCCGACCAGCTCCCGCAGCTCGGCGACCTCGCTCTGCCTGCCGACGAAGGGCGTCACCGGGGCGGGAAGGTTGTGCACCGGAGCGGCCGCGGTGCGCGGCGGGGGAAAGGAGCGCTCCAGGCCCGGCGCGTCGATCTGGAACAGCCGCTCCGCGTCGTCGAACCCCCGGAGCCGGTGCAGCCCCAGGTCGACCAGGCCGATACCCGCCAGGGTGTCGTCCACGGTGGCCGGGACGTCGTCTTCTCCGCGCCGCCCCGGCCTCGTCGTGCCCACCGGCGGGCCCGGCGCCGGCCGCAACATTCCGGCTTCCCCGGCCTCGGGCACGTCCGGCCAGAGGGTCGTGGCCTGGGCGGTCGCCTCGGAGCACAAGATCTGACCGCCATGGGCGGCGGCGGCCACCCGGGCGGCCCGGTGCACCTCCGTGCTGGTGTACTCGCCGCCCACCGGCGTGGCCCATCCGGTGTGGAGTCCCATCCGGACCCGGGGGGCCGCGTCCGGGCTGGGCCACGAATGTGCGGCAAGTGCCCGCTGTGACGCCACGCACGCCGCGACGGCGGCCGCGGCGTCGCCGAAAGCAACGAAGAAGGAATCACCCTCTGTAAATAGCTCGATGCCGGAGTGATTACGCAACGCACCACGAAGCACCTCACGGTGATCGTTCAACACGCTGCGGTACGTCTCGCCGAGCATGCGGGCCAACCGCGTCGAGCCTTCGATGTCGGTGAAGACGAAGGTCACCAGCCCACTCGGCAGCTTGGTCCGTCCCGACACGGTGAGAACCTCCGCCCCCTTGGGAAGTCGCGATCCATGCTGCCGCACCGCGATCACGTGGCACATCGTAGGAACGGTCGGTAACCGTCCACCCGCCACGGCCGACCCCGGAAGGGCGACCCCCGGAGGAGTCATTGACGTCTACGCGCGGCGCTACGCGTGACGTAACGAGGCGGTTCACGTTCGGGTCACGCGGTGAATGGTCAATTCCACCGAGCCGAACGGGCGTACCCGCAAGAGTCACGGTGTGCGACATGTTGTGCGACTCCCCGGGTGAACGCTCCGACATGCCTCTTCGGACGGTCGCCGGCCGCCGTAGCCCCGCAGCCGACGGACCATCGCCCGCTCAGCGGCGCGCACCGATCCCCGGCCGAAATCGGCGCCGCTGCCCACGCGGATGCTGTCATGTCGCCCGTGGCCGCCATCGACCCTCCCGTGGGCCAACGGCTCCGCCTCGCCCACGGTCACGGCCACGACCGGTCCCGCCTCCCGTCGTCACTCCCAGGCGATCAGCAGCCACACCCTCCGCCGCAGCACCCGCCGCCGCCGGCGCCGCTGGGCGGCACCGGAAGCGTCGCGCCCCCGCGGCCGGTGAAGGCGACCGTGGAGAGGAGCTTCACGGTGTCCGCATGGCCCTGAGGGCAGGTCGCCGGGGCCGAGGCCTCGGCCATCGGACGGTTCAGTTCGAACGTGGCACCGCACGCGCGGCATCGGAAGTCGTATCGCGGCATCCGCACAGGGTAGGGCCAGCACGGCGGGGTTCGCTGCATCGCAGGTGCGTGGTTGTGGCACGTGCCATCGGCCCGGGTACATGGGTTCGGCGGTGGTCCCCGCCCGGTAATCTCTTGCGCGTGGTAGACGGGCAGGACACACCTTCGAAGCGTCCGGCGGCACCGCACCTCGGTGACCCGCCCGAAGGCTCGGGTGCGGCGCCCGAGGAGGCGACCACGGCCACCGGGGCACAGCCGTCCGACGCAAGGCCTCCCCGAGCGGAGAAACCCGTCGAGGCGGAGAAACCCGCCGAAGCCGACAAGTCTGCTGAAGCCGACAAGTCCGCCGAGGCCGCGATCCAGGCCGAGAAGCCCACACCGGCCGAGAAGCCTGCCAAGAGTGAGGCAGGCCCCGCGGCGGGTGACTCGGACGGCATGCCCGCCCCGTCGCCGACCGCCGAGGCGCTCGGGTCCCGCGGTCGCACCGGCCGCGCCGGCCGCGTCCTCCGCAGGGCCAGTCCGGCCCGGATGGCGCGCAGCACCGCCGAATGGGCCCGGCGCCCCTCCGGCCGGGTCGTCCTCCCGGCGATCGTCGCCGTGCTGCTGCTCGGCGCGGCCGGGACGGCCGGGGCCTACCTCGTTCCCCAGGCCCTGGAAGCCAGGCCGGCACCCAGCGCGACGCCCGCGTTCGGCGTCGACTCCGGGGCGCCGGTGGCGCCGCTGCCGAGCATCAGCCTGCCGCCGAGCCTGCCCGGCACCAGCGTCGCGCCGCCGGTCGGTGGCGGGTTGCCCGCGACCGCACCCGTCGGCGTCCCCGGCAACCGGCCCGCCGATGTGCTCGCAGGCTGGGCGCAACAGGCCGGCACGCGCGTCGGTATCCCGGTGGTCGCCGTGCAGGCGTACGGATATGCCGAGCTGGTCGTCGCCCGCACGGCCCCGACCTGCCATCTGAGCTGGACCACGATCGCCGCCATCGCGAAGGTCGAGTCGGCGCACGGCAGCGCGAACGGCGCGGTGCTCGGCGTGGACGGCTCGGTGTCGCCGGCGATCTTCGGGTTGCCGCTCGACGGCAAGGGCGGGCGGCAGCTCATCCGCGACACCGACCAGGGCGTGCTCGACAAGGACACGCAGTACGACCGGGCGATGGGACCGCTGCAGTTCATCCCGCAGACCTGGAACGAGGTCTCGGTCGGCAACGCGGTGGACGCCGACAACAACGGGGTGTCGGACCCGAACGACATCGACGACGCCGCCCTCGCGGCCGCCGTCTACCTGTGCAAGGGCGGCCGCGACCTGTCCAAGCCGGACGCCTGGTGGGACGCGGTTCTCACGTACAACGCCGTCCGCCCGTACGCGCAGAAGGTCTTCGACGCGGCCAACGAGTACGGCGTCCGCAGCCGCACCTGACCAACAACCCACAGTGACGAGTCGCATACATTTGTGCACCCGAGGCTTCCCTGAAGGTCGAGATACCGGCAAGCTGTACGCGTGAGGGTGCGTGAGTGGGATCCCCGGTCCGCGTCGGACGGGGAGATCCGATCGCTCGTGGAGACGCTGAACGCGGTGCTGGCCGCGGACCTCCCGAACGATCCACCGTGGCAGGAGACGCAGGTCAGGGAGTATCTGGCCGAGACCATGCCGGGTGAGCGCCGGATCAGCTGGGTCGCCGAGGACGATCGGCTTCCCGACGGCGAGAGCACGGTCTTCGGTCACGTCACGCTGCTGCTGCTCGGTGACATCGGCGTGCTCGAAGTGTCCGTCCACCCCCGTCTGCGCCGTCGCGGCCTGGGTGAGCAGCTCGTCGCCGTCGCCGCGCGCCGCGCCTACCTCGAGGGTTTCTCGTCGCTCGGTGTGGAAGCGATCGGAGACACCCCCGCCATCGCCTTCTACGAGTCGCTCGGCTTCGAGCGGGAGTATGTGGAGACCCGCAGTGTGCTGACCCTGTCCAGCGTGGATTGGAGCGCGCTCGGCACGATGGCGAACGGCATCAGCGCGGGCTACCGGGTCGAGTACCACCCGGGCGGTCCGCCGGAGCAGCTGCTGGAGGCGTACGCGCAGGCGAAACTCGAGGGCCAGGACGGCGACGACAACGACCTGGACCTGCGCCCGAGCTCGTCCGATCCGCAGCGGCTGCGGGACAGCCTCGACACGCTGCACCGGCGCGGCCTCAAGCCCTACATCGTGCTGGCCATCCATGAGGCGACGGGCGCGGTCGCCGGCCTCACCGAGGTCGTTGTCCCGGCCCAGCACCCCGAGCGTGCCGACCAGTACGACACCATCGTCGTCCGCGAGCATCGCGGCTACGGCATCGACCGGGCGATCAAGGCCCGGATGCTGTTCGAACTGCGCCAGGCGGAACCCGGCCTGCGCGAGGTCCAGACGTGGAACGCGCAGCACAACGAGTCGATGCTCAAGGTCAACGCCGAACTGGGCTTCCAGCCTGACCGGGATTGGTACGAATACGGTGCCGACGTCGCGCAACTGGTGCAGAGACTGGAGCCTACGGACTGACCTGGAGCTCCACGGCCGGCGTATCGCCCTGCCGGGCTCCGCTGTGGAGGCTTCGCCCGCACCGCGCGAGCATCGGACGCGCTGGCGTCGGCCTGCTCCTCCGTCTTCGACGGACGGGCCCGGACGCTGCACCACCTCTTCCTCGACGACGCGCTGCACGGCGACCTGATCGAGATGCGCAGCGCGCACATCGACGCGGACCGGGACGCCGAGGAGGAGGCCGACGGCTCGAAGGACGCGAGCGACCACGACCCGCAGGTGGCCCGCACCCCGTCGAAGGCGCCGCCGACGCTCACCGACGCGAACCCGGCCGAGGGCAACAGCGGCACCACGGCGCCTGCCGGGTCGGCCTTTCGCAGGCCCGGCGGTTTCCATTTCCGGTACGGCTGAGAGCACACGGCCAGGGTGCCGGAAACCCGCCGCCGGGCGCGGCCGCCCTGTGGACAAGCACGCATTGTGGATAACCCGGTTGGGAGCCGGGAGTCGGGGTAGGTTCGCCGCATGACAGACGAACCGATCGAGGTCGAGGAGCCCGCCGAGACGTCGGGCGAGCGGGAGAACAAGGGCTCGGTGGACCAGCCGTGGGGTCCCGACGAGCAGCGCTACAGCGAGCGCC
The DNA here is from genome assembly GCF_014648355.1 of Couchioplanes azureus. Classification (GTDB taxonomy): domain Bacteria; phylum Actinomycetota; class Actinomycetes; order Mycobacteriales; family Micromonosporaceae; genus Actinoplanes; species Actinoplanes azureus. The sequence continues at coordinate 774,629 of NZ_BMQY01000001.1, forward strand.
CGGAGCAGGGCGGGGAGGCACCCGGCCCGGTCAACGTCGAGCCACCGGACTGAGCAGGCAGCCGGGCCGCAGGGCAGCCCGCGGGGTTCAGTACCGGTCGCGCAGCAGCTGGGCGGCCTCGGTCGCCCAGTAGGTCAGGATGACCTGGGCGCCCGCACGCTTGATCGACGTCAGGCTCTCCAGCATCACGCCCTCCCGGTCGAGCCAGCCGTTGGCCGCGGCGGCCTCGACCATCGCGTACTCGCCGGAGACCTGGTAGGCGGCGACCGGGACGTTCACGCGCTCACGGACCGCGGCCACCACGTCGAGGTAGGGCAGGGCCGGCTTCACCATGACCATGTCCGCGCCCTCGGCGACGTCCAGGTCCACCTCGCGCAGCGCCTCGCGGATGTTGCCGGGGCTCTGCTGGTAGGTGCGGCGGTCGCCCTGCAGCGTGGATTCCACGGCCTCGCGGAACGGGCCGTAGAAGGCGCCGGCGTACTTGACCGCGTACGCGAGGACCGCGACGTCCGCGTGCCCGGCCTGGTCGAGGGCGCGGCGGATGACGCCGACCTGGCCGTCCATCATTCCGGACGGGCCGACGACGTGCGCTCCGGCCTCGGCCTGGGCGACGCCCATCCGCGCGTAGAGGTCGAGCGTCGCGTCGTTGTCCACCGTGCCGTCGGCGGCGAGCACGCCGCAGTGACCGTGGGAGGTGAACTCGTCCAGGCACAGATCGCTCATGACGACCGTCGCGTCGCCGACCTCGGCGATGACGTCCCGGATCGCGACGTTGAGGATGCCGTCGGGATCGATGCCGAAGGAGCCGGTCTCGTCCTTGTGCTCGTTCGTGGGTACGCCGAAGAGCATGAGCCCGCCGACGCCGGCACGGACCGCCTCGTGGGCGGCCTTGCGCAACGACTCCCGGGAGTGCTGCACCACGCCCGGCAGCGACGAGATCGGCCGGGGGTCGGTCAGCCCCTCCTTGACGAACAGGGGCAGCACCAGTTCGGCGGGCGCCGGCCTGGTCTCCTCGACCAGCCGGCGCATGGCGGCCGAGCGCCGCAACCTCCGCGGGCGGATGTCCGGGTACGCCATGCTCACTCCCTGAGCCGGGCCGGCCCGACCGGGCCGGCGAACGAGAACCAGGCGAACGGTAACCCACAACGATCCGGCTCGGCCGCACAAGCGCCCGGACCGAAAGGCGACCCGGGCGGTCGCAGAAGGCGCCTGGCCCGGGAAACACTCGGAGCCGGGACGGCTGTGCCGCGCCCGACCCCGGGAAGCTCTCCGGGCCGGTCGCCGTGCCGCACCCGGACCGGGAAGCGCTCCGGGCCGGTTGCCGTCCGGCGCCCGGCCCGGAAGAGACCGGAAAGGAACCCGGAGACCTGCTAGCGGAACCGCAGAGCCGTCGGCCCCTGCACCTTCGAGCCGCGCCGCTGCTTCGCGGGCATCGCGGCGAGCTTCTCCCGGAGCTCGACCGCGTAGGACGCGAGCGCCTCGACGAGGTCCGGCACCGAGGCGTGCTGCGGCTGGACGTCGACCCGCAGACCGAACTCCGTCGCCGTCTCGGCCGTCTTGGGGCCGATCACCGCGACGACCGTGCGGGCGTGCGGCTTGCCCGCGATGCCCACCAGGTTGCGGACCGTCGAGGAGGACGTGAACAGCACCGCGTCGAAGCCACCCGACTTGATCGCGTCGCGGATGTCGGCCGGCGGCGGGGCGGCGCGGACGGTCCGGTAGGCCGTGACGTCGTCCACCTCCCAACCGCGCTCGATGAGGCCGGCGGCCAGCGTCTCCGTGGCGATGTCGGCGCGCGGCAGCAGCACCCGGCCGACCGGGTCGAGGATCTCGTCGTGCGGCGAGAACTCGGCCAGCAGGCCCTCGCTGGACTGGTCGCCCGCGGGGATCAGCTCGGGCTGGATGCCGAACGCGCGGACCGCGTCGGCCGTCGCCTCGCCGATGCAGGCGATCTTCACGCCGCCGAAGTGGCGGGCGTCGAGGCCGTGCTCGGCGAACTTCTCCCAGACCGCGCGGACCGCGTTGACCGAGGTGAAGACCACCCAGGCGTACCGGCCGTCGACCAGGCCCTTGACCGCCCGCTCCATCTGGGCCGGGGTGCGCGGGGGCTCGACCGCGATGGTGGGGACCTCGCACGGGATGGCCCCGTACGCCCGCAGCCGGGCGCTCATCGCCCCCGCCTGCTCCTTGGTCCGCGGCACGAGGACCTTCCAGCCGTACAGCGGGCGGTTCTCCCACCAGCTCAGCTTGTCGCGCTCGGCGACCTCCGCGCCGACCGTGAGCACGACGCGCCCGGTGAAGCCCAGCGCCGCCGCGACGAAGCTGTCGACGGTCGACGTGGTGGTGTACTGCGTCTCACCGGTGCCGTCGCCGGTCACGCCGACGGCCGTGCCCGGCTCGACGCCCGCGGCCAGCAGGCCGTCGCGGACCGCGGCCAGGTCGCCGGCGTCGACCGCCACGGCGAACGAGCCCTTCTTGGCCGCGCCGGCGAGCGCGTCGAAGTCCACCGCCGTCACGTCGTCGATGTCGGCCACCGTGCGGACGCCGGGCAGCGGGACGCCCGCGTACGTGGCGACGCCCTCCGCCTGGCCGAGACCCGGCACCACCTCGAAGTGCACCGCCGTGCGCGCCACGGCCTGCACCTCGCGGACCACGGCCTCGTGCCCGAACGGGTCGCCGGCCACCAGGTGCACGGCCGACAGGCCGGACTTGGCGGCGGAGAGCAGCACCTTGGCGACGTCGCCGGGCGCGCCCTCGGCCGGGCTGAACTGGGTGTCGTCCTTGGCCTCCGCCTTGATCGCCGCAAGCAGCGACTCGGGGACGCCGCGGTCGTAGACGACCTGGTCGGCGTCGGCGAGGGTGTCGTGGGCCCGGCGCGTCAGCAGCCCCGGGTCGCCGGGTCCGGCGCCGACGAACGCGATGCGTCCGGCGCTCTTGCGGGCGGTGCGGGTGGTCATTCTGTGCTCCCCATCAGGGTGTCGGCGCCGGCTTCGAGGAGATCGGCGGCGAGCGCTTTGCCGATCTCCGCCGCGTCGGCGGGCGTACCGGTGCGCGACAGCCGGACAGCTCGGGCCCCGTCCGGGCTGATCACCGCACCGCGCAGGTAGATCTCATCGCCTTCCTCGCCTTCGGCGAGTTCGGCATGTGCCGCGACCGGGGCGGAGCACCCGGCCTCGAGCGTGGCGAGCATCGCCCGTTCCGCCGTGACGGCGGCGCGGGACGGTGCATGATCGAGTGCCCCCAGCAGCTCGACCAGGTCTGCGTCGCCGGACCGGCACTCCACCGCCAGCGCGCCCTGGGCCGGGGCGGGCAGCATGAGCATCGGGTCCAGCGTCTCCGTGATCTCGGCGGCCCGGCCGAGACGCACCACTCCGGCCCGCGCGAGGACGACCGCGTCGAGGTCGGCCTCGGGGCCGAGCACTCGCGCGATGCGGCTGTCGACGTTGCCGCGAATCGGCGTGACCTGCAACTGTAGGCCCAAGGCATGCAGTTGCGCGATTCGGCGCACCGCTCCCGTGCCGACCGTGGCGCCCGGCGGCAGCTCCGCGAGGGTCTTGCCGTCCCGGGCGACGAGCGCGTCGCGCGGGTCCTCCCGTTCCGGCACGGCGGCGATGTGCAGCCCGGGAGGAGAATCCGTCGGCAGGTCCTTGTACGAATGCACGGCGAAGTCGATCTCGCCCGCCAGCAGAGCGTCGCGGAGCGCGGAGACGAACACCCCGACGCCGAGCTGGGCGACCGGTGCGGTCGATCGGTCTCCCGGGGTCACGATGCGCACGAGCTCGACCGGCACACCGGAAGACGCGGTCACCAAGGAAGCGACCATCTGGGACTGGGCGAGCGCCAGCGCGCTGCCACGGGTGCCGAGGCGCAGCGGGCTCCTCACGCTTGTCCTCCGATCTCGGGCACGGCGTCGGCCTGGGTGGCGTGCGGAACGTCGAGGTCGAAGAGTTCGCGCAACAGGGCCGCATACTGGTCGCCGCCGGGCTCCGCCGCAAGTTGACGAACCCGTACGGTGGGCGAATGCAGCAGTTGCTGCACGACCCGGTGCAGAGTACGGGAAATGTCCGCCCGCTGCTCCTCGGTGAATTCCGGCCGCCGTGCGGAGAGTTTGCGCAGCTCGGCCGAGACCACGTCGTCGGCGCGGGTACGCAGGGCGGCGACGGTCGGAGCGATGTCGGCGCCGCGCAGCCAGCCCAGGAAGTTCTCCACCTCGGTGGCGACGATCTGCTCGACGGCGGCGGTCTCCGCGGCGGCCGGCATGGTGCGCCGGCTGGTGGCCAGCCCGTCGATGTCGACGACCGTGACGTTCGGCAGGGCGGCCACGTCCGGCGCGACGTCGCGCGGCACGGCCAGGTCGAGCACGACCAGCGGGCGCTCGCGGCCGGCCAGCCGGGCGGCGGTGAGCACCGGCTCGGTGGAGGCGGTGGCGCACACCACCACGTCGGCGGCGCGCAGGGCGGCGTCGAGGTCGGCGAAGTCGACCGCGGTGGCCCCGTACGCCTCGGCGAGCCGGGCGGCCCGCTCGGCGCCGCGGTTGGTGATGCGCAGCGGCCCCACGCCGGTCCGGGTGAGGGTGGCCACGGACAGGGCACCCATCGCCCCGGCGCCGATCACCAGGCCCGGCCGTCCGCTCAGGTCGCCGCCGAACGCGTCGGCCGCGACGTCGAGGGCGGCGGTGACCACGCTCTGCCCGGCGCGGTCGATGCCGGTCTCCGCGTGGGCGCGCTTGCCGACCCGCAGCGCCTGCTGCATGAGCTCGTGCAGCAGGCGGCCGGCCGAGTCGGCCTCGGTCGCGGCGTGGTACGCGTCACGCAGCTGCCCGAGGATCTGCGCCTCGCCGACGACCATCGAGTCGAGGCCCGAGGACACCCGGAACGAGTGACGCACGGCCGCCTCGTCGTAGTGCACGTACAGGTGGCCGGCCAGATCGTTGGCGCCGATGCCGGACTGCTCGGCGAGCACGTTGCAGACGTCGCCGAGGCCGCCGTGGAAACCGGAGACCGCCGCGTACACCTCGACGCGGTTGCAGGTGGAGAGGACGACCGCCTCGCCGATGTACGGCTGGGCGACGAGCTTGTGGAGCACGGCGGGGATGTCGGGGCCGGCGATGGTGAGGCGCTCGAGGGTGCCGACCCCGGCGGTGCGGTACGACGCGCCGACGCTGAGCAGATTCACGACCCGACCGCCTCCTGGTTGCCGTCTGCGTCGTCGGCGCGCCCGCCGGGCAACGCGGTCAGGGAGGCCTTGCGGTGCTCGTGGAAGGAGAGGATCTGCAGCTCGATGGCGAGGTCCACCTTGCGGACGTCGACGCCGGCCGGCACGGACAGCACGCAGGGCGCGAAGTTGAGGATGCTGGTGACCCCCGCGGCCACGAGCTCGTCGGCGACACCCTGGGCGGCGCCGGCCGGGGTGGCGATGACCCCGATGGTGATGCCCTCCTCGACGACGGCCCGGCCGAGCTCGTCGATGTGGCGCACCGGCAGGCCGTTTATCGTCTTGCCGACCCGCTCGGCGTCGGCGTCGAAGAGGCCGACGATGCGGAATCCCCGGCTGGCGAATCCGTCGTACCCGGCGAGGGCGTGACCGAGGTTACCGACACCGACCAGCGCGACGGCCCGGCGCTGGTCGAGGCCGAGGATGTACTCGATCTGGTCGATCAGCAGGGCGACGTCGTAGCCGACCCCGCGGGTGCCGTAGGAGCCGAGGTGGGAGAGGTCCTTGCGGAGCTTGGCGGAGTTGACCCCGGCCGCGGCGGCGAGGCCCTCGCTCGAGACCGTCTCCGAGCCGGACTCGGCGAGGTGGTGCAGGGCGCGAAGGTATTCCGGTAGCCGCGCGATCGTCGCTTCCGGGAGGTCCGGGAAGGCGGGCACCGCACCGGCGTTGCCGGGCGGGTTTCCTTGACGCTGCTGACTCATCTGACTCCGTGCCGACGAGGTGGCGAACCTGCGGTGAGCCCTCTGTGGCCTGGATGGACCGGCTGTGATAGCGGGGCTCGTCGGAGTCACAGAGTAGGCGCTTGTGAAGGCGTGCACAAATCGCGATCTTGATAGCGGAACTGGACAAAGATCGAGTCAACGTGTTATCCGCACGCCGACCCCTGTCCGAGTATTACCGCTTCGACCCCCTCCCGGCCACCGCCGTCGCGATCCCGACGGGCATCACAGGGTCTTGGCGATCGCCACCGCGTCGAGCAGGGTGTCGGCGACCGGCGTACCGGAGGCCCGGAGCCGGGCCGGATCGGTGAAGCCCCCGGTGTAGAGCACGCAGCGCGCGCCGACCGAGGCGGCCGCGTCGGCGTCGTCGATCGAGTCGCCGATCAGCACGGCCCGGTCGCCGGGGATGCCGAGCTGGGCGAGGTGGCGGGCCAGGTGCCCGGCCTTCAGGCCGCCGTCGATCTCGGTGGGCCGGCCGTCGATGCGGGCGAAGACGCCGGCCAGGCCGCGCGACTCCACCGCCGGGATCAGCTCGTCGTGGAACCACATGGACAGCAGCGACTGGGTGCCGGACCAGGACTTGATCGCGGCCTCGGCGTCGGCGACGAGCGGGATGGTGGTCAGGCCCATCCGGTACGCCTCGTGGAAGATCCGGTCGAGCTCCTCGAACTCCTCCTCGGTGATGGCCCGCTCCAGGATCTCGGCATAGAAATCCGACACCGGACGCCGGAAGCGCCGCCGGTGCTCGTCGGAGTCCACGCTGCGCCCGCCGACCGCGGCGAACGTGTGATTCGTGGAGGAGACGACGAGCGAGAGGTCGTCGAGAAGGGTGCCGTTCCAGTCCCAGACAAGATGAGTACGCGCCACGGCCGAGAGGCTACAGCCGAGGGGCCCCCGGCGGTCGAGCCATATCCCGCAGCAGGCGCTCCTCCTCGACCCGCCAGTAACCGTGCTCCTTGCCGTCGAGGATGACCACCGGCACCCGGTCGCCGTAGTCGCGCTCGAGCTCGACCGAGTCGGAGACCTCCACCCGCGTCCACTGGCCGGCGGCGATGCGGTCCAGCACCTGCTCGGCCTCCTCGCACAGGTGGCAGCCGGTGCGGCTGATCAGCGTCAGGCGGGTCATCGGAGGTCTCCCTTGCGTACCTTGCCGATCGCGGAGTACGGCAGCTCGTCGACCAGCTCGATGCCGGCCGGCAGTTTGAAGCGGGCCAGCTGCGCGGCACAGAACACCTGCAGCTCGGCCGGGGTGGGCGGGGGATCCAGCGCGGGGACCACGAACGCGTACGGCGCCTGGCCGGTCTGCGGGTCCGGCACCGCGATCACGGCCGCGTCGGCGACCCCGGGGTGCGCGCCGAGCACCCGCTCGATCTCCGCCGGATAGACGTTGAAGCCGTTGACCAGGATCAGCTCGCCGATCCGGTCGACCAGCACCAGGTCCCCGGCGGCGTCGGCGTAGGCGACGTCCCCGGTGCCCCACCAGCCGTCGGCGTCCGGGCCGCCGTGCCCGTCCGGCCAGTATCCGGAGAAGAGGTTGTCCCCGCGCACGACGATCTCGCCCGGATCGGTGCCGTCGGCCTCGTCCAGATCGATCTCGAGGTCGTCGGCGAGCGCCGCGGCCGGGGCGCCGTCGCGCCACAGCACGGTCCCGTCCGCGGACCGCAGGAGCAGCGAGATGCCGGGCAGCGGACGACCGATCGAGCCGACCTTGTCGCGGTCACTCACCGCAGTCGTGGTGAGCACCGGAGCGGTCTCGGTCAGCCCGTACCCGACCATGATCGTCCGGCCGGTGGCGGCGGCGAAGCGGGCGGCGGTGTCCGGGTCCAGCGGCGCCGCGCCGCACACCGCGGTGCGCACCGAGCCGAAGCCGGTCCCCTGGGCGAGCGACCAGGCGGCATACATCGACGGCACCCCGAGGACGGCGGTGACCTGGTGTTTCGCGATCAAGGCGAGAGACTCGGCGGGATCGAACCGGTCGACGAGCACGCCGCAGGCGCCGTGGTGGGCGACGGCACCCAGGCCGGTGTTGAGCCCGTACGCATGGAAGAAAGGTATCGCCAGCAGCACCACGTCGTCGGCCCCGAGCACCGGCGGATCGATCCGCTGCAACTGGTCGTGGTTGGCCGCGAGGGCACGGTGCGTGAGCATGGCGCCCTTCGGCCGCCCACTCGTGCCGGACGTGTAGAGCAGGACCGCGAGGTCCGTCGCGGCCGGCGGATCTGCCGCGGCCTCCGGGCCGTCGTCGGCCAGCAGCGACGGCGCCGGTACGGCCACCCCCTCCCCCGACCGCAACCGGCCCAGCACCTGGTCGTCGGCGACCACCCGCACCGCCCCGCTGTCGGCGAGCGCGAACGTCACCTCGTCCGGGGTGTAGCCGGGATTGAGCGGCACCGCCACCCGCCCCGCCCGCAGCGTCCCGAAGTACGCGGCGGCGAATTCCGGCGTGTTGCCCAGGATGATCGCCACCCGATCGCCCGCCCGGGTGCCGGCGGCGAGCCGGCGCGCCGCCCGCTCGACCCGGCGGTCCAGGTCGGACCAGGTCAGCATGGTGTCGCCGGCGATCAGGGCGGCAGCGCCGGGACGGCGCCGCGCGGCGTCGCGCACCGGGTCGGGGGCCGGCTTCTCGGTGAGATCTCCCACGAGGCCCGAGTCTGGCACAAAGGACACCCGAACGGGTGGGCCCGGACAGCCTGTCCGAGCGGGATTCAAAGATGCCCTACATCGTGGCACAAGTTCCCGATGTCGCCTCTGCGCCACTTCGGGATAATTTCGCGCGGCGCACACAGTGTGCGACTCCCTGTGTGCCGACTCCGCAATACTTCCCATCTGTGTAACGGAGTCCACATCCGTGGGTGAGGTCGGCCACTCCGCTGGTGGCCGCTTCACCCCGTTTTCTTGTGGATCGCCTTTCGGGGACCACTCATCGACGGCCCGCCGGGTCAAGGAGGCGCAGTGAGTCATGTGTACGCCGGCGACCCGTACGGCCGCGACATCCTCGCGGCATACGCAAAGGTGCCACGGGGCCTGAACGCTCTGCGCGACGGCGTCGCCAACGCTCTGCGCGACGGCGTCGTCAACGCGATCCGCGGCGACGGACCCAAGCGGACCCGGAACCGGCCGCACATCAACGAGTCACCGAGCCGGCACCTTCCCCCGACCGGGAACATCAAGGGCGGCCGGGTCGCCGTACCCGGCAGGCCGCAGGCTCCGCAGCAGGCCGGCCCGGAGCGCCGGACCGGCGCGGTGGACGGCGACCAGGCCGTGGTGGTGCCGACCCAGAGCACCACCGGACCGCCCAGCGAGTCCGAGCCGCCCAAGTATCCGGCCCGCCCCGACCCGGGCGACGCCGCCGCCGAGGTCTGGGCCCTGGTCGAGCGCGCGCAGGGTGGCGACTCGGCCGCCTTCGGCCTGATCTACGACCGGTACGTGGACACCGTCTTCCGCTTCGTCTACTTCCGCGTCGGCAACCGCCAGCTCGCCGAGGATCTGACCTCCGACACGTTCCTGCGCGCCCTCAAGCGCATCGGCAGCTTCACCTGGCAGGGCCGCGACCTGGGCGCCTGGCTCGTGACGATCGCCCGCAACCTGGTCGCCGACCACTTCAAGTCGGGCCGCTACCGGCTCGAGGTCACCACCGGCGACGTCCTCGACGCCGACCGCGAGGACCGCGGCCCCGAGGGCAGCCCCGAGGCCGCCGTGGTGGACCACATCACCAACGTCGCGCTGCTCACCGCGGTCAAGCAGCTCAACCCGGAGCAGCAGGAATGCATCGTGCTCCGCTTCCTGCAGGGCTTCTCCGTCGCCGAGACCGCCCGGACCATGGGCAAGAACGAGGGCGCCATCAAGGCCCTCCAGTATCGGGCCGTCCGGGCCCTCGCCCGGCTCCTGCCCGAAGGCTTCCAGTGGTGACCGCAATTTCCCCTATGTCGATCTCTCCCCGCGCTGTGGCGCAGGTCGCACCCGTAACCGGCTCCGCCCGTCGAGCGTTTGTCCGGGTGCGACCCGTGGTGGACCAACGGTCCGCCGGTTCCGTCGCGCTCGCCGGCACCACCGTCGGCGAGTCACTCACGAGCGAAGGGAGGTGCCCGCGATGAAGTTCGACTTCTTCGATCGCCGGAGCGCCGAGCGCTTCGCGGAGCTCCTCGACGAGACCCACCGTCGCCACCACGCCCGGGGCCAGGTCGACGACGAGCAACTCGCCGAGCTGGTCGCCATCGGCCACCGCCTCTCCGCGGCACGGACCGGCGCTCAGGTCGACCCCGAGTTCCGGGTGGGACTGCGGGCGATGCTGGTCGCCACCGCCGAGCGCGACGGCATCGGGGAGACGGCCACCGCGCCCACCCCCGAGCCGGACGTGGCCGAGCCCGCCCGCAAGCTGTTCGGCCTGGCCGGTCGGCGGATCCGCGCCCGCGGCGCCATCGTCATCGGCGTCGCCGCCGGCGCGATGGCCGTCTCCGGGATCTCCGCGGCGAGCGAGAACGCCGCACCGGGCGACGCCCTGTACGGGGTCAAGCGCTCGACCGAACGCGCCCAGCTCGCCATGGCCGGATCCGACGTCACCCGCGGGCAGCTCTCGCTGACGTTCGCCCGCAACCGCCTCACCGAGGCGGCCGAGATGGACGGCGACGACCCCAAGTTCCGCGACGCGCTGGACGACATGGACGCCGACACCAAGCAGGGCGTCAAGCTGCTCAACTCGGCGGCGGTCACCCGCCGCGACGCCTCGGGGCTGGCCTCCGTCGATTCGTTCGTCGACCGCCAGCGCCGGGTCCTCACCTCGGTCCAGGGGCGGCTCAACCCGGCCAACCGCGAGCGTGCCGCGCGGTCGCTGACCCTGCTCGACCTGGTGCAGCAGCGCACCGAGAACCTGCGCGACGGGCTGGGCTGCGACACGGTCACCCAGGCGGGCAGCGACGCGCTCGGCCCCAAGCTGCGGTCCTGCCGGGCGGGTGCCTCGGACTCCTCGGCCGCCGAGCGCCGGCAGGGTCAGGCCCAGGGCGAGAAGACGCCGGACTCCGGCGACAAGAAGTCGGGGAAGCAGCGGCCCGGCGGCGAGGCACCGGCGGAGCCGGGATCCGGCGACCAGGCCGGCACGCCGGCCGGTGACCCGTCCGCCCCGTCCGGCAACGGCGTCCTGGTCGACCCGGCGCCGGTGGTCTCCGAGGACCCGCTGAACCCGCCCACCGGGGACAAGGGGCTGCTCGGCGACCTGCTCGGCGGAATCTTCGACAGCGACTGAGCGCCGGGCCACGAGGCTCTCCGCACGTGGCGAGGGGCGGTGCCGACTCGAAAGTCGGGGCCGCCCCTCACTGCGTACTGTAGCCGCTGCCGGTCCGGTTTCTCTGTCGGCCTTCAGCCGCTCCCCGGGGCTTGCGCTTCACCGGCCGAAGGGGTCCGGGCGCTTCTCCAGCAGCGAGTAGAGCGTCACCTGGATGGTCTCGCGCACCTGGTCGGCGAGGTTGTAGACCACCATCGGATCGTCCGCGTACTCGGTCAGATGCGCCGTCGGGATGGGCGGGCAGAACTCGATCATCCACTTGCTCGGCAACGGCACCAGGCCCAGCGGACCCAGCCAGGGGAAGGTCGGCGTCACCGGGAAGTACGGCACGCCGAGCAGCCGGGCCAGCGGCTTGAGGTCGGCCAGTATCGGATAGATCTCCTCGGCGCCGACGATCGCCACCGGCACGATGGGGGTGCCGGTGCGCAGGGCCGCCGACACGAACCCGCCCCTGCCGAACCGCTGCAGCTTGTAGCGCTCGGAATAGCGCTTGCCGATCCCCTTGAAGCCCTCGGGGAAGACGCCGACCAGCTCGCCGCTGCTCATCAACCGCTCGGCGTCCGGGTTGCAGGCGACGGTCGCACCGGCCTTGCGGGCCAGCTCGGACAGCAGCGGCATCCGGAACACGAGGTCCGCCCCGAGCAGCCGCAGGTGCCGCACCACCGGATGCTTGTCCCGCAGCGCCGTCGTGAGCATCAGGGCGTCCAGCGCCACGGTGCCGGAGTGGTTGCCGACCACGAGACCGCCACCGGCCTCCGGAACGTTCTCGATGCCGAAGACCTCGGTGCGGAACCAGTCGCGGTAGAGCACGCGAAGCATCGGATGGAAGACCGCATCGGTCAGCTCGGGATCGAACCCGAACTCGTCCACCTCGTAGGCACCCGCCAGCCGCCGCCGCAGGAACGAGAGCCCCCGGGCGATCCGCTGGTCCCACACGTCCACCGCGGCCCGCGACTCGCTCCCCCCGGCGTCGGGCGTGGTCCGGGGAGCCGCGGTGACCGGCGCGGGCGGGACAGCGCTTGCCCGGGAAGGCGGCGCGGTGCTGTCCCCGGGGGCCGTCTCCGGAGAAACCGGCGACCTGGGCGGTCTGACCGCCGGGCGGCGCATGGGCTTACCACCGGCGGGCGTGCCGCTGGCCGGCGTGCCGCCGGCGGGCGTGCCGCTGGCGGGCGTGCCGTTGGCGGGCGTGCCGCTGGCCGGCGTGCCGCTGGCCGGCGTGCCGCTGGCCGGCGTGCCGCTGGCCGGCGTGCCGCTGGCCGGCGTGCCGTTGGCCGGCGTGCCGCTGGCCGGCGTGCCGCTGGCCGGCGTGCCGCGTCCGGCGCTGGCGGGCGTGCCCCGTCCGCTGCTGGCGGGCGTGCCGCGGCCGCCGCGTGTCTTGCGGGGTGGCGGCTTCGGTGCGGCGTCCTGTCCGTCGTCGCCGGCCGGGTCCGCGGTCTCGTGCTTCTCGGCCCTCTCCGCCGCCGCGGCGGCCGCGGGGCGGCGGCGAGGGCGGCGGGCCGCCGGCGGCGGGTCCGGGATCGGGATGGGCCGCTTGCCGTTCACCGGCTTGGGCGGGGGCGCCTGCGGCAGCGTGAAGTCGGCGTGGCCCGGCAGCGACGCGTGGTACTCGTCCTGGCTCATGATGTGACGGCCTCACGATGATCGACCGGCGCACCGGCTCCGGCGCGGTCGGCGGCGGCGCGACCCTCGACCGGCCCGCCCGCGGCCCCCGGCCGGCCGGCGGCCCCCGGGTCGTCGGCAGGCTCCGCGGACGCGGCGGAGCGGACCCGGCGGATCCCGTCCAGGATGGCGCGCTCGGCTGCGGCCAGCCGGGCCGCGGTGAGCGAGGAACCGTTGTGATGGCCCTTGATGAAGTCGTCGAAAGCGGCCGCCGTGCTCCGCGGCGTGAACCCGAACTCCTTGACCAGCCGGGCGGTGTCCACCACCCGGCCGTGCACGAAGAGATCGATCTGGTCCAGGCCGATCTCGCCGACACCCACGTTGCGCGCCAGGGCGGCGACGGCGGAGAGCGTGCCCTCCGGCAGCGGCACCGCGACCCGGCCGGCCCTGCGCACGGCCTGCGAGAGCATCAGCACGCCCGCCCCGGCCACGTTGAAGGTGCCGGGATGGTCCTCGACGACCGAGCGGTGCAGGATCTCCAGCGCATCGTCGACGTGCACGAACTGGAGCCGGGCGTCGCGGCCCAGCACGGTGGGCACCACGGGCTGGGCGAAGTAGCGGGTCAGCGACGTCTCGGCGGTCTCGCTGAGGAACGGCGCGAAGCGCAGCACGGTCGCCGACACCCCGGGGCGACGGCGGCGGAAGCCCCGGACGTAGCCCTCGATGTCGAGGATGTCACGGGCGAAGGAGCCGCGGGGCACGGCGCGAGGCTCGGTGTCCTCGGTGAAGACGGCGGGGTCGCGGAACGAGGCGCCGTACGCCGCCGTGGACGAGCGCACCACGAGCTTGCGCAGCCGGCCGGCGCCCTGGGCGGCGGCCAGGAGCTGCATCGTCCCGATGACGTTCTGCTCTTTCATCGCCGCGCGACCGCCGTGGTGCGGGTCCGGTGCGCTGGTGATCGCGAGGTGGACGACCGCCTCGGCGCCGAGCTCGGCGATGGCGCCGGTGGCCGCACGCGCGTCGGCCCGGATCAGCTCGACGTCCGTCAGCAGGCCCGTGAGAGCCGGCGGCGGATCGTGCGGATCCAGGCCGATGACACGCTCGATCCGCGGATCGGAGGCGAGGCGGGACGCCACCCGGGCGCCGAGGAAGCGGCTCACCCCGGTGACCACGACGACCCGCGGTGGGGCCGCGGCTTCGGACGACACCACAGGCGCGCCTCTCACGTGCGGCTTGGGGGGAAGGCAGGTGAGCGGGCCGGGTCGAGGACCCGGCCGGGCGTCACTTGCCGAGACGGCGACGCTGGACGCGGGTCTTGCGCAGCAGCTTACGGTGCTTCTTCTTCGCCATACGCTTGCGGCGCTTCTTGACCACGGAGCCCATACGTCATGCCTCTCGAACCATGTGGGCCGGCCGCTGCGCACGCACTGGCGCGCCGACCGGACTGACAGCGGTTTGCCCCTCGGCCGCGGCGCCCAAACGCACACGGGTATCCCGGGGCGAACCGCTTCAGCGTAGCGGCCCGGGCTCCGGGGGACCAACACGGCCCCTCGCGACATCGCCGCCAGGGTTCCTCGCGTGAACGCCGATCCGGGCCCTCGGGTGAGAGCCCGACCGCACCCGGCCCGGACGCCCACAGCCGGCCGTCACCGGGTCCGCCGCAATCTCCGGTCCGTCACGCGGTCTGGGAGAAGGCTCCTCGCAGATACGTGTGCACGGCGTGCTCGGGCACCCGGAACGAGCGGCCCACCCGCACGGCGCTCAGCTCGCCACCGTGCACCAGCCGGTAGACGGTCATCTTGGAGACCCGCATGAGCGCGGCAACCTCGGCCACGGTCAGGAAGCGCACCTCCGCGAGGCGCTCCTCGGTCTGGGCTGCTGGACCCGTCATCTCCTCGCACCGATCCTTTCGCAGGCGCCTCCGCCGCGGCCGGAAAGGCCTTGCGCCGCGGCGGTGGGCGCGCGTGTCATCAGTACGGTATCGAGACCTCTGTTACCAGGGCGATGCGTTCGGTGAAATGCCTACAAAAAGTCAAGGTGACACGCGGGTTTTATCCCGAAAGGTGACCTACTTCTTGCTGGTGAGTGCTTTGCCGAAGAACGCCAGGTTTGCCGGGCGTTCGGCGATGCGGCGCATGAGGTAGCCGTACCACTCGTCGCCGTACGGGACGTAGACGCGCACGGTGTGCCCGGCCGCCGCCAGCCGGGCCTGCTCCTCCGGGCGGATCCCGTAGAGCATCTGGAACTCGAACTCGTCGGGGCGCCGGTCGAACCAGCGGGCCCGGTCCTCGGCGATGGCGATGATCCGCGGGTCGTGCGAGGCGATCATCGGGTAGCCCTCGCCGGACATCAGGATGTTGAGGCAGCGCACGTACGCCTTGTCCACGTCGAGCGTGGACTGGTAGGCGACCGACTCCGGCTCGGCGTACGCGCCCTTGCAGAGCCGCACCCGCGAGCCGGCGGTGGCCAGCTCCCGGCAGTCGCCCTCGGTACGCCGCAGGTAGGCCTGCAGGACCGCGCCGGTGCTCGGGTAGTCCTTGCGCAGCTCGGCGAGGATCTCCAGCGTCGAGTCCGTGGTGGTGTGGTCCTCCATGTCGAGGGTCACCGTGGTGCCCGCCTCGACCGCCGCGGCGCAGATCGCGCGCGCGTGCTCGTACGCCATCCGATCGTCGATCTTCTGACCCATGGCCGAGAGCTTCAGGCTGACCTCGGCCGCCGGCGTCAGCCCGGCGTCCTTCAGCTCCTCGAGCAGGGTGAGGTACTGATCCTTGGTAGCCGTCGCCTGCTCCGCCGTCAGCGTGTCCTCGCCGAGATAGTCCAGAGTGATCGCCAGACCGTCGCCGGCCAGCGTGCTAGTGACGCGCAGAGCGTCGTCGACACCCGTGCCGGCGACGAACCGCGTGACGATCCCCTTGGTGACGGGGGCGGTCGAGATGAGCCGCTCCATCCGGGATGACCGGGCGGCGGCGAGGAAGACGGATCGGAGCATGAGGCGAGCGTATCGCCCGGGTCCCAGCAGGATACGGCGGAGCCGCCACCGCCGATGGTGCACAGCCCGGCACGCCGACCATGTCGGTCCGGGACCCGGGCGGTTACCGTTGTCGGGTGAACTTCGATGCGTACGCACGCACGGCGGTGGAGCTGGTCAACGCGGGCCTCGACGACCTCGCCGGGTTGCGGGCGCTCTTCGGCGGCGGCGAGCTCGCCTGGATGGGCGACGAGGTCACCGACAAGGACCTCGCGGCATTCCGCCGCGCCCAGCGGCGGCTCCGCGAGGTCTTCGAGTACGGCACCTCCGGCCGCGACACGGACGCCGTCGCCGAGCTGAACGCGCTCCTGGAGGCCTATCCGGTGCAGCCGCGCATCTCCGGCCACGACGCCAGCGACTGGCACATGCACGTCACCAGCCGGGGAGCGTCGGTGAGCGCCGAGTTCCTGGCGGGCGCGGTCTGGGGCCTGTCGGTCTGGCTCTGCGAGTACGGCAGCGCACGCTTCGGCATCTGCGCCGACGAGCGCTGCGGCAACGTCTACCTCGACACGTCGTCGAACAACTGCCGCCGCTTCTGCTCGGAGCGCTGCGCGACCCGCTCGCACGTGGCGGCCCACCGCGCCCGCAAGCGCGCCGCTACCCTCACGCCGGCCTGATCCCCGCTCGCCACCTGAGCCGGCACACTTCGGTCCGACCCGCCGCTCGCCTCCCCGGTCCGGCCGTCGGCAGCGGGCCCACGACGCCTACGCCGAGGTGACCGCCGGGGCCGCCGAGCCTGCCGGGGCAAGGTGACGGCGGGCGAACTCCAGCGACTCCCGCAGGTCCTGCACCCGTGCCTCGCGGCTGGTCACCTTGCGGGTCGACACCTCCAGCGCGACGGAACCCCGGAACCCGCGGCTCGACAGCGACCGCAGCAGCTCGGCGCACGGCTGGTTGCCCCGGCCGGGAACCAGGTGCTCGTCCCGGCCCTCCCCGGTGCCGTCGCCCAGGTGGACGTGCTTGAGCCCGGAGCCCATCCGGTCCGCCATCTCCAGCGAGTCGGTCCGGGCCGCCGCGCAGTGCGAAAGATCCAGCGTGTACGCGTCGTAGCCGGCCTCGGTCGGATCCCACCCCGGCACGTACGGGACGAAGGTGCGCCCCGCCATCCGCACCGGATACATGTTCTCGATCGCGAAGGTCGTGTCCGGATGCCGGGCCTGCACCTTCGCCAGCCCCTGCGCGAAGTTGCGGGCGTAGTCGCGCTGCCAGGTGAACGGCGGGTGCACCACCACGGTCGGCGCGCCGAGCGTCTCGGCGAGCTGGGCGGCGCGGCTGAGCCGCTCCCACGGGTCGGGGCTCCACACCCGCTGGGTCACCAGCAGGCACGGCGCGTGCACCGACAGGACCGGCACGCCGTAGTGCTTCGCCAGCCCCTGCAGAGCGCCGGCGTCCTGGCTGACGGCGTCCGTCCAGACCATGACCTCGACGCCGTCGTAGCCCACCGTCGCCGCCATCTCGAACGTGGCCGCGGTGGGCTCGGGGAAGACCGAAGAGCTGGAAAGGATCACCGGGACATGGGAAGCCACGCGTCAAGGGTAGACCCGTCCGGCACGGCTGCCAGTTCCTCGGTCGGTATACATGAGGACAAACCCGGCCCGCTGAGCGCGGGTGCCCGGCGGGCGCGCGTACGCTGTCGCCGTGAGTCGCCGCACCCAGCTCCGCATCCTGATGGACGACGCGGCAGCAGCCCGCGCCCGCGAGGTCGACCTGGACTTCCCTCGCGAATGGATCGAGTTCGTCGATCCCGCCGACGAGCAGCACGTCGTCCGCGCCGACCTGACCTGGCTGCTGTCCCGGTGGACGTGCGTGTTCGGCTCCGCCTGCCACGGCATCATCGCCGGGCGCCCGCAGGACGGCTGCTGCTCGCACGGCGCGTTCTTCACCGACGCCGACGACGAGCACCGGACCAAGCAGGCGGCCGCCAAGCTGACGCCCGAGAACTGGCAGCACTACCGGCGCGGGTTCAAGAACTACACGGAGATGGACACGATCGACGGCGCCAAGCCGGCCCGGCGTACGGCCACCCAGCCCGACGACGGCCCCTGCGTCTTCCTCAACGACGCCGACTTCCCGGGCGGCGGCGGTTGCGCCCTGCACGCCCAGGCGCTGCGCGACGGCGTCCACCCGTTGACCTACAAGCCCGACGTCTGCTGGCAGCTCCCGGTCCGCCGCGAACAGGACTGGACCAAACGCCCGGACGGCACAAAGTACCTGCTCTCCACGCTGACCGAGTTCGACCGCCGCGGCTGGGGCCCAGGCGGCCACGACCTCGACTGGTGGTGCACCTCCTCCCCGGACGCCCACGTGGGCACCGAACCCATGTACCGCTCGTACGGCCCGGAACTCGCCGCCCTCATCGGCCAGGACGCCTACGCCGAACTAGCCCGCCTCTGCGACGCCCGCCTGGCATCCCGCCTGGTAGCCCCCCACCCCGCCACCACCGCCGCGCAAGCCACCACCACCCAAGCCACCAACACACCCAAGAAGCGCGGCGGCCGCGAACCCGCAACACCCCCCACCGCCCCGAAGTAACCGGTCACGGCCGCAGGTCACAGGCGGGGACCGCCCGGACGGAGATCGCGGCACTGGCGAGCCTGGAACGGCTCGACATGATGCCCGGCCTCCCCGGGACGGCTACCTAGGTCGCGGGGTCACCAGGGTGGCGCACCGGCGCCGCACCGGCTCGCGGAGAGCGACCACAACGGCTTCGGGGGAGGGGATGGCCCACGCAGGGATCAAGCCTGACCGCCCGGAGTGGGTCATCCCCTCCCCCGAAGCCCACAGCGACCACCCCCCAAGCCGATCACGGCTCGAACTTGTACCCCAGACCACGCACAGTGACGATGTACCGCGGCGCGCTCGGCTCCGGCTCCACCTTCGACCGCAGCCGCTTCACGTGCACGTCCAGCGTCTTGGTGTCGCCGACATAATCTGCGCCCCAGACCCGGTCGATGAGCTGCCCGCGGGTCAGCACCCGGCCGGCGTTGCGCAGCAGCAGCTCCAGCAGCTCGAACTCCTTCAGCGGCAGCTGAACCCCGGCCCCGTCGACCGTCACCACGTGCCGTTCGACGTCCATCCGGACCGGCCCGGCCGCCAGCGTCGGCGTCGTCACCTCGGCCGCCTCGGCACCCTGGCGGCGCAGCACGGCGCGGATCCGGGCGACCAGCTCGCGCGGCGAGTACGGCTTGGTGACGTAGTCGTCGGCGCCGATCTCCAGCCCGACCACCTTGTCGATCTCGCTGTCCCGGGCGGTCACCATGATGATCGGTACGGCGGAGCGCTGCCGCAGTTGCCGGCAGACCTCCGTGCCGGACATCTCGGGCAACATCAGGTCGAGCAGGACGATGTCGGCGCCGGTCCGGTCGAACTGCGTCAGCGCCGAGGTGCCGGTCGCGGCGACCGAGACCTCGAAGCCCTCCTTGCGGAGCATGTACGACAGGGCGTCGGAGAACGACTCCTCATCCTCGACCACGAGCACGCGAGCCAATGGGGTTCCTTTCCAGAGCCGGCCGTCAGGCCGAGGGGAGCCCGGCCGCGCCGGACTCGATCTCAATCGCCGCCGGTAACGGCAGCGGGGATTCCGGGGGTCGCGCCGGTAGGCGCAAGGTGAACGTCGAACCACCGCCGAGCGTGCTGGACACGTCGACGCGGCCACCGTGGTTGGTGGCGATGTGTTTGACGATGGCCAGACCCAGGCCGGTGCCGCCGGTGGACCGGGACCGGGCCTGGTCGGCACGGTAGAACCGCTCGAAGATCCGGTCGACGTCGTGCGGGGCGATCCCGATGCCCTGGTCGGCGACGTCGATCTCGATCCACTCGTCGTCCTGGCGCAGGCTCAGCGCGACGCGGGTGTTCTCCCCCGAGTACGCGATCGCGTTCTCCACGAGGTTGGTCACGGCGGTGGCGATCTGGCTGTCGCTGCCGTACACGGTGGCGCCCTTGGGGCCGGTGTAGACGACCTCGATGTGCTTCGCCGCCGCGGTGGTGCGGGTCCGGTCGACGACCTCGGCGATGACCCAGTCGACGGCGACCGGCTGCGGCGTGGGCAGCGGCTCGGCGCCCTGCAGGCGGGTGAGCTCGAGCAGCTCGTTGACGAGCCGGCCCATCCGGGCGGACTCGTGGTGGATGCGTTCGGCGAACCGGCGGGCGGCGATCAGGTCCTCGGACTGCGCCTCGGGCGAGGCCTCCGGCATCGCGGTCGCGTCGAGCAGCGCCTCGGCGAGCAGTTGCAGCGCACCGATGGGCGTCTTGAGCTCGTGGCTCACGTTGGCGACGAAGTCGCGGCGGACCCGGGCGAGGCGGTGCGACTCGGTGACGTCGGCGGCCTCGATCGCGACGTGCGTGGAGTTGAGCGCCACCGCGCGCAGGTGCAGGCCCAGGGGTGCCTGGGCGCCGCCGGCGCGTCCCCGGGGCAGGTCGAGCTCGACCTCCCGGCGTACGCCCGTGCGCCGCACCTGGCCGGCCAGGGTCCGCAGGATGGGGTGCGCCGCGAGGGTGCCGGGGGCGCCGCCGGAGCGGAGCAGCCCCATCGCCCGCGCCGCCGGGTTGACGAGCGCGGGGTGGTCCTCCGCATCCAGCACCACCACGCCCACCCGCAGCGAGTCGAGGCTCTTGCGCCCGAGACCCTTGAGGCCGTGCTTGCCGCTCGGCTCCTCGTCGGTGTCGATCTTTCGTCCCCCCTTGGTCGGGACAGCCGGACGGTCGGCCGCCCCCGGCGCGGCCGGGCCGGGCCGGTGGGCGCGGGACAGCAGCCACCCGGCCGCCCCGCCGCCGGCAAGCGCGGCCAGGAGGAGGGCGATGCCGTTCACCGGGTCCACGCAGCGATCGTAGGGTCATTGTTTACCTGGACCGAGCGTACAATCGGACAAATCCGGCGCGCTTCGAGGAATGTTCACCATCCGGCCCGGCGTCGTTCACCGCCGTTCATGTCCGCGCCGCCATGCACTCCTAGCGTTGCCGCTGCAAGCCCTGCACACCCCGGCTCCCGGCCCGGCAAGGCCGAGGCAGCCCACGAACATCGGGACGGAACATGCGCGAGGAGTTTCAGGCCGACCTCCACGAGGTCAGTCGCCTGCTGGTGACGATGGCGGAGGCCGTACGCGCGGCACTGAGGAAGGCGACCACCGCCCTGCTGACCGCCGACCGCGAAGCCGCCGAGTCCGTGGTGGCCCGCGACGCCGAGGTGGACGAGATCTACCGCCAGGTCGAGACGAAGGTCGCCGACACCATCGCCCGGCAGGCCCCGGTCGCCTCCGACCTGCGCATGGTGATCACGGCCCTGCACATCTCCGCCGACCTCGAGCGCATGGGCGACCTGGCCGAGCACGTGGCCAAGACCGCGCTGCGCCGCCACCCCTCGCCGGCCGTACCGGCGGAGCTGCGCCCGGTCTTCCGGCAGATGGCCGAGGTGGCCGACCGCATGGCCGGCAAGATCACCAAGGTCCTGGCCAGCCCGGACGCCGACCTCGCGGCCGAGCTGGAGAAGGACGACGACGCCATGGACGACCTGGAACGCGACCTCTTCAAGGTCCTGCTCGACGACGACTGGCCCTACGGCGCGGAGACGGCGATCGACGGCGCCCTCCTCGGCCGCTTCTACGAGCGCTACGCCGACCACGCGGTCAACTCGGGCCAGCACATGATCTACCTGATCACCGGCGAACAAGCCCAGGACTGACCTCGTCGCCGGAGCGGCCGGGGCGCGGGCCCCGGCCGCTCCGTTCGCGGCTCAGCGGCCCTGGTTGGCGACCGCGGCCGCGGCTTCCCGGGCGAGGTCGGGATCGAGGTACGCGCCGCCGGCCGTCACCGGGCGCAGCGTGTCGTCCAGGTCGTAGCGCAGCGGGATGCCGGTCGGGATGTTGAGCTTGGCGATCGCCTCGTCGGAGATCTGGTCGAGGTGCTTCACGATGGCGCGCAGCGAGTTGCCGTGCGCCGCGACGAGCACCGTCCTGCCCGCCCGCAGGTCGGGGACGATCGCGTCGTACCAGTACGGCAGGGCGCGCAGGAGCACGTCCTTCAGGCATTCGGAGCGCGGCATCAGCTCCGGCGGCAGCGCCGCGTAGCGCGCGTCGCCGATCTGCGAGTACTCGTCGTCGTCGGCGATCGGCGGCGGCGGGACGTCGTACGACCGGCGCCAGAGCATGAACTGCTCCTCGCCGTACGCCTCCAGGGTCTGCTTCTTGTCCTTGCCCTGGAGCGCGCCGTAGTGGCGCTCGTTGAGCCGCCAGTGGCGCTTCACCGGGATCCAGTGCCGGTCCGCCGTGTGCAGGGCGATCTCGCTGGTGCGGATCGCGCGGCGCAGCACGCTGGTGTGCACCACGTCGGGCAGCAGCCCGTGCTCCTTCAGCAACTCGCCGCCACGGCGGGCCTCGGTCTCACCCTTGGCGTTCAGGTCGACGTCGACCCAGCCGGTGAAGAGGTTCTTGGCGTTCCACTCGCTCTCGCCGTGGCGCAGCAGCACAAGGGTCCCAGTCATGCCCTCCATCCTGCCGCAGGCCGGGCGGCGATGTGACGCCACCCTCAGTGGCGACCACCACGTGGAAATCGGGCTGCGGGACCCGCGCGAGATCACTAGGTTGTAAGTCCTGGAATTCGTTACCGGTGCTTACGTGGGGGTACGTGGCGTGCGCGGGTGGTTACGGGAAGCGGCGGGTGGGCTGCCCCGGCAGTTCTGGTTCCTCTGGACCGGCACTCTGATCAACCGGCTGGGCTCCTTCGCCGTCATCTACCTCGCCATCTACCTCACCCAGGAGCAACACTTCACGCAGAGCCAGGCCGGGCTCGTGCTGGGGGCGTACGGCGTCGGCGGCGGGATCGGCACCATGACCGGCGGCGTGCTCACCGACCGCTGGGGCCGGCGCCCCACGATGCTGACCGCCCAGTTCGGCACCGCCGCGCTCATGCTCGCGCTCGGCTTCGCCGAGGGCTTCTGGCAGCTCATGGCCGGCGCCTGGCTGCTGGGCCTGTTCGCCGAGGGGGTACGCCCGGCGTTCCAGGCGATGATGGTCGACGTCCTGCCCGACAAGGACCGCATCCGGGCGTACTCGCTGAACTACTGGGCGGTGAACCTGGGCTTCGCCGGCGCGGCGATCCTTGCGGGCTTCGCCGCCCAGTTGGACTACCTGCTGCTCTTCGTGGTGGACGCGGGCACCACCCTGATCACCGCCCTGATCAGCCTGATCTTCCTGGCCGAGACCAGGCCGGCGCGCACCGCCGCCCGCCGGGCCCGGGGCGGCCCGGGGCTGGGGACGGTGTTCCGCGACCGGGTCTTCCTGATCTTCCTCGGGCTCAACTTCGTCGTCGTGCTGGTGATCATGCAGCACATCTCGGCGCTGCCGATCGCGATGAGCGCGGACGGGCTGAGCCCCGCCACGTTCGGCTGGGTGATCGCGGCGAACGGCATCATGATCGTCGCGGGCCAGCTCTTCGTGCCGAAGCTGATCGACGGCCACAACCGCTCGCGGGTGCTGGCCCTCGCCACGGTCATCATGGGCGTCGGGTTCGGCCTCACCGCGTTCGCGGGCACGCCCGCCTTCTACGTGCTCACGGTGGTCATCTGGACGCTCGGCGAGATGCTCCAGAGCCCGTCGAACTCCGCCCTGGTCGCGGAGCTGTCGCCGTCCCTGCTCCGCGGGCGCTACCAGGGCGTCAACTCGCTGTCGTGGTCGGCGGGCTCCGCGCTGGCGCCGGTGGTCGGCGGCTTCGTCCAGCAGCATGCGGGCGACACGGTGCTCTGGCTGAGCTGCGCGGTGATCGGCGTCCTGGTGGCCGCCGGTCAGATCCTGTCCGGCCCGGCCCGGGAACGCCGCGCCGCGGAGCTCCGGCTCTGCGAGCACCGGCCGACGAGCCCCGCGCCCGCCGGCCTCTCGCCGGCCGCGACGGAGACACCGCACGCGGAGGACGTGACCCCGCCCCAGGCGGTCCGGGTCGCGGCCGACGGCTGAACCGGGTGGTAAGCAATTGGCCTTCCGGGCGAGTCGACCATCATCCGTGAGGGCGAAGTTGCCGCCTGTGACCGTCCCGACAGATGGCGGAACGCCAACTCGCTTGTGAGCCTTGCCGAGCCCAACTAGCGTGGTCGATGGACGCCGAACCGTCAGTTCGGGGAACGGGTCGACCTTTCGGGGTCACCGCGGTGCGGCGTCCGGGGACGGGTGGCATCAGCCGTTGGGGGACGGCGCGACCCGAGACCGGCGGTTAGTGCGGGCGACGCCTATGGGGATGGGTGTCGTCCGCCGCCGCCGGCGCCACCCGCGCACACTCACGAAAGCCCAGGTCAGCGCGGCATAAGCGCCCGCGCAGCCCAGGTCAGCGCGCCAGAAGCGCCCAGGCGAGACCCGGCGGCGCGCCCGAAGCGCCCGCGCGAGACCCGGCCGGCGCCACGACGGCGCTTCCCCCGCGGAAGCCCGAGCACGGCGCCACAGAAATGCGCTTCGGAAGCCGGGACCCGGCGCCCCGAAAACCGGGTGTGACGCCGCCACCGGAATGTCCTCGGAAAGCCGGGCCCGAGCGCGGCTAGCCCTTTTTTGCGTCCGGGTCGGCGAAGTGGGCGAAGGCCTGCAGATTGGCCAGCGACTCACCGCGCTTGACGCGCCACTCCCATTCCCGGCGGATGGCCGTGCCGAAGCCGATCTCCAGCATCGAGTCGAACGACTCGTCCGCGTAGGTGAGCACCGCGCCCAGCAACCGGTCGAGTTCGTCCTCGTCGAGGCCGTGCAGGCTCGTCCGGCCGGTCAGATAGACGTCGCCGGCCTGGTCGATGGAGAAGGCGACACCGTACATCCGGGCGTTGCGGCGCAGCAGCCACGCCCACAGCTGCTCGTGGTTCTCGTCGGGGTGCCGCATGACGAAGGCCTCGATCCGCAGGGCGTGCTCCCCCACGATCAGGTTGCAGGCGGTCTTGAGCTTGTGCGTCCCCGGCATCGTGACGACCCACGACGAGTCGCCGGTCGGCTCGCACGGCAGCTCACGCTCCGCGCAGACACGCTCGATGAGGGCCCCGATCTCGTTCACCACAGGTGAAAGCGTGCCACACAGGACACGGTCACCACGAAAGCGAGCCCGCCAGACGGGCCGCGATCAGCGCACGGTGCTCCGCCACGGCCTCGCGGTAGACCCGGAGGAGCCCGGTCGCCGTACGTTCCCAGGAGAAGTTCGATGCGTGCCGGACCGCACCCACCGACAGCCGCAGGCGCCGCGCGGGCTCGCGCAGCAGACCGCCCAGCACGCTTGCCCAGGCGGCCGGCTCGTGGCCGTCCACGAGGACGCCGCTGACCCCGTCGGTGACCGCGGTGACCAGGCCTCCGACGGCCGCCGCGACCACGGGTGTGCCGCAGGCCTGCGCCTCCAGGGCGACCAGGCCGAACGACTCGCTGTGCGACGGCACCGCGACCAGATCCGCCGACCGGTAGAGCGCGGCGAGCGCCTCCCCGGTCTGCGGCGCCAGGAAGCGCACCTTGTGCGAGACGCCGAGCCTGGCGGCCAGCTCGATGAGCGACGTCGGCCGGTCGAGGCCGCTGCCGCTGGGCCCGCCGCAGATGACCACGGTGAGCTGCTCGTCGCGCAGCGGTTGCTGGGCCAGCGCCCGGATGAGGACGTCGGGGCCCTTGAGCGGCTGGATGCGGCCGACGAAGGCCACCACGTGGCCGCGCTCGCTCAGGCCGAGGCGGCGGCGGTCGGCCGCCTGGTCGCCGGGGCGGAACCGGCCCAGGTCGACGCCGGGCTGCACCACGCTGAGCCGGGTGGGCTCGGCGTCGTACCAGGTCACCAGGTCCTGGGCCTCGAAGCGGGTGTTGGCCACCAGCCGGTCGGACTCGGCGATGACCTGCTCCTCGCCGATCACCCGGGCCTTGGGCTCGGGCCGGTCGCCGGCCGCGATGAACCTGTTCTTGACCTTGGCGAGGGTGTGCGCGGTGTGCACGTGCGGCACGCCCCAACGCTCCCGGGCGAGCCAGCCGACCTGGCCCGACATCCAGTAGTGCGAGTGGATCAGGTCGTAGTGGCCGGGCGGGTTGGCGGCCTCGGCCCGGAGCACGCCGTTGGTGAACGCGCAGAGCTGCGACGGCAGCTCCTCCTTCGACAGGCCCTCGAACGGCCCGGCCGTGACGTGCCGCACGGTGACGCCGGGAGCCATCTCGACGACCGGCGGCAGCTCGCTCGACGTGGCCCGGGTGAAGATCTCGACCTCGACGCCGAGGGCGGCGAGCCGCTTGGACACCTCGACGATGTAGACGTTCATGCCGCCCGCGTCGCCCGTGCCCGGCTGCGCCAGCGGGGACGTGTGCACCGAGAGGGTGGCGATGCGTCGGGGGGTCGGCCAGTCGCGACCTGCGTCCCGCGGATCAGCCACGTCGTGTCCCTTCCAGGCGCAGGAGTGCAGCCGCGCCCGCGGACGGAGGCGGCTCAAACGTAACGGGCAACTGTTACGACGGCGTTCATCTTCCCGGCCCCGACGTGCCGAACGTCACTCCCGGCGGCCGGAGGTGACCCAGGTCATGAGGCAGGATCGAAGGCATGGTTCAGAAGAAGATCGCGGTTGTCACCGGCGCGTCCAGCGGCATCGGCGCGGCGACCGCCCGCCGCCTGGCCGCGGAGGGCTTCCACGTGGTGGCCGCGGCGCGCCGGGACGACCGGCTGAAGGAGCTCGTCGGCGCGCTGGCCCCCGGCTGCGCCACCGCGGTGACCTGCGACGTGACCTCGGACGAGTCGGTGGCCGACCTGGCCGCCGCGGTGGGCCGGCTCGACGGGGACCTCACGCTGCTCGTCAACAACGCCGGCGGCGCCCGCGGGGTGGATCCGGTCGCCGAGGGCTCGGTCGCCGACTGGCAGTGGATGTACGACGTCAACGTGCTCGGCACCCTGCGGGTCACCAAGGCGCTGCTGCCCGCCCTCGAGGCGAGCGGCGCCGGCACGGTGGTCACGGTGGGTTCCACGGCGGCGTTCGTCGTGTACGAGGGCGGCGGCGGATACACGGCCGCCAAGCACGCCCAGACGGCGCTGGTCGGCACCCTGCGGCTGGAGCTGGCGGGCAAGCCGGTCCGGGTCGTCGAGATCGACCCGGGCATGGTGCGGACCGAGGAGTTCTCCCTGAACCGCCTCGGCGACCGGGCCAAGGCCGACGCCGTCTACGCCGGGGTGCGCGAGCCGCTCGTCGCCGACGACATCGCGGACTGCATCGCCTGGGCCGCCACCCGGCCGCAGCACGTCAACGTCGACCGGCTGGTGGTCCGCCCGATCGCCCAGGCCGCCCAGCACAAGGTCGTCCGCGAGTAGCGGTGGCGACCAGACCGCTCGGGGCCGTCACCCGGGGCACCACGAACCCCAACCGGCTGCGCCGGGTGGACAACTTCATCGCGTACCGGTGCGGGGATCTGCTGGCGGCCGCGGCCTCGCCCTTGGTGGTCGACCTGGGCTACGGGGCGACGCCGATCACGGCGATCGAGCTGCGGGCCCGGCTGGCCGCGGCGGTCCGCCCGGACGTCGCGGTGGTCGGCCTGGAGATCGATCCCGGACGGGTGGCGGCCGCGCAGCCGTTCGCCGACCCGCCCCGGCTCGAGTTCCGCCGCGGCGGCTTCGAGCTCGCCGGCCTGCGCCCGACCGTGGTGCGGGCGTTCAACGTGCTGCGCCAGTACGCCGAGGACGAGGTCGCCGCCGCGTGGCGCACGATGACCGCCACCGGGGCTCTCCTGGTCGAGGGGACCTGTGACGAGCTGGGCCGGATCGCCACCTGGGCGGTCGTCGAGGCGGGGGTGCCGCACAGCCTGACCCTGTCGGCCCGGCTGTCCGGCCTGGACCATCCGGCGACCTTCGCCGAGCGGCTGCCGAAGGCCCTGATCCACCACAACGTGCCGGGTCACCCGGTGCACCGTCTCGTCGCGACGCTGGGTGCGGCGTGGGAGGCGAGCGCCACCCCGTTCGGGGCACGCCAGCGCTGGCTCGCGACCGTCGAGCGGTTCCGGTCGTCGTGGCCGGTGCTGGACGGTCCCGCCCGGTGGCGCCGGGGCGAGCTGACCGTCCCCTGGCCGGGGGCATGACGAACGGGCCGGCCTCCGTGCGGAGACCGGCCCGTTTCATCGGGGGGCGGGCAATGCCTACTGGGTGATGGTGACGTCGAACATCGGGTCGGCGGCGACGGTCTTGAACGCGGCCAGGCCGGAGGCGGTCGAGTTCACCGAGATGTCGCGGTCGCCCTCGTCGTCCTTCGCGGTGTCGAAGTAGACGACCGCCTTGACCTTCGGGTGCGCCTTCAGCTCGGGGATCACCGTGCTGAACGCCGGCGCCTTGTCCACCTTGACCGAGGTGCGGTGGTACATGCCCCACTCCGCGACCATGATGGGCTTGGCCGGGTGGTTGGTGACGGCCCAGTCGTACCAGCCGAGGCCGCCGCCGGTGGGCTTGCGGTCGAGGATGTCGCCCATGTCGCCGTAGTGGTAGTAGCCCTTCTCGACGCTCACGTACGAGTCGAGACCGATCCAGTCCACGACGTCGTCACCGGGGTACAGGTCCTTCCACCACGACTGCGCCATCCACTTCTCGTTGCCCATGTACGCGATGACGTTGATCGCGTTGGTGACACCGTTGGCGCGCAGCCGCTTGATGACGTAGCGGTACATGTTCGCGTAGTCCTTGGCGGTCATGCCCGAGCCGGCGGTCGGATTGACGTCGTTCTCCGGCTCGTGGTGCAGGGCGAGGAAGAACTTCTGCGTGCCGTAGTTCTGCTTCACGTACGCCGACCAGTTGTCGATCCGCGCGTCCTGTCCGCCCGCGGCGACCTTGGCCCACGTGGTGTTGTACGCGATCTTCCAGTTGAGCAGCAGCACCCGCGGCTTGGCCGGGTCGCGGGTCATCGCGATCTCCGCCTTGGTCGGGAACATCTCGTCACCCTTGTGGTACTGGTGGAAGATCGCCGCGGTCCGCCCGGTCAGCGCCTCCCAGTCCTTCAGCGCCTGGTCGCGCGGGGTGTCGGTGAAGCCACCGGCGGCGGCGCCCCAGAGCACGCCGCACGAGGGCACCAGCAGCGCATCGGTGGTGCAGCCGGTCGCCGGCGCGGTGGTCGGCGCCGGGGTGGTCGGCGCCGGGGTGGTCGGCGCGGTGGTGACCGGCGCGGCCGTGGTCGGCGCGGTGGTCGGCGCGGTCGTGGCCGGGGGCACCGTGGTGGGCGCGGTCGAGGGTGCCGTCTGCGTCGGGGCGGTGGTGGGCGCCGTCGTCGGGGCCGTGGTGGGGGCCGTGGTCGGCGCCGTCGTCTTCTTCGCGACGGTCAGCCGCAGCTCCGGTCCGCCGCCGGTGGCGCTGCCGTACTCCAGGGCGCGCACCCGGGTGACGCCGGTCGTCGCGGCCGACTTCAGGGCGAACGCGTACGTGCCCGACCTGGTGACCACGTTGGACAGATCGAAGCTCAGGGTCGTGTCGGTGACCTTCGGCTTGATCGAGGCGATCGCCTTGCCGAGGGCGGGCGCGTTCGCCGCGGTGATGCGGTTCTCGGTCCAGGACGTCGACACCGCGTGGACGGTCAGCGTGGCCGCGATCGGCTTGCTGTCCACCGGAAGCCGCAGCTCCGCGCCGGTCACCGTGACACCGGTGGTGAGCTTGGGCGCGAACTTGAGGTACGAGAGCCGGGTCTCCCCCGCGGACCTGCCGACGACGAGCTTGTCGGCCTGGCCGAAGTTGGTGTTCCGGCGCGTGCTCGACGTGTACGAGTCGTCGGTGGTGAACACGCTGACGGTCTCGGTGGTCGTCGCGGCGTTCGCCGTACCGGCCAGCCCGAGGCCCGCGCCTGCGGCAACCACGCCCGTCACGGCGATGCCGATGATCCCCCGCCTGGCAGTCACGTAAGTCCCCCCGTATGTCAATCAATCGCTGTCTGACATCCAGGTTCGGAACGGGCGGGTGCCGCCGCGGAGTGCGTTCGGGTGCAGCCCAGGTGCCTGTCCGGCCGGGTGGGGGCAGGCGGCAGGCGGCCGTCGGAATGAAGAGCTTTCCGGGTGGAAACCGGCGGCCGGACAGACGAAAGCGCCGCCGGACCTTCAGGTCCGGCGGCGCTGTTTCGCTGGTACGCCCGTTACGTGGTGGGCGCCTTCTCGGCCAGCATCGACTTCAGCGCGCCCAGCAGCAGATCGGAGGTGAACGGCTTCTTGACGAGCACCGCCTCCTCGTCGATCAGGCCCTTGGCGACGGCCATGTCCTTGGGCAGGCCCGAGATGAAGACGACGCCGAGGTCCGGCCGCATCTGCGTGCAGTCGCGGGCCACGTCGCCGCCCGGGACGTCGGGCAGGGTGAGGTCGGTGACGAGCACGTCGATGTCGCCCGGGTGGTCCCGGCAGACCGCCAGGGCCTGGTCGGCGTCGGCGGCGACCAGGGTGGCGAAGCCGCGTCGCTCCAGCATCCGGCGCATGATGTCGCGCAGATCCTCCTCGTCGTCGACGACGAGGACGGTCGGACGCTCCTGCGTGGTTTCGGACATGCGAGCCTCCAGGCAGCCTTGTGCGGTTCACGCTAACCGCGGGTCAGCGGCCCGGGTGGCGCTTTCCGGCAATCAGAGACTGAGCTTCCACTTGTCCAGGATGCCGGTGGTGGTGCCGAGGGTGTCCTTGACCTGAAGCGACCACTTCCCGTTGCGCGGGGCGCCCGAGAGGTCGATCGTGTACGTCTGCACGATGTCTGCCGCTTTATCCGCCTTGTCGGCCGCCTTGAGGGTGTACTTCACGCCGGTCGGGCTGGTCAGCGAGACGACGAGCGACCCGCGGTACGCGTGCCGCGCCGTCACGGCCACGGTCGAGGTGGACGAGGCGGTGCCGGAGCAGGTCGTCACCGTCTTGCTGCTGGTGGCCGTGGACAGCCGGCCGATCCGGACGTCCGTACCCATGACGAAGGGCCCGCACTCGGCCGCGGCGACCGGCTCGGCAACCGGCGCGGTGTTGAGGAAGCCGGTGTACAGCAGCTTGTTGACCGAGCCGCTGCCCGGGTTCACCACCCGGCCCGCGCTCGCCTGCTCCACCAGCGCCGCCCGGACCTGCGCCGGCGACCAGTCGGGGTGCGCCGCGACGACCAGCGCCGCCGCGCCCGCCACGTGCGGCGCGGCCATCGAGGTGCCACTCATCATCGCGGTGGCCGTGTCGGACGAGTACGAGGCCGAGGTGATACGCACGCCGGGGGCGAAGATGTCCAGGCACGAGCCGTAGTTGGAGAACGTGGCCCGGGTGTCGGCGCTGTCCGTGGCACCGACCGTGATCGCCTCGGGCGCGGACGCGGGCGAGTAGCTGCACGCGTTCTTGTTGTCGTTGCCGGCCGACACGGAGTAGGTGATGCCCGCCGCGATCGACTTCGCGACCGCCGAGTTCAGGGCCGAGCTCGCCGATCCGCCGATGCTCATGTTGGCCACGGCCGGCTTGACGGCGTTGCGGGTCACCCAGTCCACGCCCGCGATGATCGCCGAGTAGGAGCCGGTGCCCGAGCAGTTGAGCACCCGGACGCCGACGAGCTTGACGTCCTTGGCGACACCGTAGGTCTTGCCGCCGATCGTGCCGGCCACGTGGGTGCCGTGGCCGTTGCAGTCCTGCGCCACCGCGTCGTTGTCGATGAAGTCCCGGCCGTTGCTGGCCCGGCCGCCGAACTCGGCGTGCCCGACCCGCAGGCCGGTGTCCAGCACGTACGCCGTCACGTTCGACGCCGGCCGGTAGGTGTAGCTCTTCGACAGCGGCAGCGCCGGCTGGTCGATCCGGTCCAGCCCCCAGACCGGGTCCGGCTGCGTGCCGAGGTCGGCGAGGCGCACCTTGGCGTCCTGCTCCACGTACTCGACGGCGGGGTTGGCCGCCAGGCGGCGGGCCTCGAGCGCCGTCATGTCGGCCTGGAAGCCGCGGACGGCCGTCGAGTAGCTGGCGAGCACCTCGCCGCCGTAGCGCCGGGCGAGCGCCCGCGAGACCGACGGCACCTCCGCGGCGTCGGCGGAGGCGGCCTTCAGCACCACGATGTAGCTGTCGGTGATGGCGCCGGAGGCGGCCGTGCGGACCGTGCCGAGCGGCAGGGCGCCGGGCGTGCCGGCGATGGCGGTGCCGGCCGTACCGGTCACCACCGCGGCGGTGGCGATGCCGGCGGTCAGCGCGAGGCGCGCGACACGGCGCCGGCCGTCGTGACGGATCATGCTGGATTTCCCCCCGTGTTCTGCCACCGGCGGCGGACATCACCTGACGTGGACAGGCATGCCGGTGGCACCTGAGGGGAAATGCTGAAGACGGGGCAGAGCCGCCCC
This sequence comes from Couchioplanes azureus, assembly GCF_014648355.1. Lineage (GTDB taxonomy): Bacteria > Actinomycetota > Actinomycetes > Mycobacteriales > Micromonosporaceae > Actinoplanes > Actinoplanes azureus. Next base: position 806,710 of record NZ_BMQY01000001.1, read on the forward strand.
GGGACCTCGGAGGTTGCCGCTGAGGTGCAGCCGCATCGTCCGGAGCTCCATCGGCTAAGTCGCTCCTCAGCGGGGCCGAACTACCCGCTGTCAGGACCGCTGCACCGCCACCGAGCAAGGAGAGCGCTATGACCACCGTGCTGTCGCCCGAGATCGTCGTCGTCGACTCGCTGGCCGAGCGCTGCGACCGCTGCGGCGCCGCCGCCAAGCTGGAGCTCAGCCTCGCCGGCGGCGGAAGCCTCGCGTTCTGCGGCCACCACGCCAACCGCTACGCCGACCGGCTCGTGCCGATGGCCGCCAAGGCCGCGGTCGAGGACGGCTTCGCATGGGCCGGGCGGTCTCACAGCGTGTGACCCCTTGATCCCATCCGCCGCGATATGATCACTCCCTCACTATTGGGCAGAAACGCCCATATTTAGAGGGGTTCATCGGTGCAGTTCGCGGCGCACGACGTGGGCAGGCTGTCCCGGCTCGCCGCCGGGAGCACCGGTGTCGCCGTGGCGATCTCCGGCGGCCTCAGCCTGGTCCTGCCTCCCGCGGGAGCGGACGACACACTGACGCAGAGCCCGGCGGCCGCACTTCTGGCCGCCGGGCTCGCGCTGTTCCTGCTCGCCCTGCCACGCGTGAGCCGGCCGCTGCGCATCGCCGCCTACGTGCCGGCCCTGCTCGCCACCGGCCTCGGCGCCGCCGCCGTCCCCGCACATCCGGCCGCGGGGGTCGCCACGCTGCTCGCCGGGCTGGCGCTGACCTGCCTCGACCTGTACGTGCACCGCCGCGCGGGCGACCCGGTGCGGTACCGGGTGGCCGATCCGCTCGTGGCGGGCAGCGCGATCATCTCCCTCGTGGCCCTGGTGCCCCGGATGTTCGCGCCGGCCTTCCCCGAGGGCGGCGGGCCGGACAGCGTGATGTCGCCGTACCACGCGGGCGGCCTGTTCATCCTGGCCGTCGGCATCGTGCTGGCCCGGCCCGAGGCGGGGCCGCTGCGCACGGACGCGACCGCCGGACCGGGCACGAAGATCCGCCGGATGCTGCCCGCCGTGGTCGCCGTACCGGTCATCGCCGCCCTGGTGAGCGCGCTCGCGGTGCGCACCGGGATCAGCCGGCCCGCGGCCGCGATCAGCACCGGGGCGATCCTCGCCACGCTGGCACTCGTGGCCCTGGTGGGCTACCTCGTGCGGTCCCTGGAGGGTGCGGACCAGCGGCAGCGGAAGCTGGTCGCGGAACTGCACGAGCGGCGCGACTTCGCCGACACGCTGCTGCAGTCGATGAACGAGGCGGTGATGGTGCTCGACGCCAACCACCGGGTGATCGACGTGAACCGGCGCTGGCGGGAGCTGACCGGCAACCGCGACCCGGACGGCATGCCGCCGGCGCCGTCCCTGCCCCCGGCCGGCACCCAGGACTGGCTGATCCGGCGCACCGACGGCACCGAGGTGCCCGTGCTCGCCACGATGGCGGCCATCCCGGACGCCGCCGGACAGCCACGCGGCTACGTGGCCACGTACGTGGACATCACCGACCGCAAGCGGGCCGAGGACGAGCTGAGCAGCCACGCCGCGGAGCTGGAGAGCAGCAACGACCGGCTCCGGGAGGCGAACGCGAAGCTGGGGGCGGCCCTGGCCTTCAAGAACGACCTGACCTCGATGCTCACCCACGACGTGGCCCAGCCGATCAGCTCGATCGCCAGCCTGGCCGAGCTGCTGCACGCCGACTGGGCGGACCTGCCCGACGACATCCGGCTCGAGCTCGCCACGAAGATCAACAAGAACACCCACCGGCTCATCAAGATGATGAACGACCTGCAGCTGCTCTTCCGGCTGGACACCGGCGCCGTCACCGCGCGGCGCACGCCGGTGCAGATGCGCGAGGTCGTCACGTCGGTGCTCGACGAGCTGGAGGACACCGACGACGTCGACGTGGCGGTCGAGGACGACGTCGCCGCTCTCGCCGACCGCCAGCACGTCTGGCACGTCGTGCGGAACCTGGTGAGCAACGCTCTCAGCTACGGCGAGAAGCCGGTCGAGGTCCGCGCCTCCCGCGACGGCGAGACGGTCGTCCTGATCGTGCAGGACCGCGGCGGCGGCATCCCCGAGGAGCTCGTGCCGAACCTCTTCGACCGCTTCATGCGCGGCGCGGGTCTGGGCCTGTTCATCGTCCGCCACCTGGTGGAAGCGAACGGGGGCTCGGTCCGCTACGAGCGGGCCGAGCCCCGGGGCGCGCGTCTGGTGGTGACCTGGGAGGCCGCCGCCGTGTGAGGCTCACCAGTCGTGAGCGCTGCCGCGTTCCTCTTCGTGGACCATCCCGTCGCCGCGGACGTCGCGGGTGCCCATGGCCTTGCCGCCCATGTGCGCGGAGGCCGAGCCCTGCCCGGATGTGTCCGCCACGCCGCGGACGGTGGAACGGGTGCCCGCCGCACCGCCCCGCACGGTCGGGGAGCCGACGATCCGGCGGCCGGGGGCGAGGATGTCGTCGAGGTCGTGCGGGTCGTCGATGCCGGGCGCCGAGGTGATGTCCACGGCCGGCCCCGCGGTCGGGGTGCCCAGCGGCGCCGTGGCGGCGTTCGGGCGCAGCGTGCCCAGGTTCTCGGGGCGGGCGTTGCTGAACTCTCCGGCGCTCGTGCCCCAGCCGGCACCCGGCCGGGCCCGGCCGCCCCGCGCGCGGGCCGCGACCGACGCCGGCGAGGCGAAGGCGCTGCCCGCCATGTTCTTGGAGCTGGCGCCGCCCAGGTGCCCGGCGTCGCCCAGCTTGCCGGCCTCGATCAGACCCTTGAACGCGTTGAGGTCGGCCTTCAGCCGCCGGTTGAGCGTCTCCTGCCCGTGCCGGTCGCTGGGCAGCAGGACGGCGACGTCGGCCTCGAGCTGGGCGACGATCTGCGTGCGCGTCTCGCCCATCGGCCGCAGGGTGATGGTCTCGGCGAGCCGTGGGCCGTCGACGGACGCCCACGACACCCGCTCGTCGAGGGAGCACTCGGTGATCTGCGCGTCGAACTCGCGGCGCTGCCCGTCGACGTCCATGACCCAGTGCGTCTGGTCGTTGCCGATCGGGGTGACCCGTTCGACGCCGGTCATGAAGCGCGGGTAGTTCTCGAACGTCGCGAGCTGCTCGTACACGGTGTGCAGCGGTGCGCTGATCTCGACGGCCTGCTGAACCATACTCATCGCATCTCTCCCATGCTGAAGTGCTGGCATTACAGAGAGTACGTATGAGATTACATATGGCGTTCGGTTTCCGATCAGACCCGGCGCAGGTACTGCCAGTTGCCGACCTCGGCGGCGTACCGTGCGTCACTCGCGGGCACAAGCGTCACATCCGCCTCACGCAGCATGGCCACCACGCGCGGCGACGGGCTGCGCCAGGCCTCGCTGATCTCGACCACCGTGCCGCTCGACCGGCAGGCCGAGGCGAGCGCGGCGAGCAGCTCGGGGGTGACGGCGGCGTCGTCGATGCCGACCTGGGCGAGCAGGTTCAACGGGCGGGCGAGCTGCGACGGCGCGTAGCGCGAGGCGCGCTCGACACCCTTGATCGTGGCGGTCACGACGGTCTCGGCCACCTGGTCGGCGGTGAGCAGGCCGGCGGCGAGCATCGAGCGGACCTCGCGGGCACCGACCGGCCCGTCCGGCAGCGGCAGCCGGGAGACGGCCACGGAGACGGCCTCCAGCTGCCCGAAGTCGGCCGGCAGGGCGAGCCATCCGTCGGGCTGGACGACCTCGACCTCGGCGGCGACGCGCAGGGTGAGCTCCGTACGCTGCCGCGCCCGGCGCACCGCATCGGCGTACGCCGGCAGCCACGCCGTGTCGGGCCCCGCCTGGTCGGCGAAGGTCAGCCCGGTGAGCCCGGCGCGGTCGGCCGCCGACACGACGACGCCCACGCTGTCCCGGCCCGCGGCGAACCCGGTGTGCACGTGCGCGTCGGCACGCAGATCGAGTGCGGCGGCGGCGATGGTGACGCCGTCCATGACCGATTCGCGCTCTGCACCCACGATGTCTCCCCGCGACTGGCGTACGGACGAGCTCCTCTCGTCCTGGGAAGTACTTTCCGGCCCCGGTGTTGTGGACCGGGGCCGTGCCAGGTGCATTCCGGGTGCGTGGCCGGCGGCGGGCGATCTGCGGCGAACGGGGCTCGTCGCCGCCGTCCGCCGGTCACCATGTTGCCGTGCGGCGGCGGTGCAGAGCGCCCCCGCAACCGTTCCGCACCCCCGGTGCACCGCTGGTGGCAGCTCCCGCTCGGCAGCCTGTGCCGGTAAGCGCGTCCGCCTCCCGAGAGGAAGTCAATGAAGCGCCGACATCAGCGCACCGCCCTGGCCCTGCTCGCCGCGGGCACGCTCGGGGGCACCGCGCTCGCCGGCAGCCCGGCCGCCGCGTCACCCGTGCGGTTCCCTGCCGACGCGGCCGAGGCGGTCACCCTGAAGGCCGCCGCCGTCAGCCCGGTCACCGCCCGGGCCGCCGGGACGACCGCGTCGCGGATCGCCACCACGGGCAAGGTGGTCACTGGCGGCATGGCGCTCAACACGCGCAGCGGCCCGTCCGCCGCGAGCCTCCGGATTGGCACCATCGCGAACGGCACGACGGTCTCGATCGTCTGCAAGGCCGCCGGCCAGTTCATCAGCGGCACGGTGAAGAACACCGGCTTCTGGGACCGCCTGAGCGACAACAGCTTCATCTCCGACGCGTACGTCCAGCGCGGCGACGCCGAGATCCCCAAGTGCACGTCGACCACCCCGCTGCCCGCCGTGGCGGGCGCGTGGATGCTGCCCGTGGCCGCCGGCCTGGTGAGCGACTTCCGCACCCAGCAGCGCCCGGCGCACGACGGCGTCGACCTCGGCGCGACGCGCAACACCCCGATCCGCGCGGCCAGTTCCGGCACGGTCATCCGGGTGGTCTGCAACGTCTCCCAGGGCAGCTGCGACGTGGACGGCAACCCGAGCCTGAAGGGTTGCGGCTGGTACGTCGAGGTGCTGCACGCGGGCACCATCGTCACCCGCTACTGCCACATGGTCCGGCGCCCGTCGGTGGCCCTCGGGCAGACCGTCGCCCGCGGCACGATCCTGGGCTACGTCGGCACCTCGGGCTCGTCCTCCGGCCCGCACCTGCACTTCGAGGTGCACGCCGGAGTGCCGGCGACCCGCGAGAACGCGCTCAGCCCGATCGCCTTCATGCAGGCCCGGGGCCTGACCATCAGCTAGCCGCCGGACGGTGGCCGAACGCCGCAGGGCCGGTCCTCGAGGGAGGATCGGCCCTGGCGGTCATGGAGAAGAACTCTGCGGGTCATTCGTCCGGCGGGTTCGCCGGGGCGGGACGGTCGAACATCTCGGTCAGGGCACGGACCGCGGCATCGGTCGGCGAGGCCGCCTCCCGGTTCGCGTTCCGGAGCTCCTGATAGACCTCCTCGCGGTGCACCTGCACGTCGCGCGGCGCTTGGATGCCGATCCGGATGACGTCGCCGCGTGCCTCCAGCACCGTGACGACGACGTCGTCGCCGATCATCACGCTCTCGCCGGCCTTCCTGGTCAGCACGAGCATCGTGGTCGCCCCTCACTCCATCCGTGGACAGGACACCGGCGCCCGCCGGTCAGTAGTCGCGGCGCATGACCGCCCGCACGGGCAGGTTCTGGCCGGTGAGAACGACCTGCATGGCGCGGTGCGAGTCACGGTCGATGATGATCGGGGCGAGCAGGTTCGCCGTCGTCTCCTCGGTGCCGGCCGTGATGACGACCATCGCCAGCAGCCGGTCGGGGTCCTTGGTGTTCAGCGCGGCGAGTACGTCGTTCTCGATCTCCGGCGCGTAGTCCGGGAAGAACGGCTCCGGAGGGGCGACGAGGAAACGGAGCTCCGGGTTCTGCAGCGACGTGAACGCGTAGAGCAGTCCTTCCTCGTGCAGCCGCACCAGCACGAACTGCCGGTGGGCCGGGAAACCGGGCATGGGGACAGCCATGTCGATGATCGGCATGTCCAGCTCGGTGTCGGTCATGGTTGCCCCAATCGGTCGGGACGCGGTGCGAGTACTCATGGTCACCTCAGGAAGTCGATGAGCGAGGGCTGAATCACCTTTGCCGAGGCGGCCAGTGCCGCCTGGTACGAGGTCTGCTGAAGCTGCATTTCCATGATGGTCTTCGGCAGATCGATGTCCTCGATGTCGGACAACTGCGTCGACACGGACAACAACCGGTCCTGTGCGGACTCTTTCATCTGGTTGATTCGATTGTATCGAGATCCGACCTCGGAGATGGCGGAATTGAGCTTCTTCCCCGCCGTATCGAGGTCGCCCAGGCTGGCCGACAAGGCGGCGTTGTCGCCGGACTTGAGCGCGGACGAAATGTCATCCAGCACTTTGAAGAGTCCGGTGGTGTTGTCCCCGAAAGCCTCCGGGCCGGTCATGTCGACCCGGATCTTCACGTTCGATCCGACGGTTCGCGAGATGCTCGTCCTCGTCGGATCCAGCGGGTCGTACGGATTTCCGGTGAAGTTGCCGGTGGTCCGGTCGTAGGCTTCCGGGTCCGTGGTGTTGCCGCCGAAGACGGGGCGGTCCAGGTACCTGGCGTTCGCATGGGTGATCAGCGCGTCGCGGATCTGATCGATCTCTTTGGACAGTGCCTCGCTGGCCAGGGCGCCGTTGGTCGTGGTGTTGAGGCCCTGCACGGTGAGGTCCCGGGCCCGGTTGACCAGACCGGAGGCGCTGTTCAGCGTGTCCTCCACCGTGCCCAGCCAGCCCAGGCCGTCCTCGGCGTTGCGCAGGTACTGCTCGCTTGTGCGTACCTCGGAGCGCAGCTGCAGGGCGGACACCGTGCCGGCCGGGGAATCCGACGGCCGGTTGAGCTGCTTGCCGCTCGACAACTGGTCCTGGATCTGCCCGCCCTTGGCGAGGTTGCGCTGCAGGTTGGCCAGCACTCGGGTGTGGATGCTGCCTTCGGTGACTCTGCCGCCGCCGATCATGACTTACTCCTTACCTTCCGACCAGGCCGGTGCGGTTGATGAGCTGGTCGAGCATCGAATCGATCGTGGTCAGGACCCGGGATGCGGCCTCGTACCCGCGCTGGTACGTGAGCAGGTTGGTCATCTCTTCGTCGAGGTTGACCCCGGCCTCGCCCTCGCGTGCCGCGTCGACCTGTTCCGTCACGACGGACTGGATCTCGGCGCGCCGGGCGGTACCCTGCGCGGCGACACCGAGGCGCCCGATCATCCCCTCGTACTCTCGGTCCGGGCCGCCGGGCGAGTCACCGATGTCGGCGATCGCGTCGGCGATCGAGTTGTCGAAGGTGCCGGCGGTCGCGGCGATCGCCACCTGGTCCGGGTCGGTGACCAGAACCTCGATGGAACCGTCCAGGCGACGCCCGAAGAAGTCGAGGCCGGTGCTTCCGTCGGTGCTGTAACCCGTGCGGTGCAGGGCGTTCACCTTGTTGATCATGTTGTTGCCGATCGATTCGAGCTCGCCCGCCAGGCCCGGGATGATCCTGGTCATGGTGTCGACCATGCCGCCCATCGTGCCGCCGGCCTCGGCCGTCTGCGGTGGGTTCCCGCTGTTCTTCCAGATCAGGCTCACCGGGTCGGCGGCCTGGTCCGCGAGCCGGTCGGCGCCGGCGAAGTCGATCTCGCGGACCGTGGTCCCCGTGACCAGTCCCGAGCCGCCGATGAAGACGTCCATGCTGCCGTTGTCCCGCCTCCCGATGGTCGCGCCGGTGAGCTCGGCGAGCTTCATGGCCAGCAGGTCGCGCTGATCCTCGAGCTCGTTCACCGTGATCCCGGAGGCGTTCGCCTTGACGATGCTGTCGTTGAGCTGGGCGATCGAGCGGGCGGTGCCGTTGACCTCCTCGACATAGGCGGACATCTGGACTTCGTTCTGCTTCCACTGCCGGGCGAGTGACTCGTGGGCGGCGTTCAACTGGTCGGCAACCGTGGCGCTCTGCTGGATCACGGCGGACCGGGGGGCGGCCAGCTGCGGATTGTTGGCCACGTCGTTCCAGCTGCCCCACATGTCGCGCAGCTGCGCCGCCAGCGCGGTGTCGCCCGGCTCGGCGAACGCGTCCTCGATCGCGGCGTACGCCGTCTTCTGGCTCGCCAGCAGCGCGTTCGCGGCGTGCTCGGTCCGGCCCCGGTTCTCCAGGAACTCGTCGCGCATACGCTGGACGTCGGACACGGCGACGCCGGTGCCGAGGCCGTCGGTTCGCGCGTACATGGTCGCGGTCGTCCCGCCCACCTGTGACTGCATGTGGACGCGCTGCCGGCTGTATCCCTCGGTGTTGGCGTTCGCGATGTTCTGCCCGGTCACGTCCAGTCCGCGCCGTTGCGCGTAGAGCGAGCTCAGTGCGGTGTTGATGCCACCGAAGCTGCTTGCCATCAGATCGCCTCATCCACCAGGCTGGGGCGGCGCGCGCCGCCGGTGACGGTTTTGCCTTGCCGGCCATACGTTTCCACGGTTCCGGCGAACGCGAGCATCGTTTCGCGAGCCGCCCGCTGGCCGGCCGTGAGCAGTTCCCGGTTGCTCTCCGCCATGGCGCTGATCTCCGACGTCAGGGTCAGGAACGCCCGGCGGTGCTGGTGCAAAAGGTCGGACCACGGGGCCGGGGCCGCGTCCGCCAGTTCGCCGAGCGACGCCTCCGGGTGCAGTCCCAGCTCGGTCGCGACGCCCTGGGCGTAGGCCGCCCGCGCCACCTCGGTCTGCCGGATCTGGTCCAGCACCACCTCCACCTCGCGGGTGGCGTGGGCGAGCCAGCGGGACCGGTTCGAGGCGAGCAGCAACTGCTCCTCCTCGAGCTTGAAGAGGAGAAGCTCCAACAGCTCGCGTGCGCGCCACAGGACACTGGACAGATCGGTCAGGCTCACCGGGTCCTCCGTCTTCCGCGGGAGGCTTGCTTTCCTCCGCTCACCGGACAAGTCGGCACTCCTCCTGCGTCTCTGAGGACTTGAGCACGCTTCGGTTGCGAACCGGTGCCGCAGGGTTTCCGGACTTCCGGCACCGCTCTCCTCAAGGCTGTCCTGAAGAAATCTCAAATACTCCTCAAGACCGGTGGGCCCCCGCCGAACAGTCATGGCGTAAGCACAACGGCTCACGGATGGGCCGGTCAGGGACCCCACTCAAGGAGGAACTTCAAATGGGTCTTCGCATCAACCAGAACATCGCTGCCCAGAACGCCTACCGCAGCCTCTCGACCTCCGACAGCCAGATGTCGAAGTCGCTGGAGAAGCTGTCGTCGGGTTTCCGGATCAACCGGGCCGCCGACGACGCCGCGGGTCTGGCGATCAGCGAGGGCCTGCGCAGCCAGGTCGGTGGCCTCAAGGTCGCCACGCGCAACGCCCAGGACGGCGTCAGCGTCGTCCAGACCGCTGAGGGTGCGCTCAACGAGGTGCACTCGATCCTGCAGCGCGGTCGTGACCTGCAGGTGCAGGCGGCCAACGGCAGCAACAACGATGACTCGCTCGCCGCGATCAACTCCGAGCTGACCGCGCTCGGCGAGGAGATCCGGGCCATCGGCAAGCGCACCGAGTTCAACGGTGTGAAGCTGCTCGAGACCACCCCCGGTTCGGGTACCGGTGCCACGCTCAGCTTCCAGGTGGGCGCGAACGCCGGTGACCAGCTGACCGTGGACCTGTCGAACCTGGACCTCGAGGGTGCGGCGGACTCGCTCGACGCCGCCGCGACCGCCAACCTCACGGCCGCCGGTGCCGCTCGGGTGACGGCGCAGGACACCGCCCTCGACGGCCTCACCACGCAGATCACCGCCATCTCGACCGAGCGGGCCAACCTGGGTGCTTCCCAGAACCGGCTCGAGCACACCATCAACAACCTCAACACCACGGTCGAGAACCTGTCGGCGTCCGAGAGCCGGATCCGCGACACCGACATGGCGCAGGAGATGATGAGCTTCACCCGCTCGCAGATCCTGTCCCAGGCGGGCACCGCCATGCTGGCGCAGGCGAACCAGTCGCAGCAGGGCGTCCTGTCCCTCCTGCGCTGATAGCTGCATCACGCTCAGCAAACTGAACAGACAACCGAATAGACGGGCGGCCGGCGATTCTCGCCGACCGCCCGTCGGGTATCAGGATCGACGAAGAAAAGGAGCGCCACGATGGCTAGTGTCGACGGACTTGTCACCGGCATGAGCACCTCGGCCACGGTTGCCCAGCTCATGCAGGTCGAGGCACTCCCGCAGACCGCCCTCAAGAACAAGGTCACCGCCCAGAACAAGGCGCTGACCGCGCTCCAGAACCTGAACGGCAAGATGTCGGCCCTGGTCACCGCGGCCAAGGCGCTCAGCGACCCGGGCAGCTGGACCGGGGTGAAGGCGACGTCGAGCTCGGATGCCGCCGTCGTCACCGCCCTGCCCGGCGCGTCCGCCGGCTCGTTCAGCTTCAAGGTCGAGGCGCTGGCGGCGACGCACACGGCGACCTTCACCGGGGGTACCGTCTCCTCGGCGAGTGACGGCACGCTGGCGCCCGTCATGGCCGGAAGCACCTTCGACATCAGGCTGGCGGACGGTTCCACGAAGACGCTCACCCCGGCGAGCAAGTCGCTGAACTCGGTGGTCGCCGCGATCAACGGCGAGGCCAACTCCGCGTTCAAGGCCGCGGCGGTGCAGGTCGCGCCGGGCCAGTACACGCTGCAGCTCACCGCGAAGACCTCGGGTGCGACCGCCGCGTTCTCCAACGACATCGACCCGGCCCTCGACCCCGCCGCCGCCCGGCCGCTCAGCGCCGCCGTGACCGGCCTGAACCTGGGCGCCCCGACGCTCACCAGCCAGGGCGCCGACGCCAAGCTCAAGATGGGCACGACGGTCGACGCCGTGACCATCACCTCCGCGACGAACACCTTCGCCGAGGTGCAGCCGGGCGTGACCGTCACCGCCACGAAGGTGCAGGCCGCCTCCGACGCCCCCGTCAACATCAGCCTCGCCAGCGACCCCGAGGCTCTCGCCACCAAGGTGCAGACCCTGGTCGAGGCCGCCAACGCGGCGCTCAGCGAGATCGCGACCCAGACCAAGGGCAAGACCAGCACCACCGCGGCCGGGGCGCTGGCCGGCGACAGCGCCATGCGCGCACTGAGCCAGGAGATCCTGAGCACCGTAGCCACCGGTGCCGGGACGCTGGGCAGCTTCAAGTCGGTCGGCATCGAGGTGGACCGCGGCGGCAAGCTGAAGTTCAACAAGGAGGACTTCACCAAGGCGTACGCCGCCGACCCCGCCAAGACGCAGGCGTACTTCGACTCCTACACCGAGGTGCCGCACGCGAAGGCCAATGCCACCAAGTTCGACCCGGGCTGGGACCAGGCGCAGGGCATCGCCAACAAGCTGCTGACCGTGGGCATGAAGGCGGGCGACGGCATCAAGCTGCCCACCGACCCGGCGGACAAGGTCGTGGAAGGCACGATCGAAGGCCTCATCAAGCGCCGTAACGCGTCCATCAGGTCCCTCAACGACCAGGTCAGCGCCTGGGACGTCCGGCTGGACCTGCGCAAGTCGGCACTGGAGCGGCAGTTCGCCAACCTCGAGACCGCAATGGGCAAGATGCAGCAACAATCCTCCTGGCTGGCGGGTCAGCTCGCCAGCCTCGGCTGACCGGAGCGCACTTCATGACCAATCCTTCACCGGCCATGCGCGAGCGCTATCTCGCCGACTCCATCGCCACCGCCTCGCCGTCCAAGCTGCTGCTGATGCTCTTCGACCGGCTGATCCTGGACCTCAGCCGCGGCGAGCAGGCGTTGCTCGACGGCAACCGGCCCGAGGCCAACAGCCACCTGAAGCACGCCCAGGACATCGTCACCGAGTTGCACGTGTCGCTGAACCTGGACGCGTGGGAGGGTGCCAAGGGCCTGGCCTCGCTCTACGCCTTCGTCGAGACCGAGCTGATCAGCGCGAACATCCAGGGCGAAGGGGCCAAGGTGACCGCGATCCGCGAGCTCATGGAGCCGCTGCGCGACACCTGGCGCGAGGCGGCGCTGGCCGCGGCAGCCGCCGAGGGGTGACCGGTGATGGCCGACGACTGGCGGCAGGCCTGGATCAGCGCCCTCGACGAGCTCGAGGCGGACGTCGAGGCCGTCGAGCGGATGATCGCGGACGAACACCGCAGCCAGGAACTGCCGTTGGCCAAGCCGTGGGAGCCGCCTGCCGGTCTAGGCCCCCTTCCGCTCGATCTACGGCCACGGGCCGACTACATCCTGACCCGGCAGCTGGAGGCCGCGAAGGCGGCGGCCATGGCGATCACCGCCAACCGCCGGCAGAACGCTTTCGCCTCACGGGTCGAGGTCGGCACCGCCGGCAAGCAGGTGCCCACCTATATCGACTGTGCCATGTGACGCAGCAGCACCATCGGCACCATCGTCACCGGAGCCCGGTGTCCCGGTCAGGGACGCCGGGTTTTTCCGTGCAACCGGTCAGCAACCGTTCGGCGCTCAGCGGATCCGGGTCCGGGCCGAAGCGAAAGGTACGAGCAAAGGACTGCTTGTAAAGGAAGCCAAGGACCGGCGCCCTCGCACCACTCGGAAGGAACGCTCGCCGTGTTCGATGACGTCGCATCGTCCTCGCTCCGCGTCGCAGTCGCCGGCCTGTCCGCCCGGCAGAACGCCATCGCCAACAACATCGCCAATATCGAGACCCCCGGCTACAAGGCTCGTAAGGTCAAGTTCGAGGAGGCGCTCAGCAGCGCGGTCGCGCACGGCCAGTCGCCCTCGACGGTCACGCCGAGCGTGCACGACTCGCTCGAGCCGACGCGCCTCAACGGCAGCAACGTCAACCTGGACCAGGAGACGCTCTCGCACATCGACACCACGATGCGCTACCAGCTCACCATCCGCGCTCTCGACGGCAAGTACAGCCTGATCCGCGACGCCATCAAGGGGGCCTGACCTAGATGAGCACCTTCAACGCGATCGGTGTGGCCGCAACCGGCGTGACCGTGTACCGCAAGTGGCTCGACGCCGTGTCGGACAACATCGCCAACATCGACAACGTCAGCCGGACGTCCGAGAACGCCTTCCAGGCCCGCTACGTCGTGGCCCAGGAGGCGCAGGACGGCAACGGCGCCCAGGTCGGCGGCATCGCCCTGGGCAGCGCCGAGGGCCGGCTCTCCTACGAGCCCGACAACCCGCTGGCGGACACCGAGGGCTACGTGCGCCGCCCGGACATCGACCTCGGCAGCCAGATGGCTCAGATGATCATGGCGCAGCGCTCGTACCAGGCGAACCTGTCGGTCGTCGACCGGGCACGGGAGTCGTACCAGGCCGCGATCAACCTCGGGAAGGCCTGATCATGACCTCCCCCATCGGTGCGCTCGGCGCCGTCGGCGGCGTGACCGGCGTCGGCGGGGTCGGCGGCGTGAGCGGGGTGTCCGGTGTCGGCGGGCTCGCCGGCACCGAGCAGGTCAGCGGACCGAACTCCGACTTCGCCAGCATGTTGTCGAAGGGTCTGGAGAGCGTGCAGGCGGCCCAGACCAAGGCGGGCGACCTGGCCGTGCAGGTGGCCAACGGCACGCTCCAGGACCCGGCGCAGTACACCATGGCTTCCACCGAGGCCGCCCTCGGCCTCCAGCTGACCATGGCGATCCGGAACAAGGCCGTCGAGGCCTTCCAGGAAATCATGAGAATGCAGGCGTAACATGACGGACCGTCTCCCCGCGCCCGTACGCAAGGTCGGCGACACCTTCAAGTCCTTCACCCCGGGGCAGAAGGCCGTGACGATCGCGACGGTGCTCGCCCTCGCCATCGGCGGCTACTTCTTCGCCACCTGGGCCTCGAAGCCGTCGTACTCCGCACTGTTCAGCAACCTGTCGAGCAAGGACGCCAGCGCGATCGTCGAGTCGCTGCAGAAGTCCAGCACGCCGTACGAACTGGCCAACGGCGGCACCACCATCATGGTGCCGCAGGACCAGGTGTACGACCTGCGCCTGCAGCTCTCCGGCGAGGGCCTGCCCGGAGAGTCGGAGACGGGCTACGCGCTGCTCGACCAGCAGGGCATCACCACCAGCGACTTCATGCAGCACACCAACTACCAGCGGGCCCTGCAGGGCGAGCTGGCCAACACCATCAAGGCGATCGACGGCGTCGAGGCGGCGACCGTCAATCTGGTGATTCCGCAGAAGGACGTCTTCGCCGACGACCAGAACAAGACCACCGCCTCGGTGCTCGTGCAGTCGTCGCCCAACAAGCCGCTGTCCAACCAGACCGTGCAGGCGATCGTGCACCTCGTCGCCTCGAGCGTGGAGGGCCTCGACCCGACCAACGTCACCGTGGCCGGCGCGGACGGCAAGATCCTCTCGACCGGCGGCGGTCAGGCCGTGGCCACCGGCGGGGACAGCGGCGCCGACTCGCAGACCGTCGCCTTCCAGAACCGCCTGAACCAGTCGTTGCAGAACATGCTCGACGCCGTGGTCGGACCGGGCCACGCCGTGGTCACCACCACCGCCGAGCTGGACTTCGACCAGACCCAGACCACCACGGAGACGTACACCTCGGATCCGAACGTGGCCGCGCTGTCGGAGAGCATCAGCCGCGAGGCGTACAACGGCAACGGCACCGGCACCGGCGGCGTGCTCGGCCCGGACAACATCCAGGGGCCCGCCGCGGCCGGCGGCGCCGGCCAGTACGAGAACACCAACCAGGTCCGCAACAACGCCGTCAACAAGACCACCGAGGCCCGCAACAGCGCCCCGGGCGGCATCAAGCGGCTCAACGTCGCCGTGCTGCTGGACGCCACCACCGCGGGCGCGGTGAACCAGGCGGACGTGCAGCAGCTGGTCAGCGCCGCGGCCGGCATCGACCCCACCCGGGGCGACACGATCGCGGTCAGCGCGATGGCGTTCGACACCAGCGCCGCGACGGCCGCCAAGGACGCCCTGGCCGCCTCGGCCGCCGCCGAGCAGAGCGCCAAGCAGAGCTCGCTGATCAAGACGGCGGCGATGGCGCTGGTCGTACTCTTCCTGATCTTCCTCGCCTGGCGCTGGAGCCGGAAGCAGAAGAAGCGCAAGGCGCTGACCCCGGCCGAGCTCAAGCACCTCGAGGACATGCAGGCCGCCCTGGAGGCCCAGCGCCTCGCCGAGCTGAACGCGGCGATCCCGTCGCCGGCGATCGAGGCCGCGAACATCAACCACGAGGAGCTCGAGGGCCGCCAGCGCGAGATCGAGCAGATGGTGCAGGAACAGCCGGAGGAGATGGCCGCGCTGCTGCGCGGATGGCTGGGCGCCGGTCGCTGACTGACCGGACGGGATCCACCCCCTGGTTCAAGGAGGAACCGCATTGACCACACCCACGCTGAGCACGGCGTCGATGACCGGTCTGCGCAAGGCAGCCATCCTGCTGGTGCGCATGGGCAAGGAGTACTCCTCCAAGGTCCTGGCCAACATGCGGGAGCAGGAGGTCGAGGAGCTCTCGGCCGAGATCGCCCGGCTCGGCAAGCTGGAGCCCGAGGTGGTCGGCGACGTCATCGACGAGTTCTACGCCATGGCCACGACCAAGCACGCCGGGGCGGGCGGCATGGCCTACGCGCGCGAGCTCCTCGAGGCGTCGCTCGGCAGTGAGCGGGCCGCGCTCATCCTGGACCGGCTCCAGGCGTCGATGACCGACATGCCGTTCAACTTCCTCAGCCACGCCGATCCCCGGCAGCTGCTCTCGTACGTCCAGCACGAGCACCCGCAGACCATCGCCCTGGTGCTGGCGCACATCCCCTCGGCGCTGGCCTCCTCGATCCTGTCCGGCCTCGCACCCGAGGTGCAGTCGGACGTGGCCCACCGGATCGCCGTCATGGACCGCACCTCTCCCGACGTGATCCGCCAGGTCGAGATGGCCCTGCAGCGCAAGCTCTCCACGGTGCTGCAGCCCGACGAGCTGTCCACGGTCGGCGGACTCGGGCCTCTGGTCGACATCATCAACCGCGCCGACCGCACCACCGAGCGACTCATCCTGGAGGCGCTGGAGGCCCGCAGCCCGGAGATCGCCGAGGAGATCCGCCGGCGGATGTTCATGTTCGAGGACATCGTCAACCTCGACGACCGGTCCGTGCAGCTGGTGCTGCGCCAGGTCGAGCCCTCCGACCTCGCCACCGCCCTCAAGGGCGTCAACGAGGAGGTCCGCAACAAGGTCACCAAGAACCTGTCCGAGCGCGGCCGGGAGAACCTCCTCGAGGAGATGGACCTCATGGGCCCGGTCAAGGTGCGGATGGTCGAGGAGTCGCAGCAGAAGATCGTCTCGGTGATCCGCTCGCTCGAGGACTCCGGCCAGATCGAGATCCAGCGTGGTGGCGAGGCCGATGAGCTTGTCGTCTGAGGACCGGCCGGTGCTGCGCGGTTCGGTGGCCGAGTCGGCCGCCGCCGTCCGCTTCGGCGTGGACCTGCGCCGCGAGGTACCCGTCGACAGCGCCGCCGTGGAGCGGGCGAAGCAGGAGGCCCGGACCACCGGCTACGCCGAGGGCTGGGCGCAGGGCCAGCGGGCCGCCGCGCTGGAGGCCGAGACCGCCGCCGAGCGGGCCCGGGCCCGCGAGCACGCGCACGAGCAGCGCCGGGCCGCCGCGCTCGCGCAGGCGATCAACGCCCTCGGCCGGGCCGTCACCGGCCTGGAGACCCAGCTCATGCCCACCCTGCACGAGTTGCAGGAAGCCGTGCTGGCACACGCCTTCGAGCTCGCCGAGGCGATCGTCGGCCGGGCGATGGACGACGCCGAGGGGCGGGCCGCCGCCGCCCTGCGCCGGGCCATGAACGCGGCGCCCGAGCAGGGCGACATCGTGGTCAGCCTCCATCCCGATGATTTCCGCAATCTCGTCGGCACGGCAACCGACGCCGACTACAACTACGAGGGCCGGCCGGTGCACCTGCGCCCGGACCCGGCCCTGAGCCCCGGCGACGCCGTGGCCGAGACCGGAACCACCACGGTGGACGCGTCCATCGCCGCCGCCGTCGCCAGAGCCAAGGAAGCCCTGCGCCTGTGACCGACGTCTTCCGTAACCGGATCAACGCCGCCCTGACCGCCGCGCGGCCGCTGAGCCGTGGCAAGGTGACCGGCGCCGTGGGGCTCCGGGTCACGGTGAGCGGCCTCGAGGCCCGCGTCGGCGACCTGCTGCAGATCGGCGAGGGCGACGAGATGATCCTCGCGGAGGTCGCGGCCCTGGACGGCGAGCGCCTGTCCTGTCTGCCCCTCGGGCCCATCGCCGGCATCGGCACCGGCAGCCCCGTGGTCTCGACCGGCGGCCCGCTGCGCGTGGCGGTCGGCCCCGACCTGCGCGGGCGCATCCTGGACGGGCTGGGCCGGCCGATGGACGGCGGCCCGCCGCTGCAGGGCGAGATGGTCAGCATCGAGGCCGCGCCGCCGTCGGCGATGGAGCGCCAGCTCGTCGACGCCCCGATGCCGCTGGGCGTGCGGGTGCTCGACACCCTCGTGCCGTGCGGCCGGGGCCAGCGCATCGGCATCTTCGCCGGCTCCGGCGTCGGCAAGTCCACGCTGATGTCGATGATCACGCGGGGCACCACGGCCGAGCTCAACGTCGTCGCCCTGGTCGGCGAGCGCGGACGGGAGGTGCGCGAGTTCATCGAGCACGACCTCGGACCGGAGGGGCTGGCCCGCTCGGTGGTGGTGATCGCGACCTCGGACACGCCGCCGCTGGTGCGGCTGCGCGCCCCCATCGTGGCGACCCGGATCGCCGAGTACTTCCGCGACGAGGGTCAGGACGTCCTCATGCTGATGGACAGCGTCACCCGCGCGGCGATGGCCCAGCGCGAGGTCGGTCTGTCGGTCGGCGAGCCGCCGGCCACCCGCGGCTATCCGCCCTCGGTCTTCGCCATGCTCGCGTCGCTGCTGGAGCGGGCCGGTCCGGGCGCGCGGGGCAGCATCACCGGCCTCTACACGGTGCTGGTGGAGGGCGACGACCACAACGAGCCGATCGCCGACGCGGCCCGCTCGATCCTGGACGGGCACATCGTGCTGGACCGCAAGCTGGCGACGGCCGGGCACTTCCCGAGCATCCAGGCTTTGGACTCGATCTCCCGGGTGGCCAACAAGATCACCACCCCGGAGCAGAAGAGCGACGCCACCGAGCTGCGCCGGCTGATGGCCGCCCATCGCGACGTCCGCGAGCTGGTCGAGATCGGCGCCTACGTGCCCGGCACGAACCCGGACGCGGACCGCGCCACGGCGATCTGGCCGCACATCACCGCGTTCCTGCGGCAGGGGCTGGACGAGAAGGTCTCCGCGGAGCAGGCCTGGGCGCAACTCCGCCAGCTGATCGCGTCTTCCTGATCTTTTACAAGTACGGGCACAGAAGCGTCCCGTGGCACACCGGCGATCCCCTCCCGGGTCCAGGCCGTTGCGCCGCGCCGGGCGGAGCGTCGTGGTCGAGCGCGGAGAGCGGGAGCAGGTCGGGTGCAGTGGCTCAGCGCTCTGCGGGAAAGGCCGACCGGGAACATGTACGGCTCTTTCTGGGAGGTCTCGTGAATCGCCTGTTCCGGCTCGGCCCCGTGCTGCGGGCTCGCAAGGCCCAGGAGGACGCCGCCCGTGGCGCGCTGATCCAGTCACGCCAGGAGATCCGGGACGCCCAGGCGCTGGTCAAGCGGCGGCAGCTCGACCTCGCCGGGGCCGATGCGCCGACCGAGGGCACCGCGCGGGCCATGGTCGCCTCGATGGTGGCCCGGCAGTCGCTGGCCGCCACGCTCTCCGGCGCGCACCGGATGGTCGCCGACGCGGAGGAACGGACCAAGGAGAAGGTCGCCGAGCTGGCGGACGCGGCCAAGCGCCGGCGCGCCGTGGAGATGCTGTCCGAGCGGCACGCCGAGACCGTCCGCCGGCACGACCTCACCGTCGAGCAGAACAACATCGACGAGATGGCGGTGACCTCGAAGGCGCGCAACGCCGCCCGGGGCATCGACGCGACGAGCGAGCAGCGTGCCAACGCGCTGCGCACCGGCGCCGGCTCGATCGCCGACCGGGCCGCCGCGGCCGCCGCCCGGGAGGAGATCGCCCGCGAGACGGCGTACGGGGTGGCCGCCCAGCGCCCGGTCATCGACCTCTCCGACGCGCGCGTCGCGATCGAACGGACCCGCAGCCAGTTGCACCTTGCCGCTAAGCGCTCCCCGGAACCCGCCGAAGACGAAGACGAAGGCAACGCCGACGACGACAACGGGAGCCGCGCATGATGGGTGTTCAGGGTGTTCTGTCCCGCATCTCCGAGCTGCAGTCGCACCTCGGGATCGCTCCGGCCGCCACTGGCACCGTTGCCGCTTCCGGCACATCGTTCGCGGGCGCGCTCGCCAGCGCCACCGGCACCACGGCCACCGCCGGCACCGGAGTCACCGGGCAGGCCGTGGTCGACGCCGCCAAGAAGTACCTCGGCACCCCGTACGTGTTCGGCAGCACCGACCCGAGCAAGGGCCTCGACTGCTCCGCGCTGGTGCAGCGGGCGTACAAGGATCTCGGCATCGACCTGCCGCGTACCTCGGCTCAGCAGGCCAAGGTCGGCACGAAGGTGGACAGCCTCGCCCAGGCCAAGCCGGGCGACCTCCTGGCGTTCAACTCGCCGGTCGACCACATCGCGATCTACATCGGCGACAACAAGATGATCGCGGCGCCCAAGCCCGGCGACCAGGTCAAGATCCAGTCGGTGTACGAGAAGCCCACCCACATCCGGCGCGTGCTCGGCGCCGCCGACGCCACCGCCGCCTCGGCGGCCACCGGCGCCGGCGCCATCCGCCCGGCGAGCCTGCAGAACTCCGCGTCGCTGTCCGGCGTCCCGTACGCGGACATGTTCGTCAGGGCCGGCGCCAAGTACGGCGTCTCCCCCAAGCTGCTGGCGGCCGTGGCCAAGGTCGAGTCGGGCTACAACCCCACGGCGGTCAGCCCCGCCGGCGCGCAGGGCCTCATGCAGCTCATGCCGGGCACCGCCCGCGGGCTCGGGGTGAAGAACTCGTTCGACCCGGAGCAGGCCATCAACGGCGCCGCGAAGCTGCTGCGCAACAACCTGAAGGAATTCAAGTCGGTGGAGCTGGCACTGGCTGCGTACAACGCCGGCGGCGGCAGCGTGCACAAGTACGGCGGCATCCCGCCGTTCGCCGAGACGCAGAAGTACGTCCCGAAGGTGCAGAAGGCTCTGGCCGCCCTCGGCTGAGCGTCGGTCCCGACGAGAGGAGGCACCCCGTGACGAGCTCCGTCACCGGTCCGGACCGCAGACCCGCGGTCGACACCGGAAGCCGTACGGGTGCACGCCCGGGCGACGGCGGCGAGGCGTTCGGATCCGCCCTCTCCGCCGAGCTCGACCGCACCCCGGACGACGACGATCCCGGTCGGCTGCGCGAGCGCGCCCGCGCCGGACAGGATCGCGAGCGCGCGGCCGAGTCCCGCCTGCAGAACCGCGCCGCCGACGAGCGGGCCACCGAGCGCGCCGCCGCGACGCGGTCCGCCCTGGCCCGCGTCGCCGCGGACCGGATCATCGCGGAGCGGTCCGCCGAGGCGGCCGTCGCCAAGGGCTTCCAGCTCCGCGCGGCCCAGGACCGGGTCGCCCAGCAGCAGCTGGCCCAGGACCGGGCCGCCGCGAGGCGGGCGGCGGCACAACGGCCCGAGACGGGCCGCCCGGACGACGCCCGGCCGCGGACCACCCGCCCGGAGCATGCCCGCCCCGACAACGCCCGCCCCGACGACGCCCGCCTGGACGACGCCCGCGCGGACCGCGGCCGTCCGGACAACCTCCGCCCCGACGGCGATCTCCGGTCCGAGGCCCACCGGCCCGCCGAGGCTCGCCCGGAGGAGACGGCCGCGCCCGCCGAGGCGACCGTCGCCACGACGGAGGAAACGACCACGGACGAGGCCACCACCGCGCAGGCTTCCGCGACCGCGGCCGCACAGGCCGCGTCGATGGCGCTGGCGGCCGGCACCACTGCCACACCAACCGCCCCGACCGCCCCGACCGCCTCGCCGAGCGCACCGGCCCCGGCAACCGCCGCCCAGCCCGGAGCCATCACCGCGACCACCGCCGCGCCCACGGCTCCGCCGGCCGCGGGAGCGGGTGCGGAGGCGGCGCAGGCCGCCACGTCGGCAGCGCAGTCGGCCGCGGCGACCGCCGAGGCGGCCCAAGCTGCCACAGCCGGCCCGCAGTCCGTCGCGCGGACGGTCGCGCAGCCCGGCGTTCCCTTGCCCGCTACGACGCCGTCGGCCGCCCAGGGAGCTCAGACAGCTACCACGCCGGCCGACGCTGTCGCACAGAGCGCACCGGCTCTGCCGGGCACCCCGGCCGCACCGCCGGCCGCTCAGGCGGCGAGCGCCGCGGCGGGGACTCCTCCCTCGGCGACCACGCCTCAGGCACCGACCGGACCGGTGACGAACCCGCTCGCGGCGTCGGCGACGGGCGCGGCCGCGACGCCGTCGACCGGCACAGCCGCCCAAGCCGCCGGCCCCACCGGTCCGCAGACCACCGCCGTACCGAATGCACCGCAGGCCACAGCGGCGCAAGCTGCTCCCGCCGCCGCCACGGCCACCCCGGCCGGACTCGTGGGCGGCGCGGCCGGCGCCGCGGCCGTGACGGCCGAGACCGCCGCCGCGCTGCCGGATCCGAACGGCGCCCCCACCACCGACGCCGTCCCGGCCCCGGGTGCGGCGCCCGCGGACCGCTCCGGAACCGGTGGCGGCGCCGCGGGCGGCTCGGGCAGCGAGCAGGGCGGCGCGAACGCCGGCGGAACCGCCGGCGGCGGGACCGGAACCGGAACCGGCGCCCCGGGTGCCTTCGCACCTGCGACGAGCCAGGCCGCCTTCGGCCTGCCCGGTCAGGAGAACCCCGCCGGCGTCGCCGGTGTGGCACCGACCGCCCCGTCGGCACCGGCGGCCCCGATGGCACCCACCGCTCCGGCCGCGGCGGCGCCCCCGCTGCCGGGTCCGGTGGCGATGCAGCTGGCGACCCGGATCACGCCGCTGCGCCTGGACGCCGACGGCGTGCACCGGCTCACGGTCAACCTGCACCCGGTCGACCTGGGACCGGTCCAGATCGTGGCGGAGATCCGCAACGGCGAGATCAACCTCCAGCTGTCCAGCTCGACGGACGCCGGCCACGAGTCGCTGCGGGACGCGATGGACGAGTTGCGCCGCGAGCTGCAGCAGTCCGGTTTCGGCAACGCCACGCTGGACCTGCGCCAGGGCCCGAACCAGGAGCAGGCGCGGCAGCACTTCGCCTTCATGAACAACGCCAACGGCGGCAACGGTCGCACCGGGGACGGGCGCGAAGCCACGGCACCGGAAGCCACCGAGACCGCCACACCGGCGCCCTCGCGTCCCACCGGCAACAGCCGTCTCGACGTGCAGGCTTAAGCTCGCCCGACCAGAAAATTGGGGCTAAGCGAATCGCCGTGCCCGCCGAACCTGAGTGCGAGGGTCACCGAGCGACTTCAGGAGGTCCGGCCGCATGACTTCGCCGATCAACGGGTTCGTCAGCAACACGTACGACGACAAAAAGGCCTCTTCGACGTCGTTCTACACCAACAAGACGACGACCGACGCCGGCAAAAGCAAGAACATCGCCGACCAGGACACGTTCCTGAAGCTGCTGGTGGCTCAGCTGAAGTACCAGGACCCGTCGAACCCGGCGGACTCCACCCAGTTCCTGGCGCAGACCGCGCAGTTCACGCAGGTCGAGAAGCTCGGCCAGATCGCCGAGATGATGCAGGCCCAGCAGTTGATCGGCGCCAGCGCGCTGGTCGGCCGCACGGTCACGTACCAGGACGCCAACGGCGCCACGCAGACGGGCGTCGTCACGAAGACGAAGCTCAACGGAGACAGCGAACCGACGCTTGTGGTCGGGAACATGGATGTGCAGCTGTCCAAGGTCACGGAAGTCCAGCAGACGTCGGCCGCGCCGCCCGCGGCCGCCGCCACCAGCCCGACCGGCACGACCGGCACCGCCGCGAGCACCGCCTCCGGCAGGACCGGCACCGCCACGACCGCTCCCGCCGCCCCGGCGGCCCCGGCCGCTCCGGCCGGCACGGCAGCGGCCACCACCGGCACGGACGCCGGTACGACGGGCACCGCTGGACAGACCGCTACCCAGAACATTGCCTCCGATTCCGCTACCACGAAGGACAACTGACCTATGCTGCGTTCTCTTTTCTCCGGCATCAGCGGCCTGCGCGCGCACCAGCAGATGATGGACGTGACCGGCAACAACATCTCGAACGTCAACACCACCGGTTACAAGTCCAGCCAGACCGTCTTCCAGGACACGTTGTCGCAGATGGTCAACGCCGCCGGTGCACCGCAGAACGACTCGGGTGGTACCAACCCCGCGCAGGTCGGTCTCGGTGTGCGTACCGCGAGCGTCAACGCGAACTTCAGCCAGGGCGCCGCGCAGACCACCGGTAAGTCCGGCGACATGATGATCCAGGGTGACGGTTTCTTCATGGTCCGCGGTGGCGGCGAGACGCTGTACACCCGCGCCGGCTCCTTCACCTTCGACGCGAACGGCAACCTGACCACGCCCAACGGGCAGATGGTGCAGGGCTGGTCCGCCAACGCCGACGGCGAGGTCAACTCGGCGGGCGCGCCGGAGCCGATCAAGCTGCCGATCGGCATCAGCCTCCAGCCGGTGGCGACCGAGAGCATGACCTTCACCGGCAACCTGTCCTACGAGGCCGCGCTCAACGACTTCAAGGTCATTCCGGTGCCGGTCATCGACGCCAACGGCGCCTCCAGCACCCTGAACGTACGCCTGCAGAAGACCGGCGCCACGCAGTGGACGCTGCAGCTGCCGGACGGCGTCGCAGACCCGAACGACCCCTACAACGGCGGCACCAGCCAGGCCCTCGACTTCCCCGCGGGCCGGCCCGTCGACCCGGCGGACCCGACCCAGCCGGCCACCACGGTGACCCTGGGCGCCTACACCGTCGACGTCCGCGACCTCACCCACTACAGCGGTAACACCGAGGCCCGGGTGAGCGCCTCGGACGGTGCGGGGGCGGGCATCCTGAGCTCGTACACCGTGTCGAACACCGGCCAGATCGTGGGTGTGTTCTCGAACGGCCTGAAGCAGACCCTCGGCCAGCTGGCCCTGGCGAACTTCAACAACGTCAACGGTCTGGAGAAGATCGGTGACTCGATGTTCCGCAGCACCGTGAACTCGGGTCTCGCCCAGGTCGGCGCCGCCGGCTCCGCCGGGCTCGGCCTGATCAACAACGGCGCGCTGGAGATGTCGAACGTCGACCTGGCGCAGGAGTTCACCAACCTGGTGATCGCCCAGCGTGGTTTCCAGGCGAACAGCCGGATCATCACGACCTCCGACGAGATCCTCCAGGAACTCGTCAACCTCAAGCGCTGACAACCGCATAACGCCGGCGGAAGCCGGGACGGGCCCACGGCCCGCCCCGGCTTCTCCATATCCGGCCTAGCTCGCACCCGTAAAGAGACCGGAGCGCGCTCATCAGCAACCGGCGCTCCGCCGAATGGTCAAGTGAACGGCCACGGACGGCCCCACCAGCCGCTAAGACGCCCCAAGGACGGATGTCGTGATTCTCGTAACCCGCCTCAACGGAACCGTTTTCGCCCTGAACCCCGACCTGGTCGAGCGTGCCGACTGCACGCCCGACACGGTCATCACGCTGGTGGACGGTACCAAGTACGTCATCGCCGAGTCCGTGCCCGAGTTCATCGACTCGGTGCGCCACTACCGCGCCTCGCTGATCGCCCAGGCGAGTCGAGTCGAGAGTGAGCCCGCCTTGACCCAGCCCGTCGACGAGCAGGCGCCGCAGGCCACTGCGACCGTGCTGCCGCTGCACCGGAAGGACCGCTGATGGACCTCGCCGCCATTATTGGTGTTGTCGTCGCCCTGATCATCGTCTTCGTCGTGCAGATCCTGGAAGGCGGCACGCCGGGCTCCATCCTGCTGCTGCCGGCCATGCTGCTGGTGTTCGGCGGCGCGTTCTTCGCGGCCATGGCGGGCGGTGTCCTCAAGGACGCCCTCGGCATCGGCAACCTGCTCAAGAAGGCGTTCCTCGCCAAGGTCACCCCGCCGAACGAGCTGGTCGACAGCGTCGTGAAGCTGGCCGAGCGGGCCCGCCGCGAGGGCCTGCTGGCCCTCGAGGACGCGGTCAAGACGGTCGAGCACCCGTTCCTCAAGCGCGGCCTGCAGCTCGCGATCGACGGTACGGACCCGGAGGAGCTGCACGACATCCTCCACGCCGAGATCGCCGCGAAGAAGAAGGCCGACAAGGCCGGCATGAAGATCCTCGAGAACATGGGCGGCTACGCCCCGACCGTCGGCATCATCGGTACGGTCATGGGCCTCGTGCACGTGCTCGAGAACCTGGACAAGCCGGAGACGCTGGGCCACTCCATCGCCGCGGCGTTCGTCGCGACCCTGTGGGGCGTGCTCTCCGCCAACGTCATCTTCCTGCCGCTGGCCGCCCGACTGACCCGTCTCTCCGGCATCGAGGTCGACGAGATGGAGCTGGTCATCGACGGCGTGCTGGCCATCCAGGCCGGCTCGAACCCGCGTCTGGTCGCGCAGAAGCTCCGCAGTCTGCTGCCGCCCGACGCCGCCAAGGCCGCCGAGGCCGCCGCCGCGACGAAGAAGGCTGCCTGATCATGTCGGAGCGTAGCGGAGACATCATCGAGCTCAGTGTTTCGTGCCTCATGGGCGTCGGAGCGAAGCGAGGACGGTCATGAGCGCCGGGGGAGGGGCCCGCCGTAAGAAGGGCGGGCACGAGGAGCACGAGGAGCACGTCAACCACGAGCGCTGGCTCGTGTCGTACGCCGACATGCTCACGCTGTTGTTCGTGTTGTTCGTCGTGCTGTTCAGCATGAGCAACGTCGACAAGGCGAAGTTCGCCGAGCTGGCGGCCGGCCTGTCCCAGGGCTTCGGCGCATCCAGCGCGGCCTTCCAGGGCAGTCCGCAGGTGCTCGAGGGCGCCGGGGAGGCCACCAACGTGGTGGCCATCGACCCCGGCGTCAACCCGGGCGACGGCGGCAGCGGCACCAGCGGCATGAGCAAGGAGCAGGCCGACGCGGTGGCCCGGGCGATCCAGGCGGAGGACCGCAGGCAGGCCTCGGAGAACGCCAAGGCGGCGGCGCAGGAGGTGGAGAACCTCAAGGAGATCGAGCACAAGATCGCCGACGCGCTGGCCGCGGCGAAGCTGCTCGAGCACGTCAAGTTCTCCGTCGACCGGCGCGGCCTGGTGATCACCGTCGTGACCAACGAGGTCGTCTTCGCGGGCAACCGCGCGGAGCTGAAGGAGGGTGGCCGGAAGATCCTCGACGCCATCGCGCCGACGCTCGCCAAGCTGCCCAACAACATCGAGGTCGACGGCAACACCAACCAGCTCAAGGCGACGGTCACGTACTACCCCAGCGGCTGGGAGCTGTCCGCGGCCCGCGCCTCGACGACCGTGCGCTACCTGGTCGAGCACGGGCTGGCCAAGAACCGGATGAGCGCGGTCGGGTTCTCCGACACCAAGCCGCTCGTCGACCCCAAGGACCCGCGGTCCATCACGATGAACCGCCGCGTCGACGTGGTCGTGCTGACCGCGCTCAACGCCGAGCAGGCGGCGCTGCTGCCGGCCGCGGCCGGCGACGCCGGCAAGTTGCACACCGGTGAGACCTCGGCCGCAGCCGCCGCGAAGGCTAAGGCCGCCACTGCCACGACCGAATCGAGCACCGGGTCCACGACCCCCGCCGTATCCCACGACTGACACGACAGGAGGAGTTCCGATGGCAAACGAGGAAAAGGACGCCGCCGCGGCGCCCAAGAAGTCCAAGAAGCTGCTGATGATCATTGTGCTCGCCGTCGTGATGCTCGGCGCGGGCGGTGCGGGCACGTACTTCCTGTTCCTCAAGGGTGACGCCGCCGAGGCCAAGGAGGAGCCCGTGAAGGGCGCGGTCGTGATGCTGGAGAACCCGCTGACGATCAACCTCGCCAAGGGCCACTACCTCAAGATGGGCTTCGCCCTGCAGATGACCGAGGAGGCCGGCGAGGAGGAGATCAACACCGCCGAGGCGATCAACCTGGCGATCGACCAGTACACCGGCATGGAGATCGGCGAGCTCGAGACGGACAAGGGTCGCGAGGCGGCGAAGAAGGAACTGCTCGAGAAGATCGAGAAGGCCTACAACGTCGACGACAAGCACCTCGTCATGGGGCTCTACTTCACCTCGTTCGTCACGCAGTAACTCAGCTATTCCGATGGGCGGGTCCGCGACGTGCGGATCCGCCCATTGCTCGTATAGCGCCTCAAAGCACGCCCCACGGCTCAGCGGCTGCGCAACCGAGCCGATGAGGACGACGTGACCACGTCGCCGACCCGATCCCCCGGAAAGATGTCCCGTCGCGGGAGTGCGGGGCCCACCTCCTACGACTTCCGCCGGCCGATCAAGCTGTCCCGCGACCACGTCCGGACGCTGCAGATCGCCTTCGAGACGTACGCCCGCAGCTGCGGCACGCTGCTGACCACCCGCCTCCGTACGGTCAGCAGCGTCGCCCTGGTCTCCATCGAGCAACTGACCTACGACGAGTACGTGGCCACCCTCGCCAACCCCACCCTGATCGCGGTCGTGGCGCTCGACCCGCTGCCCGGCACGGTCCTGATGGAGATGGCCAGCTCCGCGGTGATGACCGCCATCGACCACATGCTGGGCGGCCCGGGCGGCCCCCAGCCGGAGCGCCCGCTGACCGAGGTCGAGATGCCCCTGCTGCGCGGGCTGCTGGAGCGCATGCTGGGCGAGCTGCGGTACAGCTTCGAGACCCTGGTCGACATCCAGCCCAAGCTGCGCGAGATCGAGTACAACGCCCAGTTCCTGCGTGCGCACCAGCCGGGCGACGCGGTCGTGATCGCCTCGTTCGAGATGAAGGTCGGCACGGAGGAGTGCATGGCCAGCATCTGCCTGCCGTTCAACACCATCCTGCCGGTGCTGGAGAAGCAGGAGACGATCGAGCTCACGCCGGCCGAGCGGAGCGCCCGCGAGACCGCCCAACGCAACCTGACGGCCGGACTTTCCGCGGCGCCGATTGACGTAGCTGTCCGATTCCAGCCCATCCGCATGCGTACCGATGACATCGTGGATCTACGCCCCGGAGACGTCGTGCCGCTGGGGCACCCGACCAGCCTGCCGCTCGAGGTGACCGTCAACGAGGCCGTTTTCGCGCATGCAGTCCCCGGTAACCAGGGTGCCCGGCTCGCGTGTCTCGTCGTGCCGTCGCCGCCCAGGGAGGAAGAACGCAGATGACCGCGCCCACGATCACCGAGCCGCAGCTCGCGCTGGTCCGGACCGCCGCGCAGGCGGCCCTGGCGGTGCTGCCGACCAGCCGTGAGCTGTCGGTCGGCGCGCCGGTGGCCGCGACCGCCGACATGCTGACCTCCGGGCAGGCGATCACCGCGAAGTTCAGCGGTGCGGCCACCGGCGAGGTCGTCGTCGTGGTGGGCCAGGACCTGGCCGACGCGCTCAAGGAGAGCCCGCTCGGCGAGCTGGACCTGACCGCCGCCGTACGCCCGGCCCTGGAGGCCGCCGCCCGCTCGTTCGGTCCCGTCGTGCTCGACCCCGGTCAGCTCATGGAACCGGGTGTCGCGCTCAGCGCGGTGGCCGCGAAGACCGACGCGGTGGCCGTTCCCCTGCTCGACGGTGGCGAGATCCGGGCCGTGCTGGCGTTGTCGCTCAGCCCCTGGCCCGGCGACCCGGGAGCCGGCGGGGTGGCCCGGCGCGGCGGCTCCGACGCCGCGGTGATGCGCGGCGGCCTGGACATGCTGCACGACGTCGAGATGGAGGTCTCCGCCGAGCTGGGCCGGACCCGGATGAGCGTACGGGAGCTGCTCTCGCTGGTCCCGGGCGCGATCGTGGAGCTCGACCGCGCCGCCGGCAGCCCCGCGGACCTGCTGGTCAACGGCCGGCTGATCGCGCGCGGCGAGGTCGTGGTCGTCGACGAGAACTTCGGCATCCGGATCACCGAGATCCTCGCCCCCTCCAGCGGGGAGTAGACGTTGTTCGAGCTCGTCCTGCGCATCGCCTTCTCACTGCTGGTCGTCTTCGGCCTGATGTGGGGGCTGGCCCGGGTCGCCCGCCGGGGCGGCATCGGCAGGCGCGGGCACGGCAATCTCTCCGTCCTCAACCGGCAGTCGCTGAGCCGCGGATCCTCGGTGGCGGTCGTCCGGGTGGCGGACAAGGCGCTGATCCTGGGCGTCACGGACAACCAGGTCAGCCTGCTGGGCGAGACGGAGCTCGCGGCCTTCGCGCACGAGCCGCACGCCGTGGCCGCGACGGACGGCAGGCGTGACGCGGTGGCGGTGGGGCCGGCCGACGTCCTGTCGCCGGCGCATCCCACGGTGCTGCCGCACCACGGCGGCAAGCTGGACGGCTCGATCCTCTCCCCGCGGACATGGACGTCGACCCTCGACTTCCTGCGCGACCGGACGGCGAGGCACTGACATGTGGCGGCGGGCGAGCCTGAAGTCTTCAGTCCTGTCGTGGGTGGCGGTGGGGTGGTTGGCAGGGCTCTTCCTGGCGTTGGGCGCCTTCTCGCCCACCGCCGCGACGCAGGCCGCCGCGGCCGCGCCCGCCTCGGTGGTGGCGCAGTACCGGGCGCCGCAGGCGCCCGCGCCGCCGACCCCGCCCGCGGCGCCGACCGTGCGGCCGACCGGCGGCGGCTCGATCGGCGTCAACATCAACGGCACCAACCCGGACGGCAGCAAACCGGCGACATCCCTGGTCATCGTGCTGGGCCTGACCCTGCTCTCGGTGGCGCCGGCCGTCCTGCTGCTGTGCACGGCGTTCACCAAGGTCTTCATGGTCCTCGGGATCACCCGCAACGCCCTCGGGCTGACCAGCATGCCGCCCAACCAGGTTCTCGCCGGTCTGGCGCTGTTCATCAGCCTCTTCATCATGAGCCCGGTCCTGTCGCAGGTGAACGAGCAGGGCGTGCAGCCCTACCTCGCCGGGGACAAGTCGCAGTCGGTGGCGTTCCGCGACGGCGTGCAGCCGCTGCGGCAGTTCATGCTCAAGAACACGCGCGAGGACGAGCTCGCCCTGCTGATCAAGGTCTCCGGTCAGGAGAAGCCGGCCAACGCCGACGACGTGGAGCTGACCACGCTCATCCCCGCGTTCGTCCTGTCCGAGCTGCGGGCCGCCTTCATCATCGGCTTCGTCATCTTCATCCCGTTCCTCATCATCGACATGGTGGTCTCCGCGTCACTGATGTCGCTGGGCATGATGATGCTGCCCCCGGTGACCGTGGCAATGCCGTTCAAGCTGCTGCTGTTCGTGCTCGTGAACGGCTGGGGGCTGATCATCACCGCACTCGTGGGCTCGTATCCGAAATGAACTGGGACGTGCCCATCGCGCAGCTCATGGCCATCTTCCTGGGAGCGGCCCGCGCGGGCGCCTGGCTGATGCTCTGCCCGCCGTTCAACTCGCGCCTGATCCCGGGCCAGATCAAGGTGCTGCTCTCGATCGGCCTGGCGCTGCCGATGGCGCCCCACCTGCAGGCGACCCTGCCGTCGATCGAGACCTCGGCGATCCTCGCCGCCACTCTGCTCCAGGTCTTCGTCGGGGCGGCGCTGGGCTTCATCACGTACCTGTTGTTCTCCGCGATCCAGGCCGCCGGCGACATGATCGACGTCTTCGGCGGCTTCGCGCTGGCGTCCGCCTACGACCCGCTCTCGATGAACCAGAGCTCGGTCTTCGGCCGCTTCTACAACCTGGTGGCGGCCACCCTGCTGTTCGCCAGCGAGGGTCATCAGCTGATCCTCCGCGGGTTCCTGGAGTCGTACAAGACGCTGCCGCTCGACTCCAGCTTCTCGATGGAGACGTTCAGCCGGCTGCTGACCGAGGGCATCGGCGAGATGTTCGTCGCGGCGGTGCAGATCGCCGGGCCGCTGATCGCCGTGCTGTTCCTCACCGACGTCGCGTTCGGCCTGCTGAACCGGGTGGCGCCCGCGCTCAACGCGTTCCAGCTCGGCTTCCCGGCCAAGATCTTGTTGGTGCTCACCCTCTCCGGCACGGCGATCGCGATCCTGCCCCGGGCCCTGGACGGCCTGATCGACAAGGCGGTCAGCGCGGTCGTCCACCTCAGCGGCGGGGGGTGAGCCGTGTCCGGTGAGAAGACCGAGAAACCCACACCACAGAAGCTCAAGAAGGCCAAGCAGGAGGGCCAGATCGGGCGCAGCCAGGACGTCGGCGCCTGGTTCGGCATGCTGGCCGCCAGCATCATGCTGCCGCGCACGATGAAGTCGGCGATGGACCACTCCCGGGAGCTGATGGCCAAGATCCCGGACGTCGTCGCGAACCCCGATCCGCAGGTCGCGCTCGGCATCCTCAAGGACGGCCTGATGAGTGCCGCCTGGGCGGTGCTGCCGCTGGCGGTGACCATGATGGCCATCGGCATCGCGGCGGCCGGCGCGCAGGGCGGCATCCGGGTGGCCACGAAGCTGTTCATCCCGAAGTTCAACCGGCTGAACCCGTGGCCCGGCCTCAAGAAGATGCTGGGCCCGCAGGCGATGTGGGAGGGCACCAAGGCGTTGATCAAGACCGGCGTGCTGGCCGGCGTGCTCTACGCGACGATGAAGGACATCGTGCCACTGCTGATGACGGCGGGGCGGCTGCAGGTCGTCTCGCTGCTCGGCGTGGTGAACGACGCCGCGCTGTCGCTGATCCGGGCCGCCTCCGTCGCCGGCATCGTGATGGCCGCCGCGGACTACTTCGTGGTGCGCCGCCGCACCAACAAGCAACTGCGGATGACCAAGGAGGAGGTCAAGCAGGAGAACAAGAACGCCGAGGGCGACCCGCACCTCAAGGGTCACATCCGGGCCAAGCAGATGGCGATGGCCCGCAGCCGGCAGATGGCCGACGTGCCGACCGCCGACCTGGTGCTGATCAACCCCACGCACGTGGCGGTCGCGCTGCGCTACGACCCGGAGAAGGGCGCGCCCCGGGTGCTGGCGAAGGGCCAGGGCGCCGTCGCGCAGAAGATCCGGGAGATCGCCTCCGAGCACCGCATCCCGCTGGTGCAGGACGTCGCGCTGGCCCGGGCGCTGGAAAAGGGCGTGGAGGTGGGGCAGGAGATCCCGGCCGAGTTCTACGGGGCGGTGGCGAAGGTCCTGGCGTTCGTGATGAGCATGAAGGCCCGTGGGTCGGCCGCAGGAGTGCACCGCAACCCGAACGCTACGGCCACGGCAGCATAGTCATGATCTGGGAGATTTCCTCACATCACGGCCGTCGCTGCGGGACTATCAGCAGGTGAAAGGGGGGCCGTGAAGAACCGCAGCCTCAGTAAGTTCGCCGTACCCATCGGGGTCATCGGCATCATCGTCATGATGGTCGTGCCCCTGCCGACCTTCCTGCTCGATCTACTGATCGCCACCAACATCACGGGCGCCCTGCTGATCCTGCTGGTCGCGATGTTCGTGCAGCGGCCCCTCGACTTCTCCGTCTTCCCGGCCCTGCTGCTGGTCATGACGCTGTTCCGGCTCGCCCTCAACATCAGCGCCACCCGGCTCGTGCTGCGCGACGGCGACGCCGGCAAGGTCATCCACGCGTTCGGCGACTTCGTCGTCGGTGGCTCGCTGGTCATCGGCCTGGTGATCTTCCTGATCCTGATCATCGTCCAGATGGTCGTGGTCACCAAGGGTGCCGAGCGGGTCGCCGAGGTCGGCGCCCGCTTCACGCTCGACGCGATGCCGGGCAAGCAGATGGCGATCGACGCCGACCTGAACGCCGGCCTGATCGACGAGGCGGAGGCGAAGAAGCGCCGGGCCGACGTGGCCGCCGAGGCCGACTTCTACGGCGCCATGGACGGTGGTTCCAAGTTCGTCAAGGGCGACGCCATCGCCGCCATCATCATCACGGTGATCAACCTGGTCGGCGGGTTCGGCGTCGGCATCCTCCAGCACGGGCTCGCGCCCGCCGAGGCGATGAACCAGTACAGCCTGCTGACCGTCGGCGACGGCCTGGTCTCGCAGATCCCCGCGCTGCTGCTCTCCGTCGCCACCGGTCTGATCACGACCCGCTCGGCGACCTCCGGCGACATGGGCAGCAGCGTCACCGCCCAGCTCGGACAGAACAAGCTCGCCCTGCGGATCGCCGGCGGCGCGGCGCTCGGGCTCTGCGTCATCCCGGGCCTGCCCAAGGTGCCCTTCCTCATCATCGGCGCCACCACGCTGCTGATCGCCCAGCGCGTCAAGGACCCGGAGCCCGAGGCCGAGGCCGCGGCCGCCGCGGCCGCCGCCGGGGAGGCCGACCGGCCGGCGCCGGACTCCCCCGAGTCGCTGCTCGGCGAGATGCGGGTCGACCCGCTGGAGCTCGCACTCTCGCCCGACCTGGTGGACCTGGTCGACACCAACGGCGGCGACCTGCTCGACCGGGTCCGGGCGCTGCGCCGCAAGATGGCCCTGGAGCTCGGCATCATCATGCCGCCGGTGCGGACCCGCGACGACCTCGACCTGCCGCTGTCGTCGTACGCGATCCGCATCTCCGGCGTCGACGCCGGCAGCGGGCAGGCGCCGCCCGGCACGGTGCTGGCCATCGGCGACGGCCTGCAGGCGCTGCCCGGCCGGGCCGGCATCGAGCCGGTCTTCGGCCTCGCCGGCAAGTGGGTGCCGGCCGAGCTGCACTACCAGGCGGAGCTCTCCGGCGCGACCGTGGTGGACCGGGCCTCCGTGATCATCACGCACCTCGCCGAGATCGTCCGGCAGAACGCCAGCCGGCTGCTGGGCCGCGAGGACGTCCGGTCGCTGACCGAGATGGTCAAGCGCACCCATCCGGTGGTGGTCGAGGAGCTGACCCCGACCCTGCTGAGCCTCGGCCAGATCCAGCGGGTGCTGCAGGCGCTGCTCGACGAGGGCGTGCCGATCCGCGACCTGGTCCGGATCTTCGAGGCCCTTTCCCTGCGCGCCAAGGTCTCCGTCGACCACGACGGCCTGGTCGAGGCCGCCCGCGCCGCGCTCGGGCCGGCGATCGCCGCCCAGTACGCCGCCAACGGCCGGCTCACGGTCATCACCCTCGAGCCGATGCTCGAGCAGAGCCTCCTCGAGTCGCTGCGCCCCAGCGAGACCGGCGCCTTCATGGCGATCGACGGCATGCGGGCCGAGGCGATCGTGAGCGAGGCCGGCCGGCTCGTGGAGGCCGCGGAGCAGTCCGGCATCACGCCGGTCCTGGCCTGCTCACCGCAGCTGAGGCTGCCGCTCATGCGTCTCCTGCGCGCCGGCTCCCGCCGGGTGCAGGTGCTGTCCTACTCGGAGATTTCAGGTTCCACCGCACAGATCGAGACCATGGGGGTGGTGAACGGTGCCTACGCGGGTGCTGCTTGAGGGTCCGGCCATCGAGCCGTTGCTGGCGCAGGTGCGCGACGAGTACGGCTCCTCGGTGCGGATCATCTCGGCGGACAAGGTCCGGACCGGGGGCTTCGGCGGGTTCTTCGCCAAGCAACACTACGAGCTGTCCGTCGAGGTCCCCGACCCCGGCGAGCGCACCGACGCCCCGCCCCGGCGGGCGCCGGCGCCTGTCGACGAGGGTCCGCAGACGCTGGAGCAGCTGCTGGCGCGGGCCGAGTCGCGGGACCGGATCACGCCCGGCCCGGCCCCCACGGCCGGCGACCGCACCGCGGGACGGGACGCCGGCTTCGGCGACGTCGACGCGGCGGTGGGCGGCCGCGGGCCGGCCCTCGACACGCCGCCGAGCCGGGGCCTGTCCGACCCGGGTTCGGCCTTCGCCGAGCTGATGGCGAACCTGGACCGGGCGGAGGCGTACAACCGGCCGTCGATCCCGGCCCGGGAGCCCGAGCCGGCGCCGCCGGAGAGCCCGACGGTACGGCCCTTCCGGCCCGCCCAGGCGACCGGCTCTCCGGTGAACGGCGGCGCGAACGCGGGGCCGAAGCCGATGCCGGCCGTACCCTCGCTCGCGGAGCTGATGGGTGGGCTGGGCGTCAACGACCACCCGCCCTTCACGCCGAACCCGGCGGCCGACCGGGCCGCGCAGAACCCGGCGCCGCCGCGCACGCCGGCCGAGGCGTACGGCCTGGCGCCGACCTCGCCGGCGCCCGCCCCGGCCACCCTGGCGGAGCATCTCGGCGGACTGGGGCTCGGGCCCACCTCCGCGATCCCGGCGACGACGGCGCACGTGACCACGACGATGCCGGCGCCCATCCGGCCGCAGCAGCACTTCGACACGGTGCAGCAGAACCTGATGCGGGTCGGCATGCCGCCGGAGATGGCCGCGGAGATCACCGGCGGGGACACGTACGCGGGCGTGCTCGGCGTCCTGGCCGCCCGCCCGTCCGCGCCGGCCGTGCCGGACGCGCCGGGCGAGATCCTGGTCCTGGCCGGCGACCTCGACCACGCCGTGCCGATCGGTCGCAAGCTCTGCGAGCAGGCCGGCCTCGACCAGGCACACCTGATGCTCGGCGGGCCGTCCGCGGCGGGCACCGGCATGCATTCCTCGCGGATCCTGGGCGACCCGGCCACCGCGGCGACCAAGGTCGAGAAGCTGCACCACGCGGATCACGCGTGGATCGTGGTGGTCGACGCGGTGGTGGGGCGTACGGACCCGATCTGGATCAGCGACATGTGCGACGCGCTCAAGGCGACCGCGGTGTGGGCGGTGGTCGACGCCACCCGTAAGACCGCGGACACCGCCCGGCACCTGCGCGCGCTCGGCGACGTGGAGGCGCTGGTGGTGCACAACGTGGACATCACGTCCGACCCGGCCACCGTGCTCGGTCTCGACGTGCCGATCGTGTCGCTGGACGGCAAGCCCGCCACCCCGCACTCGTGGGCCGCCCTGCTCTGCGCCCGGATCGCCGCGGACGTGGTGCCGATGGCCGCCCTGCCCCGCCGGCCCGCCCGCCGGGGATGAGCCGTGATCCGGCCCTCCGTCCTGCTGTTCGCGCTGCTCATGAGCGCACCGGCGGTGTATCGCTACGTGCTCGACGAGATCGACGTGACCGAGGTGCTGATCCGGTTCCTCATCGCCGTGCCGATCGCCGCGATACTGCTCGCCGGGCTGCGCTTCGTCACGGCGGGCTACGGCCGGGCGGAGGAGCCGGGCACCCGGGTCAGGCCCACCCCGGACCCGGAGCCGGCGGAGCCGCGCCCCGAGTCGTAAGCCCGCGACACGCCTTGACAGTTCGTTAACAATCGCCCCTTTTGGCCGTATGTTACCTCTGGTGAGCGACTGCCCACCGGAGGTGCACCGTGCCCACTGACCGGCCGATCATCGTCGTCGGTTGCCCGCGTTCGGGCACCACGATGCTGCAGCTCATGCTGCACGCCCATCCACGGATCGCGATCCCGCCCGAGACCCGGTTCGTGCTGGCCGCCTACCGCGAGCGCCGGGAGTTCGGCGACCTGCGGGTCGCCGCCAACCGGCGCGCGCTCGCCCGCCGCATCGTGGACCGGCGCGAGACCCGCTTCTGCGACCTCGGCCTCGACGCCGAGGCCGTCGTCGAGCGCATCACCGAGGGTCCGGGCACGCTCGGCTCGGTGCTGGGCACGATCTTCCAGCAGTACGCGGCCCGCTTCGGCAAGCCGCGGTGGGGCGACAAGCGGCCGGCGTACCTGCACAACGTGGACATCCTGCTGCGGCTCTTCCCGGACGCCCAGTTCGTCAACATCGTCCGCGACGGCCGGGACTGCGTGGCGTCGCTCAAGGAGATGTCCTGGCACCGCAAGGACATCTACGCGACGGTGGCCGCCTGGGCCCGCGCCGTGGACGACGCCCGGCGCGCCGCGCGCCGGCTCGGCCCGGCGCAGTGGTACGAGCTGCGCTACGAGGACCTCGTCGCGGACCCGCAGGGACGGCTCACCGAGCTGTGCGCGTACCTCGGCGAGGACTACCACCCGGCCATGGCCGAACCGTCCGCGGTGGCCGAGGTCGCCGTGCCGTCGTTCAAGACGTGGCACGCGCGCACCCGTTCGCCGGTGACGACCCAGCGGGTGCAGAGCTGGCAGAGCCGGCTGACGCCGGCGGAGATCGCGCTCTGCGAGGCGGCGCTGGGCAGCCGCCTGGCGGCCCACGGCTACGACGTCACGGGTGCGGTCCGCCCGGCGCCCGCCGAGCTGCTGCGCTACGGCTGGACGGCGGCGCCGCAGCGGTTCCTGCCGGCCCGCCGGAGGTTGAGCCGGGCGGCCAGCCGCCTGCGTCGCGACGATCTGGCCCACCTGCCGGCCCCGGTCGTGCACCGCCAGGCCGCCCCGCCCGCGGCGGACCGCCGGCTCGACACCGCCCAGTCCTGACGCCCGACGGCGTTCAGCGGTGGATCGGGGAACCTGTCCCGGTCCACCGCTGAACGCCGGTGCCCGTCAGACCATCGAGAGGGAGAACTTGCCCTTGCCGTAGCGCGACACCTCGACCAGCAGGTCGAGCCGCTTGCCCAGCGCCAGCAGTTGTGCCCGGGCGTCGTTGGGAATCTCCTGGCCGGGGTAGATGACTTGGTAAAGCTTCACGTGCGTAGCGCCCTCGCGGTTGAGCAGGCTGGTGAAGATGTTGTAGAGCTCGAAGACGTTCTCGGCGAGGTTCGGGAAGAGCTGCTTCTCCTCGATGCTGTCCTCGGCGGCACCCGCGGGAAGCAAGCCGAGCGCGGCGCCCGCGTTGGCCGCCAGGCTCAGCGTCATGCCGCAGACCGCGTACAGCTGCATCGAGTCCGTATAGACGGCGATCGCGCCGGTGGCCAGGTCATCGGCGGTCATCGGGTCGCCGGGAGAGACGTTGACGTCCCGGCCGAGGAGGTCCTCGAAGAGGTTGCGGACGGCGAGCGAGGCGGGAACGACCGAGGTGTCAGACATGGCTATATCATCCCAAAAGAGGAGAGAAGACCTCATCGAATTGCTCAGCAGTGAAGGGCTTGACGATGAAGAACGCGGACCCGGCGCTCTCCGCCGCGCTCTTCATCTCGTCGGTGCACTCGGACGTCACGAAGCCGAACTTGACGTTGTTCCCCGCCGCCCGCAGCTTGCGCAGCACATCGATGCCGGTCATCTCGGGCATGTTCCAGTCCGAGATGATCAGGTCCGGGCTCTCCGAGTCGGCCATCGCCATGGCCTGGGCGCCGTCCGACGCCTCCACGAGCTCGTGTCCGTCGAAGCCGGCCTGGCGCAGGGTGCGGGTCACGATCTGACGCATGACCCGGCTGTCATCCGCGATCAGGATCTTCATGCCGCACCCTCCTGCTGCTTGATGCTCTGCCACATGGTGATCGAGATCGGCTCCCCGTCCCAGACGCCGTACAGGCCGGTGATCTGCTCGGCAGACGGGTAGTACGACGCGGTGTCGGGCGCCAGCACCACGGTCGGCAGCGACAGGAAGCAGCCGGCCGGCAGCATCGCCTTGACGTTGCCGCCGACGATGTTCGCCAGCTCGCCGAGGACGTCGGAGATGTCCTCCTGGCTGACCTCGTCCATCTCCATCGCCAGGAAGCCCGCGGCGGACTTCTTGGCGGCCTGCATCGAGCAGGCGTAGACGAGGTGACCGTGCCACGTGCCGGTGATCGACACCGTCGAGTGCACCTCGGTCGTCTGCTTGTCGTCACCCGTCAGGACCAGCGGATTGACGCCCTCCGGGTCCAGGTACGACACCCAGACCTGTTCCACCATCTCCGCGAGATCGTCCTCGCTCACCACGGTTTCGACGCTCATGAGTTCGCTCCGGTCGGTACCAGGCCCAGCAGGGCCAACTTTTCGATCATGGCTCCCTCGGTGAAGGGCTTGATCACGTATTCGTGTGCGCCCGCGGCGAGCGCCCGGACGATCTGGCTCTGTTCGCTCTCGGTCGTGACCATGACCAGCGTCATCTCACGCAGCCGCGGCTCCGCGCGGACCTTGGTCACGAACTCGAGCCCGTTCATGTTGGGCATGTTCCAGTCGATGAGGGCCAGCTCCGGCACCTCGGTCATGGTCGAGAGCAGGTCGAGGGCCTCCTGGCCGTCACCCGCCTCGATCGCCTCGAAGTTCAGTTTCGCGACGATGCGCTTCAGAATCATCCGCATCGCCCGCGAGTCGTCGATCACCATGGCGCGCACCGCAGCTCACCCCTTCCTTGCGGCGCCGGCCGGCACCGCGCTTCGCACTCGGTAGGCAGAGGTCCGGCCGGCCGCCACCCGTTCGTAGTTGTCGTCGATCCCGATGGTCGTCTCCGCCGCACCGAGGAAGAGCCAGCCGTCCGGCCGCAGCAGCCGGGCGACGTTGCGCAGCACTGACTTCTTCGTCGCGACGTCGAAATAGATCAGCACGTTTCGCAGGAAGATCACGTCGAACGGCGGCATGTTGGGCAGCGGCGCCGTCAGGTTCATGTGCTTGAAGGTGACGTTGCGCCGCAGGTGCGGCGCGACCCGCCAGTGCGCACCGGCCCGCTCGAAGTACTGCACCAGTTGCGTGGCCGGCAGACCCCGGTTGACCTCCACCTGGCTGTACTCGGCCGCCTCCGCGCGCTTGACCATCTCGGTGGAGATGTCACTGCCCATGATCTCGTATCCCCAGC
This sequence comes from Couchioplanes azureus, assembly GCF_014648355.1. Lineage (GTDB taxonomy): Bacteria > Actinomycetota > Actinomycetes > Mycobacteriales > Micromonosporaceae > Actinoplanes > Actinoplanes azureus. The sequence continues at coordinate 846,088 of NZ_BMQY01000001.1, forward strand.
CTGCGGGCAGCGATTCCTGCAGGGTGATCGCGAGGCTGTACGCCTCCTGCCCGCTCGAGCTCGCCGCGGACCACAGCCGCAGCTTGCGAGCCGAGCCGCGGTTCTTGACCAGCTCGGGAAGCACGACGTCGGTCAGCGCCGTGAAGGGCTCCCGGTCGCGGAACCACGACGTCTCGTTCGTGGTCAGCGCGTCGATGATCCGGCGCTGGTCGGCCGGGTTGGGTTTGCGCTGGAGGTTGGCCAGGAACTCGCTGACGCTGCCGGCACCGACCTGCCGGGCCACCGGAATGAGCCGGGCCTCCACCAGGTACTCCTTGCCGGGCGCCAGTACGATCGCCGCCTCGCGCCGGACCAGCGTCGAGACGAAGGCGAAGTCGGCCTGAGAGAGGGTCATCGGGTCACCGCCGTCGCCCGGGGCGCGCGACCCACCTGAACCCGCTGGATCAAGGCCGAAGCGATCTTGTCCAGCGGCGACACCTCGTCGGCCAATCCCGCGCCGACCACGGCGCCGGGCATGCCCCAGACCACCGAACTCGCCTCGTCCTGCGCCAGAATCTCGGCGCCTGCGTCACGCAGCACCTTCGCACCACCTCGTCCGTCGTATCCCATGCCGGTGAGCACCGCCGCGTACGCCGACGCCCCGAAGAGCGAGGCCACGGAGCGGAACATCACGTCGACCGCCGGACGGCACGAGTTCTCCGGCGGCGCGCCGCTGAGCTGGGTCAGCGTCGCGGTGTTCCGGCGTTGCAGCACCAGGTGCTTGTCGCCGGGAGCGATATAGACCGTGCCGGGGACGAGCTCCATCCCCTCGCCGGCCTCGACCACGTGCAACGGCGTGCTGCGGTCGAGGCGCTCGGCGAACATGCGGGTGAAGACCGGCGGCATGTGCTGCGTCACCACGATCGGCACCGGCAGGTCCGTCGGCAGTGCCTGCAGCACCTTGGTGAGCGCGTCCGGGCCGCCGGTCGACGACCCGATCGCGATGATGTCGACGCGACCGTGCGGGCCGCGCCGCACCGGCCGGGCCGGGGCGGCCTTCGCCGGCGCGGGAGCACGACCCGCGAGCACGCCGGGTCGTCCCGGCGCACCGGGGCGCAGGCCCGGAGGCGGGGCGAGACCGGGCCGGGCCGGTGCCGGGCCCGCTCCGGGCCGGGCCGCGCCGCCCGCCCGGCGCCCGGCCAGCGCGTGGATCTTCGGCACGAGCTGCTCGCGGACGGCCGCGATGGACTGGGCGATCGAGCCGACGTTGCTCGGCTTCGTCACGTAGTCGGTGGCGCCCGCGGCGAGCGCCTCGAGGGTGGCGCTGGCCCCGGCCGCGGACAGCGTGCTGAACATGATCACCGGGATGTGCTTGTGCCGCTTACGCAGCTCGCGCACCGCGGCGATGCCGTCCATCTGCGGCATCTCGATGTCCATCGTGATCGCGTCCGGCTTGAGCTGGTCGATCTTCGCCTGGGCCAGCAGGCCGTTGGCCGCGGTGCCGACCACCTCGATGCCCGCCGCGCCGGTGAGCGAGTCCACGATGAGCCTGCGGACCACCACGGAGTCGTCGACGACGAGAACTCTGATCATCGCTTTCCTCCGCCTCTCATCCGAGCCATGCCGGGCCGAGTGCCGCGACGACCGGCGCGAGCAGCCGATGCGCCGTGGCGGTGTCCAGCAGGTCCCGGACGACGAGCGCCTGGACCGCGCCGCTGAGCATGTTCCAGACGCCACCGGCCCGTTCCGCGAGCGGAATGGCGGCCGTGTCGATCGCCTGCACGAGCAGCATCTGCGCGGCCGCGGCCGTCCGGACCCGGTCCGACAGGTACGCCGCCCAGGAGGCCGAGTGCACCGCCGGCGACCAGCCTCCGGCGTTGCGGCGCGCGTCCTCCGCCGACTGGGTCAGCCGGGCCAGGTCGTTCGCCGTGACCGAGCGCAGCCGGTCGAGCAGGGCCGACACCGCGTAGTGGTGCGGACCCAGGTCGATCGGCTTGCCGGCGGGCAGCTTGCGCAGCGCCGCCACCCAGCCCGCGCCCAGCATCCGGCGGGTCGTCTCGTCGAGGACCTCGCGCAGGTAGCTGGCCACGGCGGCATCGCAGAGCAGGGCGGTCGCCGCGGCGGCCGTCTCGCTCTGCTTGGCGTCCCGGCCGCTGCCCTGCCAGGTCCAGGCCATGACGTCGTACCGCAGACAGGTCAGCAGGGCGTCGACCGAGCCGATCGGCGCCCGCTCGACCAGGGCCAGCGAGCTGGCCGGATCGTCCGCCTTCATACCCTTGAGCGTCGGCAGCTTGCGCGCGGCGCTCTCCACCTCCACCCAGAGCGGGCCCCGGACCCCCTCGTCGGGCAGCCTCTCCGCGAGGATCGGCAGGTCCCCCAGGCTGAGGCGCAGGGCGCGCAACAGCACCTCGGCGGTTGCCGACCCGCCTCCGAGGCGGGTCAGGTCGAAGCCGAGGACGGGGGCGCTGACGAGGCTGTACATCAGGTGGTGGCTCGGTACGTGTCGACGGCCTGGTTGACATCGAGGGCCAGCATCAGCCGGCCGTCCATCTTGAAGGTGCCGGTCACCAGCTCGCGGGTGGGCCCGCTGAGCGTGTCCGGCGGCGGTTCGAACGCCTCGTCCTCCAGGTCGACGACCTCGCCGATGCGGTCGACGAGCAGGCTGACCGGCTCGCCGTCGCCGCGCAGGATCACGTTCATCACCGGTCCCTGCAGGGCCTGGCGCGCGAGGCCGAGCTGCACCCGCAGGTCGACCGCCGCGATCACCTGGCCGCGCAGGTTGAACAGCCCGCCGACCGCCGGAGGCGCGCCCGGCACGGGGGTGTACTCGTTGTACGAGAGCACCTCCTGCACGGTGTCGACCTCGACCCCGAACAGCTGGTCTGCCACCTCGAAGGTGGCGAACTGCCGGCTCGCCATCTCAGGCCTCCACCAGCATCTCGTCGGACATCTCGTTGTAGAAGTTCGGGTCGGCGGCGAGGATCGCGCGGCGCACGTCGAGCAGCTCGGTCACCCGCTGCTGGATCACCGCCGTACCGACGAGACCGTCCTCCTCCGCGTCGCGGCGGGCGGTGGTCGAGTTCTCGGCGATGTCGACGATCCGGTCCACGACCAGCGCCACGCTGCGGCCTCCCTCGCTGTAGACGACCACCGACACGGTGTCGCTCTCCTCCATCTCGCTGTACGCCCCCAGCAGGTGCGACAGCCGCACCAGCGGCAGGATCTGGCCGCGGTACTGCACCACCTCGCGGGAGCCGGCGTGCTCGATGCGGTCCCGCGGGAACTCCTCGAGGCGGGTGACCGTGTCGAGCGGGATCGCCACCCGGCGCTCCCCGACCGCGGTGATCAGCAGACGTTCGCCGGTGCCGCCGCCTCCGGTCGCGCGGGACGTGCCGGTGAGGTTCTCCCGCTCGGAGTCCACCGCGAGGTGCGAGCGGCGCGCCAGGGAGGAGACGTCGAGGATCAGACCGACCTTGCCGTCGCCGAGGATCGTGGCGCCGGCGTACAGGCCGATGTCCTTGAACCGGGTGTTGAGCGCCTTGACCACGACCTCCTCGGTGTTGAGGACGCGGTCCACGACGAGGCCGAAACGGCGCCCGTCGGCCTGCAGCACCATGATGTAGACCCCCTGGTCGCCGCCGGGTTCCAGGCCGAGGGCCCGGTCGAGGCGGACGAGCGGGAGGAGCTTGCCGCGCAGGCGGTAGACCGGCGCGCCGGAGGCGTACTCGATCTTCGTGGACTGGCCGTCGATGAAGACCAGCTCCAGGACGGCGACCTGCGGCACGACGTAGCGCTGGTCGCCGCAGTCGACGGTCAGGGCCTGGATGATCGCCAGCGTCAGCGGGATGGTGAGGCGCCAGACCGTACCCTGTCCCAGGGTCGAGTCGACGCTGACCGCGCCGCCGATCCGCTCGATGTTGGTCTTGACGACGTCCATGCCGACGCCGCGGCCGGACACGTTCGTCACCTTCGCCGCGGTGGAGAAGCCGGGCTGGAAGACCATCGCCATGATCTCGCGCTTGTCCATGTTGGGGATCTGCTCGGGACGCAGCAGGCCCTTCTCCACGGCCTTCGCCGCGATCCGCTCGACGTCCATGCCGGCGCCGTCGTCGGCGACCTCGACGGCGACGTGCCCGCCCTCGTGGTACGCCCGCAGCGTCAGCGTGCCCTGGGGGTTCTTGCCGGCGGCCGCCCGCCGGTCGGCGTCCTCGATGCCGTGGTCGACGGCGTTGCGCACCAGGTGGGTCAGCGGGTCCTTGACGGCCTCGAGCAGGCTGCGGTCGAGCTCGGTCTCCTTGCCCTCCATGACCAGCTCGACCTTCTTGCCGAGCGAGTTGGACAGGTCGCGGATGACCCGGGGCAGCTTGGACCAGATGTGCTCGATGGGCTGCATCCGGGTCTTCATGATCCCCTCCTGCAGTTCGGAGGTGATCATGCCGAGCCGCTGGGCGCTGCGGACCAGGCCGGAGTCGCCGGTCTCCATCACGCCGCGGACCAGCTGGTTACGGGCGAGCACGAGCTCGCCGACCATGTTCATCAGGGTGTCGAGCAGGTCGACGTCCACCCGGATCGCGCTGTCGGCGACGCTGCGCTTGGGCGTCTGCGCCTGCAACGCCTCGTTGACCGCGCCGGGCTGGGTCTTGCCCTCCTCCAGCAGGATCGTGCCGAGCTTGCGCTCGTCGCCGTCGAGCTGCGCCTGCAGCGCGGAGCCGACGTCCGCGGCCTGCGCCGCGCCGGTCTCGACGAGGATCTCGCCGAGCGGGCGGCGCTGACCCTCGACGGTCTCGGGCGCGGGCCGGGCCGGCTTCTCCTCCAGCGGCTCCGGCTTCTCGGCCGGCTCGGCCGCCGCTGCCGGGGCTTCGCCCGCCGCCGGGGCCGCGGCGGCAGGGGCGGCAGGCGCGCCCGCCTCCGCGGCGGCAGGGGCGGCAGCCTCCGCGGCGGGGGCGGCCGGTGCGGCCGCCGGCGCGTCGCCGGGGGCGTTCATCTGCGCGTGCACGGCGGTGATGATGTTGTCGACGTCGACCTCACCCTCGTTGCCGTTCTGCTCGATGGCCTCCAGCAGCGAGCGGACGCCGTCGATCGTGGCCAGCAGGGTGGTGATGGTGGTCGGCGTGACCGGCTGGACGCCGTCGCGCAGCCGCGACAGCAGCGATTCGCCCGCGTGCGCGAGCGTCTCCAGCCGGGTGAAGGCCAGGAAGCCACTGGTGCCCTTGATCGTGTGGATCGCCCGGAAGATGCGGGCGATCAGGTCACGCGAGGCCGGGTTCTGCTCGAGCGCGACGAGATCCCGGTCGATCTGGTCCAGGTTCTCGTGGCTCTCCATGAGGAATTCGCCGACGATCTCGCCAAGGTCTTCCAACGCCCTACCTCCTGCTCGTATCCCAAATCCCTCATCGACCCACCGGAGCCCCACCTGAGGACACCCGGACCGCTACCGGTTGCGGCTCAGGTGTCACCGCCCGGGCGCCGGTAGCGGTAGCCGAATCCGCGTACGGACTCGATCGGGGACTCGTCGGGATCCGACCAGCCGAGCTTGCGGCGCAGCCGGAGCACGGCGAACTTGACGCGCTCCTGGCCGATGCCCGTGGGGTCGTCCCACGCCTGGGTGAGGAGCTGGTTGGGGCTCAGCACCGCGCCGGCGTGCCGGACCAGGGCGTTGAGCAGCCGGAATTCCGTCGGCGTGAGGCGCTTCTCGTCGCCCTTGACATAGACCCGGCGCTTGGTCGGGTCCAGGTGCACCAGGCCGTCGTCGTAGATCTGGCTGGCCCAGCTGTTCTGCCCGCCGGACGAGCGGCGCAGCAAGGCCTCCACCCGGGCCAGCAGCTCGTTGTTCGCGAACGGTTTGGTCAGGTAGTCGTCGGCACCGCCGCGCAGGCCGCGGACCTTCTCGGCCTCCTGGCCGTGCGCCGTCAGCACCAGCACGGGTACGTCGGACACGTCCCGCAGCCGCTCGAGCACCTGCCAGCCGTCCATCTCCGGGAGACCGACGTCGAGCACCACCAGGTCGGGGTGCTCCGCGTACGCCTCCTTCAGGCCGGTGCGCCCGTCGCCCGCGTGCGCCACCTCGTACCCGGCCCGGCTGAAGAGCAGCCGCAGGGCCAGGGCGATGTCCGGGTCGTCCTCGACCACGAGCAGTCTGCTCATGCGCTCGTCACCATGCCCTCCGCCTCCGCCCCGGCGCGTCGCCAGACGCGGCTGCCCGCCGGGCGCGGCACGCGCTCGGTCCGGGTCAGCGTCTTGCTCACGCCCCCCGCGGACGCGGGCGGCGAAGATGAAATGTCCAAAACCACGATAGCGTGACGTGTCTGTTCATATACGGAAAGTTATAGTTCAGCGTGCGAACCCCCACGAACGTCTTCGCGCTCCAGGCACGCTTCCTCGCGGTCGTCTCGCACGAGCTGCGGACGCCGCTGACCACCATCGCGTCGTTCACCGAGAGCCTGGACACCGACGACCTGGCCCCGGCCGAGCGGTCGGTGGCGCTGGCCGCCGTACGGCGCAACACCGACCGGATGCTCGCGCTGGTCGAGGACCTCATGGTGGTCAGCCGGCTGCAGACCGGCGATCTCGAGTTGTGGCCCACGGCGGTGGACCCGGGCGCGGTGATCCGCGAGGTGGCCGAGCTGCTGGCCAGCCAGGAGCCGTACACCGCCGCGACCGTGCAGACCTCGGACGGGCCGCCGCTGTCCGCCGACGCCGCCCTGCTGCGCGACCTGTTCTACGCCGTGGTGGGTACCGTCGCGAGCGGCGCCGCCGACCGGTCCGCCGTGGTGAGCACGGAGGCCGGTGCCGCCGGATGGCGGATCACGGTGACCGCGCGGCAGTCCGAGAGGCTCACCGACGAGCACCTCATGGCCGGCATGCTGGCCGACCCGGATCCGCCGCACCGGCGCCGCAGCACGGCCCTCTGGATGCTCCTCGCGGACGCCATCGCGGCCCGGCACGGCGGCTCGGTCGAGCTCACCTTCGATCCGGCGACGGGAGCGGGAGCCGAGATCCGGCTACCCCTGACCATCCCCACAGAGTGACACGGCACGTTGACCGGATCGCCAGAAAAGACAAAAGATAGGACGTAACCACAAATATCCGGTCCGATAGGACTGCCGGGCGAACAGGAGCCCGGCCGTGGACCGGGAGGAAAGTCCGTGTTCGAATCCGTACGACGTATCGCCCTCGCCGCGGCCACGCCGGCCGCCCTGCTGGCCCTCACGGCGGCACCCGCGCATGCCGAGACGGGCGGGCCCGCCGCGGTCGCCGCCGCGCGCCCCACCACCTCGGAGATGCTGATGGACGAGGTGATCGTGCGGACCAACGAGGAGCGGGTGCTCGCCGGCTGCGCCCCGCTGACCGTGGACGACGAGCTGATGGTCGCCTCCGTACGCCAGAGCCACTACATGGCGGCCACCGGCGACTTCGGGCACATCGGCTGGCGGCGCTCGACGTTCGAGACCCGCTCGCGCGCCGCCGGCTACCCCGACGTGGCCGCGGAGAACATCGCCTGGGGCTTCACCACCGCCGCCGAGGTGATGGACGCCTGGATGGCCAGCCCCGCCCACCGCGAGAACATCCTCAACTGCGAGGCCAAGTCCTTCGGGGCGGGCGTACGCAGCTCCGCGGACGGCACCTTCTACTGGACGCAGGTCTTCGGCTGGCGCTGAGCCGTCAGAGGGCGCAGTTCACCAGCACCGGTTCGGGGTGCAGGACGACCCCGAACCGGTCGTGGACGCCGTCGCGGATCTCCCGAGCCAGGTCCAGCAGCGCGGCCGTGGTACCGCCGCCGCGGTGGGTCAGGGCCAGCGTGTGCTTCGACGAGATGGCGACGCCGCCGCGGCCGCCGTACCCCTTGGCGAAGCCCGCCTTCTCGATCAGCCAGGCGGCCGGCACCTTGACCGTGCCGTTCGGCGCCGGCCAGCTCGGCGGCTCGCCCGCGTCCGCGAGTCGGTCCTGCACCCCCGCCCACTCCTGCGCGGAGAGCACCGGGTTGGTGAAGAACGAGCCGACCGACCGGGTGTCGGCGTCCTCCGGGTCCAGAACCATGCCCTTGCCGGCCCGCAGCTTCAGCACGGTGTCGCGCACCTGTTTCGCCGGCACCCGCTCACCGGCCTCGACGCCCAGGTTGCGGGCGAGCTCGGCGTACCGGATCGGGGCCGAGTCCGTGGCGACGGCGAGCCGGAAGTCGACCTCCAGCACCAGCCACCGGTCGCTGTGCTTGAAGAGGCTGGACCGGTACGCGAACCGGCACTCCGGCAGCGACAGCGTCTTGACCTGGTCGTCCACCCGGTCGTAGACGTGCACCGCCTCGACGGTCTGTGCGACCTCCTGACCGTACGCGCCGACGTTCTGGATCGGCGTCGCGCCCGCGGAGCCGGGAATGCCCGACAGCGCCTCGAGGCCCGAGAGGCCCTCGGCGAGCGTCGCGGCCACGAACCCGTCCCACGGCTCTCCGGCGGCCACCCGCATCAGCACGCCCCGCGTATCGCGGCCGACCGCCCGCATCCCCCGGGTGCGCAAGAGCATCACCTGTCCCGGAAAGCCCTCGTCGCCGATCACGACGTTGCTGCCACCGGCGAGAACCAGGACCCGGTCCCCCCGGCGAGCGGCCGAGCGCATGATTGCTACCGCTTCGTCCGTTTCGGAGACCGGGGTCAGCGTGCCCGCGGGGCCACCGAGGCGTAGCGTCGTGTACGCCGCCAGCGAACTGGCATGCGCAGCAGATGCGGTGGCGGGCGGATCAGCACTAACGTCAGGCACGACGTTCACCCTAGGCCGACGGGTCCCGGGGAACGTACAGGTGGTCCTCCTCGAGCGGGAGAAGCTGATGAACAGGCTCAACGCGACGAAGGACTTCTGGCTGGCGGCGCTGCGCGCCGACGGGCCGGCGCTCCAGGACGCCGTCGCCGAGACCGGCCCCGATGCCGTCGTGCCCGCGTGCCCGGGCTGGACGGTCGCGGATCTCACCGAGCACCTCACCGTGCTCTTGCGGTGGGTACGCGAGTCGGTGCCCCGCGGCGTGACCGACCAGCCCGCCGATCGGGTGACCCCCGAGCCCCGCCCCGACTGGCCGGACGCGCTGGACGGGCTCCGCCGGGAGATGACCGGCACGATCGAGACGCTCGACGCGCTCGACCCCGACCTCCCGGCCTGGACCTGGCCGGCGCAGGCCAGGAAGGCCGGATTCTGGCACCGGCGGATGGCCCACGAGATCTCGGTGCACCGCTGGGACGCCGAGACGGCCGCCGGCCGCCCGACCCCGATCGAGACGAAGCTCGCGGCCGACGGCGTCAGCGAGGTGCTCGACACCTGGCTGCCCGCCGGCCGCCGCCAGGGCCCCACCGACCTGCACGGCGTCGTACACCTGGTGGCCACGGACGCGAGCTACGAGTGGTTCGTCCGCCTGCGCGGCGCGGGGCTCGCGCTGCTCGACACCGGCACGATCCTGGACTCCGACGACCACCACCCGCGGGCCGAGGCCCGGGGCAACGCCAGCGACCTGCTCCTGACGCTCATGGGCCGCTCGGCACCGGACGTGCTGACCATCACCGGCGACCCGCGCCTGTTCAGCGCCCTCCGAGCGGGTTGATCCCGCGGCCGTAGGCTGTACCGGTCAGGTATGCAACGGCCGCGGTCCGGCAGGCGGCCGCCAGCACGCAGGGAGCGGTGAGGCGCATGACGGCAACCGTCGAGGTGGAACCGGGCGGCGAACCACTGGCCACGGGGGGCAGGTTCCCGGACGGCTTCGTCTGGGGCGCGGCGACGGCGTCGTACCAGATCGAGGGCGCGGCGCGCGAGGACGGGCGCGGCCCGTCCATCTGGGACACCTTCAGCCGTACGCCGGGCCGGGTGCACGCCGGGCACACCGGGGACGTGGCCTGCGACCACTACCACCGCTACGTCGAGGACGTGGCGCTCATGGCGGAGCTCGGGCTCCGGGCGTACCGGTACTCCATCGCCTGGCCGCGGGTGCAGCCCGACGGCACCGGTCCGGTCAACACCCGCGGCCTGGACTTCTACGACCGGCTCACCGACGAGCTGATCGGCAAGGGCATCGACCCCGTGGTCACCCTCTACCACTGGGACCTGCCGCAGGCGCTGCAGGACCGCGGCGGCTGGACGGTCCGGGACACCGCCGAGGCCTTCGCCGAGTACGCCGCCATCGTCCACGCCCGCCTCGGCGACCGCGTCGGCACCTGGACCACGCTGAACGAGCCGTGGTGCTCGGCGTACCTGGGCTACGCCAGCGGCCGGCACGCACCCGGCATCCAGGACCCGGCCGCGGCCTTCCGGGCCGTGCACCACCTGCTGCTCGGGCACGGCCTCGCCGCCCGCGCGCTGCGCTCGGCCGGCGCCCGCAGCGTCAGCATCACGCTCAACCCGGCGGCGGTCTTCCCGCTGGACCCCGCGAGCGAGGCCGACGCGCACGCCGCCCGGATCGTCGACGGGCTGCACAACCGGATCTTCCTGGACCCGCTGCTGCGCGGCGCGTACCCCGACGACATGCGCGAGCACATGGCCCGCTTCACCGACCTCAGCCACATCCGCGAGGGCGACGAGGCCGTCATCAACGCCCCGATCGACGTCCTCGGCGTCAACTTCTACACGCCGGTGTACGTGTCGGCGCGGTCCGGCACGCCCGCCGCCGCGGACAACCCGGGCACCGAGGGCATCGCCTTCCGCGCCCCGGTCGGCCCGATCACCGACATCGGTTGGCAGATCGAGCCCGCCGCGCTCACCAAGCTGCTGGACCGCCTGCACGCCGACTACGGCGTGCCGCTGCTGATCACCGAGAACGGCGCCGCGTACCCGGACGGCCCGGCGGCCGACGGCGAGGTCCACGACGCCGATCGCATCGACTATCTCGACGGGCATCTGCGCGCGTGCCTGGACGCCATTTCGCACGGCGTCGACCTCCGGGGATACTTCGCCTGGTCGCTGATGGACAATTTCGAATGGGCCGAGGGCTACCGGATGCGCTTCGGGCTCGTGCACGTGGACTACACCACGCAGCGGCGGGTGCCGAAGGACAGTGCCAAGTGGTATCGGGAGGTGATCCGGCGCAACGGTCTCGGCGACCGGGCGCCGATCGGGGAGTGAGCCGATGGTGACGCGGGACCGGCCGACCCTCGAGGCGGTGGCCAGACGGGCCGGCGTGTCACGCGCGACCGTCTCCCGCGTCGTGAACGGCTCGACGACGGTCGCGGTCGCGATCCGTGACGCGGTGCACCGGGCGGTCGAGGAGCTCGGGTACGTCCCCAACCAGGCGGCCCGCAGCCTGGTGACGCAGCGGACGGAGTCGATCGCGCTGATCCTGCCCGAGACCGCCACCCGGGTCTTCTCCGACGACCTGTTCTTCCCGGCGGTGATCCGCGGCGTCAGCATGGAGCTGGAAGCCGCCGACAAGCAGCTCGTGCTGATGATGGCGGGGTCGACGGCGGGCCACGGCCGGGTCGAGCGCTACGCCATGGCGGGACACGTCGACGGCGTCATGTTCGCCTCGATGCACGGCACGGATCCGCTGCCGGGCACGCTCGCCCGGCTCGGCATCCCGGTGGTGTGCAGCGGCCGGCCGATGAACCCGGCGGCGGTGCCGGTGCCGTACGTCGACGTGGACCACATCGGCGGGGTGGTGGCGGCCGTGCACCACCTGCGCGCCCTCGGCCGGCGCCGGATCGCCACCATCGCCGGCCCGCAGGACATGGTCGCCGGGATAGACCGGCTGACCGGCTACCGCACGGCGCTGGCGGAGGCGGGCCTGAGCGAGCATGTGGCGGTCGGCGACTTCACCCGCGAGTCGGGCATCCAGGCGATGCGCCGCCTGCTCGCCGACGACCCGGCCCTGGACGCGGTCTTCGTGGCCTCGGACATGATGGCGCACGGCGCGCTCCAGGCGCTGAAGGACGCGGGCCGGCGCATCCCCGCGGACGTGGCGGTGGTGGGCTTCGACGACTTCGAGATCAGCCGGCTCAGCGATCCGCCGCTGACGACCGTACGCCAGCCGATCGTCGACATGGGCCGCACGATGGCCCGGCAGATGCTCGGCCTGGTCGACGGCCGCGCCGACGTCCCCACCGCCGTGGTCCTCCCCACGGAACTGGTCGTCCGCGCCTCGGCCTGACCGCTCAGAACTCCGCCGCCACCCGGCGCGCGGTCTCGGCGGTCCCGGCACCGAACAGGACCAGCCGCACGGTACGCACCGCGGCCGGTTCCGCCGCCCGCAGGACGGTCAGCGCCTGGCGCACCGCGTCCTCGACCGGCCACCGGTAGACCCCGGCCGAGATCAGCGGGAACGCCACCGACGCGGCGCCCAGCTCGTCCGCGACCCGCAGCGAGTTCTCGTAGCAGGCACGCAGCAGCGCCGAACGGTCCTCGATGTGGTCGAACACCGGTCCCACCGTGTGCACCACCCAGCGGGCGGGCAGCCGGCCCGCCGTCGTCGCCACCGCCTGCCCGGTCGGCAGGCCCCGGCCGTACCGGGCGGCACGCAGCGCCCGGCACTCGGCGAGGATCTCCGGACCGCCCTGGCGGTGGATCGCGCCGTCGACGCCGCCCCCGCCGAGCAGCGACGAGTTCGCCGCGTTGACGATCGCGTCGACCCGCTCGGCGGTGATGTCGCCCTGGACCAGCTCGACGTCCATCACAGCGCCTTCGTCGTGACGGTGTCGGCCGGCAGGCCGAGCACCTTGCGGGACAGCAGCGTCCCGCCCGCCACGGCCGCCGGCATGAGCAGGACCGCGCCCAGCGGGATCAGGAAACAGACGAAGACGGCGACGCCGAAGCCGAGCGCGAGCGGACGGCGGGCCCGCAGCGCGGCCCTGCGCTCGCGCAGGCGCTTGTCCCGCCGCTGGAACGGCACGCCGGTGAGCTCGACGGCGAGCAGCCAGCCGGCGACCGCGCCACCGATCACGGGCACCACGGTCTGGCCCACCACCGGGACGAAGCCCGCCACGAGCAGCGGAATGCCGAACAGGACGGAGAGGCCGATGAGCCGCAGCGAATCCCGCAGGCTGCGGCCGAGCGAGGTCCACAGCGGCACCTCGACCTCGTCCGGGACGCCGCCGTAACGGTTCTCGACCAGGCTGGAGATCTTCTCGTAGAACGGGTCCCCGATCAGCAGCGTCACCGCGGTGAAGGTGAGCACCCCGAGCAGGCCGCCGACGCCCAGCAGGGCCACGCCGGCGAGGAGCCGGATCAGGTCGCGCCAGAGCCGGGACCAGTCGTCGGCGAACCAGGTCACCGCCGCGGAGAGGTCGCCGACGAAGGCGACGAGGGTGATCAGGGCGGCGCCGTACAGCAGGCCGGCGATCACGGCCGGCACCAGCCCCAGGCCGAGCAGTCTCGGGCTGCTCAGCACCAGGCCCAGGCCGCGGCCGAGCAGGCCGGCGCCGGTGAGGAACTCAGGCAGGGCACCGCCGGTCGCGCTCGCACCGCGGGCGGCCGTGGAACGCAGCGAAGAGTCACTCACAGTGGGTCAGCTTAGGACCTCTCGGCCAGCCACCTCCGCCGGAAGGACTCGGCGCTCGGCTCGGCGCTGGGCGAGGCGCTCGTCGCGACGGGGCTCGACGGCGGCTGCAGGATCGCGGTGGGCGTCGGCACGGGCGGCAGCGTCAGCGTCGGGCCCGGGGAACCGGAGGCCGCCGCCGACGGTACGGCCGAGCTCGGCGCGACGCTCGTGGGCGCACTCGGCGCGACGGACTCCACGACGGACACCGGCTGGGGCGCCCGTGGCACCCACGTCGTGCCCGCACCGGACGCCGGGGAGGCGGCTTGCACCGGTGCGGTGCCGAAGCCGCCCGCTCCCCCGGGTGCGGTCGCGGACGGGGGCGCGGCGTCGGGCGTACCGAGCGTCCAGCCGAGGGCGACCGAGAACGGCAGGCCGAGCGCGACGATGCCGAAAAAGACGGATTTAGGGGAGAGCCGCACGCCATGAACACCGGTGGAGAGGCGGGAAAGGTTACGGCGTGAGACCTCTCATCCTCGACGGGCCGCCCGGCCTGCTTGATCGCCAATGCCCGAAACCGGTACGGTCCACCGGCTCGCCTCCATTGCGGGCACCTTCCCTGGGAGAGAGATGACCACCGGACGACCGCGCGTTCTCGCCGCGATGCTGACCCTCGCCCTCGGCGCCGGCACGGTCGCCGGCGCCGGCGTGCCGGGCTCGCCGGCCCGGGCGGAGGGCACCCTCTCGGGCACCTACCGCCTGGACGGCACGAGCATCTGGGCCGGGCAGCAGGTCACGCTCACCCAGACCGCCGTCTCCGACGGCACGCCGGAGACGGCGCCGCGGATCACGGTCGACTGGGGCGACTCCACGTCCTCGGAGTTCGCGGGCGGCAAGGCGACCCACAGCTACCCGGCGGCCGGCAGTTACACCGTCAAGGTGACGCTGGCCGACGACGGCGTCACGGTGCCGGGCACGATCGCCAACGCCACCTCCGTGGTGACCGTCCGCACCGCGGGCGGCACGTTCAGGTTCGACCCGGCGTGGAACTGGACCTGGCCGGGCGGCGGCCACGAGGCCACCCTGCGGCTCTCGGGCGTGCCCGCCGACACCACCCGGGTCTGGGTGAACTGGGGCGACGGCGACACCAGCCTGGTGCAGCGCACGCGGACGTCGGTCAAGCACCACTACGCGTTCGGGACGTACACCGCCAGCGTCACCCTGGAGAACGCGCAGGGCAGCATCACCAAGCCGGCCGGCACGTACTCGCTGCGCGCGGACACGGCCAAGCCCACCGTCGCCCTGAAGGTGCCGGCCAACCCGACGCGGGCCTCCTCCTGGCGGACCGTCCAGGGCACCGCCAAGGACTCCCAGACCGGGATGGACGCGGTCGGCGTCCAGCTCTGGAAGTGGAAGGGCACGTCGGAGTACTACTACAACTTCGCGAAGTCCAAGTGGGTCAAGTACACCGGGGGCGTCACGCGGATCCCGGCGGCGGCCATCAAGTGGGTCCCGGTGAGCTCGGCGGGCGTGTGGAAGGTCAAGGTCGCCGGCCTCTCGAAGGGCTACCACCTCGAGGTCGACTACACGGCCCTGGACCGCGCCGGGAACGCCAACGGTCCGAAGTACCGGGTGCAGAAGCTCACGAAGTAGCGGGTCACTCCGCGTTCAGGAACTCGGAGATCCGCTCCCGCAGCTCCCGGCGGTGGGTCCACAGCACCGCCGGGCTGTCGTACACGTGCAGCCCGGCCCCGGGCAGGAGGCCGGCCAGGCGGTGCGCCCAGTCCGCCGGGTGCAGCGGGTCGCCGAGGCAGCCGATCACCAGCGCCCTGCCTCGCCACGCCCGCAGCGGCTCCTCGTCGGCGACGGCGGGCTCACGCCACACCGACTCCAGCTCGGGCGCCAACCCGTCGCGAAGCAACTGCTCCACCCGCTGGCGCAGATAGCTCCAGCCGGCCGGGGTGTCCCGCACGGCTCGGGGCAGTTCCGGCTCGACGGCCTCCGCCACCGCGGCGGCCTCGCCCGACTCCACCGCGGCGAGCAGGCGCCCGAGCCGCTCCTCGGCCGCCCGCGGGCGCACACCGTCCAGCGGCGCGGGCAGGTAGAACACGGCGCGCTCGAACCGGCCGGGATCGGCGGCGAGCAGCCGGCACAGCGCGGCGGCACCCATGCTGACCCCGAGCGCCCGGCTAGCCCCGGCCTGGTCGGCGACGGCACGCAGGTCGTCGGCGAGGTCGGCGAAGCTCCACGGCCCGGGCGGTGCGCCGGAACGGCCGTGGCCGCGGAAGTGGAAGAAGACCCGGCGGCCGGTCACTGCGCTGCCCAGCGGGCGGGTGCCGGTCAGGTCACCGGCGATGCCGTGGGCGAACACGGTGACCGGGTCGCCGACGCCGGTGACGAGCTGTTCCAGGCGCACGCCGTGGGGCGTGTCGACGAGCTCGGTGCGCGGGGCGGGCAGCGTGGGGCGGCCCGTGCGCGGTGCCGTCGGGCCCGGGCCGGGCGTCCGCGGGCCGCCCTGCGGAGGGGGCGGCCGGCGGAGCCTCACCAGAAGCCCTTGCCGTCCGAGAGGTCGCGCAGGCCGGGCCGGACGTCGAGCAGGTAGATCAGGGCGGCCGCGACGCCGATGAGGCTGAACAGGCCGGTGGCGCCCCGGTATCCGCCCAGCAGGGTGAGCACGATGCAGACGGCGAGGATGGCCAGCCACGCGCCCTTGGGCAGGGTGCCGATCGCCTGGAAGCCGTCGCCGCGCTGGGTGACGCAGTGGATGAGCGCGACGGCCTGCACCACGAGCGAGAAGATCATGACCACGAAGGCGATCAGGAACTCGACGTCGTCGTAGAAGATGGGGGTCGCGCTGTAAGCCATGATTGCCAGTCTATGCCGCGGGCCCCGGCTTTCACCGGGGCCCGCGGATCATTCGGATGTCGTGGTGCGCGTCAGTTGCCGGCCGGACGGGCGGCGGCCTTCTTGCGGGGCTTCGGCGCCGGGGCCGAGGCGGCGTCGGCGGCCTTGGCGGCCTCGACGGCCTTCGGCTCCTCGGTGGTCTCGATGTCGGCGTTGACCACCTCGGCGGCCTCGACGACACCGGTGCCGACGACCCGCTCGCCGCGCGCGACCAGCGAGGTGTAGACGGCGATGGCGCGCTCCTGCGCGAGCTGGGCGAAGTGCACCGCGCTGGCCGTGGCGGTGCTGCGGAGCTTGTCGAAGTCGGTGGTGGCGGCCTTGTCCTTCAGCGACGTGGCGGTGCTGCCGGCCGCGTCGTTCGCCACCTTGAGCGAGGCGACGGCGCGGTCGCTCAGCTCGCTGACCACCGCGGGAAGCTTGCGCAGCTCCTGCCAGGCGAGGTCGCCAGCGCCGGCGGCGGCGTAGAGCGGCGCGGGGATGCGGGTCTTGGTCTGCTCGGTCATGTCCTACTCCTCGGGCTGAGTGGTCGGGGGTTTCGCGGTCTTCGGTGCAGGTGCCCGGCCGGCCTCGGCGACGGCGATGTCGCGCACGACGGCCCGGAGCGCCTCGTCCTCGTCGGGCACCTCCGCCTCGCCCTGCTCCGGCGTCGGGTCGCCGGCCGCGTCGGCCGCGGGGGCGTGGCGGGCGTTCTCGTTGCGGAACGTCTCGTAGATCTGTGACAGCGACTGCTTCTGCGCGATCGTCAGATCCGGATCGACCGCGATGGCGGCCAGCACTCCCTGCTGGCCCTCTCCGTCGAGCAGGCCGGCGCGCAGGTACATCACGGGCGTCGACACCCGCAGCGCGCTGGCCAGTTGCTGCAGCACCTCGGCGCTGGGCTTGCGCAGGCCCCGCTCGATCTGGCTCAGGTACGGGTTGCTGACGCCCGCCTTGTCGGCGAGCTGCCGGAGCGAGATCTTCGCGGTCTGCCGCAGGTCACGGATGAACGAGCCGATGTCCTGGGGCAGATCCTTGGGTGTGGCCACGCCCTCGACGGTAGCCCCCGGTGCTAACTGTTGCAAGCAAAACGCTAGCAACAGTTAGCGTGAACCGGGTCACCAGGCGGCGCGTACCTCGCCGACCTGCACCCCGCCGCCCAGCAGCGGCACGGTGGCCAGCTCGTCCAGGACGGGTGCGGCGACGCCGAGCCGGCGCAGCGCCGACACCAGCACCGGGGTCCGCGCCCGCATTCCGCCGTCCGCAATCTTGATGGCCACCGCGCCGGCGCCCGGCAGCGCCACGGCCACCACGCCCTCGGCGCCGCCCTTGGCCAGCAGGCCGGGCACCCCGCGCATCAGCCGCGTGTCGTCCTGCCCGGTCCCGGCCACCAGCTCGGGATGCGCCCGGACGGCGTCGGCCACCGCGCGCTCGGGCCCGTCCGCCGCCGCGGCCAGCCGGTGGAAGGCCCGGGCGAGCGCGGTCAGGGAGAAACCGAAGACCGGCGCGCCGCAGCCGTCGATGCCCGTCGCCGCGATCGGCTCGCCGGCCAGGTCGGTCACGGCCTCGGCCAGGACGCCCTGCAGCGGGTGCTTGGCGTCCCGGTAGTCGTCCAGCGGCCAGCCGTTGACCATGCAGGTGGCCAGCATGCCGGCGTGCTTGCCGGAGCAGTTCATGTAGACGCGCCGGGCCGTACCGCCCGCACCGATCACGGCGTGCCGGGCGCTCTCGGCGAGCGGCAGGTCCTCCGGGCAGAGCAGGGCGTCCTCGGTGAGGCCGGCCGTCCGCAGGATCGCGCGCACCCGGTCGACGTGGAACGGCTCGCCGGAGTGGCTGCCGCTGATCAGGGCGAGATCGGCGGGGTCGTCGGTGCGCAGTCCCGCCCGCAGCATGCCCACGGTCTGCATCGGCTTGTTCGAGGAGCGGGGGAACATCGGGCCGGTCACGTCGCCCGCCGAGGAGACCACCGCGCCGGAGTCGTCGAGCACGACCACCGAGCCGTGGTGCACGCCTTCCACGAAGCCCGAGCGCACGACCTCCGCGAGGATCATCGAGCCGGCACGCCGAGCAGCTCGCGCGCCTGCGCGGTGCTCAGCGGCGGGCGCTGGGCGAGCTGGGCGAACCCGACCGCCCGCGCGACGAGCTGCATGTTCGACTCGACCGGCTGGCCCTTGGCGTACGTGATGGTGTCCTCCATGCCCACCCGCAGGTGACCGCCGGCCGACAGCGACGCGAGCATGACCGGGATCGTGCTGCGCCCGATGCCGGTGGCGGAGAACGTCGTGCCCTCGGGCAGGTCCCGGATCGCCCGGTGGCAGGCGACCAGCGCCTCGGCGGTGCCCGGCATGCCACCCGGCACGCCCATCACGAGGTCCACGTGCACGTGCCCGCCGAACGGCAGGCCGTGCTTGTCGAGCAGGCGCTGCAGGCTGGTGAGCTGGCCCAGGTCGAAGATCTCGTACTCCGGGACGATGCCCCGCTCCTGCATCCGGGTGTGCAGGTCGACGATGAACTCCGCGCGGTTCATGAAGACGCCGTCGCCGAAGTTGACCGTACCCATCGTGCAGGACGCCATCTCGGGGCCCGCGTCGAGCACGGCCAGCCGGTCCGACTCGGGATCGGTGACGGCCCCGCCCGAGGAGAGCTGGATGATCAGGCCGGTGGACTGCCGCAGCGCGGCCACCGTGTCCCGCAGCCGGCCCTGGTCGAGGGTGGGCTCGGCGGCGTCGTCCCGGATGTGGACGTGGATGATCGCCGCGCCCAGCGCCTCGCACTCCTTGGCGGTGGCCACGAGCTCGTCGATCGTCACAGGCAGCGCCGGTACGGCCGCCTTGCTGCTCTCCGCGCCGGTGGGCGCGACGGTGATCAAAGTCCCGGTCATAACCGAGATCCTGCCATGCGGAGTCGCTCAGGGAGCAGCGACGGCCATCCGCGGCCCGGCCGATCAGCCGGCGTCGATGGCGGCGGCCGACTCGCCGACGCCGAGCCGCGCGTCGTCGGGCACGTTGCGCTTCACCACCGCCAGCGCGACCATGCCGAGCTCGTGGTGGCGGACGGCCGTGCCGACGAAGCCGACGTCGCGCCCGTCCAGCGTGACCGCGGTGCCCCGGGCCGGCGGCTGGTCGGTCGCCACCCCGTCGAGGTGCAGGAGCACGAGCCGCCGCGGCGGCCGACCCAGGTGGTGCACCCGCGCCACCGTCTCCTGACCGCGGTAGCAGCCCTTGTCGAGGTGCACCGCCGGGCCGATGAACCGCGCCTCGGCCGGAATGGTCCGGTGGTCGGTCTCCCACCCGAGCCGCGGGATCCGCCGCGCGACCCGCACCGCCTCGTAGGCCCACAATCCCGCCTTGGGTACGCCCGCCAGCCGCGCGACCACCGCGTCGAGGCCCGACCGGGGCACGAGCAGGTCGACGCCGAGCGGCACCCGCCGGGCCAGCCCGCCCTCGAAGACCCGTACGTCGTAGAGCGCGGTGGGCTCGGGCGGCACGGACCCGGCGGCGAACTTGGGCCCGGGCACCTCCCGGATCCGGGGCTCGGCCAGCTCGGTGCCGAGCAGCCGGGCAGCCGTCGCGGCGGCCTCCGGGCCCACCAGGGACAGCACGGCCGTCTCCGCGGTGGCGTCCCGCGGCTCGACGCGCGTGAAGAAGCGCATCATCTCGAGGTATTTCAGCAGCCCCGCGCCGGCGCCGGGCTCGGTGTCCAGCCAGGCCGTGGTGCCGTCCTCGGCGACGAGGGCGTGGTGCTCGACGTGGCCGTGCGGGGAGAGCACGAGCAGCTCGGTGCCCTGCCCCGCTTGCAGGCCGCTGAGGTGCTGGGTGGTGAGCGTGTGCAGCCAGCCCGCCCGTTCCTCCCCGGGCACGGCGATCACGTCGCGGTGGGAGCGGTCGACGAGGCCGACGGCCGTCTCCAGGGTGCGCTGCTCGCGCATCGGGTCACCGTAGTGCGCCGCGACGCCGGCGTCGGCCGACCCCGGCTCCAGCTCCTCGATCAGAACCGTGGTCATGCGCGCTCCTTGCACTCGCCGCAGACGCCGAAGAGCGACACGTGGCCGACGTCGACCCGGAAGTTCCGCTCCTCGCGCAGCCGCCCGGTGACCGGCTCCAGGATCGCGGGGTCGACCTCGTCGACCGAGCCGCAGGTCCGGCAGACGAGGTGCACGTGCTGGTCCTCGCCCGCCCGGTGGTAGGTCGGCGAGCCGTGCGAGAGGTGGGTGTGGCTGACCAGGCCCAGCTCCTCGAGCAGCTCGAGGGTGCGGTAGACGGTCGTGATGTTGACCCCGGCGGCACGCTCGCGCACCGCCTGGTGGATCTGCTCCGGCGTGGCGTGGCCGAGCTCGTGGACCGCCTCCAGGATGAGCTGGCGCTGCGGGGTCAGTCGCAGGCCGCGTTCCCGGAGCATCTCGGCGAGGGAGGGGGCGGGCACGCTACGAGCATAGTTCCCGTGGCGATACCCTCCGCGACGTGAGCGCTCCCCTGGTGATATCCGGCTCCGGCGAGCTGACATACACGGATCGCGGCCTTCTCTACGGCGAGGGAGTCTTCGAGACCGTGCACGTCCGCCCGGCGGGCCCCTGGCTGCTCGAAGAGCACCTGGCCCGCCTGGACCGCTCCGCGGCGGCCCTGGGGATCGAGGTGCCCCGCGGCCTCGCCGGGCGGGTGAGCGGGATCACCCACCCCGACGGCGCCCTCCGGCTGGTGGTGACGCCGTCGACCGCGTTCGCCACCCTCGCCGAGGTGCCGGCGACGATCCGCGCCGAGCGCCGCGACGGCATCCGGTTGATCACGCACGACCTGGGCCTCACCCGGCGGCCGCCCTGGTCGCTGGCGGGCGCCAAGACGCTGTCCTACGCCGAGAATCTGGCGGCGAAACGCTGGGCGGTCGCCCAGGGCGCGGACGACCTGCTCTGGCTCGACAGTCACGGCCATGCCCTGGAGGGACCGACGGCGAGCCTGGTCTGGCTCGCCGGCGACACGCTGTGCACCGTCGCTCCGGACCGCACCGGCATCCTGCCCGGCACCACGGCCGCCCATCTGCTCGGGCGGGCGGCGGAGGTGGGCCTGCGCGCCGAGCAACGGATGATCACCGCCGCCGAGCTGCCCGGCGCCGACGCCATCTGGCTGGCCAGCTCGCTGCGGGGGCTCGCCGAGGCGAGAACCCTCGACGGACGGCCGCGCGCGGCGTCGCCGTGGACGCCGCGCCTGCTCGATCTGCTGGGCTTCCGCCGGGAATGACGGGCGTCAGCCCCCGACCCGGATCAGCCGGGCCGACAGGTGGGGCTTGAGCTTCTCGCCGTTCGCCGACATCTCGTGGGCGTAGAGCAGCGCGCCCTCCACGATGCCGAAGAGCCGGTGGCCGCCGGTGACCGCGAGGCCCGAGGCGGTGTGCCCGACGCCGGCCGTGGCCATCTCCAGCCGGGTGCCGGTGGCCTCGCCCTCGTAGATCTCGATCACGCCGTGCTGGGTGGTCAACGTGGCTTCCATCTCGTCGGTGGGGCGACCCTCCGCGTTGAGCACCGGACGCCAGAACCCCACCTCGCGATGGGCCTGCCCGATCGGCTGCGACTCGTCGTCCAGCAGCCAGATGCGCGACTCGTACGCGAGGAACGGCCGCCCGTCGTGGCTGATCCTGATCTCCTGCGCGAAGTTGTAGTCCTCCGGCTGGGGGAATCCGCCCTGCCCGCGGCCCCGCCACAGCCCGATGAACGGCAGCAGCCCGAGCAGCGCGGGGTGCAGATCCGGCCCCTGTCGCAGGTCGTGGGTGTCCTCGTAGGGGTATTCCTCGACCGGCGGGGCGTTCAGCCAGGGCGGTGGGCCCAGCGGGTTCTCGGTCTCACTGCTCACCAGCGTCCCCTTGCAATGCGCATCGCCAGATAGCCCAAACCGCCGGCCAGCCCGCCCATGCCGGCGACCAGCAGGCTCACGTACCCGATCTCCGTAACCATGACGGAGCCATCCTATGCTGACCGGCATGGCCCGCCTTCTCGTCGTCAAGACCACCGCCGGCGCGGACGCCCCGGAACGCTGCTCCCAGGCGTTCACCGTGGCGAGCACGGCGGCGTCCGCCGGCGTGCCGGTCTCGTTCTGGCTCACCGGCGAGTCGGCGTGGTTCGCCCTGCCCGGCCGCGCCGAGCAGTTCGAGCTCCCGCACGCCGCTCCGCTGCCCGACCTGCTCGGCCTGCTGCTCGAGGCCGGCTCGGTCACGTTGTGCACCCAGTGCGCGGCGCGGCGGAACATCGGCCCCGACGCCGTGCTGCCCGGCATCCGCATCGCGGGCGCCGCGGTCTTCGTCGAGGAGATCATGGGCGAGGGCGCCCAGGCCGTCGTCTACTAGCGGAGGCCCTGGCGGCAACCGCTGGTGGCGCTGACGCGCGTCGCGCCGTCGGCGGCGGTGACGAACACCGACACGTCGCCGGCCCGGTAGGCCCACCCGTGCGGCTCGGCCTGCACCACGAGCCCGCCGCCCACGACGTCGCGCAGCGCCCGGCCGAGGTCGCCCGGCAGCGCCGGCCCGGTGGCCGTCACCGTCCCCGCCGTCTTCCCGTTCGGGCAGGCCACCTCCACGGCCGTGACCGGGCCGGTCGCGCCGACGGCCTTCGTCGCGGCCGCGAAGGCGGGCGGTGTGGTCGTGGCCGGGCGCGGTGCCGGGGCGAGGTCCACGCCGGACGCGGCGGGCCGGCAGCCGGTCGAGATCCACAGGGAGAAGACCGGTGCGTCGCTCGCGGCCGTGGCGTCCACGGCGACGAAGTCGCCGGCATCGGCGCGCAGCACGTGCCGGCTGTTGTCGTCGAGGTGCCGCAGCGCCGGGGCGTACTCCTCCGGCAGCGCCCGGGCGATCGATTCGAGCGCGCCGGGGGCCTGGTCGGACCGGACCCGGACGGTGATCTCCTGGCGGGCCTCGACCCCGGATCGCACCGGGGTCAGCGCGCACTCGGCGTCGAAGCGCAGCGGTCCGATCTCGACGGCCCGGTCCGGACCGTCGGCGGCCGCGACGACCGCGCCGCTGGCCTGCCGCAGCGCCGGCAGGGCGCCGGCGATGTCGCGCTGCTCGGCAACGGTCGGGGGATCGTGGCGCACCGACCAGAGGGCGGCCCCGGTGAGCCCGACGGCCCACGCCGCGACGATCGCGACCAGCCACCACCGCGTCTTCCGCGGTTGCGCGGCGGGAGGCGGAACAGGGGCGGGCTCGGTCACGGAAGCCATGCTCGCACGCCTTCCCACGCCGGAAAGGCGGGACCCGGAGGTCCCGCCTTTCCGCCAACAGAGCGTGGGTCAGGCGGCGACGCGGAGGCCGACCTCGTTCACCCCGCGGGTGGCGTCCACGGTGAGGTCGCCGTTGCCGGCGCGGGAGAGGGCGCGCAGCGTCCAGGAGCCCGGGGCGGCGAAGAAGCGGAAGACGCCGCCCGGCGACGTCACCACCTCCGCGGTGAACTCGCCGGTGGAGTCGAGCAGGCGGACGTACGCGCCGCCCACCGCCTCGCCCTCGGCGTCGGTGAGGACGCCCGTGATGACGGTTTCCTTCTGCAGGTCGACGCTGGCGGGAAGGGGCGCCGACTGGTCGGGCGCGGCGCAGCCGTCCGCGACGTTCGAGGTGGTCATGCGCTCACGCCTTTCCGGGCTCGTCGCCGAGCGCGATCGGCACGCCGATGAGCGAGCCGTACTCGGTCCAGGAGCCGTCGTAGTTCTTCACGTTCTCGTGGCCGAGCAGCTCGCGCAGCACGAACCAGGTGTGCGACGAGCGCTCGCCGATGCGGCAGTACGCGATCGTGTCCTTGCCGCCGTCCAGCCCGGCCTCGCCGTAGATCCGGGCTAGCTCCTCGTCCGACTTGAAGGTGCCGTCCTCGTTGGCGGCCTTGCTCCACGGCACGTTGATCGCCGTGGGGATGTGCCCGGCGCGCTGGGACTGCTCCTGCGGCAGGTGGGCCGGGGCGAGCAGGCGGCCGGCGAACTCGTCCGGGCTGCGCACGTCCACCAGGTTCTTCGCGCCGATGGCCTGCACGACCTCGTCCCGGAAGGCGCGGATGGAGAGATCCGGCGCCGACGCCCGGTACTGCGTGGCGGGCCGCTGGGGCACGTCCTTGGTGTACGGCCGGGCGTCGAGCTCCCACTTCTTGCGGCCGCCGTCCAGCAGCTTCACGTCGCCGTGCCCGTAGAGCTTGAAGTACCAGTACGCGTACGCGGCGAACCAGTTGTTGTTGCCGCCGTAGAGGACGACGGTGTCGTCGTTGGCGATGCCGCGCTCGGAGAGCAGCGCGGAGAACTGCTCCTGGTTCACGAAGTCCCGGCGCACCGGGTCCTGCAGGTCCTTCTTCCAGTCGAGCTTGACGGCGCCGGGGATGTGCCCGCCGTCGTAGGCGGTGGTGTCCTCGTCGACCTCGACGAAGACCACCCCCGGGGTGTCCAGGTTCTTCTCGGCCCAGTCGGCAGAGACGAGTGCGGTGTCGCGACTCATCGCATTACTCCCTTGTCAGGTGAGAGATGGGGGTGAGTCAGCGCGCGGAGGCGAGAAAAAGAGGTCGCACGCGCGCCGACCCGACGAAACGGATCACGGTTTGCGTACGGCGCCACTGCCGGGCGAGGGAAAAGGCGAGTGGCCCCGTCAGAGGACGGGGCGACACAGGCAGGCGGCCACGCGGCACAGGTCGACCGCGCGCCTCTTGGTGAGCAACAGGCTCATGGGGATGGACCCTACCAGCGGTTCCAGGGGCCGGAACACCTCCGACCACCATCCGGGAAGGAGTCGGCGGTCACAGCCCGCCGGAGCTGAGCGGCACGTCGCTGGCGCCCGTGGTGACCACCAGGCCCTCGGGGCGGGGTTCCACCTTCTGCACCTGAAGCCCCATCGGCAGGGCGGGAACCTCGAGGTCGAGCGCCAGATTCTTGGCGTAGTTGTCGATGAGGTTGCGCACCAGCGGCAGGTCGGGCAGCCCCTCCGCGGTGACGTCGGTGAACCGCACCTGGACGACGCCGTCCCGGACGTCGAGCGTCGCCGTGCCCGAGACGTCGAAGGTCCGGCCGAGCGCCTCGACCGGCGCCGTACCGACCAGCTTGCCGTCCTTCTCGCCGACCGTGATCCCCGGCCGGTCGATCAGCGCGGCGAGGTCGGTGTAGCCGATCGTGCCGGTGCCGGTGACCGTGCCCGCCACGATGTCGCCCTTGCCGGAGCGGATGGTGTCCAGCGGCGCGGTGACGTCCTTCGCCCGGATGTCGAGCACCGGCATCTTGACGGTCTTGCCGTTGCCCGCCGGGCCGGAGTAGTTCTTCAGCAGGATCTTGATCTCCTGGTACTCGCCCGCGAGCACCTGGGTCAGGAACGGCACCCCGGCCACCGTCACGTCCGGCTTCTCCGCCCTGGCCCCCCGGTCGGCGACCTGCCGGGCGACGCGGTCGGCGATCTCCCGCTCGGCGTACGACGCCGCGACCCGGTCCGCCACCGCCGCCGCCGCGGCGACGACGGCCAGCAGCACCAGGAAGGTGATCAACAGCCGCCGCCCCCAGCGCTTGCGCGGCCGTGTCGACTCGTGCACGTCTGCCACCGGTCCTCCTGGGGGTCGGTTAGGAAAGGAAGAAGAAGGTCAGCGCGTACGTGGCCGGCAACGACAGCGCGAACGCGCCCAGCGGGCCCTGCATGTGCCGCGCCACCCAGAACGTCGGCGCGTCGCCGGCCATGCTGCGGCCGGCCTCGGCGTAGTTCACGGCGAGGTCCACCAGTCCCGCGATGCCCGCGACGGCGAAGCCCAGCATCGCGCCCTTGCCGGGGGTGAAGGGCAGCACCAGCACGCTGCCGAGCCCGGCGGCGGCCAGCGTGCCGAGCATGGCACCGAGCACGATGCCCGCCGCTCCCCGCGGCACCTGGGCGGCGATCCGCGGCTTGGGCCAGACGGCGTCGGTGAGGTGCGCGACGAGCAGCGCGACCCCCGCCGCGGTGAGGCAGACGAGGATCGCCTGGGTGCCCACCGGCCGGCGGGTCAGCACGACGAGCAGCGCGAACGACACCACGCCGAAGACGATGAGGAAGGTGCCGCCGAGCGCATCGCGCAGCCGCAGCCGGTCCCGGGCGCGGATCGCCTGCCCGCCCAGCGCGACCACGAAGGCGCCCGCGGTCACGTACAGCAGGGGCAGCATGCCCGCCGGCTCGGTGGTGACCGCGAGCCAGTCGGCGAGCCCACCGGCCGCCGCGCAGACGCCGGCCACCACGCCGGCGGCGGGCGGGCGGACCGCCATGGTGAAGGCCAGGACGAAGAGCAGCTGCACCCCGAAGACCACGATCGCGTACGACAGCCGGGCGTCCGGGCCCGACGACTGCGCGCCGAGGATCAGGCCCACGCCGAGCAGGGCCGCGAAGCCCGCGATCGCCACCGACAGCTTCGGCCGCACCGGAGCGACCGGGATCTCCTCGTCGAACTCCTCGTCCTCGTGCTCCTCCCGCTTGCCGAACTCCGGCTCGCGCTCCGGGGCGCCCGCATAGAAACCGGACGAGGAGCGGCCGGGCGCGGACCGCGCGATCTCCCGGGAGACGTCGTCGTCCCAGGGGTCGCTGCCGCGCGGAGTGGTGGGGAACACGCCTGCGATGGTGCCAGACCGGGGCCCGATCGTCGCCATCGCGGCCGGTCGGGCCGGGTCACCGAGGGCATTCGTCACATCATTCGCCCGGCTCGGACAGCGGGCCGGAGGCCCCGGATCGGTTAAGGTGATCCCAGCCCACCCGTCGGTGACGCCGGGAAGACCCTTCCGGTCGCGCGCGTCCTCCCGCTGCGAGACCGGGTCACCCGAGGCGGCATCCGCCGCGAGGATCGAGGTGAGTGTGGAAATCCTCCTGTTGGTGACGGCCCGCGCGGGTGAGCCCTCCGCCGTGCTCCCCGCTCTGGACCTGCTGCCCCACTCCGTGCGTACCGCGCCTCGCGACGTGCGCACGCTGGTGTCGGGCCCCAGCCCCGACGCCGTGCTGATCGATGCGCGCACGGAGCTCTCCGAGGCCCGCGCCACCTGCCGGATGCTGCACGCGACCGGCAGCGGTGTGCCGCTGTTCGCGGTGGTCACCGAGGCGGGCCTGATCGCGCTGAACGCGGACTGGGGCGTCGACGACGTCATCCTGGCCGGTGCCGGGCCGGCCGAGGTCGAGGCCCGGCTGCGCCTGGGCGTCGGCCGGCTGAACAACGCCACCGCCGCCGGTGGCGGTTCGATCCGGGCCGGCGAGCTCACCATCGACCCGGACACGTACGCCGCGAAGCTCAAGGGCCGCCCGCTCGACCTCACCTACAAGGAGTTCGAGCTGCTCAAGTTCCTGGCGCAGCACCCCGGCCGGGTCTTCACCCGCGACCAGCTGCTGCGTGAGGTCTGGGGCTACGACTACTTCGGCGGCACCCGCACGGTGGACGTGCACGTGCGGCGGCTGCGCGCCAAGCTCGGCTCGGAGTACGAGGCGATGATCGGCACCGTGCGCCAGGTCGGCTACAAGTTCGTGGTGCCGCCCTCCGGCCGCCAGCTGCCCGACAACGAGCCTGTGTCGCTGCCGGTCTAAGCTCGCGCACCATGACGGATGTCCGGTCCACGAACCGGCTCACCCCCGCCGAGGTGGCCGACGTGCTCGCGCTGGCCACCGCGGCCGAGGAAGCCGACGGCGTGAGCCCGCTCTCCGAGGAGGGCGTGCTCGGGCTTCGTGGGACGGCACACCGGCACCTGCTCGCCCTCGCCGAGGACGGGGGGCTCGCCGGGTACGCGTACCTCGCCGGAACGGCGGGCGAGCTGGTCGTGCACCCGAAGCACCGGCTCCGCGGGGCCGGCACCGCCCTGCTCGCCGCGGCCGGGCCGGGCGAACGGCAGTTCTGGGCGCACGGCGACGAGCCGGCCGCCCGCGCGTTCGCCGAGAAGGCCGGTTTCACCCGCTCCCGGGTCCTGTGGCAGATGCGCCGCCCGCTCACCGACCTGCCCGAGGTGCCCCTCCCCGCGGACGTACGGGTGCGCGCCTTCGTGCCGGGCGCCGACGACACCGCCTGGCTGGGCGTCAACGCCCGGGCCTTCGCGCACCACCCGGAGCAGGGCCGCTGGACGCAGGAGGACCTGCGGCTGCGGTTCGCCGAGCCGTGGTTCGACCCGGCGGGCTTCCTGCTCGCGGTCGACGCCGAGGATCGGCTGCTCGGCTTCCACTGGACCAAGGTGCATCCGGCGACGGCCGGCGAGCCGGCGCTGGGCGAGATCTACATCCTCGGCGTGGACCCCGGCGGTCACCGGCGCGGGCTGGGCGCGGCCCTGAGCGTGGCCGGCCTGCGCCACCTGGCGGGGCGCGGCCTGGGCGAGGTCCTGCTCTACGTCGACGAGTCGAACCCGGCCGCGGTCGCGCTCTACCGCCGCCTCGGCTTCGAGATCCACACCACCGACGTGCAATACCACCGTTCCTGACGAACAGTGGCGCGTGCCACTCGAAAGCGGGACAGGTTAACGGAAATGGTTGGGCATTTCGGTCACCCAGCCCCGTCGTTCACGTAACGGACAACCGCTCATCAGCCACAGGCAACGATTCGGGGTCCAACCGTTCACCCTTCGTTCATTTAGCCCCGGGAAGCCGGTCACCTGGCCCTCCTACCTTTCCGGGTGTGCCGATGAGACCTCGGCCGGCCGGGACTGCGCAGCCCGGAGCAAGCTCACTCGAAGGGAACACCGTGAAGCTCCAGCGGTACTACGTTGCCGGCATCGCCTTGACGACCGCCCTCGCGCTCTCCGCGTGCGGTTCGGACAACACCGACTCGTCCGCGGCGCCCGGCGCTTCCGCGGCCAAGAGCAACTGCGCTCCGGGCCAGCTGACGGCCCAGGGCTCGTCCGCGCAGAAGAACGCGATGGACGAGTGGATCAAGACCTTCCAGGGCCAGTGCGGCGCCGAGACCAAGATCGGCTACGAGAGCACCGGCTCCGGCGCCGGCATCCAGGCCTTCATCGCCGGCACCGCCGACTTCGTCGGCTCGGACTCGGCCCTGAAGCCGGAGGAGCAGCCGCAGGCCGACGCCAAGTGCCCCGGCGGCCAGGCGCTGCACCTGCCGATGGTGACCGGCCCCATCGCGGTCGTCTACAACGTCGAGGGCGTCGAGAACCTCCAGCTCTCGGCCCCGACCCTCGCCAAGATCTTCAGCAACAAGATCACCAAGTGGAACGACCCGGCCATCGCCGCCGAGAACTCCGGCGCGAAGCTCCCGGCCACCGCGATCCAGGCGGTGCACCGCTCGGACGAGTCGGGCACCACCGACAACTTCACCAAGTACCTGAGCAAGAGCGCCGAGGCCGACTGGACGTTCGGCAACGCCAAGGCCTGGAAGGCCCCGGGCGGCACCGGCGCCAACAAGTCCGACGGCGTCGCGTCGCTCGTCAAGAGCACCCCCGGCACGATCTCCTACGTCGAGCTGTCCTTCGCCGAGAACAGCGACCTGAAGAAGGCGAAGATCAAGAACGGCGCGGGCGAGTACACCGAGCTGACCGGCGAGAGCGCCGGCAAGACCATCGCGGGCGCCAAGATCGCCGGCACCGGCGACGACCTCAAGCTCGACATCGACTACGCCACCAAGGAGGCCGGCGCCTACCCGATCGTCCTGGTCACCTACGAGATCGCCTGCAGCAAGGGCAGCCCGAAGGCCGCCGCCATCAAGGGCTTCCTGAGCTACACCGCCAGCACCGGCGGCCAGGCGGCGCTGGCCGAGCTCGGCTACGCCCCGCTGCCGGAGTCGGTCCGCAGCAAGGTCGAGGCCTCGGTCGCCAAGATCTCCTGACCTGCCGCGAAGATCCCCCTTCTAGACGACAGCGAGCGAGCGAATGGGTGACTATCCCTCCCGCTCGGCGGACTCCAGCGCCGGCGGACCGGGTGTGACAGAGCGTCACACCGGGTTCGCCGGCAACGGCGTTGCGCCGATCTCTCCCGACGGCCGGCCCCCGCTGGGCGGCGGGAATGCCCTGCCCACCAAGGCGCGGTTCTCCATGGAGACCGGCTTCCGGGGCCTGAGCACGGCCGCCGGTGCGATGGTGCTGGTCATCATCGTGGCCATCGCGATCTTCCTGGTCAGCAAGGCGGTGCCCGCGCTGAGCGCCAACACCGAGAACTTCCTGACCTACAAGGCCTGGTTCCCCAACGAGACCGAGCCGCGGTTCGGCATCGCCGCGCTCGCCTTCGGCACCCTGCTGTCGTCCGTCATCGCGCTGGTCGTCGCCGTGCCGATCGCCCTGGGCATCGCGCTGTTCCTGTCGCACTACGCGCCGAGGCGGCTGGCCA
Source organism: Couchioplanes azureus (assembly GCF_014648355.1). Lineage (GTDB taxonomy): Bacteria > Actinomycetota > Actinomycetes > Mycobacteriales > Micromonosporaceae > Actinoplanes > Actinoplanes azureus. The sequence goes on from NZ_BMQY01000001.1 coordinate 876,629, forward strand.
CGCCGCTCGGCTTCGTCATCGACCTGCTCGCGGCCGTACCGAGCGTCGTGTTCGGTCTGTGGGGCCGCGACGTCTTCTCCCAGCCGGTGCACGACCTCTCGGTCTGGCTCAACAAGTACTTCGGCTGGCTGCCCATCTTCGGTGGCGACGGCCCGTTCGGCCGCTCGATCCTGCTGGGCGGCCTGGTGCTGGCGATCATGGTGCTGCCGATCGTCACGTCCCTGTCCCGGGAGGTCTTCCAGCAGACGCCCGGGATGAACGAGGAAGCCGCCCTCGCGCTCGGCGCCACCAAGTGGGAGATGATCCGCACCGCGGTGCTGCCGTACGGCAAGCCCGGCGTCATCGCGGCGGTCATGCTGGGCCTGGGCCGCGCGCTCGGCGAGACCATCGCCCTGGCGCTGACCCTCGGGACCACCTTCACCATCTCGGTCAACCTGATCGAGAGCGGCGGCAACTCGATCGCCGCGAACATCGCCAACACCTTCGGCGAGGCCACCGGCACCGGCCGCGGCGCACTGATCGCCTCCGGCCTGGTCCTCTTCGCCATCACCCTGGTGGTCAACATGGCCGCGCGAGCGATCATCTACCGCCGCCGCGAGTTCCGGGACAGTGCCGCATGAGTCTGCTCGAAAGGGAAACCCCCGGCGTCGCCATGACGCCGGACAACATCCGCTCGAAGAAGCTGCCGGTCGCCGCCGACCTCGGCATCGCGGGCCTGGCCCTGGCGCTGTCCGCGGCGGTCGTCCTCGGCCTGGGCATCGGCAACTGGGTGCTCGTCGTCGTCCTCGGCGTCGTCTTCTACCTGGCCGGCCTCTACTTCGGGGCGAGCCGCGTCGAGGGCCGCCGTTCCGCGCGCAACCGCATGTGGCGCGCCGCGATCTACGTCGCCTGCGTCCTCGCGATCCTGCCGCTGGCCTCGGTGGTCTGGACGCTGGTCTCCAAGGGCGCCGCCCGGCTGGACGCCAACTTCTTCGGCACGTCGATGAACAACATCGGCGCCCGCGACCCGAACGGCGGCGCCTACCACGCCATCGTCGGCACGCTGGAGCAGGTCGGCCTCGCCACTGTGATGGCGGTGCCGCTCGGCGTGCTCGGCGCCATCTACCTGGTCGAGTACGGCCGCGGCCGGTTCGCCCTGACGGTCCGCTTCTTCGTCGACGTCATGACCGGCATCCCGTCCATCGTCGCCGGCCTGTTCGTGCTGGCGTTCTGGGTGCTCATCGTCAGCCCGTGGTTCAACAACGGCACGCCGCGCTTCTCCGGCTTCGCCGCCTCGCTGGCGCTGACGGTGCTGATGCTGCCCACGATCGTGCGGTCCACCGAGGAGATGCTGCGGCTCGTGCCCGGGCCGCTGCGCGAAGGCGCGTACGCGCTGGGCGTACCCCAGTGGAAGACGATCGTGAAGGTCGTCCTCCCCACCGCGCTGCCCGGCATCGTCACCGGCATCATGCTCGCCGTGGCCCGCGCGGCCGGCGAGACCGCGCCGGTGCTGCTCGTCGCCGGCGGCGCCGCGGCGATCAACTTCGACCCGTTCGGCGGTAACCAGTCGTCGCTGTCGCTCTTCGTCTACCAGCAGGCCGGCGACGCCTCGAAGTACGCGCCGGACCGCGCCTGGACGGCAGCGCTGACGCTGGTCGCCCTGGTCCTCGTCCTGACCATCGCAGCGAAGCTGCTCGCCCGCCGCAACCGGCTGTCCTGAGGTAAAGGTGTCCCCCATGGCCAAGCGCATCACGGCGAGCAACGTCTCGTCCTACTACGGCTCGTTCAAGGCGATCGACAACATCTCGATGACCGTCGAGCCGAAGACGATCACCGCCCTGATCGGCCCGTCCGGCTGCGGCAAGTCGACGTTCCTGCGGTCCATCAACCGCATGCACGAGGTGCTGCCGGGTGCCCGCATCGAGGGCCGGCTGACCATCGACGACCAGAACATCTACGACCCGGACGTCGACGTCACCGCCGTACGCCGGATGATCGGCATGGTCTTCCAGCGCCCCAATCCGTTCCCCACGATGTCGATCTACGAGAACGTGGTCGCGGGCCTCAAGCTCAACGGCGTCAAGAAGAAGTCGGTGCTGGACGAGGCCGCCGAGCGGTCGCTGACGTCGGCGAACCTCTGGGACGAGGTCAAGGACCGGCTGAACCGTCCGGGCGCGGGCCTCTCCGGCGGTCAGCAGCAGCGGCTGTGCATCGCCCGGACCATCGCGGTAGAGCCGCAGGTCGTGCTCATGGACGAGCCCTGCTCGGCGCTCGACCCGATCTCGACGCTGGCGATCGAGGACCTGATGTTCAAGCTGAAGGACCGCTTCACGATCATCATCGTCACGCACAACATGCAGCAGGCCGCCCGGGTCAGCGACAAGACCGGCTTCTTCTCGATCGACAAGACCGGCGAGCCGGGCCGCCTGATCGAGTACGACGACACCCAGAAGATCTTCAGCAACCCGTCCGAGCGCAAGACCGAGGACTACATCACCGGCCGCTTCGGCTAGGTCCTCAGTCCGGGATCCGCACCACCGCGCCGCCGTCGCCGGTCAGCTCCACCTGGGGCATGACCGGCACGGCGGCGTTTCTGGTCGCGGTCGCTGCCACGAGATCCTCCACCTTCCCGTACGCGGACAGCTGGTCCAGTGTCACCCGCGTCGGCGGCAGCATGGCCAGGCCGTCGGCGGCCGCCGGGCGGATCCAGGCGGTCGCCTCGGCCTCGCCGGACACGTCCCGCGCCGTCTGGGCCTCCGGCAGCAGGGCGACGAAGAACCAGGTGTCGAAGCGCTTGGGCTCGAACTCCGGGGTGATCCAGCGCGCCCACGGGAACAGCAGGTCGTCGCGCAGCCGCAGCCCGCGCCGCGCCAGCAGGTCCGTCATGGTGAGCTCCCGGGCCGCCACGGCGCGGCGGTCCGCCTCCCAGTCCTCGCCGGTCACGTCGCCGACCGTGCGGTCCGGTTCGCCGACCGGGCCGGCCAGCAGCACGCCCGCCTCCTCGAACAGCTCCCGCGCGGCGGCGCCGACGACGGCCCGCGCCTGCTCGCCGGGCACGCCGAGCCGCTCCGCCCAGTCCGGCCGCACGGTGTCGGGACGGTCGCCGGGATCGACGCGGCCGCCGGGGAACGCGTGGACCCCGCCGAAGACCATCGTGGCGGCGCGCCTGAGGATGTACACCTGGAGGGTCTCCGGGTGCACGAGCACGACGGTGGCCGCGGCGCGCGCCTCGGCGGGAGTGCCGCGGAAGTCGCGGGCCTTCTGGACCATGGCGGCAGGCAGCGGGATCACATGGCTCACGCCCCGATCCTTCCCCATCCAACCGCCCCACCCACCATCCACCACCCGATCAAAGGCTGCCGGCCACCACCACGGCGATACGGTGGCGACCATGACCACCACGCGCTGGGGCATCCTGGGCACCGGCGGTATCGCCGCCACCTTCGCGGCGGACCTCGCGCAGGTCCCCGGCGCTTCGCTCGCCGCGGTGGGCTCGCGCACCCCCGAGGCGGCCGCCGCGTTCGCCGCCCGGCACGGGTTCGCCCGCTCCCACGGCTCCTGGGCCGGCCTGGCCTCGGACCCGCAGGTCGACGTCGTCTACGTGGCGACCCCGCACGCCCACCACCGCGAGGCGGCGGCGACCTGCCTGGCCGGCGGCAAGGCGGTGCTCTGCGAGAAGCCGATGACCCTGGACCGGGCCACGTCGGCGGAGCTCGTCCAGGAGGCGCGCGGCCGCGGGCTGTTCCTGATGGAGGCCATGTGGATGCGCTGCAACCCGGCGGTCCGCAAGGTCGCGGCCCTGGTCGCCGACGGCGCCATCGGCGACGTCGTCACCATCCACGCCGACCTGGGCCTGCGTGGCCCGTTCGCGGCCACGCACCGCCTGCGCGACCCCGCCCTCGGCGGCGGGGCCCTGCTCGACCTCGGCGTCTACCCGGTGCACCTGGCGCATCTGCTGCTGGGCACCCCGTCGACGGTGCAGAGCTGGGCGCGCCGCACCCCGGAGGGCGTCGACGAGACCACCGGCATCCTGCTCGGCTACGACCGGGCCGCGGTGGCGGCCCTGACCTGCAGCATCGCCGGAGCCTCCCGCAACGCCGCCACGATCACCGGCACCCACGGCAGGATCGACCTGCCGGAAGGCTTCTACGCGCCGAGGTCCTTCGTCCTGCACCGCGAGGACACCGAGACCTTCGGCTTCCCCTTCGAGGGCAACGGCTACCAGTACGAGGCGGCCGAGGTGCAGCGCTGCCTCGCCGAGGGGCTGCTCGAGAGCCCGCTCGTCCCGCACACGGCCACGCTGGAGGTCATGACCCTGCTGGACACCGTCCGCGCCGAGATCGGCGTCGTCTACCCCGCCTAGAGGTCCAGCACGCCGACGGTCTGCCCGCCGCTGCGTTCACCGGTCGGCCGGAAGCCGAGTTTCCGATAGAAGTCTTCCGGCCCGCCGGGCCGCGGCTCCCAGGTCACGTACGCCCGAGCGCCGCCGCGGGCCCGGATCTCGGCGCAGACGGCCTCGACGGCGAACCGCCCGTATCCGCGCCCCTGCGCCTGCGCCGCGATGTTCAGCCGCCACACGCCGGACCGCAGGTCACCGGGATCACGGGCGGGGTCCCAGGGAATGTCGAGGAAGGCCATCAGGAAGCCGACCACCTTGTCACCGTCGTGGATCAGCCGCGGCCACGCGTACTCGGCGAACACGTACGCCTCCGCCAGCGACTTGACCACCGGCTCCACCAGATCCTCCTGGTCGGGCCGCACCGTGACCGCGAGCGCCGCCTCGTAGTTCTCCGGGGTGATCTTCTCCAGCCGCATGCGGCGGACCCTAGCCCGCGCCCCCGACCCCGGCGACCGGATTACCGCTCGTCGCCCGGCTCATCGGCCGGCCAGTTCCCGAATCGAATCCCGGCGCCCCCAGGCGATGAACACGAAGAGCCCGAACAGCACCACGGGCGTGAGCACCAGCGCACCGCCGTGCAGGATGACGGCCTGAGTGACGGCGGCACCGACCATGAGCAGCGCCAGCCCCACCGCCGCCGGCCCGGCAAGCCGCGGCACGAGCAGTCCCACACCCCCGGCCAGCTCCACCAGCCCGATGAAGTAGCGGAACCAGGTCGCGGCCCCCATGTCCTCGAACGTCTGCACGGCGGTCGCCTCCCCCACCAACTTGGGCCCCGCCGACGCGACGACGAGGAACAACCCGAGGAACACCTGAAGCCCCCAGAGCGTACGGTGCAGTCCCCGCCCGACGGACTCGGTCGCGGTCTCGATGGCAGTCATGGCGCTCGTCCTTTGCTCGAAGGTACCGACGCCTACTCAGACTCCCGAGCCCCGCCGAACTCATCGCCCCGCCGGAAACTACCTCCGCCACCGCTGGCTTCCCCACCGCTCCGCTGCCGCAGCGTCGCCTGCAACTCGTCGGGATCGAGAACGAGCACGATGTTGCCCCGGTCCCGGGCCACCGAGTCGACATCGATCAGAATGCCGTCGACGTCGACGGTGACGCAGTCGTTGTCCTCTTCACTGAGCTTGATGATCAGGTCGTTACGCGGCATCGTCCGAACCTCGTCCCTCTCGTTCCGGTGATGCATCCATGTGCTGGACCGACCCGGGGCAGGCGAGTGTCCTGCCACAGGTGGGGCACCAGGCCTGCTTGGCCTTGAAGGTCAGCAGCCCAGCGAGGAACGAGGTCGAGAAGCGCATCGAATTGAAGCAGTCCCGGCAACAGTTACTGACCCGCGCCTTTCCCACCCCGCCTTCGGTCGAGGCAATCATCAGCGAGGCGGTGCTGATGGCGGAGCCGAAGCCCGAAGTGACGATGCGCAGACAGGTGTGGCATCTCCTCCAAGCGACCGAGTTGTCGAACGTCTCTATCCGCATCCTGGCCGGACCGGTTCTGGTCTTCCCCGGGGCGGAGTGGGCCGCATTCATCGACGCTGTCCGGGATGGCGAGTTCGACACCTGAGCTCCGGCCGGCGGGTCGCGTCGATGTGCTTCGATGGCGCGAGGAGGCGGGGCCGGATGACGAACTACGCGCGCATGTACCGCTGGGGGGTCACCCCCTGGGAGCGTTACGGGAAGGCCGCCGCCGGCAGCATCGCGGCCCTGCTGGACCGGGAGGAGGCGGAGCGTTCGCGTCCGCCGGGCCGGGCGCTCGATGTCGGCTGCGGTCGCGGCCAGTTCACCCCTGAGCTGGCTCGCCGGGGCTGGCAGGCCACAGGGATCGACTACGTGCCGGCCGCGATCGAAGCGGCCCGGAGCAAGGGCGACGACGTCACCTACGTCGTGGCGGACGCGACCGATCTGGCGGCGGCTTCCCTGGGAACGTTCGACTTCTTCCTCGACGTCGGCTGCTTCCAGGGTTTCGGGGCCGCTCAGCGGCAGGCGGTCGGGCGGGGCCTCTCGGCGCTCGCGAACCCCGGGGCCACGCTGCTGATGCTGGCCTTCGGGCCGAGCCGGTTCCGGTCGCTGGCGGGTGGGGTCTCACCGGACGAGGTGACGTCGGCCTTCCCGGGCTGGACGCTGGTCGCGGTGGATCCCGCGCAGACCGAGGGGCTGGGCTGGCCCATGAACATGACCAGGCCCCGCTGGTACCGGCTTCGTCGCCCCTGAGGCGTGTTCGGTAAGTCCGGTCAGAGAGAAGCCTAGCCGCCGTCCCGGCAGGACATCGGTATCGTTGCATGGGTGATCGAGCTGTTGTTCGAGCCGGGTGACCTGGCTCGGATCCGCTTCGCGCGCTCACCCGTGCAAGAGCTCATGAGCAGCATGCGGATCGCCGGTCACACCGATCGGACCCGGATGCACCAGCCGTGGGTGCGATCGGTGCGCGGGGCCGTGTCCGCCCTGCGGCTCGACCTGCTGCGGCCGCTGCTCGCCGGCCGGCGATACGTGCCCGACTTCCTGACGCCGCCGCCGGGCCGGATGGACACCAGGTTCGCCGACGAGCTGGCCCGGGTGCGCAGCACGCCGGAGGCGACCGTCCGTGCGCAGCTGGAGCTGCTCGCCGGGGACGGCGCGCTGCCGGAGGCGTTGCTGCCGCTGTACGAGGATCCGGAGCGGCACCTGGGCCGGCTGGCCGCCGAGATGCAGGCCTACTGGCGGGTGGCGATCGATCCGGTCTGGTCCCGGCTGGCCGGGCTGCTCGATGCCGAGATCGGCCACCGTGCCGACCAGCTGACCTCCGGCGGCATCGTGCGGCTGCTGGGCAACCTGCACTCGGAGCTGGAATACGCCGACGACGCGTTGCGGATCCTCTGGCCGGCCTGGCAGTCGCAGAGCCGGCTCGACGGGGCCGGGGTGCTGCTGGTGCCGTGCGTGTTCGCCTGGCCCTCACTGCTGGTCGACACCGATCCACAGTGCCCGACGCTCGTCTACAGCCCGCGCGGTGTCGGCCAGGTCTGGGACGGCTCGGCCCGGTCGGCGACGCCGCCGGTCGCCGATCTGCTCGGCCGCAGCCGGGCGGCGCTGCTGGCGCGGCTCGACCTGCCGCTGTCCACCACGCAGGTCGCGCGGGACCTCGGGCTGAGCGTGGCGGCGGTCAGCGAGCACCTGTCCGTGCTGCGCCGGTCGGGGCTGGTCCGGTCGCGCCGGGCCGGTCGCCAGGTGCTCTACCAGCGCACGGCACTCGGCACCGACCTCCTGGGAGCCGGTGCGGGCGCGAGCATTCGGTGAGCGCCGAATCGTGGAGCCGCCGCGGCGCATCAGCACACCATGTCCGGGACAGCGCAACGGACATGAGGGAGGCCACACATGCGCGTGGCGAAGGTATTTGTTCTGGCGGCGGCGATGGTGGCGGTGTCCGCGGTGCCGGCTGCCGCCTCCGGATCCGGCACCGGCGGCGGCGGCGGATGGGAGCCGACGAGCACGCCACCGTTCGTCATCCCGGCCGGGGACGTGTGCCCCTTCGAGGTCAAGGGCGACATCGTCCGTGACCGCGAGCGGATGCGGACGCCGGCGACCTACCCGGACGGCTCGCCGAAGGTGCAGGACTTCGAGGGAGTGCTGGTGATCCGGTACACCAACACCGGCAACCACAAGTCGGTCGTCCGCGACGCGACCGGCTCCGTCCGGGTGTACTACCTGGAGGACGGCACCCGGATCTCGCAGCTACGCGGCCACAACGCCCTGCCGATCAAGGCGTCCAACGTGGGCTTCCCCGGCGGCGACTACATCACTCACGGCGACTTCGTCGTGATCAGGCACCCGGACGGCAGCCGCGAGGTGCCGGTGCGGCTCGGCACGATGGAGAACCTCTGCGAGACGCTCGCCTAGTACCGGCACCGGCCCGCGATCCGGTCGGCCGCCTCGGCCGACGCCACCCGCCACCGATCCCGGCCTGCGCGGTGACCGGCGGCCACTGCACGATTCCCGATCGGCTCCACGAGCCGTCGATGATCACGCAGTGGCCGCCGTTGCCTGGCCCGCCGACGGCTCAGCAGGTCGGCTTGGCGTCGTCGGTGTTCGCCGGCTTGTGCGTGGCGGCCGCAGCCGCGGCGCTGTACTGCTGTGCGTAGGCGGCATGCACCGTGGGGTCCTCCAGCTGCAGCATCACCTCGTCGGAGCCGCGCAGGCTGCCGCCCTTCCAGTTCAGGCTGCCGGTCCACACGATCTTCCGGTCGCCCCTGCCGTAGTACTTGCCCTCGATGGAGAAGTTCTTCGAGTGGATCCAGATCGGGTCGCTTACGCAGTAGTACCGGACAATGACGCCGTTGTAGGCGTTGGTGGTCTTCTTGAGCAGCTTGGCCAGAGCGGTGCCCTGGCCGGCGTTCGACGGGTCGTACCGCAGGTTGACCAGGACGTAGCAGCCCGCGGCGTCGAGCGCGACCAGCTTGTCGGCGATGTACGACAGGGCGAGCTCGGTCATCGTGACCCGGATGACCGTACGGTGGTCGCCGGACGTGCCGACGCTCGTGTTGCCGAAGCACTCCGTGTTGTTGAGGATCGTCATCACGGTGTCCTCGGACGGGTCCCCGGTCAGGCTGGCCCCGGCACGCGGGTAGTAGAAGACCTTGGCGGTGCTCGCCTGCAGCGGGTCGCGGGTGTCGTAGTAGTTGTTGTCGACCCGCTTGGCCTTGAGGTCACCGAAGTAGCCGGCGAGCGAGTCGAAGAGCGCCTTGTTGCCGGCGACCTCCAGCGCGTCGTTCCAGCCCATGCCGGCGTCGCGCCAGCCCGCGCCGGTCAGGTTCACGGAGGTCTGCACCACCACGTTGTCCACCCCGAGGGTCCGGGTGAACAGGGAGAACTTGTTGTGCATGATCGACCAGTCGCCGGCGTCCGCGATGCATCCCCGGTTGGGCGGGCAGGTCATGAAGAACGACGCCTTCGCGGTGTCGGTGCCCAGGCCGTTGGTGAGCACGTCGACACTGGCCGTGTTGACCAGGGTGTCCGAGTCGGCGATCACCTGCACGTTGACGCCCCGCTGCTTCGCTGCCACCAGCGCATTCGGGATGTTCAGGGAGTACATCGTGTAGGTGGCGAGCCGGATGGTCGAGCCGGTCTCGGCACCGTTGATCAGCTCCAGCAGGCGGGTGAAGATCTTGTCCTTCGCCGCGGTGTCGCCCAGCGGGTTGGTGAAGATGGCGTGGGTGTACGGCGCTTCCGCGGCGAGCGCCGGGCTCGCCGGTACGCCGGCGCCCGCCAGCGCGACCACGACGGCAGCCACGGCAGTGAGCACCCGGCGGCTCCGTGTCCGCACCGCCGCACGCCAACGCCGACCCGTATTGATCCTCATGCATTTCCTCCCGGCAGACGCGCCCGGCCCGTCCGATTCCCGGCCCGCGATCGCAGCGCAGAGTCGATCATCAAGCCGCCGGTTGTCAAATCGATTGCCGCGGACGCCGAAGGACCACAGGGACGAAAGCCCCGCCCTCCTCGCGAGAGGAGAGCGGGGCTCGTCGCGCGGACGGCTCAGCCGAAGAGCGGGCGTACGCAGAAGTAGACGATGCAGGCGATCGCCGCCGCCGCCGGGAAGGTCGTGATCCAGGCGATGACGATGTTGCCTGCCACGTTCCAGCGGACCGCGGAGAGGCGCTTGGTCGCGCCGACGCCCATGATGGCGGAGGTGATCGTGTGGGTGGTCGAGATCGGCGCCTTCAGGACCAGGGCGTTGAAGAACAGGACCGAGCTGGCGACCGTCTCGGCCGCGAAGCCCTCCGCCGGGCCGAGGTCGATGATCTTGCGGCCCAGCGTACGGATGATGCGCCAGCCGCCGGCGTACGTACCCGCCGCGAGCACCGCCGCCGACGTCCAGAACACCCACCACGGGATGTGCTTGGCGTCGCTCTGGAAGCCGCCGGTGTAGAGGGCGAGCACGATGATGCCCATCGTCTTCGCCGCGTCCTGCATGCCGTGGCCGATGGACATGGCTCCCGCCGAGATGGTCTGGGCGACGCGGAAGCCGCGGTTGAGCTTGCCGGGGTGGCCGCGCCGGAACGTCCACATGATGACGACCATCACGAGGAAGCCCAGCAGGAAGCCGACGAAGGGCGAGGCCACCATCGGGATCAGCACCTTCTCGACGATGGTGCCCCACTCGACCGTGCCGTGGGTGGCGAAGAGGGTCGCGCCGACCAGGCCGCCGAAGAGGGCGTGCGACGAGGACGACGGCAGGCCGAAGTACCAGGTGATGAGGTTCCAGGCGATCGCGCCCACCACGCCGGCGAAGACCACGCCGAGGCTGGGGATGCCGATCGGCAGCTTGACCAGGCCGTCGCCGACCGTCTTGGCGACGCCCGCGCCGAAGTGGGCGCCGACGAAGTTGCCGACCGCGGCCATGGCCAGGGCCACCCGCGGGGTCAGGGCCCGGGTGCTGACGCTGGTCGCGATGGCGTTCGCCGCGTCGTGGAAGCCGTTGGTGTAGTCGAAGGCCATCGCGGCGAGGATCACCGCGAGGACCGCTACGAGCTCGGGGGTCAAGGCCTAGGACTCCTTGACCGTGATGGTCTCGACCGTGTTGGCGACGTGCTCGAAGGCGTCGCAGGCGGCCTCGAGCTCGTCGGCGACCTCCTTCATCTTGAGCACGGTCAGCGCGTCGTACTCGCCCGAGAACAGGCGTACGAGCAGCATCCGGTACGCCCGGTCGCCGTCGTTCTCCAGCCGGTTGATCTCGATCCAGTACTCCTCGAGACCCTTCATCGTCTTGAGCTTCGGCATCGCGTCGGCCGTGATCTTGGCCTGCTGGTCGAGCACCGTGACCAGCTCGTGCATCTCCCGGGGCAGGGACGGCAGCTCCGTGAGCCCGTACAGGTAGAGCAGGTTGCCGACCGCCTCCAGGTGGTCCATGACGTCGTCGAGCTGCGAGCCCAGCGAGTAGATGTCCTCGCGGTCGAACGGCGTGATGAAGGTGGAGTTGATCTTCTTGTAGAGATCGTGGGTGATCTGGTCGCTGTCGTGCTCGACGTCGGTCAGCCGGTCGCTGACCGACTGCACGTCGACGCCGGGCAGCGCCAGCTCGTTCAGCAGCTCGGTGCCCCGCACGAGGTTCTGAGCAGCCCGGCTGAACAGCTCGTAGAAGGCGCCCTCGGTGGGGCGGAAGGAGAACTTCACGGCGCGAACCTCGTTTGACGGGGTGGACGGGTCTGGCGGATTCCCGGGGAATGCTAGGTAACGCCTCCGCTGTGGCGGATCCCGCCTACCCCTGCTCAGCAGCAGTTCAGTACGCGTTCATCTAGCGTTAACCTTGCCCGCCTAGTTCGTGGATCTTTTATACGATCTGTGCCACATCCCGGCGCGGTTGCGGCGTCGGCCGGCGCACCGCCGGCAGCGGCCGGCGCACCGGATGACGGCGCAGATGCCGGGCCAGGCCGGCGTGATCGGTGTCGGCGACGACGTCCACCCCCGCCTCGCCCAGCTCGGTCCAGACCGCCTGCCGCGCCCGCCGCGACCCGGACGGCAGACCCGAGATCCGCACCGTACGGCCGTCCTCGTGCGCCGAGCGCACCAGCGCGTGCAGCAGGTGCCGCTCCTCGGCCGGGATGGGTTCACAGCCGTCCCAGCCGAAGCGCCGGGCCCACTGTTCGCTGACCATCGGCACCAGGGTGGGCGGGGCCGCGACGGAGCCGATGTCGTCGAACGAGCCGTCGGCGAACGCGTACCGTTCGCGCTCGGTCGCGAGCAGCTCCCGGGCGTCGACGATGCCCGCCACGGTCACGGTGACGGCGCCCGCGTCCAGCTTGCCGTCGACGCAGCGGCTGAGCAGCGGCGCGTGGTCACGCAGCTGCTGGTCGAGCATCCGGTACGCCCGCAGCAGCGTCTCCGCGTCCCGGGTAGGTCCGGTGAACTCCACGATCAACCGGAACGGCACCCGCTGGTCGCGGCAGAGCCGGCCACCCCGGGCCTTGGCGCGGGCGAACAGCGGGCTGAGCACGAGCCGGCGCAGCGTACGCCCGGGCCGCGGCACGCCCGGACCGAGGTAGAGCTCGCCGTGCGGACCGGGCCGTACCCGGACCGACACCCCGGAGAGCCCGCGCCGCAGCACGTCCGGAAGCGGGTCGGCGACCCGCTCGTCGGCGAGCGCGTGCCCGGCCGGCAGGTACGGGCGGGGCCGGCGGGCCACCGCGATCCCGAGGGTCGTCACGCCGGTGGCTCCGGCGAGGCCGGCCAGGCCGCCCAGGAGGGTCGCCACGTTGTCCGCCACTGTCCTACCCCCGTCCCTCGGCCAGCAAATCGGGTCAAATGACCCTATAGTGCCAACCACTGTGTCACACGTGACACCCGCGGCCGGGCAATGTCGCGCAGAATTCCTCCATGCCGTCCGCATTCGACCGACCCGGAAAACCGAAACGAGATCCGGCGGTAGTGGACGAGTTCGAAACCGAACGACCGCACTTGCTCGCGGTGGCGTACCGGATGCTCGGCAGCCGCGCGGAGGCCGAGGATGCCGTGCAGGAGGCCTGGCTGCGTTACCACCGGGCGCGCGACTCCGGCGACGACATCCGGGACCTGCGCGGCTGGCTGACCACGATCACCGGGCGGATCTGCCTGGACGTGCTCCGGTCGGCACGGGTACGCCGCGAGGCCTATCCCGGCCAGTGGCTGCCCGAGCCGGTCGTCTCCCGGCTCGACGACCCGGCCGAGCGGGTCACCCAGCGGCAGGAGGTCAGCCTCGCCCTGCTCGTGGTGCTGGAGAAGCTCAGCCCGGAGCAGCGCGTCGCCGTCGTGCTGCACGACGCGTTCGCGGTGCCGTTCGAGGAGATCGCGACCGTGCTCAACACCAGCCCGGCGGCCGCGCGCCAGCACGCGTCCCGGGGACGCCGGGCGGTCGCCGACGGCCAGGCCCGGCACACCGCCGGCCTGGCCGAGCAGCGCAAGGTCCTGGAGGCGTTCCTGACCGCGGCGGCCAGCGGCGACATGCAGGCCCTCGCCGCGGTGCTCGCGCCGGACGTCGTGGCCGTCGGCGACGGCGGCGGCGTGGTGAGCGCCGGCCGCAACGCCATCCTCGGCCGCGACAAGGTGGCACGTTTCTGGGTCGGCATCTTCGGCCGGCTGATGCGCGAGGCCTCCGGCACCACGGCGGAGCCGGTCCTGGTCAACGGGGACGCGGGAGTGCTGGTCACCGGCCGCTACGCCGACGGCCGCGACCTGCTTTCGGTGCTGTCGGTGGCCGTCGCCGACGGCCGCATCACGGCCCTCTACAACCAGCTCAACCCCGCGAAGCTCGGCTCAGTCGTGAACCGTTGACAGCCATTTACGGTACGCCGAAGCAAACGGCTCGGTGCCGTCGCCGAGGGCCACCACCAGGCGCCGCGCGGCGGCATGCGCCTGGGCGACGAGGTCGTCGGGATAGCCGAAGCGGACCCGGTGGTCCTCGAACTCGTCCTCGTCCCGCAGCTCGATCAGCCCCGAGTCGCGCCGGCGCGAGACGTCGAGGTCCAGGTCCACGATGTGGACCGTGTCATCCTCCCAGCGCGCCGGGGTGGTGATGTCGCAGTAGACCTCGCTGGTGCGCGGCGGCGGGTTGAACATCCCGGTCCACCACGCGCTGTGCGGGATGAGCAGCACGAACGGGATCTGCTCCACCGAGGGTTGTCCGTGGTAGACCGACGCCGTGCCCCGCGTCACGCCGACCCAGACGCCGAGGTCGTCCTCGTTGAGCCGGCGTGCCGGATAGTCCCGATGGGCGGATCCGTCGAACTTGGTGTAGACCACCCGGACCATCTCGCTCGGCATGACAAGACCCTAGCGGTGCGCCGGTTTCGTCGGTGGTGGCGGGTACGGTCTTCGACGTGACTGCCCCCGCCAGGTCCCGCCGTACCACCGCCGCCGCCTCCGACCTCCTCGCCGCCGCGGTCGGCGCGGTCCCCGGAGGCGCCTCCCGCCCTGGTCAGGAGCGCATGGCCACGGCGATCGAGCGGGCCGTGCGGCAGCGCGAGCACCTGCTCGTGCAGGCCGGGACGGGCACCGGCAAGAGCCTCGCGTACCTGACTCCCGCACTGCTGGTCGACGGCCCGGTGGTGGTCTCCACGGCGACGCTGGCGCTGCAGAACCAGCTCGTCGAGCACGACCTGCCGCGGCTGGCGGACGCCGTCGAGCCGCTCCTCGGCCGCCGCCCGACGTTCGCCGTTCTCAAGGGCCGCCACCACTACCTCTGCGTGGCGAAGCTCGAGCACGCCGACGAGGAGGAGCCGGCCGACACGCTCTTCGACGACGCGCCCGCCCGCGCCACCCAGTGGCTGGGCGAGGCGGGCCGGCTCGGCAAGCAGATCCAGCGGGTGCGGGACTGGGCGGAGAAGACGGCGACCGGCGACCGGGACGAGCTCGACCCGGGCGTCGACGACACGGCCTGGCGGCAGGTCTCCATGCCGGCCCGCGACTGCGTCGGCGCCGCCCGCTGCCCGTACGGTGCCGAGTGCTTCGCCGAGGCGTCCCGGGCCCGGGCCCGCGAGGCGGACATCGTGGTGACCAACCACAGCCTGCTCGCCGTCGACATGCTGGCCGACCGCCACATCGTGCCGCCGCACAAGCTGCTGATCGTCGACGAGGCGCACGAGCTGGCCGACCGGGTCTCCTCCGCCGCCCAGGCAGAGCTGACCCCGGAGGCCGTCGAACGCGCCGCGAAACGCGCCCGCCCGCTGATCCCCCCGGCCGCCGGCGAGTCCCTGGCGGCGGCGGCCGACTCCCTGATCGTGGGCCTGGCGGACATCCCGCCGGGCCGGCTGACCACCGGCCTGCCCCCGCTGCTGCACCAGGCCGTGCTGCTGGTGGACGCGGCGACCCGCGCGGCGCTCGAGGCCATCGGCGACATCAAGTCCGACGACCCCGACCCGGTCCGCAAGCAGCAGGCCAAGGCCACGCTCGACGAGCTCTCCACCACCGCCCAGCGCCTCCTGGAGGAGTCCGAGTTCGACGTCGCCTGGGTCGAGAAGAACGACCTCGGCAACGGCCGCCGCGCCCTGGTGGTCGCGCCCCTCTCGGTCGCCGGCACGCTGGCTACCAGCCTGTACGACGACCGCACGGTGGTCGCCACCTCGGCGACCCTCACCCTGGGTGGCCGCTTCGACACCGTGGCCCGCACTCTCGGGCTGCCCGCGCCCGCGGCGGGCGCTCAGGACAAGGGGCCGGCCGGGCCGGTTCCGGCCGCCCGGTCCGGCGCCGGCCTGAGCCCGGACGCGCCGCCGGCGTCCGGCGACGGCTGGAGCTCCCTCGACGTGGGCTCCCCCTTCGACTATCCGAAGCAGGGCATCCTCTACGTGGCCGCGCACCTACCCCGCCCTGCCGCCTCCGGCCTTCCGGAGCTCGCGGGCGAGGAGCTGCTGAAGCTGATCGAGGCCCTCGGCGGCCGCACGCTCGGCCTGTTCTCGTCCCGCCGCGCGGCGACCCAGGCCGCCGAGCTGGTGCGCGCGAAGACCGATCTCCCGGTCCTGCTCCAGGGCGAGGAGACGCTGCCGATCCTGGTCCGCAAGTTCAAGGAGCAGCGCGAGAGCTGCCTCTTCGGCGTGATGTCGCTGTGGCAGGGCGTGGACGTGCCCGGCGACGCGTGCCAGCTCGTCGTCATCGACCGCCTGCCGTTCCCGCGCCCGGACGAGCCACTGGCCGCCGCCCGCGCCGCCGCGGTCGACGCGTCGGGCGGCTCCGGCTTCGCCTCGGTGAGCGTGCCGATCGCGGCGGTGCGCCTGGCCCAGGGCGTCGGCCGCCTGATCCGGTCGACGGCGGACAAGGGCGTCGTCGCGGTCCTGGACTCCCGGCTGGAGACGGCACGCGGCTACGGCGCCTTCCTCCGCAAGTCCCTGCCCCCGTTCTGGTATACGACCCGGCCCGACGTGGCCCTCGGCGCCCTCCGCCGCCTCGCCGGCGGATAACCACGAGGACCCGCCGGCCGCCCGCCCACCTGCCCGCGCCGCGGCGCGAGTAGCCAAGGTCACGCCCGCGAATATTGTTCGGCTTCGACGCCGGAGAACCGGCTATCGTCCGGCGACCAATCCACCGGCCATCTCGCCGGACGAGCACGGAGCACGACAGACATGAATCTTGCACGGGGGCCACTGCACGCCATGGCGGCGATAGCCGTCCTGAGCCTGGGACTCACCGGCTGCGCCGGAAGCGACTCCACGACGGCCGGCGCCACCGGCGCCCCGGCCGCGAGCGGCAGCGTCGCGGGCGGCGCCGCCGCGGCCGACGGCGCCCGGGCGGACCTGGCCGCCGCGGCGGCCGAGCTGCAGAAGGGCAACTTCGTCTTCACCGCCACCGGGCACGAGGAGAAGACGACCGGCACCATGCACCTCCCGAGCCGCAGCGCCTCCCTCGTCGTCACGTCCCCGGACAAGGAGGACGGCGACAGCCGGATGGAGGTGCGCCTCGTCGACGAAAAGCAGTACCGGTTGCTCCTCGTCAAGACGCCCAAGGAAGACCGGGTCGACCTCGCGGATCTGCCACCGGACTTCCGCTCCGTGTACGAGGCGCTCAGCGGCAAGTTCTGGATGCGGGTGGACACCACCAAGATCAAGCCGGACAGTCGCAGCCGCGGGATGCGGCTCGACCAGCCCGACATCAGCGGCGCGTCGGCGATGCTCAGCACGGTGGTGACCGCGCAGCGGACCGGCGATGTGATCAAGGGAACGGTCGATCTGTCGGCCGTACCGCTCCACAACACGCCCTGGCTGCAGTCGGACATCACCGCCATGGGGAGCGCCGCCAGGACCGTACCGTTCGAGGCGACCCTCGACGGCCGGCGCCGGCTGACCCGGTTGGCCGTGGACCTGCCCGCCACCACGGACGCGCCGGCACACCGGCGCGTCGTCGAGCTGAAGGACTACGGCGCGGCCAAGCCGACCACCAAGCCGCAGGGTGAGATCCGGGACGCGCCCGAGAAGACGTACGACCTGCTCAACCGCTAGTCGCCGACGGCCGGTCACCCCTGGTGCGGCGGGTCAGCGGGGTGACCGTCTCCGGTCAGGGGTGCACGTCGCCGGCGGTGACCACGACCGCGTCCGGGGGGATCTCCGGGCGGCGGCGGGCCAGCCGGCGGATGCCCGTGTTCAGCACCGCGATCAGGGGCACCGCGACCAGCGCGCCGACGATGCCCGCCAGCACCACCCCCGACGCGATGCCGATGATCACGACGAGCGGGTGGATGGCCACCGCCCGGCCCATGATCAGTGGCTGGAGGATGTGGCCCTCCACCTGCTGGACCACGATCACCGCGCCGAGCACGATCAGGGCGACGATCCAGCCCTGGTCGACCAGCGCCACCAGGACCGCCACCGCGCCGGAGACGCTGGCGCCGACGATCGGGATGAAGGCGCCGAGGAACACCAGCGCCGCGAGCGGGAACGGGAACGGCACGTCCAGGATCACCAGCGCCAGGCCGATGCCCGCCGCGTCGATGAAGGCCACGAGCACGGTCGCCCGGACGTAGGAGCCGAGCGTCGCCCACGAGGCGTCGCCGGCGTCCGACAGGCTCCAGCGGGCGGCGACCGGGAAGAGCCGCACCAGGAAGCGCCAGATCTTGCGGCCGTCGCGCAGGAAGAAGAAGGTCGCGAAGATCACCAGCAGCGCCCCGGTCAGGACCTCCGCCAGGGTGGCCGCGGTCGCGAAGCCGGTCGCCGTGAGCTGGGAGGTGTGCGAGTCGATCCAGTCGCGGCCG
The DNA here is from genome assembly GCF_014648355.1 of Couchioplanes azureus. Lineage (GTDB taxonomy): Bacteria > Actinomycetota > Actinomycetes > Mycobacteriales > Micromonosporaceae > Actinoplanes > Actinoplanes azureus. Next base: position 894,687 of record NZ_BMQY01000001.1, read on the forward strand.
GACTCGATCGCCCGGGTGACCTGGTCGTCGTTGAGGTGCAGCGGCCCGTTGCGGGCCCACTCCTGGATCTGCTGGATGCCCTGGCTGGCGTTCTCGGTGAGCTGCGGCACCCCGTCGACGAACTGGTTCACCACCAGGGTCAGCGTGCCGGCGACCGCACCGATCCCGCAGATCAGCACCAGGAAGGTGGCCAGCGACGGCGGCAGCCGCAGCTTCAGCAGCCAGCCCACGGCCGGGGCCAGCAGCGCGGACAGGAGCAGGGCGATCGCCAGCGGCACCACCACGATGCTGATCGTGCCGATGAAGCGCACCAGCACCCAGCCCACCACGCCGACCACGATCAGCCGCCACGACCAGGCGGCGGCGATCCGCAGCGAGTGCGGCACCTCGTCGTCGTCCTTGCTGGTCGTCGAGTGGTGTTCGACGACCGGCGGCGGGGGTTCGTACCCGGCCTCGGGCTCGTCGGCCGGACGCTCGGCCTCGACCCGGGCCGTCCGCACGGATTCGCGGCCCGCCTCGTACGCCTTGCGAAGGTTGGCCCGTACTCGCTGCAAGCGGCTCAACCGCTCAACCTCCTTGCCCGTCGACACGCGGTTCACCGTAGTCGAGACCGGCACGCGTTCCGGGCAGGCACGGGGCGTACCGTCCTTGCCGTGAGCACCGACACCCAGACCGAGGCCGGCCTCCCCATCCGCATGCTGCACGACCGCGTCCTCGTGCGGCTCGACGGCGGCGAAGGGGAACGTCGTTCGAGCGCCGGAATCGTCATTCCCGCCACCGCCTCGATGGGCCGCCGCCTGTCCTGGGCCAAGGCGGTCGGCGTGGGGCCGAACGTGCGGTCCATCGTCGTCGGCGACCGGGTCCTGTTCGACCCCGAGGACCGCGCGGAGGTGGAGCTGCACGGCAAGGAGTACGTGCTGCTCCGCGAGCGGGACGTGCACGCGGTGGCGGCCAGCCGCGTGGAGTCCGACGGGACCGGCCTCTACCTGTAGTAACCGGGCGGCGCGCCATACCCAGGCGGCGGGCCGTAACCCGGCGGCGGCCCATAACCGGGCGGGGGGCCGGAACCCGGCGGCCCATAGCCCGGCGGCGGCCCATAACCGGGCGGGGGGCCGGAACCCGGCGGGCCGTAGCCGGGCGGCGGGCCGTAGCCCGGCGGCGGGCCGTAACCGGGCGGCGCGCTGTAGCCGGGCGGCGCGCTGTAGCCGGGCGGCGGTGCGCCGAAGCCTGGTGGCGCGCCGTAGCCGGCGTACACCGGCGTGGGGGGTGTCATGCGCACCGGGACCGGAACGACCGGCTCGTCCGGCGGGCTGACCGTGCGGGTCACGCCGTCCGGGAACGCGATCTGGTAGCTGGCCCCGTCCCAGAAGGCGTGCGGCATCCGCGGGTCGCGGCCCACGAAGACCGACCGGTAGCCCGAGATGTCCGTGAGCAGCTTGCGCTCCTCGTCCTGCGCCCGGCGCAGCTCGTCGGGACCGCGGTGGAGGCCGCGCTGCATGCCGTCGCGCAGCAGGGCGAGCTGCGTGGACGCCGACTGGAAGCCGCGCATGGCCCGCAGGCCCGGCTCGCCGGCGACCCGCTTCGCCCACTGCCGGGCGGAATGCCGGCGGCCCAGGCTGCCCAGCGTCGCCACCTCCGGCGGGGACAGCCAGCCGGCCCGCACGTAGTACGGCAGGATCCGCTCGCTGAGCCGCCCCTCGTAGCCGCGCAAGGCGATCGCGAAGCCCAGCGCCGCGAAGAAGAACGGGACCATGAAGCCGAGGTACCCGTACAGCATGATCATGGTCTCGCCGGTCGCCACCGAGAGCGTGGGCAGCAGGTTGAACAGCCCGTGCAGGATCATCGCGAGCAGCAGGCCGGCGATCGGCGCGAGCCAGCGCACCCGGCGGTCCGCCGAGCGTGCCGCGACGCCCAGGCCGATGCCGGACATCGCCGTGAACAGCGGGTGCGCGAAGCCGGTGAACAGGATGCGGACGATGAAGATCAAGAAGAGGTTCTGGACGCCGGTGGCCGGTCCGTACTGGTCCGCGCCCGCCGCGTAGCCGTGGCCGCCCAGGTAGAGCACGTTCTCCACCATCGCGAACCCGAGGGCGGAGAGGCCACAGTAGACGATCCCGTCGGTGATGCCGGACCACTCCCGGCGGCGGCGCCAGAACAGCAGGAAGGGGCCGAGCGCCTTCATCGACTCCTCGATGAAGGGTGCCACGAGAACCGCGACCAGCGCCTCGGGCAGGCCCAGCTTGTCGAAGGCCCACGCGGCCCCGCTGTTGACGCCGATGGCCACCAGGGTGGCGACGGCCGAGCCCCAGGCGAAGCAGAAGACCAGGTAGCGGATCGGCTCCGGCTCGTAGCGGTCCAGCCACAGGAAGCAGCTGACCAGCACCGGCACCGGCAGGATGGCGGCGGTCAGGCCGACGACCAGGCCGACCGGGCCGTTGCTGATGCCGAGGATGACCAGCATCGCGACCGCGCAGACGGCGATGAAGCCGATGATGCCCACGAGCGGCAGCCAGCGGCGCCACCCGGCCGGGCGGCCCGGCATGGGCGGCAGGTGCGCGAGATCCGGCGGCCGGTGGCCCGGGTCGCCCGGCTCCGGCTGGGCGGCGTCCGACGCGGCCGGCTGGGCCGCGGCGAGCAGGGCCGGCTGGGCGGCGTCCGACGGCCCCGGCCGGGCGGCATCCGACGCAGCCGGCCGGGCGGCGGCGAGCGGGGCCGGCTGGGCGGCGTCCGACGGGGCCGGCCGGGCGGCGGCGAGCGGGGCCGTTTCGGCGGGAGCGGCGGGACCGGTCACCGGCTGCGCCGGGCCCGGATGTGCCCCGAATGCCGGGTGCGGCGCCGCGTCGGGCGATCCTCCGGGAGCTTCATCGGCCATGCCGCCAGCGTAGCCACCCCGTCCCGCCCCCGGCGGCCCCACGGCCGCGCAACGGATCAAGACCACGTGCCAGGATGGCGGCCGTGACTACTCTTCTCGACCGCTGGGTGGCCGCGGCCCGCGGCGCCGGAGCGTCCGCCGCGGAGCCGGATCTCCAGGCCGCCGGCGGCTACCTGCTCGGCCGCTGGTCGGAGCCGCAGCGGCAGTACCACGACGTGAGCCACCTGACCGCGGTGCTGGACGTGGTCGACGAGTACGCGCACCTGGCCGCCGCTGCGGACCGGGTACGCCTCGCCGCCTGGATGCACGACGCGATCTACGACCCCCGGGCCCTCGGCGACGCCAACGAGCGCGACAGCGCCGAGTTCGCGGAGGGGCTGCTGACCACGCTGGGCACCCCGCCGGAGGTCGCGGCCGAGGTGGCGCGCCTGGTCGGGCTGACCGCCGGCCACGCGACCGCGGAGAACGACCCGGACGGCGAGCTGCTCTGCGACGCGGATCTCGCCATCCTGGCCGCCGAGCCGGACCGGTACGCGGCCTACACCGAGGCCATCCGCCGCGAGTACGCGCACGTGCCGGACGACACCTTCCGGGCGGCCCGGGCTCAGGTCCTCGTGTCGCTGCTGGAGCTACCGGCGATCTACCGGCACGCCCCGCTGCACGAGGCGTGGGAGGCCCGCGCCCGGGCCAACCTGGAGAAGGAGCTCCGGGCCCTGGCCGGCTGAGCAGCGCACAGCGCCGGGCCGCTCCCCGCAGCGGCCGGCACGGCGGCGCTCAGGGCGCCGGCCGGGGCCGACGCGGGCCGGGACGGCTGAGGTGCTTCGGGCGGCGCAGGCCGGCCTCGCGCAGGCGGGCGGACAGCTCGCGGGACGACACCAGGGTCGCGCCGAGCCACAACGCCATCGCGAAGCGTGATTCCGGGATGTCGTAGTGGTCGCGGTCGAACCCGCGCCGGGGCGCGCCGAGCAGCTCGGCGAAGACGTGCAGCTCGGCGAACGAGACGTCGCTGACCAGGTGCGACCAGAGGCGTCCCCGGGCCGGCCAGCGCGGCTCGTCGACGAGGATCACCGGTCGACGTGCAGCAGATCCGTCCCGCGGTCCGCGGCATACCCGCGGACGTCCGGGACGCCGAGCCGGGCCGCGTCCGCCGTGAGGTCGTCGGGCATCTTCTGCGACTGCCGTTCCGCCTCGACCCGCGCGAGGTAGTGCTCGATCTCGCGGGCCCGCACGGCCTCGTCCCAGCCCAGCGCGTCACCCATGACCTCGGCGGCGTGCCGGGCCGTCTCGGCGCCGCGGTGCGGGGTCTCGATGGAGATCCGGGTACGGCGGGTGAGCACGTCGTCGAGGTGCAGGGCGCCCTCGGCGGTGGCCGCGTACGCGATCTCGGCCGCCAGGTATTCGGGGGCGCCGGTGAGCGGCGTGGCGAGAGCCGGCTCGGCCGCGATCATGGCGAGCAGGTGGACCGAGAGGGTGCCGTAGCGCTCCAGCAGGTGTTCGACCACCCCCGCCGTGACGCCGTGCCGGCGGGCGATGTCCTGCCGGTCGCGCCACGCCGCCTGGTAGCCGTCGGCGCCGAGCAACGGGAGCTGGTCGGTGCGGGACGGCCGGTCGATGCCGAGCCGGCGGACCGCCCGGTCGATGACGTCGGCGGCCATCACCCGGTAGGTCGTGTACTTGCCGCCGGCGACGAGCAGCAGCCCGAGCATGGGTTCGACCACGGCGTGCTCGCGCGACAGCTTCGAGGTGGAGTCGGCCTCGCCGGAGAGCAGGGGCCGCAGGCCGGCGTAGACGCCCTCGATGTCGTCGGTGGTGAGCGGGCGGTCCAGCACCGTGTTGACCTGGTCGAGCAGGTAGGCGATGTCGCGGGCGGACGCGGCCGGGTGCGACCTGTCGAGCTGCCAGTCGGTGTCGGTGGTGCCGATGATCCAGTGTCCGCCCCACGGGATGACGAACAGGACCGAGGTCGGGGTGCGCAGGATCAGCCCGGCGTCGCCGGTGATCGCCGAGCGCGGCACGACGAGGTGCACGCCCTTGGAGGCGCGGACCCGCAGCCCGGGGCGGACGCCGACGTCGCTGAGCATGCGCGACATGTCGTCGCTCCACACCCCGGTGGCGGCCACGACCGTGCGGGCGCGCACCTCGATCTCGGGCGAGCCGGGCGCCTCCAGGTCGCGTACCCGTACGCCGACGACCTCGCGGGCCTCGCGGATGAAGCCGGTGACCCGGGCGCTGGTCACCACGGCGGCGCCCAGGCTGGCGGCGGTCCGGGCCAGGTTGACCACCAGGCGGGCGTCGTCGACCTGCCCGTCGTAGTAGCGGATCGCGCCGGTGATGCGGTCCGCGCGCAGGCTGGGGAAGATGTGCCGAGCTCCGTCGCGGGTCAGGTGCCGGTGCAGCGGCATGCCACGGCCCGAGCCGAACACGCCGGCGAACACGTCGTACGCCGCGACGCCGAGCCCGTAGTAGAGGCGGTGCCACACCCGGGCGGGCGGTGAGGCCGGTTCGAGCGGGACGAGGATCGGCACGGGCCGCACGAGATGCGGGGCGAGGCGGCTGGTGAGCAGGCCGCGCTCGGTCAGCGCCTCGTGCACGAGGTGCAGTTCGAGCTGCTCGAGGTAGCGCAGGCCGCCGTGGATCAGCTTGCTGGACCGGCTGGACGTGCCGGAGGCCAGGTCGCGCGCCTCCACGAGGGCCACGCTCAGGCCGCGGGAGGCGGCGTCCAGGGCGGCCCCGGCACCGGTGACACCGCCGCCGATGACGAGCACGTCGAACTGCTCGTCGCGCAGGCGCTTGAGGTCGGCGACGCGGCGGACCGGCGAGAGCCGCCCGGCCGAATACCGGGACACGGAGGGAGAACGCACGGTCTTACCGTAGCGCCGTCCGCGGTCACACCGGAGAGGGATGTTTCTCAGCTCGCATTTTGACGATGTCGAGCATCTCGGCGACGGATCCGGCGGGGTCGGTGACCGGGAACTGGACCGCGCGGATCGTCGTGGTGGCGTCGACGAGCAGCGTCAGGCGCTTGAACCGGTCGGTGCCGCCGGCCCGGAAGGTCGGCAGGCGCAGGCCGGCGGCCAGCTTGCCGTCGGAGTCCGACACCAGCGGGAAGGGCAGCTTCGCGTACGCCGCGAACGCGTCGAGCTGGTCCGGCCGCTGGGTGCTGACGCCGCGGATCCCGACGCCGTGCGCGGCGAAGTCGGCGGCCCGCGCGGCATACGTGGTCGATTCCAGGGTGCAGCCACCGGCGCCCGGAATGTCCGCCCAGCCGGGCGGATATCCCTGAGTCCCGGGAGCGTAGGCGCCGGGGAAGAAGTACAGGACCGTGGGCGCCTCGACCGCCAGGTGCGCGATGCGGTGACCGACCAGGCGGTGCACCCGCTGCGCCTCGGCGGAGGTGGGTGCGGCCGTCGCCGTCAGCGAGCCGTCACCCATGACGTGCCGGGTGCCCCAGTCCTGCAGGGCGATGAGTACGGGCAGCAACCCCTCGCCCTTGGCCGTCAGCAGGTAGTCGTATCGGGGCGGATGCTCGCAATACGGCACCCGCCGCAGCACGCCGTGCTCGACCAGGCCGCCGAGCCGCTCGGTGAGCGCGCGACGGCTCATGCCCAGCTCCCGCTGCAACGCGTCGAAGCGGGTCACGCCGCCGGCGATGTCGCGCACGATCAGGAACGTCCACCAGTCCGAGAGCACGCCGAGCGCCTGCGCGATGCCGCAGTCCGCGTCCGCGAGATCGACCCGTCGCACGCCATCCAGCATAGCCCGTTCCAGACCGGAACTGACCCGATGACAAACGGGCCGCCCCCGAAGGGACGGCCCGTCTGCGGTGTGGCTGGTGGACTCAGAAGTCCATGTCTCCGCCGCCCGGAGCGCCGGCCGGGGCCGCCGCCTTCTCGGGCTTGTCCGCCACGACCGCCTCGGTCGTGAGGAACAGCGCGGCGATCGACGCGGCGTTCTGCAGCGCCGAGCGGGTGACCTTGGCCGGGTCGATGATGCCCGCGGCCAGCAGGTCGACGTACTCGCCGTTCGCGGCGTTGAGGCCGTGACCCGACTCGAGGTTGCGGACCTTCTCCACCACGACGCCGCCCTCGAGGCCGGCGTTCACGGCGATCTGACGCAGCGGGGCGTCGAGCGCGACCTTGACGATGTTGGCACCGGTGGCCTCGTCGCCGGTCAGGTCCAGCTTGTCGAACGCGGTCTTGCCGGCCTGCACCAGCGCGACGCCACCACCCGGGACGATGCCCTCCTCGACGGCCGCCTTCGCGTTGCGCACGGCGTCCTCGATGCGGTGCTTGCGCTCCTTGAGCTCGACCTCGGTGGCCGCGCCGACCTTGATGACCGCGACGCCGCCGGCCAGCTTGGCCAGGCGCTCCTGCAGCTTCTCACGGTCGTAGTCGGAGTCCGACTTCTCGATCTCGGCGCGGATCTGGTTGACCCGGCCCTGGATCTGCTCGGCGTTGCCGGCACCGTCGACGATCGTCGTCTCGTCCTTGGTGATGACGACCTTGCGGGCCTGGCCCAGCAGGCTCAGGTCGGCGGCGTCGAGCTTGAGGCCGACCTCCTCGCTGATGACCGTGCCGCCGGTGAGGATGGCGATGTCGTCGAGCATGGCCTTGCGGCGGTCACCGAAGCCCGGGGCCTTGACGGCGACGGACTTGAAGGTGCCACGGACCTTGTTGACGACCAGGGTCGCCAGGGCCTCGCCCTCGACGTCCTCGGCGATGATGATCAGCGGCTTGCCGCCCTGCATGACCTTCTCGAGGACGGGCAGCAGGTCCTTGACCGCGGAGATCTTGCTGTTGGCGATGAGGATGTACGGGTCGTCGAAGACGGCCTCCATCCGCTCGGCGTCGGTCATGAAGTACGCCGAGATGTAGCCCTTGTCGAAGCGCATACCCTCGGTGAGCTCCAGCTCGAGCCCGAAGGTGTTGCTCTCCTCGACGGTGATGACGCCTTCCTTGCCGACCTTGTCCATGGCCTCGGCGATGATCTCGCCGACCGTGGAGTCACCGGCGGAGATGGACGCGGTGGAGGCGATCTGCTCCTTGGTCTCCACGTCCTTGGCGAGCTGCGAGAGACCCTCGGAGACGCTGGCCACGGCGGCCTCGATGCCCCGCTTCAGGGCCATCGGGTTCGCGCCGGCCGCGACGTTGCGCAGACCCTCACGGACCAGCGCCTGGGCGAGGACGGTCGCCGTCGTCGTGCCGTCACCGGCGACGTCGTCGGTCTTCTTCGCGACCTCCTTGACCAGCTCGGCGCCGATCTTCTCGTAGGAGTCCTCGAGCTCGATCTCCTTGGCGATCGACACACCATCGTTGGTGATGGTGGGCGCGCCCCACTTCTTCTCGAGCACGACGTTGCGGCCCTTGGGGCCGAGCGTCACCTTGACGGCGTCGGCGAGCTGGTTCATGCCCCGCTCGAGGCCGCGACGAGCTTCCTCGTCGAATGCGATGATCTTGGCCATACGGCTGTGTCCTCCTGGACATTCGCGGTGCCGGGCCTGCTCGGCCCCGCCCTCCGCACGTTGAGGAAACGCTGCGGACGTCGCCACCTGGCGATGCGACGTCCTCAGGTCGAGCCGGATAGCCCGCGACGACCGGTCCCGTGCCCCGGCACCGATGGCGGCGCCGTGGCCGCGACCCCACCGTCCCGACCTGCTGGCACTCACGTGGCGCGAGTGCCAAGGACTTGTTTAGCACTCTCGTGGGTCGAGTGCAAGGACAACGACCACCCGCGGGGCCCCTCGCGGGGTCGCCTGATCCGCCGGGAATCCGCGTCCGGGTTGCCTGGTTCGACGTCACCGGGTAGGCAGGCAGCATGACCAGCACGTTGGCGCCGGCACTCACCGTGCACCGGGTGACCCCCGGCGACGCGGCCCGGATGCGCGCCCTGCGGCTGGAGATGCTGGCCGACAGCCCGCTGGCGTTCCTCGAGACGCTGGCGCAGGCGGCGGCCCGTCCGCACGCCGACTACCGGCGCCGGATCGTGCAGGCCTCGTCGGGCGTGCAGCTCGCCCAGTTCGTCGCCGACCCGGCACCTCGACGCGGCGCCGGGCCGGACGACCGGACCGGCGGCGGCGCCGGGCCGGGCGACCGGCTGATCGGTCACGCCGGCGGCACCGTGCTCCCCGAGGATCCGGCCGCGACGGTGGTCTTCGCGGTCTACGTCACACCGGCGCACCGGGGCCGGGGAGTGCTCGCCTCCCTCGTGGAGGCGGTGGCCGAGTGGTCGCTGTCGGTGGGGCGGCGGGAGCTCATGCTCGAGGTCGTGATCGGCAACGACCGGGCGGTCCGGGCGTACGAGCGACTCGGCTTCGAGGACACCGGCGTGCGGGTGCCGCACCCGGTCGTCCCGGGGCTCCAGGAGCTCCAGATGCGTCGCCGGGCATGACCACCGGGGTCCCGGCGCCGCGGCCACCGGGCGGACCGGGGCGGCCGTCGCGCCGGTGGCCGCTGGCGCGGGCCCTGCTCACGGCGCTCAACGGCACCACGGCGGCCGGCCTGGCCGTCGCCGTCCTCACCGGTGCGAGGATCCGCCGCGGCCCCGACGGCCTCCTGGTCGCCGAGGGATACCGGCGCAGGCTGCCGCCCGCGACCTGCTTCACCGTCGGTTCGGTGATCATCACGAGGCGGACCGCGGAGTGGCTGCTGCACGCCGACCGCGCCGACCTGCTCGCCCACGAGAGCCGGCACGTGGGCCAGTACGCCGTCCTCGGCCCGCTGTTCTGGCCCGCGTACTGGGTGGCCTGCGGCTATTCCTGGGTGGCTACCGGAAGTTACGGCAGCCGCAACGTCTTCGAGCGGCACGCCGGACTCGGCAAGGGCGGTTACCCGGAGGTGGCACTGCGCCCCTGGATCCGCAGGATGCTGCGCGGGCGCTGAGATTTGGTCGGGAGGACGCGCGCACAGCGCCTCCGGCACTGGGTCGTTGGGCCCCGAGAGATTGTCGCCAAGCTCGAAGGTGGGGCCACGTACGGCGTCGCGTCCTCCCGCGTAGAGCATCCTGCCGACACCGAGATCCTTGCGCAAGACCTCGCGGGAAGGAATTCCTGACGTACGGCAGATAGCTCGCTACACAGTGTTATCCCAGCAGCCCGGCGTCGCGCGCCCCGCGCAGCGAGGGCTTGATCCGGTGGGTCGGACCGACCAGCTCGGCGACCGCGTCGATGGTCTTGAGACCCTCGCCGGTGTTGTAGACGACCGTCTCCTTCTCGGGGTCGAGCCGGCCGCTCTCCACGAGCTTCTTCAGCACCGCCACGGTCGTGCCGCCGGCCGTCTCCGCGAAGATGCCCGTGGTCCGGGCGAGCAGGCGGATGCCCTCGCGGATCTCGTCGTCGTCCGCATAGTCCATCCAGCCGCCGGTGCGCCGGACCGCCTCGATCGCGTACGCGCCCGCCGCCGGGTCCCCGATGTTCAGCGACTTCGCGATGCCGGTCGGCTTGACCGGGACGATCCGGTCGGTGCCGCCGTGCAGGGCGGCGGCGATGGGGTTGCACCCGGCGGACTGGGCGCCGAAGACCGTCCAGCCGCCCTCGGGCGCCTCCACCAGGCCGATCTCGACCAGCTCGGCGAAGGCCTTGTCCACCTTGGTGAGCAGCTCCCCGGACGCCATCGGGATGACCACCTGGGCGGGGATGCGCCAGCCGAGCTGCTCGGCCACCTCGTACCCGAGGGTCTTGGAGCCCTCGGCGTAGAACGGGCGCACGTTGACGTTGACGAAGGCGGTGTCCTCGAACTCGTCGGTCTCCACGAGCTCGCCGCAGAGCCGGTTCACGTCGTCGTACGAGCCCTCGATGGCCACCAGGTCGCCGCCGTACACCGCCGAGGTGATGACCTTGCCGGGCTCGAGGTCGGCCGGGATGAAGACGATGCTCGGCACTCCGGCGCGGGCGGCGTGCGCGGCGACGGAGTTGGCCAGGTTGCCCGTGGACGCGCAGGCGAAGCGGGTGAAGCCGAGCTCCCGGGCGGCGGTGAGGGCGACGGAGACGACCCGGTCCTTGAAGGAGTGGGTCGGGTTGGCCGAGTCGTCCTTGACCCACAGCGGGGCGCGCAGCCCGATCTCCGCGGCCAGGGCGGGCGCCTCGACCAGCGGGGTCAGCCCCGGGTCGAGGGTGACCCGGGTGGCGGGGTCCTGGCCGGCGGGCAGCAGCGCGGCGTAGCGCCAGATGTTCTGCGGGCCCGCCTCGATGTGCTCCCGGGTGACGGCGGCGAGGGCGGCGTCGTCGTACGCGACTTCCAGCGGTCCGAAGCACTCGTAACAGGCGTGCTGGGCGGCGAGGGGGAACTCCGTGCCGCAGCCGCGGCAGACGAGGGCGCGGGCGGGGCTGGTGGCGGGGGCGTCGACGGTCGACGTCATGCGAGGCTCCTTCTCATCTTTCCCGGGCGCGGGCGGACCCGGCGCCGGGACGGAATTAGCACCTGCCGCGCGCTGGCCTCGTCGTCGAGTCGAGCGCGGTGGTTGCCGGGGCGTCATCGGGCCGTATCCCTCAGCCCCTCTGGATGAGGTATTCAGTTGTGCTACCGCCACCTTACGTGGCCGCCTCGGTGCGTCAGAGGGAACGTCCCAGGGTGTGAGCACCCGGGGTGGCGCCGGGTGCATAGGGTGACGAACGTCATTCCCACGAAGCGGGGAGGTGCGGCGTGACCGCCGTCCTTGAGATCCAGGGTCTGCAGAAGACCTACCGCAGCCGCAAGGGGGTACGCCGGGCGCTGGACGGCTTCGACATGGTCGTCGAGGCGGGCCAGGTGCACGGGTTCCTCGGCCCCAACGGCTCCGGCAAGACCACCACACTGCGGACCCTGCTCGGCCTGATCCGGCCGAACGGGGGCCGGATGGCGATCCTCGGCCGCGAGGTGCCCGCCGCGCTGCCCGAGGTAGCCGGCTCGGTCGGCGCGATCGTCGAGAGCCCGCAGTTCTTCCCCAACTTCAGCGCGCAGGACACGCTGTCGCTGCTGGCCGACGCCGGCGGCGTCGACCGGGCGCGGGTGTTCGAGGTGCTGGAGCTGGTCGGGCTCCGGGAGCGGGCGACCGACCGGGTCAAGACGTACTCGCTCGGCATGAAGCAGCGCCTCGCCGTGGCGTCCGCGCTGCTCAAGAACCCCAAGCTGCTCATTCTCGACGAGCCCGCGAACGGCCTCGACCCCGGCGGCATCCGCGAGATGCGCACGCTGATGCGCAACCTCGCCGAGTCGGGCATGACCGTGGTGCTCTCCAGCCACATCCTCGCCGAGATCCAGCTCATCTGCGACTCGGTGACGATCATCGCGGCCGGGCGGCGGGTGGCGGCCGGCGCCGTCGCCGACGTGCTGGCCCAGCACGCCTCCTCGTCCGTACGCGTGCGCCTGGAGTCTGCCGCCGACCTCCCGGCCTCGGCCGGATTCCTGCGTCAGCTGGGCGCCCAGGTCACCGTCGAGACCGACCACCTCATGGTGAGCGGGCTCGAACGGCCCAGCGCGATCACCCGGGTCCTCGCCCACAACGGCCTCTTCGTCTCCGAGCTCAGCCCGGTCTCGGTCGACCTGGAGAGCGTCTTCCTCCAGCTCACCGGCACCGCGCCGGTCGAGGGCGAGCACCGGCAGGTGGATCAGACGGTCATGGCCCCGGCGGGCCCGGCGCAGGGTGGGTGGGGACATTGAGCCTGTACACGGCAGAGACCCGGCGGTTCACCAAGCGCCGCTTCACCCGCTTCTTCGTCCTCGGTCTGCTCGTCGTGCTCGCGGCGATCGCGGTCGGCATGTTCTTCACGAACCAGAAGGCCAGCCCCGAGGTCGTCGCGGCGGCCCAGGCCGACGCCGACCGCCAGTACCAGCAGGATGTGGCGCAGGCCGAGATCATGCGCAGGGAGTGCCAGGCGCAACCGGGCGCGACGTGCACCGACATGTGGACGCCGGTCAAGGAGGATTACCGGGCCGAGCACTACATGCCGCCCACCTTCGACTTCCGCGACCATTTCCCGGCGATGGAGATGGCCCTCGCCGCGCTCCTGGCGCTGACCGCGTTCGTCCTCGGCGCGTCGTTCGTGGGCGCGGAGTGGAACAGCGGCGGCATGATGAACCTGCTGCTGTGGCGGCCGCGGCGGCTCCAGGTGCTGGGCACCAAGCTGGCCGCGCTGCTCGTCACGCTGACCGGCCTGACCGTGCTGCTCTCCGCGGTGTGGACCGGCGCCTTCGCGGCGATCGCGAGCCTGCGCGGCTCGCTGGACAGCATGACGCCGGGGGCGTGGCAGTCGATCCTGCTGATGGAGCTGCGCGGGTTGGCACTCGTGCTCGCCGCCGGCGCGATCGGTTTCGGGCTGGCGTCCATCGGCCGGCACACGGCCGTGGCCATGGGTGTCGCGATCGGCGTGGTCGTGCTGTTCCAGTTCGGGCTGGGCACGGTGCTGTCGCTGGCCAGGGTCAGGTTCATGGAGGCGTACCTGATCCCGTCCTGGATGATCGCCTGGATGGACAAGTCCATCGAGCTGCAGGACTGGAACGCGCCCTGCGTCAACTCGCCGGACGGCTGCGAGCCGCCGACGATGACCATCACCTGGCCGGCGGCCGGCGGCGTGTTCGCCGTCGTGGTGGCCCTGGTGCTCGGCACGGCAATGTGGACCATGCGTAATCGAGACATCACCTGAGGTAACTTCGGCGGAAGGCGCGCGGCGGGCATCGCCGGCTGCCACTATGGTGGCGTTCCCCTCCGCGCGGCCTTCCACCACCCTGAGGTAACCCATGCAGCCCGACGCCGCCCTCAACGAGCAGCAGCACGTGCCGGCCCCCCGCGACGCCGAGGAGGCCGGCACGGGCACCGACACCCCGCCGCCGGCCGCCCTCACCGAACGCGAGCAGCAGATCCTCGCCTTCGAGCAGAAGTGGTGGAAGCACGCCGGCTCCAAGGAGCAGGCGATCCGCGACACCTTCGAGCTGTCCTCGACCCGCTACTACCAGATCCTCAACGGCCTGCTGGACAACCCCGCCGCCCTGGCGCACGACCCGGTCCTGGTCGGCCGGCTGCGCCGCCTCCGCTCCACCCGCGCCCGCACCAGAAGGCGCTGACCGGCCGGTTCGCGCAGCTCCTCGACCACCGAGGGCCCGAGGGCGACGCTCAGGACGTCACGTCCTTGCGGGTGAAGCGGTAGAAGGCGATCGACCAGAACAGCGTCGCGTAACACACCGCCGAGATCGCGCCCTTCACCACGTCGTCGGTCTGCATGGGTGTCGAGAGCAGGCCCAGCCAGGCGTCGCTGAAGTGGGTCGGCAGGAAGTCACGGAGCGAGCCCAGCGCGGTGATCTGGTCGAGGATGCTCGACAGGATCCAGAGCAGGACCGCGCCGCCGACCGCGCCCAGGGCCGCGTCGGTGAGCACCGAGAGCAGGAAGGCCAGCCCGGCCACGCCGAGCAGGGTCACCGCGAGGTAGCCCAGGATGGCCAGCAGGCGCAGGACGCCCTCGCCGGCCGGGATCTCCGCCGCCACCGTGCTGCCGAGCGGGTGCCAGCCGTACCGGAGCGTGCCCACCAGCAGGGCCGTCGCGCCCAGGGTGAGCAGGGCCGTCAGCGAGTAGCCCAGGGCCACCACCAGCTTGACGCCGAGCAGTCGGGCCCGGGGCACCGGGATGGCGAGCAGGTAGCGCAGGCTTCCCCAGCTCGCCTCCGAGGCCACGGTGTCGCCGCAGAAGAGGGCCACCACCACGACCAGCAGGAAGCTCGCCGACACGAAGATGCTGAACAGCGCGAAGTTCAGCCCGCCCGAGGTGGCGAGGTCGACCAGCGAGGCGAACGAGCCGCCGCCGTTGGCGTCGTCGTCGCCCCCGCCGAACTCGAAGGCGAGCAGGATGATCAGGGGCAGCAGGACCATGAAGCCCAGGGCCAGATGGGTACGCCGCCGCGTCGCCTGCCGCCTGATCTCGGCCCGCAGCGGCAGGGTGGCCGACGCCTTGTAGCCGGTGGCCGCGCTGCTCATCGGTCCCCACTTCCCCGCGAGTTGTCGCCCACCAGGGCCAGGAACGCGTCCTCGAGGCGGCGGCGCGGCACCACCCGGTCCACGCCGACGCCGGCGTGCACGAGGGAGGCCACCACCTCCTCACGGGGCGTGCCGTTCATGTCCACGATCAGGTCCGAGGCGCCGTCCGGCTGCACCGAGCGCACGTCCAGGCCCGCCAGCACCGTCGTCGCCGCCGCCACGTCCGAGACGGTGAGCTGCACCGACGGCGATTCGCCGACGATGTCGTCGACCGGACCGGCCGCGACGATGCGCCCCTTGTTCACCACCACGGCGTGGGTGCAGGTCTGCTCGACCTCGGCCAGCAGATGGCTGGACACCAGGACGGCCCGTCCGTCGGTGGCGTAGCGGCGCAGCACGCGGCGCATCTCGGCGATCTGCGGCGGATCGAGCCCGTCCGTCGGCTCGTCCAGCACCAGCAGCTCGGGCAGCCCCAGCATGGCCTGGGCGATCGCCAGGCGCTGACGCATGCCGTGGCTGTAGTTCTTGGTACGCCGGTGCACCGAGTCGCCCAGCCCGGCGATCTCCAGCGCCTCGTCGAAATGCGCGTCCTCGAGCGGCCGCCCGGTCGCCCGCCAGTACGCCCGCAGGTTCTCGTACCCGCTGAGGTGCGGCAGGAAGCCCGGCCCCTCGACCAGCGCGCCGACCCGGGAGAGGATCGGCGAGCCCGGCACGAGTGGCCGCCCGAACACCAGCGCGTCGCCCGAGGTGGGCATCGTCAGCCCCATGAGCACCCGCAGCGTGGTGGTCTTTCCCGCGCCGTTGGGGCCCAGCAGGCCCACGACCTGACCGCGCTCCACCCGGAAGCCGACCCGCTCGACCGCGACGAACCCGTCGTCGTACGCCTTGCGCAGGTCGCGGACCACCAGCGGGGTGTCCGCGAACTCGGCGACCGGCGGCGTCTCCCGGCGGCGGCGCAGCAGGAGCACCGCGGCGAGCCCGAGCACGATCACGCCCAGCACGCCGAGCAGGACCCAGCGCCAGACGACCTGCGGGTTGGCGATCGGCGAGCCCACCACCGTGGGCAGGCTCACCGCCGGCTCCACCACGACCGTGTGGACCGCCGGGGTGGCGGGGGTGAGGAAGGCCTGGTCCGAGGTCGCGACGACGACCCGTACGGTATGGCCCGCGTCGATGCGCCGCACCATGGCCGGCAGCGTCACGGTGACCGGGCGGGCCGCCGCGATGTCGGCCGGCAGGCCGGTGAGCCGGACCGGGGCGACCAGCCCGCCGCTCAGCGTCGCCGAGCCGTTCGGGTCGACGTCGAAGAGCTTGACGAAGACCGTCGCGGCGCCGGTCGGCGAGGCGATCCGCAACCGTACGGTGGGCGCGCCGACCACCTCGATGGCCTCGGCGACCGGCGCGGAGTCGAACCGGGCGTGCTGGCCGGGCAGGTCGCCGGCGAACCGGCCGAGGAAGGTGCTGACCTGCCCGCCGACGCCCGGCAGCGAGGACAGGGCGCCCGGGTTGCCGTTCGGCGGGTTGGCGATCGGCTGCGCCGGGCCGGCGACGGTGACCTCGGTGCGGCCGGTCCCGCCGAGGCCGGGATAGGCGGGGTCGGAGTATCCGTTCGTCACCAGCCCGCGGTCGAGGGCGCTGAACCCGGCGACCCGCGAGTAGGTGAAGCTCGTGGCGGGCGCCGCACCCTCACCCTTGACGTAGTGGTCCAGCCACTGCGCGGTGAGGAACTTGGTCCGGTCCTGGTCCGTCCGGGGTCCGGCGCCGCCGTCGTGCCCGCCGGTGAACCAGGCGACGCGGACGGGCGTGCCGGTGCGGGCGATGCCGCGGGCGTTGGCGTCCGCCTCGGAAAGCGGGAAGAGGGTGTCGACCGCGCCCTGGATCAGCAGCGTCGGCGCCTTGATCCGGTCCAGCACCGCGGCCGGGCTGGAGCGGCGCAGCAGCGCGGTGGTGGCCGCGTCCGGCGTTCCGGTGGTGGCCATCTTCAGGTACGCCGCGCAGACGTCCGCGGCGAACCGGCCGCACGCCGGATCGCCGCCCTCGGCGGGCCGCACGCTCGGCAAGGGCGACGTGGCCCGCGACGAGCCCGAGCCCGAGGAACCCGACGAACCCGGCGACGAGCCGGTCTGCGTCGGCGCCGCATTGCCGAAGAAGAGGCCGGCCCACGCCTTCTTGAACACTCCCGGGTCGTCGACGCCGGAGGCCGACTGGGGGAAGAACGCCGTGCCGAGGTCGTGCCAGGTGATCAGCGGGACGATCGCGTCGACGCGCGGGTCCTGGCCGGCGAGGAGCAGGGCGAGCGCGCCGCCGTACGAGCCGCCGACGACGCCGACCCGGGGATCGCCGCTCGCGTCGGTGCGGATCTCGGGGCGGGCGGCGAGCCAGTCGAGCAGGCGCTGGGCGTCCCGCACCTCGTGGTCGGGGCTGTCCAGGTGGATCTGGCCGCCGCTGGCGCCGAAGCCGCGGGCCGTCCAGGTCAGCACGGCGTATCCCCGGTCGGCCAGGGACTCCGCGTCGTCGCTGACGGAGTTCTTCGTACCCCCGAAGCCGTGCGCCAGCAGCACCGCCGGCACCTTCTCGTCGCGGTCCCTGGGCAGGTAGAGCCGGGTGTCCAGGGCGACCGGCTCGCTGCCCGAGGGGCCGGAGAGCACGGTGATCCGCTGGTCGCTGGCCGTCCAGGACCGGCGCTCGGGCAGGACCGCCCAGGTGATCAGGGCGGCCACCAGGAGGACGAGCACGGCGGCCCCGACGACCCGCCGCTGCGTCGGGCGGGGCAGGGCGCGACGCAGCTTGGTCAGGGCACGCATGGGCTTCACGCTATCCGCGGGCCGCTGAGCGGGAGCTGTGAACCGGGTTCCGCGGCCGTCAGCGCGGCGCCACGCCCCTGCCCACCGGGCCCTGGAGGGCCCCGCCGTCCTTCTGCGGCGGCCGCTGCGAGGAGGTCCCCTCCGTCGGGGCGTCCCGCGGTGCGGGGCTGCCGGATGCCGCGGGTGCGCCGCCGGCAGCGGCGGCCGGGGAGGCGCCGGCGGACACGGCGGGCGGCACCGGGGGCGGGGTGCCCTCGTCGTCCGGGTCGTCGCCGCAGGCCGCGACGCCGAGCAGGGTCAACGCGGCCAGCAAAGATGCGGCGTGGCGGTGCCTCGCGGCGCGGAGCCTCATGGTGCGGTCCCTCCCCGGGGCGACTGACGGCGATAGCGTGTCAACCTAGTCCCCTCGTCCCGACGGAAGGCCGCGCGGTGCCAGACGATCTCACGCTGACCGTGACCCAGCGGCCGGCGGCTCTCGATGCACGCCGGGGCATCGTGCGGCTGCATCCCGAGGTGATGGCCGCGCTCGCCGTCAACCCGGGCGACCCGCTGCGGCTGACCGGCCGGCGCACCACCGCGGGCATCGCCGCCCGGGCCGAGGCGGGCGCCAGCCGGGCGCTGCTCTACGCCGACGACCTCACCATCGGCAACCTGGGCCTGCGGGACGGCGCTCAGGTGACCGTGACCCCCGTGCCCGTCGTCGCCGCGCGCCGGGTGACCCTCTCCGGCACGGCCGAGATCGTGGCCCTCGTCTCACCCGAGATGCTGCGCCTGG
The DNA here is from genome assembly GCF_014648355.1 of Couchioplanes azureus. Taxonomy (GTDB): domain Bacteria; phylum Actinomycetota; class Actinomycetes; order Mycobacteriales; family Micromonosporaceae; genus Actinoplanes; species Actinoplanes azureus. Next base: position 913,075 of record NZ_BMQY01000001.1, read on the forward strand.
CGCTGCTGGGCAAGGTGGTCAGCGCCGGCGACGACGTGTCCCTGCTGCCGCAGGACGTGCTGCCGGAGGCGTCGCACCGGTCGCTGGTCGAGGCGGCCCGGCGCAGCCTGGCCAACCGGGTCGGCTACGCCTGGACCAGCACCCTGCTCCAGGTGGTCGAGGTCGCGGACGCGGACGCCGCCCTGGTCACCATGGACACGGTCGTGGCCTGGCGGGAGGGACCGTCGTCGTCGCCGGCCGGCACCCTGCCGGAGCCGGCCCGCACCGAGCCGGCGTCGACCGACCCGGCGTCCACCGACCCCGACGCGGCGCCGCCCAGCGTGGACGACCTGCCTGGACTGCGGGCCCAGGCGCACGAGCTGACCGAGCTGCTCGACCTCGGCTTCCACCACCGCGAGGTGCTGGGCCGGCTCGGCACCACCGTCTCCCTCGGCGTCCTGGTGTCCGGCCCGGCCGGTTCGGGCAAGTCGGCACTGGTCCGCGCCGTCGCGGCGAGCGTCGGGGCCACCGTGCTGCCGGTGTGGGCGCCGGAGCTGGCGGCGCTGACGAACGACGCCGCCGCGACCCGGCTGCGGGCGCTGGCGCGCGACCTGCGGTCCGGCGGTCCGGCGGTGCTGCTGGTCGCCGACGTCGAGGCCCTCGCGCCCCGCGACGAGGCCGGCCCGCTCGCCACGGTCTTCCGGCAGGTGGTGTCCGAGCTGGTCCGCGGCGGGGCGGCGGTGGTCTGCACGACGAGCCGGCCGGAGGCCGTCGACCCGTCGCTGCGCGCCCCCGACCTGCTGGCGGTGCAACTGGCGGTGCCGCTGCCGGACGAAGCCATGCGGCGCGAGCAGCTGCGCGTGCTCACCCGCGGGATGCCGCTGGCCGAGGACGTACGGCTGGACGACGTCGCCGGGCGTACCCCGGGATTCGTCGCGGCCGACCTGGGCGCCCTGGCCCGCGAGGCCGGGGTGCGCGCGGCCCTGCGGCAGAAGGACGCCGAGGCGCCCACCGTGGCCATGGCCGACTTCGAGGCCGCGCTGGACGTGGTCCGGCCGACCTCGATGGCCGAGTCGACGCTCGAGGTTGCCCAGGTCACCCTGGACGACGTGGGCGACCTGGCCGACGTCAAGCAGGTGCTCACCGAGTCGGTGCTGTGGCCGCTGACCTATCCGGACACGTTCGCCCGCCTCGGCGTTCAACCGCCGCGCGGCGTGCTGCTCTACGGCCCGCCCGGCTGCGGCAAGACCTATCTGGTCAAGGCCATCGCGGGTACGGGCAGGGCCAACGTCCTGTCGGTCAAGGGCGCCGAGCTGCTGAGCAAGTGGGTCGGCGACAGCGAACGCGCGGTGCGTGAGCTCTTCCGCCGCGCCCGCGAGGCCGCGCCCACCCTGGTGTTCCTCGACGAGGTGGACGCCCTGGCGCCCACCCGCGGCCAGGCGACCGACGGCGGCACGACGGACCGCGTCGTCGCCGCCCTGCTGACCGAGCTGGACGGGGTCGAGTCGCTGCGCAACGTCGTGGTCATCGGCGCCACGAACCGCCCCGACCTGATCGACCCGGCCCTGCTGCGCCCCGGCCGCCTGGAACGGCTCGTCTTCGTGCCCCCGCCGGACGGCGAAGCCCGCGCGGCGATCCTGCGGGCCTCGTCGAGGTCGGTGCCGCTGGACGACGCCGTGGACCTCGACGCGCTCGGCGCGGAGCTGGCGGGCTTCTCGGCGGCGGACTGCGCGGCCCTGATCCGCGAGGCGGCCCTCGCGGCCATGCGCGAGTCCCTCGAGGCGACGACGGTGACCGCCGGCCACGTCGCGACGGCCCGCGAACGGGTCCGCGCGTCCCTCGACCCGGCTCAGGTGGCCTGGCTCGAGGCGTACGCGGCCACCCACTCCGCCGGATGACGCCCTCATGAGCGTGCTGCGGACCGGAGCGGGACGCTGCCGTGCAGACGAGTAGGCCTGTCCTCGCGGCTGGGCGGCGGCACTCGGTGGGGCTGTGTGCCGACGGCACGGTGGTTGCGGTCGGCACGGGGACATCCGGTGAGTGCCGCGTCGGCGACTGGGTCGACGTGGTCGCCGTGGCGGCGGGCAACGTGCACACCGCGCCGAACACCGGACGGTCGCACAGCGTGGGCCTGCGCGCGGACGGCACGGTGCTGGCGACGGGCTGGAACGGTGACGGTCAGTGTGACGTCGCGTCCTGGCGCGACGTCACCCTGGTCGCTGCGGGCTGGCGCCGCACCCTGGGGCTGGTTCGTGACGGCACCGTGCTGGCGGCGGGACGGCCCGGTGAGGGCGCATGCGACGTGGGCCGATGGCGGGAGGTCGTCCAGCTGGCCTGCGGTGACTGGCATTCGGTGGGCCTGCGAGCCGACGGGAGCACGGTCGCGGTGGGCAACGATCGCCGTGGGCAGTGCGCGGTGGACGCGTGGCGTGACATCGCGGCCGTCGCCGCCGGTTACCTTCACACGGTCGGTCTCACTCGCGACGGACGCGTCGTCGCGGCGGGCGATCGGTCGGCGGGAGCCTGTGACGTCGGCACCTGGCGCGACGTCGTGGCGGTGGCGGCGGGGAGCCACCACACCGTCGGGGTCACCGCGGCCGGCCGGGTCAGGGCCGCGGGCGGCAACGAGCACGGACAATGCGACGTGGCGAGCTGGCGCGGGATCGTCGCGGTGGCGGCCGGGTCCGCCCACACCCTCGGGCTACGCGGGGACGGAACGGTCGTCGCCGCGGGAAGCAACGAGCACGGGCAATGCCAGATCACCGGCTGGAACGCCATCCGGCCGCCCGGCTGAACAACCGGCCGGCGGCGCTACGCGCAGACGACGTGGACGCCGGCGTCGCGGAAGGACTGGACCACGGACTGCGGGGCTCCGGAGTCGGTGACCAGCGTTTCGACCTGGCCGATCGGGCAGATGCGGGCGAAGGCGTGCCCGCCCAGCTTGGACGAGTCCGCGATCACCACCACCCGCTTGGCCCGGGCCACCATCAGGCTGTTCATGGCCGCCTCGCCCTCGTGGTGGGCGGCCGCCCCGAGGTCGACGTCCAGGGCGTCCACGCCGAGCAGCACGATGTCGAGGGTGACCTCCTTGAGGAGGGCGCCGCCGAGGGGGCCGACGAGCTCGAAGGACTGCGGGCGGACCACGCCGCCGGCGACGACGATCTTCATGCGGGAGCGGACGAGCAGCTCGTTGGCGATGTTGAGGGCGTTCGTCACCACCGTGAGCTGGGCACCCTCGCCGCTGGTGTTGAGGTCGGGGCGGACGGCCAGGGCGCGGGCCACCTCGGTCATGGTGGTGCCGCCGTTGAGGCCGACGACCGTACCGGGGACCACGAGGTTGGCCGCCGCCTCGCCGATGCGCTGCTTCTCCGCCGAGTGCTTCGCGCTCTTGTAGCGCAGGGGCAGGTCGTAGGAGACCCCGTTCGCCACCGCGCCGCCGCGGGTACGGGTGATCATCTGCTGCTGGGCGAGCTGGTCGAAGTCGCGGCGGATCGTGGCCTGGGAGACGTCCAGTCGGTCCGCCGCGTCCTCCACCGTGACGCGGCCGGTCTCCGCCAGTAACTCCAGCAGGGCATTCCACCGCGCGTACCGGTCCACCCGATCTCCCTGCTGCTCGTTTCGTGATAAGAGTGTGCACATTAGTGCGCGAAACGTCGCCTAGCAAAGAGCGTACCTGCGCGATCCCATCGCGGAGGTTGCGTTGCCACCAAGAGTCCACGCAGAATAGCGCTCGAAAGACCCGGAAACCGAGCGCTTATGCGCAGCCCAACGGCCCGATGGGGGAACTGCCATGAGTCACGTCAAGGTGGAGATCGCCAGTCAACCGGACTGCTGGCGGCAGGCGGCCAAGATGGCGGACTCGGACGGGCTGCCGCTGCCGGGCGAGCGGGTGGCCGTCGCGGGCTGCGGCACCTCCTGGTTCATGGCGAAGGCGTACGCGGCGATGCGCGAGGCCGAGGGCCACGGCGACACGGACGCCTTCCAGGCCTCGGAGTTCCCGCTCGGCCGCCGCTACGACCGGGTGCTCACGATCAGCCGGTCCGGCACCACCACCGAGGTCGTCCGGCTCCTCGACGCCCTCCGGCGCCGCAGCCGGACCACCGTGATCACCGCCGACGGCGGGTCGCCGGCCGCCGCGGCCGCCGACGAGGCCATCGTGCTCGACTTCGCCGACGAGCTGTCGGTGGTGCAGACCCGCTTCGCCACCAGCACGCTGGCGCTGCTGCGCGCCCACCTGAACTACGACATCGAACCCGTGGCGGCCGACGCCGAGGTCGCCGTGCGGCTGCCGCTGCCGGTGCACCCGGCGCTCGCCAAGCAGATCACCTTCCTGGGCCGGGGCTGGACCGTCGGCCTCGCGGAGGAGGCCGCCCTCAAGTGCCGTGAGGCCGCCGGCTGGTGGGCCGAGGCGTACCCGGCGATGGACTACCGGCACGGGCCGGTCTCGATCGCCGCGCCCGGCCGGGTGGTCTGGGCATTCGGGGAGATCCCGCCGAACCTCTGCGAGGAGGTCGAGAGCACCGGCGCGGCGTTCGTGCACAGCCGTTACAACGGCGGGTACGCGGCGCTCGGCAGCTGGCGCGGCGGCGGGCGCACCGGGCTCGACCCGATGGCCGACCTCGTCGTGGCGCAGCGGGTGGCGGTGCTGCTCGCCACCAGCCAGGGCCTGGACCCGGACCATCCGCGCAACCTCACCCGCTCGGTGGTGCTCGTATGACAGCCCGGACATGACCGCGGGGCGCGACGTCGTCGTGGCGCTGGACGTCGGCGGCACCGGCATGAAGTGTGCCCTGGTCCGCCCGGACGGCACGGTGCAGCACGCCGAGCGGCATCCGACGCTGGCCCAGCGCGGCTCGGAGGCGGTCACGGCCACCGTTCTCGACGTCGCCACCGGGCTGGCCGAGCGGGCCCGTTCGGCCGGGCTGAACCCCGTCGCCGCGGGTGTGGCGGTTCCCGGCGTGGTCGACGAGGAGTCCGGCACCGCGGTGTGGTCCAGCAACATCGGCTTCCGGGACGTACCGCTGCGGGATCTGGTGGCGCGCCGGCTCGGGCTGCCCGCGGTGCTCGGCCACGACGTCCGCGTCGGCGGGCTGGCCGAGGCGCGGCTCGGCGCGGGCCGCGACCAGCGGCACGTGCTGTTCATCGCGATCGGCACCGGGATCGCGGCCGCCCACGTGGTCGACGGCCGGGCGTTTTCCGGCGCGCACGGCGCGGCCGGCGAGGTCGGGCACATCATCGTCCGGCCGGGCGGGCCGTCCTGCGGCTGCGGGGCGCGCGGCTGCCTGGAGTCGATCGCCTCGGCGGCCGCCG
>NZ_BMQY01000001.1:918391-1046680 GCF_014648355.1 Couchioplanes azureus
CGCTACGGGGACCTCTCCGGCGAGGAGGGGATCACGGCGTACGACGTGGCGAAGCGCGCGGCGGCCGGCGAGGAGCTGGCGAACCGGGTCTGGACCGAGGCGGTCGAGGCCTTCGCCGACGGGCTGCTCACCGCGCAGGCGCTCTACGACGCCGGCATCGTGGTGCTGGGCGGCGGCCTGGCCGAGGCCGGGGAGGCGCTGCTGGCCCCGCTGCGGGCCGCCCTCGATGCCCGGACCACGTTCCACCGGATGCCGCGGATCGTGCGCGCGGCGCTCGGCGACACCGCGGGCTCCCTCGGCGCCGCGTTGCTGGCCCTGGACTCCCTGGAGAACCCCACGTGACGGAGAAGATCCACGGCCGGATCGTCCGGCCGGGTGCGGTGGTGCCCGGCGTCGTGGAGGTGGACGGCCCGACCATCCTGTCCGTCGCGGAGGCCGCGGAGGCCGGCGACGACGTCATCGTCCCGGGCTTCGTGGACCTGCACTGTCACGGCGGCGGCGGGCACACCTTCACCCGGGGCGACGCCGGGGACGCGGCCAAGGCCGCCGCCTTCCACCTGCGGCACGGCACCACCACGATGCTGGCCAGCCTGGTCAGTTCGCCGTACGAGCTGATGCGCGACGCGACCGCCGCCTACCTGCCGCTGGTGACCCGCGGGGTGCTCGCCGGCATCCACTTCGAGGGCCCTTACCTCAATGCGGTGCGGTGCGGGGCGCAGAACCCGGAGTTCCTGCGCGAGCCGTCCCTCGCGGAGCTCGACGCGCTGGCCGGCCTCGGCGCGGGCGCGATCCGCATGATGACGATCGCCCCCGAGCTGCCCGGCGCCCTGGACGCCATCCGCCAGCTGGCGGCTCGCGGCATCGTGGCCGCGATCGGGCACACCGACGCCACGTACGAACAGACTCTGGCCGGGGTGGCGGCCGGCGCGACGGTCGGCACCCACGTCTTCAACGGGATGCGGCCGCCGCACCACCGCGAGCCGGGTCCGGTCGTCGCGCTGCTGGACTCCCCCGCGGTCGTCTGCGAGTTCGTGGCCGACGGCATCCACCTGCACGACGGGATGCTGCGCTTCGCCGCGCGTGCGACGCCACAGCGGGGCGCCCTCGTCACCGATGCGATGGACGCCGCGGGGATGCCCGACGGCAGGTACGAGCTGGGCGGCCAGGAGGTCGCGGTCGCCGACGGGGTGGCCCGGCTGGTCCGCGACGGCTCGATCGCCGGCAGCACGCTGACCATGGATGCGACGTTCCGGCGGGCGGTGGCCGCGGGCCTCGACCTGCCCACCGCGGCGTCCATGGCCTCGACCACGCCGGCCCGGGCGCTGGGGCTGAGCGACCAGGTCGGTGCGCTCGAGGCCGGGCTGCGCGCGGACCTGGTGGTGCTCTCCCCCGACCTGCGGGTCAAGCGGGTGATGCGGGCCGGGGAGTGGGTCTGACGTCGAGCCCCCACGGTAGGCGGGCCAGCACGCGGGCCAGGACCAGGCCGAGCAGCAGCCCCGCCACCGAGTCGGTGATCCAGTGGAACCCGGTGTACGTCGTGGTGACGAAGACGATCATCGGCGGAGCGATCCGCAGGGCGCGGTTGGCGCCGGCCGACAGCGGCTGACGCACCACCAGGCCGAGCATCAACGCGATGACGAAATACCAGATCACCGAGTTGGCCATGTGGCCCGAGGGATAGCTCATCGCGTTCACCCCGGACGCGTCCGGGTTGAACAGGATCTCGCGGTTCGGGCCCTTGAAGGCCGGCGCGGCGCGGTCCAACCAGATCTTCAGCGGACCGACCGTCGCGTACAGGATGACGAACGCGCCCGCGAAGACCAGCAGCGGGCGCACGGACCGCAACCGCCGCGCGGCCAGCAGGGTCAGCAGGCCGGCGACCGGCATGAGCACCTGGCCGCCCTGCCCGAGGTAGTTGAGCACCCGCAGCACCCAGTAGAGCCAGCGCGGCCGGTGGTCCGCCAGCCAGTCAGCCACGCCGACGTCGAAGGCCAGCAGGTGGCCGCGGGCCAGTGCGGCGGTCAGCGCCACGAAGGCGGCGAGCAGCACCAGGTCCACCCACCAGCCCCGCGCACGCATGCCGACCACGCTACCGGCCGGCCTCGAGATCAGATGTACGACTTGATCCTCTTGTAGATCAGGTCGGCGCGGACACCGGAGTTGGGGCAGCCGCCGAAGTGGTGCAGGGCCACCACCTTGTCGGTCTTGCGGGACAGCACCGGGCTGCCGCTCGAGCCGCCCTCGGTGTCGCAGTAGTACGACACGTCGGAGTCCTGGGCGTACCCGTCGAAGGCGTTGTCGGCGACCGCGCAGGTGCCCGCCTTCTCGCCGTGGCGGCCGGCGATGCGCGTCGGCTCGCCCGCCGGGTGCTGGGGGACGTACAGCTCCTGGCCCCGTGCCGGACGGCCGGTGTCGAGGGTCAGGAAGCCGAACTTGCGCACCGAGGCGAACTTCTCGACGGTGAAGAGGGTGTAGTCGTAGACGTGGTTGGTGGCGATGACGGTGTCGCCCCAGACCTTGGTCGGCCGGAACACGTCGTAGCCGCCGCACTTGGCGCACTGGTAGTTGAACCACACCTCGGTCTCGTACGCGTCGTCCGAGTTGTCGAAGCAGTGGTTGTTGGTCAGCATCCGGTTCTTGGTGCCGATCCGCCAGCCGGTGCAGAGCTCGGTGCCGTTGATGAGCAGCCGCGCGACGGCCTTGGAGCGGGTGTAGGCGACCGGGTCCGCCGACCGGTAGCAGACGGCGTCGCTGCTCTCGTCGCCGCCGCAGACCGACTCCTCGCGCCCGGTGCGCTGAGGCGTCCTCGCCGCCCGCTCCTGCGGGGAGAAGCCCTTGGCCACCTGGTCGACGTGCACGCCGAGCCGGCCGAGCAGCGAGCTCAGCAGGGCGCCGCCGCCGCGGTGCACCTCCAGCACGGCGGTGTCGCCGGTGATCGACATGGCCCACCGGTCGTTCGGGGTGGCGGTGTCGAGCAGTTTCGGCGCGTCGTAGCGGTAGGACTCCTTGCCGGCGGCGTCGGAGACGGTCACGTAGTCGCCGGGCACCATCGTCATGCGGCTGAAGTGCAGCTTCACGTACGAGGCGCCGGGGTAGCGGAAGACCTCGCGGTGCGGCGCCCGGTAGCCGAGGAGCTTGTCGGCGCTGACCAGCTCGCCGATCTTCTGGCGGCCGTCCTCGGCGGCCTTGACCGCGGACTCGTGGTCGCGCGCCCCGCCGTCGCGGGACCCGCCCGCCGCCGGGGCCTCGGCCGCCTTCGTACCGGCGGCCTTCCGAGTCTCGCTGGTCGCGCCCACGGGCTGCTGCACAGCGACGGGGGTGGGAGCGGCGGCCGCGGGTTCCTGCCACGTGCCGACCGTCCGGCCCTCGTCGCCGGTCTGCGTCCAGGCCACGGCACCGGCCGTACCGACCAGGGCCAGGGCGGCGCACGCCCCGGCGACGATGCTCACCGCGCGTCGCAAATCCACTCCCGTCCCTCAAAGCCACATCGCCGACATAAGAAACAATCGGGCGATCTCGCTCGGTGTAACGAGCCACCGGCGGCGGCGACGCGCCGCCGCGACCGTGCAGACTGGGTCCGTGCGCATCACCTCGGCCCTCGTCGACCCGGCCTTGCTGGACCTGCCGTGGCACCTGCCGCTCGAGGACTGGCCGGCGGACCACCTGGTCGCGCTGCCCCAGGGCATCTCGCGGCACGTCGTCCGCTTCGTCAAGCTCAACGACACCGTGTACGCCCTGAAGGAGACCCGGGAACGTATCGCCGAAAAGGAGTACGACCTGCTCCGCGCGCTGGAGCGGATCGACTTCCCCGCGGTGAAGGCGGTCGCGATCGTCACCGACCGGGTCGACTCGCTCGAGACGGTGCTGATCACCCGGCATCTGCAGTTCTCCCTGCCGTACCGGGCGCTGTTCTCGCACGTGCTGCGCCCGGAGACGATGAACCGGCTGCTCGACGCGCTCGCCGCGCTGATCGTGCGGATGCACCTCACCGGCTTCTCGTGGGGTGACTGCTCGCTGTCCAACACGCTGTTCCGCCGGGACGCGGGCGCGTTTGCCGCCTACCTCGTCGACGCCGAGACCGGCAACCTGCATCCCCGGCTCTCCGAGGGGCAGCGGAGGGAGGACATCGAGATCCTGCGGCTCAACATCTTCGGCGAGTGCCTCGACCTCCAGGCCGCCGAGCTGCTGCACGAGGCCATCGATCCGGAGTCCGTGGTCGACGACATCGTGGCCCGCTACGAGCGGCTGTGGCACGAGGTCACGTACGAGCAGGAGGTTCCCCGCGACGCGCGGCACGACATCGAGGGCCGCATCCGCCGGCTCAACGACCTCGGCTTCGACGTCGCCGAGGTGTCGCTGTCCACGGTGGACGGCGGCTACCGGGTGCGGCCCAAGGTGGTGGACGCGGGCTACCACACCCGCCGGCTGCTGCGCCTGACCGGACTCGACGCGGAGGAGAACCAGGCCCGGCAGTTGCTCAACGACCTGGACACGTACCGGGCCGAGAGCGACCTCACCGACGAGCAGCAGGCCGCCCACCGCTGGCTGACCGAGGTCTTCGAGCCGGTCGTCCGGGCGGTGCCGGCCAACCTGCGCCGCAAGCTCGAGCCTCAGGAGATCTTCTCGCAGATCATCCAGCACAAGTGGCTGCTCTCCGAGCGCGCGGGCCGCGACGTCGGCATGGGGCCGGCGGTGCAGTCGTACCTCACCGACGTGCTGGCCCACAAACCCGACGAGCAGGCGGTCCTCGGCGTCGAGATCGGCTCGGTCTAGGACCCCTGGTCCGGCCTCAGCGGATACGGAAGAAGAATCCCTCCTGCTTGAGGCGTTCTATGCCACTCGGCATGAAGACCCATTGCTGCGTGCCCGGCGACACGCCCTCCGGTGGGTTGCCGACCGGCCCGCGGACCAGTTGGCCCTGTTCGCGCATCGACCGTGCGACGCTTTCCGGCAAGGCGATACCGAGCACGCCGGGCGCGTCGTTGCCGCGGCCCGCGGCCCGCGTCGCGAACGGGTCGACCTGCTCGAGGGAGGGCAGCGTGTGCAGCTGGCCGCCGTGGTTGCCGCCGGTCGCCGACAGATTGCCACCGCCCGTCTCGACCGCCGCGTTCACGAACCTCTCCGGCGCACCGTGCGCGAACACCTCGATCGGTCCTTCCGGGATCTCGTCCCGGACGCCGTGGTGGTAGGCGTGTTCGAGCATCGTCCGCGGCGGTCGTTCGGCGACACCCGTCTCGCCGGCGCCCCGGCGCGCGGCGTGCATCGCGGCGGCGACCGCGACCGGTGCCAGCGCTTCGCCGATCTTCCGGTCGTCTCCCTCCCGGATCGCCGAGACCAGATGGCTCACCATCGCCACCTCGCCCACGAGGGGGGTGGCGCCCACGAGCGCACCGGTCAGGGCTTCGTCACGTGCCTGCTGGAACCTTTCTCCGTCAGTGGACGCACGGGCCATCGCGGCGGCCAGGTTGCTCGCCCATTGCTCGCGTTCCGGCTGGAAGTCCGTGGGGTCGGCGACCGCGTGATAGGCCAGCCGCGCCATGTCGGCCGCCTCGGCCGGCACCTCGCCGACCGTCTTCACCAGGCCGGAAGCGAGCCCGGCGAGAATCCGGTCGCCTGGGGCGGCACCGTCCTCCGGCACCATCGCCCGGTACACCGTGTCGGCGAGCTGCGAGACACGCGATTCGGGGGTCCGGTCGGCGGTTGCCTGTGCGGCGGCCGCATCCGCCGATCTGGCGGCGGCTGCCGCGTCGGCTTGTCTGGCGGCCGCGAGATGGTCCGGGGCCGGGCGCGTCGCAGCCGCCGCGTCGGCTGTGGCCGGCCGCCCGAAGGCGGCAGGGTCGCCGGTGGCGGTGCGGGTCGCGGCCGTGGCGTCCGCTGCGGCCGGAGGGCGCATGGCTGCCGCTTGATCGGACGGCACGGTCCCGGCCGCGGCCTGCTGGTCCGGTGCGGTGCGGGCGGGCGTTGTCACGGCGATTTGTTCCAGCTTCTGCGCCATGTCGCCGGGGCGTTCCGGCTCGGTCTTGTGGTGCCGTTCGGTCTTCTCGCGCCGTTCGGTCTTGCCGTCCGCGTTGTGCTCGCCCGCCTGCCTGGGGCTGCTGTCAGGTCTTTCCGTGTCGCGGCGGGTGTGCGGGCCGGGCCGTTCGTGGCCGGGCCGTTCGTGGCTGGGCCGTTCGTGGCGGGGCCCTGGTTGGCTGCGCCCGTGCTCACCGTGCCCTGTCGGGGCGTGGCCGTGCACGGGAGACGGCGGGTTCGGCCGGCCGTCGGCGTCCGCCGGCCGGTCAGCCCGGCGCTCCTGGTAGCGGGCCGCGTTGACCAGGCCACGCAGCTCGTCGCGCAGCGACTCGCCCGGTGCTCTGGTTTCCACCTCGCGGCCGCGATGGTGTTCGGAAGGGTGACGGTCCCGTCCCCAGAGCGGTTCGCCGTGCCGGTGCTCGGAGGAGTTGCGGCGGTCCTCGCGGTCCCGTCGCTGCTGCTCGCTCGGCTGGTGGCCGGTGGTTCCGTGCCCGTCTCCATGATCCCCGCTCATGTCGTGCTCCCGTCTCGCTGTGATCTCTCGGGCAGCTCCGCCGCCTCGCACACCCATCCGCCGATCCGGATCGCCAGTTCGACGGAGGTCGCCGACCCGGACAGCAGGGCCTGCTGGACGAAGCAGAGCGCCGCCTGATCGGATCGGGTCTGGCCGCACGGGTCCGCTTCCGGGTCGACCGGGGCCACGACCACCCTGTCCGCGGCGTAGCGGGCCACCTCCAGCAACTCGCCGGCAACCCGGTCGTGGTCGTATCGCACCGCCTTCGCCACCAGGTCGCGCAGGTCGCGGTCGCGGGCCGCCCGCCCGGCGTCGTAGCGGTACCGGCACGGCTGGTCGGGACACACCTTCGTGCAGTGCGGCAACGGGGACACGGCCGGGCGGAACACCCGCCCGACCGTCTCCGTCAGGGCACGGGCGGTGTCCGCCGCAGGGGCCAGGACGTGGGCGGTCAGCGCGTCGGCCACGGCTGCGGTGCTGCGGTAGGACCAGCCGGCCGCGGCACCGCGCCGCTCGGCATAGGTGCGGCAGAGCCGGTGTGTCAGGCAGCGGCGAGCCGGTCCCGGATCGGCGTGCGGCGTGCGGCTGAGGTGGGCGTCGGCGTGGACACCGACGCCGGGCCAGAGCTCGGCCGCCCGGTCGGGCGAGCCGAGCACGGTCGTCAGCACGCGGGCGGCCACCGCGCCCACCTCGGGCCGTTCGGCGATGTCCGCGGCGGCCCGGCAGGACGGGTCGGCGGGTGCACAGCCGGCGGGACACGTGGCGAGTTCCAGCTGTGCGGCCATCCGGTCGCGGACCACTGTGTCGTCCGGTGGCGGTCGCCTCTGCTTCACCTCGTCGGAGGTGACCAGAACCGGCGCGTCGTCGCCCTCTGCGAACATCGCGGCGACGCCGCGGTCGAAGGTGGCCAGGGCACGCAGCTGGTCCGGGCTCATGGCCATCGTGCCGCCCACCGCGGTCCGGTCGTCCTCCGCCAGGAGACGATGCACGACCTTCAGGTTGGTGTTCTTGATGACCTCGGGCGCGAGCTTCACGGGCACCTGGTCGGCCACGAGCACCCCGAGTCCGTATTCCCTGATCTCGGCGAGCAGGTTGGTGAACGTCCCGACCGCCTTGGCCTTCGGGTCCGCGGCACTCTCGCCCGCGGCGGCGGACCGGGGCGCGGTTCCCGCCAGGAGGCGGTGTGCCTCCTCGATGACCAGCAGGTGCCGCAGACTGTGGGTGTAACCGCGGGTACGCCAGAAGGCGACCAGCCGGATCAGGATCAGACCCATCACGAACGCCTTGTCGTCATCGTCACCGAGGCGTTCGAGTTCCAGGACGACCGGCTGCTGGAACAGCTTCTCGGCCGGGGTGGAGCGGGACGTGTCCAGCAGGGTGCCCTTGCCGCCGCAGCGCAGCCCGTTGACCCGGGTCACCAGTGCCGCACGCAGGTTGTCGGAGATCTTGTCCTCGTAGCCGAGGCGGGCGATGACGTCCTCCGCCTTGGCGGCGAGATCCGCCAGGGTGGGAAAGGCCTCGGACCGGTCCGCGTCGTCCGGGCCGAGCCGGGTGTTGGTGCCGGCACCGATGTCCCAGCCCCGGTCGGTGTACACCTCCATCAGGCACTGCTCGAGGATCTGCGGCAGCGGGTCCCACATGCCGAAGCTGGCCACGAACAGCGAACGCAGCAGGTCCAGGTGGGTCTGCACGGCGGTACCGGGCTGCACCTCGAACGGGTTCATCCGCAGTGGGGCGACCGCGTCGTCGCCGAGGGTGTAGACGAGCGGGTCGGCGGGCACGCCCGGGTTGTCGAGCAGCGCGCGGTAGCTGGCCTTCGCCGGTTCGATCACCAGGAAGGGAACGCCGCCGGCGGCGACGTCGCGGAGGATCGCGAAGGTGGTGTTGGTCTTGCCGGAGCCGGTGGTGCCGGTCACGAAGGCGTGCCGGGTGAGGTCGTCCAGCGGTACTTCGTACCGGGCGCTGAGCGCGACGCCGTGGCGCATCAGGCGGCCGATGGACACCGTCCGCTCGGTGCCGGCGCGTGCCACCGGTTCCACGTCGAAGGTGCGCTCGGTGCGGACCGCGTAGCCGAGCGTCTCTTGCCGCGGTGGCTGCACGAGGCAGCCGAGCTGGTGCGAGGTGAGCAGGGTCTGCAGCTCGTAGGGCCGCCGGTAGCCGTCGGGGCCGGGCGCCGCGGGCAGGTCCGGCATGATCCAGCCGGCTGCCCAGGCGGCCGCCTGCGCGCAGGTGAACACCCGGACCGGTTCGGTCTCCGGTTCGGCGCCGACGAAAGCGGCCCGCCAGACCGCGGCCAGCCGGGGATAGCTGTCCGCGTCCCCGGTCAGGTAGACGGCGGTGCGCCAGGCGCCGGCCGTCTCGGCCGCGGCCAGGCCGGACAGGCCGGCCTCGCAGAGCTTCACGTACTGGTCGGTGAGCGGGCTCGGCCCGCCCTCGGCACGTGCCTGCTGCTGCGCGGTCCGCATGGACGACAAGAGCAGCTGACGGTTCGCCGCGGCCACCGTGTCCGGTACAGGACGGGCCAGCACGAGCGCCCGCCACTGGTGTCCGGCCATGCCGCGGATGACACGATCGATCGGCAGCGGCCACTCGTCGCCGGCCGGGGCGGGTATGCCGAGGCTCACGCCGGCCAAGGGCATCGGACGATGGTCCGGCGTGACGGGGCTGAGGGTGACCGACGGGAACATCGCGTTGAGGACCGTGGACAGCACGCCGAGGCGGCGGTGGAGGCGGTCCGGGATGCCGTCGGGGCGGGCCGACCAGGTGGCGTACTCGACCGCGATGCCGTCGGCGCTGCCGGTGATCGAGAACGCCAGCGGGACGCTCGCGGTGTGCAGGCCCACGGTCAGCTCGCCGGGCCACAACTTCCGGGGCCGCTGGCCGGCGCCGGGGTTGGGGGTTTGCGAGCGTTCGCGATCACCCTCCAGAAGGCCGATGGCCGCGAGCCGGAGAGCGGCGCGGTGACCCCGCTGCCCGCCGTCGACGGTCGCGGCGGCGAAGTCCGGCGGTTCGCCGGAGCGGCGCAGGTAGCCGACGTGGCCGGCGGTGACGCCATAGTGGACCGCGCCATAGGTGGTCATCTGTCAGCCCTCGCCGTCATCGGTCAGCCCCCCTCGGGGGGTGGGCTGACCCCGATGGTCGGTTCCGGCGCCACGAACAGGGTGATGGTGGTCTGCGGCCGCACGACGGCACCGGCGGGCGGGTACTGCTCGACCACCCGGCCGGGGGCGACGTCACCGGGGGCGGCGCTCCGCACGACGTACGGCTGCCCCTTCGCGTCGAGTTCCGCACCGGCTTCCTCGGCGACCCGATCGCTGAAGTCCTCGATCGGGGCGGCCCCGCGTCCGGATGAGACGACAACCGTGACCGTGGTCCCGCGCGGCAGCTGTACGCCCTCTCCCGGCTCAGTTCGGATGACCACGCCACTGCCCGCCTTGTCATCCGGCTCCCACGCGACGACGGTGTCGAATCCCGCTCTGCGGATCGTCCGTATCGCGGTGGCCGCGGACTTGCCGGCGACCGACGGGAGCGAGGCAGTGGACGGTTCGTCGGGCGGGGCACCGCCGCCAGGCTTGCCCTGCGGCCCGGCTCCCTGCCACGGCAGGCCGGGCGTCTGCCCGGCCGGAGGGACGTCCGGAGGGAGGCCCGGCCGCGGACCGAGCACCACGGGTTTGTCGATCTTGGCGAGGCCGGGCAGGAGCTCGGTCACCCCGAACCAGCCGAGCGGCGCCAGGATGGCCAGTACCGCGGCGATGACGGCGAGGCCCAGCGCGTTGCTCCGCGGAGGCCGCAGTGGTTCTCCCCGGATCACGGCCTGCTGGTCCTGCAGGATCAACTGGTGAGCGCGGAGAATGCCGTCCTGGTACGCACCGACCGCCATCACCCGGTCCCCGGCGCTGACCGAGCCATGCAGTTCCGGGGCGCGCACCTCGACCGCGACAGGGGGGCGCCGCTCGCCGGTCGGCGAGAACGACTCGATCCGGAGGGTGAGCACCTCGGCACGGGCGGCCGGATTCGGTCCGGCGGCCACGGACCGCCGGTCGACGTGGGCGGCGACACCGAAGACCGTCACCTCCTCCGGTCGCGGTCGCCGGAACAGCCCGGCGAGGCCGCGGCGGCGGGGAGGCGGTGGCGCCGGTTCCGCGAAGGAGGGCGGCGGCGGCTGAGCCGGTATCTCCCCGATTCGGGTGTGGTCGGCCAGCGGATCGCCGACGAGGTGGTCCTGGCGAGGAGGGAGTTCTGGTGAGGCCATCCGAACCTCCGAGCAGGTCGAGGCGATGCGCCACACACTATCGCCGCAAATTTCTCCCATCGGTCGATATAAAATAAAACCGACTTACCGTCGGGTTGCCGACACGGGTCCTCGCCGACGGAACCGGCTCAGGGCGCCTGGTCCAGCATCAGCGGCTCCGCGGGCGGGGTCGCCCGCTCGACCAGGGCCCGCAGCCCCGCGCGGCGGGCGACCACGAAGATGCGGTCGCCGGTGGCCAGCACCCGGCGCGGGTCCGGCACCCAGTCGACCCGTTCCGAGTCGGCCGGGGCCAGGCCGATCACCCGTACGCTCAGCTCCCGGTCCGCCTGACCGAGCGGCGCACCGTCCAGCGGGGAGCCGGCCAGCACCCGGACCGTGGCGACGAGCAGCGCATGCCGGTCGACCGGGATGGTGGCCAGCACGTCGCGCTCCAGCATCGCCGCGGCGAACGCGGGGGCCGCCAGCCGGGACACGCTGCGCGAGATGTCGATGCTGAACGCGGTCTGCACCCGCCGGGCGAAGTCGTCGTCGAAGAGCCGCAGCACCACCCGCAGATCCGGGCGCACCTCCCGGGCGTTCAGCGCGGCCTGCAGGTTGGTGACGTCGTCGGTCGACACCACGACCAGCGCCTTGCTGGTGGCCACCGACGCCGCGCGCAGCGTCTCCTCGAGCCCCGCGTCGCCGACGACCAGCGGCACGCCGAGCTGCTCCGCCACCTTCGCGCCGCGCGCGTCCGCCCGGCGGTCGATCGCCACCACGTCGAGCCCCAGATCGACCAGTTGGCGCAGCACGCGGGTGCCCACGTTGCCGAGCCCGACCACGATGATGTGGTCCTGCCGGTCGTCCGCAACCGCGCCCCGGGACAGCGCCAGCCGGGCGTTGACCATGCCCTCCACCACCGCCGCGGTGATCAGCGGCAGCAGCGCCAGCCCGGCGATGGTGAGCACGAGCTGCGCGGCCTGCGCCACGGGGTTGCGTCCCTCCTCCACGTCGGACGAGCCCACCGCGGTGAGCAACGTGACGTAGATGGACTTCCAGAAGCCGTCGACGTTGTCGGCGTGGGCCAGGACCGTACCCGAGATCGCCGTCACCACCAGCGTGATGATGACCGCGATGCCGAGCTTGCGGCTCAGCGCGGCCCGCATCGCCCGCCCGAAGGTGGCGATCGGATGGCGGCGGCGCTTGCGGGCGCCGGCCAGCCGCTGGGCGGCGAGGGTCTGGCCGGCGGGCCGCCCGGTCGCCTCGGCCAGGACCAGATCCGCCGGCCGCCGCGCCTCCGGCGGCGGTTCGGCGGGCAGGACGTCGACCCTTCCGGCACCGTCCGCGGCGGTCAGGGCACAGATCACATGCTCCGGGGGTACGTCCGCACGCCGCGCGACGTAGACCGTGCGCCCCGGGAGCCGGACGTGGGTCGGCGCCACCTCACCCAGCGAGGCGGCGACGAAGGCGGGGGCGGCCATCGCCGCGTCGGAGAGCACGGCGCAGTCGGCGAAGAGGCGGCGGACGCCGTACCCCAGGCCGGAGTTGAACATGCGGATCACCAGCCGCAGGTCGGGCTCGACCGCCTGGGCGCAGAGCGCACCGTGCAGGTTGACCACGTCGTCGGGCATGACCAGGGCCAGCGCCGCGGCACCCGCGAGCCCGGCGGCACGGAAGGTGCGCTCGTCGAGGCGCTCGGACCGCACGACCCGGACCCCGCGCAGCAGGCCCAGATCCGGCACGTCGGCCCGCAACTTCGGCGGCACGACGACGGTCAGCCGGATCCGGTGCCCGGTGTTCGCGAGCTCCTCGGCGACGGTGTAGACCAGCGCGTCGGCGCCGCAGACCACGAAGTGCGGCCGGGTGTCGCCGTTGCGCGGGAGTCCCTCGCGCAGCCGTGACACCAGCGATCTGCGGGACACCTCGCGAAGGGGATCGACGGCCATGGCCGCATCGTAATCAGCCGGAACCGCTCGCCGGGCCCGCTCGTTGCCCCTTCTGAGGCTTTCATCCCCTATGTTTTCGTCCGCAGGAGGAGATCGCATGCGCAAGTGGTTCTATGCCGGGGCGGTGGTCGGCAGCCTGCTGCTCGGCGCGGCACCCGCGCACGCCGAGGACGGCGCGCCGGCCCCGGTCGGCGACCTGACCGGGCTGACGTCCACAACGGATGCCGGACAGGGACTCGGCCAGGGGCTCGGCCTCAACCCGGCGGGTGGCGGCCTGGGCCTGGTCAACCCGCTCGGCGGCGGCAACCTGGTCGCGGTCAAGCCGGGCACCAACTCGGCCGATCTGAGCGACGTGACGTCCCGCGTGTCGCCCCGGTCGGTGAAGGAGGCGGACGAGCCGGCGGATCGCCGGCCGGGCACCGGACTGCCGGCCGGCGACCTCCCGGGCGCCGGCGTGGTCGGCGGGGTGCTGCCCCAGACCGGAGGCGGTCTCCCGACCGACGCCCTCGGCGATCAGCTGCTCGGTGGTCTGCCCCTGCTCGGCGGGCTACCGCTCCTCGGCGGACTGACCCCGGACGGGCGCACCACGGCCGCGGCACCGCAGGAGTCGGGCCCCTTCACCGGCGGGCTGCCGCTGCTCGGCGGCCTCGGCGGCCTGCTGCCCATCTTCCAGAACCCGGACGACCACCGCACCCTCCCGGCCACCAGCGGCCTCCCGGCCGGCGGCACCGACGTGACCCCGTCCGCCCACGGCGACGACGCCACCGGCGGCGACCAGGTCAAGGACCAGCGGATCCACCCGGTCGACGACGAGGCCCGCAACTTCTCCGCGGACGGCCGCCCGGTCGCCGGCGAGGACGCCCAGTTCCGCTGACCGGCAGACCCGAAGAGCCCGTCCCCCGGCGTTGTGGGACGGGCTCTTCGCATATCGGGCGGCATCATGGGCGCATGCAGACGTTCCTGCCGTACCCGGACTTCGTCGCCAGCGCCCACGCGCTCGACCAGAAACGGCTCGGCAAGCAACGGGTGGAGACGATCCAGGTCCTGCGCGGCCTGACCCGGCCGGGATACGGCTGGCGCCACCACCCGGCGGTGAAGATGTGGCAGGGCTACGAGGAGGCCCTTGTCCGCTACGGCCTGGACATGTGCGGCGTCTGGGTGGCGACGGGGCGCGCGGACACCACGGCCGAGACGATGCGCACCGACCTCTCCGCGGCCCGGGGTGTCACCGAGGTCCGCGCGCAGGAGGACCTCGCCGCGGCCGGCGAACTGCCGCCGT
The DNA here is from genome assembly GCF_014648355.1 of Couchioplanes azureus. Classification (GTDB taxonomy): domain Bacteria; phylum Actinomycetota; class Actinomycetes; order Mycobacteriales; family Micromonosporaceae; genus Actinoplanes; species Actinoplanes azureus. The sequence continues at coordinate 932,374 of NZ_BMQY01000001.1, forward strand.
GGCTGGGCGACGAGGCGCTGCATGTGAGCCACCGATCGGCCCTGGTCCGCAAGGACCCGGACTTCTACCGCCCGCTCTTCGGCGACGTGCCGGACGACCTCCCGTACGTCTGGCCGGCCTCCGACCGCACCTAGGAATCGTCCACGACCTTTATGATCACCGCCGTGAATCCGTTGCGTCCGGCTCTCGCCATCGTCGCCCTCGGCATGCTCGCCGCCTGCACCGACGGGACGGCCCAGACACCGTCGTCGCCATCCACGAGCGCCACCGCCGAGACGGCGTTGTCGGCCGCGACCGCCGGGCTGGCCACCGGCAACTACCACTTCACGATGTCGTCGCCCAGGAGAAAGACCGACGGGCTGCTCCATCAGCCGAGCAACAGCTCGAAGGAGACCATCGCCCTCGATCGCAAGGTGTTCCACCGGGTCAGGGTCGGATGGGACGAGTACGTCAGAACGGATGCGTCCGGCTGGCAGCACACCGACTACACCCGGTTGCCGGCGAAGCGCCGCCCGTCGAGCCTGCGCGAGCAGCCGGACCGCACAGGCGCCACCGCCCTGCTCGCCGCGGCCAGAGACGTCACCGTCGACGGCAGCACGATGACGGGGCACATCGACGGCACTCATCTACCGTCGAGCTTGGTTCCTTCCGGAACTCCGGGCGGGCTTCTGGGAAAGGCGCCGTTCACCGCTCGGCTGGACGATCAGGGACGCCTCGTCCACTTCGTCCTGAAGATTCCCGCCCGTAAGGACGACCCGGTGCGACCGGCCGCCACGTGGACGCTCACCATCGACGGGTACGGCCGATCGCCAGCGCAGCAGGCACCTGCCAAGTTCGAGGAGCTGCCGGACGACACGTACGAGCACCTCTACTCGCCGTCCCACCCGCTTCCCACCGATCTGGACGACCTCATGGCCCCGAGCTAGGCGGATCCGCCGGTGACGTCCCAGGACAACAGCAGAAAGGGCTCCTCCTCGTTCGCGCCGGCCCTGCGGTACGTCCGCTGGGCGGCCTCGTTGTCCTGCTCGGTGCCGACCCACATGCCGTAGCAGCCGCGTTCCCGGGCGATGGCCGCGAGCGCCTCGACCAGCGCGGTTCCGATGCCCTGGAGGCGGGCGTGCGGCGCGACGCCCAGCTCGTAGAGGAACATCTCCGTACCCTTGTCGGGATGGGTCATCTCCACCCCGGAGACCATCCCCACCGCCCGGTCCTCGTCATACGCGAGCAGCAGGTGATGGCCGGGGGCGGCGAGGAACTTCTCGGTGGCGTCGGGCAGCGGCGGGCCGTCGAAGAGGTCGGCCGCCCGGAGCACCTCGGCGGCATCCGTCATCCGCTCGATACGCATGGCGACACCCTAGTGGCGGGCCCGGGTCGCGCGAGGCGGGGACACCGTGCGATCAGACGGCCGCGTCCCGGTGTACGTACAGGGCGAGGGTGGCGTGATCCAGGTACCAGATCCGGGCCTGCCGGTACTCGGTGGCCAGCAGCGGGCGCAGGTCGGGCCGCCCCGTCGCCGGGTCCGGGGGGCGGTCGTAGGCGAGCAGCCACACCCGCGCGGTACCGCGCACCCGGGCCGCGGCGTCCCGGTGCTCCTCCGCACGCAGGCTGCCCACCTCAGCGGCCGAACGTGCCATCAACACGTCGCGCGGCCGCTGCGGTACCCGCGACAGGTAATGGTCGAGCCCGGCGCGGAAATGGCGTGACCGAGGTGGATACACCAGCACGTCGCCGGGCTGCCCGTCGCGCGCCATGATGGCTGCGGCGCCTCGGTAGTCCTGGCCGCTCTTGGCGAAGGGCTTGCGTACCCGGCGCTGATCGGGAAGCACGACGAAGGCCAGCAGCAGCAGAACCGCCAACGTCCGTCCTCCGAGGACGATCGCGTCCCGACGCGCGCCGGTGGTCCGCCGGGGCGACGCATGCCGCAAACCGGCGGCCGCCAGGAGCGCCAGCGGCGGCAGGACGATCAGCAGGTAGCGCGGTACCCACATCGGCGCGCCCAGCGACGACAACGCGAACACGACGGCGATGGGGACCAGCGTCAGCACCAGCAGTGGCCCGGCGTGGCGTACCGGGCGGCAGAGCGCGACGAGGGCCAGGCCCACCAGGAGCCATGCGCCCGGCTCCGAACCGGCGACCTCGCCCGGGAAGGCGCGCAGCGAGCGGAGGGTCGGCTCCGCCAGCCAGTGCAGTTGGTCGTCGCGTTGATGCAGGCCAAGCCAGAGGAGAGGCAGCAACAGGAGGACGGCCACGCCGCCGGCCACGACCCAGCGCAGCACGATGCGGCGGAAACCGGCGTCACGCCGGCGGGCCAGCAGCATGGCGACGTGTGCGGCCAGCGTGGTCAGTGCGACGACGTGCGACAGGCCGACCAGGAGCACCGCGGTCACGTAACCGATCCAGCGCCCCGGGCCGGGCCGCTGCAGCTGCCGCCGCAACAGGAGCAGGGCGAGCAGGGCGAAGAACATCGCGAACGCATACGGGCGGGCCTCCGCCGCGTACCGCGAGATGTTGGGCATCGAACCGAGCAGCAGGGCGGCGACCATGCCGGTGAACGGGCCGAAGAGCCGGCGGCCCAGCTCGCCGGTCAGCGCCACCACCCCGGACATGGCGATGACCGAGGGCAGGCGCAGGGTGAGGTCGGTCGCGCCCAGCACAGCCGTCCAGAGGTGCATGAAGAGGTAGTACGGCGCAAAGACGGCATCGATCGACCGCGCCAGCAGCCCGATCTGCGCCGCAGAGCGCCCGGCCGTGTCCGCGGTGGCCACTTCGTCCCAGCTCAGCACCGGGCCGGTGGCCCCCACCATCGCGACGACGAGCATGAGCAGTCCGGGACCGAGCGCGGGCGCCCACCGCCACAGCCGCTCGCCGCGCGACGGTGGAAGCGTCACCCCGGGAGCCTCCGCGCCGCCGGGGACGGCGACGTCACTGCCGGCCGGAAGGCCGGTCCAGGTCTCGACCACGGGAGGCGACTGCATGTCGGAACTATATGGTCTTTGACCCTTTTGTCCTATTCGGCCGATCGCCGCGACCGGATCTCCGAAGGCGATTCACGACGCCCGGACAAACATCAGGCCCCGGCCGGCACCTCTGCCGGTCAGGGCCTTTCCCTGAGCCCCCGGTCGGAATCGAACCGACGACATCCTGTTACCGAACGTTACGGTCCGCAAGTTGTGGCTGGTCGTCAACTTCTGCCACTGAGCTGCTCAAACGCCATCATGATGTGATCGACGTTAGTCGCTGATAGTCAACGCTTCGCAAGGGTTTTCGGGGGGTAAACGGGGGACGCTGACCGGTCCCGGGACGCCGCGCGGCCCATCTCGCGTCGCTGGAAGCGACGCAGTAGGCGCCTCAGCCTGCCGCAGCGGCGGACATCCGCCGCTGTCGCGACCCGCCTCCCTTACCCCTGTGGACGCCCGGAATCAGGCCGTGTTTCGTAATGCGCGGAGCCATTGGTTAATGGCGGCGATGGTGAGGGTGGCTTCGTAGCGCACGGCGAGCTTGATGCCCCTATGGATGTCAAGCCGTCGATGGACTGGTGTTGAGCCTGGTTGGCCGGGCGATGACGGCGAAAAGTTCTCGCGCGATGTAGCGCTTGAGGCAGCGGATCGCTTCGCGTCTGGTTTTACCTTCGGCGATGCGTCGGTCGATGTAGGCGCGGGTGCGAATATCCCAGCGCAGGCGGGCGATGACGATGATGTAGAGGGCGGAGTTGGCTTGGCGGTCGCCGCCTCGGTTGAGGCGACGTCGTTGAGTCTTGCCCGAGGACATCTCGATCGGACTGGCTCCGCAGAGCGCCGCGAAAGATGCTTCGTTGGTGAGCCGCTCGGGGTTGTCGCCGGCCGCCAGCAGCAGAGCGGCAGCGGTGTCGGGGCCAACGCCATATCGCCGCCGTCTGCGACGGACCATCTCGTGCACCGCCGCGATGCCTCGACGGCAAGGATCGGGTCCCCAAGCCAGCTCTGCACAGCCGTAGGGCACTGCCGCAGCGATGAGTCGTCGCGTGAGTATTGGCAGCACTGCCTGCGGGATGAGTCTGTGGCAGCAGCCGACATCCGGCGTTGCACTGCAATGCCCGGGTTTAGGTGATGGCCCAGACCATCTTGCCGGTGCGGGTCGGGAGCGCACCCCACATGGAGGCGGCGTGGTGTACCGCTCGCAGTCCGAGGCCGCGAGCGGTGACGTCGCCGGGTTCTGAGCCGGCGGGACGCATCTGTGGCAGGCGTGGATCGTCGTCGTAGACGCCAAGGTGGAGGCCGGTGGGCAGGCGGGTGATGGTGGCCTCGATACCGGCGCAGGCGTGTTCGACTGCGTTGACGACTAGTTCCGAGATCAGGATCCGGGCGCGTAGCCCCAGCTCGGTGCGTTGCCAGCGGGTGCAGGCGTCGGTGACCAGCTCGCGGGCCTGCGCGGCAGCAGCCGGGTCGGCTACCAGGGACAACCGGAGCCTGTCGGTTCCTGGTCCGCCGCGGTCGAGGGCTGCGCGGGCCTGCGGCAAGGTCTCGTAGATGCGCAGGTTTCCGCCTTGCTCACAGCGCTCGCGGACACCGGCCAGTCGAGGCTCGAGGGGCGCATGGGCGACGACTGGGCACGCGGGAGTGGTCCAGCCTCGGACGGTGCGCCACAAGGCGGCGCTCGCACCGTCCGGATCATGAAGATCTTGCAGGTTCAAGAGGATCCCGGCCGGCCGCGCGGCCACACAACCGCGCAGGACGCCGGCACATGCCAGTTGCAACTGACGGTTCCAGCAGCCACTGACGGCGACCTCGATGACGGCAGTCTCCACGTCCGCTACCGCTGCCACCCTGTGCGCGTCATTGCCGATCTGCGGCGGCAGCAAGATCGGTGACCGACCGAGCTTCATCCTCTCTCCTCGTGGTCGGTGCCGGGTGCCACTGCTGATCGCGTGGGACTCCAGGCAGGGGGGCGACCTTCACAGAGGACTTACCCGGCGCGGCCGGCGCAAACGCGGTTCGGCGCCGAAGCGTCGCCCCCAGGGGTACTCGAGGGGTCGGAGGAGCTTTCGTCTCACAGCAGCGGGGGGCAGAAAGTCACCCGGGGCTCATGTACCGAGTCCATGCCCGTCGAGGCCCTGTCCAAAGGCGTCTTCCCCGATCAGGTGCAGCAGCAGCCGGACCGCGGGATGGGCTGCGACCAGCACCATGGGGACCTGTCGCTCGGCGGCCTGAGCACGCAAGGTCAGCAGCTCTCGGCCGCCCGCGGCGTCGCAGAAGGCCACTCCGGCGAGATCCAGCTCGATCCTGCCCTGAGCGCGGTTCGTCAATCTGGTCATCTGGTCACGAAAGCTGGCCACGACGGCTGCCTCGAGGTCACCGATCACCCGGATCCGCAACGCGCCATCGTCCAGACCGAAACTGGAGACCACCAGCCCTCGTGGCGCGAAGCGGCCGAGATCGGTGCTAGTCATCATCGTTTTTCCGCCCTCTCCTGTGACGGTCGGTCCCCCGTGCGCTCGGCGAGTCATCAATGGCGATAGCTCGTGCGGACATAGCAAACCTGTCGTGCACCATGGTCACCATCCCGCGACCGGACGGAAGAGGCCCAAGTCCACCGAGACCTCGGGTGGGATGAGGGGTGATCCAGTGTGCAGGTCAGAACAGATGTGGCGGAGTTGGCGCCGCGCCTTACCCGCTTTGCCGGGGTGCCGACGACGGAGTGCGCTTCCTGATCTTGTCCGGCAGCCAGCGCAGAGCCGCTAACTCACGAAGGACGGCGTCATCGTAGGTTGACCAGGTGGATCCGGGGAAGCTAAGCGATCAACAACGCCTGGCCTTGGCAGCGGTCACCGGCGCGGGTCAGCGATGGTGCTTCGGCAGTTTCAAACATCGGCCGCGTGACGAAGCGGTGGCGTCGCTACAGCAGATCGCCGATCCGGTGGTGCTAGGTGTCGCGATGGCGGGAGCTCTTGCGATGGCGCAGATCGACGGGTGGGAGGCGGCTCGTCAGCTTGCCCGCCTGTATGGCGAGGCCGGCGCGGATCGGGAGGTGGCTGCGGCGGTGTTGGCGTGGCATCACGAACAGTCCCGAACGGGTGAGCCTGGCCGACCTTGACGGGTGGAAAGGTGGACGGCGGAGCCGGCTGACGGAAGACGCATAGGTCCAATCGTTCGTCGATGGTCAAGCTGGGCTGCAGCGCAGGGTACGGGTGTACCGGCCGGGAACGGACTCGACGACGATGCTCGGCTCGGGAGGGTCGGCGCAGGGCCACGGCTCGTGCGGAGGCGCGGGGATCGGTGCATGGCCGTCGTCTCCGTCGAACAGCAGACCGTAAGGGTCGGGGATGCTGCCCCAGCCCCAGATCGGAAGCGGCCGTGGCGGCACAGCCCCCAGGCCGGCGAAAGGGTCTTCGATCTCGGACTCGATCGAGCAGTGATGCCGCCATCCGTCGCCGGCATCAAAGGTGTATCCGAACTCGTCACCGATCTTCAGGACCGCACCCAGGGCCCACGCGTCGGCGTCGAGATCACCGACCGGGTCGAGGTCGTCGATGTCGTCGTGGTGGCGAAACTCAGTGACGCTGCGATCGTCCGGCAGTCGGAACTCACGCAGGTGGCTGCGGTCCCAGCGAGCGAACGCCTGATCGATCGCCTCGGCAAAGGCGCAGAAGGAGTGTCGGATGGAGACGGCGAACACCCGCCCCGGCCTTGGCCACACCGCACCCGCCTTTCCGCCGCCGAGCAGCTCTACCCGCACCGACCACCACGTTGCTGGCCACCCAATGGTCATGAGCGCCCACCATGCCCGACAGAGGGGATTGCGCCGTACGGCCCGACTGTGCAGGCGTGTTGGGCCACCACGGTGGCGCAGGTACTGGCAACAGCGCCGAGGTATTCACGTTCGCTGGCGGTGAAGACGTGCACGGCCGCGTCATGGATGATGCCCAGCACACCGACCGGCTTGTGGCGCACCATCAACGGCACGGCGGCGAAGGCCCGACCCCACAGCAGACCCGCCGACGGGTACGCCGCCCTGATCTCTACCGGCGAGGACAGCCAGATCGAGTCCTCGCGCACCACTGCGTCCGTCAGGGGATTGTGCGGTCCCACCGTGAGCGCCCCTGCCGGACGCAACGGCCCGCAGCCGCTCGGCATCATCATCAGATCAAGATTGCCGTCGGTGGTCATCGTGCCCAGCACTGCGCTGTCGGCGCCGGACCCGGCGACGGCTTGCACGAGCGCCACCTCCACCACCGCCGGATCGCCCGGTGATCTCAGGGCTGCTTCCAGCAGCAGGTACAGGCGAGACAACAGGTCTGCAGCACCGTAGTTGCCGTCCGACATCATCACCGAACCTTCCTCGGATATCGCCGGTCCGGTCAGGGTGCGGCGACGATCGGTGGGGGGCGTTGGCCCACGTTGCAGAGTCAACGAGCGCACCCCGAGACTGACGTCATCCGTCAGGACGCCTCCCATCGGCGATCATCGTCCCGATTGCTCACCATGGGGGGTGAATTACGTCGAACGGCCCATTGTCAATGGGTTGGGCGGCCCTTCTCCGATCCTGTTCGGGCTGCTTGAGGCGCTCACCGCATCGAGGAGTCAACCGCTTGATCTCAAGCCCCACTCCACGGGTGCACACCGGCAGTATGCGAGCCAGTGACCTGTCGTGGTCGGCGCGGCTCTACTGCCGGCTTGCCGGTCCGCCTCAATGACTCATGCCGCCGTGGCGGAGGCCCGACGGGCCGTCCGGGTGGGAGGCTGTCCGCCGGACCAAGACCGCAGGTGAGGAGAGTGGCTGTGACGCAGCGCGGCGAACGTCCGGACACCAATGAGATGGTGATCGTGCATCAGGTGTACCGGCGCGAGTTTCGCCTGCTGCCCGCCCTGGTCCGCGGCGTGGCGGACGGCGACCGCGCCCGCGCCCGTGAGGTGGCCGAGCACTGCCGTTTCCTGACCAGGGCGCTGCATCATCACCACAGCGACGAGGACGCGCTGCTCTGGCCCTGGCTCGTCGCCGCTGCCGAGGTCAGCACTGCGGTGACCGAGCGCATGCAGAGTCAGCATGAGCGGGCCGCCGCCCTACTGACCGAGGTCGACCAGTTGACACCGTGCTGGGCGGCCGACGCCGACGCGGTCCTCCGGGAGGAGCTTGCGCAGACGCTCACCGCATTGCACACCGTGCTCGTCGAGCACCTGGACGACGAGGAGGCGAACCTGCTGCCCTTGGTTGCCGAGTACATCACCGTGGCGCAGTGGCGGGAGTTGAGCCGCCGGGGTCGACGCAGCATGCCGATGCGTCAGGGCCTCGTCTTCCTCGGAATGATGCTGCAGGACGCCACCGCCGCCGAGCGGTCCGGCATCCTGGCCCAGATGCCGGCACCCGTACGGTTCATCTTTTCGCGAATCGGGATGCCGGCCTACCGGCGCTACGTCACCCGGATCCACCCGCCCACCGGCCAGTGAGCCGCTTCGCTACCACACACCCTGTAGCTGCCCGCTACCAGAGTGAGGATTATGGAGGCATCGACGGGACACTAGGGGCTATGGAGAGCGATGGTGCCGTCCTCTCGCACGGCTACGACCGCTTCGGTTGTGCACTGCACACGACCCGAGACCGTGACGCCGAAGTCATCCGGACCGCGTTACGCGAGGTCCACCCGCGCGACTTCCACGCCGACCGCCATCCCCCGGGCTTCGTCGTTGAGGACCTCGACTCAGACGGCGGCCTCACCGCGCCGTTGCGGGTGCGCTACTGCGGCTACGAACCGTCCGCCCACCGGATCGTCCGCTACGCGCAGACCTTGACACCGTCGGTCACCTGACCCGAAGACGTGTCGGCAGTCGCAACCACTACACATCCACCCCGCCGGCCGGTTCCGCCGTCGCGCCGAGGCCGACCGGTGCCCTGACCACCGAGTGACCCGCCCTCAGCGGGCGTCCCTCACGCGGCGCGATATGGGCAGGACGAAGGATCGTCGAAGTGGCGGTGGCGGCCGCCCTGTACCAGGCGCTGCACTGCAGCGACGAGTTCGGCATTGTTGAACGGTTTGAGCCACACACCACAGACGTGGCTGTGCGCGAAGCGCGGATCTCCGGGTTGAACCCCTCCTGTAAGGATCGCCACGGGGATGTCGCTCAACCCTTCGTCTTCGCGAATGGCCTGACACAGTTGGAGGCCGTCGAGATGCGGCATGTTCAGATCGGTCAGGATGACATCGGGTGGTTGCCGGTGAGCCCGTTCCAGGGCGGCGCGTCCGTCTTCCGCCTCCATCACCGTGAATCCAGCCCGGCTGAAGAGACGGTGCAGAGCCATGCGGACATCGTCTGTGTCCTCGACGACGAGAATGGTGGCCATCAGCAGATCCTTTCTCGGGCGTTTGCCGCTCGCGCGGCCCCACGGTGGCGGAGTGCTTCTGATCAAGTTCATTGTTCCGCTGATGCCGCGCTCAGACCGGTAGACGGCATAGATGGGACCGAGCGAATCCACGCAAGGACCTAAGTGCCATGGCCGCCACAGCAGGCCATGGCATTCGGCGGTTGGCTCTACTGCGGGGGCTTGGTGGGCAGCTCGATGGTGAAGGTGGTGCCCGGTCCCGGACGATCGGCCAGGGTGATGGTGCCGCCGTGGCGTTCGAGGATGGTGCGGGCGATGACCAGGCCGAGCCCGGTGCCGGGGATGCGGCGGTCGAGCGCGGTGGAGGCGCGGTAGAAGCGGCGGAACAGTCTGGGGCGGTCGATGGCCGGGATGCCGATGCCGGTGTCGGTGAACGACCAGATGATCCACTCGCCGCCGCCTGTGGTGGTGTCGCCGGCCGGTTCGTTGTGGGTGTGGGTGTGGGCGGTGATGGTGATGGTGCCGCCTGTCGGGGTGTACTTGATCGCGTTGGACAGCAGGTTGTCCGCGACCTGTCGCAGCCGGTGAGGGTCGGCGTGCAGCGGCAACCGCGCGGGGGTGTTCACGGTGACGGTGAGCTGCTTGTCGGCAGATAGTTCGGCGAGGCCCTCGACCGAGGCGTCAATGATGTCGGTGAGGTCAGTAGCGGTGGTGTCGATGGCGAGATGCCCGGATTCGAGGCGGGCGAGGTCGAGGAGGTCTTCGGCCATCACGGTGAGCCGTTGCGCATTGCGGCTGATGGTGTCCAGGTAGCGGCGCAGCTCGTCCTGGGCGAGGGTACCGGCTTCCTCGTTGACCATTTCCGCGGTGCTGGTGATCACCGCGAGGGGATTGCGCAGCTCGTGGGTGACCAGGGCCAGGAACTCGTCCTTGGTGCGAGCTAGCTCGATGGCGAGTTCCTCGGCGCGGCGGCGTTCCAGGTACTGCCCGACGTGGGCGGCGAGACCGGACAGCAAGCCGGTCAGTGTGTCCTCGGGGTCTTCGACTCTATCGCCGTAGACGCACAGGGCTCCCAGCGTGAGCCCACCGGCCATGATCGGCACTCCGACCGCGACGTGCAGACCGATCGCCGCGGCGGCGCGGCTGCGCACCGATGTCGCGTCGGTGGCTAGGTCCGGGATCCACCGCGGCTGGCGTTCGGCATAGACGCGGCCGGGCAGCCCGATGCCGTAGTCCAGCTCCTTCATGGCGAAGCCACCCAGGCGGCGGCCGGGCTCGGTGTGCCGGGCGGCGCAGCACAGCAGTTGCCGGTCGGGGTCGGCCAGCCACAGTTCGGCCACCGGCCAGCCCATCTTCACGCCGAGCGCCTCCACCACCCGGGTGGCGGCGGCGCGGCTGGAGCTAGCTTCGGCCAGCCCGTGCGAGACGGCGCCCTCCACGGCGGCGAACCGGCCTGCGCGCACCGCCGCGGTGATGTCATGGGCGAAGGCGTGAAACACCGGCCCGGTCGGGGTGTCGGTGGCGGTCAGAGTCAACTCGATCGGGAACTCGTGGCCGTCACGGTGGATCGCCGCCAGTTGCAGCCGCTGTCCGAGTACCCGGCCGGGGCCGCCGGCGGTCACCCGTGCCAGGCCGGCGCGGTGCTGCTGCCGGTACCGTTCCGGGATGATCAGCTCGGCGACGTCCCGGCCGCACGCCTCGGCGTGGGGGTAGCCGAACAGGGCCTCGGCGGCCGTGTTCCAGCCGACCACCCGGTCGGCGGCGTCGATGGCGACGTATGCCTCCAACGCCGCAGCGAGTACGGCCTCGGGTTCGTGCAGCACACGATGGTCACAGATGACCGGTGCCACGTCGGGCAGGTCCATGGCACTCCCCCCACCGCTGTGCTCACCGTCGGACTGTGCGGGCGCCGGTCGGGGGGAATAAGGAGGAGGCGCTGCAGGGGCAGCGTACCGCCGCCGTCCGTTGAAGGAACCCCCAATGGACACCCTTCCCCTGCTCCCCGCGCCACGGTGACCAGCGACGCGACCTGTCTCACATAGGGTGTCCGGTGATCTGTCCGGTGAGCGGGGGCTATCCGTTACCGATAGGCTCACCGGCATGACCGCCGTGCTGATCGGCTACGCCCGCTGTTCCACCGACAAACAGGACCTGGAAGCCAACCGGCAGATCCTGCTCGACCTCGGCGTGCCCGCTGATCAGATCTACCTCGACCGGGCGTACTCCGGCACCACCCGCGCCCGGCCCGGCCTCGACCAGGCCCTGGCCGCCGTCCGCGCCGGCGACACCCTCGTGGTGCCGAAACTCGACCGGCTCGCCCGTTCCGTCCCGGACGCCCGGCAGATCGGCGACTCCCTCGCCGAGCGCCGCATCCGGCTGCAGCTCGGCACCATGATCTACGACCCGGGCGACCCGATGGGCAAGATGTTCTTCAACATCCTGGCCACCTTCGCCGAGTTCGAGGTCGACCTGCTGCGCATGCGCACCCGCGAAGGCATGGCCATCGCCAAGGCGAAGGGCAAACTCAAGGGCCGGGCCCCGAAACTGTCGAAGACCCGGCAGGCGCACCTGATCAAACTGCACGCCGCCGGCGAACACAGCATCGCCGAACTGGCGGAACTGTTCGAGGTGTCGCGCCCGACGGTGTACCGAGTCCTCGAACGCGCCAGCATCACGACAGCCACAGCGGGTGCGGCATGACCGCCGCAACCGCGTACTCCACCCCGGCCTGAACACCCCCCATCAGAAGCGAGCACCACACCATGTCGATCACCGCTGACAGGACCGCCCTCACCGACCCCGCCCGGCTCGCTGCGGTACGCCGTTACGAGATCCTCGACGCCCCCACCGACGGCCAATTCGACACCATCGCGGCGGCCGCCGCAGCGGTATGCGGCACCCCGATCGCCACGGTCAGCATCGTCGACGCCGACCGGGTCTGGTTCGCCGCGACCAAGGGACTGGACGGCGTCGCGCAGGTCGGCACCGAACCGGGACTGTGCGCGTCGGCGTTCTGCACCGAGGGCCCGTACGTGGTCAACGACGCGGTCACGGATCCGCGCACCCTCGACCATCCGTTGGTACGTGGCGAGCTGGGGCTGCGGTTCTACGCCGCCGCCCCGATCGTCACCGCCGACGGGCACCACCTCGGCACCGTCACCGCGATCGACGCCATGCCCCGGGAATTGACCGAGACGCAGACGACCGTGCTCGGCCATCTCGCCGACCAGGTCGCGCAGCACCTGGAGCTGCGCCTGGCCACCATCAAGGCGGTACGCGCCGAACGTCAGCTGCGCGACGAGGCCGAGCAACGCGCCGCCGCCGCCGCCGAACTCGCCGCCCAGATGCGCGCCGCGGCTGCGGTGCAGGCCACCACGCCGCACCCTGAGCACTGCCAGCTCGGCGGCACCGTCGGCTGCACCGCACCAGCCGAGATCAAGATCGCCGACTCGTGGGGCGACTCGGCCTGGGGCTGCACCACCCACGTCGAAGAGGCCATTCTTAATGTCCGTTCGGTGTTCATCGCCAGCGAAGAACTCGGCGGCCTGGCCGCCTACCTCAACCGCTGACCGTCACCGCGAACCAACCTCCCCGGCCCCGTGCGGCACCGGCAGCCGGTGACCGCCCGCCACGCGCGCACCCGCCGCTACCAGCCTCGTGGAGCACTGGCTGCTTGGGCAATCTCTAACCAAGATCACTACTACCGCTAACCGATGTACCGGCGGCCAGGTGTGCGGGGGTTTTGAAGGCGGTGCCGTCGCCGGCCTCGAGCAGGATGCGGGCTGCGGTCCTGACCCCGATGCCGGGCACGAGGTCAGGACCCGGACAAGAGTTCTATTACGGAATAATCAGATTCAGGAAGTACAGCAGTTGCTTCTGATGCACGCCTCCATGGAACCGCCCGGCGGTTGCCGAAGGGGCGCAAGCAGGCGATACGCACGTCGCGACGGCCAGCCAGCAGGGACACGGCGGGTCGTGGTGATCTCAGCCTGCTGATCAGCGTCGACTCGTGCAGGAGGGGCGGTACACCGGCCGTTCGAGCGAGGCGAGCGGGTCCGCCTCTCCTGACATCCGAGACGCCGCGGCAGATCGTGGTGCGACCCGGTGTCCATTTGCGGGAAATCAGCCGGGCCGGACAGCTTGACGGCTGTCCGGCCCGGTTGATCGGCGGTTGCTGCTCAGACGGTGGAGTCGTACAGCGGTCCGCCGTCGACCGCCGCGGCGCCGCGCTGGTCGTGCGGGACGCTGACTTTCACCGTGCCGGTGCAGGTGCCACCCTGGCCGTCTGCCACCGAGAAGCTCACGTGGTAGACCCGGCCGTCGCCGGGAGCTTTCGGGGTCCCGGCCCGTTCGGCACGCACCTTGGCGGTGTCGGTGCCGACGCCCGCGCCGTCCGGGGCCGTGGCGCCGTCGCCAGGGCCGTTGACGACCTCGTCCTGACGGATGCCGGTGATCTTGGTGGTGAGGGTGTCGCCGTCGGGGTCGGTCAGGCCCTTGATGGTGATCGGCACCATCTTGTGGTTCGGCGGCCACAGCACCGCGTCGCTGGGCGTGGCGCCGGTGCAGACCGGGGCGTCGTTGAGGTCCGCGGTGGCGACCGTCACGTCGTACAGGATCGGGCTCTGAGCCGGTTCGGTGGTGGCCCGGGTGAAGGTGGCGGTGATCCGCAGGTACCGACCGTCGGCCACGCTGAGGTCCGCGCCGTCGGTCGTGCTCTGCGTCGGCCCGAAGGTCACGCCGTCGGAGCTGCTGGCAACCGTGAAGGTGAGCTTGCTGTCGCTCGGGGTGTCCGCCGTCCAGTCGACGGTGCCCCACTGCGCGCCCGGGATGCCGCTGTCGTAGACCACCGACCAGGTGCCGGACTTCGGCTTGCCGGTGAGCGCGCTGCCGGTCATGTCGCTGTAGTTGTACGGTCCGGCGCCCGGCAGGGCGACCGTCAGGTCGAACGCGCCGATGCGCGTCACGCCGTCGGTACCGAGATCTCCAGCGTTCGGGTCGATCCGGGTGGCGTCGCTGGAGTTGATGTTGGCGGTCCAGATCTTGCCCGCCGCGTCGACCGACACCCCGGTGCTGCCGTCGCCGGCGCCGGTGACCTCGCCGACGAAGGAGCCGTCGTTCTTCAGGTGGGCGATGCGGTTCGCGCCGCCGATCAGGCTGGAGCTGATCCAGACGTGGTCGTTGCCGTCGACGGCCAGGCCCTGGGCGTTCGGGTGGTGCATGGAGAACGACTGGACCGTGGCACCGTCCGGCGACACCTTGTAGACCAGCTGCGACGAGTTGAGCGTGGAGGCCCAGACGTTGTTCTGGCTGTCGAAGGCGAGACCGTACGCGGGCACGTTGAGGCAGCGCGGGTTCGTGGCGGAATCCACGGCGTTCGGGTCCCAGCGCAGCAGCGTGGAGGCGCCCACGGCGGACCAGAGGACGCCGTTGCCGTCGATGAGGCCGCCGTAGCCGCCGCACGGCATCGTCCTCGCCGACCCAGCCACGATGGTGCCGTCCACGCCGTCGACCTTCTGGAAGGCCCTCGAGGTGGAGCCCACCCAGACGTCGCCGGCCGCGTCGACGCTCAGGTGCCGGGCGTCGGAGCCCTGCGTGTCCACGTAGTGCCGGATGCACTCGTCCAGGGCGGCGCTCGCCGCGGACGAGTTGCCGTTGCTGCCACCCGGCCAGGCCAGCACGTTGCCGTAACCCGTCGAGGTCTCGATGGTGCCGTTGCCGTTGCGGTCCTCGCACTGGCCGGTCTCGACCAGTCCGACGTGGATGACCGAGCTCTGGTTGCGGTTGCCCGCCCAGACGCTGCCGTCGTTGGCCACCGAGGTGCGCGACGGGTTGTGCAGGTTGTCGCCGTCCGACGTGGTGGCGTACTCGCCCTTGACCGCACCGGTCACGGTGTCGATCTTCGCGATGGTGCCGCGGGCCGACAACGCCACCCAGATGAACGGGAAGGCCGTCACGGTGTCGTCGAGCTGGAGCTGATCCGGCGTGCTGTGGACGACGTTGTTGGCAACGCCTTCGTCGAAGTCCGCATTCAGGGTATAAGTGTGGGACGCTCCCGGCGCCGCCTGCGCGCCTTGGGAGGTGAGCGCCAACGGAACGGCAACGAGGGCCAATGCCGTTCCGGCGCCGAGAACTCGCCTTCTTGCGAACACTTCAGTGTCCTTTCCGGAGCAGACTCCGAACGATGACAGGGGAATACGGGCGCCCGCAAAGGGCTGCACGATCGAGCGGACGGCGAAAACGCCTCCACACGGTGATCATCGTTCGGCCGACATTCGGATGTCCACCTTCGACACGGCTCGGACGATCGTCCGAACAGGGAAAACGTTGAACTGATCCGCCCGTATCGGTTTGGCGGTTAACTCCATCGGGTGCCGTCGTGCACACGCCAATGAGAGGCCGGTTAGTGAGTTTGGGCGTTAGTCATCGCGCGATAGCGTGGGGATCCGTGGGGTATGAGGGTGGGCGGCTCCGGGCTGCGTCGGGCGTGGCGAACGCAATGCTTTCCCGAGTGACCTCAGCGATGAGCAGTGTGCAGTGGTCGGCCCGTTCCGCAGCTGACGCCGTTACGGAGCTGATGGACATTCGCGCCGGCGCCTTCACCCCTGGAGTCTTAACTGAGGCGAGCCTCAGCGGACCTGACCTCAGCAGAGCCACGCTCCGCAGAGCTGGCCGGCCGCGTGCCACTCGCTCGCAACTGACTCTGCTCGGCAGATTGCTTCTCGCGGCCGCCGCTGACCCCACCAGCTCCCGGCCGCCCTCGACAATCCGCCATCGATTCTCCAGGAGGTCGCGCGGAGGTGGGTGCTGTCGACCAAGATCACTTGAGCCTCGCCATCCGGTCCGGCCGGGCCGGTGCCGTGAACCACAGCGCCTCCGAGCGCCCGCGGGTGTGCAGGCCGTGTCCCTGCTGGCCGCAGGACCCATCGCAGCTCAGCCGCCCGACGACTTCCCACTTGTGCTTTGCTAACGCTTCGTTCAGCCATACCGGTTGGTCGAACCCCTGGCCCCACTCCCTAGAACGCAGTACGAATGGCGTCCTGGCCGGAGAAGGGACACGCCCTCGACTGCGACCGTGCTCTGACGGATTAGGCGGTAAGTATCAGTGGTGCCCAGCGCTGGGCCCGGTGACGGCATTGCGGCAGGTAACAAGGGCAGTGCGCAGTGCCGTCTCGGCCGCGAGGGTGGAGGACGTCAGTTGCTGTAGGGCTAGGTCAGGAAGGGTGCGGAGGCCGAGCCTGGACTCCGCGTTGATGTTGGTAAGGCGAGTGCGCTGGGCGGGAGTGATGCCGTCCACGGGTCCCCGGAAGCTAAGCAGGTCGCGCGCGGCGTATCCGTCGGCGGCGGCAATTGTCTCCTCAGCGACCTCGCGGAGCAGGATGGCGGCCGTGTCCGGGCGAGTGGGGTAGGCGAGCGTGACGAGAGTGAGCCCGAGTCGCGCTCGATAGGAGGCGTAGCCGGAGACTGGCCCTCGGGCGCGGTAGCCGGCTAGGGCTACGTCGAGCTGCCGCTCGCTGCTCAGTACACCGGGCCGAGCGCACATCAGGTTGAAGCAGCTGAGGACCTCCAATTCCCAGGGCTGGGTAAGGGCGCTTTCGCCGAGCAGGTTCCGGGCCTGTGGGAGGTCGTCGTTCAAGATGGCCGCGATGATGGCTGCTTGGCGGCCTTCCATGAGGTGTATGCCGATGCCCTTGTGGGCGCGGGCGTGCTCGGCGGCAGCAGTCCAGCGGCCCGCCAGCGCGAGCGCCCGCACCCCTTCGCCGATGAGTTGCAGCCACACCCATTCGCGTAGCTGGCGCCGTTCCAGTGGATCCCCGGTGAGTTCGGCGGTCGGGAGGAGATAGTCGCCGACGGTGAGGTTCTGGCGTCGGGTGACCGCGTCGTACATCGCCTCCAGCAGTTGGATGGCGGCGTTGCCCTGGTCGGCGCGGATGTGCAGACGGGCGAGGTTGAGGACCGGTTCGAGCAGGTAGCGCGCCTCCACGATGGTTAACGGGCGGCCGAGGTGCCGGTAGACGTGGATGTGCTGCCAGCAGAGTTGCTCGGCTAGGTACGGAAGGCCGCAGTCGCTGGCGATCAGCGCCGCCTTGTTGAGGGCGTGGGCGGCGTCAGCGAATCCCTGCTCACCCTTCTGCTCGGCGGCAGTGACGGCGTCGGTAACTTCCTGGATTCGTTGCGGCAAGGCGGGGCAGGCCGGGCGGGGGCGGCCGAGCAGGGGGAATCGCCGGGTGGCGGCCTGGATGGCGTCGTTCATCGGACCGACTCCCCAGGCAGGAGGGCTGACTTGGCGGCGTGCGCGAGAACACTCTGGGCGGTGGCGGACAGCCCGAGCCGGTTCCAGTGGAAGATCACGACTTGAGCGAGGATCGCCCGTAGCCCTCGCTCGAGGAGACCGTCGACCGCGCCTCGGCGCAGTCGCCGTCCGGCGTCGATGTGGGCGGCCAGCCAGGGGGCGGCGTAAGACAGCGGTCCGTCGGCGGCGAAGAGCGGGTTGTCCTCTCGGACCGGCATGGAGAGGATCTGCTGCATGCGGGTCGCCAGGGCGCCTACTCGGTCGACGTCATCGATGGGAGGTCGCATGCGGGTGACACGGTCGAAGACATCGCCTGCCTCAAACGGGTCAAGGCCGGCGTGTTGTTGCAACGCCCGGACGAGCAGCAGAGACAGTTCTCGGCGTCCCATGGCTGGCGTGTCCTGCCGGACATAGTCGAGCACACCTCGGCTGTCCGCGCAGAATAGGTCGTGCACGATGTTGATCGAGTAGTGACCGCCGAACGCCCCGGTCTCGGGTTCGTAGATGCTCTGTTGCCAGCCTGCAATGACGCCTTCTCTGACGAGGCGGTCAAGCAGTCCTCTAACTGCGTCGTGGTGACGGGTGCGCACTCGGAGGCGCCAGTCGGGGTGTTTGCGCAGGAACCACCAGCCGTATCCTTCGAGCCGGTCGAGGTGCGGCATGACCAGCGTGGCGAAGGCCGGTTCGACCTTGACCCAGTCCAGCGGCCGGACGTGAGCTTGGAAGGTGGCTCGCTCCTGGCCTTTCTGCAGGGCGGCGCGCCCGGCGTTGCGGTAGGTCTCCACGGCGTCTGCCACTTCGAGACTGTCGTCAGCCGCGGCGCCACCGAGGAGAGCTTCGACATGGTCCGCGAGCTCGTCAGCGGTACGTGTCAGATGATCAGTAAGCATGCGTCCCACCTGGTGTGCGGTTGGCCGGATCGGATCGTGTGCAGAGTCAGAGCAACGCCGGTGCGGCCGGTCAGGAACCCGCCGTCGGCATCGCGGCTTGCTGTGGCCGTGAGCCGTTCGGCGACGGCAGGAAGCTCCTGTGCAATGGCGAGGGTTGTGGCGTCGGCGGCGGCCCGGTAGGCGGTTTGGTAAAGGCCGGCGACTCCGTGGCAGAGGCCCGCATCGCTCAGCCGGTCGAGCTGTGGACTGAGGAGACAGGCGGCGAGTGCCTGCTCGGCGGCGGCTCGGCGCGTGTGGTCGGCGGTGGCGAGGGCGGCGAGTTGCTGGGCGCGGGCGACGCCTGCCGCGCCGTAGCACCATGAGGGCTTGCCAGGGCCATGCTGGATCGGGCGGCCGATACACAGGCACTCCCGGGTAACCCATTGCGGCCACCAGGGACCATGCGCCGTGTCCTGCTGCCATTCGTCGAACCAGGCACACAGCCGCGAGATGGCATCGGCCTGACCGGTGACCTGATGCCCGTTCAGATGCGCGTGGGCCAGCAGGGCGAGGAGCCCGGCGGCACCGTGGGCCATGCCTGCGTTGGCGTGCCCGCCAGGGGTAGGTAGCAACGGGTCAGGGTCGTGGTCCACCCACCAGCCGGGCACCACAAGGTCGTCCTCCCGACGTGGCTGCGTCAGGCGGACGACGTAGTGCAGCAGGTCGCCGAGTTCGTCGCTGCCGGGCGCGAGGCGCACCAGGAGGGTAGCGAGTCCGGTGAGGCCGTAGAACAGGTCGTACTCGGCAAACGTTGCTGGCTGGCCGCTGTCGAGTCTCTCGTTGGCGGTTCTCAGGCGGTCCCGGATGAGCCGTCGTAGGTGCTGGTCGAGGGCGGTCCGGGCGCCGAGGTAGCGGTCGTGGCCGTCGGCGGTGGTGGCGTGCAGCGTGAAGGCGATAGCGGGCGCACCGTAGTACAGACCGACGTGGGGGGCGGCGTCGACCGGCCCGGCAGTGGCGGCCTTGATGAGCTGCCGCACGGTGGCCCAGTCGCCGCTGCCATCGAGTGCCTGCTCCACCGCCAACAGAGCAGCACCGACGGCGCCGGAGGACAGCGATTGTGCATCGACTTCATCTGATGTGACGACGGCGGGAGAGGCGGTCATCGGGTGCTCACCGGGGCGAGGCAGCGCATGGCGACGGCGCGGGCGAGGTGATTGGTCTTGCGCTCGAACTCGGGATCTACGCCGACGGCGCGGACGTGATGCTCATGCAGCAGCGTCCGAAGGACCACTGCCGGATCGCGTTGCTCCCTGAGCCGGGCGTGGTAGGTCTGCAGCGCGTCCTGTCTGCGGTGCCAGGCGACCGTGACCACGTCGCCGCCGGGTAGGTCCCGAAGGTGCTGGTGGCCGGCGGTCGGGTCCGCGAGGGTTCGAGCCAGCTCGGTGAGTGTGCGATCGGCGGGCTCAGTATGGCCCTTAAGGCAGGTCAGCAGCGCCATGTACCCGGATGCGGGGTCGGGGGCGAACCCGGCCGCCAGCCGGACCATCGAGACGGCGGCCAGCACGTGACTCGGGATTCCTGCCTGCTCGCTCATGCGGAGCTGGCTGATCGCGGCGGTGGTGTCAGCGGCGAACACCTGCTCAGCCGCCTCCATCGCAGGGCCGAGGCCGTAGCGGGCCGGGTGCGCATGGTGCGCGGCGAGGAGGACTTCGGCGGGCAAGCCGGACTGGTGCAGGGTGTCCGCGAAGGCCGCCAGCCGGGCCGCGACCGGGCCGAACGCCGCAGGCTCCCGCAGGCGCAGCTCGATGGAAAGGTACTGGTCGGCGTCAAGGCGGATCATGTCGCGGTGCCGGCGAATCCACCAGCGCAGCAGACCTCCATCGATGAGGCTGTCGGCGAGGGCGGGAAGGTGCTTGGTCAGAAGCTCATCGAAGCGGGCGGGATTGCCGATGAGGTGCGCTCGTACGAGCGAGGACGCGCCGGGGCGCAGGGTCTGCCCTGGTGAGTCCATGACAGGAAGCGGGCGCGGTGCCGGTGCCTTCAAGGTCATGGGGATGAGCAGCTCGGCTGCGTGGCTGACCCAGCGGTGGGCGTCTGCAGGGGCGTCTTCCCGGATTTCGAGGCGTTCGGCGCGCGTCAGTCGGTGGTGCAGTAAGGCCCGGTCTAGCGCTCGGTCGAGGTCGAGTGGCAGGCGCAGTTCGCCGTGGCAGGCGATCACCCGGGCGGGAACGCGCCAGCGTTCCCGCCACTCATACAGTGCCTTCTCCCACCGCTCAGATGGCCCGACGGTCAGCGGGCCGTGCGCTTGCGCACCGGTCGTCGGGGGCGGTGGGGCGAGGTCGGTGGCGGACAGGGTCCAGCGGGCGGCGGCGAGGATGGTGCGCTGGTATCGGATGCGAGGGGTATAGGGCAGGGTTCGGGCGGCGGCGCCCAGGTCGAAGGGTCCGAAGACCGCGCTGCGCGCGTGGCCCACCTCGGCGATGAATCGGGCCAGCGGCGGGGTCTGGACGGTGATGTCCAGGGCGTGCGGCATGTACGCGAGGACGCGTCGGCCAGTGGATCGCTGCACGAGGTGAAGCTGATCCGGGTCAGCCGTGACGGCGAGGTCATCCACGCCGATGTCGTCGCCGTCGGGGTGCTCGCCCAGCGAGATCACCGAGGTAGTCAGTCGACCCACCCGCGTGACGTTCTGGTTGTGTACCCGTCGAGGCGGGAACGACAGGTGTGCCGTGAGCGTGTTCTCGTTGGCGGCATCGGTGTACGAGCGCGCCAGCTCGCCTCGTGCGGTCGGGTCAAGCAGGTAGGCGAACCGCCCGGCCATGCTGGTGTATGAGCGGGGCGCGCCGGTGATGCACAGCGCAAACGTCCCCTTATTCAGCGCCTCCACGCTGGGGGCGTTGACCGTCAGACTCAGCTCAATGCGGGCAGGCGGCACGGCGGCGCTCGAATCGCCGATCGTCATGGCGTCGATGTCGGCGTCCGTCAGCGTGATTTCCTGGGCACCGTCAAGCGTCGCCTGCTGGATGAGGGCCAGGAGGTAGGCGTCGCGCTCGGTCAGAACTCGCCAGGCGGGGCGTGCCCGCGGCGCACCGAGGAAGCCACGCGGGTAGCCCAGCCCCGAGTCGGCCACCAGCTCCTTGACGGGCACCAAGGCGCCGGGACCGTAGCGGTCGCGGAAGCGAGTGTGATAGTCCAGCCAGGCCGCCGACCCGAAGGGCTGCGTGGTCAACCGCAGCAGCACACCGGCCGCCTGAGCAGCCTCGTTCACCACGCCGGCCGGCACGCTGAGTTCAGCATCGAGCCGAAGGTCCACCACCAGCGGGTACTCGCTGCCAGGGGAGAGGGCAGTCATAGCTTCGACCGCCTCCGCCCGGATCGCCGCTTGTTCACGCACCGTCCGGGCAGCGTTGTGGCGCAGCATTCGCGCCTGGATCCCGTCCAGTTGCCCCAAGACCACAGCCACCTCGGGCAGACCCGGCCCGCCCGCAGCGTGCAGAACATCGACTACATAGGCCAAGCCATCTTCGGCGGTCATCGGTGGGCGAAGGTTCGTGATCAGGAAGCCGCCGTCGATCAGGCCGTGCAGCAGTGACTCGATCCGGTGCGGGGCGGCGTGGGAAAGCTCGGTGCCGAGCTGGACGGTAAGTTCACGGAAGTGGACCGGCCGCGCCGCGTGGGCCAGTGCCCGTTCGACGGCGTGGGTGAACCGCGTGGACGCTTCCCGTAATGGCCCGGGTTGACGTTCACCGGCTTGGGGCCGCGCCGCGATGACCAGACGGCCATCCCGGACGATCGCCGCACCGTCCGCGACAACAGTTAAGACCCGCCGCAGGTCGTGCAGGCGTTCGAGGCGGTCAACGACCCTGGTGAGCCAGTCGGCGTCAGCACGCACGACGGCGGTGTGCTGGTCCCCTACCCGGCCGGTCGCTGCGCCCACCGTGGCGATGTTGATCCCGGCGAAGAGTGCGAAGGGGGTCGCTCGCCCCTGCCACCGGGCTAGGTAGGAGGCCAATGCGAGTACCGCGCGCCGGACCGCGTTCGGTGAAGCGGCATCGCCGGCGTGGACGAGTTGTCCGACTCGCTCGGCGAACGTGGGGCTCGCCATCGTGACGGCTTCGCGCAGCTCAGGACGAGACCACTGTTCTATGAGCCAGGCAAGACTCCGCTCCGAGCTCCCGGTCGCGTCGCTGTCCTGCGCGATGTCGCCGGGGTGGGTGCTGGCACGCAGGAGTATCGGGCCGGTCGGCTGGTACTGGCGCAAGTTGAGGGGCATGCCATAGCTCCAGGCAAAGGGGTGGTGTGCCGGAACCCACCAGGCGACGGGCTCCGGCGAACGGGGGTTGTTTGTCCTGGTCAGGCCGGGTCGTAGGAGGACGTGCTGCACGCGCTGGTGCTGCAGGTGCTGCCGCAGCCGTCGCTCGTGCTGCACATCATGATCACCAGCGGCGTGGACGACTCGATCACGCGCATGTCCAGCTCGAAGTCGTCGTCGTCCGTGACGACCGTGTCGGCCGGGCCATCGAGGACCGCGCTCTGCGGAGCCATCGAGATCACTCTCCTTGCATAAAAAGGGGTTGGGTTCTTGCCACCTGAATCGCGCCGACTGAAGTGCTCAGCCGCGCGCGGGCCAGGAGATCGTGAGGACGCCGTGCGTCTTGTCCATGACAGCGACATCTGCCGAACGGAGAGATTTCTCCGTGCCGGACGGCCAGTAGGTGAAGCTCGGGTCGCGGTGCCGACCGTCGCGGTCCCACGCCTTGATCTGCTCGACCATCGCCATTGCGGCCAGCTCACCGTCACGGCCGTACGCGCTGGCACCGAACTCGACGCCGCCCCCGTCCAGCGCCGGACGAACCGCGAGATACGCGAACGCCGAGCCTCGCACAACACCGAACGGGAACCACTTGCCGTACTCGGCCGCCAGCTCCGTGCCCTCGTCCACCGCCAGCAGGCAGAACCCGGGCAGGTACCACGCGAACCACAGATGCAGGTCGGCGAACGACACCCCGTGCGGGATCGTCACCCCCGACCACACCTGCACGCGATCGGTAGCGAGCACGCTGTCGAGCGCGCTCATGTCCTGCGGCGCCCCAGAGTCGAACCGCAGCTTCACCTGCTTGCCGTTGGCGTCCGGTAGCAAGAACACCCGCTCCGGGTGCTGCCCGATCCCCTGCATGGGCACGAAGCCGGCCACCTCAGTCGAGGTGCTGGCGAGGGCCTCACCGTCGAATCGGAAGCCGATCGTGCGGGTGACTCCGTTCATGATCAGCGGCAAGACGAGCACACCGCCGTCCTTCAACTGCTCCAGCCATGCGGGCGCGATGTCCCAGGCGCCCACCGTGACGATGATCGCGTCGAACGGGCCTTCGCCCGGTAGTCCCTCAGCCGCATCGGCGGCGATGACCCGCACCCGCTTGCCGTAGCCGGCCTCGTCCAGCAGCCGGGCCGCGCGGTCGGTGACCTCCGAGTCGATGTCCACGCTCAGCACGTGGCCTTCCGGACCGACGATCTCCGCGATCATCGCCGCGTTGAGACCTCCCGACCCCACCTCCAGCACCGACATGCCCGGCTGGAGTTCGGCCTGCTCCAGCATCCGAGCCTGGATGTACGCGGCCGAGACCGACGACAGGGCCACGCCGTGCGCATCGCGCTTGGTCACCACCGAGTTGTCCACGCCGTACGCGACCTCCAGCGGCGTGTCAGCCGGGAGGAACCGTTCCCGGGCCACGGCACGGACGGCCGCCTCCACCGCAGCGCTGGTGATCTTCCCGTCGGCGCGAAGCCTTTCCACAAGCGCTGAGCGCAACTCGCCCGCAGGGTCAGTGCGGAGGCTTTCCCTAGGGCTGGCAGCCGTATGGGTTCGGTGGTCGTCGTCGTGAGACTCAGTGGCTGGTTCGGTCACAGGGATTCCCTTCGTTACTGACACGTCTTGCACTACGTTCTGGGAGTTCATCAAGGCAATCGCGGCGGGCCGGCGCGTTGGCGAACCTTGCAATGTGCTCAACGGCTCCGGGCTGCACCGCGCCAGGAGGGCGTCAGCCCATCGAGCTGACAAACACGGATGCAACGCCAGCCGACCCCACGCGGCAAGGCACTCGCCGCAAAACCCGTCCTCGTTCGTGTGGGCCGCTGCGACGGCGGTGGCTTGCGCCATCACAGCGCTCAGTGACGGATCAGCCGAGATGCCCGGCTCGCTGAGGATTTGGGTGGGTCGCTCGACCGTGCTGATCTGCATATCAGGACCACCTCCCTGTCGGACCGGCTGTTGCTATTGGCGCGCCGGGCGAAGGCCGGCGACCTGCACGAAGATCTTTCGGCGTTCGATCGCCATTCCATCTCCGTCCATTTGGTAGCCGTCCAGCCAGCACCAGCCCTCGTACGTCGGCTTGTCGTCCACTCGGATCACTCGAAAGTTGAAGCCGATGGCAAACTGAACGCTGGCCGCTCGGCTGACATGCACCATGTCGCCTGCGCGGAGCCTCCGAGGGCCTTGCTGGTCGCCTGGCATCCCGACGCACCTCAACCCACCCTTGTGAACAGGGCGCGTGCATCTACTCGCCGCGCTTTGATCAGTTCTGGGCGGCTCGCACCGGGCGTCCGTTGAGGTAGTCGATGCGAGAGCTTGAAGACGTTCATGGCCTGCTCGTATTCATGGCACGGTCCCGGGAGTTCGCAGGTCACGCACAATCCGGTGCCGCTGGAAGTCAGGTGCCGCTGCAACGCCGCTTGCGCGCAGTCAATCTGCTCGCCTCCCGGATACGTCGTCACATTTGCTCCCTACCCGAAGGGGACCGGGCGCATCGCGTAAGCATCAGCGACGGGGGTCGCGGTGCGATGCGATGCGCCCGATCCGTCACCCACCGCCCCGGCTCGCTAGCACAGAACGGCGGGGAGTCAGCCTGAATCGTGGTGTGGCCGTACAAACGCGGCCCGGTCGGACCCTAGGGTCACCAGTAGCCGTGTCATCACAGAGTGGATCGACAGGTCGCCGCGTTTCGACGGCGCGCTAGTCGCGGATTCCGCATCTTTGTCGCGCGTATGTCGCGTTCATGCGTCGCCTGGCGCGTCACTAATGTTGATCAGGGCTGATGGGCTACGGCGCCGTTACCCTGTGGACACCCCGGACGTGCGTTGGCTGAAGGACGGGAACTGTGACCACGCTGTTGAAGGCACTGCTGCGCGAGCGGCACTGGCAGAAGTACGTAACTTTCTGCAAGGAGTGGGACCGGGTCGCCACCCAGCTCGATCCCGACCTCGTCGGCGCCTACCCCAGCCGATCTCAACTCGCCCGATGGCTGGCCGGGGACCTTAAGGGCCTGCCTCACCCGGACGCATGTCGCATCCTTGAAGGGCTCTTCCCTGGCCTCGCCGCGCCACAGCTTTTCGCCAGCGGCTCTACGACTACGGTCCTCAGCCTCTCCGGGCAACCATCGATCCTTGTGACGCCACCGACTTCGGCGCCGGCGCCCGGTCGCAGCGACGTACCGTCAGAGGAGGTGCTCGCCAAGAAGGCGCACTCTACTGTTGACGGCACCCTAGGCGAGGAGATCGCTATGGCTGCGGAGGAGTCGGCGCGTTTCGTGCGCCGAGCGCGTGGCGCTGTGAATCAGGACGTACTTGATCAGCTAGACGACGATGTCCAGCAGATGGCGCGTGACTACCTGGCTCGGCCGCCATACATGATGTTCCGGCCTCTGGCACGACTACGGACGGAAGTTTTTGAGCTGCTTGAGGAGCGGCAACGACCGACGGTACTCCCGGGCCTCTACCGGGTCGCTGGCCAACTTTGCGCTCTACTGGCGCACGCGTGCGCGGATCTTGGTCAGGCGTATGCCGCCGACACCCATACCCGTACCGCGTGGTTATGCGCGGATCTTGCCGAGAACAATCCGCTCCGCGCGTATGTCCGCTGGGTGCAGTCAAACGTCGCCTACTGGAACGGCGACTACCGGCGCGCCGCTGAGCACGCTCACAGCGGCCAACGCTACGCCACCATGGGCACCAGCCTGCTTCGGCTAGCTAGCCAAGAAGCGCGAGCCCACGCCGCCGCAGCAGATCATAAGGCGGCGGACGCGGCGTTGGGCACGGCGCAGGCGGCGCGAGCCCATCTCGGCCCAGGAGACGATGAGCCGGGCGGAGTTTTTCGATTCGCCCCGGGTAAAGCGGCCTACTACGCAAGTGAGGTTCGCTTGGCGTTGGGCGGCAAGGAGAACTACCGACAGGCCGCGACTGACGCACAGCAAGCCTTGGAACTCTTTGCCGCCCAACCGGAGTCGGATCACTGTCCGGAGTTCTTCGCTGCCGCGCAACTCGATCTCGTAGCGGCCCATCTTGCGCAAGATGATCTCAACGGCGCGGAGGAGCACCTGCTTCCCGTCTTCGCCCTACCCACAGAGAGCCGCACGCTCCCGGTGGTGAAGCGAGTTGCAACGACAGACCACGCCTTGGCCAGCCAACGCTTCGCCAACGCCGCCCTCGCTGTCGAGCTGCGCGAACGCATCCACCTATTCTGCGCCTACACGGCAACCCGTGAGTTGCCTGCACTACCCCACTGACACCGACCCTGGAGGCATGGCAGCGTGGCCCTTCAAGTAGCCGTATGCGGACCCCGGTACTGCACCGACGAGGACGCCAAGCGTGCTCGACGCGTCGGGGAGCTGCTCGCCGAGCAAGGCGCGGTGATCGTCTGCGGCGGAGGGGTCGGTGTCATGGCTGCCGTGGCGGAGGGCGCCCGAACCAAAGGCGGCCTGGTCATTGGCATCCGACCCAACGGCAGCAAGGAGGGCGCGTCGCCCGACCTGTCGGCGACCATCGTCACCAACATGGGGGAAGCGCGGAACGCCATCATCGTCTGGAGCGCAGATGCAGTCATCAGCATCGGCGGCTCCTGGGGCACCCTCAGCGAGGTCGCCCTCGCTATGCGGCGCGGTGATGTTCCGGTGGTGGCGCTCGGTGGCTGGAGAGTCGTGCAAGCGGACGGGGAAACCGTCCCTGGCATTCGCTATGTAGACACACCCGCAGACGCTGTGGCGGCAGCAATTAGCGCCGCGCAAGAAGCACCGAAGACGACTGCATAACCAGATGCCGAACATCACTCACGAGTGCGACTACATTCCGTGTGCGACGACGCTACCGAGCCATGCCACCAGAAACGCCGGCCCCATCGGCGTCACTCGACCTGCGCCTCGAAGCTTGCTCACGAGGACAACGGCAGGCTGGATAAGGAAGGCACCGAGGACACCGGCCGCCGCGGCCTGCCAGCTCAACCAGCCGAGGCTTAATGCGACGACGCCCGCCAAGGCCACGTCGCCTAGCCCGAGCTGTCCCGGCAGTGACAGAGCCAGGATCAGCAACGCGACGACCGTCACCGAGCCAGCGGTGAGCGCCCGCAGTACTGGAACCGAACTTCCGCCCATGACGACGGGCAGGGTAAAGCAGATCGTGCACGCCGCCGCCAGCGTGCCAGTGAGGGCGTACGGGAGCCGGTGACGCCGTAGGTCGGTGATCGCCAAGCCCACCCCAAGCACGGCAAAGGTCCAGAACGCGGGCAGTGTCAGCGATAGCGGGAGGCAGACCGCGACCAGCCCGGCCGCCGCACCAGTCAAGGCCGAGACGACTGCGACAGTCGTCGGGCGCGCTGGCGCGCCGCGCCACCACCGTTCAGGTACCCGGACGCTGCCGCGTTCTGGTGCCGAGTACGCGATGGCGGCGATGGGGACACCAGCGAGCGCGCCAGCGACGGCGATGCCGCTCGCGGCAAGAGCGTTCATCGGCTACCGGTCGTCCTCGTCGCGGTCGTCGGTGCGGTGTTCCCGGGTCCACCGTTCGAGTTCGGCGAGCAGGTCGACCAGTTCTGTGCCGGCGA
This sequence comes from Couchioplanes azureus, assembly GCF_014648355.1. Lineage (GTDB taxonomy): Bacteria > Actinomycetota > Actinomycetes > Mycobacteriales > Micromonosporaceae > Actinoplanes > Actinoplanes azureus. The sequence goes on from NZ_BMQY01000001.1 coordinate 960,689, forward strand.
TGGTGAGGCGGTAGTCGGCGGTGTCCGCTTCCTGATGGTGCTCAACCAGCCCTTCCTCCTGGAGGTGGGTCAGCGTGCGGGTCAGGGTGCGGGCGTGGACGACCTCCAGGCTTGTCTGTGACACAGCATGATGCAGCCTGGAGTATCGGAGCGGTCCGTCTCGGAGAGCGGTCAGGATGGCCAGGTTCAGCTTCCGCCTGGTGATGTTGGTCGAGGAGTGCATCGCTCTGATGGCCGGCATCCGCAACGGCCTCCTCGTACCGCGGGCGTCGTTCTTCCAGATCAAGAACGTTGGAGACGCCATCGCCGCCGGAGACCCGCAATGGCTGACCCAGCACGAGGACGTCATCATCCTTCGACTCGGCCAGCCGCAGGACTCCGCAGACACAGAGCCCGTCGGCGTCAACGCCCACACCGACCACTGGCTTGATGCCTTCACCCCCGCACGCGTGGATCGACGCGCACACCCGGCGCACCCCGGACATGCCAACCCCGGCCGCAGCGCCCCCGACACCCGGCCCTACCCGGGTCGGGACACTGAAAGGACAGCCGATCCGTGCCCGCCCTATCCACACCCCATCGCCGGGGCCGTACGGCCCGACACCACCACCCATCGGCGGCATACCGATCCCGACGGGCCGTGTCCGCCTACCGGTACGCCCGACACGGCAGGTTCGCGATGAGCGCCTCGACCGTCGCCGAGTGGCGGCCCGACCCTCTCCTGACCGTCGATGACGTCGCGGCCTGGCTGGGCAAGCCGAAAAACACCCTCTACGCCTGGCACAGCCGAGGCAAGGGACCGCGCGCCATCCGAGTCGGCAACACCCTGCGCTACCGGCGTAGCGAGGTAGACCGCTGGCTCGACTCCCACACCGACCCGGAGCGCTGAGCCATGGCCCGACCTCCACTACCCGTCGGCACTTGGGGCAAGATCCGCACGGAGCAGCTCGGCCCCAACCGGCACTGTGCCCGAGCTCGATTCCGCGACTACGACGGCACAACGCGCGACGTCGAGGCCATCGGCACCACCGGCCCGGCCGCCATTCGAGCACTACAGGTCAAGCTGAGGGACCGTGTTGCCCCCAACGACGACGAGATCACCAGAGAAACCCACATCAGCACACTCGCCGACCTCTGGCTGGACGACATCATCGCTGCGGGAGAAGTTACGCCACAGACCATCAGCCGGTACGAGATCAGCGTCCGCGTCTCGATCGTGCCTGCGCTCGGCAAACTACGCATCCGAGAGGCTGGCGCCGGGCGTCTCGACAAGTTCCTACGAGAGGTCGCCAAGGACCGGCCGGCAGCAGCCAGAGGCGCCAAGGTCGCCCTCCGCCAGATGTTCGCCTTGGCAGTACGCCGAGGGGCGCTGACGACCAACCCTGTCCGCGAAACTGGCCGACTACGTAACCCCAGGCGCAAGGTCGTCGTCGCCCTTGACCACGAGCAATTAAACGGCGTCCGCTCGGCCATCCGCGAGTGGCAGAAGCCCACCCCCGGCAAGAGCGGACCTCGGCCGACCGGCGATCTGGCCGACATCGTCGATCTCATGCTCGCCACCGGCGCCCGCATCGGCGAGATCCTGGCCCTGCGGTGGGAAGACCTGGACCTCGCCGACGAACGCCCTACCCTGACCATCTGCGGCACCATCGTCTACGTCAAAGGCAAGGGCTTCTACAGACAGGAATGGACGAAGACCGACGCCGGTTTCCGAAGCACCGTCCTGCCCCGGTTCGCGGTCGGGATGCTGATGGCACGCAAGCTCACCGCCAACGCCAACCCCAACGATGCGATCTTCGCCTCTCGGCGCGGCACCTGGCTATCCCCCCAGAACTTCCGCCGCCAGTGGCGCCGAGTACGCGCCGAGACCGGGCTCGAATGGGTCACCCCACACACCTTCCGCAAGACCGTCGCAACCCTCATCGACAAGGAGGCCGACACCGACAGCGCCGCCGCGCAGCTCGGACACGGAAGCAAAGAGGTCACAAAGAAGCACTACATCGTCAAGCCCGCGCTCGCACCGGACAACTCCGCGATCCTTGAACAGCTCGGCGACCGGCGGGCGACCGGGTAGACGAGACGCCACGCGCGCAAGATCACCGGTCACAGGGCGCCGCACGTAAGGAATGACCCGCCTCTCCGGTACCGGCCCATCAAAACAACAAGCAGTTCTGATGCCCCGACCACGGGTCGGGGCATCAGACTGTCCGGGCGAGCGGGCGCCGCAACCCGCGACCTCCGATGAAATCTGCCTGAACCTCATGGATGTCTGCGGTCACCCACTTGGTGGAGGAGCCCGTGGGCTGACCGCAGATCCGACGACAAGGTAAAGGGGAGAACTCGCCAACTAGTCCATTGGTTTAGGCAGCGGTTGTAGGTTTGCTTCCGGCTGCGGTCGCGCGAGATGTCGCTTCGGTGTCGTCGTTGAGGAACTCGGCCCAGATGTGTTTGGTGGTGTCGGTGGCATACCAGCCCACTGCGAGGGCGAATTTGAGGGCGAGACGCAGGCCGAGGCCGCCGGCTCCTGGGGGTTGGGCGTCGGCGAACTCGGGTGGGATCTGGGTGTCGTGATCAGCGATGTCCACGATCAGGCTGGGCCCGTCTGCGAACAGGCGCACGACGGTGGGCGGCAATCCGTATGTGATGGCGTTGGCGGCTAACTCGGTGGCAACCAACATCATCTTATCGACAGTACCGATTGCGTATTGCGCCAACGGTCTCTGCTGGATCACGACGTCCAGCAGAGACGCCTTCAACGTCGGTAGCTGTGATCGCTCGTCCAGCACCCAGACATGCAGTACCTCTGCGTCCGCTGGAGGCAGGGTCGGTGCGAGGTTCAGCATGTACACACCGTAGCGAGTCAGATAGGGCAAGAATAATTGCCTATCCGCAAACGAATTTACCGCTACAGCGAATGTGGGTCGGAGGGCGGATCAGGCAGGGCGCAAATACTTGCCTATGGTCCACTGTTGCCATATGGCACGCGTCGCCTGTCACTATGCTCCGATAGCGTGAGGGGCCCCGAGTCAATGCCGCTTCGCGCCGACCAACCTGACGTCATGGACGGAGGTTGCGGACACTCCACGGTAGAAGTGCAAAGCAACGCCCATCGAGCAGCGCGGATCAGGCAGCGAACGTCGCCAAGATCCATCGGTTGCCCCTACGTCAATGGATATCGATCTTGGTGCCGGGAGTGGGACAGTGGCAACGCAGCCATGTTCGGGTGACTCGCCGGATTTGTCGCGGGGACCGACCCGTTACCCAAGTGGACGGGAGCATGACGATGGCTAGTACGGATATTGGCGCCAAACTCCATGGCCGCTGGTGGTGACCTGTGTGCGTCGGGAGGAAAGCAGGCTGCGAGTCCGGGTGATCGGTGACCTGGAGGCGTGCGTCGTGGCTTCGTTTCGTGACCAGATGGCGGCGCTGTTGACAGCACCCGTCCGGGTGGTTGACTTGGATCTGGCAGGGGTGGGGTTCTGCGACGCGGCAGGCGCCCGGGAGCTACTGGCGTTGCGCGATCGGGCTGCCCAGCAGCAGATCACGGTTGTGCTGGTGGCGGCTCACCGGGCGGTGCGATTGGTGTTGCACCTGTTTGGCGAGCGAGCCTGGGACCCCGAGCCACACGAACGGTAGCCGGCATGGCGGCACCGGCGCTCTACAGTAGTGGACCAACCCTGCGCCCGGTGTAGCAGGTGAGAACCGTGTAGCTACCAGAGGCACCCTGCTAGGCAGGATCACCGAGTGCCCGGTAGGCCGATGATGCATCCAAAGTGGGCGACCAGAGAGCGTTTGCAACGATGCCGGTGTGGTACAGAGTGTCGAATGGTCATCTGTGCCCGACGCAGCGCTGTGTAGTGCTTGCTCACGGGTCGGCCGTAGAAGGATGCACGGATGGAATTTGGCCGGTCACCGATACTGCTGCAACGTCACCTCGGCGATGACGATCGTATGGTGAGGGTGATCGCCGACGCGGACACGATGATCGTCGAGGTGACGGTCAGCGGCCGGTGGGACCGCCGGCTGCATCAGGCCACCGCCCGTATCCTGCGCGGCTGCCTCGCCGCTCATCCTGCAGCGATCATTATGGATCTGCGCGACCTTGGTGACTCCAGCGGTGCCAGTGCCACGTTGTGGCCGGGAGTGCGCCAGTGGGGCCAGCGGGTGCAGCCCTCGGTGCCGGTCGTGGCGTGCCTTCCCACCAAGGCGCCGTGGGCCCTTCGTTGTCGGGGCGGGCGTCAAGCCGTGCCGACGTATGCGAGCGTGCCCGACGCCCGCGCCGCCCTCATCAACGGCCGCACAACACCCGGCCAGGCGCAGCCACGGCTGCGCCTGGCACCCGATCTAGCGGAAGTTGCTCAAGCCCGCCGACTGGTCACCGAGGCTTGCGCCTGCTGGCAGCCATCCGAGTTGCAGACACGCGCCCGCCTCGTGATCTCCGAGCTGGTCGTCAACGCGATCGAACACGCCGCCACGAGCGTCGAGGTGGCCGTCACCCGCCTTCCGGCCGGCGTGCACCTCGCCGTCTACGACGGTGAGCCTCGCCTACCGCACCTGCACCGCCGTTCCGGCACGGAACCCGGCGACATCACCGAACGCGGCCTCGGGCTACGCGCGGTGGACCACGCCGCCACTGCCTGGGGAGCGTTACCCACCCATACCGGCAAAATGGTGTGGGCCACCATCACTTGCCACGAGACATGCGTCCGGCGCAGCCAGCGGTGATCAAGGGATGCAGCGGTCTGCAGGAGAGCGGCCAGCGCGGTCCGCCAGGTCCGTGCATGTTCGTCAGGTTTTCCGCCCTCCTCGAAGGCGGCCATAGTCTCGGTAGCCCTTGGAACCAGTCGCCGCCTCGCCTCGGTGGCCGCAGTCGGCGGACCGTCGTCACTCATCACCACAGTGAGCGCAACGGGCGTGCGGCGGAGTGTCGTTCCACTGCATTTACTGGTGGGGCAGGGTGATGGTGAAGCAGGTGCCGCCGCCGGGAGCGGGGTGCGCGGTGATGGTGCCGTGGTGGGCGTCGATGATGGCTTTGGTGACGGCCAGGCCGAGGCCGGTGCCTTTGATGCCGCGTTTGATGGCGGTGGTGGCGCGGAAGAAACGGGTGAACAACTTCGGGTACTGCTCGGCGGGGATGCCGATGCCCGTGTCGGTAACCGCGATGGTGATGCCCGTGTCGCTGGGTTGGGCGGTGATCGTGACGCAGCCGCCGGCCGGGGTGTATTTGACAGCGTTGGACAGCAAGTTGTCGAGCACTTGCCGCAGGCGGGAGGCGTCAGCGGTGATGACGGGCAGCCGGCCGATGTCGGAGTGCAGTTGTACGCCGGCGGCGCCAGCGGCGGGCTGGTGGGCGTGTACGGCATCGCGGATGAGCCGGCATGGTGACAGCGGTGTGGCGTCGATGCCGTTGTGGCCGGCATCGAGGCGGGCGAGGTCGAGGAGGTCTTCGACCAGTTGCATGAGGTGGGCGCTGGTGCGGTCAATGACGGCGATCTCGCGTTGGTATCCGGCGATGAGGTCGGCGTCGTCGAGCAGTAGTTCGGTGTAGCCGCGGATGACGCCGATGGGGTTGCGGAGTTCGTGGCTGACCACGGCGACCAGTCGTCTTTCATCCGGTCGAGTTCCCGCAAGCGGGCAACCTGCTGTTGTTCGGCAGCCAGCAGTTGTTCGCGCTGGTCGGCGAGCTGACGGCGCTCGGTGACATCGGTGCAGATGCCGTCGATGAACAGCCTCGCGTCGGCGCCGTCGGTGCCGTCGTCGTCGCGACGGGGGACGGCGCGGGTCCACACCCAGCGGGTGACGCCGTCGTAGCCGAGCACCCGGACCTCGGTCTCGGCTGGTTTCCCGGCGGAGACGGTGGCGTGGAAGTCGGCGAACAGGTGTTGGTCGTCGGGGTGAATGCGGGCGGCGAGGATGGTGGCCAGGTCGGTGTCGGTGGGTAGGTCGGCGCCGAATATCCCGGAGGCGTTGGGGCTGGCATACCGAGCGCACGGTGTGGTCGGGGCGCACCTCAACGGTCCACACGTAGTCGTGGATCTGGGCGATGACCCGGTGGAAGTCGCGGCGCGCGGCGGCGAGGGCCAGGGTGAGGTCTTCGGCGCGGCGGCGTTCGACGAACCGGCCCACATGGGTGCAGACCGCGTCGAGCATCGCTGCGACGTCGGCGTCGCGGGCGGTGTCGGTGGTGGTGAAGAAGGCCAGCACCCCCAGTACCCGATTCTCGCTGCGCACGGGTACGCCGATGCCGGTGCGGATGCCTGCCTGTCGGGCGGCGGTCCGGCGGCCGGCGGAGAGTACGTCGCCGGGTACGACGCTGGTCCACACTTCGCTACCGCGCTGCCACACCAGTCCGGGTAGACCTTCGCCGCGCGTGAACGCGAGGGGCTGTTCGCCGGTGAAGTCGCTCAGGTCGACGTCGGGTGCGGTGAACGAGCTGCGCCGGTGGATGCGCTGACGATCGTCGTCGACCTGCCAGTACTCGCCACAGATCCAGCCCAGCTCCGCGGCGATCGCGGCGACCGCCGCGGTGGCGGCCTGTTCGGCGCTGGTGGCCTCGGACAGCACCTGGGCCACCGCATGGCGGACCCGGCGTAACTGCTCGGCCCGGTGGGCCTCGGTGATGTCGTGCATCGCCACGACCGCGCCCAGGTGCCGGCCGTCAACCGCGGTGATCGGGCGCGCGTTGACGACGAAGCGCCGCGGTACTCCACCGGCTGGGGGACGAATCACGAGGTGTTCGCCGCGGACGTGCTCACCGGCGTGCGCACGCACCAACGGCAGCTGCTCGAGGCTTAGCAAGGTGTTCCCGTCCTCGGCGTACAGGCCGAACGTGGGAGCCCACGCGGTAGCCGGCGGCGGCGCCTCGGGGGCGTCGTGCACGTCACGCAGGGCCTGGTTGACCAGGGCCAGGTCGCCGTCGGCGTCGCAGGCGGCCACCCCGGTGTCCAGGCTGTCCAGCAATGCCTGCAGGAAAGCCCGCTCGTCGGCGAGCCGCTGCCGCTCGGCTTCCAGTTGGGTGCGGGCCTCGACGCGGTCGGTGATGTCGTGCAGGAAGGCGTGGAACGCCATCTCGTCGCGTTCCACGCTGACTTGCAAGGTCATCTCAATGGGGAATTCCCGGCCGGCACGGTCGAGCGCCACCAGTTCGAGCCGGTGTCCGGCCAGCTCGGAGACACCGTTGGCGCGTACCCGGGCCAGGCCGGCGGCGTGCGCGGCCTGCAGCCGCGCCGGGATGATCAACTCGGTGACCGAGCGGCCCAACGCTTCAGCGACCGAGTAGCCGAACAGCCGTTCCGCGGCGGCGTTCCACGCCGTCACCCGCCCTGCCGTATCCATCGACACGAACGCGTCCTGCGCGCTGTCGAGGACCGCCTGCCACCGCGCGGAGGACAGCAGCAGGTCACCGTGCGCCACCCGCAGCGCGATCTCCGACTCGGCCGCCGCGGCCAGGTCGGTGAGGATCTCGACCTGCTCCGGCGTCCACGTCCGCGGCCGGGAGTCGATGACGCAGAACGAGCCCAGCACCTGCCCGTCCGGCGACTGCAGCGGAATCCCGGCGTAGGCGATCGCGTCGTAGGCGGTGACCGCCGGGCTGGTTCGCAGCCGCTCATCAGTCCGGGCGTCCGCCACAATCACCGGCGCCGCGTCGGCCACCACATACTGGCAGTAGGAGTGCGACAGCGGTGTCTGCCGCTGCTCGGCCAGCTCACCGGCCAGCCCGCAGCCGCTGGCGAACACCTGCCGGTCGGCGTCGACCAGCGACACCACCGCCGCCGGCACACCGAGCAGGCGTGCCGCTAGCGACGTCAGCCGGTCCAACGCCGGATATGAGCCTTTGGCAAGCAACCCCGTGCCTCGCAGCGCGCGCAACCGATCGGGATCGCCGACCCGATCACCGACCTCTCGACGTTCACCATCACCGGCCATCACCTGGCCTATCGGCCAATATCCCGCCCGCGCTGAGGCCCGGCAACCGGATGGCAACCGACCGGCTAACGGCATGGTAACCAGCGGCCGCGGTGCCTCGTAGCTGCTGATCTGCCACGCTATGCGGCGGAAGGTCCCGAGAGGTATCGCATGCTCGCCTGCTGGTCAGGTCGGAAGGCTTCGACTGCGCGGTGGCGGTGATGAGAGTCGGCAGGTCAACGTGAAGGTGGTGCCGTGATTGTTGCTGGCCCACGAGAGGTCTCCTCCGTGGTGGGCAAGCCATATGCCGCGCCCTCGCGGTGCGTCGGGGGCCGGGCGGGCGGGAGGATGCGCGGTCGGCATGCCGGCTCCATGGTCGCTGACCCGGCACCGCAGCTGGTCGCCGGTACGGTGCAGTTCGAGTCGTCCCTTGCCGCCGCCGTGGCGCACGGCGTTGGTGGCGAGTTCGTGCACGGCGAGCACGAATCGGTACAGGGCGGGGTCGGTGAGGCCGTTGGCCTGGGCGAACCGTGTCACGTCCTGGCGCAGCATACGGAGGTCTTCGTAGGCGAACGCGCGGGCCGGTAGCGAGCCGTCGGCGTACGGGCTCGACGGTCTATTCGCAGGATGGTGAGGTTCAGGCATCGTTACCTTCCGGTGGGCGGTGCCGCGGTGTGGTGTCGCACGGCGAGCAGGCAGGTGTCGTCATCGGGGTTCGCCCGGCGCAGTCGTGACAGCAGGTCGGCCAATGGCTGCGAGCTGCCCGAGGCGGAGATGTCATTGAGGGTGGCGATCACGGGCGCGAGTCCTTCGGCCAGCGTGTGCCTGCGGTGTTCGATCAGCCCGTCGGTGTAGAACAGCAGCAGGTCGGCGGGGTCCAGGCTGACGGTGGCGGTGTCGTAGCGCGCGTCGCGGTCAGCGCCGAGCAGCTGCCCGTGCGGCCGGGGAAGTGCGGTGGTGGTGCCGGCGCGGGCGTGCAGCGGTGCCGGGTGTCCTGCTTGCGCCCACGTCAGCGACTGGCTGCCCGGATCGAAGCGGGCCACCGCGGCAGTCGCGGTGGTGGCGCAGGAGTAGAGCAGACGGTTGAGATGCCACAGCAGCTGCGCCGGGTCGGTGGTCGTGGTCACGGTCAGGCCGGCGAGCATGTGCCGCAGCTGAGCCATCATGGTGGCGGCGTGCATGCCGTGGCCGGCGATGTCGCCGACGGCGAGCACTACGCAGCCGTCGTCGGCGGAGGCGGCGTGGAACCAGTCGCCGCCGACCCGGCTGGCCTCTTCGGCGGGTATGTAGCGAACGGCGACGCGCAGACCGGGCAGGTCGAACGGCTGCGCGGGCACGGGCAGCACGATCTGGCGCAGCTGGGCAGCGAGCTCGTGCTCGACGGCGAGACTGTGCTGGTGTTGCTGCAGCAGCTGCTCTGCCTCGGCCAGCTGCGCCCGGGTGGTCTGTTGCACGGTGACGTCCTGCACGATGCCGTACACCTTCAGCGGCCGCCCCTGCACGTCGCGGACCGCGTCGACGACACTGCGTACATACTTGACCCGCCCGCCGACGCGGATACGGGTGGTGAAGTCGACGGTGTCTCCGCGACCGAAACCCTCGGTCGCCTGCCGGCGGATCGGCTCGTCCTCGGGCAGGGTCAGAGCGTTCTGCTCCTCGCTGGACAGCGGCCCCAGGGCCGCGTCGCGCTCGTAGATGCGATACAGCCCGTCCGACCAGACGATCTGCCCGGTGACCAGATCGGCTTCGCCCCAGCCGAGCTGGCCCAGCCGTTCGGTCTGCGCGATCCGTTCGGCCTGCCGGGTCTGCTCGTCGTGACGCACCCAACGGCTCAGCACCCCCGGACCGACCTGCGACACCCAGGCGGTCATCAGCACATCGCCGGGCGACCGGTCACTGCGGCTCACATACGGAAACGGACCCACCTCCCGCGGCTGGCCGTCGGCCAGCACCTCCCGCCATGCCTGCCACACCGGCGTCTCCACCGTGGCCGGATACGCCTGACTGATGCGCTGACCTACCGTGCGGGCCACGTCTTGGCCGGAGAAGTCAGCCGTCGCCTGACTCACCGCGACAATCACCCAGTCGGTAACCTCGCCGTCGTCTCCGAACACCGGCGCCAGCACCATCTGGTCACCCGGCATCGCGTCGAGGACCTGCTGGACCAGCGCACCCCAGTCGTCCACCACCTGCGACGGTGCGTGGACGCGGGCATGACGACGCCGTGATACCGGGCTTCGACTGCGGGGGCGAAGCGCCTGGTTCATCTCCGCGTCCAGGGATCGCGACCCAGGCCCCGGCCGGCCCTGCAAAGCAGCCAGGATGTCGCCGGCCACCGCAGCCACCGGGCGGCCCTGCTGCGCCGCCCGATTCAGCAGATAGGTGTGGGCCTCGTCGACCGGGCAACCGACCCGGCCCGCCAGCAGTCCCGCCGCCCGTTGGACCTGCGCCGCGGGATCCAGCTGTGCCCCCGCCACCTTCTCATCCAGCGCGGCCAGCCGCCGGCGGTAGTCATGATGCTGCTCCACCCTCATCACGCCCTTCCTCGGCGGGCGGACCCGACCTGCCCAATCAGACCGTTTGCGCCGGCATCCCAACCGTGCGGCGGGTGCTCGGCCACTCCACCGGTAGCGTCATCACTCACGGCCCAGCAGCGCCGGGGCCGCCATCGGAGCTGGCCAGACCAAACAATTCCACCAGACCAGCGATCTCGAACTGGCTGTACACATTGGCGTCGGGACCTTCCACCCGGAAAGCGGCACCGCAGTCCATCGCCGCCCGCCGGGCAGCCACCAACGCGCCGAGACCGGAGGAGTCCAAAAACGTCACCTCGGCCACGTCCAACCGCACCAGCTTCGGCCGGCCCTGGACGACAGCCTCCCGGATCGCATCGGTGATCAACTCTGCATTGGCGAAGTCGATATCACCCCGCAGCGATAGACGGAGCACCTCTTGATCAACACTCGCCGATAACGGACCCATACTCGCCACCTTCCCGCGACCACCCGCCGAAGCCAAGTCGCCAGTACTCCATAGGGGTTTACCGAACACTGGTCCGCCTGCATATGGCCCGACCGGACGCCGATACCACGCCCGCAGGTACGCCGCATGGCCGACCGCCGCCGATCGAAGCACGGTCGCCACGCGCGGCTGATGTCGAGGCCCGGGTCTCGGGGAATGCCTGGGATGGCGCCGGCATCGGCCGAGAAGTCAGCGGTCCGATACTGCTGATGGGCTCGGCGCGTCCGCCGGATTCGCCGGGGCGGCGGATCTGTTGCGAACCGTAGTGACGGCGAAGTCCAGGGCGGGATGGCTTTTGCGAGCAGGATCCGGCGCTATGCCGCTGCCCTGATGATGTTGATGTGCCGGACCCGCACCTTGTGTCCGACGGTCTCGTCTTGCGAACGCTGAGCCTATGGATCTAGCCAGCTCGTCGAGAACCGTAAGCGTCGAGCGGCAGTGAAGCCGCACGAGCAGAATCGGACGCAAGTCATGTCTCTACCGCCCGACGCGACGAGTGAGCCAGCCCAGGCGCTGATCGGCAACATCGTCGACGACGCCCCCTCGACGCGTGCACCTGACTTCTTCCTCAAGTCGTTGAAGGTCACGAACTTCAGGGCGATCCGGGATGCGACCTTCACGTTTCAGCCGGGACTCAACGTCCTCATCGGGGCCAACAACGCGGCGAAGACCGCCGGTATCGACGCTCTTCGGCTGCTTCTGGGCCTTGGGAGCTTCGAAAAGCGCGAGGACACCATCCGGCTGGTTGCTACCGACGTGTGTCTCGGCGACAAAGCAGACCAGGCGCCGCGGCAGATCTCCTTCACCGCCACGTTCTACGGCCGCACGGACTCCGACCTGCCGGCGCAGTTCCTGGAGCTGGCATGTCCGGACGACACCGTCAAGCTAGGAGATCCGTCGATCGAGTACACAGTCTTTAAGCTCAGCTACCGCGTGTCCTTCGAGTACAACCCGAATCGGAGACGCTACGAACCTGGCCGCGGCGAAATCCGGGGCGGCGCCACCCTGTCCAACCCCGTGCCATACGACGTCATGGACTACATGAAGGCCGTCTACCTGGCGCCCCTGCGTGACTTGGTCAACGATCGCGCCCGCGTAGGCGCAGAGATCGAACGGCTGATCATCAGCCACACCGCTGACTCCAAGATCAAAATGCGGGATGACATCCCCGACCAGCTCCGCGCGTTGCTCAAGCAGCTTGTTGTAGACATTACTGGCGGGAAGCACCACGCCGCGGCCAGCAACAACCTCGCTGCCTATGCCCGGCCCTACCGCATCGGCGACGACAGCCTCACCTTCGAGCCCCGAGGCATCTCCGAAGAGCTGTTCCGCACCATGGCACCCGTCTTCGCGCACTCGCTGCACGGCGACGGCGGGCTGCCGTTGAGCAGCAACGGCCTCGGCATCAACCAGCTCATCTACGCCAGCATCGTGCTGTCACGCCGCGGCGACACCCCCGTCGACCAGCATGTGCACCGATTTTTCCTCATCGAGGAACCCGAAGCCCACTTACACCCGCAGTTGCAGGACTCCTTCTTCCACGCGCTCAACAAGATCACCGATCACCAGATCTTCGTCACCTCGCACTCACCGACGATCACGGCGAGAACTGACATCAAAAAGATCATCGTCATGCGGCGCGGCGCCGACGACGGGCCCGCCGCACCCCTGCACCTGGCCGACCAGTTTCGCGACCGCGACACCGACAAGCGCTACCTGCACAAGTTCCTTGACGTCTCCCGCTCCCAACTGCTGTTCGCCACCGGCGCCGTCTTCGTCGAAGGCGTCACCGAAGCCATGCTGATGCAACGCTTCTCCGAGCTCATCGGCCGCAACCTTCGCGATCACGGCATCGAGATCGTCACCATCGGATCCGCCTGGGGATACGAGCACTTCCGGCCCCTGTTCGCCGGCGCCGACGGCCCCTACCACCGAGCTGTGTTCATCACCGACGGTGATGAAGATCCCCAGGCCGTTTCCACCGACGAGCAGTTCTTCACCGACGTAGACGCGTCCCTCGACCAGGGCTTGGAGGTCGACGGCCAGACCGCGATCGCGCGCGGCTACGGAACCCTTGAGTTTGGCCTGCTCCGCACGGCCGTCGCCGGAACCCGCAACGTCGAGATGCTGGCGATCTTGCATGACGCCCTCCGCAAGGCGGCCCCGCCTAGCATCAACACCGGCAACATGGACGAATTCCTCAGGGACTTCCTCGACGCCGATCACCCGTCGCTGGCCTACCGGAAGATGAAGCAGAAGACCCAGGGCACCTTTGTCGCCGACGATGACTGGCACGCCACCTGGCACACCAACGCCCCGTTCAAAAAGGTGAAGTCCGAGTTCGCCTTCCACCTGCACGAGGCGCTGTCCGCGCTGTCCGACGGGGAGGCGGCACGTCGATTCACCGTGCCTCGATACATTCGCGAGGCGATCGAGTACGTCACCGGGGCAGCCGCCTCCGCGCCCTCGCCGATGGCCTCGTGATGCCGCTCAACAGCGAACAACGGGCAGCGCTCTGGGATCCCAGCGGCGTACCGCTGCGCGGGCACCGCCTACTGTCCGCGCGCCCCGGCACCGGCAAGACCACTACCTTGACCAGCTACTGCATCGACCTGGCCGGACGCTGGACTCAGCAGCACCAACCGTGGCAGGGCATCGCCATGCTCTCCTACACCAACGTCGCCAAGGACGAACTGCAAAGCAAGATCCACAAAGCGGGGAAAGCGGCAGCCCTGCTGCAGAACCCGCACTTCGTGGGAACGGTCGACGCGTTCATCAACCAGTACCTGTTCCTCCCGCACGCCACCAAGTGCATGGCTTTCCCCGGTGACCGTCCCACACTCGTCGGTGAGCCCTACCAGCAGTGGAAGATCCCACCCGGATGGAGCAACGACGCTCCTGCTGGGGAGTACAAGACGATGTGGTTCGACTGCTACACGATCGGGCTCAACGGCGTCCCGATCTGCATCGATGACGAGCGCCGCCTCGGGAACATACGTGTGCAGCCGGTCACGAGCGGGAACGCCAGCAAGATCCTTGCCATGAAGCGACGAGTCTGGGCTCAGGGCCTCGCGCTGCAGTCGGATGCCAACTATTTGGCCTACCAAGCCCTGTCTTCGTCGCCTGCCCTGACCACCGCGATCGTCCGCCGTTTCCCGGTCCTCATCGTGGACGAGGCGCAGGACCTCACCGAGATCCAGCACGCTCTCCTCGACCACCTCGTCGCGGCCGGCCACCCGCACATCATCCTCGTCGGTGACGAGAACCAGGCGATCTACGAGTGGAACACCGCGCGACCCGCACTCTTCACCGCAAAGGCAGCATGGGACCCCTGGACCCCCACTGCACTGACCCAAAGCTACCGGTGCAGCCCCTCCATCTGTGAAACCTTGACCGCCCTCGCCGATGACGGCTCACCACTCATCCCCGCCGACGACGGCAAGAACAAGACCTATCCGGATCCGGTCACCGTTGAGGAGATGAGCGACGATGACGCGGTCGCAGCGGTCAGAGCCGCCGTCGACCGACTCGCCGACAGCCTCACTGGCTCGCTGGCCCACGACGAGAACAGCGCCAACATCAAGTCGCTCCTCGTCCTCACCCGGGGAGCCGACCACGGCCTCCACCTCGAGGCCGGCTACGCCGGAATCGACGCCAAGCCAACCGAACGCACCGTGTGGCGGCAACCCCTCACACGTGACCTCCTGAAGGTCATATACCACCTGTCCCTCGGCAACCAATACAGCGCCGTCGAGGCATACGAAACGTTGCTCCGAAAGCTCGGCGGGCACGCATCGGTAGCAGCATGCCGGGCCGCGATCCGCCAGGAATGGGGCATGGCAGAAGATGCCGACATGCCGTACCGCGTCGCGCTGTTCGGCGACCTGAACGCACTCAAGGCCAAGCTGCCCGACCAGGATGGCCTGCGGATCTCCGACTGCGCGGCACTCTGCGACACCTCGCTGCGCGCTGTGGCACCTAACCAACTCAGAGCATTCAAGACCGACTGCGCCAGCTTCGACACTGACGCGAAAAGTAAGCAGAACCGCCTCCTGACGGCCCTCTTCAGCGCACGCGAAGCCCGCACCTGGAGGCACCACCACGAGCACGCAGACGTACGGGTGGCTTTCGCCACTGCCCACGCATCCAAGGGCGAGACGCACGACGCCGTGTTGCTGGTGACGAAGAAGACCGCAGGGCAATGCAAGTGCCCGCAGAACGCTACCGCCTGGAAAAAGATCCTCGAACATTCAATGGCCGAGTGCGAAGTCAAGCGCATCGTGTACGTGGCGATGTCTCGGGCAGCGCAACGCCTCATGATCTTGACACCCGCGGGAGCAGCCGGCCCGTGGCATGCCCTGACAGCAAGAACCGCTTCGGTGTAGGGCGCCGGGTCGAGGCACGATCTTTCTCAATCCCGGAGCTGCGCCCGGCACCAGTTGGCGCGCTAGGAGGGTGGGCTCGGGCCGGCACCGCTACCTCAGCGCCCGCAACTCGGGTTGGCACTCGGACCACCAGGCTCCCGAAACCGCCACCCCGCTGCCCGCCACGACGTGGGACTCGTCCTCGTCACCTCCCGGGCGCGGAGGCAGAAGCCGCACTACACCTGGCCGCCGCGTTGGTGCAGTGGCTGCACAGCGGGGTGCTGCGGGAGAAGACGTGAACAAGTGCGAAACCCCGAACGCGGTCTACGCCCTCACTGACCTACTCGAATGAGCGGCTGCACCGCGCCGTCGGTCATGGGACCAGCGACGGCAGGTCCGTCACTGGCGGTATCAGGCAGCGCCCCAGCACGGGCAGACAGCCGAGGACAGCGGGTCTCGGCGCACGCGCGGCGAACCTGATCGTTCACCGGCATTATCGGGGGGTTTTCGGGGGCCGATTCAAAATCACATAGATAGATATGAGGCCCTGGTCAGCGCTCGCGCTGGTCAGGGCCTTGTGCTGAGCCCCCGGTCGGAATCGAACCGACGACATCCTGTTTACAAGACAGGTGCTCTGGCCAACTGAGCTACAGGGGCGCGAGGCCCCAGCATAGCCGCTGACGTCCGTACTGGCGGAAACGCCCGGCGCCCGGCTCGTCCTTGGCAAAACATGAAGAAACCTTTACGGTGGCGGGGCGTGTGTGGTGTGCCACACCGCCAGTTCCTCCCACTCGGATCGTCCGGCACGTTCCTGCCGGTGGAAAGGAAGTCGATTCCCCATGGCTACGGTCACCTACGACAAAGCCTCCCGGATCTATCCCGGTGCTGAGCGCCCCGCCGTCAACGAGTTGAACCTCGAGATCGGCGACGGCGAGTTCCTCGTCCTGGTCGGCCCCTCGGGTTGCGGCAAGTCCACCAGCCTGCGCATGCTCGCCGGCCTCGAGGACGTCGACCGCGGCCGGATCCTGATCGAGGGCAAGGACGTCACCAACCTGCCCCCGAAGTCGCGCGACATCGCGATGGTCTTCCAGAACTACGCCCTCTACCCGCACATGTCGGTGTACGAGAACATGGCGTTCGCCCTCAAGCTGCGGAAGACCCCGAAGTCCGAGATCGACCGCCGGGTCAAGGAGGCCGCCCAGCTCCTGCAGCTCGAGGAGTATCTGTCGCGCAAGCCGAAGGCGCTCTCCGGCGGTCAGCGGCAGCGCGTCGCCATGGGCCGGGCCATCGTCCGGGAGCCGCAGGTGTTCCTCATGGACGAGCCCCTGTCGAACCTCGACGCCAAGCTCCGCGTGCAGACGCGCTCGCAGATCGCGACGCTGCAGGCCAAGCTCGGCATCACCACCGTCTACGTGACCCACGACCAGGTCGAAGCCATGACGATGGGCCACCGGGTGGCGGTCATGCTCGACGGCGTGCTCCAGCAGTGCGACACCCCGCGCGCCCTCTACGACACCCCCGGCAACGTCTTCGTCGCCGGCTTCATCGGCTCGCCGGCCATGAACATCAAGACCGTGCCGCTGGCCGAGGCGGGCGCCAACTTCGGCCCGCTGGCCGTGCCGCTTACCCGTGAGCAGGCCGCCGCCGCGCAGTCCGGCGGCGGCAAGATCACCGTCGGGTTCCGGCCCGAGGCCACCGACCTGGTCTCGCCGACCGCGGGTGGGCTGCCGATCGTCGTCGACCTGGTCGAGGACCTGGGCTCGGACGCCAACGTCTACGGCCACGCGGCCCTCGACGGCGGATCCGAGCGCTTCGTGGTCCGCACCGACCGGCGGGGCATGCCGACCATGGGCGAGACGGTGTTCATCAAGCCGCAGGCCGACCACGTGCACCTGTTCCACGCCGAGACCGGCCAGCGCATCTGACGCTCATGACGAGGGCGGCCTCCCGCTGGGGGCCGCCCTCGCCGCGTCTCAGGACGCGAACGTGTGCAGGACGAAGTCCTTCTCGGCGACGCAGGCCAGGTGCTTCTGATCCCACGCACAGGTCGCCGACCGTACGCCCGAAAGCGTGCCCAGCGGCACCTTGGGGTCGCCGACGTGCTCGCCGGAGAGCCCCGGGTCGTCGGGCGACGTGGACAGCGCCTTGGAGAAGTGCAGCAGATTGCCGCCGTCGAGCCGGCCGGCCGCACCGACCCGGGTCCACACGACCGCGCCGCCGCCGTCGAGGAGCGACACCTGACCCGGTGAGGTGTTCTGGGTGGCGAGTACGGCGTCGCCGACGGGCACCAACTGCTCCGCCTGCGGCAGCGGCCGCGACCACAGGGCGCTGCCCTTCGCCACGTCGACCGCCACCACCTGGGCGGTCTTGGCGTCGTACCCGGTCGTCTGCACGAAGCACACCCGGTCGTCCCCGCAGGCGGTGAGGTGGGTGATCTGACTGTTGTCCGGCGCGGTGTACCGGATCTCGGGCCCGCCCAGCCTGCCGAGGTCGTAGACGACGATGCGGCGCGGTTCCCCGGACTCGGCCACGATCAGCCGCCCGTGGTGGGCGACGACCTCGTCGTCCGGGTCGGCGACGCCGGCCCGGGGGCCGGCCACCTGCACACCGGTGCCGGCGTCGAACACGCGGGCGGAGCGGTCGGCGCCGATCTGCACGAGCCGCTCGTCGTCGTCCATCGGCCCGGCGAACGGGACGCCGCCGGTGGTGGCGGCCCCGGCGAGGTCGCCGGAGGTGGTGGCCGTGACGACCTTGGTGGTGCTCTGGCCGTACTGGGACTTCGGGTTCTCGTGGTCCCAGGCGGCCGTGCCGCGGCCGCGGACCTGGAGCCCGACGACCCGGCCCTCGGCCCGGTCGACGAGGACCGCGGTGTCTCCGGTGAACAGCATGCCGTCGTCGCTCGCGATCCGGCGTTCCCACATCTTGTGACCATCGCCGGGGTCGAGCAGGACCATCCGCCGGTCCCGGGTGTCGGAGTCGGTGGCGGTGATGGCGACGACCGCGTGCGGCAGCGTGAAGAAGAACTCCCAGCGGTCGGCGGCACCGGCTTCCGTGCTGCTCCACAGCTTCGCGCCGCTGCCGGCCGCGGCCGCGACGACGCCGAGCTGCCCGTTGTCGTCCGCGCCGGCGAAGTAGGCCCGCCCGTCACGCAGCGCGGCGGCGGAGAAGGACGAGGTCACCGGCACCGCGGGGGCGATCCGCCGCGGCTCGCCGAGCGGCCGGTAGTCCAGCGCGGAGTAGCGCGGCCAGAACAGCGCGACGATGGTCGCGGCCACGCCCAGCACGACGACGGTCGCGGCCGAGGCCAACCACAAACCCTTCCTCCGGTACGGCGGAAGCGCCGGTTCCGGCGGCGGCTGTGACGACACGAGCCACGGTTCGCCCGGCGGCTGGATGGGCGTGGGCGATACGGGGACCTCGGGGGTGGGCAACGTGAAGTGATCGCCGTGGACGGCGGCCAGGGCGACCGCCTCGCCGGTGGCCCACGGGTCGACCGGCTCGGCATAGGTCGGCTCGGCCGACGGCGGCACGGGCGCCGCCGGGGTCGTCTGCGGCGCGGTGGGAGCCTCGGCCGGGTCGTCCCGCAGCGGCGACGGAGCCCCGGAAGGCACGGCCTGCGGCGGCGCCGGCGCGGATGCGGGTGTGGTCGGCGCGGCCTGCGACGGCGCGGCCGCATTTGGCCCGGCCTGCGACGGCGCGGGCACATTTGACCCGGCCTGCGCCGGGGCGGCCGAGGGTGCGGTCGGCGCAGCTTGCGGCGGCGCGGGCGCGGGCGACGCGGCCTGCGGCGGCGCGGTCGGCGCGGCCTGCGGCGGCGCGGTCGGCGCGGGCGCGGTCCCCGGATCCTCCGCGGTCAGGATCGCTCCCTCGGCGACGGGCAGTTCGGGCTGCTCCAGCACCGTCGGCGCGACGCCCAGCTCGCTGTGCAGCAGCCGCGCCACCAGCGGCACCCGCGACGAGCCGCCGACCAGGAACAGCCCCGCCAGGTCCGCCGCGGCCAGACCCGCGGCCTTGATCACCACGCCGGCCTCGGCGACGCCGCGGCGCACCAGCGGCGCCGACACCAGCTCCAGCTCGCCGCGGGTCAGGTGGACGGCGTGCTCCAGCCCCGGGACCGCCACGGGGGCCTGCGCGGTCCTGGAGAGCATCTCCTTCGCCCCGCGGACGTCGTCCCAGAAGTGCCGCCGGGCTCGCCACTGGGCCAGGGTGACCGGCTCCCGCAGCGCCGCCCACGCGGCGGGCTCGGACGTGGCCAGGTCCATGCCGAGGTGGTCGACCAGGGCCGCGTCGAGATCCAGGCCGCCGAGGTCGTCCAGCCCACCGGAGGCGACCACCTCGAACCGCCCCCGGCCGTCCGGCGCGGTGCCCTCGTTGCGCACCACGGCGATGTCCAGGGTGCCGCCGCCGAAGTCGAAGACGGCCAGCGCCGCACCGACCGGCACCGGGCGCCGCAGCACCTCGGCGAAGTAGCGGGCCGCCGCGACCGGCTCGGGGACGAGCGGGGTCGCCGGTGGCCAGCCGGCCAGCGCCAGCGCGCGGGTCAGCACCTCGCGACGCGCCGTACCCCAGGCCGCGGGGTGGGTGACCACCGCCGGGGGCAGAAAACCCGCGGCCGCGACGGCCTCCCGGGCGACGGCCTCGAGCAGGGCGGCCAAGAGCTCGGGCACCGGCACCTCGGCGTCGCCGAGCAGGACGGTCTCGGCGTCGACGTGCCGTTTGGGGTGCGGTTCGAGCCGGGCCGGTTCCGCGTAGCCGAGCCGGACCGCGTCCTGACCGACATGCAGGCGCCCGTCGGCGTCCCGGAAGACGGCGGACGGCAGCAGCGGCCGGCCGTCGAAGAGCAGGGGCCGGACCCGCCCGTCCGGCCAGCGCAGCATGGCGACCGTGTGGGACGTGCCCAGGTCCACACCGAGCATGCGCTGCCCCTCCACCGACGGACGACTCGGCCCGCCACGTTACAGGGCCGCCCGGCCCACCCGCCGTCACGCCAGTGCGGGCGGGTCAGCCGCGCCGCCGGCGGCGGACCAGCCGGGCCGGCCGCGGCAGACCAGCCAGGCCGGCCGCGGCAGACCAGCCAGGCCGGCCGCGGGTCAGCCGGGCCAGCCGCGGGTCAGCCGTAGGTGCGGCGGCGTGCCACCTCGGCCAGCGTCACCGCGGCCGCGACGCTCGCGTTGAGCGACTCCACCGTGGAGACCATCGGGATGCTCACGCGGATGTCGCACGTCTCGCCCACGAGCCGGGACAGCCCGCGTCCCTCCGAGCCGACCACCACGATCAGCGGACCGACCGCCGCCTCGAGCTGGTAGAGGTCCGTCTCGCCGTCGGCGTCCAGGCCGATCACGGTGAACCCGGCCTGCTGCGCCGCCTTGATCGCCCGGGTCAGGTTGACCACCTGGGCGACCGGCACCCGGGCCGCCGCGCCCGCGCTGGTGCGCCAGGCGGTCGCCGTGATGCCCGCCGCGCGGCGCTCGGGCATGAAGACGCCGTGCGCGCCGAAGGCGGCCACGGACCGGATGACCGCGCCCAGGTTGCGGGGGTCGGTCACCCCGTCGAGAGCCACCAGCAGCGGCGCGGTCTGCTCCATCGCCGCGGCCACGAGGTCGTCGAAGTTCTCGTACGCGAACGGCGGCACCTGCAGGCCGATGCCCTGGTGCAGCACGCCGCCGGTCATCCGGTCGAGCTCGTTGCGGCTGATCTCCAGGATCGGGATGCCGCGGTCACCGGCCGTCCGCACGATCTCGGTGACCCGGTCGTCGATGTCGATGCCCTGGGCCACGTACAGCGCGGTGGACGGGACGGAGGCGCGCAGGGCCTCGACCACCGGGTTGCGGCCGAGCAGCAGCTCGGGGCCTTCCTTGGTGGGGTTGGAGCGCCGGCCCGGTGCGACCCGCGGGCCGCGGCTCTGCATCCGGCCGCCGCGCTGGGGAGCCGGGCGCCCGGTGGCGCGACCGCCCCCGCGGCCCCAGGTGGTGTCCTTGGTGCCCGGGACGCCGACCTTGGGGGCCCGTCCCTCGGCCGCCGCGGCGCGCCGCTCCTTCTCCTGCTTGCGGGCCGTCTTCTCGGGCAGCTTCTCGGTGCCGGAGTAGCCCTTGTGCCACGGCCGCTCGTCGGCCGGCAGGGTCTTGCCGCGGCCCTTGAGACCGGCCCGGTTCTTGCCGCCGGAGCCGACCGAGGCGCCCTTCTTCGAGGTGACGCGCTTGCTCGCGTTACGGGAGTTTCCTGGCATCAGTGCTGCTCTCCTACCGTCCAGCGCGGCCCGGTCGGAGTGTCCTCCACCTGAATTCCCGCGTTCTTCAACTGGTCGCGGACCGAGTCGGCCGCCGCCCAGTCCTTACGTGTGCGGGCCTGCGCGCGCTGCTCCAGCGCGAGCGCGACCAGCGAGTCGACGACCGGCTTGAGGTCGCCGCCCGACTCCGTGCCGCCGCCCCAGGCCTCGTCGAGCGGATCCAGACCGAGCACGCCGAGCATGGCCCGCACCTCGGTCAGCGCCGCACGGACGCCGGTCTCGTCGCCCCCGGCCAGCGCGGTGTTGCCCTCGCGGATCGTGTCGTGCACGACCGCGAGCGCCGCCGAGGTGTTGAGGTCGTCGTTCATCGCCGCGGTGAACGCCGGCGGCACCTCCTTCGGCCGGCCCGGGCCGACCACCTCGACGGCCCGCTGCACGAAGCCCTCGATCCGGCGGTATGCCGTGGCCGCCTCGCGCAGCGCGTCGTCGGAGTAGTCGATGCGCGAGCGGTAGTGCGGCACGCCGAGGTAGTAGCGCAGCTCGACCGGCCGGATGCCCATGGCGCGCACGGCCTCGACGTCGATGACGTTCCCCAGCGACTTGCTCATCTTGGCCTCGCCGAGGTTGAGCAGCGCGTGGTGCACCCAGTAGCGGGCGAACGGCAGACCGGCCGCGCGCGACTGGGCGATCTCGTTCTCGTGGTGCGGGAAGGTCAGGTCCAGCCCGCCGCCGTGGATGTCGAACTCGTCGCCGAGGTAGCGGCGGGCCATCGCGGAGCACTCGATGTGCCAGCCCGGGCGGCCGCGGCCCCACGGCGACGGCCAGGAGGCGTCGGCCGGCTCGTCGGCCTTGACGCCTTTCCAGAGCGCGAAGTCCTCGGCGTGCCGCTTGCCGCGCTCCGGCGCCTCGCCGGCCGAGAGCATGTCCTCGGGCTTCTGCCCGGAGAGCGCGCCGTAGTCGGCGTAGGTCGGCACGTCGAAGTAGACGTCGCCGTTCTTCTCGGACGACTCGTAGGCGTGGCCGCGCTCGATGAGCGTGCCGATGAGCTCGTGCATCTCCGGAACGTGGCCGGTGGCGAGCGGCTCGTACGTCGGCGGCAGCACGTTGAGCGCACGGTAGTCGGCGTCGAGGACGATCTTGTTCGCATACGCGATGGCCCAGAACGGCCGGCCCGTCTGCAGCGACTTGACCAGGATCTTGTCGTCGACGTCGGTGACGTTGCGGATGAAGGTGACGTCGTAGCCGGAGTGGGTCAGCCAGCGCCGCAGCACGTCGTAGTTGACGCTGCTGCGCAGGTGGCCGATGTGCGGCACGGACTGGACCGTGAGACCGCAGAGGTAGATGCCGGCCTGACCGGGCGTCTTCGGGACGAAGTCCCGGACGGATCGGGTCGCGGTGTCATGCAGCCTCAGCGTCACCGTACCAGGGTACCGACCCGGAGAAGTCGATAACCGCCCCGTCCGAGTGCCCGGACGGGGCGGTTATCCACAGGGTTGTCCACAGGTGCGGGCTCAGCGCCCGCCGACCGCCTTGTACGCGTCGACGATGCCGTGCCCGTAGAAGCTGTTGAAGTTCTTGTCACCGTCGCAGTACGCGTCGAACTCCGCGGGGTAACCCTCGTTCGCGTAGCTGCGCAGGCGCGGCTCGGGGCACGCGGTCTTCTCCGCCGTGCGGTAGAGCCGGGCCTCGACCAGCTTCGGGTTCATCGTCAGGCCGCCGCGCCACCAGTCGCGGTGGCCGTACCGGCTGACGATCAGCGCCGCGACACCCGCCGCGTGCGGCGACGCCATCGACGTGCCGGCCAGGTAGGTGTAGTAGCCACACTTCCCGTCCGCGGTGCACTCCTTGAAGACGTTCGGGCTGGTCGGGTTGCCGTCCGCGTCGACCGTCCCCTTCTCCTGCAGCACCTTCAGCGGGTACGTGGACAGGATGTTGTTCGTCGCGCTGTTGTACTGCGGCGTACCGAAGAAGTCCTTGGTGAAGCCGCCCGGCGCGCTGACGCCGATCTGCTCGGTGCCGTAGTTGGAGTAGTGCGACTTCGACTTCGACGGGCCGAGCGCCGAGACGCCGATGACGTGCGGGCCCTCGGCGGGCAGCGAGAAGCAGGTCTTGTTGTCGATCGGCCGCTCGTACGGCGTGCCGCCGTAGTCCGGGCTGGTCGTGTCGACCTGCGGGTCGTTGAGGTTGTCGTGCTGGTTGCCCAGCGCGCCCACCAGCGTGACGCCGCGCTTGTGGGCGTAGTTCAGCGCCCGCTTCATGCCCGTGATGATCGCCTGCTGCTCGGCCTGCGCCTCGGGGGAGTCCGCCGCGTTCGCCTTGCAGTTGTAGAGCCACGGGTCGACGTAGAACGACATGTTGACCACGTCGAGGCCGGCGTCACCGGCGTACGTGAGGGCGTTGACCACCGGGTCGAGGAAGAAGTAGCCGGAGTCCTGGCCGCCCTTGAGCTCGACCAGGGTGACGTTCGGCGCGACGCCGGAGAGCCCCGAGCCGTTGGCCGCGGCGGCGATGGTGCCGGCCACGTGGGTGCCGTGGCCGCCGTCGTCGGTGCCGACCGGGTCGAGGCAGCCCTCGACCTCGCACGGTCCGTCCACGTCGACCAGGTCGGGGGCGAAGTTGCGGGAGAGCTTGGCGCTGAAGTTGGCCGCGAGGTCCGGGTTGGACGCGTCGAGGCCGGTGTCCAGGACGCCGACCGTGACGCCGCGCTCGCCCCTCTCGATGGCCCGGGCCTTGTCGGCCTTGACCATCTTGAGGCCCCAGAGCCTGTCGTCGAGCGGGTCCGGGGTCTTGACTCCGTGCGGCTTGCGGCCGCGCGGCGCCTCCGTGACCGGCTGCTCGACGGCCGGCGAGACCTTGGGCGCGTGCCCGACGGGCTTGCGGGCCGAGGCGCCGATCAGCGCCTCGGCGCGCGCGGCGCGGGTGGTGAAGTCGGCGGCGGACGAGGTGACCTTGTATGTGCCGATCGCCGTGTTGCTGGCGACGACCGTGCCGCCGGCGGCGGTGATCGCGGCGATCGCGTCGGCGGCCGCGACGCCGTCATCGGCGACGACGGTGTACTCGGTGGTGGTGGCGGCGGCCGCCGGCGTGGTGGGCAGACCGACGAGGAGGGCGGCGAGGCTCGTCGCGGTGGCGACGGCCCCGGCCGTCAAGCGTCTTCTCATCCCCGCATTCCATCGAAGAAGACGATCATCCACAAGAGTTGATCGTTTCATTCTGCCCCCGTTCGGTTACGGCCGGGTCATCCGAAGGACGTCCAGCGCGGCATCCAGCTGCTCCTCGGTCACGGTGCCGTTGGCGACATGTCCTCGTTCGATGACGACCGCCCGGATGGTCTTGTCTTCCTTGAGCGCCTGCTTGGCGATCGCGGCGGCCTCGTCGTAGCCGAGATACCGGTTGAGCGGCGTGACGATCGACGGCGAGCCCTCCGCGTACGCCCGGGTGACCTTCTCGTCGGCCTCCAGGCCGGCCACACAGCGGTCGGCCAGCATCCGCGCCGCCGCGGCCAGCAGCTTGATCGACTCGAGTACGTTGCGGGCCATCACCGGCAGCATGACGTTGAGCTCGAAGTCGCCCTGCGTGCCGGCGAACGCCACCGCCGCATCGTTGCCGATGACCTGCGCGACCACCTGGCGCACCGACTCGGGGACCACCGGGTTCACCTTGCCCGGCATGATCGACGACCCGGGTTGCAGGTCCGGCAGGCGCAGCTCGCGCAGGCC
This sequence comes from Couchioplanes azureus, assembly GCF_014648355.1. Classification (GTDB taxonomy): domain Bacteria; phylum Actinomycetota; class Actinomycetes; order Mycobacteriales; family Micromonosporaceae; genus Actinoplanes; species Actinoplanes azureus. Next base: position 985,924 of record NZ_BMQY01000001.1, read on the forward strand.
GGTCCGCGGCCCGGAGCCCATCCAGCGGATGTCGTTGACGATCTTGTAGAGGCTGACCGCGACGACCCGGAGCTGCCCGGACGCCTCCACCAGGCCGTCCCGCGCGCCCTGCGCCTCGAAGTGGTTGCCGGCCTCGGTGAGCGGCAGCCCGGTCGTCTCCCGCAGCCGCTCGATCACCGCGGCGGCGAAGCCCGGCGGCGTGTTCACGCCGGTGCCCACCGCGGTGCCGCCGAGCGGCAGTTCGGCCAGGCGCGGCAGGGTGGCGGTGAGCCGGTCGATGCCGTGGCGCACCTGGGCGGCGTACCCGGAGAACTCCTGGCCCAGGGTGACCGGCGTGGCGTCCATCAGGTGGGTGCGACCGGACTTGACGACCTCGGCCCACTGCTCGGCCTTGGCGCCCAGTGCGGCCGCGAGATGCTCCAGCGCCGGCAGCAGGTCGCCGGTGACCGCCTCCGTGGCGGCGAGGTGGATCGAGGACGGGAACACGTCGTTGCTCGACTGCGAGGCGTTGACGTGGTCGTTCGGGTGCACCGGCCGGCCCAGCTCGCGCGAGGCCAGCGTGGCGATCACCTCGTTGGTGTTCATGTTCGACGAGGTCCCGGACCCGGTCTGGAACACGTCGATCGGGAACTGGTCGTCGTAGCCGCCGTCCGCCACGTGCGCCGCCGCGGTCGCGATGGCCTTGGCCAGATCGTCCTCCAGCACCCCCAGCGCGGCGTTGGCCTGCGCAGCCGCCCCCTTGATCCGGGCCAGCGCCCGGATGTGCGCGGGCTCCAGCCCGCGCCCGGAGATCGGGAAGTTCTCCACCGCCCGCTGGGTCTGCGCCCGCCACAGCGCAGCGGCCGGCACCCGGACCTCACCCATCGTGTCGCGCTCGATCCGGAATCCGCTCTCATCAGTCGTCGTCACGGCTTCCATCCTGCCCCCGCCGCGGACGGTACGCAGTTGATCCGTACCACTGTTCAGTCGCCGAGCCGGGCCAGCCGACCCGCCACCTCGTCCCGCGCGGCCAGACCCATCCGTTCGAAGAGCGCCAGCGCCTGCCGCCAGTAACGGCGCGCGGCGTCCGGGTCGGCCTCCGTCACGCACGCCCCCAGGCCGTCCAGCGCCCGGGCCTCCTCCATCGCATAACCGACCCGCCGGGCGATCGCCAGGGCGTCGCGGTGCAGTTGTCGGGCACCCGAGACGTCACCCATGGCGAGCAGGACGGCACCGAGGTCGTTCGAGATGGCCGCGACCGCGGGGGCATGACCCACCTCGCGCGCCATGGCGAGGGCCGCCAGGAAGGACTCCACCGACCGCTCCGACCGTCCCCGGCGCCGTTCGAGCAGGCCCAGGATCCGCAGCACCTGAGTCTCCTCGGAGCGCATGCCGTACTGCCGGAACAACCGCAGCGCGATGGTCAAAGCCCGATCGGCCGCGTCGACCTGGCCCAGGCCGGTCCGCGCATGGCCGATGTCGCGCAGGCAGATCCCGACGAGCCGGTCGAACCCCAGTTCCACCGACAGTTGCAGAGCCCACCGGGCATGCCGGAGCGCCTCTTCGTGACGGCCGCACTCGTTGAGCATGCCGGCGAGGTCGGAGTTACGTGCGGCGATGTTGCGCCCGTAGCCCAGCCTCCGCCAGGTCACCAGGGTCAGCCGAGTCTGCCTGATGGCCTCGTCGGGCCGGCCGAGTCGGATGAGGGGGCCGGCGATGTTCGCGCGTACCCGTGCCTCGCCCCGCACGTCGCGGATTCGTTTCTGGTACTCGAGCATGGTCGACAGCCGCCGCAGCGCCTCGCGGTACCGGCCGGTGCGGTAGAGGGCGGACGCCAGATAGTTGCTCAGCAGTGCGACCCCGCGCTCGTCGCCGGCCTGCTCGGCGACGGTCATTCCTTCGGTGTGCACCGCGATCAGGTCGTCGTAGTAGTTGCGGTGATAGAGGAACGGCCAGCTGACGCGGGCGAGCAGCCAGGCGCGCTCCGGTTCGCCGATCGCGGCGGCGGTCCGGACCAGCGCTCGCAGCAGGGGTCTCTGCTCCTCCAGCCAGTCCGCGTCGGCGACTGCCCGTTCGACGAGGTCCGGGCGGAGCACGGGACCGGTGGGATAGTCGTGGGTGGCGCTCTCGGTCTCGCCCGGGCCGTTCAACCGGGCGGCCGCGTACAGGTGGAGATCGATCAACCCCGACGCCGCTTCGTGGCGCTCCTTTTCGGACAGGGCGTCAGCGAGGGTGGCGGCGTACCGGCGGACGAGGTCGTGCAGCCGATAGCGGTCCGGTGCGGGCTCCTCCACCAGGTGCACATCAACCAGCTCGTCGAGCAGGTCCTGGGCGTCGCGCAGGGACAGACCGCCCAGCGCCGCGGCCGACACGGCCCCGAACTGCCCGGCCGGGTGCAGGCCGAGCAGCCGGAAGAGCCGCTGGGTCGGCTCGCTCAACTGGCCGTACGAGAGAGCGAACGCGCTCGCCACCGTCCGGTTCTCGGCCGCCAGCTCCGGAAGCACCGCCTCGTCCAGACGCCGCACCAGGTCGGCCACCGCCCACCGGGGCCGATGGGCCAGGCGGGCGCCGGCCAGGCGGATGGCCAGTGGCAGGTAGCCACACAACCGCGTCAGCTGCCGAGCGGCTTCCGGCTCGCGCGCCACCCGGTCGCCGACGATGCTCCGGAGCAGCCTGAGTGCCTCCTGCTCGTCCAGCACCGGGAGGGACTCCGGATGCCCGCCGTCGAGGCCGGCCAGTCGGCGCCGGCTGGTGATCAGGCAGAGACCGGTCGCCGTGGCCGGCAGCAGCGGTGCGACCTGGGCGCTCGACGCCGCGTTGTCCAGTACCACCAGGATCCGGCGCTGCACCAGCTCCGACTGCCACTGCGCGGCCCGGTCCTCGGGATCCGGCGGGATGCGGCTCGGCTCCACGCCGAGCTGCCGCAGCAGAGCCAGCAGTGCGGCACCCGGCGTGAGCGGATCCCGTTCACTGTGACCCTGCAGGTCCAGGAAGAGCTGACCATCCGGATAGTCGCTCCGCAGCAGCGTCGCCAGCCGGATGGCGAGCGTCGTCTTGCCGCTTCCGGCCATGCCGTCGATGACCAGCACGTTGGTCCTGGCGGCGGCATGCAGGAGCCGGGTCACCATCTCCGTCCGGCCGGTGAAGTCCTCGACGCCGCGGGGCAGGCGATACACGGGTACGGCCGGCAGCCGCGCGGCCGGTTCCGGCGTCACCTCTCCGCGCAGGATCCGCCGGTGCATGTCCTGCAGCGCTGGACCGGGCTCGACGCCGAGTTCCCTGCGCAGGAGCGTGCCCGCCCGGCGGTATTCCGCGAGCGCGTCGGCCTGCCTGTCCAGCCGGTGCAAGGTGAGCATCAGCTGGGCCCGCAACCGTTCGCGCAGCGGATGGCGCTCGACCAACCCGGTCAGCTCGCCGACGATCTCCCGCGCGTTTCCGCCGGCCAGCTCGAGCTCGATCCAGTCCTCGACGGCGGTGCCGTGCTCCTCGTCGAGGACCGCGGCGAAACCGCGTAGCACCGGCGCCCCGAGGCCGGCCAGCGCGGGGCCCCGCCACAGCGCGAGGGCCTCCCGCAGGAGCGCCGCGGCCTGCTCCCGAGGCGTGCCGTCGGAGCGGGCCCGGCTCGTCAGCCGGGTGAACGTGTGCAGGTCGAGGTCGTCGGCACCCACCACGATGCCGTACCCGGCGGGATCCGTCCGGATCGCCCCGGGCGGCAGCAGCCGGCGCAGCCGGGACACGCACGTGTGCACCTGGGCCCGGGCCGTGGCCGGTGGGTCGTCCTCCCACACCGCGTCGATCAGGTCGTCCAGGCTGACGATGCGGCCCTCGTGCAGCAGCAACATCGCCAGCATCGTCCGGTCCCGGCCCGCGGTGACGGCGACCTCGACGCCGCCGTCCACGACGGTGAGCGGCCCCAGAATGCCGAATTGCACCGAAGGCCCCTCCCCCGAAAGCGATCGACCCCCGAAGATACCCGCGATAGCGGACCGACAGCCGGATGAGAGAGCGGCACCGCATGCTTCTGCTCAGGCTGTTCCGCTCCGTGACAAGGTCACCCCCCTTTCGGAGTGGGGCGGCCGTAACGGGGATGCACAGCTCGTCCGCCTCAGGCGGGCGAGCTGTTCACGTCTTCGGGGGACTACGCCGGTTGGACGACTCCCCGTGCCGGAAGTATCGTCCCGAGGGTTTGCAACCCCTGACGAACGGGATCTTTGTCATGCGACGCACCCTTCTCGCCGCCGCCCTCGGCGGCCTCCTCCTCACCGGAGCGGGCTGCGGCAGCGACGACACGACGGAGTCCGCGGCGCCCGCCCCGGTCGCTCCGGCGGCCTCCTCCACCGCGGCGACCACTACGCCGCCGCCGGACTACTCGGCGGACACGAAGAGGATCTGCGACCGCGTCGACAAGATCTTCGACGCGGCCCTGAAGGGCTTCGGCACCGAGCTGGGCAAGATGATCGCGTACAAGGAGGCCGACCAGGCCGACAACGCGAAGGCGGCGCAGCAGGCGGCGGGCAAGGAGCTCAAGGAGGCCGCCGCGAAGGTACGCAAGGAGACCGCCGCGGCTCAGGACCCGAAGCTCGAGGAAGCGGGCGCCTCCACGGCCACCCGCCTCGCCAAGAGCGCCACGGACACCAAGCTCTTCGACGGCATCAAGGCCGAGAAGGACCTCGACAAGGTCCTCCAGAGCGCCATGACGAACTGGCTGAGCCCGGTGGCCGGCCGCTGCGCCTGAGGCCCGGGCCGGCCTCTGGCGGCTGAGGCCCGGGCCGGCCTCTGGCGGCTGAGGCCCGGGCCGGCCTCTGGCGGCTGAGGCCCGGGCCGGCCACTGGCGGCTGAGGCCCGGGGCCGGCCGTCCCCGGGTGTGGTCAGGCTCCCTTGGCGATCTGCAGGACGGGCTGGGGGCGGGTCACCTCGGCGAAGAAGTCGTTGCCCTTGTCGTCCACGACGATGAAGGCCGGGAAGTCCTCCACCTCGATCTTCCAGACCGCTTCCATGCCGAGCTCCGGGTACTCGAGGACCTCGACGTGTCGGATGCAGTCCTGCGCGAGCCGGGCCGCCGGGCCGCCGATCGAACCGAGGTAGAAGCCGCCGTGGGCCTGGCACGCCTCGGTCACCTGGCTGGAGCGGTTGCCCTTGGCCAGCATCACCAGCGAGCCGCCGGCCGCCTGGAACTTCTGCACGTACGCGTCCATGCGGCCGGCCGTCGTCGGGCCGAACGAGCCGGACGCGTAGCCCTCGGGCGTCTTGGCCGGTCCGGCGTAGTAGACGGCGTGGTCGCGCAGGTACTGCGGCATGGGCTCGCCCGCGTCGAGGCGCTCGGCGATCTTGGCGTGGGCGATGTCGCGGGCCACGACCAGCGGGCCGGACAGCGACAGGCGGGTCTTGACCGGGTACTTCGCGAGCTGGGCGCGGATGGCGTCCATCGGCTGGTTGAGGTCCACCCGGACGACCTCGTCGGTCTCCAGCGTCTCGTCGGTCACGTCCGGCAGGAACCGGGCCGGATCCGGCTCCAGCCGCTCCAGCCAGACCCCGGACGGGGTGATCTTGGCCAGCGCCTGCCGGTCGGCCGAGCAGGAGACCGCGATGGCGACCGGGCAGGAGGCGCCGTGCCGGGGCAGGCGGATCACCCGTACGTCGTGGCAGAAGTAGCGCCCGCCGAACTGCGCGCCGATGCCGAAGTCGCGGGTCAGCTCGAGGACCGCGGCCTCCAGCTCGACGTCGCGGAAGCCGTGCCCGGTCATCGAGCCCTCGCGCGGCAGGTTGTCCAGATACTTCGCGCTGGCCAGCTTGGCGGTCTTGAGGGCGTGCTCGGCGCTGGTGCCGCCGATCACCACCGCCAGGTGGTACGGCGGGCAGGCCGACGTCCCGATGAGCCGCAGCTTCTCGTCCAGGAACGCCATCAGCCGCGCCGGGTTCAGCAGCGCCTTGGTCTCCTGGTAGAGGTACGACTTGTTGGCCGAGCCGCCGCCCTTGGCCATGAAGAGGAACTTGTACGCGTCCGGCTGACCGCCCGGGTCCTCCGCGTACAGCTCGATCTGCGCGGGGAGGTTGGAGCCGGTGTTCTTCTCGTCCCACATCGTCAGCGGGGCGAGCTGCGAATACCGCAGGTTCAGCCGGGTGTACGCCTGGTAGACGCCGAGCGCGATGGCCTGCTCGTCGGTGCCGTCGGTCAGCACGTGCCGGCCACGCTTGCCCATGACGATCGCCGTACCCGTGTCCTGGCACATGGGCAGCACGCCGCCGGCGGCGATGTTGGCGTTGCGCAGCAGGTCGAGCGCGACGAACCGGTCGTTCGCCGAGGCCTTGGGGTCGTCGATGATGGCCCGCAGCTGGGCGAGGTGCGCCGGGCGCAGGAAGTGCGCGATGTCGTGCATCGCCTCGGAGGTCAGGTGCGTGAGCACGCCGGGGTCGACGGTGAGGAACCGGCGGCCGCCGGGACCGTCGACCACGTCCACGCCCTCGTCCGAGAGCAGTCGGTACTCGGTGGTGTCCTCGCCGGTCGGCAACAGCGGCGAGTACGAGAAAGCGGCGGCTCTGCTCATGACGGGCTAGCCTAGGCCAGCGCATGCCCCCTGTGCGAACCCGCGGGGTCCTGCCCACATTCCGGTTCGATCACCGTGCGGTCGCCGACCCGTACGCAAGGTAGGCCATGTCGCGTCCGGAGACCAGGATCAGGCCCTCCGGGCCGGCCGCGAAGACCGTCGCGTCGGTGCGGGCCTCGGTCAGCACCTTGCCGGTGCCCGGGCCGAGCGCGACGACCCGGGCCGGTTTTTCCTCCGTCACGATCGTCGCGTACGGGGTGAGCGCCGCCGCGGCCCCCGCGCCGACGCCCCGGCTCCACACCACCGACCCGCGGCTGAAGGAGCGGGCGCTGAGCGTCTTGGCGTCCGCACTGCGGATCAGCGCGTACGCGTTGTCCACGGCGAGCACGCTCTGCCCCTTCTGGCCTCGCCAGAGGTCCCGGCCGTCGTGCGCGGCGATCAGCTGCTGGCGCCCGGTGGGGTCGACGCCGAGCACCACGTCCGAGCCGCCCGCCGGGTCGCGCTCCTGCTTGCAGTCGGCGCCGTTGTCGGCCGTCCGCAGGTTGAGCCCGTCACGCTGCCACACCGGCCGGCCCGAGGGCGGGTCGTGGGCGATCACCTCGTAGTAGCAGGTGCCGTCCCGTGCCTCGCCGTTGACCGTCAGCACCCGGCTGCCGACGACCGCGACGCGCTGGTGGCGGCCGGGCGTACGGGTCTGCGCGACCCGGCCCTGCGCGGTGTCGACGATCTGCACCTTGCCGTCGCCGGGGAGCCCGATGAGGTGCGGCAGCGGCAGGGGCCCGCCGGCCCGGGCGTCGACCCGCTCGGCGGCCAGCGGCCGGGTGTCCGGCAGGTCGGGGTTCGAGGCGTTGAGGACGAACCCGATGCCGGGGGTGGCGACCGTCCACATCGGCTTGCTGCCGTGCGGCTCCCAGGCGCTGAGCTCGCACTCGCCCGACTCGGGACAGCGCAGGTCGAGGATCGCGTCGGCGTACGTCCAGACGGCCGTGGCCGCGGCGTCCTTGCGCCGCACCGCGCCGGTGGCCGGGTCGAGGACCTCGTAGCCCTTGGTCAACAGGCGGCCGACCACGACGACGGCGTCGGATCCCGTGCCGGCCACGCCGGCCCAGTCGGCGTCGGACTTCCACAGCCGCACGCCGGCGGTGAGCCCGTACGCCTCGACCGACGTGCGGTATTCCACGACGGCCGTGCCGCCGGTGATCGTGACGCTCTGCGGCGAGCCGCCGATCGCCGTCTGCCAGCTCGCGACCCCCTCGGCGATCGGGTCGCTGCGGGTGATCCACGACCAGAGCCGGGGGAAGGGGTTCCACACGCCGGTGGTGGCCAGGACGATGACGACCACGAGGCCCACGAGCGCGATGCTCTTGGGGTTCGGACCGCCGGAAGCCACGCCGACACGGTAACGAGATCAACAGGACGCGCCGGTCAGCCCGATAAGACCGTGTCGATGCCTTATATCCCGCTGGCGGCCCGCACCAGCGGCGTCGTCCGGTACGGCACCTGCTCGGCCAGCGCGATGATGGTCGAGGCGCGCATGATCCCCTCGTACGCCAGCACGTTGTCGATCACGCGCTGCAGGTCGGCGTTCGATCGGGCCACGATCCGGCACAGCAGGTCTCCGCTGCCGGTGATGGTGTGCGCCTCCAGCACTTCCGGGATCTCCACGAGGTGCTCGGTGACGGCGGTGTGGCCGTAGCGCTGGGAGATCTCCAGGGTCACGAAGCTCATCACGCCGTAGCCGATCGCCGCCGGCGAGACGTCCGGCCCGAAGCCGCGGATGGCCCCGCGGGCGATCAGCTTGTCCAGCCGGGCCTGGACCGTGCCCCGCGCCACGGCCAGGCGGCGGGACAGCTCGAGGACGCCGATCCGCGGCTCGGCGGCCAGCAACGCGAGCATCCGGCCGTCGAGGGCGTCGAGGTGGACATCTTGCACAGTCATGATGCCTTCAGACCCTACCGAATGCGCAGCCTGGCCACCGGAGAACCCCAGCCGCCGAGCGGGAGCGGGTGACGCGCCAAAACCTGTAACACTGTCCTCGTGACCGAAGCAAGAGATCACGTCCCGCCGGCCTACGGACCGCCGGGCTACGGGCCACCGGGCCGGCCCGCGCCCGGGTGGGGGCCGCCGCCCGTGCCGCTGGGCCCGGACGGCCGCCCGCTCGCCGACTTCGGCACGCGCCTGCTCGCATACATGATCGACGCGGCGATCGTCGGGGCCGTCGCGACGATCCTCTTCCTGCCGCCGATGATGTGGCTCGTCGTCCGCGGGATGTCCGACATCGCCGCGCGCAGCGATCCGGGCGAACCCGGAACGCCCGTCGTCGTGCCGCCCGAGCAGGTGTTCAGCGAGTTCTTCGTGCCGTTCCTGCTGCTGGAGCTCGGCATGTTCGTGTTCCTGCTGGTCGGCTACTACGTCTACTACGTCGAGATGATGTTCCGCAGCGGCCGGACGCTGGGCAAGAAGCTGATGAAGCTCCAGGTGGTGCCGCTCTCGCCGGGCGCCACGCTGACCCGGGGCATGGCCACGCGGCGCTACCTCGTGGAGTGCGTCGCCGGTTCCTTCGTGCCGTTCCTCGGCCTGCTGGACGGGCTCTGGCAGCTGTGGGACAAGCCCTACCAGCAGACCCTGCACGACAAGGCCGCCAAGACCATCGTGATAAAGGTTGCGCCATGAGTGCGCTTCCCGCCGGCTGGTACAAGGACCCGGCCGATCCGTCGACCCAGCGCTGGTGGGACGGCGAGGGCTGGCTGGGCAGCCCGATACCGGCGGACCAGGAACCGCCGGAGGGGCCGCCGCCCGCGCAGGAGCCCCCGCAGGAACCCTCCCTGCCGGGCGTGCCCGCGACTCCGCCCGGCACCGATCAGCCGCCGCCGGTCTGGAGTCCGCCGCCCGGCTACCCGCCACCGCCGCCCGGCTGGCAGCCCCCGCCCGGCTACCCGCCGCCCCCGCCGGGGTGGCAACCGCCACCGGGCTACCCGCCGCCCCCGCCGGGCTGGCAGCCCCCGCCCGGCTTCATGTATCCCTACCCGGTGCAGGCCCGGCCGCACGGCATGGCCCTGGCCGGGCTCGGCCGGCGGCTCGTCGCGCGCCTCGTCGACATCGCCGTCGTGCTGCTGCTCAACGTGGTGGTGAACGGCTGGCTCGCGTACCAGTGGTGGCTCGAGGTCGAACCGCTCGTGCGCACCGCCATGACCGACCGGCTCGCCACGCCGGAGCCCGCCTCCGTGCGCTCTCAGTGGATCATGATGACCATGCTGCTCGTGGCGACCGCGCTGTGGTTCGCCTACGAGGTGCCGGCGCTCGCCAACAGTGGTCAGACCCTCGGCAAGCGGCTGCTCGGGGTCAAGGTGGTCAAGCTGGAGGACACCACCTCGCTGGGCTTCGGCCGCGCCTTCCGGCGCTGGGGCCGGCTCGGCATGTGGACGCCGCTGTGGGGTTGCTGGGGGATCGGGTTCCTGGCCCAGCTCGTCGGCTCCGGGTCGGTCCTCTTCGACCAGCAGCTGCACCAGGCCCTGCACGACAAGACGGCCGGCACCGTGGTGGTGGCCGCGCCGTCCGGCCGCACCGCCAACCCCGTCCCGGCCACGCCGGAGAACGCCGACGATTCCACCGGAGGAGAACGATGACCAGGCTGACCCGCGCGGACCTGGACGCGCTGCCCGTGTACGTACCCGGGCGCAACGTCGCCGACCTGGCCCGCGAGCTCGGCATCGCCGAGGCGATCAAGCTGGCCAGCAACGAGGTGCCGTTCGGCCCGCTGCCCGGCGTCACCGAGGCGGTCGCGGAGGCGGTCACCCAGTCGCACCGCTACCCGGACATGGGCGTGGTGCAGCTCCGCGACCGGCTCGCCGAGCGGTACGGCGTCAGTCCCGACCGCATCGTCACGGGCTGCGGCTCGGTCGCGCTCGCCGAGCACCTGGCGAAGGCGACCTGCCTGCCCGGCGACGAGATCGTGTACTCGTGGCGCTCGTTCGAGGCGTACCCGATCATCTCCGCCGGGGTGGGCGCGACCAGCGTGCGCGTGCCCAACACCGCCGAGCACGGGCACGACCTGCCGGCGATGGCCGACGCGATCACCGACCGGACCCGCCTGGTGATCGTCTGCAACCCGAACAACCCGACCGGCACCAGCGTCCGCCGGGCCGAGCTCGACCGCTTCCTCGACACCGTCCCGGACGACGTCCTCGTGGTGCTGGACGAGGCCTACCGCGAGTTCGTCACCGACGACACGATCCCGGACGGCCTGGCCGCGTACGGCGACCGGCCCAACGTGGTGGTGCTGCGGACGATGAGCAAGGCCTGGGGGCTCGCCGGCCTGCGCGTCGGCTTCCTCGTGGCGCAGCCCGACGTGGCGGTGGCGATCCGCAAGGTGCTGACCCCGTTCTCGACCAGTCTCGTCGCCCAGGCCGCCGCGCTGGCCGCCCTGGACGCCGAGGACGAGGTCAAGCGGCGCTGCGCCCTCGTCGTCGCCGAGCGCGAGCGGGTCACCGAGGCGCTGCGCAAGCTGCTGCCCGAGGTGCCGTCGAGCCAGTCGAACTTCGTCTGGCTGCCCCTGGGCGACCGGGCGGCGGCCTTCGGTGCCGCCTGCGAGCAGCGCGGGGTGATCGTCCGCCCGTTCCAGGGCGACGGCGTGCGGGTCACCATCGGTACGCCGGAGGAGAACGACGCGTTCCTGGCGGCCGCCGAGACGGCCCTCTGAGTCCGGCATCGTTCCCCCGGCCGGGCGAGCCGTTCCCCCGCCGGAGCGAGCCCGCAAAGTCGGCGAACCGGACACACCGTGCGTCGTCGCCCGGATCAGCCGGGGCGGCGCGAGGATGGGAAAGGGGAGCACGAGAAGGGGGAACGGTGTGACGACGCGCGCGACCGAGCTGCTGCGGGTGGTGCACGCCCGGCCCGGCGTCACCCGGGCCGACGCCGCCCGGCTGATCGGCGTCGGCACCGGCGCGACCACCGAGCTCGTCGGGCGGCTCGGCCAGGCGGAGCTGCTCGCGGAGGGTCCGGCCGCGCCGAGCGGAGCCCGCGGCCGTCCCACGACCGCCCTCATCCCGCACCCGCGCGGCCCGCTGATCGCGGCGACGTCCATCACCCACGAGGCCTGGCGGGCCGACGTCGTGGAGCTCGGCGGCGGCATCCTGGCCACCGTGGGCGAGGATCTCGACGGCCGCGGCGGCGACGAGGTCGTGGCGGCGATCGGTACGGCGGTCGCCGCGCTGCGTACCCGGTTCGCGGGCCGGATCCGTGGCATCGGCATCTCGGTTCCCGGCACCGTCTCCCGCGATCTCATGCTCGACGCCAGCAACCTCGGCTGGCACGACGTCGACCTCGCCGCCGCGTGGCCCGGCGCGGAGATCTTCGTGGCGGGCAACGACGCGACGCTGGCCGCCTCGGCCGAGTCGCACCGCGGTGTGGCGGTCGGCGCGTCGGTGGCCCTGCACCTGCGGATCGAGGCCGGCCTGGGCGGCGCGGTGGTCAACGGCGGCCAGGTCCTCGTCGGCGCCCTCGGCGCGGCCGGGGAGTTCGGGCACATGCCGTTCGGCGACCCGGCGGTGCTGTGCCCGTGCGGCGCCCGCGGTTGCTGGGGCACCGCCGTCGCCGGTTCCGCCCTGGCCCGCCTCCTCGGCCACGAGCAGCCCCGCGACCCGGTCTCGTACGCCCGCCGGGTCGTCGCGGCGACGGACGCGGCCGCCCGGGACGCGACGGCGACGGTGGCGGCCGCCCTGGGCCGGGGCATCGCGGGACTCGTCAACGGCCTGGACCCGGACCTCGTCACGCTCGGCGGGCTCGGCGTGGATCTGCTGGCCGCGGCCCCGGACCGGATCGAGGAGGCGTACCGGGCGGGGCTGATGGGTTTCCGCCGTGCGGCGCCTCCGCCGGTGCTGGCGGCGGCGCTCGGCGACGACGGCCCGCTGGCCGGCGCGGCCGAGGAGGCGTGGACCGCCCTGCTCGCGAACCTCGTCTAGATCGCGGCCAGGACGTCGGGGTCGATCGTGTAGTAGTGGTCGTGCTCGTCCGGGTCGGCGCCCGCGCCCGGCCGCAGCCGTTCGAGCGCGACGGCGGTGTCGGTCACCTGCCACAGATGCGGCTTCCACGGCTCGACCCGCTCGTTGTCCGTGTACGCCGGGAACCGCGCGAGCTGCGCGCCGGTCCGTGCGTCCAGGGTCACCAGCTCCAGGGCCGAGGTGAGCAGCACGACCTTGTTCGCGCGTACGCCGAGGATCCGGGCGTCCCCCGGCCAGCTCCACGACGCCCCGCCGGAGGCCGTCACGGCGCCTCCCGAGGTGGCCAGGACGAGATCGCCCGCGGCGGTGGTGTCGGGCCGGTCCAGGGCGGCGGCGCGGCGCGGGCGGCGGTCGCCGACGAGCCAGCCCTGGCCCGAGGCGTCGCGCAGCCCGCCGCACGCGGACCGGGCCACGTCGCAGCCGAGCGGGATCGACGGGCCGCGCGGCCAGCCGCGCACCGCCGCGCCGGAGAGGACGTCCCAGGCGCCCGCGCCGCAGACGAAGCGCCCACCGGCGGTGACGAACGAGTCGTCCGCGCACCCCGGGGGCAGCTCCGCGGTCCAGCGTGGTGAGCCGTCCGCGGCCGACCACGCGAGCAGCCTGCGCCCGGCCGCCACCAGCACGCTGGTGCCCGCGACGTGCAGGCCCGGCGGCGCCCACACCGGTTCGGCCCCGGTGCGTCCGGCGAAACCCGGACCGGCGGGACCCTCGGCCCGCCAGGCGACCGTGCCGGTACGCGCGTCGAGCGCCACCAGTTCCCCGTCGGTCCACCGGCTCACCACCGTGGTGCCGATCGCCACCACCCCGCTGACCTGAGCCGGCCACCGCCGGAAGGACCATCGTGGGGTGAGCATCGTCCGGGAGTCGACCGGGCCGTCGGCCTTCACCAGGCGCTTGCCGGCGTACACCCGGATCCGGCCGTCGACGATCAGCGGCGCCTGCGTGGTCTTGCCCGTGACGCCCGGGGGCCGGACCGCCGCCACCGGATAGGGCTCGGTGGCCGCCTCGAGCACCTCGGCGGGTCCGAGCACCCGCCAGCCGATCAGGGCGGCGGCCGCGAGCACGACGACCGCGGCGAGGGCGCGCAGCAGGTTCCGGGTCACCCCCGGCACAGTAATTCAGGCGGCCGCGGCGAGGTCGTCGAGGTCGCGGCGCAGCGCGCCCTCGACCGTACGCGCGGCCAGGCCGCCGAAGACCAGCGCCAGGAACCGCCCGGCCGGGGCGGTCGGCTCGCCGTCCTGCACCACGGTGACCGTGGTGGCGCCGCGATGCCGTCCCTCGACCACCGGCTCGAACGTGTAGGTCATCCGGTATTCGGCGCCGATGCCCGGGGACGCCACCACGAACCGCTCCGGAGCGACGCACTCGCGCACCCGGAACTCCTCGGTGATCTCCTCGCCGTCGGCCATGGTGCGGGTCTCCCGCCACACCGTGCCGGCGGCGAACGCACCGGAGGTCAGCAGCTCGACGCGGGTGACCGTGGACAGCCACTCGCACCGCTGGGGCAGGTCGGTGAAGACCCGCCACACGTCGTCGACCGGCGCCTCGACCAGCCGTGTCACCGCGACCGTGGACATTGCGTGACCTCCCGGGTACACGGTACGGGGAGTCGCCCCTCAGAGACAGACAGTTCCGGTGACCTTCTCCGGTGTCGCTCAGTCCTCGGCGCCGCCGTTGATCAGGCCCAGCCGGATCAGCTCGGTCAGCGGCTCCAGCACGTTGCCGGCGCCGAACCCCACCCACAGCGGCCGCGCGTCCTCCCGCCTCGTCCGGGCCGGCTCGACGAGCGGCAGCGGATGGGTCGCCGCCAGCACCTCGGCGACGTCGGCCACCTCGCCGCCGTCGACCGCCAGCGCGCAGGCGACGAGCACGTTGAGGAAGCCGTGATGGGTGAAGCCGGTCTCCGGGTCGGTGTGCCGCAGCGCGTGCCGCAACCCGGCGGCGAGCTTGAACGGCAGCTCCCGGTCCCGGCACGCGCAGATCACCGCGGCCAGCTCCACCGGGGTCGGGAACAGCTCGGCCGCCAGTCCCCCGACCCGGAACTTCGGGCGGATCGCCACCCCGTCGGCGCGTGCGGCGGCGACGGTGTCGAGGGCGGCGAGCAGGCCCCAGCTCAGCGGGATCTCGGCGTACACCCGCAGGCCCTGCTCCTGGGTGGCGAGGTCGCGCAGCGCGTCCAGGCCGGGCTGGGGATCCTCGCCCCGCCGGGCCACCAGCGCCTCGGCCTGCGTCACCACCGCACCGGCGGCGCGCAGCTTGCCGATGGCGACGGGCAGGGCGGCGATCGCGGCGTCGTTGACCACGGCCACCGGCAGCCCGCGCGGCGACACTTCGAGATCCACAAACGACGCGGGCACGAGCAGGGCGCCGACGAGCGGGGAATACCAGGCGGCACGGTGCTTGCGATGCGCCGCCACGGAGTCGGCGACACCACCCATGGCCGGCGGCAGCATGGACGCATCGTCCACGAGCCCGGCGAAAAGCGGCGGCACCTGGGTCAACACGCACTGAACCTAGTGGAC
Source organism: Couchioplanes azureus (assembly GCF_014648355.1). Classification (GTDB taxonomy): domain Bacteria; phylum Actinomycetota; class Actinomycetes; order Mycobacteriales; family Micromonosporaceae; genus Actinoplanes; species Actinoplanes azureus. The sequence goes on from NZ_BMQY01000001.1 coordinate 1,000,969, forward strand.
TCCGCGGGGGCGGGGAACCCCCGTGGCTCCCCGCCTCCGGCCTCCGGCGCGCCCTGTTTCCGGCGGGCGACCCACACCGGACCGGGTTGCCGCGGCCGTACCTTCGTGGCAACCCTGCCGTCACGCTAGGTCAGTTAAGTTGATTAATCAATAGCCGTCCTTCGGGGCAACGACATTGACCTTCATCGAGGTATGCTCCTACCGTCCGGCTGATTGTTAAATATGTTGCTGATTCGGGGAGGCGCCGGTGACACGCCTGGCGGGATCGTCCAAGCTGCTGCGCGCCATGAACGCGAGCGCGGCCCTGGCACACCTGCTGGAGCAGGGCGAGCTCACCCGGGCCGACCTGCGCACCCTGACCCGGCTCTCCACCCCGACCATCTCCGAGGTGCTGCGCAGGCTCACCGACGCCGGCCTGGTCTCGGTCGTCGGCTACCACAGCGGTCGCCCCGGCCCCAACGCGGAAATCTATGCCGTCGACCCCGGTGCGGCGTACGCCGCCGCGCTGTCCGTCCGCGACATCGGCGCCAGCGGGGCCCCGTCGGTCGTCGCCGCCCTCTGCGACCTGACCGGCGAGGTCCGTGCCCGGATCGAGCGGCGGGTCGACTTCCTGCGTACCGATCCGCGGGCCGCCCTGGTGGAGGCGGTGGCCGGCCTGCGCGCGGAGGCCGGCGTCGCCGCCGACAAGATCCACCACGTCCAGCTCGCCGTCGCCGGATCGTACGACCCTCGCGCCGAGACCATCCGCCACGTCGACGTGCCCGGCTTCGCGCGCCCGGGCCTGATCCCGGAAACGGCCGCGGCCCTCGGCACCCGCGTCGGCGTCGACAACGACGTCAACCTCGCCGCGGTGGCCGAGCGCCGCCGCGGCGCCGCCCGGGACGCGGACGGCTTCGCCCTGCTCTGGCTCGGCCAGGAGGGCCTCGGCCTGGCCATCGACATCGCCGGCACGCTGATGCGCGGCGCCCGCGGCGGCGCCGGCGAGATCGGCTACATGCCGCTGTACGCCCCAGGCTCCATCCACCGCAAGGTCGACCTGCAGGACCTCGTCGGCGGCGCGGCGATCATGGCGCTCGGCCAGGACCACGGCATCGCGGGCCGAACGCCCCTCGACATCGTCACCACCGCCGCCACCGCCTGGCGCGAAGGCGACCCCACCGCTCCGGGCCGGGCCGGGCCGACCGACGCGGGCCGGGCGGGAGACTTCATCACCCAGCTGGCGGACCGGATCGCGGTCGGCCTTGCCGCGGTGATCGCCGTGCTCGACCCCTCGCTCGTGGTGCTCGCCGGACCGATCGCCCAGGCCGGCGGCGACACCCTGCTCGCTGCCGTCCGGTCCGCGGTCCGCCGGGCCGCCCCGCTGGAGAGCACCATCGCCGTCACCACGATCGCCGAGGACGCGGTCCTGCTGGGCGCCCTCGACGCCGGGCTGACGGCGGTGCGCGAGTCCCTGATCGCCGCCATCCGCGACAACCAGGTCTGACTACCGCCGGTCAGGCATGCCGGGTGAGGACCACGAGCTCCGCGACGGCGGCCACCGCCATGGCCGCGATCAGCGGAACGGGACCGCCGACCAGGGCGTGCACCACCAGCAGGACGGGCGCGACGGCGGTCGCGTACGCCACGAGGGCGAGTCTGCGCGCGACGCGTCGGAGCACCGCGCCGATCGGTTCGGGGCGGAGCTCCCGGGACAGCCACACCGCCACCCCGGCCAGGATGACCACGCCCATCACGCCCGCCCACATCCGGGCGACGCCGGAACTGGCCACGTTCATGACGGCACTGACCACGGCCGCGATCACCACGGCGTTGGCGCCGAGGAGCACCGCCCGCCGGATCGCATCCGCCGTGGCCTGGGAGCGGTCCAGCACCGGACCGACCGGCAGGCTGACCTCCGGAGAAGGGAAGACCGACCCGGACCCGTGCCCCGCCGAGCCCGGCGCCCGCCCCGTCCAGTCCGGCGCACCCGAGCCCGGCACCTCGCCTTCGACACCGGGTTCCCGGGGTGATGAACCGGGTGGCTGGACTGCCGGCCCGGGTGGCTGGGCTGCCGCGCCGGTGCCGTGCGCCGGCGGGCCGGGTGGCTGGGCCGTCGGGTCCGAGGGGTGAGCCGACGGGCCGGGCTGGGCCGTCGGATCGGAGGGCGGAGCCGGCGGGCCGGGCGGCGGGGCCGACGGGTCGGGTGCCGGTGGCAGCGTCGCCTCGTCGGCCAGCTGTTCCAGCGCGGCCGCCCAGCGCCGCCGTTCCAGGCGGACGATGCCGACCTGGCGCTGGGCGTCGCCGATTCCCGCGTCCAGGTCCAGGGCCTCGCCGTATCCCCGCTGCGCCAGGTCGAACAGGCGCAGGCGGGCGGCGACCACGGCGAGGACGAGGTGCGCCTCTGCCTCCCGCGGGGCCAGCCGCACGCCGTTCCAGGCGGCGTTGAGCGCCTCCTGGCCGTTGCGCGACTCGCTGAGCAGTGCGGCGCCCGTACGCTGCGCGAACGCGTCGGCGGGCCAGCGGGTGAGGATCTCGGTGGCGGTGTGCGCGGCCTCGGCGTACCGGCGGTCGTCGGTCAGCGCCATGGCCCGCACGACGAGCGGTTCGAGCGTGCCGGGCGCGGCCGCCGTCGCCCGGTCCGCCGCCTCCAGCGCCGCCACGGCCTGACCGGCGGCCACATGCAGCCGGGCCAGGGTGGTCAACAGGCCGGGGTCGTCGGGCGCCGCAGCGAGACCGGCCGCGATCTCCCCCGCGGCCTCGTCGTAACGGCCCAGATCGGCGAGGAGCAAGGCTCTCTGCCGGTACTCCTCGGGCGTCGTCTCCGGCTCGGACGGGGTGGTGGGCTCGCTCGACACCCATCGAGCGTAGGTCGTCTAGTGCGTGATCACCCTGTGCGGGGTGAGCCGGCAGACCACCCGGACCACATCCGGCGCGTCGAACGTCCACGGGCGGTCGTCGTACTTGAGGCTCAGCTCGTTGATCAGCTCCGGGCCGCCCTCCTCGTCGAGCGTGACCGTGCCCTCCAGGGTGAAGTAGAAATACGGCTGCGCCGGGTCGTATGCACACACCGACACCCGCGGATCCCGCTCCATGTTCCGGGTCTTCTTCCGTCCCCGTACGGTGGAGAAGATCAGGTCGTCGCCGTCCCGCTTCATCCAGATCACGGTCGACTGCGGGCTGCCGTCGGCATTGATCGTGGTGACGACGGCGAACGTGCGACCGTCGATCAACGCGCGGACGGTGTCGGGCAACGAGATCGTCATGCCCCGATCATGCCGCACCCCCGGGGACCCCGCGCTGAGGTGGCCGTCACCGGACCGAACCAGCCGCGTGAGGTGGCTGTGCGTTTGTCAGAGTGCGCGGAGCAGTGCGGTCGCGATGGCGGCCAGGCCCTCGCCGCGGCCGGTCAGGCCGAGGCCGTCGGTGGTGGTGCCGGAGACCGTGACCGGGGCGCCGACCGCCTCGGAGAGCACCCGCTGCGCCTCGTCGCGGCGCTTGCCGATCTTCGGCTTGGCGCCGATGACCTGGATCGCGACGTTGCCGATCTCGTAGCCGTGCTCCCGGACCCGGCGCGCGGCCTCGCTCAGCAGGTCGACGCCCGCCGCACCGGCCCAGCGGGGCTCCGAGGTGCCGAAGTTGCTGCCCAGATCCCCGAGCCCGGCGGCGCTGAACAGGGCGTCGCAGGCGGCGTGCGCGGCGACGTCGGCGTCGGAGTGCCCGGCCAGGCCGGGCTCGCCGGGCCACATCAGGCCCGCCACCCAGCACACCCGGGTGGGGTCGAAGGCGTGTACGTCCGTACCGATGCCGATGCGCTGGTCCACGCCGTCAGGCTACGCGGAGCAGCGCCTCGGCGATCACGAGGTCCAGGGGGCGGGTGATCTTCATGGCGAGGTCGGAGCCCGGTACGCAGACGACCGGCGTCCCCGCCTTCTCCACCATCCCGGCATCGTCGGTGTGGCTGACCCGCCCGCCGTCGCCGACGGGCCCGACCGGCCCCGCCGCGCCGAGCCGGGCGTCGGGCCCCAGCCCGTGCGCCGCGGCGAGGACGTCGTGCCGGAAGCCCTGCGGGGTCTGCACGCTGCGCAGGACCGAGCGGTCGACCGTACCGAGGACGGTCTCGCCCGGGCCGACCTCCTTGATCGTGTCGACCACCGGAAGTACCGGGATCACCGCCGGATGCCCGGACCGTACGGCCGCGGCCACGGACTCGACCAGCTCGGACGGCGTCAGGGCGCGGGCCGCGTCGTGCACGAGGACGATCTCGGTCTCGGCCGGCACCGCGGCGAGCATCGCGGCGACCGAGTCCTGACGTTCCGCGCCGCCCGGCACGACGACGACCGGGGCGACCGGCGCGAGGAGGGCACGGACGGCGCCGACCTCGGCGGCCGGGGCGGCGACGACGATCATGCGCACCGAGGGGGCGGCCGCGACGCGGCGGACCGCGTGGACGAGGAGGGGTTCGCCGGCGAGCGGGCGGAGGGCCTTGGGGGCTCCCGGCCCGAGGCGGAGTCCGGAACCCGCCGCCGGAATGAGGACCGCGACGTCACCGCGAGCATTCAGCTGCGCGGTCACGTCGCGGTCCTCAGTTCGGAGATGGTGCTGGAGAGGTGGTGGAACGTCAGGCCTCGGTGAGCACCTTGTCGAGGAGGACTTCCGCCTCGTCCTTGGTGCTCTTCTCGGCGAGGGCCACCTCGCCGACGAGGATGTCGCGGGCCTTGGCGAGCATGCGCTTCTCCCCTGCCGAGAGACCACGCTCGCGCTCGCGACGCCAGAGGTCACGAACAACCTCGGCAACCTTGAGCGGGTTGCCGGAGGCGAGCTTCTCGAGATTGGCCTTGTAACGCCGCGACCAGTTGGTCGGCTCCTCGGTGTGCGGTGCGCGGAGGACGTCGAAGACCTTGCCCAGGCCTTCCTCGCCGACCACTTCGCGCACGCCGACGATCTCGGCGTTCTCAGCGGGCACGCGGACCGTCAGATCGCCCTGGGCGACCCGCAGGACGAGGTACTGCTTCTCCACGCCCTTGATCGTTCTAGTCTCGATTGCCTCGATGAGTGCGGCCCCGTGGTGGGGGTAAACAACGGTCTCGCCGACACTGAAAACCATAGGTTCGAAACCCCTTTCGCTGTGTCTAGGGTAACACGCTCAGGCAGCGATGTCCCACCCAGACGGTGACTGTTAGTGCAGCTCAGGGGCCCTGTGAGCCGTCTTTCTACCGCTTGACATGCGGCCGAAGAACTGCCTCAGTCACCCAGCGTGATGAGTTCGTGACCACCGGACTCAGCGAGTCGGATATTCCGGACCTGGAGCTTTTGTGAGGTCAAGCTTATCGCTAGCGGCCGGAACGTCCCACCACTGGCGGTCGGGGCCCTGAGTGGGGGAGGCTGGGTGCACGGTCCCCGCAGCACGTGAGACTCTGCGGCAGAGGGGAGGGTGAGCCATGGGCAGTTTGAGCGACAACGGCGGCGGCTGGCCGGGCGACGGCGGCTCCCCCGACGGCCTGCCCGGCCTTCCCGAGGAGTGGGGCGTCATCGTCGTCCCGGACGACCTGTCCGAGCTGTCCGACGAGGTCACGGCCGTTCAGGCGGAGCTGCACCGGGCCCGGCGGCAGACCCGGTGGCAGCGGTTCGCCGACCGCCCGGGCATCCGGGTTCTGCGCCGGCTGAGCGCGGCCGGCCTGCGCGCGCCGGTGCTCATCATCTCCATGGCGATCGTCGTGACGATCGCCAGCCTCTTCGCCTCCGCCTGGTCCGGGCCGTCCCGGTCCCCGGCGACCCAGCGCAGCGCGAACACCACGGACGAGGGCCCGGAGATGCTGCCCGCCCTCGAGCTGATCGGCACGGACGGGCAGCCGGTGCCGCTACGGGGCCAGCTCCCGGCGGTCATCCTGCTCACCGAGGGTTGCGACTGCGACAAGCTCGTCGCGGAGACGATCGCCGCCGTGCAGGCCGGGATCGCGGTCGTGACGGTCCACGGGCCGGCGCCGGCGGCCACCAGGCACACCCCGGCCACCAACGCGACGCCCCAGGCACAGGGCAAGACCGTGCTCGAACTCCGCGATCCCGCCGGCGGGCTGCGCTCGGCCACCGACCTGAACCGCCCGGACGGCACCGCCGCGGTGCTGCTGGTCGGCCGCACCGGCGAGATCGTCCGGAAAGTCCCCCGCGCGGCCACGGTCGCCGTCTTCGAGCCCGACCTGGCCCGGCTCCCCGCCGGATAGCGGTTCCCCGCGGGAGCCGTCAGACCCGGCGGAGCAGGACGCCGTAGAGAGTGAGGCCGGGGCCGAAGGCCAGCATCACCACGTGCCGGGGAGGCTCACGCCTGCGGCGCAGTTCCTCCAGCACCAGCAGGACCGTCGGCGAGGAGCAGTTCCCGTACGCCGCCAGCACCCCGCGGGACGCCGCCAGGTCGTCGTCGGTGAGGCCGATGCGTTCCTGCACCACGTCGAGGATCCGCGGGCCGCCAGGGTGCACCGCCCAGCCGTCCACCTCCCCCACCGCCAGCCCGTTGCGGCGCAGCAGGTCCTCGACCAGCGCGCGTACGTGCACCGACAGCACGTCCGGGACCTGGGCCGACAGCCCCATGCGGAAGCCCAGGTCGGTGACGTCCCAGGTCATGTGCCCGGCCGTGGTCGTGTCCGTGAGGGCGGTGACGTCGCTGACCGCGTACCCGCCGACGGCACCCGGCGTGAGCACGACGGCGGCCGCGGCGTCCGAGAAGAGCGCGTGCGAGACGATCTGCTGGATGTCCGCCCGGCTGTCCGGCGGTTGCAGGTGCAGGCTGGTCAGCTCGGTGCAGAGCAGCAGTGCCGGCCGGCCGCGGGCCGCCACGAAGTCCGCCACCGTGCCGAGGCCGGGCAGCGCCGCATAGCAGCCCATGTGCCCCACGAAGAGGCGTTGCAGCGCCGGGGACATGCCCATGTCGCGGGCGAGCAGAATGTCGAGGCCGGGCGTGGCGTAGCCGGTACACGAGCAGACCGCGAACAGGCCGACCTCGTCGGCCGCGACGCCCGCGTCGGTGAGCGCGCGGCCGACCGCCTCCTTGCCCAGCGGCACCGCCTCGACCTGGTAGCGGCGCATCCGGCGCTCGGTGGACCAGTCCGACACGTCCTCCAGCAGCGGGCTCACCGCGGCCTGCCGGGTGCGGACGCCGGAGTTCGCGAAGATGCGCCGGGCCAGGCCGCGCCGGCCGCCCGCCGCGTAGTGCCGGGCGAAGTACCCGTCCCAGAGCTCGTCCTGCACCGTCGAGGGCGGCAGCGCCACGCCGATGCCGGCGACGACCGCCTGACCACTTCCGTTCACATGCGCCTCCCCAGGCCGACCCCGTGCATACCCACGCCGGTCGATCACCAACGCGGGGCGGTGCCCTGCGAGTCCGGATCTCCGCCCAGCGCCGCGACGCCGAGCCAGTCGGCGCAGACGTCCGAGGTCGCGGGCTGCAGCGAGCCCGCCCGCGCGTCCCGGTAGAGGCGTTCCAGCGGATGGCCGCGGCGCATCGCCGACGTGCCGGCCGCTTCCAGCATCGAGGCGGCGACCTCGGCCGCGGTCGTGCCCGCGACCAGCTTGGCCCGCCACACCCAGCGGTTGGTCTCGGCGTCGCCGGGCGCCTCGTCGACCCGGCGGGCGGCCTCCATGACGGTCAGGTGGGCGGCCGCGACGGCCGCGTCGGCCCGGCCGAGGCGCGCGCGTACGGCCGGCAGGTGCCCCAGCTTGCGGGCCTCGACGTGCGCGGCGGCGGCGTCCACGGCCGCCCGGGCCACCCCCACGTAGACGGCCGCATAGCTGGCCACCATCCAGTGCGGAGCGAGCTGCGCGACGACGAGCGCGAGGCCCTCCACGCCGCCCAGCAGCGCCGTCTCGGCGACGGTGACGTCGACGTGGACGTCGTGCGAGCCGGTGGCGCGCATCCCGAGCGCGTCCCAGGTCGGCTCGACCGCCACCCCCTCCCCGGCCGGCACCAGGAACTGCGATACCTGGGACGGGTCGGCGGCGCTGCGGGCCGCGACCAGGTACGCGTCGGCGTACCCCGCGCCCGAGCAGAAGGTCTTGGCGCCCTTGATGTGGTAGCCGTCGGCGGTCCGCTCGTAGCGGGTCGCCATCTCGGAGAGCCGTGAGCCCGCGCCGCGCTCGCTCATCGCCACGGCGTACCAGCTGCCTTCGGCGGCGGCGCGCAGGTAGTTGTCGCGGGCCTCGAGGGCCTCGGGCGGCAGCCCCAGGGCGTCGGCCAGCTCGTCCGTCACGCCGCTGAGCGCGCCCGTGACGGAGGCGTGCATGTTGAAGACGAGCGCGGTGGCGCCGTTGCCGCGGGCCAGCTCGTACGCGACCGCCGCATAGTCGGCGAAGCCCGCGCCCATGCCGCCGAGCCGGGCCGGGACCATCAGGCCGAACAGCCCCGAGCGGCGCAGGTCGGCGAAGTCCTCGACGGGGAACGAGCCGCTCCGGTCGTACTCGGCGGCCCGGGCCGCGAACCGGGGCGCCAGTCTGCGAGCCTCGTCGGCCGTCACACCTGCACCTCCCCGTGCGAACCCCGTTTGCGGCCGATCCCCTGATAGAGCACCTGCGTGGAGCGGGTCGGCACCATCCGGCCCAGCCGGCCCGACACGGTGCCGGTCGGCAGCGCCAGCCAGCGGATCAGGCCGGGAACGCTCGGCCGGATCCCGCGGACCCGCAACCGCACACCGTGCTTCGCGCAATGCATGGTCAGGTCCCTCGGATCGACGAACAACTCGGGATCATGGATGCCCACCGGCGCGGCGCCGAACCGCTCGCCGAGTGTGACGGATATCAATCGCCCGAGCCGGGTGGCGTTGATCGTGTCCAGCACGAGCAGGCCGCCCGGCCGCAGCACCCGGCACAGCTCGGCCACGGTGGCCGGCAGATCGGGCACGTGCTCGAGGATCTCGCCCGCCACCACCACGTCCGCGGACTCGTCGGCCAGCGGCAGCGCGGCGACATCGCCGGCCAGCACGGCCACCCCGCGGGACGCCGCCTGCTCCAGGCCCGAGCGCCGCAGGTCGACGCCGACATGGCGGTAGCCGAGGTGCTCGACGTGCGGGACCAGCAGGCCGCCGCCGCATCCGGCGTCGACCAGGACCGCGCCGGCCCGGGACGCGGCGGGCACCAGCGCCCCGCGCGCCGCCGCCAGCCAGTGCAGCAGTTCGAACCCGCCACCCGGGCGCCACCACTCGCCGGCGAGGTCGTCGTATTGACGGGGGTCGTTGCGCGCGAGGCGGGACATGTGATCGAGCGTGGCACGTACGCGGCGCAACCACCACACTGCACTCATGCCCGATCTTGTCGCTCTCCTCAGGGCGTCCCACGCCGAACCGGGTGGCGCCGTCACCCTCGCCATGACCCTGCTGGCCGTCGGCGTCGGGCACCGCGGGTGGGCGGTGGCCGGGGTCGCCGCGGCGGTCGGCGCGACGCAGCTCTCGGTGGGATGGGTCAACGACTGGCTGGACGCGGACCGGGACCGCGCCACGGGACGCCGGGACAAGCCCGTGGCGGCGGGGGCGGTCTCCCGGCGTACGGTCGGCATCGCCGGGTTGCTCGCCTCGGCGGCCATCCCGGTGCTGGGCCTGCCCTTCGGCGCCGCGGCGACCGCCTGCATCACGCTCGTCGGCGTCTTCGCGCTGCTCTACGACTGGCCGCTCAAGTCGACGCCGCTGTCGGTCGTGCCGTACCTCGTGGCGTTCGGGCTGATGCCGGCCTTCGTGGTGCTCGCCCTGCCGGGTCACCCGTGGCCGCCGGCGTGGCTGGTCGCGGCGGGTGCGCTCCTGGGCGGCGGCGCGCACTTCGCCAACGTGCTGCCCGACCTGGCCGACGACGCCGCGACCGGCGTGGTGGGGCTGCCGCACCGCCTCGGGGCCGCCTGGTCGCAGGTCGCCGCCGGCGCTCTGCTGCTGGCCGCGACGCTCACCCTGGTCTTCGGACCCCCCGGGCCGCCGTCGTGGCCGGGCATCGCGGCCGCCGCGGCCGCCGTCGTGGTCCTGCCGCTCGGCTGGTACGCGGGAAGGCGGGCGCGCCGGCGGGGCACTCGTCAGGTGGCCATGTTCCGTTCGGTGATCGTGGTGGCGCTGCTGGACGTCGCGCTGCTGGTGGGCAGCGGACGTGTCGTCTGAGCCTGGCCGCGGGGCGGATGGACGGGTCGGCGTACGCGCCGGATCTCGGCCCTCTAGGCTGATCGGCGGAGGATTCTCGATTTTCTTGGAGGACTGTGATGCGCTCGCTGGGAACCCGCCGCGCCTTCCTGGCCACGGGTGTCGCCACGGTGGCCGCGATCGCGCTCACCGGCTGCAGCGCCGGTCAGGTCGCTGAGACCGCCCTCAAGCGGACCTCCAACCCGGGCGTCAACGTCGACAACTCCGACCGGACCGTCAGCATCCGCAACCTCACGGTGCAGTATCCGGGCGTCACCGGATATGCGGCAGGTGCGAACGCGCCCCTGGAGCTGGGCATCTACAACCAGACCAAGCAGCCCGTCACCGTGATGGTGAGCAGCCGGCCCAGCGCCGACCAGGCGAACCGCAAGGGTCTGGTCTCGGCGCGGCAGGTGGGTCTCGTCGGCGGTGCCGCCGCCAAGCCGTCCGCGCCCACCACCGCGATCCCGGAGCCGTCGGGCAGCCGCCCGCCCGCGACCGAGCTCGAGGACGAGGGCGAGCAGGTCCCGTCGGCGGACGCGAGCGCTCCGGCGCCCGGTCAGACGCCCAGCACCGCGCCGGCGGCCCCGGCCGCGGCGGCCCGCCCGGCGCGCATCGAGATCGCCCCGCTGGGCTCGGTGACCTTCCAGCCGGGCGACACGGAGCAGCTCACGGCCATCGGCCTCACCGGCAAGCTCATGCCGGGCAACGCCCTCACCCTGGTGTTCGAGTTCAGCAACGGCGCGCAGCCGCTCGTCGTCCAGGCGCCGGTCAGCATCCCGCTCTCGCCTGCCTCCCGGGGACCGGCCGTCCCGGGCGAGCACGCCGAGAGTGAGGAGCAGGACAACACCCACGAGTAGTCCCGGGATTGTCATACGGTCGGGCTAGCGTGGCGCCTGTGACGACTTCCCGCACCCGCACGGACCCGCGCCCGGCCTACCAATGTGACGCGTGCGGGCACCAGCCGCCCAAGTGGCTGGGGCGCTGCCCGGAGTGCCACGAGTGGGGCTCCGTGATCGAGTCCACGATGACCGGTCCGGTGGTGTCGGGACGGGTGGTCAGCTCGCGGCTGCCGTCCGAGCCCGCGCGTCCGATCGCGACCATCAGCGCCGCCCCCGCCAAGGCCGTGCCCAGCGGCGTCACCGAGCTGGACCGCGTGCTCGGCGGTGGCCTGGTGCCGGGGGCGGTGGTGCTGCTCGCCGGCGAGCCCGGGGTCGGCAAGTCCACCCTGCTGCTCGACGTGGCCCAGCAGTGGGCGGCGGGCGCCGGCACGCCCTCCCTCGTGGTCAGCGGCGAGGAGTCGGTCAGCCAGGTGCGCCTGCGCGCCGAGCGGCTCGGGGCCCTGCACGACCGGCTCTACCTCGCCTCGGAGAGCGATCTGGGCGCGGTCATCGGCCACCTCGACGCGGTGCGGCCCGGCCTGCTCATCATCGACTCGGTGCAGACCATCTCGGCTCCCGGCACCGAGGGCGTGCCCGGCGGCGTCACCCAGGTGCGCGCGGTCACGGCCGCCCTGGTCAGCGTCGCCAAGGAGCGCGGCATCGCCACCGTCCTCGTCGGTCACGTCACCAAGGACGGCTCGGTCGCCGGCCCCCGGGTCCTGGAGCACCTCGTCGACGTCGTCCTGCACTTCGAGGGCGACAAACACTCGTCGCTGCGCCTGGTGCGCGGCGTGAAGAACCGCTTCGGCGCGGCCGACGAGGTGGGCTGCTTCGAGATGCACGAGAGCGGCATCGTCAGCCTGGCCGACCCCTCCGGGCTGTTCCTGACCCGATACAACGAGCCCGTGCCGGGCACCTGTGTCACGGTCGCGATGGAGGGCCGCCGGGCGATGGTGACCGAGGTGCAGGCGCTGATCGGCGCGCAGGTCCAGGGCTCGCCGCGGCGGACGGTCTCCGGCCTGGACAGCGCCCGGCTGGCCATGGTGCTGGCCGTGCTCCAGCGCCGGATGGAGAAGATCAAACTCCACGACCGCGAGGTCTTCGCCGCGACGGTCGGCGGCATCCGCGTGACGGAGCCGTCGGCCGACCTGGCGATGGCCCTGGCGGTGGCCTCCGGCGCGCTCAACCTGGCGATGGCGCCGCACCTGGTCGCCATCGGCGAGGTCGGCCTGACCGGCGAGGTGCGCCGGGTCGGCGCGGTCGGCCGGCGGCTCGCCGAGGCGGCCCGGCTGGGCTTCCGCTTCGCGTTGGTGCCGCCCGGCTGCGGTCCGGCCGAGGGCGACAGCCCGCCCAAGGGGATGCGCGTCGTCGAGGTCGGCGACCTGCAGACCGCGGTCCAGTGGGCGGCCCGGGCCTCCGCGGAATGACGATCACCGGGGCCCCCGCCACCATGGCCGGGCGGCCGCTTCTATCACGGAGAGTGAGCACCGATCACGCTATGGAGCATCGGCCGAACCGCGGGTCGTTGAGCTGGATGACAGTCCGTAGGATGTACAGGTGCCGCTCGACCGCGATGCCTCCACCAACCGTCCTGCCAACGGGGCTGCCCCGGGCATCAGCGGATCGGCAGCGCGTCCGATGACCCCCACCGCGCCCGGTCTCACCGGCGGCGGACTCAGCGGCGATCCGCTGCGCGCCAACCTCGCTCTGATGGCCCCGGGCACCGCCCTGCGCGACGGCTTGGAGCGGATCCTGCGCGGCCGGACCGGCGCCCTCATCGTGCTCGGCCACGACGAGGTCGTGGAGCGCATCTGCACCGGCGGCTTCCCGCTCGACGTCGAGTTCTCCGCCACCCGGCTGCGCGAGCTGTGCAAGATGGACGGCGCCGTGGTGCTCTCCAGCGACGGCACCCGCATCGTCCGCGCGGCCGTGCACCTCATGCCCGACCCCGGCATCCCGTCGGAGGAGTCGGGCACCCGGCACCGCACCGCGGAGCGCGTCGCCAAGCAGTCCGGCTTCCCGGTGATCTCGGTGAGCCAGTCGATGCGCATCATCGGCCTCTACGTCAACGGCCAGCGCCACGTCCTGGACGACTCGGCCGCCATCCTCTCCCGCGCCAACCAGGCGCTGGCCACGCTCGAACGTTACAAGCTGCGGCTCGACGAGGTGTCGGGCACGCTGTCGGCGCTGGAGATAGAAGACCTCGTGACCGTGCGTGACGCGGTGGCGGTCGTGCAGCGCCTCGAAATGGTGCGCCGCATCGCCGACGAGATCTCCGGATACGTGGTGGAGCTCGGCACCGACGGCCGCCTGCTCGCCCTGCAGCTCGACGAGCTGATGGCCGGCGTCGACTCCGACCGCACCCTGGTCATCCGCGACTATCTGCCCACCGGCCGCAAGGCGCGCACCCTCGACGAGGCCCTGGTCGAGCTCGACCTGCTCAGCGCGACCGAGATGATCGACCTGGTCGCGGTCGCCAAGGCCATCGGCTACGCCGGCGCCTCCGACGCGCTGGACGCGGCGGTCAGCCCCCGTGGCTTCCGGCTGCTGGCCAAGGTGCCCCGGCTTCCCGCCCAGATCGTCGAGCGGCTGGTCGACCACTTCGGCAGCCTCCAGCGGCTGCTGGGCGCCACGGTGGAGGATCTCCAGGCGGTCGAGGGCGTGGGCGACGCCCGGGCCCGCGGCGTCCGCGAGGGCCTGTCCCGGCTCGCCGAGGCGTCAATCCTCGAACGCTACGTCTGAGCCGACGGCGACCCGGCCGGGCCGTTCCACGGTGGCGAACACGCCGAAGGTCATCTCGTGCCGCTCGGCCAGCGCCTTGAGCAGGTCGTTGCGCCCGGCGGCGGAGGCCTGCGCCATGTCGATCATCACGCAGCGGGTGAGCGGCCGGACCACGCGCAGCACGACGTCGGGCCCGACGCGCAGCCGGCGCCCGGACCAGCCGTCCTCCGGAAATCCGCTCCCCGGCACCTCGACGAGGAAGTTCGCCCGGAACCGCAGCGGATCCACGCCCCCGCCGCCCGGCTCGCCGCCGCACATCCCGGTCAGGGCGCGCAGCGCGGCCGTGGAGATCAGACTGACCGGGCCCTCGTCGTGGTGCGGAACCGCCGTCTCGGCGACGAGCGTCACCGTACGACCGAGCACCTCCCCGATCACCTGATGCCCGGCCGGGTCGTCGGCGGCGAAGCGGCGTCCGTCGGGCAGCTCCACCACGGGGACGTTCGCGCCGGAGTGGGCCTGGAACCCCAGGAGACCCGGCATCCGGCGGAATCGGCGAGTGTTCTTGCCGCTCCCGAGCTTGCCGTCCGGGTCGCGCACCGCCCACAACCGGTCCCCCACGACGCCGCGCCGGTCGACCCGGACGTCCGGCACCACCTCGCCGAGCATGGACTTCACCGGAAAACGACGAACCTCGGCGACCTTCACGACCCGGCGGCTCGCACCGTCAGGGGGTGAGGGTCAGCAGGACCGGCGCGCTGACCTTGGCGCCGAGGCGGCCGCGCACCTGGTACTGCCCCGCGGGCGGGGCCGTGCCCGCGGCCAGCCCGGCCGCGCACTTGTTCGACTGGCGGCCGTTCCAGGTCACGTTGTACTCGCGCTCGCCGTTCGGCGGGAAGTCGCGGACGTCGGAGCCCTTGGCGTTGCTGCACGTGTCCGACGACCAGAGCTTCTGCGCGCCGGACTCGATGTAGAGCTCCTGCAGGTCCGCGCCCACGTCGCGGGAGCACGTACGGGCCGACACGTTCTTGATCTTCAGGCGGATCTCGACCGGGGCGCCACGGCGGGCGGTCGTGCCGGCGGGGATCGGGGTCACCGAGATCTCCTGGTCGGTGCAGGAGCCGTCGGTCGGCACGGTCACGTTGGTGTCCGTGCCGGCCTGCGGATCCTCGGTGTCGGGCTGACCGGCCGGGGCCTCGGACCGGATCTCCTCCGGGCTCGGCCGCGACGGGGTGCCCGCCCCGGGCGGCGCGTCCTCGAAGGACGGCTCGGGCTCCGCCGCCGCGGAGGCCGGCGTCGAGGCGGGGCCCCGGGCGGCGCCGGTGGCCTGCTTGTCGCCGCTGTCGTCGCCGCCGGAGCAGGAGACGAACAGCACGATGACGCCGAGCAGCAGTGCACCCAGCACCACAGCTCGACGCCGCCAGTACACGGCGGCGGGAAGCGGACCAACCGTCGTACGCATGATGGGAGCACCGTATCGCCGTCCGGGCGCCGACACGGCCGCGACGCGCCGGTTATGCGACACGGACTCGTTTACTGATCGTTAGAGATAGACCTTGCGCTGGTAGACGGCGTGCGCGCCGGCCACCCGGTCCAGAAAGAGTTTTCCCGCGCAGTGGTCGATCTCGTGTTGCAGGGCGCGGGCCTCGAAGGCATCGGTGGCCAGGCGGACGGCTTCGCCCGTACCCGGAAGGACGGCCTCGACCACGATGCGGCCGGCGCGCTTCACGTCGCCGGTCAGGTCCGGCACGGACATGCAGCCCTCCCGGCCCGGCCGCCAGCGGCTCGCCTCCACCACCCGGGCGTTGCACAACACGAACGTGCCGTGCGACGTGGCGGCCTTGGGATGCGCGGTGACGTCCACGACGAAGACCTGGGCACCCACGCCGACCTGCGGCGCGGCCAGGCCCACGCAGCCGGGCGACACCCGCATCGTGGCGACCAGGTCCGCCGCGAGCTGGACGACCTCCGGGTCGGCGGGATCGACCTCGGCGCCCGGGCGGCTCAGCACCTCGGCGGGGGCGGTGACGACCGGCAGCACCCGGCCGTCGACGCCGAGCAGGTCGGGCTTCCAGCCGGCCAGGGCGTCGCTCACAGGACGTCCGTCTCGGCTCGGCGCAACGTCACGTCGACGCCCAGTTCGCCGGCCGCGGTGGCGAGGCGTACGGCCAGCTCGTCGGCGCTGCCCGGGGGCAGGTCCACCTCGGCGACCAGCACGTACAGCGGGCCGCTGAGCCGGGTCGTCAGGTCGGTGATGTTGCCGCCGGCCGCCGCCACCACCCGGGTGACCGCGGCGACGATGCCGAGCCGGTCCGCGCCGTGCACGCTCACCAGGTACGGCTCGCCGGCCGCCCCCGCCTCCGCCTCCGGCTCGACCGCCCGCACCGTGGCCAGCAGCCCGCTGAGCGGCTCCAGCGCCTTCTCGACGTCCTCGGCGGACGGCCCGGTGCAGATCAGCGTCATGGCGAAGTGGCCGCGCAGCCTGGTCATCGTGGAGTCGGAGAGGTTGGCTCCGACGCCGGCGAGGGCCTCGGAGACGTCGGCGATGATGCCGGTGCGGTCCGGGCCTATGACGGTGATGGCGAGCTCGTTCATGCCGGCATCTTAAGCTTGCCCGGTTATGACGCTCGCCGACTCAGCCATCCAGTGGTACGACCGCAACGCCCGCGACCTGCCCTGGCGGGTCCCCGGAACCAGCGCCTGGGCGGTGCTGGTCAGCGAGGTGATGCTGCAACAGACCCCGGTGGTGCGCGTGGAGCCCGCCTGGCACGCCTGGATGAACCGCTGGCCGACCCCGGCCGACCTGGCGCAGGACCCGCCGTCCGAGGCGATCCGGATGTGGGGCCGGCTCGGCTACCCGCGCCGGGCCATGCGGCTGCACGCGTGCGCGGTCGCGCTCGTCGAGCGGCACGACGGGCGGGTGCCGGACGACCTCGACCAGCTGCTCGCGCTGCCGGGCGTCGGGACGTACACCGCCCGGGCCGTGGCCACCTTCGCGTACGGCCAGCGTCACCCGGTCGTGGACACCAACGTGCGCCGCGTCGTCTCCCGGGCGGTGGCCGGCGATCCGGACGCCGGCCCGGCGACCACGGCCGCCGACCTGGCCGCCATGGCCGAGTTGCTGCCCGAGGAGCCGGCCCGGGCAGCCCGGGCCAGCATCGCCTTCATGGAGCTCGGCGCCATCGTCTGCACGGCACGGTGGCCGCGGTGCGCCGAGTGCCCGTTCGAGCCGGTCTGCGCGTGGCGGCAGAGCGGGGCCCCGGCGCCGGCCGGTCCGACCCGCCGGCCCCAGCGGTACGCCGGCACCGACCGCCAGGTCCGCGGCCTCATCCTCGAAGTGCTGCGGCAGGCCACCGGGCCGGTGCCGCGGCAGCGCATCGACGTCGTCTGGGCGGACGACGTGCAGCGCGCCCGCGCCCTCGCCGGGCTGGTCACCGACGGCCTGGTGGAACCCCTGGACTCCGACGCGGACCGCTTCGTGCTCGCCGGCGACCACCCGCCCCGCTACCCGGCCATCGGCTAGGTTCCCGGCCATGGGCTTCGACGACCGGGAGATCGAGTTCACCCGGTCCCGGCCGCTGGTACGGATGGCGACACTCGGCGACGACGACCAACCGGACGTGGTGCCGCTCGCCTGCGAGCTCGACGGAGCGGCGTTCTGGGTCGGCGGCGCCGAGACGTTCCTGCGCACGCGCAAGGTGCGCAACATCGTCATCTGGTACCCCTCCCGGCATCGCCGGCACTGACCACCGCCACCGACGAGGGTGGACGCGCAACGGCCCGGCGCTTTCGCGCCGGGCCGTTGCGTCGTGCTCGGTTGTGTCGTGCTCGGCTACTCGTCCGATGCGGCCGCGCCGAGGTCGGCGGGGACGGCGTCGGGCACCACGGATCCGCGGTCGGCTCCCTTGAACACCAGCTTGGACTTGTCGGTGTTCTCCGGGTCGCCTTCGCAGTCGACCACGACGATCTGGCCGGGGCGCAGCTCGTTGAACAGGATCTGCTCGCTGAGGGTGTCTTCCAGGTCGCGCTGGATCGTACGGCGCAGCGGCCGGGCGCCCAGGACCGGGTCGAAGCCCTTCTTCGCCAGGTACTTCTTGGCGTTGTCGGTCAGCTCGAGGCCCATGTCCTTGTTCTTGAGCTGGGTCTCGATCCGCGAGGTGAAGATGTCGACGATCTCCAGGATCTCGTTCTGGCGCAGCTGGTGGAAGACGATCGTGTCGTCGATGCGGTTGAGGAACTCCGGGCGGAAGTGCTGCTTCAGCTCGTCGTTGACCTTGACCTTCATCCGCTCGTAGTTGGACTCCTCGGCCTCGGAGGCCTGGAAGCCCAGCGACACCGCCTTGGCCACGTCCCGCGTGCCCAGGTTGGTGGTCAGGATGATCACCGTGTTCTTGAAGTCCACGATGCGGCCCTGACCATCGGTGAGCCGGCCGTCCTCGAGGATCTGCAGCAGCGTGTTGAACACGTCCGGGTGCGCCTTCTCGATCTCGTCGAAGAGCACCACCGAGAACGGCTTACGACGCACCTTCTCGGTCAGCTGGCCACCCTCGTCGTAGCCGACGTATCCGGGCGGCGCACCGACCAGCCGCGACACGGTGTACCGGTCGTGGAACTCCGACATGTCCAGCTGGATCAGCGCGTCCTCGGAGCCGAACAGGAACTCCGCGAGGGCCTTGGACAGCTCGGTCTTACCGACACCCGAGGGGCCGGCGAAGATGAACGAGCCGGAGGGCCGCTTCGGGTCCTTCAGACCGGCACGGGTACGCCGGATCGCCTTCGACACGGCCTTGACCGCGTCCTCCTGGCCGATGACCCGCTTGTGGAGCTCGTCCTCCATGCGCAGCAGCCGGGAGGTCTCCTCCTCGGTCAGCTTGTACACCGGGATACCGGTCCAGTTGCCCAGCACCTCGGCGATCTGCTCGTCGTCGACCTCGGACACCACGTCCAGGTCGCCGGCCTTCCACTCCTTCTCCCGCTGCGCCTTCTGACCCAGCAGCTGCTTCTCCTTGTCGCGCAGCTGCGCGGCCCGCTCGAAGTCCTGCGCGTCGATCGCGGACTCCTTGTCCCGGCGCACCTGGGCGATGCGCTCGTCGAAGTCGCGCAGGTCCGGCGGCGCGGTCATCCGGCGGATCCGCATCCGGGCACCGGCCTCGTCGATCAGGTCGATCGCCTTGTCCGGCAGGAACCGGTCCGAGATGTAGCGGTCGGCCAGCGTCGCCGCCGCCACCAGCGCGGCATCGGTGATGCTGATCCGGTGATGTGCCTCGTAACGATCCCGCAGACCCTTGAGGATCTCGATGGTGTGCGCGAGCGACGGCTCGCCCACCTGGATCGGCTGGAAGCGGCGCTCGAGGGCCGCGTCCTTCTCGAGGTGCTTGCGGTACTCGTCCAGGGTGGTCGCGCCGATGGTCTGCAGCTCGCCGCGGGCCAGCATGGGCTTGAGGATCGACGCCGCGTCGATGGCGCCCTCGGCGGCACCCGCACCGACCAGGGTGTGGATCTCGTCGATGAACAGGATGATGTCGCCGCGGGTGCGGATCTCCTTGAGCACCTTCTTGAGGCGCTCCTCGAAGTCACCGCGGTAGCGCGAGCCGGCGACCAGCGCGCCCAGGTCGAGGGTGTAGAGCTGCTTGTCCTTCAACGTCTCGGGCACCTCACCCTTGACGATGGACTGCGACAGCCCCTCGACGACCGCGGTCTTGCCGACACCCGGCTCGCCGATCAGCACCGGATTGTTCTTCGTCCGGCGCGACAGCACCTGCATGACCCGCTCGATTTCCTTCTCCCGGCCGATGACCGGGTCGAGCTTGCCCTCCCGGGCGGCCTGGGTCAGGTTACGGCCGAACTGGTCCAGCACCAGCGACGTCGACGGCGCGGCCTCGCCCGCCGCCGCACCGGCCGCGGCCGGCTCCTTGCCCTGATAACCCGAGAGCAGCTGGATGACCTGCTGGCGGACCCGGTTCAGGTCGGCGCCGAGCTTGACCAGCACCTGCGCGGCCACGCCCTCGCCCTCACGGATCAGCCCGAGCAGGATGTGCTCCGTGCCGATGTAGTTGTGGCCCAGCTGCAGAGCCTCGCGCAGCGACAGCTCCAGCACCTTCTTGGCCCGCGGCGTGAACGGGATGTGCCCGCTGGGCGCCTGCTGACCCTGGCCGATGATCTCCTCAACCTGCTGGCGCACACCCTCGAGGGAGATGCCCAGGCTCTCCAGAGCCTTGGCAGCGACACCTTCACCCTCGTGGATCAGGCCGAGCAGGATGTGCTCTGTCCCGATGTAGTTGTGGTTGAGCATCCGGGCCTCTTCCTGGGCCAGGACGACAACCCGTCGCGCTCGGTCGGTGAACCGCTCGAACATGCCCTCGTGCTCCTCACGTGCCGTGCGCCAATGAACTGGCGGGGCCAGCGCACGGGCATCGGTGATACCCGTGCTGTAACTCTATCGCCGCCGGGTGACTCTGCTGGGCCCTCGAGCCCTCTCGGGACGTCCTGCGCCGATGATTTCCCCAACTTCGCACGCTCAACGGCTGTTCCCCACCCCCGCGGAGTACGCGGACAGCGAAATCCCAGGCGCGATCATCGGCGGCGGCGACCCTGTCCACAGCCTGTGGACAACGCCGTACACCCCTGTGGATAACTTACGCACGCCGAGCGCGGAAGGAGTGAAAAGCAGCAGGGTCCGCAGCGCCGGAGCGCTACGAACCCTGTGGAAAGCGGTGTGCCGGGAGACCACCCCGGCGGCCGGCCCTACCTCGATGCCGCCGGGCCCACCCCGGATGAGGGCCCTACCTCGGCGCCGCCGGACCCACCCCGGCGGCCGGCCCTACCTCGATGCCGCCGGGCCCACCCCGGATGAGGGCCGGCGGCCGAGCTCGGGCAGGCCGGGAGCGACGAGCCTCAGCGGCCCGGCCCCTTGGCGTGGAACTCGTCCACGATCTCCTGCGGGATCCGCCCCCGGTCGGAGATGTCCTTGCCGTTCTTCTTGGCCCACTCGCGGATGGCCTTGTTCTGCTCGCGGTCGGCGGTGGCGCCGCCGCGGCCCCGGGCCGCCCGACCGCCCACGACCACCCCGCCACGGGCGACCTTCGATCCGGCGGCGACGTACTGCGCGAAGACTTCCCGCAATTTCGCCGCGTTCTTGTCGGACAGGTCGATCTCATACTGAATGCCGTCGAGGGCGAACTTGACGGTCTCGTCGGCATCACCACCGTCGAGATCGTCGACCAGCTTGTGAATGATCTGCTTGGCCACGCGCCGTTATCCTTCCGAACACAGGTTCTCAGACAAAGCCCTGTGGAGAACAATAACGCTATGCCCGCGTGTTCCGTCAATGCGGGCCTCGATATCGACTTGAACGCGCACCGGCATCGAACGGAGTGTTTCGTGAATGCCCGGCTCAGCGAGCGGCCCGTTTCCCCATTCCGGCGGGGCCTGGGCCGCCGATTCCCGTGCGGGCCCCGGAAATCGCGCCGAGCGAGACCCGGGAGGGCCACCCGCCGAGACGCGGAGCGCGATCCCGGACGGCCCACAGGCCGGGCCACAAGCCCAGCGCCACCGCGGACGGCCACACGCCCGGCCGCACACCGAACGCGATCCCGGACGTCACACGCCCGGACGCAAGCCCAGCGCCACCCCGGACGGCCACACGCCCGGCCCCACGCCCAGCGCCACCCGGACGACCACACGCCCGGCCCCACGCCCAGCGCCACCCCGGACGACCACACGCCCGGCCCACGCCCAGCGCCACCCAGGACGGCCACACGCCCGGCCCCACGCCGAACGCCGAGCGCTGGGCCGCACGCCGACTGCGTGGCTGCACGCCGAGTGCCGGGCCGCACACCGAACGCCGGCCTTCCGGCCGGCTGCCGACCCCGGCTTTCCGCCCGGGTTTCGGCCCGGCGCCGTCGTTCCAGGCAGGCTGCTCCCGGCCATCCGCTCCCGTGCGCCCGCTTGCTCCCCGGCAAGCTGCCATGCGTGCAAGTCGGGGCCGCCGGCCGAGGTAAACGACCGAGACCTAATCCGGCGAAGTCACCGACAGTCGCCGAGGATCCGTGAAACTAGGTGGCCTGACCCGGCGAAAGCAGCTCGCCCGGCCTGGCGAAAGCAGGTCGCCCGGCCTGGCGAAAGCAGCTCGCCCGGCCCGGCGAAAGCAGCTCGCCCGGCCCGGCGAAAGCAGCTGGCCCGGCCCGGCGAAAGCAGCTGGCCCGGCCCGGCGAAAGCAGCTCGCCCCCGCCCCCGCGAAAGCAGGTCGTCGGCGCGTGCCGATCCCGCGCCCGGGAAATCGGCAACTTCCCGTCCCACGGCCGCATGCGACATGCCTCGGGTTGGTGCAATTGCAACGATGATCAACCGCTCCACCGGCCGAAAAGATAGAGATCCGTGAACAACGCGTCGCTGTGCGTTACAAACCCTGGCCGGAGGATCTGTTCTGACCGCAATTAATACGCCGGGCGGCCGCCCCGGCGAGAAGCCCGCGGCGCGCGATCGGGACGATCAGCGCGATCAGGGCCGGACCATCCGATCAACCGACATTGCGCTCATAGACCATGCGCAGGCCGATCAGCGTGATCATCGGTTCGAACGCGGTGATGGTCCGGCATTCGTCCTTGACGAGCCAGGCCAGCCCGCCGGTGGCGATCACCGACCGCACCGGGCCCAGCTCGGCCGTCATCAGCTCGACGATGCGGTCGACCTGCCCGGCGACGCCGTAATAGAGGCCGGACTGCAGGCACTCGACCGTGTTCTTGCCGATGACCGACCGCGGCTTGGTGGGCTCCACCTTGCGCAACTGCGCGGCCCGCGCGGCGAGGGCGTCGAAGGAGATCTCGATCCCGGGCGCGAAGGCACCGCCGAGGAACTCCCCCTTGGCGCTGATCACGTCGAAGTTGGTGGTGGTACCGAAGTCGACGACGATCGACGGACCGCCGTAGAGCGCGTGCGCGGCCAGCGTGTTGACCACCCGGTCGGCGCCGACCTCCTTGGGGTTGTCGATCGCGAGCTGCACGCCGGTCTTCACGCCGGGCTCGACGATCACGTTCGGCAGATCGCCGTAGTAGCGCGCCAGCATCGTGCGCAGCGACCGCAGCGCGGCGGGCACGGTCGAGCAGGCCGCCACTCCGCTGATCTCCACCGCGTCCCCGGCCAGCAGCCCGCGGAACATCAGACCGAGCTCGTCCGCGGTCGACCGGGCGTCGGTCTTGATCCGCCAGCTGTGCACCAGCTTGTCGCCGTCGAAGGTGGCGAGGACGGTGTTGGTGTTACCGATGTCGATGCAGAGAAGCACGATCAGAACCTTAGGTGGGGGACGGGTCCGGGCGACGATCAAAACCTTAAACCGTTCCGGGTACGGCCGTTGGCGCCCACAACCGCAACACCACCCCCACCGGCACACGCAGCCCCCGCCGCGAGCCCATCGCCCTCACTGCCGGGCTACATCCCCGTGCCACTCCTCCGGCAGCTCGCCGCGCCACGGCAAAACCCGTGAGGGTGGCAGAGCACCGAAGGCACAGCAGCCTCCTTCAGCCGCCGCACCGCGCCTCAGCGGCCCCGGCGCCGCCTCAGCCGCCCGGCCGCCTCAGCCGCCCGGCCGCCCGGCCGCCTCAGCCGCCCGGCCGCCTCACCGTCTCAGCAGCCCAGCCCGGTCGCCTCCAGCAGCCCGGTCGCCGCCCCCAGCAGCCGGCCGCCGCCTCAAGCCGTCCCGCCGAGCCGGCGTCAGTCGACTCGCAAATCCATGGCGATGTCGAGAATCGGGGAGGAATGCGTCAAACCACCCACCGAGAGATAATCCACCCCAGTCGCCGCGTAGGCGGTCGCCGTTTCGAGGGTCAGGTTGCCGGTGGCCTCCAGCTCGGCGCGGCCGCCGACCCGGTCGACGACCGAGCGGAGCAGCTCCGGGCTCATGTTGTCGCAGAGCAGGAAGTCCGCTCCGGCCTCGACCGCTTCCTCCGCCTCGGCGACGGTCGTCACCTCGACCTGCACGGCGACGTCCGGAAACTTCTCGCGGACCAGCCGGTATGCCGCCGCGATGCCGCCCGCCGCCAGCTTGTGGTTGTCCTTGATCATCGCGACGTCGTAGAGGCCCATGCGCTTGTTGGTGCCACCGGCGACGCGGACCGCGTACTTCTCCAGGGCGCGCAGGCCCGGGGTGGTCTTGCGGGTGTCCAGCACGGTCGCCTTCGTGCCGGCGAGGACGTCGGCCCACTTGCGGGTGTGCGTGGCCACGCCGGACATGCGGCACAGCAGGTTGAGCGCCGTACGCTCCGCCGTCAGCAGCGCGCGGGTCGGTCCGGTGACCACCGCGAGCACGTCGCCGCGGGTGACCCGGGCGCCCTCCGGCACCCGCTGGTCGAAGCGGGCGGTGCCGCCCGAGGTCACCGCGAAGACCTCGGCGGCGACCGGCAGCCCGGCCACGACCCCGTCCGCGCGGGCCACCAGCTCGGCGGTGCCGGTCTGCTCGGCGCCGATGGTGGCCTCGCTGGTCACGTCCCGCGGCGGATCGCCGAGGTCCTCCGCGAGCGCCGTGTAGACGACGCGTTCCACCTCGGCGAGGTTCAGGCCCTCGACCATTGCCGCCTGCGGGATCTCGTCGGTCATGCCATCTCCTCGAAGGTCTGTGCCAGCATGCCGTGCCGGTCCACCGAGTCCAGCAGGTGCCCGCGCCATTCGTCGGCCGCGTTCGGGTGGTCCTCGCGCCAGTGGCAGCCGCGGGTCTCCCGGCGGGCGTGCGCCGAGGCGACCAGGGCGGCGGCCACGGTGAGCAGGTTGGTCGCCTCCCACGCGGCGTTGCGGGGCTCGCCGCGCTGCTCACCGAGGCGGCCGAGCTCGCCCGCCGTGCTCTCCAGGGACTCGGCCGAGCGCAGCACGCCCGCACCGAGGGTCATCGCGCGCTGGAGCTTGGCGCGGATCTCCGGATGCGCCACCCAGCCCGGCTCGCCGGCCCGCGGGGCCGGGTCGGCCTGCGGCGGCAGGTGGCGGGCGATGTCGTCGGCGATGCGGCGGGAGAAGACCAGCCCCTCCAGCAGGGAGTTGCTGGCCAGCCGGTTGGCGCCGTGCACGCCGGTGCAGGCGACCTCGCCGCAGGCGTACAGGCCGGGGATGGAGGTACGGCCGTGGAGGTCGGTGCGGACGCCGCCGGAGGCGTAGTGGGCCGCGGGTGCCACCGGGATGAGCTCGGTGGCCGGATCGACGCCGGCCGCGCGGGTCGACGCCACGATGGTCGGGAAGCGCCGCTCGAGGAAGTCCTTGCCGAGGTGGCGGGCGTCCAGATAGACGTGGTCCTCGCCGGCGGCCCGCAGCACGCGGTGGATGCCCTTGGCGACGACGTCGCGGGGCGCGAGCTCCGCCAGCTCGTGCTGGCCGACCATGAACCGCTTGCCGGCCTCGTCGACCAGGTGGGCGCCCTCGCCCCGGAGCGCCTCGGAGATCAGCGGCCGCTGCACCGAGGTCACGCTCGCGGTGACGAAGGAAGTCGGGTGGAACTGGACGAACTCCACGTCGGTGACGGTGGCGCCGGCGCGCAGCGCGAGCGCGACGCCGTCGCCGGTGGAGACGGCCGGGTTGGTGGTGGACGCGAAGATCTGGCCCATGCCGCCGGTGGCCAGCACGACCGCCCGCGCCAGGATCGCGCCGACGCCGTCCTCGCTGCCTTCGCCGAGGACGTGCAGGGTGAGGCCGCAGGCCCGGCCGTCGGCGGAGCGCAGCAGGTCGAGCACGAGGGCGTGCTCGACCAGGCGGATCCACGGGTCCCGGCGCACCGCCGCGTGCAGGGCACGCTGGACCTCGGCCCCGGTCGCGTCGCCGCCGGCGTGCACGATGCGGTCGGCGCGGTGGCCGCCCTCGCGGGTCAGCATGAGCGAGCCGTCGGCGTTGCGGTCGAACTCCGCGCCGAGCCGCATCAGCTCCTTGATCCGGGTCGGCCCCTCCTCGACCAGCACGCGCACGGCCGCCGGGTCGCAGAGGCCGACGCCGGCGATCTCGGTGTCGAAGGCGTGCGCCTCGGGGGTGTCGAGCGGGTCCAGCACGGCGGCGATGCCGCCCTGCGCCCAGCGGGTGGAGCCGTCGTCGATGTTGACCTTGGTGACGACCGTGACGTGCAGGCCCTGCTCCCGCAGGTGCAGCGCGGCGGTCAGGCCCGCGATCCCCGAGCCGACCACCAGCACGTCGGTGGACTCGCTCCAGCCCGGTTCGGGGGCGGCCAGGCGGCGGGGTAGCGCCGGCAGGCCGGCGAGATGCGACATGTGATCAGTCAACCCCGCCCGTACGACGAAATCACGGCCGGGGCGCCAAGAAGTGCTCAGCGTTACTGGTACTGGACCGGAAGCGCCTTCTGGCCCTTGCCCTTGACCGAAGACTTCAGTTTGTTCGTGTCCACCCACAGGTAGCACCGCACACCCCGGTCGCCGAGCTCCCACACGTCGTCTCCGCCCGGCAGCGACACCACGCCGGCCCGGTACTGCAGGTCGGCGTCGTCGGGTACCCCGACGTACGAGGCGATCAGGCCACGGCACCCGTCGTGGTACTCGTCCCACTGCTTGGCGGTCTTCGGGTACGGACGGTCGCCGGCGTCCCAGACCCCGACGAACTCGGCGTTGTGTGGGGCGTGGCAGGGCGCGGCGGGCATCGTGCCGATCTCACCGTCCTTGCCGAGCTTCACGGTGTAGCAGGTGAGCAGCAGGGGCGACGCGACTTCCGCCAGCGCCCCCCGCAGGCTCCCGACCCGCTGGACGAGCCCGCCGTCGTCCTCGACCGAGCTGCTGACCACGACCTCGCAGCGGAACCAGCGGGCGCCCCCGGCCCAGGCGGCCCGGGTCGGCTGGGTCACCCCGATCCACAGCCGGGCGGTGCGCCACGGCCCGCCGACGTACTCGGTGGTCTTCTTGTCGCAGGTCGCGTACGCCGCGCGCGCCGCCGCGGACGCGTTCGCCGGAGGTTCGGGCGCCTCCGCGGCCGGGCTCGGATACGTGTCGACGTGCACCGTCTCGGTGCGGTGCTTGATCTGGCAGTCGACCTCTTCGTACGAGGCCCGCGGGCCGGAGGTGGAGAAGTTCGCGAGGTGGCAGGTTCCGGCCGTCGGGGTGAAACCGGTCGGCACGCCGAGCGCGGCCCACTGGTTGGTGAGGTTGCCGTCGACCCCGGCGGGGTTGGCGCACCCGGCGAGGGACGCGGCCACCAGCAGGCTCAGCGCCCCGGCGACGCCCCACCGGCGCGTCCGCCCGGGGTGCAGCCCGGCGAGCCACCCGAAGGCGTTCCGCCCGGAGTGCCGCCCGGCGAGCCACCCGAAGGCGTTCCGCCCGGAGTGCCGCCCGGCGAGCCACCGGGAGATGTTCCGCCCGGAGTGCCGCCGGGAGAAGTGACGCATGAACCGAGCCCCCCGAGCGCCGCACGATGTCCGATTTGCCGATGATATGGCAATCGACCCGGGCGTCAGGCGCCGTTCGGGAGACCGGCCGGTCCCCGCGAGGAGGACCGGACCGCCCTCAGCGGGCGGACAGCGTCAGATCGCCCCGTACCAGATCGTCGGCCATGCCCTCGACGGCGGCCGCCGGGTCCGCGCCCAGCTCGATGATCTTGTTGTCGGCGTCCACGTGCACGATCCGCGGCTGGTACGAGCGCGCCTCCGCCGAGTCCATCTGCCCGTAGGAGATGAGGATGACCAGGTCGCCCGGGTGCACCAGGTGGGCCGCCGCGCCGTTGATGCCGATCACGCCGCTGCCGCGCTCGCCCGGGATCACGTACGTCTCCAGGCGCGCGCCGTTGGTCACGTCCACGATCGCGACCTGCTCGCCCGGCAGCAGGTCCGCCGCCTCCAGCAGGTCGAGGTCCACGGTCACCGACCCCACGTAGTGCAGGTCGGCCTGCGTCACGGTGGCCCGGTGGATCTTGGACTTGAGCATGGTGCGGAGCATCAGGCGGCCTCTCCCAGGAGCAGCGGAACGTTGTCGATCAGGCGGGTGGTGCCGACCTTCGCCGCCACCAGCAGGCGGGCGGGGCCGGTCGTGGGCGCGGGCCCGAGCAGCGGGTCGGTCAGCGCAAGATAGTCGACCTGGACGCCGGGCTCGTCGTCGAGGATCTTCCTCGCCGCCTCGAGGATGCGCCTGCCGTCGTCCTGCAGCGCCCCCTCGCGCAGCGCGTGCGAGAGGGCGAGAGCGGCCTCGCGCTGCTCGGCCGAGAGGTACCGGTTACGGCTCGACATGGCCAGGCCGTCGGGCTCGCGTACGGTGGGCACGCCCACGATCTCGGCGCCGATCTCCAGGTCGGTGACCATGCGCTTGATCAGCGCGAGCTGCTGGTAGTCCTTCTCGCCGAAGAACGCGACGTCGGCGCGGGTGAGCTGGAGCAGCTTGGCGACGACGGTCAGCATGCCGGAGAAGTGGCCGGGCCGGCTGGCACCCTCGAGGATCGTGCCGAGGGCGCCCGCATCGAGGGTCACCGACGGCGTGCCGCCCGGGTACATCTCCTCGCGGTCCGGGGCGAACACCAGGTCCGCGCGCTCCGCCGTGCACGCCTCGACGTCGGCGGCAAGCGTGCGCGGGTACTTGTCGAAGTCCTCGTTCGGGCCGAACTGCAGCGGGTTCACGAAGACCGTGACGATCACGTAGTCGGCCCGCTCGCGGGCCTGCCGCATGAGCTGCCGGTGCCCCTCGTGCAGGGCGCCCATGGTCATCACCACGGCGACCCGGCCCGGTGCGGCGGCGCGGGCGGCGGCGAGCCCGGCCCGGGTATGGACGAGAACGGTCATGACGGGCTCCCAACGGTCGCGTGGGCGGAGGCCAGGACATCCAACAGCAGGGCCGCGTCCTGCGGGCGCAGGCGTCCGGCGGCGACGGCCCGGTCGGCGGTGCGCCGGGCCAGGGCGAGATAGGCGGGCGCCGACTCCGGCGCCAGCCGGTCGAGATGCTTGCGTACGGTGCCCGCGTCGCCCCGCGACACCGGCCCGGTGAGCGCGGCGTCGCCGAGCTCGAGGGCGTTGCCGAGGGCCGCGTGCAGCAGCGGCGACAGCACGGTCGCCGGGTGCCGCACCCCGGCGGCGCGCAGCACGTCGGCCGCCTCGTTGACGAGCGTGACCAGGTGGTTGGCACCGTGCGCCAGCGCTGCGTGGTACAGCGGCCGGGCGTCCTCGGCGATCCACTCCGGGACGCCGCCCAGGTCGGTGACCAGGCGTGCGGCGAAGGCACGGTCGCGGGCGGTCACGCCCCACGCGATGCCGGGCAGGCGGTCGAGGTCGCCGTCCGCGCCGGTGAAGGTCATCGCCGGATGCAGCGCGATGCCGTCGACGTCGCCGAGGATCGCGAGGCCGTGGGCACCGGAGGTGTGCGCGACGACCGTACGGTCATCGAGCGCCCCGGTCGCGGCCAGCCCGGCCACGACGCCGCCGAGCGCGTCGTCGGGCACGGCGAGGAGCAGCAGGTCGGTGGCGGCGCGGGCGACCTCGTCGGCGGGCAGGATCTCGGCCCGCGGCAGCAGGCGGCGGGCTCGTTCCCGGGAGGCGGCGGAGACGGCCGCGGCGGCGACCACGTCGTGCCCGGCCGCGGCGAGGGCGGCGCCGAGGACGGCACCCACCCGGCCCGCGCCGACGACGCCGACGACCAGCGGGTACGCGCGCGAGGCGACACGCGGCACTGCGCTCATATGCAGATCCAGTCCTCGACAAGGGGTACCGGTCGAGGGAAAGTATGCGCCCCCGTAACACACCCGTGACAAGGGCGTGTGAACAACTGCACCGCCCGTAGATTGCTTCCTGTGACCAGGGTGGGTTGGCGGTTCGCCATGCAACACGCGTTGTACGGCCCCGAGGGGTTCTTCACGGGCCCGGCCTCCGGCCCGGCCGACCACTTCCGGACCAGCGTGCACGCGTCCCCGCTGTTCGCCGGCGCCCTGCTGCGCCTGATCGAGGCGGTGGACGCGCGGCTCGGCCGGCCCCCGGTCCTGCAGGTGGTCGACGTGGGGGCCGGACGCGGGGAACTGCTCGCCGCCCTGGCCGCCTCGACCGCCGGGACGCCGCTCGCGGGCCGGGTCCGGTTCACCGGCGTCGAGCTGGCGCCCCGGCCCGCCGGGCTCCCGGACGCGATCGCCTGGCGGTCCGGCATCCCCTCCGCCATCGAGGGCGTGCTGCTCGCCACCGAATGGCTGGACAACGTCCCGCTCGACGTGGCGGAGATCGACTCCGACGGACGCGCACGCCGGCTGCTGGTCGATCTCGTCACCGGCGCGGAGTCGCTGGGCGCCGACGTGAACCCCGCGGACCGGTTCTGGCTCGCCCGCTGGTGGCCCGGGGCCGGGCTGGGCGACCGCGTCGAGATCGGCTGGCCCCGCGACGTGGTCTGGGCGGACGCGGTCGCCGCGGTGCGCCGGGGCTGCGCCCTGGCGGTCGACTACGGGCACCTGCGCGGCGCGCGACCGGCGTTCGGCACGCTCACCGGATTCCGCGACGGGCGGGAGGTCGACCCCGTTCCCGACGGAAGCTGCGACGTGACCGCGCACGTGGCCCTCGACTCGGCCGCGGCCGCCGGCGGGACGCCGTACCGGATCATGACGCAGCGGGCGGCGCTCCGGGCCCTGGGGGTGGACGGCGCCCGGCCACCGTTGGATCTTGCCCGCACCGACCCGGCGGGCTATCTGCGCGCGCTGGGCGCGGCCGGCGCGGCCGCGGAGCTGACCGACCCGGCCGGGCTGGGCGGCCACTGGTGGCTGCTGCACGAGGTGGGCATCGAGCTTCGTGGGACGATCTGAGCCGCTCGGCGGCTGCCGCAGGCAGCGGCGGTGAGCTTCGTGGGACGATCTGAGCCGTGAGTGACTTGCGGGAGATGACGGTCGGAACCGGCGCCGGGCTCGACACCGCCGACATGGTGCTCAACATCGGTCCGCAGCACCCGTCCACCCACGGCGTGCTCCGGCTCCGGCTGAAGCTCGACGGCGAACGGGTCGTCGAGTGCGAGCCGATCGTCGGCTACATGCACCGCGGCGCCGAGAAGCTGTTCGAGGTCCGCGACTACCGGCAGATCATCGTGCTCGCCAACCGGCACGACTGGTTGTCGGCGTTCTCCAACGAGCTCGGCGTCGTCCTCGCCGTGGAACGGCTGATGGGCATCGAGGTGCCCGAGCGCGCCACCTGGCTGCGGATGGTGCTCGCGGAGCTCAACCGGGTGCTCAACCACCTGATGTTCCTGGGGTCGTACCCGCTGGAGATCGGGGCGATCACCCCGATGTTCTACGCGTTCCGCGAGCGGGAGACGCTGCAGGCCGTCATGGAGGAGGTCTCCGGCGGGCGGATCCACTACATGTTCAACCGGGTCGGCGGCCTCAAGGAAGAGGTGCCGGCCGGCTGGACGCGCCGCGCCCGGGAGGCCATCGCGCTGGTCCGCAGCCGGATGCCGGACATCGACCGCCTGATCCGCAGGAACGACATCTTCCTGGCGCGTACGGTGGGCGTCGGCGTGCTGACCGCCGAACAGGCGGCGGCGTACGGCGCCTCGGGACCCGTCGCCCGCGCCAGCGGCCTGGACCTCGACCTGCGCCGCGACGAGCCCTACCTGGCGTACGGCGAGCTCGACGTGCCCGTGGTGACCCGGACCGCGGGCGACTGCCACGCCCGGTTCGAGGTGCTGCTGGAGCAGGTCTACGTGTCGCTCGACCTGGCGGAGCAGTGCCTGGACCGGGTGGACAGCATCGGCGGGCCGGTCAACGTGCGGCTGCCCAAGGTGGTCAAGGCGCCCGAGGGCCACACGTACGCGTGGACGGAGAACCCGCTCGGCATCAACGGGTACTACCTGGTGTCCCGCGGCGAGAAGACGCCGTGGCGGCTCAAACTGCGCACCGCGTCGTACGCGAACGTCCAGGCGCTGGCGACGCTGATCCCCGGGTGTCTCGTGCCGGACCTGATCGCGATCCTCGGCTCGATGTTCTTCGTGGTCGGCGACATCGACAAGTAGGCGGCGGGAATCGGCGCCGGTCCCGCCGGCGCCGCAGCGCGGGGGACGCCCGTGGATCACCAGCCGCGGCGGCGCCGATCGTTGTCCGGGACGTAGCGCCGGCCGAGGCCGTCGGCGTTACCGCCCACCCGCCCGTAGCCGTGGCCCGCCCCGCCGTAGCCGACGCCACCATCCCGGTAGCCCGCCCCACCGCGGTAGCTCCCGCTGCCCCGGTCGTAGCTCGCGCTCCCGTCGTCGTAGCCGGCACTCCCGTCGTCGTAGCTCACGCCGCCGTCGCCGTAGCCCGCATTCCCGTCGTCGTAGCTCACGCCGCCGTCGCCGTAACCCGCATTTCCATGGCCGAAGCCCGCGCCGCCGTCGCCGTAGCCCACATCCCCGTTGCCGTAGCTTGCGCCGCCGTCGCCGTAGCTCGTGCCGTATCCCGCGCCGTCGTTGTCGTAGATTTCTGCCGGGTAGCCGTGGTCGTAGCCGCCCGGCGCCGCGGCCTCGTCCGCCGGGGAGCCGAAGGTGCCGGTGGTGAGGCCGTAGGCGCCCGCCGGCCCGCCCGGCTCCTCAGTGGAATGGCCGGGCCAAGCCTGTCCGGAACGGGACCAGCGTACGTCCGGCTCGAAACCGTCCCCGGCGGTCCGGGACCAGGCCGGCTCGGCGTCGGAGCCGTGACCGGGGCCGGTGACCGAACCCGAGCCGGCGATGTCCGTGCCGGTGTCCGGGGCCGCGTGCCGCCGCCGGGACCGGCGTTCGGGAGCGGCGGCGTGCGGAAGATGGTCGCGGAACGATCCCGTCCGGGGCGCCGGAACCGAGGCCGCACCCCGCTGCCGGTGAGGCGCCGCGGCTCCGATGACCGCCGCCGCGCTGACGACCGCCGACGCGGGCTTCGGCGGCAGAGGCGCCATCCCGGCCACGGCAGCCGTCGCAACCGGAGCCGCCCCGGCGACGGTGGCCGAGGCGACCGGCGCGAGAGGCGCCGCGCCGGGAACGGTTGCCGAGGCGACCGGCGCAAGAGGGGCCGCGCCGGGAACGGTCGCCGTGGCGACCGGCGCAAGAGGCGCCGCGCCGGGAACGGTTGCCGTGGCGACGGGCGGCGGAGGGACCGCGCCGGCCACGGGCGGGGACACCGAGGCGGAGGCGCTCACGCGACGTGCCGTTACCGCCGTCACGCCGAGTGGCGCACGACCGTCCACGCCGGATCCCTCGGGCGCGACGGGCGGGCGGGCGGCGGCCCTGCGCACCTCGTCGCGGAGCTCGCGGCGCAGCGCTTCCACCTTTGTGGTCACCACCTCGCCGGCGTCGGCCGCCGGTTCGCCGCGGAGGAGCAGGGACGTGCCGAGCATCAGCACGCACAGCGCGACCAGCAGAACCGCGAACTTCACCGAGCCGCCGGCACCGCCGGAGAGCACGACGACCGCCGCCAGCGGGGCCAGGCCGATGCCGCCCCAGATCAGCGCGCGCGGGAGAGGGTCGCGGTGGCGCATATCGGGATCCCGGTCAGGCATGGTCGCAGATGCTACCGAGAGCGGCACCCCACGCGGAACGGGCAGACACCGCTGCACACCGAAAGTGGCGTCGTCCCGCCCGCCGAGCGCGAAGCCCGGCGGACGGGACTGCAGATCAGCCGGCCGCCAGGGCACCGTCCGAGCTGAACACCAGGCCGACGCTGATCTCGCCCTGCTTGAGGGCGCCCTTGGTCTGCGGGCCGCCGGCGTCCAGCGAGCTGAACTTGCCGGCCTGGAAGTTGTACGTCGTGGCGAGGCCCGGCTGGCACTTCGGCCGCTGCGGGCACTCCGGCGGACCACCGAGGACGGTGGCCACGCCCGAGCACTTGGCGGCGAGGTCGGACAGCGTCTTGACGCCGTACTTGGTGGCGAAGGCGTCGGTGACGGCGAAGGCGTTCTGGTTCTGCGCGGACGACGGCGTGCCGAAGACGAGGCCGGCCTTCTCGCCCAGCGCCTTCAGGTTGGCCATCGTCGTGTCCAGGTCCGGCGAGGACGGATCCGGGGCGTTCTTTCCGGCCAGGAAGGTCGCCAGGCTGGCGGCGTACTCCGGCACCACGTCGATCGCGCCCTTCTCGAGGTCGGGCTCGTACAGCTCGCGGTTGCCGATCTGCTGGACCTTGACGGTGTAGCCGGCGGCGGTCAGCACGATGTTGTAGAGCTCGCCGAGCGTCTTGCTCTCGGCGAAGTTCGCGGCGCCGACGGTCAGGTCCCCGCCGGGGCCCTTGGCGATGCCGGCGGTCAGGTTGTTGGCGGTGGCGAACTCCTGGGCCACCGTCTTGGCCGACTTGCGGTCCACGTCGACGGCCTTGTTGAGCTCGATCAGCTTGGTGGTGTCGAGGGCCGCGGAGACCTTGTCCAGCGCCGCGACGAGCTGAGGCGACGAGGACTTGGCGTGGATCGCCGGGACGATGTTGTCGGTGTTCTGCAGGTTCTTGTCGTCGGTGAGCACCACGAGCGTGCCACCGGCGGCCGGGGCGCACCCGGCGCCGGACGCGGAGCTGGGCGGTGCCGCGGTGCCGGACGAGCCGGACTCGCCGCAGCCGGTGAGGATGACGGCGGCGGTCAGGAAGGTGCCGGCCGTCAGGAGCAGGTGTCGACGCATACTGCCGCCTTCTGTGTCCCGGCGCGACCGGCCGGCCGCGCCGCGTGTCCGACGGGCGGTCGAATTTCCGATGCCCGCATCTTCGGTTGAGCTGGCCGGTCCTGGCGCAGGAACGGCACCTCCGTTCCTAACCCGGGGGTATGACAACCTATGCCGCCCGGCGTCCTGCGTTGCCCATTCGTTACCCCGCTGGAGCGGCGGCGGTCGGCCGGCGGTGCCGCTGCCCGCGCAGGGCCGGCGGGGTGACGAGACGTTGCACGCCCGCCAGCAGGGCCTCGACCACCAGCGCCAGCAGCGCGACCACGATGCCGCCCGCGACGATCTGCCCGCCGCCGCCGTTGCTCATCCCGACGCCGAACCCGGCGGCGATGATCTGGCCCAGCCCGCCGCCGTTCACGAACGCCGCCAGGGCGGCCGTCGCGACGACCTGCACCGCCGCCGTACGCAGTCCGGCAGCGAGGTACGGCACGGCCAGCGGCAACTCCACCCGCCGCAGCAACTGACCGCCGGACAGGCCCATGCCCCGGGCCGCGTCGCGGGTTTCCGGGTCGATCTGCCGCAACCCGGTGTACGCGTTGGCCAGCAACGGGGGCACGGCGAAGACCGCGAGCGCCACCACCACCGGCGGCTTGCCGAAACCGAGCGGGGTGAGCGGCAGGATGGTCAGCAGGGCCAGCGTCGGGACGGCCAGGGTGAGGTTGGCGACGGTGACGACCGCTGCCCCGCCGCGGCCGCGGTGGCCGAGCCAGATGCCGAGCGGCCAGCCGACGGCGCAGCCCAGCAGCAGCGCCCAGCCGCTGATGAGCAGGTGCTCCTGGAGCCGCGCCAGCAAACCGTCGGGGTTGGTCCAGTTCAGGGGGTCGTTGAGCCAGATGAAGCCCTCGCGGAAGTAGTTCACGCGCGCCGCTCCCTGCTCCAGGGCGTCAGCAGGCGGCCCAGCCCGGCCAGCACGAGGTCGAGGACGAGGGCGAGGCCGACGCAGAGGATCGTGCCGGTCATGATCTCGGCCTTGTAGAAGTTGTTCCGGAAGCCGCCGAGGATCATCTCGCCGAGGCCGCCCTTGCCGATCAGCGAGCCGACCGTCACCAGCGCCACGGTGGAGACCGTCGCCAGGCGCAGGCCGGTGAGGATGCCCGGCAGGGCCAGGGGCAGCTCGATCCGCAGCAGGCGCCCGAGCCGGCCGTAGCCCATGCCGGCCGCGGCGTCCCGCACCTCGGCCGGGACCTGGGTCAGCCCGGTCAGGGCGTTGCGGACGAGCACGAGCAGGGCGTACAGGACCAGGGCGATCATGATCGACGTGTCGCTCGTGGTGCCCACCGCCGGCGCGACCAGGGCGAGAAGCGCGAGCGACGGAATCGTGTAGAGGACGCCCGAGAGTGCGAGAATCGGCCCGGTCAGCGGTCGCCACCAGTAGGCGACGACCGCGAGCGGCAGGGCGACGACCAACGCGATGATCACCGCGCGCGCGGTGAGACCCGCGTGGTACTGCACGGCGGAGAGGATGTCGTCCGCGTTGTCGTGGACATAGCGCCAGGAGAACCACGGATTGCCCGGACCCTCGTCAGCGGGGGCGGCCAGGGGCCACGCGGGCGCCGGGGCCCTCGACAGGAAGGACATACGTGGACGCTACCGCGATCGAGGACTCCGGCGCGGGCCGGACCGCGGCGTCTATCACGCTCGAGAACGTGGGAAAGGTCTATCCCGACGGCACGGTGGCGGTCGGCGACATCAGCCTGCAGGTACGGGCCGGCGAGCTCGCCGTCCTCATCGGGCCGTCCGGCTGCGGCAAGTCGACCGTGCTGCGGATGCTGAACCGGCTGATCGAGCCGTCGAAGGGCCGGGTCCTCATCGACGGCGAGGACATCGCGGCGCAGGACCCGGTCGAGTTGCGCCGGCACATCGGGTACGTGATCCAGAACGTGGGACTCTTCCCGCACCAGACGATCCGCGCCAACGTCGGCACCGTGCCCCGGCTGCTGGGCTGGAGCCGGAAGAAGACCCGGGAGCGCGCGGAGGAGCTGCTCGAGCTCGTCGGCCTGGACCCCGCCCGGTACGGCGGCCGCTACCCGCACGAGCTCTCGGGAGGCCAGCGCCAGCGGGTCGGGGTGGCCCGGGCGCTCGCCGCGGATCCGCGGGTGCTGCTCATGGACGAGCCGTTCTCCGCGGTCGACCCGATCGTCCGCGGCCGGCTGCAGGAGGAGTTCCTCCGGCTGCAGGCCACGGTCCGCAAGACCATCGTGCTGGTCACCCACGACATCGACGAGGCCGTACGGCTGGGCGACCGGATCGCGGTCCTGGCCGAGGGCGGCCGGCTGCTGCAGTACGCGTCGCCGGCCGAGCTGCTGAGCGAGCCGGCGTCGGCGGCGGTCGGCGAGTTCGTCGGCAACGACCGGGGCGTCCGCCGGCTCGCCGTCACCAGGGTGCGCGACTCGATGCGCCCGCTGGGTCAGATCGAGGACATCGAGCGGCTGCCGACCGTCGACGCGGGCGGCACGCTCTACGACGCCCTGTCGGTGATGCTGACCAGCGACGCGCTGAACGTGGTGGCCATGGAGGACGGGACGCCGGTGGGGACCATCTCGCGGTCG
Organism: Couchioplanes azureus; assembly: GCF_014648355.1. Taxonomy (GTDB): domain Bacteria; phylum Actinomycetota; class Actinomycetes; order Mycobacteriales; family Micromonosporaceae; genus Actinoplanes; species Actinoplanes azureus. Next base: position 1,037,790 of record NZ_BMQY01000001.1, read on the forward strand.
TTGCTGTTCGACGTACCGAATCGGGCGGCCGCGGCCCGGACCTGAGCGGACACCGCGGGCCGGACGGTGAGCGGACACCGCAGCCCGGACCCGGCACGGTCCGGGCTGCCGCCCGCCGGGCGGGGGAACCGGCGGGCGCCGCGGCGGCCTGGGGGGCGGCCGCCGAGCGGGTGTGTGTCCGGCGAAGCGATCTGCCGCCTGGCGGGTACCGCGGTGACCCGGGCAGGGGTCCCCTGGCGGGGTGCGGCGACCCGGGCGGGGGCTGGTCAGCGGGTGCCGCGGCGGCCGCCGAGGGTGGCCAGGCCGACGATCCAGCCGACGAAGAGGCCGTAGGCGGCGCCCTCGCCGGCCGCGCGGAACGCGCCGAGCAGCGACGGGTTGGCCAGGAACAGGGCGGTGAGCAGGGCGGCGAAGCCACCCGCGAAGACGTAGGACGCCCAGCCGGCGAAGAACTGGCTGATCGTCCCGCGGGCCCGGGCCAGCTGCGAGCCGGGCAGCAGGTAGAGGAAGAGCAGCGTCAGCACCACGACCAGGATCGCCCTGAGGTCGGCGATGACGATCGAGCGCAGGGAGTCGTCGGAGTCGAAGCGCCAGTGCGGCCACGCGAGCAGGCGCAGCCACCAGCCTCCGGCCGTGTTCGGGTCGGTGTTGCCGGCGGCCCAGTCGGCGTACCAGGGGCTGCCGAAGACCAGGACCAGGATGAGCGCGGCCAGCGTGCCCGCACCCGGCGCGGATCTGTAGCGGTTGGTGAGAGCCATGAGCCCGCTAGTTCCCAGCGGGCGCCCTTTTTCAAACGACGCCGGTTGATGCGTCAGTGCTTCTGCAGATAGTCGATGAAGGCGGCCCGCAGCAGCGGCTCCTGCTCGCCGTACCCGTGGCCGGTCAGCTCCCGCCACAGCGCCACGGCCTCGTCGATCGTGGGACCCACCGTGTGCGGCGCGCCGTCCAGGGCGGCGGCGTCGTCCGAGTCGGGCAGGTGCTTGAACACCGACCAGAAGAAGCCCAGGTCGCGACGCTCCCGTGCCCGCGCGAAGGCCCGCTCGCGCAGCTCCTCGGTCGGCAGGGCGTCCAGCTCGGCGAAGGTGGCATCGGTCATGACGCCAGCATAGGACCGCAAACCGGGCGCCGCGGTGCCGGTCACGCCATCAGCACCGCCGCACAGGGCCGCATCAGCCGCCGCACAGGGCCGTATCAGTCGCGGCACGGCCGGTCAGCCGCCGCACGTCCGGTCAGCGCCCGCCGCCCCACGGGCCGAGGTCCCACTGCTCGGTCGAGCGGCTCTGCGCCGACGTGGTCGACGACCAGGTCTCCGGTACGGCCGGCGACCACTCGCCGGTCTCCGGGGTGCCGTTCCAGTCCTCGTCGACGCCGGCCGGCGGCAGCGGCCGTCCGTACGTCTCCACCAGCCGCGTCACCAGCAGGCCGGCGCCGACCGTGGCGGCGCCGATCGCGAACAGGGCGATGTCGAAGTCGCGCCGGTCGGCGTAGTCGAGGAACAGCGTCAGCCCGGCCGTCGCGAGCAGGGTGCCGAAGATGCCGCCGCGGCGGCCGTACGCGCTCGTGCCGGCCAGCAGTGCCACCCCGAAGGCGACGCCGGTCCACTCCAGTCCGGTGCCGGGCGCGATGGGCGCCGTCGACCGGGCGGCGAGCAGGGTGCCGGCGCCGACCGCGAACGCCGACGACACGATCAGCGCGGCCACGACCGGCAGCACCGCCGCGCCGCCGCGCCGGCCGGCCGGGTCGCCGACCGGGCGCATCCGGCCGACCATCCGCCGGATCGGCTGGACGGTGCCCAGCGCGCCGCCGATCACGGCCACCAGGGCGAAGCCGCCGAAGAGGTAGAACGCCTGGTCGGAGAGGTCGTAGGTGCGCTGGACCGGGACCGGGGCGGTGCGCAGCTGGTCGTACACGATGACGCCCAGGGCCGCGGCCAGCGAGGTGAGCCACCCCGGCACGTGCAGCACGAGCACGAGGATCGCGGCCACCAGGCCGCCGGCGGCCGCGATCACCAGCGCCGGGACCACCGCCTTGACCAGACCGTCGTCGCCGTTCTCGGCGAAGTGCAGCGCCGCGGCGAGCGCGATCGGGCCGACCGCCAGATTCGGTACGCCGGCACGCAGCGTGATCCCCGCCCCGAGGGCGAGCAGCCCGATCGCGGCACCCGAGATGAGCAGCGTGTCGAGCGCGGGGCGGCGCAGGGCGGAGGAGTCGAACCGGTAGAGGAGGAAGGCGACGGCGGCGACCGCCAGCAGCAGCACGATCTCCCAGCCGATGTGGACGCCGAGCCGGTCGCGCCCGGCGTCGCCGCGGCGGCCGGAATCGGGCAACGGCTCGGTGACCCGGGCCCCGGGGTCGTCGTCCGCCGCCGTGTCCCGGCGCCAGTCGCGGGAGTCGGTGGCCGCCGAGCCGGTCCGGTATGCCGCCGGACCGCCCGGCGTCTGCGCGTCGCCGGCGTTGCGACGGTACGGGGTCTCGTCGTAGGCCATTCTCGTCCACCTCCTCCGCCGCGGCTCAGCATACGGAAGCCAGGGGGCCCGAGTTCAAGCCTTGGGGCGAGGTCAGCTCAGGGATGTCCGGCGCGCCTGCCCGATTCGTCCCCGTCCTTGCGGTCCGGCTCGTCGGGCACCCGGCAGGCGCGTTCCAGCCACAGCGCCGCACCGACGAGCGCGAGCGACGCCACGACCCCGCCGATGGCGGCCGGCACGTCGTCGGTCGCGGCCTTGGTCGGCTCGAGGGCGAGCCAGGCCAGCAGGCCGGCGGAGAACCCGGCGAAGATCGCCCCGGCCAGCGAGGACGCCTTGGCGAGGACCGCGTAGCGGGCGACCGCGAGCGGGTCGACCCGCGGCGCACCGGGCTTGTGCTCGATGCGGGCGCTGGTGTTCTGCGCCAGGACCGCCTCGGCGATCGCCAGGGTGGCCAGCACGATGATCGGCAGCCAGGGCAGCCGGGGCATCCGCGCGTAGAAGGAACTGAGCAGCAGCCAGCCGGCCGCGGCGGCGGCCAGCCCGGCGATCACCAAGGCCGAGAGGCTGGTCGGCCGCATCGACGGATCGGGCGCCGCGCCCCCGGGAACGCTACTCACCCTGCCGACTCTAACGTCAGATCCGGCCGGGGGGTCATCGCGTTCGCGTCGGCGGCGAGCGCCGGCAGGTTGAGCAGATCGGTCACCCATCCGTGGCCGGGAAGCTGCGCGTACGGCTGGATGTCGAGCCACGGCTTCAGCACGAAGGCCCGCTCGTGCACGCGCGGGTGCGGCAGCGTCAGCTCCGGATCGGCGCTGACCACGGGCTCGCCGTCGTCCGACCAGACCGCGATGACGTCCACGTCGAGCGTGCGCGGGCCGAACCGGCGCCCGGGATCGCGGACCCGCCCGGCTCCGGCCTCGAGCGCCCGGGCCTTCTCCAGCCAGGCGCGCGCGTCCGCCGCCGGGTCGACGGCCAGCACGACCGCGTTCAGGTACGGCGGCTGTGCGGTGTCACCCCACGGTGGCGTCTCGTACACCCCCGAGACGAGGACGACGCTCTCGCCCAGTCCCTCGACGGCGCCTCGCAGATGCGCGTACCGGTCGCCGAGGTTGCCGCCGATCGACAGGACGGCCCGGGTCATCGGGTACGCCGGAGGGTGACGGCCACGTCGGCGAACTCGTGCGGGATGGGCGCCTGGGGCTTGTGCACGGTGACCGTGGCCGCGGCCACCCGGTCGTCGGCCAGGCACACGGCGACGAGCCGGTCGGCCAGGGTCTCGATCAGGTTCACCGGCTCGCCGGCCACCACCTGGACGAGGCGCTCGGCCAGCTCCCCGTAGTGCACGGTGTCGTCGACGTGGTCGCTGCCGGCCGCGGGAGCCAGGTCGAGCTCCAGCTCCACGTCGACGACGAAGTCCTGGCCGTCGCGGCGTTCGAAGTCGAAGACGCCGTGATTGCCGCGTACGCGAAGCCCGCGCAGCGAGATCCGGTCGGTCATGGGTGTGTCCTCTCCAGGCGGGGGCTTCCGGTGGCCCGCCAGACGGCCAGCGCGTCCACGGTGGCGCGGACGTCGTGCACCCGCACGCCCCAGGCCCCCGCCGCCACCGCCAGGACGGACGTCGCGATCGTCGCCGACTCCCGCTGGTCCACCGGGCGCGGCTCGCCGCCGGCGTCCGCGAGCAGCCGGCCGAGGTAGGTCTTGCGCGAGGCGGCGAACAGCACCGGGTGGCCGAGGGCGGTCAGCTGGTCGAGGCGGGCGCTCAGGGCCCAGTTGTGCTCCGGCCGCTTGGCGAAGCCGAGGCCGGGGTCGAGGATCAACCGGCCGGGGTCCACCCCGGCGGCGACCGCGGCGTCCACACGTTGCCGGAGTTCGTCGCGGACCTCGGCGACGACGTCGGCGTACACGGCGAGGTCCTGCATGTGGCGGGAGTGGCCCCGCCAGTGCATCAGGATCCACGGGCAGCCGGCCTCGGCGACGACCGCGGCCATGCCGGGGTCGGCCAGGCCGCCGGAGACGTCGTTCACGATCGTGGCGCCCGCCTCCAGCGCGGCGGCGGCGACCGCGGCGCGGGTGGTGTCGACGCTGAGCGGCACGCCGGCCGCGACCAGCTCCCGGATCACCGGCAGCACCCGGGCGATCTCGGTCGGCGCATCGACCCGATCGGCGCCCGGACGGGTGGATTCCCCGCCGATGTCGATGATGTCGGCTCCCGCACCATGCAGGGCGACGCCGTGCGCGACAGCCGCCTCCAGACCGGCGTATCGCCCGCCGTCGGAGAACGAGTCCGGCGTGACGTTCAGGACACCCATCACGACCGGGTGATCTTGATGAAGCAGCAGGTCGCCCGCGACCTGCCGGGTCGTTGCGCTACCGGTCGGCTCACTCACTCGCAGGACGGTACCGGGCATACCACCTTCGAACACATGTACGATCGGGAATGAGTCACGTTCAATCACGCTTTTGACTTGGGTAACGAATCAGGCAGGTTGTAGGTAAGAAGTACGGCCCGTACGCTTCGGAGCTAGGCATCATTAATGAACCGAAGAGAGCAGACGGGCGTGGGTAGGACAGCAGTGCCCTCGAGCACCGACTCCGCGCACTCGACGTGGTGAGCGGGAAGTAGCACCATATGGGCGTTGCCACCAGGCTTAACAACTGCAGCGTGTCCGGCACCCTCACGCCGGGCGCCCGGGAGGTTTACCGATGATCGCCACAGAGCTCGCCGCGCGGGTCGCGACGGCAATGCACCATGGCGCCACCCTTGCCGCCCCCGAGCCCAAGGGCATCAACACCGAGGGCGTCGTCTCCTTCTTCGCCAGCAACATCGCCCCGATCCTGCTGGCCGTGCTCGGCGTCATCTTCATCGGCCGGGCCAGCCGCGGCGAGATCTCCAAGGTGCTGACCAGCAGCGCGATCGCGATCGTCGGCCTGGCCTTCATCGCGGGCGCCGCGACCCTGTTCTTCGTCGGCGACTACCTCATCAACCTGATCTTCAGCTGAGGCCGAGCTCCCATGCGGCTGCGCACCGACGACGACATCTACCGGGCCCGCCTGGTCTACCTGGGTCCGCCCGGATACACCCTGCCCATGCACCTTCCGTACGCGCAGTACGGGATGTTCGTCGTGCTCGTTCCGGTCTTCGTGTTCCTGCACTACCTCATCACGTGGGAATTCGACGCGTTCCCCGCGTGGGAGATCGCACTGGCCATGGTGACGACGTCCTACGTCTTCCGGCACGTCGACCCCGACCGGCCGGCCCGGATGGTCATCCGCACCGCGCTCACCGACTGGAAGCGCACCCGCGAACCGGCCGTCGAGCAGCGAGACCCCCGACTAGTCGCCACGCGCATCCGGGTACGGGAGGAGTTGGTATGACCAGTCTCGCCCCTCCAGCCGCATGCCCGAACGGGGTCGTCGGATGACCGCTTCCCCACCGCCCGGGCATCCCCGCGCGGAGTCGTCCCCGGCGGGCAGGCCGAGTAACGGTACGCGCTCGACGGACTACTCTCCGGAGGACGCCGCGCCGGAGCAGGTGCCGGGGCCGGGACACGGCGCGGTAGCCGTCTTCCAGGCCCCCCAACCGATCCGCCCACGCACCAACGGCACCCCGCCGCCGGTCGACCCGATGGACATCGACTCGCCGTTCCTGGATCTGTTCGGCGGCACGACGCCGCGGCAGTCCCCGCCGGTCGAGCCGCCGCCGGACGACCCGGACGCCGACTTCGACTTCGGCTTCGACTTCGACTTCGACGGCGAAGACGCCCGCCGCTCCACCCCTCCGCCGCCGGAGGCCCACCCGGCCCCGGCCGGACCTCTTTCCGCCGAGCCGGTCTCGGCCCAGCCGGTCTCCGCTCAGCCGGTCTCCGCGCAGCCGGTCTCCGCGCAGCCGGTCTCGGCCCAGCCGGTGTCCGCGCAGCCGGTGTCCGCTCAGCCGGTGTCCGCTCAGCCGGTGTCCGCTCAGCCGGTGTCCGCTCAGCCGGTGTCCGCTCAGCCGGTGTCCGCTCAGCCGGTGTCCGCGCAGCCGGTGTCCGCGCAGCCGGCCTCGGGACCACCCGCGGACGACCCGGTCTCCGGGCCGGCCGCTCCGAGCTCGGGACCGGCCGCCGACGATCTCGAACCAGTCACCGGGCCGTCTGCCGTCGCCGATCCGGTGTCCGGGCCACCTACCGGCCGACCGGTGTCAGGATCGCCCGTCGCGCCGCAGTCCCCCGCGCCGCCGCCTTCGCCGGCCGCCTGGTCATCCCCGGAGCCGCCGACCCTCGCGTCGCCTTCGGAGGCGCTGCCCACCTCCGGGGCGCCGGCCGATCCGCCGGGGCCGTCCATCACCCGGGCGCCGGTCGGGCCGCAAGCCGACTACTTCGACGAGCACGACGCCTCCGACCTCGGCCTCGGCGACTGGCCGGACGACATCCGCGCGACGCCCGCACCCCAGACGCCGCCGCTGTGGCAGCAGCCCGCCGGAGCCACCACGGCCCCCGGCGTGTACCCGGTCGACCAGTCCGGCGGTCCACTGCCGACGACCGCGCCCGGCGTACACCCCGACGGCGCGTCCGGACCACCCCCCGCCGAAGCCGCCACCACGCCGTACCCGACGAATCCGGCCGGCACCCCGGAGCCACACACGACCGGCGCGGCCGGCACCGGGGCGCCGTACCCGATGAACGCGAGCACCGCGCCGGGACCGTTCCCGACGGACGCGGCCGGTGCGCCGGGGGCGTACCCCACGGACGCGGCCGGTGCGCTCGGGGCGTACCCCGTCGATGCGGTGGCCGAGCCGGAGCGGCACGCCGACCTGGCGCCCATGCCGGAGAAAGCACCCGCGCCACGGCGCGAGAAGGCGCCCGCCAAGCGCAAGCGTCTCCGCAAGCGGGACGAGCCCGCCAACCTGCCGGCCGTCCGCAAGCCCAAGGACGTCAAGCCGGCTCCGCTGCGCCCGCACAAGCTCAAGTTCAGCGACCGCGACCCGGCCATCGAGCTGGAGATCAGCGAGATCGCCGGGCACCTCACGTTCACCCAGAGCACCGTCACGGCGTGGTACTACCTGCCCGAGGTGCGCTGGGCCTTCCGTCCCGACGCCGAGCGCGAGGCCCTGCTCTCCGCGATCTCCGAGCAGTACGCCGGCCTGGCCGGCTTCCGCCTGCACCTGCGCCGCACCAACCGGCCGTTCCCCGCGGACGAGTGGGCCCGCACGGTCGACTCCCTGACCGCTAAGCCGCTGCCCGACGTCGCCGGCGGCACCTCCTGGTCGGACCATCTCGTCGCGGCCCAGCGGCACCTGCTCTCGGTCAACCACGCCGAGGGACAGACCTACCTCGGCGTGACCTTCGCCCGGCGCTCGCTCGGCGACACGTTCTCCGAGCGCATCCTGCGCATCTTCGGCCGCGGCACCTCCGACAGCGAGCGGCGCAAGCTGGGCCGTACGGTCGAGCAGTTCGACGAGGTTCTCAACGCGTTCGGCATGCGCGGCCGGCGGGTCACGCCGCAGGAGCTGGAGTGGCTGCTGTTCCGCTCGGTCGCGCTCTGCATGGCACCGCCCGGACCGCTCTCGCCCGTCTCGCACGGGCACTGGGAACGCGGCGACCTGCTCGCGCTCACCGAGCAGGTCGAGCGCTACCGGACCCCGTACGGTTCCACGGTCAAACTGGTCAACCGCATGACCGGCGAGGAACGGCACGTGGCGGTCCTCTCCGTCGGGCGCATGGAACCGCTCGAGATCCCGGAGAAGCACGAGCCGTGGATGCACTTCCACGAGCGGCTGCCGTGGCCGATGGAGCTCTCCTCGCGTCTCGACATCCTCGGTTCGAACAGCTCGTTCAAGAACCTCGAACACCGGCTCCGCATGATCCGCTCCCAGCAGCTCGACTACGCCGAGCACGGCATCGACGCCCCACCGGAGCTGGAACGCCTCGCCAAGCGCGCCCTGGTCATCGGCGACGAGATGACCACCGGCCTGCCCGTCGAGTCCGCCCGGGCGCACGGCTGGCACCGCATCGCCGTCGGCGGCCGCACCCGCGAGGAATGCCTCGAACGGGCGCGCCGGCTCATCCAGCTGTACTCCCGCGAGCTGCGCATCTCGCTGCAGCACCCGAAGAACCAGGACCAGCTGGCCCGCGAGTTCATCCCCGGCGAACCCATCGCCAACACCGGCTACGTGCGCCGCATGCCGGTGAAACTGCTGGCCGCCGCGCTGCCCCAGGCCGCGTCGACGGTCGGCGACCGCCGGGGAGACCTCATCGGGCGTACGGCGGGAACCTGCCGCCGGCCCGTCTTCCTCGACCTGCACTTCCCCATGGAGGTCCGGGAACGCTCGGGCCTCGGCGTCTTCGTCGCCGAACCCGGCGGCGGCAAGTCCACGCTGATGGGTGCGCTGGGCTACCTCAACGCCCGCCGGGGCGTCCAGGTGACCCTGCTCGACCCGTCCGGCCC
>NZ_BMQY01000001.1:1046756-1258232 GCF_014648355.1 Couchioplanes azureus
CTCGCGCCGTACGCGCTGATCCCGACCCCGGTCCGCACCGAGTTCGCGACCGGCCCGACCGGCGACCGGGAGTACGAGATCGCGGTCTCCAACGCCCGCGCCGAACGCCGCATGCTGGTCCAGGACATCTGCTCCATGCTGGTGCCGCCGCAGGTCGCCAAGGAGGCCTCGACGGCGACGCTGCTACGCCACGCGGTACGCCAGGTCCCGGCCGAGGAGACCTCCACCCTGGACGACGTGGTGGCGACCCTGCAGGGCCTGGACGACGACGAAGGCAAGGAACTCGCCAACCTCCTGCTCGACACGGCGGAGATGCCGCTCGCCCTGCTCTTCTTCGGTCGCCCGCCGCAGCACCTGCTCGGCGCCGACGCGGCCCTGACGGTCATCACGATGGCGGGCCTGCGCCTGCCCGACCTGAAGATCGAGCGAGAATACTGGTCGGCCGAGGAGTCCCTCGCCCTGCCGATGCTGCACACCGCCCACCGCCTGGCGGTCCGCCGCTGCTACGGCGGCTCGATGTCGTCGCGGAAAATGGTGGGCCTGGACGAGGCCCACTTCATGGAAGGCTGGCGCTCGGGCCGCTCCTTCCTGGTCCGCCTCGCCCGCGACTCCCGCAAATGGAACCTCGCGGCCCTGGTCGCCTCCCAGAACCCCCGCGACATCCTCGGCCTCGACGTCCAGAACCTGGTGTCGACGGTCTTCGTGGGCCGCATCGCCGAAGACCAGGAAATCGCCTCGGAAGCCCTCCGCCTCCTCCGCGTCCCCGTCCACGACGGCTACGAGGCGACGTTGGCGTCGCTCTCCCAGGCGGACGCCTCGTCATCGACCCGCCTCGGCTTCCGCGAGTTCGTGATGCGAGACGTGGACGGCCGGGTGCAGAAGGTCAGAGTCGACGTCTCGTACGTCGCAGGCCTCCTGGAACACCTCGACACCACCCCGGCGGCGGCAAAGGCAGCCCCCACGGCCATCCCGACCTTCTCCGACCTGGAGGCCTGACCATGCTCCGCCGGGTATGCGCTCTGCTGACAACCATGGCGGTAGCGTTCGTGGCAAGCATCGCCTGGGCCGTAGCAGCCCCTACCCCGGCAACAGCCGGCCCCCTCCAGGCCCCGGGCGGCGCCTGCAGCACAGAAGAGTGGAAGCAGGACTTCAGGTCCTGCGTCGCCCGGCTCGCAGACGTCAGCGCCGACCGGGCCCAATGTCTGATGCCCCCCACCCCCAGCACCCCCGACTCCGGCCTAGCCGGCTGGTTCGCCGAACGCCCGAAGTCGTCGACGAAGGACGGCCCGCAAGGGCTTTACAGCCAATATGGGTACGCTGGATACACCTATACGACCTATGACTTAGAGGGTGGCTGCGCATCTACACTGATAGACCCCGAGTTCAAAGTCGAGACGACCATCGCCAACGGCGAATTCATGATCGCCACGGCAGTCATCGGAGCATCGAACGCCCTCCGTGAACGCGCCTGGGATCCAGAGACTTTGTGGGGGTGGGCGGACCCGCTAGTCGATCAGGCCACGAAGGCTGTCTACGAGAAGGTATTCAGCGTCTTCGGAATCATTACCTTGGCCGTTGTAGGGCTCTACCTCATCTGGCGGTCGCGGCAGGCCGACATGGGTGCCGCTACAACGACTGCCGGCTGGGCAATCCTCATCATGGTCGCCGTGACCGCAATCGCCGCCTGGCCGGTCAAGTCGGCGAACATCGCTGATCAGAGTCTCATCACGACGCTCGGTGTCGTGCACGACGCCGTCGGTCCACGTCCGCAGGATGGCGACGCCTCGACAGGATGCCGGCTTGGCAAAGCTGAGGCATGCAAGGACAACCGCCCTCCTGCTGTGCGTGCCAGCGACACAGCTACAGAGACCATGCTCTACCGGAACTGGCTGCGAGGCTTGCTCGGTTCGGCCGACAGCGTCACTGCCCAGACCTATGGTCGCGCACTCTACGACGCACGCTCGATCACCTGGGACGAAGCGCAGAAGATGCGCGACAACCCAGAGACCAGAAGCGCCACGATCAACGCCAAGAATGCGCAGTGGGAGAAGGTCGCCGAACAGATCAAGAACGAGGACCCCGAAGCCTATGAATACCTGCAAGGCGTCAATGGGATGGATCGGGTTGGGGCCGGGTTCATTGCGGTGCTTGCGGCGGTCATGTTTGCGATGTTCGATCTGACTGCTTCGCTGTTGGTGTTGCTGGGGTTCCTGATCTTCAGGTGGGCGGTCATCGCCGCGCCGATTCTGGGGACGGTCGGGCTGTTGCGGCCGGCCAGTTCGGGGATTCGGCGGCTGGGGAATGCCGTGATTGCGGCGATCTTCAATATTGCGATCTTCGGGACCGGGGCGGCGATCTATCTGTTCGCCGTCGACCTGATCATGAATACCGGGAGCCTGGCCGGGTGGCTGCAAGTGGTCCTCGTGTGGCTTTGCGGGGTTGTGGGTTGGCTGTTGTTGCGGCCGTACCGGCGGATTACGCAGTTGGGCGGGAAGGACGGTACGGCGGCGATCACGTCGGCTGGGTCTTGGCATCGGCGGTTCTTCCGGGATATGCGGGAGGCCGCGAAGCTTGATGTGGCCGATGCCGGGGGGACGAACGAGCCGCGGTTCGGCAAGGGGCGGACCGTGTACGTCGAACAGGGGAATCTTCGGCCCGAGGCGCGGCTCGAGGATCCGGCTCATGCCGCTGCGGCTCGTACCGAGACGACCTCCGGGGCGGTTCGGGATGCGGCCGTCGTCGCCGCGCGGCCGGATGGGCAGGAGTCCGCTCGGGATGCCGCGCCGGTGGGGGATTCGGGGGCGGTGCCGGTGGCTGCCGCGGCTCCGGCTCACCGGCAGCGGCGGGCGCCGGGGTGGACCGAGCCGGACGTTGCCGAGTCGCCGGCTTCGTACGCGATCTATCGACCGGAGACCGGCGCGACGACGCGGGAGCCGGCGCCGCCGCGGGTGCGGACCGAGGCGCGGTGAGCGGTCATGCCCAGGGTGCTCGAACGCGGTCTCACCGGACTGTTCCGCTCGCGGTGGGGTGTGGCGCTGGTGATCGCCCTGGTCGTGCTGGGGGTGGTCGGCATCGGGCGGCTCTTCTCCGACGGCGGCGGCAACGGCGGGCGGCTGCTCGCCCCCGTGTCGCCGGCGCCGGTCGTGAGTGTGGACCCCAGCTTCAACGACGACGGCGTGATCGTCGACGACGCGCCGCCGCCCTCACCCCGGACGAGTCCCGGGACCGCCCCGCCCGAGGCTGTCGCGTACGCGTTCGCGTCGGCCTGGGTGGACCACAAGAACGTCTCCGCGAAGGCCTGGCACGACGGCATAGTCCCCAATGCCACCCCGAGCCTGTCCCAGGAGCTGAACGGCGTGGACCCGGCCGACGTACCCGCCGATCGGGTCATCGGGCGGCCGGCGCTCGTACCCATCGGTGATGGTCTGGTCAATGCGGTCGTCACCGTGGATTCCGGCAAACTGACGCTGCGGCTCGTCGCGCCGGACGGACGATGGCTCGTCGACGGCGTCGACTGGGACGGGTCGTGACGGTGCGGCGGCCGCGGCGGATCGCTCTGCTCGTGGCTCTGGTGGCCACCCTGGCGCTGCTGTGCTGCGGCGGCAGCGTCGGCGCGATCCTGATCGGCGGCTTCGTGGGCGACGAGGATGATCTGGGCCTGTTCAGTTCCGGCTGCGGTACCGGCGGTCCGGTCGACCCGGATTCCAAGTTGCCGCGGCTGCGACCGTACGGGCCCGCGCAGATGAAGAATGCGGCGATCATCATCAACGTCGGCGCGAACCTGAAGATGCCGCCGCGGGCGTGGGTCATCGCCGTGGCGACCGCCATGCAGGAGTCGCGGCTGACGAACCTCGGACATCTGGGCAAGCGCAACGACCACGACTCGCTCGGCCTGTTCCAGCAGCGGCCGAGCAGCGGGTGGGGCACTCCGGCCCAGGTCACCGACCCCACGTACGCGGCGACCAAGTTCTACGAGAAACTGAAGACGATCGACGGCTGGGAGAAGATGCCGCTGACCCAGGCCGCTCAGCGGGTGCAGATCAGCGCGTACCCGGACGCGTACGCGAAGCATGAGCTCGTCGCCACGCAGATCGTCAACCTGCTCGCGGACGGCGCGGCCAACGCGGTCGGCAACTCCCTGGCGATGGTCTGCGCCTCGGCGGCGGACATCGCCGCGTCAGGGTGGACCAACCCGTTCGCGGTCAAGGCGTCGGACGGGCACAAGTGGAGCGTCGGCTCCGGGTTCCGCACCCCCCAACGTCCCGACCACCACGGGGTCGACCTCATCGCCGGGCTCGAGACGCCGGTCCGCTCGGTGGCGAGCGGCGTCGTCTCCCGCGTCATGTGCGACGAGACGTTCAGCGGCGTGCTCGACTGCGACCGTCCTGGGTGGCCGGGCAAGGGCGGCTGCGGCTGGATGGTGGAGATCCGGCACGCCGGCAACATCATGACCCGCTACTGTCACCTGGTGAGACGACCGGCTCTGAAGGTCGGTCAGCGGGTCGCCGCCGGCCAGGTCATCGCCCATTGCGGTACGAGCGGGAACTCGTCCGGCCCGCACCTGCACTTCGAGGTGCACCGCAACAACGACACCTCCAGCGCCAGTGCGGAGGACCCGGTGGAGTTCATGGCCCAGCGTGGCGCACCGCTGACCGGGTCGCAGTGATGGGCGAGCCCCTGCCGGACCCGTTCGCGGGCAGCTCCTCGTGGGTGCCCGGGCCGCCGCGGCCGGTCGTACCGACCCCGGCCACCATGGGTGGCAGCCTCCGCGGCCGGCGCGTCCTGATCGGCCTGCCGGGTCACGGGTGGCGCGCCGACCTGCGCGCCGACGAGAAGGTGGTGCAGGGCAGCCGGACGTACGTGCCGGTGATGCCGGAGGCCGAGTGGTATCGCGCGGAAGCGGAGCAGACGGAGGTGTTCGCGCCGCTCGTTCCGGTGGAGCGGGTGTGGGTGGAGGAGCTGGGCATGGCGGGTACGGCGAGCCAGCGCGCCGACGTCATGTCCCGCCTGGTGTCGATGGACGAGCCGCCACGCCGCAACCCGGTGGCGGCACTGGACGCGGACGGCCTGACGGGTCGCCGAGTGATCCAGATCCTCGACGACGGCACCGAACGAAGAGACCTCCGAGCCGTCACCGAACTCCACACCAGCGACGAAGGCGACATCTGCGCCCGAGTAACCACAGAACTAGACTGGTACCGCTGGTCCTGGACCGGAAAAGCCCCAAGAACCCTGACGATCCCCGTCCACCTGCTCTGGCTGGAGTGATCACTCAGTTGATCGGCGAGGCTCCACACACGCGCCACCCGTCCTGATCCACCAGGGGAAATCGCCAACCATCCGTGGTCCTCTCACTGCCGTCCGAGATCGTTCGACGGATATCTGTGCTCACCAACGTCTGGCCACCCTCTGTCGATACCGTCAGGCTCGTCCAGTCGACTCGGATTCCGATCGAGAAGCGCTGTTCGCGGCTCTGGATGTCGTCACGGAAAGCCTTCAGCAGGGACAGTTCAGGCTCCTTGCAGGTGAAGAGGGAAGCTTGTTGGTCGTCGCGGTTTACCAGGTAGGCGCGGAGGAAGTTGTCGACCACGGCGTCGGGGGCGGTTCTTTTGATTTTTGTTGCTTCGTCGTAGATGGAGATGAAGACTCCGACTCCGCCCAGGCAGAGGAGGGACAGGATGCCGGCCGCCATGGCCAGGATGAGTCTCGTGCGGCGGTTCGCGGGCTTCGGGGGCGCAGCGGCCTGGGCCGGGGGTGGGACCGCCGGCTGGGCGGGTGGGTTGGTGGACTGCACCCTTACGAGATTAGTGGGTTCCGCTGTGGACTAGCTCTCGATACTCGGCCGCCGGCGGGGTTCGGTCGATAGAGTGCCGGCGTGGTGGGCGGTTGTGTGCTGCCGTTCGGTGGAGCCCGCGCGTCACCCCGGGCGTCGCCGGCTGGGAAGATTGACCCGGCCGCGGACCTTGGATCGATGTCCGTCGCACGGTTGGCCGCTCGGGGCCGGCGCTCGGTGGGTCGCCGGGCTCGCCGGGCCGGCATCGGCGGCGTGGCGGACCGCGAGCGGGGTACGGTTTGTGCGCACACACGGAGGTGAGGCGGTGGATTCGACGGGGCGGATCGAGCAGGCCGCGGCCCTGCACCGCCAGGCGGAGGCCACCGTCGTGGCGGCCGCCGCCGCGTTGGAGGGCCACGTTGCGCCCGCCGCCGATTCGCTGGAGCAGCATCGTCTTGCCGAGGAGTTGCGGGCCGCCGCCGGGGAGCTGGCTCCCGGGTGGCTCGGGTCGCCGCTCGATGCGTTGTCGGCGAACGCTCCGCTCGGCGGCGTCTCCCCTCCGCAGTTCGTGCGGCTCGGCGTCGCTCAGCCGCTGGACGATGCGCGGTTTCCCGCCATCGTGCCGCTGCTCGGCAGCGGGCATCTGACCGTCGACGCCGACGCCCGGGATCCTCGGGTCGCCGGGCTGTTGCGCTGCCTGCTGCTGCGGCTGCTGGCTGCCGCGCCCGCCGGGTCGTTGCTCGTCCGCGCCGTCGACGGTACGGGTGGCGGCACGGTGTTCGCCCCTTTCGAGGCCCTGGCCGACGCGGGCCTCATGTCGCCGCCGGCCATCGACCGCGCCGGGTTGCGGGACGTGCTCACGGAGGCCGAGAAGTGGCTGCGTCCCGTACGCGGTGGTGCCGTCCGCAGGGGCCGCCGCGACCGGATGATGTTGCTGATCGTCGCGAGCCTGCCGGAGTTGACCGAGGGCGCCGACCTGGTGCGGATCGCGGCGCTGGCGCAGCAGGGGCCGGAGTCCGGCCTGCATCTCGTGGTGGCCGGCTGGCCGCCGCCTCCGCTGACGGCCGAGACCACGCAGCCGCCGCTGCCGCGTACCACCCAGGTGTCCGTGCGCAATCCGTACGCGGTCATCGGCAATCCGCCGGGCGCGTCGTTCGGGTCGATCCCGGAGGCGGTCTGGCTCAACGCCCCGGTGTTCCTCGACGAGGATCCGCCGCCGCACCTGGTCGACGCCGTGTGCCACGAGCTGGCCGCGCATTCGGCCGCCGCCTCGCAGGTGACGCTCTCCGACCTGCTGCCGGAGCCGGCCGACGAGATCTGGTCCGGCGACGCCGGCGACGGGCTCGGCACCACGGTCGGGCATGACGGCGACACGCCGGTGGTGCTGCAGTTCAACGACCTTACTCCACACTGGATGGTGGGCGGGCGGTCGGGCGCCGGCAAGACGGCCTTCCTGATCAATGTCCTGTACGGCCTGGGCACCCGCTACAGCCCCGACGAGCTCAGCCTCTACCTGCTGGACTTCAAGGAAGGCGTCTCGTTCGCCGAGTTCGTGCCGACCGCCCGGGACCGCACCTGGTTGCCGCACGCGCGCGCGGTCGGGGTGGAGTCCGACCGGGAATACGGCCTGGCGGTGCTGCGCGAGCTCGACGCCGAGATGACCCGGCGGTCGGTGGCGTACAAGCGGGCGGGGGTGACCCGGTTCGCGGATCTGCGGGCGGTGGCGGCCGAGGAGGGCCGCGGCAAGCCGATGCCGCGCGTGCTCTGCGTCATCGACGAGTTCCAGGTGCTGCTGGCCGGCAACGATCCGATGGCCGGGGAGGCGGTGCAGCTGCTGGAGTCGCTGGCGCGCAAGGGCCGCTCGTACGGTATCCATCTGGTGCTGGCGAGCCAGACCGTCCTCGGTGTCGAGGCCCTGTACGCGAAGCGTGACTCGATCTTCGGTCAGTTCCCGGTCCGGATCGCGCTGCCGGGCGGCGGGGACGTCCTGGAGCCGACCAACGACTCCGCGGCGGGGCTGCCGCTGGGCACCGCGGTCGTCAACACGGCCGGCGGGCTGGGTGGTCCCCGGGGCGCGACCCGCGGCCACGAGCGCATCGTGCGCTTCCCGGATCCGCACGCCGACCGGGACGTCCTCAGCGAGCTGCGGCACAAGCTGTGGGGTGCCCGGGATCCGGAGGCGCAGCCGCCGCGGATCTTCGCCGGGTACGCCCGCCAGCACCTCGCCGACGACCCCACCTACCGGGCCGCGCTGGCGGGCCGGGCGGGGCGCCCGTCGGCCCTGCTCGGCCGGGTCATCGACGTCGCCATGTCGACCGCGGCGTTCCCGCTCGACGCCTCGCCGGGACGGCATCTGGCGATCCTGGGCTCGCGGGCGGCCGGGGCGGAGGTCCTGGACGCGGCCGCCCGCGGTGTCGCCGCGTTCCACGCCCCGCGGACCGCCAGGTTCGTCATCTGCTCGCTCGTCGCCGAGGGTGACGAGCTGGCCCGGGAGCTGGCCGCCGAGATCGGCCACCGCCAGGAGGCCGTCCTCGTCGACGCCGCCGGGCTGGCCGCGGAGCTGGACCTCGAGCGGCCGGGGTACCGCGTGGTGTTCGGCATGGACGCGGCGAGCCCCGGCACCCTGCCGACGCTGCGCCAGCTGCTGCGCGAGGGCCCGAGCCGGGGCGTGCACCTGCTGTCGTGGTGGCGCGGGCTGCGCCGGTTCAGCGAGGAGACCGGCGGCAGCGCGGGCCGCGAGGACGTGGCCGGCCTGGTCTTCCTCAACGTCCCGCAGCAGGACGTGTCGCTCATGTTGGGGCAGAGCCTGGACTGGCAGCCCCGGGAGAACCGGGCGCTGCTGCATGACCGGCACGCCGACCGTACGGTGACGATCGTGCCCTTCGCCCGACCCGAGGCAGAGCGATGAGTGACGGACCGGGCCCCTGGGGCGACTATCTCGCCGCCGCGCAGCGCCTGGACGCGGTTCGCCGCGCCGCCAGCGCGGCGGCCGGGGAGCAGGCGGCGACCGCGCAGGCCGCCCAGCAGGAGCTGACGGCGGTACGGGCCCGGCTGGCACCCCAGCGGGCGCGGCTGGTGCAGGACCTGGGCGTACCGGAAGCGCGGCTGATCCCGCAGCCGGCGGAGCAGGCCCTCGCCGCGCAGGCCGTCGCCGGCGGCCCCGCGGCCGTCCTGGCGGCGCTGCGGCAGGCCCGCGCGACCGCCGACGCCGCGGACGCGGGCATGCTGGGTCCGGGTCCGGCGGGGCCGATCCGGCCATGGGCCCGCAACCTGCTCGTGTACGGTCCGTTCGCGGCGGCCGTCCTCATCGTCCAGATAGTCCTCTACCTGGTGGCGCCCTCCGGCTCGCTGCCGACGTACGCGCTGTTGTGCGGCCTGAGCCTGCCGCTGCTCGCGTACGGGCTGGGCTGGCTGACGATCGGCTTCGTCTACGGCGGCGGCCCGCAGAAGGTGGACCGTACGCCCATCGTGGGTGCCGTCACGTGCCTCACGCCGGTGCTGCTGACCTGCATGGGCGTCGGCCTCCTGGCGTTCATCCGATAGCGGCCCGGGAAGGGGTTCGGCATGGCCAGCGTCGAGGAGATCAAGGCGAACGTGGCGGCGTCCGTGGAGGGCGCCCGGCGCGCGGTCACCGGGATTCAGCAGGTCACCGACCAGCTCGACGAGTCCCTGACCCGGCTGCGGATCACCGCGATCGGTTCGCTGCACCCGTCGGTGGCCGCGGCCATCGCGCAGCTCGAGCAGGCCCGCACCCGGCTGGACGAGGCCGCGACGCTGACCCGCGCCGCCATGGACAGTGCGGACGCCTACCGCACGATCGTCTAGCGCGCGACGCGGCGCCGGGTGTGCCGTCGCGTCGGGCCGGTCCGGCGTCCGGCGGATGTGATCGTCGCCGCTGCCGACGGGCCCTCAGCGGGCGTTGATCAGGGCCATGGCTTCGGCGCGGACCTTGCCGTCGCGCTGGAAGGCGCCGCGGACCGCGGAGGTGACCGTGCGGGCGCCGACCTTGCGGATGCCGCGCATCTCCATGCACAGGTGCTCGCACTCCAGCACGACGATGACGCCGCGCGGGTCGAGCTGGGTCATGAGGAGGTCGGCGATCTGGGAGGTGAGGCGCTCCTGGACCTGGGCGCGGCGGGCGTACACCTCGACGAGGCGGGCCAGCTTGGACAGGCCGGTGATGCGGCCGTCGACGCCCGGGATGTAGCCGATGTGCGCGACACCCTTGAACGGCAGGAGGTGGTGCTCGCAGAGGCTCATCACCTCGATGTCGCGCACGAGCACCAGCTCGTCGTGGTTCGCCTCGAACGAGGTGGTGAGCACCTTGGCGGGGTCGACCCGCAGGCCCGCGAAGAGCTCCGCATATGCCCGGGCGACCCGGGCCGGGGTGCGCTCCAGGCCGTCGCGGTCGGGGTCCTCGCCGAGGGCGACGAGGATCTCCCGGACCGCCTTCTCGATGCGCGCCAGGTCGACGGCCTGCTCCACCGGCGCCCCGGTGAGCTTGCCGTCGATCAGCCGCGCGGCGAGGTAGTCGATCTCGTCGGAGTCGTCGGGCTCCGTCGAGCTCGAGTCGTTGATGCTCAGTGTGTGCCCTCCGATGTGCCGTTCGGGTTCGGCTCGGGGGTGCCGGCATTGCCGCCGCCCACGGCCACCTGGCCGTCGGCCTCGGCCTGCGCCTTGAGCTTGTCCCGCTCGGCCGGGGTCAGGACCGGCGGCGCCTCGGAGGGAAGCCGCTTGCCGAAGCCGTTGAACGGCGACATCGGCGCGCGCTTCTGCACCCGGGCGCAGATCCGGTCCATGTCCTGCTGGGTGATGGTCTCCTTCTCCATCAGCTCCAGCACCATGGCGTCCAGGACGTCGCGGTACTCGACCAGGATCTCCCAGGCCTCGTCGTGCGCCAGCTCGATGAGCGCGCGCACCTCCTGGTCGATCTCGGCGGCGACGGCGTCGGAGTAGTCCCGCTCGTGTCCCATGGAACGGCCCAGGAACGGCTCGTCGTTGTTGGAGCCGTACTTGACGGCGCCCAGCTTCGAGCTCATGCCGTACTGGGTGACCATGGCGCGGGCCAGGCCGGACGCCTTCTCGATGTCGTTGCCGGCGCCGGTGGTGGGCTCGTGGAAGACCAGCTCCTCCGCGGCGCGGCCGCCCAGCGCGTACGCCAGGGTGTCGATCATCTCGGCCCGGGTCTGGGTGTACTTGTCCTCGGTCGGCAGCACCAGCGTGTGGCCCAGGGAGCGGCCACGCGGCAGGATGGTCACCTTGTGCACCGGCGCGGAGTGCGGCAGCGCGTACGCGACCAGCGCGTGCCCGCCCTCGTGGTAGGCGGTGATCTTCTTCTCGCTGTCGCTCATCGCCCGGGTGCGCCGCTCGGGGCCGGCGATGACCCGGTCGATCGACTCCTCGAGGAACTCGTTGGAGATGGCCCGCTTGTCGTTGCGGGCGGTGAGCAGCGCCGCCTCGTTGATGACGTTGGCCAGGTCGGCGCCCGAGAAGCCGGGGGTGCGCCGGGCGACCGAGTCGAGGTCGACGTCGGGCGTGAACGGCTTGCCCTTGGCGTGCACCCGCAGGATCGCCTTGCGGCCCTCCATGTCGGGGTTGTCGACCGGGATCTGGCGGTCGAAGCGGCCCGGGCGCAGCAGCGCCGGGTCGAGGATGTCGGGCCGGTTGGTCGCGGCGATCAGGATGACGCCGCCCTTGGTGTCGAAGCCGTCCATCTCGACCAGCAGCTGGTTGAGGGTCTGCTCCCGCTCGTCGTGCCCGCCGCCCATGCCGGCGCCGCGGTGACGGCCGACGGCGTCGATCTCGTCGACGAAGACGATGGCCGGCGCGTTGGCCTTGGCCTGCTCGAAGAGGTCGCGGACCCGGCTCGCGCCGACACCCACGAACATCTCCACGAAGTCGGAACCCGAGATCGAGTAGAACGGCACCCCGGCCTCGCCGGCCACGGCCCGGGCGAGCAGCGTCTTACCGGTGCCCGGCTGGCCGAAGAGCAGGACGCCCTTGGGGATCTTCGCGCCGAGCGCCTGGTACTTCGCCGGGTTCTGCAGGAAGTCCTTGATCTCCTGCAGCTCCTCGACGGCCTCGTCGGCGCCCGCCACGTCGGCGAACGTCGTCTTGGGCATGTCCTTGGTCAGCATCTTGGCCTTGGACTTGCCAAAGTTGAGGACGCGGGAGCCGCCACCCTGCATCTGCGACATGAACAGCAGCAGCAGGATCACCAGGATCGCGATCGGCAGCAGGTTGACCAGCAGGCTCAGCAGGATGCTGTCGCCGGAGACGCCGGCGTCGAAGGTGCCGGTGATCCGGCCCGCCGCCTTCGCCTCCTTGACCTGGTTCCAGATCTGCTCGGACGACTCGTACGGATACTGGGTCTCGATCTTGTCCGTGGTCTTGTCGCCGAACCGCTCCGGCCCCGCCAGCTCGAGCTGGAGCGTCTGCTCCTTGTCCTGCAGGACGACGTTCTTGATGTTGGGCTGGGCGAGTCGATCGAGGACGACCGAAGTCTTGACTCGGTGGTAGCTCGGACCACTGGTGAAGAATGAGCTCAGCGCGATCGCGCCGATGATCACCAGAATGATCCAGACCACCGGGCGGCGGAAGAAACGCGTACGTTCCATACTGTTGTCGGGCGGCGATGCGCCCGGACCCTCCTGATCGGCGTCCTGGTCACCTGGGTTGACGGTTCTCCGCCGCCGGGCACCGACGCCGGCGCCCGAGCCGCGGAGACGCTGCCGGTATCGATAACCTCCGGACGATGAGGCCAAACCCCACCGGCCCGTCCGCTTCCGACCCGACCCGACCGGCGCACGTGACACTGCGCCACCGGTCACTCGACGGTACACCGTGGGTGCCGCTGACGACTCCGTCAGCCCGGCTGACGGAGGGGTCGCCGTCACCCGCGGTTCACGCCCCCAGCGGCCGTAAATCGCCGCAAAGACGGACAATACCCCTCGCGCCGGTGCCGGTCCGGCCATTTCTGAGAGTCGCCTGGGAGACCGTTCAGCTACGGGCGTACACCTCGGGCTTCAGCACCCCCACGTACGGCATCTCCCGGTAACGCTCCGCGAAGTCCAGGCCGTATCCGACCACGAACTCGTTGGGGATGTCGAAGCCGACGTACTTGGTCGGCACCGGGACCTTGATCGCGTCGGGCTTGCGGAACAGCGCCACGACCTCGACGCTCTCCGGCTGGCGGGACCGCAGGTACTTCATCAGCCAGGAGAGGGTCAGGCCGGAGTCGACGATGTCCTCCACGATCACCACGTGCCGGCCGGTGATGTCGCGGTCCAGGTCCTTGAGGATGCGCACCACCCCCGACGACGTGGTGCCGGAGCCGTACGACGAGACGGCCATGAACTCCATCTCGGAGTAGGGGCCCTGCCGGCCCAGCGCGCGGGCGAAGTCCGCCATGAACATGACCGCGCCCTTGAGCACGCAGACCAGCAGGACGCCGCCCTCGGCGTCCGCGTAGTCGGCGGCGACCTGCTTGGCCAGCTCTTCGGTCTTCTCGCGGATCTGCTCCTCAGAGATGATCACGCGGTCGATGTCGGCGTCGTACCAGGAGCCGTCTGCCATGGGTCTAGCCTGCCGTATGGGGAGGGCGCCGCGGCGCCGGGGGCGGCGGCCGGTACCCGGACAACCCCGCGTTATGGGTCGAATCCGCCCGAGGGCTTCCGCGTCGTGCCACTCCCAGTGACAACTGTCACAGGCCGGCGCGGACGAGATCACCCGCTCGGCGGGCCACCAGGATGCCCTCCGGCAGCGCGGCCGGCCCCTGGCCGTGCCACCCGGTCACCAGGGAGTCGAGCGCGGCCACGTGCCGGTGCGAGAGTGCGGCGCCCGGCGCGCCCAGCTCGGCGGCCCAGGCGTGCAGCACCCGGCCGCGGATCGCCTCCGGCAGCCGCGCCAGGGCCGAGACGGAGAGGCCGCCGGGCGTCCGAGCGGCGGCCAGCGCCTCCGCGGCGACCGCGTCCAGGTACGCGACGTCCGCGGCCAGCAGCGAGGCGGTCCGGGCGAGATTGGCGACCACGGCGGGCCCGAGCGCGGCCGTGAGGGCCGGCAACGCGTCCGCGCGGACCCGGGCCCGGGCGTACGCCGGATCGGCGTTGTGCGGGTCCTGCCAGGCCGCGAGGCCCAGCGCGGCGCAGGCGCCCCGGGTGTCGGCGCGCGAGACGTCCAGCAGCGGGCGGACGAAGAGACCCCTCCGGCGGGGCATCCCGGCCAGCCCGCGCGGACCGGCACCCCGGGCGAGCGCCAGCAGCACGGTCTCGGCCTGATCGTCGCGGGTGTGCCCGAGCAGCACCGCCGTCGCGCCGCAGCGCTCCGCCGCCGCGGAAAGGGCCTCGTACCGGGCGTCGCGCGCGGCCGCCTCGGGTCCGCCCGCGCGGCCCGCCACGTCGACGGTGACCACCTCGACGGGGTCGAACCCGGCCGACCGTCCCCAGGCGGCGACCTCGGCCGCCCGCGCGGCCGAGCCGTCCTGCAGCCCGTGGTCGACCGTGACCAGGCCGGCGGCGACGCCGAGCCGGGGCGCCACGAACGCCACCGCCGCGGCGAGCGCCAGCGAGTCCGCGCCACCGGAGCAGGCGACGAGGACCGGGCCGGCGGTCAGCTCCCGGCGTACCGCCGCGCGAAGGGTCGCCACCGGCGGCGGGATACGGGCCACGAGGACGAGGTTACGAGGCGAGCCCGACCGGCCCGTGCACCCGGGCCACCCACGCGTCCGGGTCGCTCAGCTCCTCCAGCCGGGGCAGGGTCAGCGGGGAGCTGAAGATCTTGTTGAAGCCGGCCATGCCGACCCGCTCGACGACGCCGTGCACGAACTTGCGGCCCTCGGCGTACTGGCGCATCTTGACCTCGATGCCGAGCAGCCGCCGGATGGCCTTCTCCAGCGGGTTGCCGCTCTCGCGGCGCTGGTTGAACTTGGCGCGGATGGACTCGACCGAGCCGATCACCTCGGGGCCGACCCCGTCCATCACGAACTCGGCGTGCCCCTCCAGCAGCGTCATCAGGGCCGTCAGGCGGTCGAGGACGGCCTTCTGGGCCGGAGTCTGCACGATGTCCAGCACCGACGAGCGGCTCTCCGGGTCGCGCAGCGCATCCGACAGGCTGGCGACCCCGCGGCGCAGGCGCTCGAGGATGTGCTCGCCGCTCTGCGAGGCGTCCACGAAGGCCTGGACCTCGCCGAGGAAGTAGCCGCGCATCCACGGCACCGCCTGGAACTGGGTGAGGTGGGTGACCTCGTGCAGGCAGACCCACAGCCGGAAGTCCCTCGGGTCGGCGTCGAGCTTGCGCTCCACCTCGACGATGTTGGGCGCGTTGAGCAGCAACTGGCCCGGCTCGGCGGAGAAGACCTCGTACTGGCCCAGCACGCGCCCGGACAGGTAGGCCAGCACCGTGCCGGCCTGCACGCCGGTGACCCGGGAGCCGATCGCGTCGGTCAGCGCGCCCGGCTGGCGGTTGCCGGACAAGCGGCTGACCAGCGGGATGATCACTTCCTTGAGGCCGGCGATGTTGATCGCCGCCCAGTCCTTGCGGTCCACGATCCGCACCGGCGGGCCCTCCACCTGCGGGGTCAGCCCGGTGTACGCGGCGACGTGACCGCGCGCCTCGTCGGTCAGCTCGCGCAGCTGGGTGACCACCTGCATGGCTTCCTCGTAGGACACCGCGGGGCCGGACTTCGACAGCGCGCCCGCGGTGGCGGCGGCCAGATCCCAGTCAACGAACTGCGCCATGCTGACCACCGTACCCGCGGGGGACCAGCGTCAGACCCGGAGAAATCCCTTACTGGCAGCCGCAGGTCACGAGCTTGGCGGCGATCCGGTCGAGCGCCTGGCGCGCCGCGCCGGTCTCGCCGGTCGCGTCGGCCAGGACGGCGAAGACCAGCAGCCGGCCGTCCTTGGTGATCAGGTTGCCCGAGATGGCGTTCACCCCGGTGAGCGAGCCGGTCTTGGCCCGGACCAGCCCCTGGCCCACCTGGTTGCCCGCGGGTTCGGCGAAGCGCGACCGCAGGGTGCCGGACCATCCGGCCACCGGCAGGCCCCCGAACATGCTGCCCAGCGCGGGTTGCTTGCCGCTCGCGGCGAGGGCCAGCAGGTCGGTGAGCAGGCCCGGGCTGATGCGGTTGTCCAGCGACAGGCCGCTCGCGTCGGACAGCTCGGCCTGGTCGGCGGGGAGACCCAGCTTCGTCAGCTCGGCGCGCATCGCCTCGGCCGCCCCCGCGAAGGACGCCTCCTTGCCGGTGGCCAGGGCGACCTGCCGGGCCAGCGCCTCGGCGAGGACGTTGTCGCTCTGTTCGAGCATCCAGTCGAGCACGTGCACGAGCGGCGGCGACTGCACCACACCCAGCTCGGCGCCGGGGCCGCCCGCGGCGGGGGCGGACGACGCGGCGGGCTCCGCGGCGGCCGGGGCCTTGCCCTCGCGGACGGCGGTGCCCGGCAGGCCGAGCTGCGCGGCGAACGCCCGGCCGGCCGCGAGCGCGGGGTCGGCGAACCGCTCGTCGCCGCCGAACTCGTGGTGCACCGGCTCGACGCGCCCGCCGTCGGTCATCAGCGCCTGGATCCGGGCCACCTGGCCCTCGGCGATGAGGCCGTCCTCCCAGCCGGGCCCGGTCTCGGGGCCGGTGAAGAGCGAGGTGTCGACCACGACCCGGGTCGGCTCCTGGGCGCCGAGGGACTTCTTGACCTGCTCGGCGAGCTTGTCGAGGCGGGCCGCGCCGGGGAACAGGCCGTCGCCGTCGACCGCGAGCGAGGGATCGCCGCCGCCGATCAGCACGACCTCGCCGGGCTCGGCGCCGGCCACGGCGCGAGTGCTCAGCCGGTGGGCGGGCCCGCGGGTGGCCAGCACGGTCGCCGCGGTGAGCAGCTTGGTGGTGGAGGCGGGCGTGGTCTTGGTGTCGGCGTTCTTCTCGTACAGCGCCTCGCCGGTCGCCGCGTCCACGACCGAGACGTTGACCCGGGAGCCGAGGGCCGGGGCGTCGACCAGCGCGCCGATGGCCGCCTCGACGCCCGCGGCGGTCGGTGCGGCGCCGCCGGCGCCGGCCGCGACCAGCACCGGCGACGGCGCCGGCTCGGGGGTGCGTGCGGCCGCCGACGGCCTCGCCGGGTCGTCCGACAGCCAGTCGTCGACCGGGCCGGGCCGGACCAGCAGGACCGTTCCCGCGGTCAGCACGACGAAGATCAAGATCGCGAGAGACACCACCATCGGACGCCGGACCGGACCGGTTGCCGGCTTCGCCGCTGGCGCATCCCCGCCCGGCGGGTGCCCAGGGCCGGTGACGGACGCGCCGGGCGAAGTGGGGGGTCCATCGACGGGTGGGAAGTTTTGCGACGTCTGCGGGACCTGGCCGACGTTCGGGGGAACCACGGCTCGGCCGTACGTCGTACCCGAGGGGCGGGGAAGGCCCGGCACCCCGGTCGGCACACTGGCCCGCCCTATCCCAGAAGTAGCGTTGCGTTGCCTCGACACGCCGTCCTGGTCGGGACCATTCTGTGAATCTTGCCTCCCCACACGCCCCTCCCCCGTACGTAGCGTCAGACTTAGGGGAGACTACAAACATCCGGCACACCGGCGCGCACGGATTCCTGCGGGGCTCATGGCTGCCCTGCTCCGGCGCTGGGACCACGGCCGGTCCATCCGGGGCGAACAAGGGAGCGAACGATGGATTTCGACGTACTGGTTGAGATCCCCAAGGGCCAGCGGAACAAGTACGAGGTCGACCACAAGACCGGCCGGATCCGGCTGGACCGGACGCTCTTCACCGCGACCCAGTACCCCGCCGACTACGGGTACATCGAGGGAACGCTCGGGCAGGACGGCGACCCGCTCGACGCCCTGGTGCTGATCCAGGAGCCGACGTTCCCCGGCTGCCTCGTGCGGGCCCGGGCGATCGGCATGTACCGCATGACCGACGAGAAGGGCCGCGACGACAAGGTCCTCTGCGTGCCCTTCGAGGACCCGCGCCAGGAGCACCTGCGCGACATCCACCACCTGGGCGAGTTCGACCGGATGGAGATCCAGCACTTCTTCACGGTCTACAAGGACCTCGAGCCGGGCAAGTCGGTCGAGGGCGCGACCTGGGCCGGCCGGGTGGAGGCCGAGGAGGAGATCCGCGCCTCCTTCAAGCGGGCCGAGGCCGCCGAGGCGCACGACGAGGACCACTGACCGCGCACGCGTCGACGATGGCCGGGCTTTTGCCCGGCCATCGTGCTTTTCCGGTCGAGGCCGCGCCCGTGGGACTGCGGCAGCGGGAGCGTCAGAAGCTGATGCTGCTGACCAGCCCGTAGAGGCCGACCACGGAGCAGGCCACCGGGATCACCGCGATCACGGCCAGGCCGTCGAGCAGGTCGGCGGCGCGGCCCAGGTACGGCGACGGCGCCCGGCGCGACCAGGTGGCTCCCGCCGCCACGGTGGCAACCGCCAGTAGCAGCCCGGCCACGCTGAGGCCCAGCAGCATGGCCTCGCCCGCGCCCAGGAGCAGGTCGACGCCGAGCACGAAGGCGCCGAACAGGCCGCCGACGAGCAGCGGCACCCGTTGACGCAGCGTCACGAAGAGCCGCGACCGCAGCAGCAGGGCGGCGACCGCGAGACCCATGAGGATCCGGGCGGCCGTACCGTCCGACGAGGCGAGCACGACGAAGGCGCCCGCCGCGAGCACGGCGTGACCGATCAGCATGCCGGTGAGCAGCTCCTCCGTGCGGCTCACGGCGGCGAACACCCGCTTGCGGTCGGGCAGCTCCCGCGCCGCGTCGGTGCCGGCCGGCGCGGCCCCGGTGAAGCCCTGCTCGGCGTCCGTGCCGGACGGCAGGGTGACCGGCGGCGTGGGCAGCTTGCCGAAGCGGATCGCCAGCAGCGGCACGGTGCCGATGCCGCAGACCAGCAGCGACATGAGGACCGCGGCCGCGCCCGCCGCGGTGGTCACCAGGCCGGTCAGCGCGGTGAGGGCGCCGAGCAGGCCGGCCGTCACCCCGGCGGCGAAGATCCGCAGCGAGGCGGCCACGCCGACCGCGCCCAGCGCCGCGAACAGCAGCACGGCCGCCGAGCCGGCGAGCAGCTCCGGGCCGCCGAGCCAGGGCAGCAGCGGGAAGACGCCCGCCCGGTCCGCGACCCCCTGGCCGACCAGCACCGCGCCACCGGCGAACGCGTACGGCAGCGCCAGGCCGCCGAGGGCCGCCCCCGCGCGCGCGTCCCCGTACGCCCGGGAGGCGGTGATGCCCGCGAGCGCCAGCAGCAGCGCCACCCCGAGGCCCGCGAACGCCGCACCGCCCCACCCGGGCCCGGCCGTGAGCACCGCGAGGAAGCCGAGCGAGAGCAGCACCGCGGCCGCGGCGAGCGTGGCCGTCCGGGTGGCGGCCGCCGACCACACGGTCCCGCGACGGCGTGCCCCCTCGGCGATCGCCTCCACCACGTCGTCGTACTCGAGCTCGGGCCATTCCTCGCGCGCCGGGACGAGGTGCAGCACCTCGCCGTCGCGCACACCCTGGGGGAACAGGCCCTGGGCGGTGGCGAGCGGGGCACCGTCCGTACGCCGCAGCACCCATCCGCCGTGCCGCTCACCGTCGTCGGCCAGGCCCTCGCCGGCGTGGCGCAGGACCTCCGGCAGGAGCTCGGCGAGCGGCACGTGCTCGGGCAGGGCCACGTCGACGCGGCGGGAGGGTGCGCTGATGGTGATCCGGGCCAGGCCGATGCTCATGCCGTCACCCCGCCGGCTCCGGCGTCGGGGCGAGCCGCCAGGACGCGAAACTCGATGACGAGCGCGGTGCGCTCACTCATGGCCAAATTCCCATCGGTGGTGACGAGGCTGCGGAACTGCAGGAACTTTACCTATCCTGGGCCCGGCGCGGTGATCCGGCGACGGCCGCCGCGGACGGGAAGGCCGCCATCGGCCTTTGTGGACAAGCGCCACGAAAGCCCAAGGTGCGGACGAAAGGGACAACTGCGGTATGAGCACGGTGGTGATCAAGCGGGCCGCGCGCCGCCCGGCACCCGAGATCCCGACCGGCGAGCTCGCCGTGGATCCGCCGCCCGAGATCCCGCAGGCGGTCGGCGGCCGCTGGCAGCAGGCGTTCATGGTGCTGCCCATGCTCGGTGGCTCGGTCGCCATGGCGCTGATGATGGGCCGGGGCCAGGGCGGCCCGCTGGCCTACGTGATCGGCGGGCTCTTCGGCATCTCGTCGCTCGCCATGCTCGCCACCTCGTACGGCTCCGGCGGCTCGCCCAAGAAGGCCGAGATGATGGCCGCCCGCCGCGAATACCTGCGGCACCTCGCCGGCCTGCGCCGCCGGGTGCGGGACACGGCCACCCGCCAGCGCGTCGGGCTCTACTACCGGCACCCCGACCCCGCCCGGCTCTGGTCGACGGCCGGCAGCCACCGGGTCTGGGAACGCCGGCCCACCGACCCCGACTTCGGCGTCGTCCGGCTCGCCGTCGGACCGCAGACCCTGGCCACGCCGCTCGTACCGCCGGTGACCCGGCCGCTGGAGGACCTGGAGCCGATGACCGCGGGCGCGCTGCGGCGGTTCCTGGACGCGTACTCGGTCGTCCCCGACCTCCCGGTCGCGGTCTCGCTGCGCGGCTTCGCGCGGGTCTTCCTGCGCGGCGACGGCCCGGACGGCGAGGGCGACGCCCGCGCGCTCACCCGCGCCGTGCTCACCCAGCTCGCCACCTTCCACGCCCCCGACGACCTGATCATCGCGGTGTGCGCCGGGCCCGGGCGCCGGGAACGGTGGGAATGGGTCAAGTGGCTCCCGCACAACCTGCACCCCTCGCGGACCGACCGCCTCGGCCAGGTGCGCCTGGTCGCCAGCGCCGGGCCGGACCTGGAGAAGCTGCTCGAGGACGTCATCGGCAACCGGCCGAGGTTCAACCCGTCCGGGTCCGGCACGGCCGGGCCGCACGTGGTGATCGTGCTCGACGGCGCCGACCTCAAGGGCGCCACCCAGCTCGACGACGGCATCGACGGCGTCACCGTGCTGGACCTGGACGACGTGCCGCCGAGGCTGCTCGACCGGTCCCTGCTCGTGCTGGAGATCCGGGCCGACGGCGGGCGGCGGGAGCTGCACACGTACGCGATGGACCACGCCGCCGAGGTGGGCACCCCGGACCGGCTCAGCGAACCGGAGGCCGAGGCCGTGGCCCGCCGCCTCGCGCCGCTGCGGCTCGCCGCGATGTCCAAGTCGGCGGACACCCCGCTGGCCACCGAGATGGGCCTCGCCGAGCTGCTCAACCTGGGCGACCCCGACTCGTTCAGCGTCGCGCAGGCCTGGCTGCCCCGGCCCGACCGCGACAAGCTGCGCGTGCCGATCGGCCTCGGCGCCGACGGTTCCGCGATCGAGCTCGACCTGAAGGAGTCGGCACAGGACGGCATGGGCCCGCACGGCCTGCTGATCGGCGCGACCGGCTCCGGCAAGTCCGAGCTGCTGCGCACGCTGGTGCTCGCGCTGGCCGCCACCCACTCGTCCGAGACGCTCAACTTCGTCCTGGTCGACTTCAAGGGCGGCGCGACCTTCGCCTCGCTGGACCGGCTGCCGCACACCGCCGCCGTCATCACCAACCTCGCCGACGAGCTGCCCCTGGTCGACCGCATGGTGGACGCGATCGACGGCGAGCTGATCCGGCGCCAGGAGCTGCTGCGCAAGGCGGGCAACTACGCCAGCCTGCGCGACTACGAGAAGGCGCGGGCCGGCGGCGCCGCCCTGCCGCCCCTGCCGTCCCTGCTGATCATCTGTGACGAGTTCTCCGAGCTGCTGTCGGCGAAACCCGACTTCATCGACCTGTTCGTGCAGATCGGACGGCTGGGCCGGTCGCTCGGCGTGCACCTGCTGCTCGCCAGCCAGCGGCTGGAGGAGGGCCGGCTGCGGGGGCTCGACACCCACCTGTCGTACCGGATCGGCCTGCGGACCTTCTCGGCGCTGGAGTCCCGGGCCGTGCTCGGCGTGCCCGACGCCTACGAGCTTCCCCGCTCGCCCGGCCACGGCTACCTCAAGTTCGGCACCGAGCCGCTCGTGCGCTTCAAGGCCGCGTACGTCTCAGGGGTCTTCCGGCAGTCCGGCAGCCGCCGCCCCGGCGCGGCCCGCGACGGCGCCGTCCCCGAGATTCTGTCCTACTCCACCCACTACGTCCCGGCGCCGGAGCCGGTCCGCTCGCCCGAACCGACGCCGGAGGAGGTGCCGGCCGGCGACAGCCTGCTCGACGTGATCGTGGCGCGTCTCAACGGCCAGGGACCGCCGGCGCACCAGGTGTGGCTGCCGCCGCTGACCCGGTCGGCGACCCTCGACGAGCTGCTCGGCCCGGTCACCGCCGACCCCGCGCGCGGGCTGTCCTTCGCCAACCCGCAACTGCACGGCGCCCTGCAGGTGCCGATCGCCCTCATCGACAAGCCGCGCGAGCAACTGCGCGACGTGATGTGGCTGCAGCTCGACGGCGGCTCCGGGCACGTGGCCGTGGTGGGCGGCGCGCAGTCCGGCAAGTCCACGGCGCTGCGCGCGCTGGTCTGCGGGCTGGCGCTCACCCACACGCCGGCCGAGGTACAGGTCTACTGCCTGGACTTCGGCGGCGGCTCGCTCGGCACCCTGCGCGACCTGCCGCACGTCGGCGGCGTGTACGGGCGCCTCGACGCGGTCGGCGTCCGGCGCACCGTCGGCGAGGTCTCCACGCTGCTCGCCGAGCGGGAGCGCCGCTTCGGCGAGCTGGGCATCGACTCGATGGCCTCGTACCGGCGGCGCCGCGCGGCCCGCACCGAGCTCGGCACCGGCGCCGACGCGGACCCGTTCGGCGACGTGTTCCTGGTCGTCGACGGCTGGACCACGCTGCGCAAGGACTACGACGAGCTCGAGGGCGTCATCACCGACATCGCGACCCGCGGTCTGTCGTACGGCATCCACGTCGTGACCAGCGCGCCCCGCTGGATGGACTACCGCCCGGCGATCCGCGACCTCTTCGGCTCCAAGGTGGAGCTGCGCCTCGGCGACCCCACCGACTCCTCGGTCAACCGGCGCCAGGCGATCACCGTGCCGGAGAAGCCCGGCCGCGGCATCGTCGAGCACCCGACCGACAAGAACAAGGCCCTGCACTTCCTGACCGTACGGCCGGAGCTGAGCAACGCCGAGTCCACCGAGCTGGTCAAGATGATCGCCGCGTCGTGGACCGGGCCCGTGGCGCCGCGCGTGCGGTTGCTGCCGCCCTCGCTGCCGTACGCCGACATCGACCTGGACCGCTCGACCGGCCTGCGCCTGCCGATCGGCATCGCCGAGTCCGACCTGCAACCGGTCGAGATCGACTTCGCGAGCGAGCCGCACTTCCTGCTCTTCGGCGACGCGGAGTGCGGCAAGTCGTCGTTCCTGCGCGCGCTGGCCACCACCATCACCCGGCGCTTCCAGCCGACCGAGGCCCGCATCATCCTGGTCGACTACCGGCGCAGCCTGATGGACCTGCCGGAGAGCGACCACCGCATCGGGTACGGCATCCAGGCCCAGAAGACCCTGGAGCTGATGGAATCGGTCGCGGGCTACATGGAGCGCCGCCTGCCCGGGCCGGACGTGACCGCCCAGCAACTGCGCGAACGCTCCTGGTGGAACGGCCCCGAGCTGTTCGTGCTCGTCGACGACTACGACCTGGTCGCCTCGGGCCCCACGAACCCGCTGCAGCCGATCCTGGAGTACCTGCCCCAGGCGCGCGACGTCGGCCTGCACCTGATCGTCACCCGCCGGGCCGGCGGCGCCAGCCGGGCCATGTACGACCCGGTCATCCAGCGCCTGCGCGAGCTCTCCTCGCCGGGCCTCGTGATGAGCGGTCCCGCGGACGAGGGCGCGCTCATCGGCCCGGCACGCCCGGCCCTGATGCCACCGGGTCGTGGCCGCCTGGTGACCCGACGTGAGGGGGTTCGGTTGGTGCAGTTGTCGCATCTCCCCCCGTACTGACCGGTTGCCCCGCCCGGACGCACCTGCGGTGCGATCCGCATAGACAGACCCCAGCGACAACGCGCGGATTCGGAGTAATCTCCCTCCATCGACCGTCCATCCGCAGAATGGCCCGCCGTCCAGTGAGCGCTGTGAGCGAAGCACCGAACGCGTCCCGTCCAGACCGGCGTGACGCTTCCGCGCCCCCCGCGGCCCGCGGCGGTGACCGTTGGTGAGACACCTTCCTGCGCGGGTCACGGCGGCCTGCCTGGCCGCCGGCCTGACCGCCGCTCCCGTCCTCACCCCCGCCTACCCGGTCTCCGCTGCTTCCCCCACTCCCCTCCTCCCCGCCGCCTCCGCGGTTTCCCCCACCACCTCCCTCCTCCCCGCCGCCTCCACGGCCCGCGCCGCCTCCGCCTCCGCGGCCTCCGCCTCCGCCTCCGCGGCCTCCGCCTCCGCCTCCGCGGCCTCCGCCTCCGCGGCCTCCGCCTCTCCGCTTTCCGCCGTCCTCGCCGGACCGCCCTCCGCCGGCACCTCCGTGGCCGGCTTCCCCGGCCCTGCTGGCCGCTCTGACCTGCCTGGCTCGGCGGGCCTGTCTGGCTCGGCGAGCCTGCCTGGCTCCGTGGGCCTGCCCGGCTCCGCGGGCTCGGCGGCGGGGGCGGGCGGGCTTGCCGGGCCGCTGGCCGGGCCGGAGCCGCTCCGGGGCGACTCGGTCCGGGCCGAGCAGTGGCACCTGAAGACGCTCAACGTGGCGGGCGCCTGGACCTACTCCACCGGCGAGGGCGTGACCGTCGCGGTGATCGACTCCGGCGTCGAGGCGAACCACGCCGACCTGCAGGGCCAGGTGCTCAAGGGCCTCGACCTGGTCGACGCCGACGGCAGCGGCGACACCGACCTGGTCGGGCACGGCACCACGGTCTCGGCGCTCATCGCCGGCCGCGGCGACGACACCTCCGGCGTGGTCGGCATCGCGCCCAAGGCGAGGATCCTGCCCGTCCGCGTCCTCGACCGCGACAACCGGTACGACGACGCCATGATCGTGGCCAAGGGCGTCCGCTGGGCGGTCGACAACGGCGCCCGCGTCGTCAACCTCTCCCTCGGCGGCAACGGCAGCAGCCCGGCCCTGGCCGCGGCGCTCGACTACGCCTTCGCCAAGGACGTGGTCGTCGTCGCGTGCACCGGCAACGCCAGCGCCTCGGTCTCGTCCGGGGTCTGGTATCCGGCCCGCGAGCCGGGCGTCATCGCGGTCGCCGGCATGGAGAAGGGCGGCGACATCCTCTGGTCCGGCTCCATCACCGGCAAGGAGACCGTGGTGACGGCCCCGGCGACCCAGCTCACCGGCGCCCGCCCGAACGGCTACTGGCGAGTCCAGGGCACCAGCTTCGCGGCGCCGATGGTCTCGGCCACGGCGGCGCTCATCCGCTCCCGCTGGCCCACCATGTCCGCGGGCGACGTGGTCAACCGGATCATCAAGACCGCCCAGGACCGCGGCCCCCTGGGACGCGACGGCGACTACGGCTACGGCATGGTCGACCCGGTGGCCGCGCTCACCGCGGAGCTGCCCGCGGTGACCCGCAACCCCCTCGACACGACGGCCTCCCCGGGCATCGCCCGCTTCGGCAGCGCCCCGGCGTCGGGTCAGGCCCAGTCGGCCCCGGACGCCGCCACGACCAGCCCGGCGGGCGCCCCCGCTTCGGGTGCCAACGCGGGCACGGCGATCACCATGAGCGAGACCGGCACGTCCGAGGAATCCCGCGGCTGGTGGGCGGCCGCAACCCTCTTCCTGGCATCCCTGCTCGCCGCGGCCTGGACAATGCGCCGCTTCGCCGGCGTGACCTGACGACCGCACACCGCTGCCCGCTGGCCGCTGCCCGCTGGCTGGGGCCCGCCGGCTGGGGCCCGCCGGCCGTCGGCTGCCGGCCGGGCGGTTCAGGCCGCCGGCCCCCGTCGGCGAGCGGCCGTCGCAGGCGGCCGTTTCCCGTTCAGATCGACATGACCTCGCGCGCCCAGGTCGCCGCGGCTCAGGCGCAGTCGCCCGTCTTCACTCCCCGGGTGCGTTCGATGCCGAGCTTGGCCGTCCCGGCCGCCTCCGCGGCGGTCAGGGCGAAGCCGACGTTGCGGTCGTCCGCGGCCGCCGCGAAGATGACGCCGAGCACGTCGCCGTTGGGCGCGATCAGGGGGCCGCCGGAGTTGCCGCTCTGGACCAGGGCGCGGATCGTGTAGATCTCGCGGGTCACGTTGCCCGAGTCGTAGATGTCCGGCCCGGTGATCCGGCTGACCTCGCGGACCCGGGCGCCCTGGGCGTTGTACGGCCCGTCGAGCGGGAAGCCCAGCACGATCGCGTTCGCGCCGGTGCCCGCGGGCTTCTTCACGAACGGCATCAGCGGCGCCCGCAGGCCCGGGACGTAGATGACGGCGAGGTCGCGGTCCGGGTCGTACACCACCACCTTGCCGTCGAGGCGGTCGTTCGGCGTCTCCACCTGGACGTTGCGCGTGCCCGCCACCACGTGGGCATTGGTCATGACGCGCTCGTCGGCGTACACGAATCCGGAGCCCTCGATGCGGCGCGAGCAGCTCGGGGCCGTACCCAGCACCTTGAGAACCGACTTGCGGGAGTTGACCACCACCTGGCTCTTCGCCAGGGCCGGGTCCGGCGCCGCCACCTCGCGGGCGTTGGTGCGGGTCAGGCCGCCGAAGACGTCCGGGAAGCCGTTGGTGTCGAGCGACTCGCGCAGGCCCGCCGACAGCGCCTCGGCCTGGTCGGGCATGAGCTTGTTGATGCCGTTGAGCACGGCGCTGCTGCGGACCTGCCGGTTGATCTCGGGGAACGGCGTCGATCCCAGCGGTACGGCGATGAGCCACGCCACCAGCAGCACGGCGACCAGCGACACCACCGCGCCACCCGCGTCGTCGAGGCGCTGCAGCGGCCGGCTCTCGATGGCGCGCCGCACCTTCGTGCCGAGCCAGCCCGCCAGCGTCTGCCCGAGCACCGCCAGCGCGAAGATCGTCACGAGCGACACCACCAGCCGGACCGTGCCGTCGGCGAACTGGTTGGCGATCAGCGGTCCGATCTGGAGGCCGATGAGCACGCCGCTGAAGAAGCCGCCGAAGGACAGCGCGCCGATGACGAAACCCTGCCGGTATCCGCTGATCGCGAAGACCAGCATGAGCAGGATCAGGAGTCCATCGACCACGGGCGCTCGCTCAAGGTAGAAGTGGCGGTCACGAGACCACCTCGTCGGAGGTGGCGGCGGCCGACGCATCGGCGACCGGAACGGAACCGTCGGGCGGTGGTGCGGGACCGGGCGGGTACGCGGGATCCGGTAGCTCCATGATGCGACCCGGATGCCAGGGGCGGCTCCAGCCGGCCATGTCGAGCAGCGCGGAGATGACGCCGGCGGTGAAGCCCCAGACGAGCATGCCGCTCGCCTGGAACGCCGGGCCGACCCAGCCGCTCGGGTGGCGTACCCGGATCCGGTTGGCGGGGTCGGCCAGCTCGGCGATGGGCAGCCGGGCGACGTGCGCGACCTCGGCGGGGTCGCACGGCCGCACCGGATGCGGGGCGTGCCACCAGGCCAGCACCGGGGTGACCGCGAACCCGCTGACCGGGATGTACAGCTGCGGCAGGGTGGTCAGCACCGTCGCCGTCGCCGGGTCGAGGCCGACCTCCTCGTTGGCCTCCCGCAGCGCGGTCGCCGCAGCGTCCCGGTCGTCGGGATCGGCGGCGCCGCCGGGGAACGCCGGCTGACCGGCGTGGTTGCGCATGGTCGCGGCCCGCTGGAGCAGCAGCAGGTCCGGCCGGCCGGAGCGGTCCTCCCCGAGCAGCACCAGGACGGCGCTCGGCCGGGCACCGGTGGCGGGCGTCCGCAGGCTGGTGAAATCTTCGGTACGCGCGGCGGCGGCACGGGTCAGCAGTGGCTCCCACCAGCCCGGCAGCCCAGCCGGACGCTCGCCCGGCAGCCCGCCGGACCGCGCGCTCGCCGGTCTCATCCGGTCACCGTCACGCCGGTGTGGGTGCGCACCAGCGTCCCCAGCGTCAGCCTGTCGAGCGCCTTGCCGGTGTAGACGAACCGCTTGCCCTGCGCGTCGAGGAAGACGGTCACGGGCAGGCTCGTGCGGCCGAGCGCCACCAGCAGCTTCTGCTCGCGGTCGAACAGCGTCGGCATCGTGACGTCGTGGTCGGCGGCGAACGAGGCGCCGGCGTCGCGGCTGTCCCGGGTGTCGACGCCGAGCACGCGCAGCCTGCCGGAGGTGGCGTCGGCCAGCTCCTGCATCAGCGGCAGCTCCTCGCGGCACGGGCCGCACCAGGAGCCCCAGAGGTTGATGACGGCGGGACCACGGAGATCGGTGGTCCGGACCGGCGCACCCCCGGTGAAGCACGGCAGGGAAATATCCGGAAGGTCCGGAGCACCCGATCCGGCACCCTCCGAATCGGACGACCCGGCCGCAGCGGAAAGAGCCGCGCCCGGCGGAGAGGCCGGTGCCGACGAAGCACCGGACCCGGAAACAGGCCCGGTCAGGGTCGCACAGTCGGCGAAGGGCGACGGACCCTCGGCGTCCGGCGTGCCCTCGGCACCGCCGCACGCGGTGAGGAGCAGCACCGCCGTCGAGACCAGCCCCAGCGACGGGGTCAACCACCTCGCGGGCCGGATCCGGCGCCCGGGGCTCTCCGAGTCGGCGCTCACGGGGCCTCCGGAGTCGTCACGGCCGCCGCCGGGACGAGGTCCGGGTCGATGCCCGCCTGCACGGCGAGCTCGCGCGCCCGGGGGCCCTTGAGCAGCTTGGCCGCGGGCGCCGCCTCGGTCGGGCCGGTGCCGTACGACGGGCACATCGCGGCCAGCGTGCACGCGCCGCAGGCCGGCTTGCGGGCGTGGCAGACCCGGCGGCCGTGGAAGATGATCCGGTGCGACAGCATGGTCCAGTCGCGCTTCTCGATCAGATCGGCGACCTGGAACTCGATCTTGACCGGATCCTCCTCCTGAACCCAGCCGAAGCGGTTGACCAGGCGGCGGAAGTGGGTGTCGACGGTGATGCCCGGGACGTCGAAGGCATTGCCGAGGATGACGTTGGCGGTCTTGCGGCCGATGCCGGGGAGCGCGACCAGCAGGTCCAGCTTGCCGGGCAGCTCGCCGCCGTGGCGCTCGACCAGCGCCTGACCCAGCTTGATCAGCGAGTCGGTCTTGGCCCGGAAGAAGCCGGTCGGCCGGAGGATCTCCTCGAGCTCCGCGCGGTCGGCCGCCGCGTAGTCGGCGGCCGTCAGATAGCGCTTGAAGACGACCGGCGTGACCTCGTTGACCTTCTTGTCGGTGCACTGCGCGGACAGGATGGTCGCGACGGCGAGCTGCAGCGGGGTCTCGAAGTCGAGCTCGCAGTGGGCGTCGGGGTGGGTCTCGGCGAGCAGCCTGGCCGTCTTGCGGGCCCGGCGCTTGCGCCCGATGGGGGTCTCCCCCGCGAACCGCCTGGCCGACCGGTCGAGCACGGCCGCACCGGTGGACGCGGCAACAGGGGGACGACTCACGCGAGCAAGCGTACGTCGCGCCTACGACATTCCCCGCCCGCGAAAAGGCCACGATATCCCCGCAAACGTGCCGTATACCGGGCAGCGCCGAGACAGAGATCCGACGGCGAACGCCGACCGGCACGGCGCGGGCCGTTCATCGACGGAGAGTGTTGCGGGAAAGTGACGCACGGTGATACCAGACGAACGGCCGAGGGCCCCTCACCGAGAGCGACGGATTTCTGGCTCTTCGGCGGCTCGAGCGGTTACCCTGCGAGATCCAGATCGAGGGGTGCCCGCCCGTTTGAGGGCCGCGTACGCCTAGACTGATCGTGCGCGGCGAAGCGCGTAGTCGGAGGTACAGCGATGGATGAGGTACTGGCTCGCAGCGGGATCTTCCAGGGCGTTGACCCGGAGGCTGCCGAGGCGCTCGCCAAGGAGATGGAGACGATCGAGTTCCGCAAGGGCGACATCGTCTTCAATGAGGGCGAGGCGGGCGACAGCCTTTACATCGTTCTCTCCGGCAAGATCAAGCTGGGCCGCCGCGCCGCGGACGGCCGGCAGAACCTGGTCTCGATCATGGGCCCGTCGGACATGCTCGGCGAGCTGTCCCTGTTCGACCCGGGACCACGCACGGCCACGGCGACCGCGGTGACGGACACCCGCCTCGCCCGGCTGAAGAAGTCCTCCCTGCGCCCCTGGCTGAACAACCGCCCGGAGATCGCCGAGCAGCTGCTGCGCGTTCTCGCCCGCCGGCTGCGCCGCACGAACGACGCGCTGGCAGACCTCATCTTCACCGACGTGCCGGGCCGCGTGGCCAAGAACCTGCTGCAGATGGCGGGCCGGTTCGGCACCCGGGACGGCGGCGTGCTGCGGGTGACGCACGACCTGACCCAGGAGGAGCTGGCCCAGCTCGTCGGCGCCTCCCGCGAGACGGTCAACAAGGCGCTGGCCGACTTCGCCTCGCGGGCCTGGCTGCGCCTCGACGGCAAGAGCGTCATCATCCTCGACCCGGAGCGCCTGGCCCGCCGGGCCCGGGTCTGACTTTTCGGCACCGCACAGTAGTACCCAAGGGGTCGTCCGGCCGGACGACCCCTTAGGTGTGTCCGCATAACGGGCATAGTGCTGCATAATTCTCGAATCCCCACCTGATCAGGGGACAGAACCCGCCCGTCAAGATCCGTGTCGCACCCGGTCAGCCGCTCGTTACGGAGGTGGTCGAGAGGCACTACGACGGTCGAGAGGGCGCGGCTTTGAACGAGGTGGCGGGCGTGCAGCGCAGCGGGGTGACGACGTGACCGTGCTGGACACCGCGATCGACCCGCGCACCCCCGCCTATCTGGCCAGCCGCAGCGCGATGCTGGAACGGCTCGCCGAGCTGGAGGCGGCACTGGAGGCGGCCCGCGCGGGCGGCGGCGAGAAGTGGGTGACCCGCCACCATGCGCGCGGCAAGCTGCTGCCACGCGAGCGCGTCGAGATGCTGCTCGACCAGGACAGCCCCTTCCTCGAGCTCTCGCCGGTGGCCGCGTGGGGCTCGGAGTTCCCCGTGGGCGCCAGCGTGGTGACCGGTATCGGGGTCGTCGAGGGCGTCGAGTGCGTGGTCATCGCCAACGATCCGACGGTCGACGGCGGCGCGGTCAACCCGTACACGGTGGAGAAGATCCGGCGGGCCGCGCGGATCGCCTCGGTGAACCGGCTGCCCCTGGTGAACCTGGTCGAGTCGACCGGCGCGGCCGCGCCGGCGGGTCCGCCGCCCGGCGGCGCGATCGCCCGCGATCTCAGCCAGCTGACCGCCGACCGGGTGCCCACGGTGTGCGTGGTCTTCGGCGCCACCACCGGGGACGCGGCGTACCTGCCCGCGCTCTCCGACTACACGATCATGGTGCGCGGGCACGCCAAGATGCTCACGATCCATCCCCAGCCGGTCCGCGCGTCGGGCGCGAACGGCCGGCCCGCGCCCGAGGTACGCAGCGCACCTACCGTCCCGGCCGGAGTGACCGGCCCGGCCGACCAGCTGGCCGAGGACGAGCGCGACGGGCTGCGCCTGGCGCGGCAGTGCGTACGCCGCTTCAACTGGCGCAAGCGCGGCCCGGCGCCCCGCTCGTACCCGCCGGAACCGCCGAAGTACGACGCCGAGGACCTGCTGACCATGGCGGGTACGGAGTCGGCACCGCCCTTCGACCCCCGCGAGGTGCTGGCCCGGATCCTCGACGGCAGCGACTTCGACGAGTTCAAGCCCGCCCAGGGCACCGGCCTGGTGACCGGCTGGGGCGAACTGCACGGCTATCCGATCGGCGTGGTCGCCAACCTCGGCGTCGCCTTCTCCCCGGCCGAGACCCAGAAGGCCGTGCACTTCATCCAGCTGGCGAACGCGACCGCGACCTCGCTGCTGTTCGTGCAGTACACCGGCGTTCCCACGGCCGAGCCGCACGAGGCCGCCGACGTACGCCACGGCGCGCCCCTGGTCCACGCGGTGGCCAAGTCGACCGTGCCGCACCTGACGTTGATGATCGGCGCCACTCCGGCCGGCGAGGCCGGGGGTGTGTACGGGCGCGCGTACGAGCCGCGGTTCCTGTTCAGCTGGCCCGTCGAGCGGCCGGCGGACGGGCCCCTCGGAAAGCTCCCGGACGACGGCGTCATCGATCCCCGGGACACCCGTACGGTGCTCGGCCTCTGCCTGTCCGCGGTGCACAGCGCGGCCGTCGAGGGCGCCGAGCACATCGGCGTTTTCCGGCCCTGACGCGATTTTCGAAAGGTAGAGCAGAGCAGTGATCCGACGTCTTCTGGTGGCCGATCGTGGGGAGATCGCCCGCCGGGTCTTCGCCACCTGCCGCCTGGTCGGCATCGAGACGGTCGCCGTCTACTCCGATGCCGACTCCGACGCGCCGCACGTGCTGGAGGCGGACTACGCGGTCCGTCTCACCGGCGGCTCGCCGTCCTCGACATACCTGCGCGGCGATCTCATCATCGCGGCGGCGAAGCGGGCCGGGGCGAACGCCATCCATCCCGGCGACGGCGTGCTCGCCGAGGATCCCGGGTTCGCGGCCGAGGTGGCGGACGCGGGGATGATCTGGGTCGGCGCACCGGCCAAGACGCTCGGCACGCTGCACAGCAAGATCGAGACGAAGGGCGTCGTCGCGGAGGCCGGCGTACCGGTGCTGCCGACGTTCACCGACCCCGAGGCGATCGACGACTTCCCGGTGCTGATCAAGCCCGCCGGGGGCAGCGGCGGGGCGGGCATGCGGGTCGTGCGGGACCCGGTCACCCTGGCCGAGGCGGTCGCCTCCACCCGGCAGGAGACCGGCGACGAGGTCTTCTGCGAGCCGTACCTGGAGAACGTGCGGCACATCGAGGTGCCGATCATCGCGGACGCGCACGGCGCCGTGGTGCCGTTCGGCGAGCGCGAGTGCTCGGTCCAGCGCCGCTACCAGAAGATCATCGAGGAGACGCCGTCGCCGGCGGTCGACCCGGCCCTGCGCGAGCAGCTCTGCCGGGCGGCCATCATCGCGGTCCGGTCGATCGGGTACGTCGGCGCCGGCGCCGTGGAGTTCCTGCTCGAGGAGGACGGCGACTTCTGGTTCGTCGAGCTGACCCCGAGCCTGCAGGTCGAGCACGCGGTGACCGAGTGCGTCTCCGGGTACGACCTGGTCCGCCTCCAGCTGCTCGTCGCCGAGGGCGGCAACCTGCCGATGCCGGGCCCGCCGCCGATCCGCGGGCACGCGATCGAGGTGCGGATCTGCGCGGAGGACCCGGCGTACGCCTGGCTGCCCGCCACCGGCACCCTGCACCGCTTCAAGGTCCCGGACGTGGCCGGCTCGTTCCGCCCGCTGCCCCAGCCCGGCCTGCGCCTGGACGCGGGCGCGGTGGACGGCTCGGTGGTCGGCGGCCAGCAGGACTCGATGCTGGCCAAGCTGGTCGCCTGGGCGCCGACGCGGCAGGAGGCGGCGCGGATGCTGGCCTCGGCGCTGACCCGTACCGAACTGCACGGCGTGGTCTCCAACCGCGACCTGCTCGTCCGCGTGCTGCGGCACGGGGCGTTCCGGGCCGGCGACGTGGACACCGGCTTCCTCGACCGGCACCCGGAGGTGTTCGCGCCGCTGCTGTCGTCGGTCGACGCCGTCCGCATCTCCTGCCTCGCCGCGGCCCTGGCC
Source organism: Couchioplanes azureus (assembly GCF_014648355.1). Taxonomy (GTDB): domain Bacteria; phylum Actinomycetota; class Actinomycetes; order Mycobacteriales; family Micromonosporaceae; genus Actinoplanes; species Actinoplanes azureus. Next base: position 1,080,072 of record NZ_BMQY01000001.1, read on the forward strand.
GGCGCCGCGGCCCGGCGCTCGTCCGCACCCGTGCTGCGCTCGCTGCCGTCGGGGTGGCGCAACGTCCCGTCCGGCTCGCAGACGGCCGTGTACGACGGCCCGGCCGGCCCGGTCGAGGTCGGCTACCGGATGAACCGGCACGGCGAGCTGGCGGGCTGGTGGGTCCGCGCGGTGGATCCGGAGGAGCTCGACCTCGCGGGGCTCGGCCAGGCGCCGACCCTGGACGACCACCCGCCCACGGTCGTCGTGCACGCCGACGGTTCGCGGGTGGACCTCGACGTCAACGGCATCCGGCTGAGCCTCAAGGTGCACCGGGTCGGCGAGGTCTCGTACGTGGACAGCCCCGAGGGTTCGGTCGCCCTGCGCGAGCTGTCCCGCTTCCCCCTGCCCGCCCCCGAGGCGACCGAGGGCTCGCTGATCGCCCCGCTTCCCGGGGCCGTGCGCCGGGTCCTGGTGGTGCCGGGTCAGCGGGTCCGGGCGGGTGAGCTGCTGCTCACCCTCGAGGCGATGAAGCTGGAGCACCCGGTGCACGCGCCGTCGGCGGGGGTGGTCGCCTCGCTGCCGGTGCATCCCGGCGCCGAGGTCGACACCGGCGAGCTGCTGGCCGTGCTGGATCCGGAATAGTCGCCGGCGCCGGCTCAGCCGCGGGCCAGGACCGGCCCGTGGAGCTGGTCGGCGCCGCGGCCGGCGAGGCACCGGAAGGTCCGGTCGTCGACGGTCGGCGGGAGCACCGACAGCGCCCATTCGGTGCTGTCGGTGCGGGTGGTGGTCCGCCGGAACATCTCCCGGCTGCACACCTTCCGCACGCTGGGGTTCGTGGTCACCGCGTCCCGGTCGCGCGGGTCCACGTGCGACGGCAGGGAGCCCACCGCGAAGACCTCCCAGCTGTGCCGCCGGGCGCAGGACACCTCCCGGGCGACCGCTCCCGTCTCCGGCCGCACCGCGAAGCACTCCAGCTCGCCGGGGCAGTGCGCGCGGCCGGCCAGGCAGCCCGGCAGGCGCGACATCGCCGTGGGCAGCGTCGAGCTGGCCGGGACGGCGAGCCGGGAGGCGAGCGAGCGGACGACCGGGCTCTGCGACGACGCGAGCAGCCCGCCGGCCACGGAGGCGCCGATCAGCAGGGAGACCCCGAAGCCGCCGAACAGCCAGCGGCGCTTGCCGCGCTTGCGGTTCTCGGTGTGCACGGTCGGGGTCTCGTCCGGGACGGACCCGTCCAGGGTGGGCGTCACCGGCGGCACCGGGCGCGGCTGCGGCGACGGGTACGGCCGCGGCACCGGCGGCACGAACGTCGACGACCGGTACACGTTCGGCGTGGGGTGGCCGCCGGGGTGCATGTGCAGGCCGGCCAGCATCTCCCGCAGCTGCTCGGCGGTCGGGCGGTCGCGCGGGTCGTTGGCCATCCCGTACCGCAGGACCTCGGTGAGCGAGGGTGGGATGCCCGGAAGGTCCGGAATCGGCTGGTTGAAGAGGTCCATCAGGGAGATCAGGCTGGGGCTGCGGTCGGACTCCCAGCGCGGCGGCCGTCCGCGCATGACGGCGTAGAGGGTGGCGCAGAGCGCGTACACGTCGACGGCGCCCGAGGGGTCGGCGTGCGAGAACATCTCGGGCGGGGCGTACGCGGGGGTGAGCACCTCGAGGGTGACCGACGAGTCGCGCATCTCGCCGAGCACGGCGAGCCCGAAGTCGGCGAGCACCGCCGGGTTGAAGTGCGAGTACAGGATGTTGGCCGGCTTCACGTCGCGATGCAGGACGCCGTTCGCGTGCGAGTGCACCAGCGCGTCGGCGATCTTCACCCCCAGGTCCCGGGCCTCCACCGCCCCGAGCGGGGAGACCCGCATGCGATCGAGGTACGAGCCGTCGCACAACTCCATGATCAGGTACGGATGCTGGTCCACCGTGACGCCGACGTCGAAGAGGTCGACGACGTGCGGATGCGAGGACATCCGCCCGGCCGCTTTCGCCTCGCGCAGAAAGCGCGCCTGGTCCCGCGGATTGTCGAGGGTGCGGTTCTCGACCTTGATGGCGACCTCGCGGCCGACCGAGTCCTGTGTCGCTCGGTACACGGTCGCGTACCCTCCGCGAGCCATGACGGTCAAGCCGGACATACCTGGCACGTAAGGTACGGGCAGGCGACCAGGCGGGGTATCCGTCACGGCTTAGAAAATACGCGACCCGCGTGCGGGATCATCCCGGCACGTCAGACGCGAACGCGACAGATTCCGGCGGTTCCACGATGGAGGATGCCAGAGCGTCCCGCAGATCCTCCGCGACGACCCGCTCACTGGCCTGCTCGGTCGCGTACGCCAGCAACACCGCCTCCTCCGCCGCGCCCCTGGCGGCCGCCATGTCGCCCGCGGCCGCGGCGACCCTCGCCTGAACCATCGCCGCGACCACGCCGCTGCGCACGTCCTCGGCCGGGATCTGCCGCGCCCGCCGGATCCACTCGGCCGCCTCCTCCACCCGGCCGTCGGCGAGCAGGGCGGACGCGTACGACGCCAGCGCCTGCCGCCGCGAGAACAGCAGCGAGCCGCTGTTGTCGGTCGCGATCGGGGCGAGCAGGCCGATCGCCGTACCCGGATCGCCCGCCCGCAAGCGCGCCTCGGCCAGCAGCACCCGCGGCCCCACCTGCGCGGGCGCCAGCGGGTTGTGCGGCTCGACGGCGGTCATGACCCGGCGCGCGTCGGCCTCGGCGGCCTCGCCGTCGCCCCGCTGCAACGCCACGAAGCCGCGGATCGTGCCCGCCATGCCGAGCAGCAGCGGGTGGCCGGTGCGCCCGGCCTGGTCGAGGGCGTCGGTGAGCAGGTCGTCGGCGTGGTCGAACTCGCCCAGGCCGCGGGCGATGACCCCGCGGACGACCAGCGCGAGGCCGCGGCCCCAGTCGTCGGAGACCTTGTCGAAGTCCCGGTACGCGCGGCGCGCCTCGCCGTCCGCCTCCGCGAGGTCGCCCAGTTCCGCGGACGCGTACGCCTCCACCGCCCGCAGCGTGCCGACCGCCCAGCCCTCGCCGACCCGGTCGCCGAAGGGCAGGAAGATGCGGGCCAGCCGCCGCGACTCCTGCAACCGCCCGGCCAGCAGCCGGGCGAACGCGGTCGTGCCGCGCAGCCACGCGCGGCCCACCGGGTCACCGAGCTCGGCGAAGAGCCGTGCGGCCCGGCCCAGCACCGCGTCGGTGCCGGGGAAGTCGCCGCGGGTCGTCGTGACCCAGGCCAGGTTCTGCAGTGCCCAGGCCTGGCCGTGCCGGTCGCCGGCGGCCAGCGTCACCTGGTACGCGGCCGCGAACCGGCTGCTCGCCTGGCTGAGCTTGCCGGCCAGGAAGTCGGCCATGCCCAGCCGGCGCATCGCGTTGGCCCGTTCCGGGGCCAGCTCGGCGTCGGTCGCGACCTTCAGCGCCTCCTGCCAGGCGGTCACCGCCCGGGGCAGGTCGCCCAGCGCCTCCCGCGCCCGGCCCACCACCAGCAGCGCCTCCGCCCGGCACACCGGCTCCTCGTCGGCGGTCTCGGCGATCTTCTCGCCGCAGGTCAGCGCCTCGTCGGCACGACCCAGGCGCAGCAGCGCCCGGGCGTGCACGAGCTGGTCGGACAGGGGCAGGGCGTCCTTGGCGAGGGCCGCGGCGCGCTCGGCGTACGCGATCGAGGCGGCCGGTTCGATGTTGGCGAGCGCCCGCCGGGCCAGCCGGCCGAGCGCGGCGACGCCCAGCGGCGCGACGTCCCGGACGCTGGCGTCCGGACGCAGCCGGACGGCGTCGGCCAGCTCCATCGCGCACTCGGCATGGGTGGCCACGAACGCGTCCCGCTCGTTCTCGCCCAGGCTCAGCCGGGAGGCGCCGTCGTAGCCGAGCGCGTCGATCGTCTCCGGCGCCGCCCAGCGCGCGAGGTACGCGTGCCGGCCCGCCAGGTCGGCCTTGCCGATCCCCGCGTACGCCGCCTCGCGCATCAGCGGCGTGGTGAACGCGTAGCCGCCGCGCACCCGGTGCAGCATGCGGCGCTGCAGCAGCTCGTCGACGGCCCGTTCCAGCTCGACGGTGGCGACCGCGCCCGCCCGTGCGTCGCCCGGCGACCGGCGCGCGCGCAGGGCCTCGATCACGCCGGTCGGCACGGTGTCGCCCACCACGGCGGCGTCGCGCAGCACCGACCGCGGCTCGGTCGGCAGGGCGTCGATGCGCGCCGCGAGCACGGCGGCGAGGTCGCGGGAGAGCAGCCGGCTGTCCATCGCCCCGCCGGCGAGCTGCCACTTCCCGGCGGCGTTCGCACCGACCGCGGGCATCAGCGCACCGCGTTCCATCAGCAGGGTGACGAGCTCGGCGAGATAGAACGCATTGCCCTGGGCCGTGGCGAGCAGGCGGTCCGCGTCCGCCTGCGGCAGCTTTCCGCCGTTCAGGTACGACGTGAGCAGCCGGGAGGCGTCCGCACCGCGCAGCGGCGGCAGGGTGTGGATCTCGGCGTCCGCGAGGCGGGTCAGGGCGCCCGCCGTCCGCACCAGCTCGGGGCGGCCGAGCAGCAGCATGACCACGGGCCCGTCGAGGCGCGACAGCACCCCGCCCAGCGCGTCGATGGTCTCGGCGGTGGCGTCGTGCAGGTCGTCGACGATGACGACCAGCGGCGCCTCCCTGGCCAGCGCGGTCAGCAACCCCGCGACCGCGACCGGGATCGTCTCGGAGTCGGGCTGGGTGCCGCCGGTCGGCTGCCACTCCGCGACCGCGGCCGCGCCGACCGGGTTCGCCGGCACCTCGCCGTAGCCGAGCAGGGCGAGCAGCCGGTCGATGTCGATCTCCGGCGCCTCGCCGTCGCGGCTCAGCCGGGCGACGAGCTTGCGCAGCCGCTCCTCGACCACCGCGCGGCTGATCGTCGCGGCGACGTCCTTGGGCAGGCCGACGGACTTGCGCACCAGGTCCGCCAGGGGTGCGAACCGCCGCCGCTCACCGAACGCCCGGCACCGGGCCCGCAGCACCCGGGCGCCGGTGTGCGCGGCGAACCGCCCGGCGCCCACGTCGTAGCCGGCCGCCAGGCGCTTGACCTCGCCCGCGAACCGGGTCTTGCCGATGCCGGCCTCCGCGGTCATCACCATCACCCGCGGGTTGCCGGAGTCGATCACCTCGGCCAGCCGGCCGGCGACCCGGCCCAGCTCGGTCTCCCGGCCGACGAACGGCGCCTCGTCGCCCACCCCGGACCGGGTGCCCGGGGCGTCGTGCAGGCCGAGCAGCTCGTACGCCGGCACCGGCTCGCGCTTGCCCTTGAGCCGCAGGGCCCGCAGCTGCCGCCAGGAGGCGACGTGCCGGGTGCCGGCCGAGGTGCGCGCGCCGGCGTACACCGCACCGACCGCGGCGGCGTCGGCCAGCCGGGCGGCGGTGTTCACCGTGTCGCCGATGACCGTGTACTCGATCGAGGCCTGGATGCCGGCGACGACCTCGCCGGTGTTCAGGCCCACGCGCAACCCGAGCGGCGCCCCGCCGCCCCGCTCGTCGTCCAGCACCCGCCGGACCGCGCGCTGCATGCTCAGGGCCGCCCGGACCGCGCGCTCGGCGTCGTCCTCGTGCGCCACCGGCGCCCCGAAGACCGCCATGATGCCGTCGCCGGTGAGCTTGTCGACGTGCCCGCCGAAGGTCTTGACGGCGCCGGCGAGCGCCGCGAGCACCCGGTCGGTGACCGCGCCGACGCGCTCGGGGTCGAGGTCCTCCGACCAGGAGGTGAAGTCCGAGAGGTCGCCGAAGAGCACGGTCACGATGCGCCGCTCGGCCGCGGGCAACGTCGCGGCGGCGGGCAGGGCCGCGCCGCAGTTGTGGCAGAACCGCGCGCCGGGAACGGCCACGGTTCCGCACACGGGACAGGTCACAGCGGGTCCAACCGTTCCCGGGTGCGCGGTGATTCCCGTCTCAGAAACTCGAGTTGGGCGCGCGCGGACCACTCGGCGGCGAACCGTACGCCCGGGTCGATATCGGGATAGACCGCATCGACGACGGCCTCGGGGGTCTCGGCACCCGCCGCGAGGGCGGCCCGGACCTGGTCGAGCCGCTCCCGCCGGTGCGCCAGATAGGCCGCCGCGACCTCGGCGCAGTCGGGCCGCACCGGGCCGTGGCCCGGCAGCATCAGCAACGGGTACGCCCGCAGCGTCTCGAGGCTGTCCAGGTACGCCCCCAGGTCGCCGTCGGGCCACGCCACCACGGTCGTGCCCCGCCCCAGCAGGGTGTCGCCGGTGAACACGGCGTCCTCCACCACGAAGCACACCGAGTCGCCGGTGTGCCCCGGCGTGGCGACGACCTCGATGTCCAGGCCGGCGAGCCGCATCGTGGGCGGCAGCGGATCGCCGTGCTTCGGGTCGGCGGCGAGGACCGGCACCCCGCCGAGCATGCGGGAGAGCGTCTCGGCGCCTTCCACGTGATCGTGGTGGCCGTGCGTGATCAGGATGGCGCTCAGCGGCCGGTGCTCGGCGATGGAGGCGAGATGTCCCGCGTCGTCCGGGCCGGGGTCGACGACGACCGCGTCGTGCGCGCCGGGCGCCCGCAGCACCCAGGTGTTGGTGCCGTCCAGCGTCATCGGGCCCGCGTTGGGTGCCAGCAGCGTCGTGACCCACTCCGGCAACCGCTCGACCTGCGACGACACAGACGCCACCCCCCAGCGCATGGTACGTCCCCGAGGCCACGGGACCGAACACACGTGGTCCGGCCGGCGGTCGCCCCGGCCCGGGAACGCACCCGGGCCGGGACGGGCGTCAGGCGACCTCGGCGATGACCTCCACCTCGACCGGCGCACCCAGCGGCAGCTCCGACACGCCGACGGCGCTGCGGGCGTGCCGGCCGAGCTCGCCGAAGACGTCTCCGAAGAGGTTCGAGGCGCCGTTGACCACGGCCGGCTGCCCGGTGAAGCCCTCGGCCGACGCCACGAAGCCGGTCACCTTCACGATCTTCGTGACCCGGCCCAGGCCCACCAGCGCGTCGATCGCCGCGAGGGCGTTCAGGGCGCAGTACCGGGCCAGCTCCGTGCCCTGCTCGGCGGTGACGTCCGCACCGACCTTGCCGGTGTACGGCAGCTTCCCGTCCACCATCGGCAGCTGCCCGGAGGTGTAGACGTAGTTGCCGGACTGCACCGCCGGCACGTACGACCCGATGGGCGCCACCACGGTCGGCAGGGTCAGGCCCAGCTCGGCCAGCCGCGCGTACGCGTCCGCGCCGCCGGCGCCGCTGACCGGCGTCGGCGCGCTCATGCCTTGGGCCGCTTCATGTAGGCCACCAGCTGCTCCGAGTTCGGGCCCGGCACGACCTGCACCAGCTCCCAGCCGTCGTCGCCCCAGTTGTCGAGGATCTGCTTGGTCGCGTGGACCAGCAGCGGCACGGTCACGTACTCCCACTTCTGCATTGCTCGCAGCTCCCAGAGATAGTCCGCTCGAGCCCGCCGGCCCGCACTTCGGCGACAGCCTAGCCAGGCGCGCGGAGCGGCCTCGCGGCCGACCGGATTCCATTACCCTGACGTGGGGGTGGTGCGACTCCTCCGCAGGTGGAGACAAGGGGGCACGATGACGCGACCGTCGCAGGGAGAACCCGGGCGGACCTCATCGATCGCGGCTGTGGAGGCACCCGCCTCCGACTTCATCGACGCCACCGCGCCGACCGCCCCGCCCTCCTGGCCGCCCCAGGGCGCCTACCCGGGCGAGCCCGGCCACCCCGGCCCGACCCCGGCTCCGCCGCAATGGCCGCCGGCCGCTCCCGAGGCCGCCGAGCCGGGCACCGCGGCATCGCCGATGCCCGCTTCCCCGGAGGCGACGGCCGTCCCCGCGCCGCCCGAGACCACGGCCGCCCCCGCTTCCACCGACGTGACGACCGCGCCCACCTTCGCCGACGTGACGACCATGCCCGGTTCCACCGACGTGACGACCGCGCCCGGTTCCACCGACGTGACGACCGCGCCCGGTTCCACCGACGTGACGACCGCGCCCGGTTCCACCGACGTGACGACCGCGCCCGGTTCCACCGAGGTGACGGCCGTGGTCGGGGAGCCGTTGCAGGGCGATGCCCTGCACGGCGAGACGGTCGAGGCCGAGGTCGTCTGGCATCAGCCGCCGCCGACCGAGCCGTTCCACGCCAAGCACGAGAAGCCCGGCGAGTGGCACACGCACCCGCCCGACCACCTCGCCTACCAGCACTCGCCGCCGGCCGAGGTCCAGCCCGGCGTCCAGCACGACGAGCCCGGCGAGGCGATCCCGCTGAGCATGCTGCCGCAGCCGTGGCAGGTGCCGTTCGACCCGCACCACACCGAAACCGTCGTGACCGAGGACGAGCCGTCCCGGGGCGGCCGGCGTACCAAGCTCTGGATCCCGCTGGCCCTGGTGGTGACGCTGCTGCTGTTCGGCGGCGGCGCGCTGTCCGCGCTCATGATGCTGCGCAACGCGGACAGCGGCAAGGGTTCGCCGGATCCGGCCACGGCCGTCGACCGCTTCCTGGCCGCCGTCTACACCGAGCAGGACGCGGCCTCGGCCGGCGAGCACGTCTGCCGCGAGGCGCGCGACGAGGACAAGCTCCAGCAGCGGGTCGACCAGATCAAGGGGTACGCGAACGAGTACCAGGCGCCGACCTACCGCTGGACCGAGCCGGCCGTGTCGGGACAGGACGACGAGAAGGCCACGGTGGCCGTCCAGCTCACGATGACCACCGACGACGAGAAGAGCGCCCAGCAGCAGCTGACGTTCACGGTGGTCCGCAAGACCGGCTGGCTCGTCTGCGACATCACCGGCTGAGTTTGCCCGCAGCGGAAAACCGAAGAAGAGCATGGGTCGTACGCTCGAAGGCGTGGGTAGAAGCGATTGGCCCGCCCGGCTGCACGTGGTGACGGGCAAGGGCGGCACCGGCAAGACCACCGTGGCGGCGGCGCTGGCCCTGGGCCTGGCCGCCGGCGGGCACCGCACATTGCTGGTCGAGGTGGAGGGCCGGCAGGGCATCGCCCAGCTCTTCGGCACCGAGCCGCTGCCCTACGCGGAGCGGCGCATCGCCACCCCGCCCGACGCGCACGGCGAGGTGCGGGCGCTCGCCGTGGACCCCGAGGAAGCCCTGCTCGAATACCTCGACATGTTCTACAAGCTCGGCGCCGCCGGGCGGGCGCTGCGCAAGATCGGCGCCATCGACTTCGCCACCACCATCGCTCCCGGCCTGCGCGACGTGCTGCTCACCGGCAAGGTCAAGGAGGCGACCACCCGCTCCTCGGACGGCCGCCGGGCGTACGACGCGGTCGTGCTCGACGCGCCGCCGACCGGCCGCATCGGACGGTTCCTCAACGTCACCGCGGAGACCGCCAAGCTGGCGAAGATGGGACCGATCAAGACGCAGAGCGACGGGGTGGCCTCGTTGCTGCGCTCGCCGATCACCTCCGTGCACGTGGTCACGCTGCTGGAGGAGATGCCGGTGCAGGAGAGCCTCGACGCCATCGCGGAACTGAACGCCCTGCACATCCCGGTCGGACGGATCATCGTCAACGGCGCCCGCCCCCCGCTGCTGGCCGGCGCGAAGGTCAGCAAGGCGGAGCTCAAGCGCGGACTGACCGCGGCCGGGCTGCCGGCCGACCCGGCGACGGTGGCGGGGCTGCACGCCGAGGCGAAGGCGCATCTGACCCGGCGCGAGCTGGAGGAGTCGCTGCGCGCCGATCTCGCCGAGACCGGCCACCCCATGGTGGAGTTGCCCCTGCTCTCCGACGGGGTGGACCGCGACGGACTGCACCGGCTCGCGGACCTGCTCATGTCCTCCTGATGTCTGACCGGCCACACAGCACCCCGCTCCAGGCCGCGAGCCGGGCCCCGAGTCAGTACGCTCGAATCGTGGCCGCTGATCAGACCGCCCCGCGCCTGGACGTCGACGCCCTGCTGGCGGACCCGGCGACCCGCATCGTGGTGTGCTGCGGCGCCGGCGGCGTCGGCAAGACCACCACCGCGGCCGCGCTCGGGCTGCGCGCCGCCGAACGGCACGGCCGGCGCACCGTGGTGCTGACCATCGACCCGGCGCGCCGCCTGGCCCAGTCCATGGGCCTGACCGAGCTGGACAACACGCCCCGGCAGGTCAAGGGCATCGACGCCGAGACGAGCGGCGGCGAGCTGCACGCCATGATGCTCGACATGAAGCGCACGTTCGACGAGGTCGTGCAGGCGCACACCTCGCCGCAGCGCGCCGCGGAGATCTTCGCCAACCCCTTCTACCAGGCCATGAGCTCGACCTTCTCGGGCACGCAGGAATACATGGCGATGGAGAAGCTCGGTCAGTTGCGTTCCCGCGAGGAGTGGGACCTGATCGTGGTGGACACGCCGCCGTCGCGGTCCGCCCTCGACTTCCTCGACGCCCCCGCGCGGCTGTCGCGCTTCCTCGACGGTCGCATGCTGCGCATGCTGATGGCTCCCGCGCGCGGCGGCCGGAGCATGTTCAGCCTGGTCACCGCCTCCTTCGGACTCTTCTCCCGGGCGGTGCAGAAGATCCTCGGCGCCCAGCTGCTCACCGACCTGTCCGGCTTCGTCGCGGCGCTCGACTCCATGTTCGGCGGCTTCCGGCAGCGCGCCGACGAGACGTACCGGATCCTGCAGGACCCGCAGACCGCCTTCCTGCTGGTCGCCGCTCCGGAGCGCGACGCGGTCCGCGAGGCCGCGTACTTCGCCGAGCGGCTGGTCGCCGAGCGCATGCCGCTCGCCGGCCTGGTGCTCAACCGCACCCACCGCGCCGCCCTGGACTCGATCCCGCTGGCCGCGGCCGACGCCGCGGCGGCCGCCCTCGACGCCGAGGGCGATCAACAGACCACGGCGGACGCGCTGCGGGTGCATGCCGGGTTGCTCCGGCAGATCGATCGGGAGGTACGGGTCGCCGCGCAGTTCACCGGCGCGTTCCCGGACGTGCCCACGGTGTCGGTGACGGCGCAGCCCGCCGACGTCCACGACGTCGACGGGCTGCGCACGATCGGCGATACGCTCACCGCCGGAGTTTCCCCTTAATCAGCGGGTGGAGACGAGCACCTTGTCGGCGCCCTTCTCGCGCAGTGCGGCTTCGAACATCTTGCGCCAGCTCGCCACGTGCGGGTGCCGGCGCAACAGTGCCCGCCGTTCCCGTTCGGTCATGCCTCCCCAGACTCCGAATTCGATCCGGTTGTCCAGTGCGTCGGCGAGGCATTCGTAGCGGACCGGGCAGCTTCGGCAGATTCTCTTCGCCACGTTCTGCTCGGCGCCCTGCACGAATAGCGCGTCAGGGTCGCCACTCTGACACGCCGCCATGCTGGGCCAGTCGCTGATCATCCCCATCTGTTCACGTCCCCCCTTGCAATTACCCCCTGACGCCCACGCGCTCATGTCCCCCAAGCCGCGCAGACGTCGTGCGATAGCTCGCCGGACCCATCATGCTCCGTAGTCAGGCGATTACGCAACGTTGTCCCTCAAATACGTATACCTCGGAAGTTCCGGGCATCCCACTCTGACCGGACGGAGAAAACTTCGCGGGATATCTCAGAAAACGCTCCGCCCGACCGATCGAGGGGGCAGAATCATTCTGGGCGAACCGTGACCAACTCGTCGCGTGGTCACGGGCCTCTTTCGCGTACCCTGCTGTCGTGACCTCCTGGATGCGCAGACGCGATCACAACATCTTCGCCAATGCGACCTCGTTGCTGATCTGCGGACTCCTGGCCGGCGTGGTGGTCGCGGCCGCCGCTTTCCCCGCCGTCGCCATGTCCGGATTGGCCGCCAAGGCGGGCGGCGAGACCTTCGCGAGCCTGCCCGGCGAGCTCAAGCAGGCGAGTGCGCCCCAGATCAGCCGAATCTTCGCATCCGACAACAAGACGCAGATCTCGGTTTTCTACGACGAGTTCCGCAGCGACGTCCCGTTGAAGGACATCTCGAAGCACATGCAGCACGCGATCATCGCGGCGGAGGATCACGAGTTCTACAAGCACAACGGCGTCGACCTCAAGGGCGTCGCCCGCGCGTTCGTCAACAACAACAGCGGCAAGTCGTCCCAGCAGGGCGCCTCGACCCTCACCATGCAGTACGTGCGGATGTCGCTGGCCTACTCGGCGACGAACCCGCAGGAGGTCGTCAACGCCACCAAGGACACGCCGAAGCGCAAGATCACCGAGATGAAGTACGCCATGCAGGTCGAGAAGGAGCTCACCAAGGACCAGATCCTGGAGCGCTACCTCAACCAGGCGCCCTTCGGCAACGGGTCGTACGGCGTCTACGCCGCCAGCCAGGTCTACTTCAAGAAGAAGCCCAAGGACCTCACGATCGCCGAGTCGGCCCTGCTCGCCAGCATGGTGAAGGCCCCCACCGCGTTCAACCCGACCACCGCCAGCGGCCACCCGCAGGCGCTGGCGCGCCGCGACTATGTCGTCTCGGACATGCTGGAGCTGAACTTCATCACCCCGGAAGAGGCCAAGAAGGCCACCGAGACGAAGATCGCCAAGACGGTCCAGCGGGTCGGCAACGGCTGCGTCTCCGTGGCGGTCAACAGCTGGGGCTTCTTCTGTGACTACTTCTACCGCTGGTGGCTGAGCCGCAACGAGTTCGGCGCCACCACGTACGACCGCGAGCGGCGGCTCAAGAGCGGCGGCTACCGCATCCAGACCTCGATGGACGTCAAGGCGCAGAACGCCGCCCGCGAGAACATCACCGACCGCATCGGCGACAAGAACAAGAACGCCCTGCTCCTGGCCGGCATCCAGCCCGGCACCGGCAAGGTCCGCACGCTCGCCGCGAACCGCCGCTTCAAGCTCGACGACCCGCAGCACCCGAAGAACAAGATCTCCTCGGACCCGGCCAAGGCGAGGAAGGGCATCCGCGGCACCTACCCGAACACGACGAACCCGCTGATGAGCGGTGGCGGCGACATCACCGGCTACCAGGCCGGCTCGGTCAACAAGATGTTCACCATCGTCGCGGCGCTGGAGAACGGCTACCCGCTGGCGTACTCGATCAACGCGCCGAAGCGGTACGTGTCGAAGTACATCATCGCGCCGGGTCCGGCCACGTGTAACGGCAAGTACTACTGCCCGATGAACGCGAACCAGCGGGCCGGCGGCGTCCTCAACATGTGGAGCGGGTTCGGCCGGTCCACCAACACCTATTTCGTCCCGCTCCAGGAGCGGGTCGGCGCCGAGAAGGTCGTCGACGTCGCCAAGCGCTTCGGCATCCAGTTCCGCACGCAGACGGACCTCGATCTCGCGTCCACCGAGGAAGCCGCCCACCAGTGGGGCGCCTTCACGCTCGGCGTGAACTCCTCTACGCCGCTCGACATGGCCAACGCGTACGCGACCCTGGCCGGCGACGGGATGTACTGCACCCCCACGCCGGTCGAGCAGATCACCTCCCAGGACGGCGACAAGATCGACGTCGGCAAACCGCACTGCGTCCGGGCCACCACCCCGGACGTGGCCCGCGCGGCCCTCGACGCCGCCCGCTGCCCGGTCGGCGACAGCGCCCAGCTGGGCAACTGCAACGGCTCCACCGAGGCCCAGGCGTACTACACGATCAAGCATCCGATCTACGGCAAGACCGGCACCACCGACGGCTTCAAGACGGCGTCGCTCATCATCGGCAGCAGCTCGCTGGCCGTCGCCGGCTACCTGGTGAACCCGGACTACCAGGACCACCCGGACCGCATGTCGCACGACATCGTCAACCCGGCCGTCTATCACACGATGGCGGACTACCTGGACGGCACACCCAAGGTCGAGTTCAAGAAGCCGGACAGCGGGAAGATGGCCTTCGGCGATCAGCGCCTGATCCCGGAGGTGACCTGCGCGACCCTGGACGGCGCCCGGGCCCGCCTGGAGGGCGCCGGCTTCAGCGCCACGGTCGGCGCCGAGGTCGAGTCGACCTGCCCGAAGGGCACCGCGGCCGGCACCGATCCGAGCGGCCGCGCCATCAAGGGCGGCTTCGTCAGCATCTTGGTCAGCAAGGGCCGCGACGCCAGGCCGGGCGGCGGGGACGAAGACGACAACGACAACGGCAACGGCAACGGCCGGCGCCCCGGACGCCGCTAGCGCCCGGTTTCACGGGAAACGGGCGGGTCACCCTCGGGTGGCCCGCCCGTTCTGCTCGATCGCCACGATCAGCTGGATCCACGGCCGCCGCGGCGGCCGAAGCTCAGCCGAGCTGCCTGCGTACCTCCGCAGCCACCCGGCCGCCCTCCGCCCGGCCCGCCACCGCGGCCTGGGCCGCCTTCATGGCCGGGCCCATCTGTCCCTTACCGCTGAAACCACCGGCGCGCAGCGCCTCCGCGACCAGCTCGGCGATCTCCTCGTCCGAGAGCTGCACCGGCAGGTACCGGTCGAGGATGCCGCCCTCGGCGTTCTCCCGCGCGGCCTGCTCGGCACGCCCGGCGCCCTCGAAGGCGGTCGCGGCCTCCCGGCGCTTCTTCGCCTCCTTGGTGAGCACCGCGAGCACCTCGTCGTCGGAGAGCTCCCGCGCGGCGTCACCGGAGACCTCCGCGGTGCGCACCGCCGCGAGCGCCATCCGCAGCGTCGAGGTGGTCAACTCGTCCCGGCCCTTCATCGCGGCGCGCAGGTCATCGTTCAGGCGGTCCTTCAGCGTTCCCATGGAGGGTCAAACTACTCTGGCCGTCATGCGCAAGCGCCCCCTTATCGCCCTGGCCGCCGCGATCACCGCCGCCGGCGGCGCCGCCTTCGCCTACGCCTCCCTGGTCGAGCGCAACCTGTTCACGCTGCGCCGCTTCAGCGTCCCGGTGCTCGAACCGGACGCGGAACCACTGCGCATCCTGCATCTGTCGGACCTGCACATGATGCCGTCCCAGCACCGCAAGCAGGCCTGGGTCGCCGCCCTCGCCGGCACCGACCCCGACCTCGTGGTCGTCACCGGCGACAACATGGCCTCTCCCGACTCGGTCCCCGGCGTCCTGCGCGCGCTCGAACCGCTGCTGGGCCTGCCGGGAGCCTTCGTCTTCGGCTCCAACGACTATCGCGGCCCGGTCTGGAAGAACCCGCTGCAATACCTGCTGCCCGAACGCGAGTACGTCCAGGGCGTCGACCTGCCGACGGAAACCCTGCGCCAGACCCTGTGCGACGCGGGCTGGGCGGACCTCAACAACGCCCGCACGGTGGTGAAGGCCGGCGGCCGCTCGATCGAGCTCGTCGGCGTCGACGACCCCCACGTCGACCGCGACGACTACCCGTCCGTGGCGGGGGACACCTCCCCGGACGCCGACCTGCACATCGGCGTCACCCACACCCCGGCCTCCCGCGTCCTCGACGCGATGGCGGCGGACGGCTTCTCGCTGCTGCTGGCCGGCCACACCCACGGCGGCCAGGTCTGCGTCCCGGGCTACGGCGCGCTCACCACCAACTGCGACCTGCCGCAGTCGATGGCCAAGGGCCTGCACCGCTGGCCGGGCTCCGAGGCATGGCTGCACGTATCCGCCGGCCTGGGCACCCACCCGACCGCCCCGATCCGCTTCGCCTGCCGCCCGGAAGCCTCGATCCTGACGCTGATCCCCCGCTGAGCCGCCGGCACAGCCCCGGCCCCGGACGCCGAGTCCCGCGGAACCCGCCGCTGATCACTCGCCCCGATGCCCGGCGGCCCTCGGTCCGCTCCCGCCGAGCGGGCCTCACGTCGCCCACGCCGAGCGGGCCTCGCGTCGCCCACGCCGAGCGGCGCTCGCGTCACCCACGCCGAGCGGCGCTCGCGTCACCCACGCCGAGCGGCGCTCGCGTCACCCACGCCGAGCGGCGCTCGCGTCGCCCACGCTGAGCTCGCTACGCGTGACCTCCGGAGCCCGGCTCCGACGCCGAGCTCCCGGAGCGGCTCAGTGGAAGAACTTGAGGCCGACCACTCCGCTGATGACCAGGAGCAGGCAGAGGAGCCGGGGAAGGCTGGTCGATTCCCCGAGCGCGACCATGCCGGCGACCGCCGTGCCCACGGCCCCGATGCCCACCCAGACCGCATAACCGGTGCCGACGGGAATGCTGCGCAGCGCATAGCCCAGCCCCGCCATGCTCGCCACCAATGCCACGGCGAAGACGACGGTCGGCGCCGGGCGGCTGAACGAGGCGCTCTTGGCGAGCGCGATGGCCCACACGGTTTCGAGCATGCCGGAGATGATCAGGACGATCCAGGCCATGGCGACTCACCCTCGGGCGGTCGTCTTGTCTCGCCGGGTACGACACGCACTCGTCCGGGATGTCCGCGACGCGGCATCGGTGACCAGGGTAAGCCGCCGCAATCGGATCACCAAGGCCCGCAGGCGGCGGTGGGTCACGGTGTCCTGACACTCGGTCACCATGACCCCACCGCCGGAGCCGCCGACGGCCTTACCGCCGGAGAAGCCGACGGCCCGACCGCCAGAGCAGCCGACGGCCCGACCGCCGGAGAAGCCGACGGCCCGACCGCCAGAGCAGCCGACGGCCCGACCGCCAGAGCAGCCGACGGCCCGACCCCCGTGGTGCCCGGTCAGGCCACTTGGTCAGCGGGCGGGCTGTAGATACCGAAGTGGTTACCGCCCGGGTCGCGCAGGTGCGCGAACACCAGACCGGTGCTGGTCTTCTGCGGCTGCACCAGCACCGAGCCGCCCGCTTCCTCCGCCCGCCGGCACGCTTCCTCGGTGTCGTCCACCACCACACAGAACACCGCGTAGTTCGGCGACCGTCCCCCGGTGGGGAACACCCCACCGTTGGCGGAACCCTCGGGCGTGGTGATG
This sequence comes from Couchioplanes azureus, assembly GCF_014648355.1. Lineage (GTDB taxonomy): Bacteria > Actinomycetota > Actinomycetes > Mycobacteriales > Micromonosporaceae > Actinoplanes > Actinoplanes azureus. The sequence goes on from NZ_BMQY01000001.1 coordinate 1,096,729, forward strand.
ATCCGGTACGGCATCCCGCTCGGGTCGTCGGCGAAGCTCCAGCCGAACAGGTCGCCGTAGAACCGCTCCGCCGCTGCCGGGTCGTCCGTGCCGATCTCGAACCAGCCGACGCCGTGGGTTACCTCGGACATGTACGAGCCTCCTCTGTTCCCGGCCGGCACCGCTGCGCCGGCCCTCTGCTGCAAGGAGCCTGCGCTCGCACCGCGACAGCGTCCTGTCGGTGTTTCCGGCTAATCGAGCGTGAGCTGGCTCACCCGCCGATGCGGGATGGCAAGGTCGGCGGCCTGCAGCGGCCGGGCCGGCGCCGGCTCCTCGGTGGCGCACACCGACGCGATCCGGTCGGTGCGGAACGCCCGGACCGCCCCGCGCAGCCGACACCAACCGATCAGGTACCAGTGGTCGCGATTGCCGACGTACCCGAGGGGCTCGATCCGGCGTACGGTCAGGGCGCCGGTCCGGTCGGCGTACTCGATCAGCAGCACCCGCCGGGCGAGCAGCGCGTCGGCGACGACGGCCGGAACGGGCGCCACCGGCCCCTCGCCCACCAGATGCACCCGTCCGGCCATCTCCCGGGCGACGGCGGCTGCCGGCCCGGGCATCACCGCGACGAGCTTGCGCAGCGCCGAACGCGCTGCCGCGTGGAACGGGGTGCCGGCCAGGCCGTGCAGCCCGACGGCCATCGCCACCGCCTCCGCCGCGGTGAGGTTGACCGGCGGCAGCGTGGTCGCCTTGTCCAGGCTGTAGCCACCGGTACGGCCCGGGGCGGCGTAGATCGGCACCCCGGCCTGCTGGAGCGCGCCGATGTCGCGTTCGACCGTGCGGGCACTGACCTCGAAACGCTCGGCGAGCCAGCGCGCGCTGCGCGGCCGGGGAGCCACCGCCCGCAGCTCCTCGACCAGGGCATAGAGACGATCGGTGCGATTCACGGCCCGGATGCTAGGCGCGGGGTACGACACCCAGGCGCGGCGCGCGATCCCGGGCCGGCGCGGGGTTCTGCCTACTCGTTCAAGTAGTTGATCCTCTTACGCCGTTGCTGCCCTAATGGCCCGGACGGGGTCGGCGCCGGCCTCCCGGCTCGGGCGGAGCCGGGAGGCGCGCCGCCGCCCAGGCACGGGGAGGCATCATGACAGGCATTGCCGGCACCTGGACGAATCCCGGTCGGTCCGGTATCGACGTCGAGGAACTGCTGGTCAGCGACCCGCCACCGTTCGCTCTGCTGTATCGGCCGGGGTCCGATCCGGATCATGTCGACGTCCTGGTCGGCGAGGCGTGCACGGTGGACCGGCTGGCGGACCTGCCGTTGCCGCAGGCGGGGACGGAACCGGCTCGCCAGGGCGCGGCACCGCGGCACGATCTTCTGGTGCTCGTGCCGTACCGGCAGATCGTGGAACGGGACTTCGCCTGCCGGGACGACGGCACACCGCTGACCGCGCTGCGGGTCCATCGGCAGGGTTCGCTGTCGCTCGACGACGTTCAGCGGCTGCTCCCGGACGTTCCGGTGACGGTGCGAGACGCCGAGTTCGACCTGGACGACGACGAGTACGCGGAGGTCGTCCGCACGGTGATCAGCGACGAGATCGGGCGAGGACAGGGCGCGAACTTCGTCATCAAGCGCTCATTCCTGGCCCGGTTGCCGGACTGGTCGCCCGCGGTGGGACTGACCGTCTTCCGCCGGTTGCTGCACCGCGAGTTCGGCTCGTACTGGACGTTCCTGGTCTACACCGGCACCCGGACGCTGGTCGGCGCCTCCCCGGAACGGCACGTGAGCCTGGCCGACTCCACCGTGGTGATGAACCCGATCAGCGGCACGTACCGCTATCCGGCGTCCGGGCCCGACCGGGAGGGTCTGCTCGCCTTTCTCGGTGACCGCAAGGAGATCGACGAGCTCTACATGGTGCTCGACGAAGAGCTGAAGATGATGGGCCGGATGTGTGCCCGGGGCGGCACCGTGACCGGCCCGCACGTCAAGGAGATGGCCCGGCTCGCCCACACCGAGTACCACATCTCCGGGCACAGCACCTCGGACGTACGGGACATCCTGCGCGAGTCACTGTTCGCTCCGACCGTGACCGGCAGCCCGCTCGAAAGCGCATGCCGCGTGATCCAGCGGCACGAGCCGGTCGGCCGCGGCTACTACAGCGGAGCGCTCGCCCTGGTCGGGCACGACGCGGAGGGCCGGCCACAGCTGGACTCGACGATCCTGATCCGGACCGCCGACATCGACGCCGCCGGGCGCCTGGACATCGGCGTCGGCGCCACCGTGGTGCGCCACTCCGACCCGTACGGCGAAGCGGCGGAAACGCGGGCCAAGGCGGCCGCGCTGGTCTCCGCGATCCGCGGTGCCGGCGACGGCGCTCCGGCGGCCCGGGCGCGCTCCGGGGCGACAGCCGGGGATCCGGAGGTCCGCCGGCTCCTGGCCGAGCGCAACGCCCACCTGGCGACGTTCTGGTTCACGCCGGAGCAGGCGCGGCGGCGCGTGCTGCCCGATCTCGCCGGTCGCCGGATCCTCGTGGTGGACGCCGAGGACACGTTCACCGCGATGCTGGGCCACCAGCTGCGGGCGCTCGGCCCGGAGGTGACCATCCGCCGCTATGACGACGTACCGGGGGTGGACGAGGCGGATCTCGTGGTGCTCGGCCCGGGTCCGGGAGATCCCCGGCAGGTGGACGATCCCAAGATCAGCAAGCTGCGTGCTCTCGTGCGCGACGTGCTGGCCGCCCGGTCGCCGCTGCTCGCGGTCTGCCTGGGGCACCAGGTCCTGAGCGGCGTCCTGGGTCTGTCGCTGATCCGCAAACCACACCCGCACCAGGGCCTGCAACGCGACATCGACCTGTTCGGCCGGAACGCGCGGGTGGGGTTCTACAACACTTTCGCCGCCGTGTCCCGGGCCGCGCGCATCGACCGGCCGGAACTCGGCGCCGTCGAGGTCAGCCATGATCCGGCGACCGGCGAGGTGCACGCCTTGCGCGGGCCGGGACTGCGATCGGTGCAGTTCCACCCCGAGTCGGTGCTCAGCCAGGACGGCCTGGACATCCTGACCGACCTGGTGCGCGACCTCCTACCCACCTGAGTAGTTGTCCGCCCTCGCCGTCCGGGACACGCTAGGTGCCGGCTGGCCATCGGCGGAATGTCCGCGGCCTCGGAGCGACCAGCTTCCATCTCGGGGGATCAACTTTCGTGACCACGCCTCTCACCCTCATACCGTTCGACGACACCGACTTCACCTCGGATCCGGAGCGCGAGGGTCGATGGCTCCGCACTCTGCCGGCCCGCCAGCAGCCGCGGTGGAAGGACCGATGGCAGGCCGAACGGCTCAGCGGCGAGCTCGGCGACCTGCCCGGCCTGGTCGCCTGGGAGGAGGTACGCCAGCTGCGTCTGCTCCTCGCCGAGGTCGCGGCCGGCGGACTCCAGGTCCTGCAGGCGGGCGACTGCGCCGAGGACCCCGCGGACTGCGTTCCCGAGGTGCTCAGCCGCAAGGCCGGCATGCTCGACGCGCTGGCCGGGGTGATGCAGGCCCGTACCGGGCTGCCGGTGGTCCGGGTCGGCCGGATCGCGGGCCAGTTCGCCAAGCCCCGCTCCGCCGATCTGGAGCGGCACGGTGAGCTCGAGCTCCCGGCGTTCCGCGGCCATCTGGTCAACGACCCGCGGCCGGATCCGCAGCTACGCCAGCCCGATCCGGCGCGCCTGCTCACCGGCTACCGGGCGGCCCGCGCCGGTACGGAATTCCTGCGCCGGCTCGCCGGTGCCTGGGATCTGCCGGCCGGGGCGCCGGTGTGGACCAGCCACGAGGCCCTGGTGCTGGACTACGAGCTGCCGCTGCTGCGCCGTGGCCCGCGAGGACTGCTGCTGACGTCGACGCACTGGCCGTGGATCGGGGACCGCACCCGCCAGCCGGACGGCGCGCACGTGCAGCTGCTGGCCCGGATCCAGAATCCGGTCGCCTGCAAGGTGGGCCCGACGACCACGCCCGCCGAGCTGATCCGGCTCTGTGGGGTCCTGGACCCGGCGCGTTCGCCCGGCCGCCTGACGCTCATCTCCCGGATGGGCGCGGAGCGGGTCGCGGAGTGGCTGCCGCCGCTGATGGCCGCGGTCCGCGACGCGGGGCATCCGGTCGTCTGGCTGTGCGACCCGATGCACGGCAACACCCGGCGCGGGCCCCTCGGCCGCAAGACCCGCCTGCTGACCAGCGTCGTCCGCGAGGTGGAGCTCTTCCAGGAGGTGGCCGGCGCGGAGCAGGCGGTCGCCGGTGGGCTGCACCTGGAGGCCACGCCGGAGAACGTCGGCGAGTGTGTCGCGGACGAGTCACATCTCGACGACCTGCTCGACCCGCTGCGCTACACCACCCTCTGCGATCCGCGTCTCAACATCGGCCAGGCCGTGGCGGTCGTGTCGGCCTGGCGCCGGTGAGCCACGCGACCGCCGTCCACAGATCGCATTCGAGAAATGAGAACCATGGGCATCCCTCGCATCACCCCGTACCCGATGCCGGCCCCTGCCGAGCTGCCCTCGAACACCGCCGGATGGCGGCTGGACCCGCGGCGGGCCTTGCTGCTGGTGCACGACATGCAGCGGTTCTTCGTACGCCCCTTCCCGGCGGACCAGGAGCCGGTGGTCGCGCTGATCGACAACACCGCGCGGATCCTGTCCGCCTGCCGGGCGCAGGACGTCCCGGTCGCCTACACCGCCCAGCCCGGCCGGATGACCGACGAGCAACGCGGGCTGCTCAAGGACTTCTGGGGTCCGGGAATGACCGGGGAGCCCGGCGATCGGGAGATCGTGGCCGAGCTGGCCCCGCGGCCACGGGACGAGGTGTTCACCAAGTGGCGGTACAGCGCCTTCCACCGCTCCGGGCTGAATGAGCTGCTGCGCCGAGAGGGGCGCGACCAGCTGATCGTCTGCGGGGTCTACGCCCACGTCGGCATCCTGATGACCGCCTCGGACGCGCTGGCGCACGATGTGCAGGCGTTCGTCGTCGCCGACGCCACCGCGGACTTTTCCGCCGACCATCACCGGTCGGCGCTGCGCTACGCCGCCGAGCGCTGCGCGATGGTGGTGACCAGTGACGACGTGCTCACGATGCTGGCCTCGACCTCGGCGGCCGGTCACACCGACCGGCGTGCTGAGCGTATCGGCGGGTGAGTTCCACCCGGGAGCGGACGTCGAGCTTCTTGAAGATCTGCCGGAGGTGGTAGTTGACGGTGTGCGGGGACAGACCCATCCGGCGGGCGACCTGACGGTTCGTGAGCCCCTCGGCGACCAGGCGGGCGATCGGTGACTCCGCCTTGCTGAGGCTGTGCCATGCCGGGTCGCTCGGGCACGGCGCCGCCGGCCGACCGTCGGCCGCGGCGGGCTCCTCGACGGGCCGGACCGGAAGCGGCACGAGGCGCGCGTCGTGCGTCCGGTCCCCGGCGGGAACGGGCACGCCGCCGACCGCGACGACGGCGTCGTGGCGCAGGCCCGAACGCACCGCCGCCGGCATCACCTCGAGCACCGTCTGACGGACGAGCTCGACCGGGAACTCCAGATTCTCCTGGGTCTCGCAGGCCAGCAGCCCGGCGCCGAAGGCCTCGTCCAGCGGGGAGAGCAGCTGAGCGGTGGACTCGCCGAGCAGCCGCGACGCGGCCGGCAGCGGGAAACGCGGCCCCAGCACCGCGCCCACCTGCAGCAGGTGTCGGGTGCGAGGGCTGAGCCGGTCCAGCAGACGGCACACCGCGGCATGCACCCGGTGTGGTTGACGAGTTGCGCCGGCGACCGTCACCTCGCCGTCCCGGTACAGCAGCCGGTGCTCCTCGCGCAGGCCCTCGAGCAGGCGGAGGAGATAGAACGGTATTCCTCCGGCGTCCGCGCACAGAGTGAGCAGGTCCTCGTGCGGGCGGGCGCCGAGGACGTCGGCGACCACCTGCCGGACGGCCGTCGCGTCGAGCGGGCGCAGCGTGATCCGGCTCAGCCGCACACCGGGTACGGCCGCCGGCAGCTCCAGGGCTGGACTCGCCGTCCGGTGGTCGGCGAGCACGAGGACGCACTGCTTCCCGTTCGCTGCGGTGATGGTCGTGAGCAGCCACTCCACCATGGGTGCCGGCAACGTGTGGGCGTCGTCGAGAACCACCAGCGCCGGCGAGGCGTGCGGCCCGGGCGAGGCCGCGGGAGTCGTCAGGAACTCCATCGCCGACACCACGGTGCAGCCGTACCGGGCGGCCGCGCCGGTCGCCTCCTCGATCAGGCGGGTCCTGCCCACGCCGGGTGGGCCCTCCACGACGACCACGCGGTTCTCGCCGTGCCGGACGGCCCTTTCCATGGCGTCGAGCAGCTGCCGTCGTTCCTGCTCGCGACCTCGCAATGGTGTTCGCATCAGTTCGCCTCCCCCGTAGTGCACGCGCTGTCGTGTCTGCCGCGTCCGGGGCGGCTCACCCGACCGGGCAGCGGCTGGCCTCCGCCACGTGGACGTCGTACGCGGCCTTGATGCCGGACTCGACGGCTCCCTCGATCCATGCGGGCCACCGTGAACAGTGCTCGCCGGCGAAGTACACCCGTCCCTCCGGGCGCACGATGTGTTCCTGCAACGTCGATTGCTGGTCCGGTTCGAACAGCACGTAGGCGCCGGCGGAGAAGGGGTCGTCGTACCAGGAGTAGACGCGCCCGGTCTCGAACTCCTCCCGTACCGATGGATGGATCTTGGCGATCTGCCGCAGCGCCTCGGCGACGGCCCGCGCGGGCTCCATCGAGGCCCATCGCAGCGCGTCCTGCCCCCAGGTGTAACTCGCCAGCAGGACGGCACGGTCGTGCTCGGACGCGACATGCGACGGATAGACGACGCGGCGCACCGGCAGGTCGGTGACGGTGGTGCCGCCGCGGATGCCGTCCCGCTGCGACCAGAACGGGCGGCGTACCTGGAAGAAGATCTTGGTGGACGCGTCGTAGTGCAGCTGGCGGATGGCCTTCTGCTTGCCCGTGGAGAAGGCGGGGTCGACGTCGACGTTGCGCAGGACCGAGAAGGGAAGGGTGCAGATCGCGTGGGAGGCGCGGAACTCGGTGGCGGTGCCGCCCACCCGCGCACGGACGACGACCTGGTCGGCGTCCTGGGCGATGGCGACCACCTCGGTGCCGAACCGGATGTGCGCCTTGAGGCGCTCGTAGAAGGCCCGGGGAAGCTGGTCCATACCTCCGGCGATCTCCTGCGGGTTCTCGTACGCCTGCCCGATGACCTCGCGGAACTCCTGGGTCACGGCGGTGTTGAGGGTGGACTCGGTGTGCGTCAGCAGGCCGTACAGCTCGATGGCGGCCTCCGACCAGCCGGACGCCTTGAGGAAGCCGCGGATGGAATAGCCGTCGTACTTGGCGGCCAGCCGCTCCAGCCCTTCGGTGCCGTCCCGCTCGTAGTGGTCGTAGAGCTCGCCGACCGTCTCCTGCCAGAGCTCCTCGTGTGTCCGACCCCGTTCGTGGGCGGCCAGCGGAAACGGCAACCGGGACGGGCTCTGGCGCACGTCCGCCAGGCTCAACCGGCGTCCGCCCACGTGGACCAGGCTGTGCGGGTTGTCCGTGACGAAGGGCCGGACCGGCAGACCGAACTCCCGGCAATAGCCCAAGGTGCTTTCGTGCACCTTGGGAATGCGCATCGCGCCCGCCTCCGCGTAGAGTCCCGGCGCGAAGTCGCGAATCGTGTGGATGCGACCGCCGACTCGCTGCCGGGCCTCCAGGATCACCGGCTCGTGACCCTTGCGCAGCAGTTCGTATCCGGCGACCAGGCCGGCCATTCCGGCACCGAGAATCAGCACCCGCTTCGCGGGGCGGGCGGGAACGGGAAGCCCGTGAGCGGGCACCGACGGCATCGAGTACCGGGTGAAGATGCTGGAGAAGGACGGTGGCGTTCCGGTGAAACCGTCCTGGTGGTCGAGGACCGACATCGTGGGAAGCCTCCAGACGAGCCCGGCGGGCGCGGGCGCAGACGGGTGATGCGGGCGGCAACGGCAGCGCTCGTTATCCGTGGGCGGACTGCTCTGCTTGTCTTCGGGCCGGCGGCTCCGTGGCGGATCGGTCGCGGCGCTCGGCCACCGCGCTCGCCACGGTGAGCAGGACGGTGACGGCCACGCCGCAGAGGACGGCCACGTCGGCGGTGGAGCGGGCCAGCACGAAGGATGCGATCACCGCGGTCAGCGAGTAGCCGACCCCCTGGACGGCGTACATCATCGAGTACCCGGCCGGCTGCATGGCCTCGGGCAGGCGCTCCCGCAGGGAGATGTTGCGGGTCACCATGACGACGGACTGGCAGAACCCGGCAACCAGCAGCGCAACGGAGATCAGGACCCGGTTCGGCGCCAGCGCCATCCCGGCGACGGCGACCGCGGTGGCCGACAGCAACACCAGGCTCTGCGTACGGGACGTGCCCGGCCACGATCGCAGGCCGTAGCTGAAGGCGCCGAGCGCGGCCACCACGGAGAATGCCGACAGCAGGACACCGGCGAACCCCACCGGGACACCCCGCTGCTCGAGCAGCGCCGGCAACACCAGTTCGGCGGCGGCCACCAGGGAGATCGCCGCCGCGCTGGTCAGATAGACGGGCCAGGCCGACGCGAGGACGCGACCGCGGCCCGCCGCGGGAGTCGCGTCGGCCTCGGGGAGCGTGTGCACCGGTAGCAGCGGGAACAGCAGTGCCGCCAGCAAGGCGCCCAGCGCACACGCCCACAGGGGAGCCGTCGGCGCGACCTGCAGGCTGAGCACGACGACCAGCGCCGGCGCGGAGATCCAGATGACCTCGGTGAGTACGCCCTCCATGCTCAGCGCACGCGGTACGTCCTTCTCCGCCACCATCGCGTTGAGCATGCCGCGCATGCCGCCGGGGAAGGCCGCCGGAGCCGCGCCGGCGACGAAGATGAGACCGGCCGTGACGACCACCGGCGCGGCGGTCCACAGCGCCGCCACGAGGAAGGCGGCGCCGGAAGCGGCCAACCCGGCGACGAGGTGGACCCGGAGGCGCTCCGGGCGCAGGAAAACCCCCTGCGCCGCGGCTCCCACCACCTCTCCGGCGATGTACACCGCCGCCAAGATGCCGCCCAGCGCGTATCCGCCGGGCCGGGACCGCGCCAAGAACACCAGCGCCAGCGGCGCCATGGCGACCGGCAGCCGACCGAGGAAGGCCACCCCGGTCCAGAGCCCGATATCGCGGGTGGCCAGCCGTCGGTAGTCCTTGAACAAAACCCCTCCTTGAACCCTGTTCTTCGACGCCCGTCGCTCCCGCGATGAAGGCGGTAGGCACCGGGCCGGGCCGGCGAGTCAGGCCGACGCGCCGCCGTCCACCACGAGATCGTGACCGACGACGAAACTGGATGCCGGCGACGCCAGCCACACGATCGCCTCGGCGATCTCCTCGGGCCGGCCCATGCGCCCGATCGGTATCTCCGCCTTGATGCGCCGGTTGCGGTCGGCCGCGGTCTCGCCGGGCCAGAGCGCCATCGACGTCTCGGTCGGACCGGGGCTGACGGTGTTGACCCGGACGCCGTAGTGAATGGATTCGCGAGCGGCGGTCCGGGACAGTGCGACCAGGCCGGCCTTGCTGGCGGCGTACGCACCCTGGTTGACCAGGCGCATCTGGGCCCCGATGCGCGACGCGACGTTCACGACCGCGCCGCCTGTGCCCTGGCGGCGCATCTGACGCAGTTCTTCCCGCAGGCACAGCCACACGCCGTGCAGGTTCACGTCGAGAACCGACTCCCACTCCTCGTCCGGGAGGTCCGCCACAGCGCCCCAGGACGGCACGCCGGCGCTGTTGACCGCCACGTCGAGCCGCCCGTGCCGGGCCGCCCGGGCCACCATCCCGGCGACCGCGCGGCGGTCCGTCACGTCGGCGACGGCGTACTCGGCCGTACCCCCTGCGGACTCGATCGCCTTGACCGTCAGGGCGAGGGCCTCGACGTCACGGCCCGCGACGGTGACGTGGGCGCCCTCCCGGGCCAGCGCCAGCGCCGCCGCGCGCCCGATACCGGATCCGGCGCCGGTGACCAGCGCGGTCCGGCCCGGCAACCTTCCTCCGGCCCGGTCGGCGGGGCTTGCTTCTCGCAGCATGCCGATACCTTTCTGGACGTCGCGGGACTACCGCGCGATGGCGTCGAGGGCCTGCACCAGCAGTTCCTCGGTGGCCAGCGCGTCGCGCCGCGTCGGGCCGACGATGAGGCACTGCCCGGACGGTCCACCCGGCCAGGCGTCGTCCACCGTGATGAGCACGCCGGTGGCGGTCTTGCGGTCGTAGGCGATACCCGCCTCGCGCAACGCCTCCAGCGCCTCGGTGAACGACGGCCAGGAGCAGCGGCGCCGCTCGACGAGCACCTTGGTGGTGGCGTAGTCGGCGCCGACGACGTCCGTACCGATGCGGTGGATGTGGGTGGAGCCGCCGACCCGGCCGTTGCACTCGTTGAAGAGGATCTGCCCCTCCGGGGTGGCCATGGCATCGAAACTGATGTTCCCGCGATAGCCCATCGCCTGCACGGCCGCGGCGAGCCGAGCGCAGCTGTCCAGGAACGCGCCGTACGACGCCAGCTCCGCGGTCGGCCCGGGTACGACCAGGCCGTTGATGATCGGTTTCATCCGCATCTCACCGTGGCCGAGCAGGCGCCGGTCCCCCTCGCCGATGACGAACTCGGCGTAGACCGGAGTGCAGTCGTGAATGTACTGCTCGATCACGACGGCACGCCGCCCGTTGGCGCTGTACCGCTGCCAGGAGGTGGTCAGATGAGCGGCGAGTGCGGCGCGATCCTCCACCACGACCACACTGTCGGCGCCGAACGCATTGACATCCGGCTCGCGCGTGATGACTTCGTTGCCGATGCCGCCGCCGTGGATGTCCTGCTTGACGATGACCGTTTCCTTGTGGGAAAGCAGCTCCCAGATCGCGGCCTCGGCGGCCTCCGGGTCGTTCACCACGGCGCCCGGTGGCAGGTTCACCCGGTTGCCCGCCGCCAGCGCGCGGAAGGTGGCCTTGCTGTTGACCAGATCGACGCCGCCCTGCACGAAGAAGCCGAGCCCGTCGTCCACGCTGTGCAGGCCCAGTTCCTCGGCCAGGGTCAGCGCCGCGCGGTCGTAGTAGAACGGGTAGATCTCGTCCACGCCTGCGGCCCGGATCGCCGACCGCAGGTCCTCGACGAAGGCCGGGTGAGCCAGCCGGTCGTCGTAGAGCAGGTCGTCACCCTGAGCTCCGGTGGGCGGCACGACGACCCGAAGATCGGCGGGCGACATGCCCAGATGCGAGCCGACGTACGCCAGGTAGGCCGGGTCCGGCGACGTGGGCAGCACGACGATGTCGCCGGGCCGGGCGCACCACACCATGCGGTGCGACTGGGTGCCGAGGTAACTGCGATAGTCGTCGGATACGGCCAGCGGCCCGTCGACGATTTCTTCCGGCAACTGGTTGCTGACGACGAGACGCGACATATGTCCTCACGGTGATTTCGGCGGCGGAATACAAAGAAGAGCGGCCGACGGCGCGTCCTCAGTGGACGGTCGGCATGGACTGAGCCGGTGACAGGAAGAAGAAAGGCGCTTCGACCGCACTCGGGTCGGCGGCGGGCGGAAAGTTCCTTAGTGCGTGGGCGCCGGCACGGCGCGGTTCCGGGACGGGATTTCGGTCGAGCAGGCGGATTCGGCACAGCCGGTTCCGCGGCCCGGCCACCGGACAACATCGCACTCTCGTGACATCAATGCCTCCCCCAGGCAATGCACGAATCCACAAAGGATTCCCGGTCAACACGGACACCCTACTCGCGTCCAATGGACAGCAGGCCGAAGTAGCACAGCGTGACCATTTTCGTCACAGGCCGGCAATATATCTGCAATATTTTGCTGCGCTGAGCAACTAACTGGATGCAGAGTGTGGTGTCACGACCGATAGATGGCCTGCTGACGCCCAACGCGCCAAAGAGCCACAGTGGACAGAGTGGTGATCGTCACACTGGATTCCGTCCCACAATGCGGCACGCAGCGTGAGGGGGCCGGGTTCGCGGCGCAGTCTTCCAGGCGGTCATCGGCCGGGAAGCCGCGGTTCGCACTGCGACCGTGGTCATCCGGTTGCTTGGCCCAGCCACCGGCTCCACGGCGGTCGCCACGCCGGCCGCTTGGCTGCTCGCCGGCTGCTTGTCTGCTCGCCGGCCGCTTGGCTGCTCGCCTGCTTGTCTGCTCGCCGGCTGCATGTCTGCTCGCCGGCTGCGCGAGACCGACCGGGGCACGGGAGTTGTTCTCTGGCGGGCTTCCGATCCACGACGCGCATCCCCCGTCCACCGAGAGCCCGAGATCCGGGCCTTCCTCCAGGCCGAGCACCGGCGCCGAGCACGTCTGTCTCCGGCGCAGGCCCCTACGCGATTCAAGTAACCGATCAAGAAGGCCAACACATCTGGGTGACATCGCATTTGTCGTTCGTCACTACAGTGGGATCGTGTCTGAAATTCTCGATCTTGCGTCCGTCGCTCTGCGATTCGCCGCGCAACCGGACTGGATAGAGGCTGGAGCCACCGCGGTGGCCGCAATGGGAACCGTCGGCGCTTTCTACCGGCAAGGCAAGGCGCTCAGACTGGAGCGCGAGACACGACGGGCCGAAATCGCAAGGCTGGAAGACGAAAGGCTGACCTCGGCCGAGGCTCAAGCCAAGAGCATCGTCGTCATGAAGCACCGGCGAAGAAGGCTGCACGACGACCAGGACGTTCTGGTCGCCACGGTATTCAACTGCGGACAGCTGCCGGTGGTGAAAATCCACGCGGACGCGCACATCGACAAAGAAGGCAGTAGCCTCAGAACGTCTTTCGACGACGTAGTGCCCGTACTCGCGCCGGGTCAGCAGGTGGAGATCAGTGCTCCCATGCCGGACTACGAAGACAATCTGGGATCCCGTTACTCCGGCCTCGGCTGGAGACTCCACATGGATCTCAAATTCGGAGACCTGCAAGGGAACGCGTTCACTTCCTGTCGTGGCCGGATCAGGAGACACGAGCAGTCGTTTCTGGACTTCTGGGTGCTGCAGTCCATGAGGGAACCCGAGGTCGAGGAGGCGCCGATGCCCGTACCGACGCCGAAAGCCGGCTAGTCCCCGCTCGGCGTGAGCCATCCCGTCACCTCGACCTACGCAGATCTACGGGTGCCCTTCGGGAAGGGAGTGGTGGCGGTCGCTCGGCCCGGGTCTGCGACATCGAGGATGTATTGAGCTCGGCGCGGGTGTAACCGCTCATCCGTTCGAAGGCGTCGTTGGCGTCCTGCATGTTTCCGTCGAGGCAAGAAGAGCACGCCGACTGCGTCGACGGCCGGCATCCGGCGGATCTGCCGCTCGGCCTCGTGCCGTGCCTGCCCGGCGTGGGCGCGGGCGACGAACGCGAGGTGCGGGCCGCGGTCTCGGTGACCAGGGTGCGTATCGTGCGCGTCCCGTACAGCCGCACCCGCGTCGAACAGGGCCACCGTCCGGTCCGGCAGCGCCTCGACCCGCTTGCGCGGTGGACACACCAGCACGCTCCCCGCGGCGAGCGGCTCCCCATCGGCGGCCCATGACACCGCACGGGCCACCCGCTGTTCGAGGATCGGCACCAGAGCGCTGCCGTGTCCACCAAGAGGCTGCTGCACCGCGACACCCACCGGCAACCGGGCCGGCAGGCCGTGCAACACCATGCTGATCGCGTCCAGGCCCCGGCCGGCGCCACCGCGGCCACCACGTCGATCCTGTCTCCGGCCCGATCGTTCACAGTGCCCCCCGCCGTCGTCAGCCGCCGACCACCGCGAAGCCCGCTCGGCCACCGGCGGTCACGCCACCTCCCGACCAGCCGGCGGTCGCCCCGGTAGCCGCGCCCCGCATCCGCGGCCCCGGAACATGTAGTCCGGGCGATCGATGGGCCGCACGAACCATCCTGCCCCTTTCGGGCCCCCGCGAGGCTCACCCAATGGCCTGGAAGGCCCCGCTCCAGCACCCGGTAGACCGACAGGCGCGACACCTGGGACAGCTGCGCCAGATTGCTCAAGCTTCAGGCGTTCGCGGGTGAATTCAGAACGTGCAGGGCTGGAGGGTCACCTCATCACCAGACCGGGTTCCCGGCGTGCAGCCAGACAGAGTTGATCGGCGTCATGTCGTAGAACCCGAATGTCCCCTCCGGAACGAAGAACCCGGGAGGGCAGTTTGTGCCATTCCAGCCACGGCAAATCTGGACCGTCCAACCACCGTACTGGTTGTTGAAGACGGCACGGTGGCCGAACACGTTGTTCAGGTTGTGGGCGCCATCCCACCACATGGTGACCGGGCCACGATTGATGTCCTCCGGGTACATGCCCGAGTAGAGGCACACGGCGCCCGATGGACAGCCGTATTGGGTTCCGCCCGCTGCCTGCGCGGGACTGCTGGGAGCCGCCGCCATCGTGACGGTCGCAACGGTCGCGGCGAGCGCGTACGCGAACTTCCTCAGTGCAGACATGCGTGCCTTCCCTCATAGGTGAGCCGATGACCGTCCACCGCGGGCGGAACGTTCCGCTCGCGATCCGGTGATGGCGAGGAACCTTAGCCGCCTATGGCGGATCCACCACCTATAAGCCTCCAGGGCTGATGGCTCGCCTCTGAGCGATTCACGATCCGACCAGAAGAGCCGATGGGCAGCGGTCGTCAGGGCCGGTCCGCAAGTGCGGGTGTGGCGCCGGTGGACTCGACAATGTCTCCGGCGGCCTGGATGGCGTCGAGGAAACGGCGGAAGACCGGCCAGGGAAGGGTCCAGCGTCCGTGCACAGTCAGTGCCACGTGGTCGCTGGGCATCGGGACGAACGGGCCGGACTCCGGTAAGGCGTCGGGGAGGCGACCGTCGATGTAGTTGTTGGCGGCACTGTCCGTGTCGATCTCGTACAGCTCGTAGTCCCACGAGTCGCCGCCGTCGTCGTCGTGGAACTGGTCGACCTTGAACCGATTGCCGCCAAAGGTCCAGGTGTCGAGGGTCAGAGGAAGTTGCGGTCGCCTGGGTCGACAAATCCCGTTGCTCGCCGACCAGGTCGACACTGGAGTCGAGCAAGCGGATCACCATCTCCAGGATCAGCCGAGGACGATGCCACCGCCGGCATGGACCACCGCCTCCTGAGCCGACCTCGGGGTGAACGGCCCGTCCGGACTCGCGTCGGGGATGGCGACGGCGAGGTAGGGCCCCATGCCCGAGGACATGCTTGAGGGCCTGACCAACGTGTCCGCTGGTCAGGCCCTTACCTCTGTCGGCGTGGCCGGATTTGCACCGACGGCCTCTTCGTCCCGAATTAGGATCATGACCTGCCGTCATCCCGCGTTCCCGCCAGAAGCCCAGGTAGCGACGTTGGATCACGTCGGGATGACCGAGCTTGCATGGGCCGGCTTTTCAAGATCCACTCCCCGATGACTCCCACGATCAGAAGATCGTCTGGTGGATGCTGGTACGGCCGAACGGCAGCCGATGGGCTCGGGAGGATGTTCGTCAGTGCCTTTTCGTTACCGTATGCGAGCTCGGCTGCTGGCCCACGGACAGCCCGGCTGTTCTAGCCTCGCACGATGATCGAACAGCGGATTCAGCCGTCGTGATCGCCGCTGTGACCGGTCGATGCCGCGCCGCGCTCGCGGCCTGCGTGCTGCTCACCCTCTCCGCCTTCGGCTGTGCAGGCCGGACGGACAACACGGCGCAGCAGCTCGCACCGGCCGCGCCCGCGCAGGAACTGCGGTCACCGGGCGTACCGCAGATCCACCCACGCTGGCAGTCGTGCGCGAATGAACCGTCTACCCGACCCGGGCCGGACGACAGCAAGGCGCTGACGCTGCCCCACCTCACCGACACCTTCCAACCAGTCGCCGCCATCATCTGCGCGGGTGGACCACAGCGCCGGCCGGACGGCGGCCAAGATGCGGTCGCCATCGAGGACCGCGTCAATGACGTGGCGACGCTGCTCACCGCGCTGCGGCTACCCGACGAGCCGCCGCTTTTCGAGCCCGCCGACGATGACGATTCACCTATCACGGCCTGCACCATGGATCTTGTCGTCCCGCCGTGGCTGGTGCTGCTCGACGCCGAGGGCCGGTGGGTACGCCCGGGAATTCCCTTCGACGCGTGCGGCAAGCCTCGCGTCGAAGTCCTGACCGCGGTCGAGAAGGCGCAGCGGACCCGCATCGCCACCCGCGTGCTCCATGAGATCGAGTCGGCCGAGGCCGCCGCGACCGGATGCAGCGATGAATGGGCCGACATGGTGTGGGTCTACGGCACGGACAGCGCCGCGAGGCCAACCGAAGACCTGGCCAAGCTGGCTGACGACGGCTCACCGGTTCGCGCGTGCATCTATCGGGTCCCGGCGGGTGAGCAGCGCAGCGACAAACCGCGCGGTGAGGTCGTCTCGCGGAATCTGCTGCCCGCCGAGCGCTGGGCGGCCATCAGACGACATGTCCAGGCAGCTGGGCCGGTGCAGGCGTGCAGCACCCCGGCGAGCCACTTTGCCCTACTGCTGCCGGGTGAGATCTACGTGGAACTGGACGGCTGCCGACGAATCCTGGCGCCCGCGGCCCCCCGCGGCGATGGCACCAGTTCCGACACCCTCCGACAAGCACCTGCGGCCCTGCCTGCCCTGCTCACCACGCCGTAGGTCGTCAAGTACCTGTGCACGTTCGCTGCGCGTCTTGATCGCTCCCTATTGTCGAAGCATGACTGCTCGTGGGTGAGCGCGTCCATCGCTCTCGCAGCGTTCCTCCTCGCATCCTTCAACTTCTGGTACTCGGTGATCCGGCCTTGGCGCCGAAGCCACTGGGCATCGCCGGCCGCGCCGCCAGTTCCTCGCACAACTGACAACGCTGTGGGAAGACGCTTTGGACGCCCGGCTCGGGATGGCACGCAACTCCCCAGTGGCGGCCCTGGATCGTCTCCTGGATGCGCGCCGGAAGGAGCTTGGGAGTGAGAGTCAAGATCCACTCCCAGATCACTCCCCAGACCGGTCCGGGAAATGAATCAGGGCCGGTCTCCCGTGTTGGGAGACCGGCCCTGACCTGCACTTTATCTTGGTCGGGGTGGCCGGATTTGAACCGACGGCCTCTTCGTCCCGAACGAAGCGCGCTACCAAGCTGCGCCACACCCCGATGCGTGCTGAGCAATAGTATCCGACGCCCCACCAACCGCGAAATCGGCATCCCCGGTGCCACATAACCGCAGCTCAGGGTGCATATGCGGGAAGCTGGCGCCGATCTCCAGGGGCCGGGTCGGCCCGATGCCGCCCGGTCGCCGGAGGTTGCTCGCTACCGCTCGTTGTGCCGCCCGGTCGCCGGGGTTGCTCGCTGCTGCCGCGCCTCTGCCGCCCGGTCGCCGGATGCTTCACCCTGCAGCTGCGGCCCGGTCGCCGGTGGTTGCCCGCTGCTGGTCCTCGTGCGGCCCGGTCGTTCGGAGCTGGCTGGTGGGGTCGGCGGGAGGGTGCGGGTTCAGGCTGCGGGCGTCGATCCGTAGAAGGCGGCCGGGTCGCCTGCCAGTGATGCCTTGACGTGGCGGCTCCAGTCGTCGGCCAGGACCTCGAGCCGGCCTTCCTCCAGGCCGTCCAGCGCGGCCGTCACGACCTGCTCCGGGGAGATCTTGGGACCGTCGTACCGGGCGGTCATGTCGGTGTCCGCCGCGCCCAGGTGGAGGCCCGTCACCTGGATGTTCCGGGCGGCCAGTTCCAGGCGGACGCCGTTGGTCAGGCTCCAGGCGGCCGCCTTGGCCGCGGCGTAGGCGTTCGCTCCGGACAGCGAGAACCAGGACAGCGCCGACAGGACGTTGAGGATCGCGCCGTCGGTGAGCTGGGGGGCGAAGGCGCGGATCACGCCCAGCGTGCCGAAGTAGTGGGTGTCCATCTCGCGGTGGATCTCGGCGAGGTCGCCGGTGATCAGGTTCTGCCCGGTGGCGATGCCGGCATTGTTGATCAACAGGTTGACGTCGGGTGCGGCCGCGGCGGCCTCGGCGATCGACGCCGGGTCGGTGACGTCGAGGCGGAGCACCTCGACGCCGGGGACCGTGACGAGCTCGGGGCGGCGGGCGGTGGCGTACACCTTGGCGGCGCCGCGGTCGAGGAGGCTGGCGACGAACTGCTTCCCGAGGCCACGGTTGGCGCCGGTGACGAGGGCGACGGATCCGGAAATCTTCATGCCCGGTACGCTAGAACCTGACGTTGACGTCAGAGGCAAGGGTTGCGACGGGAGTCACTGGTGCGGATCGGCGAGCTCGCCACCAAGGCGGGCGTGAGCGTACGGGCGCTGCGCTACTACGAGGAGCAGGGCCTGCTCGCCGCCACTCGCAGCCCCAGCGGGCAGCGGCACTACCCCGAACCCGCGGCGGAGCGGGTGCGGCTGATCCAGATGCTCTACTCGGCCGGCCTCTCCAGCAAGACGATCGCCGAGCTCCTGCCCTGCGTGGACGCCAAGGTCAGCACCCCGGAGTCGCGGTCGCGGCTCGCGGCCGAGCGGGACCGTATCGACGCTCAGATCGCCGAGCTCGTCCGCACCCGGGACAAGCTGGATGCGGTCATCGCCCTCGCTGCCGATCCGGACCACGGTTGCCGCATCGTGCCGTCGACCTGACGAACGGCAAGCCGGGCGACCACGCCGTCACCGCCGCCGGGGACAGTCGCACCAAGAGAGAGTCGCCACGGCACATGAGCTGAGGCGCGGGCATTCGTGACGGCGCGGGCCCGGGTGAGGGCCCGGGCCGAGGTAAGGGCGCGGGCCGGAGTGAGGGGCCCGGGCCGAGGTAAGGGCGCGGGCCGGAGTAAGGGGCCCGGGCCGAGGTAAGGGCGCGGGCCGGAGTAAGGGGCCCGGGCCGAGGTGAGGCGCGGGCCGGAGTAAGGGCGCGGGCCGGAGTGAGGGCGCGCGGGCATGTGGAAGGGCGCGGGCATGAGAGGGGAAGCGGTATGAGCGACGAGGTGTGCGAGGTTGTGATCACGGCCGCGGATGCGGAGTGGTTGAGTGGCTTCACACGGCGGCTCGTCGAGGATCGGCTTGCCGCGTGCGGCCAGCAGGTCGCCGCGATCCGCTCGGTCTATCGCTGGGAGGGCGCGGTGCACGACGACCCCGAGGCGCGGGTCGCTCTGCACACCCGCGCCTCGCTCGTACCCGAGATCGTCGCCCGGGCCGACGCCGAGCATCCTTACGACGTACCCTGCGTCTTCGCTGTGCCGATCGTGGCCGGGAACCCGGCCTACCTGGAGTGGGTGATCAGCGAGACCCGCGACTAAGCCGCGGCTTCCAGGTCCGCGCGCGTCAGCAGCGCGCGCAGCGTGATGCCCTCGGCCGACAACGCCTGGGCGCCGCCCTCCTGGCGGTCGATCACGCAGAGCGCGTGGTCGACGTGCGCACCCAGCCGGCGCAGGTCCTTGGTCGAGATGACGACCTGACCGCCGGACGTGACCACGTCCTCCACGACCAGCACCCGGCGGCCCGCGACCTCGGCACCCTCGGCCAGCCGGGCCGTACCGTACGCCTTGGCCTGCTTGCGGACGAACGCGCACGGAAGCTTGGCGTGCCGGCCCAGCGCCGTCACCACGGCGATGCCGCCCATCTCCAGGCCGGCGAGCACCTCGGTGCCCTCGGGGATGAGCACCGCCATCTGCTCGGCGAGCTTGTCGAGCAGCACGGGATCCGACTCGAACTGGTACTTGTCGAAGTATTCGGTGGCGGTGCGGCCCGAACGCAGGACGAACTCGCCGGTCAGTCGGCTCACGTCGCGGACCTGCCGCGCAAGGTCAGAGTCACTCACGAACACAGCCTTCCATCTCGCGAACAGGGCCGGCCGCGCGGGTGCGATCCCGCGGTGGAGGAGCGCATCGCCGGCGCGGGGCACCGCAGGCTCAAGGGCACGAGACGCGCGTAGGACATGCCGTCCGCGGGCCTCGGGCGGCGGTCCCGGTCCGCGGAAACAGCGAGGGTGAGGAGCCTTGCCGGAGGGTTCACCCGTACGCGTAATTGCTCAAACGAGTGGGTAGAGGTTTGTCTAGTTTCGGCTAATTTGCGGGTTATCGAACCTCGGTCCTTCGAAAGGTTTGTCGTGACACCCTTCGCACTTCTCTTCCTGATCGCCCTCGCCGGCTCGTCGTGCTTTGCCATCGGTCGCGCCCTCGGCCGCGGCGAACGCTATGAGAAGGGCTATCGCGAGGGCTTCCGGGACGGCGAGACCGGTTCGCTGGCGCGCGCCGCCCGGCTGATCCAGCTCAGCGAGCGCCGCTCGATCGCGCCGGCCGTGGAGGCCGTGCTGGTCCCGAGCTCCGTGCCGCAGCAGGCGTCCGTGCGCACCGCGGCACCGGCGATCGCGGGAATTCCGGCCCGTCCGCAGCTCGCGGTCTGAGGGCACTCCTAAGCGGACATAGAAGACAAAGCCCGGCAAGCCAGCACAGGCGACCGAGCTAGCAGTGCCGGCAGCCAGCAGAACCGGCCGCGCTAGCAGAGCCAGGCCCAGCTAGCAGAGCCGGCCGAGCCGCCGAGTCGACAAAGCTCAGAGAGCCGGGCAGCGTAGCCGCCCGGCTTTCGAAAGACCGGTCTTCGGAGGGACCGGCCTTCGGAGGGACCGGCCTTCGGAGGGACCGGGCTTCGGAAAAGGGCGGCCCCCGCTAGCCCTTGGTGAATTCCTCGGCGAGCAGCTCCGCGATCTGCACCGTGTTCAGCGCCGCGCCCTTGCGCATGTTGTCGCCGGTGATGAAGAGGTCGAGGGCGCGGGGGTCGTCGATGGCCCGGCGGATGCGGCCCACCCAGGACGGGTCGGTGCCGACCGCGTCGATCGGCATCGGGAACTCGCCCGCCTCCGGGTCGTCGACCAGGATCACCGCGGGGGCGTTGCGGAGGACCTGGCGGGCTCCCTCGGCGTCGAGCTCCGAGCCGAAGACCGCGTGGACGGCGATCGAGTGGCCCGTGACCACTGGGACCCGGACGCAGGTGGCCGAGACCTTCAGGTCCGGCAGGCCGAGGATCTTGCGGGACTCGTTGCGGAGCTTCAGCTCCTCCGAGGACCAGCCGTCCGGGGCCAGGTCACCGGACCAGGGGACCACGTTGAGGGCGAGCGGGGCCGGGAACGGGCCCAGGTCGTCGCCGACCGCCTGGCGGACGTTGCCCGGGCGCGAGCCCAGGGCGCGGTCGCCGGCCACCTTGCTGAGCTGGTCGTGCAGGGTGTCGACGCCGATCTGGCCGGCGCCGGAGACGGCCTGGTACGACGCGAGGACCAGCTCGCGCAGGCCGTACTCGCGGTGCAGCGGGGCGATGGCCATGATCATGGCCATCGTGGTGCAGTTGGCGTTGGACACGATGCCGCGGGGGCGGTGCCGCAGGTCCTCCCGGTTGACCTCCGGGACGACCAGGGGCACCTCGGGATCCATGCGGAACGCCGACGAGTTGTCGACGACGGTGACGCCGCGGGAGACCGCGACCGGCGCCCAGGCGAGGGAGACCCCGTCGGGGACGTCGAACATCGCGATGTCGACGCCGTCGAACACCTCGGGGGTGAGCTCGTGGACGGGGAGCTGCTCGCCGCGGCACGCGAGCTCCTTGCCCGCCGACCGGCTCGAGGCCACCAGGCGGATCTCGCCCCACACGTTGCGCCGGGAGGTCAGCAGTTCGCGCATCACCGTGCCGACGGAACCGGTGGCTCCGACGACGGCGAGGGTGGGCGGCGACCCCATGCGCGGCGCTACCGTCCGGTGCCCGCGTACACGACGGCGGTCTCGGTGCCGCCCAGCTCGAAGGTGTCGTGCACGGCGCGGACGGCGGTGTCGAGGTCGCTGTCGCGGCAGACCACCGAGACGCGGATCTCCGAGGTGGAGATCATCTCGATGTTGACGCCGGCCTCGCCGATGCAGGCGAAGAAGGACGCGGCGACGCCCGGGTGCGAGCGCATGCCGGCGCCGACGAGCGACACCTTGCCCACGTGGTCGTCGAAGAGCAGGCTCTTGAACTTGATCTGCTCCTTGATCTTGTCCAGCGCCGCCATCGCGACCGGGCCGTCGGCCTTGGGCAGCGTGAACGAGATGTCGGTGCGCCCGGTGCCCTCGGTCGACACGTTCTGCACGATCATGTCGATGTTGATCTCAGCCTGCGCCACCGTCTCGAAGATGCGGCCGGCCGAGCCGGGCTCGTCGGGCACGCCGACGATCGTGATCTTGGCTTCGCTCCGGTCGTGGGCGACCCCGGTGATCAGCGCTTGTTCCACGTTCGGGTCCTCCATCGATCCCGTGACGACAGTGCCCTGCTTGTTGGAGTACGACGAGCGTACGTGGATCGGCACCTTGAACCGGCGCGCGTACTCCACGCATCGCAACATCAGCACCTTCGCCCCGCCGGCCGCCAGCTCGAGCATCTCCTCGTAGGTGATCTTCTCGATCTGGCGCGCGTCGGGGACGATCCGCGGGTCGGCGGTGAAGACGCCGTCCACGTCCGTGTAGATCTCGCAGAGGTCGGCGTCGAGCGCCGCCGCGAGCGCGACCGCCGTGGTGTCCGAACCGCCGCGGCCCAGCGTGGTGATGTCCTTGGTGTCCTGCGAGACGCCCTGGAAGCCGGCGACGATCGCGATGGCGCCCTCGTCCAGCGCGGTACGCAGCCGGCCGGGCGTCACGTCGATGATCCGGGCCTTGCCGTGCACCGCGGTGGTCAGCACGCCGGCCTGGGAGCCGGTGTACGACCGGGCCTCGAACCCGAGGTTGTGGATCGCCATCGCGAGCAGCGCCATCGAGATGCGCTCGCCGGCGGTCAGCAGCATGTCGAGCTCGCGGCCGGGCGGCAGCGGGCTGACCTGGTTGGCCAGGTCGAGCAGGTTGTCCGTGGTGTCGCCCATCGCGGAGACCACGACCACCACGTCGTGACCCGCCTTGCGGGCGTCCACGATCCGCTCCGCCACCCGCTTGATGCGCTCCGCATCCGCCACCGACGAACCGCCGTACTTCTGCACCACCACGCCCACGGCAGTCGACTCCCTCCACGCCGCACGTGCCGACGCCGCCGGCGGTCCGGCCGGCGGCGTCGGTCGAGTCAATCGCAGACCAGACTAGCCGCGCCCGTCTCGATCTTTGACAGGCGATCCCAGCATCCGGCCCGGTGGGGGCCGACACGACCTCGGTATCCAGGGGACACGCCGGGGTCGCGCGACACGCCGGACGACGGCACGGCGACCGTACGGGTGAGGAGAGGCGAGAATGTCTCGATGCGCTCCCGTCCCGCCTCGCGTGTGCTGTCCGCGCTGGCCGCCGCCCTGCTGACCGCCGGCGTCGCCGCCTGCGGCGACGCGGCGCCCGCCGGGCCGCCGGCCGCCTCGTCGCCGGCCCCGGCGCCCGAGGCCACGGACGCCCGCATCGAGCTGGCCGCCCGCGCCGCCCGCGCCCAGGACCACCGCTTCGCGGCGCTCTACACGCTCAGCGTGCCGGGCGAGTCGCCCCGCACGATCACGGCGACGGTCGCCGCGGACGGCAGCTGGCGGGTGGACGTGCCCGGCGGCGCGCTCGGGGGTACGACCGACGTCGCGATCGCCGAGACCGCCGCGGGTCTCTTCCAGTGCGCCGTCCCGTCGGCCACGAACCCGGTCGCGCCCTTCTGCGTACGCGTCGCCGACCGGGGCGAACCCGTGCCGAGGAAGTACGACCCCAAGGTGCAGCGGGTCTTCCGCCAGTGGCTGCCCGTCTTCACCGACCGCCAGGCCGCCCTCTCGGTGACCGCCGCGCAGCCCCTGCCGGGCTCGTCGGGCAGCTGCTTCGCGGTCGACACGATCTCCGCCTCGCTGTCCGCGCCGGTCGACGTCGGTATCTACTGCTACTCGGACGACGGGTTGCTGACCGCGGCCAAGGTCACCTTCGGGACGCTCACCATCGCGGGCACGCCGGCCGCGCCGCCACCCAGCGTGGGCCTGCCCGGCCCGGTCACCGGCGGCGACCCGATGGGGCTGGCGTCCCCGCCGCCCACGACGCCGCCGGCGGTGCGCCCCTCGGCCGCAGGAGCGGCGCCGGCGGCCTCCCCGTCCGCGTGACGTGGTCCGCGTGAGCGGCCGGTTTCCCACGATCCGGGCGTACAGTTAGCGACGGCCCAGGTGACCACGTAGGGTGACGTTCGACATGTGGCAGGCACTCCTTCTTCGCCGCCGCGACGAGGCCCCAACCGAGGCCGGCACCTCGTCGCGGAGTTGACGCGCGCCGGTCGGTCCTCTTGAACTGACCAACCTCCTCCGAGGAGCTCGCATGTCCAGCGACGCAATCGTCGATCCGATCGCCCGGCAGCGCCCCAGCCGGATGCCGTTCGGGCGCTACACCCCGTACCAGCAACAGTTCGCCGTCGACCTGCCCGACCGTCAGTGGCCGTCGCGGCGCACCGAGTCCGCGCCGCGGTGGTGCGCCGTGGACCTGCGCGACGGCAACCAGGCCCTGATCGACCCGATGTCCCCCGAGCGCAAGCGGCGAATGTTCAGCCTGCTCGTCGCCATGGGCTACAAGGAGATCGAGGTCGGCTTCCCGGCCGCCAGCCAGACCGACTACGACTTCGTCCGTCAGCTCATCGAGCAGGACCTGATCCCGGACGACGTGACGATCCAGGTGCTGGTCCAGTGCCGGGAGCACCTCATCGACCGCACGTTCGAGTCGATCCGCGGCGCCAAGCGCGCGATCGTGCACTTCTACAACTCGACGTCGACGCTGCAGCGCCGGGTCGTCTTCGGCCTCGACCGCGACGGCATCACCGACATCGCCACCACCGGGGCCCGGCTCTGCCAGAAGTACGCGGAGATCCACACCCCGGACACCGACATCTTCTACGAGTACTCGCCGGAGTCCTACACCGGCACCGAGCTGGACTACGCGCTGGAGGTCTGCTCGGCGGTCATCGACGTGATCGACCCCACCCCGGCCCGCCCGCTGATCATCAACCTGCCGGCGACGGTCGAGATGGCCACCCCCAACGTGTACGCGGACAGCATCGAGTGGATGCACCGCAACCTGCCCCGGCGCGACAGCATCGTGCTGAGCCTGCACCCGCACAACGACCGCGGCACCGCCGTGGCCGCCGCCGAGCTGGGCGTGCTGGCCGGCGCCGACCGCGTCGAGGGCTGCCTGTTCGGCAACGGCGAGCGCACCGGCAACGTCGACCTCGTGACGCTGGGGCTGAACCTGTTCTCCCAGGGCGTCGACCCGATGATCGACTTCTCGAACATCGACGAGATCAAGCGCGCGGTGGAGTACTGCAACCAGCTGCCGGTGCACGAGCGGCACCCGTACGTGGGCGACCTGGTCTACACGGCGTTCTCGGGCTCGCACCAGGACGCGATCAACAAGGGCCTGCACGCGCTGCAGGCGGACGCGACGGCGGCGGGCAAGGACGTGGACGAGTTCGCCTGGGGCGTGCCGTACCTGCCCATCGACCCGAAGGACGTGGGCCGCACGTACGAGGCGGTCATCCGGGTCAACTCGCAGTCCGGCAAGGGCGGGGTGGCGTACATCATGAAGGAGGAGCACAAGCTCGACCTGCCGCGGCGGCTGCAGATCGAGTTCTCCGGCGTGGTGCAGCACGTCACCGACGCCGAGGGCGGCGAGGTCGGCCCGCAGCAGATGTGGGACATCTTCGCCACCGAGTACCTCGTCGACCATCAGCCGTCCGGCGTCATCGATCTGGACCGCTACTCGACCGCCACGGTGGACGGCAAGGTCGAGATCGACGCGGAGGTCCGGCACCGCGGCGCCCGCCGCCCGCTCATCGGCGTCGGCAACGGCCCGATCGACGCGTACGTGCAGGCGCTCGAGCCACTGGCGATCAAGGTGCGGGTGCTGGACTACGCCGAGCACGCCCTGACCTCGGGTGAGGACGCCCAGGCCGCGGCCTATGTGGAGTGCGAGGTCAACGGTCGCACGGTCTGGGGCGTGGGCCTCGACGCGAACATCGTGACCGCGTCCATCAAGGCCGTGACCAGCGCCGTCAACCGCGCCGGCTGAGCCGTTCCGTACGCCGCCGGCCGCGGGCCGGCGGCGTACCCGGCGGGCGGGAGGATCCCGGCAGGGATGACGTCCGGAGCGAAACGGGCATGCCCTGCCTACGCTGGATTCGTGCCCATTCCCCCCGCTTCCCCCGCTCCCCGATGGACCGTCCGTCTCGCTGCCGCCCTGCTGACCTGTCTCGCCGCCGCCGGCTGCGAGGTGACCGTCACCGACCCGGGCTCGGATCCGGGCGGCATCAGCTCCACCCGTAACTCCGGCGACGTCCGGGCCCGGCTGGCCGGGCTGACCGTCGCCAAGGCCGGATCGATGCGCGGCTACAGCCGCGACAAGTTCCCGCACTGGCGCAGCACCGGCGACAACTGCGACGTCCGGGACACCGTCCTCAAGCGGGACGGAACCAAGGTCAAGGTCTCCGGCTGCAACGTCGTCGCGGGTACGTGGGTCAGCGTGTACGACGGCGACCGGCTCACCGATCCGGCGAAGGTGGACATCGACCACATGGTGCCCCTGGCCAACGCGTGGCGTTCGGGGGCGAGCTCCTGGACCACGCAACGGCGGGAGGAGTTCGCCAACGACCTGGACGACCCGCAGCTCGTCGCGGTGTCGGCGGCCGCCAACCGGTCCAAGGGCGACCAGGACCCGTCCACCTGGAAGCCCGAGCGCACCGAGGCGTGGTGCCAGTACGCCGCCGACTGGATTACCGTGAAGTCCCGCTGGGAACTGACGGTGACCGACAAGGAGAAGGCCGCGCTCACCGACATGCTGGAGAAGTGCCGATGACCGACACGCCCGACGCCGCGCCCGCCGACCAGGCGCCGGCCGGCCCCCCGACGGCCGGGGCCGACAGCCGGACCACGGACATCGTCGCCGGTCAGGGCGGGGTGATGACCGACGAGGTGGGTGTCGTGACCGGCGAGCTGACCCTGCGCACCGAGCTCGCCGGCGATCAGGCCGTGGTCCGCGTGCAGTACAAGGACGCCGCCGAGTGGTACACCGTCACCGGCGCCCGGACGACGCTGAAGCACGCGGAGGACCTGGAGGCGGTGCACGCCGTCGCGGTCGGCATCCTGCACCGCCCGCACGGTTAACCCGCAGGAAGCTTTACAGATAGATGCGGTTCTATGTAGCGTCGGGCATGGCCAAACCCGTGCTCACCCGTCTGCTCGCCCTGGCCGTGCTGGGCCTGCCCGTGGTCGTGGCGCCCGCGCTGGCCTCGGCCGCCACGCCGCCCGGCACCCCGGCGCTGACCGGCGTCATTCCGGCCCCGGTGCAGGTCACCCCCGACTCCGGCACCAGGTTCCGGCTCGGGCCGCGTACCGTCATCCGGACCCAGCCCGGCTCCCCCGAGGCCCGTGCCGTCGGCGAGCGGCTGGCCGAGGACCTGCGCCCGGCGACCGGCTACCCGCTGCCGGTCCTGCCGATCGCGCGCCGTGCCGCACCCTCGATCGCCCTGCTGCTCGGCGCGGGCGAGGAGCGGCTCGGCGACGAGGGCTACCGGCTCACCGTCGGCGCCTCCGCGATCACCATCCGGGCGAACCGGCCGGCCGGGCTCTTCGCCGGGACGCGGACCCTGCTGCAACTACTGCCCGCCCAGATCGACTCGCCGACGCCGGTCGCACGCTCGTGGGTCGTCGCCGGCGGCAGCATCGTCGACCATCCGCGGTTCGCCTACCGTGGCGCGATGCTGGATCTGGCCCGGCACTTCCACACCCCCGACGAGATCAAGAGCTACATCGACGAGATCAGCCGGTTCAAGGTCAACCACCTGCACCTGCACCTCTCGGACGACCAGGGGTGGCGCATCCAGATCGACAGCTGGCCCCGCCTGACCACCGTGAGCGGCGGTCCGGGCACCGGCGTCGACGGCGCCGGTCCCGGCTACCTCACCAAGGCCCAATACAGCGATCTTGTCCGGTACGCCGCCGCGCGGTTCGTGACCATCGTGCCGGAGATCGACATGCCGGGGCACGTGAACGCCGCCCAGGTGGCCTATCCGGAGCTGACCTGTGACGGGGTGGCGCCGCCGCCCCGGACGGACACCGCCGTCGGATACAGCTCGCTGTGCATCGGCTCCGAGACGACGTACCGGTTCGTCGACGACGTGCTCCGCGAGCTGGCCGCCCTGACGCCCGGGCCGTACCTGCACATCGGCGGCGACGAGGCGCATGCCACGCCCGAGGCCGACTATCGCAGCTTCATGGCGCGGGTGCTGCCCCTGGTGGCCCGGCACGGCAAGACCGCGTTCGGCTGGAACGAGATCGCCAAGTCCCCGGAGTCGGCCGCCGCCATCGCCCAGTACTGGGACACCGCCCCGGCCAACGCCACCGTGGCGGCCGCCGTCGCCCGGGGCACGAAGGTGGTCATGTCACCGGCCAACCAGGCGTACCTCGACATGAAGTACGACCGCACCACCCCGCTGGGCCTGTCCTGGGCCGGCTACATCGAGGTACGGACCGCCTATGACTGGGATCCGGCGACCCGCGTGGCCGCGGTGGACGAGCCGGCGATCCTCGGCGTCGAGGCTCCCCTCTGGTCCGAGACCCTGCGCACCCTGGACGACATCGAGTTCATGGCGTTTCCCCGCCTCCCGGCCATCGCGGAACTGGGCTGGTCCGCACGCGCCGCGCACGACTGGGACTCGTTCGCGGACCGCCTCGGCGCCCATGGCCCCCGCTGGGAGCTGCGAAACGTGAACTTCTATCCGTCGCCGCAGATCACCTGGGGTTGAGAGCGACCACTCACGCACAAAGAAGGGCATGGGGATCCGCTCTGGAGCGCCGGCTCCTGGATCCCCATGCCCGGCCTCGGCGGGAGCGACGGTCAGCACCACCCACCGAGCTACGACATGAAGCTCTTGCTCTTTATGCGGGCGTCCCCGCCGGCCGCCGGCCCGACACCGTCTCGTTCTCCTCGATCGGGAAGTGGCAGGCCGTCTGGTGCGAGGCCGGGTCGTGGAGCCGCGGGACCAGCGGCGGCTCCTCCGTGGCGCAGATCTCCTGCGCCTTCCAGCAGCGGGTCCGGAAGCGGCAGCCCGACGGCGGGTTGATCGGGCTCGGCACGTCGCCGGTCAGCAGCACGCGCTCGCGCTGCGCGCGGTCGCGGCGGGCCGGGTCCGGGACCGGGACGGCCGACATCAGCGCCACCGTGTACGGGTGCCGCGGGTTCTTGTAGAGCTGGTCGCGGTCGGCGATCTCGACGACCTTGCCCAGGTACATGACCGCGACGCGGTCCGAGATGTGCCGGACCACCGACAGGTCGTGCGCGATGAACACGTAGGTCAGGTCGAACTCGCGCTGCAGGTCGTCGAGGAGGTTGACCACCTGGGCCTGGATCGACACGTCCAGCGCGGACACCGGCTCGTCGGCGACGATCAGCTTCGGCCGCAGCGCCAGGGCGCGCGCGATGCCGATGCGCTGGCGCTGGCCGCCGGAGAACTCGTGCGGGTAGCGGTTGTAGTGCTCCGGGTTGAGGCCGACCAGCTTGAGCAGGTCCTGCACCGCGCGCTTGAGGCCGTTCGGGGTCGGCATCTTCTGGATCTGCAGCGGCGCCGAGATGATCGTGCCGACCGTGTGCCGCGGGTTCAGCGACGAGTACGGATCCTGGAAGATCATCTGCACATCGCGGCGGAGCGGGCGCAGGCCCTTGTTGCCCAGGTGGGTGACGTCGCGGCCCTCGAAGACGACCTTGCCGCCGGTCGGCTCGAGGATGCGGGTCATCAGCCGGCCGGTGGTGGACTTGCCACAGCCGGACTCGCCGACCAGGCCGAGCGTCTCGCCCGCCTTCACCGACAGATCGATGCCGTCCACCGCACGCACCGCACCGACCTGGCGCTTGAACAGGCCCTTGGTGATGGGGAAGTGCATCTGGAGGCCGCTGACCTCGAGCAGATTCTCAGTCATCTTGTTTCCACTCCCGCTCGCGCTCACAGGTTCGGAGCGACTTCCTGCTCGAAGATCGTCCGGCGCTGGTCGGCCGACATGTGGCATGCGACCGCGTGCACGCCCCCGCGCAGCTCCGGCACCTCGGTGAAGGACCGGTCACCGTTGCGGCCCGCGTACGGGCACCGGGGGTGGAACGCACAGCCGGACGGCAGGTTGATGAGGCTCGGCGGCGTGCCCTTCACCGGGGTGAGCCGGTCGCGCACCTCGCGGTCGAGGCGCGGCATCGACCCCAGCAGACCCCAGGTGTACGGGTGCTGCGGCTCGTGGAACACGTCGGCGGCCGGGCCGCGCTCGATGATCTTTCCGCCGTACATGACCAGGACGTCGTCGGCGAGCTCCGCCACGACGCCCAGGTCGTGCGTGATCATGATGACCGCGGAGCCGAACTCCTCCTGCAGGTCCCGGATCAGGTCGAGGATCTGCGCCTGCACGGTCACGTCGAGCGCCGTGGTGGGCTCGTCCGCGATCAGCAGCTTCGGGTCGTTGACCAGCGCCATGGCGATCATCGCCCGCTGGCGCATGCCGCCGGAGAACTGGTGGCCGTACTCGCCGAAGCGCTTCTCGGGCTGCGGGATGCCGACCCGGGCGAGCATGTCGATCGCGCGCTCCCGGGCCTCCTTCTTGGAGGCCTTCGGGTTGTGCACCCGGTACGCCTCCACGATCTGCGCCCCGACGGTGTAGTACGGGTGCATCGCGCTCAGCGGATCCTGGAAGATCATCGCCATCTTGCCGCCGCGCAGCAGGCGCACCTGCTCGTCGGTGGCGGTGACCAGCTCCTGATCGTCCAGCCAGATCTGCCCGGACACCTTGGCGTTGCTGCGGGTCCGGTGCAGGCCCAGGACGGCGAGCGACGTCACGCTCTTGCCGGAGCCGGACTCGCCGACGATGCCCAGGGTCTTGCCGCGCTCGACCGCGAAGGACGACGAGCTGACCGCCTGGACGATGCCGTCGTCGGTCTCGAAGCGGACGGTGAGGTCCTTGACCTCGAGGAACGGCCGGGTGCCGCGGTTGCCCGGCAGCGTGAGGCCCGTGAGGGAGTCTGTCGACATGGTTCTCTCCTCAGCCCAGCCGTACGCGCGGGTCGATCACGCTGTAGAGCAGGTCGACGATGAGGTTGATGATCACGATGAAGCCCGCCGCCAGCAGGGTCACCCCGAGGATCACCGGCAGGTCGTTCTGGCGGATCGCCGTCAGCGCCTGATATCCGAGGCCGCGCAGGTTGAACACCTGCTCGGTGAGGATGGCGCCGGCGAGCAGGGCACCGAAGTCGAGGCCGAAGACGGTGACCAGCGGGGTCAGGCCGGAGCGCAGGCCGTGCTTTCCGATGACCGTACGCTCGCGCAGACCCTTGGAGCGCGCGGTGCGGATGTAGTCCTCACCGAGCGTCTCGAGCATGTTGGCGCGGGTGAGCCGCGCGTAGGTGGCGGCGAAGAGGAAGGCCAGCGTGACCCAGGGAAGGATCAGGCCGGTGAACCACGCCGCCGGGTCCTCGGTGATGGGCGTGTAGCCGGTGTCCGGAAGCCAGCCGAGCTCGTGGACGAAGACCAGCAACGCCACCTGGCCGGTGAAGTAGATGGGTAGCGAGACGCCGGCCAGGGCTCCCGTCATCGCCGCCCGGTCGAGGAAGCTACCTCTTCGGAGCGCGGACAGCACGCCGGTCGCCACGCCGGCGATGACCCACAGCACGGCGGCGCCGATCGCCAGCGACAGGGTGACCGGGATGTCGCTGAGCAGCAGGGGCGTCACCTCCTGCTCGGTCTTGAACGAGTAGCCGAGACAGGGCGCGTCGCAGTGCGTGACGTCGTTGCCGTTGGCGTAGTCCCGGCCGACCACCAGGCCCTTCAGGAACTGGCCGTACTGCACCATGATCGGCTCGTCCAGGCCCAGCTTGGTCCGGATGCCCTCCAGCGATGCCTCGTCGGCGGTCTTGCCGATGTAGAGCAGCGCCGGATCACTGCCCGTGATCGTCGGCACGGCGAAGAAGATGCCGAAGGTCACCAGCGTGACCACCAGCAGGGTGATCACGGCGTTGACGATCCGCCGGATGAGGTAAGTCAGCACGACATTCGGCCGAACAGCGAGCGGGCGCCGATTCCTTGCGGAACCGGCGCCCGCCTACTGCGGGCGGCCTTCACCTGCCCTTCGATCTACCCGTTACTGAATGCGGGCGAGGTTTTCCTACTTACCGTCGCTGACGCCGAGGGCCTGGAAGTCGACCATGCCGAACGCGTCGTGGACGTAGACGTTCGTCAGCCGCGGGTTGCGGTAGTTGAGCGCCTTGTCGAAGACGAAGGGCAGGTAGTACGCGCCCTCCATGACCTTCTGGTTGAGCTGCTTGTAGATCTCCGCGGCCTTGGCCGGGTCGGTCTGCAGGGCGGCCTCGTCGAACATCTTGTCGATCGACGGGTCCGAGATCTCGGCCAGGTTGTAGTTGCCGTTCTTCTGGATGTAACGGCTGTCCACGAGCGCCTGCAGGTAACCGGTGCCGGTCTGCCAGTCGGCACCCCAGCCGCCGATGATGATGCCGTAGCCCTTCTTGTGGACGTTGTCCGGCGAGCCCGTGACCGACGCGACCTGCGAGCCGTCGTACTGGTCGATGGTGGCCTTGATGCCCACGGCGCCCAGCGCGGCCTGGAGCGCCTCGGCGGTCTTGACCTCGGCGGGACGGTTGTTACGGACCGCGATGATCGTGTTGAAGCCCTCGGCCTTGCCACAGGCGGCGAGCGCCTGCTTGGCCTTGTCCGGCTGCGGCTTGCCCGGCAGGCGACCGTACGGGTCGTAGTTCGGGTCGGAGCCGGCGATGTTCGGCGGCAGCATGTTCGTGCCGATGTCGCCACCGGCCACCGGGCCGCCACGGGCGGTCTGCAGCGAGGTCGGGTCGGCCGCGTAGATCACGGCCTTGCGGCACTCGATGTTGTCGAAGGGCGCGACCTTGGTGGACATGGCCGCGTACCGGATGAAGCCGGTGCTCGGCGCGTCCGAGTAGGCCTTCTTCTTCGGGTCCTGCAGGATCTCGGCGCGGGCCTTCGCCTGCACACCGGTCTGGCCGGTGTCGATGTC
The DNA here is from genome assembly GCF_014648355.1 of Couchioplanes azureus. Taxonomy (GTDB): domain Bacteria; phylum Actinomycetota; class Actinomycetes; order Mycobacteriales; family Micromonosporaceae; genus Actinoplanes; species Actinoplanes azureus. Next base: position 1,129,635 of record NZ_BMQY01000001.1, read on the forward strand.
GGCGGTGCCGGCCAGCAGCCGGGAGTCCAGGTCCTCGGCGTTGGTCGTGATGGTCAGGTTGACCGCGTCCGGCAGCGCCTTGCGGATCGTGTCGGTGCTGGGGTCCCAGTTCGGGTTGCGCACCATCTTGAGGCTCTTGCCCGGGGCGTACTCGGTGATCATGTACGGGCCCGAGGCGGCCGGCTTCTCGCCGTACTTGGCGCCGGTGTCCCGGGCCTTCGGGACGGGGCCCGCGCCCGGCATGGCGAGCAGGTAGGGCAGGTCACCGAACGGCTTGGCGAGCTTGAAGACGATGGTCGAGTCGTCCGGCGTCTCGACCGACTTCAGGCCCAGCTTGTTGGGGTCGGTGTCCTTGTAGGGGCCCTTGTAGTTCTGGCCCTGGTCCAGGTGCTCGATCAGGTACGTCGGCCCACCGGGAACGACGTCCTGCGCGAAGACGCGCTCGATGCCGTACTTGATGTCCTTCGACGTGATCGGGGTGCCGTCGTCGAACTTGATGCCCGACTTCAGCTTGAAGGTGTAGGTCTTCTTGTCCGCGCTGATCTCGGGCGCCGCCGCCGCGAGGTCGGGCTTCAGCTCGAGGCCCGACTTACCGGGCGCCGCGGCGTAGTCCATCAGCTTGCGGGTGTAGAGGCGGTTGAGATTCCACACGAAGGCGTAGTAACCCCGGACGGGGTCCCACGAGTCGGCGTCCTGCGAGCTCCACAGGTTGAGCGTGCCGCCCTTCTTGTCGCTCGCGTTGACGACCGACGTGACCGCGGCGTTGAAGGCGCTCTTACCCTCGCCGCTCTTGTTCTCGCTGCTGGAGTTGCCACCGCAAGCGGCGGTGAGCCCCAACGCGACGACGGCACCAGCGGCCGCCACCACCCTTGTCTTGCTGACCACCTGTTCTCCTACCTCCTCGAAACGGAACCATTGGTTCCGTGAACCATGCGATGGTGCACCGGGCACGTGTCACCCTGCGGTGATCAACGGGCCTTCGGATCGAGGGCGTCACGCAGGCCGTCACCGAAGAGGTTGAAGGCCAGTACGGTCACGAAGATCATGACGCCCGGAATGATCATGTACATCGGATCGGACGTGTAGTAGCTCAACGCCTCCGACAGCATGCCGCCCCACGAGGGATTCGGCGGCGGAATGCCCACACCCAGGAAGCTCAGCGCGGCGTCCGTCAGGATGTTGGTGGGGATGATCAAGGTGGTGTAGACGAGGATCGGCGCGGCCAGGTTGGGCAGCAGCTCCCGGAAGAGGATGCGTCCCGACCGGGCACCGAGGCTCTTCGAGGCCTCGACGAACTCCCGCTCCCGCAGGGAGAGCGTCTGCCCGCGGACGATGCGCCCGATGTACGGCCAGCCGAAGAAGCCGATGACGCCGATCAGCACGATCACTCGCGACCAGCGCCCGTCCAGTCCGAACAGGTCGTCGGGGAGGACGGAGACCAGGGCGATCGCGAAGAGCAGCTGCGGGAACGCCAGCAGGAAGTCCATCACCCGGCTGATCACCGAGTCGACCCAGCCGCCCAGGTAGCCGGCGGCGAGGCCGAACAGGCTGCCGAGCACGGTGGAAACGATCGCGGAGAACACCGCGACGACCAGGGTGGTCTGTGCGCCGTAGACGATGCGGCTGAAGACGTCACGGCCGGACGTCGGCTCCACGCCGAAGATGAATTCCTTGCTGATGCCGCCCCAGGGACCGATCGGCGTGCCGAGGGTGGGATCGATCTGGTCATTGTGGAACTCGTTGATCGGGTGTCCCCACCACCGCGTGAGCAGCGGCGCGAGGATCGCAATGATCACGAGACCGATCACGACCGCGCCGCCGGTCATGGCGACCTTGTCACGCTTGAGCCGCCGCCAGGCGATCTGCTTCAGCGACCGGCCGGCGACCGCCTTCTCGCCGCTGTCGCGGACGTCGGCGGGGTCGTCGGTGGGCGCCGAACGCTCATCGGTAATCGACGCCTCTGGGCCGATCGACATCTAACCGCCGGTCCTTTCCCCGGCTGCCGACACCACAGGTCCAAGGCCGCGAGGCGATGGCTCCCGTAGTGCTCCGGCAACCGATCGGTTACGCAAGCCTCGAGTGCCGTCCCCCGAATACCGCGGCCTGGTCGGCCGGGGAAGCGGGGGCACCGGATGGCGTGTGTGCCGCCATCGTTAGGAACATTCACCTACTGCGGGGATGTGGTCAAGGCCACCACCGCCTCGCGACTGCTGTTCGTGTCTCGCCCGTGATGTGACCGTTATCTGAGTGTCCGCCAAGACCGAAATTTACGGTGTACGCGGCCGAGAAGCGTAAGATATCGGGCGATTGACGAGAGTTACCGGTCGGAAACTTAGAGAGACCGCCGAGGGGCCGCGCGGCCGATAAGCAGGTCGTACGGCCGTGGGAGGCTGGGTGGTCAACACTCGGCCGTTAGGCCGATGGCGCAATTTCCGGTTCGAGAGACGCCTTCATATATGGCGATTAACGAATGGACATTCGGCCGACGCTGTCAGACCGCGCGGCGCCCTTCGAACGCGCGGCCCAATGTGATCTCGTCCGCGTACTCCAGATCGCCGCCGACCGGCAGCCCGCTCGCCAGCCGGGTCACCGCGATCCCCATCGGCTTCACCATCAGCGCCAGATAGGTGGCGGTCGCCTCACCCTCGGTGTTCGGGTCGGTGGCCAGGATCAGCTCCCGCACCTCACCCGTGCCGAGGCGGGCCAGGAGCTCGCGAATGCGCAGGTTGTCGGGCCCGATGCCCTCCAGCGGATTGATGGCGCCACCCAGGACGTGATACCGCCCGCGGAACTCGCCGGTGCGCTCGATCGCCACGACGTCCTTGGGCTCCTCGACGACGCAGAGCACCTCGTTGGTACGGCGCGTGTCCCGGCACACCCGGCACTGCTCGGACTCGGCGACGTTGAAGCAGGTCGTGCAGAAGCGGACCAGCTCCTTCACCTTGCGCAGGGAGGTGGCCAGCCGGTTCACGTCGGCGGGATCCGCGGAGAGGATGTGGAACGCGATCCGCTGGGCGCTCTTGGGGCCGACGCCCGGGAGCCGGCCCAGCTCGTCGATCAGGTCCTGGATGGCGCCTTCGTACACGGGCTCAGAACCCCGGCAGGGTCAGGCCACCGAGACCGCCGGTGGCCGGGCCCATCTTCTGCTCGGTGAGCTCCCGCTGCGCCTCGGCGGCATTGTGGATCGCCGCAAGCACCAGATCCTCGAGCGTCTCGACGTCGTCGGCGTCGACCGCCTTCGGGTCGATCTTCACGGACTTGAACTCGCCGAGTCCGGTCACGACCACGGTGACGAGGCCACCACCGGCGGTGCCGGTGAGCTCGGCCTCGGCCAGCTCGGCCTGCGCCTGGGCGACCTGCTGCTGCATCTTCTGCGCCTGCTTCATGATCTGCTGCATGTTCGGCTGTCCACCGGGGCGCATACGAATCTCCTCAGTCAGGGGGATGGTCGGCTTCATTGTCCCGTGCGCAGCGGCGAACCGCGGCAGCCGGGTCAGGACTCGCTGATCTTCTCCGCCCCGAAGACCTCCTGCAGCAGCCGCACGGCCTGCTGCTCACTGCTCTGCCGCGCCGTCTTCTCGTCGATCACGTCGTCGAGCGGCTCGTCACCGGGATCGAACCCCTCCCACGCCGCCGGATCCCCGCCGCTCCCGGCGGCTCCGCGCACGGTCGCGTTGGCCCCGAGCGCCCCGCCGCCCGCCCGAGTGGTTCCGTTGACCCCGCCCAGCGCGCCGCTGCCCGCACGAGTGGTTGCGTTCGCCCCGCCCAGCGCGCCGCTGCCCGCACGAGTGGTTGCGTTGGCCCCGCCCAGCGCCCCACCAGCCGCGCGAGTGGTTCCGTTGGCGTCGCCCGGCGCGCCGTTGGCCGCGCGGACTGCCCCGTCCCGAACTGTCCCGTGGGCGCCGCGAGCCGCCTCGTCGCCACCCTGGACCGAGCCATAGCCACCGCCGGCCATGTCGTGGCCGCGGCCACCGGCTCCTGGGAGCGGGCCGTCGTACTCGGGGTCGTACGGCGCCTCCTCGGTCGGTGAGCCGTCGGACCAGGAGGTGCTTCCGGCGGCGTGGCCGCGGCTCGCGCCGGCTGCGGCTCCGCTCGGAGCTGCGTGCGGTGCGGCACGTCCGCCAGCGGCCGCCGCACCCCGGGCGGCCGCACCCCGGGCCGCCGCGGCCCGAGCCGCGGCGATCCCCCGGCTCGGCGCACTCGACCCGCTCGATCCGGCGACTGTCCCGGGTGGATCGTTACGAGGAACCGCCCGCGTTTCAGGCACCGAGGCGGCGCGATCCCGGCCGGCATCGGCACTGTTGCCCGCACCGCTCCCAGGGTCGCCAATCCGCCCGGGAACCACGGGCTCGGGCCAATCGTCGTCGCCCTCCTCCGCCGCCGTAGAAACAGCCCCGGAGGGAGAAGCCGCCTGATCCTCGACCCGGATCGAAGCCGGGCCCGGGACCTGATCCGCTGCCGGGGCGTGTCCCGTGGTGGCGACCTGGCCCGCCGTCGCCGCCTGCCCCACCGTCGCGACCCGGCCCGGCATTGCCGCCTCGCCTACCGTTGCGGCCTGGCCCGTCATTGCCGCCTGGCCCACCGTCGCCGCCTGGCGCGTCATTGCCGCCTGGCCCACCGTCGCCGCCTGGCGCGTCATTGCCGCCTGGCCCATCGTCGCCGCCTGGCGCGTCATTGCCGCCTGGCCCACCGTCGCCGCCTGGCCCGTCATTGCCGCCTGGCCCACCGTTGCGACCTGCCCCGCCGTCGCGGCATGGTCCGCTGTCGCGGCATGGTCCGCGATGGGAGCTTGGGTCGGCGTGGGGGCCTGGGCCGCGGTGGGGGTCGGAGACGCCAGTCCGCCGGGCTTGACGGGTTCCGGCCAGCCTCCGTCGTCCTCCTCGTCGGCCGAGCCCTGGGAGGCGGTCGCGGCCTGCCGGGCAGACGCGCCCGGTGCGCCGCGTCCCTGAGTGGGCGTCCGCTGCTCCGGGGCGTCCTGGACAACCGGCCGGGATTGCTGGTAGCCGGAGTCCTGCGGGCCATGCGCATCCTGCGGGTCACGGGGGGCCGGGCCGCCACCGTCCTGCGGGCCCCGGGGTGTGGGGCGTCCGCCGCCTCCCTGCGAGGGTCCGCCCTCGCCTGCCACGTCGCAGCGGATCTGCCAGCGGCCCCCGAGCTCCTCGTAGAGCGCATCGGCGATGAGCTGCGGCTCCGCAGCGACCATCCGGGCGTGCGCGGGGAAGCGGAACGTCAGCACGACGGTCTGGCCTTCGAGCTCGCGGACCGTGGCGCCCTGGGCCAGCGCGGCGATCTTCTTACTCTTCCGGCCGACCGCCACCATGATCTGCGGCCAGACCTCGCGGATCGATGCCACGGTGAGCTGCCCCGGCACGGCAGCGGCCGCAACGCCCGGCTCTTCAGGTGCGTCGGGCATCAGACCGGCCGGCTCGGACGCGCCCGGCACGACACCAGCCGACCGCGACCCGCCAGGCACCACACCAGCCGAGCCCGACGCCTCAGTCACCAGACCAGCCGGCCCCGACGCGCCCGACACCACACCGGCCGGATCGGGTCGTCGCGGTTCCGGTGCCCGAGACGTCGGCGTCGCGGAAGCGGGAGCAGACGAGTCGGACGTGGACCTCGATGGGAAAGCCTCGGGCTCGGACGACCCAGCGAACGGCCCGGTCACCACTCCTTCGGGACCACCTCGCTCGTCAGCGCCGCCGTGTCCTGTCTGCTCATGGGTGCCGCCGTGGCCCGTCGCGGCCGTAGCGGCACCTGCGCCCTCCGCTACGCCGGTCGACGCGGAGACGGCGTTCGTCGGGGCGGATCCGGCAACCCCAGCGGGAGCGGGCCCCGCGACCGGAGCGGGGGCGGGGACGGGGGCGGGCCCCGCCACGGGAGCGGGAGCGGGCCCCGCCACGGAAGCGGGAGCGGGCTCCGCGACGGAAGCGGGAGCGGGCTCCGCGACGGAAGCGGGCGTGACGGGTGCGGACTCTGCGGGTGGGCCGGCGGCGGGTGAGTTTCCTGCTGAAGGGCCGCGGCGGGCTGCTGCTGCCGCGGCGCGCGCCGCGGACAAGCCGACGCCGGCTACCGATGATGCGGTGGTGGGCGACGGCTGCGTCGGCGCCGGGGACGGGTGCTCCGGGCGTACGGAATCGTGGTCGGACGTCAGGGTGAGCCGCCGCTCCATGCGCTCCAGACGCTGCAGGAGCGCGCCGCTGGAGTCGTCGGCGCCGGGCAGGAGCATGCGGGCGGTGATGAGTTCGAGCAGCAGTCGCGGTGCGGTCGTGCCGCGCATCTCGACCAAACCGTTGTGCACGATGTCGGCGCAGCGGGAGAGGGTCGCCGGGCCGAGGCGGGTCGCCTGGGCGCCCATCTGCTCGAGCTGGTCGGCCGGGCCGTCGATCAGGCCCTTGGTGACGGCGTCCGGGACCTGTTGCAGGACGATCAGGTCACGGAAGCGTTCGAGCAGGTCGGACGCGAAGCGGCGAGGGTCGTGGCCGGCCTCGGCGACACGGTCGATCGTCTGGTAGGCCGCGGCGCCGTCGCCGGCGGCCAGCGCGTCGCACATCTCGTCGATCAGGGCGACGTCGGTCACGCCCAGCAGCGCCACCGCCCGCGCATAGTCGACGCCCTCGGGCCCGGCCCCGGCGATGAGCTGGTCGAGGACCGACAGCGTGTCCCGCGCGCTGCCCCCGCCTGCCCGCACGACCAGGGGAAAGACGGTGGGGTCGACGTGGATACCCTCGGCCTCGGTCAACTGCTGAAGGTACGGCCGGAGCACCGCCGGCGGGATCAGCCGGAACGGGTAGTGATGGGTCCGCGACCGGATCGTGCCGAGCACCTTCTCCGGCTCGGTCGTGGCGAAGATGAACTTGACGTAGTCCGGCGGCTCCTCGACCAGCTTGAGCAGCGCGTTGAAGCCCGCCGACGACACCATGTGGGCCTCGTCGATGACATAGATCTTGTAGCGGCTGTTGGCGGGCGCGAAGAATGCCTTCTCCCGCAGCTCACGCGCGTCGTCGACGCCGCCGTGACTGGCCGCGTCGATCTCGATGACGTCGATCGAACCGGCGCCGTCGTTGGCCAGCGACCTGCAGGAGCCGCAGGTGCCGCACGGCTCGGGAGTGGGACCCTGCTCACAGTTGAGCGAGCGGGCCAGGATGCGAGCGCTGGAGGTCTTGCCGCAGCCGCGCGGGCCGGAGAAGAGATAGGCATGGTGCAGCCGCCCGCTGCGCAACGCCTGCGACAGCGGCTCGGTGACGTGCTCCTGCCCGATGACCTCGGCAAACGTGCGAGGACGGTACTTGCGGTAGAGGGCCAGTGCCACTCCTGCCTCCTCCTGACGACCGCGCCATTCTCCGTCGAGGGTGTGACAAGAACAAACGGCGTGCCCCAGAAGTGAAGGACCCCCCGTGCACCCGCCAGAGCCCGCTTATCCTTGCTGCCTTCCGGCCCTGGGGAGGTTCACGGGGTACGCGCCGCACGAGGGGCTGGGGACAGCGTACCCGCAGGGGCCGGTGGGCCACCGGGTGGTCCCGCGGAAACCGGTGGGACCGGGTCTGTATCCTGTCGGACGGAGGATTCGCCTAGAGGCCTAGGGCGCACGCTTGGAAAGCGTGTTGGGTTCACACCCTCACGAGTTCGAATCTCGTATCCTCCGCCACGCCGAGACGCCCGGCGGACCACACGGTCCGCCGGGCGTTCGTCATACCGGGCGAAAGCTGGCGCCGTCCGCCGGACGCTCTGGGCGGCGACGTGGCAAGGCCCGGATGGTCGTCACACTCCAGGCGGTCGTCGCGAGGCGGTCGTCGGGCTCACGGGCGCCATGGCGTTCCGGGCGGTCATCGGCCGCCGGCAGCGCAACGACCGCTAGGCGCTCGTCATACGCGCGGCCGTCGCAACGACCGCTAGGCGCTCGTCATACGCGCGGGCCGATCGGGTCGGCCGCGCGGCGTACGCCGTGTCCGGCGGGGTCCGTCATATCTGCGCCGCCGCGATGGCGTCCTCCACCTCCGGGAAGATCGCGAAGTACCGGCTCAGGCCCACGGTGTCGAGCAGTTCGACGAGGAAACGGTTGGCGCCGGCGAAACTCAGCCAGCCGCCTCGTGCGGTGATGACCTGCTTGGCGGTGATGAAGGCGCTGAGCCCGACGGAGTCGCAGAAGTTGAGGGCGGACAGGTCGACGACGATCCGCGGGACCGGCCGTTCCAGCAGGTCCGCGAGGAGATGGTGGAGTTTCGGGGCGGTGTCGGCGTCGAGCTCGCCGCTCAGGCGGAGCACGGCGACGTCGGTGCGGTGGTCGGTCACAGTGGCCTGCATGGCATCGCTTTCGTCCTGGTTCGGTGGTTTCACAGGTTAGATGTGGCCGATCAGGCGATGGCGCACAAAGCGTCCGTCCAGATCACGCCGAGAAATCCGTATTACGCAACGCCGCGTAGCACCGAGCCGGTGGCCCGGGCAACGGAAACGGGCCGGACCCCGTGGGGTCCGGCCCGTTCGTTGGCTGGCCGAGAGAAAGTTCGAGTGCGGCGCAGCCCGGCTCCTGGCGTCCTTAGAGCTGACGCCACTGCCAGCGTGGCCCGCGCCACGCGTCTGCCAGGATCAGCGCGGAGGCCTTTCCCGGACACTGCTGCACCTTGGATTTGCCCTGGGGGCCGCCCATCTGAGCTTCGACCTCCCAGATCTCCCCGTCGGTGCGGACGTAGACGTCCCGGCGCGCAAGTCGGACGTCACCATTCCACCAGTGCTGCTCAACTCTCACGTGTCGACCTTATGACAGATATCGACGTCTCTGCGCGAGGCGAATCTGCGAAAGTTTTTCGCCGGCAGGACGAAGCGGGTTGGCCGATCCGGTGGTTTTTGGCGCCACCACTTGCGCCGAGGGGACATATTAGGGCGGCTTCCTTGGTAGCACTCTGCGTAGTTGTAGCAGGTCCCGCAGGGATCGAGAGACGACGAGACGGTAACGATGCGCGTCCGGCGCCTGGCCAGGTCATTTTGATCATGTTAACGACGGAGGCGGCGCGGAGGACTCGGGCGCGGAGGAGAGAAATCAGCACGGTGCGTGACCAAAGTTGGCGACCTGGGCGCTCGGGCCGCGCTTCCGCGCCGGAACCGCATCTTCGCTTAGTGCCAATTTCGGCATGTGCGTTCCGCCGATCGTGGACGCCGCCTGGTAATCGGAACTACCACAAAGAGTGAGCACCGATCGGGTCACCCCAGACCTTTCAGGTGACCGAACAATTCAGACCGCCGGGCGACGCCGCGACCGGGCACCGCCGGCCGACAGCCGACAGCCGCCCGACCGAGCCGGAAGGACGGCCGGGACCGTGCGACCGGTGGGCGGTAGCCAGTGGAACGTGGCTGACGGCCACCGGACCGGACCCGGGACGACCGGCCCTGGCGGCGGCCCGTGCGGCCACGCCCTGACACCCGGCCCACGACCCCACGGCCGCGCCATGCCCCACCGGCCCCCGACCACAAGGCCGCACCCTGCCCAACCGGCCCGCAACCACAACGGCCGCACTTGCCCCACCGGCCCGCAACCACAACGGCCGCACTTGCCCCACCGGCCCGCGCGGCCGGACGGCCGCGCCCTGACGACCCGGCCGGCGGCCGCGTGACCGGGCCGGGACGGCAGACGCCGGGCGGTGTGCCACGGGACTTCGCTGTGCCCGTACTTGAAAAAAAGAGCCACCCCCGGAAAGCCCGCCTTTTGTCTCCTTCGGGGCGTGGCGCTGCACGGGAGACGATGCAGCCGCTACCGTCACTCGCTGAGAGCTGAAGTTCCGTGGGGGGATTCGTGTCGACTTTCGCTGCCGCCGTCGCTCGGGGCAAGAACGGCTGGACGGCGTCCGAGCTGGAGCTCGCCGGACTGGCCGACATCGATGAGGTGGTGGACCGGCTCCGCGACGCCGATCCGGATGCCGAGCTGTCGCTGCTGTTCGTCGAGGCGGACGATCAGTATCTGGTGATTCTGCGCCTGGACGAGGGTGAGGATCTGCGGGTCTTCGGTTCCGACTCGGCGTTCGCCGACGAGTCGCGGCTGGGTGCCCTGCTGCTGGCCGATGTGGAGACGCCGGCGCTGGAGATCGACGAGCTGGCCGCGCCGCGGGGCGGTGACGACGAGGAGGACGATCGGCCCGCCGCCGATCCCGACGCCGATCCGATCGGCGACGTGGAGCTGCTGGCCGACCTCGGCATCAGCTCGCACCGGTTGCTGACGCTCTGCGGGCTCGAGGGCATGCTGCCGTCCGATGTGACCGCGGAGATCTGCCAGAAGCTCGGCTGCGGCGACGAGCTGGAAGAGCTGCGCGAGGCGTGACACCCCGCCCGCGGCACGAGGCGTGGATGCGGCGGGCGCTCTCCGTCGCGTCCTCGTTTCCGGAGGACGTGCCCGTCGGTGCGGTCGTGTTCGACTCCTCCGGCACCGAGCTGGCCGCCGCCGGCAACGAGCGGGAGGCGACCGGCGACCCGACCGCGCACGCCGAGATCCTGGCGCTGCGCCGGGCGGCCTCGCGGACCGGCAGCTGGCGGCTGGAGGACTGCACGCTCGTCGTGACCCTGGAACCGTGCACGATGTGCGCCGGCGCCCTGGTGCTGGCCCGGATCGGCACGCTGGTCTTCGGCGCCTGGGAGCCGAAGACCGGCGCCGCCGGATCGCTGTGGGACGTGGTACGCGACCGGCGCCTCAACCACCGTCCCGAGGTCTACTCCGGGGTGCTGGAGGCCGAGTGCGCCGATCTCATGCGCGGCTTCTTCAGGCGGTGATGGTGTCCAGGCCGATGTGCACCATGTTCGAGAAGCCCTTCTCGCGCTGCTCCGAATCCATCTTCTCGCCGCGCTTGATGTGGTCGCTGACGGTCAGGATGGTCAGCGCGCGCGCCCGGAAGCGGGCCGCGGTCGTGTAGATGGCGGCCGACTCCATCTCCACACCCAGCACGCCGTAGTCGGCGAGCGTGTCGAACAGGTCCGGCCGGTCGGTGTAGAAGGCGTCCGCGGCGAAGACCGGGCCCACCCGCATGGCGATCTCCCGCCGGTCGGCCACGTCGACGGCCGTCCGCAGCAGCCCGAAGTCCGCGACCGGCGCGTAGTCGACGAGGCCGTCGAACCGCGCCCGGTTCATGTTCGAGTCGGTGGCCGAGCCGATGGCGGCGATCACGTCACCGAGGTTCAGGTCGTCCACCAGGGCCCCGCACGAGCCGATCCGGATCACGGACTTCACGCCGTACTCGTTGATCAGCTCGTGGGTGTAGATCGAGGCGGACGGCATGCCCATGCCGGAGCCCTGCACCGAGACACGCACCCCCTGCCACGTGCCGGTGAAGCCCAGCATTCCCCGCACCTGGGTGTAACAGACCGGATCGGTCAAAAAGGTCTCGGCGATCCACTTCGCCCGCATCGGGTCTCCGGGGAGGAGGACCCGCTCGGCGATGTCGCCCGGCTGCGCGCCGATGTGCACACTCATGTCTGAAGATCCTGCCAGGCCGCTCCGCGAGAGGTGGCGCTACCTGGCTCTTCACGGTTTCCGGGTACCCGGCGCCGGCAGCCGCCAGCCGTCTAGTAACCTACTTCGCGGTGGTGTGTCCGAGCGGCCTAAGGAGCACGCCTCGAAAGCGTGTGAGGGTGCAAGCCCTCCAAGGGTTCAAATCCCTTCACCACCGCCACTAGCAGGGCAGACGCCCGGCGACTCTCAGTGAGCCGCCGGGCGTTTCTGTGTGTGGTCTCAGTTTTGGTCTCAGTTGGCAGAAACGAGCAGCCCCGCCGTCCCGCCGTCGGGCTCATCGTGGTTCTTCCGGGGCCGGGTGCCACAGCAATCCACCGACGCGCTTCGCCACGTCGTGGCGTACCTGATCGGTGAGGTGCTGGTAACGCTTCGCCATCGCGGAGTTGGACCAGCCCATGATGCCCATCACGGCACGTTCCGCGACCTCCAGCACCAAGAGAACCGTCGCGGCGGTGTGCCGGGCATCATGCAGGCGCCCGTCCCGCAGCTTGGCTGCCTTCAGCAGCCGCTTCCACTCGGTGTAGTCCGTGCGCGGATTCAGCGGTCCTCCCGTCGGCGTGGCGAATACCCATCCGCCATCGGTCCACAACTGCGCGGCTTTGACGCGGTCCGCATCCTGCGCGTGCTTGTGCTGGCGCAGAAGGGACACCAACTGATCGGGAAGGCCAACCCGACGACGACCGGCGCGTGACTTGGTCTCGGCGCACTCCTCTCGAAGCGGCTCACGATCGGGGCAGTGTCCGCCCATCTTCCGGCCGCACGGCGCCTTGCAACCATGTCGCCACCTCGGCCGCAATCGTGACCGGCGCACAATCAACGCACCGGCGTCCAGATCCACGTCGGCCCACTTCAAGCCAAGCGCCTCACCCTGCCGCAAGCCGAGTGCGAGCGCGATAGCCCACCGGGCGCCATTTCGGGGCGTTTCAGCCGCAGCGACGAGAAGGCGCTGAACCTCCTCGACGGAGTACGGTTCCACCTCCTCTTCATCGAGTCGCGGCGGCTTGGCGAGGCTCGCAACGTTCTTGGCGAGATGCCCGCGCCGCATCGCTTCGTTCAGGGCGGTGCGCAAGGTACGGAGCGCCTGGTGTGCGGTAGCGGCTTTGCTGCCACTCTGCTGCATCCGGCGGGTTAGTTTCTCGACATGCTCGGGCGTCAACTTTTCCAGCCGGTGAGCACCGATACCCGGGATAAGATGCACATTCACCGCCACGCGATAGCCAGACGCCGTGTTCTCACGGACGTTCGGCGTTGCGATGTTCTCTAGCCAGTGCGTGAGCCACTTAGCCACGGTCCAACTCTCACCCGCCTTGCGCAGGGTGCCGCTGTCCCGTTCGCGTTCGATCGCACGGACCTTGGACTTGACGGTCTTCTCGTCTTTACCCGTCACGTGGCGACGGTCCGGCTTGCCATCATCTCGGGTGCCGACGGTCACGCGACCGTGCCAACGACCGTCGGCACCCTCGTAGATGGACGATTCGCCGTTCGCTCGGCGCTTCGCCATTGTCGATTCTCCTTTTTAGGCTGCGGCCGGTAGTTGGGTATTCTGTTGGCGCAAACGGTTGACGTACTCGATGAGGCATTGATCGGGAATGCGGCGGAGTCGGCCGATGGTGACGGACTCGATTTCGCCGCTGGCGACGAGCGCGCACATGAGGGTTCGGCCGATGCCGAGCCTCTGCGCGGCTTGTTCGACGGTGAGGACGAGTGGTGTGGCGTCGGCGGCCATGGCGGTTCTCCCATGCTTCGACGTGGCGGGCCTTGTAGAGGGCGCCCACGTCGCCGCCGAGGCCCCGTCACGTGTCCAGGGCCTCGGGACGTGGGTGCGAAGGGGCGGTGCGCAGAGGGCGGCAGAGCGGCCCGTTGAGAGCGCCGTAGAGGCAAGATCGAGGGCGGGTGCGGGTAAGGCGATGCGCCGATCTGTCTACGTGGCTCTCAGCGGGCCGTTCTGAACGGTGCCTCGGGGCCGGCTGGATGTGGGCGGGGTTGCCGTCCCATCCGTCCCAGCCGTCGCAGTGCAGGTCAGCGCGGGACGGCAAAATCTGCTGGGACGGCTTATGCCGTCCCACGTCCCGCGTCGGCCGGAGGCGAGGGCATCTCGTCAAGGGTGGGCTGGGACGGATGGATCCGTACCACGTCGGGTATCCGTCCCGGGCTGACCTGCGGCGGGACGCTTGGGACGGCAGGGACGGCAACCCCCTCCGAGTCGGGGCAGTAGCGCTGCCACGCGTCGGCGAAGTCGGCGCGGCGGTAGCCCTTGGCCTGTCCGGTGCTGAAGCGCAGGTTGACCGAGGTGATGTCGTACTCGCGCAGCAGCGCGCCGAGGATGCGGGCGGTCAGCCCGGTTCCGCCGTACTCGGCCCATGGTGCTTCGGGGTCGGCTTTGAGCCGGTCGATGAGCACGGAGGTGGGGATGGCGTCGTGCGGGCCGAACGCGGTCCGGCAGTCGGTGAGTAGCCGGATCCGGTCGGAGGTGACGGTGTTCCCGTCACGTTCGGCGGTGAGCGCTTCGGCGGCGCGGCGGCCCCGGTCGGGCCAGTCGCCTCCGGCGAGGTCAGCGACGGCGATCAGCGGTTCCCAGGTGTCGGCGGCCCGGTCCTCCAGCGGCATATCAGGCTCAGCGCGTTCCAGGATGGCGAGGTGGGCGCGTAGCCAGGTGCTGAGGTCGTTGCCGACCTGGCGCAGTTCCGGGCCGTCGCGGCGGTGCCGGTACGGGGCCACGGTTTCGCCGGGTGCGCGGCGGCGCATCCGCACGACCACGGCCCGGTCCTCGATGGTGTCGGGCATCTGCCCGATCCCGGCGAGCGCGGCCATCGCGAACGTGGCGATCTTCTCCACCCTTTTGGTGTTGCTGTCGTAGCGGATGGTGGGCCGGTTGCGTTGGTGTCCGGCGTTGAGCAGCCCGCGCAGCTCCTCGTTCGATTCGGCCTGTTTGCCGCCGAAGATGGTGTCCGCCTCGTCGACCAGCAGGGTGGGTGGTTCGTCGCTGCCGATTGAGCGGTACACGGCGGCGGTGGACGCGTTGACGGTGATCAGCGGGTTGCAGCAGGTGCCCTCGACGATGTCGAGAAGCCGCGACTTGCCGCACCGCTTCTCCGGTGCCCGGATCACGAGGCGGGGTGCGTGCGCCCACGCGGTGACGGCGTGGGTGGCGGCGACCCACAAGGCCACGGCGTCGATGGCCTCCGCCGATGGCAGCACCACGTACTTGGTCAGGGTGGCGTGGAGCCGGTCGAGGATGGCGGTTCCCTCGATGATCCGGTGTGGTTGTGTCATGCGGCGATCCCTTCTATGGCAACGGATTCCGCGCGGAACCCGCCGACGATGGCGGCATGGATGTCGCGGTGGGTCTGCTGCGCGCGCACACCCGCGTCGTAGAGCGCTTGGTAGGCGTCAGCCGGGGTGAGGGCTCCGGCGGCGACCATCCGCGCCACGCCCCGCGCCGCGCCGTACAGGGTGTTGCGGCGGGTGCCTTCGGCAGCGCGGGCTACCGCGTCCAGGTGCGCGGCGAGTAGGGCGGCCGGGGATGAGATGCCCTTCCCCCGGCCGATGGGGGTGACGGTGGCGGCCGGGGCAGCGGGCGGCTCGGGTGGCCGGCAGAGCGCGAGCAGCGGCGCGGGCATCTCAGCCATGGGCCGGTCCGCCACCCGCCGGTACGGCTGCCCGGTGCGCGGGTGCGCCGAGGGCGGGACGACCACGTACCCGCCGTCGGCCTTGATGTCGATGCCGTCATGCCCGCGCAGCTTCGCGGCCAGGGGAACACCGGGATGGCGGTAGTAGAGGTGCCAGCCGCCGGAGCCGGTGCGCACACACCGCGTCGGCGGCATCAGCTCGGGCAGCACGGCTCCGCCGTTACGCGGGTCGATGTCGAGCACGCACAGGTCGCAGAGGCGGCCGGTGCGAATCGCCAGCATCCCGCCGGGGACAGCGGTCACGAGGGCGGCGATCCGGTCGGGGTCGCGAGTCGCGGCGTAGAAGGCGTGACAGGTCAGGCACGCGCAAGCCTCCGGGTCGTGGCTGGGATCCTCGGCGGCTTTCGGGCAGGCGGGGCAGTTGGCGACGGGCCGCTTGCCGCCGGCCAGCAGGAACACGGGGAAGCCCTCGGCGGCCAGCGCGAGCGCGGCGGTCAGCGTCGGGCCAGACTTCGGCATGGTCGGCTCCCTGGTGGTGACGGGGACAGAGGGTGGTTCAGGTCGCCCCGCCAGCGCGGCCGGGGTGTGCGCGGGACAGCGCGGCCCGATCAGGTAGCGGCGCACCCGGTCGGCGGCGAGGCAGAGGCGGGCCTCGGCGCCGATCCAGTGCCCGCACGCGGCGGCGGGGCGGGTCATCGGGGTTTGCGGCTCGTGAGGGTGGCCCGGTCCGGACGGCCGTCTCGCAGGCCGGGTCGGATCGCAATGGCCGCGAGGACCTCGCGTAGTAGGCGCAGTGTGGTGGCGAGCTGCCAGCGGGCGCCGGTTTCGGTGTGGTGCAACGGGATCCGGGCGCGGATCTCGGCGTACTCGACGTCTCCGGCGCGGACGCGGGTGAGGATGGCGCGGCCGCCGATGCCGTCGGCGATGAGGTCGGCGGAGCGGTGTTCGTTGATCCCGCAGCGGTGGTCGCGGGTGCACCAGTCGGTGTGCGGAGTCGGGGCGCGCCGATGGCGCGCCATCATGCGGGGGCTCATCGGTTGCCCTCGCGGCGCCGTCGTGCAAGGTGGTTGTAGATCCAGCGCCCGGCGCGTAGGCGGCGGCCGGTGCCGTCGCAGCGGCGGCAGAGCCGGAACGCGCGCCCGGACGGGGAGCGCTTCTTGCCGAGCCCGTGGCATTTGCGGCAGGCCTTGAACGGCCAGATCCAGCACCCTAGCGCGTAACAGACGGTGACGGTCAGGGCGGCGATGGTGAGGGTGATAGCGGGGGTGAGGTGGGGGTCCATGTCAGCCTCCGGAGCCGGATTTTGGGTGTGCGGGGCTGTGAGCTGCTATCCGCTAGCGGCCAGCTCAGGATCTTGATCGGGTGCTAGCAGGGCTGCTAGCGCTAGCAGGTGGAGCCGCTAGCGCTAGCAGCCCTGCGACGGCTCAGCCGTCGCCGCGTTTGCGGTCACGCTCCGCGATCGCGGTGAGGAGGTCGGCGTGGCGGATGCCGCGCCGGGTGACCGGCTTGCCGTCGACGCGGCGGCCGACGTCGGCCACCTTGACCGCGGGGTGCGACTTGAGGGCGGCGGTGAGCTGGGAGGCTTCCCAGCCGTCGTAGACGTCGGGCCGCAGTTCAGCGAGCAGACCGCACAGGGTCTCGTTCCACGCCGACTTCTCGTCGCCGGGCCACACCCGGGCCAGGTCGTCCAGCACGTGATGCTGCGGGGCGACGTCACGCTCGGCCGGGAAGGTGGGGATGTTCCCGGCCGCGGTGCGCAGCGCGACCGCACGGGCCACGATCGGCCGAGCGGCGTTGGTATCGACCTCGAACGATCGCACCGACTGCACCGGGCCGCAGCCGCGCAGGACGCCCCAGCCCGCGTCGTCCTTCGGCTGGAAGACGGTGGCGCGGTAGCCCTGCTTATAGGCAGAAGTTCCGAGGATCATGTCGTTCGCCGTTTGGTCGGCCACGGACAGGCAGAACCGGGTGTTGACGTTGCGGGTGATTCCGGGCGGCAGGCTCTTCGCATCGGGGATCTGCGTGCCGAGCAGGATGATGATCCCGAGCGCCCGGCCGAGCTTGATGACCTTCTCTAGGATCTCGCCGGCTTCCTTGCCGTACTTGCTCTGCATCAGCTCTTGCAGCTCGTCGAACCAGGCGACGAGCGGGTGCAGGCCGGAGCCCTTCAGCGACGCCAACTCGGGGGTGACCTTGTTTTCCGGGGCCTTGCCGAGCCGGGCGTAGTGCTCGATGCGCTTGGAACGCCGGCGGGCTTCCTCGTAGAGCCACTCGATGAACGCGAAGCATTGGGCGAGGGTTTCGTCGTCGAAGCCGTTGCCGTACTCGGCCATCACCGGCTCCAGCACGGCGAAGTCCCCGACGCCCTTGAGTTCGTAGCCACGGATCTCCGTGCGGGGGTCCAGCGCGGCGGCCAGGACCAGGTCGCGCAGGGCGAAGGTCTTGCCCGAGCCGGGCTGGCCTCCGAACAGGAAGTTGCGGAACATCATGTCCAGGCTGACCGTGTCGAGCTTCGGCGTGGTGGCGAACGGGAAGGCCTTGAACAGGTCTACCTTCGCCGACCCTGACAGCAACGGCCAGGGCGGCTGCTTCATCTGCGAGGCCGGTTCGTAGCCGACCCACAGGGCGAGCCGGCCGGTGTGCCCGGGCGCCGGTTCGGGCCACACCTGATCGAGCGGCAGCCGCATCGCGCTAGCGAGCTTGCCTCTGCGGGCGACCACCTCGGCGGCTTCCACGCCGTAGGGCAGGTCGACGATGGCGATGTGTCCGGGGCCGTCGCGGTGGATGTCGACCGGGAAGCTGATGGCCTTCGGGTCCTTGGCGACCGCGCTGTTGATGGCGGCCATCTGCAACGAGGTCAGCGCCCGGCGCACGAGTTCGGCGGTGAGCTTGCGGTAGCGGGTGCCTTCGCTGACCCGGTCGGTGAGCGGCTTGTCCGCCGGGCGTCCCCGGGTGGCCAGGAACGGCACCACGACGGCGAGGGCGATCCACCGCCACCAGGTGGGGCCGTAGGCGAGCACGACCCCACCGACGATCAGGGCGAGCAGGGCGGCGCCGAGGACCCACCAGCGCCACACGCTCTGCCGCTGGCGGCGCGCGTCGAGCTTGAGCCAGGTGTCGGCCTCGCCCCTAGCGGCGGCGGCCTGCCGCAAGTGCCAGTTGCCCTCCTCGGCGGTGGCCCAGTGCACGGCCTGCCCGAGGCCCCGGAAGAGCCCGACCGGCGCCCACACGGCCGTCTTCGCCGCGTACTTCGGCGAGCGCACCGCGTGATACGCCAGCACGTAGCCGGCGTCTTTGGTCTGGTGCTTCACGGCTGCCTTGAAGCCGCGCCAGGACCGGGCCCAGTCCGCCAGGATCGGGCGCCGCGCCTGCTGCCGGGCCTGGATCTCGGCCGGGATGTCATCGGCGGCATCCACCGGGCCACCCTCGGCCGGTGGGCTGTCATCGACCGACTCGGCATCGGTGTCATCGTCGATCTCGGGATCCGGGTCGGCCGGGGTCGGCGCGGCCCGGTCACGCCGGGCTGCGGCCAGGTCGACGACCTCGGCGCCAGCGACGTCGTTCTCGGCGGCGGTCCAGTCGAAGTCGTCCGGGTTCGGATTCGGGTTCGGGTGGGGGTTGGTCATTGTCCGTTCTCCTTCCGGACGAGTGAGGTGACTTCGGCGGTGAGGTTGCCCTCGGTGTCCAGGCCCCACGGCAGGACCCAGGCGAGTCCGCGCTCGGCCAGGGCTTCGGCAGCAGCGTGGAATTGGTGCTCCTCGGGGCGCTCGTAGACCCGGTCCCGGCGGGGCAGAGCAATCCACTCCACGCCCTGGCTGCGGTGCACCTGCAGGACGTAGCCGCCCCATCCGGCAGGCGCGATCGTGACCCGGGATGCAGGCCCGAGCCACCAGCCGGTCCAGGGACAAACGCGGATGGCGAATCGGTTGAGCAGCCGACGGAGGCGGGTCAGCAGGGGCGTCAGATCAGTGGTGGTGTGGGGGTGCGAGAGCATGAGGGTTCTCCCCTGAAATCGAACGTGGGTGTTGGGGTGAGGCCCGGGACGCGGGCCGGAGGTTGTCGAGGCCGTGTCGGCCCGCGTCCCGAGGTAGTCGGGAAGGCTCAGAAGCGGATGGCGCCGTAGCTGGTGCCGCCCTGGCGGCCGACCCGGGCGTTGCCGGTGGCGATGTTGACGACCGACGGCGCTTCGGCGGGGACCTCGGATTCGGCGGTGTCGCCGTGCTGCTGGCCGACCCAGGCGTTACCGAGGCGGAGATTCACCTCACGGACCGGGTGGTCCCCGGCTGCGGGCTCACTGCCCTGCACACCGACGCGGGCGTTGCCTGCGGCGATGTTCACGGTGCGCGGCGGGTAGGTGTCGGGGGTGTCCCCGGGCGGCGGGGTTGCCGGGGGTCGAGGCCGGTCGGTGCTGCGGCCGAGGACGCGGCCTTGTACGTCCACCACGTCGTTGCCGGAGGCGATGTTCACGATGGTGGTCCGTCCTGATGCGGTCGAGGTGGAGGTGGTGGAGTTGCCGGTGCAACGGCGTCCGCCGTGGGCTTTGCTGCGACACATGACGGGGTGTCCCTTCCGAAGATTCAGGCGGCGATCACGAGGGCGGCGAGGTGGGCGGTGTCTGGCAACATCTGGGGTCTCTCCCGTGGGTCTCACCCGGATTGGGCTTGCGGGTTGGAGACCGGCGGCACGGCGCTTGACTTGGCGGTTGGGGCCGTGCCGCCGGGCGGCGCTACCGGCCGAGCGCGGCGGCGAGCATCTCGCGGTGCGCGGGGAACACCTCGGCGCCGAAGCTGGTCAGGCAGTGCACGAGAGTGCGGTAGTCATGCGCAGGCAGCCACGCGGCGCAGGCCGCGTCGTCGGCGCCGCGCACGTGCGGGAAGTCGATCGGTTCCGGGTAGGTACCGAGGTCGGTGCGGGATAGGACGGTGACCATCCACGCCTCGTCGCTGGCGCGCGGGTCCGGCACGTAACGCGGCGCTGAGGTACGCCAGCGCTCGGCCGGCACCTCCAAGCCGGTTTCCTCGGCCAGCTCACGGACAGCGGCGTCAACGGGGGTCTCGCCGGGCTCGACGAACCCGCCGGGCAGCGCCCAGCCGTGACCGTCGACGCGTTCCACCATGAGCAGCCACCGGCCACCCGCGCTGTCGGTGGCGGTCACCATGGCGTCGGCGGCCAGGGCCTCGCCCCAATGGCCGAGTTCGTTACGGCCGTGCCGGATGCCGGTGTTCTCGCACGGGTTGACCGGCCGCCCGTCGACCACCTCGAACGCGATCGCGGCGGCGGCTTGCCGAGTAGTCCAGTCGAGGCGGGTCGGGTCGGTTTCCGGGTCGGCCCAGCCATCGCGCACTCCGACGGTGAGGACGTCGGGATGGGTGTAGGTGCGGCTCATCGACTGGTCTCCGTCCGGGTCGAGGGGCGGTGCATGAGGTGAGCGAGGGCGGCGCCCATGCCGAGCACGGCAACCGGGATGCACGACACAGCGGCAGTGATCGGCCACGGCGCCGAGCTCCATCCGGCGGCGGCCATCAGGTGGTAGGCGATCTGACCGAGCGCGCCCAGAGCGAGGGAGCCGAGGGCGGACCACTTGGCGAACTCGCGGGCGTCACCTCGGGCGCGGCCGGACAGCCACACGAATAGCGCGAACGCGGCGTAGGTCTCTACACCGATCGGCAACGTGATCGCCGTGTCCAGTTGGAAGGTGGAGATGCCGGGCAGCAGCGTGACCTTGCCGAAGCCGGTGAGGCGGCCCATCTCGACCCAGCCACCCCAGATCGCAACGAACGCGGGCAGGCACAGGATCAGCACCGGCCAGGTGACCGGCCGACCCGCCGGCCGTTCGTCGGACGGCGACTGAGGCGACGTCAACGGTTTCGAGGTGGCCTCCGGCTTGGCATCCTCGCTTGCGGGCGGCAGGACCGGAGCCGTGTCGTCCGGGACCTCGCCGTCGTCGGGGTCGGCGGGTGGGGTGGGCGCTAGGTGCAGGGGCGGGGCTTCGGCGAGGCTGCCCCGGCTCACCAGGTGCAGGTGCATGTCGCTGCGGAACTTGTCCTGCTCGGCAAGCCGGTCCAGGGCCTCGCGCAACGCCTTAGCCTTGTCCGCGCCGACGCGGAAGGTCTTCATCAGCTTGTTGCGCGAGGGCACCTCGCCGAGCTGTCGCGTCAACTCGACCGCGCGCGGCAGTAGGTCATCGACGTTCGGCGGGTAGGCGCTGCGCGCCGTCGTCGTGGCCTTCATCGTCCGGCCCCGGCATCGATGGCAGTGTCGAAGCGCTGGAAGGTCAGCAGCGTGACCTTGGTCAGGTCGCTGGTCTCGATCAGGTAGTCCTGGACCTTGCGGATGACGGCGCCGGAGGTGATCGGCTCGGGCAGGTTCAGGTCCTGCCATCCGAAGACCTGACCGGCGTGGTTCATGCCGGTGAAGCTGACGAAGTAGCGGTACGGGCGCGGGCTGGTCGCGGTGTTCATGCGGTGGGTTCTCCTTGGCAGATAAGGCATTCGCCGGTCGAGCGGGGGATGTAGTAGGGCCGCAGGCGGCGGCAGGTCGGGCAGGTGCGCCGGGCTCGCAGGGCCTTGTCCAGGGCGGCGAGCACGGCCGGGGACGCGGTGCGCTTCGGTCGCGCCCGGTCGAGGCGGTACAGGTAGGCGGCGCGGATGCCACCGACGCCGCGCCACAGGATCTGCGCGGCGATCGGTTGACGCCCGGGGCACAAGCCCCGTGCGCGAAGCTGTCGGCGGGTGGCGTAGCCGGCCGGGGCGCCCTGCCACCAGAAGGTGGGCAGGCCGTACCGGGCGCCGTCCGGATCGAAGAACGCGGCCCGGACCCGGCCCATCAGGCCACCAGGGCCGGGAGCGGGCGCCGCGTGCGGCCGGCGACGTAGGCGAACGTTTCGCGGATCACGCGAGCCTCAGCGCGGCGCAGCCGCCGCCAGTCCAGGCCGGTGGGGACACCGCGGTCGTCGGCGACGAACATGGCGATCTCCGCAGCCAGCCACTCCAGCTCGGCAGCGATCAGCGACTCCTCGGCCTCGATCGCGGCCAGCTCAGCGGCGGCCGGTTCGTCGGTGTGGGGCGATTCGGTCCTCACGAATTTCCTCCGGGTGACGGGTCGGCGCGGCAACCAACGACGCGGCCACAGCCACGCCGACCAGCGGATTCAAGGGAAGAGATGCACGGACCTGAGCCGTGCGCGGCGACCTTTTCAGTGGGAGGTGCGGCCCGATCCAGTTGTCAGAGGACAAGCGCACGGCGGGACGGTCACGAACGGCGTAGCCGAAGCCACCTCCGTCGTGCTGGAGCCCGACCGGCTGTGATGCGAGCAACCTAACAACTGATAGGTTAGCGAGTCAACTGGTATGGCACGTCCGGCTTGTGGCCTGGTGTTGGGCCGCTGAGGCGAGCCTCTCAACTGTTAGGCCCTGATAGCCTGTGACGGTCAGGCTTCCCCGGAGCACGAGACAAGGACGCGCCGCGATGACCTCAGCTGAGCCACGGCTCTCACGCGCTGAAGCGCTGCATATTCAGGTCGCTCGGCACATTCGCAACGACATCGAGGCAGGCATTCTCAGGGATGGCGAGACACTAAAGTCCACTCGGGAACTGGCCGCGCAGTGGGGCGTTAGCGTCTTTACGATTACCGAAGCAATGAAGATTCTCGCTGCCGAAGGACTAGTGGAGAACGTCTCCCGCTCCAAACGCGTGGTCCGCGCTCCGGAGCAACAGCGGCAACGCTTGGAGACGATTACTCGCAATCCGCACGTCATCCTTATCGGCGGGTATGCAGGAAGCGGAAAGACGGAGTTGGGCCGAATCCTGGCGCGTCAGACTGGATGGCCGATGCTAGACAAGGACACGCTAACGAGGCCAGTCCTTGAGGCGGCGCTTGAGATGCTCGGGCTGTCTCCGCACGATCGAGAATCCGAGACTTACTTGAACTTCATGCGGCCTCGTGAGTACGAAGCTCTTATGTCCGCCGCAAACGAAAACGTAGCTTGCGGAAACAGTGCCATTGTGACAGCTCCGTTCCTCCGGGAGTTCAAAGATCGAGCGTGGCTCGATAGGACTGAGGCATCGTTTGCCGCTCTCACCGCTAAAGTTTCACTGGTCTGGGTCTATTGCGATGCAAAATCGATGCACGGGTATATCCGCCACCGGGGGGCAGCTCGAGACGGCCACAAGCTAGACGACTGGAAGGGATACCTAAGCAGCATTGACCTTGATTTCCGTCCACCGCTCCCGCACCACGTAGTCAACAATTGCACCTCTAGCGCCCCGCTACAGAAACAGGCCAACGACCTGTTGGAGGCCATTGCAGAGGCTGAGTCTGCGTGACCAGTGGCGTACTCCTGTACGGCCCTCCGGCCGCCGGCAAGGACACGGTTACGAGAGCCCTCGTGAGACTGGACGGAAGGTACCGGCAGTTCAGAAGGCTAAAACTAGGCGCCGGGCGCACAGATGGCTACCGGATGACTAACTCCCAGGAGATCGAGCGTCTTAGGCAGGCAGGCGATCTTATTTGGGAGAACCGACGCTATAACTCCGCCTACTTTGTTGATCGCGACTTCTTGTTCCGAGAGCTAGCTCAGGGCTGGCCCGTCATTCACCTCGGGCAGCCCCTTGCCATATCCGCAATAAAACGATCGTTCTCGAAGAGTAATTGGCTTGTGGTGTACCTTTGGTGCCCACGAGACGTTGCGGAACGGCGCGCTATCGAGCGCGGAACCGGCGATGTGGCAGAACGCATGGCAGCATGGGACGCAACAGAATCGCTCACCGAAGGCCTGAAAATCAATACATCGAGAAGCTCGCCGATCGAGGCTGCAGTACAAATAGATGCGGCTTTCCGCCGGATGTTGACACCGACCTGAGGGACTCACACGCCCAAGACGGGCCAAAGGATGCACCCTAAGGACAAGTGCGAAACTATTCTGTCCTACTGTGTGGTTGAGTCGCCGCCAATGGGGCGCACTCTTCTATCGAGGGGCGGGGAACCGACGCAGCAATTCGTAAGGCACCCGGGGTGCGCAACGCTGAGCAAGCCTACTCCACCAGGCGAGGTATTTCAGCGGCTTTACGGTCAGGATGCCTTGAGACGGCCAACAGCCTGCCGTACAGCATCTTTGATCTACCGGAATCGGTTCGCCTCAGCAATTCCATAGCGATAAGGTGACTGCTTGATTTTCGCCGAATCAAGTATGCCATCGCCCCGTATACCGCGTCCTCGTCTTCAAGGGTGACAACTTCACGCGCCATTTCCTCGGCCGCTTCCATCTGGGCGAGCTGCTCCATAGACCACATGATCGCACCGAGCCACTCCGCGGTTCCTTGCGGCTGAGGATCTACGTTCTCAAGGAAGTCGGCAAGCGACTGCACCGCTGGTAATGGTATCTGGCTTAGGTAGGCCGCATTGGCTAGAATGTCATTTGCTGCTCGCTGTTGACCAATAGCTTGAGAAATCAACACGACGGAACCAACCGATACAGCTATAAAAATCCACCACTTGCTGTTGATCGGCGCCACGGCCGCTAAAACCAGCAATGGGGGGACGATGGCAAGGCGTAATTCCGACTCTGCCTTCGCTCTATCGAAGTCTTGGTAAAGAGTTGGCGCCGTCACGGCCAACTGAGGACCGCTGTAGCGCGTTTGGCTTATCGCATGAGATAACGGGTACAACATCGCAGCTTCGCCGGGGACCTTAGCTTTTCCGAGCACAGATGCCACCGTATCCGCGATTAAGCTTCGAGCTGTCGCGCTGAATGATTCGCATGATAGATACAACCTGCGAAGAGACCTATAGAAGCGTCGAAGGGATGTCGGTCGACGCATGAGGCCATCAGGCCGAAATTCACCACCTATCGCGTTCAGACCTTTCATCAAACTTCTACCAGCTAGGCGCAGGACGGCGCCTGTCACAGTATTTGCGACGGCACCGACAAGGAATGCTCCTGCAACAAGGGCGGCAATGACAAGGTAGGCGGGAAGGGTCTTCAGGGTCTTCCCGAGGGCATCGGTATGCTCGTTCTTGACGATGAGGCTGCCCGGATTCTCGCCAAACTGAATGAATAGCACCCCTAGCCAGAGAAGGCCGGCCGCCATCGGGGCGCGCAGATCACGTATGCCGGGCAACAGAGACGCTAAGAATCCCACTCAGCCATCATATGGCGCAGGCGTCCAGCCGAACGTAGCCGCCACACCACTTAGGTGCCTCTACGTCAGTCACTCGCGATCCCTTCCCTTTGCGGGTCTGCAACCGCCACGTGAGAGTCTTACTGTTGTAGGAAATTCCTTGGCCATCCGTAGGCCACCAGGTCGCCGTGACATCCACGATCACCTCAGCGTGGCCGTCCGCTACCGCACGGACGGCAAGAGATCTAAAGCCCAGTAGCTACCTCTGGCCCAGAACGATGGCTCGAAGCTCGTCGACGGTTAGCCACGACTTCGAGCGATGGATCATTCTGTGGCAGTTGGAGCACAGCAGAGCGAGGTCTTGCAGACTGGTCGTCGTTGGCCCTGTCACGTGCAGCGGTGTTCGGTGGTGGCACTCGATGTAGTCGGCACCGTGTGGCCCGTAGGTCTTGCCGAAGTCGAAGCCGCAGACCTCACATGCAATGGCTAAGCCGGCCTTCTTCACCTGCGCAAGCTTGGCTCTCCGGATCTTGGGGTCGCGTTCCCGGCGAAGATGTTGACGCAGCAGGACGCCACCCTCATCAGCGGTGGCGTCTTCTACGTCGGCGTCTGGCAAGGCTTTCCCTGGTTCCTCGGCCCACAGTGCGGCCCGGATGGCCCTGGCGAGGGCATGCATGTCCGCCGGGCTGTCAAGGAAGTCGCGGAGGACTTCACCGTCGATGCGGTTGCCGTTGGTGGCGCGTCCCGCGTAGGCAGGGTGAGAGGTAGCGATGTCCGCCATCTTGCGATGAATGCTGGAGGGCGTCCGGAAGTCGGGGCCGCGCTGGTCCGGTGGATAGATGGAGTGGCTCTGGAGGAGCCTGGACAGCTCGATGACTTCCGGGTGGGTGCGATCGAGCGGACGCCACCCGTTGGGCTCGATGAGTGCAGAGGCGAGAATGATCTCGTCCCGGGTCCAGTCCTGCCTGGGTATGTAGCGGACTGTGAACCCGAGTGCTTCGAGCCGAGGGACCACGGTCTTCTCACCGCCGCTGAAGTCGGCCGGTGCAAGCGCCACCCCGGTGCTCAGCCGGTGTGCGCGGCCAACGATGGCCTTGGAGTCGTAGAGCTGGCCGGCGTGCTGGAGGTAGTAGAGGCGGGAGCGAGAGAAGCCGGTCGCGCGGAGGAACTCCTCGCGCCCGAGTCGATCGAACTCGGCGATGGCGGCCTGCACGGCGGGTGCGGTGATGTCGGCGAGCGTCACGGGCTGACCCTAGGGCAGGGGTACGACATCGCGTGGTGGTCTCAGTTCTGGTCTCGTTCGCCGCGGCTCGCCGACGTTCGCTGCGGTCCGAACATCAGAGAAACACCAGGTCACGCACGGTGGCGACCGCTCGCGGACGGTGGCTCGCAGACCTCGAAAGCGTGTGAGGGTTTACGCCCTCCAAGGGTTCAAATCCCTTCACCACCGCCACGGGAAACGCCCGGCAGATCCAGCTGCCGGGCGTTTCGCTTTTGACGAGTACGGGCACACCGGCGTCCCGTGGCGCACGGCCCGGCTCCTGCCGTCCCGGCCCGGTCGCGCCGCCGCCGGGCTTATCCGCGCTGCTCGCCGGCCGGCTGCCACTTGCGCATCCAGGGCGAGTCCGGCCAGCCCTCTGCCGCGGCCATGATCGGGTACGCCGTGCCACCGTCGATGCCCTCGCGGATGATGTCGGCGTGGCCGGCGTGCCGGGCCGTCTCCTGGATCAGGTGCAGCAGCACCCAGCGCACCGACCAGTTGTCCAGGTCCTTCGGATTCCACGGCACCGAGTGGTCGACAGGTACGTCCTGGCCCAGGTCCGGGATCTCCGCGATCGTCTTCTCGGTCCGCGCCGCGACCCGGTCGTAGTAGGCGAACACGTCCTCGATGGTCTCGCCGTCCGCGAGCCGGAAGTTGTCCTCGTACGCCTGGTAGTCGACCGGGCGCGCCTCGCGGAGCACGGTGGAGATCCAGCCCTCCTCGGTGGACGCGCAGTGCTTGATCAGGCCGCCGATGGTCAGCGAGCTCGCCGTCGAGGCGGTGCGGAGCTGATCGGGGGTGAGTCCGTAGGCGGTGAGCCGCAGCACGTACCGCATCTGGGCGAGGTAGGCGAGCAGACCCTCGCGCTCGTTGCCGATGGCGCCGACCTGACCGGGCATGACGTTCTCCTGTCCTCGGTTTCCCTTACCAGGAGAAGCCTAGGAACTATTGCGGTCAGTTCCCGGCCGCAATCCCGCGACTTTCCGGCCGACCCGGGTGACCCACCCTCCCGCGCGCCCCAGGCTCAGCAGGGCTTCCCGATCCGGTTCGATCTCCACCGGTACGCCTTCCGCGGCCGGCCATCCGCGTCTCAGCTCCCCGGGCCGGCGCAGCAGCGGGGTCAGCGCGCCGACCGGCTCCGGCTCGGCGAGACGGGCGGCATAGGCGTGCAGGTCCTCGACGACACCGGGCAGCACCCGCCGGACCGCCGCCGCGTTGCCGCCGCACATGGCGGCGACGAGCTCGGCGCGGGTCGCCGCCACCCGGGTACCGTCCCGGAACGAGCCGGCGGCGAGGGCGGCGGCGAGCGGGTGCCCGTCGATCAGGTTGGCGAGGGCCGCGGCGAGCAGGTGCGGGACGTGGCTGATCCGGGCGACGGCCTCGTCGTGCTCGTCCGCGCCGGCCGGTACGACCCGGGCACCGATCGAGGTGTAGAGCGCGGCGAGGCTCAGCCAGTCGTCGAGCGGGGTCTCCGGGTCGAGGCAGAGCACCCAGGCGCAGCCGTCGAACAGGTTCGGATCGGAGGCGAGGAAGCTCGACTCCTCCTTGCCGGCCATGGGGTGCCCGCCGACGTATCTGCGGCCCGCGAGCAGGTCGCGGACCGGGCCCTTGACCGAGGTGACGTCGGTGATCAGACCGGGGAAGCCGTCGAGCGCGCCCACCACGCCCGGCAGCGCGGGCAGCGGTACCGCGAGCACGACGACGTCGGCGCCCGCGACGGCGGCGGGAATGTCGCCCGCCACGTGCCAGGCAGGCTGCGCGCTCGAACCCGAACCCGAACCCGCAGCCGCACCCGCATCCGCGACCTCGCCCGGCGGGGCGGCCGGGTCCCTCGCGCCCTGGCCCGGCGGGGTGGCCGGGTCCCTCGCACCCTGGCCCGGCGGGGTGGCCGGGTCGGTCGCGGCCTGGCCCGGCGGGGTGGCTCGGGCCAGGGCGGCCGCGGCCTGGCGGGTGGTGGCGCCGATGTCGTAGCCCGTCACCCGGTGGCCGTGGGCGGCGAGGGCCCGCAGCAGCGACCCGCCGATGAGTCCGAGGCCGATGATCGCGACGTTCACGCCGGTGACTGTCGCACACGGCCGGACATCATCCGTACGGCCGTGTGGGTTTTAGTCCGTTTCGTCACTAGATAACCCGCATCAACGCCGTTACGGTCGAGAAGTGACGTACAGGGGCAAACTTCGCAAGCAGATCATGGTCGTGGGGACGGTGATCGGCGCGGTCGTCGCGGCGCTGGCCACCCCCGCACAGGCGGCGCCCTCGGAGTCCTCGGATTCCGTGCCGGGCTTCAACGGGACAGTGCTCGCCGTGGCGTACTCCGGAAGCACGATCTTCCTCGGCGGCACCTTCACGTCCGCCCTGGTGAACGGCAAGACGGTCGCGCGGAACCGGCTCGCCGCGGTCAACGCGTACACCGGGGAACTGCTGCCCTGGGCGCCGTCCGCCGACGGCCGGGTGAAGGCGCTCGCGGTGAGCGGATCGTCCGTCTACGTCGGTGGCGACTTCCTCTACGTCAGCGGGCAGAAGCGGGACAGCCTCGCCCGGATCGACGTCACCACCGGCGCCGTCTCCAGCACGTTCAAGCACGCGATCGAGGGCCGGCCGTACGCGCTGGCCGCCGCGAACGGCCGCCTCTACGTCGGCGGGACGCTCACCAAGGTCAACGGCCTGACCCGTACCAGGCTCGCCGCCTTCGACCTCTCCAGCGGCGTCCTCGACAGCGCCTGGAAGCCTACGACCGACGACCAGGTCGAGGCGCTCGCCACCGCCGGCGGCCGGGTGTACGTCGGCGGCAAGTTCCACCAGGTCAACGGCACGTCGGGGTACGACCGCCTGGTGGCGCTCGACCCGTACTCGGCCGCGATCGTCACCGGGTTCAAGCCGAGGCCGGCCGTCATCGTCTTCGCCGTCACCGCCACCTCCGACGGCGTCTACACGGCGCACGGAGGCCAGGGCGGTACGGCAGCGGCGTACACGCTCACCGGCACCAAGCGCTGGAGCGCGACCTTCGACGGCGACGCGCAGGCCGTGACCACGCTCGGCGACACGGTGTACGTGGGCGGCCACTTCGACCACGCCTGCCGCACGGCCCGCACCGGAGACCAGGGCGTCTGCCTCGACGGCGCGGACGACCGGGTCAAGCTCGCCGGCCTGGCGATGAACGACGGCCACCTGCGCGACTGGACGGCCAACATGAACGGCATCGAAGGGGTGCTGACCCTGGCAAGCAACCCGAGCCTCGGCGCGATCGCCGCCGGCGGCGCGTTCACGACGATCAACGGAGTGACGCAGAAGCGGTTCGCGCAGTTCAGCTAGGCCCCGACCGGCGCGCCGTCACCGCGGCCCGCCAGCGCACGAGCCGGCTTCTCCACCGCACGAGCAAGGCTGCATCCCCGGCTTCACACCGCACAGCAAGGCCGCATCCCCGGGCGAGGATGCGGCCTTGCGCGTGCGCCGGTCAGCCCTTGCAGCGGTGGGTCTTCCGCCACGACTCGACCTCGGCCACCGGGCTCTTGCCGCCGCCCTTGCGCCACGAGGTCAGGTAGGGCGCCGGCCAGACGACACCGCGCCGGACATCCCAGTCGCCCACCTCCGCGCACGGCGGCGAGATGCCGTAGTGCAGGTGGCAGACGTTGTTCGCGTTGCCGGTACGGCCCACCTTGCCGAGCTGCTGGCCGGCCCGTACCCGCACGCCCGGCTCGATGCCGGACTGCACCTTGCTCAGGTGCGAGCCGTAGTAGCGCACACCGTCGTCGCCGAGGATCGACACGAAGAGGCCGCCGTTGAGGGGACCGTCCGGCCGGCCCTTCACGTACGCGTCCTTCAGGCTGATCTCGAGCACCACACCGCTGGTCGTGGCGACGAACGGCTCCCCGCAGTCGGCGAAGAGGTCGGTCGCCGGATACCCCGAGTGCGTCGGGTGGTAGTCGACGTTCGACGCCTGCACGGGGAACACATACTTCACGTTCACCGGCGCTTTGCCCTTTGCCGCGGCCGGCGGCTTGCTGGTCGCGGCGGCGGGCGACGTGCTCGCCGCGGCGGACGGAGTCGCGGACGGTGGCGGGGCGGAGGCCGGCGCGGGCACGGACGCCGGCGCCGTCGAGGGCTCCAGGAACTGCGGCGTCGCGGTCGCCGACGGTCCGTCCGCCGGCGCGCCGCAGGCGGCGAGCGAGAGTGCGGCGAAGGTCAGGACCGAGAGGGTACGCGGGGAAAGCACCGCGCCATCCTGGCAGAGATCTTCCTGCCCCGCAGGTCGGCCGCCGGTGGTTAGGGTTGACCGGGGAACCCTCGACGCCGGGAGGATGGCATGGCCGAGCACCGCGGAGGCTGGGACGACATGCCCCGGCCCGCCGGATGGCTGCCGTCGCCCGGCGAGGAGATCGAGCCCGGCGCACACGAGCCGCCGCGGCACGAGCGGCCGCCGCACGAGCCGCCGGCGCCGCACGTACCGCCCCCGCACGTGCCGCAGGCCGCACAGGGGCACCCGGCCGCGCACATGTCACCCGCCTCGCCCCTGCTGGCCGCCGCGCACCCCGCCTCCGGCCCGCAGCTGGCACCTGGCCGAGACTTGGCACCCGGCCACCACTTGGCGCCCGAGCCCCACATGCCGCCTAACCCGCACACGCCGCCCGGCTCGCACATGCCCCCCGGCTCCTACACGCCGCCCGGCTCGCACATGCCCCCCGGCTCGCACATGCCGCCCGGCTCGCACATGCCGCCCGGCTCGCACATGCCGCCCGGCTCGCACATGCCGCCCGGCTCGCACATGCCGCCCGGCTCGCACATGCCGCCCGGCCCCTACATGGCGCCCGGCTCGCACATGGCCCCGCACGCGGCGTTCGGGCCGCACGTGGTGGCCGGCCCGCATCTGCAACCCGGGCAGCAGATGTTTCCCGGCATGATGACGCGGCCCGTGTACCGGGAGCCGCACCCGATCCGCACCGGCCCGCTGCTGGCCGGGCTCGGCGCCACATCGGTGTGGTTCGCCCTCTTCGGCGCCATCGGCCGGGATCTGCTCGGCTACGCCTGGTGGACCATCGCCGCGGCGGTCTCCGCGTGGCTGGTGACGCTCCTCCTGGGCGCCCGCGGTGACCGTGCCGTGGCGGTGGGCATAGCGCTGGCGAGCGGCCTCGGTCTATCGATAGCCACCGGTTTCGTCGGTGCGAGGTGGATCACCACCGAAGACTGGCCTCTATGGTGAATGTCCAGCTCTGCGGCGATGTGTCATCGACGATCAGTACGCTCCCGGTAGCGCAGCGCACTCGGCCTTGACGAACGCCGGACGGCTCGGCAGTCTCGGCCTCATGGCCCACGTACCGCAGCGACTCGACCCTGATCGTCGCCGTCGCAGGCTCGAGCTCCTCGCCGCTCTGGCCAACGCGAAGACGGCCCGCGAGTCCGCCCAGCCCCAGCGCCTCCGCGGCGCCCGCATCCGCGAACTGATCGCAAGCCGCCGCCGCCTGGTCAACTGACCTCCCCACGCCGGCCCCGCCGCCAGGCTCACTGAGCCACCGCCCACCCGCCCCCGCCGCCAGGCCGACACAGCCACCGCCCACCGGCCCCCGCACCTGGCTCACTGGGCCACCGCCCGCCGGCCGGCCACCTGTGGCCAACCGAGCCCACGGACCCTGAGACCCGACCATGGCGAGCCACAAAGCCCCTGGTCAGAGCCCTTGGCCAGCGGCTCGCCGACTCCGCCTAGAGCTTCTCGCCGCGGTCGAGACGCACCACCCGGCGATCCGTGACCACGGCCGTGACCAGGTCGTTCGGCGTGATGTCGAAGGCCGGGTTGACCGCCGCGGAGAACGGTGTCACCTCCGCCGCTCCCCGGTCCTCGATCTCCACCGCGGCCCCGTCCGGCGTGTCCATGTCGACGGTCGACTCCGGGGCCACCACCACGAACGGCACCCCGGCCCGCCGGGCACCGAGCGCATGCGCGTACGTGCCGACCTTGTTGACGACGTCACCGTTGGCGCAGATCCGGTCGGCGCCGAGGATGACCACGTCCGCTTCGCCGCGGGCCAGCAGGAACGGGCCCGCCGAGTCGACCGCGACCCGGAAGCCGATCCCGGCGCGCTCCAGCTCCCAGGCGGTCAACCGGGCGCCCTGCAGCAGCGGCCGGGTCTCGCTGGCGATGACCCCGGCCAGGGCACCCCGCCGCTGCAGCTCGAACACCACCGCCAGCGCCGTGCCACCGACGACCGCGGCGAGGGCGCCGGTGTTGCAGTGGGTCAGCACCCGGGGCCGCTCCCCGCAGAGCTCCTGCACCAGATCGGCGCCGAGCGCGGCCATGGCCGCCGAGGCCGCGACCTCCTCGTCCCGTACGGCGCAGGCCTCGGCGAGCACCGCCTCGGCCCCGTCGCCGAGCCGGGCGGCGGCCCGGCGCGCCCCGCGAGCGAGGTTCACTGCGGTGGGCCGGGCAACCTCCACCGCTCGTACGGCGCGAGCCAGCCCCTCGGCGTCCCCGGCGAACTCCCGCGCAGCAAGGGCCACGCCGAACGCACCGGCCACCCCGAGCGCGGGAGCACCCCGCACGGCGAGCGACCGGATCGCCGCGATCAGCTCGGCGACGGCGGTGACCCGCAGCACCTTGAGCTCGCCGGGCAGGGCGGTCTGGTCGATGAGCTCGACGGCCCCGTCGACCCAGTCAATGGTCCGCATGCGCCGCAGCCTAACCGCACCGAAGAACCGGCCGGACAAACCGCAGGCCGCTCGCGTGACAGAGCGGGCCGGCACGCCCACAGGCGAGCCCGCACGCCCACAACCGGGCCGCGCACGTCCACGAGCGGGCCGGCACGTCCACGAGCGGGCCGGCACGTCCACGAGCGGGCCGGCACGTCCACGAGCGGGCGGGATCAGAGGCGGGCGAGGGCCTTCCTCAGCGGGTCCAGGCCCAGCGCCCCGAGGTTGAGGGCGTCGCGGTGGAACTCCTTGAGGTCGAACGCCGCCCCCTTGCGGGCCTTGGCGTCGTCGCGGGCCTGGAGCCAGATGCGCTCACCGACCTTGTAGGACGGTGCCTGCCCCGGCCAGCCGAGGTAGCGCTTCCATTCGAAGCGCAGGACGTCCTGCTGCATGCGGCAGTGCTGGCGGAGGAACTCCCAGCCCAGCTCGGGCGTCCACCGCTCGCCCGGGTGGAAGCCGAACGGGTTGTCGCGGGGGATCTCCAGTTCGAGGTGCATGCCGATGTCGACGATGACCCGGGTGGCGCGCAGCGCCTGGCCGTCGAGCATGCCGAGGCGGTCGCCCGGGTCGGCGAGGTAACCGAGGTCGTCCATGAGGCGTTCGGCATACAGGGCCCAGCCCTCGCCGTGGCCCGAGCACCAGCAGAGCAGACGCTGCCAGCGGTTGAGCAGATCGGCGCGGTGGATGGTCTGTCCGATCTGGAGGTGGTGGCCCGGCACTCCCTCGTGGTACACCGTCGACGTCTCGCGCCAGGTGGAGAAGACCGTCTGGTTCTCCGGGACCGCCCACCACATGCGCCCGGGGCGGGTGAAGTCCTCGCTGGGTGCCGTGTAGTAGATGCTGCCGTCGCTGGTCGGCGCGAGGCAGGCCTGCACGGTGAGCACCGGCTCGGGGATGTCGAAGTGCGTGCCGTTCAGCTCGGAGACGGCCTTGTCCGCGGTGGCCTGCATCCAGTCGCGGAAGGCCTCCTTGCCCGCGATGTTGCGCGTCTCGTCGGCGTCGAGGACCTCGACGGCCCGGTCGACCGTGGCCCCGGGGCCCGCGATCTCGGCGGCGACCGCGCGCATCTCGCGCTCCAGCCGGGCGAGCTCCTCGAAGCCCCAGGCGTACGTCTCTTCGAGGTCGATCTTCGCGCCGAGGAAGTACTGCGAGGCGCGGGCATACCGCTCGGGGCCGGCCGCCTCCTTGTCGCGGCCGAGCGGGGCGAGCTCCGTGCGCAGGAACTGCCCGAAGCCGGCGGTGGCCGCCGTGGCCGCGGCGGCGTTGCGTTGCAGGTCCGCCAGGAGGGCGCCCTGGGCGCCGAGCCCGTCGGCGAGGCCGTGGAAGAAGTTGTCGCGGGCCGGGTCGGTCCACGCGTCGCACTGCTCGGCGACCTCGATCATCTGGTTGCGCGCGCTCACGTTGCCCTTGGCGGCCTGCTCGCGCAGGGTCCGCTTGTACTGTTCGAGGGCGCGGGGGAAGGCGCCGAGCCGGGCCGCGATGTCGGCCGCCGCCCGCTCGCCCTGGACCGGCATGAGGTCGAAGGCCATGCGCAGCCCGTGCAGCCCGCTGGCGATCACGCTGATCTCGCTGGCTATGTCGCCGGACTCGTAGCGCACCAGGTCGAGGCCCAGCCGCTCCTGCATCGCGTCCTTGGCGACGTGCTCGGCCTCGGTCTCGGGCTCGAGCGGGTCGAGCTCGGCGAGGGTGCGCCGGACGAGGTCGGCCTGTGCGTCGTAGCCCTCGGGCGACAGGTCGTCGAGTTGGTCGTCGTAGCCGGGCACGCCGATGAAGGTGGCGCCCGTCGGGTTGAGCGGAGCCCACTCGTCGACGTAGCGGTTGGCGAGGTCATCAATCTGTCCCACGTGGCGAACCCTACGGGAGACCACCGACAATTCGCTGTACCTATTCCGGGCGGCCGTGACCTGCCGTCCATTCGAGGAGGCGCTCGGCGGACCAGGTGTTGACGACCCGGTCCACCGGTACGCCGCACAGCGCCGCCCGCTCGCAGCCGAACCGTTGCCAGTCGAGCTGTCCGGGTGCGTGGGCGTCGGTGTCGATGCTGAACAGGCAACCCGCCTCGACCGCCACGGTGAGCATGCGCTTGGGCGGATCGAGGCGGTCCGGCCGCGAGTTGATCTCGACCGCCTTGCCGTGCTCGACGCAGGCGGCGAGCACCTTGTCGAGGTCGAAATCGCTGGGCGGACGGGTGCGTCCGCCGCGGTGCGCCCGGTCCCCCTCGCCGGCCGCGGAGACCTTGCGCCCGGTCATGTGTCCCAGGATGTCGAGGTGCGGGTTGGCGATCGCCGCGAGCATCCGGCGGGTCATCCTGGACGAGTCGTCGCGCAGTCCGCTGTGTACGGACCCGACCACGACGTCGAGGCGCTCCAGCAGCTCGTCCTCCTGGTCGAGCGAGCCGTCGGCGAGGATGTCGACCTCGATGCCGGTGAGGATGCGGAATCCCTCGGGGAGGGCGTCGTTGAGCCGGGCCACGTGGTCCAGCTGGCGGCGCAGGCGGGCCGCGGTCAGACCACGGGCGACGGTCAGCCGCGGCGAGTGGTCCGTGAGCACGAGGTACTCGTGGCCGAGCTCGACCGCCGCGAGCGCCATCTCCTCGATCGGGGAGCCGCCGTCCGACCAGTCGGAGTGCGCGTGGCAGTCGCCGCGGAGCGCCTCGCGCAGCGCGGCGGCCGCGCCGTCGAGGTCGGTGCCCTCGGTGGTCTCCAGCCGCCGGAGGTAGACCGGCTCCTCGCCGGCGAGCGACTCGGTGATGCACCGCGCGGTCACCTCGCCCACGCCTGCCAGCTTCGCGAGCGTGCCCTCGGCCGTACGGGAGGCGAGCTCCGCGGGCGGCAGCGCGGCGACCGTCGCGGCCGCCGAACGGAATGCCTTGACCCGGTAGGTCGCCTCGTTGGCGCGCTCCAGCAGGAAGGCGATGCGCCGCAGGTCGGCTACCGGATCACGAGGGGCCATGCCGCTCAGCGTAGGCGGTGTCCGGGCACGCGCCGGGCCGTCGACAGGCGGACGATTGCGGCGAACCGGATGTTGCACCGCGGGAGCCGAACGCCCGTCCCGCCGTCGGCCGGGGAGACTTTCTCATTCTCCGGTCCACATCCTGAGATCTGAACCGTATTCAAATCACTACTGACAGTCATTGTATGCGAACAGGTGACGCGTTCTTTACCGATCCGTAATCATCGGCGGGTGTGACATCGTACTCCATAGTGGAAGGCGGGGCGGCCCTGAAACCGGCAGCCTGTAATGCTTCCCGCACGGACGGCCACACCTCGCCGACCTGCGCCGATGGCTCGTCGCTCTGGGTGTAGCAGGCGTGTACGACCAGGTCACCCCCAGGGTCCATCCCCCGATCAGACGATCCAACTCTGACCCTAAGAAAGGGGTCGCATGATTGTTTCCCGGATAGATTGACCCGGATCGGTGCGCCCGTACGGCTACGGAGGGTAGCCGCCAAAAGGGTCCAACGCGGTGCACGGTGGAGGAAGTGGACGATGTCAGTCTCGGTGGATAACCGGCGAACCCGGATGCGCTCCGCGCTCGCGGCCGTTCTCACGGTTTTGATACTCCTGCCGGCAGGGGTCCTGTTCGCCCGGGTTTGGGGGGACGTCTCCGACCGGGACGACAGCACCCGGCTGGAGCAGAAGGGCGTGGAGTTCCTCACCGCGCTCGGCCCGCTGGTCAGCTCGCTCGCCGAGGCACAGACCTCGGCCCTGTCCGGGGTGCGGGCGATCCCCAGCTCGCTGACCGCGGCGATCGCCGGCGTCAACGCCGTCGACCAGCGCCTCGGCGCCGAGCTCGGCACCCGCGACCGCTGGACCGGCCTGAAGCAGAAGATCGACCTGCTGCAGAAGGAGACCGGCAGCCCGGCCGCCGTGTTCGAGGCCCACGTCGAGGTCGCCGATCTCACGCTGGCCCTCTACGAGGCGGTCCGGGACGACTCGGGCCTGCTGCACGACCCGGACAACGACATCCTGCACCTGGCCGAGGCGGTCGCCATCGACCTGCCCGCCACCGTCGTGCAGGTGAGCCGGATGGGCGACCTCAGCCAGCTCGTGGCCAGGGCGACCGGCCAGCAGCGCGACCAGCTCGCCGCCAGGTTCGCCGCCTCGGTCGGCCTGGTGGAGACCTCGGTGGGCAGCCTCACCGACAACCTCCAGGAGGCCGTCGACGACACCAACAGTGCGACGCTGAGCGGCAACCTGGTCACCGGCCTCGACAACTTCCGCCGCGGCGTCGAGTCGTTCACCCGCGGCGCCAACCCGGGCGGCACGCCGAACGCGGCCACCATGGCGACCGCGCAGAGCCAGCTCCAGCTCTCGCTCGGCAACCTGACCGGCATCGTCAGCCGGGAGATGGCCCGGCTGCTCGAAGACCGGGTGGACACCCTGGGCTACCGCACGCTCGAGGCCCTCGTCGCGGCGGGCACCGCGGTGCTGTTCGCCGTCGCCGCCGTCGCCGTCCCGCTGACCGTGCGGCGGCGCCGGGCCCACGGCGTCACGCGCACCCCCGGTGAGACCACGCGGGACATGACGGTGGGTGCCTCCGGCGCGGACCCCGACCGGATGGTGCCGGCGTACGGCGAGGCCACCTCGTCGCGGAGGGAGCGGTCCGGTGCTCTTCGGTAAGCTCCGCATCCTGGGCAAGCTGACCCTTCTCGTCCTGGTGCCGCTGATCGGGGTCGTCGCCCTCGCCGTGCCGATCGTCGTGAACCGCATCGACGTGGCGCGCGACGCCCAGGACACCTCGGACGCGGTGCAGCTGGCCACCCGGATCGGCTCGGCGCTGCAGGAGCTCCAGGAGGAGCGCCTGCTCTCGGTGAGCTACCTCTTCGGCCTGGTCCAGGAGCCCGAGCTCGCGGTGCAGACCGCCAAGGCGAGCGACCGCATCCAGGCGCTCAAGCGGCTCGACCAGCCGCTGACCCCGGCGCTGACCCGGGCGATCGACGGCGTCTCGCAGCTCGCCACCACCCGGGCCAACGTGCTCAACCGCAGCATCCGGCCCGACGAGATCGTCACCCAGTTCACCGCCGTGGTCACGCCGATCATCGACGAGCTCGCGGTGGCACAGCAGGCGGACCTGTCCACGTCGGCCGGCCGGCAGGTGTTCGCGCTCGAGCAGGCCCTGCGCACCGACGACATGATCGGTCAGGCGGCCGGATACCTCACCGGCGCGGCGGTCACCCGCAACGCCGCTCTGCTGGGTCTGTTCAACTCGACGCTGGTCCAGTTGCAGCTGCTCATCACCAACTCGCAGCGCTACTTCACCGACGCGCAGTACAAGCTCTACCTCGCGGCCCAGGAGGCGTTCGCCTCCCGCGTGGGCGAGCGTTTCCTCGCCGAGGTGGTCATCGACCCGGCCGCGGCGATCAAGCTGCTCGACGTCAAGACGCTGCTGCCCTCGCTGCGCTCCGTCATCGTCCTCGGCGGCTTCGTGGAGAAGCGCGTCGCCGCGGACGTGGACGCGGCCGTGACCGAGGACCGGAACGCCGCGCTGCGCACCGCCGCGCTGGTCGGTGGCGTGTCGATCCTGCTGCTGCTGGTCGTGGTGGCGCTGTCGCTGATCATGGCCCGCGCGGTGGCCCGGCCCCTGCGCCGCCTGACCAGGTCCGCGGACCGGATCGCCCGGGCCGCCGAGGCCGAGCTGCAGCGGGTCGCGGACGACGACGCCGAGGCGGCCCGCCCGATCCGCCTCGACGCGGTCGACGTGGCGGGCAGCGACGAGATCGGCGACCTGGCCCGGGCGTTCGACCGGGTGCAGACCACGGCCGCGCAGCTGGTGGAACGCCAGGTGCTCAGCCGCCGCAACGTCGCCCAGATGTTCGCTCACGTCGGGCGGCGTACCCAGAACCTGGTCGGCCGCCAGCTCGCCCTGATCGACAACCTGGAGCGCCGGGAGACCGACAGCGACCGCCTGCGCGACCTCTACCGCCTCGACCACCTGTCGAGCCGTCTCGGCCGGAACGCCGGTTCGCTGGTCGTGCTCTCCGGCGGCGCCGGCGCCAACGACCACATGGCGCCCCTCGCCCTGTCCGACGTCGTACGCCTCGCCCTCGGTGAGATCGAGGACTACACCCGCGTCGACGTCGAGGTGAACGAGGAGTTCGTGGTCGTGCCCGCCCTGGTGGCCGACCTGACCCTGCTGCTCGCGGAGCTCATGGAGAACGCGACGTCGTTCTCGCCGCCGCACACCCGGGTCTCGGTCACGGCCGCCGACGTCCGCGGCGGCGTCCGCCTCGCGATCGTCGACCACGGCCTGGGCCTGGCGCCGGAGCGCCTGGCCGAGGAGAACGCCCGGCTCACCCGCCGCGAGCGCCTCGACCTGGCGCCCACCGAGGTGCTCGGCCTCTTCGTGGTCGGGCGTCTCGCCCGCCGGCACGGCGTCGAGGTCATGCTGACCGACACCCCGGACGGCGGCGTGACCGCCTGGGTGGACCTCCAGCCGGTGCACCTGGTGCCCCGCCTGGAGCCGGCGGTGGCGGCGGCGAGCGTGTCCAGCGCGCCGATCAGGGCGACGGTGCCGAGCAGCCACACCGAGTTCGCGCCGCTGGTCGCCGGCGGTGCCGCACGGTCGGTGCCCGGCAGCGCCCAGCCCTTCGACGCGAACGTGCTGCACCGGGCCACCCAGACGCTGGAGGTGGCGCAGACCTGGAACGCGTTCTCCGTACGGCCGACCGCCCCGCAGCTCGAAGCGATCCCGGTGGAGGTTCGCGACCAGCCGGCGACCTACGAGGCGACCCCGGTGGCCGGACGTTTCCCGGCGACGCTGCCCGAGCTGCCCGCCGCGGGCCGCTATGCGGAGTCGGAACGCCCCGTGCCGGGCGGCCAGGTCGTCATGTCGGCACCCACGGACACGCGCTACCCGCGCCCCGAGGCGGTGCCGCCGGCGATCGAGCAGCCCGCCGCGCCGCACCCGGCCGGGCCGCGGCAGCCGGAGCCGTACCCGGCGTCGTACTCGGCCGTGGCCCGGGCGGCGGTGCCCCCGGCGATCGCGCCGCAGGCGTCCGTGGCCCCGCCGGTCGTGCCGCAGCCGCCCGCGGCGTCCGTACCCCCGCCGGTCGTGCCGCAGCCACGCACGAGCCCGGAGTCGCCGCACGGCTCGATGCCCCCGCTGCGCCGGCGGGTGCCCGGCAGCCAGCTGCCGGTGGAGACCGGGCCGCGGACCCACGCCGCGCCCCCGACCACGGACGACGCGCTCGCGGCCCGGGAGGCGTTCAACGCCTTCGAGGCCGGAGTGTCCCGCGCCCAGTGGGACGTCATGGAACAGGACATGGCCGCGCCTCCGGCCGCGGGTCATCCCCCGCTGACCCGGCGGGTCCCCGGCGCGACCCTTCCGCTGCACTCGTCGGCCAACCCGGCCCCGCCGGCGCCGCCGGCCCAGCCACTCGATCCGGAGGCCGCCCGAGCGCTGATGGAGCAATTCGAGTACGGCGTAGCCCGAGCACTGCACGAAACCCAGCCACAACACGAGGGACAACCGCGATGACATCCCCCTACCCCGCCGACACGTCCCAGCTCAGTGCGGAGGCGAAGACCTTCAACTGGCTGCTGGACTCGTTCACGTCCGGCACGGCCGGCGTCGTCGAGGCGATCGCCGTCTCCTCCGACGGCCTGCTGATGGCGATGTCGGCGATCAAGGACCGGCCCAACGCCGAGCGCCTCGCGGCGGTGGTCTCGGGTCTGACCAGCCTCGCCGGCGGCGCCGCCAGCTGGTACCAGCTCGGCAGCCTCAACCGCGTCATCATCGACATGGCCGACGGCTACCTGCTGGTGACCTCGATCAGCGCCGGCTCCGTGCTCGGCGTCATCGCGGACCGGTCGGCCAACCTCGGCACCCTCGCGTACGAGATGACGCTCTTCGCCACCCGCGCCGGCGGGGCCCTCAGCCCGCGCCTCATCGCCGAGCTGAAGAACGCCGTCCAGCAGTAGCTCGGCCCGTGTAACCGATTGCCAGGAAGGTCGTGATTCCTCGATGAGACATTCGGCCGACTCCGACAACCCGGACTTCCCGGCGGCTCCCGGGGTCCGGCCTTTCCTGCGCAGCATGGGGTCCGGCGCGCGGTGGGAGCCGTCGCCGGACCCGGCTCCCGGGCCCCCGCCCGCGGAGCTGCCCGACGAGCACGCCACGTCGTTGCGGCCGTTCGTCATCACCTCCGGCCGGGTCAGCGGCCAGGATGCCGACATCGGGCTCGAGACGCAGGTCAGCGCGCTTCCCGGCGCGTCGGCCGCGCGGCTCTCCCCCGAGCGGCGGGCCATCGTCCAGCTCTGTGGGGAGCCGCTGTCGGTAGCCGAGATCTCGGCCCGGCTCCGGATGCACTTCGGCGTCATCCGGATCCTGGTCGACGACCTGCGCGCCGCCGGGCACCTCGATGTCCAGGTGATGACCAGCGACTTCCCCGACCCCGACACCATCATGCGAGTGATCCGTGGACTTCGATCCATCTCTTGACCGCCGCGTCGTCGGCACCGCGCGCGTACCCGGCGCGCCGCAGAAGACCGCATCCCCGGTGCCGGTCAAGATCATCGTGGCCGGCGGCTTCGGCGTCGGCAAGACGACGACCGTCGGCGCCATCTCGGAGATCTCGCCGCTGACCACCGAGGCCGAGATGACGATGGAGTCGGTCGGCGTCGACAACCCCAACGAGTCGACCGCCAAGGCCACCACCACCGTCGCGATGGACTTCGGCTGCGTCACCATCGACCAGACGCTGAAGCTCTACCTCTTCGGCACGCCCGGCCAGACCCGCTTCTCCTTCATGTGGGACGACCTGGTCCGGGGCGCACTGGGCGCGCTGGTCGTGGTCGACACCTCCCGGATCGACGACTGCTTCCCCGCCATCGACTACTTCGAGCGCGCCGGCCTTCCGTTCGTGGTGGGCGTCAACACCTTCAACGGACAACTCGGCTACAGCCTGGACGAAGTGCGCTGGGCCCTCGCAATCCGCGACGAGGTGCCGATTGTGCAGTACGACGCCCGGTTCCGCGGATCCGTACGCGACGCCTTACT
Organism: Couchioplanes azureus; assembly: GCF_014648355.1. Taxonomy (GTDB): domain Bacteria; phylum Actinomycetota; class Actinomycetes; order Mycobacteriales; family Micromonosporaceae; genus Actinoplanes; species Actinoplanes azureus. Next base: position 1,171,812 of record NZ_BMQY01000001.1, read on the forward strand.
CGTGGTGCTCGACCGAGCCCTTGACAAGGCGATGCGGATGCGCTCGTCGTAAGGTGTGCGCCGAGTCGCTCCGGTTCGGTTCCCAATTCGGCGTCCGAGCGGGCACAGTTGTACGAGCGACAGCGTGACGGGAGGACGGTGACGTGCGAGGACTGGACGACGCCCTCGACCGGCTGGCACGCCGTGACGAGCTTCGCCGCCGCGCCGCCGGGGAGGCCACGGGCACCCCGCCGGCCGTGACGGAGCTGGTCGAGGCGATCGCCGCGGTCGTGGGCCGCAACCCCGAGCTCGCCGTGACGGTCGGTGTCGAGGGCGCCGGCGACCCGGTGCTGCTGCACTTCGCCCTCGAGGACGGCATCGTGCAGGTCAGCGCCGACAACTCGGTCGTGCAGCGGGCGAGCCAGGCGCAGTACGGCGAGATCATCGACGCGGAGGTGGCGCCGCCGGTCGCCGAGCCGGCACCGCAGCGGGAGACCGTCCACCACCGCCACGAGGAGCCCGCCCCCGAGCCCCAGCAACCCATGCCTTCCCCGCTGCCCGAGCCGGTCCCGCTGCGCGTCGACGAGAAGGAGACCGAGCTGGCGGCCCGGCGGCTCGCCGCCATGCTCCGCGAGGACCCGTCACTGCTGCACGCCCAGGACTGACCCGCGGCGCAAGCTCGCCGGCTCAGCCGCCGCCGGCCGGGCCGGGAAGCGCTTACGACTGACCGCGGCGCAGGATCGCCTGCTCCACCGCGCCGACCCGGTCGGCGAGCAGGCCCACCGCGCCGACCGCCCGGGTCATCGGATCGTCCCCGGCGCCCCCGAGCGCCCGCTCCCGCAGGAACGCGGCCTTGACCTCGCCCCATCGCGCGGCCTGCTCCGCGGTGAGGCGCCCGCGCAGCTCCGCCAGCTTGAGCAGGTTGGCCTCCGCGCCGGAGGTCAGCGTCTGCGCCTCGCCGAGATAGTGGTCGTCGACCACTGCGTCGAGCTCGGCGTCGTTCATCGCCGGCACGATGCGCTCGGCGAGCTTGTTCATGTTGCGGTACGACCCCTGCAACTTGAACGGCGGCTCGGTGCGCGACGCGTCCGCCTGAGCGGCCGAGGCGATGTACGCCTGGTTGATGCGCAGCACGATCCGCTGCACCCGCCGCATCTTCCGCAACACCGACAACACCTGCTCGAGCTCGGTGGCCGAGTACGCGTGGCTGAGCCGGTCCGGCCGCACCGCGTCGTCGCCCTCGGCGAGCCGCACGAGCAGCGGCAGGTCCGCGCGGTCCCGGGCGGACAGCGGCGCGAGCACCGGGTTCGAGGTGAGCGCGTTCTCCAGGTACGACATCTCGAACGCCTCCTCCCGGCCGGCGAGCACGTCGCCGAGGTTCCAGACGTCGGCCCGGTTGGCGAGCATGTCCGGGATCCGGAACCGCCGGCCCGTCTCCGTGTACGGGTTACCGGCCATGCACACCGCGAACCGCTTGCCCCGCAGGTCGTAGGTGCGGGTGCGGCCCTCCCACACGCCCTCCATCCGGCGCTGGGCGTCACAGAGGGAGATGAACTTCTGCAGCAGCTCGGGCGAGGTGTGCTGGATGTCGTCCAGGTAGAGCAGGACGTTGTTGCCCATCTCGAGCGCGAAGGAGATCTTCTCGACCTCCTGCCGGGCAGTGGCGTCCGGCGCCTCGGCCGGATCCAGCGAGGTCACCTCGTGCCCGAGCGCCGGGCCGTTGACCTTGACGAAGACCAGGCCGAGCCGGTTGGCGACGTACTCCATGAGGGTCGTCTTGCCGTAGCCGGGCGGTGAGATCAACAGCAGCAGACCGGACTGGTCGGTGCGCCGGCCGGCGCCGGTCGCGCCCAGCTGGCGGGCCAGGTTGTCGCCGATCAGCGGCAGGTACACCTCGTCGAGCAGCCGGTTGCGCACGAACGCCGACATCACCCCGGGCCGGTACTCGTCCAGGCGCAGCCGCTCCCGCTCCGCGGCGGCCAGGGCGGTCCGCTGCTTCTGGTACGCCCGGTACGCCGGCATCCGCTCCTCCCGGAACCGCCGCGTGACCTCGAGGAACTCGTCCAGCCGTACGGTCAGCCGGCCGTCGGTGATGCGCGGGTGCGCCGACAGCAGCCCGGACACGGTCTCGCTCACCGCCGCGGCGGTGTCGTACCGGGTCAGCGCGGTGCCGGTGAGCTCGATCGCGACCGCCTCGGCCACGTCGCTCGCATCCCCCGCGGCGGGGTGCGCCCGGTGGAAGGCCGACAGCCAGGCGTGCACGAGCTGCCGCCGGGCGGCCGGGTCGGCGTCGAGCGCACGCAGGTCCTCCGCGTAACTGCGGGCCGGCTCCGCGGTCAGCGCCCGGTGGAAGCGGTCGAGGAAGGTCCGGGCGGTCGCGCTCGTCACGAAGCCGGCCGGGGTGGCGGCCAGCTCCTCCACCAGATACTCGCCCACCACCCGCTCCGCGCCCGCCTCGGCGGCGAGCGCGGCGCAGAGGTCGGCGAGGTCCTGCCCGGCGCCGAACAGCTCCCGGGCCCGGACCAGCGAAGCCGCCCGTACGGACCAGGACGTCTGTGCGGCCGCGGGCAGTGCGGCCCAGAAGAGCTGCGCGGTGGCGCGGACCGGCGCCGGATAGCGCAGCAGTCCCGCGGCGGCGTGCAGCCGGATCAGCGCGCCGAGGATCAGCGTCGCGTCGCTGTCGTGCACGCCCCGCTCGTAGCCCTCGTCGTAGCGGGCCTCGGCGCCCCGGCGTACCAGAGCGTCGAGGGTGCCGTCCGCCAGGGCCGCCGCCGCACCGGCGGGGTCCTCGGCGAACAGGGCCGCGGCGAGGTGCTCGGCGCGGGACAGCTCCGGCGACTCCGACACCAGCGGCTGCTCCCAGAACGGGCGGGTCGCCACGAAACCCTGGTCGCGGACCGGCGCGCGGTAGTCGGTGCCGGTGATCGCGAACGCCAGCTCCGGCCCGTCCGGCACCAGCGTCAGGTCGATCGTCTGGGTGTTCACCGCGAAGGTGTGCCGGCCCAGGGTGAGGGTGGTGCCGTCGGCGCCGTACAGGTCCAGCCGGTCGCGCAGGGACCGCCCGGCCTCCTGCCGCGCGGCCTTGACCCGGCCCTCGAGCTCCTCGGCCCGGACCGCGTCGCCGAGCGTACGCAGGTCGTCCGCGACCTGCCGCAGCTTGCCGACCATCGGATCGGTGGCGAAGTACGTGTTGACCTCGTCGAGGTCGCCGAGCCCGGCCACCCGGCGCTGGACGCTGGCGAGGGTCCGCTGCGCCGAATCGAAGAGCCGGTCGGCGCGCCGGGACCGTTCGTCCAGCAGCGCCTGCCGCCGCGCCGCGAAGGCCTCGTAGACCTCGGTGCGCTTGGCGGCGAGCTGGTCGGTGAAGTCGTCGAAGTCGCCGAACCGCGACTCCAGCGCCTCCACCTGGAGCATCAGCGTGGCGAGCTGCTCGTCGCAGCGCTCCGGAGTGTCGGCGGCGGCCAGTCCCGCCGTCACCGACTGGGTGAGCAGGGCGAACTCGGCGGCGAAGGCGGCCCGGCCCTCGGCCGCGGCCAGGTCGCGGCGGCGGGCGTCCAGCGTCGCCCGGGCCCGGTTGACCCCGCCGAGCACCTCGCCGATCCGTTCGAGGATGCCCACCCGCACGGTCGCGTCGGCGATGTCCAGACCGCCGACCACCTCGGTCACCACCTGGAGCCCGTCGGCCTGCTCGGTGAGCCGCTCGGCGACGGGCGCGGCCTCCGCCACGGTGGCGATCGCGGCGGCGTCGGCGACGAGCTGGTCGACCGACGTCTGGTAGCCGGCGAAGGCGTCGGCGCGCTGGAGGAAGTCGACGGCCCGGCGCGCGGTCGAGTCGAGTTCGGTGGACAGCTCGGCGGCGAGCTCGTCCAGCCGGGCCGTGTCGGCGTACCGGAGCTCGCGCAGCGTCACGACCCGGCCCTGCGCCTGGCGCAACGCGGCGAGCTGACGGATCCAGGCGTCGGTGGTGGCCGGCACCTCGCCTCGCGCCCGGCGGATCAGCGACGTCGTCGCCGCGCCGGCCTCGTCGACCGCGGCGGCGGCCTGGGCGGTCAGCGCCTGCACCGACTCGAACTCGTCGAGCACCTGCTCGGCGGTCGCCCGCACCTCGGCCAGCGGTGTGCCGAGGTCCTCCAGCTCGGCCTCGGCGAGCCAGTGGTACTGGTCGAAGAGCCGGGTGCAGGCCGCGATGATCGCCTCGAAGACCGCGGCGGACGGCGTCATCTCCTCGACCATGCGCGACACGGAAAGCGCGTCGGCGATGCCGCGGACCAGGTCGGCGTTGCCCACCCGGTCCAGCGGGCCGGTGCCGACCGGCTGGGCGGCGGCGAACGTGTCCGAGACGTACGGGGTCTGCCAGATCTGCATCGGATGCACCCGGGCCGGCTCGTCGGAGCCCGCCCGGAACGCCACGAGCGTGCCGTCGTCGAACAGCGAGTAGCCGTGGCACGGGATCGGGGTGGCGACCTCCTTGCGGATCACGTTGTACGGCAGCAGCAGATACCGTCCGGCGACCCGCGCATGGAAGACGTAGAGCACGTCCTCGCCGTTGACCGAGCGCACGACCCGCTCGAACTCCAGGTCGGCCACGTCGGCGTCGAACGTCTTGGCCAGGCCCGTGGCCAGGTAGTAGCCGCCGGGGAAGATGACGCCCTGGTCCTCCGGCAGACGCTGGCACGCCTGGCCGATCCCGTCGAGGCGGACCACGTCGCGGGTACGGGTGTTGAACACCAGATACCGGTGCGTGGTCTCCTTGTACGGCAGCACGCGCAGCAGGATCAGCGGGCCGATCCGGGCGTACGCGATCTCCGCGTCGGCGAGGCTCTGCAGCGGCTCGTCGACGGGCTCGGAGAAGATGCCCTCGCCGTCCTCGGTGTTGTTCTCCACCTTCACGGTCAGCGTGCCGCCGACCGTCTCGACGAAGACCTCGTCCTCGATGGACACGTGCGGGTGCCGGCCGAGCACGTGGTGTTCGCGGGTGGTGAGGGTCCACTCGAAGTCGTGCGCGGGCGGGAAGACGTGGTCGCGTTCGCCGCGGTTGTCGGCGTACGCGACCGAGCCGTCGTCGCCGACCCGCCAGCGCAGCACCTTGAGGTCGTCGGCGCGGGCGCCGGTCTGGAAGACCGCGAGCAGCAGCCCTTCCCGGCGGCGCAGTTGCAGCAGGTGCGTCTCGCGGTAGTACCGGTACAGCTCGGCGAAGTCGCGCAGGAACCGCGGGTCGTCGAGCAGGCCGGGCACCGCCGCCGGGTGGAACGTGCCCTCGGCGAAGCCGTGCACGGCGAACACGTCGCCGACCGCCGTCTCGGTGCGCAGCCCGATGAAGACGTTGTAGCCGAACAGCATGGCGCCGCCGACCTGCACGAGGTCCCGCGGGACGCAGTTGTTCGCGGTGCGCACCCGCTCCGCGCCGAGCAGCCGCATCTGCTGCCCGCCGAACGTCTCCGTCCGGCGGGCGTTGAGTGCCTCCGCGCGCCCGGCCAGCTCCTTGGCCTGCGCGCCGAGCCGGGCACGCAGGACCTCGTACGTTCCCGCGTCGAGCGTCACCGGGCCGCCGGAACCTTGGCGTCGGCGAGCCCCATCTCCTTGGCGGCGGCCAGCAGCTCACGAAGTTTGCCGGAGTCCTGCCCGCCCGCCTTGATCTGCTGGGTGAGGAAGGCCGACAGGGTCAGGTTGGCCACGTCGCCGGTGCTCACCGAGCCGAGCACCCGGCCCAGGTCGTCGGCGAAGTTCGCGGAACCGTTCAGGTAGCGCGCGCCGAGCCCCTGCACGACGTTCGAGTGCTCGACGAAGCCGTCGACGGCCTTGCCCATGGTGATCGAGCCGACCAGCTTGTCGAAGAAGACCGAGTCACCCCCGACGATGTCGATGTCGGCCTTCTCCAGGCCGGTGGCGATGAGCGTGGCCTGCGCCTCGGCGATCTCCTTGTGGACGTTGATGCCGGCCAGGCGGATCTCCTTCTCCGTCTCGAGCCGCAGCCGGTACTCCTCGTGCTCGCGGGTCGCGTCGTCCAGCGCGGCCATCGCGCCGGCCTTCTCCTGCAGACCCTCGGCCTCGCCCTTGAGCTTCTCGCGGATCGCCTCGGCGGCGACCAGCGCCTTCTCCCGCTCGACGGCGGCCTCGGCGCGGCCGGTCTTCTCGACCACCTCGGCGTTGCGCTCGCGCACCTGCACGTCGGCGAGGCCGGTGGCGGCCGCCTCGGCCTGCGTACCCTCGGCCAGGCGGATCTTCGCCCGGGCGTCCAGCTCGGCGGCCTGCTGGCGGGCCTCCGCCAGCACCAGTTCCTCGCGGGCCTTGAACTTCGCGGCCGCCTCGGCCGCCTCCGCGGCCTTGATGTCCTTGACCAGGGCCTCCTGCGCCTCCGCCTCGGCCTGGATGATGAGCGCCTGACGGGTACGCTCCGCCTCCTCGACGACGCGCAGCCGCTTGATGTTCTCCTCCTGCTCGGCGACCGTCTTCTCCACCGCGATGCGCTCGCGGATCACCTCGGCGATCGAGCGCTTCTCCGCCTCGACCTCCTTGTCCTTGGCGATGGTGGACAGCTCGGTCTCCCGCTGGCGGCCGATGACCTCGAGCATCCGGTCCTTCTCGATGCGCTCGGTCTCGATCGCGATGACCCGCTCGCGGTTCTTCTCCGCGACGGCGATCTCCCGGGCCTTGTTCTCCTGCTGCACACCGAGCTGCTGCTCCGTCCGCAGGGCGGCACCCTCGGCGCGGAGGCGCTCCTCGGCGTGCGCGAGGGCGATCTCGGCCTCCTCGCGGGCCCGCATGGTCTCGATCTCCCGGCGCTGCTTGATCTCCGCGTCCGCCTGCCGGCGCTCCAGCTCGAGGATCGCCTCCTTGGCGTCCACGTTCTGCCGGGTGATCTCCTTCTCCTCGTTGCGCCGGTAGTCGTTGGTGCGCACCGACTCGATGGCGGTCAGCTCGGTGATCTTCCGGATGCCCTGCGCGTCCAGGATGTTCTTCGGGTCCAGCGAGCTCATCGGCGTCTGCTCGAGGAAGTCGATGGCCGCGTCCTCGAGGCTGTACCCGTTGAGGTCGGTGCCGATCACCTCGATGATCTGGTCCCGGAACTCGTTGCGCTTGGTGTAGAGGTCGACGAAGTCCAGCTGCTTGCCCACGGTCTTCAACGCCTCGGAGAACTTGGCGTTGAAGAGCTCCTGGAGCGTCTGCTCACTGCTGGCCCGCGTGGTGCCGATCGCCTGCGCCACCTTGATGACGTCCTCGGTGGTCTTGTTGACCCGCACGAAGAACGTGATCCGGATGTCGGCCCGGATGTTGTCGCGGCAGATGAGCCCCTCGCGACCCGTACGCGAAATCTCGATCGTCTTCACCGAGATGTCCATGATCTCGGCCTTGTGCAGCACAGGAAGGACGACGGCGCCGGTGAACGTGACATCCACCCGCCGCACCTTGGAGACGATGAGCGCCTTGCCCTGCTCCACCTTGCGGAACATCCGGCTGAGAAAGAACACGACGCCGAGCGCGACAAGCAGCACCACGGCGACAAGCACACCGAAACCGGTGGAGATCACGTCCATGCGGGTTCCTTTTAGGTAGTGGCGATGTCGGCGGGGACGATCCAGAAGAATTCGCCGTCGGGATCCACGTCGTAGAGCAGGGCGACGGTGCCCGCCCGCAGTTCGTCGTCCCCGGCCTGACGAACCTGCACGATCGCGGAGGACCCGTCGGGGGCACGCACCTCGGCCTGCCCGAAGGTCCGCGTCACCCGCCCGGTCCGGACGATGCAGGTCAGACCGACGAAATCGGCCCGCGACGGCTCGGTGCCGGCGGGCAGAAAACGCTTGATGAGAAGCACGGAAAGGCGCGTCACGAGCCAGGCGACCACGACAGCGGCGACGAGAACGAGCGCGGCGGGTATGGCGCCGAAAAGCTCCGCACCGGCCAGGGTGACAAACCAGGCGAAGACGATGAGCAGGGAAAGAACCACGGAAGCGGGCACACCGCTCAGCCCGAGAAAGCCGAGAAAACCGGCGTCCTCACCGCCGCCATCGCCCTCGGGATCGGCACCGCCCACGATGACGACAAGCCAATATCCGATGACGACGACAAGGAGAGGAGTGAGAACGACGGTGGGGAAGCTGAGCACAGCCTCGAAGAACCCACCCATGTATCGACCTGCCCCCGTGCCCTACCGCAGCCCGTCGCCCACTGTGGCGTCTCAACCCCCCTGCGGTGACACCGATCATGACAGGCCCGGTCAATATCCGCGGCCCCGCTTCGGCCGCAGTTGATCACCCCTTCGGCCGATCACCAGGACACCTCGCCGGTGCTCGCGGGCCGGGTCGGCCGAGAGCTGCCGACCCGCACAGGGTCGCAGAATGCCGTCAGACCCTGGGTAGTGGAGCTGCCAGGTCCAGGAGTCGAGAGCCGCCGCAAGGACATTCAGCGACTCTGGCCCGGCATCCCGCTAGAGGTCTTCGTAATAGCCCGGACGTGCGACTACGACGGATTCGAAGAAGCCGGACTCCGAGTCATCACCATAGACGGAAGTTGACTTTCCCAGGGCCATGAAGGTCTCCGGCGCAACGACGGTCAGCCCGTCGTCGATGACCTGGAGAGGAAGCCGGCCCGCCAGCCGCCCTTCGACGATCTCAGCGGGTTCCTCGAAGATCGATATGTCTCCGTAGAGAACTCGCACTCCAGGTTCCGTCGGCCGATAGATCTCGACGGCTTCCACCCGGCCGGCGTCGTCACCGTGGGCCTGGATCGTCATCCCCGTCGAGAAATGCGCAGTTCCACGGCTACCCTTCGCGCGCCCCGGGCCCACATAGCCCGGAAGACTCGCCAGAACCTGCTCGGCGGCCTCCATCGTCATGCCAATCTCGACGCCCGCGGCTCCGCGCGGAGGATCCAGTTTCACCTCAAGCATTTCAGCCCCACCACATCATCCGGAAGAACTGGCCGCATTCAAGCGTCACCACAGAGTCAATTGTACATGGACGGATCCCTTGACTTTCCGAGCGCCCTGATACTGGGCGTTGTTCGGCAAGCCCCCGATCATATCTCCGATGGCATTGTTGTATTCGCCGGGGAACTTGGTGACGACATCATCGATGTCCCGCTGCATGGCCTGGTCGATACGGCCTGAAGAAACCAAGCTGCGCTGCTCGTTCAGCCACTGCCGAGCCGGACCGCTGCGACCGGTCGAGTTCAGTTCCCGATGGTCTTCCTTACGCATCCGGATGGCCGGGCCACTGTACTCGGTGATGAAATCCTTGGTGGCGGCCTTCTGCGGCATGTGGTTGATCTCGTGACCATCCGTCGCAGGCTGCATCCGGCCATAGATGCCGCCGTCATGCGGTGCACCGCTGACCCCACAGTTGTGTACGAGAACCGGCTCGCCGCCGGCGAACACGTAGTACGTGTGGATCTCGTCGACCGTGAGGTCGCGCATCTCCTTGGTGCCGGTGTAGCTGTGGACGTTGGTGACGACGACCTTGCCCTCGCCGGCGACCTTGAGCTTGTCGCCCGCCTTCAGGTCCCTCGCGTCCGACCACTTCTTGTCGATCTCGTTCCAGAACGGGTGGTTCTGCGTCGTGTTCAACACCGACGTCTTGCCGTTCTGGTCCTTGACCGTGACGTCCGAGAACTCCCGGTCCGTGTTGCGGTGCAACTCGGTGACCTGCTCACCCGACGACTTACCCGTCTTCGGGTCCGTCGCCAGCACCGTGTCACCGACGTTCACGTCCTTGATCGGACGCGAAGACCCGTCCGCCATCAGAACCTTGGTGTCGGGCTCGAAGCTGTGGCAAGCGGGCCCGCCTCCGCGGACGCTCACCAGGTTGCGACCCGCGACCGACGGCATGCCGCCGCCACCGCCACCCTTGGTCTTGCGGCTCACCGCGCCCAGGCCCGGGACCACGCCCAGCACCGCGGACTTCACGTCCACCCGGCCGGTCGTGACCGCCTGGTTGATGACCTCGTCGACGCCGTTCTCCGCCGCCTCCGTGGCGAGGCGGCCCACCAGGCCCGTGCCCGCCTTGCTGGCGATGGCCGTGCCGACCTTGCTGGCTATCATGCCGCCCGCGCCGCCGGCCAGGCCCGAGAGGGCGCCCGTGCCCATCGAGCCGAGGGCGTCGCCGATGTCGTGGATGTCGCCCTGGGCGGCGTCCTTGGCCAGGTTGATGAGCGCGCCGGCGCCCACCATGCAGGCCACCGCGCCGGCGCCGGCCGTGACGGCGGTGCAGGCCACGCCGGCCAGGATCGCGCCGCCGATGGCGGCTACCTCGAGGATGGCGTCCTTGTGTTCGACGATGAACTTGCCGGTGGCTTTTGCCGCGTCCTTGACGACGCTGACCGTCTTTTTGACCACCCGGGTCGCCTTGGCCACGATGGCCTTGCCGGCCTGCTTGACCTTCTTGACGATCTTCTTCTTGATTTCCTTCGCCTTGTGGTAGGCCTTCTTCAGCCACTTCGGCGTGTGCTTCTTGATCTTCGCGACGGCCTTGTGCCAGCCACGCTTGACCTTCGAGACGGCCTTGTTCCAGGTCCTCTTCACGGCCCGCTTGAAGGACTGAACCTTCTTCTTGACCTTCTTGACCTGCTTCTTCACATAGCTCTTCGTCGTGTTCCACGCGTAGGAGGTGTACGACGAGACCCGGTTGTACGTCGACGACACGAACGAGGTCGTCGAGTTCCACGCCGAGGAGACCGTCGATGTCACCGAGCTGACCGCCGACTTCGCCCACGACGGGAGTCCCCAGTGGCCGGTCGGGTCCGTGACCGTCAGCGGGTTGGCGTCGCCGTACTGGTAGCGGTTGGCGTTGACCGAGTCGGGTGCCGGGTTGTTCGAGACCGTGTCACGGGTGTCGAACTGGCCGGTGTCGGTGTTGTACCAGCGGGCCATCATGTTGACGCGGCTGGTCGAGGAGTCGGTCCACTCCGACTGGTAGCCGAGGGGTCCGGGCGCGCCGGTCGTGGCGATCACCTTGCCCAGCGGGTCGTAGACCGTTGACGACGCCAGCGTCGTACCCGTGGCGGTGAACTGGCCGACCACGTCGTCGTGCAGGTCGGTCCAGGTCTGGGTGGTCGCACCGGCGGTGCTCTCCGCGATCACCTCGTTGGAGACGCCGCGGACGAACGTCGCCGTGCCGTCGCCGGCCAGGTCGTTGTCCAGGCCGGTGTACGCGAACCCGTCGCGGACGACGCGGCCGAGGCCGTCGTACCTGTAGGTCTGCTCGCCGCCGCCGACCACGCCCTGCGTGATCACCTGGCCGAACGCGTCTGCCATGGTCTGCTGCGGTCCGGACGAGCGCAGCGTGCCGCGGGCCGTGTAGTTGTACATGGCGCCGTCGCCGGTGAGCAGGCGGTTGCGGGCGTCGTACGTGAACAGCTTGCTGCCGTTCTGCAGCCGGTTGCCGGACTTGTCGTAGGCGTACGCCGTGGTCGTGGTGCCGTTGTTCCACGACGTGAGCCGGTCCGCGAGGTCGTAGTCGTACGTGTTGGTGATCGTCTTGCCGCCGAAGTTGGTGGTCTTCTTCGACGTCAGGTCGTCGTTGGCGTTCCAGCCGTACTCGATCTTCGCGACCGAGGCGCCGGCGGCCGTCTTCAGCTCGTCGCCGGTGAGCCGGTGCAGGTCGTCGTACGTGAAGGTGCGGGTGTTGCCGGCGTTGTAGGTGATCCTGTCGACCAGGGACAGCGAGTTGTACGCGTAGGTCTGGTCGACGCCCTTGCCGGAGTTGACCAGCTTGCTCAGCCGGCCCGCGGCGTCGTACTGGTACGCGGTGGTGCCGGCGGCGTCGGTGCGGCTGGTGAGCGCGCCGTCGCCGTTGTACCGGAACTCCGAGTTGCCGGACGGCCCGGTGATGCTGCGCGGCTGGTCCCGGTCGTCGTAGGTGATCTCGTTGACGCCCGCCGCGCCGGCGAACTTCGTCATGCGGCCCCCGAGGTCGTACTCGAAGGTGCGGTCCGCGGTCTCGGCCTCGGCGCCCGTGCCCGACTGCTTGGTGAGCTGACCCATCGGGTCGTAGGTGTTGGTGATGCTCACCCCGCCGGGCAGGAGCTGCTTCGCGACCCGGCCGGCCTTGTCGTAGGCGACCGTGAAGGTCCGGTCGGCCGCCTGCGGGTGGGCCGCCGTGGACGGCTCGATCTGCGACTCGGGCAGGCCCCAGCTGTTGTACGTGGTCCAGAACGCGTTGCCGCGCCCGTCGGTGAACCGCGTCCGGTTGCCCTCGAGGTCGTAGCCGAAGCTCGTCTCGATGGCGTCGGAGCCGCTGATCGGCTGCCGCTCCTTGACCAGCATGCCGGTGGCGTCGTACTCGAAGGTGGTCCGGGTCTTGCGGCCGTCGACGGTGGCGACCACGTTGCCCGCCGCGTCGTACTCCGTCGCCTCGCTGCGCAGCAGTACGCCCGCCGCGCTGTAGGAGGCCGTGCTGAGCGCCTGGCCGCCGAAGTCGTACTCGGTCGTGCTGTAGGTGTTGTCCGGCAGCGTCGTCTTCACCGCGCGGCCGGCGCCGTCGTAGGTCGTCCTGGTCAGGTTGCCGGCACCGTCCTGGATGGTGATCGGCTCGCCGAGGTCGTTGTACGTGGTGCTGGTCTTGACCTTGGCCGCCGAGAGCACCTCGGCGAGCCAGCCGCCGCGGCCGTACGTGAAGGTGGTGGTCGCCGCCGTCGCGTCCTGCCGGACCACGTCGGTCGAGGTGACCCGCCGGCCGAGGAAGTCCCAGGTGGCCTGCGAGACCGCGCCGGTCGGGTCGGTCACGGAGAGCACGTCGCCGGTCATGTTGTAGGCGTACGTGGTGACGCCGCCGTCCGCCGTGGTGGTCTTGGTGAGCCGGTCCAGCTGGTCGTACTCGTAGCTGGTGACGTTGCCGTCCGGGTCGGTGACCGTGGCGAGCTCGCCGCCCGGGTGGTAGGTGCGGATGACCTCCGGGGAGACCGCGGCCGACGCGCCCGGCGCCGTGTAGGCCGGCATCCGCTGCAGGGTGGGGCGGCCGTCCGCGTCGTAGTACGTGACCGACCAGTTGCCCAGCGCGTCCTTGCTGTCGGTGGGCTCGCCGAAGGTGTTGTAGCCGGTCCAGCTGACCGCGTTGGCCAGCGCGGGCGCGGACGAGGCGGTCTCCGCCTTGGCCGCGGGCGCCGTCGACTTCACCGGGTTGCCGTCCTCGTCGTACGAGACGTACGAGGTGTTGCCGTTCGGGTCGGTCGCCGAGATGACGTTGTCGTCCTGGTCGTACGCGTAGCTGGTACGGCTGATCTTCGCGCTCGCCGTGGGCAGCGCACCGGCCTGCAGGTCGGCGGCCTCGGTCGCGCTGAGCGCCTCCGAGTACACCTGGACGTCGCTGACCGAGCCGTTGAAGTGGTTGCCGAGGTAGGAGTTCCACATGCCGGCGCCGATCACCATGGGGCCGGTGCCGCGGAACGCCTTGGCGGACTCGTGGGTGCCCTCGAGCCGGCCGTCGACGTACAGCTTGTTGACGCCGGCCGCGGCGTCGTACGTGCCGACCAGGTGGGTCCACCTGCCGGCCTCGGGGACGGACGTGGAGAGGGCCTCGACACCGGAGCCGGTGTTGGCCTCGTCCACGCCGATGACCATGAAGCGCCAGCGGTCGCTGTCCTTGTCGTACGACAGGTCGAACGGGGACTGCTCCTCGCTGCTGGACGAGACCACCCGGTAGAGCCGGTCCTTGTCGGCCAGCTTGATCCAGGCCGAGACGGTGAAGCTGCGCGAGGTGTCGACGACCGGCCCGGCCGTCTGGAGCGCGTGGGCACCGTCGAAGACCGCGGAACCCCCGCGCTCGTCGCTGTGGGTGACCCCACCCGGCGAGGTGGCCGGGCTGTTGCCGCCGGTGTCGGCGGCCGGCGAGGCGGATCCGTCGCCGAAGCGCCACCGGCCGACGGGGGCCGGCTTGCCGGACAGGTACGTGGTCTGCGCCAGCGTCCGCCCGGCCCGGTCGACGAGGGCCTCCATCTTGGCCACGACGGAGCCGGAGCCGTCCTTCATCGTGGTGCCGACGACCTGGTCGTCGGAGTTGTAGCTGGTGAGGGTGGTGCGCTTGGCGCCCGCCGGGTCGGACACCGAGGAGGTCTCCCGGCCGGCGGCGTCGTAGTCGTGGGTGACCGTGGTGACGCCGTTGTTGGCGGTCTCCTCGATCACGTTGCCGGCCGCGTCGTACTTCTTGGTGGCCAGGACGAACGTCTGGGTGCCGTCGGTGCGGCTGACCTCGGCCTCGAGGCCGTTGTCCGTGTACTTGTGGGTGGTGGTCCAGCACATCGCGTCGGTCTCGGTGGCGAGGCGGCCGGCGGGGTCGTACGAGTTGCGGGCCACCACCAGGCCGCCGTCCGGCTCCGGATCCATGCCCGGGCAGGTCGAGGCGTCGCCCTTCCAGCCGACGAGGATCGAGCGGACCAGGTTGCCCCTGGCGTCGTACTTGCTGCGGGTGACCTGCCCGTCGGGCCCGGTCTGGTCGATCATCCGGCCCGCGGTGTCGTACGTGAACGTGGTCGTCGCGCCGCCCGGGGTCGTGTAGCTGACCTCCTGGCCGTACTCGTTGTAGCCGTGCTTCTCCACCCGCGCGGCGTCGCCGCCGGTGGCGTCGGAGGTGATGACCTCGACCGGGTTGCCGTCGACGTCGTAGCGGGTGGTGGCGACCGCGGTGTGCACCGCGCCGGTGACCCGGTTGGTGGACGGCGGGTCGGTCTGGGTCACCTCGCGGCCCATCCGGTCGTAGGTGTGCGAGGTGACCGCACCGGCCGGGTTGCCGCTCGTGACCTCGGTCTCGGTGAGCACCTGGCCGAGGGCGTCGTACGTGAACTTGGTGATCTTGCCGTTGGGCTCGGTCACCTGCGCGATGTCACCGGACCGGTAGTAGGTGACGGTCTGTTCCGCACCACCCGGGGTGACGACCTTCGTCGGCAGGCCCGGCGGCGGGGTGCCGCCGTCGGCCGCGACGGTGGAGGCGTCCGTGTACGAGGTCCGGGTGACCCGCTTGAGCGGATCCGTGACCGCGGTCAGGTTCCCCTTGTCGTCGTAGGTGTTGCTGGTCAGGTACGTGTCGTCGGTCGCCGAGGCGGACCGGCCGTCACGGGCGGTGAGCAGCAGATCGTTCTTCGGGTTCGGGGCCAGCGTGGTGCTGGTCGCATCCGGGAAGTAGGTGAAGTACACCGACGAGCACTTGTTGGCGCTCTGGTCCTGGCAGGTGATCGACTGCTTGGTGTTGCCGCGGGCGTCCTGCAGCGTCTGGGTCAGCACGCCGTTCGGGTCGTACACCATGCTGGCGTAACCACCGACGTCGTAGCCGTAGCGCGTGGTGTTGCCGAGCTCGTCGGTCTGCGCCACGATCCGGTTGCCGTTGACCAGGTCGTAGCTGGAGACCTGCTTGTCGCCGGTGGGCGTGGTGACGGTGACCTGGGAGACCGGCATCGGGATGGCCTGGGCGACCCCGGAGATCATGGTCATGGCGACCGGCGCGGTCCGCTTGACCGTCGCCACGTGGTCGGCGACCTGGGCGCCGGTCAGCGCCGACTGGTAGTACGCGAACTCCGCGATGGCGCCGGGGAAGTAGCCGTTGTCGACGGTGCCGTGGGCGGGCCAGCCGCCCGCCCACCGGCCCGCGCCGAGGTAGGCGCGGTTGGCACCGGTGGCGCCGAGCGTCGCGGACTTGACGGCCGCGACCGCGCCGTCGAGGTAGATCGCCTGGGCGTTGGTGGTCGCGGTCAGCGCCACGTGGTGCCACTTGCCGTCGTTCACCGCGGCCGGGGTCACCATCGGGTTCACCCCGGTGCTGTCCCAGAACTGGCCGCGCAGCTTGCCGTCGGTGCCCACGTACAGGGCGGGGATCCACTCCGAGCCGGCCGGCTCGTCGATCGCGGAGGACTGGTAGCCGAACAGCACGCCGCCCTTGGTGTTGCCGGCCGGCATCTTGAACCACATCTCGACGGAGTGCGGGCCGGTCGTCGGGACGTCCTCGGCGGGCAGCTCGACATAGGACGACACCCCGTCGAACTGCGCCGCGGTGGTGTCGGCGAACGGGCCGGCGGTGTCGTTCAGCTTCACGTTGCTGTACGTGGCGGTGCCGCCGGCGACCTCGTTGACGGCGTCGGTGACGGCGTTGTCGCCCAGGCGCCAGTAGTCCTGCGGGCGGGCGCCCAGCACCGCGGCCGCGTACACCCGGCTGCTGCCCGCCACGGCCGGCGGGTCCAGCTTCCACGTGCCGCCGTTCTCGTCGATGACGGCGTCGGTACGGCCGGTGGTCTTGTTGTAGCCGACGCGCGCGGTGACTCCGCCGCTGGGCCGGATCACGGCGTCGAGCACGGGCTGCTCGGTGCGGCCGGCCTTGTTCAGCAGGGCCGCCCGGCCGGCATCGAGGGTCTGGTTGAAGAACGCGACGTCGGAGATGGAGCCCTTGAAGAAGGTCGCCTTCGCGGGGGACGCGCCGGTGTTGAGGTGGTCCGGCCAGCCGCCGCCGACGTAACCGGCGCCGATGTTGATGTTCGCGCCGCTGGCGGACGTGGCGAGGTAGATGGTGCCGTTCAGCGAGCCCTTCGCCACCCCGTCCAGGTAGAGGGTCTGGGTGTTACCCGCACCGGCCAGCACCACGTGGTGCCACTTGTCGTCGGTGACGACGGTGTTCGAGTTCAGCGCGGCGGCCGACGAGCCGGTCCAGAACTCCGACCGCAGCTTGCCGTACTTGTCGATGTAGAGCGCGGGCGTGTAGTCGCCGGTGGTGGTGCCCTTGCTCATCGGGTCGCCGTTGTAGCTGAACAGCACGCCGCCCGGGGTCGCCGTCTTGAACCACATGCTGACCGACTGGTACTGACCGCCCGCGAGCAGGTTGCTGGGCAGCTGGACGTACGAGCTGGTGCCGTTGAAGCCGGCCGCGGGCGCCGCGCTGCCGGGCAGGCCGCCGGGCTGGCCGAGCGTCACGGCGTTGTAGCGGGCGGTGTCGATCCCGGCGTTCGCCAGGACCGCGCTGGTGGCGGCGGTACCGGCGGTGTCACCGAGCGGCCAGTACGACTCGGGGTCGAGGTTGAGCACGGCGTTGCGGTACTGCGAGGTGGTCGTGTAGCCGTACTGCCAGCACTGCTCCCAGTTGTCCGGCTGGCACACCCGGGTCAGCCGGTCCTCGACGTACGCGTACGACCACGTGTTGGCGGTGTCCCAGTCGCCCGGCGTGGCCGGATCCGTGGCAACCCACGACACGTGCGGCGCCGACGCGCCCGCCGGCGTCTCCCAGCCCACCTTCAGCGTCCGGCCCGACGCGCTCGTGAGCGTGGCCGGGTTGCCGTCCGCGCCGTACTCGATCGAGAGCTTGCGGCCGTTCGCGTCGGTGATCGCGGTCAGCCGGAACACGCCGTTGCCCGCGCTACGGCCGAACGTGTAGACGGTCGCCTGCTTGTCGGTGAGGGTGTAGCCGGTGAGCGTGGTGCCGCTCCTGGTCTCCGCGAAGGTGGCGAAGCGACCGGACGGCGGCACGAAGGTGCCGTTCCCGGCCCGGCCGAAGGCCACCTCCTCACCGGTCGGATAGGTCACCCGCACGGACTGGACCACGCCGGCGGTGTCGGGAACCTGGGTGGCCCGGGTGTCGAGGATGCTCGACCAGCCGGCGCCGAACGCCGTGTCGCGGCGGGCGTCCAGGCTGTTGTAGTTACGGATGATCGACAGCGACGGGCCGACCGTGGCGACGGACGCGTCGGTGGCCGAGGTCGTGTAGTTGCCGGTGCTCGCGTCGAAGCCCTTGCCGCCGTTCTGGGCGAGGCCGCTGGTGAGCATCGGCTGCGGGACCGCGGTGGTGAATGCGTACGAGGCGGTGGCCGAGCTGTACGAGACCGTGTCGTACGCCTTGACCGTGTAGAGGTAGGTGGTGTTCCAGTTCAGCTTGCCGGCCGGCACGGTCCACGCCGAGCTCACCGCGGGCGACGTGGCGATGACGGTCTTACCGTCCGCGCTGGTCACGGTGTACGTGTAGGTCAGGCCCTTGGCCGGCCAGTTGTCCGCGTCGTGGCCCTTGACCAGGAGCTGCGGGGTGAGCGTGGGAATGACCGCGTTGTTCGCCGGGTAGCGCACGTCGACCTGCGGCGCGACGTTGTCGGAGTAGGTCAGCTCCAGCACCGGCTTGTACTGGCCGCTGAGGTAGTTGGCCGAGGTGAACCGCTTCCAGGCGTTGGAGTCGGTCTCCGAGGCGGTCAGCGCCAGGCCGTAGTTGGGCTCGCCCTTGGCCCACTTGTCGAACGTGGCGACGTTCAGCGGCACCGTGACCCACTTGCCCTTGGACCGGTCGCCGCCGGTGTTGGTGCAGGCCGCGCCGGGGTCGGTGACGGTCAGCGAGCCGATCGGGGCGGAGTACGTCGGGCCCGGCCAGCCACCGGTCGTCAGGTCGGCCACGGCCCACTTCTGGGTGGCCGCGCGCACGTCGAACGCCCGGTCGACGGTGCAGCTGTAGGTCCAGCTCAGGAAGAGCTTGAGCTGCGCCTTGGTGATCCGCTTGCCCTTGAAGCCGTTGTCGTCGAACTCGTCCAGGTGGATGAACGAGCGGGCCTTGTGGGCGCCGGCGTCGTAGGTACCGATGGGCAGGTTGTCGCCGTTGTGGCTGCCGGAGTTGGGGCTGTCGACGAAGACGTCGCCGGTGGTACCGGTGGTCGCGGTGGGGTCGACCTTGACCGGGTAGACCCGGGCGGGGTCGTCGAGCCAGGCCCGGTCCGCCTCGACCCGCAGCGCCGGGGTGCCGTTGCGGTCGATGATCCGGTAGGTGACGGCGCTGGACTCCGCCGCGGCGCCGGAGCGCGGGTCGACCTTGGAGTCCTGCATGAAGCCCTTGGGCAGCCAGGCGACGGCCTTGCCCGCGGCGTTGCGCAGCTCGATGCTGCCGGTCTTGTCCACGCGCGGGGTGAGCCCGTTCAGCGCGAGGGGGAAGGTCCAGGTGGACGCCGCGGAGCGCGACTTGAGGATCAGCGTCTCCTTGATGCCCGCGTCGAAGGTCTGCAGCTCGAGGTCCGTCTCCGGCAGGATCCCGGGGTACGTGGCGGTGCTGCCGTCGACGACCGGGACGACCGCCCGGGCGCCGTCGAGCCAGTAGCCGACGCTCTCGCCGGTCGGCAGCTCGAGCTCGGCGAGCTTCGCACCGGCGGGCTTCGCCGCCGTGGCCGGGTCCGGGGCCGCGCCGGGGGTGGCGGGCGCGGTCGCGGGGGCCTTCGCCTCGGTGACCGCGGCGGCCACCGAGGCGTCCAGGCTGTTGGCGGTGACGTGCAGCCGGCCGTCGGCGCGCTTCTCCAGGTCGGAGTCGATCGGCTGCCAGCTGCCGTCCGGGGCCTTGAAGTTGACCGGCCGGGGGTAGGTCTTCTCGGTGAGCGAGCCGTCCTCGTTCTCGAAGACGTCCGAGCGGGCGTCCGAGCGGCCCGCGTCCCGGTCGCTGGTCTTCTCGTCGAAGCCCTGCGGGATCTCCTCGGTGACCTCCCGCTTGCCGCCGGGAACGTGCGGCTGGTACGCCTCGAGGGTGCCGGCCGCCGGCTTCGGCGCCCGCCCGGCGCCGCCGTCCGCGTCGGTCACGTCGGCGGAGACCTGGCCTTCCCGGCCGCTCTTGCCCCGCTTCTGCTCGGGTACGGCCGGTGCGGGCTTGGCCCAGGACGGACGCTGGCCGACCCAGTCCCACAACCAGGAGATCGGCAGTTCGGGGTCGCGGACCGCGCCCACCGGAGCGGCGACGGACAGCCCGACCACGACGGCCGTGACGACCGCGATCCGTTTCGAGACACGGCGCATGAGCCGGTTCCTCCCCCTCATTGCCTGAGACGCGGGAGGATCTTGCGGTATCAGAGAAACTTCAGGCAAACCTAAGGTTCAGATCTGACCGTTCGGCTGATCAGTCCCCGGCCGCGGCGTTCAGGACGGCGGTGACCCGCTGCTCTACCTGCGCAGACACCTGATCCGGACGTTGCGCATCCACAACGGACACATTGCCCTGCGGCGATCCCTTGCCCACCAGCACGAAACGGGCATTCGGGTAAGTGGCGGCCGCGGCGGCGAGCGCCGCGTTGGGCGCCGCGCCCGCCGTGAGAACGAGATCACACCGGCCGGCCGCGAGGGTGGCCAGGAAGGTCTTCGCGTTCTCGCCGGTCTGCGGGCCGTCGACCTCCAGGAACTGCACCTTGCCCAGGGTGGCGAGCGAGGCCCGCTGCATCCCGGCCCAGACCGGCGCGGCCTGCGCGTCGGTGACGCCGCCGGCGGGGGTGAGCAGGCACGCGGTCGCCTCGGTGTAGACCCGCGAGCGCGGATCCGGTCCGGATTCCGGCCACCAGAGCCAGGCCAGCAGGCCGCCCACGAGAAGCGCCGCGGCACCGCCGACGGCCAGCCGGGTGCGGCGCCCGCCGGGCAGCCGGAACCGGGGCGCCGAGGGTCGTACCCGCGCCGCGCCCCGGAGTCGTCGATCCACTCGTCCGCCAAGCATGGCTGGGGAGAGTACGTACGCGGAAACGCAACGTCAACAGGCCCCATTACACACTGTGACCCTCGCATCGCCGGAGGCGAGCCGCGGTCGACACTACGGACAGTGGTCGAGCGGCTGCCTGGCGCACCAGTCTGGCCTGTTCTGAGCGATTTGCCCTGACGATGAGTGACTCTGCGTCCGATCCCGTTTGGCCCTTTTTGCGCTGCCTGAGATGTCTGACATGGCCCAAATGGCCAGTCCCGCCCACCGGTTGGATCGCGGCCCTTGATGCACTCTCAGTAGCCGCCTAATGTCCTGATACGTCCAGCGACACGGCAAGAGTCGCCCGGGCGACAACACATTCGGTGACGGAATCGGGGAGGTGGGCAATGACGGCAGCCGACAGCTGGTTCATCGTGGTCATCGGCTACGCGATCCTGCTCGCCTGGCCCGTCTCCACCCTCGGGCTCGTCAGCTTCGCGGTGCGTTACGTGGCGTCCCACCGCAAGTCGCTGGTCGTGAAGTCCCTCGCGCACGGCGACGCCACCCCGGAGCACTTCTGGATCATCGTGCCGGCGCTGAACGAAGAGGTCGTCGTCGGCAACACCGTCAAGGCCGCGCTCGGGCTGGGCGGTCCCGGCGGCACGCTCGCCCGGGTCCTCGTGGTCGACGACGGCTCCGACGACCGCACCCCCGAGGTGCTCGCCGCGATCGATCACCCGCGGCTGGTGGTCCTGCGCCGCGAGCTGCCGGAAGCCCGCCAGGGCAAGGGCGAGGCACTCAACGCGGCCTACCGCTACATCGCCGAGCGCACCGCCGAGGCCGGCGTCAGCCCGGAACGGGTCGTCATCGGCATCATCGACGGCGACGGCCAGGGCAGCCGCAACATCCTGCTCGAAGTCTCCCGGATGATGCGCGACCCGAGCATCGGCGCGGTGCAGGTGCAGGTGCGCATCCGCAACCGGGACAAGCTGCTCGGCGCGGTGCAGGACCTCGAATTCGCGGCGATCGTCAACGCCTGCCAGAGCCTGCGCGACACCATCGACACGGTCGGCCTCGGCGGCAACGGGCAGTTCACCCGGCTCTCGGCGCTGCTGGCCCTCGGTGGCTCGCCCTGGTCGGCCTGCCTGGTCGAGGATCTCGAGCTCGGCCTGCGCATGCACCTCGACGGGGTCGGCATCCGCTACACCTCCCGGGCGGCCGTCACCCAGCAGGCCGTCGTCGACCTGCGCCGGCTCACCCGCCAGCGCACCCGCTGGGCGCAGGGCAACCTGCAGTGCGCCCGCTACCTGCGCCCGCTGGTCGCCTCGCCGCGGATCGGGCTCACCTCCCTGCTCGAGATGCTGCACTACCTGATCTCGCCCTGGCTCAACGCGCTGGTGACCGTGGTCCTGATCGCCGGCGTCTCGGTCGCCGCGACCGGCCTGGCGGTCGGCCACCCCATGCCGTACCTGCCGACCTGGCGGCAACTGGCGTACAGCGGCGAGGTGTGGTTCGCGGTCACCTTGTTCCCCGGCTTCGTCTGGGCCCTGGTGCACCGTCACCGACTGCGCGACGAGAGCCTCCCCAGGCTCTTCACCGCGGCCCTCGCGTACCCGGTCTTCCTGCTCCTCGGCCTGGTCGCGACCTACCGGGCGCTGTTCCGCCAGGCCAGCGGCCGGCAGACCTGGGCCAAGACCGAACGGCTCGCCGAAGAGCCGATCGACGCACCACTGCACGTCCCCGTCCCCGCCTGAGGCTCCCCCTCCTCGAAGTAAGGGCTCCCCCCATGTCACTGCCCGAAGTGCACCTGATCGGCGGCACCCGCCCCGAAGCCGTCAAGCTCGCCCCGGTCGTGCTCGCCATGCGCGAGGCCGGGCTGCTCGCCCCCGTCCTGGTCGCCAGCGGCCAGCACCCGGCGATGGTCGGCCAGGCGCTCGCCGCCTTCGACCTCACCCCGGACGTCACCCTCCAGGTCGAGCGCGGCACCGGCAGCCAGGCCGAGCTGCTCACCGAGATGATCCGGCAGCTGGACGAGCTGTGGACCGCCCGCACCCCGGCCGCGGTGATCGTGCAGGGCGACACCACCACCAGCCTGGCCGGCGCGCTCGCCGCCTTCTGGCGCCGGATCCCGGTGGTGCACCTGGAGGCCGGCCTGCGCTCCGGCGACCTCGACTCGCCGTTCCCCGAGGAGGCCAACCGCCGCCTGGTCGCCCAGGTCGCCGCGCTGCACCTGGCGCCCACCCCGCTGGCCGCGATGAACCTGCTGGACGAGAACATCGCCACCGCGGACGTGCTGATCGCCGGCAACACCGTCGTGGACGCCACGCTCGCCGTCGCCGCTCGCCGGATGCCCTTCGAGAACGCCCAGGTCGCGGCCGCCCGGGCCGCCGCCGGCGACCGCCGGCTGGTGCTCGTCACCGCGCACCGGCGCGAGTCCTGGGGCGCTCCCCTGGACCGCATCCTGGCCGCGGTCCGCGAGCTGGTCAGCCGGTACGCCGACATCGACGTGATCCTGCCCAGCCACCCCAATCCGGCGGTCCGCGCCCAGGTCGAGGCCGGTCTCGCCGGCATCGAGCGGGTCACGGTCACCGACCCGCTGCCGTACCCGGACCTGTCGCGCCTGCTGTCCGAGGCGTACCTCGTGCTCACCGACTCGGGCGGCATCCAGGAGGAGGCGCCGTCGTTCGGCGTACCCGCCCTGGTCCTGCGCGACGTCACCGAGCGCGTCGAGTCGCTGCACGCCGGCTGCGCGAGGCTCGTCGGCTCGGACACCGACCTGATCGTCAAGGAGGCGGCCGAGCTGCTCGACAGCCGGGTCCGCCGCGACGCGATGACCGCCGGCGGAAACCCGTACGGCGACGGCCTCGCGGCCCGGCGTACCGCCCAGGCCACCGCCGCCGTGCTCGGCCTCACCGAGGCCCCCGACGCCATGCCCGCCCTCGACTCCCCCGCCACTGCCACGTACGGAGCGTCCCTCTGATGCGCATCTTCAAGTTGAGCCGTCGTGCCCTGGTCGGCGTGGGTGCCGCCCTCACCGCCACCGCCATGCTCGGCATGGGCGTCGTCACCGCCGACGCCGCGGAGGTTCCCGCTCCGGCGCCGATCGCCGCGAAGTCCGGCAAGGCCGCGCCCGGCGGCGGCACGGCGAAGACCCTGGTGCTCTACGACACCACCGGCGACTACGGCTGGATGGGCGAGGTCTACGCCACCCAGACCGCGAACCTCGCCTCGCACTTCGGCTCGTGGACCGCCGCGCCGGTGACCAGCTACAAGGCGCGCGACCTGGACGCGTACACCGCGGTCGTCTACCTCGGGTCCACCTACGACGAGCCGCTGCCGGCCGCGTTCCTCGACGACGTCGCCGCGACGAAGAAGCCGGTCACCTGGCTCTTCGACAACATCTGGCAGCTCACCTCGCGGGACGCGTCGTTCGCCGCGGAGCACGGCTTCACCAGCGGCTCGTTCGACGTCACCGACGTGGCCACGGTGGACTACAAGGGCCGCAAGCTGACCCGCGACACGGCGAACAAGTCCGGGATCATGAACCTGTCGATCAGCGACGCAACGAAGATCAAGACCCTGGCTTCCGCCGTACGCCCGGACGGCTCCTCCTTCCCGTGGGCGGTGCAGTCCGGCAACTTCACCTACGTCGGCGAGATCCCGTTCGCGTACGTGACCCACGACGACCGCTACCTGGCCTTCGCCGACCTGCTCTTCGACTCGCTCGGCAACACCGGGGTCTCCCGCGAGCGCCACCGCGCCCTGGCCCGCATCGAGGACGTCGGCCCGGACTCGGACCCCGCCGAGCTGCGCGCGATCGCCGACTACCTGTACTCCCAGAAGGTTCCGTTCAGCGTCGCCGTCTACCCCCGCTTCCGCAACCCCAAGGGCGTGGACAACGACGGCAAGGCCGAGGACTACACGCTGCTGCAGCGGCCGCAGGTCGTCTCGGCGCTGCGCTACATGCAGCAGCGCGGCGGCACGCTGCTCATGCACGGCTACACGCACCAGAACGGCAACACGGCCAACCCGTACGACGGCATGAGCGCCAACGACTTCGAGTTCTACCGCGCCCACGTCGACGAGAAGGACAGCGTGATCTACGACGGCCCGGTCGCCGGCGACTCCGCCGCGTTCATGGCCACCCGGATCGCCGCCTCGGGCCTGACCTTCGCCCTCGCCGGCCTGGGCGTGCCCACCACCTTCGAGTTCCCGCACTACGCCGGCAGCGCCGTCGACTACCAGACGGTCACCTCGATCGTCGGCAAGCGCTACGACCGGGGCCTGTACTTCCCGGGCGTCCTCACCGGACGCAAGTTCGACTACACCCGCCACTTCGGCCAGTTCTTCCCGTACGCCGTCCGCGACGTCTACGGTTCGGTGGTCATCCCGGAGAACATCGGCAACGTCGAGCCGAGCGCGTTCAACAACCACCCGGCCCGGCTCCCCTCGGACCTGGTGGCCTCGGCCGAGCGCAACCTCGTCGTCCGCGACGGTGTGGCCAGCTTCTTCTACCACCCCTACCTGGGCACGGACTACCTGAAGCAGGTCGTACCCGGGATCAAGGCGCAGGGTTACACCTTCGTGACCGGTGACTCGATGGTCGCCAGCTGATCGCATCCGCCGGCCGCGGCCGCCGTCCCACCGGGACGGCGGCCGCTGTCACGACCGAGGAGTCGCCATGGAAACCACCGAGGTGGTCGCCTTCTATTCCGCATCCTGGATCACCGGGGACCGCGGGGCGGTGCGCCGGGTCATCGCGCCGGACGTCGAGGTGGAGTGGAACCTGGAGCTCCCGGTGGACGACGAGGAGCTCGTTCAGACCCTGCACCGCATCGCCGCCTTCGCCGACTCGATCTCGATCGTCTCGACGGTCTGCACCGGCGACCGGGCGTCGCTGATCTACGACTGCGCCGCACCCTTCGGCACGGTCCGCCTGGCCGAGTTCCTCACCGTCGCCGGCGGCAAGCTGACCGAGATCCGGCAGGTGTACGACGTGGTCTCGCTGCGCCGGTTCTTCCCCGGTCTGCTCGACGACTGATTTTTTGTCGGAGGTCGGCCCTAGTCTCCCCGGCATGGCATATGACTTCCAGGTGACCGTCGACAGCACCGACCCGCACACCCAGGCCGAGTGGTGGGCCGAGACGCTGGGCTGGCAGGTCGAGCCGCAGGACGAGGACTTCATCCGGGACATGGTCGCCAAGGGCTTCGCGACCGAGGACGAGACCCTGGTCTTCCGAGGCCGCCTGGTCTGGAAGACCGGCGCGGCCATCGTCCACCCGGAGAAGCTGCCGAGCGGGAAGCCGCGCAGGATGCTCTTCAACCACGTGCCGGAGCCCAAGATCGTCAAGGACCGCATCCACGTCGACGTCTGGGTCGGCGACGAGCACCGCGAGCGGGTCCGTGACGAGCTGGTCGCCCGCGGCGCGACCTTCGTCCAGGACGGCCGCCAGGGGCCGTTCACGTGGTGCGTCATGCGCGATCCCGAGGGCAACGAGTTCTGCATCAGCTGACGCCGGCGGCGGACTTCAAAAACTCTTAAGGAAATTGGCAGAACGCTTTAAGCCCCCTTGCCCCACGATCGACTCCGTTCGTAGCCACCGCGATCGGAGTCCTCCATGTCACGCAAACGTCTACGCGTATCCATCTACGTGGGAGCCGCGCTGCTCGCCGTCGGCGGGGGCGCGGTTGCCGCGATGGCGGCGACGGCCCCCAGCACCAAGGCGGCCGGCGGACTGACCGCGACGTTCGCCAAGGACTCCGACTGGGGCTCGGGTTACCAGGCCCGGTACGTCATCAAGAACACCGGTGACAGCGCCGTCACGGGCTGGCAGCTCGCCTTCGGCCTGCCCGCGACCGCGAAGCTCGGCAGCTTCTGGGACGCGGCCGTGACCACCTCGGGTGCCACCTCGACGGCGGCGAACAAGGGCTACAACGCGACGATCCCGGCCGGCGCCACCGCCGAGTTCGGCTTCATCGTGGCCGGCAGCGGCGAGCCCACCAGCTGCACGATCAACGGCGCGTCCTGCACCGGCGGCGGCTCGGCCCCGACCACCGCACCGACGACTCCGACCACGGCGCCGACCACCGCTCCCAGCACGGCGCCGACGACCAAGCCGACCGCCACCGCGCCGACGAAGCCGGCCGAGCCGACCGAGCCGCCGGCGACCACCACGCCGCCGCCCACCGGCGGTGGCAAGAACGTGCGCGTGGCCCCGTACGTGGACATGGGCCTGCTCTCCAACGGCAGCACGACCCTCGCCCAGCTGGCCGCCAGCGGGAACGTCAAGTCCTACTCGCTGGCCTTCGTGACCGGCGCGGGCTGCAAGGCCAGCTGGTTCGGCGCCTTCGACCCGCGTAGCGGCAAGTTCCGCGACCAGATCGACGCGCTGCGGGCGGCCGGCGGCGACGTGAAGGTGTCCTTCGGCGGCGCCACCGGCGTCGAGCTCGCCCAGGCCTGCACCGACGTCAAGGCGCTCCAGGCCGAGTACCAGGCGGTCGTGTCGGCGTACGACCTGCGCTACATCGACCTGGACATCGAGGGCGCGGCCTCGTCCGACGCCGCGTCGATCGACCGCCGCTCGACCGCGCTGGCCGCTCTGCAGAAGGCCAACCCGGGCCTGAAGATCTCCCTGACCCTGCCGGTGCTGCCCGAGGGCCTCACCAACGACGGCCTGAACGTGGTGCGCTCGGCCAAGAACGCCGGCGTGGACCTGGACCTGGTGAACATCATGGCGATGGACTACGGCCGCGCCGGCCAGGACTACGGCGACCTGGCGATCCAGGCCGTCAAGTCGACCAAGGACCAGCTGAAGTCGGTCCTCGGCATCGGCGACGCGGCCGCCTTCGCCAAGGTCGGCGTCACCCCGATGCTGGGCAAGAACGACGACAACGGCACCTTCAGCCAGAGCGACGCCCGCGACGTCGTCGCGGCGGCCAACCGCGACAACATCGGCTTCGTCTCCTTCTGGGAGGTGAACCGGGACCGCAACGCCTGCAACGGCGCGCTGTTCCAGTGCACGAACGTGCCGCAGACGCCGTTCGAGTTCAGCAAGATCTTCGCCGGCTTCACCGGCTGAGGTACCACCCTCCCCCCCTTCAGCGCGGCGCCGGGAAGTCGCCTCCCGGCGCCGCGCTGCTTTCCGTTGTCGCCGTCGCCCGGGTCAGCGCGCGAAGCCGCGACCGGCCGCCGCCAGGCAGTGCTGCACCAGCTCCGGCAGGGAGATCTCGTCCGGCGCCTCCAGCCAGGCGTGCAGCGAGACCCGCATCGCCGTCATGAAGGTGGCGGCCATCAACCGGTCCCGGACCCCGCTGGGGTCCGGCTCCGTGCCGCGCGCCGCCACCGCCGCGGCCAGCTCGCGTTCCAGCGCGGCGAAGGTGCTCGCCTGCTGCGCGGCCAGCGCCGGCTGGGTGCGCAGCAGCCGGGTCTGCGCCGCCCACTGCGGGTCCAGCTCGCCGAACTGCTCGTAGAACTGCCGCGCCGCCCGGGTCAGCGCGGTCCACGGCCCCTCGCCGGCCGGGCGCGAGCGCACGATGCCGACCAGTGCGCTCATCCGCTGCCGGGTGCCGTGCAGCAGGGCCTCCTCCTTGTTGGCGAAGTAGTTGGAGAACGTCCGCCGGGAGACGCCCGCCTCGTCCGCCACGGCCTCGACGGTGATCCGGTCCGCACCGTGCGCGATCGCGAGCCGCACCGCGGCCTCGTGCAGCGCCTGCCGAGTCGCTGCCTTCTTGCGCTCCCGCAGACCGGGTTCGGGTACGCCGACGTCGGAGGTCATGTCGTCGACCCTACATACTTTCCCACTGGGAAATCTTGCGCACTGGGCAAGTAATGTGAAGAGTGGTACGCGGCATCCTTCCCGCCGATCGCTGGAGGCCGCACGATGAGCGCACCCACCACCCCGCGCCCCGCACCGCCCGCGATGAGCCACCGCGAGATCATGAAGGCGCTGAGCGGCCTGCTTCTCGTGCTGTTCGTCGCGATGTCCAGCGCCACGGTGGTCGCCACCGCCCTGCCGAAGATCATGGGAGCGCTGAACGGCAGCCAGACGCAGTACACGTGGGTCGTGACCGCCACGCTGCTCACCGCGACCGCCACCACGCCGATCTGGGGCAAGCTGGCCGACCTCTACCGCAAGAAGATGCTGCTGCAACTCGCCATCGTGGTGTTCGTCCTGGGCTCGATCGTCGCCGGCTTCGCCCAGAGCGCCGGCCAGCTCATCGCCGCCCGCGCGTTCCAGGGCATCGGCATGGGTGGCGTCCAGGCGCTCGTGCAGGTCACCATCGCCGCGATGATCGCGCCGCGGGAGCGCGGCCGGTACAACGGCTACCTCGGTGGCGTGCTGGCCCTGGCCACGGTGGGCGGACCGCTGATCGGCGGGCTCATCGTCGACACACCCTGGCTCGGCTGGCGCTGGTGCTTCTTCATCGGCGCCCCGATCGCCGTGGTCGCCCTGGTCGTGCTCCAGCGCACCCTGCACCTGCCGGTCCTGCGCCGGGAGAACGTGAGGATCGACTACGCCGGCGCCACGCTGATCGCGGCCGGCGTCAGCATCCTGCTGATCTGGGTGTCGTTCGTCGACCACTCCTTCGGCTGGGCGTCCTGGCAGACCTCGGCCATGGTCGTCGCGGGCCTCGCGCTGCTCGCCCTCGCCGTACGGGTCGAGTCCCGCGCCGCCGAGCCGGTGGTCCCGCTGAAGATCGTCACGCAGCGCACCACGACGCTGGCCATCCTCGCGAGCCTCGCCGTCGGCATGGCGATCTACGGCGGCTCCGTGTTTCTGGGCCAGTACTTCCAGGTCGGCCGCGGCTACAGCCCGACCGAGGCCGGACTGCTGACCATCCCCCTGATGGCGGGCGTGCTGGTCTCGTCGACGATCTCCGGACGGCTGATCACCCGCAGCGGGCGGGTCAAGCCGTTCATCGTGGCGGGCACGGTCCTGATGGTGGCGGGCTTCGCCATGCTGTCGACGATGGACCACCTGACCCCGTTGCCGTACATCGGCACCGGCATGGCCCTGGTCGGCATCGGCGTCGGCATGTCGATGCAGAACCTGGTGCTGGCGGTGCAGAACTCCGTGGCGCTCAAGGACATCGGGGCGGCCAGCGCCACGGTGGCGTTCTTCCGCTCCCTCGGCGGCACGATCGGCGTCTCGGTGCTCGGCGCGGTGCTCGCCCACCGGGTCACCGGCTCGATCACCTCCGAGCTGGCGGCCGCGGGCGTGCCGGCCGGCGCGGGCGGCGGGGAGCGGACCAGCAGCCTCAACCTGGCCGAGCTGCCGGGCACGGTCCAGCACGTCGTCCGGGCGGCGTACGGCGACGCCACCGGCCACGTCTTCCTGCTCGCGGCGGCCATCGCGGTGGTGGGCGTCGTCGCGGCACTGCTGCTCGAGCGGATCACCCTGCGCTCGACGGTCGACCTGGCCAAGGCGGCACGCGCCGCCCAGGCCGCCTCCGCCCGGCCGACCCCGGGACCGGTCCGCAAGTAAGGACGACCGGCGCCCCGGCGACGTACAGGCTGTGCGATCTCCGACGGCGGCGAGCGCGATCCCCGCGCGCGAGGCTGGGCTCGGATGTTCACTCACCGCTAACCTTCGGGAACGGAGCGCATTTGTCCTTGAGTAAGGCCGGACGGTGTCGATGACTGCGGGGAAGAGGAAGGGGTGAGCTCGATGGAAGCGCGCGTTCGCGACGCCGAACGACTCTCGGCCGCCCTGACCGAGCTCGAGGATCAATACCGCTGGGACGCCGACGCCACGTACGACGCCGCGACCGCGATCGAGCAGGAGGCGGCCCGCCTCGACGACGACCGGCTGGTCATGCGGGCCCGCCTCGTGCAGGCGAACATGCTCATGCGCAAGGGCGAGGTCGCCGGCGCCGCCCGGCGCATCTGGAAGATCCACCAGTGGGCCACCGAGCACGGCGACCACACCGTGCAGGCCCGTACGCACGTGGTCTGGGCCAACGTCCACCGCTACCTCGGCGACGCCGCCCAGTCGCTGGAGCACTCGGTGCTCGCCGTCGAGCTGCTCGACGAGACGGCCACCCTGCACATGCAGGTCTGGCACCGCGCGAAGCTCGCCGACGCCCTCGGCGCCTCCGGCTCCATCGAGGCCGCCCGGCTGCGCTACGCCCAGGCCGAGGAACTCGCGATCGAGTACGACCTGCCCAACCTGCACATGGGCCTGCTCAACAACTACGCCTACACCGAGTGGGCCGCCGGCGAGCACGCCCGCGCGGGTGCCGTCGCGCGGCGGCTGAAGGACGTCGCCGACCAGCACGGCTTCACCCTGGACCCGGCGACCCTCGACACCATCGGCGCCATCGAGATCGAGAACGGCAGGTACGCGGAGGCCGAGGAGACGCTGCGCGAGGCCGTACGCCGCTACCACCAGGGCGGCTTCGAGGACGCCGACGCGCTTCCCGAGTTCATGCTCACCCTCGCGCGCGCCCAGCGTTTCCTGGGCGCCACCGCGCGCGCCCAGGTGAGCCTGGACGAGTCGCGCACGCTCTGCGTCGAGCGCGGTCTCGGCGACGTCCTCGTGCGGGTGCACCAGGAACAGGCCGAGCTGCACGCCGCGCGCGGGGAGTTCGCCGAGGCCTTCGCCGTACACAAGATCTTCTTCGCCGCCCACAACGCGCTGCACTCGTCGCAGCGTGAGGCACAGGCCCGCACCCGGCAGGCGATGTTCGAGACGACCGAGGCCCGGCAGGAAGCGGAGCACTTCCGCGAGCAGGCCCGGCGCGACCCGCTGACCGGCCTGCACAACCGCCGGTACCTCGACGAGCAGCTGCCGGCGCTGGTGAACGCCGGCGGCGACCTGACCGTGGCGATCGTCGACCTGGACCACTTCAAGCGGGTGAACGACCAGCTGTCCCACGACGTCGGCGACCAGGTGCTCATCCAGGTCGCCAAGCTGCTGGAGACCGAGCTGGCCGCGGTCGCCCCGGACGGCTTCGTCGCCCGGATGGGCGGCGAGGAGTTCCTCATCGCCATGCCCGGCTTCACCGCACCGCGCGCCACGGTCCATCTCGACGCCGTCCGGCACACGATCCGGGCGTACGACTGGACCGCCCTCACCGACGGCCTGCCCGTCACGGTCAGCATCGGCGTCGCCGGCCTGGGCGACCCCGCGGTGCCCACCCAGGCGGCCCTGCTGTCCACAGCGGACCGCAACCTGTACGTCGCCAAGCACGCCGGACGCGACCGGGTCGTGTCGGGCAAGCCGCGCGACGCCCGCACCAGGTCCTACCGCGACAGTGCCACGGCCGCCTGACGGTCCACTGCGCTGCGTGACAATCCCCTTCCCGATGCACGTCCCTTCGAGCGACAGGGCTGAATTCGATCGGCTCCTGGCGCTAGGCTGACCATTGCGGATCTCGTCCCGCGGACGGGATCCCCCCGGCCCTGCCGTGGCCGGGATCCCCCGGCCCTACCGTGGCCGGGATCGGTCCGGCCCCGCAACGGCCGGAAGACCGGCCAGGGGTGGCCTGATCAGGAGGCGGTCGACGTGACGCAGGACGGCGAGGCACCGACACCGGCCGAGGTGGCGCCGCCGGGGGTCAACCCCAACGTGCCGCACTCGGCCCGCATCTACGACTACTGGCTGGGCGGCAAGGACAACTTCGCGGTCGACCGGGCGGTCGGCGAGGCGATGATGAAGGCCATCCCCGGCATGCGCTACATGGCCGGCGAGAACCGCAAGTTCGTCCACCGCGCGGCCCGCGACCTGGTCGCCAAGGAAGGCATCCGGCAGTTCCTCGACATCGGCACCGGCATTCCGACCCGGCCCAACCTGCACGAGATCGCCCAGCAGATCGCCCCGGAGACCCGGGTGGTCTACGTGGACAACGACCCGATCGTGCTGGTCCACGCCCGGGCCCTGATGATCAGCAGCGAGGAGGGCCGCTCCGAGTACATCTCGGCGGACATCCACCAGCCGCAGGACATCCTCACCGACCCGGTCCTGCTGGAGACCCTCGACCTGACCCGGCCGGTGGGCCTCACCCTGATCGCCATCCTGATGCTGCTGGCGGACGAGGACGACCCGTGGTCGCTGGTGGCGCAGCTCCGCGACGCCATGCCGTCGGGCAGCATTCTGGCCCTCACCCACCCGACCGCCGACTTCAACCCGGCCGAGGTCGACCAGGCGGTGGCGGCCGCGACGGGCGCGGGCATGACGCTCGTGCCCCGCACGAAGGAGCAGGTCGCCCGCTTCTTCGGCGACTGGGAGCTGCTGGAGCCGGGCCTGGTGCCGGTGTCGGGATGGCGGCCCGACAGCCCGGTGGAGAACCCTGAGGCGGCCTACTACTGGGCGGGCGTGGCCCGCAAGCCCTGACAAGTCCGACACTTCGCCGGCCCCCGCCGCTCCGGCCGCGGGGGCGACCGGCTTCCGCTTCCGGCCGGCCCGGGGCAGCACCCGCTCATGCTCCGGGCACCTCGCGTTCACGGCCGGGCCCCGGGGGCAACACTTCCCGCCCAACGCCGGAATTCATCGCCGGTGCCATCCGATCCGGTTCGGTTCGGATGCCGGGGCGTTTGCGCCAGCCCGCGTGCGGCTGGCGCCCGAGTCCCTTGAAGACTCGACACACTCCCTGTGGCCAGACCATCTTTGCCGGGCATGGGCCGGCTGTGGCCGTCGCTCCCCATTGCCCAGACCGGCCGCTTCAGGTGGAACAGTTCGGCGCGGGCCGCGGAGACATCCGGCCGGCCGAGCGATCCAGCACGGGGGGACCGGACCGCCCGGCCGGGATCCGGGCAGCGCGCCCCGCATCGGAGCGCGCGACGAGCGGGGCGGCAAAGCCCGCTCTATCCATATGACGTGGTGAACTGCCGCCGCGGATCAGCGGGAGTCGTCGCCGGGGCCGGACGGCGGGCTCCCGTCCCTGCGGATCAGCGCGTAGCGGACCCCGCCGAACCGGTGGCTCACCGTCGTGGCTCGTGTCGTCGCGGCCGCCATGCAGTCCGGGGGCCGTTCGTCGCGGTAGACGAGGGCCGGATTGCCACGGCGCGGGAGGTCCGCGCCGTCCGGGTCGACGGGGTCGAAGGGCTCGGGGCCGATGTTCGGTACCGCCATGGGATTTCCCTCCCGCTCGGACGCTCCCGCCAGAGAGCCTTGCGCCGTGGGCCCTGACGGCATTTCCGCCACCGGCCCCGTAGGTGTCACCCTCCGTAACCCGAACTGCTGTGGGGTACGTGCGTTATCATGCTCACAATCACGTGAGAACGCAAGGCCGAATGCACGTGCATCTGCACAGCAGGTAGCCGGCGTGACACACACTGCCGGTCCCGTACCGGTCTCACCGTTAGGGAGCAGGACAATGACGCGCATTTTCAACGGTATGCCCGCCGGGCAGCTGCAGGGCGTGACCTGGCGAAAGAGCGGCCGCAGCAACCCCAGCGGCAACTGCGTGGAGTGCGCCACGCTGCCGGACGGGAGCATCGCGATGCGAAACTCCCGCGACCCCGAGGGCCCCGCCCTCATCTACACGCCGGCCGAGATCGAGGCGTTCCTCGGCGGCGTCCGCGACGGAGACTTCGACCACCTGCTCGGGTGAATCGTTTCCGCCTTCCGGGTGACGCCCGGAAGAACTAGCTACACAGAGTGAAGAACCGGACCCGCAGCTCAGCCGAGCCGGCCGACCTCGTGCAACAGCTTGCCGAGGATGTCCGGGGTGTGGTTCGGCGGCTCGGCGTCGATGCACACGCGCTCCATGGCGATCGCGTAGTGGTCGACGTCGTCCCGCTTGTCCAGGTAGATGGCGCTGGTGAGCTGCTCGACGAAGACCACGTCGGGCAGCTCCGGCTCCGGGAACCGCAGGATCGCGAACGGTCCGCCCGCCGCGGCGTGCCCGCCCGCGTGGAACGGGATGATCTGCAGCCGTACGTTGGGCCGCTTCGACGCCTCGATGAGCGCCTCGATCTGCCCGCGCATGACGTCCACCCCGCCGATCGGCCGGCGCAGCACCGCCTCGTCGATGACCGCCCACAGCTGCGGCGGGTCGGCGCGGTCGAGCACCTGCTGGCGCTGGCGGCGCAGCTCCACCCGGCGGTCGATCTCGGCGGGCGTGGCGCCCGCGTGCCCGAGCATGATCACGGCTCGTGCGTACTCCGGCGTCTGGAGCAGGCCCGGGACGAACTGGATCTCGTACGTCCGGATCAGCGTCGCGGCCGCCTCGAGGCCGAGGTACGACTGGAACCACGACGGCATGATGTCCCCGTAGTGGTGCCACCAGCCGGGGTTGTTCGCCTGCCGGGCCAGGCCGAGCAGCGCCTCGCGCTCCGCGGGGTCGTCCACGCCGTAGAGGCTGAGCAGGTCGGCGACGTCGCGCTCCTTGAAGCTCACCCGGCCGAGCTCCATGCGGCTGATCTTCGAGCCGGAAGCGCGGATCTCGTAGCCGGCGTCCTCGCGGGTGATGCCCTTGGTCTCGCGGAGCCGGCGGAGCTGGGCGCCGAGCAAGATGCGCAGCACGGTGGGGCCGCTGTTCGGCGCCTCCTCCTGCGAACCCGTGCTCACGTCACTCCTGTCCCGATTCGTTCCGGAAATCTGCAAGTTGCAGATTCATCGCCATGCGCATCCTACGGGCGAGGTCGCCGCGCCGAAAACCGCACGTTCGGCCCCGCGGGCCGAGACGCACGTTGCGGATGCACGTGCATTCGGCCTTGCGAACGCACTTGATCCCGAGCATGATATCTGACAGGCGGTCGCTTCGCCGCTGACACAGCGTGTTGAAAAGTATGTCCTTTTCGACTGTCAGGGGCAGGGCGACGCCGAGGGACGCCCCGACGATCGAGTCATTTCCGGGACCCAGGAGGCTCTCGATGTCGACTCCGACCATCGCGCCACCGCACCGAGACCCGGCGGACGTGGCCCCCGCCGACAGCTACCACAAGGCCGACCCGGTCTGGGTCTACCGCGACGGGTGGCGCGCGGGCGTCATCGAGGCCGCGTCGCCGCTGGCGGTCACCGTCACCTACCGGCCGGGCACCCACGTCGGGACCGGCGTGGACACCTTCACCGCCTCGTACGTGACGTACCGCGCCGACGCGGATCCCGCCCTGGACAACCGCCAGGAGAACGCCCTCGCCCACCGCCGCCCCCGCCCCAGCGGAGACGGCGCGACCGTGCCGAGCGGCCCGCCCCGATGACCGGGGCGATAACCCTCTCCGCGCTCGTGGGACTCGCCAGCCTGCTCGCCGGGGTGGCACTGGGCTGGTATCTGCGCCGTACCAACGACTGGTGTCCACACTGCGGCGAGCAGCTCGCCTGCGACGCCTGCGGCAGCAAGGCCGCCTGGCCCCGCCGCCGCGAACCCGAGCTCAGCCTCGACAGAAGCTGGGGTCCGTAGGCAGTTCGCGAGGTAGGGCAGACTTGACGGGTGCAGGCCTTCCGCGAGTTCGTCCTGAAGGTGCACCAGCGGTGCAATCTCGCCTGCGACTACTGCTACGTCTACGAGCTCGCCGACCAGAGCTGGCGTGACCGACCCGCAGCGATGGACCGTACCGTATGGCAGGCGGCCGCTCGCCGCATCGCGGCACACGCGCGCGCCCACGATCTGCCGGCCGTCGACATCGTCCTGCACGGCGGCGAACCGCTGCTGGCCGGACAGTCCGCCCTGGTCACCCTGATCACCGACGTCCGGGCCGCGGTGCCGGGCGCCCGGTTCAGCACGCAGACCAACGGTGCCCTGCTCGACGCGCCGATGCTGGCCGCGCTCGGCGCCCACGGAGTGCGCATCGGCGTCAGCCTCGACGGCCCGCCCGAGCACCACGACCGGCACCGCAGGCACCGCGACGGCCGGGGCAGTCACCTGCTCGCCGCCCGGGCGCTGCGACTGCTCGCCGGGCATCCGTCGTACGCGGGAATCCTCTGCACGATCGATCCCGCGACCGACCCGGTGGCCGTCTACGAGTCCCTGCTGACCTACCACCCGCCCGCGATCGACCTGCTGCTGCCGCACGCCAACTGGGCGAATCCGCCCGGCCCCGGCTACGCGCAATGGCTGATCGCCGTCTTCGACCGCTGGTACGACGCCCCGCGGCGGGAGACCGGCATCCGCCTCTTCGAGGAGCTGATCAGCCTCGTGCTCGGCGGCCCGAGCCGCTCCGACCAGGTCGGCCTGAGCCCGGTGGGGGTCGCGGTGATCGAGTCCGACGGCACGATCGAACAGGGCGACTCGCTGAAGTCCGCGTACCCGGGCGCGGCGGCCACCGGCCTCACCGTCTTCGACCACGACCTCGACGCGGCCGCCCGCCACCCGGGCATCGTCGCGCGCCAGTCGGGACGGGCCGCGCTGGCCGAATCCTGCCTGGCGTGCCCGGTCCACGACATCTGCGGCGGCGGGCACTACGCCCATCGCTGGCGGCCGGGCGGCGGCTTCCGCAACCCGTCGGTCTACTGCGCGCAGCTGCGCCGGCTCATCGACCACATCGGCGCCCGGGTGGCCGCGGACCTCGCCACCCGCTCCGCCGGGCGGGCGACCGCGGACCTCGCAGGGGGTGTTCGGCCATGACCACGTTCGTACTGATCTGGGACGGAAGCGACACCGGATATCCGCCGGCCAACCACCGGGCCGACATAGCGGCCACGGCCGCGGGCGAGACGGTCCGGGGCCGGTGGAGCTCCGGCTCCCGCAGATCGGGTACGGCGCCCGGCGACCGCGTCTACCTGCTGCGCCAGCGGACGAGCCGGGGCATCGTCGCCAGCGGGCGCCTCACCGACGGCATCATCGTCCCGGGCCCGCACTGGACCGGCGACCCCAGGCGGGCCACCCACTACCTCGAGGTGTGCTGGGACCGCGTCCTGCCGGTCGCCGACCGCCTGCCGCTCGACGACCTGCGCCACGAGGTGCCGGGGCACGACTGGAACCACATCTTCGCCTCCGGCCAGCGGGTGCGGCCGCCCTCCGACGCGGCGCTGGACCGGGTGTGGGCCCGCCACCTGCGCGACGTCGACGACCTCAGCGCCAGCGGTCGCCGGTGAGGCGCTCGTACACCTCGACGTAGCGGTTGCGGGTGGCCTCGACGACGTCGGCGGGGATCTCCGGTCCCGGTGCCGTCCGGTCCCAGTCGGACTTCGCCGACCAGTCCCGCAGGAACTGCTTGTCGAGATACCGCTGCGTGCCGCCGGGCCGCCACTCGTCGGCCGCCCAGAACCGCGACGAGTCCGGCGTCAGCAGCTCGTCCCCGAGCTTCAGCACGCCGCCCGAGAACCCGAGCTCGATCTTGGTGTCCGCGATGAGAATCCCGTTCCGCGCCGCGATCTCCGACCCCCGCCGGTACACCTCCAGCGTGATCCGCCGCAGCTCGGCGGCGACGTCGGCGCCGACGGCCCGCTCGACGTCCTGGTACGTCATGGGCTCGTCGTGCCCCGCACCCGGCGCCACCTTCGTGCTCGGCGTGAAGATCGGCTCAGGCAGCCGCGACCCCTCGATCAGCCCGGGCGGCAGCGCCACACCCGACACGGCGCCGTCCCGCCCGTAGTCCTTGAGCCCGGAGCCGGCCAGATAGCCGCGAGCGATGCACTCCACCATGACCATCTCGAGCCGCTCGCACCGCACCGCGCGCCCGGCCCACTCGGCCGGCACGTCGGTCGCCGACACGATGTGGTTCGGCACAAGGTCGGCAAGCTGCTCGAACCACCACAGCGACAGCTGCGTGAGGATCTTGCCCTTGTCGGGGATGGCGGTGGGCAGCACCACGTCATAGATGGAGACGCGATCCGAGGCGACGAGCAGGATGTCGTCCCCGTCGGCGTAGACGTCCCTGACCTTGCCCGAGTGCAACAGCTCCACGTGTTCCCCCAGCACCGAGTCCACCGAACGCGCCCACGGTATCCGACGCCCGCGGGCCCGCCCCGGACCGGGCCGCATGGACCCGGACCGGCGCAAGGAGCCGGTCCGGGAGCTGCGGTCCCGGCGGGACGGGCCCGTCCGAGCTGGCCGGGCCGGTCGCTCAGGCGAGCTGGTCGGCCGTGCGGCGGCCGATCATCGGCATGGCCGCGACCAACGTACGGACCGACACCGACCGCCCCTTGAGCCGGGCGAGCGCATACCCGCCCGCGACCGCCGCCACCGAGGTGACCACGCCGGCCAGGACCAGCGCGCCCCGGGCGCCCAGTGCGTCGCACAGCCAGCCGATCATCGGCGCGCCGACGATGCCGGAGAGGGAGGAGACCACGCCGAGGGTGGCCAGCATGCGGCCGCGCATGTCCTCGCGGGTGTCGAGCTGGACGCGGGTCGAGATCACCGTGTCGAAGATGACCGCGCCGGCGGCGATCGGGAGGATGAGGGCCGCGAAGCCGAGCACGTTGGGGGCCAGGCCCGCGCAGAGCTGGAGCAGGCTGATCGTCAGGCCCGAGGCGAGCAGGACGCGCAGCGTGGAGCGGCCGCTGCCGGCGAGCAGCAGACCGCCGGCGACCGCGCCCACCGCGAAGATCGTCGACAGCAGGCCGTACGACGCCGAGCCGCCGTGCAGCGGGCCGGCCACCATCGCGGCCATGGTGACCTGGTAGTTGCGGCCCAGGGAGCCGAGGACGAAGGACAGCGCCAGGATCACCAGCACGACCGGTTGGCCGGCCAGGTAGCGCAGGCCCGCCCGGACGCCGCCCTCTCCCGGGGGCGAGGCGGCCAGGACGCGCATCGATCCGGTACGCATGACGGCGAGCGCCGCGATGACCACCAGGTAGGTGGCCGCGTTGATCGCGAAGAGCGAGGCGGCGCCGGTGACGCCGACCAGGATGCCGCCGAGGGACATGCCCAGGATGCGACCGGCCGAGCTGAGCACGGAGCCCAGCGCCAGCGCGGAGCCCAGCGCCGACGGCGGCACCAGGGCCGAGCCGAAGCGGCCCAGGCAGGGGCCCTCGACCGAGCTGATCATGCCGGAGGCGAGGGCCACCGCGTAGATGGGCCAGAGCCGGCCGGGCTCGGCCACGAGGGCCAGGGCGAGCAGCGCGCGTACGGCCTGGAAGACGATCAGCGCCGGCCGGGCCGGGAGGCGGTCGGCCAGGGCACCGCCCCAGCCGCCCAGCAGCAGGACGGGCAGCGCCTGCAGCATGACGACGACGCCCATGGTGGCGGCCGAGCCGGTCGCCGAGAGAACCAGCCAGTTGAGCCCCAGCACCTGCATCCACGTGCCGGCCACCGAGACCAGGTCGGCGGCGGCCCAGAGCCGGTAGTTGCGCTCTCGGAGCGGTGCGAACATCGGAGCCACGGTGGCGGCACCCCCAGACAGGAAAAGTGGCGCCGTATCTCGGCGCCACTCGCCCTATCGGGAACCGCTTCCGACCTGCTTCGAGAGATCGATCCGGAACACCTCAACCGCAACCGGGACGGTTGCCGCTCACACCTTGAGCGAGCGGAGGACCGTCGCCAGCTCGGTGCCGGCCGTACGCAGCTCGCGGGTGACCTCGTCGGCCTGGTCGACGGCGTACCTGGCGTGCTCGCGGGTCTCGTTGACCCGGGTCATCGTCTCGGCGATCTGGGCCGCCTGGGCACCGGCCGCGGAGATGCTGCGGGTCATCATGTCGGCCGTCGCGTGCTGCTCCTCGACCGCGGAAGCGATCGTGGTCTGGTAGCCGTTGACCTTGCCGATGACCTCGCCGATCTGGGTGATCGAGTCGACCACGCCCGAGGTGTCGGCCTGGATCGTGCCGACCTGGGTGGTGATCGAGTCGGTCGCCTTGGCGGTCTCCTGGGCGAGGTCCTTGACCTCGCTGGCGACCACGGCGAAGCCCTTGCCCATCTCGCCGGCCCGGGCCGCCTCGATGGTGGCGTTGAGCGCGAGCAGGTTGGTCTGCTCCGCGATCGCCGTGATCACCCGGACCACGTCGCCGATCTGCGCGGACGAGTCGCCGAGCTTGGTCATCGTGCGGCTGGCGTCGGAGGAGGCCTCCATCGCGTTGTTCGCGACGGTGACCGCCTCGGTGGCGCTGCGGGAGATCTCCTGGATGCTCGCGCCCATCTGCTGAGCGCCGGCGGCCAGCGTGGCGATGTACTCGGAGACCTCCTGCGAGGCGCGCAGCACGTCGGTGGACGCCTGCACCGAGCTCTGCGCCCCCGCGGCCATCTCCGCGACCAGCTTGCCGAGCTGGTCGGTGGTCCCGGCCAGCTTGGCGTTGGTGTCGTTCGAGAGGCGGACGACCTCGGCGAACCGGTCGAGCAGGCGGTTCAGGGACTCACCGGCGGGGGTGAGGTCGTTCGACTCCACCCGTACGGTGAGATCACCCGAAGCCGCCCGCTCGAGCACTGCGATCATGGGGTCGGGGCGCCGCCGGCGACCGACCACGAATCCGACGACAATTCCTACCAGCGCGGCGACGACGCCAACGACCATGATGACTCCCCCGAGGGTTTCCGACGTGGCCCCTTTGATCGGCATCTCGGGAGCCTCCTTGAGGAAGCCTTGACCGCCTCAGGCGTTCATCAGGGTGAGCATCTGCTTGATCTGGTCGGTACGGCTGTCCCGTACCCGATCGGCGAAGGCCTTGGCCTCGGGGTTCACGCCGTCCTTGCGCTCCAGCTGCGCCATCTCGACGGCGTTGTGCTGGTGCGCGACGAACAGGTGGAGAAACGCCTTCTCGAACGCCTCGCCCTTCGCCTTCCGCAGCGCCTTGATCTCCTTCTCGCTGGTGGCCGGCAGGCCGCCGTGGTCGGCGTGCGCGCTGGGCGCGTGGTCGACCGTGGCCGGCTGCTTCCAGTCGGCCAGCCAGGACTTCATCAGCGCGACCTCGTCCGACTGGGTGGCGTCGACCGCCTGGGCGAGGATCTTGATGTCGTCGCGCTGCGCGGACGTCGCCGCGAGGCGGACCATCTCGAGGCCCTGCTCGTGGTGCGCCACCATCATCTGCAGGTACATGACGTCGGTGTCGTTGTGCTTGCCCTCCGCCTTGACCACCGCCTTGGCGTCGGTGGACACCTGCACCGGGGCGTCCGGCGCGGTGCCGCACGCGCCGAGCAGCAGGGCCGCGGAGAGGATGAGGACGGCGCGCCTCACAGCGGCAGCCAGAGGGCCTGGGTGAACACCGACGGCTCCCAGCTGCGGATCGAGGAGTGCGCCTGGCGGCACTTGTACTTCTTGCCGTCGAACGTCACCTCGTCGCCGATCTTGTACGCCACCCCGGCCGCCCAGGCGCCCTGCGCCCCGCCCGGCGCCGAGCTGGTCGGCGCGGTGGTGGCCGGGGCGCCCGTGGTGGGCGCGGTGGTCGGCGGGGTCGTGGGCGTGGTGGACGGCGGGGCCGGCGGCGTCGTGGGAGTCGGCTTCGGCGTGTCCGACGCGCCGCCGCCCACGTTCAGGTCGACGCAGTTGTAGAAGGCGTTGCCGGTGTCGCCGATGTTCCAGACGGCGAGGACCGTCTGCCGGCCCTGGAAGTTGCTGAGGTCGACGTTGTGCGTCACGACCGCGTCCGGCTGCTGGTTGCCCCCGTCGACGGTGGCGACCTTCTTGCCACCGACGAAATACTCCCAGTTGCTGGTGCGGTGTCGCGCCGTCATGACCCAGCTGAAGCTGACGGTCTTGCCCACGGCCTTGGCGGGCCAGTTGCGGCTCTCGTCGGCGAGGACGGAGAACTGCGAGAGTCCGCCGTCGCAG
The DNA here is from genome assembly GCF_014648355.1 of Couchioplanes azureus. Lineage (GTDB taxonomy): Bacteria > Actinomycetota > Actinomycetes > Mycobacteriales > Micromonosporaceae > Actinoplanes > Actinoplanes azureus. Next base: position 1,213,734 of record NZ_BMQY01000001.1, read on the forward strand.
GAACGCAGGCCCTTGGGTCCCTCGACGCTCTGCGGCTCGAACTGGATCGGCCCGCAGTCCTTCACCGCACCCGAGGCGCACAGCGCCTGGCGGCTCGGCGGCTCGGAGACGTATCCGTGCGCGAGCGCCGGCGAGGTGACGGCCAGTGTCGACCCCACCGCTCCCAGTGCCACCAGCGGATATGCAATGGACCTACGCATGTCGGGCTCCCCACGTGTCGTCTGAGCTGATTACGGCGAGGACCGTAACGACGCGTTCCATAACGGAGCCTTAAAGACGCCGGAAAGGCTCATGAAGGCCGTGGGGGCAGCCGCATCCCGATCCGCGCCCCGCCCAGCGGGCCCCGCGAGATCTCCAGCCGGCCGCCCGCGGCCTCGGCCACCCGCCGCACGATGTCCAGGCCGAGGCCCGTGGAGCCGGCGCCGCTCACCCCGCGCCGCACGGCGGCCTCCGGGTCGGCGATGCCCGGCCCGGCGTCGTCGACGAGCAGGCCCGCCGGCGACACGGTCACCCGGAACGCGGTCCCCTCGGGGGTGTGCGCGAAGACGTTGCCCAGCAGCGAGTCCACCGCGAGGATCAGCTCGCTGCGCGGCAACGGCACGGGTACGGGATGGGCCCCGCCGATCACCTCCCACGGCCGGGACTGGTCCTCGGCGAGCGCCGACCAGAAGGCCAGCCGGTCGGCGAGCACCTCCACCAGGTCGGACTGCTCACTGCCACGGGCCTCGACGCCGAGCCGGGCGCCCGCGATGATCGCCTCCAGCTCCTCGTCGAGCATGTCGCAGGTCTGCCGCATCCGTTCGGCGACCGGGCCGGGCGGCATGGTCTCGGCGTCCAGCCGCAGCGCGGTCAGCGGGGTCCTCAGCCGGTGCGACAGGTCGGCGGCGAGCTCGCGCTCGGCGTCGAGCAGGCTGCGCAGGTCGGCGGCCATCCCGTTGAAGGCGGTGGCCGCGTCGCGCAGCTCGGGCGGTCCGGACGGCTCCACCCGGGCGGTCAGGTCGCCGGCGCCGAGGCGGCGGCTGGAGCCGGCGAGCTCGCGGGTCGCCCGGACCAGCCGCCCGGCGAGCCGGTCGGCGAAGAGCACGGAGCCCGCGACCAGCACCAGGGCGAGCGCGCCCAGGGCCAGCCAGGCCGGCCACACCCCCTCGGTCAGGTCCTCCTCCGGCACGAAGACCTCGATGACCACCGCCCGCCCGTCGCTGAGCACGCTGGGCTGCAGATAGACGAGCCCGCCCGCCGCGTCCGCGGTGACCGGCCGCCGGTACTCGCCGGCCTGCGCGACCTCGGCGCCGGTCGTGTGGCTGGTGCCGACCGGCGCGATGCCGGGCAGGTGCACCGCGAGCCGCCCCGCCCCGCCGGCGACCGTGCTGGCGACCGCGCTGGTCAGCAGCTGGGGATCGGCGTCGACGGCCAGGGCCGCCACCATCGCCGCCGCCTGCTGCCGGGCGTCGCCGATGGCCCGGTCGTGCGCGATCTTCTGAGTGGCGTAGATCAGCGGCACCAGGAAGGCCAGGGCCACCATCGAGGTGATGGCCAGCGCGAGGCGGTTCAGCTGCCATCTCACCGCGGATCGACCATCATCACGCCGACGCCGCGTACGGTGTGCAGGAAGCGCGGCGCCGCCGCCGTCTCCCCGAGCTTGCGCCGCAGCCAGGAGATGTGCACGTCGATGGTCTGCTCCTCGCCGATCCGCGTCTGGTTCCAGACCTCGGTCAGCAGCTCGCGCCGGCTGACCACCTGCCCGACCCGCTCGGCCAGGTAGGTGAGCACGTCGAACTCGCGGCGGGTGAGCTGCAGCGGCTCCCCGCGCAGCTCGGCCCGGCGCTGCCGCGGATCGATCTCCAGCTCCCCGACGGTGATCACGCTGGGTCCGGTGTCGACCGCGGCCTGCGTACGCCGGAGCACGGCGGCGATGCGCGCCAGGATGTGCCCGCTGGAGAACGGCTTCGTCACGTAGTCGTCGGCACCGGCGCCGAGCAGGGCGATGATGTCGGCCTCGGAGCGCCGCGCGGTGGCGACGATGACCGGCACCGCGGAGACGGTCCGCATCATCCGCAGCGCGTCGGTGCCGTCGATGTCGGGCAGCCCGAGGTCGAGGATCACGAGGTCCGGCCGGTCCTCGGTGAGGATCTTGAGCGCCTCGGTGGCCTGTCCCACCGGGCGCACGACGTGCCCGGCGTCGCTCAGTGCCCGGGTCAGCGCCGCGGTGATGTTGCGGTCGTCCTCGACCAGCAGGATCAACGCCATGGGCACAACCATAGGTGCAGGTGAGACTATGGCCACGTGCGATCGCCCCGAAGCTGGATGCCGCTGCTCGGCTGGTGCGCGGCCACGCTGACCAGCGTGGCGCTCGCCTCCGTGGCGATGCTGCCGGTGCTGCGCACGGCGACCGCGGACGAGGGCGCGCTCGTCTCGGTCGATCAGCTCCGCGACGCGGGGCAGCTCTCCACGCCCTCGCCCCCGGCGTCGCTCATCCCGCCGACCACCGCGCCCACCTCCCCGTCCGCCGGCCCCAGCCCGTCCCGCACCAGCCCGCCGGCACCGACCCGGACCTCCTCCCCGCCGGCGCCGCCGGCCGCGGCCGCCACGACGACCACCAACAAGGACGGCTGGACGGTCACCACCGCCGGGGACGGCGCCCCCAGGTACGTGCGGTCGTTCCGGGTCGAGGGCGGTCAGACCGTGATCCGCGCGAGCGAGGGCGTCATCAAGCTGGTCACGGCGACGCCCAGCGACGGATTCTCGGTGGCGACGGTGCAGAACACCCCGGACAACCTCGCGGTCTACTTCAACGAGGTCAACCACAGTTTCATCGTGCACGTGGTGTGGCGCGACGACGAACCCTTCGCCGAGGTGAGCGAGATCGGCTCGTGACGGTGACCGTCGACCGCCCGCCCGCGACCCGGCGTGAGCTGCGCTTCGAGATCGGGCTGGTGCTGCTGGTCTCGCTCGGCCAGTCGGCGGTGTACGCGGTCGTGTCCCTCGTCGCGAAGCTGACCGCCGGCAAGCCGCTGTCGCAGCAGACCGCCACGCTCAACCCGTCGCAGTCGCCGCGGCCGTACCTCGATCTCACGTACCAGCTGCTCGGGATCTTCTTCGCCCTGGTGCCCGTCGTGCTGGCGCTGTATCTGCTGCACCGGGACCGCCGGTCGCCGGTCCGCACGCTCGGCCTGGACCTGCGGCGGCCCGGCCCGGACCTCGGCTGGGGTACGGCGCTGGCCGCCTGCATCGGGCTCCCCGGCCTGCTGCTGGTCTTCGTGGCGGCCCAGCTCGGCCTGAACGCGCGGATCGTCCCGGCGGCGCTGCAACCGGTGTGGTGGGCCGTGCCGGTGCTGATCATGGCGGCCGTGCAGAACGCGGTCCTCGAGGAAGTCGTCGTCGTCGGCTACCTGATGACCCGGCTCCGGGAGTACGGCGCCCAGCTGTGGTGGATCGTCGGGACCAGCGCGGTGCTGCGCGGGTCGTACCACCTCTACCAGGGCTTCGGGGCGTTCGTCGGCAACGCGGTGATGGGCGTGGTCTTCTCGCTGTTCTTCCTGCGCCGGGGCCGGGTGATGCCGCTGATCGTGGCGCACGCCCTGCTCGACATCGCGGCGTTCGTCGGTTACACGCTGTTGCCGAGGGAATGGCTCGACTGGCTCTGACGCTCAATTTTTTCCGGATCGGGTCGATCGGTACGTCGTGGCCTTGCTCAAGCGCTTCCGGACCGTTCTGTCCCAGATGACCATCGCCCGGGCCCTGCGTACCGGCTTCACCGTCATCATGGTGGTGCTGGTCGTGTCGGCGGTCGTCTCGGCGATCTTCCTGCTCCAGGCGACCAACCGGGTCGGCGACCTGGCGAAGGCCGGCATGCCCGCGATGCGGATCACCGGCGAGATCGACGGCCTGATGAACAAGTACCGCAAGGAGCAGTGGGAGTACCTGGCCCTGCCCGCCGACGACGAGGAGACGCGCAAGGACACCGTCGACGGGATGGCCGAGGAGGACGCCGAGATCAAGGCCCTGATCGCGGAGTTCCGCACCCTGTCGACGAGCGGCGACACCCGCGCCGCCCTCGACTCGTTCGACACGCACTGGACGTCGTACGTCAACGCCACCTCGGGCGAGGTGACGCTCGTCGACGCCGGGAAGCTCGCCGAGGCCCGCCAGAGCTTCGACTCCGGGGCGGGCGACGAGCACTGGGACGGCCTCAAGGAGAGCCTGGCGGCGCTGCGCGACCAGCAGACCGCCGAGTCGGCCGCATCGAGCAAGGATGCCGACCGGCAGGCGGTGATCGCCTTCGCGGTCTCCGCGCTCCTGCTCGTCGCGGCCGTGGCCATGTCGCTGGCCGTGCGGCGCATGCTGACCCGGCGCATCTCCGACGGGCTCGAACAGGTCTCCGTCGCCGCCCGGGGCATCGCCCGGGGCGAGCTCGACCAGCGGATCCGGGTCGAGGCCGACGACGAGGTGGCCGAGGTCGCCGCCGCGTTCGACGACATGGTCGCGTACCTGACCGCCAAGGCGGAGGTCTCGCAGCGGATGGCGGCCGGGGACCTCGCGGTGTCGGCCCCGCCGGCGTCGGCCGGCGACCGGCTCGGCAACGCCTTCACCGCGATGATCGACAGCCTGAACAGCTCCGTACGGCAGGTGCACCGGGCGATCACCGACCTCGACCAGGCCTCGGCCGAGCTGGGTGGCACCTCCGACGACATCCGGGCGGCCGCCATGGACGTGGTGAACAACGCCGAGCGGCAGGTCGAGCTCCTCGGCGCGGCCCAGCGCGCGGCGCACCAGACGTCCGGCTACGTCGACGAGGGCGTGGACACGGTCACGAACCTCACCCGGGTCATGCGCGACCTGGACGACAAGGCCGCCCGCATCGGCGGCATCGTGGACGCCATCACCCGCATCGCCGGCCAGACCAACCTGCTGGCGCTGAACGCCTCGATCGAGGCGGCCCGGGCGGGCACGCACGGCGCGGGTTTCGCGGTCGTCGCGAACGAGGTGCGCAACCTGGCCGAGGAGAGCGGCGAGGCGGCCAAGACGATCGCGGCACTGGTCGGCGAGATCCAGCAGACCAGCGCGGAGGCGGTCACCGTGGTCGACGCCGAGGCGCGGGGCGCGTTCGAGCGCATCGCCGGCGGCACCGCGGAGCTGCACTCGGCGCTGGAGGCGGTCGGCTCGTTCGCGGGCGCGAACCGGGGCTCCACCGAGCGGATGGCGGCCGCGACCACGACCGCCGCGCAGTCGGTGCAGCAGCTGACGGCGACGGCGTCCGACCTGCGCGAGGTGGCGGGCCAGTTCACCGTACGCGAGGGCTGACGTCCCGCTAGCCTGGCAAAGAGGGCAATTCTCCGGGCTCGGCGGAGAGGCGTGCGATGACCAACTTCCGGCCCGCGCTGGTCCACGCGCAGTCGTGGTGGTTCTCCGCCCTGCTCGCCCGGCGCCATCCCGAGCTCATGCTGCGGGAGACGCATCCCCGCGACGGCGCGTACGACTGCCTGGAGCTGCACGACGTCGCCACACCCGGCGACCGGACGGCGTACGTCAGCCTCAACCGGGCGGGCAACCTGCAGTTCCCGCGCACCGGGGCGAACCCGTGGCCGCTGGACCGGCTGTTCACCGAGCAGCCGGAGGGACTGGTCGAGCAGGCGGAGACCGCCGCCGGGCTGCCCGCGCCGGACGGCACGCCGGAACCGACGCCCCGCACGCTGGTGTACCGGGCGATCGCGGCGCTGACCGGGATCACGGCCAACGACCGCAAGCCGTGGGAGGTACGCGACCCGTCGCTGATCTCGAGCAGCAGGGACGACCTCTACGCCCAGTTCCCGCTGGCCGCGGAACGGGCGCGCGAGCACCTGCTCTACGTCGTCCGGCGGGACGGCGAGACGATGGGCGCGGTGGACACCGACGGATACGCGTACGTCGGCCGGGGCTGCCACTACCTGCCCGAGGTCTACCAACTGCACGCCCGCCACGTGTACCGCACGGTCACGGCGGTGTTCGGCGGCCTGCTCCAGTAACCGCTCGCGGCCGACCCTGAGGCGTCTCAGGGTCGGCGGTATCCGGGGCGAGCGCGGGTCGAACCCCGATGTTCGCCGCCGCCGCACTGCCTAGGTTCAGGTTCGACCCAGGAATCGAGCGGGGGGAACCGACAATGAACAGGCGACCGGTCACAGTACGGCTGGCACGGTGGAGCGCCGAGCATCCCTGGCGCGCGGTGGCGCTGTGGGTGGTGTTCGTCGCGGTGTGCTTCTTCGGGGGCAACGCCGCCGGATTGCAGGAAGCCACGGCGAAGGACATGGCCGTGGGCGAGTCCGGGCGGGCCGGCGTCATCGTCGAGGAGGGCCGGTTCGCCGACGAGCCCGCCGTCGACAATGTCCTGATCACCGCCCGTTCCGGCGCGCTCGACCAGCGGGCCGCCGGCGACGCGGCCAAGGCCGCCGCGGAACGGTTGCGCACGGTGCCCGGGGTGGCGAGCGTGGGCGAGGCGATCCCCGCCCGTGACGGCTCCGCGCTGCTGGTGCCGATCACCATGGGCGGTGATCCCGAAACCGCGGCCGACCGGGTGGAGCCGCTGCGCGCGGCCACCGCGAAGGTCCAGGAGCAGTTCCCGGGCCTGCGGGTCGAGGAGGTCGGCGGGCCGTCGATCAGCAAGGCGCTCGACGACACGCTCGGCAAGGACTTCAAGCGGGCCGAGCTGCTCAGCCTGCCGGTGACCCTGGCCATCCTGATCATCGCGTTCGGCGCGCTCATCGCCGCCGGCATCCCGGTGCTGCTGGCCCTCTCCTCGGTGGCCGCCGCGATCGGCCTGTCGACGCTGGCATCGCACCTGGTGCCGGCCAACGACTCCACCTCCAGCGTCATCCTGCTGATCGGCATGGCGGTCGGCGTCGACTACTCGCTCTTCTACGTACGCCGGGAGCGGGAGGAACGCGCCAAGGGCCGGGGCCACGTGGACGCCGTGGAGATCGCCGCCGAGACCTCCGGGCATGCGGTCGTGGTCTCCGGTACGGCGGTCGTCATCGCCATGGCCGGGCTGTTCCTGGCCCAGGACGCGATCTTCTCCTCGCTGGCCGTGGGCTCCATCCTGGTCGTCGCCGTCGCGGTGATCGGCTCGCTGACCGTGCTCCCCGCCCTGCTGGCCAAGCTGGGCCGCTGGGTGGACCGGCCGCGGGTGCCGCTGCTGTGGCGCCTCGCCGCCCGGCGTACCTCGGCGGACGGCCAGGTGAAGCCCAGCCGGTTCTGGTCGCTCGTGCTGCGCCCCGCCCTGCGCTTCCCGCTGCCGACCCTGGTGGTCAGCGTCGGCGTGCTGCTCGCCCTGGCCGCGCCCGCGGTGGGGATGCAGCTCAAGTTCCCGGGCACCGAGGACCTCCCGCGGACGACGCCCGCCATGCAGGCCTACGACCGGCTGACGGCGGCGTACCCGAGCAACGGCACCAACCACATCGTGGCCGTGCAGGCGCCCGCCGAGCAGGCGGCCGCGGTGAAGGAGGCCCTGACCCGGCTGGCCACGAGCACCTCGGGCGACCGGCTGTTCGCCGCGCCGGAGCAGGACGGCCCGGACATCGAGGTCTCCCCGGACCGGCGCGTGACGGTGCTGTCGCTGGCCACGCCCTTCAGCTCGCGCAGCGACGAGGCGGTCGACTCGCTGCACCGGCTTCGCGACGACCTGGCTCCGGCCGCGCTGGGGACGCTCGGTGCGGACGCGGAGTACGCGGTCGGCGGCGCCGTCGCGGAGAGCGAGGACTACGCCGCCCACGTGTGGCGCAAGCTGCCCATCGTCGTGGGTTTCGTCCTGCTGCTCACCTTCCTCGTGATGGCGTGGACGTTCCGCTCGGTGGTGGTGGCCCTCACCTCGATCGTGCTGAACCTGCTCTCGGCCGGCGCGGCGTACGGCCTGCTGGTCCTGGTCTTCCAGAACACCTGGGCCGAGGGCGTCCTGGGCTTCACCTCGATGGGCGCCATCGTGACCTGGCTGCCGCTGTTCCTGTTCGTGGTGCTGTTCGGGCTGTCCATGGACTACCACGTCTTCGTGGTGAGCCGGATCCGCGAGGCGGTCCTGCGCGGCGTGCCGAACCGGGAGGCGGTCGCGGAGGGCATCACCGGCTCGGCGGGGGTGGTCACCAGCGCCGCCATCGTGATGGTCGCGGTCTTCTCGATCTTCGCCACGCTGTCCACGATCGACATGAAGCAGCTCGGCGTGGGTCTGGCCGCGGCGATCCTGCTGGACGCGACGCTCATCCGGGCGGTCGTGCTGCCGTCGCTGATGACGCTGCTCGGCCCGGCGAACTGGTGGGCGCCCCGCCTGCTGCGGGGACGCGGCCGGCATGTGGCGCAGGGAACGCCGGTGGCCCGCACGGACGACCCGGAGCCGGAGCTGATCGGCGCCAAGTGAAACGGTAGCGAAACGGCCGGGTCCCCGCGGGGCCCGGCCGTTTCACATAACGTCACCCTGTCGTGACGCAACAACAGCGGTTAGCGTCGACGGCATGGCACTGGACGATTCGTGGAAGCTGCTGCAGCAGGTCAACGAGATCGTTCGGTACGCCGACGCGAAGGCCGGGCTGGTGCTCACCCTCAACAGTGTCCTGATCGGCCTCGTCGCCGTCCGGGTCCAGAGCGACGGATTCTTCGCAGATCATCCGGTGCCCGCCGCCGCGCTGCTGCTGGCCGCCGCCTTCCTGGTGCTGAGCATCGCCTTCGACATCGCCGCGATCATGCCGAGGCTCTCCACCCCCGGCGAGTCGCCGTCGCTGCTGCACTTCCACCACATCGGCGGGCGGTACGGCGGCGAGCGGGCGGAATACGTCGAGGACTTCGAGAAGCTGGTCGGGGACCCGCCCCGGCTGCAGCGGGAGATCGGCGCCCAGGTGTGGGCCAACAGCATGGTCGCCCGCCGCAAGCACATCTGCGTCCGATGGAGCCTGAAACTGCTCGGCGGCGCCCTCGCCGCGACGGTCCTGGCCGCCGTCGTGGCCGCATTCGGCGGATGAGCGGCACTGCCCGCCAGAGATAGGGCTCTATCCTCGGTCTCTCCCCGGGCTGACCGCGGCCCCGCCGTAGTCGCCCGGGGTTCGGCTCCCGCGTGCGGGCCGGTCACCCCCGTCATCCATTGACCGCCCCACACGCCGGGCGCCCCTCCTCCTATGCCGACCAGGCTAAGATCGCTGCCGATTGTTCGGTCCGGCACGGCGGCCGAACAAACAAAACAGAACAACCCTGCCCGGGGTACGAGGCCGGCGAACCGGACATCGCCGGCGCGGGCCGGGTCTCGCCGGCAGTCCGGGCGACGGCGTCCCTGAGGCGGGGCGCGACCAGGGGAGAGACCGCAGTGCCACGGCCTGAGCGAGCGTTGGATCCCACCGGTGGCCCCATCGAACAATTCGCGGCGGGCCTGCGGGAGCTGCGGGAGAACGCCGGCCGGCCCAGCTACCGGGACCTGGCTCGGCGGGCACACTTCTCGGTCACCACGCTGTCCGTGGCGGCCGCCGGTCGCCAGCTACCCAGCCTCGCGGTGACACTGGCCTACGTCGAGGCGTGCGGCGGTGACCGGGCGGCGTGGGAGCAACGGTGGAAAGAGACCGCCGCCGCACTCGCCGACGACGCCGACGCCGACGCGACCGCTGCCGCCGAGCCGCCGTACCGGGGCCTCGCCTCCTACGAACCCGACGACGCCGAATGGTTCTTCGGCCGCGAGCGCCTGGTGCGCGAACTGCTCGACAGCCTGGCGTCGCGCCGGGTGGTGGCGGTCTTCGGCGCCTCGGGCAGCGGCAAGTCGTCGGTGCTGCGCGCCGGGGTGCTGTCCGAGGTGGCCCGGGGCGCCCTGGGCTCCGGCTGGCCGACGGCGCTCATGACACCGGGGGACGACCCGCTCGCCGAGCTGACCCGCACGTTGACCCGGACCCTGCCGAAGCTGGCGCCGGACCCGGCCACCTGGGACACGGCCATCGGTACGGCGCTGGCCGGCGAGCCGGACGGCGTCGAGCTGCTGCTGGTGGTGGACCAGTTCGAGGAAGTGTTCACCCTGTGCGCCGACGATGCCCGGCGCCGGGCGTTCTTCGCCGCGATGCTGGGCGCCGCGCACACGCCGGGCAGCCGCGTCCGGGTGATATTGGGGATACGGGCGGATTTCTACGCTCGGTGTGCCCAGTACCCGGAACTCGTCACCGCGTTCCGCGACGCGCAGGCGATGGTCGGGCCGATGAACGCGGCGGAGCTGCGGGATGCGCTGGTCCGCCCGGCCGAGCGGGCCGGCCTGCGGGTCGAGGGCACGCTGGTGTCCACCGTGGTGGCCCAGCTGGCGAACCGCCCGGGCGCCCTGCCGCTGGCCTCGCACGCCATGGTCCAGGCGTGGCAGCGGCGGCGCGGCACGACGATGACGCTGGCCGGATACGAGGCAGCCGGCGGGGTGGACGGTGCCATCGCGCAGAGCGCCGAGGCGGTCTACACCGCGCTCGGACCGCAACGGCAGCGCACCACCCGACGGGTCCTGCTGCGGCTGGTGGACAGCGGAGACGACGCCCCGGTCACCCGGCGCCGGGTGGCACGCGCGGAGTTCGGCGACGATCCGGACATCGCGACGGTGATCGACCGCCTGGCCACCGCGCGGCTGCTCACCGTCACCCGGGACACCGTCGAGATCACCCACGAGGCGCTGGTGCAGGCCTGGCCGCGGCTCCGCGGCTGGATCGACGACGATCACGAGGGCCTGCGGCTGCACCGGCTGCTGACCCACGCCGCCGCGGACTGGGAGTCGCTCGGCCGCGAGGACAGCGCCCTGTACCGGGGAACCCGCCTCGCCCGCGCCAGCGAATGGCGGGCCGAGAACCCCGACGCGGTCACGGCCCGTGAGGCGGACTTCCTGGACCGCAGCCTCGCGGTGCAGAGCCGGGCCCAGGCGACGAGCCGCCGCCGGCGGCGCGCGTTGCTGGCCGGCCTCGTCTCGGTTGTCGTCCTGGTCAGCGCCCTGGCGGTCGCCGCCTGGGCCCAGGCGGCGCGGGCCCAGCGCCAACACGATCTGGCCCTGTCCCGTCAGCTCGCCGCGCAGAGCCAGAGCCTCAACGCCACCCGGCCCGCCACCGCCCGGCGGCTCGCCACCGCGGCCTGGCTGACGGAGCCCACCGAGGAGGCACGCGACGCCCTGACGTTCATGCTGGCGCAGCAGCGCGAGGCCCTCGTCGGCCACACCGACGACGTGGGGGCCGTGGCGTTCAGCCCCGACGGCACCTTGCTCGCCACCGGCGGCCACGACCGGACGGTCCGGCTGTGGGATCCCGCCACCGACCAGCCGGTCGGAGACCCGTTCACCGGCCACACCGCGGCCGTGACGGGCGTGGCGTTCAGCCCGGACGGCTCGTCGCTCGCCACGGCGAGCTCCGACGCCACGGTCCGGCTGTGGAATCCGCGTACCGGCGAACAGACCGGAAATCCCCTCACCGGCCACACCGAAGCGGTGACGGGCCTGGCCTTCAGCCCGGACGGCACACTGCTGGCCACGTCGAGTGACGACGACACGGGCCGGCTGTGGAACGCCCGTACCGGCAAACCCGTCGGGAAACCGCTCACCGGTCACATCGACGACGTGTGGGGCGTGGCGTTCAGCCCCGACGGCTCACTGCTCGCCACCACCAGCTCCGACGCCACCGTCCGGCTGTGGAATCCCCGTACCGGCGAAGCCGTGGGGAAACCGCTCACCGGCCACACCGACGACGTGCTGGGTGTGGCGTTCAGCCCGGACGGCAAGCTGCTCGCCACGGTCAGCTCGCACTCCGTGGTCCGGTTGTGGGACCCCCGCACCGGCGAACCCGTGGGAGACCCGCTCACCGGCCACACCGGGCCGGTCACCAGCGCGGCCTTCAGCCCCGACGGCACGCTGCTCGCCACCGGCAGCTCCGACGCCACGGCCCGGCTCTGGAACCCCCGCACCGGCGAACTCGTCGGAAAGCCACTCACCGGCCACACCGAGGACGTGGCACACGTGGCGTTCAGCCCGGACGGCAAGCTGCTCGCCACCGCGAGCGAAGACGACACGGCCCGGCTGTGGGATCCCCGCACCGGCCGATCCGTCGGCGGCCCGATCACCGGCCACGCCGGCCCCGTGACGGACGTGGCGTTCCGCCCCGACGGCGGGCTGTTCGCCACCACCAGCACGGACGACACGGCCCGGCTCTGGAACGCCCGCACCCGCGAACCCGCCGGCCGCCCGTTCGCCGGCCACACCGACGCCGTCCTGGGCGTGGCGTTCAGCCCCGACGGCACGCTGCTCGCCACCGCCGCCGTCGACGACACGGCCCGGCTGTGGAACGCCCGTACCGGCGAACCCGTCGGCGACCCGCTCGACCTGCACGCCGCCGACGTGCTGAGCGTGGCGTTCAGCCCCGACGGCACGCTGCTCGCCACCACCAGCGCCGACGGCACGGCCCGACTCTGGAACGCCGCCACCGGCAGACCCGCCGGCGGCCCCCTCACCGGCCACACCGACGAGGTGTACGGCGTGGCGTTCAGCCCGGACGGCAGACTGCTCGCCACCACCAGCGCCGACCGCACCATCCGGCTGTGGAACCCCACCACCGGTCAACCGGTCGGAAGCCCCCTCACCGGCCACAACGCCCTGGTGATGGACGTGGCGTTCAGCCCCGACGGCAAGCTCTTCGCCACCACCGGTTACGACCGGACCGTCCGGCTGTGGAACCCCGCCACCGGCGAACCGGTCGGAGAGCCCCTGACCGGCCACACCGAGGACGTGTGGAGCGTCGCGTTCAGCCCGGACGGCAGACTGCTCGCCACCACCAGTGCCGACCGCACCATCCGGCTGTGGAACCCCACCACCGGCGAACCGGTCGGAGGCCCCCTCATCGGTCACACCGAAGTGGTGACGGACGTCGCGTTCAGCCCGGACGGCACCCGGCTCGTCAGCAGCAGCACCGACGGAACGATCCGGCTGTGGGACGTGGCGACGTACGAGAACCCGCTGCGGGCGCTCTGCACCCGCTTCGGCCTGCCGACGAACGAGGAATGGTCCACGTACGCACCCCAGGAGCGGCGCCCGCGCTCCTGCTGACAACCGGCCCGAAAGACCACCGAAAGTCCGCCGCCGATCATCTCCGTACATCCACCAAGGAGGAAGATCATGCAACGACGGACCACCGCCCTGACCCGCGCCCTGCTCGTCCCGGCCGCCATCGTCCTCGGCGCCCTGGCCGTGACCGCGACAACCCACACCGGCCAGGAATCCACGGCAGCAGACCGCACCACCGTGGCACTGATGCCGATGATCGGATCCGGAACCCACCCGGTCGCGGAGACGGTCGAGGCCTGAACTCCGGGGCGAGAACGGCCTCTCACCACAGGTGGGAGGCCGTTCCGATCCGTAGTCGGCGTCAGCACTGCCGTCTTGGTGCCCACCGACCACCTCTCCGTCAAAGTGCCGGGCGATCCGGTGTCCTCCGGTCCGCCGACGGGACGCACCGCTGGTCGACACCGGCCCGATCCGGTTACGGTCGCCGTGCGGTTGTCGGTCTTGTGACGGGGGGTCGATGCGTGTTGGGCCGAGATATGAAGGCGGCGCAGGAGTCGGTGCGCTCGTGGACGGGGCAGGTGCCGGTGCGGGCCCAGACGACCGCCAAGCTCTCCGATCGGGCCGCCGGGATCACTCCGTCGGTAACCGGCGCCGGCGGGGCGATGCGGGTGACGGTCACCGCTTCCGGGGGCTGCCGTGGCTGGTGACGAGACCCGGATGCCGGTCGCCGCGGTGCGGCGGCACGCCGGCGCGGTCGACGAGGCGGCGGACGGGATGGAAACCGGCCGCGGCGCGGCGGCGTACGTGCAGCTGGGCGCGGAAGCGTACGGGCAGATCTGCGCCTTCCTGCCCGGGTTGATCGATCCGGTGGCGGACCGGGCGGTGACGGCGCTGGGCGAGTCGGCGTCGGCGCTGCGGGAGGCCGCGGCAGGCCTGCGCTCGGTGGCGGCCGCCGCGGAGTCCACCGATGCGGCAAACGCGCGGCGGGTCGCCGACGCCGGGGGCCGGCTGGAGCTACCGCTGTGACCGACACGGCGGCGCCCAACCCGCTGATCGCCGCGAGGCAGGACTCCACGCAGTGGTACTCCGGCCTGGGACTGGTGGAGAGCGTCGCCGACACGGTGAACGGGATCGAGTCGGGCAGCTGGATCGATTCCACGATCGGCGGAGTGGCCACCGGCCTGGACGCGCTGGCCACCGTGCTCGACCCGCTCGGTTCGCTGGTGAGCTGGGGCGTGGGCTGGCTGCTGGAACACGTCAAGCCGCTGTCCGACGCCCTCGACTGGCTGGCCGGCGACCCGGACCAGATCACCGCGTACGCCCAGACCTGGCGCAACGTCGCCGCCAACACCACCGAGGTCGCGGCGACCCTGCAGACGGCAGTGACCGCACAGCTCGGCGAATGGGCAGGCGCTTCGGCGCGGGCCTACCGCGCCCACATCACTGAGCAGCTGACCGCGATGGACGGCATCGCCCGCGCCACCGCAGGCATCGCCGCGCTGGTCGAGGGCGCCGGGCTGCTCGTCGCCCTGGTCCGGGAACTGGTCCGGGACCTGATCGCCGACTTCGTCTCCGTGCTGGCGGTCCGGCTGCCGATGTGGCTGGCCGAGGAGGGCGCCACCCTCGGGCTGGCGACCCCGCTGGTGGTCTCCCAGGTCGGCAGCCTGGTCGCCAAGTGGGCGGCACGGATCGGCAAACTGATCAGCGCGCTGATCAGTAGCTTGCGCCGGCTCACCCCGCTACTCAAACGCCTCGGCGACCTGATCGACGAACTCAGCGACCTGCTACGCCGACTGGCACGTACCGGCGAAGCTCGTACCCCGACGGCGGGAACCGCGGGCAGGCCGGGTGCCGGGTCAGAGCCGGCCGGTGGGGACATGCCCACGCGCCCGACACCACAAGGCGGAACTCCAGCGCCATCGGCGGGGCTCCCATCCGACGGACCGGCTCTCGCCGGGGCTGCCGACCAGCCCCGGCTCGCAGAGCCCGACGCGCCGGCACAACGCAGCCCGACCGGCGCCGAACAGCCGGGCGGAGCGATCCCGGTAGGCGGCCCGTCCGGCCCGGACGCGGCCGGGAACACGCGGCGGTTCCCGAGCGGAGCAGGCTGGGTCGAGGACGCCGACAGCCCCCGCGCCGCGGAGGTGTATCGACGGGCCCGGGACAGCACTGATGCCGCACCGCGCATCGCCGGCAACACAGGAATCCGCAGCGACGTCATCGGCCGTGTGCAACAGCACCTCTTCCGTACCGAGCATGACGTCCAACTCGGCCCCAACCAAACCGCCCGGGGTTATTTCACCCCGCTCGACGAGATCGCCGACCTGTGGACCGCGGCGGAGAACGGCACCCTGGACGCCGACGGACTGCACAGGTTCCGCCGACTCGTGGCACACGAGTACGTCGAGAGCAGACTGATGGAGGCCGGATTGCCGTACCGCTCAGCGAATCCGGACGCCTACGCCGACGATTACTACTGGCCCTCACCCGAACATCATGGAGCACACGACCTCGCCCCCATCGCCGGCGCTGCCGGCGGTCCATTCGACCACTGGCCACGCCGGCTCGGGCGAGACGTCCCAGACGTGGAGATCGCCGACGACTTGTCGAACCTGGACGATATTGTCGAGCTGGCACTGCGAGACTGGAACAGATGACACCTGACGAATCTGCGCGGCGGATGGCGGACCGCTTGGCGGCCGTCGACTGGACGCTACGGTACGACCGCACGTACTCCCGGCTGCTGTTGATGAGCGAATACCTACGCCGCGCGGCATGGTGGGCGCAGCACCTGCAATGTGAAGACGACTGGCCGTTCTTCGACATCGCGGCCCGGGTCTGCCCCGGGATCCGCGCGAACGAGACGGTCGTCGCGGCACTTGGCGAGCAACTCCAGCAGGCAAGGCTGCCGAACCTCGTGCGGGACACCTGCGCCTGGGCAGTGCACTGGGCGTACGCCCGGGTGACCGCCGATGGACCGTCCGCGCTCGACGACCCGTTCGAGCCGTTGGTCATGCTCTACGAACGCGGCGGCCCGTTCACTCTGAGCACCGGGTTCGTCGACATCGACGGTGCCGGGGTCCCCCGCAAGACGTGGCGCGACCACCTGAAGGCGGAACCCGTCGTGGCTCTGGACCATGCGCGTTTGGACCAGAAGGACGCTGCCAGAAGGGCCTGACAGTTACCAGTAATGTCACGAGCGTGACCACCGCCCTGCCGGACCTCCTGATCCCAGTGCTGCAGGATGTGAGCGCCACCTATCCGCTCCGGGTGACGTGCGAGGCCGTGAAGTCCAGGCGCAAGCGTGAGTCGATCGTCCGGATCGTGGCCGCGGATGCCGTCACTGTGGAGATCAGCGTTCCCAACGGGGAGAACTCCGCCCGCGCTCTTGCAGACGTGGCAGATCGGATAGCAGACGAGCTGGTCGAAGCTCTACCTGCCGCCGGATACCCGGCGGTATGGCCCGAATGCCCTCTCCACCCAGGCAGCCATCCGCTGGAGGCCCGAACTGCGGGGCACGAAGCCATGTGGACCTGCCCATCAGCCGACGCCGGCATCGCCGCCATCGGCTCGTTGACGTGAGCGTCGCGCACGTCGCCTGACCGTCATGCGCGCGGAGAACGCGCCGGCATGGCGCCGGAGCGAGTAACGCGCCACCCGTCGTCGGCCGGCGTCCCACCCACCGTCCCATCCGGAGCATGTCGCTGCTGCTCGGCGCCGGTCCGCCGTCCCCCCGTCCCGATGATCCGGTCTGGCCTTGTCCCGCCCTCGCCGCGGGCGGAACCTGCGTTTCGGCCGCCGCCCGGCGAGCCGGAAGCGAGGAGTGGGGCATGAAGAGAACAGGGACGGCGCGGCGGTTCAGGGCTCTGGCCGGCGCGGTGGCAGGCACGTTGCTCGGCGCGGCGCTGGCGGCCATGCCGGGCACCGCGGCACAGGCGGCGAGCTGCTACGGCGGCGCCGTCGGCTGGAACTCGTCGGCCTCGCACGACAACGTCATGCTGCCCAACGCGATCGGCGGGCCGACCCGGTGGACGACGACGTCGCGCTGCGGTGACATCAACTTCTGGGTCGACGAAGGCACCGGCACGTTCCACGCGGACGTGCGGGTCTGCTTCGACCGGACCGGGTGCCAGGGAAGCTGGAAGCAGTTCGGCCCGGGCGACGCCGAGAAGTGGAAGGTCATCGCCACCGATGTCCGCGACGGCACCAAGTTCCGGATCGAGATCAACTACCGGTTCGTGCCGCAGGGCGGGCGGCGCTACGGCGGCAAGGTCGCTTTCTGACGGCCGGGGGTGCGGTGCCCCGGAGGACCGGGGCACCGCACCGGCGGGCGAGTAGCGGTCTCTAGTAGCGGACCATGATGTCGACGCGCCGGTTGCGGGCCCTTTCCGCGGCGGTGCTGTTGCTGGAGGTGGCACCGCCTCGGGTGATGGACGACGTTGTGACATCGAGGCGGGCGGCCAGGAGCCGGCAGACCGCAGCGGCGCGGCGCTTGCCGAGTACGCCGGTGTTTCCGCGGTTGTCGGTACGGCCGATGCAGGTCACCGCGCGTGCTCCGGCGAGTCTGGTGCCCAACGCGGCCAGGTAGCGTTGCTGGGCCGTACTGATGCGACTGGAGTCGGTGGCGAAGAACACCGCTCGCGGCACGGTGAACTGGTTCAGGATCAGGCGGGTCCTGCTGCTGGCCCGCAGGGTACGGCCGGAGGCGGGAACGGTCGTGGCGGCGACGGCGACCGGGTATCCGCCCGGTGTGGCGGCCATGGCGCGTCCTAGCGGGTTGAGAGTGACCATGACCGCGGCGCGGCGGCTGGCCGCTGCCATGGTGGCCCGGCCGGTGCCGAGAACGACGCGTTCGCCCGAGACGGTGCTCCACAGGACGACGGTGTTGTGCACCTTGACGGCTGCGGTGAAGGTGACGATGACGGGAAGGGTGGCCCGCGTGGGCGCGCCTCGGGTCACCGAGCGTCTCCCGACGGCGACTTTCGTGACCACCCGCGTCGTCGTCGTCGGAGGTGTCGTCGTCGGTGTCGTCGTCGGCGGCGCCGTCGGCGTCGTGGTCGGGGGTGTCGTCGCCGGTGGTGGCGCCACCGGTACGGTGCGTGCGACCGTCACGTCGAGCCTCATCGCCCGCACGTTGCCCTGCGGGTCGGCGCCCACCGTGGCGATGCTGTGGTTTCCGACGGGCAGCGTCGGGGGCACGACGACGTCGACGGAGAACTCGCCGTTGTCGTCGGTGACGACCGTGCCGAGCGAGATCGGCGCGGAGTACATGACGAGCTCCACCGTCGAGTTGGGCGCGTAGCCGCTGCCCTTGATGGTGATCGTCGCTCCGGGCGCGGTCTTGTTGTCCTGCTGCTCGGGTGTCTCCAGCACGGGGCTGTCGACCGGCGGCGGGGACTGTGGGATGACCGGCGAGGCCGCCGTCACGCTCTCCGACGGCTCCGACGCGTCCGAGTCGCCGCTGGCCGAGTGGGCCACCACCGTGATCGTGTACGGCTTGTCCGCCTGCACGCCCATGATGCAGCTCGTCGGGTTGGTCGGTGTGCTGTCGCAGGTTGCCGGGCCGGGCGAGGCGATCGCGGTGTACCCGGTGACCGGCGCGCCGCCGGGCGCCGAGGCGTTCCACGACACGCTGATCGTCGCGGTCTGCGCCGTCGCCACCACTCCGGTCGGCGCGGCCGGCGGTGCGAGCGGGGTCATGGCCACCGCATCGGAGGCCGTGCCGGGACCGATGTCGTTGGCCGCCCGCAGCCGCAGCTGGTACGTGACGCCGTTGGTCAGCCGGTCGACGCCGCCGCCGCTGGACACGTGCGTGATCGTGGCGCGGTGGGTCATCTCGTCGAGCGGGGTGACGCCGCTCAGCGTCCGCCAGGTGGTGCCGCCGTCGGTGGAGTATTCGACGCTGGTCAGCTCGCGGCCGCCGGAGTCCACGGTGAACGTGACCGTCACCTGCTGGTTGCCCGCCACCGGGGTGACGCCGGTCGGCTGGCTCGGCTCGCTCGGCGGCAGGCTGATCTCGGTCGGCTCACTGGGCACGCCGGCTCCCTGCGCGTTGACCGCGCGCACCCGGATCCAGTAGCGGTTGTCGCGCCCGAGCGGCAGGCCACTGTCACTCTCCACGGTGATCTCGAGGTGCCGCGTGGTGGTGCCGGTCGTGCCGATGTCACGCCAGCTGTTTCCGCTGTCGGTCGAGTACTGGTACTTGCTGATCGCGCTGTCACCCGGGCTGGGTGCGGTGAAGTCGACGCCGATCCGGTCGTCGAGCGGCGACAGGAGGAGGTCGGTCGGGCGGCCGGGCGAGCCGGGCAGGGGCAGCGCCACGGTGATCGGCTCGCTGGCCGGTCCGGTGCCGAGCTCGTTGGTCGCCTTGATCCGTACCTGGTAGCTCTGTCCGTTCTGCAGCGGGGTGGTGCCGTCGCCGGTGGAGGCGTAGTGGATCGTCGCGCTGGTGGTCCAGTCGTCGTTGAAGGTCAACGGTCCCAGCGGCTTCCAGTCGGTCCCGTCGTTGGTGGAATAGGAGTACGCCGTGATCTGGCTGCCGTTGTCCGATGATCTCCAGGTCAGCGTCACCTGGCCGTCGCCGGGGTCGTCGTACACGTCGAACGGGGCGCCGGGTGCGGTCGGCGGGAGGTTGACCTCCTCCGTTGCGCTGGGCAGGCCGGCGCCTTGGGCGTTCACGGCGCGGATCCGGACCCGGTACATCTGGCCGGGGTAGAGCGGGAACTCGGTGCCGCTCTCCGCGGTGATCTCGATGTGCAGCGTGCCGGCGCCGGTCGTCGTGGTGTCCGACCAGCTGTTGCCGCCGTTGGTGGAGTACTGGTACTTGATGATCGGGCTGTCACCCTGGGCGGGTGCGGTGAAGTCCACGCTGATCTTGCCGTTGGCGAAGCTGCCGTGGACGTCGCCGGGTCGGGCAGGTGAGCCGGGGTTGGGCAGCTCGACGGAGATGGTCTCGCTGTCCTCGCCGGGGCCCAGCTCGTTGATCGCGCGGATGCGGATCTGGTAGGTCACCCCGCTGGCCAGCGGCGTGGTGCCCGCGCCGGTGGACTCGTCGGTGATGGTGACGCTGCTGTGCCAGTCGCCGGTGACCCCGTGGAGCGGCTGCCAGTGCGCGCCGTTGTCGGTGGTGTACTCCCAGCCGGTGATCGGGCTGCCATTGTCCGACGGTGCGTCGAAGGAGAGGGTGACCGACCCCATGCCGGGCTCGGCCCGCATGTCCCACGGCTGGCCGGGCGCGGCCGGTGGGCGGCTGAGCTCCACGGCGTCGCTGGGCATGCCGGGACCCTGGCTGTTCACGGCCCGGATCCGGATGCGGTACGGGTTGCCGTTCGCCAGCGGGAACCGCGAGTCGCTCTCCACGGTGAGGTTCGCGTGCAGCGGTCCCTCGCCGGTGGTCGGGGTGTCCAGCCAGGTGTTGCCGTCGTCGGTGGAGTACTGGTACTTGATGATCGCGCTGTCACCCGGGCTGGGCGCGGTGAAGTCGACGCCGATGCCGTCTTCGGAGGGACCGCCGTGGACGTCGGTCGGTTTCGCCGGCGAGCCCGCATTGGGCAGCGACGCGGTGACGGTGTCGCTGTCCTCGCCGGGACCGATCTCATTGACCGCACGTACGCGGATCTGGTAGCTCTCTCCAGCCGCCAGCGGTGTGGTGCCGGTACCGGTGGACTGATTGGTGATGGCGGCGGTCTTCTGCCAGTCTCCGGCGACGCCGGTGAGCGGCTGCCAGTGCACGCCGTTGTCGGTGGTGTACTGGTAGCCGGTGATCGGGCTGCCGTTGTCCGGCGGCGAGTCGAAGGAGAGCGCGAAGCCGCCCTCGTCGGCGGGACTAACCGCCAGCCGGTACACCCGCCCGGGCGCGGACGTCGGCAGCGTGACCTCGTGGGCGTCGCTGGGCATGCCGGGGCCCTGGGTGTTCACGGCGCGGATGCGGATCCGGTACGGCTGGCCCGGGTAGAGCTGGAAGCCGCTGCCGCTCTCCACCTGAAGGTCGGCGTGCAGCGACGGCGCCTCGCCGGTGGTCGGGGTGTCGCGCCAGGTGTTGCCGTCGTCGGTGGAGTACTGGTACTTGATGATCGCGCTGTCACCCGGGCTGGGCGCGGTGAAGTTCACGCCGACCCGGTCGCCGTCGGCGACCGCGTCGACCGCGGTGGGTGCGGCCGGCGAGCCCGCGTTGGGCAGCGACGCGGTGACGGTGTCGCTGTCCTCGCCGGGACCGATCTCATTGACCGCACGTACGCGGATCTGGTAGCTCTCCCCGCCCGCCAGCGGTGTGGTGCCGGTACCGGTGGACTGATTGGTGATGGGGGCGCTCTTCTGCCAGTCTCCGGCGACGCCGGTGAGCGGCTGCCAGTGCGCGCCGTTGTCGGTGGTGTACTGCCAGCCGGTGATCGGGCTGCCGTTGTCGGACGGCTGCCCGAAGGCGAGCGTGAAACCACCCTCCGCCCGAGGCACCGCCGAAAGGTCGAACGGTTTGCCGGGGGCGGTCACCGGCAGGGTGACCTGGTCGGCCGCGCTGGGCATGCCGGGGCCCTGGGCGTTCACGGCGCGGATGCGAACCCGATACTGGTGACCGCGGGCGAACGGGAAGCCGCTGTTGCTCTCGACCGTGAGCTCGACGTGCAACGGTCCCACGCCGGCGGGCGGTGGGGTGTCGCGCCAGGTGTTGCCGTCGTCGGTGGAGTACTGGTACTTGATGATCGCGCTGTCACCCGGGCTCGGCGCGGTGAAGTCGACCCCGATGTCGTTCTCGCCCGCCGGAAGGGCGGAGACCGAGCCGGGTGCGTCGGGTGAACCGGCGTTGGGGATGGTGGCGGTGACGGTCTGGCTGTCCGGTCCGGGGCCGAGGGCGTTCACCGCGTGCACCCGGATCTGATAGGCGACGCCGGTCGCCAGCGGTGTGGTGCCGGCGCCGGTGGACTGGTTGGTGATGTCCGCGCTCTTCTGCATCTCCCCGGCGACCCCGGTGAGCGGCTGCCACTGCGCGCCGCCGTCGGTGGTGTACTCGTAGCCGGTGATCGGGCTGCCGTTGTCCGGCGGCTGCCCGAAGGTGAGCGTGAAACCGCTCCCCGCCTGCGGGACGACAACCAGGTTGAAGGGCGCGCCGGGCGCGGCGGCGGGGAAGTCGACCTCGTCGGCGGCGCTTGCCACGCCGGCGCCTTGACTGTTCACGGCGCGGATGCGGACCCGGTACGTGCCGCCGAGGGCGAACGGGAAGCCCATGTTGCTCTCGACCGTGAGCTCGACGTGCAAGGTTCCCTCGCCGGCCGGCGGTGGGGTGTCGCGCCAGGTGTTGCCGTCGTCGGTGGAGTACTGGTACTTGATGATCGCGCTGTCACCCGGGCTGGGCGTGATGAAGTCGACGCCGATGTGGTTTCCGCCTTCGGGGGCGGCCGAGACCGAGCCGGGTGCGGCGGGTGCACCAGGATCGGGAATGTCCACGGTGAAGGTCTGTGTGTCCTGCCCTGTGCCGACGGCGTTCAACGCGTGAATGCGGACCTGATACCGCTGGCCGGTCTGGAGTGCCGTGTTGCCGTCGCCGGTGGACTCGTTGGTGATCGTCGCGGTCAGCGTGATGCTGCCGAGGACGGTGAGCGTCTTCCAGCTGATCCCGTTGTCGGTGCTGTATTCCCAGCCGGTGACCGGGCTGCCGTAGTCCCGCGGCATCGTGAAGCTCAGCGTGATGGTGCCGTCGACCACGCCGACGGTCGGGTGCGGCGCGTCGGGGGCCTTCGGCGGGATGGTCGCCGAGAACGTGTCGCTGGCCGCGCCGCCGCCCACGATGTTGACGGCCCGCACCTGGAGGTTGTACGGAATGTTGTACCCCAGGGGCACGGTTCCGTCGCCGCCGGACTCCTTCGAGATCGTCGCCTGCTTCGTCGCCTCGCCGGTGACCTCGGTCAACGGCTTCCAGGTGCTGCCGTTGTCGGTCGAGTAGTCGAAGCCGGTGATCGGGCTACCGCCGTCCGCCGGCACGTCGAAGGTGAGCAGGAAGGTGCCGTCACCGGGCGCCGCGGTAAAACCGGTCACCTTGTCCGGCACGGTCAGCGACTCCATCACCAGCACGGAGGCGCTGCCGGCGGTCGCGGCCCTGCCGGACGGCGCAGCCACCCCGGGCGGGGAGGCACTGCCGGGCGGGGAGCCGTTCCCGGACGGCGACGCTTCGGCCGACGCCGAAGGCTCGGCTAGCGGTGCACCGAGCGTCGGCGCCATGCCGAGCATCGCGGTCGAGCCGACGGTAAGGAGCAATGCTCCGGTAACAGAGAGCCAGCGGCGACAGCGCATGAGCGCACCCCGTCCTCACTAAGCGTGATTTCAGATGCACTATATGTAGCTGGCGCGCGTCCGGTTCGAAGTTTGGCCGACCCCGCCTGTCGCCGGATGATGCATCCTCCAGGGCCGGCATCCGCACCACGGTCGCCGCCGTCGGCTGACGTCGCCGGCACACGCGTTGACCGGCCGCGAGAGCAGCGCCCGGCCCCGACGCCTAAACGGACTCGACGCCGTAGGGCAGCTGAGCCTCGGCCTACCCGAGACGACAGACCGATTCGTGCTCCGTTGACAGCAGGTACACGCCTTGGCCGCCGAACAGCCCGCGGACCGGCGTCGAGAGCCCGACGCCCACGTCGATGCACTCCTCGCCGGGATTCTGCAGTCGCAACGCCACCGCAGTTCTCCATCTCCGATGGACCGCCGATGACGCCGATCGGCTATCGCCGGACGACCGACACGGGCTCAGATGCCGTCGATGGGGAAGCGATCGCCGGACGTGACGGTGGTCGATCAACCAGAACCGACGCCGTGTCTACTGTGAAGCGAACGGATGCCGAAGTCGATGCATCGCCTGCTCGCCGCTGTCCGACGCACGAAGCACGGGCGTCGAGTCCTCCGCGGCGGCTGGGGCGAAAAATGGTGTCAGGCGACCGACGGTCGCGACCGGGACGGGGGATCGGAAACCCGAAAGCTCGGAAAGCGGGCGGGAAACGGGCGCGCGCGATGCCTTGATGACCGTGGTCATAGGGGCTCTCCTCGAACGGCACGCCACATCGGAGCCGGGCCGCGAAAAATTGCGTGAACTATCTTGAAAAGTTGCAGTCGTAGAAATGCCGACGGCGGCTCGCTGAACCAGTCGAGCCGCCGTCCGTAGTGGGTGGATCAGAGAGCGCGGATGTTCTCGGCCTGCGGGCCCTTCTGGCCCTGGGTGACGTCGAACTCCACTCGCTGGTTCTCGTCGAGGCTACGGAAGCCGCTCGCCGAGATCGCCGAGAAGTGGGCGAACACGTCGGGGCCGCCACCGTCCTGGCTGATGAAGCCGAAGCCCTTGTCGCCGTTGAACCACTTCACGGTGCCTGTAGCCATGTCTGTTCCTTCGCAAGCTGTCGGAGTCCGCACTGTGCGGACTCTCACGCCGCCGCGTTGATCACTCGCGTCGCATCGACGCGGAAAACGAAAAGCACCTGGAGGGTTCAGATAACCCATCAGGCGCCGAAAACGTCTACGGAAATCAAAACTGCAACGTGCCAACCGTAGCACAGAATCCGGCTGCCGTCCGAAGATCTTGCTTCCGATTTTCGTTTCGGCAATATTCGGCTTCCCGCGGCGCCGGTACCTCCGGCCCGCGGAAGGCGGTCCGTGACAAGACGGTGGATGTCGAGTCGGTTTGTCCTCGCCGCTGTCGCGGCGGTCGCGGTGGTGCGCGCTGCCCCGCTGCTGCGCTGTTACCGATCATCGGCATCGAGTACGCCCTCCTGCCGGACGCAACATCACCCTCGACCCGGACATCCTCCTTACCTCCTCCGGTGAGGTGATACGCGTCTGCTACGCGCCATTGGCAGGCGTCGACGGCGCGAGCGCGCCGACAGGCGCCGGCCCCGACGGCCGCGTCGGTACGCCGGACGACACCGGCACGGACCCGACGGCACGCCGGTCGGACTGGAGCGACCCGACAGCGCATCCACAGCCGCCGTCACGCGAGCCGGACTCATACCTGCCCGCGGGGGACCCGGTTTACCACCGGTCCGGTAGCACGGCCATCGGCTACGACACGGCCCTATGCGCAACTTCGACGCTGCCACGCCGCAGCCGGGATATCACGACGTCGTGGTGCACGGCGAACGCAACGGCCTCTTCCGGCCCGGCCAGGTAGGAGCGGACGGCGCAGACCGATCCGACCAACTTCCACCCACCCCCAGTAGATCGTCGATGCCATCCGTAACAACCCGCACTACGACGGCGAGTGGAAGGCCTTCTAGCCGGGCGGTGGACGCTGATGCACACAGGCCAACCGAAGCCGGCAGGGATGTTCGGGGAGCTCGGACGAATCCGCTCGACCGAGCCGCAGGAGAGCATCCTCGACCACGTCACCAGCGACGGCCTACCCGACCTCTCCCAGGTGCTCGACTATCTGAACGCCGGCCACGTCCTCATCCACGTCATGGACATGACGATCCGTTCGACCGCACCCGGCAGAGCATGAACGGGCCAACCCTCCTCACCGACGGCGACTGGCTGTGGCGCAAGGACTTCCCCTACTACGTGCGCTACCGGCGCGTCGCAGTGCCCGAGGATTTCCTGACCGTCATCCGCGAACGCGACTACGTCGTGCCTGACCGCCAGGTGGCAGAGATGACCGCCTATTGGCAGCCTGGCTGGCGTACTGGGACAGCTGACAACCCGATCCGCACAGCGGTCCGCCTGATTGCGTCTTCGCGCTCCACCAGCCGATGTTGTCCACGCATCATCCACGAGCTGCGGAAAGACCGATTTCCTTGCACGTCTCCGAGTCAACCGTCGACGGCCCTACAGCAAGCAGGCGCAGGGCGCCCGAGCAGGCTCCGCTACCGGCCGCCCAAACGCCAGACCCCGATGAACCGAACCGCAAGCACAGGGACGCCTGTGCTCAGCAGCACCTCAAGATCGGAACCGACTGGCATGCGGCTGCACGGTTGGAACTAACGAGGTGCCCCGGCGGTACGTGACCAGCGCGGATCCCGACCCTAAACCTGTCCGAGAATCAGTTCTAACGCCATAATCCCTGATCAGGATTTCAAAATGATCAGAGATTTGTTCTGTACGTCCGAAGAGACTCGAACTCCTACCCTTCTGACTCCTGGGACCGTCATACACGGTAGGGCTCGTCCAGATGCGCAGACCTGAACAGACGGGCTGGCCGTTGCGACTCCGAATCGCCGAGCCGCGTCCGTCTCCACGGCTCCCACGGTTGGCTCCCCGACAGGCTTATCAGCCATGGCTAGGCTAGGTAGAAGCTCGACGAGCCTGGACGACGGCTTGGATGCGAGATGCAGCTTCCTCGGAATCCTCGTGTTCCCAGACCACGACGACCAGCCATCCGGCGTTCGTCAGGGCCTTGTGGGTGTCAGCGTCACGCTGGCGGTTTCGTGCAAGTTTTTCCTCCCACCACGCCGCGTTGGACTTCGGCTTCGTCCCGTGAATTTCGCACGCGTGCCAGTAACAACCGTGCACCTGAACAGCGACGCGGGCAGGACCGAAGACAATGTCAACTGTGCGGCGTAGCCCGTCGACCGGGCGGCGGTGCACTCTGAAGCGCAGTCCTCGATGGTGCAGCGCGCGCCGGAGTGCCACCTCCGGCTGGGTGTCCTGACGGCGTTGACGACTTAAACGTCGACTGGTTTCCGGCGAACCTGGGATGGGCCTGCTCACAGGGACAGTGTGGCTCGTCAAGGTTCGTGATGGGATGCCTCAGCAGGCGAGGCGTTCAACATGTCTGAGACGCAACGACTCAGGTCGTTGGGATCGACGACGTGGAGTGTCCCGGCCGAGGTTGCTGCGCTGCCCCGTCTGGTCACTATCTCGGCTGGTCCTACCAAGATCCCGGTGACCTCGGCGGCGAGTCGGTTCCGTGCCTCGGTCATGTAAGCCAGCAGCTGTTCGTACCCGCTGCGACCGACATACGTAGGGTTCTCCGAATACTTGCATTCGATCAGGAAAGCTGCCTTGCCAGGCTGGATGAGGGCGAGATCAGCCCCAAGGCTGCCCCCAGTACCGGCGATCCCGATCACCGCTGAGGGAAAGGGCTCGGGCACGCCGTAGTAACGCCATGCCGCCCCAGCTTCGAACCACAGGTCCCACACGGTCCCTTCTCCCGTAGTGACGGTGAACACCGGCACGCCGACAGGGCTCCCAGGGAGCGACCGCACCTTCAGGAAGCACCCACATTCCCGAAGGGTACGGAGGAGCACGCCCAGGACGGCGACGTGAAACAGGCGATCCGCCAGTGCAGGGTCGGCTTGTAGTGGAAGCCGGGCTAGTTGAGTGGGGTCCAGCTCCAAAATGCGTAGATATTCGGCAACAGCAGCAACGGCCGTCCACGGACGACCTGCCGTACGCAGGGCTATGAGATCGGTCCGGGTCGGCGCCGCGTCGGGTGCAGAGGCGAGCGGCTCCCGTTTCAGCAGTCCGGATGCAGCGGACAGCGTCGCTTCCAGCCCGGCCAGAACGTCTGAGTGCACCGCTTGTGCCCTAGTTGCGGCAGCCTCGAGTGCCTGCACCGTCCAGCGCGTCGCAGAGACGAGGACGGTGTCGGCGAGCCGATGTCGACGGCGAACGTCGAACTGACGCGGGGGCCATCCCCGGCGGCGGGTGTCCGCCCATGAGACTCCGCCTACGGGCCTATCGGCTACATAGCGGTCATGCCGCGACTCAGCTGGCAACGCGTCCAGCCAGCCCCGTGTCGACAGGGGCCAAACCTGAAGGTGGGGCCGGACAGTCTCGATGACGAGGCGAGCCGCCCGGCGTCGGGTAAGCGTGGGCGTCCAGATCTCGCCGTGATCGTCTTGGACGCGGCCCAGTGCGGAGAGCAACGATCCCCTACCTGCCCAGCTGCCGCGGACCTCCTCCAATCCAGAGATCGGAATAGTGAGTTTCATCCGCCGATGATCGGTAGCTGGCTCATGATCCAGTGCCATTGACCTGCGGACATTGGCGCGGGTACCTGTGCACCGTCCCGGTCGATCCAGGTCGATGTGAGCCTGGCCTCCAAGGCGGGTATCTCCGTTGAGGGGTCTAGCCGAGCTAGCCATGATCCGGTTGCCAAGAGGTAGCCCTCGGCGATCAGCGAGGACACCGGGTCCTCTTCCTTCGCGAGGTTACTGAGATCGCCCAGCTGAAGCCCTTTCTGGACGTATTCCGGGAGGGTTAGGAACATGGCCGGGCCAAGTGCAGCGCCCGGGGTCGCCAGGTGCGCGCGATACAGGGCGTCCACCGCGGTCACGACGTGTTGACGAGCTATGTCATCGACGATAGCGGCGGCTTGCGCGACGAGGAGGGCGCGAAAAGCATCTGGGGCCGCGGGAGGAATCGGTACCTGACTGAAGCGTCGGCCTAACGCGAGCCCGAAGCGGAAGACGCGCTGGGCGTCCAACGCGTTGTAGGTTCCAAGCAGTCTGAACTCGGTTCCGGCGATGAAGTCGATTGGCTCGGTACCGACATCTTCGGCTTCGAGACGCTCCATGTTCATTACCTGGCTGCCGGCCTCGGTTCCCCAACGCAATCTCACCAACGGAGATTCAACTTTCGTCGAGACTCTGCCGACGACGACATCCTGTCCTGAAAGCCAGGTCAGAAGACCTCCGAAGATTCGGTCGAGGTCGGCACGGTTTGCCTCGTCGATTACGAGCCAGCGATTGTTGGCGATCGCGTCCAAGACCCGGCCCGGCCGGAATCGAAGCCGGCTGCTCCCCTCTTCGATCGTCTCGCCGCCGACGAGATCGCGGGTCGTCCACCCCTCCTCCGCTGGTTCGATCTCGACCGGGTAGGCGCGAGAGAATCCGTATGCCTCTGGATCTACGCGTATCTCTTCCAGAATCTCACCAAGCAGCCGGTTCTTCCCCGTGCCCGGGGGGCCTACAAATAGGACCGCTGGTGAAGTCGCAACGGCAAGACGTGCCATCCGCAATGTGCGATCGTCCATCGTCAACGGTACGGTCATCGACGCGCGAGGCGCTACCCGTGAAACCACGACACCGCTAGGCTCGACGAGTACGAGTTCCGGCCAGTATTCACGCAGAGCTGAGCCACGCGGCCACCGGGCTGCTCGACGACTGCCGAGACAACCCAGATCCCATGCAGATCCTCGGAAACCAGAACGAGGGCCCGTTTCTGTCCAGGACCGACACGCTTCCGGGCCGAGTCGATGACATGATCCATTTGAGCGCTCGGCAGAACCAATGCCACCGCGATGGAGGCCCTGCGGCCGCGGTCCGACTGAACTAACGCCTTCGATAGGTTGCCCGCTTTAGGGACATTCACGGAATACACTGCACTGGCATCCACGCCCAGCGCTGCGGCGAAGGCATGCTCGAGATCCAGCTTGGCTGTCGGATCAGGTTGCGCTCGAGAAGTTGGGTCCGGAATCAGGCGCTGCAGATCGTCGACAAGAGACGTCATTCCTGGCTCTCCCCTCTCGCGAGCGCGGTCTAGCCAGCCATGGCAGCCGGGGCAGTTGCCCGAAAGTGCGCATCAACGGCCTCCCGGAATCCGGGATACCGCCCGAGGTTTCCGCGCATCAGGCGGGATCGAAAACCCGCGATGCCGCGGTGGCTGACAGGCCGTGCGGTGGTGACCTCGACTACGTCGCGGAGGTGCGTGTACGGCAGGTGCCTCGGAAATTCAGAAACGCCAACGGCGATCACCTTGTCTCTCTCACCGTAGGCGGCTACCGGCCAGGCGCCACGCTGATCCCATACACTCCCCTCGCCCGCCCAGTCGCCGGGGGTGCGCAGCCGGCTGGCCACCCATTGCGCAACACCTACGGTGACGGCGTTCCCCACGAGCTTGTAGCGGGGGCCGTTACGCCGCAGGCTGTCCCCCTCCGCTGCTGCCGTCCAGCCTCGGGGGAACCCTTGCATGACCTCCGCGTCTTCGACCCCAGGTACGATCATCTGCGGGGTCGCCGTCGCGTGTTTGGCCCAGATCGCCGGTGGCGAGGGAATTCCGACCGTCGAGCCCCCCTTGAGGGTCGGCACCGCGTCCTGGGCCCATCCCAACCCGCGAAGCCCTTCGGTCCAGTAGAAGCCGAAGGCATCTTCCGAGTAGTCGCTTTCAGGCCGGGTGCCGGCATCGTCAGCGAACAGTACTGCGCCGGGGTCCTGCTCGCGTGAGGCAAGAAGGATCACACGTCGGCGCCGCTGCGGAACGCCGGTGAACCGCGAGTCGACGACTCGGTAAGCCCATCGGTATCCCAGCGCGTCAAGCTGGGTTACGAGGTAGCGCATCGCCTCCCCCCGGGACAGCGCCAGCATGTTGGGCACGTTTTCGATCAGCAGCCACTCAGGCGCGGCACCGGCGCGGGCGGCCCCCTCGACCAGCTCGAAGAGCTTGTAGACCAAGCCGGATTGCTGACCTGCGATCCCTGCCGTCCGCCCGGCCTGGGAAAGATCCGTGCAAGGAAAGCCGGCGGCCAGGAGGTCCAGGTTCGGTGGCAGCACCTCGAGGGTCGTCACATCGTCGTGCCAATACTCAGCTTCGAAGTGGCTCCGCAAGACACGTACTGCCGGCGGCCAGTTCTCGCAGAGCAGTACGGTCTCAACCTGGTTCGGTCCCAACGCTTCGCGGAACCCGTGTTCGATGCCGCCGATGCCGGCGAACAATCCCGCGATACGCACTCGCCGTGCCTCCGTTCGCTGTGCGCCACGGCCACCCCCATGACGTGGGCGTCCCCATCCAATCAGAGCGGTCCCCAGATGATCGGGTTGCCGCGCCCGGGCAGTCTCCCAGACGACCGGAGAATTGAGGGCCCCACCGGCCTCTGGCCGGCATTGGTGGCCACTGCCGCGCCCCACCCGGGCATGCCGCCACCCCGGCCTCAGCAGTATTGGGCCAGAGCAGCGCGCTGAGGATCCTACCTGGCTCACGGATGCGGGCCGATCTAGGTTTTCCGACGGTCGCATCGGTTCATCGACGATGTTGGTTCTGGTGCGCCTGCCCGGTTCATATAACTTTGCCCCTAACCAACAGAATTCTTAAGGTGGCGAAGTTGCGCTCATGGCGCACGCATGGCACGACACCGAGGCCCATGCACGTGCGCAACGCGGACTTCCGCCCGGGCCGGGAGGTGAAAATCAATTGGAGCCAGCGTGATCAAATTGGACTAGCGATTGCGGCTCGACAGTCCTCACCTGGAACAATGGAA
Source organism: Couchioplanes azureus (assembly GCF_014648355.1). Classification (GTDB taxonomy): domain Bacteria; phylum Actinomycetota; class Actinomycetes; order Mycobacteriales; family Micromonosporaceae; genus Actinoplanes; species Actinoplanes azureus. Next base: position 1,244,900 of record NZ_BMQY01000001.1, read on the forward strand.
GATCGGAAGCCGGAAGCGTTCACTCAGTCCTTTCCCGAGTTCAAGATCCGAATCTCGGGAAGGATGAAGCGCTACTCGGGAAGGTGACCGGACTTGCTGTCGGATTCCCGAGGAGTAACACTGTGCCTGTCGAGCGGAGTAACCAACACGATCGAATCGCTCGAGACCAGAAAGGCCGGCCCCGAGGGCGAACTCGAGGCCGGCCGCATACCACCCGCCCGTAGCTGAGCAGGTAGCGTTCCCAGCCCCATGCTAGCCGACGGGCCCAAGATCCGCACACGCGGAGAAGGGGTCTGCAATGACCACCGCAATCGAGGAGCTCGACCTTTCTATGGGCTCCTACGTCAAGGGCATTACTCTTGACGATCACACCTTCCTGGCCACGACCAACTTCAGACAGGTCAAGACAATCACCCGCGACCCGGTCCTACTGCAGCCGAACGCCAGGCGCGGTGTTGCCGACGTCGACGAGCTCGAGCACGAGCAGTCGATCCATGAGTTGATCCAGCGTGCGCTCAGCAGTGGCAAGAAGGCCAACGTACCCAAGTACCGGGCCTACATCGAACGACTGGTGCAGGGCAACATCGGAGTACTGCCTCCGATGCACCTGTGGTCCGGCGATCTGATGAAGGTCATCAACACCGGCGGCAACACATACATCGTCGTGCCCAACGGCGAGCGGCTGCTGGCGATCGATGGCGAGACCCAGCTGACCGCGCACTACGCGCTCGGCAACGCCGCGGCCGTCCCCGCAGAGGTGAAGGAAAAGCATCGGAGGCTGCCACTGGCGGCCGTCATTCACCACGGAATCGACATCCGCGCCGCCCGGCAGTACTTCTACGATCTCAACGTTCTGGCCGTTCGCCCCAATACCAGTCTCAGCCTGTCAATGGATGCCCGAGATCCGATCATGCAGGTCGTCGGGGATGTCGAATCCGGGATTCCCTTCCTGCACGGCCGGGTGGATCGACAGGCCCGGCAGCTGACGAAGAAGAGCGCGAAGGTCGTCACCTTGCAGGCGCTCCGGCAGATGGTGATCAATGTGGCCAAGGGCAAGAGCGGTATCCAGTATGGCGCTCGGCCGGCCCCCCTCGAAGACGTTGACATGCCTGAACTGACCACTGTCGCAGGAGAATGGATCGGCGCTTTCTTCAACACCTTTGAGCGTGAAATCACCAACCGGGAAGAGTTCCTGGCCGCTACCGGACCGGTCCTCGCCGCCGTTGGCGCCATGGGCCATGACCTGCTCAAGACGCCGGATTACACCCGCGGTCAGCGCATGACCACCATGCTTGAGTCCCTGCGCGCCGTCGACTGGGCTAAGGGCAACCACTGGGACGGCATCGCTGGCGGTTACACCTTGACGGGCGCCTTCTCGGTGAAGGGCACCAAGGAGGTCGCGTACGCGGTGTACAACGCGTTGACCAACGTCGAGAGTGGAGCTTACCACCGTGTCCGCCGCAGTACGGCTTCGATTTCGCCGGCGCCAGTCTCGGCATCTGCGACTGCCTGAATCTGACTGAAATTCGACATGCGGCGGCCGAAGGCGGCCGCCGCATGTGCGTTTCATGGCCGCTAGATCAACGCTATCCCGTCGCCTTCGACCCCGCCTCTGGGAGCAGGCCGGCGCTGGCGCCCACCACGTCGAGGCGTCCTTGACGCCGGGCTGGCGGACGGCGGCGGAGGTCTGCTCGGCTTGCCCGGACCGGCGGGGTGGCGGCCACCTCGGACCCGGAACGTCCCCGCCCGAGTCGCAGTAACCGGTCTCCGAAGTGCCCGGAACGCCCGCCCCGGCCCGGGCGCAGGACGAGTTCGCCCGTGTCGAGGAGTTCCTGTTCGAAGAACACCGCTGGGAGGCGCTGCAGCAGGCGTCTGCACCCCCGCGGGAATCCGTTGAGCACCGGGCGGCGGATCTTGTATCGACCTGGTGGAACCGACCTCTCTCGTCGATCAGACAGGCTGGCGCCGGCATGCCGTCCCGCGCCCAGCGAAGGCTCAGCTTCCCACGCGTGGGACGCGCGGGAGCACCTTGCCCGACGCCTGGGAGGGGCCCATCTTGTCGTTGCCGCCGAATGTGACGGTGATGCGAAGGCCCTTGTTGCCACCTGCCGCCGGCACGTTTCCGGAAATCCAGCACGTGTGCATGTTGGTGAGGTGCTTTTTCATGATGGAGAGGCGCTTCTTCCCGACCACCGCGCCGTCGCGGCGAACGACGGCCACGATGCTGCCGTGACAGGCGGCCTTCCTGGACACGCTACGGGGAACGATGATTTCGCTCTTGAGAACGACCGCCCCACGAGAGAAGTAGGCGCTCTCGATCCGGATGTCGCTCATGGGCTTCTCGTCGCCACGGGCGGGAGACGTGTCGGCGGCCTGGGCGGCACCCGCCGGCACCAGCCCGAGAACCGCACCCGCGATGAGGCTGCACGCGGCCATGAGGGTTGTCCTGTTCATGGATGCACTATCGGCACCATCCATCGCCAACTTGAGAGCTCGATTACGTGGAGGTCACGGGCTGGCCGAGGGCCTGCGTTCAACCTGCTTGCGCGGCGGGTGCTGTCAGGCCGCCCTCTTCGATGGCGCGTGGCGGTACGGGGGTCGCTCTTGATGCGGCCGACCTTGCGACCAGCTCCCCCTGCTGCGGAAGGCACGCAGCGGCTGTGCCGATCACGTTGAGCAGGATGGCGTCGTTGAAGAAGCGGGCGCCGGCCTTCTCGTGTGCCGCGACGGTCAGCGGGACGAGGCCGCGGAGCATGCCGGCGGAGTTGCGGACCTCTCCGATGACCCCGGTGGCGAACCGGTCAGCGGCCAGCCGTTCGACGGTGGCGGTGATGAGCTGCTGGTATGTCGTCTTGGAGGCGGGCCAGCGCATCGAAGACAGAGCGGCCGGGTCGCCGGAGTAGCGCTCAAGGTTGCGGTACGGCGGACAGGTGAAGACGTGCCAAGACCAGCAGGCGCAGAAACCAAGCAGTTGAGATCGATCGGTAGCGATCACACACTTTCGGTTTCTGCTGCCAATTCTGCTACCCGAGACCATCCAGCTCCCACTACTGGCCCAGCCTCAACGACAAACGGCCTCCCACCTGCGGTAGGAGGCCGTTTCTGTCTTGCGCGCCCGAAGGGACTCGAACCCCTAACCTTCTGATCCGTAGTCAGATGCTCTATCCATTGAGCTACGGGCGCTCGGTGCTTCGCCAGCATACACACCGGCTCGACACGCGGAGACTCCGGGATTCGAACCCGGGAGGGGGTATAAGCCCCCAACCGCATTAGCAGTGCGGCGCCATAGACCAGACTAGGCGAAGTCTCCCCGGTGGCTTCAGGCCACCGACCGTCGAGGATACCGGACGGCCCGAGGCCCCGGCAAAGAGGATCCCCTCCGCGCGCCGCGCCGGTCGGGGCGTCTTTCCATCGGTGAAACCGCCGCGGCCAGGATAGGCTGCGACGGCATGGAGGAGAACCAGCCGCCCCCGCGCCGCGAGCGGACGCCTCGACCCGCGTTCAGCACGTCTGAGCAGGCCGAGTCCTCCTCGCCGCCGGCCCGCAAACCCCGCACATCGCCGCCCTCGGTGACCTTTCGGCCGCCGGCTGCCGGCGATTCTCCAGGTACGGGCACACGACCCCCAGAAGCAGACGCGCCTTTCAGCCCCCAGGGCCAGACCCCGCCCCGGTCCCGCGAGCAATCTCCCCCCACCCGCAAGCGCACCCCGGCCAAGAAGGCACCCGCGAAGAAGGCGGCGCCCGCCTCGACCGACCCGACCGTGACGAAGGCAACTCCCGTGAAGAACGCGCCGCGCAAGAAGGCACCGGCCAAGAAGGTCGCCGCCGCCAGGGAGACCACGCCTCGCAAGGCGGTCGCCCAGGAGACCGCCCCGCTCGAGGCTGCCGACTCCCCGAAGGCCACATCGCCCCAGGCCGCCGACGTGGCGCCCGAGACCGCCGACCCGGCGCCCAAGACCGCCGACGCGCCGGGAACGGCCAGGAAGGCGGCGCCGCGGAAGGCCGGCCCCGCCAAGAAGGCCGAGCCCCTCAAGAAGGCGGTCAAGGCCGCGGCTGCCGAGATCGCACCGGCCGTCGTCGAGCCGGACGTGACCACGGTCCCGGACGAGCCCAACCCGTCCGCCGACGAGCAGGCCGCGGCAGGCACGCAGACGCCGGAAAAGGCGCACACACAAGCAACCGGCCAGGCCGCGGTAACGGGTCAGGCCGCCGTGACGGGCCAGGCCGCGGCGGAGGAGGCGGCCGCGGTGGATTCCCGCGCGGCTTCCCGGGACGGGGCCGGGGGGACAACCCCGGCTGCCGAGCCCCCGGCTACGGCCCCGGGGCAGCCGGGGGCTGCCGCCCCCGTGCATTCGACCTTTCCCTCCCGGCCGGAGGAATCGACGGACACGGAGTCCGCCAAGCCCGCAGCCACCCCACCGGCGACAGGACAACGGACGCCCGCAACGGGCGCGGCGGCAACTGAAACCCGCGCAACGCGCCCCCCGGTAACGGAGCAACGGACGCCCGCGGCGCGCCCGGCGGCGGCAGAACACCGCACCCCCGCGGCGGCAGAACTGCGGAACGAGGCGTGGGCGCGGCTGCTGGCCGACCCGGGCCACTCGCCCGAGCTGCTCGCCCTCGCCGCCGTGCAGACGATCGGCCCGCGTGCCGCGGAGTGGGCCGAGCGGACCCGTACCGCCTACCCCGCCGCGACTCCGGACGGGATCGCCCGCCTCGCCGTGGCCCGGTTCACCCGCTTCGGCAGCGTGAACAGCGTCTTCGCCGCGGTCGCCGGTTCGTACGCCCCGCTCGCCCTGCTCGGTGCCGCGGCGTTGACGCAGGCCGAGCTGGCGCTGCACGTGGCCGCCGCGTACGGGATCGATCCGGCGGATCCCGCGCGGGCCGCGGACCTGTTGGTGATGACGCGGGTGCACCCGGATCGGGAGGAGGCCGAGGCGGCGCTGACCTCGGCGCAGGGGCGCCGCGACGAGGGCCCCGGCCTGGCCGATGCGGTCCGGCGGCTGGGTCGCATGGTCGGCCCGCACGCCGGCGGCTGGGCGGCGTTGCGCGCGGCGAACCGGCTCTTTCCCGGCACCAGCCTGCTCGCCGCGGTGCTGGCCGGGCGTGCGGCCGCGGAAACCATCGGCGCTCGGGCCACGCTCTTCTACCGGACCGCGGGCGCCGCCGACGTAGCACGTTAGCCACCCAGCCCGGGAAAAGTAATCGACGGACGGCCTAATCCGTACGGGTGGCTTCAAGCCCAGGCACATCAGGACCTTTTCGGGCAAGCGACGCGCCGAGTGTCGGCAATTGTGCGGTCTAAGTCGCACTTAGGGTGCGATGCGTTACCTTCCGCGCTGGCGACCCTAAGGGCATGGGAGACCTCGCACGTTTGCTCAAGGAGAGCTGGAGCCTCGTCGAGGAGCATCAGGACAAGGTCGCCGGTTATTTCTATGCGCGCATCTTCCTGTCGCACCCGGATCTGCGAGACCTGTTCCCCGTGCACATGGATGTTCAGCGTGCGCGCCTGCTCGGGGCCATCGTCACGGCGGTGCAGACGCTCGAGGATCCGGAGAGGTTCGACGACTACCTGCGTGCCCTGGGCCGTGATCATCGGAAGTTCCACGTGGAACCGCAGCACTACGAGGTCGTAGGGGGCGCGTTGATCGAGGCCATGCGGCATTTCGCCGGGGAGCAGTGGGGCGTCGAGTACGACCAGGCATGGGCCGACGCGTACGCGGTCATCGCCTCCAAGATGCTCGCCGGGGCCGAGGCCGACACCAATCCGCCGTACTGGCACGCCGAGGTCATCGCGCACGAGCGCCGCGGCAACGACATCGCCGTCTTCACCGTGATGCCGCTGCAGCCGCTGGAGTTCCGCGCGGGCCAGTACCTCAGCCTGGAGTGCCCGCGCTTCCAACCCCGGCTGTGGCGCACCTATTCACCGGCCAACGCGCCCCGGCGCGACAACACCCTGGAGTTCCACGTACGCGCGATCGGCGCCGGCTGGGTCTCCAGCGCGTTGGTCCGCCGGCTCGAGGTCGGCGACATGATCAAGCTGGCCGCGCCGATGGGTTCCATGAACCTGGACCGGCGCTCGACCCGGGACGCCGTGTTCGTCGCCGGCGGGACCGGACTGGCCCCGATCAAGTCCCTGCTCGAGGAGCTCACCCGATACAACCGCACCCGCTGGGTGCACGTCTTCTTCGGCGCCCGCAACCGCGACGACCTGTACGACCTGGCCGAGCTCAACCGCCTGGCCGCCCGCTATCCCTGGCTCTCTGTGGTCACCGCGTGCAGTGACGACCCCACCTTCCCGGGCGAGCAGGGCAACATCTCCGACGTCGTCGGCCGCTACGGTCCCTGGAACGAGCACGACTTCTTCGTCTCCGGCTCGGGCCCGATGGTCAAGGCGACCCTGAAGACCCTGGCCGAGCTGCAGGTTCCCTCCATCCGCATCAAGTACGACAGCTTCTCGGACGCCTAGGCCTAGTAGATCCACGGCCGGCCGGTCTGGCCGTACTCCTCCACCGGCACGAGCGTGGCGTCCGTGGCCATCCGGTCCACGTACAACCGGCCCTCCAGGTGGTCTATCTCGTGGCTGACCAGGCGGGCCATCGCCCGCTCGAAGGAGGTGATCACCCTTGTCCCGTCGTACCGGGCGTGTTCCACGTCGACCCGCAGCGGCCGGATGACCAGCCCGCGGTAGTCGAAGAAGGACAGGCATCCCTCGTACTGCTCGTCGGCGTCGCCGGACTCGTCGACGACCCGGGGGTTCAGCAGGATGACCGGTTCGGCGCCGCGCTCGGGCGGGCGTACCACGGCCGCGGCGACCGGCATGCCGATCTGCGGTGCGGCCAGCCCGACTCCCTTGCTGAAGTCGTGCACTGCCTCGAGGCGATCCAAGGAGGCCCGCAGGGCGTCGACGGCCTCGCGGGCGTCATCCTCCTCGCGGGGTAGCTGGAAATGCCGGGCGCGCTGGCGCAGGAGGTCCGCGCCGCGCTGCACGATGCCTAGTCCGCGCATACGCTGGCTCGCTCTCAGCTCGTGGCCGTTCTTCTCGGCCCGGGCCTGTCCGCCGGCATGGCTCCGCACCGAACCCTGCACCGCCGGCATCCGCACCGGACCGTGTGCCCCCGCGCCCTGCCCAGGGCCGTATGCCCCGCCGCCCTGCCCAGGGCCGTACGCCCCCGCGCCCGGCCCGGGGCCGTGTTCTTCCCCGTGCTGCCCAGGGCCGTATGCCCCCGCGCTCTGTGCCACACCGGCCGAGACCGGTATCCCTTCGCCGAACGTCCCGGGCACCCCGTCGTGGGAGACCCACGCCCGCACACCGTCGTGGGTGGAGGTCGCCGGCGCGGCGACGTCCCGCGTGGACGGCGCCGGCACCTCGCCACGGGGCGCGGCACCGTCGCCCGACCCCGGTGCGGACTCTCCGCGGAAGCGCCACTCCAGGCGGTAGCGGGCGTTCAGCAGGGGCGCGTCGGTCGACCACTCGAAGACGGCACGCTCGGCGTCGTTGTGACGTTCAAGCGGCGTCCGTACGGGTACCTCAGCGGCCAGGGACGTCTCCACACCCCACACCTGCGGCTCGAACTCGACCGGGAAGTTCAGCCGTACGGTGAGATTGCGGGTGGGCAGGCGCACGGCCCGCTGGAACCACTGGCCCCACTTCTCCTCGCCGACCGTGTAGGCGTACTCGATCGTCGTCCGCTCTCCCGGATAGAGGGGGAACTGGCCGTGATCGTTCGCGAACAGCAGCCAGACCTCCTTGGCCGCGTCCCGGTCGAGCTTGAGCCGCCAGTGCATCGGTTCGGCCGCGCCCCCCTCGCCCGCGACGGCCCTCAGGTCCATCTCCTCGAAGCTCAGCGGATGCTGCCGGTGGTGACGGTTGGAGCCGGCCGGGTCGTGCGGGTACCGGTCCACCGCGATCTTGACCAGGTACCGGGTGACCGGCTCGACACCGGCGTTGTAGAGCGCGCGCCGGATCCGGCAGCGGTAGGCCCCGTCGGTGTACGTGAGCTCGGCGACCTCCTGTTCGACGATGAGCCCGGTGCCGGGCGGCATCCACTGCACCGGCACGGGAGGGTCGCGGTGCAGCGCCGCACCGCGAGCGTGACGCAGTTCGTCGTACTCCTGGAATCGCTGCCAGATCGCACCCCCCGCGGCCAGGACCGCTTCGGCGCGTCTGGCGAAGTCCTCGGTGGGTTTGTGCCGGCGTCCCTCGACATGGCTGACGTAGGAAGGGTCGAAGCCCATCCGGGCGGCGAGCTGCTTCTTTGTCATCCCGCGTTCGACCCGCCATTGCGCAAGCGCCGACACGAACTGGTCGGCGGCCCTCTCGACTGGCGAGGTGGTCATCACGGATGTCCCCTTTGCGACAGGAATTTCAGTGTCCACGCCTTCCGGTGTCCGCATGGGGCAAGTAGCGCGTTGCCGACAGATGCCTTGACGAAAGCGGCAACGTCGCAACGCTCCGTTAGGTCACCCTTGCTCGGGGTATTGGCCCGAAGAACACCTGCCTGTGACCCCGGTTCCCGGCCGCTCCTAGGCATGGTTAGGCTAGCCTTAATCGGGTACGGTGGGTCGTCCTGACAAGCGAGGCCCTCTGCGGCGACGGGCGAGGTGACAGCGGTGATCCGGCGGATGACGTTCTGCTCCCACCGGACTGGCGGCCGCCCGTGACCACCGCTCTCGACCGCGCGATCGCCGGGCGTTCCGCCTTCGCCGAGCGCCCCCTCGCCCCGGTCACCGAGACCCTGCGGGCCATGTTCGGCACGTCGACGGAGCTGCCGGGCCTGGCGCCCGACCTGCTCGTGGACGACCCGACCGGCTGGCGGCCCGCCGCCGAGCTCACCGGCCGCGCCCTGGACACCCTGCTCGACTCCTCCCGGCAGCGCTGGCAGGCCCAGCCGCACGCGGCCGCCGCCCTGGCCTGGAAGGCGTACACCTACTGGCTGGCGCTGCCTGCGGTGCTGGGCTGGGTCTCGGCCCGGCGCGTGCCGCTGCTGACCGGCACCGACGTGCTGATGCACTTCGACGACCCGCGCCCGCTGGTGACGCTGGGGCTGCACCCGGACGTCACGGTGGCGGTGCTGCCGTCGGACCCGCTGGCCCTGAGCGGCCTCGCCGAGGTCCGGGTGGTCCCGACCGAGGCGGCCCTGCTCGAGGAGCTCCGCCGCTCACTGCTGGACGAGCACCTGACTCTCCTGCTCGACGCCATCCACGGCAAGGTCCGGCTGGGCAAGCGCACCCTGCTGGGCTCGCTGGCGTCGGGCGTCGCGTACGCCGTCCTGCGCGCGGCGGACGTGCTGCCGGGCTCCTCGGCCGAGAACATCGGCACGCTGCTCGGCGCGCTCGGCGTCGAGGACCTCATCGAGCTGGTCCCGGGTCACGCGGGACGGCTGGACGTGCAGCGCAAGACCTGCTGCCTCGCGTTCACCCTGCCGAAGCCCAAGATCTGCATGGGCTGCTGCATCCAGCAGCACTGAGGCGCATCCGGAAGCCGCCCGGGCGTCGCTCGACGACGCCTCACGGGCCAGCCCTAGCACCGCCCTGGCGAGCCTCGCGGGCTCAGCCCAGCATCGCCTTGGGGTCGTCGACGAGGTCGCGCACGTCCCAGACCCAGGCGCCCCCGGTCCAGGTGGGCTGGAAGCCGAGCAGCTTCGTCATGGCGCGCAGCATTTCCATGTCGCGCTCCTGCGGCGTGAGCACGATCGCTCCGGCCTTCCAGAAGCGCAGGTCGGCGAGCGTCATCTCGCGCCGCGTCGGCGTGATGTCCGGCGTCGGGTTGCCCTGCTTGATGGAGCTCATCAGGCCGCTCGTCGGCCGCCACGGCGGCGCGAACAGCGCCGTACGGTCGGTGGGGTCGAGCGGGTTCTGGCTGGGCAGCAGGGCGTACGCGCTGGCGATCCGCATGTCGTGCCCGGTGTACGCGCTCCACCGCAGCGGATCGGGGTAGTTGGGGTCCGGCAGCGGAAGGGTCACCAGCGTGTGGTTGTCGTCGATGTACTGCCGCCAGGCGCCCGAGGTGACGAACTCCGGCACCGGCTCCATGTGAGCGGTCCGCAGCGGGGTGGGCGCCAGCGGCACCAGGGCCATCGCCACCGCCGTGATCATCCCGGCCCGGACCAGGCCGCGGGAGGAGGGCTGCGCCTTCATCAGGTCCGAGGCCTTCTGGCAGCCGAGCGCGAGGACGATGGCGATCATCGGAGCGATCGCCATGGCCCAGCGGGTGGGCACGGCCGAGCTCAGGATGGGCACGCTGTGCAGCAGCGACCAGAGGCCGGGAACCTCGGTGGGCACGCCGTTCAGCTGGATGCGCGGGCCCAGCGACATCGCGCCGAAGAACACCGCGAGGCCGGCCAGGGCGACCACGGCGACGTTGCGGCGCATCCACGCCACCAGGCCGAAGAAGAGAATGACCAGGCCCCACCCGAAGAACGCGTTCTCCTCGGCGGCGTTCTGGGCGAGCTTGGCGGCGGTCAGGCTGTTGCCGGCGATCGAGCGCTGCGCGTACGCGGTGAAGGAGCCGAGGTCGGCACCGAAGTACCGGACCAGCTCGGAGAGTCCCTGATAACTCTGCGGGCCGAAGAACTGCACGTAGAGCGGGTAGGCGAGCAGGGCCAGCGTCGTGACGGCCGTGACGCCGAGCGCGCGCAGGAAGGGGATCACCTCGCTCCGGCGCCGGCGGGTGGCGGCCATGACGGCGCAGAAGATGCCCAGGCCGACCGCCGTCATGAAGAGAATCTCGAGGTTGATGAACGCCTGCCAGACCAGCAGGCCCGCGAGGAGAAGTCCGTTGCGTACGGCGCGGCCGGGCGTGCGCAGGGCCAGCGTGCGCCAGATGATCAGCGGCACCAGGAACTGCGAGACGATGTTGGGGTGCCCGCCGGCGTGCGAGATCATGCTCGGCGCGAAGGCGGCGAACAGCGCGCCCACCCAGGCGGCCAGCCGGGAGGTCACGAACTGGCGCGAGAGCACCAGATACCACGAGATGCCGGTGAACGCCAAGGCCATCGTGAGAAACGCGTTGAACGCCACATGCGGACCGAACATCACAGTGACCGGCGTCATCGGCAGGGAAACGGCCAGCACCGAGGTGTTGGCCATCATGTTCACCCCATCGGGGTAATTCATGCGATCGGAGAAGAACGGATAAACGCCATCCGTGACCACGCGGGCACCGTGCGCCAGCATCCACTCAAAGAATGCGTGATCCTGTGGATCATCGCGCAACTCATGATCAAGATTCAGCCACAACGGCGCGGTGACGAAGAGCGCTACCCCAATGAAGGTGGTAATCGCGAGGACATCTCGCCACGTGAGAGAGCGCCACCACCGCGGCCGCGGTGCGACCTCCGGCTCGGGCTCGACCCCCGTGCGATCTGCGGGTATGACCGTGATCGGCGCGGCGGCCACCTCGGTTTCGAGGGCCTTGAGCTCCGCATCCAGGTCTTCGGCGGCGACCCCGGGATCCGGCGGCAGAACGTTCCCGCCGGGCGAGTGGCCTGTCGAGTCAATACCCGTAATCGTCATAGCATCGGCGAGCCTAACGGAGGTTGGTAACGGTGTTGTGACGGTGACCCAGGCGTGACGCACCCGATATGAGACAGCGTTTTACCGCAGCTTGACCTAGGTGGTGCATGATGGGTAACGGCCCCGGGTACCCCCGGGTCAACGTCTCAATCAGGCAAAAATAGAGCGGTCACCCCCCGCTCAACTTTCGGTTGCGCGCAGCGGATGCTTAACTCTTCCGGTCCCGCTGTCAGCTCGGATCGGCAAGACGAGGGAAACCTTACTTATGGCAGACATCACTGGAGACCAGAGGATCCAGTCCGAAGTGCTCGAGGGCCTCGCCATGGCCGTGAACCACCGTCGATGGTTCGTCGAGCTGGCTCTCCCGTACCTGGGAGACAACCCGATCGAGATCGGTAGCGGTCTCGGCGACTACGCCCTGGAGTGGGCGCAGCACGTCCCGCGCTTCACCGCCACCGAGGCGGACCCGGACCGGCTCGTGCAGCTCAAGGAGCGCCTGGCCGACCACGACAAGATCGACGTGCGGCAGATGCTGCTCCCGGCGTCCGACGCCGCGGGTGAGTACAGCGCCGCGGTGTCCTACAACGTGCTGGAGCACATCGAGGACCACGTCGGCGCGCTGCGCAGCATGGCGGAGCTGGTCCGCCCGGGCGGCCGGATCATCCTGATCGTCCCGGCGTTCATGTTCGCGATGAGCCAGGTCGACATCGCGACCGGCCACATCCGCCGCTACACCAAGAAGACGATGCGGGCCGCCATGACGGAGGCCGGCCTCACCATCGAGAAGCTGCACTACGCCAACGCGCTCGGCCTCATCGGCTACTACACCGCGACGAGCATCTTCAAGCTGGCCCCGAAGGAGGGCCCGATGGTGAAGATCTACGACAGCCTGGTGCTCCCGGTCACCAAGGCCGCGGAGAGCATCGTGAAGCCGCCGTTCGGCCAGTCCGTCTTCGTGGTCGCCAAGGTTCCCGGCTGACCCACGCGCACCAGAAAGCCCGCCCGGTCCCTCGACCCGGCGGGCTTTCTCGTGTCGCCCGGGCTCAGCCCCGGACCTGGTACGTCGGGCGGATCGTCGCCCGCGCCAGGGTGTGGAACGCCAGGTTGAAGCCGACGTACGCGGGGGTCGCGTCCTCGCCGACCTCCAGGCGGTCCACGTCCAGGGCGTGCACCGCGAAGACGTACCGGTGCGGGCGGTCACCCGGCGGTGGCGCGGCGCCGCCGTACCCGGCCTCGCCGTAGTCGGTGCGGATGGTGAAGGCGCCGTCCGGCAGCGGGTCGACGCCACGCGGCAGCTCGGTGACCGAGGCCGGCAGGTTCACCACCACCCAGTGCCAGAACCCGCTGCCCGTCGGCGCGTCCGGGTCGAAGCAGGTCACCACGAAGCCCCGGGTCTCGGCGGGGAAGCCGGACCAGGAGAGCTGCGGTGAGAGGTTCTTGCCACCGACGCTGGGATGCGCGTACAGCTCGTCGAGTGGCTGCCCGTCGGTGACGTCCGTACTCGTCACCGCGAAGGAAGGAACCGGCGGGAGGATGTCGTACGGATCGGGTGCTTCGGCGCGCTCCAAGCTCATGCTCGATCGTCCTTCCGGCTTCGGATGGGTTGCAGACTGCCCCGAAGACCCCAAAGTATCCGAGTGACGTGTCGCACAGCTTTCGGTTCTGTTCCGCCACGCGGGCGTCCCGGTGAGAAACGCACAGCTAGTGCGCGGTCGCGGGCTTGACCGGGGCGATAGTTGTGTCAGACATCCGACCGGGTTCGAGCGGCCGAGATCCCCGTGCCCGGTGGTGATCGGTCGCCGAGCGCAGCCGGTGG
>NZ_BMQY01000001.1:1258254-1547714 GCF_014648355.1 Couchioplanes azureus
AGGTGCCGACTGCTGTACGGGCCCAGGTCCTAGTCGCCGGCCAGCCCGAACAGCGGCAGGCACGGCTCCAGGCCGGTGATCTCCACGTCGATCGTGCGCGCCGCCTGCCACCGCGGCCGGTCCAGCAGCAGCCGCCGGCCCCGGACCCGGCGCCCCCGAACCGCGTGCCAGTCCGTGCCGTCGTCGGCGTAGCCGAGCTTGCGCGAGACACCGTACGAGGCGTCGTTGTCCTCGAACGCCTCCGAGGTGGCGGCCTCGGCGCCGAGCCCGGTGAACGCGAGGTCGAGCACGGCGGCCCGCATCTCCGTACCGAAGCCCCGGCCCTGGTGCTCCCGCCCCAGCCAGGACCCGGTGCCGACCACCCGTACGGTGGCGAAGTCCTTGGCGTTGACGTCCTGCGTGCCGATCACCTGCCCGTCGGCGACCGCCACGAGCTGCAGCGACCAGTCGGCGGGCGACCACCGCCCCCACTGGGTCCAGGCCCACTGCAGGACGCTGCGGGCCCGCCGCTCGCCGGTGGTGTCGGTCCAGGCCGTGACGAACGGCATCGCCGCCGGGTCGTGCACCCCGGCCGCCGCCAGGTCGGCGAGCCGGCCGAGGTCGGCGAGGTCCGGCACCCGCAGTTCGAGCCGCGGCGTCCGCAGGCGCAGGCCGAAGAGGGGCCAGTGGTCGGCAATCATGCGAGCGATTCTCGCTCCCGGGGCGATACCGTACGAACGATTCAGAACCGCTCGATGTGCAGCCCGGCGTAGAGCCTGCGATACACCACCCCGGTCTGCGGGTTCCCGGCGTCGATCATCATTCCGCGCCCCATGTACACGCCCACATGGCCGGGGCCGACGACCAGGTCACCGGGGCGCGCCGCGGCCCGCGAGACGATGCGTGCCCGCGCGGCCTGTCCGCCCGAGGAGTGTGGCAGGCGCAGGCCGGCCCGGGCGTACGCGGTCTTCGTGAAGCCGGAGCAGTCGAACGCGCGCGGGCCCTCGCCGCCGCGGGCATAGCGCTTGCCGATCTGGGCCCGGGCGAAGCTGACGACCGACGCCATCCGCGCGGACGAGCCCCGCGCGGCGCGCTGCCGGACGGCGGCTCGCCGGGCGACGGCCGCGGCTTTACGCGCGGCGGCTCGCTGGGCCGCCGCCCGCCGGGCGGCGGCTCGCTGGGCGGCGGCTCGCTGGGCGGCCACGCGCTGGGCGGCCACGCGCTGGACAGCTCGCCGGGCGGCGAGGCGGCGTTCCGCCTCGGCCATGCGGTCGGCGATCCCCATCGTCGCCGCCACGAGGGGACCCGGCTCCTCCGTCCGTACCGTCGGAATCTGAGCCTGAACCGCACCCGGCGTGAGGGCGGCAGGGCGGATCGCGTCCCGGGAGGCCGCGCGGTCTCGGTCGCGGGCCTCCAGCAATGGCGTCACCGCTGCGGCGGCGGACGCGATCGGATGGAGCGGATTCTGCGTTTCAGCAGGCACGGCGGTTTCGAGGGCCGGTGCGGTCACGGCCAGCGCCAGGGCGCCGGCGGCCAGCACGCGGCCGGTGGACGGACGGGACAGTAGAGCCTCCGAAATAGGCCCGGGGCACTCACGCGAATCCCGAAGCACGACGGAACCTCCGCCGTGCCGGTGTCGGCCGGAGAACGGCGACAATGGGAACCCGGGCGTTATTGGTAATTCCTCCGACCATGCCAACACACATTCGGCGCGGTCATCGGCGGAACCGGGAAATTCCATCCGGCTCCACCGTCGATTCCCGCCCTCCACCGCGCTCTACCAGCTCATTTACACCGACGTCAACGATTTTCGCCCCGGCGGAAACGGGTCCACAATGCCGTTCCGAGCGGCTCACGACCCGCCCGGCCGGCCCTGCGCGCAGCGCGGAAGCAACCCGGGTCCACGTAGGCCATGCCGGCGATATCGATCATCCGGAATACTCGGCATCATGGCGATCTCACTGCTCGACGACATCCGGGCCCTGACCCCGGCCATCCGCAAGCTGGCGCCCCAGATCGAACAGGACCGCAACCTCCCCCCGGCAGTCGTCGACCAGCTCGCCGGCCTCGGTGTCTTCAAGCTCGCGGTCCCGGAACAGTACGGCGGCTCGGAGGCGGAGCCGAGCCTGCTCGTGGACGTCCTCGAGGAGCTCGGACGGGCCGACGGTTCGACGGGCTGGTGCGCGATGGTCGGCGCCGCGACCGGGATGACGCTGGCCTACCTGCCGCCCGCCACGGCCATGGACCTGGTGCGCGATCCCCGGTTCCTCATCGCCGGCGTCGCCGCACCCACGGGCCGGGCGACGCCGGTCGAGGGCGGATACCGGGTGCGCGGCCGATGGGCGTTCGCGAGCGCCTGCCGGCACGCGACCCACCTGGTCGGCGGCATGCTCACGCCCGAGGGCGTACGCCTCGCCGTGCTGGATCCCGCCGCACTGACCATTCACGACACCTGGGAGGTCGCCGGCCTGCGCGGCACCGGCAGCCACGACTTCACCGCCGACGACGTTCTCGTGCCCGCCGACCGCACGTTCAGCCTGGCCGAGGCGCCGGTCCAGAAAGGACCGTTGTACGCCTTCCCGGCCCTGTCGTTGCTGGCTCTCGGCATCGGCGCGGTGTCACTGGGCATCGCGCGGGCGGCGATCGAGGACTTCGGCGAGCTGGCCCGGACCAAGCGCAATCCGCTCACCGGCGAGGCGATCGCGGCGAAGCCGGCCGTCCGGGCCGCGGTCGCGGAGGCCACGGCGCTGCACGGGGCCGGGCTGGCCTACCTGCGGCACTCGGTCACCGCGGTGGTGCCGGCGGCCACGCCGGAGACGGACGCTTTGCGCCGGGCCAGGCTGCGACTCGCGATCTCCACCGCCACCCGCAACGCGGCGCGAGCGGTCGACCTCCTCTACCACGCCGCCGGAGGAAGCGCCGTGTACGACTCCAGCCCGCTGCAACGGCACTTCCGGGACGTCCACGTGGCCACCCAGCACGCCATGGTCTCCGGCGACGTCACGGAAGCGGCGGGCGCGGTCCTGCTCGGCCTCGCCGATTCGGTGCCGACCGCGCGCCTATGACCTCGGACGTTTGCGCCGCCGGGCGGTCCGGCGGCCGAACCGCCTTCCCGGGAGCGACACGGAACGCCGCCTCCGTACCCGGCCTCTCCCCCCGCGGAGCGGCCCGGAACGGTGCGGCGGCGTTCCGTGGAGCTCAGCTCGCGTAGGGCCGGATCGAGCGGGCGTCCCGCAGGGCGTGGGCCCACCAGGCAAGCCGGTCCAGCATCCGTCCCGCCGCGACGACGCTCTCCGCATCGGTGGGACGGCCGTCCGCGTCGAAGCAGCGGCGGCCGCCGTGGAAGCTCACCGTGTCGCGCACCGTGACGGCGTGCAGCTCGGCGAAGATCGGGCGCAGCTGTTCGACCGCGCGCAGGCCGCCCGACAGTCCGCCGTACGAGACGAAGGCGACCGGCTTGGCCGTCCACTCGCTGTAGTGATCGTCGATCGTGGCCTTGAGCGGTGCGGGAAAGCTGTGGTTGTACTCGGGGGTGACGACGACGAAGGCGTCGGCCCACCCCAGCTGCTTGGTGACGGTGCCGCTCCCGGCCTCGGCCACATCCACGGTCTCGGCTTCCATGTCGCGGCGCCTCGCTGTCTCGGCGGCGACCCAGGCGGCCACGGTGGGACCGAAGCGGCCCTCGCGGGCACTGCCGATGATGACTGCGACACGGAGCGGCGTGATATCCATGCCGGCGACGCTAAAATCTCAACCTCGGTTGAAGTCAACGCAGAGCCCGGCGCGGCACGGCGCCACGGCTTTCCCGGGATTCCGCCGGGCGGTAGCCGGTCGCCGTTTGCTTCCCCGGTCGGCGGTGGCCCGAGGCGAACGGGTTATCACCGGCGCCATTCGGACTAACCGGACCCGGTGGTCTTCCCGGCAACCCTCGACTGTCGACAGCACGGCTGCCAGACTTCGGACATAAGCCACTTAACGCCCGAAAGGTTCCGGCCGATGCGTCGCAAGCCCTCCCTGTTCCTGACCCTCCTGACCGCGGCGGCGGCCATCGTCGCGGCGCCGGGGACGCCCGCGCAGGCCGCCCCCGCAGCGGTGAAGATGACCTTCAACGCCGCGCCGGAGCCGGTGGTCAAGGGCAAGCCCGTGACCCTGTCCGGGCGCGTGTGGGTGGGCGCGACGGGCAACCGGAGCCGGATCAGCTTCTACTTCCGCAAGGCGGGCACCGCGGCGAACGCGTACGTCTACAAAGGCTTCGCCACCGCCACGGACGCGGGAAACTTCACCCGCCGCTTCACCGCCGAGACGACGGGCACGTGGAAGGCGGTCTTCGCGGGTACGGCGGCCCGGAGGAACGCCGCACGGCTCGACGCGGTGCAGGTGGTGCAGACCCGGTCCCGCGAGATCGCCAACTGGCACGGCACCGCGACGCCCTGGAAGAGCCGCACGATCAACGTGCCGACGGTGGACTACAAGGCCGTCGCCTCGTGGAACTGCCCCGACACCAACTTCCCCTTCCTCTATCTGACGTGGGAGGGCAAGACGAGCGGATACGAGTACGTGGGTTCGGAGAAGCAGTCGGGCTCGGTGACATTGAACGGCCACGAGGGCGGACGTCTCGGCTTCTTCGAGATCAGCACCGCCTCCGGCTGCTCCTGGAATCTGCGCGTCTTCTCCGGAGTCACCACCGTGCCGGTCTGAGACACGGTCTGCACCCACACCTAGAGGAAGGCTGACCTGCGGCGACGTCGCCCCCTGCGTCGCCGCGGGTCAGGGGAGCAGGACGATCTTGCCCAGGTGGTCGCTGGCCTCCATCAGTCGGTGAGCCTCCGCCGCCTCGCGCAGGGCGACCGTGCGGTCGATGATCGGGCGGATCGCGCCGGCCTCGACGAGGGGCCAGACCATGTCGTGGACGCCCCGGACGATGCGGGACTTGTCCTCGACCGGGCGGGCGCGCAGGGTCGTCGCCGTGATCGCCGCACGCTTCGCCATCAGGGCGCCGAAGTCGAGCTCGCCCTTGCGGCCGCCCTGCAGGCCGATGGTCACGATGCGGCCGCCGGTGGCGAGCGCGGCGATGTTTCTGGACAGGTATTTCGCGCCGATGATGTCGAGGATCACGTCGGCGCCGCGGCCCCCGGTGAAGTCGCGGGTCGCCTCGACGAAGTCGGTGGCCGTGTAGTCGACGGCGAGGTCGGCGCCGAGTGCCCGGAGCTGCTCGTGCTTCGGCTCGCGCGCGGTCACGACGACCGTCGCACCCAGCGCCTTGCCCAGCTGGATCGCGAACGTGCCGATGCCACCGCCGCCGCCGTGCACGAGCAGCGTCTGACCCTTGCGCAGGCGGGCGATGTCGACCACGTTCGACCAGACGGTGCAGGCCACCTCCGGCAACGCCGCGGCCTCCTGGAGCGACAGGCCCTGCGGAACCGGTAGCAACTGACCGGCCGGCACGGCGACCCGCTCGGCGTAGCCACCACCGGCCAGCAGTGCGCACACCCGCTCGCCGAGGTGGTGCCCGGTCACCCCGGGTCCGACCGCGGCGACGACGCCGGAACATTCGAGCCCGGGATAGGGCGGTGCCCCCGGCGGCGGCGGATAGTGACCCTGCCGCTGCATGACGTCCGCCCGGTTGACGGCCGCGGCCGTGACCTCGACGACGACCTCGCCCGGCCCCGGCTCGGGATCCGGCACCTCGGCCCAGACGAGCGCCTCCGGCCCACCCGGCTCTTCGATCACGATGGCGTGCATGCCTGACAGCTTGCCCGAGGGGTCCGACAAGAAACGGGAAGCCGGCCGGGCGCCCGGCCGGTGTCCGTTCCGCGGCACGTGCGTCGATCTGGCAAACTGAGTGCCGTCACTCGGGAGGGCTCGCCTAGTGGCCGATGGCGCCGGTCTTGAAAACCGGTGAGGCGTTCCGCGTCTCCGTGGGTTCGAATCCCACGCCCTCCGCCTGATGAGGAGGAGAGACCGCCGCTGACCTGGGTAGGCTCCCGGTCAGCGGCGCGTCTCACCCGGGACGAACCGCTTGGTCTCCCGGCAACCTTCGTCGTGTGACGTTGCACGCTCCGTGCCCGTACCGTCCCGGCGCACGGCTAACCTCGATCGATGTCCGACCCCACGCGGAACAGCCGGCGCGGCTCGCATGCGGTCTACCCGGGAACCTTCGATCCCTTCACCGCCGGGCACCTTGATGTCGTCGATCGGATCAGGCACCTGTTCCCTCGGGTCACAGTGCTCATAGCGGTGAATGGTGAGAAGCAGCCGGCTACGACGCAGGAGCAGCGGTTGGTGGCTCTTCGCAGCCAGCTTCCCGAGGGCTGGAGCAATGTGACGGTGACGGCCTGGGAGGGCCTGACGGCCGCGTTCTGTCATGAGCACCAGTCCGGCGTGATCGTCCGCGGCATCCGGAACCACACCGACATGCGCCACGAGTACCGGCTGGCGGCGATGAACGAGCAGCTGGGGATCACGACGTTTCTGGTGCCGGCGCGCCCCGGATTGGCGGCGGTGTCCTCCACGGCGGTGCGTGCGCTTCGTGCTTGACCGGGTCCCTGTCCGGCCAGTGGGAGGCACCAGCGAAAAGGCGCGTTCACCATTGAGGCAATAGGCCCGAGTTGTACGTTCTGGCTATGGCAGAGGAGAGCGTCGGAGCCCTGTGGTTGACGCTGGTGGCGGAGGCCCTGTTCACCGCCGTGTTCCTTCGCCTCCTGGTCGGATATCTGCGCCGGCGTGACCCGTTGCACCGCGACGTGGTGGTGATGTTCTCGGCCATGGCGGTGCTGTTCGTTCTCGCCGTGCTGAGCCAGGTGGTGGGTGAGCCGCCGCGGCTGGTCGCGGTGGCGGCGTCCGTGCTGCTGCTCGGGCAGCCGTTCCTGACCCTGCGGGTGGCCCGGCGGGTCGGTCCGGTCCCGGCCGCGGTGTACTGGTCGGCGTTCGCGGGCTGGCTGGTCAGCGGCGTGCTGCTCATCCTCGGTGGCGAGGTCCTCAGCCCCCCGGCCGTGCTGGTCGTGGTGGCCGTGTTCGTGGTCACGGAGGTCGTCGCCGCGTGGTTCCTGGCCCGCCTGGCGGTGGCGCGCGCCGGGGCGGCGCGGACCCGGTTGTGGCTGGCGGCGGCGGCCACCGCGTTGTTCGCGGTGGCCATCCTGCTCGCCGGGGCCGGCTCCGGTGACCCGGAGGCCGCCCAGCGGGCACGGCAGGCGGCCCGGCTCATCGCCCTGGTGTCCGCGGCCGGTTACCTGATGGCGTTCGCACCCCCGGCATGGGCCCGGCGGGCATGGTCGAACCGGGCCGCGTACGACGTCGTGCGTCAGCTGCTGCAGGCGCCGCCGGACGCCCCCGCCTCGCAGATCTGGCAGTGCTATGCCGAGGCGGTGCGCCGGGCCACGTCCTCGGGCGGCGTGGTCGTGCTCACGCCCGCCGGCGACGGGTCACTCGACGAGGCCGCCCTGGTCGGCGTACCGAGCCGGCCGGCCACGGCCCGCACGGCGGCCGCCTGCGCCGAACTGCTCGGGTTCAGCGGCAGCACCAGCGTCGACGACCGCCGGCGGCCGCCGCCGGCGGAGGCACTGGAATACGCGCGGGCCGGCGGGTTGCGCTTCGTCACCGTGGCGCCGCTGCGGCTGCCGGGCGGCGCCGCGGTCCTGCTGCTGTTCAACACCCACCGCAGCCTGTTCACCGACGACGACGTGCAGCTGCTCGGGGAGCTCGCCGGCCAGGCCGCCGCGCTGGGGCAACGCGCGGAGCTGCTCAGCGACCGTGACCGGCTCACCGGCGAACTGTCCGCCTCGGTCGCCGCCCTGACGGTCGCGAGCAAGGCCAAGAGCGACTTCATGGCGAACATGAGCCACGAGCTGCGGACCCCGCTGAACGCGATCATCGGTTTCAGCGACCTGATGCGCACGGAGCCGGCCGCGGACGGGCAGACCAGCGTGCCGACGGAGTGGATCGGCCACATCCATTCCAGCGGCAAGCATCTGCTCAACCTGATCAACGAGGTCCTCGACCTCGCCAAGATCGAGTCCGGCAACGTCCAGCTGCGCTGTCAGCCGGTGGACGTGCAGCAGGCGATCAACGAGGTGATCACCACCCTGGACGCGCTCTCCCAGCGCAAACAACTGGACGTCACCGTGGCCGCGTCGCCGCTGCGGGCCCATGCGGATCCGACGCGGTTGCGCCAGATCGTGACGAACCTGCTGTCCAACGCGATCAAGTTCACCCCCGAGCGGGGCAAGGTCTTCGTCACCGCCCGCCGCGTCGGCCATGACGTCGCGATCAGCGTGGCGGACACCGGCCCCGGCATCGCCGCCGAGGACCAGCAGCGCGCCTTCGAGGAATTCCAGCAGGTCGGCGAGGAACACCAGCGGGCCGGCGGGACCGGCCTGGGGCTCGCGCTGACCCGCCGTCTGGTGCACGCGCACGGCGGGCGCATCGACCTGGTCTCGCAACCGGGTCACGGCGCGAAGTTCACCGTCTACCTGCCGACCGCCGACCCCGCGGCCACCGAGGCCGGCGCCGCCGACGCCGGGTCCGGCGGCGGGGTGCTGGTCATCGAGGACGATCCGGCCGCGGCGGAACTGCTCTCCACCCACCTGCGGCGCGCCGGCTATGACGTCGCCGTCGCGGCAACCGGCGAACAGGGACTGGCCACCGCGCGCGCCAACGACCCCGAGGCCATCCTGCTCGACATCGAGCTTCCCGACATCGACGGGTGGCAAGTGCTGGCCGAGCTGAAGCGCGATGCACGGCTGCGGCACGTACCCGTGCTCATCGTGAGCGTCCATGACGACGCCGCGATCGGAGTGGCTCTCGGCGCCGTCGACTACTTCGTCAAACCCGTCGACCGGAGCACCCTGCTCACCTGGATGGCCCGCCACGGTCTGGTCCCGCCCGGCGGCGACGAGCACCTGTCCGTGCTGGCGATCGACGACGACGCGCAGAGCCTGGATCTCATCGACGCCACGCTCAGCGCGGAAGGCATCCAGGTCACCACCGCCGGCAACGGCGTCGACGGTCTCGCGGCGGCCCGTTCCCGGCACTTCGACCTGATCATCTGCGACCTGCTCATGCCGGGCCTGGACGGCTTCGACGTCATCGCCGCCCTGCACAACGACCCGGCCACCCGGGGCATCCCGGTGGTCGTGCTCACGGCGCACACCCTCAGCGCGACCGACAAGAACCGCCTCAGCGGCAAGGTCATCGCCATCGCCGACAAGACCGGCACCGCCGACGGACTCGCCGAGATGGCCCGTACCGTCGGCGAACTGACCGGCCTGACGCTCGACGCGGACATGGCCGTCGCCTGAGCCCGGCCCGCGGCCGGCGAGCCGATGCCGCAGCGGGGTGCTACGGGCAGTCGAACGGCTCCTGACCCGGCTGGTGGCCGCTGTGCAGGGCCTTCTCCACGCAGCCCAGCAGCTCCTGCGCGGTGAACGGTTTGCGCAGCATGGTCGTGGCCTGAGCCCGGACGGGACGATCGTCACCCGGCACGAGGCTCCCGCTGATGAACACCACCGGCAGCTCACGAAGGGCCGGATCGGCCCGGATGGCGAGACAAAGGTCCACTCCGGACATGACCGGCATGTCGATATCGGACACCACGACGTCGGGGCGCTCCTCGCCCACCAGCCGCAACGCCTCGGCGCCGTTGGGAGCGGCAGTCACGCGGTGACCGCCGCGACTCAGCAACCGCACAGCGATCGCTCGCAGGTCATCATCGTCTTCCGCAACCACCACGACCGCCATCCGCACCCACCCCAAGTGTGTCCACCGCGCTCGCGCCACGGTACGGCGGTCCGCATCCGTCCCCACGGGTAACCGATTCAGCCCGGGTGAGTTCCCTCGAACGGGTGGACCGGAACGCGACTGTTGCAGATGGACAACTACCCGGTCACGGGAGCGCCTTGATCTCGACCGGGATGCCGTTCAGCACGCTGTTTCCCGACAGCGGGTCGGTGGCGTACTCGTCGGTCAGCACGTTGCTGTTCACACCCGGCCGCTCCGCGGCGACCGACATGCGGGTTCCCGGCATGCCGTGTCCCCAGCCGTGCGGCAGGCTCACGACGCCGGGCATCACCTTGTCGGTGACCTCCACCCGTGCCGCCACCGTGCCCGCGCGCGACCGCAGCTCCGCCTCGTCGCCGTCGGCGAGCGCGAGCCGATCCGCGTCCTCCGGGTGCATGTGGAGGGTGCACCGGTCCCGGCCCTTCACCAGCGCCGGGACGTTGTGCATCCAGCTGTTGTTGGAACGCAGGTGGCGGCGGCCGACGAGGACGAGGTCGTCGCGCCGGCGGGGGAGCGCCTCGCTCAGCCGGGCCACGTCTGCCGCGATCGGCGGCGGGCACAGCTCGATCGTGCCGCTCGGCGTCTGCAGGATCTCCGGGATCCTCGGCTGCAGCGGTCCGAGGTCGACGCCGTGCGGGTTGGCCAGCAGCCGGGCCAGGGACAGGCCGTCGGGCCGGGCGCCGAACCGGTCCCCGTACGCGCCGGTGCGCAGCGCGACGTCGAGCAGGCGCTCGGCCGGATGGTCTCCGTCGACCACCGCCCGGAGCTCGGCTGCCCCCGCCTTGGTCAGCGCTTCCTGCAGCATGTGCTCGTGCAGCTCCGCAGGGTCGGCACCGGCGCCCTTGCCGGTGACGATGAGCGTGAGCCGCGCGAGGATGTCGCACTCGTCCATCTCTGCGGGATCCGGCGGCAGCACGGGCGGCGAGTACGCCGCGAAGTTGCGCACCGCGAGCGCCAGGAACGAGAAGTCGTAGTGTCCCTTGCGGGCGGCGTCGGTGGGCGGCAGGACGACGTCGGCGTGCCGGGTCGTCTCGTTGAGGTACGGGTCGACGCTCACCATGAAGTCGAGCCCGCCGAGCGCCCGGTCCAGCCGCCCGCTGTTCGGCGTCGACAGCACGGGGTTGCCGGCCACGGTGACGAACGCGCGGACCTGCCCGTCACCCGGCGTCTCGATCTCGTCCGCGAGGGTGGCGACCGGCAGCTCGCCCTTGACCTCGGGCAGCCCGCGGACCCGGCTGTGCCACCGCCCGGTGCGGAAGCCCTTCCCGCCCGGCTGTGGCCGCGTACGCAGGTGGGCGGCGAGCGGGAACATCGCACCACCGGGACGGTCCAGGTTTCCGGTGAGCACGTTGACGACGTCGACGAGCCAGCTGGTCAGCGTGCCGAACTCGACCGTGCAGGTGCCGATCCGTCCGTACACGGCCGCCGTGGGCGCGGCCGCGAGCTCTCGCGCGAGGCCGCGGATGCGATCCGCCGGTACGGCGCAGGCCGCGGTCACCACCTCGGGGGCGAAGGCGCGGGCCAGTTCCCGGACCTCCTCGACGCCCGTCACGTGGCCGGCGAGCCGCCCGAGGTCGGTCAGCCCCTCCTCGAACAGCGTGTGCACGATCCCGAAGAGCAGGTACGCATCGGTGCCCGGCCGGATGAACAGGTGCTCGTCGGCGTGTTCGGCGGTGCGGGTGCGCCGCGGGTCGACCACCACGAACCGGCCGCCGCGGGCCTGGATCGCCTTGAGCCGGCCGGGGAAGTCGGCCGCGGTGGCGAGGCTGCCGTTGGACTCCCACGGGTTGGCGCCGAGCATCAGCAGCAGGTCGGTACGGTCCACATCGGGCACCGGGATGGCCAGCGGGCTGCCGTACAGGTAGCCGCACGCCACGTGCTTCGGCATCTGGTCGACGGTGCTGGCGGTGAAGATGTTGCGGCTGCCTACGGCACGGAGCAACGGCGACACGTAGAGACTGCCCGCCATCGTGTGCACGTTGGGATTGCCCAGATACAGCGCGACGGCGTCGGGGCCGTGCCGGTCCAGGACCGGGCGCAGCCCCGCCTCGACGGCCGCGAACGCCTCGTCCCAGCCGACCTCCTCGTGGCGGTCGCCGCGCCGCACGAGGGGGCGGCGCAGCCGGTCCGGATCGGCGGTCAGCTGCCCCAGGGTGGCGCCCTTCGGGCAGATGAAGCCGCCGCTGAAGACGTGCCGCCGGTCGCCGCGGGCGGACACGATCCGGTCGCCGGTCACGGTGAGCTCGAGGCCGCAGGCGGCCTCGCAGAGCGGGCAGGTCCGGTACGCCGTACGCGTCGTGTCGTCCGTCACGAGCCACCAGCCTTCCGGCCGCGGCACCGCGGCCCTCGGTTGCTACCGGCGAGTATCACACCGAGACCGGCGCCTGGCCACGGTTCGGCGGAAGGAACAACGCATCCGCCGCAGCGGTTTACGGCGGATTGATGATCATTTGGGCGCCTTCGCCGCGTGCCGCGAGCCGGTCCTGAGGGTTGATCAGCTTGCAGCGCTGCAGCGAGAGGCAGCCGCAGCCGATGCACCCGGTCAGCTCGTCGCGCAGCCGCTGCATCACGGCGATGCGCTCTTCCAGCTTGCGCCGCCACCGCGCGGACAGCCGGGCCCAGTCCGCCTTGGTGGGGGTCCGGTTCTCCGGCAGTGCGGCCAGCGCCGTGCGGATCTCCTCCAGCGACACCCCGACCTGCTGCGCGATCTTGATGAACGCCACCCGGCGCAGCTCGTGGCGCTCGTAGCGGCGCTGGTTGCCGCCCGTACGGGTCGAGCGGATCAGACCCTCGCGCTCGTAGTAGCGCAGTGCCGACGGGGCCACGCCGCTGCGGGCCGCCATGTCGCCGATGGTGAGCAGTTCCACGGGCGCCCTTCCTTGAGTTGAAGTGAAGTTCAAGTTGCAGGGTGAGGATATGACCGCGACTGCCGTAAGACCAGATCCGCTCGGACCGCTGCTCACCCGGATCACCGGCGACCGCAAGCACGAGCCCAGCGCGTACTCGACGCTCGACGTCCTGTGGGTGCTCTACGACCGTATCCTGCGCGTCTCACCCGAGACTGCCGACGAGCCCGACCGCGACCGGTTCCTGCTCTCCAAGGGGCACGGTCCCGCCGCCTACTACGCCGTCCTCGCCGCCAAGGGCTTCATCCCCGCGGAGTGGCTCGACGACCTCGCGAGCAGCACCAGCCGCCTCGGTCACCACCCCGACCGCGTGCTGATCCCCGGGGTGGAGATCGGGACCGGATCGCTGGGTCACGGTCTCGGGCTCGCCGTCGGCACCGCGCTGGGCCTGCGGGCTCAGGGGTACGACGACGCGCACACGTTCGTCCTCCTCGGCGACGCCGAGCTGGACGAGGGCTCCAACCACGAGGCCATCGCGTACGCGGCCGCGACCGGGCTGCCGCTGACCGCGATCGTCGTCGACAACCGGTCCGCCACCCACGGCTGGCCGGGCGGGATCGCGAGCCACTTCGTCGACTGGAGCGTGTCCTCCGTGGACGGACACGACCGCGACGCGCTGGAAGTAGCGCTGCGACCGGACCGGCGGCGGCGCCGGCCGCACGTCGTCGTCGCCACCGTCGCACCGAAGGGATTCTGACCATGCGCGAGACGTTCGTCGCCACCACGACCGCGCTCCTGCAGGAGGACCCGCGGACCGCCCTCGTCCTCGCCGACATCTCCGCCGCCGCCTTCGCGCCGGCGCTGCGGCGCCACCCCGACCGGGTGATCAACGTCGGGATCCGCGAACAGCTCATGACCGGCGTCGCGGGCGGGCTCGCGCTCACCGGCATGCGACCGTACGTGCACTCGTACGCACCGTTCGTCGTGGACCGGGCCTACGAGCAGATCAAGCTCGACCTCGGCCACCAGGACGCGGGCGCGGTGCTGGTGAGCATCGGCGCCTCCTACGACGCGTCGGCCGAGGGCTACACGCACCAGTCGCCGGGAGACGTCGCGCTGCTCGACACCCTCGAGGGCTGGACGGTGCACGTGCCCGGTCACCCGGACGAGGTGCCGGAGCTGCTCCGGGCGGCCGCGCGGCACGACGACCGGGTGTACGTCCGCCTCTCCACCCAGCAGAACCGGCACGCCTATCCGGGAGTCGACCTCAAGGTGATCCGCCGCGGCCCGGCGGGCGGCGCGGTGGTGCTGGCCGTCGGACCGATGCTCGACGCCGTCCTCGCCACCGGCCTGGACGTCACCGTGGCCTACACGAACACGCCGCGCCCGCTGGACACCGGCCGGCTGCGCGAACTGGTCACCGGCGAGATCGTCGTCGTGGAGCCGTACCTCTCCGGAACGTCCAGCCGGATCGTCTCCGCGGCGCTCTCCACCGTGCCGCATCGGGAACTGCACCTGGGAGTGGCCCGGACCGAGGAGCGCCGCTACGGCACCCCGGCCGACCACGCCCGCTGGCACGGCCTCGACCCGGCCGGCCTGCGCGCTTCGATCAGCGCCTTCCTGGGCCGGGACTAGACGGCGACCGGGAGACCGCGGCGGTCGCGGAAGACGTGCTTGAGCAGAGCGTCGAAGTGCCAGACGCGGTCCGGCTCGCCGACGCGCATGCGGAACCGCTCCCGGACCCCGTCGACGGCCGTGGCCGCGACCTCGACGACGGCCTGGCGCAGGTCCGGATTCCAGGTCACGTCGCTGAGGTGGCGCAGGTTCGCGTTGAGGTGCAGCCGCAGCCGGTGCAGCACCCGGGTCTCCTGGGTGATCACCAGCCGGCGGTACGTGAGCAGCAGCAGGAAGTCGCCGGCCAGCGGACGGTCCGGGTTGACGCAGCGGGTGACCAGCACCGTCGCGTCGTCGGGTTCCACACAGCGGCGGAAGATCGGCATGTGCCGGCTCACGGTGGGAATGGCGACCCCGGCCTCGGCCGCGGCGGGAAGGAACGTACGGGAGAACACGTCCATGTGCCGTTAACGCATGACCGGAAGTGGAAGGCGCGGGGTCGTCACGATGAATATCGAATTACAGAATCTCCACCACCGTCGCGTTCGCCATTCCGCCTCCCTCGCACATGGTCTGCAGGCCGTAGCGGATGTCGTTCTGCCGCATGTGGTGCAGCATCGTGGTCATGATGCGGGCGCCGGACGCGCCGAGCGGATGACCGAGAGCGATCGCGCCACCGCGCGGGTTGAGCCGGGACGCGTCGGCGCCGGTCTCCGCCAGCCAGGCCAGCGGTACGGGCGCGAACGCCTCGTTCACCTCGTACACCCCGATGTCGTCGAGGCTGAGGCCCGACTTGGCGAGCGCCTTCGCGGTGGCCGGGATGGGCGCCGTCAGCATGATCACCGGATCGTCCGCGGCGACCACGGCGGTGTGGATGCGCGCCAGCGGCCGCAGGCCGTGCGCGGCCGCCCAGCGTGAGGTGGTGACGGCGAGCGCGGCGGCACCGTCGGAGATCTGCGAGGCGGAGCCCGCCGTGACGACGCCGTCGGGCTTGAACGGGGTCTTCAGCCCGGCGAGCTTCTCCAGCGTGGTGTCCCGGCGGATGCCCTCGTCGCGGCCGACGTCGCCGACCGGGGCGATCTCGGCGTCGAACTCGCCCGCGTCCTGCGCCTTGCCCGCGGCGGCGTGGCTGGCCAGCGCGTACTCGTCGAGCTGCTGGCGGGAGAAGCCCCAGCGCTCGGCGATCATCTCGGCGCCGACGCCCTGGTTGAAGACGGCGTTGTCGTAGCGCCGGCGGACCGTCTCGCCGTAGGGATCCGCACCGGCGGCGCTGGAGCCCATCGGCACCCGGCTCATCGACTCCACGCCGCCGGCCACCACCAGGTCGGCCTGGCCGGAGAGCACGGTCGCGGCCGCGAAGTGCAGCGCCTGCTGGCTGGAGCCGCACTGCCGGTCCATGGTCGTGGCGGGCACCGACTCCGGCCAGCCGGCCCCGAGCACGGCGTGCCGGCCGATGTTCCACGACTGCTCGCCGACCTGGGAGACGCAGCCCCAGAACACGTCCTCGACATCGGCCGGGTCGAGCCCGGACCGTTCCGCCAGGGCGCGCAGCACCCCGGCCGAAAGATCGACCGGGTGCACTCCCGCAAGCCCGCCGTTCCGCCGTCCCACGGGGGTCCGCACCGCCCCGACGATCACCGCATCTCGCATACCGCCGACGTTACGCGAGACTGCGATAGTTGTGACCATGGCACCTCTCCAGTGGCGCGTGAAGCTCGCCCTACCCGCCGTCAAACTTCTCGGCGCGGCGGCCCTGGTCGTCCTGGTGGTCGCGGTCGGCAGGCGCGATCCGGTGCAGTGGGTGCTGGCGGTGACGGCCGGACTCGGCCTGGTCGTCTGGGGGGTGCGTGACTTGCTTCACCCGGTACGGCTGGCGGCGGACACCACCGGCGTCACCGTGGCCGTGGGCTTCGCCGGGCGGCGCCACCTGCCGTGGTCGCAGATCGAGCGGATCCGGGTGGACCGCCGCGCACGCCGCGGCATCCGCAGCGAGCTGCTGGAGATCGACGCGGGGGAGAGCCTGCACCTGTTCGGCGCACCGGAGCTGGGCGTGGCACCGGAGGACGTGGCACTCGCTTTGCAGCGGCTGTCAGAGCAGTGTCAGGGTGCGGTAGATCGCGATCACCATTAGGAAGACGAACACCGCCGCCAGTCCGGCGCCCTGCACGAGGTTGCGCCGCGCCCGCGGGGCGTACGCCAGGATCGCCGCGACGACGCCGCCGGTGACCAGGCCGCCGAGGTGGCCCGCGACCGAGATTCCGGTGACCGCGAAGGTGAAGATCACGTTGATGACGATCACCGGGAGGATCGGGGCGACGCTCAGGTTGAGGCGCTTGAGCAGCACGAAGATGGCCGCCATCAGGCCGAAGACGGCGGTGGAGGCGCCGGCCGTGCTCTGGTTGGGCGCGGAGAAGACGTACGCCGCGACGTTGCCGCCCAGGCCGGCGAGCGCGTAGAGGGCGACGAAGCGCAGCGGACCGAGCGCCCGTTCGAGATCGCGGCCGAGGATCCACAGGGCGTACATGTTCATCAGCAGGTGCAGCACGCCGTAGTGCAGGAACATGGCCGTGATCAGGCGATACCACTCGCCGTTGCCGGCGATGCCGTGCACCGCCAGCTCGCCGGCCGGGCCGTAGACCGCGCCGCCCAGCACGGCGCCCCACCGGGTCAGCGGGGTGTCGCTGCCGAGCAGGCCACCCCAGCCGCCGCCGGCGACGGCGTTCGCGCCGCCGGACATGATGGAGGCGATCATCACGAACACATTGACGCCGATGAGGACCTTGGTGACCGTGCCGGCACGGCCGGCCGCGCTGCCGCCGAAGGCGGTGCGGGCCGACCGCTGAGTGCGCCGCCCCTCGGCGACGCACTCCGGGCACTGGTGGCCGACCGAGGCCTCGTTCATGCAGTCCGGGCAGATCGGCCGCTCGCAGCGGGTGCACCGGACATAGGTCTCCTTCGACGGGTGTCGGTAGCAGACCGGAACCGTCACCGGAGACTCACTCATGGGTCAAAGACTATCCGGCGACCCGATCGATCTCGACGCGCTCGATGACGACGTCCTCGCGGGGACGGTCGCCGGGACCGGTCGGCGTGGTGGCGATGGAGTCCACGACCTTGGCGGACTGCTCGTCGGCGACCTGGCCGAAGATGGTGTGCCGCCGGTTGAGGTGCGGGGTCGGGCTGACCGTGATGAAGAACTGCGAGCCGTTCGTGCCCGGGCCGGCGTTGGCCATGGCCAGCAGGTACGGACGGTCGAACTGCAGCTCGGGGTGGAACTCGTCGGCGAACTGGTAGCCCGGGCCGCCGCGACCGGTGCCGGTCGGGTCGCCCATCTGGATCATGAAGTTGGCGATGACCCGGTGCGAGATGGTCCCGTCGTAGTACGGGCCGCTGCCCTTCTGGCCGGTCCGCGGGTCGGTGTAGTCCTTGGTGCCCTCCGCAAGCTCCACGAAGTTGCGCACGGTGGCCGGCGCGTGGTCCGGGAAGAGCTGGAGCCGGATCGGACCGTGGTTGGTGTGCAGGGTGGCGTAAAGCTTCTCAGCCACGGGTACTCCTAACGGGTGTCGCGGTCGCCGGTCCGCTGCCTCGCCGACCGGCGCTGGACAGTTCTTTGCAGTTCGGATCCTGCCGCATGTGTCAGAACCGGGTACGCGGGGGTACCCAAGGGGGCAGCATGGACCCGGGAGAGAACCACAGGAGGTGCACTGGTGTTCGCAACAATGCGACGGAAGAACCGCAACGCGAAGATGAAGAGCGAGCTCGGCCAGAGCATGGATCACTTCAAGCGTGCGGCCTCGCTCGCCGCCCAGGAGACCAGCGCAACCGTGGGGCCCAAGTTCGCCGCCGCACGTGACCGCGTGCAGCCGGCGGCCAGCAAGGCGAAGGGCGCGGCGACCAGCGGCTGGGACGCCGCCATCGCGACGCTCGGACCGCTGGTGGCGGCGGCGAGCAGCAACGCCAAGGAGACCGGCAAGAAGTCGGCCAAGGCCAACAAGAAGGCCGCCAAGGCGAGCATGAAGAACGCCAAGAAGCTGGAGAAGCGGGCCAGCAAGGCGACCGGCCGCAAGAAGAGCACCGGCGGCAGGCTGGTGAAGCTCGCGCTGGCCGGCGCCGCGATCGGCGCGGCCGGGGCGTACGCGATGCGCAAGCGCCGCACCGACCAGTGGGACGAGTACGACCCCAGCCGCCCGCTGAGCGCCACCACCAGCACCACCGGAGCCGACGACGCGGCGTTCGAGCCGGCCGACCTCTCCGGCCAGTCGGGCTTCGTGACGCCGGCGGGCAGCTCCACGCCGGCCGTCGGTGCGGTCAACTCCGACCCCGCGCTGCTTCCCGACAGCAAGAAGAGCTGACCCCTCGGTTCGCGCCGTACGGCGGGCGGGCTCCCCGGCACGGGAGCCCGCCCGCCGTGGTGCGTTCGGCGTCAGTCCCGCTGCCCGGCGTTGGCCTCGCGGGCGCGCACCGGATCCAGCGAGGGACCCTGCGGCAGCAGGGCCGCCAACTGGCCCGGGACCGTCTGCGGTGAGATGCCGCCGTACCCCAGCTTGGCCAGCACGTCGCGCCCGGCCAGCGGATAGCGGCGCCCGGTGTCGGTGACGATGCTGACCGTGCCGCTGCCGGCGGGGGCGTTCGGCGAGGAGACGGAGGCGACCACGGCCCCCTTGCCGCGCGGCACGTGCACCCGGTCGACGCGGACGCCGCCGGGCACGGCCGGCTCGCCCGCCACCGCGGTGCCCACCGGAAGGACCGGGCCGATCCGGACCGTGACGCGGCCGTTCGCCGCGCCGTCGTAGGTCAGGCAGACGCTGTCCGGGCCGTTGAGCAGCACGGGTACGGCCGGGGGCAGGCCGGCCTCGTTGGCCGCGTCGACGAGCTGGGTTCCCGATCCGGACCGGGCCATGTTGCCGTAGTCGGTGGTCGTCACCACCGAGACCGCCGGCGCGCCGGGCTCGGCCTGGATCAGGCTGGCCTGCACGTCGGTGAGGTCGGCCACGCCGTCCGCGAGCACGATGCCCCACTGGTCGGGCGTGTTGCCCTCGCCCTCGATGCGCAGGAGCTGCCCCACCTCGAGATCGGGCAGCGCGCGGGAGCGGGCGCCCGGGTCGGCGAGCGCCGGCGGCCCGAGGTCGGGGCCGATCGGGACCGCGTTGATCCAGGCCGCGGCGACCGGCAGGGCCGTCTGGTTCCACCGGAACCGGACGCGGACCTGCTGCAGGCGCTCGGGCGGGATCCGGAAGCGCTTGTTGTTGTAGACCAGGAAAGTCCGGTCGGAGGTGTCCGTGACCAGCAGGCCCCGGAGCTGGTCGGGCGGGGTGTCCGCGCGTGGCACGGGCAGCTCGGTGCCGCCGCCGACGCCGGCGCCGATCGACAGCACGCTCTGCGGCGGGGCGGAGCCGGCCTGCGCCTGCGGGGCCTGCGAGCACACCGTCCAGACGTTCTCCAGCAGGCCGCCCTTGGCCGGCGGCAGGGAGTCGGGCGCGTCCGGGATGCCCAGCGGCTCGCCGAGCGGTACCCGCGCGAGGCTCTCCCGGGAGGCGTTCTTCAGCTCGGGGGTGGCCGAGTTGGCGATCAGGATCCCGGACACGTAGTTGAGCACCGGGTGCATCTTGTCGTCGGACTTGAGATAGACGT
Organism: Couchioplanes azureus; assembly: GCF_014648355.1. GTDB lineage: Bacteria > Actinomycetota > Actinomycetes > Mycobacteriales > Micromonosporaceae > Actinoplanes > Actinoplanes azureus. Next base: position 1,278,099 of record NZ_BMQY01000001.1, read on the forward strand.
ACCGCGCGCCGGTGCCCTTCTCCAGGAAGACCACCGCCTCGTTCCTGGGGTCCACCGAGCCCCGGCCGGTCAGCAGGCCGTAGACGGCGGCGCCGGCAACCGCGAGCGCGGCGACGACGATGCCGACGAGCACGGTGGTGCCGGCCTTGCGCAGCGGGGAGCGGTGCGGATCGGGGTCATGGGTGACCAGCGCGGCCACCACCCGCTGCTGCGCGTACTGGTACGAGTGCAGCTGATCCTGCCGAGACGGCACGCGACTTCCCTCCCCGCGGTGACCTCGACACTCTAGAGGCCGGGCACCGGCTACAACCAACCGTTGCGGCGGAAGGCACGATAGAGCAGGACCGAGATCAGCAGCATGACCGTGATCACGCCCGGATAGCCGTACTGCCAGCCGAGCTCCGGCATGTGCGCGAAGTTCATCCCGTAGACGCCGGCGAACGCGGTCCAGATGGCGGAGATGCCGGCCCAGGCGGCGATCTTGCGCATGTCGTTGTTCTGGTCGACGGTCACCTGGGCCAGGCGCGCCTGCAGGATCGAGTTCAGCAGGTCGTCGTAGGAGGAGACCTGCTCGACCGTACGCGTCAGATGGTCCTGCACGTCCCGGAAGTAGCGCCGTATCTCCTTGGGCACCAGCCGGCTCTGCGGTGCGGTGATGGTCGCGAGCGGGCGCTGCAGCGGGACGACCGCCCGGCGGAACTCCACGATCTCCCGCTTCATCTGGTAGATCGCCTGCACCGGGCTGCCGGCGTCGCGCGAGAAGGCGCCCTCCTCGAGGATGTCGAGGTCCGCCTCGACCTGGTCGGCCACCTCGACGTACGCGTCCACGACCCGGTCGGTGACCGCGTACGCCACCGCCCACGGCCCCTGCGCGAGCAGATCGCCCCGCGCCTCCATGTCGGCGCGCACCGGCGCGAGCCGGGTGGCGTCGCCGTGCCGGACGGTGATCACGAACCGGTCCCCGACAAAGATCATCATTTGGCCGGTCTCGACCACCTGCGACGTCTCGGTCAGCTCGCCGTGCGGCACGTAGCGGGCGGTGCGCAGGACGAGGAACTGCACCGCGCCGAACTGCTCCAGCTTCGGCCGCTGCTCGGCCTTGACCGCGTCCTCGACGGCGAGCTCGTGCAGGTTGTAGGTGCGGGCGATCGCGGACATCTCGGCCTGCGTGGGCTCGTGCAGCCCGAGCCAGACGAACGCGTTGTCGCGGCTGCAGGCCTCGCGCAGGGCCTCGTCGGGGGAGAACTCGCCGGGCTCGCGCTTGCCGTCGACGTACACGCCGCAGTCGACCACCGCGCTGCCGGGGAATTGCTCGCCCGGGGTGGTGTCCGGCTCGTCGGTCGTGCCGAGGAAGCGGTTCATCGCCCTGACGGGTGCGGTCCATGCCCGCGACAGCGACCTGTTCACGCCGTTCGTCCGGATACGGCGCAGGTTGCTCTCGCTCATGACTGCCTCCCCCAGGGTGATCGGCCCGAACCTCGGCGACGGGCCCGCCCGAGGTTACGCCGCGAACGTGCCCAGTTCTCCGCCCGCTTACGCCGCGCGTCCGAACGGGCCGCCCGGCAGGCCGCGGGCCGCTCGGGCTGGTCGAGCGGCGGGCCGCCGGCCGACCGGTAGGTCGCGGTGGCCCGATGGGCCGCTTCGCGGAATCCGCCGCAAGGACCGGCGGGCGGACGATGGCGCCGGGCGGACCGGCCGCATTCCGGGGGGTGAGGGTGCGAGCGGCCCGCCCGGCGCCGGGGGCGGGGTGGAGGTCATCGCGTCACACCGCAGCTCACGCGTTTGACGCCGCAAGCATTGTGGGCCGAATGCCGGTCCCGGGGGAAACCCGGAACCGGCAGAAAGGCCCAACTGTCGGAAAGCCGACAGTGAGGCAGGTATCAGGCGCGGACCTCGGCGATCGCCTCGGCCAGCCGCCGGACACCCTCGTCGATCTGGTCGACGGTCACCGCGGAGAAGGCCAGGCGTACGGAGTGCTTGCCGCCGTCGAGCAGGAAGTCGCTGCCCTTGACGATGGCCACGCCCTTCTTCATGGCCACCGGGAACAGCGCGTCCACGTCCACGTCCTCGGGCAGATCCACCCAGAGGAAGTAGCCGCCGTCCGGCTCGGTGAAGGTCGCGCCCGGGATGTGCGTGCGGATCGAGGCGGCCAGCACCTGCGCCCGCTCGGCGAGGGCCGCGCTAACCGTCTGGATCGAGCGGTCGATGTCGCCGGAGACGCAGAACTGGTGCACGATCGCCTCGGAGACCATGCCGGGCGAGATGTACAGGTTGGTGGCCTTCTTGGCGATCGCGTCGATGAGCGCGGCCGGGCCGACCAGGTAGCCGACGCGCACCCCCGGGCACACGGTCTTGGTGAAGCTCGACGCGTGCACGACGGAGTTGTTCTCGTCCATCGAGAGCATCGAGGGCAGCGCCTCGCCACGGAACCGGATGTCCACGTACGGGTCGTCCTCGAAGATCACGAAGCCGTACTCGGCGGCGAGGGCGAGCAACGCGCGCCGCTTGTCCAGCGAAAGGGTGACACCCGCGGGGTTCTGGTAGTTCGGAATGATGTGCGCGAGCTTGGGGCGCAGGCCGTTCTCCAGCAGGCCGCGCAGCTCGTCCACGTCGATGCCGTCCGGCTGGATGGTCACCTGGTGCACCTTGCCGCCGAGGTTCTGCAGGTTCAGCAGAGTGCGGTCGTACGTCGGCTTCTCGACCACCACGTCGTCACCGGCCTGGACCAGGTGGGTGAAGAGGAAGGCGTCGGCCTGCAGCGAGCCGTTGGTGACGATGACCTGTTCCGGGGCGACCCCGTGCTTCTCCGCGATCCACTTCCGCAGCGGCACGTAACCGACGGACGTGCCGTAGGCGGTCACCCCGGCCGGATCGGCGTCGAAGGCCCGCGCGGCGGCGGCCTTCAGTCCGGCCACGTCGACGATGTCCAGCGAGGGGGCACCCCGGGCGAATGAGATCAGCTGCTCAGCGGTCATGCCCACCAGCTTACGAGCAGGCTCTATATCATCTTTTGCCATGTCCCATGAGCCGTTGCGGGTCGCCGGTGCTCTCGTCGTGGACGCCGACGGCCGCATGTTCTTTCAGCGGCGGTCCGCTGAACGCAAGCTTTTCCCGAACACCTGGGACATCGTCGGCGGCCACGTGGAACCGGGCGAAACGGTCACGGAGGCGCTGGCGCGGGAGGTGCACGAGGAAACCGGGTGGCGCCTCGCCGCCGTACTGGGTGTCGCCGGCGAACACACGTGGACCGGCGACGACGGGCTCGACCGCCACGAAACGGATTTCCTCGTCCGCGTCGACGGAGACCTCTCCCAGCCGAGACTGGAGGAGGGCAAACACACGGAGTTCCGCTGGCTCGGCCCGGGCGAGCTGGCGGTGCTGGACGAGAACCGCGAGCTCGACGACGGGATGATCCGCCGGATCGCCGAGGACGGCTTCGCCGTCCTGCACACTCTCGGTAGATGAGCGCACGGCTATCCTCGGCAGGCACCCCCTCGACCCGGAAGGACCACCAATGATCGGTCTGGTACTCGCCGCCGGCGCCGGACGCAGGCTGCGTCCGTACACCGACACGCTGCCGAAGGCGCTCGTCCCCGTGGACGGGGAGACCACGATCATGGACATATCGCTGCGCAACCTCGCGGCCGCGGGGCTCACCGACGTGACCGTCGTCGTCGGCTACTGCGCCGGCGCGGTCGAGGAGCGCAAGGACGCCTTCGAGCGGAAGTACGGCGTCAAGATCAGCCTCGTGCACAACGACAAGGCCGAGGAGTGGAACAACGCCTACTCGCTGTGGCTGGCGCGTGACCACTTCGCCCAGGGCGCGCTGCTGGTCAACGGCGACACCGTGCACCCGGTGAGCGTCGAGCACACCCTGCTGGCCCAGCGTGGTCCCGGCATCCTGCTGGCCGTCGACAACGTCAAGAAGCTGGCCGACGAGGAGATGAAGACGGTCTTCTCGGCCGACGGCCGGCTCACGAAGATCACGAAGCTGATGGACCCGGCCGACGCCTTCGGCGAGTACATCGGCGCCACGGTCATCGAGGCCTCCGCGGCCGCCGAGCTGGCCGACTCGCTCAAGGCCACCTGGGAGCGCGACCCCGACCTCTACTACGAGGACGGCTACCAGGAGTACGCCAACCGCGGCGGCGAGATCCGCGCGGCCACCATCGGCGACGTCCCGTGGGTCGAGGTGGACAACCACGAGGACCTGGCCAAGGCCCGGGACATCGCATGCCGTTACTAGCCCGCAGCGTCCAGACCCCCCTGCACATCGACGTACGCCGGGGAGCCGTCGCGGATCTGGGCACCATCCTGGCCGACGGGCGCATCTCCTCCGGCGGCGACGTCGCGGTGGTGGTCGGGCCCGGCCAGGGCGAGAAGATCGCCGACCTGATCCGGCCGTCGCTGGGCTCGGCCGACGTCTTCACCACCAGCGGCGGAACGTTGGACGCCGCGCTGGAGCTGAGCGCCAAGCTGCGGAGCCGCTCCTACGACGCGGTCGTCGGCATCGGCGGCGGCAAGACGATCGACGCGGCGAAGTACGCGGCGAACCGCTGGGGCATGCCGATGGTCTCGGTGGGGACCAGCCTCGCGCACGACGGCATCGCGTCCCCGGTCGCGAGCCTGATCAACGACGGCATCAAGGGCTCCTACGGGGTGCACATCCCCTACGCCGTCATCGTCGACCTGGACTTCGTCGACAACGGACCGGAACGCGTCAACCGCGCCGGCATCGGCGACGTGATCAGCAACATCAGCGCCCTGGCCGACTGGGACCTGGGCCGCGAGGTGCGCGGCGAGCCGGTCGACGGCCTGGCGGCCTCGCTGTCCCGCGTCGGCGCCGAGGCGATCCTGACCATGCCGGGCGACATGCAGGACGACGCGTTCGTCACGGTTCTCGCGGAGACCCTGATCTCGAGCGGCCTGGCCATGGCGGTGTGCGGCAGCAGCCGGCCGTGCAGCGGCGGATGCCACGAGATCATCCACGCCACGGACACCCTGTTCCCGGGTACTGCGTCGCATGGGGAGCTGGCCGGGTTGGGGGCGCTGTTCTGCACGTTCCTGCGGGGGGACGAGCGGCGCTTCGCGCAGATGTCGGACTGCCTGGCTCGACACCAGCTGCCCCGCGTCCCGGCCGACGTGGGCCTGGAGGCCCGGCAGTTCGTCGAGGTCGTGCAGTTCGCCCCGAAGACCAGGCCGGACCGGTACACGATTCTGGAGCACCTCGCCCTGTCCGCGGACGAGATCAGCAGGAAGCTGGCCGAATATGTCGACGCCGTCGCCGACCGCTGACCCCCCGGGCTCCGCGCCGTTCCCCGGCCAGGGACCGGCCGCGGGCGGATCCGGGGTCAGCCGCCAGCATTCCGGCCGCCCCGGCGGGGCCGGCGGTCCCGGCGCCACCGGAGGATCCGCCGGAGCCGGCGGCGCACCACCGGGCGGCCCGGACGCGACCCGGGTGGCGGGTGGCGCAGACCCGACGCGTCTCGCGGGCGGCGCGGGTCCCGTCCCGACCGGGGACGGTCCGCATGCGACCACGGCGCCGGGCGCGACGCCGACCGCCGCGGACTACTACGCCGTCAACCGCGGCGGCGGGCTGTTCAGTGAGGCGATCAGCCAGCGCATCGGCGCCCGGATCGCCGTCTTCGCCCACAAGCGCCGGCTCGCGCCCACCGTGCTCACGGTGGCCAACCTCGGGTTGAGCTGCCTCGTGTCGTTCGTCGTCGTCGCGGCGGCGGGCCCGGTGGCCGAGGACCGGGTGTGGGCCTGGCCGGTCGGCCTGCTCGCCCTGGTGGGCTGGCAGTTCGCCTACGCCCTGGACTGCGCGGACGGCCAGCTGGCCCGCGTCACCGGGCAGGCCAGCCCGGCCGGTGGAAGGGTCGACGTGCTCTGCGACGTGGCGGCGCAGGTCGCCCTGGTAGCGGCCCTGTCCGCGACCGCCGAGGCGCAGGTGCCGGCGACCCCGGCGTGGCTCCTCGCGGCGTTCGCGGGCACCTGGATGGTCAACCTGGTCACCTCGGTCATGCAGACCGGGTCGCAGGCGGCCAGCATGGTCACCAGCCGGTCGCTGCCCGTACGCCTGGTCAAGCTGGTCCGCGACTACGGCGCCGTGATCGCCCTGGCCGGGGTGGTCCTCACCGTCGCGCCCCAGGCGAGCATCTGGGTCGTCGGCGCCTTCACCCTGGTCAACGGGGCCTTCCTGGCGGCCAGCATCGCCTTCTCCGGCCGCGAGTCCCTGCGCGGCTGAGCACACTCGCCACCGGAGCATTTCGCTACCGGACCACGCCCTGGTAGACGGCGATGAGCTGCTGGGTGACCACATCGGGGTGGAAGGCTCGCAGGTAGCGCTCCCGGGCCGCCGCGGCGAAGGACCTCGCCTGCGCCCTCGCGACCGGCAGCGCCGCGGCCAGCGCCTCGGGCTCCGGCCGCACCGCCCACCCGGCAGGAGCCATCGGGCCCTCGCCGCCAGGAAGCCCGCCACCGACGCCGGCGAGGCCGAGCAGGTAGGGGATGCCGCCGACCTCGGTGCCGAGCACCGGGCGGCCGGCCGCCATCGCCTCGAGGATGACCGTGGGCAGCACGTCGTTCCAGGTGGGCACGGCCACGATCACCGCGGCGTCGCGCCGGGCGGCCGCCATGCCGCCGGCGTCGAGGGCGCCGAGGTAGGTCACGTCGGCGCGCTCGGCGGCGGCGCGTTCCGCCAGCGGCCGCAGGTCGCCGTCGCCGGCGATGCGCAGCGGGCCCAGAGCGCCGTCGGGATGCCGCCGCCAGGCGTCGAGGAGCAGGGCGAGACCCTTCTCCGGCGACAGCCGGGCGGCGTACAGGAAACCGTCGCCCAGCGGTGCCGGCTCGCCCGGGTCCGGCAGGCCGTTGGGCTTGACCACGATGCGCTCGTCCGGAATGCCGTAGTCGACCAGGTGCGCGGCTATCCGCCCGGTGAGCGCGATGTAGCGGTCCACGGATTTCCACGTCGGGCGGTGCACCGCCAGCGTGGTCGCCATCAGCGCGCTCTGCGCCGCCGACCCCCGGTAGCACCGGTGCCGGATCGCCGGCCAGCCGAGCGCCTTGCCCCGGCAGTCGGTGCAGTTGTGCCCGTCGCGGAAGTACAGCCCCGAGGCGCAGACCTGCCGGTAGTTGTGGACGGTCTGCACGACGGGAACGCCGTGCGCGTGGGCGGTGCGCACCACCCAGGGCGACAGCAGGGGGTACGGATTGTGCAGGTGGATCAGGTCCGGCTTCTCCCGCCGCAGCAGCTCGGCAAGGTCCCGCTGCGCCGCCCGGCCGTAGATGGGCGACACCGGCAGCAGCGCCTTCTTCAGGGCCGGCAGGTCGCCGATCGAGTCGGAGGCGCGCTGGAACGGCAGCACGTCGACGCCCGCCGCGGTGAGCTGGGCGATCTCGGTGTCGACGATGACGTTCTCCCCCGAGGGGATGGCCTCGCGATACCGGTTGTGCGCAACGACGACCTTCACGGCGACAAACGCTACCGTGGTGACGTGCCTGAGTTGCCCGAGGTCGAGGCGCTCGCCGCATACCTGCGGGAGCGTGCGGTCGGCCATATCGTGGAGCGCTTCGAGGTCTCCTCGTTCAGCGCTCTGAAGACGTACGACCCGGCGCCGGGCGCGGTCGCGGGTCTGCCGGTCACCGGCGCCGGCCGGCACGGCAAGTTCCTCGACGTGTCGCTCGGCGCCGACCTGCATCTGGTCGTGCACCTCGCCCGGGCGGGGTGGTTGCACTACCGCGACTCCTTCAAGTCGCCCGCGCCGCTCAAGCCCGGCAGCGGGCCGATCGCGCTGCGGGTGCGCCTCGACGACGGTTCCGGCTTCGACCTGACCGAGGCCGGCACGCAGAAGTCGCTGGCCGCCTATCTCGTGCGCGACCCGGCCGAGGTGCCCGGCGTGGCGCGGCTGGGCCCGGACGCCCTGGCGGTGAGCCGCGACGAGTTCGCCGAGCGCATCCGCGGGCGCAACGGGCAGATCAAGGGCGTGCTCACCGACCAGGAGGTGCTCGCCGGGATCGGCAACGCCTACTCCGACGAGATCCTGCACGTGGCGAAGATGTCGCCGTTCGCGCTGACCGGCAAGCTGACCGACGAGCAGATCACCACGCTGTACGAGGCGACCCGGCAGGTCGAGACCGACGCCGTGGCGCGGTCGGTGGGGCAGAAGGCGGCCGAGCTGAAGGGCGAGAAGCGGGCGGGGATGCGGGTGCACGCCCGCACCGGTCTGCCCTGCCCGGTCTGCGGCGACACGGTGCGGGAGGTCTCCTTCGCGGACAAGAGCCTTCAGTACTGCCCCACCTGCCAGACGGGTGGTAAGCCACTGGCCGATCGCCGGCTCTCCAGGTTGATTCGGTAGTAACGCACCGTAAGCGGATGGTTTCCAGGGGGAAAGCGACCACAACGTCCCCTTCTGCTCCGTCGTTCCATCGGTATAGTGGCCCGGTCCCACGCTTCGTCCGCGATGCGACGGGGACCGGCCCGCCGGAATTCCCACGGGGCCGTGGCGGTGCGTAATGTTCTCGGTGTGGGCGGTACGTGATGCGGGAGGACAGAAGCGAGGTGACCACGAGCCTCCAACGCCCGGCGACAAGCCCCAGCAAGAGCCGGAGCGGCATGCCGTACGACAGCTTTGAGTGGCAGCAGGAGCCGCCGAACAACGGCGTGCCCCGGTCCGTGTGGACCCGCACGCACCGCAGGCTGTCGCGCTGGCATCGGCCGTACACGGCGATCCTGGTCGTGCTCGATCTTCTCTCGGCGATGCTCGCCAGCTCGCTCGCCGTCACCTTCATCGAGCAGGCCGGCTCCGGTTTCCAGGGCCGGGAGGAAGTCTTCTACGCCGTCGCCTTCGCCGCCCTGCCGCTCGGCTGGCTGGTCATCCTCTGGGGCCACGGCAGCTACGACCGCCGTTACCTCGGGCTGGGCAGCGAGGAGTTCAAGCGGGTCGTCCGCGCCTTCGTCACGGTGGTGGCCAGCGTGTCGCTGCTGGCCTTCGGCACGAAGACCGAGCTTTCCCGCGTCACCATCGCGTACGTCACCACCGCGTCGCTGATCTTCATCCTGTTCTGCCGCTACTCGGCCCGGCAGATCCTGCACGTGGCCCGGCGCAAGACCGGCCACGGCGCGCACCGGATGATCCTGATGGGCACCCTGCCCGAGGCCCTCGAGGTCTACACCGCGGTCACCCGCAGCCCCGCCGCCGGCCTGATCCCGGTCGCCATCCACATCACCGACGGCTTCGCGGCCAGCCGGGGGATCGAGACCCCGGTCCCCGTGTACGCCGCCCGCGACGTGCTCACCCTCGTGCGGGAGGTCGGTGCGGACACGATCGCGGTCTGCGGCTCGGCCAGCGCGGAGCCCGGCGAGCTGCGCCGCCTGGCCTGGCAGCTCGAGGGCACCGGCGTCGACCTGGTCGTCGCGCCGCAGCTCACCGACATCGCCGGTCCGCGCGTGCACATCCGCCCGATCGAGGGCCTGCCGCTGCTGCACGTGGAGGAGCCCACCCTCTCCGGCCCGGGCTGGCTGGCGAAGAACCTGCTGGACCGCGTGGCCGCGTTCTTCGGCCTGCTGCTGCTCTCCCCGGTGCTGGCCGTGATCGCGATCGGCATCCGGATGTCCGATCCCGGTCCGGTGTTCTTCCGCCAGCCGCGGGTCGGCCACGAGGGCCGCACGTTCCGGGTCTGGAAGTTCCGCACGATGTACGTCGACGCCGAGGAGCGCAAGGCCAGCCTGGAGGAGCTGAACGACTCCGACGGCATGCTCTTCAAGATGAAGAACGACCCGCGCATCTTCTCCTTCGGCAACAAGCTGCGCGCCACGTCGCTGGACGAGCTGCCCCAGCTGATCAACGTGCTGAAGGGCGAGATGTCGCTCGTCGGGCCGCGGCCGCTGCCCGCCGACGACGGCGACTACCTCGGCGACGTCCGCCGCCGGCTGCTGGTCCGGCCCGGGATAACCGGCCTCTGGCAGGTGTCGGGGCGCTCCGACCTGTCGTGGGACGAGGCGGTGCGGCTCGACCTCTACTACGTCGACAACTGGTCGCTCACCTACGACCTGAGCATCCTGTGGCGCACGATCGGCGTGGTCCTCAAGCGCAAGGGCGCCTATTAGTCACGCCCTCACCTGGCGTTCCGCCTCGGTTGCGGTCAGGATGCGTGCGTGAGCGGTCAGGCCGGAAGCATCCTCGCGGTCGTCGTCGTGCTCGCCGCCCTGATCGGCGCCGTCGCGGCGGTGCTGCGGCTGCGGGCCCGGCGGGGGATCGCCACGGCCGGGCAGCGGGCCACGTACGAGGTGCTCCACGCCGCCTCCCTCGCCGCCGAACCCCTGCGCAGCGGCCTCACCGCCGCGTCGGCCGGAAAGGCCGTACGGCACCTGCGCCGGCTCGTCGGCGCACCGGGGCTGGTCGTCAGCGACGGCGACGGCTGCCTGGCCTTCGATGGCCGCGGAAGCCACCACACCGGCCAGTTCGTGGCCGCGGCCGCCCGGGCGGTCACCGCCAACCGGTCCATCGTCCTGGCGACCAAGGACCTGCCCTGCGACCGGATCGACTGCGTGGTGCGCGGCGCCGTCGTGACGCCGCTGACCGGCACCGACGGGCAGGCGCTGGGCGCGCTGGTGGCGGTGGCCGACGACCAGCCGGCGCCCGGGCTCGTGCAGGCCACCATGGAGACCGCCCGGTGGGCCGGCTCGCAGGTCGCCCTGGCCGAGCTGGAGTCGTCGCGGGAGCGGCTGGCCCGCGCCGAGGTACGCGCGCTGCGCGCCCAGATCAGCCCGCACTTCATCTACAACGCGCTGACCGCGATCGCGTCGTTCGTGCGTACCGACCCCGAGCGGGCCCGGGAGTTGATCCTGGAGTTCGCCGAGTTCACGCGCTACTCGTTCCGGGCGCACGGCGAGTTCACCACGCTCGCGGAGGAGCTGCGCTCGATCGACCGGTACCTGACCATCGAGCGCGCCCGCTTCGGCGACCGGCTGCAGGTCCGGCTCCAGATCGCGCCGGAGGTGCTGCCGGTCGGGCTGCCGTTCCTGTGCCTGCAACCCCTGGTCGAGAACGCCGTGCGGCACGGCCTGTCCCGCAAGCCGGGCGTCGGTATGGTGAGCATCGAGGCGCGGGACGCCGGGGCCGAGTGCCACATCACGGTGGAGGACGACGGCGTCGGCATGGACCCGGTCGCGCTGGCCGAGGGGGTGGCCGAGGCCGCGAACGGCGACGGCGACGACGCGGGCCGGCACGTGGGCCTCTCCAACGTGGACGAGCGGCTGCGCTCGGTCTTCGGCGACCATTTCGGCCTGGTGGTGGAGACGGCACCGGGTGCGGGGACGAAGGTGAGCATGCGGGTGCCGAAGTTCCACCCGGGGGTCCGGGCATGAGCCCCGCGCTGCCGGCCGCGGTGATTCACCGGGCGCCCCGGCCCCGGGAGGTGCGGGCATGAGTCTCGTGGTGCTGGCCGTGGACGACGAGCCGCCCGCGCTCGACGAGCTCGCATACCTGCTCAATGCGGACGGCCGGGTGGCGTACGTGCACCGCGCCGGGGACGCCACCGAGGCCCTGCGGGTCCTGCGGGACGTCGAGGTCGACGCCGTCTTCCTGGACATCCGCATGCCCGGCCTGGACGGCATGGAGCTGGCCCGCGTCCTGCGCCGCTTCGCCCGGCCGCCGGCGATCGTGTTCGTGACGGCGTACGACGACGGCGCGGTGGACGCCTTCGCCCTGGGTGTCACCGACTACGTCCGCAAGCCGGTCCGCGCCGAACGCCTCGGTGAGTCGCTGCGCCGGGTCGCCGGCCTGCGCGCGGCCCGGCCGGTCCCGGGCCAGCGGCACGACGAGCCCAGCATTCCGGTCGAGCTGGCCGGCACCACCCGGATGCTGCCGCGGTCTTCCGTGCGCTGGGTGGAGGCGCAGGGCGACTACGCCCGGCTGCACACCGCCGACGCGTCGCACCTGGTCCGGGTCTCCCTGGCGACGCTCGCCGAGCGCTGGGCGGACGCCGGTTTCGTGCGTATCCACAGGTCGTACCTGGTGCAGTTGCGGCTGGTCGCCGAACTGCGGCTGACGCCGTCGGGCTATGTGGTGATCGTCGACGGCGCGGAGCTGCCGGTGAGCCGCCGCCACACCCGCGAGCTCAAGGACAAGCTCATCCGCGCCGCGAAGAACGACTGGACCCGCTGAATCCACAGCGTTATCCACAGACCCCGCCGCGTTGTCCCCAGAGTTATCCACAGGCAGCGGATCTTCACAAGGTATCCACAACTCCACCCCCGTCCCTGCACGCCTGGTCAATAGGCTGCTGGGCGCGGGTCGGTCCGGTGCGCCACGGGGGTGCACCGGGCTTGCCTCCGCTCAGCAGGATGCATGGCAGGCCGGGTTCAGGGGGTGTCGGGATGGAGAGCACGGCGAGGCAGGCCGAGCGGCGCGTGCTCGTCGTCGAGGACGAGCCGACGATCGCCGAGTCCGTCGCCGCCCGGCTGCGCGCCGAGGGCTTCGTCGTCCATCTCGCGGGCGACGGTCCCGGCGCGGTCGAGGCCGCCCGGCGGATCCGGCCCGACGCCGTCGTCCTCGACGTCATGCTCCCCGGCTTCGACGGTCTCGAGGTGTGCCGCCGCATCCAGGCGGAGCAGCCCGTGCCCGTCCTGATGCTGACCGCCCGCGACGACGAGACGGACCTGCTGGTCGGCCTCGCGGTCGGCGCGGACGACTACCTGACCAAACCGTTCTCCATGCGCGAGCTGACCGCCCGGGTGCACGCGCTCCTGCGGCGGGCGACCCGGGCGGCCGCCCCGGCACCCGAGCCCGAGATGCTGCGCGTCGGGGACCTGGAGATCAATCTCGCCGAGCGCCGGGTGCACCGGGCCGGCGCCGAGGCCCACCTCACCCCGACCGAGTTCGACCTGCTGGTCCACCTGGCCGGCCGGCCGCGGGCGGTCCAGCCCCGCGAGCGCCTGCTCGCCGACGTCTGGGGCTGGGCGGACGCCTCCGGCACCAGGACCGTGGACAGCCACATCAAGGGCCTGCGCCGCAAGCTCGGCGCCGACCTCATCCGCACCGTGCACGGCGTCGGGTACGCGCTGGAGATCGGCCGATGAACCTGCTGAGACGGGTCCTCGGCTGGCTGCCCCGGCCGCTGGACCCGGTGCGTTCCATCAAGGCGAAGCTGTCCCTCGCGCTGGGTCTCGCCGGCGGGGTGGGACTGCTGATCTTCTGGTGGAGCATCGACTGGATGCCGGTGGAGCTCTCCTGGTTCGCCATCGCGGTCGCGCTCGGCCTGGTGACGCTGCAGGTCATGGCGCACGGCGCCACCGTGCCGCTGCGCGAGATGACCGCCGCCGCCCGGGCGATGGCCCGCGGCGACTACACCCGCCGGGTGCGCGCGACGTCGCGGGACGAGGTCGGCGAGCTGGCCGCCGCGTTCAACCAGATGGCCGCCGACCTGGCCGCCGCCGACCGGCAGCGGCGCGAGCTCATCGCGAATGTCTCCCATGAGCTGCGGACGCCGATCACCGCCCTGCGCGGCCTGCTGGAGAACATCGTCGACGGCGTCTCCCGCGCGGAGCCGGAGACGATGAGAACGGCGCTCAGCCAGACCGAGCGCCTGGGCCGCCTCGTCGCCGAGCTGCTCGACCTGTCCCGCCTGGACGCGGGCGTGGTGCCGATGGCCCACGACCCGATCGAGCTGCGCGAGTTCCTCGACGACGTGGTCCGTGAGGCGCGGGTGAACGCCGGCGGGGCCGGCCACGACGTCCGGTTCGAGCTGGCCGTCCCGCGGATCCGCCTCACCGGTGACCGCGAGCGCCTCCACCAGGTCTTCGCCAACCTGCTCGACAACGCCACCCGGCACAGCCCGCCGGGCGGCACGGTGACCGTCCGCGCGGAGCGCCACGACGACCACGTCCTGATCGCCGTGACGGACGAGGGCGAGGGCATCCCACCCGCCGACCGGGAACGGGTCTTCGAACGCTTCACCCGGGGCGAACGAGCCCAGGACGGCGGCACCGGCCTGGGGCTGGCCATCGCCCACTGGGTGGTGCAGCTGCACAACGGCACGATCGCCGTCGCGGAGCCGCCGGCCGGAAGGGCGCGCCCCGGCTGCCACATCCACGTTTCGCTTCCCCTCCACCCGGCTTGATCCACGGGCGCGCCCGGCTGACACATCCACTCTTCGCTTTCCCCTCCACCCGGCTCGATCCGCAGGAGACGACGCATGCCCACGAACCCCTCACCCCGGCAGCAACCAGCCCCCGCCGACCCCGGCGCCGCGACGGACCAGCCGGCTCCGGACCATCCGACCACCGAGCCGGACAAAACGGCTGGGACCCGCCCGGCGACCCCACCGGGGCCGCCGGCACAGCCGGGGGCGGTTGCCCAGCAGCGGGCGCTTCCGGCCGGGGATGGGCGGCCGGGTTCGGCCGGCGGTGTGCGGCCGGGTCCGGCCGGGGGTGTGCGGCCGGGTCCGGCCGGGGGTGTGCGGCCGGGTCCGGCCGGGGGTGTGCGGCCGGGTCCGGCCGTAGCGCCGCTCTTCGGTCCGTGGGCCGACACCTCCCTCTTCGGCAGGCGCTGGCCCGGCCCGGGCCGCTCCGCCTCGCCCGCGGCGGGTGCCGCCGTCCTGGCGGCCGCCGGCGTCGCGGCGCTCGCCGTGCCCCTGGACCGCGCCGGTGTGGGCTGGTCCGTCGCCGCGGTGGCGGGTGTCCTGGCCCTGATCGTCGCGCGGATGCTGGCGGCGAAGCCCGGGCCCACCGCACCCCGGCCGCTGGTGAGCTGGCAACCCCGGGCCCTGGGCAACGCCCGCTTCCTGTGGTCGGCCGCGACGGTCGCCCTGCTCGCCGTCGGCACCTTCCGCGCCGCCGGATGGCTGTTCGTGCTCTGCCTGTTCACGGCGTGCTTCACCGGCATCCTCGCCGTCGCGGGCGGCCGGTCCGCCCGGGGCATGGCGCTGGCCGTCTTCCTCGCTCCCTTCGCCGGGTTGCGAGCGCTGCCCTGGCTCACGCGCGGCCTGACCACGCAACGCCGCGGCGCGGGCCGGTCGCGGCTCGTCGCGACCACCGCCGTCTCGGTGCTCCTGCTCATCGTCTTCGGGTCGCTGTTCGCCTCCGCGGACGCGGCATTCGCCCGCATCGTCACGGCGGTCGTGCCCGACGTCGACGCCGGGACGGTCACCCGGTGGATCTTCGTCTTCGCGGTGACGACCTTCGCCCTCGGCGGCGCCGCGTTCCTGCGGGCCGCGCCGCCCGACCTAGGATCGGCCGGCGGCGCGGCCCGCCGGGTGACCCGGCTGGAATGGGCCATCCCGTTGTCCCTGCTCGTCCTGCTCTTCGCGCTCTTCGTGGGGGTGCAGCTCACCGTCCTCTTCGGAGGCGCCGGGCACGTCCTCGCCAAGGGCCTCACCTACGCCGAGTACGCCCGCAGCGGCTTCTGGCAGCTCCTCGTCGTCACCGGCCTGACCCTGCCCGTACTGGCCGGCGCGGCCCGGTGGGCGCCGCGCGGCACGCGTACCGACCGGGTGCTGATCCGCGCGGTCCTCGGCACGCTGGCCGCGCTCACCCTCGTCATCGTGGCGTCGGCGTTGCACCGCATGGACCTCTACGCCGACACGTACGGCCTGACCCGGCTGCGCGTCCTGGTGGCCCTCTGCGAACTGTGGCTGGGCGTCGTCTTCCTGCTCGTCCTCGGCGCCGGTGTGCGACTGCGGGCGGCATGGCTGCCCCGCACCGTGGTGGCCGCGGGTGTCCTGGCCCTGCTCGGCCTCGCCGCCGCCAACCCCGACCGCCTCATCGCGGACCACAACGTCACCCGGTACGAGAAGACCGGAAAGATCGACACGTCGTACCTGTCGCAGCTCTCCGCCGACGCGGTGCCGGCGCTCGACCGCCTCCCCGCCTCCTCGCGCGACTGTGCCCTCGGTCCGATCGCGGTGGACCTCGACATCGACCCGGACGACTGGCGGGGCTGGAACCTGGGCCGCCAGCAGGCTCGCGAGACGCTGGCGAAGAAACCGGCAACCGTGAACCGGGGCTGCACCGGGTCCACCCCGGCGAACTGGTGAGATTGCCTTGACTTTGCCGCCGGAGCGGCAAGACTGCCGGTCATGAACGACGACCCGGGAGCAGCGGGCAAACCGCCCCGCACCCGGGTCGTGCTCGGCGAGGCGGCCCGCCGTAAGTCGGCCGTTTCCGCCCGCCGTACATCCCCGGACCACTCCCGCAACGCCGTGCCGGAGCCGGACGCGGGCGGGCGCAGGGATGCGGCGGCCGCCAACGCGAGCCACGCGGCCGGACAAGCCCGGCGGCCCCTCACGGACCCGGGTCGGCTCGGGCCACCGAATCCGAGCCGGCCCACGGCAGCGGACCCGGGCCGGTCCGGGACAGCGGAGTCGGTCCGGCCGCCGGCGGCGGACCCCAACCGGCCCGCGGCGGCGGAGCGGGTCCGGTCCGCGGCGGCGGACCCGGGCCGGCGCGGGGGAGCGGAGCCGGCGCGGCGGTCCGCCTATGATCCGGCCCGCGCGGATCTGGCCGAGCAGACGCCCGTGGGCGAGGCCCTGGTGAAGGGGCTGGTCCGGGCCCAGCTCGCGCTGGCGGTCCGGCTGAGCCTGGTCGTCGTGGCCGGCCTGGGTGCCTTGCCGCTGCTGTTCGCGGTGGCTCCCGCCGTCGGCCAGGTCAAGGTCCTGGGCGTGCACCTGCCGTGGCTGCTGCTCGGGTTCCTCTCGTTCCCCTTCCTGGTGGCGGTGGGCTGGGCGTACGTGCGCTGGGCCGAACGCAACGAACAGGACTTCACCGCCGTCATCCGCAGGCCCGAGGCGTGAACCCGTACGTCGTTCCGGGCCTCGTCGTGGTCGTCCTGGTCACCGTCGGCATCGGCGCGTACGGGCTGCGGTTCGCCCGGACCACCTCGGACTTCCTGGTGGCCTCCCGGTCGGTGAGCCCGGCCTGGAACGCCGCCGCCATCGGTGGCGAGTACCTTTCCGCCGCCTCCTTCCTGGGCGTCGCCGGGCTCGTCCTGCGGTACGGCGTCGATGTTCTCTGGTATCCGGTCGGTTTCGCGGCCGGCTACCTGGCCCTGCTGCTGTTCGTCGCGGCACCGCTGCGCCGGTCCGGCGCCTTCACCCTGCCCGACTTCTGCCAGGTTCGGCTGCGCTCGCCGCTGCTGCGCCGCCTGGCCACCGTCTTCGTCGTCTTCATCGGCTGCCTCTACCTGGTGCCGCAGCTGCAGGGCGCGGGCCTCACGTTCACGACGGTCACCGGCGGCCGGTACGAGTGGGGTGCGCTGCTGGTCGGGCTGGTGGTCACCGCCAACGTCGCCCTGGGCGGGATGCGGGCCATCACGTTCGTGCAGGCGTTCCAATACTGGCTCAAGCTGACGGCTCTGGCCGTACCGGTCGTCTTCCTGGCGTTGCAGTGGCAGTCGGACGGACGCCCGGCGGTCACGCCGCCGGCCGGGCCGGTCTTCTCGGCGGTGACGACCGTCGTGATCGAGGAGGATGCGCTCCTGGACGGCGCGGTCCGGGTGCACAAAGGCGACGAACTGACCTTCGCGCCGGGCGATCCGGTGCCCCGGGTCAGCTCGGTCGACGACCACCGCGGCGCGGCCTGGCTGTTGCCGGGCGGCGAGGCCGGTCTCTTCGCGACGTACTCGCTGATCCTGGCGACGTTCCTGGGCACGATGGGACTGCCGCACGTGCTGGTGCGCTTCTACACCAATCCGGACGGTGCGTCGGCGCGCCGCACGACGCTGGTCGTACTGGCTCTGGTGGGGCTCTTCTACCTGCTGCCGACCCTGTACGGAGTCCTCGGCCGCATCTACACGCCGCAGCTGCTGATGACCGGGCGCACGGACGCCGTGGTGCTCGTGCTGCCGGAAGCGGCGCTGGGCGGGGGTCATCTGGGCCAGTTCCTCGGCGCCCTGGTGACCGCGGGTGCGCTGGCGGCGTTCCTGTCCACGTCGTCGGGCCTGCTGACCAGCGTCGCCGGGGTGGTCTTCACCGACATCCTGCACGCCGAGCGGGGTGGGTCGGTGCGGGACTTCCGCGTCGCCACGGTGCTGGCGGCGGTCGTACCGCTGGCGCTCTCGGTCCATGTGGCCGACATGGACGTGTCGCGGGTCGTGGGGCTGGCGTTCGCCGTGGCCGCCTCCAGCTTCTGCCCGCTGCTGGTGCTCGGCATCTGGTGGCGCGGGCTGACCGACGCCGGCGCGGCGGCCGGGATCGTTGCCGGCGGCGGCGCGGCCATGGCGGCGGTGCTACTGACAGTGATGGGGCCGCCGCTGAGCGGCTGGCAGGGCGAGCTGATCGGACAGCCCGCGGCGTGGACTGTGCCACTCGCTTTCGCGGTCATGGTGGGGGGTTCACTGCTGACAAAGCGCCGTATTCCGGCAGATGTCGGTGCGACCATGCTGCGCCTGCACGCCCCCGAGTCGTTGCGGCTCTGATTTTTTAGGAAAGTTTTCTGAACCCTTCGGTGCCGACCCTCCGTACATAACGATGCTGCAACGGGGCAGTTCGTCGAACGAGAAGGAGCGGTGTATGTACCGGAGAAGCAGAATGACCGGCCGGACCCGCAAGGTGCTGATCGGTGTCGCCGCCGCGGCCCTCGCCGGCGGCGCCTTCGCCGTCAGTACGGGATTGAGTAGCGCGGGAGAGAGCTGCGCCGGACTCGACACCGCCCTGCAGAACAACCTCAACTTCATCGCCGCGCAGAAGGCCAGCCCGGACGCGCAGTCCGAGGCGCGGATCGCGAACCGGCAGGCGGTGGTCGACCTGATCAACCAGCGCCGCGCGACCGCGGGCTGCACCGGCGACGTGCAGGCCCAGCCCCAGCAGGGCAACGGGCAAGGCCAGGGCCAGGGTCAAGGCCAAGGCCAAGGCCAGGGCCAGGGCCAGGGCCAGGGCCAGGGCCAGGGCAACGGGCAGGGTCAGGGTCAGGGCGGCGCCGGCGAGGTCGTCTGCAAGGGCTCGACGGTCACCCTCTCCGGCGAGGGCGGCGCCCCGGCCGCATCCAGCGGCACCTTCCCGATCGGCACCACCCTCAAGGTGACCAACCTGGACAACAACAAGAGCACCACGGTCAAGGTCGCCAGCACCTCCGGCAGCTGCGTCCTGCTGAACAACGCCGCCTTCGAGCAGGTTCGCGAGCAGGGCAAGAACCTCATTCGCCGCGCCGTCATCGAGCGCGTGGGCGGCAACGCCCAGGGCCAGGGTCAGAACCAGGGCGGTAACCAGGGCCAGGGTCAGAACCAGGGCCAGGGCGGCAACCAGGGCCAGGGCCAGGGCCAGAACCAGGGCCAGGGCGGCAACCAGGGCCAGGGTCAGGGCCAGGGCGGCGCCGGCGAGGTGGTCTGCAAGGGCTCGACGGTCACTCTCTCCGGCGAGGGCGGCGCCCCGGCCGCATCCAGCGGCACCTTCCCGATCGGCACCACCCTCAAGGTGACCAACCTGGACAACAACAAGAGCACCACGGTCAAGGTCGCCAGCACCTCCGGCAGCTGCGTCCTGCTGAACAACGCCGCCTTCGAGCAGGTTCGCGAGGCGGGCAAGTTCCTCATTCGCCGCGCCGTGATCGAACGCGTGGGCTGAACGCGGTAACGCTGTGAGGAATCGGCCCGGGCCACCCGCAGGGGTAGCCCGGCCCGCCTTCTCCTATTAGGTTCTCCGGCTATGACCGTCCCCCATCAGCGCTCGAACTCCGAACCGGCGCTGGCGGTGCACGGCCTGATGAAGCGATTCGACACAAAGGTCGCGGTTGCCGGAATTGATGTCGAGGTCCCGGCCGGATCCTTCTTCGGCCTGCTCGGTCCGAACGGCGCCGGCAAGACCACGACGCTGTCCATGGCGGTCGGTCTGCTGCGGCCCGACGCGGGCCAGGTGCGGATCCTCGGCTACGACGTCTGGGCCGACCCGGTCGCGGCCAAGGCCCGGATCGGCGTGCTGCCCGACGGCGTCCGCCTCTTCGACCGGCTCACCGGCACCGAGCTGCTCGCGTACCACGGGATGCTGCGCGGCATGGACGCCGACGAGGTCGACCGGCGCAGCACCGAGCTGATGGACGTCCTGGAGCTGGGCGTCGGCAACCGCACGCTGGTGGTCGACTATTCCGCCGGGATGAAGAAGAAGATCGGCCTCGCCTGCGCGCTGCTGCACGCGCCGCGGCTGCTCGTGCTGGACGAGCCGTTCGAGGCCGTCGACCCGGTCTCCGCCGCCCTGATCCGCGACATCCTGCACCGGTACGTGGCCGGCGGCGGCACCGTGGTCTTCTCGAGTCACGTCATGGCGGTCGTCGAGCGGCTCTGCAGCCACGTCGCGATCATGGCGGAGGGCGCCATCCGGGTGCGCGGCACGCTGGCCGAGGTCCGCGGGGAGCGCTCGCTGGAGGACGTGTTCGTCGAGGTGGTCGGCGGGCGTACGGCGACCGGCTCGGAACTCGCGTGGCTGTGAAGGTCCGCCACTTCGTCCGGCTGAAGCTGCGCCTGACCGCCAACGGCCTGCGCGCCCAGTCCTGGCGAGTGGTCGTGTTCGTGCTCGGCGTCGTGTTCGCCGTCTTCGGGGCGGTGCTCGGGTACGCCGCCTTCAGCCTGCCCGGCCTGGTCGAGGAACAGCGCGCGGCCGAGATCGCCCTGCCGCTCGGCGGTGCCCTGCTGGTCCTGAGCTGGTTGTTCCTCCCGCTGCTGTTCTTCGGCGTGGACGAGTCGCTCGACCCGGCCCGGTTCGCGCTCCTGCCACTGCGCCGCCCCGTGCTGATCCGGGGCCTGCTGGTGGCGTCGCTGATCGGCGTGCCCGCCCTGGGCACCTTCGCCGCCACCCTCGGCATGGTGCACACGGCGGCCCGGCTCGGCGGCCCGGCCGCGGCGCTGACCGAGCTGGCGGGGGTGACGGCCGGACTGCTCCTGTGCTCGGCGATCAGCCGGGCCGTGACCAGCGCCTTCGCCACCGCGCTACGCAGCCGCCGGGCCCGGGACCTGGCGACCCTGCTGCTCGCCGCCCTCGCGGCGCTGATCGGCCCGCTCCAGCTCGCCGCGCTCGGCGGGGCGCAGTACGCCGACTGGGACCGGGTCGGTGCGGTCGCCGACGTGGTCGCATGGACGCCGCTGGGCGCGCCGTACAGCATGGGTGTGGACGTGGCGGCGGGCCGGGCCTGGGCCGTACCCGTCAAGGCGGTCCTGGTGACGGCCTCGATCGGCCTGCTGCTGTGGTGGTGGTCCGCGACGGTGGAGCGGGCCATGCTCGGCGCGGCGGACGGCGCGCGGCCGCGGCAGCGGTCGGCATCGCGGCGGGGGCCGGTGGCGGAGCTCCTCCCGCGCTGGCTGCCCGCCACCCGGTTCGGTGCGCTGACGGCGCGCGAGGTGCGCTACTGGTGGCGCGAGATGCGGCGGCGCGCCAGCCTGATCACTTTCCTGGTCGTCGGCGTCTTCCTGCCGGTGTTCGTGACGGTGACCAGCGAGTCCAGGTCGGCGCCGACCGGCACGCTGGCGTTCGTGGGCGCGCTCGCGGCGGTCACGCTGGCCAACCAGTTCGGCTTCGAGGGCAGCGCCTACGCGGCCAACGTCGTGGCCGGCGTGCCCGGGCGCGTCGAGCTGGCGTCGCGGGCCGCCGGGTTCTCCGCGTACGCCGGGCCGTCCCTGCTCGCGATCACCCTGGTCGTCGGCGCGGTGACCGGCCGGCCGGCGGAGGTTCCGGCCCTGCTCGGGATGCTCGTGGCCGCCTACGGGGTCGGGCTCGCGATCGTCCTGCCCATGTCGGTACGCGCGGCGTACGCACTGCCGGACACCACCAACCCGTTCGCCATGTCCTCCGGCGGCGGCATGGTGAAGGGCCTGCTGAGCCTCGCGGCGCTGTTCGGCGCGGCGCTCGCGACCGCGCCGCTGCACCTGGGCTCGGCGATGCTCGGCGACGCCTGGCTGTGGCTCGGGCTCCCGGTGGGAGTGGCGTACGGCGCGGCGGCCTTCGTGATCGGACTGCGCCTGGCCGGCCCCATGCTGGACCGGCGCATGCCCGAACTGCTCGCCACGGTGAGCGCCGCTCAGTAGACCGTGCCCATCGCCTCCCGTACCTCCCGCATGGTCTGGTCCGCGATCGCGTTCGCGCGGGCGTTGCCCGCACGGAGGACGGAGCGGACGAAGCCCGGATCCTTCCCGTACGCCGCCCGCCGCTCCCGCAGCGGAGCCAGGAACTCGTTGACCGCCTCGGTGACCATCCGCTTGAGGGCGGCCGCCCCGGCCCCACCGAGCTCGGCCGCGACGTCCTGCGGGTCGCGGCCCAGACACAGGGCGGCGAGGTGCACCAGCCCGGAGACTCCCGGCCGGCGCTCCGGGTCGTACGTAATGTGCCGGTCGGCGTCGGTGGTCGCCGCCCTGATCAGCCGCGCGGTCTCGTCCGGGGTGGCGGACAGCGCGATGGCGTTGCCGCGGCTCTTGCTCATCTTGCGGCCGTCGGTGCCGGCCAGCACCGGCGCAACGCTCAGCAGTCCCTCCGGCACGGGGAAGACCGGGCCGTACCGCTCGTTGAAGCGCCGGGCGACGGTCCGCGTGACCTCGATGTGCGGCAACTGGTCCTGCCCGACCGGCACGAGGTTGCCCTTGCAGAAGAGGATGTCCGCGGCCTGGTGCACCGGGTAGGTGAACATCAGTCCGCTGACCGAGCGCTGCCGCGAGTGCCGGATCTCGTCCTTGACGGTCGGGTTGCGCTGCAGCTCGGGCACGGTCACCAGGCTGAGGAACGGCAGCAGCAACTGGTTGAGGGCGGGCACGGCGCTGTGCGCGAAGATCGTGGCCCGCTCCGGATCCAGCCCGGCGGCCAGATAGTCCAGCACCAGTCCGTCGACGGTCTCCACGAGCCGGTCGGCCACGTCCCGGTCGGTCAGCACCTGGTAGTCCGCGACGGTCACGAACATGTCGACGCCGCATCGCTGCAGCTCGACCCGGTTGCGCAGGGTGCCGAAGTAGTGGCCGAGGTGCAGCGGGCCGGTCGGCCGGTCGCCGGTGAGCACGCGGAACCCGCTCGGGGCCGCGGCGATCCGGTCCTCGAGCGGGGCGGTCATGGTGGTCATCTCTGTCTCCTCGGGGTTGCCGGACGGCCCCGCGGAAACGAAGAACGGGCCGTCCGAACGGACGGCCCGAGCGCGCAGGGGTAGCCGTCCCTAGGACGACCACCAGCCCTGTACGCGCGCGGTGTTCACGCCGGCCAGCGTACCCCGCGGCAGAATGTTTCACGTGAATCCCGAGCCCGGTGGCCGCATCCACTCCACCGACCCCTTCGCCACCCCGGACCAGGACAAGTCGCCGATCCGGCGGCTGCGGGGACGGCTCGCCGCTCCGGTGACCCTCTGGACGGCTCCCGGGCCGGCCGGGCTCACCGTGTCCTCCATGGTCGTCGCCGACGGCGACCCGGGACGGGTCCTCGGCCTGGTCGACGAGGAGAGCGACCTCTTCGAGGCGGTCCGGGCCGCCAAGCGGTTCGCCGTCACCCCGCTGGGCCCCGGAGACCAGCAGCTCGCCGACAAGTTCGCCGGGCTGATGCCGGCGCCGGGCGGCCTGTTCGCGAGCGGCGACTGGGTCGAGACCTCGTTCGGCCCGGTACCCGCCCGGGCCGGGACGTGGGCGGCGTGCCGCTTCGACGCGGAGCGCCCGTACGGATGGGCGATGCTGGTCGAGGCCACCATCGAGAGCGTCGTCTTCTCCGGCACGGCCGACGCGGAGCCGTTGCTGCACTTCCGCGGCCGCTACCGGCGGCTCGACCGATAGGCGCACCCCGGCCGCCGCTCGGCGCACCCCGCCGACCGGCGGCCTTTTTCGGCCGGTTCCCGTTCGTACGGTGCTCGCAGACCTGTTCCCCCACATCCGAGGTGGTGAGCCCGTTGACGACCGATGCGACCCCGGCCGAGAGATACCTGGAGGTCCAGCGCTCCGCCGAGTTCTCCGCGCTGCGCCGGAAACTGCGCAACTTCGTCTTCCCGATGACGATCGCGTTCTTTCTCTGGTACGCGCTGTACGTGCTGCTGTCCGCGTACGCCCGCGGTTTCATGTCCGTCAAGCTCCTCGGCAACCTGAACGTCGCGCTGCTGCTCGGCCTGCTGCAGTTCGTCTCGACCTTCGTGATCGCCTGGTACTACTCGCGCTACGCCGCGAGGGAACTCGACCCGATCGCCGACCGGATCGGCAACGAGCTCGCCGGCACGGCCGTCCCCGCCATCCGCGAGCCGGAGGACGTTCCCGCCACCCGCGATCCGGAGGACGTTGCCGCTCGGGAGACCGAGGGCACCACTACGGACACGGAGGCGGCGAAGTGATCGGGTCCCACGTACCACTCGCGGCCGAGGCGTCCACCTCGACGAGCCGCACCCTCACCATCACGCTCTTCCTGGTCTTCGTCGCGATCACGCTGGGTATCACGGTCTGGGCCAGCCGCCAGACCAAGACGGCCACCGACTTCTACGCCGGCGGCCGCCAGTTCTCCGGCTTCCAGAACGGCATGGCGATCGGCGGCGACTACATGTCGGCGGCGTCCTTCCTGGGCATCGCCGGCCTGATCGCCCTCTACGGCTACGACGGCTTCCTCTACTCGATCGGCTTCCTCGTGGCGTGGCTCGTCGCGCTGCTGCTGGTCGCGGAGTTCCTGCGGAACTCGGGCCGCTACACGATGGCCGACGTGCTGGCGTTCCGGATGCGCCAGCGCCCGGTCCGCACGGCCGCGTCCGTCTCGACCATCGTCGTGTCGATCTTCTACCTGATCGCCCAGATGGTCGGCGCCGGCGCGCTGGTGAGCCTGCTGCTGGGCATCAAGGCGGACACGACCTTCCTCGGCATGGACGCCGGCACCGCCAAGGTCGCCACGATCATCCTGGTGGGCGCGCTGATGATCGTGTACGTCGTGGTCGGCGGCATGAAGGGCACCACGTACGTGCAGATCGTCAAGGCGTTCATGCTCATGACCGGCGCCCTCGTGATGACCCTGCTGGTGCTGGCGCACTACAAGTTCAACCTGTCGGCGCTGCTCGGCGACGCGGCCGAACGCTCCGGCAAGGGCGCGGCGTTCCTCGAGCCGGGCCTGCGCTACGGCGTCGAGACGGCCAGTGCCTCGACCACCTTCTACAGCAAGATGGACCTGCTCTCGCTGGGTATCGCGCTGGTGCTGGGCACGGCCGGCCTGCCGCACATCCTCACCCGCTTCTACACGGTGCCGACCAGCCGCATCGCCCGCAAGAGCGTGCTCTGGGCGATCGGCATCATCGGCACCTTCTATCTGTTCACCCTGGCACTGGGCTTCGGCGCGGCGGCCCTGGTCGGCGGCTCGGCGATCACCGCGCAGGACAAGGCGGGCAACACGGCCGCGCCGCAGCTGGCTCAGGCGCTCGGCATCGACTACCTCGGCGGCGAGACCGGCGGCGCGGTGCTGCTGGCGATCATCGCGGCGGTCGCCTTCGCCACCATCCTCGCGGTGGTGGCCGGCCTGACCCTGGCGTCGTCGTCGAGCGTGGCGCACGACTTCTACGCCAGTGTGATCAAGCGGGGCCAGGCGGGGGAGCGCGACGAGGTACGGGTGGCCCGCATCTCCGCCTTCGTGATCGGCGCGATCGCGATCGTGTTGTCGATCTTCGCGCAGAGCCTCAACGTGGCGTTCCTCGTGGCGCTGGCCTTCGCGGTCGCGGCGTCGGCGAACCTGCCGGCGATCCTCTACAGCCTCTTCTGGAAGCGGTTCAACACGTCCGGAGCGCTGTGGTCGATCTACGGCGGCCTGGGCGCCGCGGTGGTGCTGGTGTTCTTCTCGCCGGTGGTCTCGGGCTCGCCGACGGCCATGTTCCCGGCGTCGGACTGGCACTGGTTCCCGCTCTCCAACCCGGGCATCATGTCGATCCCGTTCGGTTTCCTGTGCGGCTGGATCGGCACGGTGCTCTCGAAGGAGAGTGACGCCGAGAAGTACGCCGAGCTGGAGGTCCGGTCCCTGACCGGTCACGGCGCGCACTGACGCCAGCACGGCACGAAAAGGGACCGGCGCGCGACGGCGTGCCGGCCCCGTTCGCCTAGAGTGGCCTCATGTCAGTGCAGCAGCGGTTCGGCGAGGGACATCGGATTCTGGTCAGCGGTGGGGCCGGCTTCGTGCCGTCGCACGTCGTGGACGCGCTGCTGGCCCGGGGCTGCACGGTCGTCGCGCTGGACAACTTCGTCACCGGCACCAGGGAGAACGTCGCCCACCTCGCCGCCGAGCCGCGGTTCACGCTGGTCGAGGCGGACGTCTCCGAGGGCCTGCCGGCCCATCCCGCGCTGGCCGAGCGCTTCGACGCGATCCTGCACATGGCGTCCCCGGCGAGCCCCACCGACTTCGCCAAGCTCCCGGTGGAGATCCTGAAGGTCGGCTCGGCCGGCACGCTGGCGCTGCTCGACCGCGCGGTCGCCGACTCGGCCCGCTTCCTGATGGCCTCCACCTCCGAGGCGTACGGCGATCCGGCCGTGCACCCGCAGCCGGAGAGCTACTGGGGCAACGTCAACCCGATCGGCGTCCGCGCCGTCTACGACGAGGCCAAGCGCTTCTCCGAGGCCGCCACCATGGCGTACCACCGGTTCCACGGCCTCGACACGGCCATCGTGCGGATCTTCAACACGTACGGTCCCCGCATGCGGCCGGACGACGGCCGGGCCATCCCGACCTTCATCTCCCAGGCCCTGCGCGGCGCGCCGATCACCGTGCACGGCACCGGCACGCAGACCCGGTCCATCACCTACGTCGACGACCTGGTGCGCGGGATCCTGCTGCTGCTCGACTCGGGCGAGACCGGCCCGATCAACTGCGGCACCGAGCACGAGGTCACCATGCTGGAGCTGGCCGAGCTGATCGTGAAGCTCTCCGGCAGCGAGTCCCGGATCGAGCTGGTCCCGCGGACGGCCGACGACCCGGAGAAGCGCCGCCCCGACCTCACCCTGGCCCGTACCCTGCTCGGCTACGAGCCGCGGATCGCGCCGGAGGAGGGGCTCCGCCGCACGATCGAGTTCTTCGGACAATGAGGAATTCGTCGCAGTAGTGAACGATTTACGAACGGTAATTGTCTCCTCCGTTCGTGCCGAGCCGGTGTCGATGCACGCTTTGCCTGGATGCGGGTACGTAACCTGAAGGTATGTCTGCGATCTCGTCCCCTTGGGGTAGCCCCGCCGGCCGGGACTGGGCGCCGGGTCCGGCGGGTATGCCGGGCGCCATGAACCGCGCTTCGGTACCCGGCTCCTCCGGCCGCGTGGGCACCAGTCGTCCCGGCGGCGGCCGCACCTATGGCGAGCGGCCCGCCGGCGGCCAGTGGTCCGGGGGCGGTCGCGCCTACGGCGGCACCACCCGGCCCGCCGGGCGGACGTACGGCGACGGCTTCGACGACTACCCCGGCGGCGGAAGCGGACCGGGCGGACCGGGCGGACCGCCGCGGGGACCGGGTGGCCGGCCGGGCGGGCGGCCGTACAAGGGCCGGCGCAAGCCGCGCTGGGGCCGGATCGCCCTGGTGGCCGGTGCGGCGGTCATCCTGATCGGCCTGGTCGCGGGCGTCTCGCTCTACGGCTACGCCAACGGGCTCAACAGCGACCTCAAGCGCACGGACGCGTTCTCCGAGCTCACCAACGGCCGGCCCGCCAAGACGGTCGACGGCGCGATCAACATGCTCCTGGTGGGCAGCGACTCGCGGGACCCGGACGCCATCAAGGACTCGTCCAACGGCTGGCGCGCGGACACCATGATCATCATGCACATCCCGGCGAACCACCAGTCGGCGCAGCTGGTCTCGATCCCCCGGGACCTGTGGGTGCAGGTGCCCGAGTCCAACAACGCCGACTGCAACACCGGCAGCCGCGCCAAGATCAATGCAGCGTTCGCCTTCGGCGGGCTGCCCCGGGCGGTCCGGACCGTCGAGTGCTTCACCGACGTGCACCTGGACCACGTGCTCGCGATCGACTTCGGCGGCTTCAAGGAGGTCACCGACGCACTGGGCGGCGTGGACCTCAAGGTGGAGCAGAGCATCACCTCGATCCACAAGCCGTACCGGAAGTTCACCAAGGGCACCATGCACATGGACGGCGCCCAGGCCCTCGACTGGGTCCGCCAGCGCAAGCAGTTCGCCCGCGGTGACTTCGCCCGGATGCAGCACCAGCAGGAGTTCCTCAAGGCGCTGATGGACAAGGCCGCCAGCACCGGGACGCTGACCAACCCGGCGAAGCTGAACAGCTTCCTCAAGGCGGTCACCAACGCGATCACCGCCGACAAGGACTTCTCGCTGACCGACATGGCACTGCAGTTCCGCAACCTGCGCGGCAACAACCTCAAGTTCCTCACCAGCCCCAACAAGGGCAGCGAGGTCATCGAGGGACAGAGCGTCGTCGTCTCGGACAAGGAGAACGCACTCGCTTTGTACAAGGCGATGGCTGCCGACAAGATGGATGAGTGGATGGCGGCGAACGGCAAGAAGTCGTCGAGCCAGGCGGGTGGCTGAGTCCTCGTAATTCGGTCACACGGCGCGGGTCGGCGGTTTCGCCACCCGCGCCGTGGTGGTTTGACGGTTCGTGCATCCCTCGACACCGAACGGATATCGCACGACAGCGAAGTTGAACGTAAGGTGACTTCCGCCGTCTGCCCCGAGCGCTTGGAGAACGCATGACCGTCCAGACCACCCGGCGTCCTTCGTCGCCGGAACGGGATGGCGGCCGTAGCATCCAGCGCACCGCTCCGCGACCGATCGCCCCGGCCCTGCCGGCCAGGAGGCGCAGGGACCCGCTCTGGGCCAAGATGACGATCGTCTTCGGCGCGGTGCTGATGATGGCCGCCGGCGCCGGCCTCGCGGGCACCAACTGGCTGGTCCGGAGCGCCACCAGCAACGTCACCGAGGGCAACCTGCTCGGCGGGAACCAGAAGTCGAGGGGCGACGGCGGCGGCGACCTGCGGGGCCCGGTCGACATCCTGCTCATGGGCGTCGACGCCCGCAAGCGGTGGGCCGTGGACGACCTGCGCTCCGACACCATCATCGCCCTGCACATCCCGGCCAGCCACGACCAGGCCTACCTCGTGTCGATCCCCCGGGACACCGCGATGAAGGTGCCGCCGTTCCCCATGTCGAACTACCCGGGCGGCACCGCGAAGGCCACGGAGGTGTTCTTCCACGGCGCCCAGAACGGCGGCGGCTGGACCGGCGGCGCGCAGCTCATGGCGCAGACCATCAAGGCCAACACCGGGATGACCTTCGACGGCGCGGCGATCATCGACTTCAACGGCTTCAAGAGCGTCATCGACGCGCTGGGCGGCGTGCGCATGTGTGTCGACCAGCGGGTGAAGTCGCGCCACATGATGCTGGTCGACGGCAAGCCGATGTACCTCGCCGACGCGCGCAAGGCCGGCGGCACGAAGAAGGAGGTCTGGCACGAGAAGGGCTGCCGCGACATGGAGGGCTGGGAGGCCCTGGACTTCGCCCGCCAGCGGTACGGCCTCAAGAACGGCGACTACGACCGCCAGCGCCACCAGCAGCAGCTGATCAAGGCGATGGCCAAGAAGGCGGCCAGCAGCGGCATCCTGACCAACCCGGTCAAGGTCAACAACCTGATCAAGGCGGCCGGCAAGGCGTTCGTCCTGGACACCGGCAATATTCCGGTCGCCGAGTTCATCTTCGGCCTCAAGGGCGTGGCGGCGAACGACATGGTGCTGCTGCGCACCAACAACGGCACCTTCGCCGGCGACGGCAACGGCCGCGAGACCATCACGCCCAAGAGCATGGAGATGTACGAGGCGGTCCGCCGGGACAGGCTCGCCGAGTTCATCCTCGCCAACCCGGACGTCGTGGCCAACGAGAAGTAGTTCTACCCTGGGGATCGTGTTCGGACCACAGGTACCCAGCGTGACGCCGTCCCAGGTCGAGCCGGCGGCCTTCCTGCTCGACGTGCGCGAGCCCGACGAATGGCAGGCCGGCCACGCGCCGGACGCCCACCACATGCCGATGATGGAGGTCCCGGCGCGGGTCGCCGAGATCCCGAACGACGCCCAGGTCGTGGTGGTCTGCCGCTCCGGCGGGCGTTCCGGCCAGGTCGTCTCCTACCTCATGGGCAACGGGTGGGACAACGTCCGCAACCTCGACGGCGGCATGCAGGCCTGGGCCGCGGCCGGGCGCGAGGTCGTCAGCGAGAACGGTCAGCCGGCCCGCGTGCTGTGAGACCCGGGCGGCCGTTGGTCTTCGCGCATCGGGGCGGCGCCGACGCGCTCCCCGAGCACACGCTCGCCGCGTACCTGCGGGCACTCGACGAGGGTGCCGACGGCGTGGAATGCGACGTCCGGCTGACCCGCGACGGGCATCTGGTCTGCGTCCACGACCGCCGGCTGAACCGGACCAGCAACGGCACCGGGCGCGTGAGCGCCAAGACGCTCGCCGAGCTGGACGCCCTCGACTTCGGCTCCTGGCACGCGTCGGCGGCGACGCTGGAGGAGCCGCTGGAGGACCACACCCGGCTGCTCACCCTCGACGGGTTGCTGGAGGCGCTGCGCGCCTGCGGACGCCAGGTCCGGCTGCTGATCGAAACCAAACACCCCTCACGGTACGGCGCCGAGGTCGAGCGCCGGCTGGTGCGGGCGCTGCACCGGCACGGGCTCGCCAAGCCGGCGCCGGAGCTGCCGGTACAGGTGACCGTCATGTCCTTCGCGGCACTGGCTCTGCGCCGGATCCGCAACCTCGCGCCCGGCATCCCGACCGTCTATCTGCTGGAGATCCTTCCTCCGGGTGTGGGCCGGGGCCGGCTGCCCTTCGGCGCCCGCATCGCCGGACCCGGCATCGGCCTGGTCCGCGCCCGGCCGCACCTGATACCCGCGCTGCGCGCCGCGGGTCTGCAGACCTACGTGTGGACCGTCAACGACGGTCATGATCTGGAAACCGTACTGGCGCAGGGAGCGGACGGGATCATTACCGACCGGCCACGCTTCGTGATCGACCGGCTCGCCGACGCACCGGATGTGTGACGCCAGCCACTGTGGCCCGATAATCGCCCGGATCCACGCCTATCGGTATGCCCAAACGGCGATAAGCGAGGCACACTCGCAGACATGCCGGATAGACCCGACTACGCCGCGCTGACGCGGGGGCAGATCGCGCTCCTCGAGCGGATCGGCACGGGCGACACCGGCCTCGCCATGCTCGGGCGCCTCGTCCGGCTCGCCCAGGACGTCCTCGGCGCGCTCGGCGCCGGCTTCGCCGAGTACGGCCCCGGCCACGGCCGGGTCATCGCCTGCGCCGGCCGCTGCGCCGGGGCGCTCGGCCGCCGGGTCACCGTGCCGGAGGCCGACCGCACGCAGTTCCTCCCGCTCGACGCGCTCGACGATGCGATCGCCGGCCGGGGCGACGGCACGGACGTACGGTACGTGCTCGGCACCCCCTGCGCGGTGGGTGACGCGGTCGTCGGCGCCCTCTACGTCTCCTACGGCGAAGGCGGCGAACCGGACCCGGAGCACCACGCCGTGCTCGAGCTCCTCGCCGCGACCGCCGGCCACCTCTACGGCCGGCAGGCCGGCTTTCCCGTGCACGGCGACGGCCCGGTAGTGGCCGCTCTTGCCGACGGCCTGGCGGTCGTCGACCGCGACCGCGTGGTCCAGCTCTGGAACCCGGCCGCCGAGCGGCTCACCGGACGCACGGCCGCCGAGGCGCTGCACCACGAGCTGCCGTTCCCGGTGCCCCCGCCGGGCCAGGTCCTCATCCATCATTTGCCCTCGGGGCGCCGGCTCACGGTCACCGCGGGCGACCTCCCGCGCACCCCGGCCATGCGCGTCGTGACCTTCCGTGACTCCACCGACCAGGACCGCCGGCACGAGGACCGCGACCTCTTCGTCGCGGTCACCAGCCACGAGCTGCGTACCCCGGTCACCGTGATCAAGGGGTACGCCGACACGCTGACGAACCACTGGGACACCCTGGGCGACCAGGGCCGCCAGGACGCCGTCCGCGCGATCGGCGCCCGGGCCGGCGAGCTGGCCCGGCTGGTGGATCGGCTGCTCTCGGCCACCAGCGACGACGGCGAGGTCGGCGGCGCGCCGCCCGGCCCCTTCGACCTGGCGGAAGCGCTGCGCGCCGCGGCCGCCGCCCTCCCCGCCCGCCTGCGCCGGCGGCTGGTCCTGGAGAACCTGCCGGGCGACCTGCCCAAGGCGTTCGGCGACCGGGAGTCGCTCGCCACGATCCTCACCGAGCTCGCCACGAACGCCGACAAGTATTCGCCGGCCGAGACCGAGGTGACGGTGACCGCGGCGGGCGACGAGAGCACGGTGACGTTCCGGGTCGCGGACCGGGGCATCGGCATCCGGCCCGAGCACGTCGAGCGCGCGTTCGAGCGCTACTGGCAGGGCACCGCCGGTGCGGGTGCGGGCCTGGGGCTCTACCTCGTCCGCCGGATCGTGGAGCGGCAGCACGGCTGGGTGTCGCTGCGCCCGCGCCCCGGCGGCGGCACCGTCGCGGAGGTCCGCTTCCCGCGCGCCTGAGCCGCCGCCGCCCCGCGCGCTCGGGACATCGACTTCCCATGATCGATCGAAACACGGCGGGCCGCGTACGCCGGATCAGCCGGGCACCGCCTAGGCTGGGTCGCCGTGAGCAAGCGTCGAAAGAACCCCCGAGCCGCCGCCGACGCGGCGCCCAAGCGCCAGAAGGTGCGTGACATCTTCGTCGCCCGGCCGTTCGAGGGCCTGGCCGACGAGACCGAATGGATCGCCCTGCGCGAGCTGGTACCGGCCGCCTCCGCGCCGCTGACCCTCAAGCCCGAGATCATCGAGGAGTACGGCGACCG
This sequence comes from Couchioplanes azureus, assembly GCF_014648355.1. Classification (GTDB taxonomy): domain Bacteria; phylum Actinomycetota; class Actinomycetes; order Mycobacteriales; family Micromonosporaceae; genus Actinoplanes; species Actinoplanes azureus. Next base: position 1,310,840 of record NZ_BMQY01000001.1, read on the forward strand.
CCCGGTCACCCTCTCCACGGTCCTGCCGATGGCCTGGCCCGCGATGACCCGCCAGGACGGCCGCGTCTTCGTCGGCCTCCAGCGCCACATCCAGTCCGGGGACGTCTCCCGGGACATCGCCGAGGCGGTGCTGTGCGCGCTGCGCACCCCGCCGGGCGCGACCGTCGCGGTGCCGGCCCTGCCCGGCGAGGGCCCCCGACTGCAGGACATCCTCGTGGACGGGCCGCTCGACATCGAGATGCACGAGGGCTTCGAATACTGGCTCGACGCCGAGCAGGCCGAGGACGCCACCGTGAAGGCCTCCCTCGAACGCGCGAACGCGTCCATCTACCCCACCGTGCGGCTGACGGCGGCACACGCGGCGTACTGGTGCCGGGTGCCGGACAAGGCACACGTCCGCTGGGTCCTGCCGGAGGCGGAGGACGCGGCCCTGGACGCGCTCGCCCGGCTCTCCGCCGCGGGTGACCTGCTGCTGGGCAAGGACACCAAGTTCGCCGGCATGTTCCGGGCGCACGGCCTGCTGGTCCCGGTCTGGGACGTGCCGGGGGAGCCGGAGGGCGCCGACTGGGAGGCTCCGCTCGCCGACTTCGCCAAGCGCTACACGGACACCCTGGCCGAAACCGGCCCGCTGGACAGCGCGGCCCGCCGCGCCAAGCAGGGCCTCGTCGGCCGCCAGCTGACGTTGCGCTGATTTTCGGCAGGTGCGTCTCCCTGGGGACGCACCTGCCGTCGGTTCCTACAGCGGGGACCGCTCTACCGGGCAGGACATGCAACGGGGGCCGCCGCGGCCGGAGCCCAGTTCCGAGCCGCTGATCGCGACGACCTCGATGCCGGCCCGCTCCAGCTGGGCGTTCGTCTCGACGTTGCGCTCGTACGCGACGCAGAGCCGGGGCGCGAGCGCCAGGGTGTTGTTGCCGTCGTCCCACTGCTCGCGCTCGGCGGTCACCGGGTCCAGGCCGGTGTCGATGATGCGCAACCGGTCGATGCCCATCGCCTCCGCCGCCGCCTCCAGGAACGGACGGGCCGGGCCCACCACGGGCTCACCGTCCGAGCCCGGCGTCACCGGGTACGCCTGCAGCGTGTCGGCGATGTTCGGGTACATCACGACGGCATCCACGTCGACCATCGTGCAGACCGTGTCGAGGTGCATCGTGGCCCGTTCCTGCGCGATCGGGACCGCCAGGATGGTGTGGGCCAGCCCGGCCGCGAACACCCGGCGGGCGAGCCGCTCGGCGCCGGCCGGGGTCGTCCGTTCGCCCACGCCGATCGCCAGCACGTTCGGGGCGAGCAGGAGCACGTCGCCGCCCTCGACGTGTTCCAGGCCGGGGGTGTAGAGCAGCTCCGTGCCGGCGAACCGGGGATGGTGGGTGTAGATGGCCCGGGTCAGCGTGGTCTCCCGGCCGCGCGCGGGCATGGCGAGGCTGGTGACGGCCACGCGGTCGCGTACCCACACCGACGAGTCGCGGGTGAACAGCAGGTTCGGCAGCGGGTCGATGACGAAGTCGTGCCGGTCCATGAGCTCGTAGACCAGGCCGCCGGTCCGGCCGGGGCCGGGCTTGACCTCCTCGTGCGCCAGCCCGGCCATGAGGACGTGGGCCAGCTCCACGGGGCCGAGGTCGGCCAGGTGCGCCGCGACGCGTTCCCGGAGGGCGTCGCCGAGCCGGTGGCTCTCCAGCACGCCCCGGGTCAGCTCGTCGCGCGCCTCGGCGACCGCGAGGGTCTCCTCCAGCAGCTTGCCGAGATAGAGCACCTCGACGCCGCGGTCCCGCAGGGCCTGCGCGAACTTGTCATGTTCCTCCTGCGCCCGCCCGACCCAGGGGATCCCGTCGAAGAGCAGGGAGTCGTTGTTGCGGGGAGTCAGCCGGGCGAGCTCCGCGCCGGGGCGGTGCAGCATGACGGTGGCGAGCCGGGCGACTTCACTGTCGACGTAAGGAGGCACGGGTCGAGCCTATGACCTTCGAGGAGCAGGCGCGGGGCGAGACCCTTTTGTCCTTACCGTCCGCATCCATGCTGTGACATTGCGCCAAGATCCGAGACATGGATGCGCCGCTGCTAAGGCCACGCTAACTTGATTGAGGACGTTTCGGATCCCAGGGGAGTCCTAGGTCGCGTGATGCACCATACGGAAAAAGAGCTTGTGCGTGAATGCGGCATTCATCCCCACTCATTCCGCTTTCTTTCCGGTGCGATGGCTTGCTTGAGTACCGGGTCAGACACTTACCGTAGTGGAAAGAGAGCCCGATGGACCTTTTGCCGGAGGTCGCAGTGACTGTCTTCCCCGCACGCCCCGCCCTGCCCGTGCCCCATCGCCCCCATCCCCCCGCCCTCGACCCTCGCCACACCATCCCGCCCGCCGCTCTCGAACCGGTCCGCCCCAGCCCCGTCGAATGGGCCCGCCGCCGACGTGCCGAACGGGAGGCCCGCCGCCTCGAGGCCGCCGGCGCCCGCGCGCTGACCCGCCTCGACCGCCTCGGGCCCGCCTGGCACATCGTCGACTGGCCGCGTACCGACTCGCCGGGCTACGAGCACGACCCCAGCGACGACCGCGCCGGCTTCCTCGCCATCGGCCCCGGTGGCGTCTACGCCGTGACGGTCGCCGACCACGGCCGCGCCCGCGTCCTCATCGCCGGCGACGTGGTGCAGATCAACGGCAAGCGTCCCGCGTACGTCGCGGAGGCGCGCCGGGACGCGCGCCGGGCCGGACGCGCCATGAGCTCCGCCGTCGGCCTGACCGTGCCGGTGACACCCGTGCTGGCCTTCGTCGGCTCCGGCGTGATCAGCGTCCACGGCCTGCCCAAGGACTGCCTGGTCGCCACGCACAAGGAGCTCGACCGCCTGCTCATCGCCGGCGGCGCCCGCATCTCGCCCGCCACCGCGGGCAAACTCTCCGCCGTGGCGCAACACCCGGGCACCTGGGCCAACGCTCCGTACGGTCCGGCGGGGGACTATCGCTGGTACACAGGCGACCAAACGGCCGCTGACAAGCGGTCAGCCCACCGGTAACGTTCCTCCCAGTGCAGCGCTCGCGGTCGCGGGTCGACGTGAGCGACGCCGGCCGGACGCGCGAGGTGTGAGACCGCGGGTCTCCGGGCCTCGCCGATCCGGCCGGAGTCAGGTCCGCCGGACGGCACGGATATCAGGGAGGTGCGGGTGGCGCACGTCGAGCTCTCACTGTCGGGAGCGTTCGTGCCCCAGGCGCGTACGCCGGACGAATCGGAGTTCGTCTCGAACATCGACCGGTGGGCGGCAACGGTCTGGCAGGCCGTCGAGCCATGCCTGGTGATCGACGTCAGCGCCACCGTCGTCGCCGTCTCCCCCTCCGCGAGTGACCTGCTCGGCCTCGGCAAGGGCGCGGACGTGGTCGGCCGCCCCCTCCTCGGCGGCGAGGGCGCCCTCCGCCTGATCGACTTCACCGCCGGCGGCGGCGACCTGACCGAACCGGAGATCGAGAAGATCCCGCCCCTGCTGGCGCTGACCTCGGAGCAGCTCACCCGGGGACTGATGCGCATCCAGCCCCCGGCCCGGGACCGGCACGTCACGGTCGACGCCATCGCCACGCCGATCGTGGAGAACGGCCGGGTCGTGGCCTCCCTGACCTTCTTCTCCGCGATCCGCTACTGACCTGGCGGCCGTCCGCCTCTCCACCATGACGCGGCCCGGTTCGTCCGCCGTCGTGCGGTCTTCCTGATCCGATTCGTCACCAAGATCGTCACCTGGGCACGTCCGGGTCACACGCCCGGTCGTTCGTGTGGCATTGAACGCACCGGTAACCCATTGGGATGACCGGGCCCTTGACCGTAGTGTGCCCTTATGCTCGATCTCGACCTGCTCCCGGAGGAGTACGCGGTGTGCCGGCTGCCCGCCGGAACCGCCCTGCCCACCTCCCTGAGCAGCGGTCCGGACGACAAGGGCGTCATCTCGGTGACCTGGGCCCCCGACGAGATCTCCGTCATCTGCCCCACCACCCGGGTCCCCGAGGGCGCGACCATCGAGGCCGCCTGGCGATGCCTGCGCGTGGTCGGGCCCCTGGACCTCGCCCTGACCGGCGTCCTGGCGTCCCTGGTCGGGCCGCTCGCGGACGCCCGGGTGAACATCGTCGCGTTCTCGACCTTCGACACCGACTATCTGCTGGTGCCCCTGGTACGCCTCAGCGAGGCCGTCGACACCCTCACGGCCGCGGGTCACCGAGTGGCGGTCTGACCAAGACCGCACCGCCCGCCGCCGACGCGGCACCGCACAGACACATGGACAGCGAACGGCAGCCCTAGCGGGCGGCGCGCGCCCTGTCGCCGCGGGCGGCGGGCGGCTTGCGCCCTGTCGCCGCGGGCGGCGGGCGGCTTGCGCCCTGTCGCCGCAGGCGGCGGGCGGCTTTCGCGCCCTGTCGCCGCAGGCGGCGGGCGGCGCGACCGGCCCGGCGGCGAGCTCGCCGCCGGCAACTGGTGATGTCGACCCGGAACCGCAGTCCACCACGGCGGCGCGGGAGTGCCCGCGCTGAACGGATGGGCGGGGCTGGGCGGCTAGATCCCTTTTGTGCCGGTGGACGACCTACCATGGGCGGGTGCGGGACGATGGTCGCCGCCGGGCCCGGTCCCGGACGCTGCCGATGCCGGTCATGGGCGCGTCGGTGCTGCTGGGCGGGGTGGCACTGCTGGGCGGGTGCGGTGAGCCGCCCGCGCCCGCGGTGACCGCGCCCCCGGTGGTGGCGGGGAGCGCCGGGGCCGGCCCGTCGAGTTCCGCACTTCCGTCGCTCGGGCTGCCGACGATGCCGACCGTGCCACCTGCCGGCGGGCTGCCGCCCGGGGCCGGAGTGCCGCCCGCGGGCCTGCCCACCGGAGGCCTGCCGCCCGGCGGGCCGCCCACGGGCCTGCCGCCGCTGCCGAACACGCCTCCCGTCCCCGGGACGACGACCACTCCGGCGACCCCGATCGCGTCGCCCGCCCCCAGGTGCACTGCCGGACCGAGCCCGGCTCAGATCGTCGCCGTGGTGCGGGGAACCGCCGGGATTCCCGATCGCCCGCTCACCGTGACCGCTGGGCCTTTTTGCTCGGGTACGTGGCAATATTCCACCATCGAGATCGTGCCCCGCACCGGCGAGAAGAAGCCCGAACCCCTCTTCGTCGTGACCACCGGGAAGCCCGCCGCGCTGGAGCTGGTGGAGGCCGGCACCGACGTGTGCACCAAGCGGGTACGCGCCGACGCTCCCCCCGGCATCCGCGTCCTCGCCTGCGGGGTCTGACACCGCGGCGCGACGGCTCCGGCGGCAACCGTGGTGCGGAAACGGGCTCGGTGGGGCCTTAGGGTGGGGGAATGCCCGGTACGCCACCCACCCGATTCGTGTATCTGGGGCCCGAGGGCACCTTCACCGAGCAGGCGCTGCGGACGATTCCCGCCGCCGAGCGCGGCATCCGGACCCCGGCCCGCAGCGTGCCCGAGGCGCTCGAGGCCGTGCGGGCCGGCGAGGCCGACGCCGCGTTGGTGCCGCTGGAGAACTCCGTCGGCGGGGCCGTGCCGGTGACCCTGGACGAGCTGGGCACCGGCAGCCCGCTCGTCATCACCCGGGAGGTGGTGCTGCCGGTCGAGTTCGTGCTGGCCTCGGCGTCGCTGACACCGCTGGCCGCGATCCGTACGGTGGCCGCGCACCCGCAGGCCTCCGCGCAGTGCCGGGAGTGGCTGCGGGCGAATCTCACCGATGCCGTCGTCGTGGATGTGCTCTCCAACGCCGCGGCCGCCATCGCCGCCGCGGTGGGGGAGGTGGACGCCGCGATCTGTGCGCCGATCGGGGTGCCCCGCAACGGTCTCACCATCCTGGCCGAGAAGATCGCCGACCACGCGGACGCGGTGACGCGGTTCGCGCTGCTCTCCCGGCCCGCGCCGCCCGCGCCGCCCAGCGGGGACGATGTGACCTCGCTGGCCGTGATGATCGCCCACGACCGGGTCGGTGCGCTGCTGTCGGTGCTCACCGAGCTGGCCGTCCGCGGGATCAACCTGTCCAGGATCGAGTCCCGGCCGACCGGGGAACAGCTCGGCGTCTACGTCTTCTTCCTCGACTGCACCGGGCACGTGGCCGAGCCGCGGCTGGGCGAAGCGCTCCAGGGCCTGCGCCGGATCTGCGCGGAGGTCCGCTTCCTCGGGTCCTACCCGCGCCACCGCTGGTCCAAGCGGGCCCAGCAGGAGCCGCCGCCGTCGCAGCCGGGCCTGACGAACGAGGACTTCGCCGACAGCGCCGCCTGGCTGACCCGCCTGCGAGCCGGCGAGCCCTACTGACCGCTGACCGCCGGCGAGCCCTACTGACCGCTGACCGCCGGCGAGCCCGCGGGCCCTACCGACCGCTGACCGCCGGCAAGCCGCCGATTCTGCCGACGCCGACCCGGCCGCGCGCCGGCGAGCGCGGCCGACCGCGGGTTTGGCGAGGGTGACCACTCACGCAGAAGGAAGGGGGCGGGGATCCGTCCTGGAGCGCCAGCTCCTTGGATCCCCGCACCCGGCCTCGGCGGGAGCGACGGTCCGCACCCCCCACCGAGCTACGACAGGAAGCTCTTGATCTTGATCTAGTTCCCGAGCAGATTCCCGAGGATCCCACCCTGCTGCTGCTGACCGTGCGCGGCGCCGGCGAACCCGCCCGGCGGCTCCTCCGACGGCTGGACCACCACGAACCCCTGGCCGGCGAAGCTCATCGTGAAACGCTCGCCGGTGGTGCGCCCCAGGAGCGTGCCGAGGCCCATCTGCTCGGCGCGGTGGTATCCGGTCTGCAGGTTGGCCGACCAGCAGATCGCGGCCTGCGGGTCGACGTAGGTGGGCTGGTCGACGGTCAGCACCACCGGCGTGCCCTTGGTGGTCACCGCGATGCGGCCGTAGCCGGTGAAGACGCAGTTGAACAGGCCCGCGTTGGAGAGCGCCCCGGCGCCCTGGACCATCTTGATGTCGTAGTTGAGCGTCGAGTCGAAGGCGAGCACGTTCGCGCCGTTGATGGAGAGGCCGTCGCCCGGCTCGAGGTCGATGAGGTGGATGTCGGCGGCGTTCTCCGCCAGGAAGACGTCGCCGTGGCCGCTGACCTTCATCAGGGGTACGCCCTCGCCGGTCAGCTTCTGCTTGAGGAACTTGCCGAGGCCGCCCGAGCCGAGCGCTTCGAACTGGACCTGCCCCTGGTACGCGACCATCGAGCCGACGCGGGCCATGAACTCGCCGTTCAGCTCCGCCTTGAGCAGCTTGGAGTTCTGGAGACGCAGGCCGGGCTGGGCCGACTCCTTCTCCAGGTTTTCGGCCGAGAACAGTTCGCTGCGCATGAAGTCCTCCTGTAGGCGTTGACTCTCAGAGAGTAAGGCCAGCGGGCAACGTTCATCCCCAGCCCAGCTCATGAAGCCGCTGGTCATCGATGCCGAAGTGGTGGGCGATCTCGTGCACGACCGTGATGGCGACCTCGTCGACGACGTCGTCCTCGGTGTCGCAGACGTCGAGCGTCGGCAGGCGGTAGATGGTGATCCGGTCGGGCAGCACGCCGGCGTAGTCCCAGCCACGGCGCGTCAGGTCGGTTCCCTCGTAGAGCCCGAGCAGGTCCAGGGTGCCGTCCGGCGGCAGGTCCTCGACCAGGATGACCACGTTGTTCATCATGCTGAGCAGCTCGGGCGGGACCTCGTCGAGGGCCTCGCCGACCAGTTCCTCGAAGCGTTCACGGCTCATCTCGACCGGCACGCCGCCCATTGTGCTCCACCCGCCGGGAAGCGGGTGGAGCACGACGAAGCCCTGCCTCAGGACAGGGTGGCGGTCAGGGTGATCTGGGCGCCCGGGGAGAGCAGGCGGGAGATCGGGCAGTTCTCCTTGGCGGCTTCGGCGATCTTGGAGAAGGTGCCGGCGTCCACGTTGGGGACGTCGCCCACCGTCTCCAGCTCGATGCGGGTGACGCTGAAGCCGGCGTCGGTCTTGTCCATGTGGACCTTGGCGGTGGTCTCGACCGAGGTGGGGGTGAAGCCCTCGTCGGCGAGAGCCTTCGAGAACGCCATCGAGAAGCAGCCGGCGTGCGCGGCGCCGATCAGCTCCTCGGGGTTGGTTCCCTCGCCCTCCTCGAAGCGGGACTTGAAGGAGTAGTTCCCCTCGTAACCGCCCTTGCCGGTCCTGACGGTTCCCGAGCCCTCGGTGAGGTTGCCCGACCAGCGGGCGGAAGCAGTGCGAATAGGCATGGCTTGACGCTAGTCCATCCCCGGCGGCATATCGGGGTGAGAACCGATCCGCGCCGCCGGTAGGCTCGTCAATCGTGATTGACCTGCGACTGCTGCGCGAAGATCCCGAGCCGTTCCGTGCCAGCCAGCGGCTGCGCGGCGAGTCCACCGACAAGGTGGACGAGCTGCTGCGCGCCGACGAGGAGCGGCGGGCGGCGACCCAGCGCTTCGAGTCGGTCCGGGCCGAACAGAAGTCCCTCGGCAAGCAGGTCGCCAAGGCCTCCGGCGACGAGCGGACGGCCCTGCTCAACCGCACCAAGGAGCTGGCCGCCGAGGTGAAGGCGGCCGAGGCCGCCGCGGGCGAGGCCGACGAGGCCCTGCGCCGCGCCCAGCTGGCCCTGCCCAACCTGGTGCAGGACGGCGTGCCGCCGGGCGGCGAGGACGACTTCGTCGTGCTGCGCGAGGTCGGCGACCTGCCGGCCATCGACAAGCCGCGCGACCACCTCGAGATCGGCGAGGCGCTCGGCGCGATCGACACCGAGCGCGGCGCGAAGGTGTCCGGCTCGCGGTTCTACTTCCTCACCGGCGTCGGCGCCCTGCTCCAGCTCGGCATGCTGCAGATGGCCATCGCCCAGGCGGTGGAGCACGGCTTCGTGCCGTCGATCACCCCGTCGCTGGTCCGGCCGGACGCGATGGAGGGCACCGGCTTCCTCGGCAGCCACGCGAGCGAGGTCTACCGGCTCGAGGCCGACGACCTCTACCTGGTGGGGACGTCGGAGGTGCCGCTGGCGGCGTACCACTCGAACGAGATCCTCGACCTGGACGGCGGCCCGAAGCGGTTCGCGGGCTGGTCGTCGTGCTATCGCCGGGAGGCCGGGTCGCACGGCAAGGACGTGCGCGGCATCCTGCGCGTCCACCAGTTCGACAAGGTGGAGATGTTCTCCTACTGCAAGCCCGAGGAGGCCGAGGCCGAGCACCTCAAGCTGCTCGCCATGGAGGAGGAGATGCTCGCCAAGGTCGAGATCCCGTACCGGGTGATCGACGTCGCCGCCGGCGACCTGGGTTCCAGCGCCGCGCGCAAGTTCGACTGCGAGGCCTGGGTGCCGTCGCAGGGCCGCTACCGCGAGGTGACGTCGACGTCGAACTGCACGACGTTCCAGGCCCGGCGGCTGAACATCCGCTACCGGGACGCCGACGGCAGGCCGCAGACGGCGGCGACGCTCAACGGCACCCTCGCCACGACCCGCTGGCTGATTCCGATCCTGGAGAACCACCAGCAGCCGGACGGGTCCGTCCGCGTGCCCAAGGCGCTGCAGCCGTACCTCGGCGGCCGCGACGTCCTCGAGCCGATCCGCTAACTGGGAATACACCAACCGGCTACCAGAAGTCATGGCAGCTGGTAGCCGGTCCGGTGTACCGTTTTCCTTCCGCCCTCCGCGGGGGTTCGCCACCCTCGGAGGTTCAGATGGCCCAGCCCGGTCTGCCGAAGCTCATCGCGACCGACCTCGACGGCACCCTCGTCCGCAGCGACGACACCGTGTCCGCGTACACCCATGAGGTCCTGGACCGGGTCCGGGCCGCGGGGATCCGCATCGTCGGCGCCACCGGCCGGGGGCCACGGCTCACCGAGCTCACCCGCAACGACATCCGCGCCGCCGACTTCCTCGTGCTCGCGCAGGGCGGCTGGGTCCTCGACCAGAACGAGGGGCAACTGCTCAGAAACACCCGCCTGCCCGGCCGCGACCTGGCGATCGTCCTGCAGAGCCTGGAAGCCGAGGTCGGGCCGCTCTCCGTCATGGTGGAGGCGCTGGAGCACGACGACGCCCCGCTCTGGGGCGACTACGACCCGACCTGGCGCTACCCGGTGACGGTCGAGCCCCGTACCCGCGACGAATGCCTGACCAGCGACGTGATCAAGGCCTTCGCCCGCTCGTTCGACACCGACGTCGACGAGTTGCTCGCCGCCGCGCAGCGCATCGTGCCGCCGCACGTGGCGACGGTCACCCAGGCCGGCCTGAACTACGTCGAGATCTGCCCGCCGGAGGTGGACAAGGGCACCGGGCTGGCCGTGGTCGCGCAGGCCGTCGGGGTGGACCCGGCGGACGTCCTGGTCTTCGGCGACATGCCCAACGACCTGCCCATGTTCGCCTGGGCCGGGTGGGGCCGGGTCGCCGTGCGCAACGCCCACCCGACCCTGTTGGCGGCGGCCGACGAGGTGACCCTCAGCAACGACGAGGACGGGGTGGCGGTCTTTCTCGACCGGCTACTGTCGAGGTGATGCATCCGCCATTCCGCCTCGTCGCCTCCGACATCGACGGCACCCTCATCCGCGACGACGGCACGCTCAGTCCCCGTACCATCGACGTCCTCGACCGGCTGCACGACCGTGGCGTGCCCGCCGTACTCGTCACCGGCCGGCCCGTGCGCTGGCTGCGCCAGCTCTACGACCAGATGGCCGAGCCGCTGCCCGCGGTCTGCGCCAACGGCGCCGTGGTCTACGACCCCGACACCGACGAGATCCTGCGGGCCGCCCCGCTCTCCGTCGAACTGCTGCTCGACGTGACCAAGCGGCTGCGCGAGGCCGTGCCCGACGTCGCCCTGGCCGTCGAGGTCGAGAACGGCAGAAGCTTCTGGTACGAGGAAAAGTGGCCGCTGCACTGGGACGTCGAGCACCAGTCGGTACGGATGCTGACCACGCCCGAGGAGCTCACCACGGCACCGGCGGTGAAGCTGCTGGCCCGCTCCGCGGAGCACGGCCCGGACGAGTTCGCCGAGCTGGTCAGCCGCACCCTGGGCGAGCTGGCCGAGGCCACCCACTCCTCCTCGTCGGCGCTGGTGGAGATCTCCGCGGCGGGCGTGACCAAGGCCGCCGGGCTGGCCTGGCTGTGCGAGCGGGAGGGCATCGACCCGGCCGAGGTGGTCGCCTTCGGTGACATGCCGAACGACCTGCCCCTGCTGGCATGGGCAGGCCGTTCCGTGGCGATGGGCAACGCCCACCCCGCCGTCAAGGAGGTCGCCGACGAGGTGGCGCTCACCAACGACGAGGACGGGGTCGCGGCGTACCTGGAGCGGTTGTACGGGCTATAGGTACTGCCCGGTCGGGCCGTGGCCCTCGCCGCCCTGGCCCGGCATGCCGGGGATGATGCCGTGCGGTCCCATGGGCAGCGCCGGACGCCCCTTGCCGCCGCGCATCTGCTCGAGCTGGAGCCGCGCGGCCATCTGCTGAGCGACCAGCGCCGCCTGGATGCCGTGGAACAGGCCCTCCAGCCAGCCGACCAACTGCGCCTGGGCGATCCGCAGCTCCGCCTCGCTCGGCGGCGTCTCCGACTCGAACGGCAGGGACAGCCGCTCCAGCTCTTCCTGCAACTCCGGCGCCAGGCCGTCCTCCAGCTCCTTGATCGAACGCTGGTGGATCTCCCGCAGCCGGCCCCGGCTCGCCTCGTCCAGCGGGGCGGCGCGGACCTCCTCGAGCAGCTGCTTGATCATGCTGCCGATCCGCATGACCTTGGCGGGCTGCTCGATCAGGTTGCCCGGCTCCTCGGCCTTCATCGTGCCGTCGGACTCCACCGTGCCCATGGGGCGGCCGTCGGGGCCCACCACGATGACGGAGCCGTCTTCCTGCTTGTCTGCGGTGTGGGTGTCGTCGCTCATGCGATCCATCTTGCCTCGCGCCGGCCACCGGCCCGCATCAGGCCCTGTCTCAGGGGCGCAGTTCGGCGACCGCGCACTTGATGCTGCCGCCACCCCGCTTGAGTTCGCTCAGCTCGACGTAGACCGGGGTGTAGCCGGCCGCGCGCACCTTCTCGCCCAGCGCCGTGGACTCGGTGTTGAGGATGACGTGGCGCCCGTCGCTGACCAGGTTGAGGGCGAAGGCCTCGGCGTCGGCGCGGTCGGCGATGACCGCGTCCGGGAAGAGCTGGGCGAGGACCCGCTGCGAAGACTCCGAGAAAGCGCCCGGGAAGTACGTGACGTTGCGGTCGTCGAGCGCCGCGAAGGCCACGTCGAGGTGGTAGAACGCCGGGTCGACCAGCTTCAGGGAGATCACCGGGCGGCCCAGCACCTCCTGCGCCTCGGTGTGCGCGGCCGGGTCCGTACGGAAGCCGTGGCCGGCCAGGATCAGGCCGCCGTGTGCGTCCGGCACGTAGGCGAAGTCGCCCTCGCCCTCGTTGACGTGCTCCGGGTCGGTGAAGGTCCACGGTCCGCCGACGTAGAACTGCCGGTGGGCGGCGGCTTCCGCGGCGCGCTGCGGGTACTTGAAGCGCGCGCCGTACACCTTGCCGTCGACGGAGAAGGCGCCGTTGGCGGCGTACACCATGTCGGGCAGCCCGGCCACGGGGTCGAGGACGTGGACCGTGTGGCCGAGGTCGGTCAGGGTGTCCTTGAGCATCTGCCACTGCTTGAGCGCCAGAGCGGGATCAACCGGGACAGTGGTGTCCATCCAGGGGTTGATCGCGTACTCGACCGTGAAGTGCTCAGGGGGACACATGAGGTATGTCCTGATTCGCGGCAAGCGCTCCGTGTGGCTCATGCAGTAAAGGGTAGGTACGCTGGGACGACCGAAACAGCTCAATCCCTTGCTCGTCGGAGGCGAATCGTTGCAGATGGACGCCGTAGACAAGCGAATCATTGCGCTGCTCGTCGCCGACGCCCGCGCCTCGTACGCGGAGATCGGCGCGAAGGTCTCGCTCTCCGCCCCGGCGGTCAAGCGGCGGGTCGACCGGCTCCGGACCAGCGGCGTCATCAAGGGATTCACGACCGTCATCGAACCGGCCGCCGTCGGGTGGACCACCGAGGCCTTCGTCGAGCTCTTCTGCACCGGCCGCACCACGCCCGCCCAGATCACGGTCGCCACCCGGCGCCATCCCGAGGTCGTCGGCGCGTACACCGTCTCCGGGCAGGCGGACGCGCTCGTGCACCTGCGGGCCGCTGACATCGGGCACCTCGAGCAGGCCCTCGAACGCCTGCGGGCCGAGCCGTTCGTCACCTCGACCCGCAGCATGGTCGTGCTCTCCCGGCTCGTCGAGACGCCGACACCGGTGCCCACCGCGAACTAGCCGGAACCGCGGACGGTCACGCCGCGTCCCAACCCCATGTCGCGCCGCTCACTGCTCTGTGCCGCCCTCGCCGTCGCGCTGCCCCTCAGCGGCTGTACGGCGCCATCGTCGCCGCCCACCCCGCCGCCGCCCGCGCCGGGACCGATGCGGCTGGTCGCCTTCGACTCGTGTCAGCAGCTCGAGGCCGACCTGAAGCGGGCGGCCAAGGCCAGCGTCGGACCGTACGGGCTCCCGGGGTCCGGCGGGATGGCCGAGCTGTTCGCCAGCGGCGCCCGCACCATGGCCGACAGCGCCGGGGTGACCGCCAAGGCACCGGGCGGCGCCCCACCGGAGCACTCCGGCACGAACAACCACGAACGGGACGCCGACGAGCCGGACATCGTCAAGACCGACGGGCGCCGGATCGTCACGGTCGACCAGGGAGCGCTGCGCGTGGTGAACGCGGCGACCCGTACCCAGACCGCCACGCTCGACCTGCGGCTGCGAGAGGGCAGCGGTCCGCTGGAGCTGCTCCTCGCCGGCGACGTGGCGCTCGTCCTGGTCCCGGGCGGCTGGGCCGGCTACGCGGCGGACTCCACAACGATGCCCGCCGCCACGAGAACCGAGCTGATCTCCGTCGACATCTCCGGGCCACCGCAGATCATCAGCCGCTACCGGGCCGAGGGCAGCCTGGTCGACGCCCGCCTCACCGGCAGCACGGCCCGGATCGTCCTGCGCACCTCGCCGCGGATCCCGTTCCGGGAGCTGCCGGCCGCGTGGGACGACGACGAGCGGATCGAGGCCCAGCGGAAGGTGATCGACCGGGCCCCGGTCACGGCGTGGCTGCCCTCCTGGGAGGTCACCACCGGCCGGAGCACGTCGAAGGGCACGGCGGACTGCGGGCGGGTCAGCCGGCCGTCCGACTACTCCGGCGGCGCGCTGGTCAGCGTGCTCACGTTCGACCTGACGAAGCCGGTGCTCGGCAGCGGCGACGCGGTCACGGTGACCGCCGACGGCGACACCGTGTATGCCACCGGAAGCAGTCTCTACCTCGCCAACGACCAGCGCTGGCGGGTCGGCTGGTTCAAGGGCGGGGCGGGGATGCCGGTCCGGCAGGAGACCGAGCTCTACCGTTTCGTGCTCAACGGCAACCAGCCTCCCGTGTACGCGGCGGCCGGCACCGTCCCCGGCTTCCTGATCAACCAGTACGCGATGTCCGAGTGGGACGGGCATCTCCGCGTGGCCACGACGAACGAGCAGGCCGGACAGTCGGCCGTACGCGTGCTGCGATCCGACGGCGACAAGCTCGTGCAGACCGGGATGGTGGACGGCCTCGGCAAGGGGGAGCGGATCTATTCCGTACGTTTCGTCGGGCCGCGCGGCTACGTCGTGACGTTCCGGCAGACCGACCCGCTCTACAGCCTCGATCTCGCCGACCCCGCGCGGCCGAAGGTCACCGGCGAGCTGAAGATCACGGGATACTCGGCGCACCTGCAGCCGGCCGGTGACGGCAGGCTCATCGGCATCGGGCAGGAGGCCGACACGAACGGCAGGATCCAGGGCACGCAGGTCTCGCTCTTCGACGTCGCCGACCCGGCCCGGCCGCGACGGCTCGCCCAGCACCACATCGCCGGGGGCTACTCCGAGGCGGAGTGGGACCCGCACGCGCTGCTCTGGTGGCCGGCGACGAACCTGCTCGTCGTACCCGTGTCGACGGTCTCGTCCGACGGCGCCGGCCCGGGCGGCGCGCTGGCGTTGCAGGTCACCGACGCCGGCGTTCGGGAGCTGGCGACGCTGCGGCAGCCGCTGGTCCGCCGCTCGCTGGTGATCGGTGACACACTGTGGACGCTCTCCGCCGGCGGCCTGCAGGCGTCGCGCCTGTCCACCCTGGAGAAGCTGGCCTGGCTACCCGCCGTCTAGAGGTACATCCCCGTGCGGTGGTCGTCGCCGTCGGCCGGGGCGGACTTCGCCGGGGCGGGCTTGTCGCCCTCGCCGAAGAAGCGCTTGCCGCCGAACTCGCCGTGCAGCCGGTCGTCGAGCTCGTCGGCGAGGCCCGTCATGACCTGCACGGCCAGCATCAGGTGGGTGGCCTGGAAGTTGCGGCCGAAGACCGGAATCGAGGCCCAGACCGTGTCCTGCGCGCAGTAGAGCCGGCCGATCGGCATGCGGTTGGTGAGCTCGGACAGCTTCACGTACAGCTGCTCGGTCGGCTCGACCTCGGTCAGGATCGGCGAGAAGACGTCGACCAGCGGCGGATTGTCCCGTACCCGGACGAACACCATCGCCGAGCCCGCCCGGATGCCGATGTCGCCGTCGGTGTCGACCTGGAGCTGGTCGACCGTGGTCTTGGACATGGTCGCGACCACGGTACGGACCCGCTCCTCGAGCGGCACGACCTCGTCGGCGGCGGTGGCCAGCGCCTCGGAGAGCACGCCGTCCTCGTCAAGATCGTCGAGGCTGAGCTCCCGGTCGATCGACGGCTCGTGCCGGGCGGTGGCCAGCGGCGCCGTCTCGATCGGCTCCTCGTCCTCGTCGTGCACGAGGTAGACCAGGAACGCCGGGTGCGGCGCGCCGTACACGTCCCGCAGGGTCCGGGAGACGATCGTGGCCAGCTGCTTCGCGGCATCGATGGTGGTCCGCAGCCCGAACGAGTCACCCGAACCGGCCAGCACCCCCGGCGGCGACCAGCCCAGCGCCACCAGATCGGCGACCGACGCGCGATCCATCCGGAAACCCTCGGGCAGCGCGGCGTTGCCGACCGCGAGCGCCTCGATGACCCCGTCGGGCAGCACCCGGATGCTCACCGAGTACACGGCGGTGCCGGTGCCGGACGCGGTGGGGTCGAGCGTCAGGTCGACGTGCGCGCCGGCGCTCAGGGTGGGCAGCAGCAGGGCGAGTGACGAGGCGAATTCCCGCCACGCTTCGGTCACCTTGGCCCGCAGGTCGGCCGTGGTCGGCTCGTCGAGCAGGACGCCCTCGGGCTGATCAGGAGTGTTCTCCGCCGTCATGATCGTCACCTCCGCCCCGTCACCCTATCGAGCCGCCGGACCACCTCACGGGCGCGTCTCAATCCCGATCCGTCTTTCCCGGGCCTCCGAGGCGCTTCGATCGGCTCGTGCCGCGGTCTCCCGTCGCCGTCCGGACCTCGCGGGCGCCGCCTCGGGGGTTTGCATTCGTCGGGCCGCGTTTGCGGTGCCGACGAGTCGCGACTCTCGATCCGCTCCCGTCGACAGCGGCCCTCGCTCTCGGGGAGCCTTCCGCACCCGAGCCGGAGCCTTTACCGGTCGCCGGTGGGCCAGCTCTTGGCCAGCTCGCTCAGGCGGGCGGCGACGTCGGCCGGGTCGGCGCCGCGGCCCACGGCAAGTCCCATCAGGTAGGTCGAGATCGGTGCGCCGGGACGCACGACGTTGTGCGCGACGTCCCGCGCCACGTCCAGCACCAGCGCCGTCGCGGATGGTGCCTCCCGTGCCACATCGGTGCTGCCCGGGGCCGCGTCCGCTGCCGGTGCCACATCGGTGCTGCCTGGGGCCGCGTCCGCTGCCGGTGCCACATCGGTGCTGCCTGGGGCCGCGTCCGCTGCCGGTGCCACGTCGGTGGCGCTCAGGCCGAGTTCTGCCGCGGCCGCCTTGATCCATTCGTCGAGGACGTTCATCGGTGCCGTACCTCGCTGGTCCGCGGGCCGTCATCGGTGCCGCAGCAGTCGTTCACCCGCTCTCCTCCCCGGCACCGTCCGTGCCGCGAAGCCACGTTCACCGGACCCACTCCTCGGCGGTCCGCAGATCGTCGTCGGTGTCGCAGTCGAACCACGGCGGCGGCCCCGGTCGCCGCCACGAGACCTCGATGAAGCGCAGATGCTCCAGCAGCGCGTGCATCGACGCGCCGTGCAGGCCCCCACGCTGCTCGGCGAGCTTGCTGACGGCGTCCCGGAGCGCGCTCGTACGCCACACCCCGCACAACGCCTGCCGGCGGCCCTCCGCGTCGCGGTAGACCGCACCCTCCAGCGGTGCGGACTCGACGGTGAGCCGCAGCACGTCGATCGCCTCACCGGTCAGCAACGGCAGGTCGGCGGCGAGCAGCGCGGTGAAGCTGACGTCCCGCGGGACCAGCGCGAGCCCCGCCGCCGTGGCCGCCACAGGCCCGCCTCCCCGCGGCTCCTCGCTCGTGGAGGCCACCTCGACGGGCAGGTCGGGAGGCACTCGACCGACGACCACCTGAGGATCGGCATCGTGCACCGCGGCGAGCACACGGGTCAGCATCGACTGCCCGGCCACCGGCAGGGCAGCCTTGTCCGCCCCACCCATCCGACGCGCCGCACCGCCCGCCAGCACCACCGCCGCGAATCCCCCCACGTACGTACCGTATCCCGCCGCGCCCGCGAGCGTGACCGCGCGGAGCCCGACAACCCGGAGAAGCCGCGCGGATCGGGTCCGTCAGCGGCCAATTGCCGCAGTTACCGAGGGCGTGAGAGCCGATCCGGACGACCCCGCCTCGCTGTAGCGGACCGCGGCGTGCGAGCCGACCCGGCCTACCCCCACCTCGCCACAGCGGACGCCGGCGTGCGACCCGACCCGGCGTCGCCTCGCCGCAGCGGACGGCGGCGGTGCGACCCGACCCGCCTCCCGCCCTCGCCACAGCGGACGGCGCCGGTGCGACCCGACCCGCCTCTCGCCCTCGCCACAGCGGACGGCGCCGGCGTGCGACCCGGACCGCCTGCCCGCCGCGCCCTGCCTTGCTTCGCCTCGCGGACATCGGGCGGCGGGCGGCGGCGTGCGGCCTGATCCGGCCGGCCCCTCCTCACCGCAGTGGGGCGGCGGCGTGAAAGCCAACCGGTCGAGCTGGCCTCGGCGCGGCGGCCGGGCGCGGAGGAGCAGACCATAGGCTGGCGGCATGGCGCGGACGACGAACCGGCGACCCGTGACGAAGATCGACCTGGACGCGCCCGGGGGACCACGTCGCCGTCCCGACGAGCTGGCCGCCGAGGAGCCGCTGGAGATCCGACTGCGCAAGAAACCGCTCGCCGTCACCATGCGCACGCCGGGCCAGGACATCGACCTCGCCATGGGATTCCTGTTCGGCGAGGGCATCATCCGGTCGGCCTCCGACGTCGTCACCGCTCAGCTGTGCGCGGGCACCGACGCGCCGAACACCTACAACGTGGTCGACATCGCGCTGGGCGATCACGTCCCGCCGCCGGCGACCGATCCGAGCCGCGGCTTCTACACGTCGAGCTCGTGCGGCGTGTGCGGCAAGGCCAGCATCGACGCCGTCCGCACCCGGTCTCGCTTCGACGTGAGCGCCGACGAGGTGTCCGTCGCCGCCCGGACCCTGGCCGAGCTTCCCGGCAAGCTGCGCGCCGCACAGCAGACCTTCGACCGTACGGGCGGACTGCACGCGGCAGGCCTCTTCGGTCTGGGCGGGAAGCTGGTCGTGCTCCGCGAGGACGTCGGACGGCACAACGCGGTCGACAAGGTCATCGGATGGGCGGTGCGCGAGGGCCGCCTGCCGCTCGCCGGGCACTTGTTGCTGGTGTCCGGACGGGCGAGCTTCGAGCTGACCCAGAAGGCGTGGATGGCCGGAATCCCGGTGCTCGCGGCGGTCTCCGCACCCAGCACCCTCGCGGCGGAACTGGCGGACGAGGCGGGAATGACCCTCGTCGGCTTCCTCCGCGGGCGGTCGATGAACGTCTACGCAGGGGCACATCGTGTAGTCGTCTGAGTTCCCTGCGCATTAGCCACTCATTAATCCGCGTCATGGCAACTCAATCCGCGTCATGGCAACTCGGCCCCGCCGTGGGTCTCGAGCATGGACAGCTGGGGCGGTATGCGGCCCCGCGCGACCGCGGCACCGCGGAGACACTCACGGCGGGACCTCCGGGTCGTCCCGTACGTGACCCGGCCAGAAACACCCGCGCACACCAGCGCTCCGCGCGGGACACCGAGCGACCTCCGTGGGCGAGGACCCGGTGCCCGCACTGCACCGGTGCCGGCACCGCACCAGACGGCCGACAACCCGACCGGACAGCGCCGCTGCGACTTTCCGGTTCGGGCCGCCTCCGGCCGGTGACCGTACGGCGGGAGACCCATCCTCCCTGAACGGGACGAATGGGACGGTGTCATCGCCGACGGCGAACGGTACGACGTTCCACCGAGCCTCCGGTGATGGTTCTGTGGCCGGCCGGCCATGCCGGTCGGCCGCATGATCTCCTGTCGCTGCGGACCGGCCTTGTCCTGCGCAGGTGTGCCCCTGTCTCGCGACAGCCCGATGTTCCCGTCTCGCCGCCCAGGTCCGCCTTGTCGGGCTCCGCCGTCCGGCCTGCCCCGATGCCCGGCTCCCCGGTCCGGCCGACGGCCCCCGGCGCCTGCTCGCCCACCCGTGGCAGTGCGTCGATGCCCGGCTCCACGGGCCGGGCCGCCTCCATGCCCTGCTCCACCGTCCGGCCCGCCTCGATGCCCGGCTCCGCGGTCTGGTCTGCCTCCGTGCCATGCTCCGCCGTCTGGCCGGGCTCGGTGCCCGGCCCCGCCTTCTCGCCTGTCTCGCCTGGCCGCGTCCTCTGATGTGCCGCGGCCTCATCGCTGGGCATCTCAGGCGCCATGGCGTCCGGGTTCGCCTCGCGGTTCTGCGCGCCGGGATCGCTGCCGCCTAGCTTTGCCCGGGGATCTTCGTCCTCGACGCCGGAGTAGCCCGGTTCTTCCGGAGCGGGCCGGCCGGTCGGAGTGGGCCAGCCGGCCACCGTCGAGGGCGGGACGGCGGAGTACAGCGTGGCGTTCATCGTCTCGGCCAGCGAGTAGTGCGGGTCGACCTCGAGGGCTCGCTCCACCGCGACAGCCGCCAAGGCTGCCCGGTTGGTGCGCCACGCGATGAAGGAGAGCAGCGATGCCGGCGCCGGAACACGCTGAGGGTTGACCCGGCGCACCACGTCCGACCAGAGCGAGATCTGCCAGTCGTCCATGCCGCTGCGGATCCAGGCGTAGTCGCGCACGGGCACCGAGGTGAGCAGGTGGCCGAGCCAGGCGACCTCGTCGTCGGACAGCCGACCACCAGAACGGTAGCGCCGCTCCGCAGACCGCACCGCCGCCCGGCCCGCCCGCAGGATCAGACGTTCCGAGCGGCATCGGTCCTCGGCCTCGGACGCCGTCCCGCCGTCGTCCTGCGCCGGTTCCTGCCGAAGCAGATCCAGCAGGTTGGTCAGCGCTCGCTCGTCGGCCGCGTCCATGGCCTCGCGATCCGCTCCGGTCACGGGCGCGAGCTGCGCTTCCAGGTCCCTGCGGCTGGGCAGGGCGACCGCTCCCGCGAAGGTCGCCTCCGCTGCCACCACGCTGTCCGGGGGATGGCACAGCCGCCCGTCCTGGGGGCAGCATCTCTGCTTGATGCACCGGTACGACCAGTAGCGGCCGTCGGCCACCCGGAACTCGTCGACGATCCGCAGGCCCGCACGTGACAGGGCGTGCGACAGGTGGCGGAGCGACGGTGTGACGCGGTCGCTGTCGCCGTACCCGATGAGGGCTATGGATTCGGGCCGCTGCTCGGCGACCAGCGCGGCGAGGTGGAGGACCGGTGCCCGGGCTTCGAGGTCGGGAATGCCCGGCTCCGGCAGGTCGATGCGGGCCGCAAACGCCAGCTTGGCACCCGTCACCGCCGCGACGACCAGGCTGTCCGCCGGATGGAACCCGATCAGGAACGGCACCGCAGCGATCAGGTCAGCGGGGGTGCGCACTTTCAGCTTCGTCATGGCAAGCAGGTTGGCCGAGAAGGGTCGGCGGCCGCGTGCCAGAAGCCGCCGCCTGTGGATAACCCTGCGTTGTGGATAACCGGGCCGCCGGATCGGTCACCCATGCCATGCTTCCGATCCGCCGGGAACGCCGTCGGCCCGTTCGCCTCCGGCGACCCGTCATCGCTGCCCGTGACGGAGTCGCCCTCGTGACCTAGGAGCGGAATTGAAGTTCGTGCAGCTCCAGGCCCTCTTGCTGCCAGTCGTGTGGATGGCGGTCGAGGTCCATCGTCAACTCGATCGACGACACGACGTCGTAGCCGGCCGCGTGCAGGCTGCGGATGGCATCCACGTTGCGCGAGGCAGGGGAGATCGTGAGGGCTTGCATGTTGCGCTTCTTGGCCTCCTGCGCAACGTGCCGCAGCAGCTTGCGGCCGACGCCCTTGTGCCGGTGGGAGGCAGTCACCACGACCGGTTCCACCTCACCCGCGCGCCCCCGGATGATCAGGCCCACCAGGCCGATCACCCCGTCGTCCGCGTGGTCGGCGACCCACAGACCGCCGAGGTCGAGGCGGGTCAGGTACTCCTCGAAGCCGGCTCCGCTGTCGTCGGACGGATCGCCGTACATCCGGTTGTGCTGAGCCGTCAATTCCGCCCACAGTCGCCGGCCGGCACTGTGGTCGCTCGGCCGGTACGAACGCACAGCGACAGGTGTCATGCCGACATTTTGACTCCGATTCGGGCACGCCGTAACCCGAAGTGGAAGATAAGGCGGTGGATCTGCCGTATCTGCGCACGCACCCGCAGCATCTCCCGACATTTCTGACTCATCAGCGGATTCGGGAGACCCCCGTGGGAGGCGGTGCCGTCTGCCGGGCATCGCGCCTGACCTTGGACGACGGCTCGTCGCTGTTCGCGAAGACGTGGCCCGCGGGTGAGCCGCCCGAGCACTTCTTCGCCACCGAGGCGGCCGGGCTGGAGTGGCTCCGCGAGGCCGATGCGGTGCCGGTTCCCGAGGTCATCGTCGCGCTCGACGGGATGCTCGCACTCGAATGGGTGGACTCCGGTCCGCCGACGCGCGCGGGCGCCGAGCGGTTCGGCGTGGAGCTGGCCGGCCTGCACCGGTCGGGCGCGGAGAGCTTCGGAGCCTCGTGGACCGGGTTCATCGGGCCGCTGCGGCAGGACAACACGCCATCGGCCGGCCCGTGGGGGGAGTGGTTCGCGGAACGGCGGCTGCGGCCGTACCTGAAGATCTCGGCCGACCGCGGCGCGCTCTCCGGCAGCGATGTCACGGTGGTCGAGCGCATTCTTTCCGGGATCGACAGGTACGGCGGGGAGGAGCCTCCCGCCCGGATCCACGGCGACTTGTGGCCGGGCAACGTGCTGTGGGGTGCCGACGGACGGGTCTGGCTCGTGGACCCCGCCGCTCATGGCGGGCATCGGGAGACCGACCTGGCGCAGTTGGCGTTGTTCGGCGGAGTTGCGCATCTCGACGCGATCATCTCGGCCTATGACGAGGCATGGCCGTTGGCGGAGGGGTGGCGCGACCGGGTTGCCCTGCATCAGCTTCATCTGCTGTTGGTGCATACTGCGGCGTTCGGGGAGCAGTATCGCGAGGCCGTGCGCGCTGCGGCGGATGTGCTACTCGGTCATTAGGGACGTAAGCACCCTTCTACGCCGGGAAGCCTGGCCACGCCTTCCACCGCGAGGGGCCTGGCCACGCCTTCCATTCCGAGCGACCTGGCCATGCTTCCACCCCGAACGACCTGGCCAACGCCTCCACCCCGAGCGACCTCGCCACGCTTCCACCCCGAACGACCTCGCCACGCCTCCACCCCGAACGACCTCGCCACGCCTCCACCCCGAACGACCTCGCCACGCCTCCACCCCGAACGACCTGGCCAACGCCTCCACCCCGAGCGACTGGGGCGACGGTGTGATCGGGCGCCTGGGTGGCTTCGCACGGTCCGCGCCCTGGGGCATGTCGGGCGGATTGGTGCGCGGCGAGGCGTGCGGTGTATCGCAGTGCGGAACAGGCGACGGCAAATGTCGTACCCAAGCGCTACCTTCGACCAGTGACCGAGCTTGCCCTGCCCACCGTGCCGCCGCGGGGTTCCGTGCGTGGGGGTGGGTTGCTTGCCGACCGGTTCGGGCGTGTTGCCACCGATCTTCGGGTGTCGTTGACCGACCGCTGCAACCTCCGGTGCACGTATTGCATGCCCGAGGAGGGGCTCGCGTGGATGCCGCGGGAGCAGCAGCTCAGCGACGACGAGGTGGGGCGGCTCATCCGGATCGCGGTCGAGCGGCTGGGTGTCACCGAGGTGCGGTTCACGGGCGGGGAGCCGCTCATCCGACGGGGGCTCGTGGGCATCGTCGCGGCCGCCGCGGCGTTGCGGCCCCGGCCGAGGCTTTCCATCACCACGAATGGCATCGGCCTTGAGCGGCTTGCGCAGCCGCTGCGGGACGCCGGGCTCGACCGGGTGAATGTCTCGCTCGACACGCTGTCTCCCGCGAGGTTCGAGCAGCTCACGCATCGTGATCGGCATGCCGACGTGCTCAAGGGGTTGGCCGGGGCGGCCGGTGCGGGGCTCACCCCCGTCAAGATCAACACAGTGTTGATGCGAGGCATCAACGATGACGAGGCGCCGGGGCTGTTGCGGTTCGCGCTGGATCATGGGTACGAGTTGCGGTTCATCGAGCAGATGCCGCTCGACGCCCAGCATCGGTGGGAACGGCGCGAGATGGTCACCGCGGCGGCGATTCTGGAGGCGCTGAAGTCTTTCGGGCTGCAGACCGATCCGGTTTCACGTGGAACAGCGCCGGCGGAGACCTGGCTCGTGCCGGGGCACCTCGACGCGGCGGGCAATCCGGCTCGGGTCGGCGTCATCGGCAGTGTGACCAGGCCCTTCTGCGGCGATTGCGATCGCACCCGGTTGACCGCGGACGGACAGGTGCGTAACTGCTTGTTCGCGACCGGCGAGACGGACCTGCGTGGGCTCGTCCGCGGCAATGCCTCGGACGACGAGATCGCCGACGCCTGGCGTGCCGCCATGTGGGGCAAGAGGGCCGGCCACGGCATCGACGATCCGTCGTTCCTCCAGCCGTCCCGCCCGATGTCCGCGATCGGCGGCTGAAGGTGCACACCACCACAGGGTCCGGGCACGCATCGGCGAACCGCGGCACTGCTGCTCACGGCACACCGGTCTTCCCGCACACGACGACCTCCCAGACCGCGGCAGCCACCTCGGCAGCGCTCTCCCCGCACCCCGCGACCCCTCGCGCCATGGCAGCCACATCCGCGTCGCCTTCCCCGCCCCCCGCGACCTCCCCTAACGCAGGAGTGACCTCCCCGCGCCCGGCGCCCCTACCGAGCGCAGACGCCGCCTCTGCGACGGACAGTCGACCGGGCGCTCGACCTGTCCTGGTCCGGTACTTCGCCGGAGCTCGGGCGGCCGCCGGGAACACGCGCGAGGAAACCGTTCCGGCGTCGTCGCTGGACCACCTCATCGAGCTGCTGAGCGAACGCCACGGCGAGCGGCTCGCCGTGGTTCTCAAGGCCGCGAGCTTCCTCGTCGACGGTCTCGCTTGTCATGATCGGCAGGTGGCTTTGCCCGCCGGGGCGACCGTCGATGTCCTGCCACCGTTCGCGGGGGGTTGAACTTGATCGGGTTCGTCGGGCTGATCATCGTCGTTGTCGGCCTGATCCACCTCTACCTGTGGAAACGCCTCGTCCGCGATCCGTTCACGAAGGGCCGGGCTCGCCGTGCCGGTGGCATCGCCGCCGTGCTGCTGGCAATTCTCGCGCCCGCGACGCTCATCGGCGTACGGACCGGCGTCGCGAAGTGGCTGGCGTGGCCCGGCTACCTCTGGATCGCGCTGATGTTCTACCTGCTGGTCGTCCTCGCGGTCCTGGAGATACCGCGCCTCGCCGCCAACCTCTGGCTGCGCTCGAAGGCCGCGACGACCGGAGCCGGCACCACCGAATCCGCCAGGACGGAATCCGCCAGGACCGAAGCCGCGACGACCGCCCGTCCGATGACTGCCGGGGGCGTCGAAAGCGGTTCGGTCGCCAGTGGCCACGACCACAGCGACGGCCTCGACAACCCCGCAGTGAATAGCGGCACCACCACCGCCACGAACGGCGCCGCCCCCGCGACTGCCGACTCCGCCGGCGAGAGCACGAAGACGGCCAGCGAGTCCAGCCACGAGTACACGCCTGGAGGCGCCGCTGAAGGCCGTCGAGATCACGGACCTGCGACCATCTCCACGGATAGGAGCATTGCCCCACAGGGCAGCGCTGGCGCAGGAAAGACCACCCCCGCGAACGGGGGCACTCCCGCGGACGGGGGCACCCCCGCGAACGGGGGCACTCCCGCGGACGGGGGCACCCCCGCGAACGGCAGCACCCCGGCGAACGGCAGCACCCCCGCGAACGGCAGCACCCCCGCGAACGGCAGCACCCCCGCGAACGGCAGCACCCCCGCGGGCGAAGAGGCGGCCGGGATCGAGCGACGACTGCTGCTTGCGCGCGGTGCCGCCATCTTTGCCGGGCTCACCGCCGCGGGGCTCACCGGTTACGGCGTGAAGACCGCGCTCGGGGACCCGCAGCTCGACCGGGTGCAGATTCGCCTGGCCAAGCTGCCCCGCGCGATGGACGGCACCCGGCTCGCCGTCGTGTCGGACATTCATCTCGGGCCGCTGACCGGCCTACGGCACACCGAGCGGATCGTTCGGCTCATCAACTCCGTCGACGCCGACATCGTCTGCGTGGTCGGCGATCTCGTCGACGGGACCGTGGGCGAGCTCGGACGGTTCGCGGCCCCGCTGGCCGGGATCCAATCCCGGCGGGGCGCCTACTTCGTCACGGGGAACCACGAGTACTACTCCGGCCACTCCGAGTGGGTGACCGAGGTAGCTCGGCTCGGGATCCGGCCGTTGCGCAACGAGCGGCTCGAGGTGGCCGGGTTGGACCTGGCCGGGGTGAACGATCTCGGTGGCGCCGCCGTCGGCGACGGCCCGGACTTCGAGCGGGCGCTCGGTGACCGGGATCCCGCGCGGCCGGTCGTGCTCATGGCGCACCAGCCCATCGCGGCCCGGGACGCCGCGCCGTTCGGGGTCGACCTCCAGGTCTCCGGGCATACCCACGGCGGGCAGATGGTTCCCTTCAACCTGCTGGTCCGGATGGAGCAGCCGGTGGTGAGCGGGCTCGGCAAGGTGGACGGGGTGCCGGTGTACGTGACCAACGGCGCCGGGTTCTGGGGGCCGCCGGTCCGGGTGGGGGCACCGCCGCAGGTCACCGTCATCGAGCTCCGCACGCCGTAGGAACCAGCCAGCAACTGGCCAGCCGGAGGGGCCGCGGGGCGAGAGCCGGCCGGACATAGTCCTCCCCGGGAAGAAGGTCGGCCGAGGAAGGCCAGGCAACGAAGGGCCACGGCACGGAGGACGGGCGAGCAGGCAAGGCGGGAAGGGCCGGCCGAGCGAGTCGGCCCAGGTAGACCCCGGCGGGATAGACCGGGTGAGCAAGGCAGGACCAGGCAGGCCGGACCAGGGAGCCCGGGCCGGGCAGGCCGGACCAGGCAGGCCGGACCAGGCAGGCGGGACCAGGCAGGCGGGACCAGGCAGGCCGGACCAAGGGGGCCGGGTCAGGGAGACCGGCGAGGAAGATTTGAGCCGTTCCGATGGGCAGAGTCGTTACTCAGCGCAACCGCCGTACCCCTAAGAAGTGAATCTCGGGCCCATCCGCCGAGCCACAGCAACCACCTCCCCAGGATTCAATCGCGGATCGGTTATGTCACTTCGCGCGTGGCGGCTTCTGGCGCGCGGCGCGCCCGTGACAGGATGCAGCGTGCCCTCGGACAGCGCAGGGTCCTCGGTTGCCGCGGACACGTACGTCGCGGATCTGCACATCCACTCCCGGTATTCGCGTGCCTGCAGCCGTGACCTCACCCTTCCCAACCTGGCCTGGTGGGCCCGGCGCAAGGGCATCGCCCTGCTGGGCACCGGTGACTTCACCCATCCCGCCTGGTTCGACCACCTGCGGGAGAACCTGCGCCCCGACGCCGCGCCCGGCCTCTTCCGGTTGAGCGCCGAGGCCGAGCAGGAGGTCACCCGCCGCCTCCCGGGCTCGCTGCAGGGCACCGGCCCCGCCCGGTTCATGCTCAGCGTCGAGATCTCCACGATCTACAAGCGCGACGACCGTACGCGGAAGGTGCACCACCTCGTCTACCTGCCCGACCTCGACGCCGCCGCGCGCTTCAACGCCGCGCTGGGCCGGATCGGGAACCTGACCGCCGACGGCCGGCCCATTCTCGGGCTCGACTCGCGGGATCTGCTGGAGATCGTGCTCGAGTCCAGCCCGGACGGCTACCTGGTGCCCGCGCACATCTGGACGCCCTGGTTCTCGGCGCTCGGCTCGAAGTCCGGCTTCGACGCGATCGCCGACTGCTACGCCGACCTCGCCGGGCACATCACCGCCGTCGAGACCGGCCTGTCCTCCGACCCGGAGATGAACTGGCGGGTCTCCAGCCTCGACCGCTACCGCCTGGTCTCCAACTCGGATGCGCATTCGCCCGCCGCGCTCGCCCGGGAGGCCACGCTCTTCACCGGCACGCCGGACTACTTCGCGGTCAAGGACGGCGAGAGCCTGGCCGGCACGATCGAGTTCTTCCCGGAGGAGGGCAAGTACCACGCCGACGGGCACCGGGCGTGCGGCGTGAACTGGGAGCCGGCCCGTACCCGGGAGGCCGGTGGCCGGTGCCCCGAGTGCGGCAAGCCGCTGACCGTCGGCGTGCTGAGCCGGGTCGAGGACCTCGCCGACCGCGACACCGGGCTCGCCCGGCCGCAGACCGTCGAGCATCTGATCCAGCTCGCCGAGATCCTCGGCGAGATCAACGGTGTCGGCCCGAAGTCCAAGACCGTCGAGGGCCAGCTGAACCACCTGGTTGCGGCCCTCGGTCCCGAGCTGGACATCCTGCGTACGGTGCCGGTCGACGAGATCGGCCGGCACGGCGGCGAGAACCTGCGGGAGGCGATCACCCGGCTGCGGCGCGGCGACGTGCGGCGCATCGCCGGCTACGACGGCGAGTACGGCGTCATCACCCTCTTCGAGCCGGGTGAGCTGCGGACCAAGCAGAGCGCCCCGCAGGCCGAGACCCTTTTCGACATGGCTCCTGTGCCGGTGCCGCAGCAGCGCCGGGCCGAACCGGCCATCGGGCGCGCGCCCTTACCGAAGGCCAAGGAGCCCGTCCGGAAGAAGGCGCCGCCGATCCAGCCGCCGGCCTCGCCGCACGAGCCGTTCGAGCCGATGCTCGCCGGCATGGAGGAGGTCGGCACCGGGCTGCTCGACCGGCTGGACGCGATGCAGCGGGTGGCCGCGTCGGCGCCCGGGGGACCGCTGCTCATCGTGGCGGGGCCGGGCACCGGCAAGACGCGGACGCTGACCCACCGGATCGCGTACCTGTGCGCCGAGATGAACGTCTTTCCGCACCGCTGCCTGGCGATCACCTTCACCCGGCGGGCCGCCGAGGAGATGCGGGCCCGGCTCGACGCGCTGATGGGCGACGTCGCCGAGGACATCACCGTCGGCACCTTCCACTCGGTCGGCCTGAGCATCCTGCAGGAGAACGCGAAGGCGGCCGGGCTCGGCGCCGGGTGGCGGATCGCCGACGACGCCGAGCGGGCCGCGGCGCGGGAGCAGGCCGGGGACGACGATGCGGCGTACACCAAGCTGCTCCGCCAGCAGGACCTGGTGGACCTCGACGACCTGCTCACGGTGCCGGTGGCGCTGCTGCGCGACGATCCCGCGCTGGTCGAGAAGTACCGGCGGCAGTGGCAGTGGATCTTCGTGGACGAGTACCAGGACGTCGACGACACCCAGTACGAGCTGCTGCGGCTGCTGAGCCCCGCGGACGGCAACCTGTGCGCGATCGGCGACCCCGACCAGGCGATCTACTCCTTCCGGGGCGCGGACGTCGGCTACTTCCTGCGCTTCGCCGAGGACTTCACCGACGCCCGGCTCGTGCGGCTCACCCGCAACTACCGCTCGTCCGCGCCGATCCTGGCCGCGGCGGTGCAGGCCATCGCGCCGACCTCGCTGGTCAGCGGCCGGCGGCTGGATCCGGCCCGGGTCAACCCGGAGTCACCCTTGGTCGGGCGGTACTTCGCGGCCAGCGTGGCGGACGAGGCCGACTTCGTCGTGCGTACGGTGGACGAACTGGTCGGGGGGTTGTCGCACCGCTCGCTCGACTCGGGCCGGGTCGACTCGCGCGCGGTCACCCCGCAGACGCTGTCGTTCTCGGACGTCGCGGTCCTCTACCGCACCGACTTGCAGGCGCAGGCCGTGGTCGACGCACTGTCGCGCGCGGGCGTACCCGTGCAGAAGCGCTCGCACAACCGCCTGCGGGACCGGCCCGGGGTGCAGGTGATCGCCCGGGAGCTGCGCCACGCGGGCGGCCCGGCCGGCTCGCTCGCGGCGCGCGTCAAGTCCAGCGCGCAGGTGCTGGCCCAGCGGTATGCCGCGCCGACGCTCGACGCGGAGCAGCTCGCCCCGGAGGACATCTGGACCGCGGCCGACCTGCTCATGCCGCTGGCGCAGCGGCTCGGCGACGACCTGCCGCGCTTCCTGCAGGAGATCGCCACCGGCGCGGAGGTGGATGCCCTGGATCCGCGGGCGGAGGCGGTCAACCTGCTGACCCTGCACGCGGCGAAGGGCCTCGAGTTCCCGGTGGTGTTCCTCATCGGCTGCGAGGACGGGCTGCTGCCCTTGCGGTGGCCGGGCAGCCCGCCGTCGGAGGACGACACGGCCGAGGAGCGCCGGCTCTTCTTCGTGGGCCTGACCCGGGCGCAGGACCGGCTCTACGTCAGCCACGCGGCCCGGCGCTTCCGGCACGGGAGCGAGCGCGAGCAGTCGCCGACGCCGTTCCTGGACCCGATCGACGCGGGCCTGTTCGAGCGGATGGGCGACACCGTCCCGGCGCGGCCGAAGGACCGGCAGCTGCGGCTGCTCTAGGCCGTCGTCACGCCGATCAGGGCTCCGGCCAGCAGGGCCGGGCCGAACGGCAGCGCGGTGCCGCGGGTCGCGCGCCGCATGAGCAACAGGGCGAGCGCCACCGGGCCGTTGATGAGATGCGCCGCGGCCAGGCCGGCCGCCACCGCCGGCCAGCCGGCGAAGCCGAGGACGAAGCCCAGGACGGTCGCGAGCTTGACGTCGCCCAGGCCCAGGCCGTCGCCCGGCAGCAGAGCGACGATCAGGTACGCCGCCCCGCACAGCACCGCCGCCGCGACGGCCCGGCCGAGCCGCCCCGGTTCCCCGGCGATCAGCGCCCCGGCGCCGAGCGGGAGCGCCGTGCCGGCGGCCAGCGCGGCCACGAGCGGGTCGGGCAACCGCCGGCAGCGGAGGTCGATCATCGCGAGCAGGAGGCCGAGGACCGCGGCCGGCAGCAGGACCGGCAGCATCGGCGCCGGCCCGATCGTGACGCCCAGCAGGGTGGTGCCCAGCGCACCGGCGAGCACCGTCCGGACCGGCCGGGCGGCGCAGGCGCAGGGCGCTCCGGCGCGTACCCAGTCGCGGTAGGGCTGGGCGCAGTGAGCGCAGGCGGACCGCGGTGGTGTGCCGCGCGGGACCGCCAGGCGGTCCGCGACGCGGGGAAGGAAGGCGGCCGCGGCCGCGCCGAAGACGGCCGAGCAGACGGCCACCGCACCGGACATGAGGCGCACGGTATCCGTGGCGGGAACGCCCCGGCGCGTCTTGTTGCCGACAGTCGCGGGCCGCGACCTCCTGCCCGGGCGGTTGAGCAACGGTCGGCGCGCTCGGTGGGGCCGGGTACGCCGGTCGTCCACGCTACGGTGGCGTACAGCGAATACCGGCTGGAGGAAATCCCGATGTCGCAGAACGGCCCGTATCCCGGCCCGAGCTGGCCGCCGACCGGCGGCTCGTCGGGGTCCGACGAGCCGTACACGGAGCCGTCCGATCCCTGGGGCGAGGCGGAGACCGCCGCGGCACCCGGCTGGGGGGAGCAGTCGACGTCGGCGCCGTCCTACCCGCCGCCGGCGTACCCGGGCGCGCCGCCGCCGGGCTGGCAGCAGCCTCCGCAGATGCCGCTGCCCGGGAAGCGGCGCAACGCGCCGATCGTGGCTCTGGTCCTGGTGCTGGGCCTGCTCATCTGCGGCGGGCTCGGCACGACCGCGTGGCTCGTGTCCCGGTCCAAGAAGCCCGTGGCGGGCCAGAGTCCGACCGTGCCGGCCACCACGGCGACGAACCAGGTCGCGGCCCCGGAGCCGAGGACCAGTGCGGACGCCCGCTTCGTCCGCAAGGGCCAGTGCGTGCGCAACCAGGGCAACGCCGACGACAAACCGGACCTGAAGATCGTCGACTGCACGAGCGGCACGTACGAGGTGCTCAAGCGGGTCGACGGCCGCACGACCGGGGAGGCCGACGCCGAGGACAAGTGCGGAAAGGTCGCCAAGTACACCAAGTGGTACTTCTACGACAGCGAGCTGGACAGCCTCGACTTCGTCCTCTGTCTTCGCGAGTATGGCGCCGACTAGTGCTCTCTAGGTAATTCGCTAGAGACCTTGATACGGTGCCATTCGTGGATCCGGTCCGGAACCCGTACGCACCCGGCGCCGGCCAGCGCCCGCCCGAGCTGGCCGGACGCGGCCGCGAGCTGGACGCCTTCGACGTCGTCCTGGAACGGGTGGCGCGCGGGCGGCCCGAGCGCAGCCTCGTTCTCACCGGCCTGCGCGGCGTCGGCAAGACGGTGCTGCTCAACACGCTGCGGTCGGCGGCGATCGGCCGGCTCTGGGGCACCGGGAAGATCGAGGCCCGGCCCGACCAGTCGCTGCGCCGCCCGGTCTCGGCCGCCCTGCACATGGCGATCCGGGAGCTGACCCCGCACCACCGCAACCCCGACCGGGTCGACGAGGTGCTCGCCGTGCTCAAGGCGTTCGCCCTGCGTGCCAACGACGCCAACGCGAAGCTGCGCGACCGGTGGACGCCCGGCATCGACGTGCCGGCCGCCCGGGGTCGCGCCGACTCCGGCGACATCGAGATCGACCTGGTCGAGCTCTTCACCGACGCCGCGTCGCTGGCCACCGACGTGGGAACGGGCATCGCCCTGTTCATCGACGAGATGCAGGACCTGGGCCCGGCGGACGTGTCCGCGCTCTGCGCCGCCTGCCACGAGCTGTCGCAGCTCGGCGCGCCGCTGATCGTGGTCGGCGCCGGTCTGCCGCACCTTCCCGCCGTGCTGTCCGCCGCGAAGTCCTACTCCGAGCGGCTGTTCCGCTACCAGCGCATCGACCGGCTCGACCGCGTCGCCGCCGACCTGGCGCTGTGCGCACCGGCGGCCCGCGAGGACGTCGAGTACGACGCCGAGGCGCTGGACCTGCTCTACGAGAAGTCCGGCGGATATCCGTACTTCGTCCAGGCGTACGGCAAGGCGACCTGGGACCACGCGCCGACCTCGCCGGTGACCGCGGAGGACGTCCGGGTCGCCGCCCCGGAGGCGGAGGCGGAGCTCGCGGTGGGCTTCTTCGGCTCCCGCTTCGAGCGCGCTACCCCGGCCGAGCGGGAGTACATGCGGGCGATGGCGGCGCTCTCCGGCGAGACCGGCCACGACATGGACGCGGCGGTGCCCACGTCGGAGATCGCGGCGTCGCTGTCCCGGCGGCCGGCGAGCCTGTCGCCCGCCCGCGACGCCCTGATCAAGAAGGGGCTCATCTACTCGGGGGAGCGCGGCACGGTCGCGTTCACGGTGCCGCACTTCGGCCGCTACCTGCGCA
Source organism: Couchioplanes azureus (assembly GCF_014648355.1). Taxonomy (GTDB): domain Bacteria; phylum Actinomycetota; class Actinomycetes; order Mycobacteriales; family Micromonosporaceae; genus Actinoplanes; species Actinoplanes azureus. The sequence continues at coordinate 1,343,515 of NZ_BMQY01000001.1, forward strand.
CTCAGCCCTAGAGCTGGTGCCAGGGGCCGGGGTAGCGGGCCTCCGCGGGGGTCAGGACCAGGACCTGCCAGGCGTCACCCAGGTCGGACCACGGGCTGGTGATCCGGTACGGCGCCGCCGGCACGAACCCGAAACGCCGGTAGTAGGCGGGGTCGCCGAGAACGAGCACGAGCCGCTCGCCGGCGGCGGTCGCGAGCCGGAGCACCTCGGAGATCACGGCCGCCCCGAGGCCACGCCGCTGTTCGGCGGGCAGCACGGCGACCGGCCCGAGGGCGAGCGCCGGATCCGGCCCCACGGTGACCCGGCTGAGCAGGGCGTACGCGAGGATCCGACCGTTCTCCTCGGCCACCATCGACAGGCCGGGCAGCCACGCGTCCGTGTCCCGCAGCGCGTCCACCAGCCGGGCCTCCGCATCGGTCTCGAAGGCGGCGGTCAGCACCGCCCAGACCGGACCGGCGTCGCCCGGGCGCTCGACTCGAAACTTCATGACCGCACCCTAGTCAGCCACGAGTTGGGCATCGGGCAACGCGGGTATAACGGTGCTATGAAGCCCGTACGCGCCGCCGCCCGTGCCATGCTCGGTGCCATCTTCGTCGTCAGCGGAGCCCGCATCGTGCTCAATCCCGACTCCAAGGTCGACACCGCCAAGCGGGTGACCGACAAGGTCGGACCGATGATCGAGAAGCTGGACCCGCGCCTGCCGAGCGACGCGCGCGCCCTCGTCCGGCTCAAGGCCGGCAGCGACGTCGCCGCCGGGCTGCTGCTGGCCACCGGACGGTTCACCCGCCCGGCCGCCGCGGTGCTCGCCGCCGGTCTCGTCCCGACCACCGTCGCGGGGCACTCGTTCTGGACCATGCCGCAGCCCGAGCGGGAGCAGCACCAGATCCACTTCCTCAAGAACCTGGGGCTGCTCGGCGGCCTGCTGCTCGCGGCGGTCGACACCCACGGCAAGCCCGGCCTCAAGTACCGGACCACGCACGCGCTCGGCCGCTCGCAGCGCTCGGTGAGCCACGCGGTCGAACGCTCGCAGCGGTCCGCGCGGCGGGCGGTGCGGACGGCGAGGCGCGAGGCGAAGATCGCCGCGCTCTCCGCCACGGCGGCCCGCAAGCTGCCCGGATAGCCGCCCGCGGGTCCGGCCCGCGATGCATCCAACATCAACTCAATCACCAAACGGGCCGTCCCGGCGTTAAGCACGCAGAGCATCGAGCGGACGAGCCACGGGGGGTGGGGCATGCCCGCGATGACACCGGCGCGCCCCGCGACCTCCCGGTCCGTCGTGGTCGCCCTCGCCTGCGTCGGCCTGCTGGCCGCGATGACCACGATCGCCCAACGGTACGGGTTCCGCGGGCTCGCCCTCGACCGGGACGCCGCGACGAACTGGCTGGCCGGCGACGGGCTGTACGCGTACCGCGCCGCCGGCAGCCATCTCGGCACCGCCCTGCCGCCGTTCGCGGCACTGCTCGTCGCGCCCGCCGCGGCCCTGCCGCTCGCCGTCGCGGGCTGGTCGCTCGCCCTCGCCGGGGTCGCCGCGCTGTCCCTGGCCCTCATCGTGCTGGCCGGCCCGATCGCCCGCCGCTACGGCCGCCGGCCCTGGCCGGTGGTGCTCGCCGCCGGCGCTCTGGCGCTGACCGCCGAGCCGGTCCGCGCCGCGCTCGGGCTCGGCACGCTGGACCTGCTGGCCTTCGGCCTCGTCACCGCCGACATCGTGGCGCTGCGGCGCGGCGCGTGGGCGCGCAGCCGGGCACGCTGGTGGCCGCGGCGCCCGGGAGCGGCGCCGCCGCCGTGGCACCGCCGCCTGTGGACGGAGGGCGGCTGGGCCGGGGCCGGGGTGGGACTGGCGACGGCGTTGACGGTGAGTCCGGTCTTCTTCATCGCGTACCTCGCCGCCACCAGGCAGTGGCGGGCGGCGCTGACCGCCGTCGCCACGGCCGTCACGACCGCGGTGACCGCCGGGCTGATCGCCCGGCACGAGACGGCGGCCTGGTTCGGCGAGGTGCTGTGGCGCATCGACCGGACCGGGCCGGTCGACGCACCGGCCAACCAGTCCCTGGCCGGGGTCCTCGCCCGGCTGTACGACTCGGCCACCACCCCGGTCCTGCTCTGGCTCTCGTTCTCCCTGCTGCTGGTCGCGGTCGGGCTGATCCGCGCCCGGTCGGCGCACGCCGACGGCGACGAGATCACGGCCTTCACCCTGGTCGGGCTGACCGCGGCGATCGCCGGCCCGGTCACCGACACGCACGAGCTGGTGTGGCTGCTGCCGGCCGTGCTGGTCCTCGTCGACGCGGCCGCGCGGCGGCGGGCCTCGGCGCGGCGCTCCCTGCCCGGACGGCCCCGGCATCCCGGCGCCGGCCCGGCCGTGGCCGCCGCCGCGGTCTACCTGCTGGTGGTGCTCGCGCCGATGGGCAGCTTCGCCGACCCGGTCTCGCGCAACTCGTACGCGCTGGCGCTGATCCTGCTGGTCAACGCCCTGCCCTGGCGGCCCGGGGCGGCGAGTGCCGTGCCGGTCGACCGCTGGGCGACCCGCCGCGCGAGCCGCCGGGCGATGACCATCCCCCCGCCCCGGGAACCGCTCGTCAGGGGCAGTTGACCCACTCCTCGGTGCCGTCGGTGAAGACCTGGCGTTTCCAGATCGGCAGCCGGGCCTTCGCCTCGTCGACCAGCCGGGCGCACGCCGCGAACGCCGCCGCCCGATGGGCCGTGCTCACCGCGGCCACCAGCGCCACGTCGCCGATCCGCAGGGTGCCGACCCGGTGGGAGACGGCGACCGCGTAGACCTCCGGGTCGGCGGCGATCTCGGCAGCCACCTCGCGAAGCACCGCCGCGGCGCTCGGATGTCCCTCGTACTCGAGCAGTGTCACGCCCCGGCCATGGTCGTGGTCGCGCACCACGCCCTGGAAGGAGACGACCGCACCCGCCCGCGGGTCGGCGACGGCCTCCTCGTGCGCGGCCAGGTCCAGGGCGGTGTCCCCGACCTCGGCGATCCGTACGGTGTCCACACTGGTCATCGGCGTTCTCCGGGCGGCAGGGTCACGGTCGTTCTCCGGGCGAGAGCGGGAGCGGGAGGAACGGGACGAGGTCGCCGGCCGCGGCCCGCCGGCCGGGACGGACGACGACGAAGCCGTGCGCCCGGGCCAGGCCCCGCAGCATGGCCGAGCCGGCGTGACCGACCGCCGTGGCCCGTCGGCCGTCGGCGTCGAGGGACGCGAGCGCCAGGTGGGTGAAGCCACCGCGGCCCGGCACCTCGGCGGTGAGCTCGACCCGGGTGAGCGGCGGCAGCTCGCGTCCCTGCAGCCCGGCGAGGAGCGGGGCGACCAGGGACACCAGCGCGATGACCGCGGACTGCGGGTTGCCCGGCAGCCCGGCGAGGAACCGCGGGTGCCCGTCGGGGCCGGTCAGCCGGGCGAGCAGCATCGGGAAGCCCGGCCGCACCGCGACCGTGTTCACCACGTACTCGGCGCCGAGGCTCGCCAGGGCGGGATGCAGGTGGTCGACGGGGCCGTGCATGGTGCCGCCGGTGGTGCAGACGACGTCGGCGACGGCCAGCCCGTGCCGGATCGCCTCGACGTGCGCGTCGAGGGTGTCGCGCACCGGGCCGCGGACGGCGCCGGGGTCCACTGTGGCCCCGGCACGGCGCAGCCAGGCCGGAACCAGCGGGCTCAGCGAGTCACGTACCCGGCCGCCGCCCGGTGGCCCGCTGGTCAGCAGCTCGTCGCCGAAGACGAGCAGGGCGGCGCGCGGCGTCCGGCGTACGGGAATCGTGTCGTGACCGCAGGTGGCCGCCATGCCGAGCACCGCGGGGTCGACGGGCGTGCCGGCCGGCAGCAGCTCCTCGCCGCGGCGCGCCTCCTCGCCGGGAAGCCGCCACTCCGGCTGCGGGCGCGGCGTCCCGGCGATCTGGCCGGCAGCGTCGCGAGTGGACTCCTCCACCCGGACCAGCGCCTCGGCGCCTTCGGGCACCATGGCACCGGTGGCGATCTCGACGCAGGTGCCGTCCTCGGCGAGCGGCGGGGGCGTACCACCGGCCAGGACCCGGCCGACCGGGCGCCACGGCGCGCCGCCGCGCACCGCCCAGCCGTCGATGCTCGACGTCGGGAACGCGGGCAGGTCGGTGAGGGCGACCAGGGGCTCCGCCAGCGTACGGCCGTCCGCCGCGCTCAGCGGCACGGTCTCCGCCGGTCCGGCCGCCGCCCGGCCCGCCTCGTAGACCAGGGTTCGGGCCTTGTCCCAGTCGATCGGCATGCTCTGCGCGCTCACCCGTGCAGCCTATGGTCGCCGCCGCGGATCTGCTCCACCGCGTGGGCCAGGATCGGCCCCAGCACGGCCAGCCCGTCCCGGGCGCCGCCGGACGACCCCGGGAGATTGACGATCAACGTACGGCCGGCGACCCCGGCGAGCCCCCGGGACAGCGCGGCGGCCGGCACCTTGTCCCGGCTGTACGCGCGGATCGCCTCGGCGATGCCGGGAACCTCGAAGTCGAGCAGTCCCCGGGTCGCCTCGGGGGTCCGGTCGGTGGGGGTGACGCCGGTCCCGCCGCTGGTCAGCACGACGTCGACCCCGTCGGCGAGCGCCGCGCGCAGCGCCTCGGCGACCGGCGGCCCGTCGCTCACCACGACCGGCGCCGGGTCCACCCGGCAGCCGAGCTCGGCGAGACCGGCGACGAGCAGGGGACCGCTGGTGTCCTCGTACACCCCGGCGGCGGCGCGGTTGGAGGCGACGATCACCCGGGCGCGGATCACGGACGGTCCTCCGGGCGTACCCATTCTCCGGTCTTGCCGCCCTCCTTGCGCAGGACCCGGACGGCCTCGATGCTCGCCGCCGGGTCGACGGCCTTCACCATGTCGATGAGGGCGAGCCCGGCGGTGGCCACGGCGGTGAGCGCCTCCATCTCGACGCCCGTGCGGTCGGCGGTCTTCGTGGTGGCGACGATGTCCACCCCGGTGTCGGTGATGGTCAGGTCCACCGTGACGCCGTGCAGCCCGATCGGGTGACACAGCGGCACCAGATCGGGTGTCCGCTTAGCGCCCAGGATGCCGGCGAGGCGGGCGACGGCGAGGGCGTCGCCCTTGGGCAGGCCGTCGCCGCGCAGCAGGGCGACGACCTCCGCGGTGGTGACCAGCCGGCCGGCGGCGACGGCCCGGCGGACGGTCACGGTTTTCGCCGATACGTCGACCATCCGGGCCGCGCCGTCGGCGTCGACATGAGTCATTTTCGCTGCGTTCGTCACGAGGGCCAGAGTATCCACCGGCTGGATGGTCTTCACATTCGCCGCGCCCGGCATTGGCAGGCCGTCAGCGGGCCTCTACTTTCCGTAGCCATTTGGATTCGCAATCCGCTCTACGCGGTGAATTGGTCCGTAGCACGCTTTCGGTTTTCGGCCCCTTCATCCGAAGGGTCGTAACATTCGTAACCGCTCGCGAACTCGGCAGCAGGACATTCCCGGTGTTTGATGGTCGCTGAAACAGGGGACGCGGCGAATGCGGAGCGTCAGCATTCCGTCACAGATTCAGTATAAAGTCCCCGAACCTCGCATTTCATGAAACGACCGACAAATCATTCTTCCCTTGGCGCCGTTCCGTTCCTAATCTCATGCTTACGAAACGGAACGGAGTGCGAGCGGGATTCACCCGGAGTCGACCGCAGAAGGGCGGTCCTCCATTTACGAAAGCGGAGGTTCACGATGCGTGAGTTCGACTGGGGCTGAGCCGGACCCGCCACGATCGCTACCGATCGGCAATCAGGCATTGACAGGCTGTGCGGGCCACGGGGGACCATGGAGGCATGGGGTGTCCGCAGTGAACGACGCGAAGACCGACAAGCAGCTCCGGCTGTATGTCGGTCTAGTCGCGTTTGCGGGTGCCGGCTGCCTCCTCGTGGCGGCCAGGTCCGCGCCGGCGGTTCCGTCGCAGAAACTGCTCTTCCTCGTCGCCTTGACGGTCATCATCGCCGCCGCCAGCGGGCCGGTCATCAAACTGCGGGTCCGGGCGGACAGCCGGGTGTTTCCGGCGACCTCGGGCTCGATACTGCTCGCCATCGCGACCGTGCCCGCGCCCTGGGCGATCATTTGCACCGCGCTCGGCGCCCTCGCTTCCAAAGTCTTTCTCCGGCAGCCGATAAAGGTCACGTACAACGTCGCCAAGGACGTCGTCGCCGCCACGGCCGCCGCCTCGGTCGCTTTCGTGATCGGTATCCGGCCCACCGCCGATCTCGAGATCAGCGTTCCCTCCCTGCCCATGTTGACCCTCGGCCTCGTCGGCGCGGCAGCGGCGTACGCGCTCGTGGACGACCTCCTCGGCAGCAGGGTGATGCAGCTGGCCACGCGCACCCCGTGGCGGCAGGCGCTGCGCCACAACCGGGACGTGGTGATGCGGATCCGGGGCGTCAACGTCCTGCTGGCGCTGGGCACCGTACTCGTGGTGGAGCAGGAGGAGCTGCTGATCCTGACCATGGTGCCGACCGTGCTGGCACTACAGCTCGCCGCCAAGAACAGGATCCGTCAGCGGGCGGACCAGGAGGCCTGGCGGCGCCTCGCCGGCACCACCGACCGGCTCAACGTCACCGATCTGACCGCCGTGCTGCATGCCGCGGTCACCCTCGCACCGGAGCTGTTCTCCGCCGACGAGGCCGAGATCGAGCTGCGTAGCGAGGAGCCGCCCCGGCTGGTTCGCGGGTCCGCCGGACGCCTGCGCTACGAGGGAACGGTGGCCGACGCGCCCGCCCGCGACGGGTCGATGATCGAGGCCGAGCTCGACGGGCCGGACGGTCCGGCGGGAATGTTCCGGCTCCGGTTCCGCAAGCCCGTCAAGCTGAACGAGTCGGAACGCTACAAGCTGCAGACCTTCGCATCGTCGCTGTCCACCGCCCTCGGCAACGCGCGCGCCTACGCCGAGCTCAAGCGGATCAACGCGGAGAACGCGTACGCCGCCACCCACGACCCGCTGACCGGCCTGGCCAACCGCCGGGAGCTGCTGGAACAGGCGAACCACCACTTCACCCGGCGGGCACCCGAGGGCATGTTCGCGATGCTGCTCATCGACCTCAACCACTTCAAGGAGGTCAACGACACCCTCGGGCACACCGCCGGTGACGAGGTGCTGCGCGAGGTGGCCCGCCGGCTCGAGGACGCCAGCCGCCCCGGCGACCTGGTCGCCCGGCTCGGCGGCGACGAGTTCGCGGTGCTGCTGACCGGGCTGCCCGCTCCGGCCGTCGCCACCCACCGCGCCGCCGATCTGCTCGCGATCCTGGAGCAGCCCATCGAGGTGGACGGCATGCAGCTCACGGTCGAGGCGGCCGGCGGCATCGCCCTCGCGCCGGGCAGCGGGGGCGTGAGCGAGCTGATGCGCCGCGCCGACGTCGCCATGTACCAGGCGAAACGCGGCGGGCAACGCACCGCGACGTACGCACACGCCCGCGACACCGCCGACGTCGGCCGGCTCGTGCTGGGCGGCGAGCTGACCCGGGCGGTCGCCCACCGGGAGTTCGTCGTCGACTACCAGCCGATCGTCGACCTGGGCAGCGGCGAGGTCGTCTCGGCGGAGGCGCTGGCCCGCTGGCACCACCCCGAGCACGGCGACCTCACGCCGATGCAGTTCCTGGACACCGTCGAGCGGTCCGGGCAGCTGCCCGCGTTCGTCGACGCCGTGCTGGAACACGCGCTGACCGCGGCCGGCGGCTGGCGCGAGGCCGGCTTCGACCTGCCCGTGGCCGTCAACGTCTCGCCGCGCAGCCTGCTCGACCCCACCTTCCCGGCCGCGGTGCTGGCCCGGCTGGCGGCCCACGCCGTACCGGCCGACCGGCTCGTCCTGGAGCTCGCCGAGACGCTGACCCTCAGCCAGCTGGAGGTCGTCGAGCGGGCGCTCACCGAGTTGCGCGACGCCGGCGTCCGGCTGGCCCTCGACGACTTCGGCACCGGCGTCTCGTCGCTGTCGGTCCTCTCCCGGATCCCGGTGCACCAGCTGAAGGTCGACCGGGAGTTCGTGGTCGCCGTCGAGACCTCGCCCGAGGCGGCCGCGGTCGTCCGCTCCACCGTCGACCTCGCCCGCAGCCTGCACCTCACGGTGGTCGCCGAGGGCGTGGAGAGCGAGCCGCAGCGGCACGCCCTGTGGGAGCTCGGCTGCGTGGCGGGCCAGGGCCACCTCTTCGCCCGCCCGATGCGGGCCGGCCGGTTGCTGGCCACGCTGCAACGCGGCTCGGACGGCAAGCCCGGGTTCCTCGCCCGGCCGCTGCACAAGTCGGGTTCGGTCGTCCGGATGCCGCGCCGCCGGAATCCGAGATCGCCTCTGCCACACTTGCCTGCGTGAGTGTGCTCGCCCGGGTGAACCGGGCCGCCGACGGCCTCGCGGGCGACGTCCTGCTCTACGGGCTGTCCGCCGTGTTCGCCCTGATCACGGCGCTCACCTCGACGCTGCTGCCGCACCGCGCCTGGGGTGCCGTCGCGGCGTGGGGCTATCTCGCCGCGTGCGGCATCGCCGCCGTCCAGCTGGTACGGCGCCGGCCCGCCCTGCGGATGGCGCTGACCTGGGTCACCTGGGGCGCGACGGCCCTGCTGCCGCTGCTCGTGCAGGCGGTGCAGCGCGCGGGCGGGCGCACCGACCGGGCCCAGGAGGAAGTGCTCGTGGCCGAGCACATGGGGGAGCGGCTCGCGCACACCGGCACCCCGTACCTCGGGCCGGAGGCGATCGGCGCGCTGCCGCCCGGGGAACAGTTGCTGGGCTATGCCCCGTACCAGCCAGGAATGGCCGTCTTCGGCCTGCCTCGCGCCGCCTTCGGCGACGCCTGGATCACGGACGCGCGGATCTGGTTCGCGCTGGTCACGGCGGCGGCCCTGGTGGCGGCGGTACGCCTGGTGGGCCCCGGCCCGGTCCGGGCGGTGCAGTTCGCCACCGTCCTGCCGATCTGCGCCCTGACCCTCGCCACCGGCGGAGACGACCTGCCCGTGCTCGCCCTCTGCCTGCTCGCGCTGGCCTGCTGCGCGGCGGGCCGCTTCGGCGCCGCCGGTCTCGCGGTCGGCGCGGCGGCCGCGCTCAAGCTCTTCGCCCTTCCGGTCGTGGCGGTGCTTCTCGTGCTCGCCCTCACCACGGGCCACCTGCGCCGGTTCCTGCCGGGTGCGCTCGGGCTGCCGGTGCTCGCGCTGGTGCCCGCCTTCCTGGTCGACGGCGACGCCTTCGTCGAGAACGTCATCCGCTTCCCGCTCGGGCACGGCCTCGTGACGAGCCCGGCGCAGTCGCCGTTCCCCGGATACCTGATCGCCCAGGCGCTGCCCGGCGGACGCTACATCGCCGCCGCGCTGCTGGTGACGGCCGCGGTGACGATCGGGGTGCTGCTCGGACGCCGCCGACCGGCCACGGCGGCGTCCGCGGCGCTCTTCTGCGGATGGGGCCTGCTGACGGCGATCCTGCTCATGCCGACCACCCGCTTCGGCTACCTGCTCTACCCCCTGGCGCTGCTCGCCTGGTCCTCCGCGCTGGTCTTCAGCAGACCCACAGGAACAACGGCACCACGGAGTGACCCGGCCTTGTACCGTTTGTGAGATGCAGATGACCTGTCCCAAGTGTCACGGCGATATGCGGGTGTACGAGCGCAGCGGCGTCACCATCGACCAGTGCACCGAGTGCCGCGGCATCTTCCTCGACCGTGGCGAGCTGGAGAAGCTCTTCGAGGCCGAGGCCAACTGGAACAACAGCCAGACGCCGGCGGGCCCCCCGCCGCGGCCGGCCCAGGCGCCCGGCGCACCCGCCCCGGGTGGGTACGCGCCCCCGCCGCCCCCGCCGGCCCCCGGCGGCGGCTACGCCTCGCCGCCTCCGCCGCCTCCCGGCTACGGTCACGGCCAGCCCGCCTACCCACCGGCCGCGGCGGCGTACGGTGCCCCGCAGTACGGACGCCCCGGCTACCACGGCCACTACCGGCAGGGGCACGGCTACCACGGCCACTACCGGCGCCGGAAGAGCTTCCTCAACGAGCTCTTCGACTGAGCCACGCCGCGCGCGACGGCGGCCGGCATGCCAGGCCGGCCATGAGGCCGACCGCTGCCACCGCCGTCGCGACCGCGTACACCGGCGTCACCGGGGTGGTCGTCCACCGCCTGCCCGCTGATCACCACGTGCCGTCGTCGCGGACACGCTCGGCGGGACCGTCGCCGGTGAGCAGGCTGATCAGCCCCTCGTCCAGGTTCTCGCCGAGATACCACTCGCCGCCCTGATCCAGCGCGAACAGCCGGCCGCGCTCGTCGATCGCCACGATCGCGTCGCCCCTCGCCTCCACGCCGAGCGGAAACAGCGGTGCGCCGATCACCTCGGCGAGCTCCCCGAGCGCGTCCGCCGTGTGCGCCGCCGCGGACGGTTCGAGGGCCAGCCAGCGGACCTGGCGGCGTACCCCCGGAGTCCGCAGGCTGCAGAAGATCCCGGGAAAGTCCATGATCGCGGCACGGGCGGCCGGCAACGGCCGGTGCCGATGACGGCGGCCGGTCACCGCGACGACCTCGGAGATGATGCCGTCGGCGAGCGCCTCCGCCACCGTCCGGTGCGTCGGCCGCCAGCCGGCGTCCGCCAGCGCACCGGCCATCCGGTCCGGGAAGCGGCCCGGCTGCGCCACATTCTCCGAGTACGGCCGCAGCGGCTCCACGAACGCCAGGTGCGGCCACGGCAGCACGGCCAGGTCGACCAGCGTGACCAGGCAGGACTCGCACGGACGGGCCGGCGTCCCGGCGAGCGGATCGCCCTGCTCCCGCACCAGGAAGGCCTGGAAGTCGGCCGTACGCAGCCACGTGCGAGCCTCGTCCAGCGTCAGGGGTGTGGTCCGGGCGCGGTCCGCCTCGTACAGCGCGTCCGAGACCACGATCAGCTCGGCGTGCCGCTCGGTGCCGCGCACCCGTGCGCCCGGCTCGATCGCGCGCAACCGGTCCGCGACCAGCGGATGGTGGTCGAGGCGTTGATCGCCCTTGGCGCCGCGGGCGACGAACACCCGGCCGTCCACAGTGAGACGAGCCGCCGTGGTGGGCGCCGGACGGCGACGCACACCGCGGCGCAGCTCGACCTCGGGATCGGCGGTCCGGCGCCGGGCGGCCACCTCGGGCCGCCGCTGCCGGTACAGGTCGGCGACGACGGCGGGGGAGACGCCCGGATACGTCGACAGGGCACCCGTCTCGCGGTCGATCACCGTACGGACGCCGTCACCGGGCACCGGCAGGACGAACGGCGGCTGCTTCGTCCACACCACGAAGCCCAACTCGAACTCGCTGACCATGGGCGTGCACTCGTACCCCCGGCTCTCGGACTCGCCCCGCGCCCACCCGGCGGCGATCTCCTCGGCCTCGGCCAGCGTGATCATCGCGCCTCCTCGTGTGCCAACCGAAATTACCGGACCACCGGGCGTCCCGTCTGCCGCTAGGGTCGAAGGTTGTCGATAGACGCGAGGAGGCGCGACGGTGGCGCAGACGGCGGACCGCGACGGCAACCGCGCCCTGCGAGCGCGCCTCGACGAGATCCACGGCCAGTACCAGCGGCTACGGTCCGATCTGGACCACATTCAGCGCCGCCTCACCGGCCTACGTGCCACCGCGGAGTCCGCGGACGGGCTGATCCGCGCGACGGTGGGGCCCCGCGGCCAGCTCGTCGACCTGCACCTGGACCGCCACGTCCACCGCGACCTCGACCCCGCCGACCTGAGCCGGGCCATCGTCGCGACCACGACCGCCGCGGCGGCGAAGGCGGCCGCCGAGGTCGAGCGCCTGATGGCCGGCTACCTGCCCGCCGACTCCGGGCCGATGCGCTTCCTCCGCGACGACGACCTCGGCTCCCTGCCCGACCGCTCGTCCCCGGCACCCGGGGACCGTCCATGAGCGAGCTGTGGCTCGACCCCGGGCAGGCGGCCGGCGGGGGCCACGACCTGGCGGCGTCGGGACGGCGGCTCGCCGCGCCCCGCGCGGAGGCCGGGTCGGAGGTGGCGGCGCTGAGCGCCGCGCGGCCGTGGGGCAGCGACGACATCGGGCAGGCGTTCGAGCGCAACTACCGGCCGGTCGAGCAGCAGGTGTTGCAGGCCTGGGAGAGGCTCGCCGGTCACGTCGAGGGGCTCGGCGACGCGTCGGTCCAGGCCGTCCGCGAGTTGCTGCAGACGGACCAGACCGCATCGGTACGCGTGGAGCAGTCGTACGGGAACCGGTCGTGACCGTTCTGCCCAGCCCGATCCCGCACCCGCTGGACTATTGCCCGTTCGACGTGCCGGGGTGGGCGTACGAGGCGCTCGAATGGGTCGTCGGCTTCGACTGGCCGGAGGGTGACGAGAAGGCGACGTGGGACGTTGCCGATCGCTGGTATGCCATCGCGGGTCTGCTCGCGGGTTCTCGGGACGAGGCCCACGAGGCGGCGGCCCGGGTGATCGCGGGCTTCGGTGCCGGTCCGGGCGCGGCCCTCTCGGGCGCGGGTCCGGGTGGTGCGGCTTTCTCACCCAGTAGTGCGGCCTTCTCCGGCGCGGGTCCGGGCAGCGGGACTCTCCCCGGTGCGGGACCGGGCGGTGCGGGTGGCGTTGCGCAGGCCTTCATCGGTGCGTGGGGGCGGGTCGCCGTGGGGGAGGGGACGCCGCTGGAAGGGTTGGTGCAGGTCGCGGACGAACTGGGCAGGCTCGTCGAGGAGTGCGGCTGCGACATCGAGGCGGCGAAACTCGAGGCGTGGATCGAGATCGGCCTGTTCCTCATCGAGCTGATCGGCATGTCGGTCGCGGTCGCCCTGACGCTGGGCGCGGCCTCCCCGGCCGCGGGCGGCCTGATCGCGGCGACCCGCCTGGCGATCCAGCAGATCTTCCGGCGCCTCGTCGAGCGGCTGGGCAGCAAGGAGGTCAAGAAGACGCTCGAGGAGACGGCCGAGCGCGCGGCCACCGAGCTGACGACCAGGGAAGGTCTTCGGCGGCTGGGCCGTGAAGGTGTGGCCGAGGGCCTGGACGAGATGCGCGAGGAGCTGGCGACCAACGCGGGCATCCAGCTCTACCAGAACACGACGGGACGAGCTGACGGCCTCGACTACCGAGATATGAGCGCCTCGGCGGCCGGAGGCTTCGCGGGCGGCTTCGCCGCGTCGGGCGCGGGGATCGGGCGTGGCTCCCGCACCGGAACGACCCGAGGAACGGGCGCGGAGGTCCTGGGGGAGCTCGGCGTGGCGGCGGTCAACGGAGACCTACCGGATCTCGAAGACCTGGCGAAGTCGGCCAGCTCGGGAGCGGCGGGAACGGCCACGGAGTCAGTGGGCCCGGCCCTCACCGAGTCGCTGCAAGCCCGAACAGCCGATCTCGCACCACCGCCGCTGACCCCACTGTCCACCACGGACCCGCCCGACTCCCCTCATCCCGTCGACTCGACCACCCCACCGTCCCACGCCTCACCGCCCAACTCCCCGCCGGCCCACGCCTCACTGCCCAACTCCCCGCCGGCCCACGCCTCACTGCCCAACTCCCCGCCGGCCCACTCTTCAACGTCCTCGCCCTCGCCCTCGCCCTCGTCCTCGTCCCCGTCCTCTCCGTCGCTACGCCCTCCTGCCACGGCATCCCCCTACCCGCTGACTTCTGCCATGGCATCCCCGCCGCCACCTACCACCACTCCGTCTCCGCCCCCTCCCTCCGCCCCACCTCCGTCCGCGCCACCTCCCTCCGCCCCACCTTCGCCCGGGCCACCGACCTCCACCCCGTCCCCGTCGCTGCCACCTCCCTCCACCCCACCTCCGTCCGGGCCACCGATCTCCACCCCTTCCCCGCCGCTTTTCTCCGATCCATCTGCGCCACCACTGACTTCCTCTTCTTCGTCTCCGTCGTTGACGCAGTCCTCGCCGCTGGAAGCCTTGCCGGAAGGCTCGCTTCGGGCCGATCCGTCCACTTCCGCTCCCGCCCAGGGCAGGCCCGGCGGATCACCGGCAGCGGAGGAGACCGGCGGGTCCCTCGCACGCGACCGAACCGACGGATCCGCGCGGAGCGGATCCAGCGGGTTGCTCCCCTCGCCGACCGAGAGCGGCGCGGCCTTCTCCCGCGAAGTCGTTACGCCTAAGCGGCCCGTCGTTCCGGGCGGGACTTTCGACGAGGAGCCCGGTTCAGGTCCCGTGACTTTCTCCAACCGTGCTGTGCCCGTACCGGAAAAAACGGAAGCGCCCACGGTGACCAGTCCGGTGCCTTCGCCGGAGGCGAGCCATTACCTGGAGTTTGCGCGCCTGCAGCGGGCCGCCTACGCGGAGTTCCGCCGGCAGGATGCGATCGACGCGCTCGGGCGGAAGGCCGAGAGCGCGCGGCGCCGGGCCCGCCATGCCCGGTGGTCCGCCAAGGTCGCCAGATTCGTCAAGTTCGACTCCGGCCTGGCGCAGTTCTTCCAGGCCGACGCGCTCGCGGCCGGCATGGACGCCGACCGCGCCGAGAAGCGGCTCGGCGACCTGCGCAACGCTCGCCCGCCAGCGGTGGGATCCGTGACGACGGTCGAGCCGCAGGACTGGCATCGAGCCAACCGTGACAGCGGCCGGCTGGCCCCCGGTGGCATCTCCGTGGGTAACCGCTCCACACTCACCGGCAGTGACCACCCGCCCCCGATCGACGCGACGCGCCGCTACGGCGAGCGGGCCGGGCTACGGCCGCCGCTCGCCCGCCACCAGCTCGATCTCGAGAACGCCGTCCCCCGCGACGCCGGCGGCGACCCGGTGCGCGCGGCCGACCCGCGTACCCCGTACTTCCGCCTGATCAACGACGGCGGCCCGGCGGCCGACCCGACGCGCGCGATCAACTGCCAGGACTGCGTACTGTCCTTTTTCGACACCTACATGCACGGGCGCCCGAGAGTGTCGGCACCGCGCACCTTCGACGCTTACCAGGACGGAGACCCGCAAAGGCCACAGTACGGCGAAGAGCTCGGCTGCGAACGCATCGAGCGCGCCACCGGCGGCCGCCTCCAATCCGTGTGCCCGCCGGTCGACCCACACGACCCGGCGGCCGCACGACACCAGGTGGAACAGGCGCTGGTCGCCGTATCCGCCCAGCTAGTCGCCGGCGGCCACGGCTCCTTCGCCTTCCTGATCAGCGCCTGGGAAGGCGGCGCCGCCCACGCCTGGGCGGCGGTCAACCAGAACGGCCGGATCCTCTTCGTGGACCCGCAATCGGGGCTCACCGCACCACCGGGCACCTCCCTGTACGGTCACCACGGCGCTCCCCACCCCGGCAACGTGACCGCCATCGACGCACTGGTGGTCAACGGCGGCGGAGTCCCGATGCCCTTCCCGTCCCACCCGGACGGACTGTGGCGGCCAGGCCGGACGAGCCTGCAACCGGCCCCGGTACACCAGCCACCGGCGACTCACGGGAACCCCGCACCTCCAGGACCGGAACGCCAACCGACCCCAGCAACACCCACGCCGGCGCCGGACCCGTCGCCGTTGACCTCGCCGCCGACCGAGCCCCGTATCCCGGCTCCGCGCCGCCCGGTCGACCCCGCCACCGACGTCCGAGATCCAGTGCCACGGCCGAGTCCCACAGGCACTCCGGATCCCACCGCGCGAGCCGCGGAACACAAGCTCCTGGCCAGCCTGACACCGTCCCAACGCCAGGCCCTGCAGCACGCGCTCGGCGAAGCGCAGGCAGTAGCGGAAACAGAACTGACAAGAATGCACACCCTCGCCGCCGAGGTGGGCGGCCAGGTCGTGGACGAGCAACACCGAGTCAAGTCACTCCCGTCCCTCGCCCGCAAGTTCGCGAAGCGCGAAGCCACCCGAGCCACCGGCATTGACCGGTTCCTTCGGACGTCGAACGATCGGGTGCGCTTCTCGATACAAATTCAGGAAGACGGATATGTGGAGACACTCCACCGCATTCTCAGTAACCTCGACAGCCAGGGCTACCAGATTCACGAGATCGCAAGCTTCTGGGGCGATGGCCGAGGTCGCCATAATGGCCTGAACATCACGATGACCAATCCGGACGGTTTCCGGATGGAACTCCAGATTCCCACCGAGCAGTCGCGTCGCGTCGGCAAGCTGACCCATGAACTCTATGAGATCGTGCGCATCGACTCGGAGGACATCACCGGCATAGAGCGAGTCGAGGCGTTCCTAGCCATCCTCGCCATCAACAAAATGTGCGGGATGACCGCACACCAGCCCGCCAGCCTCGACGCGGTGGATGCGATCGTCCCTGTCGACACGTCACTCGTACGCTGGGCCACGCGCAGCGCCGGCCGAGAGCCGTGGATCGAATACCGTAGGGCTCTCGCGTCCGACAGCATGACGTTCCATGAGGCGCTGCACCATTGGACCCTTGTCCCGCAAGACATTCCGGGCATAGAAAGGTTGGAGCCAGCCGATGAGCGAGCCGACCTTCGCATACCAAGCATTCCTCGAGTCAGCGAGCTCCAACGAGGTGACGAGCCTCATCGCCTTCCGGAGCCGGGCGATGGAACCGCTCAAGGCAGTGATGTGGCACGCGGCGAGGAAGAAGTGGATATACGCCCCCGCTCTGGCGGCGGGTCTCCTGTTCGACGATTCATACGCAGACGAGTCGATGCCTGTCGACCGGGCCGCAGCGGAGAAGCTGGCGCGCGAGCAGCTGCACACCGAGCTTCCGAGTCCGGAGCGCCTGGAAGCGATGTGTGAAGAGGGGGCCCGGATGGGCTGGTCGTACGGCCCGCCTCGGGAGTAGCTCCAGCACCGCTCAGGTAACCGTTCCGAACAGGACGTTCGGAGCGGTGATCGGACAGTGGCACCCTTAGACGATGGCCATGTCGACGAAGCGGGACAGGTGGAGTTGTGCCGCCACCGTCACCGTGTCTGTCGGTCCGTTACGGTGCTTTGCCACGATGAAGTCCGCTTCGCCGGCGCGCGGCGATTCCTTGTCGTAGTAGTCGTCGCGGTGCAGGAGCAGGACCACGTCGGCGTCCTGCTCGATGGAGCCGGACTCTCGCAGGTCGGACAGCTGGGGGCGCTTGTCCGTACGTTGTTCGGGGCCTCGGTTCAGCTGGCTGACCGCGATCACCGGGCATTCGATCTCCTTGGCGAGGAGCTTCAGGCCTCGGGACAGGTCGGCGACCTCCTGCTGGCGGCTTTCCGTGCGCTTGGGGGAGGTCATGAGCTGGAGATAGTCGATCACCAGGAGCTTCAGGTCGTGCCGCTGCTTGAGGCGGCGGGCCTTGGCTCGGATCTCCATCAGGTTCATGCTCGGGGTGTCGTCGACGAAGATGGGTGCCTCGCTGATCTCGCCCATGCGGCGGGCGAGTTTGGTCCAGTCGTCGTCGGAGAGCTGACCCGAGCGCAGGGTGTGCAGCGGCACCCGGGCCTCCGCCGACAGCAGGCGCATCACCATCTCGATCTTGCTCATTTCGAGGGAGAAGATGGCGCTGGCGCAGTTGCTGCGGATGGCCGCGTTGCGGGCGAAGTCCATGCTCACGGTGGACTTGCCGAGGCCGGGACGGCCCGCGACGATGATCAGCTGGCCGGGGTGAAGACCGTTGAGGAGCCGATCAAGGTCGGAGAAGCCGGTGGGTACGCCGGTCATCACGCCGCCCTGGGCGCCCACGGCCTCGATCTCGTCGAGGGTGGGCTGGAGCATGTCGCCGAGCGCCGCGAAGTCCTCGCTGACCCGCTTCTCCGTGACGTCGTAGATGGCCTGCTGGGCGAGGTCGACGATGTCGTCGACGTCCCTGCCGCCGTTGCCGCCGGCGCCGTACCCCAGCTGCACGATCTTGGTGCCCGCCTCGACGAGCCGGCGCAGCACGGCGCGCTCCGAGACGATACGGGCGTAGTACGACGCGTTGGCCGCGGTCGGCACGCTCTCGATCAGGGTGTGCAGGTACGGCACCCCGCCGACGCGCTGCAGGTCGCCGGAGTCGGCCAGGGCGGCCGCGACCGTGACGCCGTCCGCGGGTTCGCCCCTGCCGTACAGGTCGAGAATGATGTCGAAGATCGTGGCGTGCACCGGGCGGTAGAAGTCCGGGGTCTTGAGGATCTCCACGACGTCGGCGATAGCGTCCTTGGACAGCAGCATGCCGCCGAGCACGCTCTGTTCGGCGGCGATGTCCTGGGGCGGCGTCTTGTCGAACCCGCCCTCGACCGGCGGGGGGGCACCGCCGCCAGGTGGCCTGCCGCTGGGCGGCCGACCGCCGGCAGCCTGCGGCCGGGACTCGGGCCGTGCGTCATCGGTGATCGACACTCCGACCTCCCCCTCCTGCGATACGTCACGCCACTACCACCCCGGCCGCGCGGCCCGGGCGTCATCCTGCCGCGCTGACTCGGCGCACCCCCGCCGAGCCCGACGCGGCACCCGGCCGAAGCCGAGCCCCCACGAACCACACACCCCGCCGCCCCGAAGGCACACCGCCCGCCGAGTCCGACGCGGTACCCGACCGAAGCCGAGCCCCCACGAACCACACAGCCCGCCGCCGCGAAGGCGCACCCCCGCGGAGCCGCACCGCGCAGCCCACGGCCCCGAAGCGGTCCACCCCACCCGGAGCAGCCCTCACCCCACCGAGCGACAACCCCACCACGGCAGGGAACCCACCGGAGCAGCGGCCGTCGCCAGCAGCAGCCCTCGGACACAACGCCCCAGTCGATCAAACAGCCTGGGTACGACACTTTCGGGTGAGCGCATCCCCGGCCGGGTGACCCGGCCGCGGACCCCGTCGGTGCCGGCGGCTTCCGGCCGGATCCGCCCGAGGGCGTGATCCGGCGCGGGTAACCATACGAACCCGCACGTCATCGGCCCAAGCAGCCCGGTGGACGAGCCTCGGGACAACCTGTGGACAACGCCCCCGGACCTGTGCGCGGCCCTGTGCACAGCCTGTGTACAACGCCTGGGGAAGCCTCCGGAAGTACCGTTCTGACCAGCACTTTTGCCGTCCCCACCATGTGGAGAGAACAAAAAGGTGCCCCTCGTGACGAAGCCATCGCCCCGAGGCGTTGCAGATCCGCTGAACGCACGTCACGCTTTTCAGGTGGACCAACGGGAGTGGGACTTCGGCGCCCGCCTGCCGCGCGAGAGGAGCGGTGCGGACCCTTGGTCAACCTCGAACAGCCCGGAAAGTCCTGATTCGCCCGAGCCTGCGGAACCGGGCGCGGTCGTCTGGGGCACCGGATCGGTCGCCGACACCGGCAGCATGCAGCCCATTCCCGAGGCCGTCGCCTGGTCGCTGCGCGCCGAGGCCTGGGCACAGAACGAGGATCAAGCGGTCGAAAGGTCCAGTTCGGGCACGGTGAGCCGGTGGTCCGACGTCGCGGCTACCGGCCGCCCGGCGATCCCCGCCGATGGCGTCGGCTGGCGTACGTCCACCTCCGAGTGGCGTGCCACCAGCGACACCGCCCGCTGGCGGCAGACGACCGAATGGCGTTCCGCCTCGGGGACGCACGGCTGGCGCCAGACGACCGAGGCGTGGCAGAGCGGCGACAGCGAGAACTTCCGCCCGCCGGTCGACCCGCCGTCCTCCAGCCTGCCGGCCATCTCCGGCACCGCCTGGCCCACGCCGGAGATCATCGACCAGTCCGGCACGCCGCCGACCTCGGCGGCTTCCGGCTGGCAGCAGTCCGCGACCGACGCACCCCCGAGCTGGCAGCAGCCCTCGGCGCCGGACACGCCGTCCTGGCAGCAACGCCCCGCCGACGCCGCACCGAACGGCCAGCAACGCCCCGTCGACACGCCGAGCTGGCAACAAACTCCGGCCGACGCGCCGCCGAGCTGGCAACAAACTCCGGCCGACGCGCCGCCGAGCTGGCAACAGCGCTCCGCCGACGCCCCGAGCTGGCAACAACGTCCCGCCGACGCGCCACCGAGCCGGCCACGCGGTGACGACCGGCCGTCGTGGCAGCAGTTCGCCACGCCCGCGGCGGCTCCTTCGTGGGAGGCGTCGTCCCCGCAGCCGGCCGACGCACCGCGGCCCCGCACGGACCGGCCGTCCTGGGACAGCCCGCCGAGCTGGCAGCAATTCACCGGCTCCAGCCGCTCGGAGGCCTCACGCGGCGACTGGCAGACCGACAGGGCGGCCCGGAGCGACGCCCCGAGCTGGCAGACCGACCAGCCGGGCAACGGCCGATGGCAGAGCCCTCCGGACCGGCCGGGAGAAAGCTCGCCGAACCGGCAAAATACACAGCTACCGGCCGAGCCGGTCTCGTACGCCGGCAGCTGGTCCGACGACGGCCGCCACCTCGTCCGTGAGGACGACCGCGCCCAGTGGCGTCGCGAGTCGGCCGCCGGCCGAGCGGGCCACCGCGCCGCCGAACCCGGTTCCCGGACGAGCGGAGGCACGGGCTGGGCGGACCGCTCGGACGCCGACAACTGGGCGGGACACACAGACACCGGCAGCATCCCCAGGTTCCCGGAACCGGCGACCGACAGCTGGCGCACCAGCTCGACCACGAACGGCTGGCAGAGCGCACCCGCGACGGACAGCTGGCGCACCGCCGACCCGTCCACCGACAGCTGGCGCAGCGCCGACGAGGCCAGCGGTGGCGCGGCACGCCCGAACGGCCGTCGCGCCGTGGAGCCCGACGACGACGGGTGGTCGCGCGGCGGTCAGGCACGCACCAACGGCTGGCAGGGCGGCGGCACCGACGAACGGCGCGGCGGCGATCAGACGGGCGACAGCACCTGGCGCGGCGACCAGACCGGCAACACGTGGCGCAGCGGCGACCAGGCAGGCGGCGGCTGGCGCAGCGGCGGCCAGGCAGCCGGTGACGGCTGGCGCAGCGGCGGCCAGGCAGCCGGTGACGGCTGGCGCGGCGGTGACCAGGGATACGGAGAAGACCGGCGCGGAGACGGCCGGACGGACGGCGCCGAGGCGCGCGACGGATGGCGGGACGCCGGTTCCCGGCGCCGGGACGGCGAGACACGCCCGCCGGCCGACCCATGGGCTCAGAGCGCCGCCGAGACGGGCGTCATCCCGCTGCCGGCCCAGCCGCGTGAGGGCGACACGGGCGGCTGGCGCAGCCGTACGGACACGGGCTCCTGGCAGCGCGACCCCGACGCGGGCCGGGACCAGCGCGGCGACGGCCGGCGCAGCCGGGCGGACCGCACCGACACCGGTTCCTGGCAGCGCGGGGTCGAGTCCGGCCCCGGCTCGTGGCAGCGGGACGCCGACGGCCGGGACGATCGGCGATCGGACCCCGGCTCCCGCGCGCGGCGTCGCGACCTCGACGCGGGCGAGGGCCGTGGGGACGCCGGCCCGGCCGGGCGGTGGCGCGGCACGGGCGAAAGCCGCCGGGACGAGGACGACAGCACCGGGTCGTGGCGACGCGACGCCGACGGCCGCGACGGCGGCGGCCCGCGGCTCGACGCCGACGGCTGGGACGGCGGCGCAAGGCGGCGGGACGCCGACCCGGGCGACGGCACCGGCGGCTGGCGGCGCGATGCCGACGGCACGCGTGGACGCCGCCCGCGCGGTCCGGAGGCCCAGCGCGAGCCGCGCCGTGGCCTGGACGCCCAGCGCGGCGCGGGAATGCCCCGCCGCGAGGGTGCCGCGGCGTACGCCCGCAGGCGCGAGCCCGACACCAGCTGGCAGCGCGAGCTGGAGTCCGGCCAGTGGCACCGCGACCCGGAGTCGGACGTCTGGCTCCGCGATTCCGACACCGGGCAGTGGCACCGCGCCGAGGTCGACGACGACGAAGACGACGAGGACGATCGGGACGACGAGCGGCCACGCCGCCGGTCCCGCCGCGGCGGCGCGCCGGGCGGCCCGCTGGCGATCGAGAGTGGAAGGCGCCGGGACGAGGAGTCTCCCCGGCGCGGTACCGCGGACGACGACGAGGACGACGCCCCCCGCCGGCAGGTCGGCGGTCGCCGGCGGGCTCTCGAGGGTCCGCTGCAGCTCAGCGCCCGGTCCGAGGCCCCGGCGTCGGCGCCCCCGGCGCCCGGGGACGACGACCGGCCGGTGTCCGCGGCCCCTGCGGCCCGGGAGCGCGATGCCGGCCCCTCGGACGAGGATCCCGTTTCGGCGCCGCCCGCCGACCGGCGACCGGGTGGCGGCCCGGGCGCGTCCCGTCCGGTGTCCGCCAGGCCCGCCGGCAGGGCCGAGCCGGGCGCGTGGCGTGCCGAGGCGGCCGGGCCCGGCGGGTGGCGTGCCGAGGCGGCCGGGCCCGGCGGGTGGCGTGCCGAGGCGGCCGGGCCCGGCGGGTGGCGTGCCGAGGCCGCCCAGCCTGGCGCGTGGCGTGCCGAGGCGCAGGCCGCGGCGCGCACCGACTCATGGCGCAGCAAGCTGCGGGCGGAGCAGGGCGGGCAGGACGCTTCCGGCGAGGGGCTGACGGAGGCCCGGCAGGCCGGGCCGGCCGCGACGTGGCGGGACCAGCCGGCGCGCGGCGGGGCCACCTACCGCGAGGGCGGCTCGGGGGACTGGCGGCGCGAACTCAAGGCCGAGAGCGACCTCGCCGACGGTGAGTCGCGGCGCTTCGGGACGAACGACTTCGTGCCGTTCCGGCCGCCGTCGACGAGCGGGGCCTCCGCGTCGGTCAAGGTGCCGGTCGCCAACTCGGCCTCCGAGGGCATCACCGAGGTCATCCAGCGTACGGGCGCGAACTGGCAGAACCCCCCGGACACCGAATGGCCGCCGCGGGGCGCGGTCATGGCGAGCTCCGCGGGCACGTACGAGCGGCGCCCGGTCAGGACGTTCGCGGCGGCCACCTCCCGGCAGAGCGACCTGCTGGAGCCGGAAGAGGAGTTCGAGGAGGAAACCGGCAACCCGCTGGCGGCGGTCGGCTACACCGTCGTCTGGTACGGCGTGCCGGTCGTCCTCTTCGTGCTCTACATGCTGGTGCTCAACGGCAACCAGCGGGCGCACGCCCTGGGCACCCTCGCCGACGCGGCGCCGCAGTTCGGCCTGTCGCTGGTGCTGAGCATGCTGGTGGCGGTCGGTCTGCGCTGGGCGAGCGGCTCGTGGAAGGCGGCGAGCGTGGGCCTGGCGTCGGCCGTCATGGGCGGCGGCCTCGCCACGGTGCTGACGTCGGCGATCACCGGCCAATCGCTCAGCTGACGAGCAAATCCGGCCACGGATGGGACGACGCGGTCGTGGCGCCGTCCATGGCCGTACACGGAAAAAGCGCGCCACCCCCGGTGAGGGTGACGCGCTTTCCTGGCGCGGGTGTTACTTGGCGGCCACGACGTTCACGGGGAACTTCGCGGTCACCTCGGGGTGCAGCTTGACCTGGACCGTGTACGAGCCCGTGGTCTTGATGTGACCGGGCAGCTCGAGGCGACGCCGGTCGAGGGCCGGACCGCCGGCGGCCTTGACCGCGTCGACGATCTCGGTCGGGGTGATCGAGCCGAACAGGCGGCCGCCGTTGCCGGAGCGCGCGGTCAGCGTGACCTTGAGGCCCTCGAGCTGGCCCTTGACCTCGGTGGCCTGGCCCAGGTCGCGGATCTCGCGGGCCTCGCGGGCCCGCTTGATGACCGTGACCTGCTTCTCGGCGCCCTTGCTCCACTGGATCGCGAAGCCCTGCGGCAGCAGGTAGTTGCGGCCGTAGCCGTTCTTGACCTCGACGATGTCGCCGGGGGTGCCGAGGCCCGACACCTCGTGGGTGAGGATGATCTTCATCTCGGTGCCTCCCCTCAGCGCGCCGTGGCCGTGTACGGCAGGAGCGCCATCTCGCGGGCGTTCTTGACCGCGCGGGCGATCTGCCGCTGCTGCTGGGAGGTCACCCCGGTGACGCGGCGGGCACGGATCTTGCCCCGGTCGGAGATGAACTTCCGCAGCAGGGCGGTGTCCTTGTAATCGATGTAGGTGATCCCGTCCTTGTCGAGCGGGTTCACCTTCTTCTTCGGCTTGCGCAGTGCCGCAGCCTTCGCCATTGCTCTAACTCCTGAACTCGAGAAAGCCCGTGGTGGGGCTTAGAAAGGTGGCTCGTCGTCGAAAGAGGAGCTGCCGCCACCGCCGGAGCGGTTGCCGGAGGCCGGTGCCGCCGTCGCCCACGGGTCGTCGAAGTTGTTGCCGCCTCCGCCGCCACCGCTGGACTGCCGGTTGCCACCACCGCCGCCGAAGCCGCCTCCGCCGCCACCGGACCGGCTCATCTTCTGCACCTTCGCCGTGGCGTAGCGCAGGGACGGGCCGATCTCGTCGACCTCGAGCTCGTAGACGGTGCGCTTCTCGCCCTCGCGGGTCTCGTAAGACCGCTGGCGCAGCCGGCCCTGCACGATCACCCGAGCGCCACGCTGCAGCGACTCGGCGACGTGCTCGGCGGCGTCACGCCAGATGTTGCACGCGAGGAAGAGTGGCTCGCCGTCTTTCCACTCGCCCGACTGCCGGTCCAAGGTCCGCGGCGTCGACGCGATGCGGAACTTGGCGACCGCCGCACCCGAAGGGGTGAAGCGCAGCTCAGGGTCGTCGGTCAGGTTGCCGACGACCGTGATGGTGGTTTCTCCTGCCATGATCTTCTCCTCGCCGCTTCTCTCGTTCGCAGAAGGCTCTCAGAGCCCTACGACAAAAACGAGGGTCAGCGGGTCTCCGGCCGGATGACCTTGGTACGCAGGACGGACTCGTTCAGCTTCAGCTGACGGTCCAGCTCCGCCACCGCCTCGGGCGTGGCCTGGATGTCCGCGACGGCGTAGATGCCCTCGGACTTCTTGTTGATCTCGAACGCGAGCCGGCGCCGGCCCCACACGTCGAGCTTCTCCACCGAGCCACCCGCGTTGCGGATCACGTTCAGGAACGTCTCGAGCGACGGGGCGACGGTGCGCTCCTCGAGCGAGGGGTCGAGGATCACCATGAGTTCGTAATGACGCAAGACGTCTCACCTCCTATGGGCTGAACGGCCACGGTCTCTCCGTGGCAGGAGGTCTTGTGTCGATCGCAGAAAGAAGCCGTGGGCGGTCGTCCCACGGCGGGCTGCTGCGATCCGAGCCAGCATACCCGCGCGGAGCGGGGCAACCAAAAAGAGAGCCCCGTCCGTGGACGGGGCTCTCTTTCGTGGAGCCGCGGGGCGTCCGGTCCGCATTCGCTGGGTGGGACCTGGGGAGGAACGACCACACCGATGAGGTTGGAACGGCCGCCCCGCGGAGCTTGTGCCGATAAGTCTACGCGACAGTTGCCCGAGATGCACGTTGCGACACGATTGCCCGAATTGCCCCAACTGTGACGCCGAGCACTGCGATCGCCGCCACCAGCGCGAGCAGGCCGATCGGCCGCGAGTCGGACATCGGCCGCATCGCCGCCACCGGCTCCGCCGCGGCGATCTCCGTCGCCGGTCCGGCCTGGTGGGCGGGCACGGCCTCGGTCGTCGCCCCCAGATCCGCCGACGGTACGGCGGGGAGCAGCGTCTTGTCCCCACCCGGCGGCATTCCCGGCAGGCCGCCTTCCGCCGTACCCCGCATGGTGGTGGTCTGGGTCCGCGCCGCGTGACCGCCCAGCGGCATGGACCCGGGCGGGAAGCCGGCGGGCGCGGCGGCCGCCGGCGGGCGCGCGCCGGGCCGCAGCACGATCGAGCCGGCGTTGCCGGGCATCGCCGGACGCCGCGTGGCCGGGAAGCCGGCGTCCGGCTGGGAGGGATCGCCGCCCGTGGTGGGCGCCGTGCCCGGCCCGGAAGGCGTCGCCGTGCCGCCGCCGGTGGCCACGTCCGAGGGCGACGGCATCGGGGCGGGCGTCGCGGGCGAGGTGGACGGCGTGGCCGTCACCAGCACGGGCGTCGCCTGGTCGGCGATCGCGCAGCTCGGGTCGAGCATGACCGCCGTCGTCCCGCGGCGGAACACCACCTCGGTCGAGCCGTCGTCCGGAATGGATCCCTGCGAGGCGCCGTTGAGCAGCAGGTTCGCGCCGTGGCCGGTGCGGTTGACCACCCGTACGGTGCTCTCCGCCGGCACGGTCATCGAGCCCACCGACGGCGTGGACTTGCAGGACAGACCCAGCACTCCGCCGCCCGCGAAGACGACCTGCCGGCCGGTCTCGCCCGCCTGCTCGGCGTTCGCCGTACCCGTCGTGGCGACCGCCGTGCCCAGCAGGAACCCGCCGACCACGATCGCTGCCACCCGGTGTCGGACTTGCCGCGACATGCCACCATCCTCAAGCGTTCGGGTGCAATACCCTCGAATAACGACGTCTCGTTCGGCGCGGTGACGCATTCGGTGGCCGGTCCGCGACAATGGGTGAGCGTCGTACCCGCGTCGTAGGCTCGGTCCCATGCGCATCGGAGCCCATGTCGACCCCACCGAGCCCCTCGCCGCGGCCGCCGCTCGTGGTGCCGAGGCGGTCCAGTTCTTCCTGGCCGACCCGCAGGGGTGGAAGGCCCCGGCGGCCCGCGCCGACGCCGAGGCACTCAAGGCGTCCGACGTGGACATCTACGTCCATGCGCCCTATGTGATCAACGTGGCGACGCTGAACAACCGCATCCGCATCCCGAGCCGGAAGCTGCTGCTCACGCACGCCCGCGCGGCCGCCGAGATCGGCGCTCGCGCGCTGATCGTCCACGGTGGCCACGTCAACGCGGGCGACGACCTGGCCGTCGGTTTCGACAATTGGCGCAAAACCTTTGCGTACGCGGAGAAGGAAGGCGGCCTGCCGCTCCCGATCCTGATCGAGAACACCGCCGGTGGCGACAACGCGATGGCCCGCCGCTTCGACAACCTGGCCCGCCTCTGGGACGCCGTCGGGGAGTTCGGCGCGGGATTCTGCCTGGACACCTGTCACGCCCACGCCGGCGGCGAGGAACTGCTGGACATCGTGGACAGGGTCAAGTCGATCACCGGCCGCATCGACCTGATCCACGCCAACGATTCCAAGGACGCCTTCGACTCGGGCCGGGACCGCCACGACAACCTCGGAAATGGCAAGATCGACCCTGAGCTGGTCGTGGCGGCGATCCGGGCGGCGGGCGCCCCGGCGATCGTCGAGACTCCCGGAGGGGTCGAGGGCCAGTCCGCGGACATCGCTCTGTTGCGGGAGCGAGCAGGCAGCTGAACCAGCGGCACGAGGGAGCGGGATGACGACCGAGCGGCCGCAGGTCGGCGCCTCCGGGAAGACGACTCCTCCCGGGGACGACGAACCCACCACACCCGACGCGGTCCAGCCCGAGCCGATCGGGACCCCGACCGTCGAGACCGAGAGCGACACGACCGGCACCGCCGCGACCGAAAACGGGACCGCCGCGACTGAGAACATCACGACCGAGACCGACGCCACCGAGGGTGTCAAGACCGACGCCGCCACCGAGAGCATCAGGACCGGGGCGAGCCCGACCGAGAGCATCGGGATCGGGGAGAGCCCGACCGAGAGCATCGGGATCGGGACGAGCCCGACCGAGGCCAGCGGGAGCGGGGCCACGGGGAGTGAGGAGCGCGTGCCCGAAAGGCCGAGGCTCCGGAGGTGGGCCGGGCTGCGTCGCGGCCGCGTCGCGAAGGTGACCGACCCCCTGGGCATGGGCCGAGGTCTACGGCCCGCCGTGCCTCGTATGGCCGCCGCGACCGTCGCGGCCACACAGGGCGACGCAGCAACAGCCGGCGCCACGGCGGCGCCACGGAAGTCCGTCGCGCCAGGCGAGTTCGTCCCGCCCGGAGAAGCGGTCGAGCCCGGAAAGCCCATCCCCGGAGAACCCGTCACCGCCGGGAGGCCCAGCACCCCCGGAGAACCCGTCACCGCCGGGAAGCCCACCACCGCCGGGAAGCCCACCACCGCCGGGAAGCCCACCACCGCCGGGAAGCCCACCACCGCCGGAGAGCCCAGCACCGCCGGAGAGTCGATCACGGTCGGGGAGTCGATCACGCCAGGTGAGGGTGGGGTGTCGGGCGGGCGCTTCCGGCGGCGGAAGGGGGCGTTGCCGACCGCCCGTCCTCCCGGCGCACCGCCCGACCCGTGGACCGCCTTCGTCGAGACGCCCGAGCGCCGGCCCGGCCGCATCCGTCGGGCCTTCCGCGCCGTCGGACGGGCGCTCGTCCACGAGTACGCCCTGGTCGTCTACGGTTCCCTGCTGCTCGCCGTGGTGCTGACCTGGCCGACGTTGCGCTACCCCATGCACACCGTCCCGCAGGACGTCTGGGATCCGTCACGGCAGGCGTGGCAGGTCTCCTGGGCCGGGCACGTGCTGCTCCACGAACCGGCGCGCCTGTGGCAGGCCAACGCCTTCTTCCCGGAGCGTTACAGCTTCGCGTTCGGCGACAGTCTGCTCGGCTACGCGCCCGCCGGCATGCTCGGCAGCGGTCCGCTGGCCGCCGTCCTGCGGTACAACATCCTCTTCGTGCTCGCCCATGCGCTGCTGGTCATCGGCGGATACGCGCTCGTCCGCCAGCTCGGCGCCGGGCGGACGGGCGCGGTGGTCGGGGCGGTCGCCTTCGCCTACGCACCGTGGCGGCTCGCCCAGGAGGGACACCTCGACATCGTGTCCGCCGGCGGGATCCCGCTGGCCCTGGCGATGCTGGCACGGGGACACGGCTGGTCCCTGCGGTACGGCTTCCGCCCCGCCCGGCGGCACGCCGGATGGGCGGCGGCCGGGTGGCTCGTCGCGACGTGGCAGATCAGCCTCGGGTTCTCCCTCGGCCTGCCGTTCGCCTACGTGCTCGCCTGCCTCATCGTGGTCGTCGCGTGCAGCACCCTCCTGCGCCACCTGGGCCGACGCCTCCGCCGCCTGCTGCCCCGACTCCACCGAAAGCCGAAGCCCGAAGCGGCCACAGCCCCAGGAGCGCTGCCAACCTCGACCGGAGGGGCCTCAGCACAAGACTCCACCGGGCCATCGACCACACAAGCGCCCAACGACTCCTCACCAGCGCAGCCCGCGGCGGTGCCATCACCAGCGTCACCGGCGGCGCCCACCGTGCAAGCCGCACCCGAGCCGGCCGCGCCCACCGTGCAAGCCGCACCCGAGCCGGCCGCGCCCACCGTGCAAGCCGCACCCGAGCCGGCCGCGCCCACCGTGCAAGCCGCGCCCGAGCCGGCCGCGCCCACTGTGGGAGCCGCAGCCAAGCCGGCGGCCGTACGTGGGCTCGGGTGGCGGTTGCTCGTCACCGATCTGCTCGGCGCGCTGATCCTTGCGGGCGTCGGGGCGCTCATCGCGGTGCCCTACCTGCGAGTGGGTGACGCCGCGCCGGCGGGTAGCGAGATCTCGTTCTTCTCGCCGCCGGTGCAGAGTCTGCTGATCGGCCCGGCGGAGTCGCGGATCTGGGGAGCGCCGCACGCCGTGGCCCGGGAAGCCCTGCGCTGGCCCGCTGAGATGACGCTTTTGCCGGGCTTCGTGCTGTACGCCCTCGCGCTGGTGGGGCTCTTCTTCTCGGTCTGGCGCCTGTGGCAACGGCTGCTTCTACTCCTCGCCGTCCTCGTCAGCGCCGCGCTCACCCTCGGCACGACCTTTTTCGACGGGCGCTGGAGCTATCTGCCGCTCTTCGGCCATCTGCCCGCCTCCTTCGGCGTGCGGATCCCCGGGCGCCTCATGCTCTGGGTCACCCTGTTCCTGGCGATCCTGGCCGCGGGCGCGGTGGCCGAGTTCGTCCGCCGCGCCGAGAACCTGGCGGCGTCCCGGGTGCCGCCCCGGCCGGGGCCGTGGCTGCGGCTGGCGACGCTCGTGCCGTTGCTGCTCGTGCTGGTCGAGGGCTGGAACGCGACCGCCCATCCGGTGGTCCCGGCCCAGCCCGCGGCGATGCGTACGGTGACCGGCCCGATGCTCGTCCTGCCCACCGCGGCGTTGAGCGACCACACCGTCATGCTGTGGTCGACCAGCCGCTTCCAGGAGATCGCCAACGGTGGCGGCGGTTTCGCGCCGGGGCGCCAGGCGGAACTGCGCCGCTCGGTGGCGAGCTTCCCGGACGCGACCAGCGTGCAGTACCTCCGCTCGCTGGGCATCGGCACGGTGCTGCTGCTCCGGGTCGAATCCGCCGGTACGCCGTGGGATCGCGCGGGCGACCGGACCGTGGACGCGCTCGGCATCACCCGCGAGGACCTCGACGACAACTCGGTGCTGTTCCGCCTGAACTGACGGGAAGCCGGCCCGCGGCGAAGCCGGCGGCTACAGCTCCGCCGTGGACGTCTCGCGGGGCTTCGCCTGCAGCCTCTGGCGCAGCACCGCGATCCACGGGGCGTCCGGGGCATCGTCGAGGACGCCGCCGTCCGGGTCGTCCCGGTAGGTGTGGCGGACCACGTCGAGCTCGGGCCGCCAGATCTCGCGGATCACCAGTGCGCACAGGATCGCGACGGTGATCAGCCGCAGGCCCGAGGCCAGCACGAACGTGCCCTCGGGGATCACCGGCTTGCCGCCCGCTCCGAGCAGTTCGGCGTAGAAGGCGGCGAAGTAGCCGATCTCCGCCACCGTCCAGGCGATGATCGCACCCCAGCGCGGGCGGGCCAGCACGATCAACGGCAGGAGCCAGAGGACGTACTGCTGGGACCACACCTTGCTGAAGATGAGGAAGGCGGCGACCACCAGGAAGGCGAGCTGGGCCAGGCGGGGCCGGCGCGGCGCGAGCAGGCAGAGCATCCCGATGGCGGCGCACGCGAGGATCGTCAGGGCGTACGAGAGGTTGTTGAGGGCCGGGATGTTGTCGCTGAGCCACTGGAACGGGCCCTGATCGTCCGCGCCGGTGTTCCATTTGCCGTCGAAGTAGCGGCCGATGTACCAGAGCGTGCCCCAGTCGATCGGCCGGGTCTCGTTGAGCTCGAAGAAGCGTTTCCAGCCGGTGGGGTAGAGGATGGCGATGGGCAGGTTGGTGGCCAGCCAGGCGAACACCGCCGTGCCGAGGGCGAGCAGGAAGGCTCGCATCCGCCGCGAGCGCAGGGCGAGGACGAACAGCGGCCCGAGGATGAACAGGGGCCAGAGCTTGGCGGCGCCGCCGAGCCCGAGCAGGAGTCCGGCGATCAGCGGTTTGCGCCGGGCCCAGGCGTAGAGGCCGAACATGGCCAGCGCGATGGCGAGCAGGTCCCAGTTGACCGTGGCGGTGACCAGCAGGACCGGGGAGAGCGCGAAGATCGCGGCGTCCCAGGGCCGGCGGCGGCGCAGCGCGAGCAGCACCGCGGCGGACGCCACGGCGAGGATCGAGAGGACCAGCGCGTTGGCGTTGTAGAACCACCGGCCCTGGTTGATCTCCGGGTACCGGTCGCCGAGAGCGTGCACCGGCAGGCCGAGCGCGCCCATGAAGTAGCCCGTGACGACCGGATACTCGACCGGGTGGTCGCGGTACGGGACCTTGCCCTCGTTCAGCCCTTCCGCGTAGTAGAGCGCCAGCACGTCGGTGTAGCAGAAGCGCGTGTACTGGACGTTCTTCTGCCAGTCACCGTCCTGGCAGGGCGACTTCTGCACCCAGCTGGCGGCCAGGGTCAGGCAGACCAGCGCGAGGATGATGCGCTGCGCCGTCCAGAAGCGGCCGCGCCGGGCCGTGGGCGGGACGGCGTGCTCGCCGACCGGCCCGCCGATCGCCTGCGAGAGGCCGCGGACGAACCCGTCGGATTGGGCGGGCAGATCGGTCCGGTCGGTCGCAGGCGTGGGCGCGCTCATGACTTCGCATCATGCCGCATCCACCCCTCCCGTGGTCTCTCAGCACAGCGACACACGTGGGGCATCCGGCGCGGCGAGCTGCGCAGCGGCACAGGCGGGAACCAGCGGGGCGAGACGGGAACGGAAAAGGCCCGTCGCTCCGAGCGACGGGCCTTTCCACCATGTCACGAGCGACGGGTCAGCCTCCGCCGTCCAGCCGGTCCGTGCCGAACTGGCCTCCGCCGGTGCCGGTGTCGTTTCCGTCGCCGCCGGGGAAGGTGATGGTCCCACCGTTGCCCGGTCCGCCGTTGTCCTGGCCGTCGCCGTCGTTCTGGCCGCCGCCGTTCTGGCCCCCGCCGTTCTGGCCCCCGCCGTTGTTCTGGCCACCGTTGTCCGGGCACAGCGCGGGCAGGAAGTCACAGGCCGGGTTCTGGCCCTGGCCGGGGTTGGGCGGGAGGTTGACCACCGGCGGCGCCACCGGCTTCTTGCCGTTGGCGTACTCGCTGTCCGGGTTGCCGGTCTCGACGCGGGGCGGGAACCGCTCCTGCTCCATGTCCTTGGCCTTGGTCACGGCGTTGATGAAGTTCTCCCAGATGTCCGCCGGGGTGCCGGAGCCGAACATCTCGCCGCCGTTGGGCTCCTTGAGCTTCACCTTGTTGCCGGCGCCGCCGACCCACACGGTGGCGGCGAGCTGGGGGATGCCGCCGACGAACCAGCAGTCACCGCTGCCTCCGTCGAACTCCCAGGTGCCGCTCTTGGCGATGGACTGACGGCCGTTGCGCAGGTTGTTCCCCGACTGACCGGGGATCTTCGCCATGACCGCCTCGAGGTTCGACATCTGGTCCTGGGGGAAGACCTGCTTCGGCTTGGTCTTCTCCGCCGCGACGATCTTCTTCTTCCCCGTCGTCTGGTCGACGGCCTCCACCTTCCTGATGAAGTGGGCGTCGTTGCGCGCACCCTGGTTGACGATCGTCGCCACGCCCTGGGCGTGCTCCAGCGGTGAGACGTGGTACTGGCCGAAGGCGACCTCGTTGTCGAAGTAGCCCTTCTTCTTCCAGGTCGAGGCGTCGGTCTTGGTCAGGTCGACGGGCGGGCCCTCGTCCGGCCACAGGTGCTCGAGACCGGCGTCCCGGGCCGCCTCGATCACCTTTTCCCGGCCGATGCCGTCGGCGATCCAGTAGAACGGGAAGTTGTACGAGTTGATGGTCGCGGTCTCGAGGTCGCAGGCCTCGATCCTCCCGCCGCAGATCAAGCCCGGCTTCCGGCCGGCGTTGTTGATCTCCTTACCGTTCTCGCGCTTCTTCGTGCCGTCCCAGGTGGTCCGGAAGGAGATGTCCTCCCGGAGCGCCGCGGCCAGGGTGTAGATCTTCATCGTCGAGCCGGGCGACTGCCCGCGACCGCTGAAGTCGGTGCCGTCGCCGTTCAGGTAGCTGCCGTAGTCGGTGCCCAGGGGGTCGTCGCCGCCGTAGTAGCCGAGCACCCGCCCGGTCTTCGGGTCGATGCCGATGACCGCGGCCTGGACCTTCTTGCTCTGCAGGCGCATCGGGGACGTCTCGCTCTTGCGCGAGCCGGCCTCCTCCGCCGCCTTCTGCACCTCGGGGTCGATCGTCGTGGTGACCGTGTAGCCGCCGCGCTGGAACTCGGCCTCGGAGATGCCCATCTCGCGCAGCTCGGCGTTGATGTGCCGCATGATCATGCCGACCGGCTTGTCCGCGGCGCAGGTCTTGCACTGGCTGGCCTTCAGGGGCTGGATCTTCGGGTACTTACGCGCCGCGGACACCTCGGGAGTGATCCACCCCTCCTCGAGCATGTTGTTCAGCGTGTAGTCCCAGCGCTCCTTGGCAGCCTGGGGGTTCAGCCGCGGGTTGTACCCCTTGTGACCCGTGTTGGGGTCCGGCTCCGGCTGCTTGATGATCGACGCCAGCACCGCGGCCTCGTACGGCGTGATGGCGTTCTTGCTGCCCTCGGGCGTCAGCACGGACTTGTTGAAGTAGCCCAGCGCCGCCGCCTCGATGCCGTACCGGCCCTCACCGAGGTAGATGTAGTTCAGATACTTGCCGAGGATCTCGTCCTTCTCGTACTTGTCCTCGAGCTTGCGGGCGATGACGGCCTCGCGGAGCTTGCGGTTGACGTTGATGCCCTTGAGGTCCGCGGCGTAGCGGGCGTACTGCTGGGTGATCGTGGACGCGCCCTGCAGGTCGTCGCTGACGAAGTTGTTCCAGGCGGCGCGGACGATGCCCTTCATGTCGATGCCGTGGTGCTCGTAGAAGTTCTTGTCCTCGGCGGCGACCACGGCCTTCTTGACGATCGGGTTGATCTTGCCCTCGGGCACGACCGTGCGGTTCTGGTCACCCAGCTTCGCCAGAGTCTCGCCCTTGGCGTTGAGGATGACGTTGGTCTGCGCCTCCTGGCGGTCCGCGGGCAGCTCGACGTCGTCGAAGAACCACGTCCCGCCGACGACGCCGATGCCGAGCAGGATGACCACCACGGCGGCCGCGGCGGTCAGGATGTTCGTCCGGCGGCGCCGCTTGGCGACCTTGGTGAGGATCTTCTGGGCCTCGCCCCGGCGGCCGTGCGGCTCTTCCGGGCCCGCGCCGATCGGGGAGGGGGACACCGGCCGGACCGCGGCCCGGGCGACGGAGGCCCGGCCGGGCGGGGCGGATGCCGAGGCGCCCACCCGGGCGGCACCCACCGAGGCGGCACCCACGGAGGCGCGCCCGCCCACGGAGGCGCGGCCGGCGCCCACGGAGGCACGGCCGCCCGCCGGGGCGGAGCCGACGGATGCGGCGCCGCTCACGGTGGCGCGTCCTGCCTGGCGCCGGTACGCGTCGGGCGCGGGGCGTTCGTCGTAGCCGGACGGGTCGTCGTCAGGCGTGGAAGCAGCGGACGGCCCGGGCACTCTGGCCCGGGCGCGTGCAGACTGCGAGTCGCCGTACGAGTTCATTCGGTTACACCTACCGGTCGCGGTGGCGCGCCCGGGGAGCCCTGGAGGGGCTCCCGCCGGCTGCGCCACGAGCGGACATTCTGGGCTGCATCCCCGCAGCCGCCCTGACGGATGTCAAAAATGACCGACCGCGGCGCTGGGTGCCCGTGTCGGTCGGGGTCGTCTCCACGTTATCGACGTTGAGGGTGATCACTGTCGGCCCTCCCGGCGAAGCGACGACGACCCTGTCTCGCGGTGGCGGCCCGAGGCGGACGAGGCGGCAAGCGCCCCGCCCGGGCGTTCGTCGGGGGTGAGCGCGTCCCTGCCGAGCAGGAACTGCTCGGTCAGGTGGTTCCACGCGCAGGTCTGGCACACCTCGACCACGAAGACCTGGAACTCACGCAGTGTCATCGCCAGGACCGGCAGCTCGGCGAGCTTGCGGGCCTGGCCGGCGGACTGCTTCAGCTCGTCACCGTAGATGTAGTGCACCAGGGTGAGGTTGTCGCGGCGGCACACGGGGCAGCGCTCGTCGGTGGGCTCGCCGTGGAACCTAGCTGCGTTTTTGAGGTACGGCGACGCGTCGCAGACCTCGAGCGTCCCGATCTTGCCGTTGTGCAGGTCACGCAGCAGCGCTCGCCTCTGTAGCGAGTAGTCGACGACCTGCCGCTGCGTGCGCATGGCGAAGAGAGTACGCGGTCGGCACCCGAACGGCGACCGCCACTACGCAGCGTGGCGCGCCGACCGCGACCCATCACCGAGTTGCCATCCTCCGCGCCCCGATCTACGGTGACGATGTATCGGCCCGATACATCGAACCGAAGGAGGTGGCCCGCGTTGCTCGAACTGGCGATCCTCGGCCTCCTCCAGGAGGCCCCGATGCACGGGTACGAGCTGCGCAAAGAGCTCGCCACCAAGCTCGGCACCATCCGCGCGGCCATCAGCTACGGCACTCTGTACCCCACGCTGAAGCGCCTGCACGCCGCCGGCTGGATCAGCGAACAGGCCACCGAAACCGACATCGTGCCGCCGATGACGAGCAAACGGGGCCGGGTTGTCTACAAGATCACTGCCGAGGGCAAGGAGCGGTTCGCCGACCTGCTCGCCCAGGCGGGTCCCGAGACGTACGACGACGCGGGCTTCGGCGTGCACTTCACCTTCTTCTCCCGGACCGACCGGGCCACCCGGCTGCGCATCCTCGAGGGCCGCAGGCGCCGGATCGAGGAGCGCCGGGAGGGCCTGCGGGACATGCTGTCGCGCGCCGGGGACCGGCTCGACGCGTACACGCTGGAACTGCAGCGACACGGACTGGACGCCTGCGAGCGCGAGGTTCGGTGGCTGGAGGAGCTCATCACCAACGAGCGCTCCGGCCGCACACCCTCCGCCGCCGATCAGGCGGCGGATGCACCCCCCGTAATACCGGCTCCGCACCAGGACCGGCCGTGATGAACAAGGAGGCAAACGCGATGGGCTCCGTCCGCGTCGCCATCGTCGGTGTGGGTAACTGCGCCTCGTCCCTCGTACAGGGCGTGGAGTACTACCGGAACGCCGACCCCAACGACCGCGTTCCGGGTCTCATGCACGTGACCTTCGGCGACTACCACGTCTCCGACGTGAAGTTCGTCGCGGCGTTCGATGTGGACGCCAAGAAGGTCGGCATGGACCTGTCCGAGGCGATCGTCGCCAGCGAGAACAACACGATCAAGCTGACCGACGTGCCGCCGACCGGCGTCACCGTCCTGCGTGGACCGACGTTCGACGGCCTCGGCACGTACTACCGGGAGATCATCGAGGAGTCGTCGGCCGAGCCCGTCGACGTGGTCCAGGCGCTCAAGGACGCCCAGGTCGACGTCGTGGTGTCCTACCTGCCGGTGGGCTCCGAGGAGGCCGACAAGTTCTACGCGCAGGCCGCGATCGACGCCGGCTGCGCGTTCGTCAACGCCCTGCCGGTCTTCATCGCCTCCGACCCGGTGTGGGCGAAGAAGTTCACCGACGCGGGCCTGCCGATCGTCGGTGACGACATCAAGAGCCAGGTGGGCGCGACGATCGTGCACCGCGCGCTCGCCAAGCTGTTCGAGGACCGCGGCGTCGAGCTGCTGCGTACGTACCAGCTCAACTTCGGCGGCAACATGGACTTCATGAACATGCTGGAGCGCAACCGCCTGGTCTCCAAGAAGATCTCGAAGACCCAGTCGGTCACCAGCCAGATCCCGCACGAGATGTCCAAGAGCGACGTGCACATCGGCCCGTCGGACCACGTGCCGTGGCTCGACGACCGCAAGTGGGCGTACATCCGGCTCGAGGGCCGCAGCTTCGGTGACACCCCGCTGAACGCCGAGCTCAAGCTCGAGGTGTGGGACTCGCCGAACTCGGCCGGTGTGATCATCGACGCGGTGCGCGCGGCGAAGATCGCCAAGGACCGCGGCATCGGTGGCCCGATCCTGTCGGCCAGCTCCTACTTCATGAAGAGCCCGCCGGTGCAGTACAACGACCACGACGCCCACGCGGCCGTCGAGGCCTTCATCAAGGGCGAGACCGAGCGCTGATCGCACGCCGAGGGGCCGGACCGCGCGACGGTCCGGCCCCTCGTCAGCTCCAGGCCCGTTCCAGCGCCACGCGGGCCTCCAGCTCCAGTAGGTGCCGCTTGCGCGGCAGACCGCCCCCGAAGCCGACCAGCTTGCCGCCCGCCCCGACCACCCGGTGGCACGGCACGAGCACGGGCACCGGGTTGCGGTTGCAGGCCGTTCCCACCGCACGCGCGGCACCGGGGTCACCGAGCGCGGCGGCGATCGACCCATAGGTGCGCATCTCGCCGTAGGGGATACCGGCGATCTCGCGCCACACCGCGCGCTCGAACTCCGAACCGCCGCGCAGCTCCACCGGCACGGTGAACGCCGTCAGCGTCCCGGCGAAATAGCCGGCGAGCTCGGTCAGGACCGGATGCGGGACGCGCGCCCAGGTGGAAGACGCGCCGAAGCGGACGCCGATCACCGTGTCGCCGTCGAGCTGGACGCCGAGCGGGCCGATGGGAGAGTCCGTGAGGAGCCGCACAGAAACGATTGTGCGCCCGGGGTACGACAACCAGTACATTGCCTCGATGATCAAGATGCGCTCTCTGCTCGGCGCCGCGACGGCCGCGATCCTCCTCACCGGAGTGGCCGGCACGCCCGCCCGTGCCGCCGAGAACAGCGACCCCACCTTGAGCGTCTTCTACGACGCCGTCGACGGCTACGTCAGCAAGTATCGGGCGCCCCACGTCTACATGTCCGATCCCGACGGTGTCCGCAAGGGCGAGCTGTGGATCGACGGCGTGCTCGTCGACACCTTCGCCGACCTCAGCGGCGGCCCGCTCTGGGACATGGACGCGAAGAACGGGCCGGTCACCATGACCATCAAGGCGTTCGACATGTGGGGGAACGTCAGCGAGTACACCCGGCGGGTCATCGTGGACAGCGATGCGCCGGTCGTCACACTCTCGCCGGCGAAGAACGCATTCGTCCGCGGCACCCTGAAGGCCTCGGTGACGGCGGTCCGCGACTACAGCGGCATCGGCGAGCTGGCCTCCGCGATCGTCGCCGCCGGCACGCCGAACGTGACCATCCGCAAGGCGCCCTGGTCGATCCCGCTGAACACCCGGCGGGTGCGCGACGGCAAGCAGGCGATCTTCTTCGCGGTCACCGACAAGGCCGGCAACGGGACGTACGTGGAGCGCGCCGTGACCGTCGACAACACGGCACCGTCGGTCTCGCTCACCCAGGCGCCGCGGAACAAGGCCCGGGTCACGAAGAAGTTCACCGTCGCCGCCAAGGCCACCGACCGGTTCGGCATCGCCCGGGTGCAGCTGCTGGTCAACGGCAAGGTGGTGGCCACCGACGGCAAGGCGGCCTACCGCTTCACCGTCAACCCGAAGAAGTACGGCAAGAAGTTCACCGTGCAGCTGCGCGCCTACGACAAGGCGGGCAACGTCAAGACCACGGCGAAGCGCACTTACCGGCGCTGACGTCCGCTACGAGATGTGGCCGTGGTCG
The DNA here is from genome assembly GCF_014648355.1 of Couchioplanes azureus. GTDB lineage: Bacteria > Actinomycetota > Actinomycetes > Mycobacteriales > Micromonosporaceae > Actinoplanes > Actinoplanes azureus. The sequence continues at coordinate 1,381,818 of NZ_BMQY01000001.1, forward strand.
CGAGCCCAGCGCAGCAGCTCCGCCTCGGCCTCGTCGCGGTCGAGCGGGCCGCGGTCCAGCCGCAGCTCCTTGAGGTGCCGCCAGGCCTGACCCACGATCGGGCCGGGCGGCACGCCGAGCAGCTCCATGATCGCGTTGCCGTCGAGGTCCGGCCGGACCCGGGCCAGGTCCTCCTCGGCCTGGATGCGGGCGATCCGCTCCTCGAGCGCGTCGTAGTCCGCCGCGAGCGCCGCCGCCTTGCGCCGGTTGCGGGTGGTGCAGTCCGAGCGGGTCAGCTTGTGCAGGCGGGGGAGCAGATCGCCGGCGTCGGTCACGTAGCGCCGGACGGCCGAATCGGTCCACTCGCCCCGGCCGTACCCGTAGAAACGCAGGTGCAGCGCGACCAGCCCGACCACCGCGGAGATCACGTCCTTGGGGTACTTCATGGCCTTCATCCGCTGCTTGGTCAGGCGCGCGCCGACCACCTCGTGGTGGTGGAAGCTGACCCGGCCGTCGCGGCCGACCGCCTTGGTCGCGGGCTTGCCGACGTCGTGCATGAGCGCCGCCATACGCAGGATGAAGTCCGGGCCCGCGTCGCCCTCGAGGCGTACGGCGTTGGAGACCACGATCAGCGTGTGCTCGTAGACGTCCTTGTGCTGGGCGTGCTCGTCGATCTCCAGTTTCAGGCCGGAGATCTCGGGGATGAAGCGGTCGGCGAGCCCGGTGTCGACCAGCAGGCGCAGGCCGCCCACGGGATCCTGGCCGGACAGCAGCTTGGTGAACTCGTCGCGGATGCGCTCGGCGGTGATCCGGTCCAGATCCGCCGCCATAGCCCGCATAGCGGACAAAACACCCGGATCCACCGTGAACTTCAGCTTCGCGGCGAACCGGGCGGCGCGCAGCATCCGAAGTGGATCGTCGCCGAACGACTCCTCGGGGCGCGCGGGCGTCCTGATCACGCCGGCGGCCAGGTCCTCCAGGCCGCCGTGCGGGTCGGTGAAGACGTGCCCCGGCAGGCTCACCGCCATCGCGTTGATCGTGAAGTCGCGGCGGCGCAGGTCGTCGAGGAGGTTGTCGCCGTACTCCACGACCGGGTTGCGGGTGACGCCGTCGTACGCCTCGGCGCGGAAGGTGGTGATCTCCAGCCGCAGGCCGTTCTTCTGGACGCCGATCGTGCCGAACTCGCGGCCGGTCTCCCAGATCGCGTCGGCCCAGCCCTTGACCAGCTCGAGCGTCTGCTCGGGGCGCGCGTCGGTGCAGAAGTCGAGGTCGTCGCCGAGCCGGCCGAGCAGCGCGTCACGCACCGACCCGCCCACGAGGTGCAGCTCATGGCCGGCGGCGCCGAAGCGGCGCCCCAGCTCGTCGGCGACCGGGGAGACCCGGAGCAACTCCTGGACGGCGTTGCGCTGGGCCGTATTCAAGACTGACATCAGGCGACCAGGGTAACCGTCGTGGCGGTAACCGAGCGAAGCGGGCAGGATGGGGCTCGTGCCCGTTCCCGAGGCGCTGCGCCGCCTCAGCGAGGACCCCGGATTCTGGTCCCTCCTGCGGGCCGATGCCGGCGCGGCCGAAGACCCCGATCCCGCCGAGCTGCGCGTCTCGCTGCCGGTCACCGGCGGGTACGGCCTCGTGCTCGATCTCGACCTGGCCACCGGCGAGCAGACGCTGGGCCTGCGCGAACCCGCGACCAGCGAACCGGTGCAGCTCGGCTGGGCGGCGCCGGGCCGGCCCTGGCCCGCGGCGCTGCGCTGGCACGAGCTCGAGCTCTGCGCCCGGGTGATCGCCCTGGAGGACCCGACGCTGCCGCACCCCGGCCTGGTCGTGGCGCTGCTGGGGCCGTTCGCGCCGGTCACCGCGGAGGACGACGAGACCACGGTGGCGGCGGTGCGCGAGGCGGCGTACCGGTCGCTGCGCCGCGACGTGCCGCCACCCACGCCGACCGGCCCCGAGCAGACCCCACTGCCGCTCTTCGCGGGCGACGCCTGGTGGCCCCGCCCGGCCACGCCCTCCCCGCAGGTGCTCGACGAGGCCGCGATCGCGGCCTACACCCTCCCGGCGCCCGTGCAGCTCCAGGTCCGCGGCGGCGCCCGCTTCCCGCACGAAGGGCTTGCCGAGCTGGTACGCCGCGCGGCAGGCCGGCTGTCCCGGCTGCCCGAGGAGCAGTGGTACGCCGGAGTCCGCCCGCTCGCCCGCCACATGGCCGACACCGGCGACCTGCGTCCGGTCGGCGCGCTGCTCGGGGAGCTGACCGAGGCCGGCTGCGACCACCCCACCGTGCTGGACGCGCTGAGCGAGCCCCTCGTCCCGCTCGAGGCCTGCTGGATGGTCGAGACACTGGCCGGGGCGGCGCCGGGCACGCTGGTACGCCACCACGTGTGACCGGCGCCCTTCGCGGCGGGACCGGCCTGGCTAGGGTGGCTTCTGTGTCCGTACCCCTGGGGAGGTCTTGGTGAGCGGCGGCCTGTACCGCAGCGCGCACGCCGCGCCCGACGGTGAGCCGGAGCCGTCCGACGGCGCCATGCTGATCTCCGTCGACGGCACGGGCACCGCCCTTCCCACCGCGGCCGCCGACCAGGCACTGCCCCCCGAGGTCATCCCGCCGGCAACCAGCGGACCGGCCGCCGGCACCGTCTACGGCAGCACCGTCTACGGCAGCACCAGCAGCGGCAGCGGCACTGTTTACGGCAGCAGCGCGGCCGGGCGGGTCGAGGGCACGGAACCCGGAGCGGACCCGGCCGGCGCGGCGGACGGCGAACGAAGCGCCGAGGAGAGCCGCAGCACGGCCGGCAACAGCGCCATCATGGCGGCCGGCAGCCTGGTCAGCCGCCTCATCGGCTTCGTCCGCAACATGCTCATCGGCATGACGCTCGGCAAGGCGATCGGTGACCCGTACACCAGCGCCCAGTTCCTGCCGATGCAGGTCTACGAGATGCTGCTCGGCGGCATCCTGTCCAGCGTCCTGATCCCCCTGCTGGTACGCCGCCGCAAGGCCGACCCCGACGGCGGCGAGCTCTTCACCCAGCGGCTGCTGACCCTGGCGGTGGTGGCGCTGGGCGCCGCGACGGTGCTGGTGACCGTGGGCGCGCCGGTGATCACCGCCATCCAGTCCAGCTCCCGGGCGACGGCCGGCTACCAGGATCTGGTCACGTCCCTGTCCTACCTGATGCTGCCGATCATCTTCTTCACCGGCCTGTCGGCGCTGATCGGCGCGGTCCTCAACGTCCGGGGGCACTTCGCCGCGCCGATGTGGGCGCCGATCCTCAACAACCTCGTGGTCATCGCGAGCTGCGGGGCGTTCGTCCTGTTCTACGGCACGGCGAAGGGGCTGACCCCGCAGGACATGACGCCCGGCCGGATCGCCCTGATCGGCGGCGGCACCCTGCTCGGCATGGTCGTGCAGGCGGCCGGCCTGCTGCCGGCCCTGCGCAAGGTGGGCTTCCGCTGGCGCTGGCGCTGGAACCCCGGGGCGCTCGGCCTCGGCGAGATCGGCGGGCTGGCCGGGTGGATGCTGGTGTACGTCGGCGTCAACCAGGTCTCGGTCTTCCTGGTCGCCCGGATACTGAGCGGCGTCGCCGGCGAGAACAACGCGAGCCTCGTGGCGTACAACAACGTCTTCCTGCTCACGATGATGGCGCACGGGATCATCGGGGTGTCCGTGATGACCGCCATGCTGCCCAAGATGAGCGCGGCCGCCGCCGAGGGCCGGTTCGCCGACGTCAGCGCCGACCTCAGCCGCGGGATCCGGCTCACCACGACGGCCCTCGCCCCGGTCTGCGTCGGGTACGGCGTCCTCGGCGTACCGATCGCGGTCACGCTCTTCCAGGGCGGCGCGTTCAGTTACGACCAGGCCTTCGCCACCGGTGGGGTGCTCGCCGTCGCCGCGTTCACGGTCATCCCGCTGTCCGTCAGCTACCTGTGCACCTATGCCTTCTATGCGCTGCAGGGCAACCGCACCGTCGCGCTGATCAACGTGCCGGTGGTCGCCCTGCGGATCGCCGGCTACCTCTTCGTCGCCACGGTGCTCGGTCAGGCGCTCACGGCGGCCGGCATGACCGCCGCCAACGCGGTCTCCTACCTGGTCTCGGCGGTGATCTCGCTGGCCGTGCTGCGCCGCCGGATCGGCCGGCTGAACCTCGGGTCGGTCGCGGGCGCTTTGCTGAAGGTGGTGGCCGCGGCGGCGGTCGCCACGGTGGCCGGGCTGGTGGTGGTGCATCTGCTGCCCGGGGGCGACACGCCCGGGCGTCTCGCGGCGGCGGCCCAGGTCGCGGTCGGGGGCGGGGTGATCATGCTGACCTACCTCGTGACGGCCGCGCTGCTCAAGGTCGAGGAGGTCCATCAGGTCATCGGGATGGTGCGGCGCAAAATCGGGCGTTGATCGCTGTGGACAACGCTGTGGATAACCCACTGAACAGCCGAATCCGCCACGCCGGGCGGCTCGGAGAACGCCCGCGTACGGCCTCGGACGGGTGCCGCGCGCGGGGATGACCTGTGGGACCGTGGGCGTGGGCGGGTAAGGTCGGGGGCAACACGTGCGGACCCACCGAGGGAGGTCGGGTGACCCAGGTCGGCGAAGGCCACGAGACCGCGGCCGACGAGGCCGGACCGGTCATGACCTTCGGTGCGCCCACCGTCGGCGAGATCCTGGCCGAGCGTTACCAGCTCGAGGAGCACGTCAACAACGACAGTGCGGGACGCCAGGTCTGGCGGGGCATCGACGTCATCCTCCGGCGGCCCGTCGCGGTCGTGCTCCGGCATCCGGGCGGCGAGTCCGCCGCCGAGATGCTCCAGGCGGCGGTCGACGCGAGCCGCGTGATCCACCCCAATCTGGTCGGCGTCTACGACGCCATCGACGAGGGCACCCGGGCCTACGTGGTCCGCGAGTGGGTCGACGGCGAGGCGCTGCGCGAGCTCGTCTCGCGGGAAGGCCCGCTCGACCCGGCGCGCGCCACGGCGATCGCGCACTCCATCGTCGACGCCCTCGCCGCCGTGCACGCCACCGGCATGGTCCACGGCAACGTGCACCCCGGCACGACCCTGATCGCCGACGACGGCCGGGTGGTGCTCGCCGACGCCCGGGCCGACTCCGCCGACAGCATCGAGTCCGACATCCGCGCGGTCGGCGGCATTCTCTACTACTCGCTGACCGGGCGCTGGCCGCACGCGGAGGCCGGCGCCTCCGCGCTGCCCGACGCCATGCGCGACGGCGCCGGCGCGGCCTCCACCCCGCGGCAGATCCGCGCCGGCGTCCCGGCCTATCTCGACGATCTGACCATGGACCTGCTCGACAAGGGCGTCGCGGCGCCCGAGGCCGATGCGCTCACCGCCGAGCTGGCCCGCCTGGACGCCGCCGACGAGGAATACGACGACGCCGGTCCGCTGCGCTTCACCCAGGGCACCGCCGCCGAGCCGGTCCGCAGCACCCGCAAGATCGTGGTGGGCGTCGCGGCGCTCGTCGTCATCGCGCTGATCGGCCTGGTCTTCGGGATCCGAGCGATCAGCAACTCGGCCAAGGAGCAGGCGCCGGAAAGCACGCAGGCCAACACCGCGCCGCAGAACGGCACCCAGGGCAACGGCTCCGGTCAGGGCAACACCGGCACCGGCGGGCAGGTCCGGAAGATCCCGCTGAACGAGAACATGGTCCGCATCGTCGACCCGCCCAAGGGCGAGCGCAACGACTCGGGCGAGGCCAAGTTCGCGGTCGACGACAGCAAGGAAACGGGCTGGGAGACCCAGCGCTTCAACACCTCCGACTTCGGCAACCTCAAGCGCGGCATGGGAGTGCTGATCAACCTCGGCACGCCACGCCACGTGAGCGACGTCCGGGTCGAGGCCTCCGCGCCGGGCATCGCCATGGACATCCGTACGGGCCTCAACGACCCGGGCGACACCTCGGAGGGCGACGAGCAGATCGTCAAGACCCTGTTCAAGAAGCTCGGCGACGGTGACACCCGAACGGACGGCACGAAGACGATCTTCCCGGTGTTCGACGCCGGCCAGACCTATCAGTACATACTGGTCTTCATCAGCGACCTGCCGCCGGCCGACGACGGCGAGGGCGGCTACAAGGTCAAGGTGACCGACATCGAGGTGTACGCCACCGACTGATCCCGGTCGTCCGCCAAGCCCTCCACCCGACGCACGGTGGGGGGCTTTCTCGTGCCGGCACCCCCCGTGGATCCCGCCCACGGCGCGGTGTCGCCCCCGCTGGCGGCGCGAGCACGCCGCGCCTCGGCTACATTGCTGGCGTGACTTCCGGCGACGCACTCGCTGCCGCGGACGGCTCCGCCCCGGCCGACGCCGAGCTGCTGCGCGCCCACGTCGACGGCGATCCCCACGCCTTCACCGAGCTGGTGCGCCGCCACCGGGACCGGCTCTGGGCCGTCGCCCTGCGCACGATCGGCGACCGCGAGGAGGCCGCCGACGCCGTCCAGGACGCGCTGTTGTCCGCGCACCGCAGCGCGGCCCGCTTCCGAGGCGAGTCCGCCGTCACGACGTGGCTGCACCGCATCGTGGTCAACGCCTGCCTCGACCGGATGCGCCGGCGCCAGGCCCACCCGACCGTGCCCCTGCCGGACGGTACGCACACCGACGACGGCGGGCCGGGCAGCCGTCCGGAGCCGGCGGCACCGGCACCGGACCACGACACCGCCCTCGTGGTCCGGGACGCGCTGGCCGCGCTCCCGCCGGAGCAGCGCGCCGCGCTCGTCCTCGTCGACGTGCAGGGCTACGCGGTCGTCGAGGCGGCCGAGATCCTGGGCGTCGCGGAAGGCACGATCAAGAGCCGCTGCGCCCGCGGCCGGGCCCGCATGGCGCTGGCCCTGGGACACCTGCGTACGGGTGCCGAGCCCAAGGCGCCCGGGAAGCGGTCGGCGAGCGGCCCGATGAACAGCTCGTTCGTCGCGGCCGAAAAGTCCGGGGGAGAAGACGGTCACGGTGGGAACCCCGGCGGTGCGGGGCGCGTCTCATCCGGATCGGGTGCGACCGTGCCGCTCCCGGGATCGAGGCCGCTTCCGGCCTCCGGTGACAGAGGAGAGCAGTCGTGACCGGGGCAGAGTTCAGCGAGGTCGACTTCGACCTGCTGGCCGACTACGTCGGTGGCGCGCTGGACGGCACGCCCGACGAGGCCGTGGTCTCCGCCCTCATCGTGGGACATCCCGCCTGGCGCCGGGCGCATGCCGAGCTGTCCGACGCCACCGCGGCCATGACCGCCGCCCTGGGGGCGTGGGGCGCCGAGCCGGAGCCGATGCCGGCCGACGTGGTCGCCCGGCTGGACGCCGCGCTGGCGATGGCGAGCGGCGGCACCGAGGCGACCACGGCGATAGGCAACGGACTGGTCACGGTCGGCTCCGACGCCGGGTCCACAAGCGCTGACGCCGGGCCGGTGAACGCTGACGGCGGGCCGGTGAACGCTGACGCCGGGCCGGTGAACGCTGACGCCGGGCCGGTGAACGCTGACGGCGAGCGGGTGCGAGCTGCGGCCGGGCCCGGGGGCGTCGAGGCCGGCGGTGCCGGTTCCGGGTCCGGGGACGTGGGGCCGGGTGGCGATGGTGTTGCTCCTGTCCGGCATCTGGTCGCCGTACAAGATGGTGAAGAGCGGTCCACGACGGCCCGGAAGCGGGCCCGGCGGATGAAGTGGGCCGCGCCGATCGGGATCGCTGCCGGCCTGGTGGCGTTCCTGGGGTTCGGCATCCCCCAGTTCGGTGCCGGGGATGCGCAGGAGGCGACCACGTCGGCGGGTTCGGCGGCCGATCAGGCGGCGCCCCAGGCCGAGCTGTTCGGGTTGCCGGCCGGGCCGGCGCGGGTGCTGGCCAGCGGCATCGACTACACCGACGAGACGCTCGCGCGGGGCGCGCCGGCGATGCCCGCGGCGGCCGGCGGGGAAAGCGGCGCTCCGCGGCCGCCCGGAACCCAGGCCGCGCCGCAGCCGGCCGGGTCGGAGGGTGAGGGCAAGGTGCGCGGCATGGCGGAGCCCAGCGCCGGCGCGATGATCGACAATGACGACCCGCTCCAGCGCCTCCGGGTGCAGGAGGCGCTGCTCGCCTGCATCGCCGCGATCTCCGAGGCCAACCGGGCCGGGGCGATCACCGCGCAGAGCCTCGACTATGCGCGCTTCGAGGGAGTCCCGGCGCTGGTCGTGCGGTTCACCGCGGGCAACGGGACGTGGGTCTGGGCGGCCGGGGCCGACTGCGGCACGCCCGGTTCCGGCGCCGACAGGCTCGGGGCCGTGAAGGTAGGCTGACCGGACGCCCGTCCGTCGTGAGGACCCCCACTATGCCGGGGCCCACAGGAGCATGACGCGGGGGAATGTTGCTCTCCTACGATGACGTTCTAGCGTGCGATGTCGCCGGTGCCCCGGCGAACCCCAGACTGAGGAGTCGGCAGTGGACGAGGTCCGAAACCTGATCATCATCGGCTCGGGACCCTCCGGCTACACCGCGGCGCTGTATGCGGCCCGGGCCAACCTCAAGCCGTTGGTCATCGAGGGTGTGCAGTCGGGTGGCGCGCTGATGACCACCACCGAGGTGGAGAACTTCCCCGGTCACCCCGAGGGCATCATGGGCCCGGAGCTCATGGACAACATGCGCAAGCAGGCCGAGCGGTTCGGCGCCGAGTTCATCACCGACGACGCGACCCGGGTCGAGCTGGGTGACAAGCCCACCGAGCCCGGCACCGAGGGCCTCAAGACCGTGTGGGTCGGCGACAAGCAGTTCTTCGCCCGCGCGGTGATCCTGTCCACCGGTTCGGCGTGGCGGCCCCTGGGTGTGCCCGGCGAGCAGGAGCTGCTCGGCCACGGCGTCTCGTCCTGCGCGACCTGTGACGGCTTCTTCTTCCGCGGCCAGCACATCATCGTGGTCGGCGGCGGCGACTCCGCGATGGAGGAGGCGACCTTCCTCACCCGCTTCGCCGAGAGCGTCACGATCGTGCACCGGCGCGACTCCTTCCGGGCCAGCAAGGTCATGCAGAAGCGGGCCCTCGACAACCCGAAGATCAAGGTCGAGTGGAACTCCGTGGTCGAGGAGATCCTCGGCGAGGACGGCAAGGTCGTCGGCGCCCGCCTTCGCGATGTGAACACGGGTGACACCAAGGTTCTCGACGTGACCGGCGTGTTCGTCGCCATCGGTCACGACCCCCGCAGCGAGCTGTTCAAGGGCCAGATCGAGCTGGACGACGAGGGTTACGTCAAGGTCGACCACCCGAGCACCCGGACGAACATCCCCGGCGTGTTCGCCGCCGGCGACCTCGTCGACCACACCTACCGTCAAGCCATCACGGCGTCCGGCACCGGCTGCGCGGCCGCGCTGGACGCCGAGCGCTTCATCGCATCGTTCATCGAGCTGTAGTTCGTCAAGCTGTAGACCAGGAGGTCCTAGTGGGAGCAACCAAGGCCGTCACCGACGCCACCTTCGCGAGTGACGTGCTGCAGTCCGACAAGGTGGTGCTTGTCGACTTCTGGGCCGAATGGTGCGCACCGTGCAAGAAGGTCGATCCGCTGCTCGCCGAGATCGCCACCGAGATGGGTGACAAGGTGGAGATCGTCAAGCTGAACATCGACGAGAACCCGGAGACGGCCCGCGCCTACCGGGTGATGTCGGTACCGACCCTCACCCTCTTCAAGGGCGGCGAGCCGGTGAACTCCGTGGCCGGCGCCAAGCCCAAGGGCGCGCTGGTGAGCTTCATCGAATCCGCGCTCTGAGCAGGAGATTTCCAACGCCCCGCGTCCCACCCGGATGCGGGGCGTTGCCCGTCGGGGGACGACGCACGGAGCCGGCATCGAGGCCGAGCCGCCCGGGACACCTGGGGGTACGCTCCGGGGGTTGTCCCCTTCACCTTCCCACTTCTAGGGAGCCGCGCGTGCGCTCGATCCGACGTGGAGACACCGGGCCGGCCGTCGAGGAGATCCGGTCGATCCTCGTAGAGCTCGACCTGCTGGAGATCGGCGACACCGAGTTCGACGACGCGACCGAAACCGCCGTACGGGCCTTCCAGCAGAGCCGCGGGCTCAGCGCCGACGGCGTCGTCGACACCGAGACCTGGATGGCGCTGGACGGCGCCCGCTGGAAGCTCGGCGCGCGCACGCTGTTCCACTCCGTGCCGACGTCACTGGTGGGGGAGGACGTCCGGGCCCTGCAGGAGCGGCTGCTCGAGATGGGCTTCGACACCGGCCGGGCCGACGCCATCTACGGTCCGCGCACGGCCCGGGCGGTCGCCCAGTTCCAGCGGGAGGTCGGCCTGACCCCGGACGGCTCCTGCGGCCCGCAGACCATGAAGGCGCTGCGCCGGCTCGGCCGCAAGGTCGTCGGCGGCCGCCCCAACTGGCTGCGCGAGGCCGAGGCGTTCCGGCAGTCCGGCTCCAGCCTCGTCGGCAAGACCATCGTCATCGACCCCGGCCACGGCGGGGAGAAGGACCCCGGGATCGTCGTGCCGGACGGGCAGCTGCGCTGGACCGAGGCCGACCTCGTGTTCGACATCGCCGCCCGCCTCGAAGGCCGCCTCGGCGCCGCCGGCATGCGCGTGCACCTCACCCGCGGCCCCAAGCCCGCCCAGACCATGTCCGGGCAGGAGCGGGCGACGCTGGCCAACAGCCTCGGCGCCGACCTGCTGATCTCCCTGCACCTGGAGGGGCAGGACTCGCCGTCGGCGGACGGGGTCTCGACCTACCACTTCGGCACCGGCACCGGCGCCACGTCGACGGTGGGGGAGCGGCTGGCCAACCTGGTCCAGCGGGAGATCGTCGTCCGCACCGGGATGCGGGACTGCCGCACCCATGCCAAGACGTGGGAGCTGCTCCGGCTCACCCAGATGCCGGCCGTCCACGTCGAGATGGGTTACCTCACCTCCCCGGTGGACCGGGAACGGCTGGTGGACCCGCTCTTCCGAGACCAGCTCGTCGAGGCGATCCTCGCGGCGGTGCAGCGGATGTACTACCCGGTCGAGGCGGACGTGCCCACGGGCTCGATCGACGTGCGGCAGCTCAGGCTCGCCCTGGCCTCCCGCAACACTCCCTAGCCCTCCGTGGAGGTCGTGGCGGTCACCGGGCGGACCGGGCGCAGCAGCGTCTCCGGGCTCATCGAGCCGAGCAGCTTCTCCAACGCGTACTCGACGTCCGACTTCCACGACAGGGCCGTGCGCAGCTCCAGCCGCAGCCGCGGATAGCGCGGATGCGGGCGTACGGTCTTGAAGCCCACCGACAGGAAGAAGTCGACCGGCGCGACGCAGCCCTCCTCGCCCTCGCCGGCCTCGCCGAACTTCGCGTCGCCGAAGGCCTCGATCGCCTTGACGCCCCGCTTCGTCAGATCGCGCGCCACGCCCTGCACCAGCATGCGCCCCAGCCCGCCGCCGGCGAACGCGGCCACCACGTGCGCGGTCATCAGCAGGGCCGCGTCGGCGCTGACCGGCGAGGTGGGGAAGGCCATCGAGCGGGGTACGTACGCCGGCGGGGCGAACATGACGAAGCCGGCCGGCATGCCGTCGACGTACGCCAGCTTGCCGCAGGAGCCCCACTCCAGCAGCGTCTGGGAGACCCACGCCTCCTTCTCGAGGCCGGGGTCGCCGGTGGCGCAGGCCCGCTCGGCGGAGACCGGATCCAGCTCCCAGTAGACACAGCCCCGGCACGGCCGGGGCAGATCTTCGAGCGTGTCGAGGGTCAGGTTGACCAGCCGTCGCGACATGGGCGGGACCCCTTGAGATCGGTGAGCTTTCCGGACTCGCGGCACGGTCCTGATCACGTGCTCGTCCGCGCCCCCGGTCGGATCCTACGCCGCAATCGCCTTGAACGGGAGCGGATCGGACTCCATCGGGTGTGCCACGCTCGAACCGTCAGACCTAACATTGACGCATGACTGGGACTACTCAAGACGACTACACCGATCGCTATGCGCGCCGCGTCCGCGGAATGACCACCTCGGAGATCCGCGCCCTCTTCGCCGTCGCCAGCCGTCCGGAGGTGGTCTCGCTCGCCGGCGGGTCGCCGTACGTCGCGGCGCTGCCGCTCGACGCGGTCGGCGAGATGATGGGACGGCTCGCGTCCGACCTCGGCACGACCAGCCTCCAGTACGGCATCGGCCAGGGCACGATCGAGCTCCGCGAGCGCATCTGCGAGGTGATGACGCTCTCCGGCATCGACGCCTCCACGGGTGCGTCCCCCGACGACGTGGTGGTGACCGTCGGCGGCCAGCAGGCGCTCGATCTGGTGGCACGGCTCTTCCTGGACCCGGGCGACGTGGTGCTCGCCGAGGGCCCGACCTACGTCGGCGCACTCGGCGTGTTCCAGGCCGCCCAGGCACAGGTGCGGCACATGGCCATGGACGCCGACGGCCTCGTCCCCGAGGCGCTCGAGGCGGCGATCGTGGAGGCCGGTGGTCGCGCCAAGTTCCTCTACACGATCCCGACCTTCCAGAACCCGGCCGGCGTCACCCTCTCCGACGAGCGCCGCGAGCGGATCCTCGACATCTGCGAACGGCACCGGCTGCTGGTGATCGAGGACGACCCGTACGGGATGCTGAGCTTCGAGGGTGAGGCGCCGCGGCCGCTGCGCGCCCGCCGCCGCGACGGCATCCTCTACCTCAGCACGTTCTCCAAGACCTTCGCGCCGGGGCTGCGGGTGGGCTGGATCCTGGCTCCGCACGCCGTACGGGAGAAGCTCGTCATGGCCAGCGAGGCGAACATCCTGTGCCCGAGCGCCTTCGCCCAGGGCGCCGTCACGCAGTATCTGTCGACCATGCCGTGGCGGGAGCAGATCAAGGCGTACCGCGAGATCTACCGCGAGCGCCGCGACGCTCTGCTCGACGCCCTCGCCGACCTGATGCCGGCCGGCACCACCTGGACGCGCCCCGGCGGCGGCCTCTTCGTGTGGGCCACCCTCCCCGAGGGCCTCGACTCGAAGGCGATGATGCCGCGCGCGATCGCCGCCCGCGTGGCCTACGTGCCCGGCACCGGGTTCTATGCGGACGGCACCGGCAGCGGCAACATGCGGCTCAACTTCTCGTTCCCGACGCCTTCCCGGATCCGCGAGGGCGTCCGCCGGCTCGCGGGCGTGATGGAGCAGGAACTCGCGATGCGAGCGGTCTTCGGCCCGACGACCCCCCACCGCCGTCGTGGCCCGGCCGCCGCGGACACCCCCGGTCCCGACTTGGCATGATCACCCCCATGGGTACGTCCACAGAACCGCACATCCTCGTCCTCGCCGGCGGCCTGTCCTACGAACGCGACGTGTCGCTGCGGTCGGGCCGCCGGGTCCTGGACGCGCTCCGAGCCGTCGGCATGTCGGCGGAACTGCGCGACGCCGACGTGACCCTGCTGCCGACGCTCCGGGACGACCCCCCGGACGCGGTGGTCATCGCCCTGCACGGCGCCACCGGTGAAGACGGATCGCTGCGCGGGGTCCTCGATCTGTGCGGGGTGCCGTACGTCGGTTGCACGGCGGCGGCATCCCGGCTCGCCTGGGACAAGCCGTCGGCCAAGTCGATGCTGCGCGAGCAAGGCATCCGTACGCCCGACTGGGTGGCGCTGCCGCACGACCGCTTCTCGGAGCTGGGCGCGGTCGCGGTTCTGGATCGGATCGCCGGCCGCCTCGGCCTGCCGCTGATGGTGAAGCCCGCCCAGGGCGGCTCGGGCCTCGGAGCGTCCGTCGTCCGCGAGGCGGCCGATCTGCCCGCGGCCATGGTGGGCTGCTTCGCGTACGACTCGACCGCGCTGGTCGAGAAGTACGTGCCGGGGATGGACGTGGCGGTGTCGGTGCTGGATCTGGGGGAGGGGCCGTTCGCCCTGCCGCCGGTGGAGATCGTGCCGAAGAACGGCGTGTACGACTACGCGGCCCGGTACACGGCCGGCCTGACGACCTGGCACACGCCGGCACGCCTTGATCCGTCGGTGGCGTCGGCGGTGGCGGAGACGGCGTTGGCGGCGCACCGGGCTCTGGGGCTGCGGGACCTTTCGCGGGTGGATCTCATCGTGGATGCGGAGGGTGTGCCGCATGTGCTGGAGGTCAATGTGTCGCCGGGGATGACGGAGACGTCGCTGTTGCCGTTGGCGGTGCAGGCCGGTGGGTTGGACTTCGGCAAGATGCTGGGGACTTTGGTGGGGCGGGCGGTCGCCCGCGGAAACGGTTGACCCTGCCGGCTCTCGTCAGCGCCACCGGGCGTCGTGGTGTTCGCTCTCTGCCGGCGCCGCCCCACCGGGCGTCATGGTGTTCCGGCGGGCGTCGTGGTGTTCCGGCGGGCGTCGTGGTGTTCCGGCGGGCGTCGTGGTGTTCCGGCGGGCGTCGTGGTGTTCCGGCGGGCGTCGTGGTGTTCCGGCGGGCGTCGTGGTGTTCCGGCGCTTTCTGCCGGCGCCGCGGCGCCCCTACCTGTCCCCGCCCCAGGGCCTGTCTTCAGTCCTAGGCCGCCTCCGCCCCTTGGCGTGATGCCTCTGCCGTCTTTCCCTGCCGCGCGGTGGGCTCCATCCCTCTAGACGGCGCCGCCGCCCAGAGCGTTGTTCTGTCCGGCAGCCGTCGCGCCGTCTCGTTTTCTTATCTCCGCGAATCACGACCGGCCGTTGTCGCCAGCCATCCTTCCGGTCGTGGTGACCGTCGCTTCATCTTCCGCAGCACGGCCGCCGTGACTGCCCGGCTCGATCGTTGCTTCGGGCTCCCCGTCCCGGCCGACCTCGCCGCCTGTCCCAAACTTTGCCGCATCTTCCCCGGCACAGTCGCCCCGACTGCCAGTCCCGATCGTCGCTTCGGGCTCCCCGTCCCGGCCACCGCCGCGGGATGTCCCGACCGTTGCCTCGACGTCCCCGGCACGGCCGCCCTGACCGCCCGGTCCGATCGTTGCTTCGGGCTCCCCGTCCCGGCCACCCCCGTGGGATGTCCCGACCGTTGCCCCGACGTCCCCGGCCCGACCCGCGTTCGGACCGGCCTCATCTTCTGCGCCGACCTCTGGGGCCGTCCCGACGACCGTTCCGTCTGGGCCGACCGTCCACTCTCGGTTGGCGGTGTCCTCCGCCGGATCGGCCGTCGACTCGCCGTCGGACTCTGTGCGGGGAGAGGCGTTGACGGTCTCGCCGAACGTGGCCGGCGCCTGCCAATGAATGTGCGGTGGCTCGGCAATCGCGCGACCGCCGAACTCTGCGAGCCAGGCCGCGACGAGAGCGAGGTCCTCCCGCCATTTCTCCTCCGGGACGGCAGGCAGGATGTCGTCCCAGAGCGGAAGGAAGCCGCCCCGAAGTTGAAGGCGCCCGTAGGGGCGGGACGAGAACCGCACGTGGAGGTGCGCCGATCGGTCGCCGGACCAATCGAGGTGCACGCGAGCGACTCCATCGAGAGAGCGGATCGCCCGCTCCAGGCGGACGGTCATGACGCCAAGCTCGGCGGCGAGGAGGTTGGGGAGGTCGCCGAGGTCGAGGTGTGACCGGCATTCGAGGACGAGAACCATGGGCAGGCCGGCCGGCCGATCCATCGCCCGTACCCGCCAGCGCTCACTGACCCAGACGCACGACTCGTCGGCGGTGTTGCAGGCTGTGCATTCTGCGGCGTCTTCGCCGTCGCGCGGGGGCTCGACATCAACGGGGGGATCGAGCTGCCTGACCCGCATGTCGCCCTCAAAGGGGAAGGAGGTCCAGCGGGCGAGGTCCGGAAGCGGGGAGGGGTTCTCAGACACGACGCCGACCCTAGTGCAGGAGACGACGCACTGTCCCGGGTCAATTTCTCGCCGACCGCCGTTCCGCGGTGCAGCTCCCCGGAGGCGTCGACCACACCGCCGCTGTTTGCCAACTAGGCGAGTTCCGGACGTAGACACCGGTCACCGCAACGGAGCTGAACACCTTCACCAAAGTTATCCACAGAAGTTATCCACAGCCCGCCTCGTTTCACGTGAAACACCACGTGACAGCCGTGCCAGCCCTGTGGATACTGCCGTGGAAAACGTCCGCCACATCGGCGGTGTTTCACGTGAAACGAGCGGCCTCCCATCATCAACAGGCCCAACACACACCTTGTGGATACTGCCGCCGACCGATCCCTTGCCGGCCGGTGCGAGGTTCTGCCGCGCAACGCACCCCCCGCACAACGCACCCCCGCGCAAGGCACCCCCGCGCAACGCACTGCCACGCACCGCACTGCGGCACTCTCGACACGGGCCGCCACCGCCGCGATGTCGTCATGGACCGCGGTGTCGCCAGACAAGGAGCATGCCATCCAGCAATGGGGGCAAGGTCATTGCCTGTGCGGGACCGCGCCTTGGCTGAGCCGGCGAGCGATCCGAGGGCGCCGCGCTAGTGACGGCGGACCGCCGCGCCCGCCTCCTGTCTCCGGAGGCGGGCCCGTGCCGACCAATGCGGCGTTCGAATACCCGCGAGCTCTCGGTCGAACTGACGCGCTGTTTCACGTGAAACCCGGCACCCGGCACCCGGCACCCGGCACCCGGCACCCGGCACCCGGCACCCGGCACCCGGCACCCGGCACCCGGCACCCGGCACCCGGCACCCGGCACCCGGCACCCGGCACCCGGCACCGAGGAGTTTCACTCCTTGGTCTCGATCGCGAAAGTGGCTGGTCGGATAGTCACACCACTGCCGCTGCGCCAAGCGTGCCGGCGCTGTTTCACGTGGAACACCCTCAGCACAAAAACCGAGTGGGGAAGCGCACGGGCGCATGGCTCGACAACCTTGCCCGTTCCCCCGAAACCCAGCTCGGCATCGAGGCCCATGCCGGCATCTTGGCCGGTCAAGGTGACCTCTTGGGCAGGCCCTGACCACCGGAAGCCGGAATGGGGCTGGCGCTCGCGCTCCGCCCAATGGGCGCTATCTACAACCGCGTTCGCCGGACTGGCACCCGGCGCACGAGCGCCAGCCGCGCTCTCGACGAACCACACCCGGCGCTAGGCGCCTTGGGACTTGCCGCAGGTGCACCAGGGCACAGCCGTGGCAACCGCGCCACGCTTTTCGGATCCTGTGCTCTGCCTGCGCCCCTGTCCGCGGCCCTGCTCCGCCCCGATGCCCCTGCCCGTGCCGTCGCCCGTGTCGTGCCTCGGTGCAGCGCCACGGTGCGCCACCGCACCGGCCATCCCCGCCTGCCGCAGGACAAACTGCGGACACGTCACGGGATGCCCGAGGCGGCCGCCGCACCGTGTCCCGTGCCTGCTGCCCGTGCCTTGCCCCGTGACCGGCCCAGTACCCCGCCCGCGCTCGCCCTCGCTCTCGCATCCCTGCCCCGTAGAGCCGGGGTGACGGCCCGACGACGGCTAAGGGTGCCGTCAATCGAGCCATTCGAGGCGGATCGGTTTCACGTGAAACGCGGGCTCCGGGCTCCGGGCTCCGGGCTCCGGGCTCCGGGCTCCGGGCTCCGGGCTCCGGGCTCCGGGCTCCGGGCTCCGGGCTCCGGGCTCCGGGCTCCGGGCTCCGGGCTCCGGGCTCCGGCAGAGTCTGCCCGGCCGGCGTTTCAGTTGAAACCCTCGCTCAGCCACCGGCGAAGAAAACATGCCGGGATGCAAGTGATGGCCAGTCCGTCTCTCGGAACGGCATTCCAACCTCGACCGACTCGTCGAACCGCAATACGCGGCGCCATGGCACTCACGCACAACAGCTCGTTCTGAGCGGCACGGCAGGAGATCAGGATCGGCAGCACACTTGAGGAGCAGGAGGGCTGACCGTGGTGTCCGGACGGGCCGTGGAGGCGGAGTTGGCTTTGCAGGAGGAAAGCCTCCATGACGCTCTCTGTCCGCTCGCAACTGCTGGAGGGGCGGGTGGGCGCTGCTGGACGCCTAGACGACGCCCGGTTCGCACTCTACGGCTCGGCGCCGATGAGGTGGCAGCGATCTGGCCCCTGGTGTCCGGAGGGGCCTAACGTCGGGGACCCCGCACGAAGTCTTCGTTCTGCACCGTCCGAGCGAACCCGCGACCACCCCGTGCCAGAGCCGAGGTGGCGAAGGGACCGGCGACACGACGGCGTGCGGGTCGCGGTAGCCGTTGCTCGGCACTGTTAACACACTTCCGGCTTGTGCACTTCCACGATGCGATGCGTCCGCAAAGGGAATTCAGACCCGAGTTCCTTGGGCACAGCAAATATGATCATTACTCATGTTGCTCCATGAAAGGCCCTCAAACGGCGGTGATCGCGCCAAATTCGGCCAATGTTGGCGTTCGGTTTCCGGCAGCGCCGGAAATCCTGGCGGACCAAAATCCCAGGAGAATCGTTCTGACAGAACCGGTTCGCGGGGTCTGGCCGGGTCTGGCCGTCCACTCCACCTTCCGACGACGGCTACCGGACCGCCCCTGAATATGAAGAAGGCACGTGATCCGCCGAATCACGTGCCTGTCCGTCATGGTGCAGCCGCCGGCCGTAAACCGGGTGAGACGCTCCGAAGATGCTCATCCTCGGACAACGAGAACGCGCCGCGAATGAATCAGTAACCCGGGCCGATAGAGACCAGTCCCGGCCCGCAGCTGGACTGCCGATCCGGCCGGACTACCTCAATCTGCAGATCCCGCGCCGCCCTCGTCCTCCACACCGATCATTCCGACGATGCGCTCCAGATCGTCCACCGTCGCGAACTCGATCGTGATCTTGCCCTTGTTCCGGCCGATGTCGACCTTCACCCGGGTGTCGAAGCGATCCGAGAGGCGATCCGCGAGATCGTTCAGCGCCGGCGCGTGGACCTTGGCCCGGCGAGTCGGCGCGGACTTCTTGACCGGCCCGTCCGCGATGGCGAGCGACACGAGCTCTTCCGTGGCGCGTACGGAAAGACCCTCGGCCACGATGCGGAGCGCGAGTTGCTCCTGCGCGTCGCTGTCCTCCAAGCCCAGCAGGGCGCGGGCGTGGCCGGCCGACAATACGCCGGCGGCGACGCGACGCTGCACGGGCGCGGGGAGGTTGAGGAGCCGTATGGTGTTCGAGATCTGCGGGCGGCTGCGGCCGATCCGGCGGGCCAGTTCCTCGTGGGTCGCGCCGAACTCGTCGAGGAGCTGTTGGTACGCCGCCGCCTCTTCCAGCGGGTTGAGGTTGGCGCGGTGGATGTTCTCCAGGAGCGCGTCGCGGAGCATCGCGTCGTCGCGGGTCTCGCGGACGATCGCGGGGATCGTTTCCTTGCCCACCGCTTGGGCGGCGCGCCAGCGGCGCTCGCCCATGACCAACTCGTACGTGCCGTCGCCGATGTCGCGGACGACGATCGGCTGCAGGAAACCGACCTCTTGGATCGAGGTCTTCAGCTCCTCCAGCGCCTCCTCGTCGAAGACGTGCCGCGGTTGCTTCGGGTTCGGCACGATCGCGGTGACCGCGAGCTCGGCGAATCGGGCTCCCGGCACCGGTGCCAAGCCGTCGTCGACGGGCTCCGGCTCGGGCACAACGGGAGCCGAGGCCGGCGTCGGCTCGATTGGCGGAGCCGGCTCCGCGGATGCCGAGAACTGCGCCGGGGCCGGCGCGGCGGCTGGTGGCGGCGTGTCGTCGACAACCGTCGTACTGGCCGGCGGCGCGGTGGGGATCAGTGCCCCCAGGCCGCGGCCGAGGCCACCCCGTGGACGGTTCTTCATGCCGTGCCTCCCGTGTTGACCCCGCGCATAGCGATCTCCAGAGCAGCCTCGAAGTAGCTCGTGGCGCCCCGCGAACCCGGATCGTAGGTCATCACGGACTGGCCATAGCTCGGCGCCTCCGACACCCGTACGTTGCGGGGAATCACCGCCTCGAGCACCTTGGCGCCGAAGTGGTTGCGCACGTCCTGCTCGACGGCGTCCGCCAGGCGGGTACGACGGTCGTACATGGTCAGCAGGATCGTGGAAACGTCGAGCACCGGGTTGAGGTGCTGCCGGACCAGGTTGATGTTGTTGATGAGTTGGTTCAGGCCTTCCAGCGCGTAGTACTCACACTGGATGGGGATCAGGACCTCCTGCGCCGCGCAGAGGGCGTTGACCGTGAGCAGGCCCAGGGACGGCGGGCAGTCGATGAAGACGTAGTCGAACTTCTCCGGGTGCGCGGCGATCGCCCGGGCCAGCCGCGACTCACGCGCGACGACCGACACGAGCTCGATCTCCGCGCCCGCCAGGTCGATGGTGGCGGGTACGCAGAACAGGTTCGGGATACCTTCGACCGGCTGCGCCACCTCGGCGAGCGGCACGTTGTCGATCAAGCAGTCGTAGACGTCGGGCACACCGGCGTGGTGCGGCACGTTCAGACCGGTGGACGCGTTGCCCTGGGGATCGAGGTCGACGACGAGTACCCGGTTTCCGTGCAGCGCGAGGGCCACGGCCAGATTCACCGTCGTGGTCGTCTTGCCGACGCCACCCTTCTGGTTCGCTACGCAGAGGACGCGCGGTTGGTCCGGACGCGGCATGGTGATCTCGCCGCTCGGATTGAGGATCTGCACAGCTCGCAACGCTTCCATGGCGAGCGGCGGATCGTCCTCATCCCGGCCCGGCGTTTCACGTGAAACATGCTCGCCTGCCGAAGGGCCGCCCGTCTGCTGCTCCGTCGCCACGTCGGCCGCGGCGCCCACGCCGGGTGCCGAACCCGAGGTCGGAGGAGCACCGCCGGCCGCCGGGCCGGAGGCAGGCGGAGCACCCGATCCGGGCGTCGAGTTCGAGGGTGAAGAGCCATCCAAGCCAGGCGCGGTGGGGGAGGCGCCACCCAAGTCGGACGCCGAGCTGACCGGCACACCGGTCACTGAAGATGTCGACCCCCGCGCACCCGAAACCGCAGAGGCCGCATAGGAACCAGAGGCCGACGCAGCCGACACCGCCGACACTCCAGGCGACCCCGACACCGGCGCATCCGATACCCCCGCCGACCCCGACACCGGCGCACCCGACACGGCGGACACCGCGGTAGACCCAGACACCGGCGCACCCGACACAGACCCCGGATTCGCCGACGGAGAGGTGGGGCGCCCTGCGTAATCCTCACCGGTCCGCAGCGACATCGCCGCAGCCGACGGTACGGGGGCAGACCCCGAGATAGGAGCAGCGGGTGGGCCGGAGCGAGGCACGGGGGCGGGGTGCCGCGGCTCGGAGGAACCGGCTTCCGGATTGTTCACGGGGGTTCCGTACACCTGCCCGCCGTTGCCGGTCCGCGGCTGAGGTACGCCCTGATCCCCACTGTTGAAGCTCACACTCAGGCTTCCGCTCCGTTCAGGCCCGGCTTGCGGATCGGTTTCACGTGAAACACCGTCCCAGCCGGGATCGCCGTCAGGGCCCCTGCCATACTCATGCACCGTTTTATCCCTGCCTGGTTGGATGGAGTCGGCACCGCGAGCGTGCGGTCCGGCAGGAAACGGTGGCGCAGCCGCGCTCACCGTCCGGTCCACACTATCGACGCGCGGCCAGCCTACGGCCGCCGGGCGAGCGTTGCCACGGTTGTCCGCCACTTGAGTCGAGACCGACAGGATTGGGGACGCCTCGAAGGTCATGAATCCGGGTACGAGACGCAGCGTGGCGCCGTACTCCCGGACTCGATCGGGCCAACCGAGTCCGGAAGCCGACCGCCGAGCGGGGGACAGGACCAGCTCCGCATGCTGTTGATCGCTGCGCGAAGCCGCCAGTCCGGGGGAGGAGCAGGGACCGATTTCGCCCACACTCCGCGGCGCCGCGCCATGGACGTCACCACCCACACCGTGCGGCACGTTCCGCGGCTCCGACCCAACAACCTCACCACCCGCAGAGTGAGACATCGACCGCGGCGCCGAACGAGCGAACTCACCACGCGCAGGCTGGGCAACGGACGGCGGTGCAGACCGACCCCGCTCGCCGGGTGCGGCCTGAGGCACAGACGGTGGAGCCAGCTCGGCATGTGAGGTCTGAAGCACAGACGCCGGAGCCAGCTCACCACGCGAAGCCTGACGCACAGACGCCGGAGCCAGCTCGCCACCCCAGGCCTGACGCACAGACGGCGGCGCAGATCGAGCCAGCTCACCACGTGAAGCAGCGGGAACAGGCCAGTCGATGACGGAAGGCACGGCACCAGCCGAGGCACCACCAGGCGACGCAGCAACAGCCGAGGCACCACCAGGCGATACCTCCGCAGCGGAAGCGGAACCGACGCTCTCGGCGGGCCGGCGCTCCGGTTCCCAGGCCCCGGGCCGCGGCGACGGCCGTGGGAGTTTCCCGGATCGTTTCCGCGCGCCCCGCCTGGCCATCTATCCCCTCCGCGATCTCCTCTTCCCGGACCCGCGCCCACCGGCGTCGCCGGCGGAGCGCCCCGGGGCGGCCGCCCGCTTGGACGACCTCGGCCGTGACGACACGACATCGCGTTCCCGCACGATCTCCACGACCGTGGACGGCGGGTCGATCAGACCGGCCCCGCAGGTCCGGACGACCGGCTCACCTCCGCCGAGACGGGCGACCGCAGCGCGGTGCTCCGCCACCTCTTCGTCGGCCGAGGCGCCCTTGAGCGCGAGCAGCCGGCCGCCGACGGCGGCGAGGGGCAGGCACCAACCGGCGAGCCGGTCCAGCGGCGCCACAGCGCGGGCGGTGACGACATCGGCGGGGGCGGGGGGTCCACCGGCGAGGTCTTCCGCTCGTCCCCGGACGACCGTGACGGTCGCGTCGAGGCCGAGCGCTGTCACCGCTTCGGACAGGAAAGCGGTACGTCGTGCCAGCGGCTCGACCAGCGTGATCGTGAGATCGGGTCGGGCCACTGCCAGCACGATACCGGGCAAACCGGCACCAGACCCCACGTCAATCACCGAAGCGCCTATAGGGATGATCTCGGACATAACACCGCAGTTGATCAGGTGCCGTTCCCACAGGCGTGGCGCCTCGCGGGGGCCGATCAGACCCCGCACGACGCCGTCGGTGGCGAGGAGCTCGGCATAGCGTCCCGCCAGCGCCAGCCGCTCGCCGAAGACGGCCTCGGCGGCGGCGCGATGCTCGACGGCGGGCTCGGAAGAAGAGGCAACGCCGGGCTCCGGAGAAGCAGTCCCGGGCTCGAGCGAAGAGGCAACCCCGGGCTCAAGAGAAGAAGCAACCTCGGGAACGAGAGAAGAAGACGCAGGAGCGGGAGACGAAGACGGCCCGGGCACCGAAGTACCCGAGCCGCCGTCCCCCGCACCGAGGCGGGACTCAGTCATGACGCCGATTCACTCAGCCGGCCGGACGACGATGCGCCGGTTCGGCTCCACGCCCTCCGACTCGCTCTCCACGCCGGCGATCGCGTTCACCACGTCGTGCACGCACTTGCGCTCGAAGGCCGACATCGGCTCCAGGCGTACGGTGTCGCCGTGCTCCTTGACCTTCTCGACCGCGTTCCGGGCGACCGCCGTGAGCTCCTTGCGACGGGTCGCGCGGTAGCCGCCGATGTCCAGCAGCAGCCGGCTGGGTGAGCCGGTCGCGCGGAAGATGGCCAGGCGGGTCAGCTCCTGCAGCGCCTCCAGCGTCGCGCCGCGCTGGCCCACGAGCGGCTGCAGCCGGCCGCCGACGACCTCGACCATCGGCCGGCCGCCCGACACGAGCTCGTCGATGTCGCCGTCGTAGTCGAGGATGTCGAGCAGACCCTCCACGTAGTCGGCGGCGATCTCGCTCTGCCGGAACAGGTCGGAGTCGGAGGTCACGCTCTCCGACTTCTTGGTCTCCTCCGTACCGGTCGGCTCCGGGGTCGCGGCGGTCGACTCCTCGGCGCTGGGAGTGCTGGTGTCGGTCACGGTCTCATCTCCGTACTCTCGTGCCGGACCTGCGCGGTCCGCTGTTTCCCGTGCCTGCGTCGTCCGTCACCGGCACGGGGAGGTCTTTGCCGCCGCCCTCCGGGCCGCGCGCGGCCCGGGCCGGTGGCCGGGGCCGCTGCTGCGTTCCGCCGGAGGGCGCAACGGCGCGTCATCCCTTGGGTTTGTTGGCGGGCCTGGCGCCCTTCTTCGGGTTCACCGGCTTGGCGCCGGGCTTGGGTGCGAGCGCCTTGGTGTCCACGACCGGGCTCTGCGGCTCCGGCTCGGCCTGCTTACGACCGAACAGGCCGCGGGAGGCGGGCTGCACCGGGTTGGCGCCGCCCTTGGCCGCCGCGCCGCTCGCGGGGCGCGCGGCGGAGCCGGACTTGGCGTTCGCCATCTGCGGCGGCGGGAACTTGCGGAGCACCCACTGCTGCTGGGCCAGGCTGAACAGGTTGTTGGTGACCCAGTAGATGACCACGCCGATGGGGAACAGCGCGCCGGAGATGAGCAGCGACGCGGGGATGCCGTACAGCATCAGGCGCTGGATCATCTTCTGCTGCGGGTCCTCGGCCCAGCCGGTCTTGAGGATCATCTGGCGGCTGGTGAGGTACGTGGTCGCCATCATGATCAGGACCAGGACCCCGGCGATGATCTTCACCGTCGCGCCGCTGCTGGCGCCCAGCTGCTGCAGGTCGGCGCCCGAGGAACCGAACTGGGCGGGCAGGGGGGCGGTGAAAAGCTTGGCGGCGGTCGCCGAGTGGAACTGCTCGGCGGTCCAGCCGTACAGGGTGGTGTTGGTCTTGTCCGGGCTGAGCCGGCGCAGCACGTGGAAGAGGCCCAGGAAGACGGGGATCTGCAGGAACATCGGAAGGCAGCCCATGAGCGGGTTCGCCTTCTCCGTCCGGTACAGCTCCATCATTTCCTTCTGGAGCGTCTCGCGGTCACCCTTGTGCTTCTCCTGCAGCTCCTTGACCTTGGGCTGCAGCGCCTGCATCGCCCGCTGGGACTTGATCTGCTTGACGAAGACCGGGAAGAGGATGACGCGCAGCGTCACCACGAGGAAGACGATCGCGAGGATCCACGACCAGTTGGTGCCGAGCACCGGAGTTTCCGGAATGCCGATGCTGTCCCACAGGGCATGCCAGCGCAGGAGGATCCACGAAATGGCGTAGTAGATCCAGTCGAGACTCAATTCATGCTCCAGTCATCGGCAGAACGGTGACGGATCGGGTCGGGCACCGGGTCGAACCCGCCAGGGTGGAAAGGGTGGCAGCGCAGCAGCCGCCAGATCGCCAGGCCGGTCCCGTGGAGCGCGCCGTGCTTCGCGAGCGCCTCCTGGGCGTACGCGCTGCACGTGGGGTAGAACCGGCAGCGAGCCGGCAGAGCCGGGCTCAAATAACGACGGTACGCGACGACCGCCGCCGTCAGCAGCCGGGCGAGCGGTGTCATCGCCGCCGCCGGGGTGAGCGCGCGGCGGCCAGAGCGGAGTCGAGGTCGGCGCCGAGGGTCTCGGACGACGCGGCCGCGGCGGCCGGCAGCGCGCGCACGACGAGCGACGCGCCCGGGGGCAGCGTGCTCAGCCGCGGGCGGACCAGGTGACGCAGCCTGCGGCGGACCTTGTTGCGCACCACCGCGTTGCCCACCGCCTTGGACACGACAAAGCCGGCGCGCGCCTCGGAGGCTTGCGCCGGCTCATCGACGAGCAGATGGACGACCACGGTGCCGCGGCCGGCGCGGCGGCCGCCGCGAACCGCTGCGGCGAAGTCGGAGCTACGCCGCAGTCGTTGCGCAGCGGCCAGCACGACTACCTGGCATCCGACCCGGCCCGCGTCGGCTCAGGCCGACAGCTTGCCGCGGCCCTTGGAACGGCGGGAAGCGAGGATGGCGCGGCCGGCCCGGGTGCGCATGCGCAGCCGGAAACCGTGGGTCTTGGCGCGCCGGCGGTTGTTCGGCTGGTAGGTGCGCTTGCTCACGTCAGAACTCCGTCTTCGTACTACGGCCAGGGGGCATCAGCTGCAAGACGCCACTTTAGCAGAGCGCGGCGGAGCAACCGCTCGACCCTACGCAGGGGTCCAGCGGTGGTCAACCACCCGACCGGCGGCGCGCCGACGGGGGATGTCGTCCGTCACTCACGCCGGTCGTTGCGCGTACGGAATGAATCTTTTCGTGCCAGGAGCGGTCCGGGGTGGGTACCGCCGGTTGATGCGGACCCAGCCACGCTGTTAGCGTGCCCGTTTGCTGGTCTTCAGCGCTGTTCGCCAACCGTCTTGGCCCGGTCCCGAGAGGAACCGACGCGGCGGTGAATCGTTCGGCACGGTGAGCCTGTTTTCCCGCGCCAGCACAGGCTCCGGGAAGTCTGCCGACCATCCGGCCGGGGAGCGACCGCCGACGAGTGCACAGGTTGTGGATAACCTGTGGACAGCCGGTGGCGCCGTGCATGTTCAGCACGTTGAATGTGCTGGGTTGGGGGGAGCCGGTCCGTCACCCGTACGGGTGACGGCAGGCAAGGGCGGAAGCCGAACAAGGCCACCGGGGCCGGTGGCGATGGGGGTGGCGCGGCGGTGGCCGATACGGTCGACCTGGGCGGGGTCTGGGCTGCGGCGACGGACGAGCTGGCGGACGAGATCGCGTCCGCGCAGCAGCGTGCGTACCTGCGCCTGACCCGCCTGCGCGCCATCGTCGAGGACACTGCGCTGCTCTCCGTGCCGGACACCTACACCCGGGACGTGATCGAGTCCCGGCTCCGGCTCGCGATCACCGAGGCTCTCTCCCGCCGGCTCGGCCGCCCGATCCAGGTCGCCGTGACCGTCCGCCCGCCCGAGGACGGCTCCGGCCGCCCCGGCACCGTCTACGGCAACCCGCCGCCCGAGCCGTCGGCGCCCCCGCCGGCCCACTACTCCGAGGCCCCGCCCCCGCCGTACCCGGATCGTTATCCACAGCCCACCGCCTACAGCGACCCGTACGAGCAGGAGGAAGCGCCGACCGGGTCGGCGCAGGCGCCGTTCACCCGCGGCGTGCCGGCGGCGCGCGACGGCCAGGACGCGCTCTTCGCCGCGCCGCTGCCGATGGGCCAGCCCGAGCCGGCCAAATCCGCCCTCGCCGAGGAAAAGAAGGCGAAGGCCGAGCCGCCGCGGCAGCTCCCGCACTTCGGTGACGCCCCGAACGAGCCCGGCGGGCACCGGATGGCGACCGAGCCGGCCCAGCTGCGCGAGAACCAGCGCCATCCGGACGACCGCCCCGCCCTGGTCGGCCAGGACCGCCGCGACGACACGCTGCAGATGCGCCACGGCGGCGACAACGGCCCGGGCCGCACCCCGCTCGACATGCGCGGCGCGCCGGCCGGCGCCCGCCCCGGCGGCAACGACGGCAACCGGCTCAACCCGAAGTACATGTTCGAGACGTTCGTCATCGGCTCGTCCAACCGCTTCGCCCACGCGGCGGCGGTCGCGGTCGCCGAGTCGCCGGCGAAGGCGTACAACCCGCTGTTCATCTACGGCAGCTCCGGGCTCGGCAAGACCCACCTGCTGCACGCGATCGGCCACTACGCGACGACGCTCGGCCACGCGCGCAGTGTGCGCTACGTCTCCACCGAGGAATTCACCAACGACTTCATCAACAGCCTGCGCGACGACAAGACCCAGGCCTTCCAGCGCCGCTACCGCGACGTCGACATCCTGCTGATCGACGACATCCAGTTCCTGGAGAACCGCGAGCGGACCCAGGAGGAGTTCTTCCACACCTTCAATACGCTGCACAACGCCAACAAGCAGATCGTGATCAGCTCGGACCGCTCCCCGCGCCAGCTGGCGACCCTCGAAGACCGCATGCGCACCCGATTCGAGTGGGGCCTGCTCGCCGACATCCAGCCGCCCGACCTGGAAACACGCATCGCGATCCTGCAGAAGAAGGCCGCCCAGGAGCGCATGTACGCCCCGGACGACGTCCTGGAGTTCATCGCGAGCCGCGTCTCCAACTCCATCCGCGAACTGGAGGGCGCACTCATCCGGGTGACCGCGTTCGCCAGCCTCACCCGCAGCTCGGTCCAGCTCTCCCTCGCCGAGGAAGTGCTGCGCGACTTCATGCCCGACGGCGCCGGCCCGGAGATCACCGCCGACCAGATCATGGTCTCGACCGCCGACTACTTCGGCGTCAGCCTCGAGGATCTGCGCGGACACTCCCGCTCCCGCGTCCTGGTCAACGCCCGCCAGGTGGCGATGTACCTGTGCCGCGAACTGACCGACCTGTCCCTGCCCCGCATCGGCCAGGCCTTCGGCGGCCGCGACCACACCACGGTCATGCACGCCGACCGCAAGATCCGCCAGCACATGGCGGAACGGCGCTCCCTCTACAACCAGATCGCGGAACTCACCAACCGCATCAAACAGAACACCTGAAACGGCATCAACAACACCTAAACCGCTTCTTCGGTACGGCCGCACCCGAACCCAACCGCAGCAGCGTGGCAGGGCGCCTCACGTCCGCCGGACCGAGCCACTCCAGGCCGTCCCCTGCCGCCGGCCATAGTCAGCCAGGTCGTCCCCGGGCCGTCCGCCCCTTACCGGCCGCCGAGCCACTCCGGGCCACCCGACCACTCGGGGTTCCCACTGTCTGTCCAGGCGGCTCAGCTGAACGCGTCCCCGCCGAGCCGCTGCCGGACGCCGAGCCACCCCGGGCCGCCGAACCGCTGGCGACCGCCGGGCCACTCCGGCGGGGGAGCCGCTCCAGGCCGCCGGGCCGCTCGCGCCCATCGACCCGCTAGCCACCAGCGGACCGTGACAGCCGGACTTCGTGATCGACAAGCCGGTGGTGGACCGCGAAGGGCCGTGACGCGGCCCGCCGTGAGACCAACGGGATGGGCTCACCGGGAGCCGGGCTCGCCTGCGTGGGTTCTCCACAGGCGGCAGGTCCCCAACCCCATCCCACGACGGCTCTTTGTCCTGGTCAGCGCGCTCTGAGCCCGCACGCGCCGCGACTTGTCCACAGGACGTCGCGCCGAAGGCGAGCGCGAAGCAGGAATGATCTCGCCTCCGCCACGCCGCCCACCTCGGTAGCAATCGGGGGACCGGCTCATGCACAGGGGCGGTTTGTCAACGTCGGGACGTGACTGTTTCGTGCCAACGTTTTCCACACTAATCCACAGCTCTTCACAGGCTCCATCCCCAACAGTGGACAACGGCCGAGGCCGCTCCTCACAGATGTGGAGAAGTCCTGGGGAAATCGATGTGGACAGACACGGAGCGTCACATCTGTCCCCACACCCTGTGGACGGGTGTGGATTTCCTGTTGAAGGTTCTGGGGACGACGAGTCGACGGCGTCCCGGCGTTATCCCCAGGCCGGGGGACAAACCCCGTGGATATCCGGTGGATAACCGGTGGACGACGGTGGACAACCTCCGCCGTCTCGGCGACTGTGGACACGGACCCCGGGTTATACCCCGGTTGCCCACATGTGAATCACCGGTGGATAACCCTCTGACCTGCACAGACGCGAGTTCTCCACACTGTGCACAGGCCCGATGATTACGACTGATATCTCTCTCGGAAAATCCAAAAGGCAATCACCAGCGTTGGGGAAGGTGTGGACGAGCCGCTCGCGGCCCGATCCACCCCTGGCTTGATCAGACCCGCACCGGGGGCCGGGCGGACGGGGCACCCACCCGCGCCATAGAGTTCAGTGGGCTCATCAGCACATCCGAAGTTTCCCTAGCTGGTTCGTCGAGGAAAGTGACGCGGAGGGCATGGCATGAAGTTCCGGGTGGAGCGAGACGCACTCGCCGACGCGGTGGCGTGGACGGCCAAGAGCCTCCCCAGCCGTCCGTCGGTGCCGGTTCTTGCCGGCGTCATGCTGCGCGTGACCGACGGCAGGCTGCACGTCTCCGGTTTCGACTACGAGGTCTCCAGCCAGGTGAGCGTGGAGGTGCAGGCCGACGCCGACGGTGCCGCGCTGGTCTCCGGCCGCCTGCTCGCCGAGATCACCAAGGCGCTGCCGGCCAAGCCGGTCGACATCGCCGCCGTCGGCTCGCACCTGGAGCTGGTGTGCGGCAGCGCCCGTTTCACCCTCCCGGTGATGCCCGTGGAGGACTATCCGACGCTGCCGGAGATGCCGTCGAGCGCCGGCACCGTCGACGCGCAGGCCTTCGCCGTCGCCGTGGCCCAGGTCGCGGTTGCGGCCGGCCGTGACGAGACGCTGCCGATGATGACCGGCGTCCGGATCGAGCTGAACGGCTCGACGATGGCGATGCTGGCGACCGACCGCTACCGGCTGGCCATGCGGGAGCTGGAGTGGAACCCGGACGACCCGGAGATCAGCCTCAACGCGCTGGTGCCGGCGAAGACCCTCAACGACACGGCCAAGGCCCTCGGCCCGATCGGTGGCGCGGTCACTCTCGCGCTCGCCCAGGGCAACGCCGGCGAGGGAATGATCGGCTTCGCGGGCGGGACCCGGCGCACGACCAGCCGCCTGCTCGACGGCGCCAACTACCCGCCGGTCCGCTCCCTGTTCCCGGCGAGCCACAACGCCGAGGCCCGGGTCGGGGTGGCCGCGCTGGTCGAGGTGGTCCGCCGCGTCGCCCTGGTCGCCGAGCGCACCACCCCCGTGCTGCTCAGCTTCGGCGAGGACGGCCTGGTGGTCGAGGCCGGCGGCACCGAGGAGGCGCGCGCCAGCGAGGCCATGGAGGCCACCTTCACCGGCGAGCCGCTGACCATCGGCTTCAACCCGCAGTACCTCATCGACGGCCTGCAGAATCTCGGTGCCCCGACCGCGGTGCTGTCGTTCGTCGACGCCTTCAAGCCCGCCGTGATCTCCCCCGCGACGGAAGAGGGCGAAATCGTGCCCGGATACCGCTATCTGATCATGCCTATCCGGGTAACGCGCTGATACTGGGCCAAGAGACACACACTTAGGGGGAATCATGCAGCTCGGCCTCATCGGTCTAGGCCGGATGGGCGGCAACATGCGCGACCGCCTGCGCGCCGCCGGTCAGGAAGTCGTCGGCTACGACCACCACAAGGAGACCACCGACGTCGCCAGCCTCACCGAGCTGGTCGAGAAGCTCGCCGCGCCCCGGGTGGTGTGGACCATGGTCCCCGCCGGCCAGATCACCGAGAACACGATCGACGAGCTGGCCGAGCTGCTCTCCGAGGGCGACATCGTCATCGACGGCGGCAACTCCAAGTTCACCGACGACGCGCCGCGGGCCGAGCGGCTCAAGACCAAGGGCATCCACTACCTCGACGTCGGCGTCTCCGGCGGTATCTGGGGCAACACCAACGGCTATGCGCTCATGGTCGGCGGCGACGCCGAGATCGTGGCGCACTGCCAGCCGATCTTCGACGCGCTGAAGCCGGCCGGCCAGTTCGGCTTCGCGCACGCCGGTCCGCACGGCGCGGGCCACTACGCCAAGATGGTCCACAACGGCATCGAGTACGGCCTGATGCACGCGTACGCCGAGGGCTACGAGATCCTCGAGGCCTCGGAGCTGGTCCAGAACGTCCCGGCCGTGATCAAGAGCTGGCGCGAGGGCTCGGTCGTCAAGTCCTGGCTGCTCGACCTGCTGGACCGCGCGCTCGACGAGGACCCGCAGCTGGCCAACCTCAGGGGCTACGCCGAGGACACCGGCGAGGGCCGCTGGACGGTCGACGAGGCCGTGCGTCTGGCCGTGCCCGCCAACGTGATCGCGGCGTCGCTCTTCGCCCGCTTCGCCTCCCGCCAGGAGGACTCGCCGGCCATGAAGGCCGTCGCCGCGCTGCGCAACCAGTTCGGCGGCCACGCCGTCAAGCGCTGATCCATGTACGTGCGCCGGGTCGAGCTGACCGATTTCCGTTCGTACGAGCGGGTGGCGGTCGACCTCGACCCGGGCGTCGCGGTGCTCGTCGGCCCGAACGGCATGGGCAAGACCAACCTCGTCGAGGCCCTGGGTTACGTGGCCACTCTGGACAGTCACCGGGTCGCCACCGACGCGCCGCTGGTCCGCGCCGGCGCCACCGCGGCGGTGATCCGGTGCGCGATCGTCCACGAAGGACGCGAGCTGCTGGTCGAGCTGGAGATCGTCCCCGGCAAGGCGAACCGGGCGCGGCTCAACCGTTCCCCCGTACGCCGGGCCCGGGAGGTCCTGGGCGCTCTGCGCATGGTGCTCTTCGCGCCGGAGGATCTCGAGCTGGTCCGCGGCGACCCGTCCGAGCGGCGCCGCTACCTCGACGAGCTGCTCGTGGCGCGCCAGCCGCGGTACGCCGGGGTCCGTGCCGACTACGACCGGGTGGTCAAGCAGCGCAACGCCCTGCTGCGGACGGCGTACCTGACGCGCAAGGTCGGTGGCACCCGAGGGCAGGACCTGTCCACGCTGGCGGTCTGGGACCAGCACCTGGCGCATCACGGCGCGGAACTGCTGGCCGGCCGGCTGGAGCTGGTCGCGGCGCTCGGCCCGCACCTGACGAAGGCGTACGACGCGGTGGCGGCCGGGCGGACGTCGGCGACCATCGCGTACGCGTCCCGCCTCGGCGACGGCCTGGCGCCGGACCGCCCGGCGCTGGAGGCGGCCCTGCTCGCCTCGCTCGCCGACCGGCGTCCGGCGGAGATCGAGCGCGGCGTGACCCTGGTCGGCCCGCACCGCGACGACCTCACGCTGATGCTCGGCGACCTTCCGGCCAAGGGGTACGCGAGCCACGGAGAGTCCTGGTCGTTCGCGCTGGCGCTGCGGCTGGCGGCGTACGACCTGCTCCGCACCGACGGCATCGAGCCCGTCCTGGTCCTCGACGACGTCTTCGCCGAGCTCGACGCGGGCCGCCGCGAGCGCCTCGCGACCCTGGTCTCGGACGCCACCCAGTTGCTGGTCACCTGCGCGGTGCCGGAGGATGTCCCGGCGGCCCTGCAGGGCGCCCGCTACGACGTCGGAGCTGGAACGGTGACCCGTGTCTGAGGAACCCGCCGAGAAGGGCGCAGCGGCCGCCTCAGGACCGGCGCAGGGCCAGACGGGTCCGCAGCTGGCCCGGGCGGTGCTCGACGCGGCCCTGGCGAAGCGCCGCGCCGCGCAACAGGCGCCGCGCCGCCGTACGGTCGCTTCGGAGGGGGAGGGCCGGCGCCTGCGCGGCTATTCGGGCCCCGGCCCGGACCCGCGCGATCCGCAGCTCTTCGGCGCGGTCCTCGAACGGATCATGAAGCAGCGCGGCTGGCAGAAGCCGAAGGCGGAGGCCACGGTCTTCGGCGCCTGGGAGAAGGTCGTCGGCCCGGAGATCGCCAAGCACAGCAACCCGGTCAAGCTCGACGGCGGCGTCCTGACGGTCGAGGCGGAGTCCACGGCCTGGGCCACGCAGCTGCGCCTGCTGGCCGCGACCCTGCTGCGCAACATCGCCGCCGAGGTCGGCCACAACGTCGTCACCAGGCTCAACATCCACGGCCCCGCGGCACCGTCGTGGAACCGCGGACCCCGCCGGGTCCAGGGTCGCGGCCCCCGCGACACCTACGGTTGAGCCGAGCTCGATCGCTCATGCGCCGCGGGAAGCGGCAGTTCGCTCCTCGCTGTCTCCATCAGTAGTCGGCGAAGACGGCGTAGCCGCGGTCGGCGCAGCGGCGGTAGAAGCCGGCCAGGATCGCCAGTTCGGTGCGGGCGAAGCTCCAGTGCGGCGCGTTGCCCGCGTCGTCGCGCAGGGCCGCCAGGCGCTGCTCCAGCCAGCGCAGCTGCTGCTCGGCGAGGCGTCCCGCGGCCACCGCCGCGCGCATCACCTCGGCCACGCTGTCGAAGGTCACCAGGTCCCCGTACGCCTGATGGCCCTCCACGAAGCGCTCCAGGCCGCCGGCGATCCAGGCGCAGCCGTCCGGGTCGATGACCGGGTCCTCGTCCTCGGCCGCGGCGTCGGTGGCGTAGAGGACGCCCTCCAGCCCGAGGAGCAGGTCCACGAGCTCGGTGTACGCGGTCGCCCGTACCGTGCCGGTCTTGGCGATGTGCAGGGCTAGCGCGCCGGTGGGCGCGGCGATGTCCGGCGCGTCCGCGACGGCGCCGAAGTCGACGAACTCCGCCGGGGCGACCGGGTCGTAGAACCGGTTCGTCCGTGGCCAGTGCACGGCGACGTTGTCCAGCCCCTTGTCGTGCGCCATGGGGCTCCCACCTCTCCTCGACTGCCGGGTGCGGAACGCCCGGCCTTGCACCGGCCCGCGCGGGCGAGGTTACGACACTCTCCTCCGCGGGCGTGAGGCAGTGTCGCGGCGCGGTGTGAGGCAGTGTCGCAGCGCGTGGCGCCGCGGGGGAGCCGGCGCGCTCCCGTGGGTGTCCGCCGGATGGTGCACCATTGCGCGGAGGGCTCTAGCCGTGTAGGGGGACTCGTGGGGATGGCCCTCCGGGGCGCTACGGCAATCTGAGGCGCCCGTACGGGGGTGCCGGACCCTCGATAACTCGCTCGGACGGAGTAGAATCGCTGGAGACCGGGAAAGTGCGACACGTGCCGAACTCCCCACCGCGGCGAGCCCTCGTCACGCTACGCGTTTTTTCCAGCCGATCACGATCCGCGGGACGACCGCGGCGACCGGCGCGCTCGGCTCCACCGGTGGTCCGCCTCGTTCTCGCGGCTCGCTCGTCCGTGGTCCGCCCTGCCCGCCGGCTGCCCGTACGTTCCCGCCAACCCCGTGACCGGGCCCGTCCGGGACCGGTGCGAGAAAGTGGCCGAGGGTGGCAGAGAAGAAGCAGGAATACGGTGCCGAGTCCATCACCGTGCTCGAAGGCCTCGAGGCGGTTCGCAAGCGTCCCGGTATGTACATCGGTTCGACCGGCGAGCGGGGTTTGCACCACCTGGTCTGGGAGGTTGTGGACAACGCGGTCGACGAGGCACTCGCGGGGCACTGCGACACCATCGACGTGGTCCTGCTGGCCGACGGCGGCGTCTCGGTCACCGACAACGGCCGTGGCTTCCCGGTCGACCTGCACCCGAAGCTGAAGAAGCCGGGCGTCGAGGTCGCGCTGACCGTCCTGCACGCGGGCGGCAAGTTCGACGGCAAGGCGTACGCGGTCTCCGGCGGTCTGCACGGCGTCGGCGTCTCCGTGGTGAACGCGCTGTCCACCCGGATGGCCGTGGAGATCCACAAGTCGGGCAACGTCTACCGGCAGAAGTACACCGCCTCCAAGCCGGGCCCGCTGGAGAAGGGCGAGCCGACCGACACCACCGGTTCGACCGTCCAGTTCTGGCCCGACCCGACGATCTTCGAGACGGTCGAGTTCGACTTCCAGACGATCTACCGCCGGATCCAGGAGATGGCCTTCCTCAACAAGGGACTGACCATCAACCTCGTCGACGAGCGCCCCGAATCGCTCGACGAGCAGGGCGAACCCCGCCGGGTCACCTTCATGTACGAGCACGGCATCGCGGACTTCGTCCGGCACCTGAACCACACCAAGTCGCCGATCCACAAGTCCGTGATCGAGTTCGACGCCGAGGCGCCGGAGGACGGCATGGCCCTCGAGATCGCGATGCAGTGGAACGAGTCGTACGGCGAGTCGGTCTACACCTTCGCCAATACGATCAACACCCACGAGGGCGGCACCCACGAGGAGGGCTTCCGGGCCGCGCTGACGAACACCGTCAACCGGTACGGCGCCGAGAAGAAGCTGCTCAAGAGCGACGAGAAGCTCTCCGGCGAGGACATCCGCGAGGGTCTCGCCGCGATCATCTCGGTGAAGCTGGCGAACCCGCAGTTCGAGGGCCAGACCAAGACCAAGCTCGGCAACACCGACATGAAGAGCTTCGTGCAGAAGATCGCCAACGAGCGGATCGCGGACTGGTTCGACCGCAACCCCGCCGAGGCCAAGATGATCATCACGAAGGCCTCCCAGGCGGCCCGGGCCCGCATCGCCGCGCAGCAGGCCCGCAAGCTGGCCCGGCGCAAGTCGCTGCTGGAGTCCGGGTCGATGCCCGGCAAGCTGGCCGACTGCCAGTCCACCGACCCGCGGGTCTCGGAGCTGTTCATCGTCGAGGGCGACTCGGCCGGCGGCTCGGCCAAGCAGGGCCGCGACAGCCAGATCCAGGCGATCCTGCCGATCCGCGGCAAGATCCTCAACGTGGAGAAGGCCCGGATCGACCGGGTGCTGAAGAACAACGAGGTCCAGTCGCTGATCACGGCGCTGGGCACCGGCATCCACGACGACTTCGACATCGCCAAGCTGCGCTATCACAAGATCGTGCTGATGGCCGACGCGGACGTGGACGGCCAGCACATCCAGACGCTGCTGCTGACCCTGCTGTTCCGCTTCATGCGGCCGCTGGTCGAGGTGGGTCACGTCTACCTGGCCGCCCCGCCGCTCTACAAGATCAAGTGGAACAAGCGCGGTGACGATGCGCAGTACGCGTACTCCGACCGTGAGCGTGACGGCCTGATCGCGCTGCGTCAGCAGAAGAAGCCGAACGCCAAGCCGGACGACATCCAGCGCTTCAAGGGTCTCGGCGAGATGAACTTCCGCGAGCTGTGGGACACGACCATGGACCCGGCCACCCGCACGCTGCGCCAGGTGACCCTGGACGACGCCGCCACGGCGGACGAGCTGTTCAGCGTGCTCATGGGTGAGGACGTGGAGGCCCGCCGCTCGTTCATCCAGCGCAACGCCAAGGACGTGCGCTTCCTGGACATCTGACCCGAGGGTCGGCGGCGCTCCACAGGGCCGCTCACCTCGGGTTATGCACAGCGTTCCACTGCTTTCCACAGCGTTATCCACAGCGAAATGCGTAGCTCGGACCCGTTTGTCGGGTTCGACCGTAAGTAAGGGTTAACTGTGACGGATACTCCCGAGAACCCCGCCGAGGAGCCGCAGCACGACACCGGCGGCGGCGTGGGCCAGCGCGTCGAGCCGGTCGGCCTCGAGGTCGAGATGCAGCGCTCGTACCTCGACTACGCGATGAGCGTGATCGTCGGCCGCGCGCTGCCGGACGTCCGCGACGGCCTCAAGCCGGTGCACCGCAAGATCCTCTACGCGATGTACGACTCGGGCTTCCGCCCGGACCGGGGCTACGTCAAGTGCGCCCGGGTCGTCGGCGACGTCATGGGCAACTACCACCCGCACGGCGACTCGTCGATCTACGACGCCCTCGTCCGGATGGGGCAGCCGTGGTCGCTGCGCTACCCGCTGATCGACGGCAACGGCAACTTCGGCTCGCCGGGCAACGACCCGCCGGCCGCCATGCGGTACACCGAGTCGAAGCTCTCGCCGCTCGCCATGGAGATGCTGCGGGACATCGACGAGGACACCGTCGACATGCAGGACAACTACGACGGCCGGGCCAAGGAGCCCACGATCCTGCCGGCGCGGTTCCCCAACCTGCTCGTCAACGGCTCCGAGGGCATCGCGGTCGGCATGGCCACCAAGATCCCGCCGCACAACCTGCGCGAGATCGCCGCGGCCGTGCAGTGGTGCCTCGACAACCCGGAGGCCGACGAGGCCACGACGCTCGACGCGCTGCTGGAGATCGTCAAGGGTCCCGACTTCCCGACCAAGGGCCTGATCGTCGGCCAGTCGGCGATTCAGGACGCCTACCGCACCGGCCGGGGCTCGATCCGGATGCGGGCCGTGGTCGAGGTCGAGGAGGACCAGCGCGGCCGGCCCTGCCTCGTCGTGACCGAGCTGCCGTACCAGGTCAACCCCGACAACCTCGCCGAGCGCGTCGCGGAGCTGGTCAAGGAGGGCAAGCTCACCGGGATCGCCGACATCCGGGACGAGTCGTCCGGGCGTACGGGCATGCGCTTGATCTTGGTCCTCAAGCGCGACGCGGTCGCGAAGGTCGTGCTGAACAACCTCTACAAGCACACCCAGCTCCAGGAGACGTTCGGCGCCAACATGCTGGCGCTGGTCGACGGCGTGCCCCGCACGCTCAACCTGGCGCAGTTCATCCGTTACTACGTCGAGCACCAGATCGAGGTCATCCGCCGGCGGACCGCGTTCCGCCTGCGCAAGGCCGAGGAGCGCGCGCACATCCTGCGCGGCCTGGTCAAGGCCCTCGACATGCTGGACGAGGTCATCGCCCTGATCCGGCGCTCGCCGACCGTCGAGGACGCCCGGCAGGGCCTCATCCAGCTGCTCGAGATCGACCAGGTGCAGTCCCAGGCGATCCTCGACATGCAGCTGCGGCGCCTCGCCGCCCTCGAGCGGCAGAAGATCATCGACGAGCTCGCGAGCATCGAGGTCGAGATCGCCGACCTCAAGGACATCCTCGCCAAGCCGGAGCGGCAGCGGGCGATCGTCTCCGAGGAGCTCGCCGAGATCGTCAGCCGCTTCGGCGACGACCGGCGCACCCAGATCATCCCGTTCGACGGCGAGGTCTCGATGGAGGACCTCATCGCGCGCGAGGACGTTGTGGTGACGATCACAAGGACCGGGTACGCCAAGCGCACCAAGGTCGACCTCTACCGCTCGCAGAAGCGTGGCGGCAAGGGCGTGAGCGGCGCATCCCTGCGTCAGGACGACATCGTCAGCCACTTCTTCGTCATCTCGACCCACTCGTGGATCCTGTTCTTCACGAACAAGGGCCGGGTCTACCGCGCGAAGGCGTACGAGCTGCCCGAGGCCAACCGCGTGGCCAAGGGCCAGCACGTCGCCAACCTGCTCGCCTTCCAGCCCGACGAGCACATCGCCCAGGTCATCCAGATTCCGAACTATCAGGTGGAGCCGTACCTTGTGCTCGCCACCAAGAATGGTCTCGTGAAGAAGACCCGCCTCGAGGAATTTGACTCCAACCGCAGCGGTGGCATCATCGCCATCAACCTGCGGGAGGATGACGAGTTGGTGGGTGCCGCGCTGGCCGCGCCGGAGAACGACCTGCTCCTGGTCTCGAAGAAGGCCCAGGCGATCCGGTTCAACGCGACCGACGAGGCGCTGCGGCCGATGGGCCGGGCCACCTCCGGCGTGATCGGCATGCGCTTCGGCGACAACGACGAGCTGCTCGCGATGGAGGTGGTACGCGAGGGCATGGACGTTTTGGTCGCCACCGACGGCGGGTATGCCAAGCGGACGCCGATCGAGGAGTACCCCGTACAGGGGCGGGGCGGTAAGGGCGTACTGACCGCGAAGATCACGGAGCGTCGTGGTGGTCTGGTCGGAGCGCTGGTGATCAGCCCTGAGGATGAGCTGTTTGCCATCACCAGCAATGGTGGTGTGATCCGGACTCCCGTGAAGCCTGTACGGCGCACGCGGGATCGGAACACAATGGGGGTCAAGCTGATGGACCTCCCAGAAGGTGTAACCATCGTGGCGCTTGCTCGTAATGCCGACGAGCCTGACGAACAGGACTAGTTGATGCCGGAGACACAGGCGAAGTCGGGAGGTTCGGGGGCCTCGGCGACTCCCGTCGATGAGGAGCCGAAGAAGGACGGCGCCGCATCGAACGGGCGGGACGCCGCAGGCCGCGCCGCGGTCCCCGCGGAATCCCCGTCCCCGCCGAAGTTCACCCGCGCCCCGGGCATGCCCCCGCCGCCGGGCGAACCGAGCGCCGACGGCGACGGCCAGGCCGACGGCAACCGGCCGGCCGCACCCGCCGTGGCAAAGGGCTCGGCGAAGGGCTCGGCGAAGGGCTCGGCCACCGTGCCCATCGTCACCAAGGGCAAGGGCGGCGGCGCTCCGGCACAGCCGGCCCAGTCCGGCCGCGCGGGAGTGACTCCGCCCCCGGCCAAGCCCGCCACGGTCCCGCAGCGCCCCGCCGGCACGGCCGCCAAGGGCACGACCGCCCCCACGACGGGCGCCGGCGCCGCCGCCGGCACCGCGCCCGCCGCCGGCGCCGCCGCGGTCGGCGCGGCCCGGGTCTCCGAGGCGGTCCGCACGGCACGCTCGCCCGTCACGTCGGCCGCCCGCGGCCCGCGCCGGGCCCGGCTGAACCTCAAGCGGATCGACCCGTGGTCCGTGATGAAGTTCGCCTTCGCCGTCTCCATAGTGCTGTTCATCGTCGTGGTGGTGGCCACCTCGGTGCTCTACCTGGCCCTCGACGCCATGGGCGTGTGGAAAGAGGTGAACACCAGCCTGCAGAGCCTGGTGAACGCCAGCGGCGGCACCGGCGCCAGCAGCGGCGGCTTCCGCATCACGGCCTGGGGCGTCATCGGCACGTCG
Source organism: Couchioplanes azureus (assembly GCF_014648355.1). Classification (GTDB taxonomy): domain Bacteria; phylum Actinomycetota; class Actinomycetes; order Mycobacteriales; family Micromonosporaceae; genus Actinoplanes; species Actinoplanes azureus. The sequence continues at coordinate 1,421,461 of NZ_BMQY01000001.1, forward strand.
ATGCTCATCGGCGCGGTCAACGTGGTGCTCTTCACCGCACTGGCCACCCTGGGAGCGTTCATCTACAACGTCTGCGCCGACCTGGTGGGCGGCGTCGAGCTGACACTCGCCGAACGGGACTGACCGGACACGTACGCACGCAACGGCCGCCACCCTCCGGGGAGGCGGCCGTTCGCATTGCTCCGGAGCGCTCCGCCGTGCCCTGCCGCGCTCTGCTGTGCCGCGCCGTGCCGTGCCGTGCTCTGCTGTGCCGCGCCGTGCTCTGCTCCGGCGCGCCGTGCTCTGCTGTGCCGTGCCGTGCCGTGCTCTGCCGTGCCGTGCCGTGCTGTGCCGTGCCGCGCCGTGCTCTGCTGTGCCGCGCCGTGCTCTGCTGTGCCGGGTCCGGACAGCGGCCCCAGCCGGGTGCTGATTACCTCACCGCGTTTCGCTGTGCTGCCTTACGTCCTGCCGTGCTGCGTCGCCGAACCGCGCCCCGCCCTTGCTGCGACTTCCCCGGTCCTGCGCTGCCCGCCTTGCCGTGTCCCGCATCGTGGCGCCCCGCCTTGCCGCGCATGGCCTTGCCGCGCCCGGCCCTACAGTGCCCCGCCCTGCACCGCCCGGCCTTGCCGTGCCTGCCCTGCTGAGCCTCGTCCCGGCGCCGCGTGGCGCAGGGATCGCTGGCCCTCGGTGATCGAAACACCGGAATCGGCGCGGCGGACGCCCCCGATTTGGGCGACCGGAGGCGGGTACGGTAACCTTCGTGTCGCTGTCACGGGGCTATAGCTCAGTCGGTTAGAGCGCAGAGCTGATAACTCTGAGGTCGCTGGTTCGATTCCAGCTAGCCCCACCGTGCACGTCCTCCGCCGCAGATCAAAGGGGACCCGGCAATGCTGAAGAAGCTCCTGATCGTCGCCGGCATCGTCGGCGCAGCCGCACTGGTCGTCAAGAGGGTCAAGGCCTCCAGCGACGAGCGTGCCCTCTGGCACGAGGCCACCACGGCGCCCGACCTGCGCTGACCCCTGCAGTTCCGGGGGCCCTAGCTCAACTGGCAGAGCACCGCCTTTGCAAGGCGGGGGTTAGGGGTTCAAGTCCCCTGGGCTCCACTTTTCAAGCCTGTGACCAGGTGAAACGCATCTCCAAGGTCATCGGCGACACATCCGGGACACATCATCAGATGTCCCACCGGCCTGCCGCAGCCGACTTTAGCGCGTCACCGACGATCCCCCCACGGCGTTCCCGGCGCGGCCAGAAGTGCACGTAGGTCTCCAAGGTGATCTGCAAGGTCGAGTGCCGCAGCGCCCGCTGAACCTCCTTCGGATCCGCGTGATTCGTGATCAGCGTGGTGGCGAAGAAGTGCCGCAGCGCGTGGAAGCCGCTGTGCTGCGCGTCCTCCGGCCACCCCGCCGCGCGACGCCACTTGATCCACTCCGCCGACCACGTACGGTCCGTGAACGGGTTGCCATGCACGGTGGTAAACAGCAGCGGCACCTTGCGGCGGACCGGGCTACCGGACGTGATGTCCAACATCTCGATCTCGACCGGCGGATAGTTCGCCACGTGATACGCCAGGCCGGCGGCGACCATCGGGTCCAGGTCCACGGTGCTCGCGGCGGAGTCGAACGTGCGTACGCCCTTGGGCAGGCTCAGGTAGAACCCGCCGTACTCGCGCGGTGCGTACCGCAGTTGCTGAACGACATGCAGCTCCTCGTTCTCGGCGTCGAGGCACCGCGTGCCCTGCTCGACACCGAGCGCTTCACTGATCCGCAGCCCTTGGCCGGCGCCCAGCCACAGCAGGCCGTGGTAGCGCTCGGGCACCTTGTCGAAGAGCCGGAGCACGTCGTCCCGCTGAGGTACCCACTTCGGGGCACGGCTCAGCCCGCGGAAGACCTGGGACAGCTTGATCCCGTCACACGGGTTGTCCTCGATCACCTTGTCCCGGACCGCCGCGGCCATGATGGCGTCGAACAGCTCGAAGTACAGCCGGAGACGACCCAGGCGAAGCCGAGCAGACCTGCCCCTGGGCGCCAAGGTCGTACGTCCGGTAGGGCGCTCCACCTTGGCGCCCAGGGGCAAGCCCGCTCCACGGTGTGTGGGTCGACGGTGGACGGGATGGCAGCGAGGCGAAGTGGCTCTCTCCGCAGAGAAGCTGTCTTCCAACCGCGCACTTGCTCTGCTTAGAGCGGGGGCCGATGCGACCTCTCCGCCGCTACTTCCGTCTTCGTAGCACCGTGACTCCGAGCAGGGTCCCGGCCAGTACGCCGACGGCCAGCGCGACATGCGTGACCTGTTTGGCCGCGCAATCCTGGTACGCCAGGAATTGGTACGGAGGCTCGCCCGGGGGGTTGCTCCATCGGCTCACGTCCACGACGAAGGCGTTGCCGCAGAAGCGGGGGGTGGGATGGTCGCCTCCACCGACCCCGCTGCTGATCGGCCAGATCAGTAGCAGCGCCACTACGACTGCACCGAACGCCGCCACCGGCACCGGGCGTATCCACCGTGCCCACCCGCTAAGCCCGTCATCCATGCGTGTCCCCGTCCTGCATAGGTGGTAGGGGACTTTATCGGCAGGATGCAACCAGCCGTTCTCCTAGATCATCCCATGAAGTAGATGTCGCGCTTGTGCAGCCAGTCGTAACCACCAAGAGTCCAGTGGATCTTTACCTTGTCGATGGTCTCGTCGACCACTTGACCCGCATTGGTGCGGCTCGCCGTCGCGGAGGCGTGCCATTCCGCCGACGAGATCCTGCGGCGCAACCGTCTCCAGGCCGCTCTGCCCCGGCAGGGCAGCCCGACGGCCTTTCCGCAAATCCCATCGGCACAGAACCGCCCCTGTCCCGCGGAAAGCAAGGATCCCCGGCGCGGGCCTGTCGCCCTGCCCGGTTGTCGTGGACGGCGCACGCGGCGGAACCCGGCTTCGCGCGTTGTCCGCGCCGCCGCGGTCCTGCTGCCTACGCGGCCGTCGTTGTGGGCGTCTGCGCGGTCGTGCTGAATCGGCGCGGTGCCGCGGCGACGGCCGCTCCGTCCGGGCGTCCGAGCGCAGAGAGGTGGAATCAGCAATATGCAGAGCTGCCTCCGGGCATATCCGAATATTGCAAGTAGGCAAGGTTCGACTCCGAGATCCAGCCCTTCTTGTCAGTGCCGGCCACTCTCACGTACCACCAATTGTTGCCGTAGTTGTTCCTTTTGGAGCACTGGAACCAGACCTTTTCGCCGCCGCGGACGACACCGACATTCTGGCATTCCGAGAAGTAGCCACCCTTGAGATTCCAGGTGCCCGGCTTCATGAGCCCCCACCCCTCGCCGTTCGCCTTCGGAGTTCCGATGCAGTGGGTCGGTCCGGCCGCGGATGCAGGCTGGGCCATGGCGACGCCGACTCCAGCGGTAAGCAATACCGCAGCAATCCCTGCGCGCATGGCTCCGATAACAGACAAACGCATCCTGTGACTCCGTCCCTGCGGGCCGAGTGCCCGCATAATGGTCCTTCGGTTCGACCGTCGCGGGTGCCGTGACAACCGGCGGCGGTGTGCCCGCCACGCTGCTGCAGCAAGTGATCGGCCGCAACGAGGAGGGCGTCGTAACCATAGCGGGCATGGTCGATGCCCTTTCCTTTGCCCTACAGAGCGAGGGAAAGCGCAAGAAGCTGCCAGCCGCAGCTACTGGGTGGGGACCCTGCGTGATGGAAGCTGGCGTTGCGCCTGCTCGGAATAGTTGTCTTCGCTTGATCCTTTGCACCGAGACAAAGAAGCCGAGGCGTGGGCCCACCACGTCCACGACCCCCATTCAGCCCGCCTCGCCGACGCCGTCGACGGCACGCCTCCCAGGCTTGTTAGGGTCCGCGCGTGGGAGCTATCAAGCCGTGGCACATCATGTTGCTGCTCGTCGCCTTCGCCGCCGTGCTGGTCGTCGCGGGCCTACTCGTTCACGCACTTCGCCAGCGCAAGTGACAAGCCGAGTGCCGCGCGGTGTCTGACGCCGGTGTTGGGCGGCGACGACTTCCTGCCTCCTTCTGCGGTGCTTGGCGTGGCGGGAGACTGGTCGGCGGCCCGACCGGCCGCTGCCCTAGCGATGAAGCCAGGCAAGCAGGTCCCTCGGTGCCAGTTCGGCCGCTCGCTGCTCGTAGTGAGCGAACTCCTCGTCGGTCAGCAACTCGCGTCCGCCGCCCGAGCCGCCGCGACGGAAGAACGCAGTGCGGTCCTTCATGATGCCGACCGGATCGGGGGCCAGCCGGTCCGCCCGGGCCCGCATCTGAGCGAACCCGGCGGCCTCGACCAGAAGGGGCCAGCGCTCCTCCGGCACCTCGATGCCGAGCCGGTTCGCGAGCCGGCGCATCTCGCCCTCGAGGTCGTTCATCAGGTCCGCGTAGTGCACCAGGACGACGTCCGGCACGCCGATGCGGCCGCCGCCACCACCGTTGTTGTCATCACCGAGGACGTTGTCGCTGAGGACACCGCGGGTCAGTCCGCCGTTGCCGTTGCCGTTGCCAGCGCCGTTGCCGTGGCCGCCCGTCTCCATCTCCGCGCCTGTCCCCGTGTCGTTGCCCGGACTGCCTGTGCCCGCACCGGTCCCCGTGCCCGTGCCGGCGCCCACGCCCGCGGCGCCGTTCCCGTGGCCGCCCGTCCCCGCTTCCGCGCCGTGGCCGCCCGTCGCGGCCCGCGCGCCCGTGGCGGCGCCGTTGGTGCGGTGCCAGGCGTCGGTGAGGTGCCACATCACGCCGGGGAGGGAGTCGAGGGCGTCTGCCGGTGGGACGTCACGGTTGATCCACGCGATCAGGGCGTCGCGGAGGGAGCGGGGCGGTGCGGTGCTAGCGGCCGGGGCGGGTTGGCCCAGGAGCTCCGCAATGCGGGCCCGGTCGAGGTTGTCGCCCTGGTGGAAGAGGGACACCGCCATGTCGAGCGGGTGCCTGGCCACCACGACGTACGTGGCGCGGGGGTCGAGCGGGATGCCGTCGAGCGGGGTGTGGGTCTTGATGAAGCGGCGGTGACGCTGGGCTTCCAGGCGGGCGTACACCTCGTCGCGGGGCAGGACGAGCCAGTCCAGCCAGGGGGACAGCTCCGACAGCGGGGCAGGCAGGTCGGGGTCCTGGAAGATCAGCAGGGCGCAGATCATCTGTGCCCACGTGGTGCCGCTCTTCGATCTGGTGCTGATCACGATGTCGCCCTCGCGGAACGGGAAACCGTCCCAGCGGGCGCTGTCCTCGTCGGGGGAGCGGTAGCGCATTCCGGTCAACTTAGAAGAACCGGCACCGCGTTGCCAGCGAAAATCGGCGCGTCGAGGTCGTGCGGGATCCGTCGGGCCAGCCGTCCTTTCCGAGTGGGATCGTGTTGGCGTGAGTAGCCTTCATTCGTGAGTGGACGGAGACGGGCCGCGGCCATCATCGTCCGGGATGGGCGCGTACTGATGGTGCATGAGCGGAGTCGGCGCGACGGGGGCCGGGAGTGGTGGACGCTGCCCGGGGGTGGGATCGACCCCGGGGAGACGGCGGAGGATGCGGTACGCCGCGAGGTGCTCGAGGAAGTGGGCCTCGTGGTGAAGGAGGCCCGCTACCTGCAGGACTTCCCCTATCCCTCGGGGATGACCTCGGTATTCGCCTGCACCGTCGGCGACGGGGAGCCGGAGCTGGGGCCGCACGTGACCGGGCCGGAGCCGGTCGGGCTGGACTGGATACCGCTGCCGGATGTCGGTCCCGGCGATGCCGCTCTCGTCCCCGTCTTCCCGATGATCGTGGCTGTACGGCTGGAGTAGACAAGCCGCTGGTCCCGATTGCGCCCTTGGCCCGGGGAGTCGTTGGTCGGGGCTGGGCCGTTGGCCGGAGAGCCGTTGGTCGAGGTTGTGCCCGTTGGCCGGGAGTCGTTGGTCGGGGCTGGGCCCTTGACCGCGGGAGCCGTTGGTCGAGGTTGTGCCCGTTGGCCGGGAGTCGTTGGTCGGGAGCTGCGCCGTTGGCCTGGGAACCACGGGCGGTATCACCGAGGGAGCCGGAGCGCGGTAGCCACGTGACGTCGGTCTGGGAGCTGGACGCGGTGGCAGCATCGCCAGCTGCGGAGAACGCCCATGGTGGGACCAGGGCCGACGTGGGGGAGCTCAGCCGTGTTCGGCCGCCGCCCGAACCTCGGCGGCCGGTGTGGCCATACGGGTGATCGTGCGGCGGCGTTCCGTGACGAAGTACGCGGCGCTGAGGGCGTACCCGAGGGAAAGCAGCAGGCCGACGGCTCGGACCGAAAGTGGCATCGCGGCCAGGACCGTGCCGGCCAGGGCGACCACCGACCAGGCCATCAGCAGGATGGCGTTGACCGTGTCCGGGGCGGTCCAGCTCACGGTGAGCCGGCGCGCCTGACGCTGGATCTCGGTCAGGAGTGCGTGGCCCAGGCCGGCGGCCAGCAGGCCGAGCAGGATGGTGGAGAAGATCGAATGCGCGCCGCCGGCTACGGCGGCGATGGCTGTGCCTCCGACGAGTACGGCGAGGCCGCTGACGGTGCCCACCCGTGCGCCGCGTCTCTCCCTCACACCCCCTGACGGTCGGCAAGATCACGCAATCGCTGAGCCGGACGGGGACTTTCCGGATCTGCGGAACCCTCGGGTACGCCGGAGGCTGGCCCCGAAATGGTCGCTGCCGCGATGGTGTCGCCGGCGGCGTGGGAGGTGTCCGGAACGCGACGGATGGTGTCCACGGGGTTTGCGGCGCGGCTGCATGTCCCGGTGACGCTGGTGGTTAGGCCGCCGGCTTCCGGGCAGGATGACAGGCGTGATGGGAACTCTGAAGCTGGAACCCGCGATCTCCCGGCTCGACCTGCTCGCCCCGCCGGTCGCGGCGGCGCTCGAGGTGTGGCCCGCGGAGGCGCCCATCGACGGTGACCACGTGCTGGTCGCGCCGATCGATGCGGAACTGGCGGACACCGCCGCGTTCTGCGAGGCGTACGGGGTCGGGCTCGAGCAGTCGGCCAACTGTGTGATCGTGGCCGGCCGGCGCGGCGACGTGACCCGCTACGCGGCGTGTGTCGTGCTGGCCACGACCCGGGCCGACGTCAACGGGCTCGTGCGGCGGCAGTTGGACGTCCGCAAGGCCAGCTTCGCGCCCATGGAGGAGGCGGTGCGGCTGACCGGCATGGAGTACGGCGGCATCACCCCGATCGGGTTGCCGAAGGACTGGCCGGTGCTGGTGGATGCCCGGGTGGTCGCCATGCCCCACGTCATCGTCGGGTCGGGGGTGCGGCACAGCAAGATCGCCATCGCGGGGCCGGCGCTGGGCGCGCTGCCCGGGGCTGAGGTGATGGAAGGGCTTGCGCGGGAGGTCTAGTCGCTGCCGGGGTGGTGAGGGACTCTCGTGCGGGAGATCTCGTGCCGGGTGGGCGCACCGCGACGAGCCAGGCGCGCTTCCTAGGTGGTGGAGGGCCTCGCCCGGTGGTCTGGTCGCTCCCGGGGTGTTATTGGCTGGACGGTCGCGGGCGCGGGTGATTGCCTCGGCGGGTGCAGATTCGGGCCATGCGTGTCGACGATCTAGAGACCGTGCGGGGCATCGAGTCCCGGGCCGGGGCCCTCTTCCACGACGTCGGCATGTCGGACATCGCGGCCCATCCGGCGCCGTCCGCGGACGTCCTGGCGCGGTTCGTGCACGCCGGCAGGGGCTGGGTGGTGGCCGGGGACGCCGACGTGCCGGTCGCCTACGTGCTTGTCGAGCTGGTGGACGGGCTTGCACACATCGAGCAGGTCAGCGTCGACCCTCCGTACGCCAGGAAAGGTCTGGGTCGCGACTTGATCGACCACGTGGCTCGTTGGGCGGCGGCTGACGGTCTTCCGGCCCTGACCCTGACGACGTTTCGCGCCGTGCCGTGGAACGGGCCGTACTACTCACGGCTGGGCTTCGTGGAGGTGGCCGCGCAGGAGCGGGGGCCGGAGCTGGCGCGCTTGATGGCTCGGGAGGCCGAGCACGGGCTGGATCCGGTGGAACGGATCTCCATGTGCCGGCCCGTGTGAGAGCGTCCGGGCCGCGTGGGGCTCTTGTTTCACGTGGAACGTCATCGAGTGGCGTCGACGCCCTCGCGGCGGGCGATCTCCTCCAGAGCTGACTGGAGGACCGGCGCCTCCTGGGCTCCCTGCACCACGTACTTCCGGTCGATCACGAACGTCGGCACGCTGGTGATGCCGAGGTCGCGCGCCTCCGCGAGGTCGGCGTTGACCGCATCCGTACCCGCCGGAGACGCCAGGTAGTCGAGTGCGGCCCGCTCGTCCAGCCCGACGGACCCCGCCAGGCGCGCGAGGGTCGCGTGCGAACCGATGTCCTCCCCCTCGGCGAAGTGCGCCCGCTGCAGCGTCTCGATCATCATGAGCTGCAGGTCCTGCCCGGCGGCCCACGCGATGAGCCGATGCGCGTCGAAGGTATTGGCGTTGATCGCCCGGTCGAAGTCGAGGGTCAGGCCGTCACCCGCGGCCACCGCGGTCACGTGGGCGAACATCTCCTCGGCCCGCTGCACCCCGCCGAACTTGGCGGCGAGGGCCTGCTTGAGCGGCACCGGCTCGGGAACCGGGGACGGATCCAGCTGGTACGCACGGAAAGCGACGGTCACTTCACCCCCGAAGCCCCGCATCGCCGCCTCGAGCCGGTGCTTGCCCAGGTAGCACCACGGGCAGATGACGTCGGACCACACCTCGATGTTCACGCGCGGGTTCCCTCCTGCTCGCGGATCTGGCGCTTGAGCCTGGCGAGGATCGCGGTACCACCGCGGATCCGCAACGGGCTGATCGCCGTCGCGAGCCCCATCCGGCTGTAGAGATCGTCCGGAACGGCCAGGATCTCCGAGGCCGAGGCGCCTTCCAGTCCTTCCGCCAGGATGCCGGCGAACGCCCGCGTCGTCGGCGCCTCGGGCGGACAGTCGAACCAGACCCGCACGGTGTCGTCCGGCTGCACCTCGGCACGCAGGAAGAACGGGGTCTGGCACTCCGGCACCTGCTCCATGCCCTCGTGCGCCTTGAGCTCTTCGGGCAGCGGCGGCACAGCATCGGAAAACTCCAACAGCATTTCGAGTACGACCTCACGCGGCGCGGAGGCGAACTCGTCGACGATGTCGGCCAGCTTCGCAGGCATGTCACTCACGGTTGCGACCCTACGCGCCGGGAACCGCTCCTGCCGGTCCGGCCGACTCATCCCCGCGACGCGCGAGGGCCGGTGCTGGAAGCCTGAGCGGTCATCGCCGGACGTGCGGAGGTTGTCGTCCAGAGGCAGGTAGGCGATATGCGGGCGGCGCAAACGGGGACCTGGCCGGAGCGATCCGGGGGATCGCGGCGCCGCCGGGCGGGGCCGCTGGGGTTGCGGTGCGGCCGAGGTTGCGGGGCGCCCGTGGTCGCGATGCCGCCGGGGTGGCGGAGCGGCCGAGGTTGCGGGCGGCAGGGGGTGCCCGGGACGCGGGGCTGCCGGGCGACCTGTGGGCGGGGCAACCGGGAAGCCGCGGGGCAACAGTGACCGGCCCGGACGATCTGCCGGCGAGGCAACCAGGAAGCCGCGCGGGAGCGGCGGAGTCGCTGCGGTCCGGGCGCTCCGGGGCCGCAGTGGGGCGGTGCCGGGTCGCGGGGTCGGCTCAGGCCGGGGTCGAGGTGGGCATGAGGGCGGCGTCGCTGAGGCTGATGATGCCGACCACCTTGCGGTCGGCGTCGCAGACCAGAAGCCGCCGCACTCCTCGTTCCCTCATCGCCTGGACCGCGTCCTCCACAGTGGCCGACTGCTCCACCATGATGAGCTCGAGCGACGCGATCGACGCCAAGGTCGTCGTGCGAGGCGGGAGACCCTCCGCGATGGCCCGCACCACGATGTCGCGATCCGTGACCAGGCCGGCCATCGTCGGTCCGTTGGTCACCACCACGTCGCCGATGCCCTGGTCCCGCATGACCTGCGCCGCCTCGTCGAGCGTCGTGTCGCCCGGCAGGTAGACGACCTTCCTGGTCATCACGTCCGCCACTGCCGTCCTAGCCATGGCTGTACCTCCCCGCGTTCCTCCCCGCCCGTCACGCAGGCGGGTACCCGGCCGTCGCACCGATTACACCCCCGCGGGCCTGCGCCCGAACACCCTGATCTCACCCTGAAAGTCGCGCCGGCCGATCCTCACTGAAGCGGTATCGGCCGCCCCACGCTCGCCTCCCGCCGGCGTGCGATGCGATCGAGTGCGCTTCTCACCACTGCAGGGAACGTCCAGGCGGCCGCCAACGTGCCGGCTGAGCGCCGTCGCGGTCGCCGGCCCGTCGGCGGCGACAGCCTTGCGGCGGTCGCCGGCCGCGGGGCCGTGGCGGTCGACGATCCGTTGGTCACCTCCGCGAGAGAGCGTCGGCTACTTCCGCGAGCGGGAGGTCGCGGCGTTCGCCCGTGCGGCGGTCGCGCAGTTCCGCGTACCCGTCGGATAGGCGGCGGCCGACCACGACGCAGCGGGGGATGCCGATCAGCTCGGCGTCGGTGAACTTCACGCCGGCCGAGACGTTGCGGCGGTCGTCGGCCAGCACCCGCAGGCCCGCTGCGGCCAGCTCTGCGGCGAGGGTCAGGGCCGCCTCGATCTGGCCCTCCTTGCCCGCGCCGACGATGTGCACGTCCGCCGGGGCCACCTCGTCGGGCCAGACGATTCCGCGGTCGTCGTGGTGCTGCTCGGCGATCGCGGCCACGGCGCGGGAGACGCCGATGCCGTAGGAGCCCATGGTCGGGCGCACCGGCTTGCCGTCGGCGCCGAGGACGTCGACCTTGAAGACGTCGGTGTAGCGGCGGCCGAGCTGGAAGATGTGCGCGATCTCGATGCCGCGGCGCATGGTGAGCTCGCCACTGCCGCACTGGGGGCACGGGTCGCCGGCCCGGACCTCGGCCGCCTCGATCGTGCCGTCGGGGGTGAAGTCGCGGCCGGCGACCACCGAGGTGGCGTGGCGGCCGCGCTCGTTGGCGCCGGTCAGCCAGGCCGTGCCGGGCGCGACGCGGGGGTCGGCGAGGTAGCGGGCCTTGATGCCCTGGGGGCCGATGTAGCCGCGGACCAGGTCGGGGCGCGCGGCGAAGTCGTCGAACATGGTGACGGTGGCCGGGCTCAGCACCGCCTCCAGCCGCTTGAGGTCCACCTCGCGGTCGCCGGGGATGCCGATGACGAGGAGCTCGTCCTCCTTGCCCGGGTGGTGGACCGTCACCACGACGTTCTTGAGGGCGTCGGCGGCCGTCCAATCCGTGCGGCCGTCGAGGGCACGGGCGTTGGCGAGGTCGACCAGCGAGGCGATCGTCGGGGTGTCGGGCGTGTCGTGCACGGTCAGCGGGCCGTGCTCGCGGTCGTCGGCGGGAGGCGCCGGGGTGACCACGGCCTCCGTGTTCGCCGCGTAGTCGCACGCGGTGCAGCCGACGAAGGTGTCCTCGCCGACCTCGGCCGCGGCCAGGAACTCCTCCGAGACGGAGCCGCCCATGGCGCCCGACATGGCGGAGACGACGGTGTGCTCCAGCCCGAGGCGTTCGAAGATGCGCTGGTAGGCCGCGCGATGCTTCCCGTACGCCTCGATCAGTCCCTGGTCGGAGAGGTCGAACGAGTAGGCGTCCTTCATCAGGAACTCCCGCCCCCGCAGCAGCCCGGCGCGCGGCCGCGCCTCGTCGCGGAACTTCGTCTGCACCTGGAAGAGGATCAGCGGGAAGTCGCGATAGGAGCTGGTCATGTCCTGCACGAGCAGCGTGAACATCTCTTCGTGCGTGGGTGCGAGCAGGTGGTCCGCGCCGCGCCGGTCCTTCAGCGTGAAGATGCCGTCGCCGTATTCGGCCCAGCGGCCGCTGAGGTCGTATGCCTCGCGCGGCAGGAGCGACGGGAAGCCGACCTCCTGCCCGCCGATGGCGGACATCTCCTCGCGGATGACTCGCGTCACCTGGTCGAGCACCATCTTGCCGAGCGGCAGCCACGTGTAACCGCCCGGCGCGGCGCGCCGGATGTAACCGGCACGCAGGAGGAGCCGATGACTCGGCACCTCGGCCTCGACCGGCTCCTCGCGGAGGGTCTTGAGCAGCATCGTGGACATTCGCAGGACCATGCCGGTGATGGTAGGGAGCCGGTCCGACCGAAACACCCGGTTATCCACAGGCGCGTCGATGTCGCCATCGTCACGTCCCATCCGACGGCCCGCAATGGAAAACTCGGTGGGTCCGGCCAGGAAGCAGGCGTGAGGAGGCCCCATGACCTGGAAGAACTTCGTCGCGATGGGTGACAGCTTCACCGAGGGCATGGATGACAGCTACCCCGACGGCACCTATCGCGGGTGGGCCGACCTGGTGGCCGCGCGCCTGGCCGTCGAGGCCGGCCCCGATTTCGGGTACGCGAACCTCGCCGTGCGCGGCAAGCTCCTCGACCAGATCGTCGGTGAGCAACTCGAGCCCGCCCTCGCGATGCGACCGAGCCTCGTCAGCCTCGCCGCGGGCGGCAACGACGTGCTGCGCCGCAAGGTGGATCCCTGGGCGCTGGTGGAGAAGATCGACTCTGTGGTCGCCCGGGTGCGCGCGACCGGCGCCGACGTGATCCTCTTCCGGTTCGCCGACGTCACCGCGACCCTTCCCGGGCAGCGCATCGTCGGCCCCCGCGCCGCCGTGCTCAACGACGGCGTCGGGCAGGTCGCCGAGCGCCACGGCGCCCACCTCATCGATCTGTACGCGGACAAGACCTTCCACAACCCGGTCATGTGGAGCGCCGACCGCCTGCACATGTCGGCCGCCGGGCATCGCCGCGTCGCCGGGCACGTCCTGAAGACGCTCGGCGTGGGCGTCAAGGAGGAGTGGCTGCTCGTGCCGCCGATGCCGGCGCCCACCCCGTGGCTGCTGGCCCGCGGCGCCGACCTGCGCTGGGCCGGGCAGCACCTGGCGCCCTGGATCAAGCGGCGGCTGGCCGGTGCCTCGTCGGGCGACACCGTCACGGCGAAGCGTCCCGAGCTCGCCCCCGTCGAGGCGATAGCGTGAGCGCCATGTCCGTTGCGAACGACCCGGCGCCGTCCCTGCAGGCGTACGCCCATCCCGACAAGCTGGTCACCACCGAGTGGCTCGCCGCGCACCTCGACACCCCGGGCCTGGTGATCGTCGAGTCGGACGAGGACGTGCTGCTCTACGACACCGGGCACATCCCGGGCGCGGTGAAGGTCGACTGGCATCTCGAGCTGAACGACCAGCTGACCCGCGACTACCTCGATCCGGCGGCCTTCGCGGCGCTCTGCGAGGCCAAGGGCATCGGCCGGGACGACACGATCGTGTTCTACGGCGACAACTTCAACTGGTGGGCCGCGTACGCCCTCTGGGTCTTCAGCCTCTTCGGGCACCGCGACATCCGGCTGCTCGACGGCGGCCGGCAGAAGTGGGTGGCCGAGGGCCGTGAGATCACCCGGGAGAAGACGGTACGGCCGCCCGCGACGTACCCGGTGCCGGTCCGGGAGGACGGTCCGATCCGCGCCTTCCGCGACCAGGTCATGGGACACATCTCGGCCGGGCGTCCCCTGGTCGACGTCCGCTCCCCGCAGGAATACACGGGTGAGCTGACCCACATGGAGGCCTACCCGCAGGAGGGCGCGCTCCGCGGGGGCCACATCCCGGGCGCCGTCAGCAAGCCGTGGAAGTCGGCGGCCAACGAGGACGGCACCTTCAAGCCCGCCGACGAGCTCGCCAAGATCTACCGCGACGAGCTGGGACTGGAGAGCGGCGACGACATCATCGCCTACTGCCGGATCGGCGAGCGGTCGAGCCACACCTGGTTCGTACTCCACCATCTGCTCGGCTATCCCCAGGTCCGCAACTACGACGGTTCGTGGACGGAGTGGGGCAACCTGGTGCGCGCGCCGATCGCCAAGGGATCGGAGCCCGGCGGCCTCACCTGATCCGCCGATCCGCTCAACCCGACCCGGCCGAGCAGAGGGGACGGGGCGCACCCGCTGCCTCCGGGGTAGGCCGAGAGTTCCCGGGACCTCCGCGGCAGGCCCGAGGGTGCAGGGGCCGTCGGGGCGGTTCCGAGGGTTCTATGGGCGGTGGGGCGTAGGCCGAAAGCTCCATGGGCCCTCCGGGGGGCAGTCCCGAGGGTTCGATGGGCGGTCGGGTAGGCCGAGGGTTTCTGGGGCCGTCGGGGTGGGCCGAGGGTGCGGGGGAGGGTGGCGAGGTCGCGGCCGGAATTGACCACGTCGCGCACCCGGGGATGGGGCCTTCGGCCTCGGCGTCGTGCCGGGGACCCTACGACGCCGTGCGGGAAGGTCGCCTCAACGCCCGTGCCCAATGGCGCCCTCAAACGCCCGGCCGAGGCGCCTCAAACGCCGTGCAGGAAGGCGCCACAACGCTCTGCGCGCGGTGCCTCCACGCTCTGTCGTGTGGCGTCTTGCGGAAGGTCGCCTCGACAATGCGCCTCCACGCTTTGCCGTGTGGCGCCCTGCGGAGAGGTGCCTCGACACCCGCCCGGGAGGCGCCTCAATGCCCTGCTGGGTGCGCCTTACCGCCGGCCGGCAGGCGCCTCGACACCCTCGAGGAAGGCGCCTCGCATACGGAAGTGCCTGAACGGCCGTTAAGGGCCGGGCTTGACAGCGGGTTAGAGTTGCGAGGTGACGGTAGATCAGCAGCAGCGTCCTGGACCACCGGCTCCGCGCCGGCGTTCTCGCCGGGACGAGATCCTCGAGATCGCGGTCGGCCTCTTCGCTGCCCGGGGATATCACGGCGTGTCGATGGACGACATCGGCTCGGCGGCGGGTGTCACCGGCCCGGCGCTCTACCACCACTTCGCCGGCAAGGAAGCCATGCTCGTGGCCGCCCTCATCCCGGTGAGCGAGAGCCTGCTGCACGGCGGCAAGGACCGGGTCGCCCGTCATCCCGATGACGCGCGCGCCGCGCTCGCCGACCTGATCGAGTTCCATGTCGAGTTCGCGTTGGCGCATCCGGCGGTGATCGCCCTGCACCTGCACGAGCTCGACCGGCTGCCCGAGGAGCCGCGCCGGCAGATCCGCCGCCTGCAGCGTCTCTATGTCGAGGAGTGGGTCGCCGTGCTGGCCAAGCTGCGTCCCGAGCTGGACGCGGGCGAGGCTCGCGTGCTCGCCCACTCCGCCTTCGGCCTGATGAACTCGACGCCTTTCCTCGGCGGCGAGGTGGACCGGCGCCGGCGGGCGGTACTGCTGCGCGAGGCCACCATGCATGCCCTGATCGGCCGCTGACCGGGCCCGGCCGGTGTGGCCGGGGTGAGATCACGGCGAGGGTTCGGACGGCAAGACACGGCCGAGCAAGCCGAAAGCCCCCGAAAAGCCGGACAAACCCGAAAAGGCCGAGCGGACCGAGAAGGCGAACACCCGCAAGGCGAAGAGGCCGGGGAAGGTCGGGAAGACGCGGAGGAACCCGGGAAGGCCAACAAGACCCCGAGCAAGGCAGAGGAAGCCGGGAAAGCCAGGAAGACCCCGAGCACCGCCGGGGAAAGGCCGAGGGCGGGCAAGGCCACGGAAGGCCCGAACCACCCCCAGCCGTCGCAAGATCCCTTCAGGTAGAGAACAAGAGAAAGAGCGAAATGATCGAGTCGCTGCTCATCGCCAACCGGGGCGAGATTGCCCGCCGGATCATCCGTACCGCCAAGCGGCTGGGGATCCGGTCGATCGCGGTCTACTCCGAGGCGGACGCGGGCATGCCGTTCGTCACCGAGGCGGACGAGGCGGTGTGCGTCGGGCCGGCCAACCCCGCCGAGAGCTACCGCAACACCGAGGCCATCCTCGCCGCCGCCAAGTCGACGGGTGCGCAGGCCATCCACCCCGGCTACGGCTTCCTGAGCGAGAACGCCGACTTCGCCCGTACGGTCGAAGCCAACGGCCTGGTGTGGGTCGGACCGTCCGCCGACGCGATCACCGCGATGGGCGACAAGATCAATGCCCGGAACCTGATGGCGGCGGCCGGCGTGCCGGTCGCGCCCGGCACCCAGGACCCGGCGGCCTCCGCGGAGGCGGCGATCGAGGCGGCGACCGCGATCGGCTTCCCGGTGATGGTCAAGGCGGCCGCGGGCGGCGGCGGCATGGGCATGGCCGTCGCGAACGACGAGGCCGGCCTGCGCACCGAGTACGACAAGGTCCGCGGTTTCGCCGAGCGCATGTTCGGCGACGGCTCGGTGCTCATCGAGCGCTACTTCCCGCGGGTACGCCACGTCGAGGTGCAGATTCTTGGCCTGGCGGACGGCCGCGTGATCGCCCTCAGCGAGCGCGAGTGCTCGGTGCAGCGGCGCAACCAGAAGCTGGTCGAGGAGGCGCCGAGCCCGGCGGTCAGCCCCGAACTGCGCGCGCGTTTCCTGGCCGCGGCGGTGAAGGCGGGCGAGGCCGTGAACTACCGCAACGCCGGCACGGTCGAGTGCCTGCTCGACCCGACGACCGGCGAGTTCTTCTTCCTGGAGATGAACACGCGCCTGCAGGTCGAGCACCCGATCACCGAGCTCATCCACGGCATCGACCTGGTCGAGCAGCAGCTGCGGATCGCGTCCGGCGAGGCACCCACCTTCGACGTGGACGACCTCACGACGACCGGGCACGCGATCGAGCTGCGGGTCAACGCCGAGGACCCCAAGCGGTTCCTGCCGGGTCCCGGCAAGGTCAGCACGTGGGTGGAGCCGACCGGCGAGGGCGTCCGGGTGGACTCCGGCTATGCGGCCGACACCACCGTGACGCCGTTCTACGACTCGCTGATGGCGAAGCTGATCGTCTTCGGCGCCGACCGGGCGGACGCGATCGCCAAGGCGCGGACCGCGGTGGCCGGCTTCGAGATCGCCGGTCCCAAGAACAACCTGCCGTTCTTCGCCGAGCTGCTGGAGAACGACGAGTTCCTGTCCGGCGACTACGACACGGGCATCGTGTCGCGGATGCGCTGACCCGGGAGACGGAAGAGGGGATACAGAGATGACGACGGCGGTCTCGATCCGGGAAGTGGCTCCCCGCGACGGGCTCCAGAACGAGGAGCCCATCCCGACCGACGACAAGGTGCGGCTGATCGACGCCCTGTCCCGGACGGGAGTGAAGCGGATCGAGGCCGTCTCGTTCGTC
The DNA here is from genome assembly GCF_014648355.1 of Couchioplanes azureus. Lineage (GTDB taxonomy): Bacteria > Actinomycetota > Actinomycetes > Mycobacteriales > Micromonosporaceae > Actinoplanes > Actinoplanes azureus. The sequence continues at coordinate 1,438,441 of NZ_BMQY01000001.1, forward strand.
CATCCCAAGGCCATCCCGCAGATGGCGGACGCCGACGAGGTGTGGGCGCGGGCCTGGCACAACCCGGACATCCGGTACTCCGCGCTCATCCCCAACACCCGCGGCGCCGAGCGGGCGATCAAGGCCGGCTTCGCGGAGATCGAGGTCGTGGTCTCCGCCAGCGACACGCACAACCGCCGCAATCTCAACCGCTCGACCGAGGAGTCGCTCGACGACATCGCCGCGCTCATCCCGCTGGTCCATGAGGCCGGGGCGACGCTCGAGGTGATCGTCGCGACGAGCTTCGGCTGCCCGTTCGAGGGCGACATCGACCCCGACCGGGTGGCGGCCATGGTGGAGCGGGTCCGCGCCGACGGCGCGGACCGCGTCGCGTTCGGCGACACCACCGGCATGGCGACTCCGCGCCGGGTCCGTGACCTGCTTTCGGCCGTACGCCCGGAGCTGCTCCACTTCCACGACACCCGGGGTACGGGGCTGGCGAACGTCCTGACCGCCCTGGAGCTCGGCGTGACCGAGTTCGACGCGAGCGTCGGCGGGATCGGTGGCTGCCCGTACGCGCCCGGCGCCTCCGGGAACATCGCGACCGAGGAGGTCGTGCACATGCTGGAGGACATGGGCATCGCCACCGGTATCGACCTGGAATCCCTGATCAACGTGGCGGAGATGGCCGAGGGTCTGCTGGGTCGCACCCTGCCGTCCGGCGTTCTCCGGGCCGGGCCGCGTACCAGATTGGTCTGATCACCGGACGCCTTTCTGCAAATCCACCGGAAAACGTCCGATCGATTTTCTCCATTCGTCCGCGTGACCCTGACTGTGTCGCTTCGTTACCAATACCGAGTGGCCGATCAATCGGCCGCCGGTCACGAGTCGACGACGAGGGGCGGGACCAATGACGGGGTGGGGGGTCGAGCGCAGTCCGCGCCCGGCACGCCGTCCGTCGGCCGTCTTGTCCACCGGCCCCGCGCTCATGCCGCCCCACAGCCAGGGGGCGGAGCGGCGACGGGGACGGTCCGGATCCCGGTGGGGTCTGCGCGCACTGGTCGTCGGCGGTCTCGCCGGTGCGGCCTGGCTGCTCTCCGGAGCCGCCGCCCACGCCGCCGACCGTGACCCGGCGACCGACGTGCTCTCGACCGGTTCGTCGCTGCTCGGCGCCGTGGTTCACGGCGGCGGTGCGGACGCGCCGGTGGCCGACCGGGTCCTGAAGGCGGCCGCGAAGCCGTTCGAATCCGGCGGCGGACGCACCGGGTCCCGCCCCGGCGGGCTGCTCACGCAGCCGGCGCGCGACCTCGGCACGGCGACCGTGATCCACCGGCTCGTGGGTACGGTCGGCGAGGTCACGCAGGTCGGCAAGGACACGGGCACCGCCCTGGGCGGGGTCGACCGTGTCGTCCGGGGCATCACCGCCCCCGTTCGCCTCACCGGCGAGGCGGTGGACACCGGTCCGCTCGCCCCGGTGACCGCTCCGGTGACCGATCTGCTGCGCGACGTGGCGGAACCGGAGCCGGCGGCACCACAGCGGGACCGTCCGGAGCCGGACGCGGGCGCCACGACGCCCGGCTCCGCGCTCTCGGATCCGGTCGTCACGGCACCGGCAGCCGGCGTGCCCGGCCCGGACGTGGCCACGAGCGAGAAGAAGTCCGCGCCGGTCCACCCGGTGGATCTGGTGCGGCACAAGGTGGGAAAGACCGTCACGGCCGGTGCGCCGGCGACGGTACGCGAAACACCCGATGGTGACGGACCCGCACCGCTGCGGGTTCACCTCGGGGCAGCGAACGGGATCCCGAACTCCGGATCGGGAACCGTGACGGACGGTGGTCCCTCAGCGGCCGTCCTTCCGTCAGCGGTCGCGGACAGCACGACGGCGTGCCGCCGGCTGTCGATCACGACCGATGTCGAGGTCCGGCGCCACGACGCCGAGGCACCGACCGTCTCACCTGACTAGTGGCGGCACGCCGGGCGCGGTAGCGCCCCAGGCGATGAGGCCCGATTCCTGGAACCGTTTGCGAACAAGCGGCGAATCATCACCAGGCCCGGGCCGTCACACAACCGCGAGCGAAAGCGTCGGTCCCTGTGAATGGGCGCACGTCGACGAGCGGGGTCAGGGCAGCCGATAAACAGCCAGGGCACCGCTGCGCCCGGAAGCACCATTCAATTGAATACGCGACTCACCATTTCTGACAATTTTCGAAAGGCTCTTCTCTCCATGAAGACTTGGGTTCGTAAGACTCTGAGCGTCGGTGTCCTGGCCGCGGGCGCCCTGCTGCTGGCCCCGGCCGCTGCGCACGCCGACCAGAACAGCTCGGGCAACGTCGGCATCGCCAACGGCACGCAGGTGCTCACCCGGGTGGCCGTGCCGCTGAACGTGGTGGGCAACTCGATCGGCGTCGCCGGTGAGTCGAACGCCGCGGGTCAGGGCATCAACTTTGTCGAGAGCGGCAAGCACGGCAAGGGCGGCAAGTACTCGCAGAACAGCCACGGCAACGTGGGTGTGCTGAACGGTACGCAGATCCTCGTCCCGGTCACCGTGCCGGTGAACGTGGTGGGCAACGCGGTCTCCGTCCTGGGCGTGGCGAACGCGGCCGGCACCGGCGTCAACAAGACCGAGAGCACCAGGACCGAGCACACCAAGATCGACCAGGACTCGTCCGGCAACGTCGGCATCGCCAACGGCACCCAGATCGCCGCGCCGATCGACGTGCCGATCAACGTCTGCGGCAACTCGCTGGCGGTCCTGGGCCTGGCCAACTCGCAGGCGGCCTGCATGAACGGCGGCCGGCACACCGAGGGCATCCGGCAGGACAGCTCGGGCAACATCGGTGCCCTGAACGGCACGCAGGTCGCGCTCCCGGTCCACGTGCCGCTGAACGTGACCGGCAACGCGGTCTCGGTGCTGGGCGTGGCGAACGCGGCCGGCGCGTCGCAGAACGAGTCGGGCCACCAGGGTGGCGGCATCAAGCAGGACAGCAGCGGCAACGTCGGCCTGCTGAACGGCACGCAGATCGCCGCCCCGATCACCGTCCCGATCAACATCTGCGGCAACGCGCTCGCCGTGCTCGGTGCGGCCGACGCGGCGGCCGCCTGCTCGAACGGCACCGGCGGCAACGGCGGCAACAACGGCGGCGACGACAACGACGGTGACGGCGGCAACGACGGGGACAACGACGGCGACAACGACGGCGGCTACCCCGGCGACGACGACGACGTCGCGGGCGACGGCGGCTCGATGGGCAACGACGACGACGCCTACGGCGACGCGCCGCGCAAGGCCCACAAAGCCGAGACCACGGCCGTCGACGGCCTCACCCAGAGCCTGAGCAACGCCGGTGGCGTCAACCTGGGCGGCCTCGAGGTCTCGAAGCTGCTCAAGTAAGACCCCGCATGACCCGGGTCACGCCGGTCCCGGGCGTGGCCCGAGCGGCGCCATCCGGCGCCGAGCAGGGAAGAAACCGGTGCTCCTCCACAGCACCGGCACCATCGGACGGGAGTCCTCGCAGCCGCGGGGGCTCCCGTTCGCGTTCGCGGGCCTGACCTGCCGATCATGGCGACGGGTCACGCCCTGGTCCCAGAGTCTGGAATGCGCTAGCCTAACGATCGTTCAGGACGGAACGAGGGGGCTACGTGGCATTCGACACCGAAGCGCTGGCGCAGGCGCGCAAGCGGGCGGCCGCGGGCGGCGCGGAGAAGTACCACGCCGCGAACGCCGCGAAGGGCAAGCTGTTCGCCCGGGAGCGGATCGCCCTGCTCGTCGACGACGGCTCCTTCGTCGAGGACGGGCTCTTCGCCAACAGCCTGGCCGAGGGACTCCCCGCGGACGGCGTGATCACCGGAAACGCCCGGATCGACGGGCGCGACGTGTGCATCATGGCGAACGACTCGACCGTGAAGGCGGGGTCGTGGGGCGCCCGTACGGTCGAAAAGATCATCCGCATCATCGAGCGCGCGTACGCGACCGGCGTACCCATGGTCTATCTCGTCGACTCCGCGGGTGCGCGCATCACCGACCAGGTCGACCTCTTCCCGGGCCGGCGCGGAGCCGGCAAGATCTTCCACAACCAGGTCAAGGCGTCCGGGTCGATCCCGCAGGTCTGCGCGCTCTTCGGGCCGTCCGCCGCCGGCGGCGCCTACATCCCGGCCTTCTGCGACGTGGTCGCCATGGTCGAGGGCAACGCCAGCATGTACCTGGGCTCCGACCGCATGGTCGAGATGGTCACGGGGGAGAAGACGACCCTCGAGGCGATGGGCGGCGCGCGGGTGCACTGCGCCGAGTCGGGCGTCGGCCACTTCCTCTGCAAGACCGAGCAGGAGGCCCTGGAGGCCGTCCGCTCGTACCTGTCGTATCTGCCGTCGAACTACACGCAGCAGCCCCCGGCCGCGGAGGCGGGCGCACCGGCCAAAGTGGATCTCGGCGCGCTGGTCCCGGAGAGCGAGCGGCAGGCGTTCGACATGCGCCGCTACATCAAGGGCATCGTCGACAAGGACTCGTTCTTCGAGATCCAGGCGCTGTGGGCCAAGGAGCTGACGGTCGGCTTCGCCCGGCTGGACGGCGAGGTCATCGGCGTCGTCGGCAACAACTCGATGTTCAAGGGCGGCGTGCTCTTCGTCGACTCGGCCGACAAGGCCAGCCGCTTCGTGCAGCTCTGCGACGCCTTCAACGTGCCGCTGCTCTTCCTCTCCGACGTGCCCGGCTTCATGGTCGGCTCGGCGGTGGAGAAGCAGGGCATCATCCGGCACGGCGCCAAGATGATCACCGCCATCTCCGAGGCCACCGTGCCCAAGATCTGCGTCGTGGTCCGCAAGGCGTACGGCGCCGGCCTGTACGCGATGGCCGGCCCCGGCTTCGAGCCGGACGCGACGATCGCCCTGCCCACCGCCAAGATCGCGGTGATGGGCGCCGAGGCGGCCGTGAACGCCGTCTACGCCAACAAGATCGCGGCGCTGCCCGAGGAGGACCGCGCCGCCTTCATCGCCGAGCGCCGCGCCGAGTACGAGCGCGACATCGACATCCTGCGCCTCGCCAGCGAGCTCGTGATCGACGCCATCGTCGAGCCGGGTGACCTGCGCGCCGAGCTCGTGCGGCGGTTCAGCGCCGCCCGCGGCAAGGACCGCACCTTCTCCCGTCGCCGCCACGGCGTCACGCCTGTCTAGTTCCACCGTCTCGAAGGGACACGCCATGGTCGACTTCCGGCTCAGCGAGGAGCAGGAGGCACTGCGCGACAGCGTCCGGGATTTCGCCCGCGAGCAGGTCGCGCCGGTGATCGCCGAGCACTACGAGCACAAGACCTTCCCGTACGACGTGATCCGGCAGATGGGCAAGATGGGCCTCTTCGGCCTGCCTTTCCCCGAGGAGCACGGCGGCATGGGCGGCGACTACTTCGCGCTCTGCCTGGCCCTCGAGGAGCTGGCCCGGGTCGACAGCAGCGTCGCGATCACCCTGGAGGCGGCCGTCTCGCTGGGTGCCATGCCGATCTACCGCTTCGGTACGGACGAGCAGAAGGCCCGCTGGCTCCCGCAACTCTGCAGCGGCGAGGCCCTGGCCGCGTTCGGCCTCACCGAGCCGGGCACGGGCTCGGACGCCGCCGGGACGACCACCCGGGCCGTGCTGGACGAGTCGACCGGCGAGTGGGTCATCAACGGCTCGAAGGCGTTCATCACCAACTCGGGCACCGACATCACCAGCCTGGTGACCGTCATGGCGGTGACCGGGACGCGGCCGGACGGCTCCAAGGAACTGTCCACCATCATCGTGCCGTCGGGCACCCCAGGCTTCACGGTCGCCCCCGGCTACTCCAAGGTCGGGTGGTGCGCGTCCGACACGCACGAGCTCGCGTTCGACGACGTCCGCGTGCCGGCGGCGAACCTGCTCGGCGAGCGGGGCCGGGGCTTCGCCCAGTTCCTGCGCATCCTCGACGAGGGCCGGATCGCGATCGCCGCCCTCTCGACCGGGCTGGCCCAGGGCTGCGTCGACGAGTCGGTGAAGTACGCCAGGGAGCGCCACGCGTTCGGCCAGCCGATCGGCAACTACCAGGCCGTCCAGTTCATGATCGCGGACATGGAGATGCGGGCGTACACCGCGCGGCTCGGCTACTACGACGCGGCGGCGCGCATGCTCGCCGGCGAGGACTTCAAGCGGTACGCGGCCGCCGCCAAGCTGAACGCCAGCAACGCGGCCATGGAGAACAGCCGGTGGGCCACCCAGGTGCACGGCGGCTACGGCTTCATGAACGAGTCCGCGGTCGGACGCTTCTACCGCGACGCCAAGATCCTCGAGGTCGGCGAGGGCACCTCCGAGGTGCAGCGCATGCTGATCGCCCGGGGGCTGGGACTGTAGGGCTTGGACTGTAGGGCCTGGACTCGGCCGGTCCGCCGCCGAACCGGCGGCGGTTGCGTCGGTTAGTCGACAATCGGGCGCATGAACTCGGCATTCATCGCCATGTCTGCCTAGGTTCGTCTTCATGACGTCCGATCACGGGGCGGGCCACGAAGGTCCGGGATTCGACGCCGTGCTGCGCAGCTACCGGCTGCGGGCGAAGCTGACCCAGGAAGAGCTCGCGGCGCGTGCGGCGGTCGGTGTGCGGACGGTCCGCGATCTGGAGCGGGGCCGGGCCTCCCGGCCGCAGCGCACCACGGCGGAGTTGCTCGCCGCCGCGCTGGGGCTGGCCGGGGCCGACCGGCTGGCCTTTCTCGCCGCCGCCCGCGGGCACTCCTCACAGCTGCAGGCCCCGCCGCGCTACGTACGGCTGCCGCCGGCGAGCGACCTGATCGGCCGGGACGACGACGTGGCCCAGCTGGTCACCCGGCTGTCCCGGCCGCACGGCGAGGGGTCCCGCGGCATCACGCTCGTCGGCCTGGCCGGGGTCGGCAAGACCAGCCTGGCGCTGACCGTCGCGCACCGGCTGACCGAGGCCTATCCGGGCGGCGTGGCCGGCGTCGTGGTCACCGACGGATCGACCGCGGGTGAGGTGCTCGGCGGCGTCGCCGCGGTCTTCGGGGTCGGCCGCCCCGACGATCTCGGCCCGCGTTTCGCCGGCCGCTCGGCACTGCTGCTCATCGACGCGGTCGACCGTGCGCCCGAGGCGCTCGCCGAGGCCCTCGGCCGGCTCCTGACCCAGCACCCGACGCTGCGCTTCCTGGCCACCGGGCGGCATCCCATCGGCCTGCCCTCCGAACGCGTCCAGCCGGTGGCGCCGCTGGTCGCCCCGCCGGCGGGCGCCGGGACGACCCTCGCCGAGGCGGCCGGCTACCCGGCCGTGGCGCTCTTCCTCCACCGGCTCGCCCAGGTCCGCGGCACACCCGTCGAGCCGCACGAGGTGGGCCCGCTGGTCGCGCTCGTCCGCCGCCTCGGCGGCCTGCCCATCGCCCTCGAGCTGGCGGCGGCCCGCGGCCGCGTGCTCACCGTCGCGGAGATCCTCGATCGGTACGGCGACCGCGTGCTCGACCTCTCCGGCCGCCCGGCCGGCGGCGTGGTGGCGGCCCGGGACCTGCAGGGCCGCCCGGCGGACACCGGCGTGGTCTCGGTCCGCGACGCCGTGGCGGCCAGCTACCGCCTGCTCTCCATCGCCGAGCGCAAGGCGCTGCACCGCCTCGCGACGTTCCGCCACCGGTGGTCGCTGGACCTGGCCGAGAAGATCATCGACCGCGACCCGTCGGTCGACGTGGTGCACCTGCTGGACCGCTTCCTCGAGCTCGGCCTGCTCAGCGCCCGCGGTGCCCGGGCCTTCCGGTTCCGGCTGCTCGACGTGGTGGGGGACTACGCCTGCGAGCAGGCGGCGGCCCTGGGCGACCTGCCGGCGGCGCGCCGGCGCCACGCCGAGGTGATGGCCGACCTGGCACTCTCCATCGCACCGGACCTCAAGGGACCGCATCTCGCGGAGGCCTCCGCCCGCCTCGACGACGTGTCGGGCGACCTCGGTGCGGCGCTCTCGTACGCGGCCAAGGAGGATCCGCACACGGCGCTGCGGCTGGCGGCCTGCCTGCCGCGCTGGTGGCGGTTCCGCGGCCGCGACGTGACGGGCCGGCAGTGGCTGCGGCGGCTGCTGGCCGACCCGCGTACGGCGGATGCCGACCCGGCCGTCCGGGCCTGGGCCAAGGTCGGGCTGGCCCAGCTCGCGCTGGAACACGGCTCGGGCGCCGAGGAGATCGGCTCGGCGCAGGCGGCCCTCGCCGAGTTCACCGCGCTCGACGACGTGGCCGGCCAGTTGATGGCCCACACCCAGCTGGCGGCGCTGTGGATGACGGCGCACGGCTACGACCGGGCCCGCGCCCACGGCGAGGCGGCACTGGAGCTGGCCCGGCGCAGCGGCCGGATCCGGGACATGGCGGTCGCCGAGAACAACCTCACCTGGCACGAGATCCGCGAGGGCGACCTGCCGGCGGCCCGCGCCCGGCTGGCCGAGGTCGACAAGCTGGCCAGCCGCTGCGGCGAGCACCGGCTCCGGGCCGTCGCCGTGGCCAACCTCGCCGAGGTGGAGCGCCTCGACGGCCGGTGCGAGGAGGCCGCCCGGCTGGGCCGGCACGCGATCGCGGAGCTGGAGGACGTCGGCGACCCGGGTCACCGCCGCCGCGTGCTGGCCACCATCGGGCTGGCGCTGGCGGAGGCCGGCCGCACCCGGGAGGCCGAGGGCGTCCTGGCGGAGCTGCGGCCGGCGGACGCGGGTGGGCCGGCGGACGGCCCGGCGGCCGTGGTGGAAGGCTCGCTGGCTCTGCTGCGGGGAGACGACCGGAAGGCGGCCGAGCTCTTCGAGGTCGCGGCGGCGGCGTACGAGGGAGGCCACGACCCCCGCGACACGGTGGAGGCGATGGTGGGTCTCATCCGGTGCACGCGGGAGGCCGAGCAGCGGGCCAAGATGGTGCACCGGCTGCGCGAGATGTGCCGTACGAGCGGAATTGCCCTGTTGCCCCGAGACCTCAAGCTGATCGGCGCGCCGGGGGAGTGAGCGATGCCACTGCCGGCAGCGATGCCACTGCCGGCAGCGATGCCACTGCCGGCAGCGATGCCTCTGCCGGCAGCGATGCTGTGCCGGCAGCGATGGAGGCGCGCGGGTGGCGTGGACGACCGGCGCTTTCCGTGCCCCCCACAACGCCGGCCGTCGCAACGCCCCGGTAACGCGGCGAGGACGATGACTCCCCCGTTGATCACGCCCCGGCCTCGGCCGCGCCGCGTCCCCCTGCGGAGATCACCCTAGCGGGGTAGACCTGGGGAAATGCGTAGATAGGCGGGATTCGACCCCGGGTGGTGACGGTTCTGCCGGTACTTCTGCCGGTTCCCGATCCGGTGTTGACGTGCAGGTAGTCGACGGCTCACCCTCCGTCGCGTAGTTCGTCCGTCAGCGCCCGGCCGGAGTCGGTTCGGGGTCGGTGGTGCCCGCCGTCGCGCACGGGTTGACCGCGTCGCGGATGATGCGCAGCGACTCGGTGAACGCGGCGAGTTGCTCCGGAGAGAGCTGCCCGATGAACCACCGCTGCATGAGCTCGAGGTGGCCGGGGAGGACGTCGTCCAGGCGGGCGAGGCCGGCGTCGGTGATCACCGCGTACGAGCTGCGGCGGTCGCTGGGGCAGGCCTCCCGGCGGACCAGGCCCTCGCGGTCCATGCGGTCCACGACGCGGGTGACGCCGCTCGTGGACAGGGAGGTCTGCCCGGCCAGGTCGGTCATCCGCAGCCGGTTCTCCGGGGACCGTGCGAGCCGCAGCAGCACCTCGAACTCGACCGACGAGAGCCGGTGCTGCTCGAACTGGGCGGCGAAGCGGTTGGTCAGGCCGGTGAAGGCCTCGGCGAAGAGACCGAAGGCCGTGAATCGGGGGTCGTCGAAGTTGGTTCCCACACCATCATCGTAGCAGCGTTCGCTTGACAGGAGGAATATTGCTTGGCATATAGTTGCTACGTCAGACAAATACTTGCTCAGCCTCCGAGAGGACACGTCATGACCGACACCGCCGCCACGGGTACCCGCGAGTTCCAGGGTCTCCAGATCCCGGCCGCCGGCACCTACGAGCTCGACGCCGCGCACAAGCGGGTCGGCTTCATGGTGCGCCACCTGATGGTCAGCAAGGTTCGCGGCAACTTCGCCGAGGCCGCCGCCACCATCACCATCGCCGAGAACCCGCTCGAGTCCTCGGTCACCGCGACCATCCAGACCGCCAGCGTGCAGACCGGCCAGGCCGACCGCGACAACCACCTGCGCACGGGCGACTTCTTCGAGGCGGAGAAGTACCCGACCATGGAGTTCCGCAGCACCGGCATCAAGTCGTTCGAGGGCAACGAGATCGTCCTCGACGGCGAGCTCACCATCAAGGACGTCACCAGGCCGGTCGAGCTCCTCGTGGAGTTCGAGGGTGCGACCGTCAGCCCGTACGGTCAGCAGGTCTTCGGCTTCAGCGCCACCACCGAGATCGACCGCGAGGACTGGGGCCTGACCTACAACATGGCGCTGGAGTCCGGCGGCGTCATGATCGGCAAGAAGGTCAAGATCGAGATCGAGGGCGAGGCCATCCGGCAGGCCTGAGCCCATGCCGGGGCGGAACGCCCCGGATCTCCGCCGGCCCCGACGGCACGCCGGGGCGCAACGCCCCGGATCTCCGCCAGTCCCGAACCCGCGCCGGTCAAGTGAATGCCCCGGCGATGAGCTACGCGGAGTCGCTGACGAAAGGCGCCACCCGATGCGGGCGGCGCCTTTCGCGCGTCCGCGCCCGCCTGAGCCTCGATCCCCGCCTCGCAGGTCCCGCCGGTCCCGCAAGTCCCGCCGGTCCCGCCTGTCCCGCCAAGTGGGCGATCACCCGCTTTGCGGCGATCCCCGGCGATGCGCGCCGTAACCGGTTTCGGTACCTCGATCACCCCCGCCCGGTCCCGTGCCGCACGGGTTTCCCGATCCCCAGGCACCCCCTGCGACCAGCGTCTTAGCCCTTACCGCACCACCTTGTGGCACACCGGTGGCGGTAGGCCGCGGGGGATGCGATGGTGGACCGAGCGCGTCCGCACGCTCACCCAGAGCTGATGAGTGTCCGTTTCGTCCCTGGCCACGGTTACTGGGCCCACATAACGTGAGAGCGTCACGCGAACGTGCCAGGAGGATCGATGGGTAAGGACCTCTCCGGCTCCGTCTTCTCCAACGAGGACCGGGTCCACTATCGGCAGAAGGTCCGGCGCTGCCTGGACGTCCTCGCTCTGATGCTGGACCGGCGCGACGCCCCCGCCGGCGACCGGTCACGCCTCCTCGTCGAGGAACGACCCGGCGCGCGACAGCGCCTGGCTGCCGACGAACCATCGGGTCGCATCCCGTTCGACACCGACAGCCGGATGACCGGCCTGGAGATCGAGCTCAACCTCATGGACGCCGACGCGGAACCGGCGATGCGCAACGCCGAGATCCTCGCCGACCTCGCGGACCCGATGTTCCAGACGGAGCTCGGCCAGTTCAACCTCGAGCTCAACGCCCGTCCCCGGATGATCTGCGGCGACGGCTTCGCCGACTACGAGCGGGACCTGCTCGACAGCCTGGCCCGCGCCGAGGAGCGGGCCCGCAAGTCCGACGCCACGATCGTGCTCATCGGCAGCCTGCCGACCCTCAAGCCGGACCATCTCGTCCTGGCGAACCTCTCGGCCAACGAGCGGTACCGCGCCCTCAACGACCAGATCGCCGGCGCCCGCGGCGAACAGTTCAGTGTGGACATCCGCGGCGTGGAACGGCTGCAGACGGCGAACGACTCGATCGCCCCCGAGGCGGCGTGCACGAGCGTGCAGTTCCACATGCAGGTGCCGCCGGACAAGTTCGCCGCGTACTGGAACGCCTCCCAGGCGGTGGCGGCGATCCAGGTGGCGATCGGTGCCAACTCCCCGTACCTGCACGGTCGCCGGCTCTGGGCCGAGACGCGGATCGCGCTGTTCGAGCAGGCCACCGACACCAGGCCGGAGGAGCTCAAGGCCCAGGGGGTACGCCCGCGCGTCTGGTTCGGCGAGCGATGGATCACCTCGGTGTTCGACCTCTTCGAGGAGAACGTCCGCTATTTCCCGCCGCTCCTGCCGATCCTGGACGAGGAGGACCCCATCGCGGTCCTGCAGCGCGGTCAGGTGCCGAGCCTCGGCGAACTGCGGCTGCACAACGGCACGGTCTATCGCTGGAACCGCCCGGTCTACGACGTCATGAACGGCCGCCCGCACCTCCGCGTGGAGAACAGGGTGCTGCCCGCCGGACCGACCGTCGCGGACATGCTGGCCAACGCGGCCTTCTACTACGGCCTGACCCGCCAGCTCGCCGAGGAGGAGAGGCCGATCTGGAGCCGGCTCCCCTTCCCGGCGGCCGAGGACAACTTCCACGCGGCGGCCCGCCGAGGCATGGAAACCACGATCCATTGGCCGGGTACGGGAGAACGCCCGGTATCCGACCTGGTCCGCGACGTCCTCCTCCCCAGGGCACACCAGGGCCTGGCGAAGTTCGGCGTCGGCGCCGCGCACCGCGACCGCCTGCTCGGCATCATCGAGGGCCGCTGCCGCACCGGCCGCAACGGGGCAACCTGGCAGACGGCGGCGGTGTGGCACGCCGAGCACCACAAGGGCCTCGACCGCGACGCCGCGCTCCACGACATGTTGCTGCGATACAGCGCCCACCAGCAGACCAACGAGCCGGTCCACACCTGGCCGTCCGACTAGCGCCGGCCCGCTCCCCGTCCACCGCTCCGCCGAGCCGCCGATCCGGTCATTTCCGGCCAGCCGCCGAGCCGCCGATCCGGCCACGCCCGGCGGGATTCGGCGAGCTGGTGCTAAGCCGGATCGTCGCTGGCGGGAGTGTCCTTCGGCGCGGGCTTGGACCGCGACGCCGGCTTGGGCGCGCTCGCCCTCTTGGCGGGCGCCTTCTTGGCCGCCGGGGCCGACTTGGCCGGGGACGCAGCGGTCTGTTTTGCACCGGCAGCCGGCGGAGGCGTGTCCTCCGCGGCCGAGGGCGCGGTGCCGGACGCGCTAGGGGTGGCCCCGTCCGCCGTCGGCGGGTTGATCCTCGCGATGTCCGGGCTGGCCGGCGGCCGTGCGACCGTCTCACGCCCGGCCGCCGCCGATCTCTGCGCAGGTGAAGGCGCTGCCGCTGAGGTCTGCGCGGCAGAGGGCGCTGCCGCTGAGGACGGCACAGGAGAAGGCGGGGAGGCCTGGGGGGACGATCGAGCGGCCGCCGGCGCTTGTGCGCGCCCGGTCGCCACCGAGGTCGAATCGCCGGCCGGTCGCTGGGGGTCTCGCTTGGCGTCGTTCCCTCCACGGCGCAGTCGACGCAGCAGAGACGGCTTCTCCCGCTCCGCAGGTGGTCCGGCTACCTCCGTAGCGGTGACTTTCTGGTTCTCTTCCGTCCGCCCGGATTGCGGCGACGCTCCCGTCCGCCCGGATTGCGGCGCAGCCCCCGGTCGCCTGGATTGCGAAGACGAGTCCACTCGCTCGGATTGCGGCGACGCTGCCGTCTGCGCGGATCCCGCCGACGTCCCCGCCTTCGCGGGACGGGCCGTACTGCGGCCGGCCGTGAGGGACGGACGCTGAGCCGGGATTCCGGCGGTACCTGCCGCCGCCGCACGGGTCGCGCGCCGGGTGGCCCGCTGCTGGGCCAGGGCGATCGTCGCCGCGGAGCCCGCGAGTCCGGCCAGGACGGCGTACGGTGCCGTCAGATAGGCCGAGCCGAGCGGACCGAGAGCGGTCGTGAACTGTGGCGCCAGGCCGAAGAAGGCCGCCGCGACCAGCAGCGGCCCGACCGCGCCCGAGGCGGCCGCGCCGACGCCGAGGTTTCCGCGCCGCGCGGCGGGCCAGGCCCCGACCACGCCGAGGACGAACGCCGCCAGCAGCGTGAGCAGCGCCTCGCGCCAGTGGATGGTGCCGCCGCCGTCCGCCGTCACGAACTGCCAGCTGGACAGATAGGTCGCCGTCGGCCGGTGCCAGAAGACGTCCACCACGACCGCCGCGACGGCCAGGGCCCAGAGCCAGCACGCCGTGGCTATCAGGTTGGTGGCCGCCGGATAGGAGACCACCGCCCAGTAGGCCAGGACGAGTCCCAGGAGGACGCCGATGACCGCGTACCCTCCGGCGACCGTCTCGGGGGAGAACGTGTCCACTCGTACGGAACCTCGTGCCGGGAGCGCGATCAGCGCGACCGTCAGCAGGGCGCCGACCGCCGCCGAGGCCGCCAGCGCGAAGCGCCATGGCCCTCCGGCCGCCCGGCCGAGCCGTCCCGCGACGACCGCGCCGAACACGGTGGCGCTCGCCGCCGTCCAGGTCGCCCAGCCGAGGCTGCTCTGCCACACGCTCGGGTCGGTGGTGACGCCCGTCGGCCAGACCACCACGCCCAGGCCGTAGCCCAGACCGAGCTGGGCGGCGCCGGTCCCCGCGGCCACCCCGGCCGCGGCTCCCACCTGCGCTGTCCAGCCCCTAGCGGCCATGCGGGGCACTGTAGCGGTCGAGGACGATGCCTGCGAATCGATGAGCCGATGCTTCAGGATTGGTTAAGTTGATTCCGGGGAACCGGGCGAAAGGAGAGGTACGGCGATGTCCGACGACACCGGCGAGTTCTTCCCTTTCCGCGACGAAGCTTCCCGTGACGGAGAAAAACACCCGGACGAGGGCCCCCGAAAGGGGGACGATTCCACACATCGGATGCCGCGTCCGGCGGCGGGCTCGGACCGCACGGCGATGTTTCCGGCCGTCGGCGACGAGACGACCGTCGATCCCGGTGGCGCCCATGATGTGACCAGCGTCTATCGGCCCGGTCCCGATGACGCGACGGCCGTCTATCCTGCCGGTCCCGACGACGCGACGGCCGTCTATCGAGCGCCTGCGGGTGGGGACTGGGCGGACGACGACCAGATCTGGGCGGGTCGCGCCGGGGTGCGCCGGCCCGGGCCGGACGTGGACGCCACCCGGGACTGGGCCGCGGCGCCCGGCGACGAGCCGCCGGGAAAGTGGTGGATGCCGATCGTCGTCGGCCTGGTGGCGCTGCTGCTGCTCGGCGTGCTGAGCTGGGGCGTCTGGCTGATCGCGCAGTCCACCCGGGACGACTCGGAAGACCTTCCGGTCACCGTCCCGACGAAGTCGGCGTCGCCCGCGCCGACGACCGAGCCGACCTCCCTGCCGCCGTCGACGGCACCGACGACCACGCAGCCGTCGAGCCCCCCGCCGAGCTCACCCCGCGATGTCGCGATCCCGGCGCTGCGCGGGCGGTCGCTGGACGAGGCCAGGAACGCCCTCAACCGGAGCGGCCTGAACTACCGCCTGCGCTACGTGCCCACCACGGACGCGCCGCCCGGGACGGTGATCGACAGCGATCCGAGCGAGGGCCGGCAGGTGCCCGACGACACCATCGTCAACCTGATCGTCGCGGCGGCACCCACCGCGTCGGGAGCGCCGTCGACCGTGCCCGACGGCGCGGACGCCGACGAGGACTGACCAGGGGTTTCGGGCAGTCGGCGGCGGCCGGGCTCAGCGGTTGGCGCGCATCGCCCGGGCCGGGACGACGCCCGAGCTCAGGCCCGGCTGACGGCCGTTGCGGGTACGAGGATCGGGCGCCTTGCCGACCTGGCGCAGGCCACTCAGCTGCACGAAGATCGATCGGCGCTCCACCGCGTCGCCCGAGGAGTTGAGCTCGTAGCCGTCCAGCCAGATCCAACCCTCGTACGTGGGCCAGTCGTGAACGCGGATGACCCGGAAAAGCATCGGCGATGAGAATTGGACGCTCGCCGCCTTCGTCACGTGTATGACATCGCCGGACCGAGGAAGCACGTCAACTCCTGTCCTGAAACCAGTTTCGAGGCAAACACCGTTTTGCCGTACAGCGAACACAGATGTTCCAGTGTGCCCGGCTCGTACGCCTTGGCAACGTCGTGGGGATGCCAATTCCACCACCGTGCCGGGCGCCGCCGTCGGTCTCCGCCAGGAACCGCGACTTCATGGAGTCCATGTAGGACCTTGGTCGGAGCCGACTCCGCGCGCGCGGACCGTCGGGCCAGGCGTCGCCACCGAGGGGCATTGAGTGACTTCCGCCATACCGAAAGATTGCACCACGCCTGGGATCGATGCAAGTTGCATGTCAGCCGTCCGTGACCAAGTGATCACTATCGACGCTTGAAGGATCAAGAGATCAACAGAGAGACTGAGACCGACAAGCACCGTACGGCGGAGCGCGTCGTCGTTGCGCCGCACCCTCGGAGGTAAGCGTGAATCCCCGCCGCAGCCCTACCATCCGTCGTCGCCGACTCGGTGCTGAACTGCGCAGATACCGCGACGCGGCGGGCGTGACGATCGAAGTGGTGGCCGATCGGCTGGGCTGCTCTCCGTCCAAAGTGTCCCGCATCGAGACCGGGCACACCAGCGCCACCCCGCGCGACGTAAAAGACATGTTGGACATTTACGGAATCAATGGCGCGGAGTCCGACGAATTGGTGCAGATCGCCCGGGAGGCGCGCCAAAAGGGTTGGTGGCACCCCTTCAGCACGGTTCTGACCGGCGCTTATGTGGGGCTCGAGGCGGCGGCCAAGTCGATCCGGGCGTACGAGCAGCAGGTGGTGCCCGGGCTTCTGCAGACCGACAGGTATGCAATTGCCATGATTCGATCCGCCCGATTGGGTGACACGGAGCAAGAATTAGAGCAGCGGGTACGAGTCCGAATGGCTCGCCAAGCGTTATTGATTCAGGACGATCCGATCGATCTTTGGGTGGTGCTCGATGAGGCGGTGCTGAGCCGGCCGGTCGGCGGCGACGAGGTCATGCGAGATCAATTGCTGCGATTGGCCGAGATGGCCGAGCTGCCGAACGTGACTCTCCAGATCCTGCCGTTCGCGGTGGGTGCCCACGCCGGCATGGACGGCACCTTCGCGATCCTCGACTTTCCCGATGCCGAGGACCCGAACGTGGTGTTCGCCGAGAATGCGACGGGCGGTCTGTTCCTGGAGAAGACCGACGAACTCCGCAAGTACAACTCCATCTTCGACACCATCCAGGCGACGGCCCTCTCACCCGAGGAGTCCAAGAACATGATCGTAATGCTGGCAGAGGAGCCATTGTGGAAGTCGAGACCAAGGGTTTCCGGATCGATCTGAGCCGCGCGGAGTGGTTCAAGAGCACGCGCAGTGGCCCCAACTGCGACAACTGCGTCGAGGTGGCGTTCGTGGACGAGGCCATCGCGGTACGCGACTCGAAGAACCCGACGGGACCCGCATTGATCTTCACCGCCGAGGAATGGGACGCCTTCGTGGGCGGTGCCAAGGACGGCGAGTTCGACCTGTAGGTCGCGGATCACCGGGCGTGGACCCTGCGGGGGACGGTGCCGGACCGGCTCGGCGGCCGCTGTCGCTCCGCCGACGGAGCGTGGTCGCCGACCGGTTCCGGCCCCCCATCACCGGGCACACCGGCCGTTCCGATCGCCGGCGCCACCGAGTGAGCCGGCCGTTCCGATCGCCGGCGCCACCGGGTAAGCGGGGCCTCCTACCCGCTCCCGCCGCTCGGTAAACCAGGCACGTTCCGCGCTCGTACTGCCGGATTTTGCCGTATTTGTACCGTCGCCCGCGGGGAGTCTCCTCGTTGAACGCCGTAAGCGCGGACCGGACCGCGCCGGCGTAACGCTGCTTTGCCCGTACGGCTGACCGTCCCCCTCGCGTGACGGTGCGGGCAGGGTCAACTCAACGAGCGAGGCAAGGCGAAGACAATGACGATGGGTTCCGACAATCTGAGCAACGGGACGTCGACCGCGCAGGACCGCTTCAGCGGCGGCGTGAGCGCGTACCGGCAGAACCGGCGCGAGGCCGCGCTCGCGGCCGAGAACGGCGACGGCGAACTGGTGTCGCGCGGCAGCGGGCCGAGCCTGTCCTCGTCGGGCCTGCCGACCCGCACCCCGATCGAGCCGACCAGCGCGCTGGACCGGGCCGCGAAGCTGCCCTCGCTGGACATGCAGGGCCTCACCGAACCGGTGTTCTCGCCGGGTGGCTGGGTCGACGCGGCGCCCTCGCAGTCGATGGCGGACCATCCGCTGCTGCGTGGCCTGCTGTTCGAGCTTCCCGCCCGGGGCACGCTGCCGCCGGCGGAGTGGCTGGACCGCTGGTTCGAGGCGGCCCGCTCGATCCTGGAGCTGCTGTACGTGCAGGAAGCCAAGCGCCAGTAGGCCGCCGGCCGGAACCTAACCGACGACCATCTCGGGTGTGGCCGGCACCGTCGGGGAGGCGTCCACCTCGGCCTTCGGCTGCGCGGACGGGCGGGCGTCCAGCCGGCCGTGGGAGAGCGGCGCGAGCGCGGCCACGCTGAGCCGGCTGTGCCGCACGGCGTGGCGCGCCGCGAGCACGATCACGACCAGGGCGGCCGTGGTGAGCGCCCCGCCGGTGACGTCGGCCCCCGGCACGTCGACGACGCCGGCCACGGTCGCGACGCCGATCGCCGCCGCCAGGCCGGTCACCTGCAGAGGCGCGGCGACCAGCGGATGGGCGGCCGCCGCCAGCAATGCCGGCGGCGCCGGCGCCAGCGGCGCCGTGGCGAACGCATTGACGCCGCGCCGGATGTGGGTGAGGCGACGCGCGGTCACGGTCACCACCAGAAGCGCGGGTACGGCGGGGAGCAGCGCGGCCGCCGGCGCCGCGGACCCACCGGGCGCCAGTACCGTCACCAGGAGCACGACGCCGAACACCGCGATCCCGGCACCGGCCATCGTGGACAACGCGCGGGCCCGCTGCCGGAGCGCGCGGGCCGTGTGGGCGCCGGGGAGCGCGTCGGCGAGCAGCCCGGCGGCGAGCCAGACCGCGGCGAGGGCGCCGGCCAGGATGAGGTCCGTCGTGGTGTTCACATCGACAGACTTCACCAGCCGCGCAACCTGCAAAACCGGGATATCACCGGATCGGCTCCCCCTAGGGGCGCCGTCGTGACAAGGTGTGGTTGAGCTATTACGCCGCGTACTCATTCCAATGGGCGAAGCGGACAATGCCCCCTGTTGCGACCGTGACGCGTGTCCTAGTGTCGGGTGCCAGAAACCCGGCGACGCGGAGGCTTCGGGACCGATCGGGGGCCGCGCGCCGGAGGCGACGGACACGACCTGGGGAGGTCGGCCGGGATCCCTTCCGCGACGCGGCGGGGATCCCGGCACCGCGACCGGTGTGCCCTAGACGGCGAAGGTCCGGACCGGCTCGGTCGTCCCGGCCGGTGGTGCGGCCTTCCACACGCCGGCCTTCTGCACGGCGAGCCGCGACAGGTACGCCGGGTTGAGCAGGAGGTAGCGCTTCCACAGCCGCCTCGGCTCGAGCCCGAGCCGCCACAGCCACTCGAGTGAGTACTTCTGCATCCACGGCGGCGGGTTCTTGAGCAGACCCGCGTGATAGTCGAAGGCCGCGCCCACCGCGAGCAGGGGCATGTCCAGCAGCGGACGCATCGCGTGCGCCCAGATCTCCTGCCGGGGGCAGCCGAGGCCGACCAGGACGATCCGCGCCCCGGACGCCTTGATCCGGTCGGCGATCTCGACCTCTTCGCCGGGGCGGTTGCTGCGGAACTTGGAGGGCTCGATGCCGGCGATCTTCAGCGCCGGGAACATCTTCTCCAGCGCCGGGACCAGCTTGTCCAGGGTGGAGTCGGTCGACCCGTACAGGTAGACCGGCAGGCCCTCGTCCGCCGCCTGGCGCAGCACCCGCAGGGTGAGTTCCGGGCCGTAGACGCGGTCGGCGAGGGCGGCCCGGTGCAGGAGGTTGAGCGCGCCGCGGACGGGCTGGCCGTCGGGCGTCACGAGGTCGAAGGAGTTGAGGCGGGCGTTGTGCGCTTTGTCCTGTACGCCGGTCATCACGCCGTGCACGGCGAGCGCGGTGACCGCGTAGTGCCGGCGCTCCCGGGCCGCCTCGATGATCCGGGCGGTGGCGGCCTCGTAGTCGACGGCGTCGACCAGGACGCCGAGGACGTTGCGCTTGCCCCGATCGATCATGAAGCCGGGACCCACTTGTCGACGTTGGCCTCGTAGATCTCCTGCAGGATCATCGGTACGTCGTAGACCTGCTTCCACTGCGGGTAGTCGGCCTGGAACGCGGCCATCGAGCCGATCCACCACTGGTGGTCGCCGATGCGGTTGTCGTCCACGTACTCAGTGATCATCGGGGTGCCACTGATCTTCTCCGCCAGGGCGAACGCCTCGAGGTTCGAGCAGTTCGAGTGCCGCCCGCCGCCGAGGTTGTACACCTTCGCGGAGCCGGGGTTGCGGAAGAACGCCTCGAACGCGCTCAACACATCGTGACTGTGGATCGCGTCCCGCACCTGCTTGCCCTTGTACCCGAAGATCCGGTACGTGCGCCGCTCCATGTTCGCCCGCATGACGTACCCCAGGAAGCCGTGCAGCTCGGTCGCCGAGTGCGCCGGCCCGGTCAGCGTCCCGCCCCGGAAGATCGCCGTCTTCATCCCGAAGTAGCGCCCGTACTCCTGAGCCATCACGTCGGCCGCGACCTTGGAGGCGCCGAAGATCGAGTGCAAACACCCGTCGATCGACATGTCCTCGGTAATACCGTCGTAGTACGGATGCGCCGGGTCGAGTTCCCACCGCGTCTCCTGCTCCACCAGGGGCAGCCGGTTCGGGGTGTCCCCGTACACCTTGTTGGTGGAGCAGTGGATGAACGGCGCCTCGATGCAGTACTCCCGCGTGTTCTGCAGCATCGTCAGCGTGCCGCCGGCATTGACGTCGAAGTCCGTGTACGGATCCCGCACCGCCCAGTCGTGCGACGGCTGCGCCGCGGCATGGATCACCACCGCGATGTTCTTGCCGTACCGCTGGAAGATCCGGGCCACCGCATCCCGGTCCCGGATGTCCACCCCATGGTGCTCGTACGCCGACCCCAGCTCAGCCGTCAGCCGCTGCACGTTCCACGCGGTCGAAGCCTCGGCCCCGAAGAACTCCTGCCGCATGTCGTTGTCGATCCCGACAACCTCGAGCCCCAACCCGGCGAAGTGCCGCACCGCCTCGGACCCGATGAGCCCACCTGATCCAGTCACCAGAGCAACGGCCACGAGTGAACTCTCCCGAGGGTCTCGACACCAGGAAACTCAACACCAAGAACTCAACACCAAAAAACCAGACGAGAGCATAACCCGCCCACCCCCACCCCCCACCAAAGCCACAGCCCAGGCCACCGAAGGAGTAAACCCACCCCAGGCAGGACAGGAACAGGACAGAACCAGGACAGAACCAGGACAGGAACAGACGCTGAACGAACCAAACCGGTGACCAAGGCCCGCGGCAGCAAGCGGCGAAGCGGCGAAGCCGCGAAGCCGCACAGCCCGAATCAAGGGCGGCGCAGCCGCACGAGTCACCCAGAGTGAGCAAACCCACCCACAGCGCCCACCGCACCGTGGGGTCTCCGGGGGCTCGGCCCCCGGAGCAGATATGACGAGTGGCCCCGGTCCGCGCTTTCCGCGGACAGAGGCCACCCGGACACTCGTGGGGATGGGGGGAGTTGAAC
Organism: Couchioplanes azureus; assembly: GCF_014648355.1. GTDB lineage: Bacteria > Actinomycetota > Actinomycetes > Mycobacteriales > Micromonosporaceae > Actinoplanes > Actinoplanes azureus. Next base: position 1,459,861 of record NZ_BMQY01000001.1, read on the forward strand.
CCCCACGTCCTTTCGGACACACGGACCTGAACCGTGCGCGTCTGCCATTCCGCCACATCCCCGTGGCACTGCATCAGCCGGAACAGATTACGCTGTCCCTCGTTACATCGCGAGCAGGTACTGCCCGTGACGCCAGGGAAGATTAGCACGGCGTCGGGGGCCGCTATACGAGGGTCAGGAGCGACCGGTCGCTCGTCGCGAAGATGCGCAAGCGGCGGCCGGATACCATCATGTCCTCGGAACCCGAGGAGGAGCCGGTGAGCGTGCTGCAGCGCTTTGAGAAGCGGTTGGAAGGCCTGGTCGAGGGGGCCTTCGCGAAGGTGTTCAAGGGTGTCGTGCACCCGGTGGAGATTCTGAATGCCATGCAGCGGGAGGCCGAGGCACACAAGGCTATCCTCGCCGGTGGCCGGACTCTCGTGCCGAACCGTTACGTGATCGATCTCTCGCCCTACGACCACAGCAGGCTGGCGCCCTATGCCGCCGCGCTGGCGCAGGAGCTGGCGCAGTCGCAGGCCGAGTTCATCGGCGAGCAGGCCTGGACGGTGTACGGCGACGTCATCGTGGAGATCGAGCGCGGCGACGGGCTGGACACGGGCATGTTCCGGGTGACGGCGGAGGTGTACACCGGCGGCGAGGTCGCCCCGGTGCAGCAGCCGGCGTACGACGCCCAGCCCGCCTATTCGCCGTACGACCAGCAGCCGGGCGGATATCAGCACGGGCCCAACGGCCGTAACGTCGGCCTGGTCTCGGGCGACGGGCGTACCTATCCGCTGCAGATGGGTTCGACCGTCATCGGCCGCGGTGACCAGGCGAACCTGCGGCTGCCGGATGTCGGCATCTCGCGCCGGCACGCCCGTCTGGACTATGACGGCAGCCAGGTGGTGCTGACCGATCTGGGCTCGACCAACGGCACCATGGTCAACGGCCAGCGGGTGTCCGCCGTGGCGCTCAACCCGGGCGACATGATCCAGCTGGGCACGACGACGCTGACGTTCCGAGTGGACGGCTAGCCACCTTGCCCGAATTCGTCCTCACCGTCGCCCGTTTCGGGTTCCTCATCCTGCTGTGGATCTTCGTGTTCACGGTGGTCGGGGTCATCCGGAAGGATCTCTTCGCCGGTGTCCGGTCCAAGAGCATCGTCGCCTCGCCGCGCGGGGTCGGCGGGGTGATGAGTCCTGGCCGGCCGGCGAAGGCGAAGCGGGGTAAGGCGGCGCGGCAGCTCGTCGTGACCGCCGGGCAGCTGGCCGGCACACGGATCACGCTCGGTGAGGCACAGATCACGATCGGGCGTGCCGAGGACTCGACGCTCGTCATCACCGACGACTTCGCGTCCGCCCGGCACGCCCGGCTCGTACCGCGCGACGGGCAGTGGTTCGTCGAGGATCTCGGCTCGACGAACGGGACCTATCTCGATCGCGGTAAGGTCTCCGGACCTACTCCCGTCCCCCTTGGCGTGCCGATCCGGATCGGCCGCACTTCTCTCGAGTTACGGCCATGACCCTGACCCTGCGCTACGCCGCCCAGAGTGACCGCGGTCTGATCCGAGACGGAAACCAGGATTCCGTCTACGCCGGACCGCGGCTGCTCGCCGTCGCCGACGGCATGGGCGGCATGGCCGCCGGTGACGTCGCCAGCAACATCGTGATCGCCGCCATGGCCCCGCTGGACGAGGACGTGCCGGGCGATGCCCTCGTCGACGCCCTGCGGCACGCGGTCGGGGCGGCCAACCAGCAGCTGCGGGACACCGTCGACGCCAACCCCCACCTGGAGGGGATGGGCACGACGCTGACCGCCGTGTTGTTCTCCGGCAGCAAGATCGGCATGGTGCACATCGGGGACTCCCGTGCCTACCTGCTGCGCCAGGGTGAGTTCTCGCAGATCACCAAGGACGACACGTACGTGCAGATGCTCGTCGACGAGGGCCGGATCAGCCCGGAGGAGGCGAGCAGCCATCCGCAGCGCTCCCTGCTCACCCGGGCCCTGGACGGCCGCGACATCGACCCGGAGTATTCGGTCCGCCAGGTGCTCAAGGGCGACCGTTACCTGATCTGCAGCGACGGTCTCTCCGGCGTGGTGAGCGCGGAGACGATCGGCGAGAGCATGCGGGACATCGCGGACCCGCAGCTGTGCGTGGAGCGGCTGGTGCAGCTCGCGCTGCGCGGCGGCGGTCCCGACAACATCACCGTGGTGGTCGCCGACGCGACCGACGCGGACATCGTCGAGCAGGCGCCGATCGTCGGCGGCGCGGCGGCCCGGGACCGCGGCAACGCGACCGTGGCCGACAGTTCCAGCGCGGCGGCGCGTGCGGCCGCGCTGCAGGCGCCACCCCGGCCGGCGCAGCCGGAGAACCAGGCGTACGAGCGGGACGAGCCGGAGCCGCCCAACCGGCACCCGGTCCGCACGGCCGTCCTCGTCCTGCTGCTGCTCGCCTTCCTGGGCGGCGGCCTCTGGACGGGCTGGAAATACACCCAGGAGCAGTACTACGTCGGCGCCACGGAGGAGGGACAACTCGCGATCTTCCAGGGCGTGCCCGGGCAGATCGCCGGCCTCGACCTCTCCAGCGTCGACGAGACCAGCACCGCCCGGCTGGACGACCTCACCACGGTCGCTCAGGATCGGGTCAAGCAGGGCATCCACGCCGACAGCAAGCCCGACGCCCAGCGCCGGCTGCTCGAGCTGACCAGCGAGGACGCGTCCAACCCCAACCTCAAGCCGGTGTGCGCGCCGACCAGCGCGCCGCCTGTCCTCACGCCGTCGGCGAACCCCACGGTCGCGCCGTCCGCCAAACCCTCGGCTCCCGCCCGTGGCACCACCCGGTCGGTACCCGCTCTCGCGCCCGCCACCACGCCGGACGCCCAGCCCTCGGCCTCGACCCCGCCGGTCACCAGCGACCCGGTCGGGTGCCGGCCCGTGGACTGAGCGACCGCCCGACCGAAGTCTGGGGACCTCCTCTTGACCGCGCCCGCACACCCGGCTCCCACACCCGCGCCCACGGGTGAGATGCCGCGTATCCCGGGCTCGGCCACGGGGCGCAACGCGGAGCTGGGTCTGCTGCTGTTCGCGATGGTGATCGTGACGATCTTCGCCGCGACCGTCGAGGCCAGTCAGCTGGACACGCTCACCTCCTCATTCTGGGTCCCGCCGGCGCTGCTGTGCGTGCTTTTCGTCGGGTTGCACTTCGTCGTGCGCTTCACCGCGGCGCACGCGGACCCGATCCTGATCCCCGCGGTGGCGCTGATCAACGGCATCGGGGTCGCGTTCCTGCGCCGCCTCGACCTCGGCCGGGCGATCGTCCTGAAGGAGCCGATCCCCGGCGTCTTCGGTGGCACGGGCGGCAAGCAGCTCATGTGGACGCTGCTGGCGCTGATCCTGGCGTCGGTGCTGCTGCTCGTCGTGCGTGATCACAAGGTCGTCTCGCGGTACGCGTACACCCTGGGCCTGATCGGTATCGTCCTGGTGATGCTGCCGGCGGTCCTGCCGGCGTCCATCTCCGAGATCAACGGCGCCCGCCTCTGGATCAAGCTGGGCGGCGTCTCGATCCAGCCGGGTGAGTTCGCCAAGCTGGCGCTGGTCTCCTTCTTCGCCTACTACCTGGTCCGCAAGCGCGAGGTGCTCTCGCTGGCCAGCCGCCGGTTCCTCGGCATCGACTTCCCCCGCGGCCGCGACCTCGGCCCGGTCGTCACCGTCTGGCTGCTCTCGCTGCTGGTCCTCGTCTTCGAGAAGGACCTCGGCACGGCGCTGCTGTACTTCGGGCTGTTCGTGGTGACCCTGTACGTCGCCACCGAGCGCGCGAGCTGGCTGATCATCGGCCTGGTGATGTTCTTCGGCGGCGTCTACGTGGCGTACCTGCTGGGCGCGTCGGTGGGTGGGCCCTTCGCCAACTTCTACGACCGCGCGTCGGTGTGGCTGGACCCGTTCAACTCGGATTTCTACTACCGCGAGTTCGGCAGCAGTTTCCAGCTCGTCCAGGGGCTGCTCGGCCTCGGCACGGGCGGGATGTTCGGCACCGGGCCGGGCTCCGGATCGCCGGGCCTGGTCCCCGAGGTGCGCACCGACTTCATCTTCGCCGGGCTGGGCGAGGAGATCGGCCTCTTCGGCCTCTCCGCGCTGCTCATCTGCTACCTGCTGATCGTCGAGCGCGGCCTGCGGGCGGCTCTGGGCGTCCGCGACTCCTTCGGCAAGCTGGTGGCCGGCGGCCTGGCGTTCACGCTCGGGTTGCAGGTCTTCGTCATCGTGGGTGGTATCACCGGTTTGATCCCGCTGACCGGTCAGACCACGCCGTTCCTGTCCGCCGGAGGCTCCTCGCTGATGGCGAACTGGCTGCTCGTCGCGATGCTGCTGCGGATCTCCGACGCCGCGCGCAGGCCCGCGACGGGCGGACCCGCGGCGCAGCCCACCGGGCCGAAGCAACCGCCCGTGCAGTTGCACGGCGCCATGACGGAGGTGATCAAGCCGTGAACGCCCCCCTGCGCAAGGCCGGCGTGGTCATTCTCGTCCTCTTCGGCCTGCTCTTCGCCAACCTCAACTGGGTCCAGGCCTACAAAGCAGACGACTACCGCACCAGCGACTACAACGGCCGGGTGCAGGTCGCCGAGTACGAGGTGCCCCGCGGCGTGATCGAGGCCGGCGGCCGGCCGCTGGCCGAGAGCAAGCCGACCGACGGCACCCTCAAGTACCTGCGGGTCTATCCGGAGAAGCAGGTGTACGCGCCGGTCATCGGCTACAAGCCGGTCAACCTCGAGAAGGTCGGCATCGAGCGCAGCGAGAACGACTTCCTCTCCGGCGCCAGCGACAAGCTGCTCGCCGACCGGATCAGCGCCATGTTCACCGGTGAGCAGCCGGGCGGCGGCAACGTCGTGCTGTCGATCAAGCCGAAGGCGCAGGAAGTCGCCTGGAAGCAGCTCACCAGGAACCAGTCCGGGGCGACCAAGGGTTCGGCGGTCGCGATCGACCCGCGTACGGGCGCCATCCAGGCGATGGTGTCGATGCCGAGCTTCGACCCCAACCCGCTGGCCTCGCACGACAACAAGGCGGCGACGGCGGCGTACAACGAGCTCAACAAGGACAAGGACAAGCCCCTGCTCAACCGGGCGACGTCCGAGATCTACCCGCCCGGCTCCGTCATGAAGGTCATCATGTCCTCGGCGGCGCTGAAGAACGGCTACGAGCCGGACACCGAGATCGAGGCCGGTCCGTCGTACACCGCGCCGGGGGCGGGCAAGGAGATCAGGAACGCCGCGCCCAGCGTGTGCCCCGAGGCCCAGGTGACCCTCAAGCAGGCGCTCACCGAGAGCTGCAACACCGGCTTCGCCCGCCTCGGCGTCAAGCTCGGCGGCGACACGGTCAAGCAGGAGGCCCGGGACTGGGGCTTCGAGCAGGACGACCTGACCATCGGCAACCTCAAGGGCGGCGGGCTGCCGGTAGTGACCAGCCACACCGGCGAGATGCAGAACCCGGACGGCAGCATCGACCAGGCGGCCCTGGCCCAGTCGTCGATCGGGCAGAACGAGGTCCGGATGACCAGCGTCCAGGGGGCGCTGATGGCGGCCACCGTCGCCAACGGCGGCCAGCAGATGCGGCCGTACCTCGTGCAGCAGCTGCTGAGCGCCGACCGGCGCCCGATCTACAACGCCAACCCCGAGACGCTGCGGACGCCGATCAACGACGACGTCGCCGGCCGGCTCAAGGACATGATGGTCAGTGTCGTCGAGAACGGCACCGGCACGCAGGCGCAGATCGAGGGGTACGAGGTCGGCGGCAAGACGGGTACGGCGGAGAACGGCGAGGGTGAGGACCCGCACGGCTGGTTCATCGGCTTCGCCTTCGACGGCAAGGGTCAGCCGGTCTCCGCGGTCTGCGTCATGATGGAGCGGGTTCCCGCAGCCCACGGCAGCTCCGAAGCCGCCCGGATCGGCGGGCTCATCATGAAGGCCGCTGCCGGCGGGGGAGGGGACTGAGATGATCAGCCCTGGGGTGACCCTCGGTGGCCGGTACCGCCTGGACGAGCGGATCGCCGGCGGCGGCATGGGCGACGTGTGGCGGGGCACCGACGAGGTGCTCGGCCGTACGGTCGCCGTGAAGATCCTGCTGCCCGCCCTGCTGGACGAGCCCGGCTTCGCCGAGCGCTTCCGCGGCGAGGCCCGGACCATGGCCACCATCAACCACCCGGGCGTGGTCGACGTCTACGACTACGGCAGCGACCAGCAGCTCGCCTTCCTGGTGATGGAGTACGTCGAGGGCGACGCGCTGTCGCGGACCCTCAGCCGGGTCGGCCGTCTCACCCCGGCACGCACCATGGCGCTCGTCGCGCAGGCGGCGGACGCCTTGCAGGCCGCGCACGCCAACGGGATCGTGCACCGCGACGTGAAGCCCGGCAACCTGCTGGTACGCCCGAACGGCACGCTCGTGCTCACCGACTTCGGCATCGCCCGGTCGGCGCTCGTCGGGCAGCTGACCGTGGCCGGGTCGGTCCTGGGCACCGCCTCCTACATCTCTCCCGAGCAGGCCTCCGGCGCGGTCGCCACGGCGGCGTCCGACGTGTACGCGCTCGGCGTGGTCGCGTACCAGTGCCTCTCCGGGCACCGGCCGTTCGACGGCGCCACGCCGATCGAGATCGCGATGAAGCATGTCCGGGACAATCCGCGCCCGCTGCCGGCCGACATCCCGCCCGCCGTGCGCGCGATCGTCGACCGGGCGATGGCCAAGGATCCGGGCGCCCGCTGGCCCACGGCGTCCGCGATGGCCTCGGTGGCGCGGCAGGCGGCGTCCTCGTTGACCACTCAGGTGCATCAGCCGGCCGTCAACGGCTCCGCGCCGGTCAGTCGCCCGATGTCGGGCGGTCCGGCGCCGAACCGGCCGCACTCCGGCGGTGCGCCGGTGCCGAACCGGCCGCAGTCCGGCGGCGCGCCGGTGCCCAACCGGCCGCACTCGGGTGCGCCGGCGCCCGGCTCGCCCGCGCACCCGAACGCGGGACAGGCGCGGCCGCCGTATCCGCCCGTGCCCCGGCCGGTGTCGGGCGGGCAGGGCGCGCGGGGAGCGGCTTCCGTGCCGTCGGCGCAACCGCCGTACCGGCATCCGTCGGCGCCGCCGATGCAGCATCCGCAGGCGGCGCCCGGCAAGCAGTCGGACAACTCGGGCGGACGGCAGGTCCTGATCGTGCTGGCCGTCGTGCTGGCGCTGCTTGTTCTGCTCTGCGCCGGGGTGATTTCCTTCCTGCTGAAGGAGGGGAACACCACCACTCTCGGCGCCGTCGAACCATACGCGGCGGCACCGTCGTACCGTCTTACGAAGCAGGTTTGTGTTCCGCACAGCCCGTATCCGGCGACCGAAGGACGACAGACGCTATGACGGCGCAGGCCCGCCTGCTGGGTGGCAGGTATCAGGTCGGCGAGCTGCTCGGTTACGGCGGCATGGCCGAGGTGCACCGCGGCCGTGACCTTCGGCTCGGTCGCGACGTGGCGATCAAGATGCTGCGGTCCGACCTCGCTCGCGACGCCACCTTCCAGGAGCGGTTCCGCCGGGAGGCGCAGAACTCCGCGGCGCTGAACCACCCCGCGATCGTCGCGGTCTACGACACCGGCGAGGAGACGTCGTCCACCGGTGAACGGCAGCCGTTCATCGTCATGGAGTTCGTCAACGGGCGCACCCTCAAGGAGGTGCTGGCGGCCGAGCAGCGCATCCAGCCGCGCCGCGCCCTCGAGATGATCGCCGACATCTGCGCCGCGCTGGAGTTCAGCCACCGGCACGGCATCATCCACCGCGACATCAAGCCCGGCAACGTGATGATCACGCAGAACGGGCAGGTCAAGGTCATGGACTTCGGCATCGCCCGGGCCCTGGCCAGCGGCGCCACCACCATGACGCAGACCAGCGCCGTCATCGGTACGGCCCAGTACCTGTCCCCGGAGCAGGCCCGCGGCGAGTCGGTCGACGCCCGCTCCGACGTGTACGCGGCCGGCTGCGTCCTCTTCGAGCTGCTCGTGGGCCACCCGCCCTTCGTCGGCGACAGCCCGGTCAGCGTGGCGTACCAGCACGTCCGCGAGGATCCCAAGGCACCCAGCGACATCAACCGCGAGGTGTCCCCGGACATCGACGCGATCGTGCTGAAGGCCCTGGCCAAGAACCCGCTCAACCGTTACCAGAGCGCGCAGGAGATGCGCGCGGACGCCCTGCGCGCCGTCTCCGGCCGTCCCGTCATGGCGACCCCGGTGATGAGCGAGGCCGAGACCATGGCCATGGCCGGCCCGATGGGCCAGGCACCGACCGCGATGACCCGCCCGATCCCGGCCGCGGCGGCCGGCCCGCGCGGCCCGCAGCCGCCGGAGCGCAAGACGTCGTCCTGGGTGATGGCCGTGCTGGCCGCCCTCGGCGTCCTCGCGGTGGTTGCGCTCGGCATCGGCCTGGCCCTGTCCAACCGAGACAAGGGGACGGACGCGCCGCCCGCGCAGGCGTCCGTGCCGACCGTGACCGGCATGTCGGAGGGCGAGGCGCGCGACGTTCTCACCGGGGCCGGGTTCACCAACATCGTCATCGGCCCGCCGAAGACGACCGACGACTGCAAGGAGAAGGTGGAGGAGCAGAGACCACCGGCGAAGAGCTCGCTGCGGCTCGATCAGCCGGTCACCCTGATCCTGTGCCAGGATCCGAAGAAGGTCACCGTCCCGGACAACCTGGTGGGGGCCCAGCAGGATGCCGCCGAGGCGGCCCTGAAGGACAAGAAGCTGGTGCCGGTCATCGACTACGTCGACGACGACGCCCCCAGGGGAGTGGTGATCTCCGTCGAGTCCCAGGGCAAGCAGGTGGCTCCCGGAACGGAGATCACGGTGCAGGTGTCCAAGGGCAACCTGGTCGAGGTCCCGGACGTGCTGGGCAGGGACGAGTCGGCGGCCCGTGCGCTGCTCGAGGACCGCGGCTTCACCAACGTCAACGTGGAGCTGACCAACGAGAGCGGTGCCGAGCCGGGCAAGGTGTTCAAGCAGACGCCGGCCGGCAAGGAGAAGCGGCCCACGTCGACGACGGTCACCCTCTTCATCGGCGCCCCGGACGCGCCCGACCCGAGCGGCTCGCAGTCGACCGGCCCGGACGGTCCGGGCGGTTCCGACGGCGGCGGGCCGGGCACCGGCCTCGGCGGCCTCATCCGCAACTAGAGCCAGGCGAATGGCCCGGATCCTCCCCGGAGGATCCGGGCCTTTCGGTTGCGCCTCAGGCCGAGGCGAAGGCCGCCCGGCGGCGGACTTCCACCTCGGCCGCCAGCTCGGGCGCCCGCTGCAGGGCCTCCGGCAGGCCGCACGCCGCCAGCCAGTTGGCCAGCATCGTGTGGCCGCCCTCGGTCAGCACGGACTCGGGATGGAACTGGACGCCCTCGATCGGCAGCGAGCGGTGGCGCATCGCCATCACCACGCCGGATTCCGTCCAGCCGGTCGCCTCGAGCTCGTCGGGCAGCGTTTCCGGCACCACCGCCAGCGAGTGGTAGCGGGTCGCCGTGAACGGGTCGGGCAGCCCGGCCAGCACGCCCTCGCCCTTGTGCGTCACCGACGAGGTCTTGCCGTGCAACAGCTCGGGGGCGCGGGTCACGGTGGCGCCGAACGCCGCGCCGATCGCCTGGTGGCCGAGGCAGACGCCGAACATGGGCAGCTTGCCGGCGTACTCGCGGATCACGTCCAGGGTGATGCCGGCTCGCTCGGGCGTGCCCGGTCCGGGGGAGAGCAGGATCCCCGCGGCGCCGAAGCCGCCGACGTCGGCGACCGAGATCTCGTCGTTGCGGCGTACCTCGCATTCGGCGCCGAGCTGGCCGAGATACTGCACGAGGTTGAAGACGAACGAGTCGTAGTTGTCGATCACCAGGATGCGCACGGGGACACCTAACTCGCCGACGGTTCGGGGTTGTTCGTGTGCTGGTCGTACGGAATCTCGTCCGGTCCGGGGTCGGCGCCGCCGCCCGGCACCGGACCCTGCTGCTCCGTGCCCGTGCCGACCTGCACGTCGTCGAAGGGCAGCAGCGGCGTCGCCCAGGGGAAGACGACGTACCAGAGCAGTGCGCCGACGGCCAGGACCAGCACGAGCGAGCCGGTCAGCTTGCCCCACAGGCCGAAGGGGAGTTTGCGCCAGATCCAGGCGTACACGGGCCCTCCCTACGCCTTCATCTCGGCGGGCTTGCCGGCCTCGGGCAGCGTGGGATCCCGCTTCTGCGTGTCCACCAGCTCCGCGTGCACGATGAGCCGCTGATAGTTGTTGTACTTCGGGTTGCACGTGGTGAGCGTCAGCAGCGCCTTGGTGGCCTTCTTGCCGGGCTGGCCGGGCACCGGCGCGACCACCTCGACCTGGTTCGGCTTGACGACCTCGCTGCCGATGACCTTGTACACGTACCAGTTGTCGCGCGTCTCGACGCCGATCACGTCGCCCGTCTTCAGCTCGTCCAGCCGCCAGAAGATCTTGCGGATGCGGTGCCCGGCGACGGAGAAGTTGCCGATCTTCCCGGGCTGGGCCGTGTCCGGGTAGTGGCCCGGGGCGTACCGGATGTCCTGGGGGCGTACGCCGTCGACGACGACCCATTTCATGTCGAACTTGGGGATGTAGAGACGTCCCACCAGTCCCTTGCCCGGCGCCGCGGGAGCCTTCGCGGTCGGCCCGGCGCTCGGCGCCACCGTGGGGTCGTTCCACTCCTCGTCCAGCTGGGTGGCGAGGGTGTCCTGCTCGTTCTCGACCTTGGCGGAGTTGCCGAACACCTCGTACCCGGCGAACAGCAGGACGATCAGGCCGAAGGTGATCATCAGCTCGCCGGTGACCCGGATGCCGGTGCGGATCCGGGAACCGAGCGTCGGCCGGGTCAGCTCGGAATACACGCTCTTGTAGCCGTCGCCGGTCTGCTCGGGCCGGAGCTTGACGACCCGCTCGCCGCGCTTCGGCTTGGCCTCCTCCACCGGCGCTGCGACCTCCGGCGCCTCTTCTCGCGCGGAGCGCGGTATCTCGGGAGCCCGGAGCACCGCGGTCGCGGCGGGGTCCGGCACGCCGCCGACGTCCTGCATGCCTGCCGGGGCGATGCCCTGGGCGCCGTCCGCCTGGGCGGGGACCGGTCGCTGCCGGGCGGCGTTCCGATCGCCGACCGGCCGGTGCGGGGCCTTGTTGCGCGGCCGGGAGGCGGCCTGGCCCGGGTCGTCCTGGGGCCCCGGCCGGACGCCAGGCTCCGGCCGGAGCCCGTCGACCGGCGCCGCGCCGGCCTCGGGGGGCCGGCGCCGGCGGCTCGCGCGTACCGGAGGGGTCTGCGGGCGGACCGCGGCCCGGACCACGACGGGGTCGGTGCCGGTGTCGGAAGCTGCCGGACCGCCCAGGCCGATCGGCGGCTCCAGCGGGCCGCCCGGCACGCCGTCCGGGGACGCGTCCGTGATGCGGGGGATGAATGCCGTCTGTGCGTCGCCGTCCGGTGCGCGGTGCCGGCCCGAGTTCGTCCTGCCCTCGGGGTTGTCCGGCGGCACCATCACTCGGTGACCTCGGCGGATCGGAGGTCACTCGACCCGTCGTAAGCCCCCACAGTCACGTTCCTCTCGACGGTTTCCGTGTAGCCGAGGCCGTAGTCGGCGACAGCGTCGCGGAATTGCTGGACTCCCTCTGCGGACTCCAACGCCCGACGCAGCGCCGTGGGTTCGCCGATCGCCGTGATCTTGAAGGGTGGCGAGAAGACCTGGCCGTGTAGTAACAGCGTGTTGCCCACACAGCGTACCGCGCTCGTGGAGATGACGCGGACATCCATGATCGTCATCGCCTCGGCCCCACCAGCCCAGAGGGCGTTCACCACCGCCTGGACGTCACCCTGGTGGACGACCAGATCGTCGTTCTGCGGCGCGTCCGGGCCGCCGTCGGTGGTCCGCCGCGACGAGTCGTTGAGCGTCACCGTGACGCCGGGACCGCGCAGCCCCGTGAACCCCGCCGGCTCGCGCATGCCGTCGGCGCGCTGGCGGGCCTCCTTGACCGGTTCGTCGACGTCGGCGAGCCGGGCGGCGTCCTCGTCCACGGCCGCCCGCAGCGTGGCGGCCTGCCGCTCGCGGGCCTCCAGACGTACCCGCTTGTCCGTGATGAGCTGGGCGAGCTGCGGCCGGCGGTCGTCGCGCAGGGCGGTTCCGTCGGCGGTGGTGGCGGACGTGGTGAAGAGCAGACCCGCCGCGAGCGCGATCAGCGGTACGCCCACCGACCAGCCGCGCTGCCGCTGGCCCCGCCGCCGCGGCCGGAGCCCGCCGAGGGCCCGGCGCAGGACAAGTCGCCACGAGGGCGTCCCCGTGGTGTACTCCACGTCGGTCTTCCTCTCGTGCTGGTCCGAAAAACCCACCGGCGGGTGCTTGCGTGCGCGCCGGTTTGACTACGCTAGCTGTCGAACAGTATTCGCCACGGGCAGCGTTCGGGGTCCCCGGAGCCGCTCAGGGGTGGGTTGTTCACCACTTGTTGCCCTCAGGAGAGCGCCGTGCCGAAGTCACAGGTTCGCAAGAAGAAGGTCTACACGCCGCCGACGGATGTCCGCCCCGCCGTGGCGGCCGCGTCCAAGAAGCCGAGCCCGTTCTGGGTGCCTTTCTCGGCGGTCTTCTTGATCGTGTTCGGCATCGCCTGGCTGGTGGTCTACTACCTCTCGGAGCAGCGGTATCCGGTCGAGGCCTGGCGCTTCTGGAACCTGGCCATCGGCTTCGGTTGCATGGTGGCCTCTCTGGGAATCCTCTCTCGCTGGCGATAACCGCCGTAAAGTCTGCTTCAGTCCGACCGCGCACCCCCCAGGGCCGTTCTGCCTGCGGGGTGCGCTTTCGGCTGGAGCGGCACCGAACAGTCGCCGGGCGCCGGGTGAGACGAACTCAACCGTCATGCCGGCATGCAGATTGATTACCCGCGGGTAACATAGGTCGGCACCCCCGACCGAGGAGGCACAAGGCAGATGGGCATCGCGCAGATCGTCGCCACCGTCCTGGCGGGCGCCGTCACCCTCGTGGCGGTCGTCCTGGCGGTGCGGGCGGTCATCTCCATGACCGCGGTGATCCGTCAGGGTCAGCCCGACCCGTCGCGGTTCGACAACAAGGGCACCCGGACCAGGACCATGCTGGTCGAGACGCTCGGGCACACCCGGATGCTCAAGTGGACCGCGGTCGGCGCGGCGCACTGGCTGGTCATGGTCTCGTTTATGATCTTGTTCCTGCTGGTCGTCGAGGCCTACTTCGAGATCGCGAACCCCAAGGGCGGCCTGCCGCTGATCGGCCACTGGGTCGGCTACGGCCTGGTCACCGAGTGGATCGGCGTGCTCGGCCTGCTCGGCATCCTGTACCTCATCTACCGCCGCCAGCGGGACATGCGGCGCAAGCTGTCCCGCTTCACCGGCTCCACGGCGTGGCAGGGCTACTTCGTCGAGGCGATCATCGTCGGCGTCCTCATCTGCGGCTTCCTGATCCGCGGCTTCAAGGTCGCCAACGACACCTTCGAGTACCCGGCCTGGGCGACGCCGGTCAGCCACGGCGTCGGCGCGCTGCTGCCGGCCGCGCCCAACGGCCCGACCTGGGTCGGCCTGGTCAAGATCTGCATCTCCATGGGCTGGCTGATCACCATCTCGCTCAACGTGACGATGGGTGTCGCCTGGCACCGGTTCCTGGCCTTCTTCAACATCTTCTTCAAGCGCAGCCCGGAGAAGCCGGCCGGCTCCGGCCTGGGCGCGCTGAAGCCCATGATGAGCGACGGCAAGCCCCTCGACTTCGAGGAGGCGGACCCGGAGAAGGACCAGTTCGGTGTCGCCCAGGTCGAGCAGTTCACCTGGAAGGGCCTGCTGGACTTCTCCACGTGCACCGAGTGCGGCCGCTGCCAGTCGCAGTGCCCGGCCTGGAACACGGCGAAGCCGCTCTCGCCCAAGCTGCTGGTGCTGTCGCTGCGCGACCACGCGTACGCGAAGGCGCCCTACCTCCTCGCCGGCGGTGGCAAGGACCTCACGGGCGAGGAGAAGGGCACCGAGGAGCAGCTCAAGGGCGTCGACGTGCTGGCGCTCGCGGAGGCGGACCGGCCGCTGATCGGCGGCGTCGACGAGAACGGCGTCATCGACCCCGACGTGCTGTGGAGCTGCACCACCTGCGGTGCCTGCGTCGAGCAGTGCCCGGTGGACATCGAGCACGTCGACCACATCGTCGACATGCGCCGCTACCAGGTGCTGATCGAGTCCAACTTCCCGGCCGAGGCCGGCGTCATGCTGCGCAACCTGGAGAACAAGGGCAACCCCTGGGGCGCGCCGCAGAACACCCGCGAGGACTGGACCAAGGGCCTCGACTTCGAGATCAAGCGGGTCGGCGAGGCCGACTTCGAGTACCTCTTCTGGGTCGGCTGCGCCGGAGCCTTCGAGGACCGCGCCAAGAAGACGACCCGGGCGGTCGCCACGCTGCTGCACGAGGCCGGCGTCGACTTCGCGATCCTCGGCGAGGGCGAGACCTGCTCCGGCGACCCGGCCCGCCGCATCGGCAACGAGTTCATCTTCCAGATGCTGGCCCAGCAGAACGTCGAGACGCTGCAGGAGGCCGAGGTCAAGAAGATCGTCGCGACCTGCCCGCACTGCTTCAACACCCTGGGCAACGAGTACGAGCAGCTCGGCCTCAAGGTCGAGGTCGTGCACCACACGCAGCTGCTGGCCCACCTGGTCGCCGAGGGCAAGCTCACCCCGGTGCAGCCGGTGGACGGCGGCGTCACCTACCACGACCCGTGCTACCTGGGCCGGCACAACCGGGTCTTCGAGGCGCCTCGCGAGGTCCTCGGCTCGGCGATCGCCGGCGGCATCCAGGAGATGCCGCGCAACTCGGAGCGCTCCTTCTGCTGCGGCGCCGGCGGCGCGCGCATGTGGATGGAAGAGAAGATCGGCAAGCGGATCAACGTCGAGCGCACCGAAGAGGCGCTGGCCACGGGCGCGAAGACCATCGCGGTCGGCTGCCCGTTCTGCTACACGATGATCGGCGACGGGGTCACCGGCAAGGGCGAGCAGGAGAACGTCGAGGTCGTCGACGTGGCCAGCGTGCTGCTGCGCAGCATCAAGGGCGACAAGGCGCAGGCCTAGGCCGTCTCACCAGGACACCACCACCACGGCGGCGGCGACGTCCGCCGTCGTGGTGGCCAGCGCCGCGGCGGCCCGGATCCGGGCACCGCGGACGCCGATGAGACCGGCGGTTCCGGCACAATGAGGGCCGAGGTGAACCGATCATGGACGGCCTGATCCTGACGGCGGTGCTTCCGCTGGCTGCCTTCGCGTTGCTGACCGTGGGCAACGCGTTCTTCGTCGCCGCCGAGTTCGGGCTGGTCACCGTCGACCGGGTGGAGATCGACAAGCGTGCCGACGCGGGCGAGCGCCGGGCCCGCACCGTACGCGACGCCCTGCACGAGCTCTCCTTCCAGCTCTCCGGCACGCAACTCGGCATCACGCTGACCGCGCTGCTCACCGGCTATCTGGCCGAGCCCGCGCTGTCCCGGCTGTTCACCCCGGCCATCGCGCCGATCGGCGGCCGGCACACCGCCGCCATCACCCACCTGCTCGCCCTGGTGCTGGCCACGCTGGTGTCGATGCTCTTCGGCGAGCTCGTACCGAAGAACGCCGCACTGGCCCGCCCGATGAAGGTCGCCCTGCTGACGGCGGCGCCGCTGCGTACCTTCTCGAAGCTCTTCAAATGGCTGATCAGCGCGCTGAACGGCTCCGCCAACTGGCTGGTCCGGCGGATGGGGATCGAGCCGCAGGAGGAGCTCGCCAGCGCCCGTTCCCCCGAGGAGCTGGGGCTGCTCGCCGCGATCAGCGCCCGCGCCGGGGCGCTGCCGGACGAGACCGCGACGCTGCTGCGCCGCACCATCCGCTTCGGCGAGAAGCGCGCGGCCGAGGCGATGACGCCGCGCGTCGACGTGGTCGGCCTCAAGACCACTGCCAGCCTCGCGGACCTCATCACGGTGGCGCGGGAGACCGGGCACACCCGCTTTCCCGTGTACGAGTCGACGCTCGACCTCGTCATGGGTGTCGTCGGCGTGTCGGACGCGCTCGGTGTCGCACCCGACCGCCGGGCCGCCACGCCGGTGTCGGCCGTGGCCCGGGAGCCGGTCTACGTCCCGGAGAGCCTCGGGCTGGACCGGGTGCTGGCGGCGCTGCGGGCCGCCGACGCCGACCTGGCGATCGTGGTCGACGAGTACGGCGGCACCGACGGCGTGGTGACCGTCGAGGACCTCATCGAGGAGCTGGTGGGTGAGATCGCCGACGAGCACGACGTGGACGTGGTGGAGACCGGCAGCGAGGAGCTGACCGCGCCCGACGGCGGGCGGACGATCCTCGTCGACGGCCTGCTGCGCGAGGACGAGCTCGCCGAGCAGACGGGGTTCCGGCTGCCCGAGGGGCCGTACGAGACGCTCGCCGGCTTTCTGCTCGCCCGTCTCGGTCACATTCCCACGGCGGGGGAGTCGCTCGAGGAGGAAGGCTGGGAGTTCACCGTGATGCAGGTGGACCGGCACCGCATCGAACAGGTCCGCGTCGTCACGCCGCCGGAGCCCGCCGATGACTGAGCTGGTCGTCACCGTCCTGCTGCTACTGGGCAACGCCCTCTTCGTGGGCGGCGAGTTCGCGCTGATCGCGTCCCGGCGTACGGCCCTGGAGCCGCTGGCGGAGACGTCCCGCCCGGCGCGCTGGGCGCTGTCGGCGATGAACCAGATCCCGTTGATGATCGCGGGTGCGCAGCTCGGCATCACGGTCTGCTCGCTGGGCCTGGGCGCGATCGCCGAGCCGGCGCTCGCGCACCTGCTGGAGGGCCCGTTCGCGGCGGCGGGCCTGCCGGAGAGCGCGATCCACCCGGTCGCGTTCGTCCTCGCCCTCGTCGTCGTGGTCTTCCTGCACACCGTCGTCGGCGAGATGGTGCCCAAGAACATCACGCTGGCCGGCCCGGAACGCTCGGCGCTGATCCTCGGCCCGTTCATGCTCGCCTTCTGTACGGCGACCCGCCCGGTCCTGACCGCGATGCGCTGGGCGTCGCGCATGGTGCTGGCCCTGTGGAAGATCGAGGCGACGGACGCGGTCAAGACGGTGTTCACCGCCGAGGAGCTGGCGGGCATGGTGACCCAGGCCAGGTCGGAGGGGCTGCTCGGCACGGAACAGTACGAGCGCATCCACGCGGCGCTGGGCCTCGGCGAGCGGACGGCGGCCGACACCCTGCGGCCCTGGTCCGGGGTGACCACGGTGGCGGACGACGCGTCACCGGCCACGATCGAGGCGGTGGCGACCCGCAGCGGGCGGTCCCGCTTTCCGGTCGTGCAGCGCGAGTCGCGGCGGGTGCTCGGCTTCGTGCACGTCAAGGATGTCCTGGGCTATACGGGCGCGCAGCGCCGGCTGCCCATCCCGGGGGAGATCATCCGGCCGCTGGCCGTGGTGCCGCCGGACCGCAACCTGGCCGATCTGCTGCTGACGATGCGCCGGGACCGGCGCCACATCGTGCTGGTGAGCGACGGGCGTCGGCCGCTCGGTGTGATCTCCCTGGACGACGTGCTGCACGCGGTGATCGGTGAGCCCGCGGCACCGCGGAGCGGGTGACGTACCGACCGTCCCGGTGGGCCGTTCGGCTTACCCCCTTTGGGGTGGTTTAGGCCACTTTTGCGCCGGCCCGGAGTTTGGGCCCACCACTTTTGCCCGATTTTCGGACAATAAACGTATGTTCGACACTCGCCGGTCATGGTTCAGCCCGCTCGGCGCGCTCACGGCCACCGCCGTCTTCGGCGCGGGCCTGCTGGCCGTCGCCCACTTCGCCCAGCGCAGCGACGCCGCGCCCCGGCTCACGCCGCTGATCATGCCCCGCCCGTCGGCGGGCGTCCTGACCCCCGCGGCCTTCGGCTTCGCGGCACCCGCGCCGCCGGGCAAGGTCGCCGTCGCGGCGGCCCCGGTCACCGTCCGCTACACCTTCGACGGCGGCGTGACGGCACCGATCACCGACGTACGCGGCGGCTTCGAGCTGCGCCCCCTGGGCCAGAACGGCGGCACGCTCAGCCTGGTCCCGCAGGGCGCGGGCCTGGCGGTGCAGTATCCGGACCGCTGCACCCTCCTTCGGGAACGCGAATGCCCCCGCGCGATCCTGGAAGGCTTCCGCGACGACAGCCTCAACCCCGGCACCCGTCCGATGCAGTACGGCGCGTCGGTCCTGATGACCCACAGCGACCTCGCGGACGGCGCCAACGTCCTCCAGAAGGGGTATTCGGTCGGCGGCATCAGCCAGTTCAAGCTTCAGGTCGACCACCGGGCGGGCCACCCCAGCTGCGTGATCGCCGGCCGCAACCGCATCTACCGGGCGGAACCGCTGGTCGACGTGGCCGACGGGACCTGGCACCAGCTGGTGTGCACCCGTACGGCGAACCGTCTGGAACTCGCGGTCGACGGCGTGCGCCGGGCGTCGGTGCCCGTGCCGCCGCGCCTGTCGATCGCCAACGCCGAACCGCTGCGGGTCGGCGGCAAGGGCGCCAACAAGGGCAACGACCAGTACGCCGGCCTGATCGACAACGTCTTCCTGTCGATCCATTGACCCGGGACGCGCACACGGAACCCGCCCGGCGGCAAGGGGCGGGGCGGGATCCGTCGGTGCCGTCAGGCCTGCGGGTTGAGCAGGATCCGGCCGAGCTGGTTGGCGCAGTTGCCCCACTTGTTGCTGTTCGTGATCTTCAGGACGTAGGCCCGCTGCGGGTCGAGGCCGGTGAAGGTCTGCGACCGGGCGGCGGTCCAGCTGTTCGAGTTGTCCGTGGTCGTGGAGATCACCTTGTTGTCCGAGACCCGGACCAGCTGGGCCGTGCTGGTGAAGCTCATCGTGGGGTTGTTCTTGTCGTCCTGCGTCGCCCCGCCGGTCGGGCCGCCCAGGTAACCCATCCACTGCGGCGCGGAGTACGTGAAGGTCGCCCTGGTGGGGTCGGCCGAGCGGACCGCCTTCGCCTTGATCACCGAGGTGGGTGCCAGCGACTTCTCGATCACGTACCGGCTGGTCCCCTGGCCCTGCGCGTCGCGGGAGGCGACGGTGATCCGGTACCGCGAGCACTTGTTCGGCGTCGAGACCGTCAGCTGGTGCTGCCCGCCCGCGTTCAGCTTCTGGGTGGCCGCGACGACGTACTGCCGAGTGACGATTCCATCGCTGACCGTAACGAGGTAGTTCGAGGCGCCCGCGACCGGCTTCCAGTAGACCCACGTCTCGATGGCCTTCTGGTACGACCGCACGTTCGTCAGGCCCATCGGCGGACCCGGCACGTGCGTCGCCGCGGAAGCCGCTTGCGGAACCGCGAGGGTGGTGGCGATCATCGCCATACCCAGGGCGGCAACCAGGCGTGCCAGCTTCATGTCTGCGTTCCTCCACGTGCGTCGGTGACTAGAGAACCTTGACACCGGACTCTCAAGCCACCCGCAAGACCGTCTGAGCGTTCCCGCAATGCCGCGCCGATCGGGCCGCAAACCACTCAACAGAGCGTGACGCTCACGCAGTGTCATCCCGCGTCTCCGGTGGACGGGCCGGGGTGTCCCCGGGTGCCCTTCTCGATTAGTGTCCCGGGTCTGGAACCTGAAGGGGCGACGTGACTTCGATGAATGAGCCTTCGGCATCCCGGCTCGGCCGACCGACGAGGCGCAACGTGCTCACCGCCGGCGTGGCGGGAGCGGGCGTGCTGCTCGCCACCGGGGCTGCCGGCCGGGGACAGGCCGCGCACGCGGCCTCGGCCCACCGGAACCTCGCCTTCCGTACCCTCGGGCGCACCGGCGAACGGCTTCCCGCGATCGGGCTCGGCGCCACGGTGAACGCCGACAAGCACCCCGCGGTGCAGCGGGCGCACCTGCGGGACGTCCTGAAGGCGTACTGGAAGGCCGGCGGCCGGGTGGTCGACACCTCGCGGCTGGATGCCGACTCCGAGCTGATGTTCAGTGAGGTCGCCACCGCCCTCGGCATCACCGGCGGCATGTTCCTGACCCGCAACTTCCGGTCGGCCGACGGAGACCTCAGCGAGAGCCGCATGTCGCGCCAGTTGCAGGCCGCCAAGGCGCGGCTGCGGCGCCACCAGATCGACGTGGTGCAGGTGGGCGACCTGGCCGAGCCCGAGGCCGTCGTGCCGATGCTGGGCCGGTGGAAGAGCGCCGGAGAGGTGCGGTACGTCGGCGTCAGCCACCACGAGACCCGGTACTACCCGGCGATGGAAATCCTGATGCGCAACTTCGACGTCGACGCCGTCCAGGTCCGCTACTCGATCGCCACCCGGCTGGCCGAGGAGCACATCCTGCCGCTCGCCGCGGAGCGGGACATCCCCGTCACCGTCACCATGCCGTTCGAGGCGGGCCGCCTGCACAGGCTGGTCGAGGGCCACCAGGTACCGGGCTGGGCGGCCGACTTCGGCGCCACCACCTGGTCCCAGTTCTTCCTGAAGTACGTCCTGGCGCAGCCGGCCGTCACGGTCGTCCTGCCGTCCGCCGCCAACCCGGCACACGTGCAGGACAACATGAAGGCCCTGCGCGGACCGCTTCCCGACGACGACCAGCGGGCGCGGATGGTGGCGCACCTCGCGGCGTTCCCCGGCTTCGCTCAGCTCGAGGAAGACGCGGCGGGTCAGCTCACCGCGTGACCCGGCACGGGCTCAGGAAATGAGAAAGCCCTGCGAGGTGGTCCTCGCAGGGCTTTCTGGTTTCCGGCGAATCAGCTCACTGCATGACCTCGCCGACCGTCAGCACCGGCATTCCCCGCGAGTTGATGGCTCGCATGATCGACTCGAAGTCGTCCTTGTGGATCTGGGCGTCGTTCGTCGGCGCCGTGGTGATGACACTGTGGAAGCACAGGATGAGCCAGCCGCCGGACAACTGCGCGCGGTCGAGCAAACCACCGGGACCGGTCAGGTTCGCGGGGTTCGCCGTGCCGGGGGCGATCGAGCTGATACCCGTGAGGGACCGGAGCCGGTGGGGCATCGGCGGCGGGGTGGACTCACGGTTGTCGGCGGAGATGATCGACCGGCCGGTGGAGAAGTAGCGCGCCACGATCTCCTCGACGCTCACCCCGTCCGTCGTCTTGCCGAACCGCCCACCCGGGTAGGCGAACGAGTCGCTGTTGAACCCGTTGTTGACCATCCAGGCCCGGAGGTTCCCCGCGTCGGCGTCGACCTTCTCGGCCGTCACGCCGTCGTACCGCGCCCCGTGAATGGCGCCCTGGTACGCATGCCCGGCGATCTCCCACCCGGACAGGTTCTGCGCCGCCTTCAACTGGGCCAGGTTGTACCGTCCCGGCGTACCGATCTGGTCGGCGATCGTGTACGTGGTCCCGCGGAACCCGTAGGCGTCCATCGCCGGGCGGGCGTTGTCGAAGACGTCCGACCACGAGTCGTCGAAGGTGATCGACACCAGGCCCTTCGGGTACGTCGCCGATGTGTCGTCGATGAGCTCGACCGACTGCAGCCGTACGGTGCACGGCCCGGTGCCGGCGTCGACCACCTGGAACCGGAGGTCGGTGAACCCGGACTTCGTCGACGGGACGCGCGCGGGCGAGAGGCTCAGGTTGCCGCCGGCGCCCTGCACGTCTCCCCACTGCAGGGTGATGAACACCCACTCGCCGGACTGCACCCAGTTCTGGGTGTTCGTGTGCGTGTGCACCCGCCACCGGAAGAAGTTCGCCAGTCCGGCCGTACCGACGTAGAAGGTGATCCACCGCAGCTTGGTGACGTCGGACACCTTGAACATCAGGCGGATCGCCTTGCCGTTCATGTTGAGCGCCTGGCCACCGAACTTCTGGAAGTTGGCCTGGTCCGCCGTGCCCCCGGTCGCGGTGGCGCGCCCGGCCGTGACGAGCGAGATGGACTGCGTCCCCCGAACGAACTCGGTGGTGTCGTTCAGGTTCGACGACCCGACATTGCCGCCCGTGACGGTCCAGCCGTGAGAACGCTGGAAGTTCTGCGTCCACTTCGCCGGAGCCCATCGGGGCACTGATCGAGGTGCAATGATCGGCATTGAGAAACAGTCCTCCACGTTCAGTCGATCCCAGCCGCTCACCGAAGGTCTGTCACGTCCCGAGCGCCAACACCAAGACGCCGATAATCCACAAATCGGACGTCATCAACGAACACCTTCAGCGAACGGCGTCACGCTACCCGACGATCTTCGTTAAGGGCACCGGCCGAAGCGCTCCCCTTGCCGCCTCAAGGCCCAGCCCCCGCCTGCACTCCGGGCGTAGCCACAACCGGGAACCCGCTGCGACCGTCCAAGCACTCACAGTGGCCACCGCAAGCCGTTCACGGCGCCGGCGTGCTCCGAAGCAGGGCCGCCACCCGCGGCTCTTGCGTTCGCACCTCATCCGGGTCCTTGGTACCGCAGACTGCTGGACCTCAGACGCTGAGTCACCTGGATGACGCGGTCCAAGCTTGTGCTTTAACCTCCAGCTCCGACCTAGCGTCGTTGCGGACCAGCCCGCTGCGTCAGCAACGGCGACTACAGCGAGTGTCGGCCGGTGCGCCGGTGCGCCGGTGCGCCGGTGCGTGGGCAGAGACGAGACCAAACGCGCGTTCTCTGCGGGATGAGCGGTCGCATCGATCCGGTGTGGACGCGGCTGGCGCAGCCCCGGTCACCGCCACACCTGGACCGGGTTACGCTGCGTGACAGCCGCCAGGGCGCGGGCCCGTCCGACGAATACACGGATTTAGCCGAGGAGCGAGCGTGGCGACTGGCTGCGTAAGCGCCGGCCGCCCGTCACGACCTCTGGGCTGCAACCTCAGCTTCGCTGCGGAGAATGCAGAACTCGTTGCCTTCGGGATCGGCGAGCAGGACCCACCCCGTTCCGTCGGGGTTGCGATGATCGGCCACAACGGCCGCACCAAGTCCGGTCAGCCGAGCCAACTCCGCGTCACGTGTGCCCTGCGTTGGACGCAGATCGAGATGGACCCTGTTCTTGACCTGCTTCGATTCCGGCACCTCGACAAAGAGCAGACGGTGCCGCCCGTCAGCGGAGGAAATCATGCATTCCTCGTGGCCAGGCTCGTTGGGATCGTCGGGGTCTTCGGTGTAGTCCAGGATGGCTTGCCACCAACGGGACAGGGCGTACGCATCGGCGCAGTCCACGGTGGTGTGGGACACGTAGGAAGTCACCGCCGGATGATCTCAGAAACGAGGATCGAACTGCGAGTCGTTTGACGACGAAGCGAGCGACCGCTCATCCCGCAGAGAACGCGCGTTTGGTCTCGTCTCTGCCCACGCACCGGCGCACCGGCGCACCGGCCGACACTCGCTGTAGTCGCCGTTGCTGACGCAGCGGGCTGGTCCGCAACGACGCTAGGTCGGAGCTGGAGGTTAAAGCACAAGCTAAGCGACAACCGCTGACACCTGGCAGCTCATGCGCCGGAGACGAGGGCGAGGATCGTTGGTAACAGAGCGGGGTGCGCGGCGACGGTCGAGTTGACGCTCGTGTCGTGGGAAAGGCCATCGCGATCGACTATCCGAGCTCCAGCCGCGCGGGCGATGATCACTCCTGCTGCGGTATCCCACGGCTTGTTGGACAACATGGCGACGGCGTCCACCCGGCCAGCGGCCAGCCAAGCCAGGTCGATGGCAGCGGATCCGTGCATGCGGATCCGCTGGACTTTCGCCGCTAGACGTTCGGTCATGGCGAATCGCTCGCTGTTCTTCTGTGCCGCCTTCTCGCCGACGGCATAATCCCCGATGGCCACAACAGCCTCGGAGACCTTCGACACCGGGTTGACGGTGATCCGCCGACCATTCAGCTCGGCCCCGCTACCTTCGACGGCGGAGTAGCGTTCACCCAGGAACGGAAGATCGATGACTCGAGAGTGCCGACGGCGCGCGAGGATCGCGATCGCGCGCCGTCCAGTTATACAGCTGTGTCAGGCACCCGTCCCGGCCATCGCCGGGTGCAGGACGACCTTCGTCCAGCCGTCGTCGCGGTTGTCGAAGTGCTCGTAGGCCTCCGGCGCCCGGTCCAGGGGCAGCTCGTGGCTGACGATGAACGACGGTTCGGCCTTGCCGCCGGCGATCAGGTCGCGTAGCTGCCGGTTGTACTTCTTGACCGGGGCCTGGCCGCTGCCGATGTGCTGGCCCTTGAACCAGAACATGCCGTAGTCGAAGGCGAGTCTGCCCTGCTTGGCCAGCTCGTCGCCGGCGCCGGGGTCCTGGGGCACGAAGACGCCGACACAGCCGATCTTCCCGGTGAAGCGCACCGAGGCGACCAGCCGGTTCATCGTCAGGTTGGCCTGCTCCTGGCCGTCGGGCTCGTGTGCCTGATAGCCGACGCACTCGCAGCCGTTGTCCGCGCCCAGTCCCATCGTCTGCTCGAGAACGGCCTGCACCGGATCGACCTTCGAGTCGTCGATCGGGATCGCGCCGATCGACTCGGCCAGGCGCAGCCGGTCGGGGTGCCGGTCGACAACCATCACCTTGCTTGCCCCCCGGATGGTCGCCGAGAGCGCGGCCATCAGCCCGACCGGACCCGCGCCGTAGATGACCGTCTGGTCGCCGGGCCGCACGCCGGCCATCTCGGTGGCGTGGTAACCGGTCGGGAAGATGTCGGCCAGCATCACGTAGTCGGTCTGGCGCTGCTCGGCGTCCTCGCCCAGCCGCAGGCAGTTGAAATCACCCCAGGGCACCCGCAACAGCTCGGCTTGTCCGCCGCCGTACGGGCCCATGTCGGCGAAGCCGTACGCGGCGCCGGCCATCTTCGGTTCGGGCTGGGCGGTCAGGCAGTAGTTCGTCAGCTGACGCTCGCAGTTCTTGCAATGCCCACAAGAGATGTTGAACGGCAGGACGACCCAGTCGCCCACCCGGACCTTGTCGACCCCGGTGCCGATCTCGACCACCTGGCCCAGGTTCTCGTGCCCGAACCAGCGGCCGGGCTCGAAGTCGGTCCGGCCCTCGTACATGTGCAGGTCCGAGCCGCAGATATTCGCCGACGTGATCCGTACCAGGACGTCGGTCGGCCGCTCGATCCGCGCATCCGGCACATCCTTGACTTTGATTTGCCGCGGCCCCTCATACACCACTGCCTTCATTACTGACTCCTCGTCGCAGACACCTCCCTCCGTCCGGGCTCGGGCCGGGGTCTTCATTACATACACGCGACGGACCGCCCCGGGCCGGTATCGGCATTCGCGCCAACATCGGCCGCAGTGGACAGCCCTGGAGTCCGCGATGCGCCGACTCGAAGACCGACCCGGGTAGTCGCGATCGAGTAGCCGCCCGACTCTGCACCATGTCGAGAATCCCGATTCACGACCGCTGGGTGGCTACAGGTGCAGGACTCGGATCACAGGGCATGCTTCGCCCGCATCTGGGTAAGCCGCCCGGGATTCGCGCGGCTACCGGTGCGGAGCACTTCCCCTCGCGACACCTTGCGGGGATAGCCACAAGCTCGCTCTCGGCGGCCGTCGCGAAGCTGGGCGCCATCGGCCAAGGCCACTCGGCCTTGCCGTCGGGTTGCACCGGCCGTCACTGACGGTGAGTGGGTGGTGTCCGGGTAGGCCGCAACCGGTTGCGAAGCAGCCTGGTGGGAGTCTCCCCGACCTGTTTGCCGGGGTCGAAGGTGGCGAGGTTGACCCCGCCTTCGGCGGGTGCGTGTCCGCACGCGGCTCACTCTGCGGGCAGACGGACGGTGACAGTGAGGTCGGTGGGAGGATGCGGGCTGAGGGTAGCGTGCCGTGGTGGCGCTCGATGATGGCGCGGCTGAGAGTCAGGCCGAGGCCGGCGCCGGGGATGCCGTGATGGCGGACGTTGCGGCCGCGGTACAGCCGGCGTGTCAGCTGGGGGTACTCGTCGGCGGTCACGTCGGCGCCTGGGTTGGTGACTTCGAGCACTGCGACGTCGTCGGGATGGGTGAGGGTGACGGTGATGGTCGCCTGCTCGGGGCTGTATTTGATGGCGTTGTCGAGCAGGCAGTCGACGACCTGACGCAGCCGGTCGAGGTCGCCGGACACGTTCACCTGCGCCGGCAGGTCGCTGTGCAGCGTGAGCTGGTGAGCTTCGGCCTTCGGGTGCGCGGCGGCGACGGCGTCGCGCACAATCGCGGCCACATCGACTGATGTGGACTGGAGGCGGGCGTTACCGGATTCCAGCGCGACCAGGTCGAGCAGCTGGTCGACCAGGTTGAGCAGCCGGGTGCTGTTGCGGACGACCACGTCGAGCAGCTCGCGCAGGTCGGCGAGCCGGGTGTCGTCGGGTTCCTGGCGGATCAGGTCGATGTAGGCGGTGATGGAGGTCAGCGGGGTGCGCAGCTCGTGGCCGACCAGCGCGACGTACTCTTCGATGCTGGCGGCCAGCTGCTGCGCTAGTTCGTCGGCGCGCCGGCGTTCCAGGTGGGCGCCGAGGTGTCCGGTGATGCCGGTCAGCAGGACGGTCAGGGCCGGTTCGGATTCCTGCCGGTGGTGGGAGAAGTAGGTCAGGACTCCAACGACGGTGGTGCCGCTGCGTACCGGGACGGCGCCGGCGGCGCGGTAGGGTACGCCGCGGGTGACCTCGGGCAGCGGCAGCCCGGGGGCGTGGATGTCGGGCACCCAGATCGGTTCGCCGCGCTGCCAGCACAGGCCGGCCAGGCCGTGCCCCGGCGGGATGCTCCCAGGGATCGGCAAGGGCTCGGCGCCGGGCGCGGTGAAGGTGGTGGCCGACGTCAGCCTGTCGCTGACCGGGTCGATCAGCCACAGCCGCACATACGGCCAGTCCAGCCAGGTGCCGATCGCGTGCAGCGCCGCGGTGGTGGCGGCGGCGGCGTCCGGGGCGCCGGCCAGGGCTTCGAGTACGGCGTTCTTGCACTGTTGGTAGCGGCGGGCCTGATGCTCGGCGCTTACGTCGTGGCCCGCGGCGACCGCGCCGATGATCTGTCCGGTGCCGTCGCGGATCGGCCGGGCGTTGACCAGCAGCCAGCGGGGCTGGTCGCGCGGGTCGTAGGCCATCGTTTCGGCGCGCTTGACGTGTTCACCGGCCAGGGCCCGCGTCAGCGGAAACTCTTCGGCGGTCAAGGGTGTGCCGTCGTGATGGCGCAGCTGGAACCGATGCGACCAGTCGGATTGCGCCACCGTGGTGTTGTCGGCGCCGAAGAGGGCACGCAGCGGTTGGTTGAGCAGCAGCCCGCCCCCGTGCCGGTCGCAGACGGCGACCCCGATGTCCAGGCTCTCCAGCAGGGCGGTCACAAATCCCGGGGTATGGGTCAGGCCGGACGGGGCGTCATCGTCGGCCGCGGCGAGCCGGTCGGCCGGGGTGTCCGCGGAAGCCCGATCCGGGTCGAGGCAGTGGTGTACCGCCTCGGTCAGCTGCTGCACGCTGAACGGCTTGGGTACCGTCACGGCGGCGCCGGCCGTGTGCAGCTGGGGGTCGCGCGACGGCAGGTAGGCGGTGACCAGGATGACCGGAATCTCTGCCAGCTCGGGGTTGTCGCGGATCGTCCGGCACAGCTGCACGCCGTCGAGCTCAGGCATCTCGACGTCGGCGATCACCAGGTCGGGCCGGCGAGCCGCGATCGCGGCCAGCGCGGCACGCCCGTCACCGACCACCACCGGCTCGTGGCGCAGACGACGAAGAATCTCGACGAGGATGCGCTGATGCTCCAGGTTGTCCTCGGCCACTACCACCAACGCCATTAGGACAAAGTAGCCCCAAACGCTCCAAGCGCTGTCGAAGCATCGTGGTTTTGCTGTGCCAGAGAGTGGGAGTGCAGCGGTGACGGGTATCCCCGTCGCCTTTTGTTTCGGCGCCCGGCAGGAGGATCCCACTCAGAGAATGCCGGTGCGCGGGCACGCCCACCCCGTCGGCTGGGCAGCGGCTGAACTCGGGCCTGCGGATGGGGTGGGCGGCTCAATGGTCTTTGAGCTGCGCCGTCCGTCACCGGGTTATGAGAAGGTCGCTCGCCGGTTCGGCCAGTACGCCCGTGGGGCTCCTGCACCGGGAGTGGGTAGGGCGGTGCGGCGGTGCGCGTTGCGTGCCGGCTGGGGCGGGCCGTGCCCACGGGGGCACTGTGGACACGGCCCGCGGTCAGGCTCAGCTGCAGGTCTGGTGCCAGCTGTGTCGGGCGACGTTGTTGTTCACGAGGGCGCCTCGGCCGTTCGTGCCGCCCAGGTTGAATCGCGGACCGTTCTCTCCGCCGCGGGCCATCTCGAACCATGCCGTCCCGACGTGCAGGCAGGCGTAGGCCGACGTGTTGGACGTGGTGTAGAAGAGCCGTACGGCGTGGCTGTAGCCGTTGTTGTGGATCGACGACGCCTTGTTGCGCATGTTGCGGCCGGTGGTTGCGCCGTGCACTCCGCAGGTGGACCAGTCGCCATCGTTGCCCTGCCACATGCAGACCTGGCCGCCACGGTTGTCTTGCTCCCAGGCGTACAGGTAGCCGTCGGGCGCGGCCATTGCCGGCGAGCTGGACACGGCGACCAGGGCGGTGGTGGCCACGGCTGCTGCGGCCAGGGTGCTGCCGAGCCGGGTCACGGCCTTCTTGGCGATGCCTTTCATATTTTTCCCTTCGTTGGTGTGGTGCTGGGTCAGCCCGCGGCCACGATGACCCGGGCCCCGGGTAGTGCTTGTTGTTGCAGCCGTTGTCCGGCTGCGACGTCCGCCCGGTACTGCGCACGGAGCCGGGCGGCGTGCTCCTGGTCCACCTGACGCGCCGTGGCCGCCAGGCCGGTCCGGTTCGCACAGGTCGCCTCCGCGACGGCCAGTGCGGTTTCCGCGGCTGGGGCGTCCGCCGGTCCGGACTGCTCCGGACCGACGTGGCGCACCAGCCGTGGGACGTTGTCGCGTGCCTGGGCCGGCGAGGCGTACGGGTGACCCCGCTCACGCATACAGCGGCTCCACCGCTGCACCGCCTTGACGAAACGGGGGTCGGCCGTCACCGCGCCCTGCCGCAGCGGGACGAGCGCGGTCATCACCGCGTTGGCGCGGACCCAGGCCGGCAGGTCGCCGTAGAGCTCCCGCTGAGCGGCCGCCCGACAACCCCTGCTGCTGGTCACCGTGGTCGGGATGCCCGGGACATCGACCAGCAGGTCGCCGTTGCGGGCGTCTCCGTTGCGCGCCAGCTGTGCCTGGGCCCGCCGGGTCGCCGGCAGCGACTCGAAGTAGCGCTCGTTGGGGTCCTTCTCCAGAGCGAGTTCGTTCAGGCGGTACAGCGTGCTTCCGTAGCCGTACTTCGCGGCCCAGCTGACGTCGTCCACGACGTAGGGAAAGTCCCGCATTTCCGGCACAGGCTTCCGAGGTACCAGGAAATAATCGAATCCCTGCCCTCGCATGCAGTCCCGGATCCGCATCTGTTCCGCCCGGTAGAGGACCTCCGTCTCCTCCTGGGTCGTGTCGCGGGTCAACTCGACCGTCTCTGGCGCCGGGATGGCGGCAGGCTTCGGTGGCGGCCCCCCGTCGGATCCGGTGCACGCCGACATCACCAGCTGAAGCGACGCCGCGATTACCGATACAGGCCACCAACTTTTCTGCCGACGCATCTGTGAAACACCCCTCCCCCGCTGTCGCGGGCCGACCGCTCTGCCGGTACGCCGAGACAGTGCTGGTCGCCTCCACAGCGGGACAAGTGATCGCCGGGCGGCAGGGATGCTGGGATGCGAAGCGGCCCCTGAGCTGGGAAGTCGTGCGAAACGTGGGACGCTTCGCGGGATGTCGCGCAGCCGGGGCGGCGACTGCGGCCGACTCGATCGGTGCACGAAGTGGACACGGCGGCGATGCCCCGGTCGCGATCGCGTCGAAGTGCTTCTCGATCCGCCGCATCAGGTTGCCGAAGGCGGGGATGCGGCTGCGCCTGACGGCGGTGCACCAGCGCTTCGGATAGGCACGGGCGTTTGCCGTATCCGTGGTGCGGTAGAGGTCGCGCAGCTGTTCCTTGAGTTCCCAGGTGCGCCAGAGCCGGTAGCGGTGCCGGCCCAGCGCAGTCAGGATGCGCCGGTGCTGCGGTCGAGCAAGCGCAAGACCAGGCGGGTAGTCGAGGGCGAGCAGCCGGCCGCCGAGGCGAGCTAAAGGCACGCTAGTGGCATGCCAGCCTGTTTCAGCCCTCTAGAACGACGGAAGCCCTGGCCGGACCATCGGTCCTGACCAGGGCTTCCGTGCGTGGAGCGGGTGACGGGAATCGAACCCGCACTGTCAGCTTGGGAAGCTGATGTTCTGCCATTGAACTACACCCGCGAGCGGCCCCACTGTACCCGATTCGCGGGCGTTGTGGCGTAGCCGCCCTGGGTAGGCGCCGGCCGGACGTGGCGCGGCCCGGCTCCCTCCAGGCCCGGCAGCGCCCCGCGAACGCAGATCGCGGTGTCCGGCCGGCGCCTACGCACTGGTGGTGGCGTGGGCAAGATCCTGGAGGAAGACGCCGGCAGTCTGCAGAGTGCCGCCCTTCTCGTGAGTGCGGGTCCGGTCCTCGCCGGTGCGAGCCTGGTCCTTGTCGGATAGGTCGGATAGAGCGGGGCGATCCTCCTCGGACTCGGACGCGCGGGTCAGGCCCTTGTCGGGTGTGTGGGGCCGGCCGCTGCTGTGCGGGGCCGGGTGCGCCGGGCGGCCGAGGCCGGCCGGCACGGTCGGGACACCGGCGCGGAGGTGGAGTCTTGCCGGTTCGGCGTGGCGTGCGGCGGCCGCGGGCGGGCTCCCTGCCGTCGGTTGGGCACGGTGGGCGGTGGCCGCGGGCGGGCAGGGTGCGATATCGGCGTCGACTGGCGGCGGGGTGGGTGCCGGCTTCGCCGGGTCGATCGTGGGTGTCGTCAGCGTCGCCCTCGTGGTCGAGGTGCCGGAGGTCGCCGGGCCCGCGGCCAGCCACTTGAGGGTGATTGGCGGGTATCGAAGAGTTGTCGCCAGGGGTAGCGCGCCGGCGGGACCGTGGCGGCGGAGCATCGCTGTCTCGATGGAGAGCTCGAACAGGCGCCAGTCGACGCGGGGTGAGGCGCGCAGGGCGTCGGCGAGGTGGTTGACCGTGGCCTGGTCGGTGACGAGGTGGGCGCGACCGGTCAGGTACGCCTCGTCGTCGCTGTCCTCCGGTGGGTAGGAGTGGAGGGCGTATCGGCCGTCGCGTTCCAGGTCGTGGCGTTTCGGCGAGTCGACGATGAAGCAGTAGAGGCCCTCGTCGGTGAGCACCGGCGAGACCGGGTGCACGCGGGGGCCGCCGTCGGGGCGGACGGTGGCGAGGTAGCCCATGCCCGGGCCGTACTGCTGGAACAGCGCACGGATGGCCGCGGCGAGGTCGGGCTCGGCGGCGGCGAATTCGGACCAGGAAGCCATGGCAACATCATATAGAACATATGTACGAGACGACCACTCGCCGCGCCGGAGAGTGCAGGTCGGTATGGTGTGCCGATGCTGCTCTCCGACCGTGACCTGGTGTCCGAGATCAAGTCGGGCAACCTCGCACTCGAGCCCTTCGAGCCGGAGCTGATGCAGCCGTCCAGCATCGACGTGCGGCTGGACCGCTACTTCCGGGTGTTCAACAACCACCTCTACACCCACATCGACCCGGCCGAGCGGCAGGACGACCTCACCGCCGAGGTCGAGGTCGGCGACGGCGAGCCGTTCGTGCTGCACCCCGGCGAGTTCGTGCTCGCGTCGACGCTCGAGGTGATCACCCTCGGCGACCAGCTCGCGGGCCGGCTGGAGGGCAAGAGCAGCCTGGGACGGCTCGGCCTGCTGACGCATTCGACGGCCGGCTTCATCGACCCGGGGTTCTCGGGGCACGTCACCCTGGAGCTGTCCAATGTGGCCAACCTGCCGATCAAGCTGTGGCCGGGCATGAAGATCGGTCAGCTCTGCATCTTCCGCCTGTCCAGCCCGGCGGAGCACCCGTACGGCTCCGCGGTCTACGGCTCCCGCTACCAGGGCCAGCGCGGGCCCACGCCCAGCCGCAGTTCGTACAACTTCCGCATCTGGCCGACCACCTGACGCCGAGGGAGACCGTGATGTACCTGATGATCTCCACGTACCTCGCCCCGCTCGACGAGGTGGACCGGGCCCGCGACGACCATCTGGCGTTCCTGGCGGGCCTGGAGGGTCGGGGCCTGGCGGTGTCGGCGGGCCGGCGGAATCCCCCGGTCGGCGGCATCGTGCTGCTCGCCGTGGACACCGAGGCCGAGGCCCGCGAGCTGATGGCCGACGACCCGTACGTGCAGCGCGGCCTGGCCGAGTACGCCGCGGAGGGATGGACGCCCGCCCGCGGGGTCCTGGCCGACTGGCGTCGTCCCGCCTGATCCTCCTGCCCGGTCGGCCGAGGGTGAGCCGTGCGCTGACCTCGTACGATGACGAAATGTTGATCGCCCTGGTCGTCGCAGTCGTGGTTCTCAGCGCGGCATTGTTGATGGTCGTGCGGCGCCGCAGCTCCGCCCCCAGCCAGGTGCGCGGAGGCGCCGGTCCGGACAGCCGCACGGCCGGGTTCGGGCACTACGACGGCGGGACGAACGGCACCTACTGAGGTGCACTGACCAGGCCCATGCTGAGGCTCATGTTGATTGCCTCGCTCGTGCAGCGGCGCAGCGGGCGCGTCCCCGGCCTGGACAGCCGGATGGTGGGCCTGAAGCACTGCGACGACACCGTCTGAGCGCAGCTCAGGCGCGGCGGGAGTGGAACTTGCCCACCTCGCCGACGATGGTGTTGATCAGCAGTGTGTTGAGCAGGACGCCGGCCGCCACGCTCAGCCACAGCATCGCGACGGCGAGCCAGCCCTCGCCGAGCAGGGCGATCGGCGCGAAGATCACGGAGACCGGAGCGGTCAGTCCGATGAGGTACACCGCCGCGAAGGACGGTTCGTGGCCGCCGGTGGCGAGGTTGGCGCCGAGCAGGACGACCGCGGCCGTCGCGACGGCGAACAGATAGCCCCGGGTGACCCAGTTGCCGAAGAAGAATCTGGTCATGCGGACCATCCTGGTGAGCCGCGTACGCCCGTTCCTGAGTAGCGCTACCTAGCCTCCACCCGGTGAGCTGCTCAGATCGACGCCGGTGAGCAGACCGCGGATGCCGAGCTCGGCGGCGACCGGCGGCGGGCACTCGTCCACGATCACGGCCGTGCCGACCACGGTCGCGCCCAGGGTGGACGCGAGGGCGTGCAGTCCCCGCGCCTGGGATCCGGTCACGGCCCAGTCGTCGACCACGAGGACCCGGTCGCCCGGGCCGATCAGGCGGGTGCGTACGCCGAGGTGCTGGGCGTCGCCGCGGTGGTCGGCCGACACCTGGGCCCAGGTCATGGGCTCGGCGATGGGCCGGCGGGCGCCGGCGCGGTACGCCTCGACGAAGCCGACCCCGAGCGCGCGTGCGACGAGCGGGCCGAGCAGGAAGCCGGTCACCTCGGGCGACACCACGACGGTCGGCCGGGCGTCCGGGAAGAGGCCCGCCAGGCCCGCGCCGAGGCCGTCGAGGATGCGGGCGTCGCGCCACCAGCCCGAGCGGTCGCTGACGAGCAGGCCGCTGCCCGGCTCGGGCTCCGTCCAGCGGAATCCGGCACGCAGAAGATCACGCAGGTCCGATGCCACGCGGACATGGTGTCACCGCGGTGCGCCGGCCGGACCACCGAGTGGACAGAACCCGGTCAGACTAGGGGTCAACTTGATGCAGCCGCCGGTCTGGATCAGGCATGCTGTTCGGCGTACCCATGCCTAAGTTGCCGTCGGGCCGTCGCCCGCTCAGTCCCGGATCCCGCGCCGGTCTCGGCGCGGCCCTCGTGCTGCTCGCCGCGGTGTCGGGGTTGGAACTGGCGGACGGCAAGGAGGCCAATTTCGTCGGACTCTTCGCGGCGGTGCCGTTCCTCGCGGCCGTCTTCGCGTACTGGCGGGCGGTGCTCGCGGTGGGCGGCCTCGCCACCGTCGCCGGCCTGATCTTCGCGACCGCGAACGGCTCGTTCGGCTCGGTCGGCATGATCAACGTGCTCGGGCTGGTGCTGGCCACCGGCATCGCCGCCACGGTGGCGACCATCCGGCAGCGGCAGGCCGCCCGGATCGCCGAGCTGCTGCGGCTGGCCGCGGTGGCCCAGCAGGCGGTGCTGCGCCCACTGGGTCCGAAGGTCGGCGCGCTGGCGGTCGCGGGCCGCTACATCTCGGCGTCGGCCGCCGCGGACATCGGTGGAGATCTCTACGAGGCCCTCGACACACCGTACGGGGTCCGCATCATCATCGGCGACGTCCGGGGCAAGGGCCTCGACGCGGTACGGCTCGCCAGCATCGTCCTGGGTTCGTACCGGCACGTCGCG
This sequence comes from Couchioplanes azureus, assembly GCF_014648355.1. Taxonomy (GTDB): domain Bacteria; phylum Actinomycetota; class Actinomycetes; order Mycobacteriales; family Micromonosporaceae; genus Actinoplanes; species Actinoplanes azureus. The sequence goes on from NZ_BMQY01000001.1 coordinate 1,494,003, forward strand.
TACGAGCGGGCCGACCTGCGTGCCATCGTCACCGACCTGGACCGGGCGGTGGCCCGCAGCGTCGGCGACGAGGACTTCGTGACCGCCGCCCTGGTCGAGGAGCGCGGCGGCACGCTGACCATCGTCAACTGTGGACACCCGGCCCCGTTGCTCCTGCGCCGCGGGCAGGTCATCGCCCTCGAGCCGCCGGCGCCCGCACCCCCGCTGGGTTTCATGCCGGTCGCTCAGCCCCGGGTGGAGCGCCTGGAGCCGGGTGACCGGTTGCTGCTTTTCACCGACGGCCTGGGCGAGGCCCGCCGCGACGGTGAGTTCTTCCCGACGGCCGACCGGGCCTGGCGGCTGCTGGGGCACGGTACGGTCGGCGACGGCCTGGCCTCGCTGGAGACCGCCCTCGTCGACTGGGTGCACGGGCAGCTGGACGACGACATCGCCCTGGTGCTGCTCGAGTACGCCGGTTCCGACGGCGGGCCGGCCGTACCGATGCCCAGCTGGGAGGTGGGCGCGGCCGGCAGCTAGCCGGCCCGCGACGCCTACTTGCCGGAGGTTTCCTCGACGCGTGCCGGCGGCGTGGCGGCCGGCTTCGCGTCGGCGTCGCTCGCGGGGCTCGCCGGGCTCACCGGGCCGGGAACCACCGGGCTCACCGGGCCGGGAATCGCCGGGCTGACCTGGCCGGGAGCCGCGGGGCCGGGAGTCGCCGGGCGCAGCGGGCCGGGAATGACCGCGACCGCCGCGCGGGCGGGGACCGGCTCGGGCTGCCGGTGCCGTCCGACGTAGTGGCGGGGCTGGTCGGCCTGGCGCGGCTCGGGAATAAGGCTCTTGATCGTGGTGAACATTAAGACCTCCCCGGGTCTGTGTACGTCCTGCGCGTACACCGGGAGCAACGACGCGGCGCAGGCGTCGATACGTCCCTGTGATGCCACGGCCTGCCAAATGCCCGAACGGCTGTCAGCCCTGCCACCCGATCGGAGACGTTTGACCCCCAAGTCGACGGACAGGGAGCCGGTCAGCTCATTCCGGGCCCTCGTCACCCGATTGATCGGCAGTGACTTGTCGGAGCTACCGATGGGTAATACAGTGGTGGTTACTGACGGGTAACTCGCGTCCGGAGAGCGGGGCCAAGAACACATGACTCACTACAAGAGCAATCTGCGCGACCTGGAGTTCAACCTCTTCGAGGTCTTCGGGGCGGATCGTGCCTTCGGTCAGGCGCCGTTCGACGGCATCGACGCCGACACCGCACGCGACGTGCTGGCGGAGGTGAACCGGCTCGCCCGCGAGGACCTCGCGGCCAGCTACACCGACGCGGACCGCAACCCCCCGAAGTTCGACCCGGCGACTCACACCGCGCCGCTGCCCGAGTCGTTCAAGAAGTCGTACGCCGCTTTCATGGCGTCCGAGTTCTGGCGCCTCGACCTCCCCGAGCACCTCGGCGGCACCTTCGCCCCGCGGACGCTCTGGTGGGCCATCGCCGAGCAGATTCTCGGCGCCAACGCCCCCATCTGGATGTACTCCTCCGGTCCCTCCTTCGCGCACGTCGTCGAGGTCGAGGGCACCGAGGAGCAGAAGAAGTGGGCGAAGATCTTCGTCGACAAGCAGTGGGGCTCGACGATGGTGCTGACCGAGCCCGACGCGGGCTCCGACGTCGGCGCCGGCCGGGCCCGGGCCATCCCGCAGCCCGACGGCTCGTGGCACCTCGAGGGTGTCAAGCGCTTCATCACCTCGGGTGAGCACGACCTCAGCGACAACATCATCCACTACGTGCTCGCCCGTCCCGTGGGCGTCGAGGGCGTCGGCGGCCCGGGCACCAAGGGGCTGTCGCTGTTCATCGTGCCGAAGTACCACTTCGACCCGGAGACCGGCGAGCTGGGCGAGCGCAACGGCATCTACGCCACGAACGTCGAGCACAAGATGGGCCTCAAGGTCTCGAACACGTGCGAGATCACGATGGGCGAGCACGGCACCCCGGCCAAGGGCTGGCTGCTCGGCGAGGTGCACGACGGCATCCGCCAGATGTTCATGATCATCGAGTACGCCCGGATGATGGTCGGCACGAAGGCCATCGCCACGCTCTCGACGGGTTACCTGAACGCGCTGGAGTACGCGAAGAACCGCGTCCAGGGCGCCGACCTGACCGAGAACTCGAACAAGGCCGCCCCGCGCGTCACGATCACCCACCACCCCGACGTACGCCGCTCGCTGATGCTGCAGAAGTCGTACGCGGAGGGCCTGCGCTCCCTGGTGATCTACACCGCCACCTGGCAGGACAAGGTCGCCATCGCGCAGGCGGCGGGCGACGAGAAGGCCGCCAAGGCGGCGGCCCGGGTCAACGACTTCCTGCTCCCGCTGGTCAAGGGCGTGGGCTCGGAGCGGGCGTACGAGCTGCTCGGCCACGAGTCGCTGCAGACCTTCGGTGGCTCCGGCTTCCTGCAGGACTACCCGCTCGAGCAGTACGTCCGCGACGCCAAGATCGACACTCTGTACGAGGGCACCACCGCGATCCAGAGCCTCGACCTGATCTTCCGCAAGATCGTGAAGGACAACGGCCGGGCGCTCGCCACGGTCGCCTCCGAGATGCAGGAGTTCATCGAGAGCGAGGCCGGCAACGGTCAGCTCAAGGAGGAGCGGCTGGCGCTGGGCAAGGCGCTCGGCGAGCTCCAGGCGATCCTCGGCGTGCAGATGGGCTGGCTGCAGGCGGTCCAGGGCGGCGAGACCCGCGAGCTGTACAAGGTCGGCCTGACCTCGCGGCGGGTGCTGCTGGCGCTCGGCGACGTGATCGTCTCCTGGCTGCTGCTGCGCGGCGCCGACGTGGCGCTGCAGAAGCTCGGCACCGAGCTGAGCGCGTCGGACAAGTCCTTCTACGAGGGCAAGGTCGCCGCGGCCCGGTTCTTCACCCGGGAGATCCTGCCCCGGATCGGCGCCGACCGCCGGATCATCGAGAACACGACGCTCGACCTGATGGACCTCCCGGAAGAGGCCTTCTGAGCTTCGCTCTCCCCTGAGGGCGACCGACGCTTCGCTCTCTCCTGAAGACGGAAAACCGGCGGACAAGGATGTCCGCCGGTTTTTCGTCTGCTCAGCCGCGGGCGGTGTGCGTCGTCACCAGCGGCATCGAGCCCGGCTCGGTGGCCGACCACGAGCCCTCCGCCCGGTGCACGGCGAGTCCGGAGGTCGACAGGCCCTCGCGCAGCGACGTCGCGCCGTCCGCGAGCAGGATGGACACATCGGACACCGTGGGGTTGTGCCCCACCACCAGCACGGTGCCGATCGAGTCCGGAACGGCCCGCAGCAGGTCGATCACCTCGGTGCGCCCGCCCGCGTAGAGGCCGTCCTCGTAGCGGACCTCCGGCGCCGGCGCTTCCGGGTCGGCCTGGCCCAGGGCCACCGCCACGCAGTGCCACGTCTGCCGGGTACGCGTCGCCGAGGAGCACAACACGAGCCCGGGGCGCAGGCCCTCCGCGGCCAGCCACGCGCCCGCCGCACCGGCGTCCGCCCGGCCGCGACCGGTCAGTTGGCGTGCGAAGTCGGTCAGCTCACCGGGCGGTTCCGCCTTGGCGTGGCGCATCAGGACGAGAGTGCGTGCGGTCATGGGGAAGAGCATGACTGATTGAGCGCCGCGCCGTTTGGGTAGACACCCTGATCGACAAATTGCCGCGGCTCGGAGCGGCAGCACGAGCCAGGGAGGTCCAGATGGGCATCGGCGGAAGCCTCTTTCTCCTGGCGCTGGGGGCGATCCTCGCGTTCGCCGTCAACGCCGAGGTCAGCGGTCTCGACATCAACGTGGTCGGCTATGTGCTGATGCTGGCCGGTCTGATCGGTCTGGCCGTCACGATCTGGTACTGGAACAGCCGGCGCCGGCCCACCACCGTGGTCGAACAGCGTCCGGTGGTGCGCGGCGACGGCCAGGTGGTCGAGGAGTACCACCAGACCACGCGGCACCAGCCCCCGCCGCCGCCGTCGTACGGTGCGTGATCGCCCCTGAGCCTGACCGCGTTTACGCGTAGAGGGCGAAGTAGATGGCGATGTGGTGGCAGATCGCCGCGACCAGCGTGCAGGCGTGGAAGAACTCGTGGTGGCCGAAGACGGCCGGCCACGGGTTCGGCCTGCGTAGTGCGTAGAACACCGCGCCGGCGCTGTAGATGAGGCCGCCGGTGGCGAGCAGGACCAGATCGGCGATGCCCCCGTTGCGGGCGATGTCCGGCAGGATCGCCACCGCGCCCCAGCCGAGGGCCAGATAAAGCGGCGCACCCACCCAGCGGGGCAGGTGCGGCCAGATGCTCTTGAGAGCGACGCCTCCGACGGCGCCGGCCCAGATCAGGCTCAGCATCACCGTGTCCTTCCCGCCGTTGAGCAGCAGGATGCAGAACGGCGTGTAGGTCCCCGCGATGAAAATGAAGATCATCGAGTGGTCCAGCCGCCGCATGATCTGGTAGCCGCGCTCGCTCCAGATCCGGCGGTGGTACAGCGCGCTGATGCCGAACAGCCCGCACACGGTCAGGCTGTAGACGAGGCAGCTCAGGAAGGGCGACAGCCCCGGCCGCGAGGCGGCGATCGAGCACAGCACGACGCCGCAGACGAGTGCGACGTAGAACGCGTACTGGTGCAACCGGCCGCGCATCCGCGGCTTGCCGAGGTCGGCCGGCTTCATCCGGAACGGAGTCGAAGTCGTCACGCCATCCAGGCTACGGCACCGTAGGTTACTGGCAAGTAGGCGTCGCATGGCGGGCGGCTTGCGGCCGCCCTACCAGCGCCGGGCCGAGGCTCAGGCGTCCAGGCCGCGCAGGATCAGCGGCAGGCGACCGGGGCCGGCCGGGTCGAGGACGATCGGCACGCCCCAGTCCTGGCGGGTGAGATGGCAGGCGGCGTGCTCGACATCGGCATCGCACGTGGCGGCCTGCGCGACAACCTGCAGGATCCCCTTGGGTACGGCCGGGTTCAGCACCAGCCGCCGGGAGAGGTCGGTGCCGGTGCCCTCGCCCTCCAGCAGCAGTTCCGGCGGCGCCGCCGAGACGACCAGCCGCGTCGACGGCCCGTAGGTGGTGTCGAGCTTCTGACCCGGCGCCGGTGTGAAGACCACGTCCAGCGTGACCTCACCCGGCGCGAGCGGCGACGGCGGCCGCTCGGTGCGGTGACGCTCACCCTCGACGGTCCTGACCGTGCCCGGCGCCAGGCGGACGAGGCGGTGCGCCCCCGACTCGACCACGAACACGTCCCCGGCGCGGGTGACGAGGACGTCGCTCGGCTCGGCCAGTCCGGAATCAACTGTGGACATCTCATCGGTCGCCGGGTCGTAGCGGCGTACGGCACCGTTGTAGGTGTCCGCGACCAGCACCGACCCGTCCGGGAGCGCGCCGACACCCAGCGGGTGCTGCAACAGCGCCTCCTTGCCGACGCCGTCGACGTGACCGAAATCGAAGAGGCCCTGACCGACCGCGGTGTGCAGCTCGCCGGCCTCGACCCAGCGCAGCGCCGACGTCTCGCTGTCGGCGATCCAGAGCTTCTCCCCGTACGCGGACAAGCCGGACGGTTGCGCCATCCACACGTCCGGGATCGGGCCGTCGCGCAGCGACTCGACCGTCGTGCCGGCGTAGACGCCCGTGGTGCCGGTCTCCGGGTCGAACCACCAGAGCTGGTGGATGCCGGCCATCGCGATGACGACCCGGCCGGAGAACCAGGCGACGTCCCACGGCGAGGAGAGCGAGACCCCGTCGTCGTCGGCGGACCGCCACTGACGGCCGGTGCCGGCGAGCGTCCGTACCTCGCCGGTCTCCAGGTCCAAGCCGCGGAGCAGATGGTTGACGGTGTCCGCGACGACCACGGTCCGGCCGTCGGGCAGCAGGCAGAGCCCCTGGGGTTCGGAGAAGCTCGCCCGGTCGGCCGGGCCGTCGGCGCGGCCGCGTTCGCCGGTGCCGATCCGGCGCACCAGGGCGTCGCCGTCCGGCGTGAGCTCGGCGAGCGAGTGCCGGGCCGAGTCGGAGACCAGCAGGTTGCCGCTGGGCAGCTCGATGACCTTGCCGGGGAACCGCAGCAGCGTGTCGTCCGCGGGCGGGGCGACGTACGGACCGTCGCCGCGGCGCAGGGTGCCCTTGGCCTCGTGGGTGGCGATCAGCTCGTCGAGCAGCCGGCTCAGCCCCTCGGCGTGGCCTTCGCCGGCCATCGAGGCGACGACGTACCCCTCCGGATCGATGACGCTCAGGGTGGGCCAGGCCTTCGCGGCGTACTGCTGCCACATCACCATGTCGGCGTCGTCGAGGACGGGGTGGTGCACGCCGTACCGCTCCACGGCAGCGGCGAGGGCGGCCGGGTCGCGCTCGTGCTCGAACTTCGGCGAGTGCACCCCGATGACGACGAGAGCGTCGCCGTACCTGTCCTCCAGGGGCCGCAGCTCGTCGAGCACGTGCAGGCAGTTGATGCAGCAGAAGGTCCAGAAGTCGAGCACGACGACCCGCCCCCGAAGGTCGGCGAGCGTCAACTCCTTGCCACCGGTGTTCAGCCAGCCTCGGCCCCGAAACTCGGGCGCCCGCACGCGCGCAGTCATGATCCCATCGTGCCTGACGGCGGCCGCCCGGCCGGCCCCGAACACAGTGGGGCTCGGCACACGGCCGCGGTCAGCCCCGGCGCTTCAGGCAGAGGACCTGGGTCTTGTCGCCGGTCGGGTTCAGCACGTAGGGCTGGCCCGGGTCCGAGCACTTCTCCTTCGCGTCGACGATGGCCGTCACCTCGTACGCCTCGGCGTCACTGCACTTGGCGGTCACGGCCTCGGCACCGTCCCGCTTGACGCAGTCGCCGGTGCTCACGGAGAAACCGCCGGTGTCCGAACCCCGGGCGATCAGCCACGTGATGCCGAACGTCAGCCCGACCAGCAGACCGGCGCCGAGAATGACACCGAGAAGGACCGGCAGCATCCGTACGTGCGTCGTCTCGGGCTTGGCCGCCTCGGTGGCCGGCACATCCGGCTGGAACGAGTTGAACCGGTCCTGGTCGGCCTCGTTCTCCCCGGTGCCCGGCCAGCTGGCCGTCGACTCGGGGTCGGGCGGCATGACCGTGGCCCGGCTGGCCGCGCTCGGGAAAGCGCTGCCCGGCTGCTGCCGGTCCCCGAAAGGCTGCGTCGGATCCGCCCCCGGCCGTTCCCCGAAGGGCTGCGCCGGGCCCGACCCCGGCCGTTCCCCGAAGGGCTGCATCGAATCTGTCCCCGGCCGCTCGCCGAAAAGCTGCGTGGCGTCGGCCGCGGGGCGTTCCCCGAAGGGGTGCGTGGCGTCGGATGCCGGGCGTTCCCCGAAGGGCTGGACGGGACTCGGCGCGGCGTAGGCCGCCTGCGGCCGTTCGCCGAAGGGCTGCGTGGGATTCTGAGGCCGAGCGGAGTAGGGCTGTTCCGGCCCGTGTCCACGGCCCGCGACATCGGTCGTGTGCTCGCTGTAGTCCTGCGAAGTGATGCCGGCGGCGGGACTTCCCGGCATTCCCGCTACGGCTCCGGGCCTTTCGGACTGTCCGGGCTGATCGGAGTGTCCGGGCCGATCCGGCTGCCCGGGCCGATCGGACTGTCCGGGCCGATCGGACTGTCCGGGCCGGCCGCGGCCCGCGATGTCCGTCGTGAACTCGCTGAACGCCGTGGCGCTGGGGACATCCTGAGCGCCGCCCACTGGTGAACCGGGGGCCGGCGATCCCGGAGCCGGCGGGAACGGCTGGCCCGGGGGCGAAACCCGGGCACTGGCCGAGGCGCGTCCCGCTACCCGGCCGGACGCGTCCGCGCCGGAGACGGGAGCCGCGCCGAACGGGCCGTCGGCGGGCGAAGTGTGCTCCGGCATTCCCGACGACGGGGTGCCGTAGGTGCCGGGCTGGGCCGGTGGAGGGCTGAAGCGGTCCGGCGCCGGCTCTTCGAAGCCACCCGAGGCGGGACCGTCGCCGCTGCTGCCGAAGGGGCGGTCGTCGCTGGTGTTGCCGAACGGCCGGTCCCCGCTGTGGAACGGGCGGTCGTCGCTCGTGCCGAAGGGGCCGCCCTCGGGGGTCTTGCCGAAGTCGCCGCCGACCGGGCGGGGGCCGCCGGCCGGGTCGAAGCCGGATCCGGACGCCGGCGGGGTGCCGAACTCCCGTGCGGCAGGTGAGCCGGAGGTGGGCCGGGCGCCGAAGGGGCCCTCGTCCGCCGGGGAGCCGGAGGTGGGTCGGGGGCCGAAGGGATTGTCTGTGGCCGGGGAACCGGTGGCAGGTCGGGCGCCGAAGGGGCCGTCGTCTGCCGGGGAGCCGGTCGCGGGCCGGGGGCCGAAGAGGCCCTCGCCGGCCGTGGCGGGCCGGGGGCCGAAGGGCCCCTCCGTGGGTGGCGTGCCGAACGTGCTCGGCGAGGCCGCACCGTCATCCGCGCCGGACGCCGGGCGAGTGCCGTAGAGGTGTTGACCCTCGGGATCGTCCGAGCCGGCGCTGCCCGAGGCGGGTGCGGTGCCGAAGCTGTCGCTTGCCGGGGATGCGTCGTCGCGGTCGCCCGGGTTGTCCTGCTCGGGTGCCGGTGCGGGCCGTCCGTAGACGCGCGACTGTGCCACGGGCGCCGGCGGAATCTCGTCCGGCTCCACCGGTGCGACACGGCTGGCTACCGGCACGGATGCGCTCGCGGACACCGGACGTGCCGAACCCTTGGCCGGAGTGGTGCGTTCCGCGCCAGCCTCGGCGGCGCCGCCAGGACGCTCGGCGGAGTCGCGGGGCTGCGGCACCGGCGCGGCCTCGCGGCCCTGCGGCGGCAGGGCCGAGTCGCGGGTTTGCGGCGGCAGGGCTGACTCGCGGGTTTGCGGCGGCAGGGCTGACTCGCGGGTTTGCGGCGGCAGGGCCGACTCGCGGGGCTGCGGCGGCAGGGCCGACTCGCGGGGCTGCGGCATGAACGCGGAGTTGCGCGGTTCGGGTGCCGGTGCGGAGGTGCGGGACTCCAAAGCCGATGCGGAGTCGCGGGGCTCGGTCGCGACCGGGCCGGCGCCGGGGGTCAAGGACGCGCCGCGTACGCGTTGCGGGTAGCTGGGGGTGTCGGGGCGGCCCGCGTCCGGTGACTCGAAGGAAGCCCCGGGAACGCGCTGGGGGAATCCGCTCCCGTTCTCCGGCCGGTCGGTCCGGCGGAGAGACGTGTCCTCCCCGGGGGTGTCGAACGGCTGGCGTGCGGCTTCCGGGGGCGACGAGAACGACGGAGCACGTTCCTCTCGGCGGCCGAAGCTTCCTGTGTCGCCCGAGGAACTGCCTCGCAGCGGGAAGCTTGCGCCTTCGGGCGCTTGGCCGCGTACGGGAAAACCGGCGCTCTCGGGTGACCCGGCGCGGCCTGGACCGTTGCTCTGGGGCGGCGTGCCCTCCGGAAGGTCGGTCAGCGTGGCGCCGGGGACGCGGACGCGCTGATCACCGAAGGCGGAGACGCCCGGCGGCCGCCCGGACGACTGCTGATCGTCGGTCGCCGGGGGGAAGCGCCGGGGCGCGTCGGCGGGCGGGTTCGCCGCGGACCGCACGGGGGTGAAGCCGTTGAACTCGCCGACCGGGCCGGCGAGCGGACCTCCCGCGACGCCGGGGGAGCGCTGGGGAAGCTGACCGCCCTGTGCCTGACGGTACGGGTGCGGCTCGAACGGATTGGCCTCGCGGGACGGCTGTGCGGATGGCGGCGGCGCCCATGCCGAGTGCTGCTCGGCCTGGCCGGACGGGCTCTGCGGGGCGGCCGGCGGGAACGCGCCGGGCGGCTGCGGGGCGGCCGGCGGGAACACGCCGGGCGGCTGCGGGGCGGGCGGCTGCTGGCCGGAGCCGCGCGGCGCCTGGGAGTTGCGGGTGGGCAGGGCCGGGTCGGACGCCTGCGGCATGTCCCGCGCGGATCCCGGCGGGGAAGCGAACTGGGCGGCTCCGGGGCCGAACACCGGACCCTGTGCCGCCGGGGGCTGCCCGGCCGGGGGCACCGCGGGAACCACGAACGGTGAGCCGCCGTTCGGCGTGGCGTGCGGCGGCGGCGCGTACGCACTGGGCAACGAGTCCTGGGCGTGCGGATACGACGGCCCGGCTTCGGGCGCGCCGGGTTGCGCGCCGGCCGGCGGGAATGCGCCGGGCTGGGAAGCTGCCGGCGGGAACGTGCCGGGCTGGGAAGCTGCCGGCGGGAACGTGCCCGGCGGGGACACGTCCGGCGGGAAGCCGGCGGGCAGGGAGGCATCCGGCGGGAAGGCTCCCGCGGGGAGGCCGTCGGTGCCGAACGGCTCGGTGCCGCCGCCCGACGTGGCCCCCGGCTGGCGACCGGCTTGCTGGCCCTCGGACGTCATATCCGCCTCCTCCATGACTGTCGGCCGTGCCACCCTACGCACGGACGCGGCCGACTTGTAGAGCTGGGCGTGACCCCGGCCGTCGCCCCGGCCGGCCGAGCCCGGGCGGATGACCGTGCCCAACCGTACCGGTCGCGGACGACTGCCGGAATCCCGGTGTACGCCGTCCGGAGCGCGTCACGTGCCGGGAGACCACCGAACGTGATCATGCACACGCCGATCGGCGGCGGCGCCGCGGGTTCGGAGGATTGTCCTAAGAGTCGGATTCATCCTGGGGGAATGTGGCTCACCGCCGGCGTCCTATCAGGAGGCACGTGCGCTGCCGGCGGTCGGGCCTTGACCGTTATCGCCCGTCCACGAGCCGGGATGCGACAAAGCCCCGACCGGCAAGCCGGTCGGGGCTTTGTGCGCGTCTCCGATCTGCGAGGCGATCGGAGACGCTGTGGGTTGGGACGGAGGTTGTCCCACTGAGGGCGCACCTCCCGCTGGCGGGCGGGAAGGCGGCCCGGAGTCGGGCGGTCGGGTCGTCCGGTCGAGCGAGCGACGAGCGGACGGCCCGGAGCCGGGCGGACGGGCGGTCCCGGACGCGAGCGGACGGAGACCGGGCGTCGACGCCCGACGGGATCAGAAGACGCGCTGCTGCGCGAAGATGGCGATCTCGTTACGCATGGACTGCGTCGGGGCCGCCCGCCACGCCCGGTCGATGGCACGGGCCTCGCGCTTGGCGAGCCGGCGGCTACGAATGCGGTCGAGGGTGCTCATGACGGTTTCATCTCCCCTGGCCTTGTGGGCCTCGTCGGTGGTCGCCTGTGGTCCGGCGCTGAATCCATTTAACCGCGCCGGACCGCAGGCTGCCAACGAATCATGGGGTGATCCCGCTTACCCACCTAAGAATCTAAGGTGGGGTGGTCGCCCTGCCGAATAACTACGTCCAGGAGAGAAGCGCGCCCTCCGGGTCCTCCAGGAAGCTGCCGATGTCGCGCAGGAACTTGGAGCCGAGCTCGCCGTCCACGATTCGGTGGTCGAACGAGAGACCCAGCGTGGTGACCTGACGGATCTTGATCTTCCCCTTGTGCACCCACGGCATCGGGCGGATCGCCCCGAAGCAGAGGATCGCCGACTCGCCGGGCGGCAGGATCGGCGTGCCCGTGTCGACGCCGAAGACCCCGACATTGGTGATGGAGAAGGTGCCACCGGACATGTCGGCAGGCGGCGTCTTGCCCGACTTGGCCACCTGCACCAGGCCGTTCAGCTCCTCGGCCAGTTCCCGCAGGGTGAGCCGGCCGGCGTCCTTGACGTTCGGCACGATCAGCCCGCGGGGCGTCGCGGCGGCGATCCCGAGGTTGACGTAGTCCTTGACGACGATCTCGTTGGTCTGGCCCGACCAGGTCGAGTTGATCATCGGGTGACGCTTGATGGCCAGCAGCACGGCCTTGGCCACGAAGAGCAGCGGAGAGACCCGCACGTCGCGGAACTCGGGCCGGCTCTTGAGCCGCTCCAGCGACTTCATCGACCGGGTCACGTCGACGGTGAGGAACTCCGTGACGTGCGGTGCGGTGAACGCCGACGCCACCATGTTCTCGGCCGTGAGCTTCCGGACGCCCTTGATCGGGATCCGCTGTTCGCGCGAGGCGTCGAACACCGCCGGCGCCGCCGTCACCGTCGCCGCCGCACCGTTGACGGGCGCGGCAGCCGCGGAAGAAGCGGCCGCGGCGTGCACGTCATCGCGCGTGACCGACCCCAGCGGACCGGTTCCGACCAGCGAGAACAGGTCGACCCCGAGGTCCTTGGCGAGCTTGCGCACGGGCGGCTTGGCGAGCACAGGCCCACCGGCGCGCCCAGCGCCCATCGGAGCCGGAGCCACGGGAGCCGGAGCCACCGGAGCCGGAGCCACGGGAGCCGGAGCCACCGGAGCGGGCGCCACCGGAGCCGGTGTGACGGCAGCGGAAGCGGCCGTACCCGTGCGGGCCCGGCGCTTGGCGGTCACCGTGCGCGGGCCGTACCCGACCAGCACCGCCGTGCGACCGCCCGGAGCCGGACCACCGATGAGACCGGGCTCGACCGCGCCCTCCTCGGGCGCGACCTCCACCGCGGCCAGCGACTCGGCCGACGGCTCCGGCATGGTCGGCCCGGCGGCCGGGCCGGACCCGGACGCGTCCTCGGGCAGCGGGCCCGCGGAGGGATCGGTGTCGATCGCGACGATCGGCGCGCCGACCTCCACGGTCGTTCCCGCCTCGTGGAAGATGCGGGTCACGACCCCGCCCCACTTGGCCGGGATCTCGACCGCGGCCTTGGCCGTCTCGACCTCGACGATCGGCTGGTTCAGCTCGATCGTGTCGCCGACCTTGACCAGCCAGGCGAGGATCTCGCCCTCGGTCAGGCCCTCGCCGAGGTCGGGCAGGGTGAATTCCTTGATTCGCGACATCGCCGTCACCAGCCGAAGGAACGGTCGACGGCGTCCAGGACGCGGTCCAGATCGGGGAGGTACTCCTCCTCGACGCGGGCCGCCGGGTACGGCGTGTCGTAGCCCGTCACGCGCAGGACCGGCGCCTCGAGGGAGTAGAAGCACTCCTCGGTGATCCGGGCGGCGATCTCCGCACCCAGGCCGACGTTGCCCGGCGCCTCGTGGACCACCACGGCACGGCCCGTCTTGCGGATCGACGCGTAGACCGGGTCGAGGTCCAGCGGGGAGAGCGTGCGCAGGTCGATGACCTCGAGGTTGCGGCCGTCCTCCGCGGCGGCCGTGGCGGCGTCGAGCGCCACCCGGACCATCGGGCCGTAGGCGATCAGCGTCGCGTCGGTGCCCTCGCGGGCCACCCGGGAGGCGTGCAGCGGGTACGCGCCGGCCAGGTCGATGTCGAGGTCGACCTCGCCCTTCTCCCAGTAGCGGCGCTTCGGCTCGAAGAACACGACCGGGTCGTCGGAGGCGATCGCCTGCTGGATCATCACGTACGCGTCCGCGGGGTTCGCGCAGGTGACGACCTTGAGGCCGGCGGTGTGCGCGAAGTACGCCTCGGGCGACTCGGAGTGGTGCTCGACCGCGCCGATGCCACCGCCGTACGGGATGCGGATGACGATCGGGATGCGCACCTTGCCCATCGAGCGGTAGTACATCTTCGCGACCTGGGCGACGATCTGGTTGTACGCCGGGAAGACGAAACCGTCGAACTGGATCTCGCACACCGGCCGGTAGCCGCGGATGGCGAGGCCGACCGCCGTGCCGACGATGCCGGCCTCGGCCAGCGGGCTGTCGATGACCCGGTCCTCGCCGAAGTCCTTCTGCAGGCCGTCGGTGATCCGGAAGACGCCGCCCAGCTTGCCGACGTCCTCGCCCATGATGACGACCTTGGAGTCGTTCTCCAGAGCACGGCGCAAGCCGTGGTTGAGGGCCTTGCCCAGAGTGATCGTCTCGGCCATCAGTGGGCGCTCCCCTCGAACGACGCCTGGTACTCGGCGAACTGCTTGCGCTGCGCGTCGACCTCGGGCGAACCGTTCGGGTAGACGTGGTCGAACATGGTGACCGGCTGCGGGTCCGGCATGGCGAGCACCCGCTCGCGCAGGTCGAGGGCCAGCGTGCGGGCGGCCTCGTCGACCTCGCCGAAGAACGCGTCGTCGGCCAGCTGCTGCTTGGTCAGGAACGCCTTCATGCGGCTGATCGGGTCCTTCGCCTTCCAGGACTCGACCTCGCTGGCGATGCGGTAGCGGGTCGGGTCGTCGGAGCTGGTGTGCGCGCCCATCCGGTAGGTGTAGGCCTCGATCAGCGTCGGGCCCTGACCGTTGCGGGCGTTGTCCAGCGCCGCCCGGGTCACCGCGAAGGTGGCCAGCACGTCGTTGCCGTCGATCCGGATGCCGGGGAAGCCGAAGCCGTCGGCCCGCCGGTAGAGCGGGATGCGCGTCTGCCGTTCGAGCGGCTCCGAGATCGCGTACTGGTTGTTCTGGCAGAAGAAGACGATCGGCGCGTTGAACACGCCGGACCAGACGAACGACTCGTTGACCTCGCCCTGGCTGGTGGCGCCGTCACCGAAGTACGCGATGACCGCCTCGCCGTCGGGGCCGCCGGTCTTGCCGTCCATGGTCACGCCCATGGCGTAGCCGGTCGCGTGCAGGGTCTGCGAGCCGATGACGATCGTGTAGCCGTTGAACTTGTACTTGTTCGCGTCCCAGCCGCCCTGGTCGACACCGCGGAACAGGCCGAACGGCATGATCGGGTCGATGCCCCGGGTGTAGAGGACGCCGTGCTCCCGGTAGGTCGGGAAGGCCATGTCCTGCGGGCGCAGCGCGCGCCCGGAGCCCACCTGCGCGGCCTCCTGGCCCAGCAGGCTGGCCCAGATGCCCAGCTCGCCCTGCCGCTGCAGGGCGGTGGCCTCGGCGTCGAGGCGCCGCACCGTGACGAGGTCCTTGTAGAGCTCGCGGTACTCGTCGTCGGTGAAGTCGACGGAGTACGTGGCGCCGTCCGCCGTGGTGACGCTGTCGATCCGCTCCCCGTCGGGGGTGAGCAGTTGAACGAAACCGCCGGCCGGGGCGTCTACCCCGACTTCGCTTTCGCCGTTCGCCATCCGTGTCTCCCTGTTTCATCTCTGCGCCCACGGCGGGTGTTGCCCGTCCGCGCGGCTGACCGCTGGTACGCCGCGCCTGGCCGGGTGAGGTTCCGCGCGGTTTGGTCGGCGGGTCTCGACCCGGCCGGGGAGTGACGGCCCCGACCGCGCCCCGCCGGTCGGCGGGGGGCGACGGCGGCGCCGTCGCCCCCATCCTCGCAGAGAACGTGAGTGGCGCCACACGTCAGGTCGATCACAGATCCGAAAAACCTCGCCGAGTAATCGTTGCCCAAATTTGTCCAAATAAGTGGTTTTCGTACCGTCACTTCCGTCTGAACGGACGATTCTCGCCGCTGCCCAACGGCGCATCCGTCGTTCTCCCCAGCAGCTGAGAGATCCACGTGGATCTTCGACTCTGGGGAGGGTGCCGGCCGTGCCGGAGCAGCCGAACGACGACGGGCTCGTGCCACCGATCAAGGTCCTGCGCAAGCGCCTCAACGGTGTCTACAGCGCGGAAGGCCTGACCGGGCCGACCCGGCGCTACGTGCTCCTCGTGGCGATGCTGGTGGGTCTCGCCTCGCTGCCGACCCTGGCGGCGATCACCGCCGGCTCCAGCGAGCTGGCCGACGGCCGGACGACCGTCACCGACGTACCGTTCATCCCGCTGCCCTCGGCCGGCCCGGTCCGCACGTCGCCGCCGGCCTCGGCCGGCGCGGGCCCGCCCACCCCGATCGGCTCGGCCCCCATCCGTGGTCAGGCCCAGAACAAGAAGACCAGACCACGCGGGTACGGCCACAGCGCCCCCGACCGCACCACCACATCGAACAAATCAGGCATTCCGAGCGGTGCCCAGCGCATCATCCGGCCGGAAGGACCGCACCGGCCGGAGAAGCCGGCCCGCCCCGGGAAGCCGGCCCGGCCGCAGGCGCCCACCGGCTCGGGCCACCCCGGCCGGCCGGAAGGGCCGACCGGATGGGACCGCCCGCCGTGGCCCGAGCTGACCTGGCCGGACGAGCCGACCCCGCCGCACGGGGACGAGCCGGCCCCGCCGAATGGGGACGAGCCGACCCCGCCGCACGGGGACGAGCCGGCCCCGCCGCACGGGGACGAGCCGGTCCCGCCCGACGAGACAGACGACAGCACGCCGGATGACGCCGACGCCGACGGTGCCGCCGGACCCGGCGATCGCCCCGGCCACGGTGATGGCGACGACCAGGGCTCCGATCAGGATGGCCCGGGTGGCTCGCCGTCCCCGGCCCGGCCGCCGGCGAAGCCGGTCTACCCGCCGTGGTGCGCGGACCGGACCCACTGCTCGTCCCGGCCGTCGCACCACCACCGCCCCGACCGTTCGCCGCACAAGCACTGCGAGGACGTCAACCATCGCGCCCACTGGTCCCATCACCGGGCCGGCAGCCGCCGCCTGATCACCGTCCACATCGAGCCGGCCGGACGCCACGGCCGCGGGGCGACCGTCGGCGAACACCGGCGCGCCGAGCCGCCGAAACGCCTCAAAAAGGTCGTCACTCATCGCTGGGCGCGTGTCGCCCGTACAGACAGCAGGAAGATCGTCAGCCATCGCCGGGCCGAGACCGCCCGCACCGACAGCAGCCGGAGGTCGGCAATGTCCGAGCGCCCGCAGAACCTCAGAACGGACCGTGCCCCGGGCCGCACCCACAACGGCCACCGCCACCAGTTCGTGGCGGAGCAGGCCGACGGCACCCAGTTCGCCGCCCGCTCCTACCGGGGCAGTCATCGCGCGGAGCGCATGCACCGCGCGGAGGACAACCGCACGGCGGCCCTGAACCGCATCTCCCGGATGGGCCGGCACCACGCCGACCCCGACCGCACCAACCGCTGGTGATTCAGGAGTCGTCGGTGAGGCGATGCCGGTTGGTCTCGATCCAGGCGTCGATCGCCTCGGCGTCGTTGGGGTCGACGCCCTCCGAGATCAGCTGCGCCACCGCCGCCGTGGCCGGGCTGCGCTTCTCACCCGTGGCGTAGAGGCGGGCGAACTCGGGGATCATCTCCTCGACCACCGAGTCGGTCTGCTCCGTGGCGGCCGCCGGCAGCCCCTTCCTGCGCATCGCGTAGGCCGACCACGCCCGGGTCACCCGGGGCAGCATCGCGGCGTCGTCCATGTCGAGGACCGCGCGGCGGTGGACCCAGTCCAGCAGGAAGAGGCCCGCCACCGCCGGGCTCCAGCGCAGCGGATCCCCGTCCGGCAGGCTGCCCGCGTGGTCGAGCAGCAGGCTCAGGCAGAAGTGCAGGGAAGCGAGCTCGTCGTCGGCCGCGACGGCGTCGAGCCCGAACCGCGCGGCCTCCGGGGATGCCAGGAAGTCGCGGAGCATCCGCTCGCGGTCCGGCCCGCTCAGCTCGGGCGGTTCGGGCAGCGGGGGGACCGTCGACGTGGGCAGCAGGGCCAGGCGCGCGGCGGCGAGCGCGCGGTCGGTCGCCAGGTTGCCGTCCTGGGGCAGGTCGCTCAGCTCGTCGGTCATCTCGAGGTGGCGGGCGACCTCGCTGCGCAGCCGGCCCGGGTCCTCCTCGCGGAACCAGGTCAGCTCGTCGGTCGCGCACATCTCGCGGACCTGGCCGAGGATGCGGTTCGCGGGACCGCCCACGAAGACGTCCTTGGTGATGCCGATGTTGTGGTCCACGAGGGCGACGACCGCGTGCTCCGGCCCGCCCTCCTCCGGGTCGTCGTAGGCGAACGTGACCAGATAGGACGTCTGGTCGCCGTAGACGTCGCCGTACGCGTAGCAACCGGTCACCCGCACCCGGCCGAGCTGGCCCGTCCAGGGTGGGGCCTGGGCGCCGCGGCGGACCTCGGCCGCGCCGTCGGCGTCCGGCACGAGGCTCGCGAAGACCTCGCGGATCGTCGTCGCCGAGGCGCTGCGCCGGCGGATCGTGGCGGCGAGGAACTGGCCCACGAACTCCCGGACCGCCGCTCCGCGGTCCGTCGTGGCCACGGAATAGACGCTGCCCAGCAGGGCGGTGCCCAGCATCTCGGCGTCCAGGGCACAGTCGAGCTTCGCCACGTCGCGGGCCGCGTGCAGGACCGCGTCGTACGGATTCTGAGGTGCCGCCATGCCGCCGAGCCTACCGGTCCGGCAGGCCCCGGGCCCTATTCCGATCGGACGACGGTGAGCGCCTCGCGGGCCTGCGCATACCCGTTGAGGACCTCGCGGACCGGCGCGACGACGTACTCCCGGCCGACTTCGGTGACCGACGCCCGCAGCCGCTGCTCGGCCCGGCGTCCCGCGCGTCTGGCGCCCGCGTTGACGAGCGGCCGCAGCAGCACCGCCAGCAGCAGTCCGAGCACGAGGCCGCCGAGCAGCAGCAGGGTGGGCAGCGGCACCTCGCCGACCTGGGGATTGTCGAACTCGGGCAGGCCGAGGGCGCGGACGGCGTATCCGGCCAGCAGCCAGCCGAGGCCGGCCACGGCGGCGATCGTGAACAGCCATTGGAGCAGGCCGACCACCGTCCACCAGAGAGGCTTGCGGCTCATGCCCAGGTCGGTCCTGGCGACCGCCCGGTCGAGTGCGTCGGGCAGGTCGCCGAGCCGGGACCGGGCGGCCGCGGTGAGCGCCGGCGCCCAGACCTCGGGGATCGGCGCGGCGGCCCGCGCGGCCACCGCGCGCACGGACAGGCCGACCGCCGACTTCTGCGCGGCGTCGGCCTCCGGCAGTGAGGTGCGCGGCACGGGCACGAGCTCCTGCGAAGGCGTGTCCCCCGAGGCGTCCGCGGCCGCCTTGTCCGACGAGATGTGCAGGCGCTTGAGCGGGTCCGGCCGCAGCTTGCGAACGCCGCGCAGCAGCGGCCAGCCGGTGCTCGCGAGCGCCCGGTGCCGGTACGCGCCCGCCGTCGCCGCGGCCACCGCCGGCACCCCTGCCGAGGCGGCGAGGGCGTCACTGAGCTGCCGTACGGTGGCCCGGTCGATCTCGTCCTCGGCGGCCGGCGGCCCGATCGTGGCGCTGAGCTGCTCGGCGACCGTGTCGAGGTCGCCGGCGAGCCGGCGCAGGGCGGCCTGCCGCTCGGCGACCGTCTTCTCCAGCGCCGAGCGCAGCTCGGTGAGCATCCCGGGCTGCTTCGCCGAGGTGGCCATGGCGGGCACGCCGGTCAGGCCGTCCTCGTCGAGCAGTCGCTTCAGGTCGGTCAGCACGAGTTCGGTGTCGGCGGGCGTGAGCCGGTCGGCCTGGTTGAGCACCACGATCGTGACGTCGCCGTGCGACCGGAACTGGCGCAGGTAGGCGTTGTGCAGGATGCGGTCGCCGTACTTCTGCGGGTCCACCACCCACACCACCTGGTCGACCAGGCCGAGCAGGCGGTCCACCTCGATCCGGTGGCCGCGTTCGACCGAGTCGAAGTCCGGCAGGTCGAGCAGCACCAGCCCGCGCAGCGCGGCCTCGTCGTCGCCGTCCAGCGCGCTCTCCCGGATGAATCGCTGCCGGGGGAGCACGCCGACCCAGTCGAGCAGCCGGTTGGCCGGTTCGAGCGGACCCCACACGCAGGCGTGGGCGACGCCGGTGGTCGGCCTGCGCACGCCCACGGGCGACAGCTTGAGCCGGGCGAGCGCGTTGAACAGGCTGGACTTGCCGCTGCCCGTGCTGCCGGCCAGCGCGACCACCGTGTGGTCCTGCGACAGCGCGAGCCGGCTGCCCGCGCGTTCCACCAGCGTGTGCGCGGCGACGAGGTCGTGGTCCGGCAGGTACGGGTCGGTGACCCGCAGGAACCGCTGCAAGGCGTCGAGCCGCTCGCTGAGCTGCTGGGCGTCCACGCGGTCGTCGCCGGACAGCGCGCGCTTGACCTTCTCGGCGAGGCTCATGACGGCGTCCCGGTCAACGCGAGTTCCTCCCTGCTCCGCTTGACGTCCGCCGCGGCCTCCCGCAGCGCGGTGCCCGGTTGGAGTTCGAGCCCGGCCGCGGCGGTGCGGTCCGTGTAGCGGGCCGCCTCGGCGTCGAGCAGCTCGTCGACCCGGGACACCAGTTCCTCGCGGGCCCGGGTCGCCAGGGTGCGGATGGCCTGGTCGCCGAAGATCGCCTCGAGCACCTTCTGGGCGGCCACGGTCGTGCCCGCCCCGACCGCCACCTCGGCGCCGGTCGGGATGAAGGCGGTGGAGGTGAAGACCGCGATCATCACCGCGAGGCCGACGCCGTTGACCGCGTACGCGGCGCCGCGGGCGACGAAGCGCTTGTCCGCGGCTTCCGTGCGGACGAGCTCCAGCACCCACTGCTGCCAGTCGCGGACGACGCGCTCCGCCCGCTCCGGCAGGTCCGGCGCGGGCTTCTGCAGGCCCGGCTCCAGCAGCTCGGCGCCGGCGGGATGGGCCTGCCACGCCGCGTAGGCCTGCTCGGCCGCGTCCGCGGCGATGCCGCGTACCAGGGTGACGAGCTGGGACTCCAGCGCCACCTGGAGGTTGCGTCCGGGCGCCGGCCGGCCGGTGACCGCCGCGACCAGCTTGTCGCGGAGCTGGCCGATCCGCGACTCCAGCGTCCGTAGGAACTCCCCGGTGCCGATGAACTCCTGCCAGCGGGCGAGCACCTCGCCGCGGAGCAGGCGGCCGTCCCGCAGGCCGTCCTGGAAGGTCCGGCGCGCGGTGCGGTAGGCCGCCGTCACCCGTTCGTCGAGGGCCTTCGCCGCGACCGCCTGCTCGTCGGCGGCGGCGGCCAGGCCCTCGACGGCCGGGCCGAGCGCGGCGAGGGCGCCGTCGAGCGTCTGGCGCACGACGGCGGCCCGGGCGTCGGCGTCGGCGGCGAGCTGGGCGAACCAGTCGTGCAGCGGCCGGGTCTCCTCCTCGGGCAGCAGGCCTTGGCCGTCCAGGGTGGTCTCCTTCAGCACGAACAGGGGCGCGGCCCCCATGTCGTGCTCGGTGAGCATCTCGGCCAGGTGCGCGGAGACCTCGCCGGCGGCTTCCTCCGGCACGCGATCCAGCACCAGCGCGATCACGGTGCCGCGCAGCCGGGCCGTCTTCAGCAACTCCCACGGTACGGCGTCCGCATAGCGTGCGGCGGTCGTGACGAACAGCCACAGATCCGCCGCCGCCAGCAGTTGCGCCGCGAGCTGCCGGTTGCGGTCCACCACCGAGTCGATGTCGGGGGCGTCGAGGAAGGCCAGGCCGGGCCCGAGCGCCGGCGCCGAGACCAGTTGCAGGGTCTCCGGGTGGGAGCCGGCCTCCGTGGTGCGCGTGAGCCCGGGCAGCAGCTCACCCTTGCGGAACCATGAGGAGTCGGCGGGGTGGCTGACCAGCACCGGGGACCGGGTCGTCGGGCGCAGCACGCCGGCGGTGCTGACCGGGGCCCGGACCAGGCTGTTGACCAGGGTCGACTTGCCGGCGCCGGTGGATCCCCCGACGACCACGAGCAGCGGCGCGTCGAGCCGGGCGAGGCGCGGCAGGAGATAGTCGTCGAGCTGCGACACCAGCGCGGTGCCGATCCGGCGTGCCTCCTCCGCCGAGGGCATGACCAGCGGGTACGTCGCACCGCCGATCGCCGCCCGGAGCTGGGAGAGCGCGGTGGCGAGCCGGCCCAGGGCCGGGGGCGGCTCGACAGGCTCCACGGTCTCGGCCGGGGCGGGCGCGACGGCCTCGGGAGCGCTCTCCGTCGGCTCCTCCGCCTGCTCCTCCCGCGGAGGAAGGTCGTCGAACGTGGCCGGGTTGGTCTGGGTGGTGACGACGTTGCCGGACGTGGAGGCCTTGGGCGGCGGCCATTCCGGGGTGGCCGGCGCCTGCTCGCGCGGAGATTCCGCGTCGCCGGGCGGCACGGCATCCTCCCGGGGCGCGGTGGTGTCCCGCTCCCCGGGCTCGCCGTTGCGGGCCATGGACTGGGTCGGCGGCTCGTCCGCTACGGCGGGCGTGGCCGACGGACCGACCGCGTCACCGTGCGTCGTCACGGGTAAAGCGTGCCCGATCTATGCATCGCAGACAACAGGTACCCCACCCGTCGTGACCGGACAGGGACCTTCCTCATCGAAGTTGCGTCGAGTTGACTCAACTTCCGCTTGCGGTCTGGCGATGTCGTGGCATCATTGAGTCCGGTCCGCTCAACTTGTGGGCCCGCAATCGTGTAAGACAGCAGTAAGACGCCCGGTGAGAAGCGAGGAAGCGAACATGGCACGAGCGGTCGGCATCGACCTCGGCACCACGAACTCCTGCGTCAGCGTTCTGGAAGGAGGCGAGCCCACCGTCGTCGCCAACGCGGAGGGTGCCCGGACGACCCCGTCCATCGTCGCCTTCGCGCGCAACGGCGAGGTGCTCGTGGGCGAGGTCGCCAAGCGTCAGGCGGTGACCAACCCCGACCGGACCATCCGTTCGGTCAAGCGCGAGGTCGGCACCAACTGGTCGATCGACATCGACGGCAAGAAGTACACCCCGCAGGAGATCTCCGCGCGGGTGCTCATGAAGCTCAAGCGTGACTCCGAGGCCTACCTCGGCGAGACCGTCACCGACGCGGTCATCACCGTCCCGGCCTACTTCAACGACGCCCAGCGCCAGGCCACCAAGGAGGCCGGCGAGATCGCGGGCTTCAACGTCCTGCGCATCGTCAACGAGCCCACCGCGGCCGCCCTCGCCTACGGCCTGGACAAGGGCTCCAAGGAGCAGACCGTCCTGGTCTTCGACCTCGGCGGCGGCACCTTCGACGTCTCCCTGCTCGAGCTCGGCGAGGGCGTCATCGAGGTCAAGTCGACCTCCGGCGACAACCACCTCGGCGGCGACGACTGGGACCAGCGGATCATCGACCACCTGGTCAAGACCTTCCGCGGCGAGAACGGCATCGACCTGTCGCAGGACAAGATGGCGCTGCAGCGGCTCCGCGAGGCCGCCGAGAAGGCCAAGATCGAGCTGTCCGCGGCGACCACGACCAGCATCAACCTGCCGTACATCACGGCCGGTGCGTCGGGCCCGCTGCACCTGGACATGAACCTGTCCCGGGCCGAGTTCCAGCGCATGACGCAGGACCTGCTGGACCGGTGCAAGGCCCCGTTCGAGCAGGCGATCAAGGACGCCGGCGTCAAGGTCTCCGACGTCGACCACGTCATCCTGGTCGGCGGCTCGACCCGCATGCCCGCCGTCACCGAACTGGTCAAGTCGCTGACCGGCAAGGAGCCCAACAAGGGCGTCAACCCGGACGAGGTCGTCGCCGTCGGCGCCGCCCTGCAGGCCGGTGTGCTCAAGGGCGAGGTCAAGGACGTCCTGCTGCTCGACGTGACCCCGCTGAGCCTGGGCATCGAGACCAAGGGCGGCATCTTCACCAAGCTGATCGAGCGCAACACCACGATCCCGACCAAGCGCTCCGAGGTCTTCACCACGGCCGACGACAACCAGCCGTCCGTGCTGATCCAGGTCTTCCAGGGCGAGCGGGAGATCGCGGCGTACAACAAGAAGCTCGGCACCTTCGAGCTGACCGGCCTGCCGCCGGCACCGCGCAACGTGCCGCAGATCGAGGTCACCTTCGACATCGACGCCAACGGCATCGTGAACGTCCACGCGAAGGACCTGGGCACCGGCAAGGAGCAGAAGATGACGATCACCGGCGGCTCCGCGCTGCCGAAGGACGACATCGAGCGCATGATGCGCGACGCCCAGGACCACGCCGACGAGGACAAGAAGCGCAAGGAGGACGCGGAGACGCGCAACCTCGCCGAGCAGCTTCAGTGGCAGACCGAGAAGTTCCTGGCCGAGAGCGGCGACAAGCTGCCCGAGGACGCCAAGAACCAGATCAGCGAGGCGCTGGGCGACCTGCGCGGCGCGCTCGGCGGCAGCGACATCGAGAAGATCAAGGCCGCTCACGAGAAGCTGGCCACGGTCTCCCAGCAGGCCGGTTCCCTGCTCTACGCGCAGCAGCAGGAGGGCGCGGAGGGTGCTCCGGGTCCCGACGGCGCCCAGGGCGCCTCCGCCGGTGCCGCCGGTGGCGCGGCCGGTGCGAGCGCCGGTCCGCAGGGCGGTGCCGACGACGTCGTGGACGCCGAGATCGTCGAGGACGACAAGAAGTGAGCCGGGCGGACGACGAGAACGACGGTCAGGCGACCGAGCGCGTCGTCATCCGCGACCGCCGCAAGATCGATGTGAAGGGTAAGGACACCACGGTGACCAAGGAGGCCGAGGAGTCCGCGGAGACCCGAGGTGGTGCACACCGTGCCGCCGAGGAACCCGAGGACGAGGTGACCGCCACGCCCGGTCTCGGCGCGGAGCTGGCGGCTCTGCGTACCGAGCTGGAGGAGCGCACCCGCGACCTCCAGCGGGTGACCGCCGAGTACGCGAACTACCGCAAGCGCGTCGACCGGGATCGCAGCGCGGCGGCGGAGCAGACCACCGGCACGGTGCTCACCGCGCTGCTGCCGGTGCTCGACGACCTCGACCGGGCTCGTGAGCACGGCGACCTGGTCGGGCCGTTCGCCACGGTGGCCGAGTCGCTGGGCGCGGTGGTCGGCAAGCTCGGCCTGGTCGCCTTCGGCGAGAAGGGCGACCCGTTCGACCCCACCCGCCATGAGGCGGTCGCGCACCTGACGTCGGCCGACGTCACGGAGCCGACCTGCGTCGAGGTCATGCGCCGCGGCTACATCCTGGGCGAGCGGCTGCTGCGGCCCGCGATGGTCGCGGTCGCCGACCCCGCGTGACGATGTCCCGTCCCGCCCGCCGACAGGTGGGCGGGACCCCCTTCCGACCGCCCCACCCGCCGCCCACGACCGGACTTGAGACGCATTGGATCTGTTGTAGGAGGGGGTGGGCCGGATGAGTTCGAAGGACTGGCTGGAGAAGGACTTCTACGCCGTTCTCGGGGTGGGCAAATCCGCCTCCGCCGACGAGATCAAGAAGGCGTACCGGAAGCTGGCCCGGGAGAACCATCCGGACCACAACCCCGGCAACACCGACGCCGAGGAACGGTTCAAGGCCGCTTCCGAGGCGTACGACGTGCTGTCCGACGACAAGAAGCGCAAAGAATACGACGAGATGCGCTCGTTGTTCGGCTCCGGCGCGTTCCGCCGGGGCGCGCGGGCCGGCGGCGGTGCCCAGTTCGATCCCTCCGACCTGTTCGGCGGGTTCAGCGGGGCGGGTGCGGGCGGCGGTGCCGGCGACCGGCGGTTCGGCGGTGCCGGCTTCTCCGACATCTTCAGCTCGATCTTCTCGGGCGGCGGCGCGGGCGGTGGCCCCCGCCGTGGCCCGCAGCGCGGCCGGGACGTCGAGGCGGAGGTGACGCTGGACTTCGCGCACGCGGTGCAGGGCACGACGTTGCCCCTCACCCTGCGCTCGCCCGGCGTCTGCGACGTCTGCCACGGCAACGGCGCCAAGCCCGGCACCGTGCCGCGGACGTGTCCCCAGTGCCACGGCTCGGGGCTGATCTCCCGCAACCAGGGCTCGTTCAGCTTCTCCGAGCCGTGCCGCGAGTGTCAGGGCGCGGGTTCCATCGTCGAGCAGAAGTGCCCGGAGTGCCGCGGCACGGGCGGGGTCACCAAGAACCGCACGATCAACGTCCGCTTCCCGGCCGGCGTCGCCGACGGGCAGCGGATCCGGCTCAGCGGCCGGGGCGAGCCCGGCGAGCGCGGCGGCCCGGCCGGCGACCTGTACGTGCAGGTCCGGGTGCGTCCCGACGACCTGTTCGGGCGCGTCGGCGACGACATCACGATGACCGTGCCGATCACGTTCGCCGAGGCGGTGCTCGGCACCGACCTGCGGGTGCCCACCCTGGACGGCTCGGTGACGCTGCGGGTGCCCCCGGGCACGCCGAGCGGACGCAAGCTGCGGGCCCGGGGCAAGGGCGTGCAGCGCCGCGACGGCCAGACCGGCGATCTGCTGGTCACCGTCGAGGTGCAGGTGCCCACCGGCGTCTCGGACGAGGCCCGGGACGCGCTGGAACGTTTCGCCAAGCTCACGCCGAACGCGGAACGCGGACGTATCGACGCCCGGCTGCGCCGGGGATAATCGGGCGGTCAGGGCCCTCTGGGAGGTGGCACGTGTACGAAGAGATCAGCATCTCGATGGAGCAGGCCTCCGACGCGAAGGTCCTGATCATCTCCGTCGCCGCGCGGCTGGCCGGGATGCACCCGCAGACCCTGCGCCAGTACGACCGACTCGGCCTGGTGCAGCCGGGCCGGGCCGGTGGCGGCGGCCGGCGCTACAGCGAGCGGGACGTCGCGCTGCTCCGCGAGGTGCAGAAGCTGAGCCAGGAGGACGGCGTCAACCTGGCCGGCATCAAGCGGATCATCGGTCTCGAGCAGCTCGCCGGCGAGCTGCAGGAACGGATCACCCAGCTGGAGTCGCAGCTCGACGAGGCGTACCGGCGCATCGCGGAGCTGGAGTCCGTCGGGCCCTACCCGCGCCGGGACCTGGTGCGGCAGGAGCGCCCGTCGACCGCCCTGGTCGTGTGGCGCCCGCGCCGCTCGGGCGATAGGTGAGCCGAGCCTCGCGGGGAGGGCCGAGCCTCGCCGGGAGGCCGGTCCAGCGACGGCGAGAGCCGAATCGAGCGGCGGGCGGGAGCCGGGTTCAGCGGCGGCCGAAGAGTGCCAGGCGGCGCGGGTGGCGCACCAGGCCGCCCTCGATCCAGTCCTGGTAGTCGAAGAGTTCCGGGCGGGTCATCAGCACGCGGCAGTTGTGCGCCCAGATGGCCATCGGCTCGTCGCCGACCTCCTCCGCGCGCTCCACGTACTTCTTCAGGCGGCGCTTGCGCTGCGAGGACGCGTTCGGGCGCACCCCGTCCGCCGCGTAGATGTACATGCAGTGCTGGGCGAAGCGCCGGGCCGGGCACTGCCGGTCCATCGCCAGCTCGAACAGGGTCGGCGCCAGCACGTCACCCGCGATCAGCAGGTCCCAGTCCGACGGCATGGCGTCGAGCGGGACCGCGTCCGGGTGGTACGCCCATGCTTGCAGTTCCTCCGGCCGCGGGTCGACCGGGTTGGCGAATCCGAAGAACGTCGACTCACGCACAGTCACGACGCCGCCCCATCTCGCTCGATCATCCGCCGTCCTCCTGAAGGCTCAGGGCCCGCGCCTGCGCCGTGAGCTTCGTCAAGTCCGGCGTGTCGCTGGTCACCCTGATAACTCGTTGTTGTCGCGGCGACACGTTAGCGCGTGAGATCGCTCCCGCGGAAGTGATGAGGTATCACTTTCGGATACCGGTCAGTAGCATTGCGCAGCCCGGAGATCTCCTGGTCAGTCGGCTGCCGGCACCGGGTCGGCCGGCGGGCGGACCGCCATCCGCCGGCGGATCGCGGTCTTGAACCAGGCGTAATCCGGCAAACGGGCCAGCAGCGGCCCGGTCACCACCGTGATCAGGACGTATGCCGTGGCGAGCGGGGCCAGCTCGGGCTCGACGCCCGAGGCCACCGCGAGGCCGGCGATGACGATGGAGAACTCGCCCCGGGGCATGAGGGCGAGCCCGGCGCGTACCTGGCCGGGCAGGGCGATGCCGCGGCGCCGGGCCCCGAAGACGCCGGTCAGGATCTTGGTCAGCATGGTGAGCGCGGCGAGGCCCAGCGCCGGCAGCAGCACCGGCGGCATGGCGGCGGGGTCGGTGGAGAGGCCGAAGAACACGAAGAACACCGCGGCGAAGAGGTCACGCAGCGGCGACAGCATCTGCACCGCGCTGTGCGCGACCTGGCCGGAGAGCGCGATGCCGACGAGGAACGCGCCCACGGCGGCGGACACGTGCAGCTCCGCGGCGACCCCGGCGACGAACAGGGTCAGTCCCAGCACGCTGAGCAGCAGCGCCTCGGCGTCCTTCACCGAGACGAAGTTCGAGATGGCGTTGCCGTAGCGGATCGCCACCACGAGGACCGCGACCACGGTGAGGACCGCGACCGCCAGGGCCTTCGCCCCGCCCAGCAGCCCGGCCCCGGCCAGGACGGCGGTCACCAGGGGCAGGTAGAACGCCATCGCCAGGTCCTCGATGACCAGCACCGAGAGGATCACCGGCGTCTCGCGGTTGCCCAGCCGGCCGAGGTCGGCGAGCACCTTGGCGATCACGCCGGACGACGAGACCCAGGTGATGCCGGCCAGCACCACCGCCGCCTCCCAGCCCCAGCCCAGCAGCAGCGCGAACGCCGCCCCGGGCAGGGCGTTGAGCAGCGCGTCGATGAGGCCGGCGGGGGCCGCCGCACGCAGGTTGCCGACGAGCTCGCTCGCCGAATACTCCAGGCCCAGCATCACCAGCAGCAGGATGACGCCGATCTCGGCGCCGACCTCGATGAACTGCTCGCTGGCCGAGAGCGGGACGAGGCCGCCGTGGCCGAAGGCGAGCCCGGCGAGCAGGTAGAGCGGGATCGGCGACAGCCCGATGCGACGGCCGAGCCGCCCGAGCATGCCGAGCGCGAAGAGAAGCGCGCCGACCTCGATGAGAAGGATCGTCGTGCTGTGCACCGGCGCCTCAGTCGCCGTGTTCGCCGGCGAGGATGGCGGTGAGGCCACCCAGGCCGTCGCGGGTGCCGACGGCGACGACCACGTCGTTCGCCTCGAAGACGATCGACGGCCCGGGCGAGGGGATCACCTCGCGGTCGCGCAGCACCGCCACGATCGACACGCCGGTGCGGGTGCGGGCGCGGGTGTCGCCCAGCCGGCGGCCGACGAAGGGGGAGCCGGCGGGCAGGGCGATCTGCTCGGTGAGCAGGCCCGCCGCCTGCTCGCGCAGGCCGGAGAGCTGGCCCAGCATGAGCGACGCGCCGAGGACGTCGGCCAGCGCCTCCGCCTCGTCGTCGGTCAGCGGTATCGAGGCGAGGCACGAGTCGGGGTCGTCCACGTCGTAGAGGACCAGGTCGCGGCGGCCGTTGCGGTGCGAGACCACGCCGACCGTACGTCCCGACGACGTCACCAGGTCGTGGCGGACGCCGATGCCAGGAAGGGGTGTCTGCTCTACCCGTACGCGCACGAAGTCAACGGTAATGGGTGCGGGCTCGGAAGAGGTGTGACGCGGCATGGACTCGCCGACCTAGAGTTGAGTGGAATACGCTCAAGTCTCAGATTGCTGTACCACGCGGATGCTGCATCTCTTGGAAGATCCGATCAGGGGAGCTCATGAACGCCGAACGTCTAACCACCAAGAGCCGCGACGTCATCACGGGTGCGGTCGCCGACGCCAGCCAGCGGGGGCACGCCACCGTCGAGCCGTGGCACCTGCTTCTCTCGCTGCTGGACACCGGCGGATCCACCGCCCCGGCACTGCTGCGCGCGGCCGGTGCGAACCCCGCCGACGTGCGGCGCGCCGCGGCCCGGGCGGTCGAGCAGCAGCCCTCCGCGCGGGGTGCCAGCACCGCCGAGCCCAGCCTGTCGCGCGAGTTCGTCAACGCCATCGGCGAGGCCGAGCTGATCGCCAAGCCGCTCGGTGACGAGTACGTCTCCACCGAGCACCTGCTCGCCGGCCTGGCCCGGGTCGGCGGCGCGGTCGGCAAGGCCCTGCGCGACGTCGGCGCCACCGAGGAGGCCCTGGTCGCCGCGTTCCCCTCGGTGCGCGGCGGCGATCGCCGGGTCACCAACCAGGACCCCGAGCAGACCTACAAGGCGCTGGAGAAGTACAGCGTCGACCTGACCGCGCAGGCCCGCGAGGGCAAGATCGACCCGGTCATCGGGCGGGACGCGGAGATCCGCCGGGTGGTGCAGGTGCTGTCCCGGCGTACGAAGAACAACCCGGTCCTGATCGGTGAGCCCGGCGTCGGCAAGACCGCGATCGTCGAGGGCCTGGCCCAGCGCATCGTCGCCGGCGACGTGCCCGAGACGCTGCGCGACAAGAAGCTCGTCTCGCTCGACCTGGGCGCGATGGTCGCCGGCGCGCAGTACCGCGGCCAGTTCGAGGAGCGCCTCAAGAGCGTCCTGGAGGAGATCCGCAACTCCAACGGCCAGGTCGTCACCTTCCTCGACGAGCTGCACACCGTCGTCGGCGCCGGCAAGGGCGAGGGCTCGATGGACGCCGGCAACATGCTCAAGCCCATGCTCGCCCGCGGTGAGCTGCGCATGGTCGGCGCGACCACGCTCGACGAGTACCGCGAGCACATCGAGAAGGACCCGGCGCTGGAGCGCCGCTTCCAGCCGGTCGTCGTGGGCGAGCCCACCGTCGAGGACACCATCGGCATCCTGCGTGGCCTCAAGGGCCGCTACGAGGCCCACCACCGGGTGCAGATCACCGACGCCGCCCTGGTCGCCGCCGCGGCGCTCTCCGACCGCTACATCAGCGACCGGTTCCTGCCGGACAAGGCCATCGACCTGATCGACGAGGCCGCCTCCCGGCTGCGCATGGAGATCGACTCGCGCCCGGTCGAGCTGGACCAGCTCCAGCGGCAGGTCGACCGGATGCGGGTCGAGAAGCTGGCCCTGGAGAAGGAGACCGACCCGGCCTCGCTCGCCCGGCTGGAGCGGCTCGAGCGCGACCTTGCCGACCGCGAGGAGGAGCTGACCGCACTCAACGCCCGCTGGGAACGCGAGCGCGGCGGCCTCAACCGCGTGGGCGAGCTCAAGAAGCAGCTCGACCAGACCCGCGCCGAGCTGGAACGGGCCCAGCGTGAGGCCGACTGGGAACGGGCGTCCCGCCTGCAGTACCAGGAGATCCCCGCGCTCGAGCGGGAGATCGAGAGCGCCTCCGCGGCGGAGGACGAGAAGACCGAGCCGCCGATGGTCAAGGAGGAGGTCGGCGCCGACGACATCGCCGAGGTCATCGCCTCGTGGACCGGCATCCCGGCCGGCCGGATGATGGAGGGCGAGACCGCCAAGCTGCTGCGCATGGAGGAGTCGCTGCAGGCCAAGGTGGTCGGCCAGGCCGAGGCCGTGGCGGCCGTCTCCGGCGCCGTACGCCGGGCCCGTGCGGGCGTGGCCGACCCGGACCGCCCCACCGGCAGCTTCCTCTTCCTCGGCCCCACCGGCGTCGGCAAGACCGAGCTGGCCAAGGCCCTGGCGGGCTTCCTCTTCGACGACGAGCGGGCCATGGTCCGCATCGACATGAGCGAGTACGGCGAGAAGCACTCCGTCGCCCGCCTCGTCGGCGCCCCGCCCGGGTACGTCGGCTACGAGGAGGGTGGCCAGCTCACCGAGGCGGTGCGGCGGCGCCCGTACAGCGTGGTGCTGCTGGACGAGGTGGAGAAGGCCCACCCGGACGTCTTCGACGTGCTGCTGCAGGTGCTGGACGACGGGCGGCTCACCGACGGGCAGGGCCGTACGGTGGACTTCCGCAACGCGATCCTGGTGCTCACCTCCAACCTGGGCTCGTCGGTCATCTCCGACTTCACCCTGGGCGAGGAGGAGCGGCGCGAGGAGGTCATGGCGAGCGTGCGCGCGCACTTCAAGCCGGAGTTCCTCAACCGGCTGGACGACATCGTGGTGTTCCACGCGCTGACCGCGCAGGACCTGGCGGCCATCGTCGACATCCAGCTCGGCCGGCTGCGCAGCCGGCTCGCCGACCGGCGGCTCAGCCTCGACGTCACCGAGGCGGCCGTGCAGTGGCTGGGGGAGCACGGGTACGACCCGATCTACGGCGCCCGGCCGCTGCGCCGGCTGGTGCAGTCGGCGATCGGTGACTCGCTCGCTAAGGCGCTGCTCGCCGGGGAGATCGCGGACGGGGACACGGTCCTGGTCGACCTGAACGATCAGAAGGACGGGTTGCGCGTCACGCGCGCCTGAGAACGACGAAGGGCCCCGAGTCCGACTCGGGGCCCTTCGCCGTCTTCGCTAGCTGGCCTTCGCCTCCCGCTGCCGGTAGGCGTGGGTCATGAGAATGTCCGTGAGGGCGTGCTCGCCCTCCTCGGACCAGATCCTGATCCCGTCGCGGTGGAGCTGATACCGGACGTCCGTGTAGCGGGTGCTCGTGTCGTCATGGTGGACGACGGTCAGGGTGTCTGCGTGGGGCATGGGACTCACCGGTCCTTTGGGAAGAGTTCTGGGCGGCCGCGGCATTGGACACACGGCCCGCGCGATCTACGGTGCCCTGATCCGGTCCGTCTCGGCCCCGGCGATGGGTGAGCGGGGGCGGCGACTCGGTCGGGCACGGGACGACGCCGAGGGACTTTGCTGCCTGCGGCGCGCCACGAGATGGAAGTGTATGGGGCGGGATCGACTCCTGTCGCCCCTCAAACGAGCGACCTATTTCATCCGATTTCGTCCTACGTTGGGCGATGTTGCCACACATCCGGCGTCGCGTCCTCGGGTCCGTGGATCTGGCGTCAACCCGATACCGTGAGTGGATCTAGGAGGGAGCGCCGATGTATCCGGCAGCACCGGCACCGAAGTCACGTCCCACGGTCGTCACCGTCTCGTCGTACCTGCTGTACTTCAGCGCCGCCGTGTCCATCCTCAGCGCGGTGCTCGCGCTGTTCACGGTCTCCACGATCTCGGACGTCTACCGCGACCTGTACGCGAGCGCCGACGAGGAGGGCCTCGAGGTCGTGGTCGTCATCGCGATCGTCGTCGGGGTGGTCGTCAACATCCTGATCGGCGCCGGCCTGGCGATCCTTGCCATCTTCAACAACCGGGGACGCCAGGGCTCCCGCGTCACCACCTGGGTCATCGGCGGCATCTTCCTCTGCTGCAACGGCTTCGGCCTGCTCGGCAACGCCGCGACCAGCGGCATGAACCTCGACACCGGCAACACCGGCGGGCCGAGCCAGAGCGAGATCGATCAGCGGCTCGCCGAGGAGCTACCGAGCTGGTACGCGCCGATCACGGTGACGCTGACCGTGCTGCTCGTGGTGGCGATGCTCGCAGCCCTGATCCTGCTGATGCTGCCGGCGGCGAACGCGTACTTCCGCAAGCCGCAGGCGACCTGGGACCCGTCCATGCCGTATCCGTACCCGTATCCCTACCCCGGGCAGCCGGGCTACCCGCAGCAGGCGGGCTACCCCCAGCCGGGCTATCCCCAGCCGGGTTATCCACAGGCCGGTCACCCGCAGACCGGATATCCACAGGGCGGCGGTTATCCCCAGGCGGGACCCGGGCAGCAGCCCGCGTACCCGGCGTCGGGCGGCTTCCCGGCCTATCCGGGAAGCCCCGAGCAGCCGACCCCACCGCCGTCTCCGGCCGGTGGCAACCCGCCGCACACCGGCACTGTCCCGGCGACGGATCCCTGGGGTGCGCCCGCGTCGTCTTCCGACGCCTCGCCGCCGCCTGCCCCTCCCACCGGGTCCTCGGAATCGGCCGCCGGGACTTCGCATTCGTCAGCCGGTGCCCCGGGCGGGCCTGGCTCGTCCGCCGGGCCTGGCTCGTCCGCCGGGGTCGTGGGCGGGGCTGACTCGTCTGCCGGAGCAGGGTCGTCTGCCGGGGCGGGCTCGTCTGCCGGGGCCGGGTCGTCCCCCGAGGCCGGCTCGTCCGCCGGGTCGTCGGAGCCGGGGTCGGCGCCGGACTCGCCGCCGGATCAGCCGGGTCGTCAGCCCACCGATCCGGCCTGACGGCCGTTCCCTCGCGCGCCGCCGGGTAAGCCCGGCGGCGCGTGTCGCGTCCGGGTAGGTTCGTCCGCAACGGATCACCCGGGAGACCTCCATGACGTACGCAGCGCCGCCTCCGGCCGAGGCCGCCCCGCCACCCACGCCCGCCGCGGCGCCCCGCCGGCCGGCATCGATCGGCATCGCGTCGGTCCTGCTGATCGTCATGGCGGTGGTGGGCCTGGCGTACGCGGTGGCGACCCTCGCGACCGCCCCCGGCACGGTCGAGCGGTTCCGCGACACCGCCGGCAACAGCGAGGACGTCGACGGCTTCGTCACCGTGCTGTGGATCGGCGCGGCCATGGGCGCGGTCCTGGCGGTCATCCTGTTCGCGCTCTACATCGTGCTCGCGATGGGCTTGCGCCGGGGCAGCAACGGCTTCCGCATCGCGACCCTGGTGGTGTGCGCGCTCGGGCTCCTCGCGGGCTGCGCCTCCACGGTGACGGTGGGGCTCCAGCGCGACGGCGACTCGGCGCCGGGATCCCTGGGACAGGCGCTGGCCGAGGCGTACCCGGACTCCTGGATCGGCCTCAACGTCGGGCTGGCTATCGCCCAGATGGTCGGCTATGTGCTGGTGGGCGTACTGCTGCTGGCCGCGCCCCGGGAGTTCTTCGGGCGACCGCCGAAGCCCGCGCCGGCGGATCCGTTCGCCGCGACCGGCGGAGCGCCGGCGGGCTACGGGACTGTGCAGGGTGGATACCCGCCGGCACCGGTGTACGGCGCGCCCTATCCGGGAGGCCAGGCACCGCATGCGGGAGGTCCGGCGCCGCATCCCACGGGTCCGGCATCGTTCTCCGCGGGTCCGGCGCCGTTCTCCGCGGGTCCGGCGTGGCATCCTGCAGGTCCGGCGCCGTCCTCCGCAGGTCCAGCGCCGCAGCCAGCGGGTCCAGCGCCGCAGCCAGCGGGTCCAGCGCCGCAGCCAGCGGGTCCAGCGCCGCAGCCAGCGGGTCCAGCGCCGCACCCGGGCGGGCCGGGGCCGTATTCCGCGGGTCCTGGGCCGTATCCGGGAGGCCCGGCGTCGGCGATGCCCGGACCCTCGGCGCAGGAATCCGAGGGGCCGAGCCCGTGGGCACCCCCGCAACCCATGACGCCCACCGCGCCCCTGCCGTCGCCTAACCCCGCGCACCCTTCGCCGGAGCCCCACGAACCTTCGTCGGCGTCCCCTTCTCCGGGCGGGCCCCATCCTTCGTCGGTGTCACCTCCTCCGGCGGCGCCCGGTCTTTCGTCGGCTGCGGACGATCATTCTCCAAGCGCGCACGACCCTTCCTAGACGCGCACGCTCCTTCGCCCGAGCACCGGCGCGGCGAGCGCCGGGTCCCGAGTGTCGAGTGCCGGGCGGCGGGTAACGGACGCCGATGTCGGGTGCCGGGCGGTGGGTCCGGGTGCCGGACGCCGATGTCGGGTGCCGGGCGGTGGGTCCGGGTGCCGGACGCCGATGTCGGGTGCCGGGCGGTGGGTCCGGGTGCCGGACGCCGATGTCGGGTGCCGAGCGCCGGGTGACGAGTGCTGTGTCGGATGGCGGTTGCCGGTGTTCGGAGGGCGTCGATGGTTGCGGGCAGTGGCGGGATTCACCGTCGCCGGACCAATCCACGGGTGCCGCTGGGTGCGGATCTACCGTCAATAGCCCGGGAGGGTCCTCTCCGGACTACCGGTCCAGCTGAAGAGGGACATGATATCGACGGTTGTACGTCACCCGAACGGGTAGCGTTGTGCGACAAGGGTCTCTTTGCTGACGCTGTCCGGACGGGCTTTCGCCGAGGACGGACAGATGTGTGTGGATGACATCGGTGTCAGTCCGTACTCGGTCGATGACCGTCGTTGTCTCGGTCCTCGGGAGCCGGGGCTGCCAAAAGCGCTTTGAGCTGCATCTATGCCGATAGTCGCGGAGTGGCTGGAGGGGGTACAGTTAACAATATTTCCTGTTACCGGCAAGTTAACTACGTGCGTCAATCGTTCCTTTCCGCCCCGCCAGGGCAGATCGTTCCGGTTTCCGGACAGCCAGTACGCTCGATGTCATGGAAGCCCACCACGACCTGCGTAAAT
This sequence comes from Couchioplanes azureus, assembly GCF_014648355.1. Lineage (GTDB taxonomy): Bacteria > Actinomycetota > Actinomycetes > Mycobacteriales > Micromonosporaceae > Actinoplanes > Actinoplanes azureus. The sequence goes on from NZ_BMQY01000001.1 coordinate 1,529,215, forward strand.
TCATCACTGAATTGCCCGTCGCGCAGCGTTGTGCCGTGCTTTCATCGGGTCGTGAAGGCGACTGTGGCGCACAACCTCGCCGTGTGACCGTGCCATACACGGTGGGTTCAGTGAGCGGGCGGCCGCTGGTCGGTCGGCGTACTGATCGCGAAATCGAAATGTGGGGTCCCTCACTCCCGGGGTGGGGATCGAGGAGCTCGACGGTGTTGGACAGCGACCAGACGGCGACTGAGGCGTTGCAGGAGGCAGAGACCGAAGTCGGTGTCGCGGGAATGGTGGATCGGGGTGCGGGCGCCGCCGTGCGGGGTGCCGGACCGGCGTGTCGATCGCCCTACCGTTTGATCGACTTCGGCCTTACGGCCTGAAAGTCAGCCGGTTCGTTCCTGCGCACATGCAGGAGAATCGATGCAGTTGGTGGAAGGATGGAGATCGTGGGAACTGCGTTGGCGGAAATGACAATGCCTCAGATCTCGCCGCTGGCCGGCGAGCCTATTGAACGTGCCGATGCGGAGCGGCTGGCCGGGGTGCTCAAGGCACTCGCGGACCCCGCCCGGCTCCGGCTGCTCAGCCTCATCCAGTCCGCTTCGGATGGAGAAGCGTGCGTTTGCGACCTCACCGCGCCGTTGGGGTTGTCGCAGCCGACCGTGAGCCACCACCTGCGGATCCTGACCGAGGCGGGCCTGCTCGAGCGCGAGAAGCGCGGCGTGTGGGCCTACTACCGCCTGGTCCCGACCGCGATCGCCACGATCGCGGACCTGCTCACCCCGCCGCGCAAGCGGGCCACGAAGAAGGCCCGCTGACGCTGGGCCGGTTGTGGGGCAAGCCCGTTGTCACCGGGCGGGCTCCGCGAGAGAACCGCTGACGGGGAAGCCTGCCCACCAGGCTCGTACGGCGGTCTTCAAGGGACTTGACCGGGGTCGGCCGGATCGCGAGAGGGTTCGTTCCTTCAGGACGGACCGGGAAGCGGTCGTGCCGGCGCCGGACCATCGCGGGAGATGCCCGCTCCGACCTGACGGGCCACGGGCAGGCCCGCTCAGGGAGGGCGGTGCATCCTTCGGGCAGCTCGCGGAGTCGAACCGGCAGGCCAGGGTGACGACCCACCGGCTTCCAGCCCACCTGGAAGCGGGCCGACCGGACCGGGCCGACGGGATGCGGGCTTACCGCAGCGGGCCGACCGTAGCGGGCCGACCACAGCGGGCCGACGGGATGCGGGCCTACCGCAGCGGGCCGACCGTAGCGGGCCGACCACAGCGGGCCGACGGGATGCGGGCCTACCGCAGCGGGCCGACCGATTGCGGGCCCACTGCAGTCGGCCGACCGCAGTGGGCCGACCGGATGCGGGCCTACCGCAGCGGGCCGACCGGCAGAAGTAACCCGGCAACCGGCAGGAAGCGTGCCAAGCCGGTCCAGGCCTGTGGAAAGGCACACCGGTCGGCAGGGCGGCTTTGGTACAACGACAGAAGTGGCAAGACCGCCGGGACAGCGGCGGACAGGTGCCTGGCGTCACCCGGATCGTCGAGCGTGACGCCAGGCGGGACACCTCCATCAGGATCCACCCCCGAGGACCCGAGGAGTCGACGGTTGAACTACGTGCCCGGTGACCTGCGTGACCAGCTCGCGCACGTGGGCTACGACGTGGTCCAGGCCGGATTGGTCTGTGGATCGGGCGGGAATCTGTCCGCCCGCATTCCCGACGAGGAAGCCTGCTGGGTGACCGCGAGCGGTGCCTGGCTGGATCGGCTGAGCCGGTCGTCGTTCGCGCCGGTGCGCATCGCCGACGGTGCGCCCGCCGCCCTGGGCACCGGCGGCGTGCCGGTGCCGCGCCTGACGCCGACGACGGAGCTGGCGCTCCATCTCGCGCTCTACCGGGCGCGCCCGGACGTCAACGCCATCGTCCACCTGCATCCCCAGACGGCGCTGCTGCTGGATGCCCTGGGTGAGCACATCAGGATCGTGACCACCGATCATGCGTACTACCTGACGCGGGTGTCGACCGTGCCGTTCCGGCTGCCCGGCAGTGCCGAGGTGGCGGCGTTGACCGCGGCGATGGCCGCCGACGGCACCAACTGCCTGGTCCTGAGCCAGCACGGCTGCGTGGTCATGGCGGACAGCGTGGAGCTCGCCCACAAGCGGGCGCGCAACCTCGAGGAGGCCGCCCAGCTCACCTATCGGGCGCTCACCCTCGGTCGGCTGGACAACCTCCGCGAGGTTCCGGAGGAGTTCCTGGACCGCCTGGCCGGCAGCCAGCCCGTCACCGTCTGAGCGACGGCGAAGGCCGCGCCGGCCGCGGGGCGGCCCGGCCCGGGCAGACTAGCCGGGGGCGGCCAGCCAGGACGGGCCAGCCGGGCGAGCCGGCACCGCCTCGTGTGGCGTCTCGGCTGCAGTGAGGCCCGTCCGCTTCAGTGACGCGGCCGGTGGCTACCCGGGTCGTCCTGACCGGTGCCGTAGCCGCCCGCGTGTCCGTAGCCGCCGCCCTGACCGTAGCCCCCGCCCTGTCCGTAGTCGGGGCCTTGCCCGTAGGCGTCTCGGCCGTGACCGGCTTCCTCGCCGTGGTGCTCGTGGTGGTGGGCCACCTCGTCGGCGATGCCGGCCACGGTGGCCGCCGCCACCACGCCGATCGCGGTCGCCGGGCCGACCTCCTCGGCCAGGCCCGCGTCCCCGGCGCGCTTCTTCGCCCTGCGCTCGCGGATCACCTCGATGAGGATCGGCAGCACGGAGATCAGGATGATCAGCGCCACGACCGGCAGGATGTAGCGGTCGATCTTGGGCCCGATGGCCTTGTAGATCCGGTCGGCCAGCAGGTAGCCGATCAGGACGATGCCGTCGCACCACAGGATCGCGCCGACGATGTTCCAGAGCAGGAACTGCCGGGCCGGCATGCCGAGCGTGCCGGCGACCGGGTTGAGAAACGTACGGACGATCGGGATGAACCGGGCCAGGACCACTGCCTTCGCCGGGCCGAACTTCTCGAAGTAGTACTCGGCCTTCTCCACGTACTCCCGCTTGAACAGCTTGCTGTCCGGGCGGTCGAACATGCGCCGGCCGTACTTGGCGCCGAGCACGTGGCCGAGCTGGGCGCCGACGATCGCGCAGAGCGGCGCGCCGATCAACAGGCCGGTCAGCGACATCCGGGTGCCGTCGCCGAAGATGGAGTCGGCCACCGGCGACGCGGCCACGCCCGCCAGGAACAGCAGCGAATCCCCGGGGAAGAAGAAGCCGACCAGCAGGCCGGTCTCCGCGAAGAGGATCACCCACACGCCGATCAACCCGAAGGTCTGCAGCAGGTCCTTCGGGTCCATCGGGTTCAGAGCGAGCTGCTCGGTGAGCGCACGGTAAGTCACGAGAAGGAAGGGTACCGGCCGCTGCCATGCCGGCACCTGTGTGAACGCTGTGGATTACAGCCGGGGATCGACCGGTTCCGATTCCGCAGCCAGGATGGCGAAGACCAGCTCGTGGACGCGCCACAGCGGGGCGCCCTCGGCCAGCCGGTCCAGCGCCGCCAGGCCCAGGCCGTGCTCACGCAGAGCCAGGCTCCGCTTGCGGCCGAGCCGCCGCTGCCGAAGCCGGGCGAGCTGGTCGGGACGGGTGTACTCGGGTCCGTAGATGATCCGCAAATACTCCCTTCCGCGGCATTTCACCCCGGGCTGCACCAGGCGTCCCCGGGCGTCGGTCGCGCCCAGCCCGGCGTACGGCTTGACGACCATGCCCTCGCCGCCGGCCGCGGTCAGCGCGAGCCACCAGTCGGTCGCCGCCCGTTCCGCCTCCGGATCGCCGAGGTCCACCACCATCCGGCGGGTCGGCGTGAACAGCTCCGGATCCGCCGCGACCAGCTGGTCCGCGATGCCCAGGTGCCACCCGTGGTCCTTGTCCTTGTGGCTGACACCGGGACCCGCCAGGACCGCGAAGGGCGCGAGGGTGACTCCGGTCAGACCGTCGACAGGCCGCACGTACGCCCGGTAGGCCGCCGAGTAGCCGGCGATCTCCGCCGCTCGCAGCTCGATCCGCTCGCGCAGCGCGCTCACGTCGAGCCCCCGGGCGGCGACCCGGTCGAGCACCGACAGGGCCGCCGGCAGTGCGGTCCGGCCGGCCGCGCCCACGCCGGCGTAGCGCTCGCGGATCAGGCCCTCCGCCTTCGCCGACCACGGCAGCAGCTCCGTGTCGAGCAGCAGCCAGCCGTCGTCCAGCAGCCCCGCCCCGGTCGCGGCGGCGCGTACCCGGGCCAGCAGCGCCTCGTTGCGGCCGGCGTCGAAGAACGGCCGCCCGGTGCGGGTCCAGATCGCGTCGCCCGATCCGTCCTTCGAGATGCGTACGACGGCCCGCGAGCCCATGTGCTTCTCCTCGCACACCACCGTGCCGACGCCGGCCGACCGCAGATCGGCGAACGCCGTCGACGGGTGTTCGAGGTAACCCTCCACCGTCGCGGTGGAGCAGGGCGCCATCGTCGGCGGCAGCCACACCAGCGTCTCGGGTGCCAGCGCGAAGCGGCTCATCACCTCGAGCGCCGCGGCGGCGTTCTCGGCGGCGACGGTGGTCCGGCCGTACCCGTAGTCGAGGTGCCGGCGGCCGGTCACGTCCGCGAGGTCCAGGCCCTCGTCCGGGCGGGCGGGCTCGGCGACCAGCGGCCGGGCCGGGGCGTAGTACTCGCGCGCCGCCGGCACCGAGACGATCTCGCGGGACGGCCAGCGCAGGGCGGTGAGCTTGCCGCCGAAGACGCAACCGGTGTCGAGGCAGATCGTGTTGTTGATCCACTCCGGCTCGGGCGTCGGGGTGTGGCCGTACACGACCGCCGCCGAGCCGCGGTAGTCGCGGGCCCACGGGTAGCGGACCGGCAGGCCGTACTCGTCGGTCTCGCCGGTCGTCTCGCCGTACAGGGCGAAGGAGCGCACCCGGCCGGACGCGCGGCCGTGGTAGGCCTCCTTGAGGCCGGCGTGCGCGACGACGAGCTTGCCGCCGTCGAGCACGTAGTGGCTGACCAGGCCGTCGATGAAGGTACGCACCCTGGCCACGAACTCGGGGGTCTCGGCCTCGAGCTGGGCCAGCGTCTCCGGCAGGCCGTGGGTGAGCTGCACGTTGCGGCCGTCGAGCTTGCGCGCGAGCTTCTGCTCGTGGTTGCCCGGCACGCAGATCGCCGTGCCGGCCTCGACCATGCCCATCACCAGGCGCAGGACCCCCGGGGAGTCCGGGCCGCGGTCCACCAGGTCGCCGACGAAGACCGCCGTACGCCCCTCCGGATGCACCGCGTTGTCGCGGGTCACCGCGTAACCGAGCGTGGTGAGCAGGGCGTCCAGCTCGGCCCGGCAGCCGTGCACGTCGCCGATGATGTCGAACGGGCCGGTGAGCTCCCGCTTGTCGTTGAACAGCTTCTCGTAGCGGATCGTGGCGGCCGCGATCTCCTCGGCGCCGCGCAGCACGTGCACCTTGCGGAAGCCCTCGCGGGCCAGCTGGCCCAGGGAGCGGCGCAGGTCACGGTGCATCCGGGTGAGCACCTGGCGGCCGAAGGTACGGTCCTCGCGAGCCTGCGTGCGCTCCCACGCCAGCGCTTCCGGCACGTCCAGCACCACCGCGACCGGCAGTACGTCGTGCTCCCGGGCCACCTTGACCAGCCCGGCCCGGGCGTGCGGCTGGAGGTTGGTGGCGTCCACGACGGTGAGCCGGCCCGCCTTGAGCCGCTTGGCCGCCACGTAGTGCAGCACGTCGAACGCGTCGGCGGACGCCGACTGGTCGTTCTCGTCGTCGGCGACCAGGCCGCGGAAGAAGTCCGAGGAGAGCACCTGCGTCGGCGCGAAGTGCTGCCGGGCGAAGGTGGACTTGCCGGATCCGGAGACGCCGACGAGCGCCACGAGCGCCAGCTCGGGGATGTCGATCTCGGTCATGCCGCCTCCTTCCGGGTGAAGATCGCCAGCTGGGTGGGGGTGCCGTACCGTTCGTCGGTCTCTCCGACGCCGTGCAGGGCGACCTCGTAGCCGTGCGCGCTCGCCGTGCGGGCCGTCCAGCCGGCGAACTCGGCGCGCGTCCACTCGAAGCGGTGATCGCTGTGCCGCATGCCGCTCAGGCCCTCGTAGAGGACGTTGTACTCGGCGTTCGGCGTGGTCACGACCACCGTGGCGGGCCGGGCGTGGCCGAAGACCGACGCCTCCAGCGCGGGCAGCCGCGGCGGGTCGAGGTGCTCGATCACCTCCATCAGCACCGCGGCGTCGTACCCCTTCAGCCGGTCGTCGCGATAGGTGAGAGCCGACTGCCACAGGGTGACCCGGCCGCGCTGCCGCTCCGGGACGCGGTCCAGGCGCAGCCGGCGGTGGGCCAGGTCGAGGGCGCGCGCGGAGACGTCCGTACCGACGATCTCGGTGTAGCGCTTGTCCTTGACCAGGGCGCCGAGCAGCGCGCCGCCGCCGCAGCCGAGGTCGAGCACGCGGGCCGCGCCGGCGTCGGCGAGCGCGGCCAGGACGGCGTCCCGGCGCTGCTCGGCGAGCGACTGCCGGCGGGCCACCGGCAGCTCGGCGTCCTCGTCGGCGGCCGTGTCCTCGGGGGCGTCGACGGTGTCCGCGTCGTCGTGGTCGAGCCGCTCCAGCGCGCTCGCGGCCAGCGACCGGCGGTGCGCCAGGTAGCGGCGGGCGATCAGCACCTTCTCCGGATGCCCCGCCAGCCAGCCCTCCCCGGCCCGGAGCAGCTTGTCGATCTCGTCGGGCGCGACCCAGTAGTGCTTGGCGTCGTCGAGGACGGGCAGGAGCACGTACAGATGGTTGAGCGCGGCCGCGACCGTGAGCTCACCGACCAGCCGCAGGCCGACGTAGCGGCTGTGGCCGCCGAGCTCGGGCTCGAGCGGGACCGGCGTCGCCGTCACGGCCCAGCCGAGCGGCGCGAACAGGCGGGTGGCCAGCTCGGTCGTGCCCCGCAACACGGGGACGTCGATCTCCAGCGGCAGAGGCACGCCGACGAGCTCCGGGCGGTCCTTCGACTCGCCGCGCAGGGCGCTGCGGAAGACCTTCGCGAGCGCGCTCGCCAGCAGGCTGGAAGCGGCGTACGGACGGTCGTTGACGTACTGACCGAGCGTGAACGACTCCGGCGCCGTCTGCTGTCGCCGGCCGCCACGAGCGGCGCTGAGCCGCTCGGGGTCGACGTCGAGCAGGAGTGCGGCCGTGCACCGGTCGTCGGCGGCGTCCGGGAACAGGACGTGCGCCGTGCCGGTGGGCACGTCGAAGGAGTGCACCTTGCCGGGGTGCTTGACCAGCAGGTAACCGAGGTCGGTCGCCGGCCGGTGCGTGGTCGTCAGGGTGAGCAGCACCGACCGATGATCGCAGCGCCGGTTCCGCCCGGGCGACCGATTTGCGCGGCGTGATCGCCGCCCGGCTCAGCGGTAGTCGTCCTCCAGCTCGACTATCCGGTTCTCCTCACTCGCGGCCCAGGCGGACGCCTCGGTCACGGTGGGCACCTCCGTGTCGTCTCGATCGGCGTCGAGCCAGCCGGGTGCCGCCTCGGTGGCCTGTTCGGCCGCGTCCACCTCCGGCGTCTCCAGGTCGTGCTCGTTACTCGGGTACGTCATGGTCGACTCCCTTTCCGCAGTCGCGGGCACCATCAATGGTGCCCGGTCCCCGGCCGTCACGGTACGTAAACCGGCACGCGATTTCCTCCACCCTCCCCGCTGCGCGATACTGCCTGCTGGAGCCCTCTCCCGTCTGCAAGATCAAGGAGCGCACACCGATGCCCATCGCTTCCCCTGAGGTCTACGCCGAGATGCTCGACCGCGCCAAGGCCGGCGCGTTCGCGTACCCCGCGATCAACGTCACGTCCTCGCAGACCCTCAACGCCGCCCTCCAGGGCTTCGCGGAGGCCGGCAGCGACGGCATCATCCAGATCTCCACCGGCGGCGCCGAGTACGTCTCGGGCCCGACGGTGAAGAACATGGTCACGGGTGCGGTCGCCCTCGCCGAGTTCGCCACCGAGGTGGCCAAGAACTACCCGATCAACATCGCGCTGCACACCGACCACTGCCCGAAGGACAAGCTCGACGGGTACGTACGCCCGCTGCTGGCCATCAGCAAGGAGCGCGTCGCCAACGGCCGGGCGCCGCTCTTCCAGTCGCACATGTGGGACGGCTCCGCGGTGCCGCTCGACGAGAACCTGCAGATCGCCGAGGAGCTGCTGAGCCTGGCGGCCGACGCTCACATCATCCTCGAGATCGAGGTCGGCGTCGTCGGCGGCGAGGAGGACGGCGTCTCGGCCGCGATCGACGACAAGCTCTACTCCACCGTCGAGGACGGCCTGGCCACCGCCGCCGCCCTGGGCCTGGGCGAGAAGGGCCGCTACATGACGGCCCTGACCTTCGGCAACGTGCACGGCGTCTACAAGCCGGGCAACGTCAAGCTGCGCCCGGAGATCCTCAAGGAGATCCAGGAGGCGGTCGGCGCCAAGTACGGCAAGGAGAAGCCATTCGACCTGGTCTTCCACGGCGGCTCCGGCTCGCTGCTCTCGGAGATCCACGGCGCCCTGGACTACGGCGTGGTGAAGATGAACATCGACACCGACACGCAGTACGCGTTCACCCGCCCGGTGGCCGACCACATGTTCCGCAACTACGAGGGCGTCCTCAAGGTCGACGGCGAGGTCGGCAACAAGAAGATGTACGACCCGCGCGCCTGGGGAAAGCTGGCCGAGAACGGCCTGGCCAAGCGCGTCGTCGAGGCGTGCGAGCACCTGCGCTCGACGGGCACCACCCTCGCGAAGTAACACCTCGCCGGTGGCCGGTCCCCGTACGTGGGGCCGGCCACCGCTGTGTTGCCAGGCCCCGCCGAGGCGTGGGTACGATCGTCCTCTTCGGCTCACGGAGGCGGTGATCTTGCTCGGCATCGAGGGGTACGAACCGGAGTGGCATTACGACGCCGGTGCCCTCGCCGCCGTCCACCGTGGACGGTTCGCGCAGCTGATCGGCCGCAAGCTGCTGCACGGCTGGCTGATGTGGGACATGTCCGCGCGCGGCTGGTTCGCCGACGGCCCGGTCATCCTCGGCTTCGGCGGCACCAACGTCGAGATCACCCACCGCAAGTTCGACGAGTGCGCCATCACCTGGGACCAGGTGGACATGAGCGCCCCCATCGACTGGTACGCGACCGGCATCCAGCTCGACTGGCGCGCCGATCCGCATGCGGCCCTGCGGCAGGCCCGGGGCCGGATCCTGCGCGAGGTCAACATCGTCGAGCGCACCACCGTCGCGGAGTGGCGGCCCCGCGTCCTGCACGCGGTCGAGTTCCTCTTCGAGGGGGCGCGGCTCGCGGTCTACAACGCGATGGACGAGAACGGGCTGACGGGCGTACCCGAAATGGATCTTCCGGTGGCCAGCTGGCGCCGGGTCCGCGTCGCCTGACCGTCAGTCGCAGCCGCCTCCGCCGCCACCGCCACCGCCACCGCTGTCGCAGCTGCCGCCGCCGTCACCCCACGAGCCGCCGCCGTCGCTGCCCATGGCCCAGAAACCGCCGTCCGAGGACCGCCGCGACCCGCTCCGCCGCGAGCTCTTGGCCGCCACGGCCACCACCAGCACGACCACCAGGAAGATCCAGAAGATGTCCATGGCCGCAGTGTGACCCACCGGTGCCACATCGTGGCCGGTAAAGGCTTTGTGCTGGTGGCGGCGCCACGCTTCATTGCCAGGCATGGATCTCCGCGCCCGGGGCGACCGCATCGCCAACCCGGCGCAGGGCATCGTCGCCGCGCTGAAATCCGTCGCCGAACGCCTCACCCCGGTGACCGGCGAGATCCGGGTCTTCTACGTCGAGCTGTACGGCGGCAAGATCGGTGCCGCGGCGAAGCAGTACACGAGCGACCCGGCGAAGGTGGGCTGGCGCCTCTTCGCCGTGCTGGTGCAGCCGGATCCCGCCGAGCCGCTGGGCTGGCCGGCCGAGCGCATCGCGGCCTGGCGGGAGGCGGGCGGGCAGCCGTTCCTGGCCGAGGACGCCCTGGTCGCCGCCGCGGAGGAGGCCGGCCTCGAGCTCCCGCCCCGGCTCTTCACCGCGGATGCCGCCGAGCTTCCGGCCGGCATCGAGAAGACGGAAGCCTTCCTGCGCGAGCTGCTGCCGCACACCCGCGTACCGCTCGACGACAGGGCGGGCCGCGGCGCGGAGGGCATCGTGCTGCGCAGCCCCGACCGCGGGATGATCGCCAAGGCTCGCTTCCCGGACTACGCGCGGACGCTCAAGCGGCGGGCGAAGCGCTGAGCGCCGCCATCGCCTCGTCCAGGGAGTCCGTCACCACCAGCAGGTGCGACTGGTCGCCGTACGGCGACCGCGCCAGCAGGGGCCGGAGCAGGGCCTCCACCGGCAGGTCCGCCCAGTGCGCCACGCCGAGGAAGACGAAGGCGCCGGACGGGCCGTCCGTACGGTAGAAGGTCTTCGTCGCGGCCTGGAACACCTCCTGCACGGTGCCGGCCCAGCCCGGCGCGAACACGATCCCGCCGCGGGACAGCCGCAGGATCGAGTCCTCGCGGACCGCGTTGGAGAAGTACTTGCCGATCTGGCCCGCGAAGAGGTTGGCCGGCTCGTGGCCGTACAGCCAGGTCGGCAGGGCCAGGCCGCCGTGTGTGAGATGCCCGACCACATCGCCCGCACCGGCGGCCGGCGCGGGGAACTCGGCGCGCACGGCGAGCGCGGCCGCGGTGTACGGGTCGTGGTCCCGGAAATCCGGGGTGGGGGCGAGCCGGTCGATCGCGAGGGAGAGCTCGGCCTCGCTGCGGGTCGCGAAGTACGCGCCCAGGTTGGCCGCCTCCATCACGCCCGGCCCGCCGCCGGTCACGATCAGGCGGCCGGCCGCGGCCAGGCGATGGGACAGGGTCGCGGCCATCCGGTACGCCGTGGAGCCGCGCGGCTCGGCGTGCCCGCCCATGATGCCGACCGCGCCCTGGGTGCCGTGCGCACCGATCCACGCGGCCAGCGCCTTGCCGAGCGCGTTGTCGATCCCGGCGTCGTGCAACCGCTGCGAGATCGCCTCCCGCAGGTCCGGCGCCGCCCCACCGTGATCGAGAAAGTGCTGGTAGACCCGGGTGTCGAACATCCCGGCGAAGCCGTCCTGGGCGAACCCGAAGGAGAGATCCTCCGGCGTGTAGAGCAGGGCCGGATGCGTCGGGTACGGCCGGGCGTCGAACGGCGGGATCAGGTGCGCGCCCCGCCGGATCAGGTCGACCTCCACCTCGGCCGACGCCACCTTGCACCCGACGAACAGCGTGCCGGACACGTCGACGTCGGTGAGGTCGGGTGGGTCGAGGTCGAGCCGCAACCCGAGCACGATCAGCCCGGCCAGCGACCGCTTGGCGAGATGCACCTCGAGCTCGGCACGCGACTCCACCTCGCACTCGGTGGCGTCGAACGGATGAGTGGGATCCCCGAACATCTCCCTAAGGTATCCACCGCGCGAAACGCCCCAGGGCGGTTCCGTCCGGATGTCGGTGGGTCCGGGGAATCAGGTGTGGCGGTGCGGGTTGAATAGGGGCATGCAGAATCTCCTTCCCGAGCCACCGGCGACGCACCTGCCCGCGGACGAGGCGGCCGACGCGGCGCTGGCCGAGGCGGCGAAGACCGGCACCGACGAGGCGTACAAGGAGGTGGCGGCCCGGTTCCCGGCGTACAGCGGGGGATGGGCGGCGCTGGCACACCGCGCGCTGGCCGACAAGCAGCCCGTGACGGCGTACGCGTACGCCCGTACCGGCTACCACCGGGGCCTCGACGCGCTGCGCCGCAGCGGCTGGAAGGGCCACGGTCCGGTGCCCTGGGCGCACGGGCCCAACCAGGGCTTCCTGCGTTGCCTGCACAGCCTGTCGCTGGCCGCGGCGGAGATCGGCGAGGCCGACGAGGCCGCCCGGTGCGCCCAGTTCCTGCGCGACAGCGACCCGGCCGCCGCCGACGCCCTCACCTGACCGCCTCTTCTCGCTTTCCCTGGCGGCCGCCTGTCCTTGCGGCGTGCTCTTGGGCGGCCGCCTGTCCTTCTGGCGGCTCCTGGCGGCCGCCTATCCTCTGGCGTGCTCTTGGCGGCCGCCTGTCCTTGTGCCCTGTCTTGGCGGCCGCCTTCCTTGCTGGCTCGGGCGGTCGCGTTTGATGTCCAGGCGCGGGGCGGTGGCCGTTACAGGCCCTCCGCGACCGCGGCGGCGATCTTCAGCCACGAGTCGCGGGTGCCGTTCGACAACTGCCCGTAGCGGATCGGCTCACCCGAGTCGATCAGCTTTTCGTACGGCGCCAGCAGCACGGCCCGCGTCCGGGCGGCGAAGTGCCGCTGGATCGCCGGCAGGTCGATGTCCTTGCGGGTCGGCGGCATGGTGACCACGCTCACCGCCTGCCGCACCAGCCGCTGCCGCCCGCTCTGCTCCAGATGGTCGAGCATGCGCGCGGCGGTCTCCGCGGAGTCGTTACGGGCCGACATCGTGATCACCAGCTGGTCGGTGGCGTCCATGGCCGCCTGCCAGTTCTGCGCGCGCACGTTGTTCCCGGTGTCCACGAAGATCAGCTTGTAGAACCGGCTGACGATCTCCCGGATCTCGGCGAACGCGCTGGCCGTGAGCATCTCGCCCGCGGTCGCTGACTCGTCGGACGCCAGCACGTCGAACATGCCCTCGCCCTGCGCCCGCACATACTGCGACAGGTCGCCGACCCGCCCGTGCGACCCGCGGAACAGGTGCAGGTCCCGCATCATGTCGCGCACCGTACGGGCGTGGAAGTCCTGCTGTGCCCGCATGCCGAGCGTGCCCTGGGTCTCGTTGTTGTCCCAGGCCAGCACGTACCCGCCGCGCTTCTGCCCGAAGGTCATCGCGAGCAGCAGCACGGCGACGGTCTTGCCGGCGCCGCCCTTCGGATTGACCACGGTGACCTGCCGCAGTCCGCCGAAGTTGCGCCGGACCATCTCGACGTCCTGCTTGTATTCCTGCTCGCGCTTGCCGGGCGCGAGCCGGACCAGGCCCATCGTGCCCTTCTGCAACATCGCGCGCGCACCCATGGTGGCCACCGGCTCGGCCGGCTTCGCCAGCCGCCGCCGCGCGAACTCCTCGGCGGTCGGCGTGCCGTCGGAGACCCACGGCAGCTGCTGGTACGGATCCACCGGCGGCGGATTCTGCCCGGGCTGCTGCGGGACGCCACGCTGCGGGGGCACGACGGCCGGTGGATAGGGACCGGGCATGGGCGGCTGCGCCTCGGCCGGCCAGGACACGCCCGAGCCGGGCTGCGACGATTCCGGCCGTCCCTGCTGCATGCCGGGTTGGCCGGGGTGTGCGACGGGCTGGCCGGGGTGTGCGACGGGCTGGCCGGGGTGTGTACCCGGCTGGCCGGGGTGTGCGACGGGCTGGCCGGGGTGTGTACCCGGCTGGCCGGGGTGTGCGACGGGCTGGCCGAGCGGTGCGCCCGGCTGGCCCGGGTGTGGGCCGGGCTGGCCCGGGTGTGGGCCGGGCTGGCCGGGGTGTGCGCCCGGCTGGGCTGGCTGTGCGCCCGGCTGGCCGGGGTGTAGGCCGGGCTGGGCGCCCGGTTGGCCGGGCTGGGCGGGGTGGTCGACCGGCTGACCGTAAGGCATGCCGAGCTGGCCGTGCGGAGTGCCGCCTGGCCGGGGAGATGCGGAGCTCGGCGGCATGGGGACCGCCGGGGTCACGGGCGCCAGATGCGAGGGCGTGGGCTGGTGAGGAATCCGCGGCGGCGCCACGGCGGCCCGGGGTTCGGGAGAGATCGGGCCGGGACGGTACACCGCTCCGGTGCTCTTCGGCTCGCCGTCGCTGCCGTCTTCGTCGCCCTGCCGTGGCGAGGTCGTCGGGTAGAAGATCCGTTCCTCGGACACGGGAGCGCTCGGCCCCGACACAGGAGTGCTCGGGCCGGAGACGGGAGTGCTCGGCCCGGACACGGGGGCGCTCGGCCCGGAGACGGGAGCGCTCGGCCCGGAGACGGGAGCGCTCGGCCCGGAGACGGGAGCGCTCGGCCCGGAGACGGGAGCGCTCGGCCCGGACACGGGTTTGTTCATTCCCGGCAAGGGATTGCCGGCTCCGGACACCGGAGCGGTTGTGCCCGGCATGGCCTGGGAGAAGGGGCGCTGCGGCGGATGGGCCCACGGAGAGTCGGCGGAGTGAGCCTGCTCGGTGGAGGCCTGGTTTGCACCGTTCTCAAGCGTTTTTGGCTCGATAGGAGGTGCCGGCGGGAGGGTCGGCGAAACCGGACGAACAGGCACGGCGCGATCCAACGGCCGGTAGATACCCGGGTCACCCGCCGGTGCCGAGGTCGGAGCGGAGGTCGGTGCCGAGGTTGGAGCGGAGGTCGGTGCCGAGGTTGGAGCGGACGCCGGAGCCGTAGCCCGGGCCGTGGGCTGGGCCGGAGTCGGTGCCGGGGCTGTCGCCGGGGCCGAGAACTGAGGTGACGGCGGAGGGAAATCCGGCGCGTGGGCTGACGGCGGAGCGAAATCCGGCGCCTGGGCCGGCGGCTGGGGGAAAGCCGGCGCCTGGGCTGACGGCGGAGCGAAATCCGGCGGCGGGGGGAAAGGCCGGGCCGGTGGGAGCGGGAAGGCCGATTGCTGGGCCGGCGGGAGCGGGAAAGCCGGCGTCGCCTCGTGCGGCACCGGCTTGCCGCCGTGCACCGGGGCGCTCAGCTCCTCCGGCGGCCAGAACGGCTCGACGTCCCGGTCGGGCGGTGAGCCGTTCGTGCCCGGGACGTAGACGCGGTCGGCGTTCTCGTCCTCCACGGATGCGTCCTTCCGTAATGCGGTTTCGTACCTGCGTGCTATTCCAGACTCGCACAGACGGTCATGCCGCGTACACTGCCCAGGCTCCGGGCTCGGTCCACCACGAGCGTTTGCGGCTCATGGTTCCGGCCACACCGTCGTCGAGGAACTGGAGTTCGCCGTCGCGGGGGAGGACGGCGACTGCCCGGCCCCGGGCGCGACGCACTTCGACCCGTACCTTCGGCTTCCGGAAGCGCTTCTTGACGACAACCGGGACCGCTACCGCGACCTCGACCCGGCCGTCGGTCGGGTCTCCGTCGGCGAGCAGCCGGAGGCCGTCGAACTCTGCGTAGGCCCCACCGTTACCGATCGCACACGCGAGGACGCCCTCGCCGCCGTCGGTGAGGACGGCGTCGTCGACCTCCACGCGCCCGCGCCACGGGACCGCCCGGCCTGCGTCGTCGACCCCGCCGACCAGGGCACCGTCCACAGTGACCGATCCACCGTCGTTGCGCAGCAGGTCGAGGCGGCGCACGCGGCCGCCGAGCACCGCCGCCGCCACCTCCGCGGGCTCCCGGGGAAGGCCCAGCTGGGCGGCCAGGTCGCCGGTGTGGCGGGGGTCGAGCGGCAGGATCGCCACGGGCGGCAGGTCCGGCACCGTACGGTTGTCCGCCAGGTCACCGGGGCGCTTGCTGGGCGGCGGGGCGTACCGCCGGACCAGCCGGCGCACGACGGCCCGGAGCTGGCCGTCGGTGGCCGCGGCGACGACGAGCCGGACCTTGCTGTCCGGATCCGGCCAGGCGAGGCCGTCGGCCCGCGGCGCGGCGTCGAACCGCGAGATGACGGCGTCGATGTCGGCATCCGAGGCGGCGACGACGATCTCGACCCGTGCCCCGGCCTCGGTGAGCGCGTCCGCGCACTTGAGCACCGGCACCCGGGGGGTCTCGCACGACCCCGCTCCGGCGGGGCCGGTGCCCGGGTCGGCCGAGCCGCAGCCGCCGCAGGCCGCACCGCAGGCGCCGGCGCTGGTGCCGCCGTTCTCGGCCAGGCTGAGCAGGATCACGTCGTACACGGGTCAGGCCTCGCTCAGCACCGAGTGCCGCTCGATGACCTCTTCGCGGCCCGGGCCGACGCCGACGACGGAGATGCGCGCGCCGATCCGGCTCTCCACGAACTCCACGAAACGCTGGGCGTTCTCCGGCAGCTCGTCGAAGTGGCGGCAGCCGCTGATGTCCTTCTTCCAGCCCGGCAGGGTCTCGTAGATCGGTACGGCGTGGTGGAAGTCGGACTGGCTCACCGGCATCTCGTCGTGGCGCACGCCGTTGACGTCGTACGCGACACAGACCGGGATCTCGTCCAGTCCGTCGTAATTGTCCAACTTGGTCAGCACGAAGTCCGTGACGCCGTTGATGCGTTGCGCATACCGGCCCATCACCAGGTCGAGCCAGCCGATCCGGCGCGGCCGCCCGGTGGTGGTGCCGTACTCGTGGCCGACGTCACGCAGATAGTCGCCGGTCGCGTCGTGGAGCTCGGTGGGGAACGGGCCCTCGCCGACCCGGCTGGTGAAGGCCTTGAGCACCGCGACGACCCGGTCCACCCGGGTGGGCGGAATGCCGGAACCCGTGCAGGCGCCGCCGGCCGTGGCGTTGGAGCTGGTCACGAACGGGTACGTCCCGTGGTCGACGTCGAGCAGCGTCGCCTGGCCCGCCTCGCAGAGCACGACCTTGCCGGCGTCGAGGGCCTGGGAAAGCTCCAGCGCGGTGTCACCGACCATCGGCCGCAGCCGCTCGGTGTACGACAGCAGCTCGGCGATGACCTCCTCCGGCTTGATGGCGCTGCGGTTGTAGATCTTCGACAGCACCTGGTTCTTGAACGACAGGGCCGCCTCGACCTTCTGCCGCAGGATCGACTCGTCGAAGAGGTCCTGGATGCGCACGCCCAGCCGGTTCATCTTGTCGGCGTAGGTCGGGCCGATGCCGCGTCCGGTCGTGCCGATCCGCCGCGCGCCGAGGAAACGCTCGCTGACCTTGTCGAGGGACCGGTTGTACGACGCGATGACGTGGGCGTTGGCGCTGATCCGCAGCCGGGACGTGTCGATGCCGCGCGCCTCGAGCCCGTCGATCTCCTGGAAGAGCACGGCAAGGTCGACCACCACGCCGTTGCCGATCACCGGGATCACGTCCGGAGTGAGGATGCCGCTGGGGAGCAGGTGCAGGGCGTACTTCTCGCCCTTGATCACCACGGTGTGCCCCGCGTTGTTGCCGCCGTTGAACTTGACCACGTAGTCCAGCCGGTCGCCCAGCAGGTCCGTCGCCTTGCCCTTGCCCTCGTCGCCCCACTGGGCGCCGACCAACACGATCACCGGCACTTGACTGACGCCTTCCCGTTGAAACACGTCGTACACGGAGAGGCCCGGGTACTGCCGAAGTTTACGCGACCCCGCCGCGCATCGCGGGCGGGTTGTCCACAGGTCGGGCCGGTTATCCACAGCCTGGAGAAGTTATCCACAGGGGGTTAGGGGCACGTTGCAGCGCGTGCATTGTGGAGCCGTGGACGACCGCGAGGGTGATCCACGGCGGCCCGTAGGATCTGCGGCGTGCGTGTACTTCTGATCGGATCCGGCGGGCGCGAGCACGCCCTCGCCGTCGGCCTGGCCGCCGACCCCTCGGTGGAGCAGCTCGTCGCGGCCCCGGGCAACCCGGGCATCGCCTCGGTGGCAACAGTGCGTGACGTCGTGGCTACCGATCCGGTGGCGGTCGCCGAGCTTGCCGTCGAGATCGCCGCCGACCTGGTCGTGATCGGCCCGGAGGCGCCGCTGGTCGCCGGCGTGGCCGACGCCGTGCGGGCCAAGGGCGTCGCCTGCTTCGGCCCGAGCGCGGCCGCGGCCCGGCTGGAGGGCTCGAAGGCGTTCGCCAAGGACGTCATGACCGCGGCCGGGGTGCCGACCGGGCGCTCCTCCACCTGCGTCACCGCCGAGGAGGTCGACGCCGCGCTCGCGGAGTTGGGTCCGCCCTATGTGGTGAAGAACGACGGGCTCGCCGCCGGCAAGGGCGTCGTGGTCACCGACTCGCTCGACGCGGCGCGGCAGCACGCGCGGGACTGCGGCCGGGTGGTCATCGAAGAGTTCCTGGACGGGCCCGAGGTCTCGCTGTTCGTGGTCACCGACGGGACGGCGGCGGTGCCGCTGATGCCCGCGCAGGACTTCAAGCGGGTGGGCGACGGCGACACCGGGCCCAACACGGGCGGCATGGGGGCATATGCACCGCTGCCCTGGGCCCCGGCCGACCTGGTCGAGCGGGTGATGGCCGAGACGGTGACCCCGACGCTCGCCGAGATGCGCAAGCGCGGCACGCCGTTCACCGGCCTGCTCTACGTGGGGCTGGCGCTGACGAGCAAGGGCCCGAAGGTCATCGAGTTCAACGCGCGCTTCGGCGACCCGGAGACCCAGGTGGTGCTGGCGTTGCTGGCGTCGCCGCTGGGTGAGCTGCTGCACGCTGCGGCGACCGGCACTCTGGCCGGCTTCCCGGCGCTGCGCTGGCACGAGGGTGCCGCGGTGACGGTCGTCGTGGCCGGCCACAACTATCCGGGCACGCCGCGCACCGGCGACGTGATCGAGGGCGGGGAGCGCCCCGGTGTGATCCACGCGGGCACGGCCCGCCGGGAGGACGGCGCTCTGGTGTCGTCGGGCGGCCGGGTCCTCAGCGCGACGGCGACGGGCGCCGACCTGGCTGCGGCCCGCGCGGCGGCCTACGAGCTGGTGGACGGCATCGCGCTCGAGGGCTCCCACCACCGGACCGACATCGCGCTCGCCGCGGTGGAAGGCCGCATCAAGGTGTGAA
>NZ_BMQY01000001.1:1547752-1591226 GCF_014648355.1 Couchioplanes azureus
TCTCAGCCCTTCGGGATGTCGAAGA
Organism: Couchioplanes azureus; assembly: GCF_014648355.1. Taxonomy (GTDB): domain Bacteria; phylum Actinomycetota; class Actinomycetes; order Mycobacteriales; family Micromonosporaceae; genus Actinoplanes; species Actinoplanes azureus. The sequence goes on from NZ_BMQY01000001.1 coordinate 1,547,778, forward strand.
GCTTGGCCACCTGGGCGGCCAGGGCGAGGTCGCCCTTCGCCTTGATCTTGCCGGTCATGAACATCATCATCGGGTTGCCGTCGCCCGTGACGACCTTCAGGAAGGTCACCGGGTCCATCGTCATGGCGAGCTTGGGCTCGCGGACGGGCTGGTTGGTCACGGTGCAGGCGCCGTTCTCGATCACCGTCTCGTAGGTGTCGGTGCCACCGCCGGGGCCGCCGGTGATGTTCCAGTGGATGACCGCCTGGGTCGCACCGGCCCGGTCCGCGCGGAACAGCGCGGGCATCCGGTTGAAGACCTCGTCGAGAACCTTGCCACGGTTGTCCGAGCCCATGACCTCAGCGATCTTCGAGTCCGGGGTGGACTTCACCAGGGCGGCGAACTCCTTCGGACCGATCGAGGCGAGCGACTCGGGGTTGAATTCAGTCATCGGTGGACCTTTCGGGATGAGCGCCAGACCTACTCACGAGTAACCTTAGCGACTACCTGCGTCGAAGTGCAGTCTCTCAACCCCCCAATAACCGTTGGACAGTGAGCCCCGTCTCTTCTAGTCTTCCCGCCATGTCCGTGGGTGACGAGCAGGCCGCGCTCCGGGCCCTGGCCCATCCCGTGCGGCTGCGCATCCTGTCTCTGCTCACCGGCTCGGCGCTCACCGCTTCCGACGTGGCCCGCGAACTCGGCCTCACCCACGCGAACGCCAGCTACCACCTGCGCACCCTGCTGGCCGGCGGGCTGATCGTGCCGGACGGGGAGGAGCGGATCCGGGGCGGAGTTGCCAAGCGTTACCGCTACGACGCGCTGCGCGACCGCGAACGGGACCACGACAGCTACCAGGCCACCGGCGCGGACACCCAGCGCGCGCTGTTCGCCGCCGTGGCCAACGAGCTGATCCGGCGTACCGCCGAGGCCGACTGGTCCTTCGGCGGTGCCATGACCGATGCCGAGCTGTGGGTCGAGCCCGAGGTGTTCCGCGAGATCCGCGACCGCATCGGCCAGGCGAGCCGCGACCTGCACGATGCGGCCCGCGCTCCCCGCAGCCCCGGCACCATCCGTACGAGCACCACGATCGCGATGTTCCGGATGGACGAATCGTGAGCACCCTCGCGCCCCTGCGTCATGCCGGGTTCCGCCGGCTGCTCGCCGGCCGCACCATCACCGCGCTCGGCAACGCGATCGCCCCGGTCGCGCTCGCCTTCGCCGTACTGGACCTGACCGGCTCGGCCGGCGACCTGGGCCTCGTCCTGGGCTCCCGGATGCTCGCGCACGTGCTCGTCCTGCTCGTCGCGGGCGCGCTCGCCGACCGGCTGCCGAAGAGCCTGCTCATGGTCGGGTCGGGCCTCGCGGCGGCGGTCACCCAGGGCGCGGTGGCGGCTCTGGTGCTGACGGGTACGGCGACAGTGCCGCTGTTGATCGCCCTCTCCGCGGTCAACGGCATGGTCGCTGCCGTGGCGCTGCCGGCCTCCTCGGCGATCCTTCCGCAGCTCGTCCCCGCCGAGCACCGCCAGCAGGCCAACGGGCTCAACCGCCTGGTGTTCAACGGCGCCTACATCGTCGGCGCACCGGTCGGAGGCATCCTCGTTGCCACCACCGGCCCCGGCTGGGGCATCGCGGTCGACGCGCTGAGCTTCCTGTTGTCCGCGGCCTGCTTCGCGTTCCTGCGCATCGGCCCCCGCCCGGGACATCAGAAGCCGGACGTGCGGAGTTGCAGCCCCACGCCGGCCGGTGCGGAGCCGAACGCGCGACAGGCCGGTCCCGCGCCCGTCGGCGGGGGACCGGCCGGGAAGACCGGCATGGTGACGGATCTGCGGGAGGGCTGGAGCGAGTTCCGGTCGCGGACCTGGCTGTGGGTCGTCGTGGCCGCCTTCTGTCTGATCAACGCCTGCCTCAGCGGCGGCATCAACGTGCTCGGGCCCCTGGTGGCCGACCAGACCGTGGGCCGTCAGGCCTGGGGCTTCGTGCTCGCCGCCCAGACCGCCGGCATGGTGCTCGGCGCGGTCGTGGCGATGCGGGTCCGGGCACGGCGGCTGTTGCTCATCGGCGTGCTCTGCACCGGCTTCGAGGTGCTGCCGCTGCTCACGCTCGGGCTCGCCCCACGTCTGGGCCTGCTGGTCGCCGCCGCGTTCGTCGCCGGGTTCACCATCGAGCAGTTCGTCGTCGCCTGGGAGACGAGCGTGCAGGAACACGTTCCCGCCGATCGGCTCGCGCGCGTGTACTCGTACGACATGGTCGGGTCGTTCGTGGCGATTCCGGTGGGTCAGGTCGCCGCCGGGCCGGTCGCGGAGGCCGTCGGCGTCCAGGCGACGCTGGTCGGCGCCGCCTGCCTCGTTGCGCTCGCGGTGCTCGGCATGCTGAGCAGTCGCGAGGTCCGCGGCCTGCGGCACCGCTGTCCACAGGGCGCGCCGAGCGCGGCGGAGCCCATGGAAGAATTGGCCGCGTGAGCATCCCGAACGTCCTCGCCAGCCGCTATGCCTCCGCCGATCTCGCCGCCCTCTGGTCGCCCGAGGAGAAGATCCGGATGGAGCGCCGGCTGTGGCTCGCCGTCCTGCGCGCCCAGCGCGACCTCGGCGTCGCGGTGCCCGACGGGGTCGTCGAGGCGTACGAGCGGGTGGTGGACGACGTCGACCTGCGCCGCATCGCCGAGCGTGAGCGGGTCACCCGCCACGACGTGAAGGCCCGCATCGAGGAGTTCAGCGCGCTCGCCGGGCACGAGCATGTCCACAAAGGCATGACCTCGCGCGATCTCACGGAGAACGTCGAGCAGCTGCAGATCCGCGCCTCGCTGGAGCTGGTCCGCGGTCGCGTCGTCACGACCCTCGCGCGGCTCGCCGAGCGGGCGCTCGAGCACAGCGACCTGGTGATGACCGGTCGTTCGCACAATGTCGCCGCGCAGGCCACCACGCTGGGCAAGCGGTTCGCGAGCGCGGCGGAGGAGCTGCTGATCGCGTACGAGCGGCTCGACGATCTCATCGCCCGCTATCCGCTGCGCGGCATCAAGGGCCCGGTCGGCACGGCCGCCGACCAGCTCGACCTGCTCGACGGCGACGCGGAGAAGCTGGCGGAGCTGGAGCGCAAGGTCTCCCGGCACCTGGGCTTCGAGCGGGTGCTGACCAGCGTCGGCCAGGTCTACCCGCGCTCGCTGGACTTCGACGTGGTGTCCGCGCTGGCCCAGGTCGTCGCCGCGCCGTCGTCGCTGGCCACCACGATCCGGCTCATGGTCGGCCAGGAGCTGGTCACCGAGGGCTTCAAGCCGGGCCAGGTGGGCTCCTCGGCGATGCCGCACAAGATGAACACCCGCTCGTCGGAGCGGGTCAACGGGCTCGCCGTGATCGTCCGCGGCTACCTCTCGATGGTCGGCGAGCTGGCCGGCGACCAGTGGAACGAGGGCGACGTCTCCTGTTCGGTCGTGCGCCGGGTGGCCCTGCCGGACGCGTTCTTCGCCACCGACGGCCTGTTCCAGACGTTCCTGACCGTCCTCGACGAGTTCGGGGCATATCCGGCGGTGGTCGCCCGCGAGCTGGACCGGTTCCTGCCCTTCCTGGCGACGACGAAGATTTTGGTCGCGGCGGTGCGCAAGGGCGTCGGCCGGGAGGTCGCGCACGAGGTCATCAAGGAGCACGCGGTGGGCATGGCGCTCGCCATGCGGGAGAAGGGCGTCGCCGAGAACGACCTCTTCGACCGCCTCGCGGAGGACGGCCGGCTGGAACTGACCCGCGCCGAGATCGACGCCCTGGTGGCGGACCGCGCGGCCTTCGTGGGCGCCGCGCCCGCACAGGTGCGGGCCGTCGCCGACCGGGTCGCGCGGATCGTCGAGGCGCACCCGGAGGCCGCCGGCTACAAACCGGCCCCGATCCTCTGACGGGACCGGGGCCGGTTCGCAGGAGCGGCGGAGTCCGCCTCGCGCCGTCGATGCCGTGCTGGTCAGACGCCCGCGATGGAGCGGATCCACGACCGGTTGTAGGCCACGCTGCCGTAGTACTGATCGCTCACGCCGTCCGCCAGCGAGGCGACGCCGACCTGGACGCCGTTGTAGAACTGCGGACCGCCCGAGTCGCCACGCCACGCGGCGCCGTCGATGCCGGTGCTGGCGATCGCGCGCCCGCCGTACGCGTCGGTCTCGCGGGTCGTGGTGACCTCGACGTCCGCGGTCTTGAGGATGGTCGACGCGTCGCAGCCGCTGTAGCAGGTCCGGCCCCAGCCGTAGAGCGAGGTCGTCGACCCCACCGGCGGGTAGGAGCTGGACAGCGACACGTAGCTCGTCGACACCGAGCTGCTCAGCCGCATCAGCGCGAGGTCGTAGCGGGTCTTGACGGAGGTGACCGTGCGCGTCACACCACCCGAGGTCCGGTTCACGCTGCCGATGCGCACCGACATCGAGCCTTCGATGCAGTGGGCCGCGGTGAGCACGTAGTTGGGCGAGATGATCGTGCCGGAGCAGAAGAACTCGCCGTCGCTGAAGACGGCGGCGGCCCACGGCGCCGAGGAGACCGTGCTGCCGCCGATGATGCGCTGCGGGCCGTCGTCCACGGCGGCGGTGGCGGCGGCGGGGACGGCGAGGACGCCGGTGAGGGCGGTGGCCAGTGAGGCGACAGCGATGCGGATGCGCACGCCGGACTCCCTTCCGATTCCGTCGATGCGATCTGGCATCGAGCTTGATCGAATGAACGTAGGATGGCCGTCGTTTTGCAACAACATTTCAATTGAGACCTATCACCGTGTGATGGCACGGGTATGACGAGAAGTCGCCGAGCGGCCGCGCTCAGTGATCATCACGTGGTGTAGATCACCATCCAGATCCCCAGCTCAGCCCGGTTAGCGTCAGGCTGCCGACACCGGCCGATGGGTCGATCGGCGGCCGTACAGGGTAGGCTTTGGCCGCTCGCCCCTTAGAGGGCCACCCAACTGCGCGCCTATACAGTCAGGAGTGCCCGTGGCTCGCGTCGTCGTCGACGTCATGCTCAAGCCGGAGATCCTCGATCCGCAGGGCCAGGCGGTCGCCAACGCGCTGCCGCGCCTCGGCGTCAGCGAGGTCTCCTCCGTACGCATCGGGCGTCGCATCGAGATCGAATTCGCCGGTGCACCCGATCTCGACACCGCCCGGGAGATCGCCGACAAGCTGCTGGCCAACCCGGTCATCGAGGACTTCTCGATCCGGGTCGAGGAGCCGGCCGGTGACGCCGCGCAGATGAGCGCGTGACCATGCGGATCGGAGTCGTCACCTTCCCGGGTTCGCTCGACGACGGCGATGCCGCCCGCGCCGTCCGCATCGCCGGCGGCGAGGCCGTGCGCCTCTGGCACGGCGACCCGGACCTGCACGGCGTCGACGCCGTGGTCCTGCCCGGCGGGTTCTCCTACGGCGACGCGCTGCGCTGCGGCGCCATTGCCCGGTTTGCCCCGGTCATGGAGACCATCGCCGACGCGGCGCGCGGCGGACTGCCCGTGCTGGGCATCTGCAACGGCTTCCAGATCCTCTGCGAGGCCCACCTGCTGCCCGGCGCGCTCACCCGCAACCAGCACCTGCACTTCCGCAACCGCGACCAGTATCTGCGCATCTCCGGCGCGCCGACGGCGTGGACCAACAGCTTCACCGACGGCCAGGAGATTCTCATCCCGGTCAAGAACGGCGAGGGCTGCTACGTGGCCGACGAGCGGACGCTCGACGAGCTGGAGGCGGAGGGCCGGATCGTCGCCCGCTACATCCGCGGTAACCCGAACGGGTCGCAGCGGGACATCGCCGCGATCACCAACGAGGCCGGCAACGTGGTCGGCATCATGCCGCATCCGGAACACGCGGTGGAGGCGCTGACCGGCCCGTCGCTCGACGGCCTCGGCTTCTTCACCTCCGCCCTGCGGCACCTGGCCGGAACGGCCGCGGGCGGGCAGCTCACAGGGGGAGCCCAGCGATGACCACCCAGCCCGACACCGCCACCAGCGGCGCCGCGGCGCCGAGCGGGGTGCCGACCCAGCCGCCCGCGCGCAGCGGCTTCGCCGCGACCGACGTGCTGGTCGACGAGTTCGGCTCGGTGGACACCGTCCAGCAGGCGTTCGACACCCCGGACGACCTCCAGCCGCACACCGAGCTGGGCCTCAAGGACGACGAGTACGACCGCATCCGGCAGATCCTCGGGCGCCGCCCGACGGCCTCCGAGCTGGCGATGTACTCGATCATGTGGAGCGAGCACTGCTCGTACAAGTCGAGCAAGGTGCACCTGCGCCAGTTCGGCGAGAAGGCACCGAAGAACACCCGGATGCTCGCCGGCATCGGCGAGAACGCCGGCGTGGTGCAGATCTCCGAGGACCTCGCCGTCACCTTCAAGGTCGAGTCGCACAACCACCCCAGCTACGTCGAGCCGTACCAGGGCGCGGCGACCGGCATCGGCGGCATCGTGCGCGACATCCTCGCCATGGGCGCGCGCCCGGTCGCGGTGATGGACCCGCTACGCTTCGGCGCCGCGGACCACCCCGACACGGCCCGCGTGCTGCCCGGCGTGGTGGCCGGCATCGGCGGGTACGGCAACTGCCTCGGCCTGCCCAACATCGGCGGCGAGATCGTCTTCGACCCGTGCTACCAGGGCAATCCTCTGGTCAACGCCCTGTCCATCGGCGTACTGCCGGTCGAGCGGCTGCAGCGCAAGGAAGCGGCCGGCGTCGGCAACGTCGTCGTGCTGCTCGGCGCGCGGACCGGCCGCGACGGCATCGGCGGCGTCTCGGTGCTCGCCTCCGCCACCTTCGACGAGGGCGCCGAGCAGCGCCGCCCGTCGGTGCAGGTCGGCGACCCGTTCATGGAGAAGCTGCTCATCGAGAGCTGCCTCGAGCTGTACGACGCCGGCCTGGTGGTCGGCATCCAGGACCTCGGCGGCGCCGGCCTGACCTGCGCGCTCACCGAGACCGCGGCCGCCGCCGGCACCGGCATGCGGGTCTGGCTGGAGCGCGTGCCGCTGCGCGAGGCGTCGATGTCGCCCACCGAGATCCTGGCCAGCGAGTCGCAGGAGCGCATGCTGCTGATCGTCGCGCCGGAGAAGCTCGATCAGGTGCTCGCCGTCGCCGAGAAGTGGGGCGTCTGGGCCACCGCCATCGGCGAGGTGACCCCGAGCGAGGCCCCGGGCCAGCCCGGCCGCCTGGTGATCAGCTGGAACGACCACATCGTCGTCGACGTGCCGCCCGGCTCGCTCGCCGACGACGGCCCGGTCTACGCGCGCCCGATCAGGGAGCCCGCCGACCTCATCCTGCTGCAGGCCGACCGCGCCGAGACGTTGCCGCGTCCGGCGACTCCGGAGGAACTGCGCGAGACCGTCCTGCGCATGGTCGCCTCGCCGAACCTGTGCGACAAGACGTGGGTCACCGAGCAGTACGACCGGTACGTGCTCGGCAACACCGTGCTCGCCCAGCCCGAGGACGCCGGCGTGCTGCGCATCGACGAGCGCACCGGCCTCGGTGTCGCGCTCTCCGTCGACGGCAACGGCCGGTTCGCGCGCCTCGACCCGTACGAGGGCGCCAAGCTGAGCCTCGCCGAGGCCTACCGGAACGTCGCGGTGACCGGCGCCGAGCCCATCGCCGTCACCGACTGCCTCAACTTCGGTTCCCCCGAGGACCCGTCCGTGATGTGGCAGTTCGCCGAGGCCGTACGCGGCCTGGCCGACGGCTGCCAGCAGCTCGGCATCCCGGTGACCGGCGGCAACGTCAGCTTCTACAACCAGACCGGCGCCGCCGCCATCCACCCGACTCCGGTGGTCGGCGTGCTCGGCGTCCTGCAGGACGTGGCGCGGCGCGTGCCGATGGGCTTCCCGCCGCCGCCGTCCGCGGACGGCGACCTGCTGTTCCTGCTCGGCACCACCGAATGCGAGCTGTCCGGCTCCGAGTGGGCGTGGGTCACCCACGGTCACCTCGGCGGCCGCCCGCCGAAGGTCGACCTGGCCCACGAGCAGCGGCTCGGCCGGCTCCTGGCGCAGGCGTCGGAGCGCGAGCACGTGGTGGCCGCGCACGACCTCTCGGACGGCGGCCTCTCGCAGGTCCTGGTCGAGTCCTGCCTGCGTCGCAACGTCGGCGCCCGCATCACCCTCCCGGACCACGAGGCGACGACCCCGTTCGTCTGGCTCTTCAGCGAGTCGGCGGGCCGGGTGCTGGTCGCGGTGCCGAGGGGTCACGACATGGCGTTCGCAGCCCTCGCGGCGGAGCACGGCGTGCCGTGCACCCCGATCGGCGTCACCACGAACGAGCCGGCCCTCGAGATCCAGAACCAGTTCACGATCGGCCTGGACGAGCTGCGCGAGGCGTTCACCTCGACGATGCGCAACCTCTTCGGCGGCCCGGCCGAGCTCGGCCCGCGTCCGGCGCCGGCATCCCCGGTGGTCGGCGATCCGGCATCCCCGGACGCCGGCGATCAGGCATCGCTGGCCACCGGCGACCCGGCATCGCCGGGGACCGGCGACGAGTCGCTGACCGGCGCCGAGGCCGAGAAGGGCCGCTCGGTGACGCTGGAGATCAGCGAGCCGCTGTCCACCCCGGCAACGGCCAACGGCGTGCACCTCGCCGGCGTGCCCGGACCTCACCCGACCGCCCTTTCGGAGCCGGCAGCCGAGGACGTCCCGACCGGCCCGGCGGGTGAGGTCGCGGAGATCCCCGCGCCGACCGAGCAGGACCAGGCCGCGAAGAGCCCGGCAACAGCGACGGAGTCAGCCGCCGACCGCACCCACCTCGGGACGGCATCGGACGAGGCGACCGAGCCGGCGGCCTCGAACCTGGAGGCCCCGCCGGCACCGGACATCACGTCCACCGACGCGCCGCGCGCCGAGGGCACCGACGCGCCGCACGCCGGGGGCACCGACGCCGAGCCGGGCGGCCCGGAGGCCAAGGCCTGACGATCCAGAGCGCCAACCACGAAACGCCACGGCGACCATCGCCGTGGCGTTTCTGTATCCCGGAAGCGAACCCGGAGCCAGCGGGACTCGAAGCCGGCAGAGCCATGAAGAAGGCCGGTCCTGTCATTCGGACAGGACCGGCCCGCGTCGTTTCAGCCGGCGTGGAGCGGGGCTGTCAGTCGTCCATCCATTCGCCCGAGCGGCGCTGCCCGGGGTGTGAACCCTGCGGGGGCTGCTGCCGCGGTGCGCCGCCGCGACCCTGGTCACCGCCGTAGGAGCCGTAGGATCCGCCGCGCTGGTCGTAGCCGCCCTGGTCACCGTAGCCACCCTGGCCGCCACCGTAGGTGCCGCCGCCCTGGCCACTCCCGCCGTAGGTGCCGCCCTGCGGTGCGCCACCGTAAGCGTTGCCGGCCTGCGGGGCGCCGCTGTAGACGTTGGCGCCGCGGTCGTCGTCGTAGCCGCCCTGGCCGCCGCCGTACGTTCCTCCGCCGTAGGTGCCGTCGCCGTTGTAGCCGCCCTGGCCGCCGCCGTAGGTGCCACCGGTGGGTGCACCGCCGTAGGTGCCGCCCTCGCCGTAGGTCCCGCCCTGCGGGCCGCCGCCGTAGGTCCCGCCCTGCGGGCCGCCGCCGTAGGTCCCGCCCTGCGGGCCATCGCCATAGGCGCCCTGGCCTCCGCCGTAGGTGCCACCGCCGGCCCGCGGCCCGTAGGCGTTGCCGCCGCCCGCCGGGGAGCCGTAGGCGTTGCCGCCGGCGGCCGGAGACCCGTACGCGGCGCCGGCGGGGGAGCCGTAGGCGTTGCCTCCGCCGGGCGGGGGGCCGTAGGCGTTGCCGCTGTCGATGCCGCCGCCGGTGCCGTCCCAGGCGCCGTAACCGCCCTGGTCACCGGGCTGCTGGCCGTAGCCGTCGCCCTGGTAGCCGCCGCCCTGGTACGCGCCGCCCTGCTGGCCCCGGCTCGCGTAGTCGCCGCGGTAACCGTCGTCGTAGCCCTGCTCCGCGCCGTAACCGCCCTGGTCGCCGTGGCCGCCGCGCTCGTCGAAGCCGGCCTCCGGGCGGTACATGCCGGTGGGCTCGTCGTAGCGCTGCTGGTCGCCGGCGCCCGGCCCGTAGCCGCCCTGGTCGTCGTATCCGTCGTAGCCGCCGCTCTGGGCGGGCACGGGCGCGCCGCCGAACTGGGTTGCCGCGCCGTAGGTGCCGGCGGCTCCGGCCACTCCGGCGGCGCCCGCCACTCCGGCCGCGCCGGCCGCCGGGGTGGCTCCCCAGCCGCCCGGGGCGTTGTACGCGCCGTTCTGCGGCAGGGGGGCGCCGTACGGATCCGGGAACTCGTCGACCGGCTCGATCGGGGGCGTCCGGTGGATCATCGTCGGGGCGTCCACCATGGACGGCGCGCCGGAACGCGGCGCGATCATCGTCGCGTCGCCGCCGCGGCCGCCCGCGGCCGACGCCATGCGGGTCTCGTCGAGGTCGCCGAATCGGGCCTGGCCCGGCGCCGCGGAGCGGTCGTTGTCCTTGATGCCCGGCTCGTCCGTCTCGTCCGGGTTGTTCTTGCGGCGCATGACCACGAGCACGATGGCGCCGATGCCCGCCGCGACGAGCAGGCCGCCGACGATGATGAACAGCAGCGATCCCGAGCCCTCGTCGTCGCCGGACGTCTTCTCCGCCTGCAGAGTGGCGGCGGTCTCCTCGGTGGCGGCCGCGGTCTCTTCGTCGGCCGCCTCGGTGCTGGGCGCGGCCGAGGGGGTCGGCGTGGCCGTCGGGGAAGCCTTGGTCGGCGCCGCGGTGAGCTTGATGGTCAGCGGAATGGTGACGGACTTGCCGCCGGCGCCCTGCGCCTCGGCCGTCGCGGCCACGTAGCCGGGCTTGGCCGCACCGACGATCAGCTTTCCGGGCGCGATGGGGGCGCTGTCGGAGGACGTGAAGAAGTAGCCGCCGTCGCCGTTGGTCGTGGCGGTGTAGTTGTGGCCCTGGCTGTCCTGCAGCGCCACGGTGGCGCCCGGCACGGCCTTGCCGTCCTGGTCCTTGACCTTGCCGCTGACCTGCCGGACCGCCTGAGGCTTCTCCGGGCCGCGCACGGTGACGGCCCGGCTGGCGCCGCCGGTCTCGGTGCCGATCGTGGCGGTGACCTGCACCTGGGCGCTCTTCGACCGTCCTGGCTCGACAGCGCCCGCGGTGAGGGTGGCCTTGAACTCCTTGTTCTTTCCGGGCTGCACCTTGTCGTCGAAGTTGCACTGCCCGGAGCAGGTCATGCCCTCGGCCTGGACGACCACCTTGACGCCATCCGGGGCACCGGGCGTGTCCAGGTTGTTGTTGGCGACGGTGAAGACCAGCGTGGTCGTGCCGCCCGCGGGGATCTCTCCCGGCGACAGGCTGCTGATCGAAACCTGGGGCTCCGCCGCGAGTGCCGCCGGAGGTGCGGCGATGAGGACGCCACCGACCACGGCCAGGAACGCACCGGCCTGGACAGCCCGGGCTCGTAGGTGCGTTATCACGTCCACCGCCTTCCGGTCGCGCGGTCCCCGGGCTGTCTTGGAGGTGCCCTGGATTCCGCGACGAGTACACACCGTCGGCCACTATGCCCTGTCGGAGGTCGTCTGCGCGACCCAGGCCCGCCGGGTTGTGTCCATTCGCCGGGTCGTATTGTCCCGACGTGTCTCCTGCGCACAATAAATCCGAGTCGGTCGGCGCGGCGTTGGACGCGCTGGACGGCGGCGGCGAACCCGACCGTGCGGTGCTCCGTGACGCTGTGCGAGCGCTCCTGTCCGAGCTGGCCCGAACCGCCCCGGGCCGATCGGTGGAGGTCCGTATTCCACCTTTCGGTGCTATTCAGTGTGTCGCCGGCCCGCGGCACACCCGCGGCACACCGCCCAATGTGGTCGAGACCGATCCGCTGACCTGGCTACTCGTCGCAACGGGCCGTCTGGCCTGGGCCGATGCGGTGGATTCCGGACGGGTACGGGCCAGCGGAATACGCACCGATCTGGCGCCGTACCTCCCTGTGCACCCGAGCTGAACCCTCGTCACCTCGCGTACACTGGGCCGTCGGAACAGACCAGCATGTCCGAGCAGATCAGCATGAGGGAGCAAGCGCGTGCCCCGAGGCGACGGCCTGTTGACCGACGATCTCGACCCCCAGGACCGCGGACCCCAGGATGCCTGCGGCGTCTTCGGCGTCTGGGCCCCCGAGGAAGAGGTCGCGAAACTTACCTATTTCGGCCTCTTCGCACTGCAGCACCGCGGCCAGGAGGCCGCCGGCATCGCCGTCAGTGACGGTTCGGGTGTCGTGGTCTACAAGGATCTCGGCCTGGTCTCCCAGGTCTTCGACGAGCCGACCCTGGCGAGCCTGCGCGGCCATCTCGCCATCGGTCACACGCGTTACTCCACCACCGGCGGTTCCAACTGGGAGAACGCCCAGCCCACGATCCGCGCCACGACGGCCGGCACGACGATCGCGCTCGCGCACAACGGCAACCTGGTCAACACCGCGGAGCTGGCCCGCGAGATCGCCGAGCGCGGGCTCGAGGCCGACACCGCCGCCACCTCCGACACCGCCCTGGTGACGACGCTGCTGGCCAGCCGCCCCGACCTGTCGGTCGAGGCCGCGGCCATGGAGGTGCTGCCGCGGCTGCGGGGCGCGTTCAGCTTCGTCTTCATGGACGAGAGCACGCTGTACGCGGCGCGCGACCCCCAGGGCGTGCGCCCGCTGGTGCTCGGCCGGATGGAGCGGGGCTGGGCGGTGGCCAGCGAGACCGCCGCGCTCGACATCGTCGGCGCCAGCTTCGTGCGCGAGGTGGAGCCCGGCGAGATCCTCGCGATCGACGAGCACGGCCTGCGGTCGACCCGGTTCGCGGTGCCCGAGCCCAAGGGCTGCCTCTTCGAGTACGTGTACCTCGCCCGCCCGGACACCACGATCGCCGGCCGCAACATCTACGCCGCCCGCGTCGAGGTCGGCCGCCGCCTGGCGAAGGAGCACCCGGTCGAGGCCGATCTGGTCATCGGCGTGCCGGAGTCCGGCATCCCGGCGGCCATCGGATATGCGGAGGAGTCCGGCATTCCGTACAGCGCGGGCTTCATGAAGAACGCGTACGTGGGCCGCACCTTCATCCAGCCCTCGCAGACCATCCGCCAGCTCGGCATCCGGCTGAAGCTGAACCCGCTGCGCGAGGTCGTCCGGGGCAAGCGCATCGTGGTCATCGACGACTCGATCGTGCGCGGCAACACCCAGCGGGCCCAGATCCGCATGCTGCGCGAGGCCGGCGCCCTCGAGGTCCACGTCCGCATCTCCTCCCCGCCGGTCAAGTGGCCGTGCTTCTACGGCATCGACTTCGCCACCCGCGCCGAGCTGATCGCCAACGGCCTGGAGATCGACGGCATCCGCCGCTCGATCGGCGCCGACAGCCTGGGATACGTTTCGCTGGACGGTCTGGTTCAGTCGACCGAGCAGCCGAAGACACGACTCTGCATGGCCTGCTTCGATGGGCAGTATCCGATCGAGCTCCCGGCCGGCCACCTGATCGGCAAGCACCTGCTGGAAAGCGTCGGCAAGCGGGCCTCGATGCCTGACGCCTCGCCGGAGGCGGCCTCCGCGGCGGTGGCCGGACTCGAGCAGGAGTACGAGGATGAGCAGTACGCCGAGAGCGAGCGAGAGCCGGCGCCACCGCTGGTCGGCAGCCCGGGCGGGGTCGACGCCCTGCACCGCCCGTAAGCTTCCGAGCCCGAACGGAACCATCGCACCACCGTCAGACGTCGAAACCAGCGGCCCAGCCGAGCAGCACCACCACCAAAGGGGAGAACCGTGACGCACGTGTCCGAGCGCAGCAGTGCCGGATCGAACGGCGCCGAGGGCGGCGACCGTCAGCCGTGGTCGGCGGGGTCCGCCCGCAGCGCCCGCAAGCGCACGGTGACGTACGCGGACGCCGGCGTCTCGATCCACGCCGGCGAGCGCGCGGTCGAGCTGCTCAAGTCGAAGGTCAAGAAGACCACCCGCCCCGAGGTGATGGGTGACCTGGGCGGCTTCGCCGGGCTGTTCAAGCTCGACACGCAGAAGTACAAGAGCCCGATCCTCGCCTCGTCGACCGACGGCGTCGGCACCAAGCTGGTCATCGCGCAGCAGCTCGACATCCACGACACCATCGGCATCGACCTCGTCGCCATGGTGGTCGACGACCTGGTCGCCTGCGGCGCCGAGCCGCTCTTCCTGCTCGACTACATCGCCTGCGGCCAGGTCGTGCCGGACAAGGTCGCCGAGATCGGCGCCGGCATCGCCGACGGCTGCCGGTACGCCGGCTGCGCCCTGCTCGGCGGCGAGACGGCCGAGCACCCGGGCGTCCTGCGCCCCGACGAGTACGACGTCTCCGCGACCGGCGTCGGCGTCGTCGAGGAGAGCGAGATCCTCGGCGCCCACCGCGTCGAGATCGGCGACGCGGTCATCGCCATGCGCTCGTCGGGCCTGCACTCCAACGGCTACTCGCTGGTGCGCCACGTGCTGCTCGGCGCGGGCCGCATGCGCCTCGACACGGTCGTGGAGGACTTCGGCAAGCAGCGGACCCTCGGCGAGGAGCTGCTCACCCCCACCAAGATCTACGCCAAGGACTGCCTCGGCCTCATCGAGGAAACCGACGTCCGCGCGTTCTCCCACGTCACCGGCGGCGGCATCCCGGGCAACCTGGTCCGCATCCTGCCGGAGCACGTCGACGCGGTGGTGGACCGCTCCTCCTGGCGACCGCAGTCGATCTTCGACCTGATCCAGGCGAAGGGCCGCATCGAGGACGTCGAGATGGAGGCCACCTTCAACATGGGCGTGGGCATGTTCGCGATCGTCTCCTCCGACGACGCGGACCGGGCCATGGCCTACCTGACCGGCCGGGGCGTCGAGGCCTGGCAGGTCGGCGAGGTCATCGAGGGCACCGGCCAGGTGCAGATGATGGGCCAGTACACCCGGGGCTGAACCGCCCGAACGCGCCGGTGTCCCCGCAGCTGGGCACCGGCGCAACCATGTGCCGTCAAGCCCGGAGCGCAGGCCCGCCGGGTGTGCCCGGGCCGGTGACAGAGAGGTCTCGAATCGGAGGTTTCTCGCGCTTCGTGTGCAATGATCCACGCGTGTCGATGTCGTGATGCCCGCGGCACCTTTGGTCGTGGATGGGAGGGGCGGTGCAGACTCGGGTGGACGTCGGCACCTAGCCTGGCCTGAGTCGACGACGGCGTGGACGGAGGTGGCCGTGGGAGTTCCCTGGAGTGGCATGCGCGGGATCGCCACGGTTCCCACCTACGTGGTCATGCAGCCCACCACGCTCTGCAATCTCGACTGTTCCTACTGCTACCTGCCGTTGCGGCGGGCGGACCGGAAGATGCCCGTCGAGGTCGCCCGCGCCGTTGCTGCGGGTGTGGACGAGTGGGCCCGTACCGGAAGATTCTCGGTGGTGTGGCACGGCGGTGAGCCGCTCGCCGCGGGCCGGAACCACCTGGCCGAGCTGATGCGGCCGTTCGCCGCGGGCGTCGAGCACCACATCCAGACCAACGCCACCCTGATCGACGACGCGTGGTGCGAGTTCTTCGCCGAGCACGGGATGCGGGTCAGCGTGAGCGTCGACGGACCCGAGATGCGTAACCGCGACCGCGTCACTCTCGGTGGCAAGCCGGCCTACGACCGGATCGTCCGTGGCGTCGATGCGCTGAAGCGGCACGGCATCCCGTTCTCCGCTCTCTGCGTGGTCGGCCGCCCCGCGCCCGGGCTGGCGACCGAGCTGTACGAGTACTTCCTCGAGCTCGGCTGCGACGTCCTCGGCATCAACGTCGAAGAGCTCGAAGGCGTCAACGTCCGCACCAACCGGCACCCCGAGCGGGACGTCACCGCCTTCTGGGCCGAGCTCGTCGCCGCCTGGCGCCGCGACCCCCGCATCCACCTCCGCGAGATCGAATGGTCGCTACGCTACGCGGCGGCGGTACTCGACGGCACCGCCGACGACGTGCTGCCCCGGCGCCTCGACCCCATCCCGACCGTCGCCCACGACGGCAGCGTGGTGCTGCTCTCACCCGAGCTGGCCGGCTTCTCGGACCCCCGCTACGGCGACTTCAGCAGCGGCAACGTGCTGACCACCCCACTACCCGAGATCCTCGCCGCCGCCACCGCGACGCCGTGGATCCGCGAGTTCCTCGACGGGGTCGAAGCCTGCCGCGCGCAGTGCCCCTACTTCGGCTTCTGCGGCGGTGCGCACGCGGCCAACCGCTACTTCGAGCAGGGCCGGTTCGACGTGACGACGACGGACCACTGCCGGAACAGCAAGATTCGCCTACTGGAGGGAGTGCTGGACCATGCCCGAGATCACGAGCCCACGGCCGTCTGACCGCGCGGAGACGGATCCCGTGACGGCCCGGGTGCGTGACACCCGCACGGGCCTGGCCGCCCTGATCGAGGAGGCCCAGGAGGCGCGGCTGCAGCGCGCGGAGTCGGACGGGTCGGCGGTGTGCGCCTGGAACCACTTCGAGAACATCCCGACCTTTTACAACTGGAACAACAGGCCGAGGTAGGGCGGTCTTTTTTATACGAGTACGGGCACAGAGGAGTTCTGTGGCGCACCGCCCCGGTGGTGCCGTTCCCGGCGTGGTGACGCCGCCGCCGGGTGAGGGGGTGGGTTCGCGCCGGCACGGCGGGACGGTGGGCCTGTTGCCGTGGTCCCGCGGGATTGGTCGGGCCGTCGGCGTGGTGGGTTGGTCGTCCTGCTGCCGCGGCGCGCGGGGGCCGGCGGCCATCGCGGGACGGCTGGTCTTGCCCGCGTGCGGAGGCATCGGCGTAGACCGATTCCGCACATGGGCTGGGCAGGCGGGCCGCAGTGCGAGCTGTTGCCCGGCGCGAGTGGGGCGTCGCCGGGCGTGGCGAAGCCGTAGCCGGGCCCTGTGAGCGGCCGCCGGGCGTAGGGAGTCGTTGCGGGAGCCCTGAGCCGTTGCCGGCATCGTGGGGGCGCGCTGGACTCTAGTGAGCCGTTGGCGAGCGTCGTGGCCGTCACCGGGCCGCGCCTGGGCCGTCACCGGTCCGCGCCTGGGCCGTCACCGGTCCGCGCCTGGGCCGTCACCGGTCCGCGTGGCCTCACCGGTTCGTGCCGGGTCCGTGTGGCCGTTGCCGGGGTTTGGCCGGTGGTGGGCGTGGGGGAGCCGGTGGTGGGCGTGGTGGACCGCTGCCGGGGCCCGGGTGCACGGGGGTGTGCGGTGGGCGGGGTGGCGGCGGTGAGGAGGCTATCTGGCGGGCATGATGCCCGTGCGGTCAGACCGCGCGGGCATCATGGACTGCCGGAACGACCGCGACACACGGGAGCACGCGGGAAGCCGCGTGCTCTGTGCAATACGGGTCAGCGCCTCGAAGGCGACCAGCGGTCGTGCTCGTCGTCCGCGTCGTCATCGTCATCGTCGTCGACGAAGTCGTTGTCGTCGTCGTCGAAGTGATGGTCGGACTTACCAGCACTCGCCAGTTCGCGCTGCAAGGCGGTGAGGTCGGTGTTCGGGGAGTGGTACTTCAACTCCCGGGCCACCTTTGTCTGCTTGGCCTTAGCACGGCCGCGCCCCATGGCTCGACCCCCTCGCACAGAATTCGGGGCAGCCCGAAGGCGGGCCCCGATGACGTCAGGCATCTCTCGTGGGTCTTACGGTACATGGACGATGCCGCCTTCGGCACCTCGGGTTACGTGTACCACCGTCGCGCGTCGCGGCCTGTCGTGGACGCGGCGCGCGACGGCGTACAAATCTCTCAACCCAGGTAGATGCTGCGGAGCCGTCCGACTTCGGCCATCCGGCGCTCGGCGAGGCGGTCCGCGGCCACCGCCGGCGGCACGCCCTCGTCGTCCGCGAGGCGCAGGATCTGTCCGGTGGTGTCGAAGATCTTGGTGGCCCGGAGCTTCGCGCGCTCGAAGTTGAAGCCCTCGATCTCGTCGGCCACCTGGATCACGCCGCCGGCGTTGACCACGTAGTCCGGCGTGTAGAGGATGCCCCGCTCTTCGAGCATCTTCTCGATGCCGGGGTGGGCGAGCTGGTTGTTCGCGCCGCCGGTCACGATCTTGGCCCGCAGCACCGGGACCGTCTCGTCGTTGAGGGCGCCGCCCAGCGCGCAGGGCGCGTACACGTCGATGTCGCTGGTGATCAGCGCCTGGGTGTCCGGGACGAGATCGATCTGGGGGTAGGTGGCCCGAGCCCATTCGAGCGCGGCCGGGTTGACGTCGGTGGCGACCACGGTGGCGCCGTCCTCGATCAGGTGACCCGCCAGGTACTTGCCGACCTTGCCGAGGCCGGCGATGCCCACCCGGCGCCCGGCCAGGGTCGGGCGGCCCCAGGTGTGCTCGGCGGCGGCGCGCATGCCCTGGAAGACGCCCCAGGCGGTGAGGACCGACGAGTCGCCGGCGCCGCCGTACTCGACGCTGCGGCCGGTGACGTAGCGGGTCTCGCGGGCGATGACATCCATGTCCGGCACGTACGTGCCGACGTCACAGGCGGTGTAGTAACGGCCCTTCAGCGTCTCGACGAAGCGGCCGTACGCGCGCAGCAGCGCCTCCGACTTGTCCAGCGCCGGGTCGCCCCAGATGACCGCCTTGCCGCCGCCGAGGTCGAGGCCGGCCAGGGCGTTCTTGTACGCCATGCCGCGCGAGAGGTTCAGCACGTCGGTGACGGCCGCCTCCTCGCTCTCGTACGGGTAGAACCGGGTGCCGCCCAGCGCGGGCCCCAGGGCCGTGGAGTAGATACCGATGATCGCCTTCAGGCCGGTGTGCCGGTCCTGACAGAAGACGACCTGCTCGTGCCCGACGGCATCGATGCCGTCGTTGCTGACGAACACGCCCATGACTGCTCTCTCCTGAGTGTGTTGAGGTGTGCGCCCTCGTGGGACGCGCTGCCTGGTCCGGCGGGGTGTTGCCGGACATTCGCGAGCCTAGCCGTGCATGCTGCCACCCGATTTGGCTGCGCGCGAGAAGTCAATCGGCGGCGATTTCGTGAAAGGATCGCGCCGTGCCGTCACTGTTCGCGTCGTACCTGCGCGTTTATGAACCACTGACCGCCTTCGACCGGGACCGCCAGCTTTTCTGGCGGCGGTACGCGCGGGAGGGCCGGGCGTTGGGCCCGGTCGAGGGGCCGGTCCGGCAGCGCACCGCCGTGCTGGAGGCGCTCGGCGCCGGCTGGACCCGGCTGCCCGACCTCCCCGATGAAGCGTACGTGCTGGAGTGGGGCGACACGCTGCTGATCTGTCCCTGGAACCTGCGCCTGCGGGTGGCCGAGGCCGCGCTGAACGCCCGGGACGGGGTGCCGAGCGTGCTCGCCGACGCGTTCGTGCCCCCGGTGCTGGCCGGTCAGGCCAAGGCGGTCGTGGAGGACTGGCGCAGCGGGGCCAAGGTGCTCGAGCACGGCGTGCCCCGGGTGCACGAGCAGGTCGCCACGTGGGGCGTGCCGCTGCGCTGGTTCGTCTTCGTCGACCTGGACGAGCGGGAGATCCAGCTGAACGGCGGCCGGCGCTCGCTGCGCTACCGCACCGAGATCTCCAAGGCGCGGCGGCGCGCGCACCGCGGCGTGTCGGTGCTGCGCAAGTCGCTGGGCGACGCGCCGATCACCGAGGCGGTCGAGGAGGGCACGCGCTGGCTGGAGGAGTTCCATCCCCGGTCGATCGTCGAGCTGGACTACGGCGGCCTGACCGGGCTGCTGCAGGACGGCGATCTGCGCGACGACGATTCACCCGGACTGGTGGCCGCGGGATTGTCGGCACTTTCGAGGGGTGACGCGGACGCCGCCACGGAGGCGTACGAGAAGCTCGTCGCCCGCTGGCGCGCCGTGCAGTTGCTCGAGCGCTGCAACTGAGGCCCTGGGGGTAGCGCCATGACCAGCCGAAACGCGGACGAACATGCACGGAAGGGCGGCCGTGAGAGCGCTCTCTAGGCGAATACTCTTCGTAATCGCCGTCCCGCGAAGCGTGATTTTCGGTCCAAACAAGACACTTTCTGGCGTAGAAAACCGGTATAAATCGGGCATGCTTCAACCGTCTATCTAGGGACGTTCGGCCGTTCGGCCCATGTCGGACATCGGGGACTAGCCGGACCATGAGAGACGCACCGGCCGGCGGGACCCCGGCCGATGTCTTTAGGTACCTGTGGAGGAGTGACCGATGGCATCGCGTACGCATGATCCTGAGCCGCTACTAACCCCGGCCGAGGTGGCGTCGATGTTCCGTGTCGACCCGAAGACCGTCACCCGGTGGGCCAAGGCGGGGAAGCTCAGTGCAATTCGCACTCTGGGCGGACACCGTCGCTACCGGGAGTCGGAAGTTCGAGCCTTGCTGCAGGGGCAGATCCCCACGCAGCGCCAGGGCGACTGAACGCGGTCGAGGCGAAGGATCGATAAAAGGGGCGAGCGCCGGGGAAGGCGATCGCCCCTTTTGCGTCTGGCGAGGATTGCTCGACGGTCGAGGGAAACCGTCGCGGCGGCTCAGGACACCAGGATCGTCGTCGTGCCGTGCAGGCCGCGGCGCAGCCGGCTGCCCACCAGGGTCAGGCGGCCCATCAGGCCGTACTTGCGCTTGAGCGCCTCGCCCACCCGTACCCGATCGGCCTCGTCGCCGATCCGCGCGGTCGCCTCGATCGCCTCGCCCGCGGGATTGCCGCGCAGGTCGCAGGCGGCGACCGTGACTCGTCCGTCGTTGCGGATGCGCTTGAGCTTCCCGGTGCCCTGCGGCGTCCAGAAGGCCAGCCCGGTGCCGTCCGGGACGACCCAGAGCGGAGTCGGCACGGCCCGGCCGTCGCGGCGGAAGGTCGTCAGGAGGACGTACTTCTCGGAAGCGAGTTGCTCCAGCGTGGGCATGCGTCAAGAGTAGTGACAATGGATCAGCCGGCGCTCGGGGACGTGTTCGGAGAGATGATCCGGGACGCGTACGCGGTGCGCACCGGGATCGGGCCACGGCCGCTGGCCGGCGGGCGGGTGCCGCGGCCGGTCATCGAGATCATCGAGCGTGACGACGGGCTGATCAACGGCGCGCCCGCCGACCACTACCTCGCCGAGCCGGACGAGTGGCAGCCGCACGACGTCCGGGCCCTGCGGCTCTGCCGCGGTGCGGTGCTGGACGTCGGCTGCGGTGCCGGGCGTACGGCGCTGGAGCTGCAGCGCCGCGGCATGGCGGTGACCGGGCTGGACACCTCGCCGGGTGCCATCGAGGTCGCCCGGCGGAGAGGGCTGCGCGACACCGTCACCGTCACGGTCGACGACTATGCCCGGGCCCCGGCCCGCTACGACACCTTCCTGCTGCTGGGCAACAATCTCGGCCTGCTCGAGGGGCCCGGCCGCGCCCCGGCCTTCCTCGCCGCGCTCGCCGCGCTGGCCCGGCCGGGTGCCCGCATCGTCGCGCAGGGCACCGACCCGTACGGAACGACCGATCCGGTGCACGCCGACTACCACCGGCGCAACCGGGAGCGGGGCCGCATCGGCGGCCAGCTGCGGCTCCGGCTGCGCTACCGCCGGCTGACCACGCCTTGGTTCGACTATCTGAACTGCTCCGTCGACGAGCTGGAGGAGCTGCTGCGCGGCACGGCCTGGCGGCTGAAATCCGTCGACACCCAGGACCGGCCTTACTACCTTGCGGTCATGGAGTTGACCACTTGACCCCACTGACCAGAGAACAAGTACGCCTCAGCAAACGCCTGTCGCTGCTGCTGCGCCACCGGCCCGAGGCGGCCGGCCTCACCCTGGACGCGAACGGCTGGGTGCCGGTCGCCGATCTGCTGGCGGCGCTGTCCCTCGCCCGCGCCGACCTCGATGTGGTCGTCGCCGGCAACGACAAGTCCCGCTTCGCCGTCGTCACCGGCGCCGACGGGGTCGAACGGATCCGCGCGAACCAGGGCCATTCCCGGCGGGTGAGCGTCGACCTCGGGCTGCCGCCGGCGGAGCCGCCCGCGGTCCTGTTCCACGGCACGCCCCGGGAGAACCTGCCGTCGATCATGAAGGACGGCCTGCGGCCACGAAGCCGCCATCACGTCCATCTCTCGCCGGACGTGCCGACCGCGCGCCTCGTCGGGCGACGCAGGTCGGCGGACGTGGCGATCCTCGAGGTGGACGCCGCCGCGATGGCGACGGAGGGTCACGTCTTCCACCGCAGCGAGAACGGCGTCTGGCTGACCGCTGCCGTGCCCGCCGGCTTTATCCGCGAACGATCCGGATAAACGGACAAAACACTCTCCATCGGGAGCCTGTACGCGGGGACCGTTAGCGTATGGGGATGGGAGGGGTTACGCGCAGTCAGCGAGCGAACCTCCTCGGTGCTCTCACCCTCGTCGCCGCCCTCGGTGGACTCGCCTTCGGGCTTCCCGCCCTCAACCACGCGCTGCCCGCCGATCGCCCGGTGCCGACCGACCGCCCGTACGAGATCGGGGGTGGGGTGAGCGTCGTGCCCCCGCCCGGCGCGCGCATCGACGTCACCGAGACCCGTCCGGCCGACGACTCCGGCACCGTCCTGTTCCGGCTCGGACCGGTCCGCTACCTGGTCAGCGTCCAGCCCTTCGACGGCAGCCTGGACACGGCGGCCGCGCGGCTGCGCCGGCGCATCACCGGCACGGCCGGCTACCAGGTCACCGGCACCGAGCTGACCGTCGCCACCGCGAGCGGCCTGGCCGGTGTCCAGGGCGGCTACAGCGGACCCGGACTCGGCGGCCGGTACGCGGTCTTCGTCGCCGACGGACGCACCATCGAGGTCACGGTCAGCGGGGACGACCTCGACCTGGGCCGGACTCTGCCCGCCATCGACGCCAGCACCGGCACCCTCCGGTACGCCCCGGAGCGGACCCCATGACCGCCGCGCCCCGGTTGCGCAGCGCCCGGTCCGCCCCCGTGCGGCCCGGTGCCGAGCCGGGCCTCGGCCTCCTGCGCCGGCCCGTCTTCTGGATCGTGATCGCCGTCGTCCTGGCCGGCGCCGCGCGGATGTCCATGATCGCGGTGCGGTTCGCCCAGGCGTACCCGCTTGCCCTGATCACCGCGACCGCACTGTTCGCCCTGCTCGCCGTGCCGTTCTGGTTCGTCGTGTCGGAGCTCGACTTCCTCGAACGGGAGCCGCCCGCCCTGCTGATTCTGGCCTTCGCCTGGGGCGCACTCGTGGCGACGGCCGTCTCCATCCCGGGCAGTGCCGCGCTCGACGACCTGATGGCGAAGCTCGGCTCGCCGCACCTCGCCGCGGACTGGGGCGCCGCGCTGGCCGGCCCGACGGTCGAGGAGATCGCCAAGGCGCTCGGCGTGGTCGCCATCGTGCTCGTCGCCCGCTGGCAGGTGAACAGCGTGCTGGACGGCGTCGTCTACGGCGCGATGGTCGGGCTCGGCTTCCAGATCGCCGAGGACATCGTGTACGCGATGGGCGCCGTCGCGCTGGCCGGCCGCGGCGACCACGTCGAGCCGGTGGTCACCACATTCCTGCTGCGCGGCTTCGTGTCCGGGGTGTGGAGCCACACCCTCTTCGGCGCACTGGCCGGGGCGGGCATCGGGTATCTCGTCGTGCGCGCCGACCGGCCCGCGCGGATCCGGATCGGCGCGGCCATGCTCGGCGTGCTGGGCGCCTGGGCGTCGCACGTGCTGTGGAACTCGCCGCTGCTGCGTGACGGGCTGGGCAACGGCGCCGTGGCGCTGCTGGCCGTACTCGTCTTCAAGGGCCTGCCGCCGTTGCTGCTGACCTGGCTTCTCGTGCGGTCCGCGCACGACCGCGAGGCGGACTACTACACCGCGCAGCTCGCGACGCTCGACGATCCCGAGCTCGTCACGCCCGCCGAGCTCGACGCGCTCCGGTCGGGGTCGCGGCGGGCCAGCGCGCGGTGGCACGCCCGGGTCCGTGCCGGCATCCGGGCCTGGGCCGCCGTACGCCGCCTGCAACGCGCGCAGGCCCGGCTGGCGGTCGAGATCAGCCGCGGCACGCCGGACCTGAGCCGCCGCTGTCAGGAGGTGCGCCGGCACCGCCGCACGCTCGTGCAGCTCGGCCATGCCGAGGCGGTCGTGCCCGCCGGCAAGGGGCCCTGGCGGCGTACGGCCTCGGCCGCCTTCTCCGCCGCCGTCGCCGTCGCCGTTCTGTGGGCGGCCGTCAGCACCCTGGGCGGAGGCTGAGCCGCCGCCGGGGTCAGGCCGTCGGCGGGATGCCGCCGTCGCCGTCGACGACCATGTCCGGGGTGCCGTCCTGGTCGAGGTCGACCATGGTGATGTCGACCTTGCCGTCGTTGTTCGTGTCGAACTGGAACAGGTCGGCCTTGCCGTCGCCGTCGGTGTCCGCGACCCACACGTCGGGCCGGCCGTCGCCGTTGGTGTCGGAGGCGAGCAGGTCGACGCGGTCGTCGCCGCGCGTCTCCACGATCTCCTGGGGCTCGCTCATGGCTGGTCTCCTCGCTCGGGGGTGCGGGCTTCGTACCAACGTAGGCCCAGGCCACCACCCTGGCGACCCGGGAAACGAACCCGCCGGTAGCGTTGCCCGACGTGACCTCAACTCTGAACATGCACGGCGCCCTGGCCGAGCGGATGGGCATCCAGATCACCGAGGCGACCCCCGAGCGGGTCGTCGCCACCATGCCGGTCGACGGCAACACCCAGCCGTACGGGCTGCTGCACGGCGGCGCCTCCTGCGTACTGGCGGAAACTCTCGGGTCGGTCGGAGCGGTCCTGCACGGCGCGACCGTCGACCGTCCGTTCGCGGTCGGGGTCGACATCAACGCGACGCACCACAAGGCGGTGCGCTCCGGCGTCGTCACCGGCGTCGCCACCCCGGTGCACCGCGGCCGCACGATGGTCACCTACGAGATCGTCATCACCGACGAGGACGGCGACCGGGCCTGCACCGCCCGGATCACCTGCCTGCTGCGCGGCGCTTGAGAAGCGCTGGTTGACGAATCCGCGTACCTTTCTTGACGTGACCGACGTACCACAGCACGCACTGGACGACGCGGCGCAGGTGCTGCACTGCGCGCTCAGCGGCGACAGCGACGCTGTGGTCGGCACGTTCGACGCGGTCGTGGACCGCTCGGGCGTGGTGGGCGCGTACGACGTGGCGTGGTGCCTCGCAGCGACGATGGTGGGACGGAACGTGCCCACGGGCGGCGCCTGGACCCTCGACTTCCCCGGAATCGACGACGCGCGCTACGACAAGCGGTGGGTGGCGCGGTTCGTCAGCGCGTACGTCAACGGCGACGTCCCGACCGGCGAGGCGCTCTTCGGGGCGGCCATCGCCGACGGCCAGCTCCCGGACTGCCTGCTGGCACTGGCGGGTTCCACGGTGGCCACGCTGCGCCACCGCGCGGCATGACCGAGGACCCTCTTCTCTCCCGGGTCCGCAAGCTGCTGGCGAAGGCCGAGGACCCGGCCTGCACGCCGCCGGAGGCCGAGGCGTTCACGGCGAAGGCCGCCGAGCTCATCGCCAAGTACGGCATCGACCGGGCGCTGCTCGCCGGCGCAGATCCGGCCCTCGACCCGGTCGGTGATCGGGTGGTGACGGTGGAGCCGCCGTACTCGCGGGACAAGGCCGCGCTGCTCGGCGCCGTCGCCCTCGCGCTGCGCTGCAAAGCCGTCCACCTGGAGCGGCGCGGCACCGCCCGGGTGCACCTGTTCGGGCACGGCGCCGACCTGGAACGGGTGGAGCTGCTCTTCACGTCGCTGCTGGTCCAGGCGGCGCACGGGCTGGCCGCGACCGAGGTGCCCGGCTACGACCATCCCGCCGCGTTCCGGCGTTCCTGGCTGGCGGGCTTCACCGAGGCGATCCGGGCCCGGCTCACCGCCGCGGAACGGGTGGCGGCCGCCGCGGCGCCGGGCGCGGAGCTCGTCCTGGCCGACCGCACGGAGCTGGTCGAACGCCGCCGCGACGAGACGTACCCGAGGCTCGCCCGGCTGGGTCCCCGCCGGCTGGCCGGGACCGGCCGGCGGCAGGGCTACGCCGCCGGCCACTCCGCGGACCTGGGCGGCGCTAGAGGCCTTCGCAATTCCTGAGGTAGAGCGCCTTCGCGTACTGCGCGGCGGCCGCTTCGTTGTACATCGATGCCTGGGACATGTACCAGCCGTTGTCGGCGAGCGCCTTCTTCGCCCGAGTGGTCCCGGACCAGCGGATGTCGGCATCCACTTCGGACAGGCCGCGGGCCTTGAAGTTGCGCCGCATCTGCACCTTGCCGACGCGGAAGTTCTCCGCGGCCTGCTCGGCCTCCCGCATGCACGCCATGGCCTTCTCACTGAGAGCCTCGGCGAGCGTCCAGGCGGCCTGCTCCTCCGCGTTGCTGAATCTCGGCACGTGCTTCCTCCCGCGAACTCGGTTCCCGGTTAGCACTACGGAAGACGTGCCGATCGCGCTAGGTCCCTGCAAGAAAGGGCAAAGTGTCCCGATGTCGCCGGGCCTCAGACGTCGAGCAGATCGCCCGGCCCGGTCCAGCGCTGCACCATCCGGGTGCGGGCCTCGAGCTTGCCGTTCACCCGTACGCGGTAGGTCTGCGGGACCACGCGCAGCGTCAGCCAGGTACGGACCCGGCGGTTGACGCCGTTGACCTGCATGGTGGTGGTGCGCAGCCGCCAGGTGCGGCACTCGGTGCGGTGGCGCGTCCGGCCGCCGACGGTCACCTTCTGGCGCAGGCAGCGGACCGTGTTCTGCATCGTGTACGGGTTGGGCCCGGTGTACCCCGAGGCGCCGAGGGCGGGCGCCATGGCCCGGTACCAGTTCCAGGCCATCTTCGAGTAGCCGAAGTCGTTGGGGTGGCGCAGGTCGTGCAGGTCGATACCGGCGATCGAGGACTGGTCCACGACCGTGATCCGGCCGTCCCGCCGGTCCGCCACGAGCTGGGGGATCAGGCGGTTGTAGACCCGTGCCTCGGCGGCCTCCCCGGGCAGGCGCGACATGGTGATCTGCGCGAGGAAGATGTGCACCTCCGGCCGCGCCGCGCGGATCTTGTCGAGCAGGGCGGAGAGCTTGCGAGCGGTCTTGTACGCGCTGTGGCCCTCCTTGAAGTTGTTCGTGCCGACGTGCAGCAGCACCACGTCGGGGCGGGCGGCGGCCAGCCAGTCGTCGACCTTCGTCGCCAGCTCGTCGATGTTCCAGCCGCCGTGGCCCTCGTGGTTGATGTCCGAGCCGATGCCGTTGCGCTGCGAGCCCACGTAGTTGATCTGCAGTCCGCCCTTGAGCAGCCGCTTCGCCAGCTCCATCCGGTACGAGCTGCGCGACGGCGAGCCGGTGCCCATGGTGATCGAGTCGCCGAGCGGCATGACCCGCAGCGCCTCGACGGCGTTCGTCCGCACCGGGTCGCCGCCCACGACGGCGGGGGGTACCGGCTCGGCGGAGGCGACCTGCGGCGATCCGGCACTCGTCGCCAGGCCCGCGGCCAGCACGCCGGCCATGGCCATGACGCCCATCCGGCGGACGCCGGACCAGCTCTGCCCCAAGATGCCCACGGCGAATCCCCCGATCGTCAGCGGCTCTCGCCCGACAGATCGGCCGTGACGGCGCCCACACGATTTCCGCCCGGTAGCCGTGGGTTGTGATCACGGTGCGAGCGGTGCCGGGGACCCGGCGTGCTGCTGGGGTTACTGGAACAGCTCGAGGACTCCCGAGACCTCAAGCACCCGGTTGACGATGCCGTGGGCGTTGACGATCGACAGTTTCACCCCGGCGGCCCGCCCGGCGTTGAGCCCATCGATGAGCGCGCCCATGGCCTCGCTGTCGAGGAAGGTGACGCCGGCGAAGTCGACCACGACCCCCGCAGTGCCGTCCTCGTCGGTGGCCTGGTCGTCGTCGGTGGCCCGGTTCTCGGCGATGGCCTGAAGGAGCATGGACCGCAGCTCGTCCCGCGCGGTGATGTCGAACTCACCGGACAGCCGGACGGCGCCCGCCTCCCGGGTGATCTCGTAGCCGGCGTCGCTGTCCATCATTCGTGATCATAAGTCAGGTGGGTACCGGGAACTCCGCCCAGACATGCTTGGTGCCGTCCTCGACGTACCAGCCGATCTCGAGCGCGAACCGCTTGGCGAGCTGAAGTCCCAGCCCGCCGTGCCCGAGCGGCCGGTCCGCCCGGTACTCGGGCGGTGCCTCGGGCGAATGGTCCGCGACGTCCAGCACGAACCCGTCCCCGGCCCGCCCGAGCCGTACGATCGTCGGCGGCAGACCGTGCCGCAGAGCGTTGGTGGCCAGCTCGGTGGCGACCAGGACGACCTTCTCGGGCACCTCGTCGAGCGAGGCGCCGTCCGCCAGGGCTTGCCCGGTGATGGCTCTGTGCAGGGACGCTCGCAGGGTCTTCAGCTGCGGGGGACTGTCCAGCACCCACCGCTGGAGCTCGGTCATCCGTGGTGGGTGCTGCGCGCTGATGAAGGCCATGCGATCTTATGCCCACCAAGGATGCTGATCATGTACGTGGATGCCTTGATGTCCGGTTCCCGTCCCCCGTTCCGATGCCGCAGGTCATATTTCCTGATAAACGGACCTTCCCGGACGATAATGACCAGCAACTACGGTCTTCGAAAGGCGAGGTGTACGAGTGCCGCGGAACCCGAAACACCTCACCATCGGGACCGTGATCAACCCCGAGGTGCGGGGCGTCGAGTGGGAATCCCGGGTCGACGACCTGGAAGACGACATCATGCTGATGCCATCCCCGGCCCCGGAGCTGGAGGTCGCCACCCCGGAGGCGGGCGACGAGATCCTGGTCGCCTGGAACCGTCCCCCGCACCGGTACCGCGTCATGACGCAGATGCTCGGCCGGGTCGGGGAACGGTGGCGCCTGCGCATCGTGGGTGAGCCGGAGCCGGTCACCCGCCGCACCTTCTTCCGTGGCGGCGGCGGCGAAGCGGCGCTCCTCCGCCACGAGGAGGACACCCAGTGGCAGGTCGCCACGGTCGAGGACATCAGCGAGGCGGCGCTGCGCTGCGCCGTCACCGACCTGCAGTTCGTCGAGGGCGACCCGGTCCAGGCGCGGGTCACCCTGGGCGAGCGGCACTTCGACGCCAGCGGAACGGTGCTCCTCACCCGGGAGGCGGAGAAGCCCGACGAGCCTGCCGAGGTGGTCATCCTCTACATGCTGACCGAATCCCAGGCCCAGCAGGTCCGCCGCTATCTGCTCGAATGGCAACTGGCCGAACGGCGCCGCGCGAGCGCGGACGACGAGTAGCCGTTCCGCTGTTCGTTCTTCCGCGCGAAAAGCATGAATGGTTGATGTCGGAACGCTGACACGACTGCGGCCGGACAGGGCGCCGATCGTCGTGATCACATGGATCGAAGTTGATGCATGAGATCAGGAAGGATCGGAGTGTTGCGCAGACGTATCGGCGTCATCATGCTCTGCATGCTCGCCCTGCTGGCCTCGACGGGAAGTCCCGCCCAGGCCGGCACCAGGGATCGGTTGATGTACTACGTGCAGTCGACGGGCGCCGGCGCCATCGGCTATGTCGACTCCATCGACCACGTGACCCTGCGCAGTTATTCAGCCGGCTCCTTCTCCACGGGGTGGACCCACATCGTGAACGTGGGGGACGGGTTGCTGTACTACAACTCCCGCACGGGCGCCGCCGCCACCGGCTACCTCGATTCGGCCAGCAATCACATCGCCGTGCGTTCGTACCCGGCCGGCTCCTTCGCGACGGGGTGGACCCACATCGAGCAATTCGATTTCCAGCGGCTGCTGTACTACAACTCCCGCACCGGCGCCGTCATGATCGGCAAGGTCGACGACGGCCGCAATCACTCGGTCGTGCGGAATTACCCGGCCGGCTTCTTCTCGACGGGCTGGACCCACATCGCGGGCGCCTTCGCCGGAGGGCTGTTCTACTACAACTCCTCCACGGGTGCCGCCGCTACCGGCATCGTCGGTTGGGAAGGCGAACACACCACCACGCAGTCGTACCCGGCCGGCTCCTTCGCGACGGGGTGGACCCACATCGTGTCCGCCTCCAGCCGGCTGTGGTTCTACAACTCCTCCACGGGTGCCGGAGCCATCGGTTACGTCGATCCCACCAGCAAGCACCACGAGACCAAACGTTCCTACCCGGCCGGCTCCCTCGCGACAGGATGGACCCACGTGGTGCCCCGCTCCGGCGGAGTCTTCTCCTACAACGCCGCCACGGGCGCCGGAGCCAGCGGTTCCATCGATCCGCACAGCAACCAGCACACGACCACCCACTCCTTCTCGGCCGGCTTCTTCTCCCCGGGGTGGACCCACATCGCCCGGACGTTCGTTCCTTGATAGCGACGAAGCCGGCGGGTAATAGGCCGGCGGGGCGCTCCCGTGCGGGCCTGCCGCTCAGCCCCTGACCGCCTGGACGCCGCGGCTGCGAGGTCGAGGGTGACCGCTTGCCGCCGTCGCCTGCGACGCGAAGCGCCCTCGACCTCGGAAGGCGGCCAGGACATACGGCTCGCGGCCGGCCCGGCATCCGACGGCTACGGCAAGCTCGACGTCCTCGGAGCTGTAGGCGCCATTGGGGCGGCTCACCTTGCGCGCTCGCGGCCCCCGGCTGGCGGCCGGCATCGAACGGCGCACCAGGGCGCGACCCGGTCGGTGCCGGGCCGCAAGGCGCACGACGAAGCCCGTGGTATCCCGGCCGGAGCTGCCACGGGCTTCTGGGATGAGGGCACTCCACCACACCTGGAGGTCCCCTGGAAATGGTGGTCGCCGCGGCCGCGCCGGGGAAAGAAGAAGCCCTCACGAGCGTTTCCGCTGGTGAGGGCATCGCGCCCGGGTCGGGCTGTGGTGGCCAGGGGCGGGGTCGAACCGCCGACCTTCCGATTTTCAGTCGGACGCTCGTACCAACTGAGCTACCTGGCCGTGCCGTGCGATGAATCCGCTCGGCTGGGCACTGGCGGTCCTGACGGGACTTGAACCCGCGACCTCCGCCTTGACAGGGCGGCGAGCACTCCAACTGCTCCACAGGACCTTGCTGGTGTTGCTTATTCTTACCACTTGCCGTTGCACTGACCTAAGTCAGGTCCGTACCCCCAACGGGATTCGAACCCGTGCTACCGCCTTGAAAGGGCGGCGTCCTAGGCCACTAGACGATGAGGGCAACTCCGCCATCATTGCACATTCACAATTCCTGCGGTGTGGGCCCCAACCGGCCCCGCTTGAGGCTTGGAAAGCATACGTGATGGCCCGCCCATCATCCAAACCGGTATGCCCTTCGCCGCGTCGGGCCCTCTGACCAGGGCAGACGGTGATCGGGTCGGCGGATGTCAGCCGGGGGCGGGACATTCGCGGACGGTTGCCGCCACCCGCCGGACCGCCTCGCCGAGGCTGTCCAGTCGCACGACGCCCGGCGGCAGGCGATCCGCCGGCCATCCCGGACCGGCCGCCGCGGCCAGCAGCGGGCCGTGACCGGCCGACAACAGCCGGGTCCACTGGGCCGGGTCGCCCGTCTCGGCGAACTGCGACCACAGCACGATCGCCGCCGGTCCGGTGCGCGCGACCGCGTCGGCCAGCGCCTGCGGGGGTACGCGGGCGCCCAGCAGCCGGCTCGGGACGCCCGCCTCGGCCAGCGCCGCGGCGAGGGCCTCCAGCGGGAGGGTGTGCTGCTCCTCGTCCGCCGCGGCCAGCATGACCCGGGGGGCCCGGCTGCTGGGTGGCCGGGCCACGGAGCTCAGGACCTCGGTGACGGAGCGCGAGATCAGGTGTTCCACCTCGATGAAGCGGCGGGTGGCCGCGTAGCGGTCCCCGATGCCGATCAGGACCGGCATGATCACGTCCTGCCATGCGCCGATGACGCCTCGGTCCGCCACGGCCGTCGCGAGGATGTCGCGCAGGGCGGGCGCGTCGAGACGCATGGCGGCACGGGCCAGGCCGCGGGCGGCGGGGCCGGCTCGTCCCGTACGGATGGTGTGCCCGCCGCCGTCGCGGGTCGTGCAGGGCAGCCCGCCGGCCGTGCCGGGCCGGACCCCGTCGACGGGCACGCGCCGGGCCCATGCCGCCGCCTCGGCCGGTGCCACGCCCTGGCCGGTGAGCCGCCGCATGACCTGCAGCCGTTCCAGGTCCTCGGGGGTGTACCGCCGGTGCTGCCCGGGCGTGTGCTGGCTCGGCCCCAGTCCGTACCGCTGGTGCCAGGTCCGTAGCGTCGTGACGGCGACCCCCAGACGGCGCGCCACCGCCCCGGCCGTCAGCGCCTCATCGGCCACCCGACCGCCCCGCGTCGTCGTCGAGGTGCCGCCGGAGCCGGTCGGTGACGCCGGACAGCCAGGGGGCGTACGCCCGCGGCTCGCGGGCGAGGGCCAGCTCCAGCTCGTCGAGCGGCATCCACCGCACCCCGGCGACCTCCCCGGGATCGACGAGCAGCGGCGCGTCGTCGTCCAGGCGGCCGAGCAGGACGTGGTCGTACTCGTACTCGACCCGTCCGGTGGCGGGGTCCTCCGCGTAGTACGAGTACACCCCCACCTCGGTCAGGTCGACGTCCTCGACCCCCACCTCCTCGACGAGGCGGCGCTTGGCGGCGACGTCGAGCGATTCGCCGGGTGCGGGATGCCCGCAGCAGGTGTTGGCCCAGCGCAGCGGGAACCGGGTCTTGGTGGCCGCCCGCTGCTGCAGGAGCACCCGGCCCGAGGCGTCCCGCAGGAACACGGAGAAGGCGCGGTGCAGCAGCCCGGGGGCGCGGTGGGCCTCCTCGACGGTGATCTCGCCGGTGGCCGACCCTTCCTTGTCGACGAGCTCGACGAGATGGGATTCGCGTGACCCCGCCCCGCCGATCTCCCCGGTCCGCGGCTCCCTCATGCCGGCCTCCCCACCATCTGCCCGTGGCTCCGCGTGGAGCCGGTTATCCGCGAGGCCGCCAGCTTCCCGGAGATCAACACCATCGGCACGCCGACACCCGGCTGCGTCCCGGAACCCGTGAACACCACGTTGGGCAGCGCGGGATGCAGATTGCCGGGCCGGAAGGGACCGGTCTGGGTGAACGTGTGCGCGGCCGCGAACGGCGTGCCGGCGGCCATCCCCTGCTCCGCCCAGTCGGCCGGCGTGATGATCCGTTCGACCTCCACGCCGTCCCGGAAGCCGACGTATCCGCGCTGCTCCAGCACGCGGAGCAACTCGTCCGCATAGCGCCGGCCGAGACCGTCCCGCCAGGCGAGGGGCGCCAGGTCGAGGTGGGGCGCCGGAGCGAGCACGTAGTAGCTGTGCCGTCCGGCCGGGGCGACGCCCGGGTCCGTGCGGCTGGGGTTGGTGACCAGCAGCGACGGGTCGCTCATCAGCAGACCCTGCCGGATGACCTCGTCGAACGTGCCCTTCCAGGCCGCGCCGAAGTGGATGTTGTGGTGCGCGATCTTGGAATAGGCCCGGTCGGAGCCGAGGTGGAGCACGACGCACGAGGGGGAATACCGCAGCTTGCGCGGCCGCGCGGACGCCGGCAGCAGGTCGCGCAGGGCCACCGGCAGGTCGGGATTGAGGACGACGACATCGGCGGCGATGCGCTCGCCCGTGTCGGTGACGACTCCCGTGGCGCGTCCGCCGGACGTCTCGACGCGGGTCACCGTGGTCGCGTAGCGGAACTCGACGCCGTGCTTCTCCGCGGCCCCGGCCAGTGCCCTGGGCACGGCGTGCATGCCGCCCCGGGGGAAGTAGACCCCGGCCACCGCGTCGAGATACGCGATCACCGCGTAGATCGCGAGGGCGTCGTGCGGCGCCAGGCCCGCGTACATCGCCTGGAAGGAGAAGATCCGCCGGGTACGGGGATCGCGGAAGTACCGGTCGATCTTCGGCTGGAGCCGGCGGAAGCCGCCCATCCCGATCAGCTTGACGAGGCCGAGGTTGAGCAGGTCGAGCGGTGTGTCGAGATTGCGGTCGATGAAGTCGTCGCGTTCGAGCCGCCACAGTTTGCGGGCGAAGTCCACGAACCGCAGGTAGCCGTCGGCCTCGCGCGGCCCGCACACCCGGGAGATCTCGGCCGCCATCCGGACGGTGTCGGTGAGCACGTCCAGGGTGGACCCGTCCGGGTAGTACGCCCGGTAGGCCGGATCGAGGGGAGTCAGCTCGAGCCAGTCGGACAGCTGCTCACCGACGGCGCCCAGGGGCTCGGCGATCAGCTCCGGCATGGTCAGCACGGTGGGACCGGTGTCGAACTCGTACCCGTCGACCGAGAGCCGGCCGGCCCGCCCACCGGGCAGCGGCTCGCGCTCGACGACCGTCACCTGCCGTCCGGCCCCGGCGAGGTGCAGCGCGCACGCCAGGCCTGCGAGCCCGGCCCCGACGACGACCACCCGGTCGGTCGGCCCTGTCACTCGTCGCACGTCAGCAGCTCCCGAACGGTCGAGGGGAAGTGGTTGCAGCGCAGACCATCATGCTGGCCGGTGGGTGGCGGTGATGGCCAGCTCGGTCAGGGCGGCGCGGGCGTCGTCGTGGACGGGCGCGTCGCGGATGGTCCGGACGGCGTGGTTCACCCGTTGCCGGATCATCGCCTCGACCCGGGCGACGGCGCCGGTCTCCGCGATGATCTCCGCCTGCCGGGCGATCTGCTGGTCCGTCAGGTGATGCGCCGCCGGGGCGGCGCCACCGGGGTGGGACCCGCCGGAGCCGTCGGCGGGGTTGACGGCTCCGGCGGGAGTATGGGCCAGCTCGGCGAGCTGGGCGGGGGTGGCGAGCTGCCGGGCCAGCATCAGCAGCGCGGTCGGCTTTCCGGTGCGCAGGTCGTCCCCGGCGGGCTTGCCGGTCACGGCGGGATCGCCGTAGACGCCGAGCAGGTCGTCGCAGAGCTGGAACGCCTCGCCGATCGCCAGTCCGTACTGCTGGTACGCCTCGGTGACCGCGGTCGTCCCCGGCCGCGCCGGTCCGGCGAGCGCGAGCCCGAACAGCAGCGGGCGCTGCACGGTGTAGCTCGCGGTCTTGTGCCGGGCGACGACCAGCGCCCGGTCGAGTGACCACTCCTGCGGCTGCGTCTCGCCCAGCACGTCGAGGTATTGGCCGGCGACCGCCTCCACGCGCATGCGGTCGTAACATGCGCGCACCGCGAAGACGGTGGCCGTCGTCAGCGCCGCCTGGGCCAGCAACTGGTCGGCCCAGACGAGGCAGAGGTCGCCGACCAGGATCGCCGAGGTGGCGCCGAAGTGGTCGGGGTCGCCCACCCGGCCGCCCTGGCGGTGCTCGGCGGCGAACAGGCGATGTGCCGTCGGGCGGCCGCGGCGGGTGGCCGAGCCGTCCATCACGTCGTCGTGCACCAGTGCGAACGTGTGCATGAGCTCGAGCGCGGCCAGGGCCGGCAGCACCGGGTCGATCGGCTCGCGCACGCCGACGACCCCGCGCCACCCCCAGTGCGCGAACGTCGGCCGGAGCCGCTTGCCGCCCGCGAGCACCAGGTCGCGGCTGGTGCGGGCGAACCGGCCGAGCGCCGGGTCGACGGCGTCGAGGGTGGCGATCTGGCTGCTCAGGAACTCGGCCAGGGTCCCCTCGACGGCGGTCACCACGGCGTCCGGGGTGCTCGGCTGACAGGGGATCCCGCCTCGGCGGCTTCCCACGAGGATGTCGTTGGCCACGACGAGGACAGTACCGTAGGCTACGTGTTGCGTCGATTGCTGAGTCGATTATTTCGGGGAGGTCCGGTGGACACCGATCTGGCGGCGGCCTACGAACGCTGCCGTGAGCTGCATCGGAGCCATGGCCGCACCTATTACCTCGCCACTCGGCTGCTGCCCACCTGGAAGCGCCGGCATGTGCACGCCCTCTACGGCTTCACCCGCTACGCCGACGAGATCGTCGACAGCACCGGGGAGCTGCCGCCGGCCGAGCGCGCCGCCCGCCTGCGGGAGTGGTCGGACGGCTTCGTCGCCGGCCTGCGCGGCGAGCCGGTCGACGACCCGCTGCTGCCGGCGGTGCTGCACACGATCGCGGTCTTCGACCTGAGCGTCGACGATTTCGACGCGTTCCTCCGCAGCATGGCGATGGACCTGACCGTCACCTCGTACG
The DNA here is from genome assembly GCF_014648355.1 of Couchioplanes azureus. Lineage (GTDB taxonomy): Bacteria > Actinomycetota > Actinomycetes > Mycobacteriales > Micromonosporaceae > Actinoplanes > Actinoplanes azureus. Next base: position 1,583,490 of record NZ_BMQY01000001.1, read on the forward strand.
CCACCTACGACGACCTCCTCGCGTACATGGAGGGTTCGGCCGCGGTCATCGGCACGATGATGTTGCCGATCCTCGGGTCGAGCGATCCGGCCGCCGCCCGGGAACCGGCCCGCCAGCTCGGGCTCGCGTTCCAGCTGACCAACTTCATCCGCGACGTCGGCGAGGATCTCGACCGCGGCCGCACCTACCTGCCGGACGCCCACCTGGCCGAGTTCGGGGTCACCCGGGACGACCTGCGGTCGGCGCGGGCCGCGGGCCGGGCGACGCCGGCCATCAAGGCACTGATACGGGCGGAGGTGGCCCGCGCCGACGAGCACTACGCCGCGGCCGCGCCGGGCATCCCGCTGCTGCTCCCCGGCTCGCAGGCGTGCATGAGAACCGCCTTCCAGCTCTACGCCGGCATCCTCGACGAGGTGGTCGCCGCCGACTACGACGTCTTCCGCCGCCGGGCCACGGTGGCCGGCCGGCGCCGGGCCGGGGTGGCGGTGCGGTCCCTGCTGACCCGGCCGGGCAGCCCGATGCCCGCTCTGGCGCGGGCCTGACATGCGTACGGCGATCGTGCTCTTCACCCGCGACCTGCGGGTGCACGACAACCCGGCGCTCGCCGCGGCCTGCGCCAACGCGGAACGGGTCGTGCCGCTCTTCGTGCTCGACCCGCGGCTGCAAGCGGTCTCGCCCAACCGCGCCCGATTCCTGCACCAGTGCCTGGCCGACCTGCGCGCGAGCCTGCGGTCGCGCGGCGCCGACCTGGTCGTCCGCGAGGGCGACCCGGTGGCCGAGACTGTCGGGCTCGCCCGTCAGGTGGGAGCGGACGGCATCGCACTCGCTCAGGATGTCAGCGGCTACGCCCGCCGCCGGGAACGCGGGCTGGCGCGCGAATGCGAGCGGCACCGCATCTCCCTGCGGCTCTTTCCGGGGACCACGGTGGTCCCGCCCGGCGAGATCCGTCCGGCCGGGGGCGAGGGGCACTACAAGGTCTTCTCGCCGTACTACCGCGCCTGGGGGTCGGCGAAGTGGCGCGACGAGGTGGCCACGCCGGCCCGGATCCTGCTCCCGGACGGGCTCGTCGCCGGCGAGCTGCCCGACCTGCCCGATGGAGAGTCGCCCGATGCGTCGACGGGCGGCGAGACCGAGGGGCTGCGGCGGCTGAAGGCCTGGCTGCGGCACCTGGGGCCGTACGACGATCTGCACGACGATCTGGCGGCCGACGGCACTTCGCGGCTGAGCGCGTACCTTCGCTTCGGTTGTCTCTCGCCGTTGGCCGTGGCGCACGCGGCGCGCGACGCCGACGGTGCCGGACCGGCGGCGTTCGTCCGCCAGCTCGGCTGGCGCGACTTCTACTACCAGGTCACCCACGCCTTCCCGAAGATCTCGACGGAGGCCTACCGCAAGTCCGGCGACGGGCAGTGGCGTGGCGATCAGGATGCCCTCGCGCACTGGCAGGACGGGCTCACCGGCGTTCCCGTCGTGGACGCCGGCATGCGGCAGCTGCGGGCCGAGGGTTGGATGCACAACCGGGCCCGGCTGATCACCGCCTCGTTCCTGACCAAGCATCTCGGCCTCGACTGGCGCGACGGCGTGAAGTGGTTCTTCCGCTGGCTCGACGACGGCGATGTCGCCAGCAACTCGGGCAACTGGCAGTGGGTCGCCGGCACCGGCAACGACACGAAGCCCTATCGGCGCTTCAACCCGGTCCGGCAGGCCGAGCGCTTCGACCCTGACGGCGTGTACGTTCGTCGTTACGTGCCGGAGTTAGCCTCGATTCCGGGCAAGGCCGTACACCAGCCCTGGCGCCTGCCGGATACGGTGCGGGCACGGCTCGACTATCCGGAGCCGCTCGAGTCGCACCGCGACGAGGCGGTCTGGTTGCGGCCATGAGGGTTTCCGCCCGGCGTGCCGGACGGAAAGCGGGTCCTGCCGACCCGTTGCGTTCGTCCGTTAGAGCCGGCAGGACCCGCGACAACCTGCCCACCGGGGCGCCGGCGAAACCTCAGTCCGGCAGCGCCCGCCACGTGCCGTAACGGTGCACCGCGATGCCGGCGAAGGCCGCCGTCGTGCGCGTCGCCGCGTCCACTTCGGCCAGTTCCTCCTGCAGCCGGGTCGCGCCCTCCTCGGCGAAGGTGCAGTGCGGGCAGTCCGCCAGCGGCACCGTCTCCGCGCCGAGCCGCACCCGCTTGCCCGCCGCCTTGCCGCGGGCCAGCCAGTCCTGGCTGATCCCGAGGATGGAGTTCGGGCCCGTGCCGGTGTCGCGGTAGCTCATGACCGTCACGGCGCCGACCCGCCGCAGCACCTCGTCGGCGAAGTTCTTGCGTCCGATCCGGTACTCGCCGTACCAGAACGGCACGTCCGCTTCCAGGGGGAGCGTGCTGCCGACGCGGAGCTTGTCCAGCAGGTCGAGGAAGGCGGTCTGCGTGCCGACCAGGTTCGTCGTCCACCCCGGGAGCAGGTACGGCTCGACGTCGAGGTGGATTCCGGAGAAGACGCCCGTGGCGACGACCGTACGCTGCCAGCGGAGCGCGGCCGCGTGGTCGGCGACCCAGGCGGGGTCTCCGCCGAGCGCGCGCAGCTTGATGTTCAGCGGCGTGGCCCGAGCCTTCATCTCCTGGATCCGGGCCAGGTCACCGTTGGTCAGCACGGCCGGCGAGACGTGGACGAAGATCTCCGAGACGTTCTTCTGGTACGCCCAGTCGACGACCTCGGCGGCCGGGGGGTCGCCCCAGAGCCACATGGCCCGGGTGCCGGCCGGCGCGGGAGTGAGCCCGGCGCTGCCCGCGGACGAAGCCGCGGGCAGCGCCAAGGCGGCGGCCACGAGGATGCCGGACACCAGCCCTGCCCGCCATCGCCCCCTCATGACCGCCCCCTACTCGGTGTTCCTCTTCCGCGGGGGTTCAGAATCGGACGCGGCCGGGGCCAGCTGAGCTAATCCACCGACGAGATCGCGGCGTCGATCGCGGTGACCCGGTCGAAGTCGCCGAGCCGCCGCGTGACGTACGCGATGGCGTGCCCCCGGGCCGGGTCCGCCCAGCCGGCGTTGCCGCCGAGGCCGCCCATGCCCCAGGTGCCGTCGCTCTCCCGTTGCACACCCAGCCCCCATGTGGTCTCGGCGCCGATGAAGTGGTCGAAGCCGGTGAACTGGGCCCTGGTCATCTCGTCCACCGACGCGCGGCTGAGCAGCCGGTGCCCGTCGAGCTCACCGCCGTTCAGCAGCCCGGCGTAGAAGCGGGCCACCGCCTCGGCGGTCGCGTGCAGGTTCACCGCCGGCACGACCGCGCGGCGCCACGCCTCGCCGTTGACCACGGCCGGTTCCCGCGAGCCACCGGGGTTCGCCAGCGCCCGGGCGCGCACCGAGCCCGGCTCCATGCGCTCCGGCCAGCCGGGGCCGCCGTACTCCAGGTCGGCGCACCGGTCGAGGTCCGCGGCGGCCACGCCGAACGCGAGGTCGAGCCGCCACGGCCCGGCGATCTCCTCGGCGACGAAGGCACCCGGTGCGCGGCCGGTGATGCGCCGCACGATCTCACCCAGCAGGTGCCCGTAGGTGAGTGCGTGCTCGGCCGCGACGGTGCCGGGGGGCCACTCCGGGCTGGCGGCCGCCAGATCGCCGCAGAGCAGGTCCCAGTCGCTCCACGCCCCCGGTCCTCGCGGCACCGGGAAGACCGCCAGGCCGGAGGTGTGCGTCAGCACCTGCCGTACGGAAGCGCCGGTCCGGAACTGCGGCCAGTGCCGCGCCACCGGATCGTCGAGATCGAGCAGCCCCCGCTCGGCCAGCAGGAGCACCGCGGCGGCGATGACGGGCTTGCCCACCGAGTAGACGTTGACCAGCGTCCGCGCATCCCACCGCCGGGTGCGCCCGGGATCGCGCCAGCCCTCCCGCAGGTCCACCACCACGGTGTCGCCGCGCAGCACGCACAACGCCGAACCGCCGCTCGCATGCTGGGCGAACGCCTCCCGTACGGGCTCGTAGCCGGGGGCCACCCATCCCGTTGTCCACAGCTCTTCAGGCACGTCGCGCACCGTACCCGCGATCGGTGGAAAGCTGGCCCCATGGGTGAAGCGGAGCAGGTCGACATCGTCGTCATCGGTCTCGGCGTCGGCGGCGAGGAGGCCGCCGGCCGGCTCGCCGAGGCCGGGCTCTCGGTGGTCGGCATCGAGCACACACTCGTGGGCGGCGAGTGTCCCTACTGGGGATGCATCCCGACCAAGATGATGACCCGCGCCGGCCACGCGCTCGCCGAGGCCCGGCGGGTCCCGGGTCTCGCCGGCACCGCGCAGGTCCGGCCGGACTGGGCGCCGGTCGCCCGCCGGATCCGCGAGGAGGCGACCGACACGTGGGACGACAAGGTCGCCGTCGATCGCTTCACCGGCAAGGGCGGGCGGTTCGTCCGCGGCCGCGCCGCGATCGCCGGTCCCGGCCGGGTCCGCGTCGGTGACCAGGAGTTCCACGCCCGCCGGGGCATCGTGGTCGCGACCGGCACCGCGGCGGTCATCCCACCGATCGCCGGGCTGGCCGGCACGCCCTTCTGGACGAACCGCGAGGCCGTCGAGGCCGAGACCCTGCCCACCACCCTGCCGGTCCTCGGCGGCGGCGCGATCGGCGTCGAGCTGGCGCAGGCCATGGCCCGGTTCGGCGTGCACGTCACGATCATCGAGGGCAGCGACCGCCTCCTGGCGATGGAGGAGCCGGAGAGCTCCGAGACGGTGGCCGCCGCCCTCGCCGAGGACCACATCACGATCCGCACCGGCGTACGAGCACAGCACGTCGACCACTCCGGCGACCTGTTCTCGCTCACCCTCTCCGACGGGTCGACGGTCACCGGCGAGCGCCTGCTCGTCGCCACCGGCCGGGCCGCCCGACTCGACGGCCTGGGCCTGGACACCGTGGGGGCCGACCCGTCGGCCCGCTTCCTCACCACCGACGAGTGGATGCGCGCGGGCGACAAGATCTGGGCCGTCGGCGACGTGACCGGCAACGGCGCCTTCACCCACATGGCGATGTACGAGGCGGACGTCGCCGTCCGCGACATCCTCGGCCAGGGCGGCCCGCCGGCGGACTACCGCGCCCGGCCGCGGGTGACCTTCACCGATCCGGAGATCGGTGCGGTCGGGCTGACCGAGAGGCAGGCGCGGGAGGCGGGCATCGACGTCGCGGTCGGCCACTCCAGCCTGCCGTCGTCGTCGCGCGGCTTCATCCACGGCCCGGGCAACGCGGGGTTCGTCAAACTCGTCGCCGACCGGTCCCGCGGCGTCCTCGTCGGTGCCACCAGCGCCGGACCGTGCGGCGGCGAGGTGCTGGGCGCGCTGTCGGTGGCGGTCACGGCGGCGGTGCCGATCGCCGCCCTGCGTGCCACCATCTGGGCCTACCCGACGTTCCACCGGGCGATCGGCGACGCGATGCGGCAGCTCTAGGACCCGGTGGGCCGGACGGTTCAGTGCTCGCCATGCCGCACCAGCATGCGCAGGGCCGGGACGTCGGCGGCGCCCGCCAGGGTCAGCGTCCGCTCGACCGCCTCGGTGCACACCACCACCATCCGGCGCCGGCTCGGCAGGCTGGCCGCCGTCCGCAGGATGACCGCGGCGGCGCCCGCGTCGAGCAGGCGCAGCTGGTTCAGGTTGAGATGGACGTCCGGATCCAGCCGGACGGCCTCGGCCAGGGCGTCGCTGAGGGCGTCCGCGCGGGTGTGGTCGAGCTCGCCCGCCACCCGTACGCCCGGCGGCACGTGCTGGCGGCAGATCCGCAGCACCGGGTCCTCGTGATAGACCGTGGCCGCCACCGTACGCGGATGGACCCGGGACGCGTATCCCAGCGTGACCGGGTCGAAGCTCTCGCGGTCGTACTCGCAGATGGCCGTGAGCCGGCCGTCCTGGAAGAGCCGTCCCACCTCGGACTCGAACACGAGCAGCTGCTCCGCGTTCGCCTGCGGGCGCGCCGCCCAGCACATGTCCGCCGTGATCCGCAGCCCCCGGCGGCCGTCGGCCAGAGCCTGCCGGAGCTCGCGGGCGAGCAGCTCGACCATGCTCGTCGCGGCCGGCGCGGCGGCATCGCCCCAGAGCCGGTCGCCGGGCGCCACGCGTACGTCCGCTCCCGCGTCGAGGCCGCGGTGCAGCAGGTCGGCGCGGAGGTCGTCGGCGCTCACCGCGGTCGTGAAGCAGATGACGCGGTCGCCCAGGTCCTGGCCCGCGGCGACGAACGCGGCCAGGATGTCGAGCCGCTCCTCGGGGTCGGAGAACGTCAGGCAGGCATGGTCGCCGGGCTGAAGCCGGTCCACCGGTGTCGTGCGGGCCATGTGTCCTCCCATCTCGGACTCCCTACGTACCCGGAGCTCCGGCCCGCATGCTCGCCGGGCGGTGTGCGGATCGCTGTGTCCCGTCCTCGTCGGGGTGATGTGCGGATCGGCGTGGCCGGTCCTCGTCGGGGTGGTGTGCGGATCGGCGTGGCGCATCGAGGAATGGCCGCGCCCCGCGCGGGGTAACACCCTGGCATGGTGCGGCAGATGATCTCCCGGCTCGAGAAGGCCACCGCCCTGGACGCGGTCAGCGATCGCCTTCAGAGCGCCGTCCAGGCCGTGACCAGGCCGCAGCGGCTCCGCGACCTGTTGCACGGCACCTGGCTCGGTCACCCGCTGCATCCCGTCCTCGTGCAGGTGCCGGTCGGTGCGTTCATGAGCGCCGCGGTGCTGGACGCGCTACCCGGCCAGCGGAAGGCGGCGACCACGCTGATCGCCGTGGGAACCGCCGCCGCGGCTCCGGCCATCGCGGCCGGCTGGGTCGACTGGTCCTCCCTCTCCCGGGACCAGCGCCGGATCGGCCTCGTCCACGCGACGGCCAACGCCGTCGCCCTCGGTCTCTATGCCGGGTCGCTCGCCGCCCGTTTCGCCGGCCGGCGGGGATGGGGCCGCCTTCTCGCGTACGCCGGGTTGAGCGTGGCCGGCGGCGGGGCGTATCTCGGTGGTCACCTCTCGTACGAGCAGGGCGCCGGCATGAACGTGGCCTCACCCGACAAGCTGCGCCTGCCCGCGGACTGGGCCGAGGTGGGTGAGGTCGCCTCGCTTCCCGAGGGCCGTCCGACGGTACGGACCATCGACGGCGTCCGGGTCCTGCTGTACCGCGTCGGCGACGACGTGACGGCGATGGTGGAGCAGTGCGGGCACCAGGGTGGGCCGCTGGGCGAGGGCAAGGTCGAGGGCTCGGGCGCGGACGCCTGCGTCGTCTGCCCCTGGCACGGAAGCACCTTCCGGCTCGCCGACGGAGTGGTCCAGCACGGGCCGGCGGCGGGGGACCAGCCCACGCTCCGTACCCGCATCAGCGGCGGCGTTCTGTCGATCGCCACTCCCTGATCTTCATTTGCCCAGGTCAGGCCCGCTGTGTCCGGCGACACGGGGGGCCGATTTGGCGCTGCGGGAACGACCGGGTAATGTTTTGCGAGCCGGCAGGGAAACGGGCGAGGCAAGCGGAACGACCTGAGAGATCAGGAAGATCGGCTACCGGCCGTCCTGCCAAATCCTTCGAACTTCGGGATCGTAGCGGTGCTGCCTTGTGCAGGGTCGCCCCGGGCCCGAGACGAAGGGTGCGCTAGGAACGAACGGCACGAACCGGGAGATACCGGTTGACAGGGCCTGAAGGACCTAGTAAAGTTGAACGAGTGCCCCGAGGGCGGGTCGCCGAGCAAGGCGGCAAGTTTCTCGGTGTGTGGTTGTTCTTTGAGAACTCAACAGGGTGCTTGATAAGCCAGTGCCAAGAATG
>NZ_BMQY01000002.1:0-451310 GCF_014648355.1 Couchioplanes azureus
GAACATCTGGTTGTACTGCTCGGGCGACAGGACCTGCATGCCGGGGCGGGCCAGCTCGGTACGGATGAGCAGGGCCAGGAAGCCGCCGACCACGTAGAACACGATCGACGTGACCATGTACATGATCCCGATCTGCTTCGCGTCCGTCGTGCGCAGGATCCGCGCGAGGGCCGACCCCTTCACCTGCCGGCGCACAGGGTGCGGCCGGGTGCGCACGGGACGCGGTGAGACGGTGGTCATGGGTCGCTCCTCGGCTGCCGCGTTCACGAAACAGGCGTCTACCCCCTGTTATAGGCTTCTAACGGAGCGAATCGCTGGATTTCAGGGCCATTGAGACATCACCGTCGAGCGGCGCCGTGCTCCGCGGGCGAATGCCCGCGCTCATCCGCGGCCGCCGCGGCATCGTCTCGGGCCCGTCCCGGACCGGGACCCGGCGGTGGGCCTCGCGGGTCCCGGGGCTCAGGCGGCCGCCGCGACCGGACCGGCCAGGACCGCCACCAGGTCGTGGGCGGGCATCGGGCGGTAGAAGTGGTATCCCTGCACCACCGGGCAGTTCAGCTCGCGGAGCATGTCCGCCTGGGCGGCGGTCTCCACGCCCTCGGCCACCGTGGTCAGCCGCAGGCTGGCGCCGAGGTCCACGATGGCCCGGGTGAGCGTCAGGTCGTCGGGCCCGAAGCCCCCGTCGCCGCGGTCCTGCGGGATGAACGCCCGGTCGATCTTGAGGATGTCGACCGGCAGCTGGCGCAGGTAGGACAGGGACGAGTAGCCGGTGCCGAAGTCGTCGATGGCGACCCGGACCTCCCACTCGCGGATCCGGACCAGCCGGGCGATCACCTCGTCCGCCTCGGCCATCGTGGTGGCGACCAGGTCGGTCTCGGTGATCTCGAGGGTGAGCGCCCGCGGCGGCAGGCCGGTCTCGCGCAGCACCCGCCGTACGGTGTCGGGGAAACCGGGGTCGCGCAGCTGCGGTCCGGCCACGTTGACCGACACCGTGATGCCGTAGCGCTCGTACCACGTCCGCGCCTCGGTGCAGGCCCGGTGCAGCACCCAGTCCCCGATGGGGCCGATCAGACCGCTCTGCTCGGCGACCGGGATGAACGCGCTCGGCGGCACCGGCCGCTGGCCCGGCGGGGTCCAGCGCAGCAGCGCCTCCACCCCGCGGACGGCTCCCGTCGCCAGGTCCACCAGCGGCTGGTAGTGCAGCTCGAACTCGTCGTCCTTGAGGGCGCGGCGCAGCCCCGCCACGGTGTGGGCATAGTCCTGGCGCTCGCTGCGCAGCCAGTCGGTGAAGACCGCGACCTGGTTCTTGCCGGCGGACTTCGCCGCGTACAGGGCCAGGTCGACGTCGCGGAGCGAGTCCGCGACGGTGGCCGGCGACCGTACCGTGTGCAGGCCGATGCTGGTGGTGAGCGACAGCTCCACCCCGGCGACCGTGAACGGCTGGCGGACCGCCTCCAGCACGGCGGTCGCGACCGCGACCGTACGCTCCGGATCGGTGTCCTCCAGCAGGATGGCGAACTCGTCGCCGCCCAGCCGGGCGAGGGTGTCGCCGTCGGACACCAGGGCACCCAGGCGCATCGCGACCGCGATCAGCAGCTCGTCGCCGACAGGGTGGCCGAGCGTGTCGTTGACGTCCTTGAAGCCGTCCAGGTCGAGCAGGAGCAGGCCGTGGGTGCCGGACCGGCGGGTCAGGGCGTGCCCGAGGCGTTCCTGCAGCAGCAGCCGGTTGGCCAGGTCGGTGAGCGGGTCGTGCAGCGTCTGGTGGCTCAGCCGGTCCTGCAGCGCGCGCTGCTCCTCCAGGGCCTCGGTGAGGGTGCGCGCCTGCACCGCCAGGTCCGCGGCGCGCGCGGTGGCGGTCCGGGCGAACTGCTGCTGCCGGATCACGAGCAGCATCGACATGACGGCGGTGGCGACCAGGGGAACCAGGACGTCGGCCGGCTCGGCGTTGCCGGCGGTGAGCTCGTCGAGCAGGGAGACCGCCGTGACCGCCGGGCCCAGCAAGGCCAGCAGGATCTGCAGTCCGGGCTGCAACCCGAGGCCCAGCCGCAGCCGCAGCGGGCCCGCCTCGGTGGGGCGGCTGATCGACGGGTGCGTGGCCGCCGCGCCGGCGAAGACCAGCCCGAGCAGCCAGCCGGCGGTGGACACCGGGTTGTGCGCGACCTCGCCGACGACACTGCCGGCCGTGTCGGCGAAGTGCACCATGTCGGCCGTGATCAGCGCGGAGACCATGACGGCTGCCAGCAGGTGACTCATCGGGGGCGTGGACCCGGTGAACAGCAGCCGCGCGGTGACCGTCACCACCGCGAGGTCGAAGAGGGGGAACGCCATCGCGATCGCCAGCCGGGCGCCGCTCAGCGGATAGCCGTCCAGGAAGCCGTCGATCACCAGCGTCCACATGAGCACGGCGAGGCCGCTGGTCACGATGGCGGCGTCCACCATGCCGCTGCGGCGCGACCGGCACCCGGCCATCGTCCAGAGCGAGGCGATCAGCAGCGGATAGGCGCTGAGATAGATCAGGTCACCGAGCGAACCGAACGGGATCCGCTGCCCGGTGAGGGAGAACTCCACGGTCCAGTACACGTTGCCGAGGGTCGCCGCGGAGATCGCGGCCACCAGCAGCCACCATGGACGGGCCAGCGCCGGCCGGTGCAGCCGGATGCCGACCGCGGCCGCGGCGAGGGAGCCCAGCCCCGCGAGGCCGTACAGGGCCTGCGTCGCGCCCCAGGGCAGCAAGGGGCCGGCCAGGACGGTGGCCGCGCCGAGGCCGCTGACGTATCGCCAGGCGTACCGGCGCAGCCGCCGCAGCCTCGCTGACACGGCGTGGGCCTGTTGCGCTATCGGCGACGGTCCGGCCGCGGTGGTCGACACCATGTCGGCCGCTCCCTTCCTCAGGTCACCTCATGGATACGCGACGACGGTTGTCACTCCGGTGCGAGCCGGCGCCCGCAAGGTAGCAACCCGCACCCGACCGACGGCTGGGCCGGCATCGGCCCGGTGGGTGAGCGGAGTTCGAGGCGCAAGGAACCGACACGGAAGAGTGAATTCTCACCGACCACGGTGGCCACGCGAGGCAGAACTGCCCCAGGCGTAACAGGAGGCCGGGTCGGGTAAAGGCGCGGCCATGTCGGATGTCGTCGTTCGGGCCCTCACGCGGGTGTTGCTGCCGGTGGCCCTGCTGCTCGGCGTCATGGTCGCGCTCGGCCTGCTCGTCACCAAGGTGATGGTGCACATGTGGCCGCTCACCGTCGAGGACTCCGTCAACCGGGAGCTCGAGCGGGAGCGTACCGCCGAGTGGAACGCCGTCTCGCTGGTCTTCAGCACCCTGGCCAGCACCCCCGCCATCGTCGCGGTGACCGCGCTGGCCGCGCTGGTGCTGCGGCTGGTGCTCCGGCGGTGGCGGGAGCCGGTCTTCCTGTGCGCGGCGGTCACCGCCCAGGCGATCATCTTCTACCTGACCACCCTGGCGATCGACCGGACCCGGCCGGACGTCGACCACATGGACACCTCGCCGCCGACCTCGAGCTTCCCGTCCGGGCACACCTCCGCGGCGGTCGCCCTCTATCTGGGGCTGGCCGTCCTGCTGGTACGCCTGACGCACCGCACCGGCCTCAGAGCGGCCTGCTGGCTTCTGCTGATCATTCCGGCCGGGGTGGCACTGACCCGGATGTACCGCGGCATGCACCACCCCACCGACGTCGTGGCGTCGTTTCTCAACGGCGGAGTCTGCGTGTGGGTGATGGCCCGGGCATTTCTCCCCGAAGGGTCATACCGGGTCCGGCAGGCCGCGATTCCGCGCCGATTCCTCCGCGCCTGACATTCGCCATTTATTCGGCAAAAAGGTCTATTCCGACAAAGCCGGCCAACCGCCCGGCCGCACGATGGAGCCGGGGCGATTCCGTTGACGACGCAAATGTCGTGGCACGAAACAGCTGCCCGGCAATTCGGGAAATTGCCGCATACCCCTATGAACGCGGAGTGACGAAGAACTCCATTTTGATCTTGTTTACCTAATCGCAATTTAAAAGTGCCACCTTGGGTAGCCCTGCATTGCGACATCGACGCAGCTCAAAGGCTGGAGACGCATCGATAGTCACTGATGGTAGTACTACGGAGCGTGTCGAAGTGAGCATGGTCGGCGACGAGTGGCATCGACTATCGCAGATTCTCGCGCGCTCCGCCCGACCGGGTCCCAGCCCAACGTGAAAGGTTGTCGATGAGCGTTGTTCAGACCCCATCCTCGGGATCCGAACACCACTACTCCGAACGGCGGTCCGTGGACGACACCCGGGTCATCCCCGTGCCACGATCGAGGTTGGACCATGACAGGCTGAGCACCGGCAACGACCAGACGCTTATCCTTCCGTCACGGTATAGCTACAGCGCGTACAGCGTGCTCGCCGGCCCCTCCGAGCGGCCGGACGGGACGGCGCGCGAGCCCTACCGGGTGAAGATGCGCCGGCTCGCCCGGCGGCGGCCGGTCGCGACCGTGTTCATCACGCTGTTCGCCTTCGCCTTCGAGAGCACGTTCTTCGGCTGGCTGCTCGCCGCCATCGAGCTGCCCGATCCGGACCTGCGACCGGTGCTGTTCGCCGCCACCGTCTTCATGATCGTGGCGACGACGCTGATCGAGCTGTTCCGGCTGCTCAACGTCGTCACCCTGTGCCTGGCGACGATCTGGGCCCGCGACCCCCAGCCGGTCGTCCCGGACACCACGCTGCGGGTGGCCTTCCTGACCACCATCGTGCCCGGCAAGGAGCCGCTGGAGATGGTGGAGCGCACGCTGAGCGCCGCCATGGACATCCGGTACGCCGGCCCGTACGACGTCTGGCTGCTCGACGAGGGTGACAGCCCCGAGGTCCGCCAGATGTGCCGGCGCATCGGCGTACGGCACTACAGCCGCAAGGGCCTGGCCCAGTACAACACCGAGGCGGGCGCCTTCAAGGCGAAGACCAAGCACGGCAACTACAACTCCTGGATCGACCGGCACGGCGACTCGTACGACGTGTTCGTCTCGGTCGACCCGGACCACGTGCCGCAGCCGAACTTCTGCGAGCGCCTGCTCGGCTACTTCCGCGACCCGGACGTCGGGTTCGTCGTCGGCCCCCAGGTCTACGGCAACTACGACAGCGTGGTGACCCGCTGGGCCGAGTCTCAGCAGTACCTGTTCCACTCCCTGTTGCAGCGGGCCGGGAACAAGCGCGGTATCGCGATGCTGGTGGGCACGAACAACGCGGTGCGCATCTCCGCGCTGCGCAGCATCGGCGGCCTGCAGGACTCGATCACCGAGGACATGGCCACCAGCCTGGTCATGCACAGCACCAACAACCCGGAGACGGGCAAGCGCTGGCGCTCGGTCTACACCCCCGACGTGCTCGCCGTGGGCGAGGGACCGTCCTCCTGGACCGACTACTTCAGCCAGCAGCACCGGTGGTCCCGGGGCACGGACGAGGTGGTCGTGCGGCAGTTCGGCAAGCTGTGGTGGAAGCTCGGCTTCGGACGGGCGTTCCACTACGCGCTGCTCATGTCGTACTACCCCCTGACGGCGCTCGCCTGGGTGCTCGGCGCCAGCGTCGCGGCCTGCTACCTGCTGCTCGGCGCGAAGGGCGTGCAGGTGCCGCAGGAGGTGTGGCTGATGCTGTACGTCGACGCCGCGCTGTTCCAGATCGGCCTGTACCTGTTCAACCGCCGGCACAACGTGAGCCCGCACGAGGACGACGGCTCGTCCGGCCTGCCCGGGATGCTGGTCTCGACCCTGTCGACCCCGATCTACGTGTCGTCGTTCGTCGGCGCGCTGCTGCGCCGCAAGGCCGGTTTCGTGGTGACGCCCAAGGGCGACTCGACCAGCCCGGACCGCCCGCTGACCTTCAAGCACAGCCTGTCCTGGGCGGCGTTCTACGCCGCGCTGCTGGCGGTCTCGCCGTTCCTCGGGCACGTGGACGGCGCGATGTGGTTGTGGCCCAGCCTCAACCTCGTGATCTGCCTGCTACCGATCACCGTGTGGAAGATCCAGACCCTGCAGCGCCCCAAGGGCAAGAGGCGTGCCCTGGATCCGAGGACGATGGAGAAGACGTACGTATGAAGCCCCGCAACCGCCCCGCATTCGCCAGGCGACTCGGCAGTGGCCTGGTCGCACTCCTGGTCCTGGGCATCGTCGTGGTGGTGAACCGGCCGATGGTCGCCGCCGCCGCCGACGCGCTGCACGAGTACTCCATCAACCGGCAGTCCTACAAGGAGAAGTACGGGCACTGGGCCCGGCTGCCGGTCCCGCGCGACTTCCGGGTCAACGCGATCCACGCGGCCCTGCTCAACACCGGCAAGGTGCTCATCATCGCGGGTAGCGGCAACAACCGGGACGCGTTCGAGGCGGGCACCTTCCGGACGGTCATCTACGACCCCGCGTCGGAGGAGTTCTCCGAGGTGCCGACGCCCACCGACGTCTTCTGCGCCGGGCACACCTTCCTGCCCAACGGCAACCTGCTGATCGCCGGCGGCACCAAGGAGTACGAGGTCCTGCCGAAGGACATCGAGCACGCGTACGGCGTGATGAAGCTGAAGAACGAGTCGGTCGCCGGCGGTCCGCGCAAGTTCCCCAAGGGCACCCGGGTCGTGTCGAAGGACGGCAACGAGTACAAGACCCGCGAGGACGTGATCCTGCCCCCGGCCACCACGATGCAGCACGGCGGCGAGGTGATGACCCACGCCGGCGAGGTCGAGGTCTGGGTGGACGCCGTCAAGAAGGGCGACGGCCCCATCGTCGAGCAGCCGGCGCAGTACGCCGTCAAGGGTCTCACCGGGGCGGACGAGCGGAACATCTACGGCGTCTCGGACAAGATCACGCGGGAGAAGCAGGAGTACGCCGGGGACAAGACGTCGTACGAGTTCGATCCGAAGACCGAGCGGTACGTCAAGGTCGGCGACATGGTCAAGCACCGCTGGTACCCGACCCTCGCCGAGCTGCCGAACGGCGACGTGCTGGCCGTGTCGGGCCTGGACCAGTTCGGCCGGATGATCCCGGGCAACAACGAGAAGTACATCGCCTCGCAGAAGAAGTGGGTCGACGCCCCGGAACTCAAGCGGACGTTCCCGACCTACCCGGCATTCCACATGATGCAGGACGGCAACTTCTTCTACTCCGGCTCCAACGCCGGCTACGGCTCGGACACCGAGGGCCGCACCCCGGGCATCTGGAACGTCCGGAACAACAAGTTCACGGAGGTTCCCGGCCTGCGTGACCCGAAGCTGACCGAGACGAGCTCCTCCGTGCTGCTGGCCCCCGCGCAGGACCAGAAGGTGATGATCTTCGGCGGTGGCGGGGTCGGCGAGTCCGAGGTCTCCACCAGGCGCACCGACATCATCGACCTGACCAAGAAGAACCCGCGGTACGAGCCCGGCCCGGACCTGCCCGAGCCGGCCCGCTACCTCAGCGCCGTGCTGCTGCCCGACGACACGGTCTTCACCACCGGCGGTTCCTCGGGATACCGCGGCGGCAGGTACGGCGACCAGACCCGCAGCGACCTGTTCAACGCGCAGATCTACCGCCCGGCCGAGAACGCGTTCGCGACGGCGGCCGAGTCGACGGTGGGCCGCAACTACCACTCCGAGGCGATCCTGCTGCCCGACGGCCGCGTCGTCACGATGGGCGGCGACCCGCTGTACGACGAGTCGGGCAAGGGCCCGGGCACCTTCGAGAAGCGCATCGAGGTGTACTCGCCGCCGTACCTCTTCCGGGGTTCCCGGCCGACCATCACCGGCGGCCCGACCGAGGTGAAGCGCGGAACCACCGTGGAGTTCACCAGCCCGGAGGCGGCGCGGATCACCGCGGCACGGCTGGTCCGGCCCAGCGCGGTCACCCACGTGCTGGACGTCGACCAGCGTTCCGTCGCGGTGGACATCACCCCCAAGGGCACCGACACCCTGGACCTGTCCATCCCCCAGACGAAGGGCCTGGTGCCGTCCGGCTGGTACATGCTGTTCCTGCTGGACGACAAGGGTGTGCCCTCGGTGGCCCGCTGGGTCCAGGTGCTCTGATCCATGGCCAGCCACGCCAAGCCGCCGCGCCGCGGCCCACTGGTGCTCGCGGCGTCCGCGATGGTCGCGGTCGCCGCGGGCATCGGCCTGACGGTGGCCACCCGCGACGACGAGCAACCCGCCGAGCAGAGCGCCGCGGGCGCCAGCACGCCCAGCGCCGTCGCCGGCAGCCCCACCCCGCTGCCCTCGTCCAGCCTGGGTGGCGCCACGTCGCTCCCCTCCCCGTCGCCGAGCCGGCCGCCGGCCAAGCCCAGCAGCGCACCGGCCAGGCCGGTCGGCGGCACGCTCGCCGGCAAGGCGCTCTACGTCGACCGCAGCGGCCCGGCCAGCCGGCAGGTCCAGGACTTCCAGAACGCCGGCCGCGGCGCGGACGCCCAGCTGATCCGCAAGATCGCCGACCGGCCCACCGCGACCTGGTTCGCCGACTCCTCGACCGGCTACACGTCGCGGGCCCGCAAGCTGGTCACCAGTGCGGCCGGCGCCGGCAAGCTGCCGGTGCTGACGATGTACAACATCCCGCACCGCGACTGCTCCGGGCACTCGGCGGGCGGTGCGTCCGGCGCGGACGCCTACCGGTCCTACGTCACGTCGATGGCCAACGCCCTCAAGGGTCACAAGGCCGTCGTGATCCTGGAGCCGGACGCGGTCGCCCAGGCGGTGCAGGGCTGCCTGGACGAGGGGCGCAAGGCCGAGAGGTTCATGCTGCTCCGGGAGGCCATCGACACGCTGGGCCGCAACCCCGGGGTGAGCGTCTACCTGGACGCGGGCAACCCGACCTGGATCACCGACACCGGCAAGCTGGCCGACGCCCTGCGCCAGGCCGGGGTGGAGCGCAGCAACGGCTTCTCCCTCAACGTGGCGAACTTCGAGACCACCACGAAGAACGTCGCGTACGGCACGCAGCTGTCCCGCAAGCTCGACGGCGCGCACTTCGTCGTGGACACGAGCCGCAACGGCAACGGGCCCGCGGCGCGCGGCCCGAACGGCAACGAGCACTGGTGCAACCCGGTGGGCCGCAAGCTCGGCGAGGCGCCGACGACGAACACCGGGAACGCTCTCGTCGACGCGTACCTGTGGATCAAGCGGCCGGGCGAGTCCGACGGCGCCTGCGGCAACGGCGCCCCGCCGGCCGGCCAGTGGTGGGCCGACTACGCCCTCTCCCTCGCCCGCTGACGGGTCCGGGGCCCGGGCCGGCGGGTTTGCCCGGTGACCCGGGCAAACCCGCGAGGCGGACCGGCACTACCGCACCGACTGCTGGTCCTCGCCGGGCGAGCCGACGGTCAGCGGGCTGCGCACCACATGACCGGTGGAGTCGCTCCAGGTGACCGCGCCGTGCGCGAAGCCGGCACCCGGCGCCGTGCTGCGATCGATCCGCACGGTGAACGTGGCCGACGCACCGGGGCGCAGCGTGAGCCGGTCCGGGGCCACCGTCACGGACGTGCCGGCGGGGGCCTGCACCGCGGCGGTGTACACGCTCTCGTCGCCCGAGACGTTGGTGACCGTGCGGGTCACCGTACGGGACCGGCCGAGGCTGCCGACCGCGATCGACGGGTAGTTGAGGTCGCTCGGTTCGATGCGCTCCCCGGGCGCGCACGCCCCGGCCGTACGGCCGGCGGCGAGCTTGTCGAACTCGGCGCCGTGGCCGATGGCGCACACGTACCGCAACCACTCGGTGGGAGTGGAGTCGAAGACCAGGCCGGGGTTCACCGCCTGGTCGACGCGGGGCACGCCGGCGCCGAAGTGCAGGGCGTCGGCCGGGCCCCGGCCGCCGTGGGTGATCGGCAGGCCGGACGGGGCCGACTGGCGGGCGGTGCTCATCAGCGCCGACCGGACCGCGGCGGGCGACCACGCCGGGTGCTTCTGGCGTACCAGGGCGGCGAGCCCCGCGACGTGGGCGTTGGCCATCGACGTACCGCCGTACGCGAGCCACTTCTCGTCGTTGTACGCCGGCGGCGACCAGGCGCCGAGGATGTTGTCGCCCGGCGCGGCGAGGTCCGGCTTGGTGAGGTCGGCGCCGTTGATGGCGACCGGCCCGACGGAGGACCGCTCGTCGACCGCGGTGGTGCCCAGGTCGGTGGCGCTGGTGGTGGTCACCCACGGCATGGTGTTGCCCACCGAACCGGGCCTGCCGTCGTTGCCGGCCGCGGCGGCGACGAACACCCCGGCGGCCGCGGCGTTGAACATGGCCACGTCCTCGGCGGTCAGCTCGGTGCCGCCGCCGTTGCCGACCGAATAGTTGATCACGTCGACGCCGTCCAGCACGGCCTGCTCGATGGCCGCGACGAGGTCGACCGTCTCGCCCATCGCGAACCAGTCCTGCCGGTGCCACACCGCCTTGTAGACGGCGATGCGGGCCGCCGGTGCCATGCCGCTGATCCGGCCCAGGCTCTCGCCCGCCGCGGTGGTGACCGCCACGTCGTGGTTCCCGGCGGCGACGGAGGCCACGTGCGACCCGTGACCGTTGCGGTCCCGCGCGGAGCGGTACTCCTGCGGCGGCAGGCCGCCCTCGAGCCCGGCGCTGAACGTCCGGGCGCCGATGATCTTGTTGCTGCACGCGACCGCGTCCGGGCCGGTCTGGCTGCGGCATCCGTCGCCGCGCCACTTCGCGTCGATCACCGCCTGGTCCGGCCGGGGCTCCGGCAGCGGGGCGAAGGTCTCGCTCTCCGGCCAGATCCCGCTGTCGATCACGCCGATGATGGTGCCCTCGCCGGCCGACCCGGCACCGCCGAAGCGCTGCTTCCAGGCGCCGGCGTCACCGGTGAGCCCGAGGACCTCCGGCGGCGTCGCGGCGGCCCGCCGCTGCCGGCTCTGCACCACCTGCACCACGCCCGGAGTGGCACGCAGCCGGGCGGACTCCCGGCCGGTGAGCCGGGCCGCGAAGCCGTTGTAGACCGTCTGGTACTCGGCCAGCATCCGGTCCTCGGCGAGCCCAGCCCGCCGCAGCACCTCCCGCTGCCGCTCGCGCAGCCGCTCCCGGTACGCCCGCGCGTCACGGCTCGCCACGTCGAGGCGGCCGCGGGCCGGCCGGGTGGCCGGGATCCCCGCGACGCCGCCGGAGTAGGTGGCCACGGGTGCACCGGACAGCTGGACCAGATAGGTGCGCGGGCCGTCCGGGGCCGCCTGCGCCGCGGCGGGCATGACGCCGACGGCGGCGAGCGCGGCCCCCAGCAGGCCGACGAGGGGCGGGACGAGCAGGCGGGTGAGCACGTGGATCCTCCTAGTGACGTCGCAGCATGCCGCTGCGGCTTGTCACTGTGGCGGCGAGGCTTTCGGTGGCCTGTGGGTGTACGGGTGCGGAAGTTCTCAACTCCGGCAGGGGTCCGCCGATGGAGCCCAGGTGGATCAGCGACGTGCCGGCCGGCTGTGGTACGGGTGGCTGGCCGTCGGCTGCGCGCTGATCGCCGGGTACGCCGTCCTCCCGCAGGACCACTGGGTCAGCTGGGTCTACTACGACGGGTTCGTCGCGGTCGCCGTGGCCGCCGTGGTGCTGGGCGTGCGCCACAACCGTCCGGCGCGGGCCCGGTTGTGGTACCTGTTCGCGGCCGGTGAGGCCTGCTGGTTCGGCGGCGAGCTGATCTTCGCCTACTACTACCTCACCGGCGACGACCCGTACCCCTCCCCCGCCGACGCCCTCTTCGTCGCCGGCTACCCGCTGCTGATCGCCGCGATGTTCCTGCTGATCCGGGCCCGCCGGCACGGCCGGGACTGGGCCGGGCTGATCGACGCCGGCATCCTGACCACCGCGCTGGTGATGCTCGCCTGGACGTACGTGATCGCGCCGCTCACCGCGGCCACCTCGATGGGCCTGGCCGAGCGCACCGTCGCGATGGCCTATCCCGCGGGTGACCTCATGCTGCTGGTGATGGCCACCCGCCTGTTCACCACGCGCGGCGCGCGCACCCCCAGCTACTGGGCGCTGTCCCTGGCACTGGTCCTGGTGACCGTCGGCGACTCGACCTTCACCAGCCTGGTCAGCCTCGACGAGAACTACCTGAACCTGCTCTCCGACGTCTTCTGGCTCGGCTCGTTCCTGGCCTGGTCCCTGGCGGCCCTGCACCCGTCGATGGTGGAGCTGTCCCGCATCCATCCGGAGCAGCGGACCCGGCTGTCCCGGACCCGGCTGATCTCGCTCACCGGCGCGGCGCTGCTGGCCCCGGCGATGCTCGCCTTCCACGGCATCACCGCCGCCGACCACATCCCCTGGGTGGTGATCGCCGCCGGCTCCACCGTGATGTTCCTGCTGGTGCTCGTCCGCATGCACGGACTGGCGGCACACGCCCAGCGACAGGCCGACCAGCTGAAGGCGCTGGCGCGCAGCGACGGGCTCACCGGCGTGGCCAACCGGCGGACCTGGGACGAGGCGGTGGCCCGGATGCTGACCACCGCGGCGTCGACGGGATCGGCCGTCGTGGTGGCCCTGCTCGACGTGGACCACTTCAAGCGGTTCAACGACACGTACGGGCACCTGGCCGGCGACACCCTGCTCATCGACGCGACCGCCGCCTGGCAGACGGGGCTGCGGCCCGAGGACCTGCTGGCCCGCTACGGCGGCGAGGAGTTCGGCGTGCTGCTCCCCGGCGTCTCCCTTGCCGACGCGGTACGGCGCATCGACGCCCTGCGCGCCGTGACCCCGTTCGGGCAGACGTTCTCCGCCGGCGTGGCGAGCTGGGACGGCCGGGAGGACCCCACCGCGCTCATGGCCCGCGCCGACCAGGCCCTGTACGCCGCCAAGCACGCCGGCCGCGATCGCGTGGTCGCCGCGGAGTCCCCGGAGCCCCACCCGGTCCCGCCGCAAACGCTCGCCGGGCTGCCGCCGCGCGGCGCCGGCGAGCGGATCCCTCTGCTGCCCCGCTGAGCGGCGTCCCGACCGGCTCAGCGGCCGGGACGCCGGCTACGGCGGTGGTTTGACCGGGATGGTGATGTGGAAGGTGCAGCCGGGCCCGTCGTGATCGCTCAGGGTGATGGTGCCGTGGTGGCGTTCGATGATGGTACGGGTGATGACCAGCCCGAGGCCGGTGCCGGGGATGCGCCGCTCGACGGCGGTGGACGCGCGGTAGAACCGGCGGAACAGGTGGGGTCGTTCCGCCGCCGGGATGCCGATGCCGGTGTCCGCGACGCTCCAGGTGATCGTCGGCGACTGTCCGTCCGCCCCGGGGTCGGCGGCGGCGGTGACCGTGATGGCACCGCCGTCGGGGGTGTACTTGACGGCGTTGGAGAGCAGATTGTCGGCCACCTGTTGCAGGCGGCTGCTGTCGGCGTAGAGGTCGAGCCGGTCGGGCACGTCGACGGTCACGGTGAGGTGCTTGGCGGCGGTGCGGGCGGCCAGGTTGGTCACGCTGGTGCGGATGATCTCGCTGAGGTCGGTCGGTGCGGGGTCGATGGACAGGTGCCCGGACTCCAGCCGGGCCAGGTCGAGCAGGTCGTCGGTCAGGACGGACAGGCGCCGTGCGTTGCGGGTGATGCTGTGCATGTACTGCTGCCGGTCGGCGTCGAGCAGGCCCTCGAGCTCCTCCTCGAGCAGCGCGGCGGTGGCGGTGATCACCGACAGCGGGTTGCGGAGCTCGTGGGTCACCAGGGCCAGGAACTCGTCCTTGGTGCGGGCGAGCTCGACGGTGAGCTCCTCGGCGCGGCGCCGTTCCCAGTACTGGCCGACCTGGGCGGCGATCCCGGCCAGCAGGGCGGTGAGGGCGTCCTCCGGGTCCTCGGTGTGGTCGCCGTAGACGCAGAGGGCGCCCTGGGCGTGGCCGCCGCTGCGGACGGGGACGCCGACGGCGACGTGCAGGCCGATGCGGGCGGCGGCGCGGCTGCGCAACGACGCGGTGTCCGTGGCCAGGTCGCGGATCCACAGCGACCGGCCGCCCTGGTGGACCCGCCCGGGCAGCCCGGTGCCGGGTTCGAGCTCGGTGAGGGCGAACTGGCCGAGCGCCCGGTCGTGGCTGCTGTGCCGCGCCGCGCAGTGCAGCACCTGGCGATCCTGGTCGTAGAGCCACAGCTCGGCGACCGGCCAGCCCATCTTGAGGCTGAGCGCCTCGACGACCCGCTGGGCGGCGGCGCCGGTGGAGGTCGCCTCGGCCAGCCCGCGGGAGATGCCGGCCTCGACGGCGGCGAAGCGGCTGAGCCGGGCTGCGGTGGTGACGTCGTGGCAGAAGCCGTGGAAGATCCGTCCCGCCGGGGTGTCGGTGACGGTGAGGGTCATCTCGATCGGGAACTCGCGCCCGTCGGCGTGCAGGGCCTCCAGGCGCAGCCGCTGCCCGAGGACCCGGCCCGGCTCGCCGGCATTGAGCCGGTCCAGCCCCGCCCGGTGCGCGGCCCGGTACCGCTCGGGGATGATCAGTTCGGCGACGTCGCTGCCGCACGCGTCGGCACGACTGTGCCCGAAGGTGAGTTCCGCGGACGGGTTCCAGCCGACCACCCGCCCCGCGGCGTCCATGGCCACGTAGGCGTCCAGGGCGGCGGCGAGCACGGCCTGCGGCTCGTCCAGCACGCCGTGGTCGCAGCTGACCGGCGCCGGCTCCGGCTCGCTCATGACGCCCCCCGTGACTCGCCGCGCAGATGGGCCGGCCGCAGCTGCGGGCCGGTCGGGTTCCAGGGGAGAACGTCAGCCTAGCGGCATCGCCGGCGCCACAGAGGCGGAAACCGGCGCCCCGCGGCGCGGTCGGCGCTACCGCGCGGCAGCGAAGGTCCGGGCGTTCCACGACAGGATTCTCAGCTCCGCGCCGCGGTGACCGATGGATCGCTCTGTGGGGGCTGACAGAACCGCCGGCGCCGCTGTCCGGACAGCGACCTTCCCGGAGACACCGGCGGGCGCGCTGAGTGCCACCTCGCTGGCGTACCTCGGTGTCGACCGGCTGGGCCTGGTCACGGACTGGAACCCGGCCGCGGAACAAATGTTCGGCTGGACCCGCGCGGAGATCGTGGGACAGCCGGTCTCCGACACGATCGTGCCGCCGCGGATGCGGGCCGCGTTCCTGGTCGCCTTCACCCGTCATCTGGTGACCGGCGACACCAGCGGGCTGGGCCGGCGGCTGGAGCTGCCCGCCCGCCACCGCGACGGCCAGGAGCTGCTCATCGAGGTCACCATCGACCCCATGGCCAACGGCGCCGACGGGTTCTGCGCGTTCGCCCACGACAGCACCGGCCGGCGCGAGGCCGAGCAGGCGCTGTGGGAGAGCAACTCCCTGGTGCAGGCCATCCTCGACCACACCACCGCGGTGATCTCCGCCAAGGACCCCGACGGGAAGTACCTGTTCGTCAACCGCGAGTTCGAACGACGCTTCCAGGTCGGCGCCGGCGAGCTGGTCGGGCGCACCCAGGCCGACATGCTTCCCGCCGCGCTCGCCGCGGTCTCCCAGGAGCGCGACGAGCAGGTGCTGCGCAGCGCGGCCGCCTCGACCACCCTGGAGGAGCTGCCCGCCGGGGACGAGCTGCAGCAGTACATCGTCACCCGGTTCCCCCTGCTCGACCCGACCGGGGTGCCCCGCGGGGTGTGCTCCATCGCGATCGACGACACCGAGCGCCGGCGCAGCGCCGAGGCGCTGCGCCGCAGCGAGGAACGCTTCGAGCGGATCGTCGGCAACATGCCCGGCATGGTGAGCCGGTTCGAGTTCGCCCCGAACGGGGCGATGAAGTTCAGCTACGTCTCCGACGGCTGCCGGGAGGTCTTCGGGGTGGAGCCGGAGGCGGTCCTCGCCGACGCCACCGTCATCACCAGCCTGTTCGGCCCCGAGGAGACCCGGTCGATCGTGGAGAGCATGCGCGCGTCGGCGATCAGCCTCGAACACTGGCGCTGGGAGGGACACGCGACCCTGCCCACCGGCGAGCGGCGCTACCTGCAGGGCACCTGCCGCCCGGAGCGGCTTCCCGACGGCACCCTGGTCTGGGACGGGCTCCTGCTCGACCGTACCCGGGAGAAGAAGGCCGAACGCGACTCCGCCCGCGCCCGCCGCGACCTCAACCAGCTCATCTCGTCGCTGCGCGGCTACGCCTTCACGGTGAAGGCCCAGCCCGACGGCAGCGTCCGCGGCGTCTACAGCAGCGCCGACGGCTCGGAGATCTTCGGCGGGCCGATGACGACCCATGGCGACTTCCTCGCCTCCGCCATCGCGGCGCTGGTGCACCCCGAGGACCAGTCGAAGTACGCGGCCTTCTGGGCGACCACACGGGCCGGGCAGGCCGGCGACCTCACCTGCCGGATCATCGGCTACGACGGGGTCCAGCGGCTGGTCTTCATCCGGCTGCGCCCGCGGCCCGAGGACCCCACGACGCTCGACGGCGTCTGCTGCGACCTGACCCCGCCGCCCGCCGGCCCGGCGCCGTCATGACCGGCACCGTGCCGCCCGCCGGACACCAGGAGCGCATGCCTCGCCAGGTCGGAGAGCTCGCCGTACCGGTGAAGCCGGTCGCCGCGAGCACACCCCTCGCCGAGGTCCAGGCGATGCTGCGCGGCAATCCGCTGCTGCCCGGAGCCGTCGTCCGCGCCGCCGACGGACAGCTGCGACTGCTGAGCCGGGCCCACGTGGAGCAGGCCGCCGTGCCCGGGCTCGACCGCGTGCCCACCATGGGTGACCTGCCGGCGGCCGAGACCCTGAAGCTGCGGGCCAGCACGGCGGTCGACGTCGCCGCGGAAGCGGCGCTGGCCCGGCCGCCCGCGACCCGCGACGACGCCATCCTGGTCACCTGGCCGCACGGGCGCTACGGCATCGCGCCGATGCTCGACCTCATCGCCGCCATGGCCCGCCGCTACGTCCGGCTCACCCGCACCGACGCCCTCACCGGACTCGCCAACCGCCACGCCCTCACCACCCGCGGCGAGGAATGGCTGCGCGAGCACTCCTCCGGCGCCCTGCTGGTCATCGACCTCGACCGGTTCGCCGAGATCAACGACGCCCTCGGCTACCGGGGAGCCGACCAGATCCTGCGCCAGGTCGCCACCGCGCTGGACCAGGCGACCCGGCCCGACGACGTCGTGGCCCGCCTCGACGGCGACCAGTTCGCGGTCCTGCTCGCCGGCCGCCCCGACGGCGACGCCGAACCCGGCGCCGCGCCCGGTCCCGGCGGGTGGGCGGAGCGGCTCGCCCACCAGCTGACCCAGCGGGCCCGCGGCCCGTTCACCGTCAGCGGCATCCCGGTCAGCGT
The DNA here is from genome assembly GCF_014648355.1 of Couchioplanes azureus. GTDB lineage: Bacteria > Actinomycetota > Actinomycetes > Mycobacteriales > Micromonosporaceae > Actinoplanes > Actinoplanes azureus. The sequence continues at coordinate 17,164 of NZ_BMQY01000002.1, forward strand.
GGAGATGAGCATCGGCGTCGCCCACGCCGCCGACCCGGGCGACGACGTCGACACCCTGCTGCGCCGGGCCACCGTGGCCATGCAGGCCGCCAAGCGGTCCCGCACCGGCACCGAGACGTGGGATCCGCACACCGCCGCGGCCCGCGGCACCGACCTGCGACTGATGGCGGAACTTCGCACCGCCACCCAGCGGGGGCAGCTGCGCCTGCACTACCAACCCCTCGTCGACGCCGCCAGCGGCCGCCCGCACGGGGTCGAGGCCCTCGTCCGATGGGAACACCCCGACCACGGCATCCTGCCGCCCGGCGCATTCCTGCCCGACGCCGAGCGCTCCGACATCATCCTCGACATCACCGACTGGGTCCTCGCCGAGGCCATCGGCCAGGCCGCGATCTGGCGGGCGGCCGGGACGCCCGTGCCGGTCTCGGTCAACATCTCCGCCGCCTACCTCGCCCAGGACCGGGCCGTGGCGACCGTCGCCGCGCTGCTCGCGGTGCAGCGGGTGCCGGCCGACCTGCTCACCGTCGAAATCACCGAGAGCACGATGATGACCCGGCCGGAGCAGGTCGCGACCCGCCTGACCGCCCTGCGCGACCTCGGCGCACGGGTATCGGTCGACGACTTCGGCACCGGCTACACCTCCCTCGCGCTCCTGCCCGAGCTGCCCATCGACGAGCTGAAGATCGACCGGAGCTTCGTGTCCCGCATGGTCGGCTCCGCCCCGCACGCCGCTATCGTGCGTACCGTCACCGACCTGGCGAAGTCCCTCGGCGTGACCGTCGTGGCCGAGGGCATCGAGGACGAGCCGACCGCCGCCGCGCTGCGCGCCCTCGGCGTCGACCTCCTGCAGGGCTACCACTTCGCCCGCCCGCAGAGCCCCGAGCTGGTGCGGTTCGACCCGCCGCTGCCGGCCGCCGCATCGCGCTGATACTTCGGCTCGCGCCGGCCGGCCTGCGGGCGGCGCCGCAGGGAGCCGCCGGCTCAGCGGTCGTCGCCGTCGGCGGGCAGCAGCCCGGATGGCAGATAGAGGCCCTGGCGCAGTGCGCGCACGGCCGCCATGGCCCGCGTGCCGGCGCCGAGTTTGACCATGATGTGCTCCAGGTGGCCGGTCGTGGTGCGCACGCTGGCGGTCAGGGCGGCGGCGATGGCGGCGACGCTGTGGCCCTCCACGAGCAGGCCGAGGACCTCGAGCTCCCGGCGGGTCAGGCCGTGCAGCTGCGGTGCCGGCGAGATCAGCAGTACCGCCCGCAGGTATCCGGGGGGCTGCGGCGGACAGGCCAGCCCGGTCACCTGCACCAGCTCGGCCGCGTCGGTCCCGTCGCGCGGCGCCAGGAACTTCGTCTGGACCTCGCCCCGCCCGACCGCGGCGCCGGCCACCACCGGCACCGGCGAGCCGGCGGCCAGCAGCCGGTCGGCCGGCAGCCCCGGCAGGGCCACGGTGTCACCGGCACGGGTCAGCGCCACACCCGCCACGGCACCGGCCACGACGCCCGCCAGCGCGGCCAGGGTGCGCAGCGGGTCGACCGCGTGCGCGATCAGCGGAGCCAGGGCGGCGAGCAGGTCCCGTACGTCGTCACCGATCGCCGCGCGGTCTTCGGTGTTGGCGTTGAACATGCCCAGGTAACGGCCGTCGGGGGTGGCCAGCGGGACCGCGATGCCCTGGCCGAACCCGGCCGGGTGCAGGTACTCGGCCCATACGGGTACCTCGCTGATCGGTACGGGCGAGTCGGTGAGCCGCAACGGCACGTTCTGCTGGTGCAGACCGACCAGTTCCACGTCGTCCATCAGCGCCGGACCGTTCACGTAGCGCTGCACCACGTCGGGGTAACCCTGGCAGACCAGCGCCGGCTGCATCCGGCGCTCCGGGTCGAGCAGGCTGATCCAGGCGGCATCGAACCGGAGTACCCGGCGCAGCGGCCGCAGCAGCGCGTCGGCCCGCTCGATCAGGCTTCCCGGCGCCACGGCGATCCGGGCAATCTCGGTGGCCACCTGGTCACCGCCCGCGGACACCTCCACGGATCACCTCAAGGCATCGACGGAACACCCGGCCACCCCCGCCGCCGTCCATTATGCCCATCCGGGGGCGGCAGAGGTAATGCCGCCGCCGCTACGTCCGCCCTTCGGGGTCGCGCGGGGTTCTCGACGCCAGAACGTCCCGGATCACCTTGACCAGTTCCCGGGGGCCCATCGGCTTGGTGACGAGCCGATCGACGAGACCCTGTGCCAGGTCCGGAGGATGACCGCTGACCATGATCACCGCTACGCCGGCGGTGGCGGGATCGTCGCGCAGCGCCTCGGCGACCTGTACGCCGGTCAGCCCCGGCATCGTGTGATCGAGCACCACCACGTCGGGCCGGTGTGAGCGCGCCAGCTCGAGCGCCGTGGCACCGTCCAGCGCAGTGTGGACGGTGTGGCCGGCCACCTCGAAGGAGTACGACACGAACTCGGCCATGTCGGTGTCGTCGTCAGCGACCACGATGACAGCCACGGCAACACCTCCCCCGCACCGGTCGCCCCCTGGGCGCAGCCCTTCCCATGCCAGGGGAACGAGGACGTCCGGCGGGAGATACGGCAGAGGCTCAGCATGACGGGCGAAACCGCGCTTCGCGGCCGATTCGCAGGAATGGTCGTCGCCCTGGGCCGGCTTCGGTCAAGAATGAAGATCGCTCTGGTGCGGTCCTCCCGCGTTCGCGACCTTCCAGGTTCTCCGGAGCGGTCCTGGCCTTGCGCCTCGGCACCGGGGCGGGCGGGTGACGTCCGGTCGGTCAGCTGGAGGGGTCGAATCATGAAGCGGGTCATCTCGAGCGTGGGCCGGCGGCTGACCCTGCTCGTCGGCGTCGGCCTGGCGGTGACGCTGGCGATCGTCGGGGCGGTGCTCGTCGGCGTGCAGCAGGTGCAGCAGGTCAGCGAGGAGTTCCACCGGGTGTCGGCCGCGCGGCGGCTGGCCCTGCAACTGGACACCCGGGCCAGCGAGCTGAAGGTCGACGCCTACAAGGCCCTTGTCGTCGCCGATCCGGCCGAGGCGAAGGCCGACGTGGCCGACGACACCGCCCAGGCGCTCGGGCTGGTCCAGAACCTGCACGATCTCCGCCTGGACGGCGAGGCGGCCGCGGCGGTGGCCACCGTCGAGGCGGCCAGCCGGGAGTACACCACCCAGCTCGGCACGTTCGTCGACGCGGCGGTCGCCGACCAGGCGGCGGCCCGCGCCCGGTACGCCGACATCCAGGCCGCCAACGACAAGAGCGACGACGTCCTGAGCGCCGCGGGTGAACTGCTGCAGAAGCAGCTGGACGACGAGACCGCCGAGTTGCAGGCGGCGTTGACCTGGATCCGCAGCATCACGCTGGTCGTCGCGCTCCTCGGGCTGGTGGCGCTGCTGGCGGTGGCCGTCGCGGTGACCCGCTCGATCACCGGACCGCTGCGCCGGCTGCAGAACAGGCTCCGCGACGTCGCCGAGGGCGAGGGCGACCTGACCGCCCGGCTGAACGAGGACGGGCCGGACGAGATCGCCGGGACCGCACGCTGGTTCAACGTCTTCGCGAGCCACATGGCCGCGACGGTCCGCAGCGTGGCCGAGCGGGCGCAGTCGTTGGCCGCCGCGTCCGAGCAGCTGACGGCGTCCTCGAGAGAGCTGAACAGGTCGGCGCAGGACTCCGCCTCCCGCACCGGCGAGGTGTCGGCCGCCGCCGGCACGGTCTCCGACAACGTGCAGACCGTCGCCGCGGGCACCGAGGAGATGACCGCCTCCATCCGGGAGATCGCCGGCAACGCCACCACCGCCACCGAGGTCGCGGCCAACGCCGTCAGCATGGTCGCGTCCACCACCTCCACCGTGGCCAGGCTCGGCGACTCCTCCCTGGAGATCGGCAACGTCGTCAAGGTCATCACGGCGATCGCCGGGCAGACCAACCTGCTCGCCCTCAACGCCACCATCGAGGCCGCCCGTGCCGGGGAGTCCGGCAAGGGCTTCGCGGTCGTCGCCAGCGAGGTCAAGGACCTGGCACAGGAGACCGCGAAGGCCACCGAGGACATCGCCCGCCGGGTCGAGGCGATCCAGGGCGACACCCACGCCGCGGTGACCGCGATCGAGGAGATCTCGCACATCATCGCCCGGATCAACGAGGCCCAGCTGGCGATCGCCTCCGCCGTCGAGGAACAGACCGCCACCACCAACGAGATGGCCCGCAACGTCTCCGGCGCCGCCGGCAGCGCCGAGGAGATCGCCCGCAACGTCACCGTCGTGGAACAGGCCCAGGCCCACACGACCGCGGTCGCCGGCACCACCGCGCAGGCCGCCGACGATCTCTCCCGCACGTCGCAGGAGCTCCACGAGCTGGTCTCCCGCTTCCGCTACTGACCCGGCTCCCGCGGATCGCCCGGGGGTGAGCACGCCACACCGGGCAGACCGTCCTAGGAACCTAGCCGAAAGGAAGGGTGTCGATGTCGGCCATGACGATCTTGCGGTCCTCGACGTCGCCGACGGTCTCCGCCAGGGCCACGGCCCGGCTGCGCGAGTCGCGCGCCGCCTGGAGGTCGCCGGCGACGGCCTGGGCGCGGGCGAGACCCTCGTAGGCGCTCGCCACCAGCCACGCATCCGTCCCCGGGCGGTCGGCGTAGTGCAGGCACCGCCGGGCGTGGTGGAGCGCCGGCTCGGCCCGGCCGAGCGTCGCGTAGACCCGCGAGCACTGCCACTCGCCGATCGCCCGATTCTGGTCGTCGCCGACGGCGTCCCAGTGGAACCGTGACGCGTGGGCCATGTGGATCATCCGCTCGTCCTCGTCGGACGAGCGGGACTCCTGCTCCAGCAGGGCCCACGTCTGCTGGAAGAGCGTACGCGCCAGCTCACGATCCTCGGTGCCGCCCGGCGGATGGGGGTCGCTCGTCGCCATGAGAATTCCTCGTTCGTTGTCGAGCAGGTGGTCGAGGGAGTGCAGGGCCCGCCGGATCCGGTCGTCGCGCGCCTGCAGCGCGGCACGGTGCCGGGCCAGCAGCCGCCGCGCCTCGTCCTCGTCCGCCCCGGCCAGCAGGGCGCGGATGGCTTCCAGCGGCACGTCGAGGGCGCGCAGCCGGGCGATGGTGACGGCCGTGGCGACCTGGCTCTGCGCGTACCACCGGTAGCCGTCCGCCGAGACGACCTGCGGCGCGAACAGACCCAGGCGGTCGTAGTGCCGCAGCGCCTTCGTGGTGAGGCCGGCGCGGCGCGCGACCTCGCCCACCGACAGCATCCCCGCCTCCCGCGCTCCCATGCCGACCACGCTACGAGGTTGCCGCGCGTCAAGGTCAACACCCGCCGCCGGCGTCCGTCATCGCGCCGGTCACCCGGAATGCCCCACCGGGCGGCAGATGCCTGCCGGGAAAGTTGCGCGCCGACCCGACCGCCGGGTGCCTCCCCTGCGTACCGGTGGGTGGCACCGACAGGCAGGGAGGTCGTCCCCATGCAGGAGAGTCCACGGACCACCGGTCACGACGCCGGACCCGGCCCGACACCACCGCCCGCCCACCCGCAGGCGGCCGGCGGGCGGCTGGCGTCCTGGTGGGTGACCGGCGAGCACGCCGGTCCGCGGATCCTCGGCGACGTCCCCGCCGACCTGCCCCCGGACTGTCCCGACGCGCCGCTGCCGGGAGACGAGCCCACGGTCGAATGGCCCGTCATCACCGACCTCGCGCCCACGGACGACGACCCGGCCGAGGATCTCCTGTTCTCCACGGGGAATGCTCCGGCCGCGGACGGTCCGGTCGGCGCCGGGGCGGCAGCGGCCGGTCCCCCGCACGGCCGGGCGCCACGACGGCGCCGGCTGGCCGGGGCCGGCCTCGCCACCGCCGCCCTGCTGCTCGCCGGCGTCGGCGTCACCGTGCTCGGCCGCGGCACGGACACCTCCGGCGGCGACAAAGGCCGCGGCGGCCCGGCCGCCGCGGCCCCGGCGGATCCCACCGCCCCGGCGGACTCGACGCCGCCGGACTCCGGCGGCGCGGCGCCCGCCGGACCCCCTGCGCCTCCGTCCGCGAACCTCCCCGCGCCGGGCCACACCGCGACGGCACCGCGGGACGGCCGTACGGCGGCGGGCTTCGACGTGGTCGGCGACGCCACGGCCGTCACCCTGCGCACCGCCGACCTCGGCGACCGTCTCTACGCGGTCAGCACGCCGCAGGGCAGCGCCGTCGTGCCGCGTGCCGCGGAGAGCGACGGCCGGGTCCGGCTGTGGCTCGACCGGACCGGCGGCCACCGCCCGGGAACGGTCGACATCACGCTGACCTCCCGGGTGCGCTGGGACCTGGGGGTGGCGGGCGGCGCCAGCCTCAGCACCATCGACCTGAGCGGCGGCGGGGTCAGCGGGGTGAACCTGACCGGCGGCGCGAGCCGGATCACGCTGACCCTGCCACGCCCCGACGGGACACTGCGGGTGCGGATGACCGGCGGTGTCAGCTTCTTCGACGTCCGCACGGCCGGCCCGGTCCCGGTCCGGGTCCGCGTCGGCGGCGGCGCGGACCACGTCGTGCTGCACGGGCACAGCCACTCACGCGTCGCCGCCGGTTCGCTGTTCACCCCGGCGAACTGGACCGGGGCCGCGGACCGCATCGACGTGGACGCGGCCGCCGGGATGTCGGCGCTCGTCGTCGCCGCCGAGCAGGCCTGAGGGCGCAGGCCGGACCCGGACGAGGACCCGGTCGCGGCGTCGGGCGAGGCAGCTTTCGGGTGACTCCGGCCGGTGGCGTGCGGGCGTAGCGTGAGGTGGTCCCGCCGGAACAGGAGGAACCATGCTGAGCCAGAGCGCGGTGGAAGCCAACATTCCCGCAGCCGACCTCGACCGGGCCCGCCGTTACTATGCCGACAAGCTCGGCCTGACTCCCGTCGCGGAGTACGGCGGTGAGGCGTTGCGGTACCGGACCGCCGGGGGAACCTTCTTCAACGTCTACCGCACCCAGTACGCGGGACAGGCCGGCCACACCGTCGCCCAGTGGCACGTCGACGACGTCGACGAGGAGGTACGGGACCTGGTCGCCAAGGGTGTCGTCTTCGAGGTCTACGAGGACATGCCCGGCGTCGCGTGGCACGGCCGGGTGGCCACCATCCCGGGGATGGGCAAGGCGGCGTGGTTCAAGGACAGCGAGGGCAACATCATGTGCATCGACGAGGGTGAGCCCGGCAGCTGACCCACCGCGGCACCGCGGGAACCGGGTGCTCAGCGGGTTGCGGACCGCAGCGTCTTCTCGACGGCGGCAAGGAGATCGTTGCGGGTGAAGGGCTTGCCGACGATCGTGACGTCGGGATCGAGCGTGCCCTGGTCGTTCATCAGCGGGTCGGCGTAGCCGGACATGTAGAGCACCGGAGTGCCGGGCCTGACGTCCTGGAGGGCCGCGGCGAGCTCCGGGCCGTTCATCTGGGGCATGACGACGTCGGACAGCAGAGCGTGGATGGCTCCGGTGTGGTCGCGGGCGATGTCGAGGGCTTCCTGGCCGTTGGACGCGGGCAGGACGGTGTAGCCCGCTCTGGCGAGGATGCGGCAGGCGACCTCCCGGACACCGTCCTCGTCGTCGGCGACGAGGATCGTGCGGTCGGCCTGCGTGTCGGTCGCGGCGGGAGGCGTGCTGGCCGGCACCCGCTCCTCGGTGGCGGGGAGGTACACGTTCACGGTGGTGCCGCGGCCGGGGGCGGAGTCGATGGTGAGGTCGCCGGCGGCCTGCCGGACGATGCCGAACGCGGTGGCGAGGCCGAGCCCGGTGCCCTGTCCCTTCGGCTTGGTGGTGAAGAAGGGTTCCACGGCGTGGTCCAGCACGTCGGGGGTCATTCCGTCGCCGTCGTCGCGGACCGCGATGTGCACGTAGTCGCCGGCGGGAAGACCGGCGGGCCGCGGCTGCTCGGTCGCGGTGACCCGCCGGGTCTCGAGCGTCAGGTGACCGCCGTGCGGCATGGCGTCGCGGGCGTTGACCGCGAGGTTGTACAGGACCTGGGTGAGCTGGCTTCCGTCGGCGACCGTGTTGCCCGTGCGCGGATCCAGCCGGGTGGTGATGGTGACGTGCGTGCCGAAGGCGGACTCGGCCATGCGACGGACTTCCTCGACCACGGTGTTGGGGTCGAGCACGGTGGGTTTGACGACCTCGCGGCCGCCGAAGGTCAGGAGCTGGTGCGCGAGGTGCGCGGCGCGCCGGCCGGCGCGGTGGATGTGGTCGAGGTCCTGCAGCATGGGTTCGGCGGCCGCGGCCTGCAGGGGGGCGCCCACGGCCTCGCGGAGCGCTTCCTGGGTGAACTCGCTGAACGACAGGATGATGTTGAGGATGTTGTTGAAGTCGTGCGCGATCGCCCCGGACAGCCGGGCCAGGCTGTCGAAGCGTTCGGAGATGCGGCGCCGTTCGGCGATCTCCCGTTCGCGTTCCGCGGCGTGCCGGCGCTGTTCGGCCTCGACCAGGGCGGTGACGTCGTCGACGGTGGCGACGAAGCCGGCATGCTCGGGTTCCTCGTCCTCGATGAGCCGCACGGTGGTGTGCAGCCAGCGTCGCTGCCCGTCGCCGACGGTGACGCCGCCGTCGAAGCTCGCCTGACCGTCGGGGATGCCCCGCCGGCGGAGCTGGTCGCGGTGTTCCTCCGGCAGGCAGCACAGCCAGCCGTGCCCGAGCAGGCTGTCGGTGCCCATCGCGGTGATGTCCGTCAGGCGCGGGTTGGCGTAGGTGGCACGCAGGTCCATGGTGCCGGAGACGATGCCGACCGGCGAGACGTCGGCCAGGGCGCCGAAACGGGCCTCGCTCTCGTCGAGGGCGAGGACCTTCTCGACCAGTTTGGCGTTGGCGGTCCACAGATGCTCGGGCGCCAGCGCGGTCGGCGGCGCGGCGACCGCCGGCTCGTCGTGCAGTGCCTGCTCGACCGCGGCGAGGAGTTCGGCGGGGTCCGCGGACTTGGGTACCACCTTGGACACGCCGTACGCGGAGGCCAGCGGCGCCGCTTCCTCGGGCAGGTAGTTGGCGGTGTAGAGCAACACGGGGATGTCGGCGGTGCTGGCGTCGGCGCGCAGCTCGTGCACGAACTCGTACCCGCCCATGCCGGGCATGATGACGTCGGTGAGCACGACGTCGGGGTGCAGCCGCCGGGCGATCTCCAGGGCCTGGCGCCCCTCACGGGCCTCGATGACCTGGTGGCCGCCGTCGTCCAGGGTCATGTGGGCGACCGCGCGGCTGGTGGTGCGGTCGTCGACGACCAGGATGGTGGCCATCGTGCCTCCGATCTCGGCGGTGGTCGGTCAGGGCGCCGGCGGCGGCCCGAAGGCGACGGTGACGGTGGTGCCGGCGGGCGAAGCGGTCGCCGACAACGTGGCGCCGCAGCGGCGGGCGCAGCGTTGGGCGAGACACAGTCCCAGCCCGGTTCCCGGCTCGTCGCGTTCGTGGGCCGCCGCGCCGCGTTCGAAGGGCAGGAAGGCTCGCCGCAGCTCGTCGCCGGTCAGGCCGGGGCCCTGGTCACGTACGGCGATGGCCGGTGCGCCGCCCGCGGCGCCGCCCACGGTGACCTGGACGTCCGGCTGGTTCGTGTATTTGATCGCGTTGTCCAGGACCTCGGCGAGCAGCCGGCGTAGCGCCTCCGGGTCGCCGGTGACCAGGACGGCGTCCGGGGGCAGCTCCACGACGACGCGCCGGTCCCGGGCCGCCGCCTCCGGGTGGTGGGCCGTGACGACCTCCTGGACCAGGGCCCGGCAGTCGAACGGCGCCGGGTCGCCGGCGCCCGCGGGCTGGTCGAGCCTGGCCAGCAGCACGAGGCGCTCGACGGTGTGCAGCAGCTCGGCGGCGCTGGAGCCGATCAGCTGCAACTGGGTGACGAGCTGTTCCGGCCGGACCGGCCCCTGACCCAGTTTGCGGGACATGAGGCCGGCGAGGCTGATGATGCCGGAGAGCGGTCCGCGGAGCTCGTGACCGAGTTTCGGCAGCGCGGCCGGGCCGACGAGGTCGACGACCTCGGGCGTGAACTGCACGCCCGGCTGTTCCATGGTCCCCGGCATCGCTCGCCCCCAGGCTCTGGTCGCCGTCCCGGAAAACACCCGCCCATGGCAAACAGTAGCTGCAACGATGCAAAGGGTGACCGGGTTCGTGAGTACACGCCCTTCCTGGCTCGGCCGGATCTGGATGGTCGCCGCGACGCTCGCCATCGTCGTCGGCGCGGTGGTGATCCTCGGATACCTGACGACGTACTGGCCGCTCACCAGCCTCGGCTCCGACCAGCCGGCGATGTCACCGGTGCACGCGCTGATCTCGATCATGGCGGGTACGGTGCTGTGGCTGATCGCGCCGGCGGGAGCCCGGCCGGCGCGGCGATGGCTGGGCCGGACGCTGGCCCTGGTGGTCGTCGGCCTGTCGGCCTGGATGCTCGTCAGCCGGGTCTGGTCGCTGGACACGCCCCTGGAGGGGTGGTTCGCCGAACCCACCGGCCGCCCGCCGGCGCCACCGGCCAAACGCTCGCCCATGGCGTTCGTCCTCGTCGGGCTGAGCCTGGTCCTGCTGGAGACAGACGCCCGCCGGGGCCACCGGCCCGCGCAGCTGTTCGCGGCGGCCGCGGGGATACTCATCGGCCTGACCGCGCTGGAGACGGTGCTCGGGGTGCCCTCGGAGTACACCGAGGGCAACGGCGTCGTCGTACCGGCGCCCACGCAGATCTGCCTGCTCCTGCTGACCGTGGCGGTGGTGACCTGCCGTCCGGCCGGGCTCGCCGTCGCCCTGTTCAGCAGCCCGCGCCTCGGCGGGCACACGGTGCGCCAGCTGGCGCCCGCCATCACCGCCGTGGTCGTGCTGATCGGCTCCGTCATCGCCGTGATGAGCCGCTCCGGCACCCCGATCAACGGGCTGGTCGTGACCGTCGCGATCAGCATGCTGCTGATGACCCTGTACGTGGTGCTGCTGCGGGTCGGACTGATCCTCGATCATGCCGACAACCGGCAGCGCCGTCTGATCAGCGAGCTGCGCGAACAACGCGACTTCAACGACACGGTGCTGACCGCCCTGGTCGAAGGCGTGCTGACCGTCGCCCCGGACGGCACCGTGCTCAACGTCAACGAGCGGTGGTCCGAGCTGACCGGCTTCGCCGCCGGTACGGTGCTCGGGATCCGGCCGCCGTACCCGTGGTGGCCTCCCGGAACGGAAGCCGAACGCCTCGTCGATGTGCAGACGACCCTCGCCTCCGAGGACCGCAGCGAGCTCACCACGGAGATCCGGCGCGCCGACGGCGCCAAGCTGACCGTGCTGACGACGGTCTGCCCGGTGCGCTCCGAAAGCGGACGGCCGAGCCTGATCATCGTCACCTACCGCGACCTCACCGAGCGCGACCGGGAGGAGGCCGAGCGCCGCCGCATGGCCCAGGAGCTCGACCACTTCTTCCAGATGTCGCAGGACCTGTTGTGCATCATCGACGCCGACGGGCGCCTTCAACGGGTCAGCGCGTCGTGGCAGCGTGTCCTGCGGTACCCGGTCGACGACCTGATCGGCCGGGAGCTCACCAGTCTGGTCCATCCGGAGGACGTGGACGAGGCACGCGCCCGGCTGCACCGGCTCCACCGGGGATCCGAGCTCGAGGACCAGGCCGAGAGCCGTTACCGCACCAGCGACGGCGACTACCGCTGGCTGAACTGGAACGCCTCGCCCGCGGACGCGTCGGGCACGATCTACGCCGTCGGACGCGACGTCACGGAACCTCGCAAGGCGCACGAGGCCCACGCCCGCCTCGCCGCCATCGTGGAAAGCACCGCCGACGCGGTCATCGGCAAGAACCTCGACGGCACCATCGTCAGCTGGAACCCGGCCGCCGAGCGCATCTACGGCTACCCCGCGGACCGGATCATCGGGCAGAGCCTGGCCGTGCTGTTCCCGCCGGACGCCCGCCATCAGTTCGACGACATCATGCGCCGGGTGACGGCGGGAGAAACCGTCTACGAGCCCGACGCCACCCGGGTACGCAGCGACGGCAAACTCGTCCACCTGTCGGTGACCATCTCACCGTTGCGCGACAGCAACGGCGTCGTCACCGGTGCCGCCTCGATCGGCCACGACATCACCAGCCTCAGACGCGCCGAGAAGCGCTTCCGGCAGCTCCTGCTCAGCGCGCCGGACGCCATCATCGTCGCCGACGCCGTGGGCACCATCCGGCTCGTCAACCAGCAGACCGAGCGGATGTTCGGCTACACCGCCGACGAGCTCGTCGGCAGCAACATCGACGTGCTCATCCCGCAGGCATCGGGGCAGCAGTACGTCAAGGACCGCCAGGCGTACATGGAGGCTCCCGACGTCCGGATGGTGGGCCACGGCGAAGGCCAGCAGATCTGCGGGCGCCGCAGCGACGGGACCACGTTCCCGGTCGAGATCAGCCTCGCACCGCTCGACACCGACGAAGGCGTCCTCGTCTCCGCGGCGGTCCGCGACATCACCCGCCGCAAGAAGACCGAACAGGCCCTGGCCGCGGCCCGCGACGAGGCGCTCGCCGCCGCCCGCGTCAAGTCGGAGTTCGTCGCGATGGTCAGCCACGAGATCCGCACGCCGATGAACGGCGTCATCGGCCTGACCAGGCTGCTCCTGGACACGCCGCTGGCACCCGTCCAGCGCCGCTACGGCGAGTCCATCCGCTCCTCGGCCCGGGCGCTGCTCGCGATCATCAACGACATCCTCGACTTCTCGAAGATCGAGGCAGGGAAGATCACCATCACCCCGCACGACTTCGACCTCGGGAACCTCGTCGAGGAGGTCGCCCACGCCGCGGCCGCCGCGGCCCGCGACAAGGACCTCGAGATCATCACCTACTATCCCGCCGACCTGACCGACAGCGTCCGCGGCGACGAGGGGCGCATCCGGCAGGTCCTGCTCAACCTGGCCGGCAACGCGGTCAAGTTCACGCACCGGGGCGAGGTCACCATCCGCGTCGACCACGACTCCGCCGGCGACGCCCACCACCAGCTCACCTTCAGCGTCGCCGACACCGGCATCGGCATCCACCAGGACCAGGTGAGCCGGCTGTTCGAACCGTTCACCCAGGCCGACGGCAGCACCAGCCGCGAGTACGGCGGCACCGGCCTCGGGCTCTCCATCAGCCGCCAGCTCGTCGAGCTGATGGGCGGCCGCCTCGAGGTCGAGAGCACGCCCGGACAGGGAAGCCGGTTCCACTTCACGCTTGCGCTGGACCACGCCGCCGGTCCCGCACGGAGCCCGCGACGCCTGCGCGACGAGCTCGCCGAGCGCCGGCTGATCATCGCCGACAGCAATGCCACCGTCCGGCAGTTCCTCGCCGAGCACGTCGACGCGTGGGGTATGCGCGCCGTCACCGTGTCCACCGCCGACGAGGCACTGCACCAGCTGGTCACCGCGGCCGGACGCGGTGAGCCCTTCCACGTCGCCGTCATCGACCACCACGAACCCGAGCTCGACGCGGTCGCCCTGGCCCGGCGGATCACGGCCGACACGGCGATCCCACCCCTGAACTGTCTCCTGCTCAGCCGCGACCCGTCAGCCCTGGAGAACATCCCCGGCGCCGACGGGATCGACATCATCGCCAAACCCGTCGGCCCGTCCATCCTGTTCAACCATCTGGTGCAGCAACTGGAACACCGCGACTCGCGCGCGGGCGCTCACCCACCGGCCGAGCGGTCGGGCGCAGGGCACGACCGCACCCGCGTCCTGCTCGCCGAGGACAACGAGATCAACCAGATCGTCGCCGTCGACACCCTCGACATGCTGGGGTACGAGGTCGACGTCGCCGCCAACGGCGCCGAGGCCATCCAGCTCGCCGCCGAGAAGTCGTACCAGGCCATCCTCATGGACTGCCAGATGCCGAAACTGGACGGTTACCAGGCCACCGCGGAGCTGCGCCGACGCGAGGAGCCCGGCCGGCACGTACCGATCATCGCCATGACGGCCGGGGTCCTGCAGGAGGACCGGGAGCGAGCCGCCCGGGCCGGGATGGACGACTTCCTGGCCAAGCCGATCGATCCGGAAGCCCTGCGCGCCACCCTCGAACGCTGGACGAGCGCCTCACCGGGCTGACAGCTCGTAGACGGTGACCGGGCCGCTGGAATACCGCGGCCGGGCGAGGGAGTCGAGCGCGGGCGACACCGGGCCGGCCCGCCGGTCGGCAAGGAGCCACCTCACCCCGTACGCCTCGCGCAGCCGGGCCAGGTCGGCCGGATCCGCGGTCGTGAACACCCGCTGGTTGAGGGCGTACGTGTGCGGGTCCGGCGGCGGTTGCAGCACGTACTTCAGTCCCCCGGCGCCGTTGGCGGCGACCGTGGCATCCGAGTAGCCCCAGCTTTCCACCAGAGTGCGCCGGCCACCGAGCCCGGCCACCCAGAAGGCGCGGGCGTCGCACGGCTGGTACCGGGCGACCGGCACGCAGTGCACGTTGGTCGCCACCACGTCGTCGTCGCCCGCGTGCTCGTCCACCCACAGCGCGGCCCGCATCTCCTCGCGGGTGACCATCCGCGCCGGGGAAGGCGGTGGGGCCTCGGGCCCGAACCCGTGGCGCCACAGGGATCTGGCGGACGCGGCGGCACCGGTGGCGATGCTGGCTCCCAGCACCGCGGCGGTCACGGAGACCACCAGGAGCCGCAGCGGGCGGCGGAGCACCCCGAGCAGAACCGCGGCGAGCAGCACGAGACCGGCCACCCGCAGCACCGGGACGGCGAGCGCCCAGGCCCAGCCGCCCTTCGTGTCCTCCACCGGGGCGGTCACCGCCGGCGAGAAGACGGCCCAGCACGCACCCGCGACCAGGCCCGCCACCGGCGTCCGCCGGCCACCGGTCCGCCCGGCCAGCATCCACGCCGTCAGCACCACCCCGAACGGCGCGGCGCTGAGCATGAAGTAGAGCTGACTGGCCGAGGGATGCCGGAGCAGCAGGGCCGCGCCGAAGCCGGCGACGGCCATGCCGCCCAGCAGCCAGGCGGCCGGATCCGTCCGGGGCCGCAGGAAGGCGACGCCGATCAGCCGCGGCCCCTGCATCAGCAGCCACCAGCCCACGATCCCGGCGATGAAGAGGGCGCCCGTCGTTCCCGCCCCTCGGACGCCCGGCGCGAACAGCCCTCCGGGATCGACCCCGTCGTGCCGGCCCAGTGTCGAGTGGTACGGCTCCATCCAGCGCAGCAGGCTCAGCGGTTGCAGACCGAGCGTGCCCGCGCCGCCGCCCGCGAACAGCAGAGCACCGATCACCATGGCGAGGACCAGCGCCCCGGCAAACCCGGCGACCGCCCACGGAAACCGGCGGTGCCGCCACCAGGCGACCAGGCCGGCCAGCGTCAGGCCCGCCACCAGCGGAGGCAGCGCGCTGGACTTGGCGCCCGCGCAGGCGAGCGCGAGCGGCGGCACCAGGAACCAGGCCGGGCCCGGTCGCCGGCCGCGCAGCAGGTCCGCCGCGACGGCCACGAGCAGACCCAGCAGAGGCATCGCGTACGTCTGCGACGGGCTCAGGTAGGACAGCGACGACCCACCGTACGGGGCGACGGGCGCACCCAGTACCAGCGGCAGTCCCCCGAACGCGACCGCAGCCGCCAGGGGCCCGGCCCACCACGTGCCGCTGAGCTCACGGGTGAGCGCCGCGACGACGAGCACCCCGGCCGCGCCGACCGGCACCGTCCAGAGGCGCAGCAGCACGGTCACCTCCGGAATCCCGGTGCTCATGCTCGCGATCGCCATGTCGGCGTCGGACAGGTAGTGGTAGCGCAGGACGTCGCCGGCCAGCTGCGGCACCTGGAACGGCATCGCCCGCGTCATCTCGTGCACCAGCGCGAGGTGGTACATCAGGTCGGGGTAGTAGACCGCGTCGGCGGGCGGCAACGGCGTGCTCGTCCAGGCTGCCGCCCCCGCGGCGACGACGAGGAGCAGAGCCCCGCAGATCAGCCAGGACCACCGCGGCGGCAACGGCCGCGGCTCGGCGATCCGCCAGTGCCGCCGGAGTGCCGGTACCGTGGCGAAGGCCAGCACCACGAGCAGGGGCCAGCACGGCAACAGCGCCTGCAGACCGGTGGCGGCGGTCAGCGCCCAGCCGATGAGCTGCACGACGAAGCCGGTGGCGGCTCCGTAGCCGAGATCCTCGGGGAGGTTGCCGCGGCTGCCCCGCAGGAAGCGATGCACCAGCGTGCCGGGCAGCAGGACCCCGAGGAGCAGGTACCCGCCGTACCGCGCGGTCTGCGCGCCGGGAACGTCCGCCCGGTGCAGTGCCGCGATCCACGCAGCGGCGACGAGCGCCCAGGGCAGGACCACCAGGAGCCGGTGTGCCCGACGCGAAGGCGACGGCAGTACGGCGGCGTCGGCGCAGGTCGGTGTCGCCGTCACCGGACCGCGGCCGTCCGGCGCATCGGAGCGCTCTCCGCCGGCTGCGCCGGGGCGGCCGACGAGTCGAATCCGACATGGAACGAGGGTCGGTTCTGCACGGTCCGGTAGATCCTCGCCACGTACTCGCCGAGGAGCCCCAGGCAGATCAGCTGGACGGCCGAGAGCAGCAGCACGGCCAGGAAGAGCGACGTCCAGCCCGGGATGACGGTGCCGTTGGCCCACACGACGACGCCGAAGGCGGTCAGCCCCAGGCACATGAGGAAGGACAGGGCACCGAGCCAGGTGGCCACGCGCAGCGGGGCCGCGGAGAAGTTCGCGGCGCTGTCCCATGCCAGGGCGACCATCCGGCGCAGCGGATACTTCGTCTCACCCGCCGCGCGCCGCTCCCGCGCGTACGTGACCGAGGTGGAGGCGAAGCCGAGGGACGGCACCAGCAGCCGGTAGACCGGTGCCCGCTCGGGCAGGGACAGCAGCACGTCGACGACGGCGCGGCTGAGCAGCCGGAAGTCACCGGCCTGGGCGGGGATCTCCGCGCCGATCATCCGGCGCATGAGCCGGTAGTACACGCCGGCCGTGTACCGCTTGAACGCGGTGTCGGTGCTGCGGTCGGAGCGGACGCCGTACACCACGTCGACGCCCTGTTCCCGGGCGGCCCGCAGCATGTCGGCGATGACCTCGGGCGGGTCCTGCAGGTCGGCGTCGATGCTGACCACCCACGCGCCGCCGGCACGGTGCAGCCCGGCGGCGAGGGCGGCCTGGTGCCCACTGTTGCGGCGCAGCCGGATCAGGCGCAGCTCGGGCCAGGCGCGGGCGTGCTCGAGCAGCAACGGGGCGGTGCGATCGGTGCTGCCGTCGTCGACGGCCACCACCTCGTAGGTGACGCCGAGGTCGTCGAGCGCCGGCCGGAGCCGTCCGGCGAGCGCCGGTATCACCGCCTCCTCGTTGTACATCGGCACGATGACCGACAGGACGGCGGCGCTCTCCACGAGGTCTCCTCCGGGTCTCGGTGTCGTTCGCCGCGAGCACTCGTCCGGCACACCGTCGCACTCTGCCGGCCATCGCCCGGATTCTCCCCGGGGGCCTGGGCGAGGACACCACCTTGCACCAGCCGGCTCAACGCGGTGAGAACGTGGAGCTGAATTCGCAGTGAACACGTCCGGCACGGGCGAGCGGGTCCGGGTACCGAGGTCGTACGCAGAGGACGAGCGCGCGCCATCCGGCCGCAAGTCACCCGGCGCTCGACGTTCACCTGCCCTCGGTACCTTGCCCGTTCATTCGATCGGGGGCGGATCAGTGCGCGTCAACCGGGTACCGACAGCGGAATTGCTGCTTCTCGGCCTGCTGGCAATGCTCGCGGTGGGGATCCGCTGGGCCGGCCGGCACGAGGTCACCGCGGACATGCGCATCTTCTACGCCTGGTACGACCGGATCGAGGCCGGCGGCGGCTTCGCCGCGCTGGACCAGGAGATCGGCAACTACAACGCGCCGTTCCTCTACCTGCTGGCGATCCTGACGTACCTGCCCGGGTCCACCCTCATCAAGATCAAGTTGACCTGGTGCCTCTTCGACGTCCTGCTGGTGTATTTCACCTACCGCATCGTGGCGCTCCGCCATGCCGGCTGGCGGATTCCCGCGCTGGCCGCTCTCGTGACGGCCTTCCTGCCCACGGTCGTGGTGAACAGCTCGCTCTACGGTCAATGCGACGGCGTGTGGGGCGCCTTGGCGCTCGGCGGCCTCTACTACGTGCTGCGGGGCAAGGGCTGGGGCGCGGCCTCGCTGTTCACCATGGCCCTGGCCGTCAAGCCTCAGGCGATCTTCATCTTCCCCGTCCTGGCCCTGACGGTGCTGGCCGGCCGGCTTCCCTGGCGGTGCCTGCTGGCCGTCCCGGTGGTGTACGTCGTCCTGGACCTTCCCGCGATCCTCGCGGGCCGCGATCCGGTCGAACTGCTCACGCTCTACTCGCCGGGGCGGCAGTCGAGTCACGTGCCCGCGCTCACCTCGAACGCGCCGAGCGCGTACGCGTTCTTCCCGGTGACCACCAGGGTCGACACCCTCGAGACGCTCGGCTACCTCTTCGCCGCGGTCCTCGTCCTCGGGGTGCTCTACCTGCTGATCGCCGGCCGGGTCCGGCTCGACGCGGATCGCCTCGTCACCGCCTCCGCGGTGTTCGTCATCGGCGTGCCGTTCCTGCTGCCCGGCATGCACGAGCGCTATTTCTACCTCGCCGACGTGGTGGCCGTGGCGCTGGCGTTCCACCGGCCGCGGCTCTGGCCCGTGCCGGTGCTGGTGCAGGCGGCCTCGCTGCTGTCGTACGGGCCGTTCCTGTTCGGCACCGCCGCACTGGTGGATCTGAGGATCCTGGCCGTGCTGATGCTGTCCGCGTTGGTGTGGAGCATCCACGCACTGACGACCGTCCATCGGGGATCAGAGAACTCCGCCGGGCGTCCAGAGCGCGCGGGCCAGGCCGGCCGCCAGGACGACCGCGCCCGCCACCAGGACGACGACGCTCAGCTTCTCGATGCGGGGGTGGTCGAGGTAGTCGGGATGGTCCAGTGCGGCCAGGAGGACACCAAGGCAGAGCACCAGACCCGAGACGACGAAGGAAATCATCACGGCTGCTCACCATCGGGCTGGGTGGGTCCTACCGTGCCGTACCTCCGGCCGGGACGGGACAACGGCACCGTGACGGATCGATGAACGTACGCCGACACATGGACATCGCCCCACGTCGATCCGACGGGCGCGGCAACGGCGGTCGAACTTTACGGGGATCCGGACGGCGCCGTAGCGTCCCGCCGGTCGCATGCCCCAGGATCGCTGCGTGCATCGCGCCAACGACTACTACGGGCATTCCGCCGTCCTCGCCCGCTACTGCGGTCTGTCCGGGCGTCCGCCACGGATCCACGGCTACCTGCAGCACGGCTGGAACATCGGCGACGGGATGGCCGCCGATCACGAGTACGTGGCCGGGGTGCCGCTGTTCCTGTGGTCCGAGCGCACCCGCCGGCGCGCCTGGTCGCTGGGCCGGCGCGGGACCTATGTGGTGGGCGCGCCGTGGGCGTATCTGCTGCGCCAGGAGCCGCCCGGGCCGTCCCCGCAGCCCCGCGAGGGCACGATTTGGTACCCCTTCCACGGCTGGGAGGGCCAGCACGTCCACGGCGACCACGACCGGCTCATCGCCCGGATCAGGGAGACCGAGGGCGAGGCCGTCACGGTATGCCTGTACTGGCAGGAGTACCGGATGCCGCGCCTGCGCCGCCGGTACGAGCGGGCCGGCTTCCGGGTGGTGTGCCACGGCTACCGGGGAGACCCGTGGCAGCCGGGCGACCCGACCTTCCTGCGCCACCAGCTGGCCGAGCTGCGCCGGCACCGCCGGGTCGCGTCCAACCGGCTCAGCACCGCCGTCTGGTACGGCATCCTGGCCGGGTGCGAGCCGGCCGTGTACGGCGATCCCATGACGCTCTCGGGAGAGGACCCGAGGTTCGGCGGGCAGGCCCGGATCCGCCGCCAGTGGGCGCCGCTGCACGGCGAGCGGATCGACCCCGCCGTCGCGCACGCGGCGGCGGTCGAGGAACTCGGCGCCGATCGGCTCCTGTCCCCCGCGGAGCTGCGCCGGGTGTTCCGCTGGACGGCCGGGCCCGGACGCCCCGAGCGGGGGGCGCGGTCATGAGTATCCGGCTTCTCGGCGGAGAGATGGTGCTCTGGTCCGATCTGGACGGCCGGCACGGCCCCGGGCCGGTGCGCGGGCCGGCCTGGGCACCGCTGTTCGCCTCGGCGCGCGGCCGCACGCTGGTGGCCGGCCCGCACGACGCCGCTCTGGTCCGCCGGGCCGGATCCGGCGACCTCGCGGTGCTGGTCCGCGGCCTGCCGGACGCCGAACGGCTGGCCGCGTCGCTCGACGCCGCCGTGTACTGCGGCGGGATCGCGAAGCTGCCCGCCGAGGAGCGGTTCGACACCGTTCTCGCGCTGGACGGCCTGGAACGCCTCGCCTCGGCCGAGGGCGACGAGCCGGACTGGGGCGAGCGGCTGGCCGGGCTGGCTGCCGTGCTGCGTCCCGGCGGCACCCTCGTCCTCGGCGTGGCGAACCTGTGCGGGGTCCACCGGCTGACGGCGGCGCCGCGACCGCTGACCGACTCGGACTGGACGCCGGCCGCCGCTCACGACCGCACCCGGCCGGCGGGCCTGGCGGGGGTGCCGGAGGCGCTCGCCGCGGCCGGGCTCGACGTCGTCCGCACGTACGCCGCATTCCTCGACCCGGTGGCGCCCGACGTGCTGTTCGACGTCGCCGTGCTCGGCGACGACACGATCCGCGGCTACGTGGAGGCGACGCTGAGCCGCGGCACCGTCCCCGCGGCGGGGACGCTGTCGGACCCGGTCGCGCTCGCCGTCGACGCGGCCGCGCACGGGCTGGCCCCGGCGCTGGCACCCGGATGGGTCGTGGTGGCACGCCACCGCCCGGCCCGCGACGCCGGAACTCTGCCCGACGTCCTCACCGCGACGGGAGCCGCGTGGCGCCGGGACCTGCCGCCCGGCCGTACGCTGTCCAGCCTCGTCGCCGGCGCGGCCGCCCGCCGTGACCTGCCCGGGCTGCGCGCGATTCTGACGCGGTGGCAGGCCGGGCCGCATGCCGGCGTGCCGGCCGGTCAGATGATCATCGGACCGGGCGGCGAGCGGACCGCGCTGGTGCCGGCGGGTGACCCGGACGCCGCGCTGCACGACCTCGCCGTCAGCCTGCTGCGCGGCGGTGCGCACCCGTGGCCGGCGGTGACCGGGCCGGCGGACCTGGCCGCCACCCTCGGGGCGATGACCGGCCGGGACGTGGACCCGCGCCACCTGCCGGCCGCGGCGGCCCCGGCGTCGGTCGCCGGGCTGATCGCCGACCGCGACCGGCTGAGCCGGGAGCTGGCCGCGGCCCGGGCCCAGCTGACCTGGTACGAGGAGTCGCTGGACGCGGCCGAGTCGGACCTGGCCCGCGCCCGGCGTACCGTCGAGCTGCTCAGCGCCCGGGGCGCCGCCCGGGCGGGACGGAGGCTGGCGGGCGGGGTCCGCGCGGCCGTGCGGGGCGGCCGCTGGTTGCTGCCCCGTCGCTGACCTCCTCGTAGAAGCCCTCCAGCAGCCCGGTCTGCCGGTGCAGGTCGAAGTGCGTGGCGGCGTACGCCCGCGCCTGACGGCCGAGCCGCTGCCGCAGCTCCTCGTCGGTCAGCAGCCGCCGCAGGTGGGCGGCCAGCGCGGCCGGGTCCCCCTCCGCGCCGAGCAGCCCGGTCTCGCCGTGGACGACCGCCTCGGGGATGCCGCTGTGCCGGGTGGACACCACCGGAACACCCCGTGCGGACGCCTCCAGGATCGTCGTGGGCAGCCCTTCCATGTCGCCGTCCGGCGCGGTGCGCGAGGGCGCCGCGAGGATCCGCGACGCGGCGAGCGCCCGCCGGACCTCGCCGTGGTCCTGCATGCCGAGGAACGTCGCGTCCAGCCGCAGCACCGCCGCGCGCTCGCGGGCGGCCGCGGCGAGCGGGCCGTCGCCGATGAACACCGCCCGGGGCCGGAGGTCGGCGAGCATGCCGAGCGCCGTGACGAGGTCGCCGGTCCCCTTCTTCGGCACGAACCGGCCGACGAAGGCGACGTCCCAGCGCGTCGGCGCCGGCGGGCCGGCCGGCGGGATGGTCACGCCGGTGTGGTGCACCCGGATGCGGGCGGGGTCGGCGCCGTGAGCGAGCGCCAGATCCCGCAACGGCGCGGAGACCGCCAGGACGAGCGCCGCGCGGCGGAGCACGACGCGCAGGTGGCGGCGGTGGCGCGCGCCGCGTACGCCGCCGGCCCGCGGCTGCCGGCTCACGTCGTGGCCGTGCAGGGTCACCACCAGCGGCGCACCGGCCTCCGCCGCGGCGCGGTGGACGAGCCAGCCGTCGCCGGCGAAGTGCGCGTGCACGACCGCGGGTGCCGTCTCGGCCAGTGCCGCGGACAGCCGGGGCGAGCGACCGGTCAGGCGCAGGCGCAGGAAGCCGGCCGGGTCGCCGGGGAACACGATGACGTCGTCGTCGCGGGCCTGTGCGGACGCGACCCGGGTGGCACCGACGAAGGTCGCTCGCCAGCGCCGCAGGGCGAGGCCCTGGTCGCGGATGAACGTCTCGGACGCGGCGAGCAGCCCGCTGCGCCAGATGACGACGCGCCTAGGCACGGCGGCTCCGGCCCAGCAGCCGATCCCGCAGGGCCCGCCGCAGATGCGGCGGGAGCAGCCAGATCTGCAGGTGCGTCAGGTAGTCGAGAAGACCGGGCCGGCCGTGGGAGCGGGCCTCGCTCAGCAGCTCGCGGAACACCGCCGGGCGGTGCGTGCCGGCGGCCATCGAACTGATCACGCTCAGCGTGAATACCGCGTACGCCCGCGGGGTGAACAGCTCCCGGCTGCGGCGCAACCAGGCCAGCTGCGACTCCCACGGCATGTCCAGGCTGATCCGCTCGCGGTCCTCGTCGGTGTGCCAGATCACCAGCGGCTCCTCGGCGACCCGCAGCGCCGTGCCGGGGTGGCGGAGCGCGCGCAACGCCCAGTCCAGCTCCTGCTGGCGGCGCAGGCCCACCGTGAAGGGCACCGCCCGCAGCAGCTCCGTGGGCGCCAGGATGGTGGAGGTCTGGATGAAGCCCTCGCCGTGGAACAGCCCGCGGCGCACCGTGAAGTACTCGCTGAGATGCTCCTGCGGGCGCGGCAGCCGGCGCGGCATGACCAGCTCGGCGCGCGGCGTACGGTTGATCAGGCGGCTGGCGGCGATCGGCAACGGCACGTCCATGCCGCGCACCAGCTCCAGCTGGGCCGCGAGCTTGCCGGGAAGCCATTCGTCGTCGTCGTCGAGCAGCGCCGTCCACGGCGAGCGCGCCTGGCGGGCCCCGACGTTGCGGGCGTGCGGAGCGCCGCGGCGCTCGGGCAGCGTCACGACCCGCACCCGCGGGTCGCCGATCTCGGCCAGGGCCTTCGGCGTGTCGTCGTCCGGCCCGTCCACGACGACGATCACCTCGAGGTCCGGGATCGTCTGGCCGGCCACGCTCCGGACGGCGCGGGCCACCAGGTGCGGGCGGTTGCGCGTGGGAATGACCACGCTGACCGCGGGGATGGCGTCCATGCCGTCGGAAGCTAGGTGCCGACTGCGTCCGCTCGCTGAACAGCGGGTGGACGCTCATCGACGGTCAGCGATACCGGTCGGTCGGCCACCGCCGGCGGCTTCGTCCGTCCGGCCGGCCTGCGATGCGCCGGTGACGAGGCGTCCGCCCGCGGCGGCGAGGGCGACGCCGGCCGCGGACGCCACGGCGGCGATGGACCAGGCGACCGGCCCGAGCGGACGGCAGCCGAAGAACAGGCTGGTGGGCGGGGCCTGCAGGAGCAGGACGAGGGCGGCAGCGGAGCCGGCCGCGGCGGCCAGCACGAGCGGGTCCCCGCGGGAGGCGACGGCGGTCTGGGCCAGCTGCGCGCCGATCAGCGAGGCGAGGGCCACGGTGCCGGCCCGGCCCGGGGTGCCGGTGGCCCGGGCGGCCAGCCAGCCGCCGGTGGCGGCCAGGCCGGTCGCGGCGGCGCGCACGACGGTGTCGCGGATCAGCGACTCGCCCAGCGAGCTGTCGGGCCCCTCCCGCAGCAGCTGCTCCGGGGTGGTGTCGCGGGGCGGCCGCACGGCCAGGGCCAGCGCGGGCAGCAGGTCGGTGACCAGGTTGACCAGCAGCAGCTGGCGGGCGTTCAGGGGCGGGGTGGCCGCCAGCAGGCTGCTGCCGAGGGTGAAGCCGATCTCGCCGAGGTTGCCGCCGAGCAGCAGTGCGACGCTGTCGCGCACCGAGGCCCACATGGCGCGGCCCTCCACGACGGCGTCGACGATCGTCTCGATCCGGTCGTCGGTGACGATGAGGTCGGCGGCCTCCCGGGCGGCGGCGGTGGCCCCGGCGCCGACGGCGACGCCGACGTCGGCCAGGCGGATCGCGGGGGCGTCGTTGGCGCCATCGCCGGTCATCGCCACGATGCGGCCGTTGCGGCGCAGCATGCGGGCGATGGTCACCTTGTGGGCGGGGCTGACCCGGGCGAAGACGCTGGCGTGGTCGACCAGGCGGGCCAGCTCGTCGTCGGTGCAGGCGTCCAGCTGCGCCCCGGTGACCGGCGGGTGTCCGTCGAGGATGCCCAGCTCGGCGGCGATGGCCCGGGCGGTGCTCGGATGGTCGCCGGTGAGCATGGCGACCTCCACGCCCGCGGACCGCAGCTGGCGTACCGCCGCGGCCGCGGTGGGCCGTACCGGGTCGGCGAGGCCGAGCAGACCGCAGAACTCGAGGTCGTCGACGCGGTCGTCGTCGAGGTGCCGGCGCGCCGACGCGGCGCGCTCGGCGATGGCGAGGACCCGGTAGCCGCGGCGCGCGAGCCGCTCCACCTGCTCGGCGAGCAGCTCCCGGCCGGGCGCGTCCAGGGGCGCGGGAGCGCCGTGCGCACCGCGCCGGGTGACGCAGCGGGGCAGCACGGTCTCGGGGGCGCCCTTGACGCTGATGAGCCGGCCGCCGGCGCTGTCGCCGAGCACGGCGTGGAAGCCGCGGCCGGGCTCGAAGGGCAGCTCGCGCACCTGCCGCCAGCCCGGCGCCGCATCGGCGACGGCGACGCCGGCGGCGCGGCCGCCGTCGGCCACGGCCCGGTCGGTGGGGTGGGGCAGCAGCTCGCCGCCGGCGGCGACCGGGGTGGCCCGCAGCGCCGCGGCCAGCACGGCCCGCCGCTGCCCGGTCAGCGCGGCGGCCGGCTCGTCGGTCGCGCCGTCGCTGACGCAGCCGAGGGAGATGCGCCCGGCGGTCAGGGTGCCGGTCTTGTCGAAGCAGACCACGTCCACCCGGCCCAGCGCCTCCATGGTGCGCGGGTTGCGTACCAGCACGTTGCGCCGCGACAACCGCCGCGCCGCGGCCAGCTGGGCGACCGTGGCCACGAACGGCAGCCCCTCGGGCACCGCGGCCACGGCCAGGGCCACCGCGTCGCCGACGCTCGCGGCGAACCGGCCGCGCAGCGCACCGACGCCGAGCAGCGCGCCGGCCGCGGCCACCGCGACCGGCACCGAGGCGGCGGTCATCCGCTGCAGCCGCGCCTCCACCCCACCGCCGGTCGGTGCGCCGGCGACGGCGGCGATGCTCCGCCCGGCCTCGGTGGCCCGGCCGACGGCGACCACCACGGCGGTGGCGGTGCCGGCGGCCACGGTGCTGCCGGCGTAGAGCATGCTGGTGCGCTTCGCGACGGCCGCCGCGACGCTGGGCGCGGCGCTCTTGGGCACGGGCAGGGACTCGCCCGTCAGCGCGGACTCGTCCATCTCCAGCGCATCCGCCTCGACGAGCCGGCAGTCGGCCGGGACCGCGTCGCCGGACCGCAGCGTGATCACGTCACCGGGTACCAGATCGTCGGCGTTGCCGGTGCGTTCGGCGCCGCCGCGGCGCAGCCGTACCCGCAGCGCGGTGGTGTCCACCAGCCGGCGCAGGGCGCGGGACGCCGCCAGCCGCTGCACCCCGCCCAGCAAGGCGTTGCCCAGCAGGACGCCGCCCACCAGGCCGGCGTCACCGACCGACCCGGTCGCCGCCGACACCCCCGCCCCGGCGGCGAGCGGGGCCGTCAACGGCGTGTCCAGCTCGGCGACGGTGGCCGCCAGCAGTCCCTGGGGCTCGTCGTCGTCGACCGCGGTGGGCGCCGGGCGGCGGGCGGCGGCCTCGTCCTCGCTGAGCCCCGCCGCGGAGCTGTCCAGGCGCCGCCACACCTCGGCCAGCGGCCAGGCGTGCCAGGGCCGCGCATCGGCAGCGACCGGCACGCCACGGCGGGCGAGCCCGGCCACCGACCATCCGCCGGCGGCGATGCCGGCCAGGGCGGTCAGGCTGATCGGCACGGTGGCGCGGTCGCCGGCGCCGGCCTGCGGGCCGGTGAAGCCGACCACGGCGCCGGTGGCCGTGCCGAGCGCGGCCAGCCGTGCGGCGCGCAGGCCGTTGGCGCGGGCGCCGGCCGCGCCGTGCAACGCCAGCCACACCTCGCCCAGGCCCGGCCCGCACAGCAGGTGAGCGCCCCACGGGGGGCGCGGACCGGCGCCGACGACGCCGATGCCGCAGTCCGCCGCGGTCAGGGCGACGTCGTTGCGGCCGCCGACGAGGACGACCACGGCACCCTGCTGCTGCAACCGCCGTACGGACGCGCCCAGCCGGGTCCCGCCCGCCACGGTGTCGTCGGCGCCGAGGCGCTCGGCGATGCCCGCGGACCGGCCGGCGACCACCACCCGGCCCACCGCGCGGGCCGCCTCCACGACCGCCTCGGCCAGAGGCGCGATCTCCGCCGCGACCACCACGGTCGCGACCAGGCGTCCCTGCGTGTGCAGGGCGAGCCGGTGGTGGCCGGGGGCGCGGGACCCGCGGGCGCGCAGCTCCGCGGGAACGGAGGTCCCCACCCGGGACGGCGGTCCCAGCCGCCACGCGTCCTTCTCCACGACGGTGCCGGGGCGCCACTCGTCGAGCAGCAGCCGTGCCCGGTGCGCCAGCTGCGGGTCGGGCCGCTCGTCGACCGGGTGCAGCTCGACCACGACGAGCCGGCCGGTGGTCAGCACCGCGGCATCGACGACGACGGTGTCGGCGCGATCCAGCCGGCGCAGGGCGGCGGGGTCACGGACCACCACGCCGCGCTCGGCCAGCAGCCGGCCCAGCCGCGCCGCGTAGGCCTCGCGGCCCATCCGGGCGGCCTTCGGCGCGGCCACCGTCACCACCCGGGCCGCGCGCTGCACGCCCCCCAGCGCGGCGACCGCCGCCGCCGGCGCGGCCAGGCGCGCGACCCAGCCGAGATACCGCTCGGCCGGTCCCGGAGGCAGCGGGACCGGCCGGACCGGCATCCGTGCCGGGGGCACCGCGGCGCTGTGCGCGTCGACGACCAGCTCCGGCTCCCGCCGCGACCAGCCGGCCACCCGGGCGCGGGCCTCGCTCCACTGCACCGCGCGCAGCACCGCCTCGGCCACCGAGGACAGCGGGGTCTGCGCGGCGGCGGCCAGCCCGGCGGCGGTGACCGACCCCGCCAGCTCCGCGGCGGCGTCACCGAGGTGCTGCCGCAGCCGGTCGCGCAGCCACGGCACCACGTCGGTCACCGCGGTCACCGCGGTCACCTCCGCGGGCAGCGGGGCCAGCCGCAGCAGCCGCCCTCCCAGGGCCGCACCGGCGCCGGCGACGTGCGTGATCAGGCCGAGCGCGGCCGTACGGGCGGGCCCGGCGTCCCCGGGATGCGGTGCACGGCCGCCCGGGAGGGTGGCGTCCACTCCGTACTCGCGGCACACCTCGGCGACGGCCGCCGCCAGCCGGCCCACGTCGGCGCCGGCGCCGGCGTCGACCACCAGGCAGCCCAGCGGCGCGTTCACCGCGGCCCAGCGCACCCCCTCGAGCTCCTGCGCCGCCGCCACCAGTGCCGCCGGCCATCCCTGCGCCGCGGTGCCGTCCAGGCCCGGCACGCCCAGGTGCACCCGGCCCGGCCGCGACCACACCGCCGGGCCGCCGTCGCCGCGCGCCGCCCGCACCACCGGCCGCGTGGCATGCCGCAGCACCTCGCCCGCCGTGCTCCGTCCCCTCCCGGGCCCCGCCTCGGACCGTCGCGTCACGGACACCGCCGAGTTCTTCGCCACAGTGGCTTCCTTCCCAGGTCCTCGCATGGCCGGCGGGCGGGGCGCCGCCGTCATGTGCGCGCCATGATCGCGTTGGCGGATGTTCATGCGGACGACTCACGTCCTGGGTGGACATGACCGTCAGTTTTCTATCCAAGCGCGCTAAAACTACGGATCAGCGAACATGTGGTGACACTGAGTCAATACATCGGGGATTGTCCAACGGATGGACGCATTCATCGCCGTCATGATCCGGCGCGGTAGTCTCCTGAGGAGCACCGCGTTCCAAGAGACCTGTCGATCTGTTTTCCCTCAGGAGGGCACGTGGAGTTCCACGGACGGGCGGCGCTGATCACCGGGGCGTCGAGTGGCATCGGCGCCGCGTACGCACGGGAGTTCGCGGCCCGCGGCGCCGATCTCGTGCTGGTCGCCCGCAGCGAGGGGGCGATGCACCGCCTGGCCGACGAGCTGCGCGGCACACACGGCCGCCAGGTGCACGTCGTGCCCGCGGACCTCGCCGAGCCCGGCGCCGCGGACCGGGTGGCCACGCGCGTGGCCGCGCTCGGTGTCGACGTCGACGTGCTGGTCAACAACGCGGGCTTCGGGATGCACGGTGACTTCGCCGCCGCCGACGCCGGCCGGATCACCGAGCAGATCCAGCTCAACTGCGTCGCCCTGGTCGACCTGACGCGGCGGTTCCTGCCCGCCATGGTGGCCCGCGGACGGGGGGCGGTCGTCAACGTGGCGAGCACGGCGGCGTTCCAGCCGTTGCCGCACATGGCGGTGTACGGCGCCACGAAGGCCTTCGTGCTGTCGTTCAGCGAGGCGCTGTACGCCGAGGTCAAGCCCGCCGGGGTCAGGGTCGTCGCGATCTGCCCGGGCGCGACGGAGACGCCGTTCTTCGACGTGGCCGGCGAGGACGCGGCGGTCGGCAAGAAGCGCACCCCGCAACAGGTGGTGGCGACGACGCTGGCGGCCCTGGGGCGCGGCCGGCCGAGCCGGGTCGACGGCCTGGCCAACGCGCTGCTGGCGGTGGCCACGAGGTGGGCGCCGAGGCGGATGGTCATCGCGATGGCGGGCCGCCTGACCGCACCCCGGGAGCAGCCGGTCACCACCACGGGGTAGCGGGAAGGGAGGGCATGCCCCCCACAAATCCCGGCGGGTGTCCTCATACCGGCCGACTGGGCTCCCGGTTTGCCCGAGAATGGCGGTGTGAGGACGGGGGAGATCTCGTGACGGTCATTTCGCAGGGGTACCCGCTGTGGTGCGCGACCCAGGACGGCAGTGACGTGCGAGCCGGCCGGGTGGTCGGCTGGATGTCGGAGCAACCGTCGCCCGAGATCCCGGCCAGGGAGAAGATCGCCGACGCGGCGGCGGCGTCCGGCGCCGACGCCCGGTTCTCTCCGCTGGTGACGTGGGATCCGCCGCACGGCGCCCTGGTGGCGGCCGGCCTCGTCCGCTGCGGGCGGGACAAGAACGGTCAGTTCGTACCGTTGCACTTCGGCGACACCCGCGAGGAAGCGGTCGCCGCCGCGACCGCCGCCGCGCAGAAGCCGCCCGGCCCGTCCTGAGCGCTAGGCGAGGCCGCGCAGCCAGTGCCAGTTGCGGACCTCCACCTGGTGCTGCGGTGCCCAGGTAGCCTTCGCCCCGGGCCAGATGGAGACGGCCTCCGCCTGCAGGCGGGCCGACACGTCGGTCCCCCAGCCGGTCTTCGGCGTCCGGCAGTACGGCACCGGCAGAGCGTTGCCGTCGATGGAGAGCTCCACCCGCTGATCGGCCGGGTCCACGACGAAGCGCGCCGTGTGCCATTCGGTGTCCGGCTTCAGGTAGCCGCCCGCGATCCACGCGCCGGTGCCGTCCTCGCCGTCGGACCAGACCAGGAGCTGCCCGAAGTTCGGCAGCCACGGGTTGAGGACCCACTGGAACGCCGTCCCGTGGTCGACCCGGGTGCCGAGTCCGTCCCAGACGAAGAGACCGCCCTCCACCGTCTGGGCGTTGAACGCGCCGCCGGCGGTCGCCGGCAGGTACGGCATCCGGAACTGGTAGCTCGCGGTGTGGCGGCAGCTCATCAGCGAGACGTCACCGTTGAGCGGGTAGTCGTCCGTGAACCGCTTGAAGGACAGCACGTGCGCCATCACGCCGCGGTTCGCGATGTTGGCGCGCAGCCGGGAGTAGCGACCGAGGTGCTCGGCCGTGACGTCGGCGGCGTTCACGGGGACCTGGCCGGCGGCGGTGTAGAGCCCGTCGCCGAGGATGGTCTCCCAGCCCGACAGGTCGTTGCCGTGGCCGAGAAGGCGCCACGCCCGGTCGGACCGGTTCGCGCTCGCGGGCAGGGTCAGGCCCGCCGAGGCGGCCGCACCGGCCACGACACTCCCGCCCAGCAGGGACAGGAAGCGGCGACGGTCCAGGGGCGAGGAGTTCATCGGCAGTCCTTCCGGTGGCATGTCTACCTGATCCAGACTGCCGCCGGTCGTTCAAGACCGGTTCAAGCGCCGGTACGGATCGCCGCAAGCCACGCGGATCCGGCCGGCGCCCGACGTTTGCGACCGCCCCCGCGCCGGGTAGCCAAGATCCACCGACACGTAGGCGTGAATGAACCGTTTGGTCACGTTAGCCGGGTTCGCCGGATGGGCAAGGCTACGGCGCCGTCCGGTCGCCCAGACCCCCCAGGTGCCGGCCAGCAACGACGGCGTGCCGGCAAGGAGAGGAAGAAGCATGAAGATCAGCGACACCACCGAGAAGGTGACGAGCTCCCATACCGTTCCCGGAGCTCCGGAGAACGTCCGCGCGCAGATCGAGCACACCCGCGGGGACCTCGGTGACACCGTCACGGGGATCACCGGCGAGGCGAACTCCGGTTCGCGTCTTCGCGGTGCTCTGTCGAGCGTGAAGACCAGGACGCTCTCGGGCGCTTCCCGCGTACGGGCATCCGCGCCGCAGCGGGCCCGGCAGGCACAGCAAGCCGTCCGCAGCCGGCCCGCGCCGGCTACGGCGACGGCCCTGACCGTGGCCGGAGCGGTGGCCGCGGTCCTCATCCGCCGCCGCCGGGCGGCGAAGGCCCGCGCGGCGCGCAACCGCTGGCTGCCCGGATTCCTGCACCGCTGACCCGCCCCCACGCGCACCCGCCATGCCGATCGAGATGAGGAACCGCCGATGAAGACGATGAAGTTCGCTGTTGGCCTTGCCGCCGGGTACGTGCTGGGCAGCCGCGCCGGCCGCGAGACGTACGAACGGATCGTCGCGAACGCCCGCAAGCTGACCGGTCAGCCCCCGGCGATCGAGGAGCGCCCGGCTACCGGCCGGCTGATGAGCTCGGACCCGCCGCCGGCCGCCGGCGGTGGGCCGGCCCCGGCCGCCCGCCCCGGCGGTCAGCGCCGCAAGGCCCGGTCCGCCGCGGTGACGGCATCCAGCGATGCCGCTGCCGCCGAGCTGATCTGAGCGCGCGTCGCCACATCGGCAGTGTGCCCGGCAGGGCCGGCACGGGTTCTTCCCGTGCCGGCCCTGCGCCATTCCGGGTGACGAGCAGGTTCTTTCCTATGGTCAGACTGTTTACGGCCCTGGCCCAGGGGCACCAGTCCCCCGTCGGCACCAGCACCGGCACTCCTGCCCGGCGGACGCGTAGCGCTGGAACGCGGTCCGGCCGGGACGCAGACCCCGCACAGCTGTCCCGGCGCGGGCACCGCCCGCGGCCGTGTGGCGCGCATTCGGTCGCAGCAGCCCGATGATCCCCCGACGAAAGGCGATCCTCATGATCACTCGCGAGAACCTCGACCGGCTCGACGGCATCGACGTGTACGGCGTCGACGGCTCGAAGATCGGCTCCGCCGGCCAGGTCTACCTCGACGCGCAGACCGGCGCCCCCGAGTGGGTGACCGTCCGCGCCGCGAGGAACTACGGATCGAGCGCGAGCCCGTCCCCGATCACCAGCGCGGCATGGTCGAGGACCCGGACGTCTTCGGGGCACCGGGACAGTTCGACGGCCCGGACGGCGGCGTCGTCTTCGAGGTCACCCTGCACGAGGAGAGGCCGCTGGTGACCACCGAGATCGTTCCGGTGGAACGGGTCCGGCTGACCAAGCTCGTGCGCAACGACCAGCACGTCCTCACCGGGCAGGTCCGCAAGGAGCGCATCGACGCCGAGCTGACCGGCGAGCGGCCCACGCCCCTGCAGTAGCCCGCTCAGCGGCGCAGAATCGCCGTCGGGCCCACCGCCAGGTACGGCGTGCCGGCCGCCGGGGTGAAGCCCAGCGTGTACGTGCCCGGGTCGGCCCGCCCGTCGCCGGTGACGTCGGCGGCCGCCGGCAGCTTCACCACCACGCTGGTGTCGCTGACGACGACCACGCCGGACGGCGCGGCGTTCAGCGCGGTCCGGTCCGCCACGCGGGGCAGCGGCACGGTCGCCGGCCCGGTGAGCTGCCAGCCGGTGGTGTCGCGCAGGCCGATGCCGGTGACCGTCACCAGGCCGCCGGTCAGCGCCACCGTGCTGGGCCGCAGCGAGGTGACGCCGGCGGCGTACCGGCCGGGCGCCTCGACCGGCGCGGCGGCCACGCCGCCGCGGGACAGCACCACCACGGGCCGGGTGCCGGGTGCGCCGGCCGGCGCGAGCACCCGCAGCGTCGAGGCGTCCAGCCAGGTGACGCCCGTGGACCGGCCGTTGACGGACACCGTGATCCCGGCCGCCCGGAAGGCGGCGAGGTCGGCGCCGAAGCCGGTGCCGGTCAGCGTCAGCGGGTCGCCGCCGCGGGCCCGCAGTTCCGCCGCGGAGGCCACCGTGGGCGGCGGCACGCAGCCGAAGCCGGGCGAGGTGGCGGTCACGCGGTTCAGGGCGTACCGCGTGGCGGTGGGCGCGACGTCGCACCGCACGCCCCAGGCGCCGAAGCTGCCGCTGTTGCCGGTCAGGGTCAGCCGGTCCACCGCGGTGTGCAGCCGGATCAGGCTGGCCGGTGCGAGCCGGGCGGTGCGGCCGTTGACCACCACGTTGCCGGTGACCGTCAGGTCGGACAGCGGCCCGTTGTCCACGTCGATGCCGGCGTAGGCGCTGCCCGTGCCGGTGATCGAGTTGCCGGAGACGGTGACCCGGGAGGCGTACACCGAGATGCCGGCGAACATGTCGGCGGTGTCGATCGAGCGGGGCCGCACGACGTACGGGTTGTTGCCGAGAAACCCGTTGGTGATCTTGTTCGAGACCACCTGTACCCCCGGCACCTGCACCTTCACCGCGCGCTTGGCGCATCCGGTGAACGTGTTCCCGGTGATCAGCGTGTGGGCGTCCGGCTCCACGGTGGCGCCGTTGCCCTGCACCACCAGGCAGTCGCCGTCGTCCTTGGGACCGACGTTGCGGATCGTGGATCCGCGCACCGTCACGTTGCGCGGGATGGTCTGCCCGGGGCCGGAGGAGATCAGCACCCCGCGGGCGACCGGGTAGTCCCACGCACCCGGCGGACCCGGCGGCACCGGCGGCGAGACGGTGTCCAGGCTGCCGGAGGCGTCGTCGATGCGCACCTCGTCGTGGTAGATCACCCTGGTGGTGGTGTCGGACGGGTTGCGCTGCGACCAGTCCCACTTGTAGATGCCGAACTTCAGGTACGGCGGCACCGCGTCGTTGACCGTGTTCGGCCCGACCGTGCGGTAGACCAGCTGCCGGTTCTTGTAGACCTCGAGCAGCGGCTTCTGCGCCGTCGACCAGCCCCAGCGGATGTGGAACGCCCAGTCGGTCCACTTGCCCTTGTCCGCCGCGTAGTCGCCGAGGATCTTCTCCTCCTGCTGGCGCGGCTTCGCGTGGTACATCTTGCTGTTGTCGGTGCACGGATCCGCGTCCCACCAGCGGTGCAGCTGCCACTGGCCGTTCTTGGTCAGCAGCGCCAGCGGCGGCGAGATGGTGGCGGTGGCCTCGCAGGCGTCCGGGCTGTTGTGCCACTGCACCACGGCCTCGGCCGAGCGGTCCACGGCGTAGTCCTCGGGGCCGCCCGCGGGCAGCAGGACGCTCACGCCGTACCAGCGCTCCACGAACGAGCTGTCGGCACGGCGGGTGAGCTCGGAGCGGCTGCCGCCGTAGATCGCCGGGTCGGTGGCGTGCAGCTCGCTGCGCCAGGCGTGGCTGCCGGCGCGCACCGGCGAGGTCACCAGCGACCGGGACCGCTGGTGGACCGGGTCGACCTGGCCGGCGTCGACCGGCGGCTGGTAGCCGGCCGGGGCGTCGTAGGCGTTGTGCCGCCACCAGCCGTTGGTGGCCACCGGGATGCTGTCGGTGTCGAACGCGGCGGTGGTCGTCACGTTGGGGCTGGAGCTGCCGACGGCGCGGACGCCGTCGACGACGACCCGGTCGAGCAGCACGTTGCTGGTGTTGCCGGCGACGTGGATGCCGGCGACCGTCTGCCGGGCGTTCGCGGCGAAGCCGTTCGCCGCCGGGTCGCGCGGGGTGGCGACGGCCTTGACCGTGACGCTGGTCAGCTTCACGTCGGTGGCGCCGGCCGCCACGGTGATGCCGCGCACCACGCGGTCGCGCCCGTCGACGGTCAGCGAGCTGACCGTCGCGCCGCGGGCCACGCTGAGCAGGTTGAAGCCATGGTCGGCGGCGGCGAGCACCGCGCCGGAACCGGTGAGGGTGGTGCCGGCGCCCACGGTCAGCCGGTCGGGCAGGACCTCGTAGGTGCCGGCGGCGACGCGGACCACGCCGTTGCCCGCGTCGGCCGCGGCCCGCAGGGCGCCGGCGAACGCGGCCGTGTCGTCGCGGCCGTCCGAGGGGAGCGCCCCGTAGGTGGCGGGGCTGAAGACCGGGGGCGTGGTGGCTGCCGCGGCCGGCACGGCCGCCCCGGCGAGCGCCACCGTGACGGCGGCGGGCACCGCCAGGCTCCGGTGCGGCCGCGGGCGCCGGGTCGTGCTGTGTGCGGCCTTCATGGGTCCTCCTCCGGATCTCCGCGGGGCCCCATCGTCCGGCGGCACGGTGACCTGAGGGTTGTCGGCGACGCACTCTCCGGCGACCCGGCCGTCGCGCCCCGGGACGGTCAGAGATAGGCTCGCGACGGCTCGGTACCGGCGTCCGACGGCGACCTCGGCGGGTTCTTCCTCCGCTCCCGAAGCTTCCGGACGAACAGGCGTACTGCCGTGACGGCGGCGGCGATCCCGCCCGCGCCGCCGAGCGCGGCGACCATGGCCACGGTGGCGGTGCCACCCTGCAACAACCGGTCCGTGAGGGACACGGACGGCCCCCCGCGGGTGGACAAGGACGAATAGCTCCCGTACCCGTCGACCTCGCGGCCGTCCACAGTGCCGGAGAGTTCCACCGTTGCGAGGATGGTCACCGGGTCGTTGCTGACGGGTTGCAACGACAGGTCACGGCGTTCGTCGATCCCGTCGGCGAGTCGCACCTTCATGGTCGTACAGCTCTCGTCCGCCGTCGCACCGCCGGTGGCCCTGAGGCAGATCTCGAGGGTGCCGTCCGGCGCCAGTCCCGCCGGCAACGGGGGCGCGACCGCGGCGACGTCGACGGCGAGGCTCGACGGGCGTCCACGGCGGAGCTTCCCGACGTCGCCGGCCGCCCGTACCCGCGCGCTCCTGGCCACGGCGTACAGCCAACTCGCACCGGCCTGCTCCCGCCGGCTCCCGCCGACCTCCACCAGGTGACTCACCGGCGCGGCCTCCGGGCCGCCCGCGCGCGTGACGACGGCGGTGAAGCCGAGCGGCCCCGGCTTCTCGGCCGACACCTGCCAGGTGAACGACACCTTCCTCGCGGAAGCCGCCAGCTCGCGCCGGATGACGCCCGAGGGTGCGTGGGACGCGGCTCCGCCCGGCACGGACTCGAGCTTCGCCTCCAGCACGCACCCCGCACCGGCCCGGCCCGCCGCCAGGCTGCCCGCCAGTTCGAGGGTGAACGGCTCACCCGCGTACGCATGCGACTCCACGAACCGCATTCCCCACACGCCGCAGCGACCGAGGTCCTGCCGAGGCGGCGGGCCGGAAGACGGCTGCGGCGCGCTGGGCCGAAAAGCGACGGAGGGACCGCTGGAGGTCCTCGCCACCATGCCCGGGAGCAGCCACAATGCCAGGAACAGGACAGCGGCGAGCACCAGCCACAGCCGGACAGTGCTCTCGACCAGTCCACGAGGGCGCGGGAACGCGTGTCGTTCGAGCCGTCCCGGTGGGACGCCACGCGCGACTCTGCGGAGTGCTCTCTCGGCTTCGACGGCGCTCAGCCGGTCGCCCGGCGCGCGCCGCAGCAGCCCGGCGAGGACGGGGGTCAGGTCGGCGGCGAGCCGGGGCGGAGCGGGCGGCTCGGTGGCCAGCGCCACCAGGGTGGCCATCGCGCTCTCCCGCGCGTGCGGCGGACGTCCCTCCACCGCCGCGTAGAGGGTGGCGCCGAGCGCCCACAGGTCGGATTCCACGGTGGCCACACCGTCGCGGGCGCGCTCCGGGGAGACGAACGGCACAGAGCCGATGAAGAGGCCCCGACCCGAGCCGGGCGCGTCCTCCAGGAACGACACGGTCAGCCCGAAGATCGTCAGGACCCGCCCGCCCTCGCCGAGCAGCACGTGGTGCGGGCTCAGATCCCCGTGCCGCAAGCCGATCCGGTGCGCGGCCGCCAGCGCGCCCAGCACCTCCACGCCGATCCGGGCGGCGTCGGCCGGGGCCAACGGGCCGTCCTCCACGATCACCCGGTGCAGGGAGCGGGGCGGGACGACATCCGTCACGATCCAGGGCCGGCCCCGGACCTGGATCACGTCGTGGATCCGTAACGCAGCCGGGTGGTCGAGCCGGCCGGCGCTGCGGGCCGCCCAGGCCGTGCGGTCGCCGAGGCGGCCCTTGTCCTCGTCGCTCAGCCACCCGGGCGCGACGAGCTCCCAGATGGCCACCTCACGGCCGGCCACCAGGTCTCGGGCCCGCCAGCCGCGGCACATACCCACCGTGCCGGTCCGCTCGAGGAGACGGTACCGACTCGCGATGAACTCCCCCCGCGCGGCCATGGGCTGAATGCCACCACTTCTCCAGCGGTCGCCATGCGACCTTCCGTATCGCCTCCCACCAGAATGGCCGCCGTTCGGGCCTCTTGTCCCGCCGCGGCCGGGAAGGAGAGTCGACTGTCGGGTGGTTGACACCTGACGTGGCAGTACGGCAAGCAGCCGCCCGGCGGCTACGACGCTGGGCGGCTGCGGTGCCGTCGGCAGGAGGGTCAGGCGCCGCCGGAGCGGAAGGCGACCCAGGCGTCGCTCATCCGGTCGGCCTGGCCGGCGGTGAACAGGTTCATGCACGAGTCCTGCGAGTAGTCCATGAAGTTGTGGATCGGGTCGGCTCCCGGCGCGGCGCACGAGTCGGCGCCCACCGGGCAGTCGAACTGCGGGATCGCCTCCGGCGCGGTGTCGGCCACGAAGTCGCCCGAGGCGGCGCAGCCGTGCGCGAAGGTGTGTTCCAGCATCAGCCAGTGACCGACCTCGTGGGTCAGGGTGTCGCCCTCGGCGTACTTGCCGGCCGTCCCGCCCGGCATCGACTCGTCGAGCAGGACCACGCCGTCGAGGTAGTCACGGCCGTTGTTGTAGCCCTTGGGGAAGTACGCCCACCCGAGCAGTCCGTCGCCGATGTTGGCCGCGTACACGTTCAGCGTCCGCGCGTCCCCGGTGTAGAGAGCCTTCTTCATGTCCCGCTCGTTCCTGCCCGGCACGACGGTGTACCACGCCGGGTTCACCGTCCACGTGGTGCGGGTCAGCGAGAACCGGAACGGGGTGTCGGCGGCGCCCGGTGCGGTGCGTCCGGTGTACGAGT
Organism: Couchioplanes azureus; assembly: GCF_014648355.1. Taxonomy (GTDB): domain Bacteria; phylum Actinomycetota; class Actinomycetes; order Mycobacteriales; family Micromonosporaceae; genus Actinoplanes; species Actinoplanes azureus. The sequence goes on from NZ_BMQY01000002.1 coordinate 54,800, forward strand.
CGTTCAGGACCGTCATCTGCGCCGCGATCATCGAGTTCCAGCGGTTCTTGTCGGCGGCGGTGAACGGGCGGTCGGAGACCATGTGGAAGACCGTGGGAATGGTGACGGTGCCGTTCGGCAGCCGGGGTGCGTCCTTGATGACCCCGTAGGCGTTGGCCTCGTTCTTCGGGTACAGCGCGGGTTCCTGTGCCGTCGCCCCGGCACGTACGCGGGCCACGCTGTCCGCGGCGCAGGCCGCGACGCCGGGGGACGCCGCCGCGTACGCCAGCCCGGGCGGGCCACCGGTCGCCACGACGGACGCGGTCGCGACGGTCAGGAGGGCCAGCCGCCGCCTCCATGATGTGGGCATCGTTGTGTACCTTCCCTCGAGCTGAACCGGCCGGACGGCGTCACCGCGACAGGGATGCGTACCGGTGTCGCACCGTGATGGCCGGGCCGGCGACCACGAACAGACCGTAGGCGTGATCCAGATCTCCCCACGGGGGCGCTCCGGGCAGAGTGCGACGCCTTTCAGCTGCGGAGACTCGTACGATCGGTCGGCCAGCGATCGGCCGGACGGACAACGGCCGCGCCGGGTGTGCCCGGTTCCCGATAGTGCGATCACGGACGGCCTCCGGCGCTCATAGCCTGAACCTTCCGATCACGACGCGCACCCCGGGGTGGTCCGCATGCCACGAGCCGCAGCCGTCCTTCCGGCCCAGTTGAGCGTCTTCTGCCTCGACCCGGCGAGCGGCACCGCGGCCGGCCGCGGGTTGCCGGTCTACGCCGAGGTGCAGTTCCCGGCGGCGGCACCCGGCGAGCCGCTCGCCGGGTTCAACTTCGACGACTTCGTGGCGGCCTTCCGGGACGCCGACCCGGACGAGCGGGACGACGCGGCCGTCGCCCGCGACTGCTGGGACGCGTTCCGCCCGGCCGTGGCGGCGACGCTGTCCGCCACGGTCGCCGCCGGCCTCGCCGGCGACCGCGCCGCGGGCCGGGCGTTCGCCGCGGAGGCGATCCGGCACGCGGTCGGCGAGGCCGGCCGGCTGGGCGCCGTGCCACCGGGGCGGCTACCGGGCCTGATCGAGGCGGCGGTCCGCGCGGTGGCCCGGGAGCGCGGGCTCGACCTCCGGGTCGCCGGCGAGGAGCCGCGCGGCTGGGCGTACCCGCTCGGCGTGCTGGCCAGCGACCACTGCGGCTACCTGTCGTTCGACCTGACCCGCCTGCCCACGCCCGTGCGGGCGGCGATCGGCGAGGCCATGCAGGTGCGGCGGCAGTCGCCCGGCGGGCCCCGCGACGTCGCGGTCTGGCTGGTGGCGGCCGGCTCCCCGGACCGGGTGGACGCCCTCGTGGACGGCCGCTTCGCCGAGGCCGCCATCGTCGCCCGCCTGCCCGCGCCGGCCCCGCCGCTGCTGGACCGGCTCCGCGGGGCGGGACTGCCGGCGATCCAGCGACCGAGCCTGGCCGACTGGCGGCTCTCCCCCGGCTCGTTCGCGGCCACCCTTCCGGCGGTCTTCGGCGACCACGGCTGCGAGAAGATGCTGCCGGCCAGCCTGGCCGTCCAGGCGTACCAGTTGCAGCAGGCGGTGCTGCTCACCGACGTGACGGCGCCCGCGGACCCGGTACGCCTGGGCGTGGTGCACGAGTACGCCATCCGCTGGTTCCAGCTCGGCCACTCCCTCGGCGGGATCGTGCACAGTGTGCCGCTCGCGCCCGGCGAGTCGGTCAACCTCGCGGTCATCGACTGGTCCCGGGCCGACGACGCGACCCGCGACGAGGACACCAAGGTGACCGAGCACCTGCTGCACGACCAGCGGCGGGACCGCACCATCACGGAGACGGTGGACGCCGCGCTCAGCGAGTACCAGGGCGGTTCGAGCTCGATGGCCGGGCTGGCGGGGTCCGCGGGGGCGTCCGGCAGCATGGTCGTGGCGGGCGCGGCCGTCGGCCTCAGCGGGGCGATCGGCGGGGCGTCCTCGCAGTCGCGGGGCCGGCGGGACCTCGGTTCCCAGACCGTGCAGCGGGTCAGCGACCACATCACCCAGGCGAGCAGCGCCGTACGGGAACTGCGCAGCACGGTGGTCGTCCACTCGACGCAGGCCGAGCGGGAGGCCATCGAGACCCGCACGGTCGTCAACTACAACCACGCGCACGCCCTGACCGTCCTCTACTACGAGGTGCTGCGCCACTTCCGGGTGGCCACCACGCTGGAGCGCGAGCGCCCGGCGGTCTTCGTCCGGACCCGGGTGGACTGGTTCGACGGCACCGACGAGGTGGCCACGGCGGTCGCCGCCCGGTACGCCGGGGCGATCCGGGCCGCGCTGCTCGACCCGGCGCTGTCCGGCCACGTCGACGCCCTCGTCCGTACGGTGCACCGCCGGCAGGTGCGCGCGGCCCAGCCGGCACCGCCGGCCCGCCCGGAGGCGCCGCTGGTCTACTTCCGGTTCGCCATCCGCACCGGCGGCGTGAGCGCGACCGGCGGCAGCAACCAGCGGGTCGAGATCCGCGGCACGTTCATCGGTCCCGGCGGTGCGACCGGACTGGTCAACCGGGCCCTCGGGGACATCGACACGCTCGGCTACCCGGGCGCCTTCGAGGCGACCGACCACACCTACGTCTTCGTCGCCGGGGTCACGCCGGCGCCGCCGCGCCACGGCTCCGTGCCGTGGCGGGACGTGGACGCGATCGCCCTGGGCGTCGCGCCGGAGAACTGCGACGTCGGTATCCAGCGGATCACGCTGACCGCCCGGGACGCCGACGGCCAGGATCACCCCCTGCTGGACGTGGACTACCGCGGATCCGGCGGCGACCTGTTCGTCACCCAGCCGACGTCGATCCTGCTGCCGCTGAACCGCCCGGCGGCGCCGCCGCCCGCCGCGCCGCCCGCCGAGGAGCTGGACGACCTGGCCCGTGCGGACCACCTCCTGGCGCACCTGCGCGCCAACCCCCTGCACTACGGCCGTGCGCTGCTGGTGGCACTCGGCCCGGCGGAGCGGGAGCGGTGGCTGGCCGGCATCCGCCTGCCCGACAACTCCAGCGTGCTGGAGCACGTGGAGAACCGGCTGGTGGAGTTCGCCGGCCCATGGGTGTGCCTGCCCTGCACGGACCCGGCCTGGTCGGACCGGATCCGCCAGGCCGGCGGCGAGCTGCCGCCGGACCCGCCGGTCGAGGAGCTGGTCACGTTGCCGGCGCGCGGGGCGTTCGCCGAGGCGCGGCTCGGTCACTGCAGCGCGGCCGAGGAGATCGACAACTCCCGGTTCTGGGACTGGCAGAGCTCGCCGATCCCGCACCTGGCCCCGGAGATCGCCGCGGTGCAGCCGGTGCAACCGCAGCCGCAGAACCCGGACCTGACCCCGGGCCCGCTGCCCGCTCCGGTGGTGAACATCGTCAACCCGGCGCCCGCGCCCGACCCGACCGGGACGGCCGCCGCGCTGGCGGCGCTCGCCACCCCGAACGTCTTCCGCGACATGTCCGGCCGCGCCGAGGTGGCCGACCTGCTCAAACGGCTGTCGGACAACACGATCGGCATCGCCGAGGCGGCCAACGTGGCCCGCCGCATCCAAGGGGGCACGGGCGGCGGCGGGGCCGGCGGGTACGGCGGCGGGTACGGCGGGACGGGCGCGGGCGGCATCGGCGGCCAGCGCTCGGGCCCCCAGCAGCCGTCCGCGGTCAACCGCGACCTCCAGGATCTGCGCCGCACCCTGGGCCAGGCACAGGACTCCGGCTACCTCACGCCGGAGGAGGCCCGGGCCGCGTACGGGCAGGCGGTGCAGAACGCGCTGACCCCCGGCGACCTGGCGCAGGTGGACACCCGCTACACCCCGCCGGCCGGGACGAGGAACTCGCTCCTGGGCCTCATCGGCGAGCAGAACCTCGCGGACGCGCTGACCGCCACGGGGCTGACCGTCTTCCACGACTGGAGCAAGAACGTCAACGCCAACGGGGTGGACCTGATCGCCTACGACCCGGCGACGAAGACGGTGTGGCTGGTCGACAACAAGGCCCAGCTGAAGGGCATCTCCGGTGCGGCCGCGCTGACCGGGTCGCAGTACACCCGGAACCTCGCCGACGCGCGCCGGTTCCTGGCCGACGTCTACCCGAACCGGGCGGCCGCGGTGCCGGCCGTGGAGGCCATCGACGCCGGCCGGGTCAACCGGGTGGTCGGCAACGCCTGGGCCGGCGCGGAGACCCGCTTCACCCAGGCGGTCTTCGACGGCGGCCTGCACGTGTTCGACGTACGCCTGATGCGGCTGTTCGCCCCCGGCGAGCGGGCGGCCTGGCTCGACGCGTTCACCAAGCTCCCCCGCGGGGCGATCAAGCGGGCGGTCCGCGGCACGGCCGTGCTGGACGGGGTGCTGCTCGTGCTGGCCGTGGCGGAAGGAGCCAGCTACCTGGCCCGCGGCGACCTGCGCGGCGCGCTGGTGGTGGCCGGCGAGGTGGCCACCGAGATGACCTTCGGCACGCTGCTGAGCAAGCTGCCCGGCGGCCTGTTCGCCGGCTTCGCGCTGGGCATCAAGCCGGACAACTGGCGCGAGCGCGAACGCGAGGAGCGCATCGCCTACCTGACCGGCAGGATCCCCGACTACGCCAGCCGGCCGCAGGCCGAGCGCGACCAGATCCACGACGCGCTGCAGGCGATGCTGGAACACCCGCTGGAGGTCCAGCTCCCGCCGCCGGTGGCGCCGCCACCGCGCAACGTGGCGCCCACCCTGTGGTTCCCCTACAAACCGGACTGGGCGTGAGCGACCCCGCACCATCCCCGGATTCCATCGCCATGGGTAAATATCTCATGGCGTGACCGTAACCCGGTCGTCACGACGGCGCCGCCGGAAGTCGCGGAACCGCCCCGCCGCGCAGGAAAGAGAGCGCTCTCTTCCCGCGCATGCGAAATAACAACCTTTGGGAGCCATTTCAATACTTGCATTCCTCGATATGTGGTTCATACGGTGATGACCATTCGATGAACGGATCTGGCCGTTTGGTCATCGTCCTGTGGCCGAACGGCGGTTCCGCCGGGGAGGCAAGATGTCAAGAGCTCACAGGCGTACGCGACCGCGGATGCCGGTGCGGGCGACGATCGCCACCATGACCGCCGCCGGTGTGATCATCGGCGGTACCGCGACCGCCACGGCGGCACCCACGCCGCCGAGCCCCGCGCCGGACGCCGGTCAGGCCCGCCGCCTGGCCGCCGAGGTCGCCGGCGACCTGGTCGCCGGCCGTCCGGCCTACCTGCACGCCAGCGCGAACGACGCGTTCACCGCGAAGCCGGTGCTCTCGTCCGGGCCGCTGCAGTTCGTGCCGTACGAGCGCACGCACCGGGGCCTGCCCGTGGTCGGCGGCGACTTCGTCGTGGTCACCGACTCGTCGGGCCACACGCGGTACACGTCGGTGGCCCAGAAGCGGCCGATCGGCGACATCTCGCTCACGCCGACGATCACGGCGGCCCGCGCGGAGAAGGTGGCGCGCGGTCAACTGCCGACGGTGACCGGGACGGAGGACACCCGCCTGGTGGTGTTCGCGCTGTCCGGCACGCCGCGGCTGGCCTGGCAGAGCACGGTCGTCGGCCGTGACCAGGACGGACCCAGCCGGCTGACCGTCGAGGTGGACGCCGCGAGCGGCGCGGTGCTGCACACCCAGGACCACGTGGTGCACGGCAGCGGCACCGGCGCCCTGAACGGCCCGAGCCCGCTCAAGCTCGAGACGACCTCGTCCGGCGGCACCTTCTCGATGACGGACCCGAAGACCAGGAACTTGTCGTGCCAGGACTACGACGGCAACAAGACCTTCGAGGGCCCGGACGACGAGTGGGGCGACGGCAAGGCCGACAGCCGGGAGACCGGCTGCACCGACGCGCTGTTCGTCGCGCAGACCCAGGCGAAGATGCTCACCGAGTGGCTGGGCCGCGACGGCATGGACGGCGAGGGCGGCGCCTGGCCGATCCGCATCGGCCTGGACGACCAGAACGCCTTCTACGACGGCACCCAGGTGGTGCTCGGGCACAACGCCGACGGCGGCTGGGTGGCCTCGCTCGACGTGGTCGGCCACGAGATCGGGCACGGCATCGACGACCACACCCCCGGCGGCATCTCCGGCAAGGGCACGCAGGAGTTCGTCGCCGACACCTTCGGCGCGATGACCGAGTGGTACGCCAACGAGCCGCAGGAGTTCGACGCACCGGACTACACCGTCGGCGAGGCCGTCGACCTGATCGGCCGGGGCCCGATCCGCAACATGTACGACCCGTCCAAGGTGGGCCACGACAACTGCTACTCCGGCAGCACCGACGACGACGAGGTCCACGCGGCCGCCGGGCCGGGCAACCACTGGTTCTATCTGCTCGCCGAGGGCAGCAAGCCGACCAACGGCCAGCCGGAGAGCCCCACGTGCAACAACTCCTCGGTCACCGGTGTCGGCCTGCAGAAGGCAGCGAAGATCATGTACACCGCGATGCTGATGAAGACCTCCGACGCCTCGTACCCGGCGTACCGGACCTGGACGCTGCGGGCGGCCAAGGATCTCTTCGCCGGCAGCTGCGCCGAGTTCGACACCGTGAAGGCAGCCTGGGACGCGGTCAGCGTCCGGGCCCGGTCGGGCGACCCGACCTGCTCGGCCTGAGCCGACGCGCACCTCGGGGAACCGCGGCGGGCGTCCGACCGGACGCCCGCCGCGGCACGTCCGCGGTCAGCCCCGCTGCGCCCAGTCGCCCAGGGTCCAGTCCCGGACCTCCGGCAGGTCCTCCAGGTGCTCCACCACGTACGCCTCGTGCCGCTCGAGCTGCTTCTCGCACCAGGCCTTCAGGTCGGCGGCCCCGCGCGGCAGCCGCCGGGCGTTGTTGATGGCGTCCATCACCAGGTGGTAGCGCGAGGCCCGGTTGCGCACGGTCATGTCGAACGGGGTGGTCGTGGTGCCCTGCTCGATGAACCCGCGCACCCGGAACCGGTCGGCGTCCGGCCGGCCGTGGACCAGCTGGTGGATCGCCCCGGGATAGCCGTGGAAGGAGAAGACCACGTCCACGGTGTCGGTGAACAGCTCGGTGAACAGCGTCTCGCTCATGCCGTGCGGGTGGTCCTTCGGCCGGATCAGGGTCATCAGGTCGACCACGTTGACCACCCGGACCTTGAACCCGGGCAGCCGCTCCCGCAGGATCTGCGCGGCGGCGACCGTCTCCATCGTCACCACGTCGCCGGCGCAGGCCAGCACGATGTCGGGGTCGCTGGTGCCGTCGTCGGTGCCGGCCCAGTCCCAGATCCCGGCGCCGCGGGCGCAGTGCTCGGTCGCCTGGTCCATCGTCAGGTACTGCAGCTGCGGCTGTTTGTCGATGACGATCAGGTTGATGTACGAGCGCGAGCGCAGGCAGTGGTCGGCGACCGAGAGCAGGCAGTTGGCGTCCGGCGGCAGGTAGACGCGGGCGACGTCGCCGCGCTGGGTCAGCACCACCTGGATGAGGCCCGGCCCCTGGTGGGAGAAGCCGTTGTGGTCGTTGCGCCACGCCGTCGAGGTGAGCAGCACGTTGAGGCTCGGGACCGGGGCACGCCAGGGCAGCTGCCGGGCCTCCTGGAGCCACTTGCCGTGCTGGACCGTCTGCGAGGCGCTGACCATGGCGAACGCCTCGTACGTGGCGAACATGCCGTGCCGGCCGGTGAGCGTGTACCCCTCGAGCCAGCCGTGGCAGCTGTGCTCGCTCAGTACCTCCATCACCCGCCCGTCCGGGCCGATCGCCACATCGCCACCGACGACGTTCTCCATGAACGCCCGGTCGGACACCTCGAACACGGCGCCGAGGCGGTTGCTGTTCGTCTCGTCCGGGCAGAACAGCCGGAACCGGTCCGGGTTGCGGGCGTAGATGTCGCGCATGAGCTCGCCGAGCTTGCGGGTGGACTCCGCCCGGCTCTCCGCGGGCCGCGACACGGGCACCGCGTAGTCGCGGAAGTCCGGCAGGTCCAGATCCCTGGTGAGCAACCCCCCCGTTGGCGTGCGGGACGGCGCTCATCCGCAGGTCACCCTCCGGTGCCAGCTCCCGGACGCGAGCGGTGGGCGCGCCGGTCGCATCGAACAGCTCCTCCGGACCGTACGACCGGAGCCAGCGCTCCAGCAGCGCCAGGTGTTCCGGGTTGTCGCGGACGCCGGCCAGCGGCACCTGGTGCGAGCGCCACGTGCCGGTGACCTGGACCCCGTCGACCTGCTCGGGCCCGGTCCAGCCCTTGGGCGAGCGCAGCACGATCAGCGGCCAGACGGGACGGCCGCCGGCCCGCTCCCCCGCCCGGGCCGCCGTCTGAATCTCGCGGATCCGGCCCCACGCCTGTGACAGGGCCGCCGCGAACCGGCGGTGCATGCCGGGCAGGTCGTCGCCCTCGACCTCGATGACGTCGTAGCCGTGGCCGCGCAGCAGGGCGCGCACCTCGTCCGGGTCCTTGCGGGCCAGCACCGTCGGACCGGAGATCTTGGCGCCGTTGAGGTGCAGGACCGGCAGCACCGCGCCGTCCCGGGCAGGGTTGAGGAACGAGATGCCCTTCCACGATCCCTCCAGCGGGCCGGTCTCCGCCTCGCCGTCGCCCACCACCGCGACCGCCAGCAGGTCCGGGTTGTCCATCACCGCGCCGAACGCGTGCACCAGCACGTACCCCAGCTCGCCACCCTCGTGGACGGATCCGGGCGTGGTGACCGAGACGTGGCTCGGTATGCCGCCGGGACTGGAGAACTGGCGGAACAGCCGGGCCATTCCCTGCTCGTCCTGCGACACCCGGGGGTAGATCTCGCTGTAGGTGCCCTCCAGCCACCCGGCGGCGACGAGGGCGGGACCGCCGTGCCCGGGCCCGGCCAGATAGATCGCCTCCTGCCCGGTGTGCCGGATCAACCGGGACACGTGCGCGTAGATCAGCGACAGGCCGGGACTGGTGCCCCAGTGGCCCAGCAGCCGCGGCTTGACGTGCTCGGCGGACAGCGGCTCTCGCAGCAGCGGATTGGCCCTCAGGTAGATCTGCCCGATGGTGAGATAGTTGGCGGCACGCCACCACGCGTCGAGGCGGGCCAGGTCGGTCTCGTCGGGCTCGGCGAGCGTACGCAACAGATCCGGGGCAACCGTGGTCACGGCGATTCCTTCCGCAGGACGGGTCCTCGCCCCACCCTAGGCGCGCCGCGGACGCCTGTCCCAGGGTCGCTCGACGCGGCCGCCGGGACCTTCGGCCCTACCCCCGCGCGCAGGCGATTCACGTTTCCGCCACTTTTCTCCCGGCATGACAACGTCCGATGAAGACCCGTCGACATCCCTGGCCGGCGGTCGGCGGCCGGGTGAGGGTGGAGCCATGAGACGCATCGGGATGATGGCTTCGATCGTGGTCGCCGCCCTGGGCGCCGCCCTCGCCGGTCCGTCCGCGGCGGCGTCCGCCGGGCCCGCCTGTCAGCCCGGTGGCCCGCTGACCGTGGACGGCGAGACCGCATACGCCGTCACCACCGAGCCGGGGGTGGCCGTCTGCCACCCGTTCGAGGGCCGGATCGGGCAGGACCTCGCCATCGGCCTCTACATCCCGCTCGACGACGGCAGCTGGCGCGGCTATGCGAGCCGCGCGACGGTGCTCGATCCCGGCGGCGCCGTCGTGGCGGTGTTCAGTGCCGAGAGCCCGCAGGTGCGGCCGACGTTCCGGGTGCCGGTGCCGACCCTGTCCCGCGACGGCACGTACACGCTGGTGCTGGCGCCGATCCAGGCCACGTCCACCCTGCGGGTCGCAGCCGCCGTCTCGGCACGCCAGGTGGCCGGCACGACCCGGGTCGACGGCCCCGGCCGGCAGGTGCGCTACGACCGGGTCGGCCAGGACAAGGACCTGCGCTTCGCGGGTACGCCGGAGCAGTTCGTCGCCCTGCGCGTCACCGACGTCGCCATGGCCACCCGCGAGGCCGGCGCGACCCCCGGGCTGTGGATCGAGGTGCGCCGGGCACAGAGCGACGCCGTCGCCTATCGCGGCGTGGTGTCCGGCCCGGGCGACGTCACCGTCGGGCCGCTGCGCGAGGCCGGCGACTTCACCGTCCGCACCTGGCCGCTGGACGGGTCCCTCGGCCGCGCCACGGTCGGCATCGTGACCTCCCGGCCCTAGAACCCGCATCGCCCTCATTGCCGACGGCGTAGGGCCATTTTTGTTGACGGGATCGTCGATATCGATGATTGTGAATAGTCAACCGGCCCCGTGTGCGGTGACGCCGGGCCCATCTCGACGATCGAGGTTCCGATGACCAGGTTCACGCTGTCGCGCCGGTCGCGCCTGCGCAGCTCGCTCGCCGCCGCCACGGCCCTCCTGCTGGCCCTGCTCGGCGCTCAGGTGACGGCGCCCGGCGGTGCCGCCGGGGCCGTCCCGGGCCCGGGCGAGCCGGCGTACTACGACGTCACGTCGCCGTCCGCGAGCACCGGCGCGCTGGCCGGCGACCTGGTCCGGGGCGGCTACGACGTGCTGGAAGGGCCGCTGACCGACGGCGTACCGATCCTGGCGACCGCCGCGGACGCCCAGCGGCTGCGGCACCGCGGCCTGACCGTGCGCTACGCCGGTCCCCTGCACCAGCCGGTGCCGGCGTCCTTCCGGGCGGCGGCCGGCACGTACTACGGCGGCTACCACACCACGGCCGGGCACGAGGCCCACCACCAGCAGGTCGCCACGGCCCATCCCGACCTGGTCGTCCTGCGCACCATCGGCCGGTCCTGGCTGAAGACCCAGGGGCGGGGCGGCCACGACATCCAGGCCCTGTGCATCACCAGGATCCAGGCTGGGGACTGCGCGACGAACACCGGCGGCCGGAAGCCGAAGTTCACCCTCATGGCCCAGATGCACGCGCGCGAGCTCGCGACCGGCGAGCTGGCGTACCTGTGGATCGACCACCTGGTGACCAACTACGGCCGGAATGCCGACGTGACGCGGCTGATGGACAGCACCGAGCTGTGGGTCGTCCCGATCGCCAACCCGGACGGCGTGGACATCGTCTCGTCGAACCCGACCCGGCCCGTCTCCCAGCGCAAGAACGCCCACGACAACGGCTGTTCCGGCACCGGTCGCGGCGTCGACCTCAACCGCAACTCGAGCTACCACTGGGACGCCAACCAGGGCACCACGTGCAGCGAGACCTATCCGGGCACCAGCGCGGCCAGCGAGCCGGAGACGCAGGCCATCCAGAGCTTGCTGTCCAGCATCTACCGCGACTCCAAGCCCGGCGCCGACTTCTCGCCGGCGACCACCGACACCACCGGCACGTTCCTCACCCTGCACAGCTTCTCCGAGCTCAACATCTACCCGTACGGCTGGACGAACTCGCTTGCGCCGAACAACGACGACCTCCGGGCCATCGCCACGGCCATGAGCCGGGCCAACCACTACGACGTCGTGCACGGTGACGGCGGCCTGAACTACTTCGCGCCCGGGGCCACCGACGACTGGATCTACGGCACGCTGGGCGTGCCGGGCTACACCATCGAGGTGGGCCCCAGCTCCTCCAGCTGCGGCGGCTTCTTCCCCCGCTATTCGTGCATGGCGGGCTTCTGGAACCTCAACCTGCCCGCCTTCATGGCCTTGGCGAACGCGGCGGCGCGTCCCTACCCGACCGGTAGCTGAGCGGCGCGGCACGGGACGTCGGGGGCGTACCGGGGCGGGCCTCAGCCGACCGGGACGACGGTGGCCCGGACCTGGTTGCGCCCGCCCCGCTTGGCGGCGTACAGCTGCTCGTCGGCGGCGCTGATCGCCAGGTCCAGCGTGGTGACGTGGTCGAGCAGCGCCGCACCGATCGACACGGTGACGTCGACGGCGCGCCCGTCCGGCAGCGGCACCGGCTCGCCGCACACGGCGCTGCGGACCTTCTCGGCGACCAGCCGCAGCACCCCGGCGTCCGGTACGGCGCCCAGCAGCACGCAGAACTCCTCGCCGCCCCAGCGTCCCACCAGGTCGTCGGCGCGCACCGCCGCCGCCAACCGGCGGGTCACCGCGACGATGACGGCGTCGCCGGCCTCGTGGCCGTACCGGTCGTTGATGTGCTTGAAGTGATCGATGTCGACGAGCAGGATGCCGGCGCTCGCGCCGCGGCGGGAGCCGTCGAAGGCCTCGCCGAACGCCCGCCGGTTGGCGGCACCGGTCAGCGGGTCGGTCCGCGACAGGCGGTCGGCGACGGCGTGCGCCGCCTCCAGCCGCGCCTGGACGCGGCGCACGTCGGCGAAGAGCAGGCCCACCCGGACCACCAGGGCGAGGTAGCTCACCGTGACCAGCACCAGCGCCACCGGGTTGAAGTGGCCGAACGCGGCGTGCAGCAGCACTCCCAGCACCACGAGCGCGCTGCCGGCGGGTGCGGCGAACATCCGCCAGCCGGTGACCTCCACCTGCTCCACCCGCGGTACCGCCTGCCACGCGGCCCGGGCCAGCGCCACCGCCACGAACGGCCAGGCGCCGAACAACAGCCGGTCGGAGGCGTGCGCCGACAGGTAGGCGCCGTCGATCGTGGCGCTGCCGGCCAGGCCGGCGACCAGCCAGCCCCAGCCACCGTGCACGCGCCAGCCGTGCACGGCCAGGACACTGGTCACCATCGCCAGCAGCACGATGTCGCCGGCCGGATAGGCGAACGCGGCCACCAGGTCCACCACGCGCACCGACGCGGCGTCGCCGGGCCGGTAGACGTCGACCACCGCGACGGCGTACACGGCCCCGATGGCACAGCCCACCACGACGCCGTCGAACCACAGGTTGCGCGGCACCGCCGAGATCCGGGCTCGCAGCAGCAGCACCAGCGCCGCGCCGACCAGCGGGTACCACGCCAGCCACGCGGCGTCGCCCAGGCTCAGCACCGGGTACGTGTCCAGGTGGCGCAGCCACACCAGCGAGTACATGTTGCCCAGCCCCCACAGCAGCAGCGCGGCGCCCAGCAGCGTCCACGCCGGCCGCTCCCGTGGAGTCGCCGCCGCCCGGCACAGACACGCGGCGGCCGACAGCAGCACCGACAGCGTGTAGAGCACGTACCGCCCGGCGTCCCCGCCCAGCGGCATCCGCGGACCGAGCAGTGCCGCGAGGACGGCGATCAGGGCCACGGCCGCGGTGAGCAGCACCAGCGAGGCGCCCGCCCGGGCACCCCACCGCGGTACGCGGACGCCGACCAGCCGCCCCGCACCCCGGCCGTCGCTCACGATCTCCGAGGCTACGGGAGGTGGGGTGCCGTCACCCTCCAATCGACCACCATGTCAGTCCGGCAGCGGCAGCAGGTCGGGTGCCACCCAGCCGGTTCTCGCCTCGGCCGTCGCCAGCGTCGACGACCGGTAGTGCCGGGCCAGCAGCCGCTTGTCCAGCAGTGCCGGGTGGCGGCCGACGAAGGTCTCGAAGTCGTCGCCGCCGCCCGCCGCGTGGTGGCCGACGAGCTCGACCCAGGCCCGGCTGACGGTCGCGTGATACTTCTGCGGCGTGCCGGCGTACCGCGCCGTGCGCCGGATGCCGTCGCCGACCAGGGCGATCGCGGCGGCGGTCCCGTGGCGGCGCACCGCGAGCCAGGTCAGGTGCACGTGTTCGCGATGGCCGAACCGGTCGGCACCGGCCATGACGTCGGCCATCAGGGCGTCGAACGCCCGGTCGCCGGGCGGCTCCGGGTCCGTGGCCGGATCGCGGCTCACCGCCCGGCCTCGGTCAACGCTCGCAGGACCGCGCGGGCGGCGGCGACCGTGTCCGCCGGGACGCCGGCGAGCGCCCGCTGCTCCAGATCGCGCAGTCTCTGCCGGATCAGCGCCGCGGTCCCGGTGCCGTCCGGCGTGAGCTCGATGAGCACGGCGCGCCGGTCGCCCGGCCGGGCGCCGCGGGTGATCAGGCCCCGGCGCTCCAGGCGGTCGAGGATGCCGGTCAGCGTCGTGGGCCGTGACCCCACGGCGGCGCCCAGCTCGGAGACCGTGCGGGGCACACCGTCCGCCAGGTTGCCGAGAGCGTTGATCTCCGACGCCGTCAGATCGAGGTCCACCAGCTCGGTCGTGATCAGCTGGAGCGTGGCATGCGTGGCGCGCTGCAGCTCAAGTATTACGGATTCGGTGTTCACGGATCAGGATTATACGGTTTCGTACAACTTCCGTCGAGCCGCGGATCAGCCACCGGCCGGGGCCGGGCAGCCGGCCGGCGCCGTGAGAGCGGCCGGGCCCAGCGCCCGCATGACCAGCGCGACCACCAGCGGGTTGCCCGGCAGCTCGCCGTGCGCGACCCGGGCACCGGGGCAGAGGTCCTGCAGCGCCACGTTGACCGCGCCGTCCAGCCGGGCCGAGTCCGGCGGCTGGACCGTCCGGTCGTCCTCCGTCCACACCGACAGCCAGGGCAGCCGCTCCGGCAGCGGGGCGTCGGCCAGCTCGTCCAGCAGGTCGCTGCCGGTGGCGAGCTGGCGGCAGGCGGTCGGGCACTCGTCGCGGGCGAAGGCCGCGCCGGCGGCGGCGAGCCGGGTGCCGTGCAGCGGCGAGCCGAGGCTCACCACACGGCGGGCGACGACCTCCCCCTCGTACCGGTCGATCCAGATCCGGGCCACGACGCCGCCGGCGGAGAAGCCGACCACGTCGACCGAGGGGGCGCCGTCGCCCAGCTCCCGGCGCACGGCCTCGTCGAGGACGGCGGCCTGGCGCAGCAGGTCGCCGGTGCCGCCGTCGGGCAGGGTGAGCACGGTGGCGCGGCGGCCGTCCGCGGTCAGCCGCTCGGCCAGCGGCGCCAGCGAGGCCCGGCTGCCGCCGTACCCGGGGACCAGCAGGACCGGTCCCGGGCTGGCCTGGTCCGCTCGGGCCGTGGGGCGGTCGTCGGCGACGAGCCGGAAGGCGGCCAGCACCAGCAGGACCAGCGCCACCGCGGAACCCACGCCGATCAGGAGGCTACGTCGGGCCGGCATTGCCCCATCGTCGCGCACCGGCCACGGCACATTCCGGCGATCGGGGATGCCGGCCGCCCGCGCCGCCATAACGCCTGCCGCATATGGCCTGCGATATGCACGTATCACCTTTTTCAGATGGACTGAGCCGCACCGCGCAGCCATTGACGACTGTCACTTTGTTACTTAGCGTTCAAGAACGTAACCGGCGCGGTCCCCTGCCGGCTCCTCCGCCCGAAAGGCAGTCCACCATGCTCCGAGGAGTACGCCGCACGACGCTCGCTGTCACCGCGCTCCTGCTGCTCGCCGTCGCGGGCGTGCCGGCCACGGCGCACGACCCGGGCACCCCGGAGGGCCGGGCCGAGCAGGCGGAGCTGCTCCGCATCTACGAGCCCACCTGGCGCAGCGGCGAACGCCTCGCCGGCGCGCCGCTGAGCTGTGTCGACGGCAAGGTCGACAAGTACCCGTGCAAGAACGTCGACCTGCTCAGCTTCCTGCCGCAGTCCGAGCTGGGCGGCGGCGGCTCGTCGAGCATGTGGTACTGGACGGACGCCACCGACCGCAACGAGTACGTCCTGTACTGCCGCTCCAACGGGGTGTCCTTCGTCAACGTCACCGACCCGGTCAACCCGAGGTACGTCGGCAACCTCCCGGCCACGAACGGCCTCAACTCCTCCTGGTGCGACGTCCGCACGTACCGCAACTACGCCTACATCGGCAAGGACTCGGTGGCGCACGGCATCCAGGTCTTCGACCTCAACCGGTTGCGCGGCGTGACCACCACGCAGACGTTCACCCCGGACGCCCACTTCACCGGCCTGACCAACAGCCACACCCTGTGGATCAACCAGGCCACCGGCTTCCTGTACGTCTCCGGCGCCAACACCTGCCGCAAGGGCCTGACGATCTACGACATCACGACGCCGCTGACCCTCGAGCTGGCGGCGTGCTACGACCGCGAGGTCTACTCGCACGAGTCCATCGTGGTGAACTACAGCGGCCCGGACACCCGGTTCACCGGGCGGGAGATCGCCTTCAACTACACCGGCCAGGGCAAGCGCTTCCAGATCCTCGACGTGACCGACAAGGCGGACATCAAGCTCCTGTCCAGCGTCGCCCACCCCGGCGCCAGCTTCGTCCACCAGGGCTTCCCCACCAGCGACTACAAGCACATGATCGTCAACGACGAGACGATCAGCACCCGGGGTGGCAGCCCCGACTTCGTCTACAACATCGAACGGCTCGACGCCGCCCGCTACGTGGGCAAGGACGTCAGCACGCGGGGCACCTTCGTCAACCACAACGGCTACACGGTCGGCAACCGGCACTTCCAGGCGTCCTACCGCGGCGGCCTGCGCATCCTGGACACCACCTCCGCCGCCTCCGCCCGGCTGCCCGAGGTCGGCTACTTCGACACCGACCCGGACTCCAACGCCAAGGGCTACAGCGCCACCTGGATGGTTCTGCCGTACCTGAAGAACGGGGTGGTCGCGGTCCAGAGCATCGGCGTGGGCCTGTACCTCGTGCGGCCCACCGGCGCGGCGGCCGTCCGCTGACCGGTCAGCCCGCCGGCGCGGACCGCCCGGTCCGCGCCGGCACCGGCCGGGGTCACCGCCGTCTGACCGCGGCGGTGACGCTCGCCGCGTCCGTCGCGGCCGCCTATCTGCTCGCCGACAGCCGTGGCCCGGCCCCGGCGCCGGCCCTCCCGCCGGCCGCCTACCACACCGACGGACTCTCCGACGCCTACGACGGCTTCCGCGCCGAGGCGCTGACCCTGCCCACGGCCCGCGGCCCGGGCCGGTTGTCGCTGCGCATCACCGGCCCCGCCGGGCCGGTCACCGACCTGCGGCACGTGCACACCAAGCCGATGCACATGTACGTGCTGCGCGACGACCTCTCCGGCTACCAGCACCTGCACCCGGAGGTCGTCGACGGCGCGTGGACCGCCCCGGTGACCATCGCCGACGGCGGCGCGTACCGGGTGTACACCGAGTTCGTCCCGCACGACCGTCCCGCGGGCGCCGAACCCACCGTGCTCGGCGTGCCGTTCGTCATCGCGGGCGACACCACCATGGTCCCGGTGCCCGCACCGCAGGAGCGGGCCCGCTCCGGCCCGTACACCGTGCGCCGCCTCGACGGCACCGCCGACCTGGCCTCCGGGGCCCCGACGGCGCTGCAGTTCCAGGTGTCGCGCGACGGCCGCCCGGCGAGGCTCGAACCGTACCTGGGCGCGTACGCCCACCTGTCCGCCTTCGAGGTCCGTACCCAGGGCCTCAAGCACCTGCACCCGCTGCCGGCCAACGCCACCGGCGACGCCCCGGCCGACGGCGTCCTGTCCTTCCACGCCGCCTTCGCCGAACGCGGCGACAAGCGTCTGTTCCTGCAGTTCCGCGCCGGCGGCACCGTCCACGAGGTGGCCTTCACCATCTTCACGACCTGACCGGTGGACGGGCGACCGGCCACGGCTCAGAAGGTCCGGTGGTACAGCGAGCAGCCGCGGCACACCTCGGGCGGGTCGTCGCCGGTGAGGCGGCGGCGGAACTCGCGGTACGCCGGGCCTCGCCAGATCTCCGGGAAGGTCTGCTCGGTGACGTCGCCCAGGGAGACCCGGTCGTCGCCCATGACCATGCAGCACGGCTGGACGACCCCGGCGCTCGTGACGTACGCGGCGTCCCAGGGCCACGAGCAGCCGCGCCGGTGCGCGCCGCCGGGGTCCGGTGCGCCGACGGCCGGCAGCCGCAGGCGCAGCCCCAGGTCGCGGGCCGCCTCGGCGGCGGCGGCGAACGCCTCCCGGGCGCGGTCCTGGTCGGCGCCGGTCCACAGGGCCTGCTCGGCGGTGAAGCTGCGGATGCCCTCGTAGCGGCCGGCGGGGTCGGTGTCGGAGAAGCTGTGCGACAGGTTCTGCACGTGCAGCTCGTCGACGCCGATCCCGCCGAGGAGCCGCACCAGGCCGGACAGCTCGCCGACGTTGTCGCGCATGGCCACGAAGACCACCCGGATCCACGGCGTCGCGCTGCCCGCGGCGCGCTTGGCGGTCACCAGGCCGGCCAGGTTGGCCACCACGGCGTCGAAGCTCGCCCCCTCGCGGATCTTCTCGTACGCCCGCGGATGGGCGCCGTCGAGGGAGACGTGCAGCCAGTCCACCCCGCTCGCGACCAGCTCCGCGGCGCGCCGCGCGGTCAGCAGGGTGGCATTGGTGTTGAAGCCCACCGTGATGCGCCGGTCCACCGCGGTCCGGATCATCTCCGGCAGGTACGGCGACAGCAACGGCTCGCCGAGCCCCTGCAGCGTCAGCCGCCGCAGCTCCGGGACCTGCTCGACCAGGCGGTGGAACAACTCCGGTCGCATCGCCCCGGAGAGCTTGTTCACCGGCGGCCGGTAGCGCACCAGGCACATCATGCAGCGCAGGTTGCACGCCGACGTGATCTCCAGCTGGAGGTGGGACGGAAGCGGCGGGGAATCGATGCCGGTCGACATGACGAGGGAGTGCCCCGCCCGCGCCGCGGCAAACCGGGGTGACGGCCCGGCGGCCGCGCCCCGCCAGCGCAGAAACCGGGGGGTCGCACGCATTGATCCGAAGCGGGGCACGCTACGTACTCCGGCTCACCAGGGACCATCCACGGTCGTGGCTGGAGGTAGAGATGTTCGCGGTGACGTTTCGATGGCCCGGCCGTCTGTCGGGTGCGGCGCTGGTCGCCGTGGCGATGATGCTCTTCGACCCGCAGGGGGCGCGCGCCGAGCCCGGCGTGCCGGATCCGCCCAACGGGCTGCTGACGGACCGGGGCAAGGGCGAGGTCTCCGACGCTGACCGCGACTTCGCGGTCAAGGTCCGCCTCGCCGGGCTGTGGGAGATCCCCGCCGGCAAGATGGCCCAGGAGAAGTCCGACGACCCCCGGATCCAGTCCATCGGGCGCGACATCGCCGCCCAGCACGTCGCGCTCGACAAGCTCGTTCGCGACGCCGCGAAGAAGCTGGACGTCGAGCTGCCGGACGAGCCCAACTCCGACCAGCAGGGCTGGCTCGCCGAGATGCGCGACGCGGAGGGCGAGGACTTCGACCGGGTGTACATCGACCGGCTGCGGGCCGCGCACGGCAAGATCTTCCCGGCCATCGCCACGATCCGGGCGAGCACCCGCAACGACACGGTACGCAAGCTCGCCCAGCGCACCAACCAGTTCGTCATGACGCACATGACCCTGCTGGAGAGCAGCGGCATCGTGAACTTCGCCGCGCTGCCGACCGCGCCGCCGCCGAACGCCGCCCCGAACGGACCGGCCGGCGCCGCACAGCTGCAGACCGCGGGAAGGTCCACGACGACGACGTCGGTCGGCGGCGCGCCGGTGGTGGCCCTCGTCCTGGTCGCCCTCGCGAGCGCGGCCGTCACCGTCTTCATCTGCCGGCACTTCATTCGGGATTCCCGCCGGTCCTACTCCTACCGGCGACAGCGAGGCCGCTACTTCACCTCCTGATCCGCACCGGCGGAGGGCGCTGTCCCTAGCCTGGGGGCATGTCGCTGGTCCGCTCCGCCGGTCTACAGATGTTCCGGCAGGTCGTCGAGTCTCTCGGTGGTGACGCCGTCGGCTGCGCCCGGCGGGTGGGGCTGCCGGTGGAGGCGCTGGACACCGACGAGTTGCTGGTCGAGGACTCGAAGCTGGCGGCGGTGCTCGAGGTGGCGGCGGCCGACCTCGGCTGTCCCGATCTCGGGCTGCGGGTGGGCCAGGCCCAGGACCTGAGCCTGCTGGGGCCGCTGGCGGTCGCGATCCAGCATTCGCCGTCGGTGGCCGACGCCCTGGAGTGCACGTCGCGCTACATGTTCGTGCACGCCCGCGACCAGAGCGTCTCGCTGGTCGAGGATCCGGAGGGCGACCGCGGTGTGGTCGCCCTCCGCTACGCGTTCCCGGGGGTACGGCCGCTGCCGCAGGCCACGGACATGACGGTGCTGTTCCTGCACCGTACGGTGATGTTTCTCGCGGGCGGCCAGTACGGGCTGAAGTCGGTCGACCTGCCGCACGACCCGGTCGCGCCCCGGCGGCGCTACGAGGAGGCGTTCGGCGCGCGGGTGCGCTTCGGTCGCGCCGCGGCGGTGCTGCGGCTGCCGTCCAGCCTGCTGTCCCGCACGCTGGACGGCGTCGATGCGACCGTACGCGGGCTGGCGCTGGCCTTCCTGTCGCGCCAGTCCCCCGAGGCGGGCAAGGCCGTCACGTCGCGGGTGCGCGCGGTGCTCGACCAGTCGCTGGGCACCGGGTCGACCGAGCTCGCGGACGTCGCCCGCGCGCTGGCCGTGCACCCCCGGACGTTGCAGCGGCAGCTCGCGGCGGAGGCGACCTCGTTCGGGGCCGTCCTCGACTCGGTGCGCCGGGCCCGGGCGCGCTCGTACCTCACCACGACCACCATGCCCCTCGCCCAGGTCAGCAACCTGGTGGGCTTCGCCGAGCAGGCGGTGCTGACCCGGTGCGCGAAGCGGTGGTGGGGACGTACGCCCTCGCAGCTGCGGCGGGAGGCCCGCAGCCGCGACTGAGCTGTCGTGCAGGATCAAATCATTGTCGCGTAGGATCAATTACTCGTCGGTAGGTTGCCTACGCTGGGGGCATGGATTTCAGCCCGTCCCCCCGCGCGGCCGAGCTCACGGAGGCCGTCCGCGCCTTCGTCGAGGACGAGATCGCCCCGGTCGAGGACCACCTGCACACCCGGGCGGGCGAGGCGCGCCGCCACGGCGGCGGAGCCGACCTGTGGCGGGTGCCCGACGAGGTCCGCGAACTGCAGCGCAAGGCCCGCGCCCAGGGCCTGTGGAACCTGTTCCTGCCGGCGGGCCACGAGGGCCCGTACGCCGAGCGGTTCGGCACCCGCGGCGGCGCCGGACTGACGAACGTGGACTATGCGCCCATCGCCGAGGCCACGGGCTGGTCCTTCCTCGCCCCGTACGTGTTCAACTGCAACGCGCCGGACACCGGAAACGCCGAGCTGCTGCTGCGCTACGGCTCGCCGGAACAGCGCGAGCGGTGGCTCGACCCCCTGCTCGACGGGCGGATCCGGTCGGCGTTCGCGATGACCGAGCCGGCGGTGGCGTCCTCGGACGCCACGAACATGCAGCTGACCGCGGTCGTCGAGGGCGACGAGGTGGTGCTCGACGGCCGCAAGTGGTGGACGACCGGGATCGGCCACCCGGACTGCGCCGTCCTGGTCGTCATGGGCCTCAGCGCGCCGGACGCACCCCGGCACCAACGGCACTCGATGGTACTCGTCCCCCTCGACACGCCCGGCGTGAAGGTCGAGCGGATGCTCGACACCATGGGGTTCCTGGACGAGCCCTTCGGCCACGGCGAGGTGTCGTTCACCGATGTCCGGGTCCCCGCCACCCACGTCATCGCCGGTCCGGGCCGGGCCTTCGAGCTGGCACAGGGCCGGCTCGGGCCGGGCCGGGTGCACCACGCGATGCGCATGATCGGGCTGGCCGAGCGGGCGCTGCACCTGGCGTGCGAGCGCGGCCTGTCGCGCCGGGCCTTCGGTAAGCCGCTGGTGGACCTCGGCGGCAACCGGGAGCGCATCGCGGAGGCACGCATCGCCATCGACTCGGCCCGGCTGCTGATCCTGCACGCCGCCTGGAAACTCGACCGGTACGGCCCCACCGGCGCGCTCAGCGAGGTCAGCGCCATCAAGGTCGCCGCGCCGAACGTGGCCCAGCAGGTCGTCGACTTCGCCATGCAGATCCACGGCGGCGCCGGGCTGTCCGGCGACTTCCCGCTGGCCGGCGCGTGGACCGCGGCCCGGGCGGTGCGCCTGGCCGACGGCCCGGACGAGGTCCACAAGGGCGTGGTCGCCCGCGTGGAGCTCGGCAAGCACGGAGCGGCCCGATGAGCGGGCGCCGGGTCCTCGTCACCGGAGGGGCCTCCGGCCTGGGCCGGGCCCTCGCCGCGCAGCTCGCGGCCCGCGGGGAGCGGGTGCTCGTCACCGACCTGGCGCCGGAGCACGACGTGCCCGCGGGCGCGCTGTACCAGCGCCTGGACATCACCTCGGCCGGCGACTGGGGAGCCGCCTGGGACCGGGTCGAGCGCGATTTCGGGGGCCTGGACCTGCTCGTCAACAACGCCGGCATCGCCGCCGGCGGGCGGGTCGACCGGCTCGGCGACGCGCACTGGCGCCGGGTCCTGGAGATCAACGTCCTCGGCACGGTGAACGGCTGCCGCACCTTCGCCCCGATGCTCAAGCTGCAGGGGAACGGCCACATCGTCAACGTCGCGTCGATCGCCGGGCTCACCCATCCGGCCGCGATGAGCTCGTACGACGCCAGCAAGGCGGCCGTCGTCGCGCTGTCCGAAGGCCTGCGCCACGAGCTGCGGCCCTGGGGCGTCGACGTCAGTGTCGTCTGCCCGTCGTTCTTCCGTACCAATCTGGCCGCTTCGCTCGGCGGCGACGACCCGCTCATGGAGCGGATCGCGACCAGGCTGATCGCCCGCGCGCCGCTGGACGCCACCGAGATGGCGGCCCGGGTCCTGCGGGGAGTCGACGCGAGGCGCTTCCTGATCCTGCCGGACCGGCCGGCCCGCAGGGCGTTCTGGAGCAAGCGCCTGGCGCGTCCGCTCTACGACCGCCGGATGATCGCCGCCGGCGCCCGGATCCGCGACATCGAGCTCGGCGACGACGCCGCCGCCCGGGAGGCGTCGTGACCCGCGGCGTCGTCCTGATCACCGGCGCGAGCGCCGGCCTCGGCGCGGAGATGGCCCGCCAGTTCGCCGCTCTCGGCTACGACCTGGCGCTGTGCGCGCGGCGTACGGACCGGCTCGACGTGCTCGCCGGCCGGATCCGCGCCGACACCGGGCGGCGGGTGGAGACGGCCGCGCTGGACGTCACCGATGCCGAGGCGGTCACCAAGGTCTTCCACACCTTCGCCGCCACGTTCGGCCGGCTCGACCGGGTGATCGTCAACGCCGGCCTCGGCAAGGGCGCCCCGCTGGGCACCGGCCGCGCCGACGCGAACCTCGCCACGGCGATGACCAACTTCGTCGGGGCCCTGTCGCAGTGCGAGGCCGCCCTCGAGATCTTCCGTGCGCAGGGACGCGGCCATCTCGTCCTGATCTCCTCGATGTCGGCGCTGCGCGGCATGCGCCGCTCGATGACCACGTACGCCGCGACGAAGGCGGGCGTGGCGGCGATCGCCGAGGGACTGCGCTCGGAGCGCATCCGGGGGCTCGACGTCTCGGTGATCTATCCCGGCTACATCCGCTCGGAGATGAACGCCCACGTCGAGCAGAAGACCCGCTTCATGGTCGGCACCGAGACCGGCGTGCGGGCGATGGTCCGGGCGATCGAGAAGCGCCGCGTCAAGGCGTACGTCCCGCAGTGGCCCTGGGTGCCGCTGGCCGCCGCCATGAAGGTGCTGCCCCTGGGCATCGTCCGGAGGCTCACGTGAGCGACCGGGAGGTACGCGGGGAGGACGCCTTCGACGTCCGCGCGATGGCCGCCTGGCTGGCCGCGAACGCCACCGGCGCGGACGCCGGGATCGACCTCACCGCGGTTCCCGAGGTGCGCCAGTTCTCCGGCGGCGTGTCGAACCTGACCTACCTGCTGCGCTACCCGGGCGGTGACCTCATCCTGCGCCGGCCGCCCCGGGGGACGCACGTCAAGGGCGCGCACGACATGGCCCGCGAGCACCGGGTGCAGACCCAGCTGGCCCGGCACCTGCCCTACGTACCCCGCACCGTGGCCCTGTGCGAGGACGCCTCGGTCATCGGCACGCCGTTCTACGTCATGCAGCGGCTCGACGGTCCCATCCCGCGCAAGGAGCTTCCCCGCGGCGTACACCTGGATCGGGAGCAGACCGCCGCACTCTGCCGCAACGTCATCGACCTGCTGGCCGGCCTGCATTCGGTGGACGTCGCCGCCACCGGCCTGGGCGACCTCGGCAAGGGCGACGGTTACGTCGCCCGGCAGGTCTCCGGCTGGTCCGAGCGGTACCGCCGGGCCCGCACCCGCAACGTCGGCAGCTTCGAGACGGTGATGCGCTGGCTGGACGAGCACCGGCCCGCGGAGCGGCCGCACACGCTCGTCCACAACGACTTCCGCTTCGACAACGTGGTGCTCGACCCGGCCGATCCGACCCGCCCGATCGGCCTGCTCGACTGGGAGCTCGCCACGGTCGGCGATCCGCTGCTCGACCTCGCCAGCTCGCTGGGCTACTGGGTGCAGCCCGGCGACGGGCTGCTGCTGCGCCTCTTCCGCCGCCAGCCCACGCACCTGCCCGGGATGATGACCCGCGAGCAGGTCGTCGCCTACTACTGCGCCCGGACCGGCGCCACCGTCACCCACGCCGAGTGGGCCTGGTACCAGGTGTTCGGCCTCTTCCGGGTCGCCGTCATCGCCCAGCAGGTGTACCAGCGGTACCTGAGCCGGCAGACCACGAACCCCCAGTTCCGGCTCTTCGGGATCGCCGTCGTGGTCCTCGAGCTGCGGTGCCGCCGCATCATCCGGCGCGCCCGCAGGATGTCCCCGCGCACCGCCGCCACCCCCGTCCGGCCGTCCCACCCGGGACGGCGCCCGACCACCGAGGAGCCCTCGAAATGAGCCGCAGCAACAGTCAGTACCGCTTGGCAGCCCGCCCGGTCGGCCTGCCGAAGCCCACCGACTGGGAGTACGCCGAGGAACCGGCCGCCGAGCCGGGCGAGGGTGAACTGCTGATCCAGACCCTCTACCTGTCGCTGGACCCGGCCATGCGCGGCTGGATGAACGAGGGCAAGTCCTACATCCCGCCGGTCGGGATCGGCGAGGTCATGCGCGCCGGCGGGGTGGGCCGGGTCGTCGCCTCCCGCCACCCGCGCTTCGCCGTCGGGGACCACGTGTCGGGCGCCCTCGGCGTGCAGGAGTACTGCCTGTCGGACGGCCGCGGGCTGACCAAGGTCGACCCGGCGCTGGCGCCCCTGCCGGTCTACCTCGGCGTGCTGGGCATGCCGGGCATGACCGCGTACTTCGGGCTGCTCGACATCGGCCGCCCACAGCCCGGGCAGACCGTCGTGGTGTCCGGCGCGGCCGGGGCGGTCGGTAGCGTGGTCGGCCAGATCGCCAAGCTCCACGGCTGCCGGGTGATCGGCATCGCCGGCGGCGAGCGCAAGTGCCGCCTGGTCGTGGAGGAGTTCGGCTTCGACGCCTGCATCGACTACAAGTCGCAGGACGTCCGCACGGCACTGCGCGAGGCGGCACCCGACGGGGTGGACGTCTACTTCGACAACGTCGGCGGCGACATCCTGGACGCGGTCCTGACCCGGCTGGCCCGGGGCGCCCGCATCGTCATCTGCGGCGCGATCTCGCAGTACAACGCGACGGAGCCGGTCAAGGGCCCGGCCAACTACATGTCCCTGCTGATCAACCGCGCCTCCATGACCGGCATGGTGGTCTTCGACTACGCCGACCGGTACGGCGAGGCCGCCGCCGAGATGTCCGGGTGGCTGGCGGCCGGGAAGCTGCGGTCTCTGGAGGACGTGGTGGAGGGCGGCGTGAAGGCCTTCCCGGAGACCCTGCTGCGGCTGTTCCGTGGCGAGAACACCGGAAAGCTCGTCCTCAAGGTGGCGGATGAGTGAAATCCGGCCCTAATCCGGGCATGTCCGACACGTGACGGTGGTGGGCGGTGAAGGATGCCCTCGTGGTGTACGCGAAGGGCGGCCGTCCCGTCACGGTGGATGAGTACAGCGACTGGAACGCGCAGGAGCTGGCGCGGGAGCGGATCAGCCGCCGCTCCGTACTGAAGGCGGTCATGGCGGGCGCCGGGGGCTACGCGTTCGCGCAGTTCCAGCTCGCCGAGGCCGCCTTCGCCGCGGGCGGCGGCACGGCGGGCCGGGCCGGGGTGGTGGTGTCCGGCCGCCACCTGTCCTTCGTGCCCGGCGCCGACGGGGTGCTGCGGCCCGCGATGGCGGTGACGGCGCAGCTGGTGAGCAAGACCGGCACCCTGCCGGCCAAGCTGCGGGCGTTCGTCGACGTCGGCGCCGCCCCGGGGCAGTACGGCACCAGGGTCGAGGCGGCCATCACGCACCTGGTCGGCCAGTACGCGATCCCGGGCGGGCCGATCGGCAGCCAGTTCTACCTCAAGGCGACCGTCGACGGCCTGCGCCCGGGCACGGTGTACCACTACCGGGTCCGGCTCTCCGACGGCACCGTCAGCGGCGACGCGCACTTCACCACCGCCCCGGTACGCGGCGCCGCGGTGCCGGCCCCGTTCACCTTCACCGCCTTCGCCGACGTCGGCACCAACACCGCCCCCACCGATCCCCGGTACGCCTGGGGGCAGAATCCCTCCTCCGTCGTCGCCGCCGGGGGCACCTGGCCGGCGGGCGTCTTCGACGACAACTCGTACCTGCCGGACGACCCGGTCGCCGGGCCGCAGGGCACCGACCGGCGTCCCGCGCTGACGCAGACCCTGCTCATGGCCACGCAGAAGCCCGTCTTCACGTTGCTGGCCGGCGACATCTGCTACGCCAACCCGTCCGGCTCGGGCCTGCCCGCGGACGACACGACGGCGCTCACCCGGGTCGCGCCCAAGGGCAAGAACCTCTACAACCCGTACGTCTGGGACGTCTTCCTCAACCAGATCGAGCCGCTGGCCGCCTACACGCCGTGGATGTTCGCCACCGGCAACCACGACATGGAACCGCTCTACGGCAAGACCAGGTTCCTGGGTGACAGCCCCACCCACGGGTACGGCGGTCTCGTCGAGCGCCTCGACTTCCCGGGCAACGGCCCGAAGACCTGCCCGTCGGTGTACCGGTTCGTCTACGCCAACGTCGGCGTGATCTCCATCGACGCCAACGACCTCTCCGCCGAGCTGCAGACCAACACCGGCTACTCCCGCGGCGCCCAGCTGAGCTGGCTCAAGCGCACCCTGAAGGAATGGCGCACCCCGGGCGAGCGGGCGAAGAACATCGACTTCGTCGTCGCGTTCCTGCACCACTGCGCCTACTCGACGACCAACAACCACGCCTCCGACGGCGGCGTGCGCGACGCGCTCGACCCGCTGTTCAGCAAGTACCAGGTCGACCTGGTCGTCCAGGGCCACAACCACCTGCTGGAACGCACCGACCCGATCCGGTACGGCAAGCGGACCCGCTCGGCGCCCGACGGCTCGACGATCCACCCGGCCAAGGACGGCGTCACGTACATCTGCGTCGGATCCGGCGGCCGTCCACGGTACCCGTTCCGCCAGGCGCCGGGCCCCGCCGCGCCGCCCCCGGCCGGCGTCACGCCGACCGGACCGCAGAAGCTCGCCGCCGGCCAGCGCTACCGCGGATACCAGCCGCCCGGCGGCCCGAACTCCAGCGAGAACAACACCGAGAACATCGTCAACAGCTACTTCTGGTCGAGGGAGAAGAGCTCGGTCAAGCCGGCCGGCCACCCGGCGGGCAGCCGGGTCCCCGAGGTGGTCGACTGGTCCCAGGTCCGCTACGACGACTACGCGTTCATCGCCGTCGACGTCGTGCCCGCCGCCCGCGGGGCCCGCACCACGCTGACGGTGCGCAGCCTGGCCGACGCCCTGCCGGGCACCACGGGGCCCTACACCGAGATCGACCGCATCACCCTGGCGCGCACCGCCGGCCGCGGTGCGATCGCGGCGTCGGTCCGGGAGGGGCTCGAACCTCTGCGCTGACGCGTCCACGACACCGCACGCAGGCGGCTATCGGTGGTGATCGAAAGTGATTAGCATCGATGGATCCACGTGCGACAGGAGACGCGTTGAAGAAGACACCGCCCGTGCTCGTATCCGTACTCCTCACCGGCCTCGCGACGGTGGTGGCCGGACCTGCCGCCGCGGCACCGGCCGCCGTGCCCGGCGAGCTGCGGCAGCTCCAGACCCGCCAGTCGCTGCTCGGCACCCACACCTGGTACCAGCAGACGTACCGGGGAATCCCGGTCTTCGGCGGCTACTACGCCACGCACCAGGCCACCGACGGCACCGTCACCACCGCCGACGGCCGCAAGACGATCACCGGCCTGACCGGCACCGCCGCGGGCCTCACCGAGCACCGCGCGCGGTCCGCGGTGGCCGGCCGGCTCGGCAGACAGCCCGCGCGCGCCGAGCTCGTCGTCGTCCCGGGGCCGGCCGCCACGCTGGCCTGGCAGACCCTGACCCCGACCGCGCGCGGCACCGTCCGTTCGCTGATCGACGCGGGCACCGGCGCCGTGCTGCGCGAGGAGAACACGGTCCGCGAGGCCAACGGCACCGGCCAGGTGTTCAACCCGAACCCGGTCGTCGCCCTGCAGGACGAGTCGCTCACCGACCAGGACGACACCGACCACCCCGCGCTGCAGGCCGCCTACCGGCGCGTCATCCTGCGCCACCTCGACCCGGACAAGGAGACGCTGCAGGGCTCGTACGCGAACAACCTCAGCGAGCCCGCCGTCACCTCGGCCGAGCGCACGTACGTCTACCCGCGCTCGGATCCCGGCTTCGAGCAGGTGATGACCTACCACAGCATGACCACGGCCGAGGAGTACATCCACCGGCTGGGGTTCATCGACGTCAACAACGAACCGCAGGACTACGTCACGACCGGGTTCACCGCGGACAACTCGTACTACGACCCGTCGGTGGACGCGATCACCCTGGGCACCGGCGGCGTCGACGACGCCGAGGACAACGAGGTGATCTGGCACGAGCTGGGCCACGCCATTCAGGACGACCAGGTGCCGGGCTTCGGCAGCACGGTGGAGGCCGGCGCCGTCGGCGAAGGCTTCGGCGACTACTGGGCCGTGACGATGTCCCAGGCGACCAGCCCCGACACCGCCGTCACGCCGCTGGCCTGCGTCATGGACTGGGACGCCACCTCGTACACCGACGACGAACCGCACTGCCTGCGCCGCACCGACACCGGCAAGCGCTACCCCGCCGACCTGGTGGGCCAGGTGCACGCCGACGGGGAGATCTGGTCGCACGCCCTCTGGGACGTCAACCAGGCCCTGGGCCGCACCAGGGCCAACCGGATCATCCTCGAGGCCCAGTTCCGCTTCACCCCCGACGTCACCATGCCGCAGGCGGCCGAGGCGACCGTCGCCGCCGCCAGCGTCCTCTACGGACCACGCGCCGCGACCCGGACCCGCGAAGCCTTCCAGGCTCGCGGGATCCTCTCCTAGCACGCCCTACCGGTCTCCCGGTCAGCTGCGGGCACCTGAGCGGGCCCGCAGCTGACCACCGGCTGCCGGCTCCGAGCCGCCCTGTGCCAGGCTGAGCGCCATGAACGGCCTTCGCGATCGCTTCCGCCTGCTGCACGAGTCCGGCACCTTCCTGCTGCCGAACCCCTGGGACACCGGCTCCGCCCGGCTCCTGCAGGGGCTGGGATTCCCGGCGCTGGCCACCACGTCCTCCGGCCTCGCCGCCAGCCTGGGCAAGCTCGACCAGCAGGTCACCCGCGCCGAACTCGTCGCACACGTCGCGGCGGTCACCGCCGCGGTGTCGGTTCCCCTCAACGTCGACGCCGAGCGCTGCTTCGCGGACACCCCGGCCGGCATCGCGGAGACGGTCGACATGCTGGCCGACGCCGGCGCCGCCGGCATCTCGATCGAGGACTACGACCCGGCGACCGGGCGCATCGAGACCGTGCCGGCAGCCGCCGAGCGCGTCGCGGCAGCGGCCCGGGCCTGCGCCCGGCACGGCGTGGTGCTGACGGCCCGCGCCGAGAACCACCTGTACGGCCACGACGATCTGGAGGACACGATCCGCCGGCTCCGCGCCTACGAGGCCGCGGGTGCCGACGTGGTGTACGCGCCCGGCGTACGCACCTCCGCCGACATCGCCCGGCTGGTGGACTCGGTGACCGCCCCGGTCAACGTGCTGGCGATGGCGGACACCCCCGACGTCGCGGAGCTGGCCAGGCTCGGCGTCCGGCGGGTCTCGACCGGCGGCGCGCTGGCCTGGGCCGCCTACGGGGCGCTGCGGGACGCCGCCCGGGAACTGCTGGAGGCGGGAACCACGACGTTCCGGGCCGGCGCCCTCTCCGGGGAAGAGATCGAGAACGCCTTCGGCCGGAGCGCCTGAGGCAGGCCACGCCGGCGTACATGCGATGACATCTCCGGAGGCCTCGCCCTTGCGCCGGCGGCGGCCACCGGCCGCCGTTCAGACATGCCGTCCGCGTGACGTCGGCGCATTCTTCAACGCTTTCTCGAGCTGTTTCCGGCTTGCCGACGTTGCTGCACAGCCTGCCCATCCCCCCGCTCCCGCCGCCACTCATGTGGCGTCCATCTCTTTTCGAGGAACCGGGCCGCGGACGCCGGACGGGGTGAGGCCGTCGCCACCGGCGCCGGCGGGTTGCATCGGCGAGCCGCGAGGAGGTGGCACTTAAATTATTAATCTAAGCTTGACAGGGTGGAGTGGACGGTCGCATGCTGAGCCCGCATCCCCGGAAGTCCGTCCCCCACGGAGGTCCTCGATGAAGATCCCCCGCCCTGCCTGGGCTGCCGGCACCACGCTGGTGCTGCTCGGCGCCGGCATGGTCCACACCGCCACCCGGGCCGAGGCGTTCCCGCCCACCCCCAGGTCGACCGTGATCAGCTACCTGCGGTCGATCACCGGGACGTCCATCGTGTCCGGCCAGCACAACAAGGAACCGGCGGCCGCACCCCGGCAGTACAGCCAGCAGGCCTTCGACGTCACCGGCCAGTGGCCCGGGCTGTGGGGCGGCGACATGATGTTCCGGGCCGAGGACGTCGCCGACCGGCAGCGCGTGGTCGACGAGGCCAGAGCCCAGTGGTCGGCCGGCTCGCTGGTCGCGCTCACCTGGCACGCCTGCTCACCGACCGTCGGCGCCACGTGCGAGTTCGAGGGTGGGGTGAAGACGCAGATCTCCTCCGCGCAGTTCCAGGAGATCGTCACCGGCGGCACCTATCTCAACTCCGTCTGGCGCAGCCGCA
This sequence comes from Couchioplanes azureus, assembly GCF_014648355.1. Lineage (GTDB taxonomy): Bacteria > Actinomycetota > Actinomycetes > Mycobacteriales > Micromonosporaceae > Actinoplanes > Actinoplanes azureus. The sequence goes on from NZ_BMQY01000002.1 coordinate 85,496, forward strand.
TGGCGGCGGTCGTGCCCTTCCTGCGGCAGCTGCGGGACGCCGGCGTCCCGGTGCTCTGGCGGCCGTTCCACGAGATGAACGAGAGCTGGAACTGGTGGGGCGCGCGGCCCGGCGCGAACGGCGGCGCCAAGATCTACCAGCAGATGCGCGACTACTTCGACAGCCAGGGGCTCGACAACCTCGTCTGGGTGTGGAACGTCCAGGACAATCCGGCCGGCGGGTGGGTGTCGTACTACCCCGGCAGCGCCTATGTGGACATCGTCTCCCTGGACGCCTGGTACCAGGACCACCCGTCCGCCTCCGACTACGAGCAGATCCAGTCGATCGCGGCCGGCAAGCCGATCGCGATCGCCGAGATGGGCCGGGTGCCGGACGACGCCCTGCTCACCGGCCAGCCGCGGTGGAGCTATTTCATGGTCTGGTCGGAGCAGCTGCGCGGCAGCAACTCCAACGCCGAGATCCAGGCCGCGTACTTCCATCCCCGGGTCCTGAACCGCGGCGAGGTCCGCATCGGAGGCTGACCCGCCCTCCGCGGGGCCGTCCGGATGTCATCCGGGCGGCCTCGTGCGCAGCACGGAAAACAGGTCGGAGAGCACCCAGGGCGCCTTGACGAGCCCGGCGTCCAGCTCCACCGGGGCGCGGAGGCGGTACACCGTGGACTCGCCGGCCAGGAGGGTGACGAAGCCCCGGTCGACCACCGCCTCCGGGTGCACCCGGTCGGCCTGGAGCAGGACGTCGCGCGCGAGGCGGGCCGCGTGGACGTGGACGTCGAGCCCGCCGGGAACGGTCTCGACGCGGACGGTGAGCCCCGGATCCCCGTCCGGGAGGTCCCGGCCCCCGGCCGCGAACCACAGGGCGCGGGCACCGCCGAGCCGGGCGACCACCAGCTCGGTGACCGCCAGGCCGGCGACCGCGGCGGGCACCGGCACCAGCGCCACCGACCGGGCCGGCACGGACACCCGCTCGGCCGCGGTGGCCCGCACCGCGCCGGCCGCGTCCTGGCGCTCGACGAGCAGGGTGGCGGTCCAGTCGGCGGCGTGGTCGTTGAGCACGGCCACCACGAGACCGCCGTCGCGGGGCTGGATCGTGACGGCCCGCTCGGCGTACAGCTCGCGGAGGGCGAAGTAGAGGGGCTTGTGCCGTCCCGCGCCGTCGATCGCCGCCCACGAGGTGACCGGCCACAGGTCGTTGAGCTGCCAGAGGATCGTGCCGCCGGTGTGCGGCCAGTGTGCGCGCCAGTGCTCGACGCCGGTGCGGATCGCCCGTACCTGGTTGAGCTGGGTGAGATAGTGCCAGGCCTCGGTGCTCGCCGGCGCCGGGAAGTGCGCGGCCAGGCCGCGGGCCAGCTTGCCGTTGCCGTCCTCGGCCTTCTGGTGGTGGAGCACGCCCGGGGAGTCCGGCAGCAACGGATCGTCGGACACCGCGTCGCGCAAGGTGGTCCACGCCGGTGGCGCCTGCCAGCCGAACTCCGCGACGAACCGCGGCGCCGAGTCACGGTAGTGGAGGTAGTCCCGCCGGTTCCACACCTCCCAGGAGTGGTGGGTGTGGTGGTCCGGGTCGTTCGGCGGATGCTCCCAGCTGCCCGACCAGGGGCTGCCCGCCTGGTACGGCCGGGACGGGTCCAGCTCCGCGACGACGGCCGGCAGCGTCTCCAGGTAGTACCTCTCACCCCAGCTCGACTCGCCACCGGGCTGGTCGGGCCAGCCGGACGGTTCGCGCAGCCACAGGTTCTCGTTGGTGCCGCACCACGTCACGAGGCTGGGGTGCGGCGCGAGGCGGAGCACGTTCTCCCGCGCCTCGGCGACCACTTCGGAGTAGAGCGGCTCCTCCTCGGGATAGCAGGCGCAGGCGAACAGGAAGTCCTGCCAGACCATCAGCCCCAGCTCGTCGCAGACCTCGTAGAAGGCCCGGTCCTCGTAGATCCCGCCGCCCCACACCCGGACCAGGTTGACGCCGGCGTCGGCCGCCTCGCGCAGCCGCCGCTCGTAGCGTTGCCGGGTCATCCGGGCCGGGAAGATGTCGTCCGGGATCCAGTTCACGCCCTTGACCAGCACGGGCTCGCCGTTGACGTGGAAGACGAACCGGTGCCCGGCCGCGTCGGCGGACCGGTCGATCCTCACGGTACGGAATCCGGTGCGCCGCTCCCACCGGTCGAGCACCCGGTCACCGTCGCGCAGCTCGACGGTCAGGTCGTACAGCTGCGGTTCACCGTATCCGCGCGGATGCCAGGGCGTCACCTCGCCGGCGTCGACGACCGCGTGCGCGGTCGTCGAGTCACCCGGCAGATCCAGATCGGCGAGCTCCCGCCCGTCGAGCAGGACGCGGGCACGCAGGTCGCGTTCCCGGGTGCGCTCCACGTCGACGGTCACCTCCAGCCGGCCCCTGGTGTCGTACGTCGCCAGTGGACGGACGACGGCCAGCCGCGCCGTGCTCCAGCCCTCCAGCCGCACCGGCCGCCAGATGCCCGCGGTGACCAGCGCCGGACCCCAGTCCCAGCCGAAACCACAGGCCATCTTGCGGATCAGGTTGTACGGCTCGGGGTACGCGCCGGGTCGCGGCCCGAGCAGCTCGCGGACCCGCGCCGTCTCGGTGTACGCCGACGCGAAGCGCACGGTGAGCGGGCGCGGGACGGCGTCGACGAGCGCCGTGACGTCGTACCGGTAGCTGCGGTGCATGTTGCGGGTCGCGCCGAGGGCGACGCCGTCCAGCTCGACGGCCGCCACCGTGTCGAGCCCCTCGAACACCAGGTCGACGCGCTCGTGCGCCGGCCCGTTCCAGGCCACCGCGCGGCGGTACCGCCAGCCGGTGCGCCCGACCCACGCGACCGCGGTCTCGTTGTCGTCGTGGAACGGATCCTCGAGCCGCCCGTCGCTCATCAGGTCGGTGTGCACGCATCCCGGGACGAGCGCCGGCACGGTGACACCGGCCAGCGCCCGGGCCTGCTCCGCCGGCGCGCCGTGGGCGTCGACCCGCAGCTCCCACGCCCCGCCGAGATCCTGGACCTGCCGCATGGGAACGTCCTTTCTCACTTGGTGGCTCCGGCGGTGATGCCGCGGTAGACGAAGCGCTGCAGCAGCAGGAAGAGCACGACGGTGGGCAGGATGACGATCATGGTGCAGGCGGCGATCGTCTCCCACTGGGCGCCGTACGGTCCCTTGAAGCGGAACAGCGCGGTCGAGATGACGTTCAGGTCCTCGGATCGCAGGTAGAGGAACGGGATGTAGAACTCGTTGTAGACGGCGATCCCCTTGATGATGACCACAGTGGCGATGGCCGGCTTCATCAGCGGCAGCACGATTTTTCGGTAGACGGTGAACCGGCCGGCGCCGTCGAGCATCGCGGCCTCGTCCAGGCTCCGGGGGATCGACTGCATGAACTGGATGAAGATGTAGATGGACACGATGTCGGTGCCCAGGAACAGCACGATGGCCGACCACGGGGTGTTGACCAGGCCCATCGACTTGACGATCCGATAGGTCGCCACCTGGGTCGTGACGCCGGGCACGAGCGCGGCGACCAGGAAGAGTCCGAGGACCGCACGCTTGAGGGGAAAGGCGAAACGGCTGATGGCGTACGCCGCCAGCGTGCCGACCAGGACGGTGCCGGCGAGCGACGCCACGAGGATGACCGTGGTGTTCCAGAAGCCGCGCAGCATGTCCCCGTCGGTCCAGGCGGTGACGAAGTTGCCGACGTTGAGCCAGTTCCGCGGAGGCGTGAGCGGACCGGTGGTCCGGTATTCCGCGTGGGTCTTGAACGAGGCGAAGAGGACCACCACGAGCGGGACGAGGACCACGGCCGACGCGACCACGAGTGAGGCGTACTTGGCGACGCGCGCGAGGGTGCTCACGACAGCGTGACCTCCTCGTCGGGCAGGAGCCGCCGCTGGATCCAGGTGACGACGAGGACCACCACGAGCAGCACCACCGCCATGGCCGAGGCCAGGCCGATCTGCCGGAACTGGAAGGCCGTCTCGTACGCCTGGACGACGAAGGTCCGGGTGTCGTTCGCGCCGCCGGTCATGATGAACGGGATCTCGAACACCGAGAGGCTGCCGGAGACCGCCAGGATGAAGGACAGGCTGATGATGCGCCGGATCCCCGGGGCGATGATGTGCCGGAACTGGTGCCACCGGTTGGCGCCGTCGATCTCCGCGGCTTCGTAGATCTCGCCGGGGATGGACTGGATCGCGCCCAGGAACAGCACGAAGTTGAGCCCGGTGAACCGCCAGACCGACGTGGCGGCGAGCGAGACGTTCGCCATGTCCGGGTCACCGAGCCACAGCCTGGTGTGCTCGCCCAGTCCGATCAGCCGCAGCACCGTGTCGAGTGTGCCGTCGGGCTGGAACAGATAGAGGAAGACGAAACCGACCGCGACGCCGTTCAGCAGGTACGGGAAGAAGAGGATGCCTTTGAACAGGTTGCGCAACCGCACGGGGAACGACAGGACGACCGCGAAGTACAGGGCGATCGCGATCTGCGCGAACGACGCGGCGAAGTAGTAGAGGCTGACCAGAAAGACCCGCCGGTACCGCTCCTCGGTGAAGACCCGGACGTAGTTGTCCCAGCCCACCGGGTCCATGGTCGGGTCCAGGCCGTCCCACTTGTGGAAGCTGTAGAACAGCATGTTGCCGACCGGCACGTACGTGAAGGTGATCAGGAGAACGACCGCGGGCGCGAGGTACGGCCACGGGCCGCGCCGGAGGCGAGCGATCACCTCATGACCCGGGCCTGGGCGGCGCCCCACCGCTTGTTGAGCTCGGCGAAGTACGAGCCCTTGTCGCCCTCGGCCGCCCCGCGGGCGATGTCGACCAGCTTCTGCCGGTAGATGTCGCCCTCGAGGTCGATCTCGGACTCCCGGATGATCTCGTCCTCCTTGCCGGCGTGGGTGGTGGCCTCCGGGATCTCGAGCAGCTCGACGCCGGTGGCGGTGAAGGCCTGCAGGGTGGCGGGCAGCGGCTGGTCGAGCGTGGGCGGGATGGCCTGCTGGTCCGCGGCGAAGCCGGACTCGCGGACGAACCAGTCCAGCCAGGCCCGGGCGGTCGCCTTGTTCCGGGAGTTCCGGCTGACCGCCGCCTTGTAGTCGCCCTCGATGCGGGCGTGGAACCGGCCGGAGGCCTGGTACGGGAACGGCCAGAACGTGATGTCCCCGGGGTCCGCCTCGACCGCCGTGGCGGCGTCCCTCATCTGCGGGACGGCCCAGGAGCCGAGCAGCATGGTGGCGATCTTGCCGGTGGCGATCATCGGCTTGGCGCCCTCCCAGTTCGTGGTCAGCGGGTCCTTCTCGCTGAGCCCCCCGCGCACGATGTCGAAGAGCAGGCCGTCGGTGATGTACTGGACCTTGCCCGGCTGCCACGGACTGGGGTCGGCCGGGAAGTCCTCGGTGATCCGGGGATCGCCGAGGATGGCCCGCTGGTTGTTCCACATGCTCAGCGGCCAGCCGTCCTGGTAGTTTGTGTAGTACGGGATCGCGCCGGTCCGGTCGGCGATCGCCCGCAGCCCGGCCAGGAACGCCTCCGGCGTCGCCGGGGGCTCGGTGATCCCGGCCTGGGCCCAGATCCGCTTGTTGACCACGAGGCCGTTGGCGACGCCGCCCAGGGAGAGGCCGTACACCCGGCCGTCGTACGCCTTCTCGTCGACGAACCGGTACTCGGTCCTGAGCTCGTCGACGGTGCCCAGCGGCGCGAAGAACTGAGACAGCTGGTCGACGGCCACGGTGTTCGGGATCAGCAGCACGTCACCGTAGTCGCCGGAGCCGAGCTGGGTCGTGACGTCGCGCTCGTAGTTGGTCACCGCCTCGAACGTGACCTTGGTGCCGGGATACTTCGCCTCGAACTTGCCGGCGTACTGCGGCAGTGTGGTCTTCACCAGGTCCGTCCTGTTCGTCAGGACCGTGATGGCGCCCTTCACCTCGCCGGAGAAGTCGCCGCTCCCCGGGCCCTCCTCCGCCGCTCCCCCGGTGCACCCGGTCACCAGGCCGAGCGCCACGGTCGCGACGGCGCCCGCGAGGGATCTCTTGTTGATCATGACGATGTCCGTCCTGCCGGTTCGACGGGGGTGGATGCCGACCGCCCGCTGGAGCGCTCAGCATGAGACCGGCGTCACGGCGCTGTCAAGGTTAGATTACTAATTTATTTGATGCGTGCGACGCCGAGCCGCTGGTGAGAGGCGTGCCCGCCGACGGGTACGGTGTCGGTCATGGCACGTCGAGAATCGCCCGCGGCCGGGCCGGGCAGCCGCGCCCTCATCGTCGACGTCGTCCGTTCCGCGGTGACCATCAGCCGGGGCGAGCTCGCCCAGCTGACCGGCCTCACCCAGCCGTCGATCTCGAACATCGTCCGGGACCTCATCGCGGACGGCATCATCCACGAGATCGGCTCGGTCGACTCGACCCACGGCAGACGGCGCAAGCTCATCGCCATCAACCCCGGCAGCCGGTTCGGCATCGGCTTCCACCTCGGCCCGCAGACGGTCACCTGCATCGCCATCGACCTCACCGGCGGCGTGGTCGGCCGCGAGGTCGTCCCCCGGCCGCCGGACGAGGCGTGGCGGGTGGACCGGCTGGCCGAGCGGTTCGACGACTTCACGGCGGGCCTCGACCTCCCCCGCGGCCGGGTCGAGGGGCTGGCGATCGTCGCGCCGTCCGCCGTACCGGGATCCGGGGAACCCGGCGCCGATCCGGCCGGGGTGCGCGCCGAGCTCGCGGAGCGGATCGGCGTGCCGGTGCTGACCGAGAACGACGCGGCGGCCGCCGCGCTCGGGGAGTTCTGGAGCCGCCGGGTCTCGCGCGAACAGGCGTTCGGGTGCATCTACCTGTCCAGCGGGATCGGCGCCGGCTTCGTCTTCGGTGGAGCGTTGTTCCGCGGCGCGAGCTTCGGCGCCGGCGAGCTCGGCCACGTCTCCATCGACCACGACGGACGCCCGTGCCCGTGCGGCAACCGGGGCTGCGTGGAGCAGTACGCCTCGACCCGGGCGGCGGTGGCGGCCGCCCGGGAGAACGCGGCGCTGCGGGCCCGGCTGCCGCTGGACGGCAGCGAGTCCGACGCCTACGACGCGATCGCGCGGGCCGCCGTCCACGGCGACCCGGACGCCTACCAGGTGCTGGACCAGGCCGCCGCCCGGCTGGGCGTCGCCGCGACGTCGGTGGTGAACCTGCTGGACCTCGGCCGCCTGGTGCTCACCGGACCGGGGGTCGCGCTCGCCGGATCGATCTTCGCCCGCCGGCTGCGCACCCACCTGGGCCGTACGGCGCGCTCCCGGCGGCGGCACACCGTGTCCGTCGAGCTCTCCGCCCAGCCCCGCGACGCGGCCGGCATCGGCGCGGCGGTGCTGGTGGTCCAGGCGTCCGTCGCTCCCGGCCACACGCCCGGGCAGGCGCTACCGTACCTGTCCACCATCTGATGCGGAGAATGCGGTGACTCAGGCGCCAGGGCGGATCGGTCTCGTGCTGACCCGGGCTTCCCAGGTCCTCGGGGAGGAGCCCTACTACCACGAGTTCCTCGAGGGACTGGAACGCGTGCTGACGCCCGCGGGCCTGTCGGTGCTGGTCAAGGTCGTCACCGATCGCGCCGCCGAGACCGCCACCTACGAGCGGTGGTCCGCCCGGCGGCAGGTCGGCGGCGTAATCCTGGTCGACCTCAGCCCGGACGACGACCGCGTCGGCCTGGTGCGCGGACTGGGCATGCCGGCCGTCGTGATCGGCGACCCGTCGACCGCGTCCGGGCTGCCCACGGTCTGGACCGACGACGCGGGATTCGCCCGCGAGGCGGTCCGGTTCCTCGCCGACCGCGGGCACACCGTGCTGGGCCACGTCTGCGGACCGCTCGGGTTCGCCCACACCCAGCTGCGCCGCGGCGGCTTCGAGGCCGAGGCCGCCGACCGCGGCCTGACCCTCGTCACCGCCGAGGGCGACTACTCACAGGATTCCGGGCGCGCGGCCACCGCGCAGGTGCTGGCCGCGCATCCGGTGCGGCCCACCGCGATCGTCTACGACAACGACGTCATGGCGCTCGGCGGCCTGGAGACCATCACGGATCACGACCTGCGGGTCCCGGCCGACGTCTCCGTGGTGGCCTGGGACGACTCCGCCCAGTGCCAGCTCGCCGTGCCGGCCCTCTCCGCGATGAGCCACGACGTCGGCCGCATCGGCGAACTGGCGGCCGGCGCGCTGCTGGACGCGATGCGCGGAGCCCCCGCCGACGTCTACGAGGCCCCCCGGGCCCACATCGTCGTGCGCGACAGCACCCGGTAGGCGTCGTACGCCCTCACGGGGCTCGCCGGTGCATCAGGGCGGCCAGACCGTCGAGGATGCGCTCCAACCCGAACTCGAACGCCTGCTCGCGCTCGTCGTCGGTGGACTCGGCGACGGCCGCGGCGAGCGCGGGGAACCGTTCCCCGTGCTCGCGCAGCACCGTCGCGATGACGCTGGTCAACTGCGCCTCGGGGTCGGCGCCGGCACGCGCCTGGTCGGCGATCGAGCGGGCCTGCGCGGCGAGCGCGGCGAGGGTGTCGAGCCGCTCGGCGCCGCGCAGCCCCGTGCCGGCGAGCAGCCGCAGGCCCGCCTCCATCCAGGTCAGCTCGTGCGGGCCGAGAGGACGCGGGCCCACCGTGGCGTCGAGCACCCACGGGTGGCGCAGATAGGCGTCGAGCAGCGCGCGCGACCATCGGGCCAGCCCGGTGCGCCAGTCGCCGGGGTCCAGCCGGGGCGGTGCGCCGATCGCACGCTCGAGCATCAGGGCGACGAGCTCTGCCTTGCCGGGAACGTACCGGTAGAGCGCCATCTTGGTGACGCCGAGCGCGGCGGCCACCCGCTGCATCGAGACCGCGGCGAGCCCTTCGGCGTCGGCGAGGGCTACCCCCGCCTCGGCGAGGCCGGCCAGGTCCAGCGTCGGCCTGGGCCCGCGGCTGGGCCGTGCGCGGCCGCCCCAGAGCAGTTCCATCGACATCGGGCACTCCGCGGGGGTTGCGGTCGGGCAGAACTGCTTCTACCGTACACAAATCTGAACAGCTTCCGGCGGACACAGTTTGGAGACCGGCGCATGCGGAACAGGACCGTGCTCATCTCAGGCGCCAGCGTGGCCGGCCCCGCCCTGGCACATTGGCTCGGCCGGTACGGCTTCCGGCCCACCGTGGTCGAGATCGCTCCGGGGCTGCGCCCCGGGGGCAACGCGGTCGACTTCCGCGGCGAGAACCACCTGACGGTGCTGGAGCGCATGGGCGTGCTGGGCCCACTACGGGCGATACAGACCGGTGGCACCGCGATGCGCTTCGTCGACGCACAGGGCCGGCGGCTGATGGAGCTGCCCGCCGACTTCGCCGGCGGGGATCTCGAGGTGTTGCGCGGCGAGCTGTCCCGGGTGCTGTACGAGCACAGCCGCGACGCGACGGAGTACATCTTCGGCGACAGCGTGACCGCCCTGACCGACACCGCCGACGGCGTGCGGGTCACCTTCGCGAGCGGCGCCGCCCGCACGTTCGACCTCGTCGTCGGGGCGGACGGGGTGCACTCGCAGGTTCGGCGCCTGGCCTTCGGTCCGGAGGCGGACTTCGTACGCCACCTCGGCTACTACGTCGCCACCTGGAGCGTGGCCGGCCACTCCCGAGCCGGGCGGGACTCGCTGCTGCACAACGCGCCCGGGCTCATGGCGAGCGTGGGCGGCGACCACCGGGACCCGCACCGGGCGCTCGCCTTCGTCATGTTCGCCTCACCGCCGCTGGACTACGACCGGCACGACCTCGACGCGCAGCGGGCCATCGTTCACGAGCGCTTCGCCGGGCTCGGCTGGGAGGTACCGCGGCTGCTGGACGCGCTGCCCGACGCCACCGACCTGTACTTCGACGCGATCTGCCGGGTGGACCTGCCGGCCTGGTCGCGAGGAAGGGTCGCGCTGGTGGGTGACGCCGCCGCCGGCGCCACGCTCGGCGGGATGGGCACCGGCACGGCGGTGCTCGGCGCGTACATCCTGGCCGGCGAGCTCGCTCGGGCCAAGGGCGACCACACCGTGGCGTATCCGCGCTACGAGGCGCTGCTGAGCGGTCTCGCACGCCGGTGCCAGAAGAGCGGCGACGGCGCCGGGAAGTTCCTGGCCCCCCGGCGTGCGTGGACGGCGCGGGCACGCAACGCACTGCTCAACCGAAGGTGGGCGATGGACATGACGCTGCGGATCGCCCGGAACCGGACCGAGAGCATCGCATTGCCGGACTATCGGCAGGTGGGTGGAGACCTCGATGCCACCGGCCCGTCCGGCCGCTAGGCGATCGTCCGGCCCCGACCCGCGACGGGCCCGGCGGGCGGTGGCCCGCCGGGCGCGGGAGCCGCGGCCTGCCTCTTCGGCTACGGCTTGTTCGGCTACGGCTTGGTGAGCAGGCAGCCCGGCAGGTTCAGGTCGATCGCCCGGCTGCTGGTCAGGCAGGTGGTGAACCAGTAGGTCTGCTGGCCGTAGCTCTGGCCCTGGTAGGCCCGGGTGGTCCCGTCGGCGGCGACCTCGCAGGGGTTGTTCAGCGTGCACATCTCGCCGTCGTCGTTGCCGGTGTTGTTGATCCCGACGATGCGTCCCGTGCTGTCGTCCACGATCGGGGACCCGGAGGTGCCGTGAATGGTGTCGCACGCGGAGTCGTAGCGGATCGAGTCCCGCCACGTCCACTGGTCCTCGCGCAGCGTGTCGACGAAGGTGTCGACCTTGCAGTTCCAGATCCGCTTCCAGTAGCTGGACGGGATGGTCATCGAGCTACCGGGGGCCGGCCGGGTGCTCGACAGGGTCAGCGCGGTCGCGCCGTAGCGGCTCTGGATCGAGGCGTACGTGCTGGTCAGCCGGTACAGGGTGACGTCTGTGCCGGTCATCGTCGCGTACAGCACGCGGTCGGCGCGGAGCGTACCCAGGGCACCGCCGGTGCTGTCGAGCAGCGTGCCGGAGCGGCTGCTGGCCCGGTTCTGCACCACCTGTCCGGCCGGGATGAAGCCGCGCTCGTAGCAGTGCCCGTTGGTGAGCATCATCGCCCGGTCGGAGCTGACGGAGTTCGGGTACCGGACCAGGGCGGCGGAGCAGTTGCTCAGCTTGATGGTCGACGCCAGCGTGACGGCGCGGGCGGCCAGCGCCGGGGCGGCTTCAGCGGGGGCGGCGTGAGCGGGGGCGGTGCCGGCGAGCAGGCTGCCGGCGGCCGCGAGGGAGGCGGCGCCGAGGACGAGCGCACGACGTAGGCGCATCGGGAGGTCCCTTCTGCTGGGTGCCGCGGCCGGATCGACGACTGTGCGGGCACCACATGATCTCGGTGCCACGATCCTGACATCGATATCGGTTTATGTAAATCATCCGTGCGACCGGCGGACTCTCCGGGGGTCGTCCGTACGGCATCCCGGCCTCACCACTTCAGGCCCCGTCCGGCGCCGATCGAGCACGCCGGGGGCCTGCCCGGCTCGATTCCACGGTCGGAGAGCTCGCCGCGTTCCGCGCCTCTTGCGGCCGGTTCCGTGCCGCTGCTCCACTCAGCTCATTGGCGTCCATCGCACCTTCTCGACAGCGACGCGGAGGTACCAGCCGTGACCAACGGCGTCCGGGTGCCGCCCGCTGCCCATGGGCTCGGCGAGCATCTCGACCTTGCACACCGCCTGATCGACCTCTTCCCGCCGGGTGACGAGCGGCGGGACGTCTGGCGGGGCCGGATCGCGCAGGTCCACGACAGACTGGCGGACCCGCGGCTGCGGCTGGCCGTCATCGGCGAGTTCTCCAGCGGCAAGACGACATTCGTCAACGCCCTGCTCGGCGAGGAACTGTTCCCCGCCTCGGCCGTACCGACGACGACGGCGGCCGTGCGGATCTCCTATGGACCGCGGCCGGTGGTCCGTGCCCGGTTCCGCGACGGCACGCAATGGTCGTCGAACCCGGCCGACGTCGCGGACGGCGCGATCCGGGAGACGCTGCGGCGGCTCACCACCGGCGACGACCTGGCCTCCCGGGTCACCGCCGTGGAGCTCGACCACGGCGCGCCGGTGCTGCGCCAGGGGCTGGTCATCGTCGACACGCCGGGAACCAACGACGACGCCGGGCACTCCGAGACCGCCCGGCGCGCCGTTCTCGACGCGGACGCGGCGGTGGTCGTGCTGAACGCCCGTACCCTGGTGCCCGCCTCGCTGAGCTCCTTCCTGGTCGGCGCCCTGGATCCGCACCTGCTCGGCCGGTGCGTCTTCGTCGTCACCCGGATGGACGAGGTGGACGCCGAGGACCACGACCGCGTGCGGGCCGACGCCGTGCAGCGGGTCCGCACGGCGCTCGGGGTGGCGGAGCCCGCCGTCGCGTTCGGCGCACCCGGGGCGGTGGTCCGTCTCCGCCGCGGCGTGCCGCTCAGTGCCGCGCAGGCGGAATGGGCCCCCCAGTTCGACGCACTCGCCGACTGGCTCGCGGTGACCGTGGGCGAGCGCCGCCCGGCGGCCGTCGCCGATACCGCCCTGCGTCTGCTCGACGACCTGCTGTCCGGGCTCGACGACGGACTGACCGAGGACCGGGCGCAGGCGCGCCGGCAGGAGTCCGCCCTGGACGCTGCCCAGATCGCGGATCTCGACGACTTCCTGCGCAGGCACCACAAGGCCGCCTCCCGGGCGCTGCGCGAAGCCGCGTCGGCCGCCCGGGCGGCCAGCCACAAGGTGCACGCCGCCGCGCTGAGCCGGACGCGGGCCGAGGTGCGCTCGGCGATCGCCGGCTGCCCGAACACCTCCGCCCTGGAGGACGCGCTGCGCGGCACCGTACCGCAGCTCGTCCGCACGCAGCTCGACGCGCTGGCCGGCCGGATCGCCGGGGAGGCACGGCCGATCTTCGCCGACGGCCTGCGCACCGCGACCGGCGTCGTCCAGACCGCGTTCGACCGCGAGTACCACCGGCTGGAGCGGGCCGGCCGGCCGCGGGCGGCCGCGCCACCGGTCACCCGGATCTCGCCGGATCAGCTCGTGCTGACCGAGACGTTCGGCGCCGCCGTCGCCGTGGCCACCGCCGACCGGAGCCGCGACAAGATGGCCTTCGGATGGGGTGCGGCGTCCGGCGCCGCCATCGGCACGATGATCGTGCCGGGCGTCGGCACGGTCATCGGCGGGTTCCTCGGCCTGGTGGCCGGCGCCGTCTTCTCCCGCGACCTGGCCGAGGTACGAGCCGAGGCGACGACCAGCGCGGTGACCACCACCGAGGCGGTGTTCGCCCAGGCCGCCACCCAGCTCGACGCCGCCGTGGCCAAGACCGCGCACCGCGCCGAGCTGGCCCTGCGCGATCACCTCGGCTGGTACCGGGACAGCTATCGGCAGACGGTCGACCGCATCCGCAGCGATCAGCACCGCCGCCGGGAGGAACTGCGGCGGCGTGCGGAGCAGCTGGAGCGCGCGAGGACGGAAACGGCCACGCACCGCGCCCGGCTGGAGGCGGAGCGCGTGCGCCTGGCCACCGGCGGCCCGGCGCCCTCCGCCCCGGGCCGCCACCGCCCCACCACCATCCCGTCCGAGCCGCGAAGGGCGATGACGTCATGACCGAGAAGACAGCAACCGCGACCGGGACCCCCGACGGCACGGTGAGCGCCGCCGCGTTGGGCGCCTGGCTGGCGCGGGCCCGGCGCCTGACGGACGGCTCCGCCCTCGCCGGGGTGGCCGACGACCTGAACGCCATCCAGCGGCACACCACCCGCCCGGCGTTCCGCGTCGTGGTGGCCGGCGAACGCGGCCGCGGCAAGACCACATTGGTCAACCAGCTCCTGGGCGGGGACGTCGTCGCCGCGGACTCGCCGGTCCCGGTCCTGGTGGTCGGGGACACCACGGACTGGCTGGAGGTCCGGCGGGACGGCGCGGCCGAGACCGGCCCCGCCACCGCGGCGGCCTGGGCGTCGCTGCGCGAACGGCCGCCGGACGAGGGCAGCGTGGTGCGCCGCGGCACGCCGCACGCCCTGCTGACCGGCCTCGACGTCGAACTGCTGGACACGCCCGGCTGCAACGACGCCGACCCGGACGTGCCGGCCAGCGTGCGGACGGCGGTCCGCGGCGCCGACGCGACGCTGATGGTGCTGTCCGCCACCGCCGCCCTGAGCCTGACCGAGACCCGCTTCCTGCGCGAGTTCGTGCTGGCCGCCGACATCCCGCTCATCGCCCTGGTGCTCAGCCGGCTCGACCAGGTGGAGGCCGACGAGCGCGACCAGGTGCTCGCGTACGTCACCAGCCGCGCCGCGGGAATCTCGCCGCGGCTGGCGGTTCTTCCCGGACCGGATCTGCGGGACGGGCACGGCGCCGGTCCCGTGGCGAGCTGGCTGACCGCGAACGCACGCCACGGCGATCGGGTACGGCTGCGTACCGAACAGCTCAGCGCGCAACTCGCCCGGGTCATGGGCGGCCTGGCCGACCTGGCCACCACGGCGGCGGACGCCGCCACGCTCGACGCCGACACCCGCGCCGAGGACGTCGCCAAGGCCCGCCTCGCGCTGACCGACGAGTTGCTGGCCTTCGACGAGATCCGCGTCGAGTTGCGGCGACGGCAGAACGCGGCGGCTGCCCGCTTCCGCGGTCACCTGGCGGGCACGAGGGAGCGGCTGGCCGAGATCCTGCGGTACGAGCTCTACCACCATCCGGAGCCGCGGACCTGGTGGGAGCGCGACCTGCCGTACCGGTTGCGCCGGGAACTGGCGACGGCCGCCAAGGAGTACGAGAAGTCGCTGCTCGGCGGCGTCCAGCTGGACCTGCAGTGGTTGCGCCGGCAGCTGGCCGAGCGGTTCCGGATCGAGCCGTCCGGCCTCGACGTGACGCTGACCAGCCTGCGCGCCCCGCAGGTCGACCCGGACGACCTGAAGCTGGGCGATCTGCGGAACCGGCGGATCGCGTACCGGGTGGGACCGCTCGGCCTGGCACTGCTCATCGGCACCCTGAGCGCGGGATTCTTCCCCTTCGCCTCGCTGGGCGCGACCGCGGCCGGCGTCGTCTTCGGCGAGGTGCTGCTCCGCGGCGCGGTCGACAACCAGCGCCGGGTGGCCGAGCGCCACCTCGCCGGGCTGGTCGACCGGGCGGTGAGCGAGTTCGGCCTGGGCGTGGCCGAGGCGATCCGCTCCCTCTACGACCAGCTCGTCGACGAGGCCGTGCAGCAGCGCAAGCAGTGGTACGCGGACCGCGAGGCGGCCTTGAGCGCGGCACCGCCCGCGGACCGGACCACCCGGTGGACGGAGATCGCGGATGCGGCCACCCGGCTGCGCGACGAGATCGAATCGACCCTGACGACGGACGGGACCGAGGCATGAGCGGCAGGAATCAGACCGGCTACGAATGGGTCGGCCAGGTGCGCGGCGAGCTGCTGCGCCTGGTGGACGTCATGGGCGAGGTCGCCGGGGACCTGCGGCTGCCGCAGCTCTCCGCGTTCGACGAGCTGCGCGACCGGGTCCGCAGCGACGAGTTCGTGGTGCTGGTGGCCGGCGAGTTCAAGACCGGCAAGAGCACCACGATCAACGCCGTGCTGGGCGACAAGGTGCTGCCGGCGTACGCGACGCCCACGACCGCGGTGTTGAGCGTCGTGCGGTGGAGCGAGGAGAAGGCGGCCCGGCTGTACGAGCTGGACCCCGCCGCGCCGAACGGTCGGTCCGAGGTCGCCAAGCCGGTCCGCATCGAGGACCTCACCCACTACATCACCATCGACGAGAACGACCCGGAGAGCGAGAGCCCGTGGGGCCTGGCCGAGATCGACTGGCCGCTGGAGCTCTGCCGCAACGGGGTCACCGTGGTCGACTCCCCCGGCCTCAACGAGCATCCGCACCGCAGCCGGGTGACCATGGGGTACATGGGACGCGCCGACGCGATCGTGTTCGTCTCGGACGCCACCCGCGTGCTCTCGGCGAGTGAGCAGGACTTCCTCAACCTGCACATCAAGGCGCAGGGCCACGAGGACATGTTCTTCGTATGCAACCGGATCAACTTCGTCGACGACGATCCGGACGAGCGCGAGCGGGTACGCCACCGGGTGCGCCGGATCCTGTCGCAGAACTGGGACGCCGGCCCGCACCGGGTGTTCTTCGTCAACGCGAAGGCCGCGCTGGTCGGCCGGCAGACCGGAGACGCCGCCGCCGTGGCCGGTTCCGGCATCCCGGAGTTCGAGCGGGAGCTGGAGCGCTTCCTCAGCAACCAGCGGGCCCGCGTCAAGATCGTGCCGCCGGCCCGCCTGCTGCAGCGGATGGTGGCCGAGGCGCGGGATGCCATCGACCGGCAGATCATGATGCTCGACCAGAACGTCGAGACGTTGCGCGACCGCTACGAACGCGCACAGGAGCCGTTGCGGCGGCTGGAGCAGGAACGGCGGCTGATCGTCCAGCTGGTCGACGAGCAACTCGCCAAGGCCCGGATGGAGGCCGAGACGTCGGCGCAGCGGATGCTGGCCGAGGCGGCGTCGTCCTGTGCCGGGTGGGCCCGTGCCGCCGAGCGCACCCACAAGATCACCGCGAATCCGATCACCGCGCGGAAGCAGACCGAGGCGGCCACCAAGGAGCTCGCCGACCGGCTCGGCGCCAAGCTCCAGGAGCACTTCGCCACGTGGCAGAAGGACACGCTCATGCCGCTGCTCGAGCGGCACATGGAGCGCCTCGAGCAGGAGATCGACGGGAGCCTGCGCCACTTCGTGGCCGGGGTCGACGACGTCAAGCTGTCCTTCACCGCGGGCGCGACGGCGGACGGCACGGCGGTCGCGCAGCCGTCCGCCCTGGAGCGGACGGCCGCCAGCGCCGTCGCGCTCGTCCTGCTGAGCCCCGGCATGGCGCTGGTCGGCGCCCGGTTCGGTTTCAAGCAGGTGCTGCTCGGCGTCGGACCCCAGCTCGGCGTCGCGGTGCTCGGCGTGCTGGTCGGCCTGGGACCGGTCGGCCTGGCCCTGGTGCTGGCCGGCGCGGCGTTCGTCCAGCTGGTCATCGGCGTGGACAAGGCGAACGAGCACCTGGCCGCCAAGGTCGCGGAGAAGGTCGCGGACGACATCCGCAGCGGGTCGGCCGAGCAGACGGCGAAGATCGGGGTCGAGGTGCAGGCGGCCCTGGACGCGATCCGGGCCGGCATCGACGACAGCCTCGGTGCCCAGCTGGCCGCCGTACGCCACGACGTCGAGGACGTGCTGCAGGAGCTCACCCGCGGCCAGGGCGGCGCGGCCGAGATGAAGCAGCGGCTCGCGGGCCACCGTGCGCGGCTCGCGGAGGTCGACGCCGGGGCGGTCGACATCATCACCCAGTTCGCGGCGATCCCGTGAGCACGCCCCGGTTCCGTCGCCGGCTGTGCCTGGTCACCGACATCGAGCGGTACAGCCGGCACAGCAACCGCGAGCAGGTGGACGCGCAGCGCCGGCTGACCCGGGTCATGCAGGACGCGTGCGCACGAGCGGGCATCGTCTGGCCGCGCCCGCAGAAGCAGGGCGACGGGCAGCTGATCGTCATGCGGCCCGGGCTGGACGAGACGCACGCGGTTCCCGCGCTCGTTCTCGGCCTGCGGCACGGTCTCTACGAGACCAACCGGGACGGCGGCCTCTTCGGCCGGCTGCGCCTGCGGGCGGCCCTGGCCGAGGGAATCATCGCCACCGGAGCCAACGGGTACGTGGGTGAGGCGGTCATCGAGGCCTGCCGGGTGGTCGACTCGCCGCAGATGCGGGCGGCGCTGGTGGACGACGACTCGATCGATCTCGCCCTGGCCGTGACCGACGAGCTGTTCCAGGCGGTGGTCAGGCCGGGTGACTCCACGCTGGACGGTGCCGACTTCACGGCGACCGCGGTGGCCGTGCCCGGCAAGAACTTCCGCAGTAGTGCGTGGCTGCACACGCCCCGCCCGGGCCCCGCACCGGCGCCGCCCGGGCCGGCCCCGGCGGCCACGGCCGGGATGATGCTGCGGGTCCGGCGCAGCGGCGCCTCCCGGGCCGTCGTACCGGGCCTCGGGGCGGTCGCCGGGTGGGGCGCCGTCGGATACGGCGGCCATGCCACGGTCGGGGCCGAGGTGCACGCGGACCTCACCCACGACCCTTCGCCCCAGGCCCCGCACGGCCCGCCGCCCGGCACCGCCGCATCGGGCCATCCCCACGACACTGTGACGGTGCATCTCGACGTGCACGTGAACGCGGACGTCGAGATGCACCACCACTTCGAGCCGTACGCCGGCCCTGACCTGTCACCCGACATCGGTCACGTACACCACGACGGCGGTGTCGACGACGGGCCCGGCCCGGCCGGCCACCATTGCTAGCCGGCGCGAGAGCCCGACCGGCCGCCGCATCCGTAGGGACAAGGCGCGGAGAACTGCGCGAAGTGCGGGCGGTCGGCGCCGCCGAAGGTGGTGAACTCGCCGCCCACCGCGATCCGGCGCAGGGCCGGGTTGGCGTCCATGGTGAGGACTCCCCACTTGCCGTTGCTCTTGGGGTTCCAGGCGAGCAGCGCGCCGGTCCCGGCGTTCCATGCCGCGAGCTTCGGCTGGGTGCGCAGGTCGGCCGGGCACCACGAGGTGGCGGTGCGCGACCGCTGCGGGCAGGCGACGGTGAAGTGCCCGCCGGCGTACACGGTCCCGTCCAGGTAGGTGATCGCCTGTACGTCGCCGTCCGTGACGCTGCTCCAGACCAGGCCGCCGTCCGGGCGGTAGGCGGCGACCCGGCCGCCGGGGCCGGCCAGCCCCGCGTACACCGTGTCCGGTGCGACGGTGAGCGCCATGACGCCGTACGGCGTGGCGGGCCGGAACGTGGTGTCGACCTTGCCGTCGGCCAGCCGGAGCGCGGCCAGCCGGACGGTGCCGTCGGCCCCGTTGAGGCGGTGGAACGAGCCGCCGACGTACAGCCGGGAGCCGGCCACCGTCAAGGCCTTCACCTCTTTGTCGGCGCCGCTGGTGAACGCGGTGTCCCGGGCGCCGTCGGCGAGGCGGAACGCCGCCAGGTTGCGGGCCGCGCGTCCGTCCACCGCGCTGAACTCCCCGCCGAGGAAGAGCCGTCCGCCACCCACGGCGAGCGCGCGCCCCTCGCCCGTCACCGTGTGCCGCAGGGAGCCGACGGCGCCGGTCTGCAGATCGATGCCGGCGAGGCCCGCGCGAGGCTGACCGGCGACGGTGGTGAACTTGCCGCTGACGTACAACGACCCCCCGAACGCGGTCATCGCGAAGACGGTGCCGTTGGTCGCCGGCGCCCACGGCAGCAGCTGGCCGGTACGGGCGTCCAGCGCGGCGAGGCGTTTGCGCGGCACGGACCGTCCGTCCACGATGGCGTTGCGGAAGCTGCCGGCCACGTACACCGTGGATCCGGCGTACGCGCTGGCGTAGACCAGGCCGTCGAAGCCGACCGAGCGGGCCGGGACGACCGACACCAGCGGCGTCGCCGCGACGGCGGCGGTGGGAGTGCTCGTCGCGGCGAGCACCGCGGCGAGCACCAGTCCGAGGTGGCGCCGCTGCGGTAGGGCACGGCGCGCAATAAAGGCTAAACGCATAAAAGGAACGATAAAGCGGACTTCAATGACGAATCTGGGAAATAAGGAATGTCCGCCGACCGGACCACTTCCGGCGCCATGCCGCGGGCCGGACCCGCGGCGTGGCGACTCGCTCCTCACTCGGTGTGCAGCGCCTGGGCCACCGGAAGCCGCGCGGCCGACCGGGCGGGAATCAGCGCACCGGCGATCGCGATCGCGATCCCGGACAGCGCCAGCCCGCCGATCGTCGCGGGACGCCAGACGTCCAGCAGGAAGGCCGGGGTGCTGATCTGTGCCGCCCGGGCGGCGAGCGGCGTGATCAGCCGGTGGGCCAGGATCCCGGCCGGCACGCCGAGCAGCCCGCCGAGCAGGCCGAGCGCGGCCATCGACGTCACCGTCATCGCGACCACCTGCCTCGGCGTCATCCCGATCGCCTTGAGCATGCCGAGGTCACGGCGTCGCTCATGGACGTTGAGCAGCACGGTGTGCAGGACCCCGAGCGCCGCGACGACGCCGAGCAGCACCGACAGCGTCGCGCTCAGGGCCACCATGGCGGTGGTGAAGTCGTTCGTCGCGCGGTTGTCCCAGGCGGTCAGGCCGGGTGCGGCCGCCCGCACGGCCTCGACGTACCTCGTGACGTCGGTGCCCGGCGCCGGCGCGATCTCGTAGAACATCTCGCTCGTGACCGGCTCGTAGCCCGGCGCCAGGGCCTCGAGGGTGGGCCAGGTCGCGAAGAAGTCGTTGGCGCCCACCCCGCCGGACAGGGTCTCGCCGGCGATGCGGACGGTCACCCGCCGGTCGCCGCGCTGCAGCGCGAGCCGGTCGCCGACGTGCAGGGCGTGCCGGTGCAGGACCGCGGACGGTACGGCGATCTCGTCCGGTGCCGCCGGCCAGCGGCCGTCGATCACCTGCTTCGGCAGGCCCGTCGTGGCGTGATCGCCGCGCAGGAAGGTGCCGGTGAGCGAGCCGCTGCGGCCGGCCACCGTCACCGGAATGTTCGTGCTGGCCGTGACCTGCGCGGTTCCCGGCAGCGACCGGAGCAGCGCCTCGAGCCGCGCGCCGGACAACGGCGTCGCCACCTCGCCCAGCGCGGCGATGCCGGAGCGGACCGCCACCGGTGCCGCGTTGTTGGTGTCCGCCGCGGCGGCGTACCGGGTGACCGTGCCGACCAGGCCGGTCGCGAACGTCACGGTCGTCACGCCGAGCAGGATCGCCGCCAGGGTCAGGCCGGTCCGGCCCGGGCGCGCGAACGGCAGGCCGAGCCCGAGGCCGACCGGGCGGGGCAGCCGGCTTGCGCTCAGCCGGCGCTGGACGCACAGCCCGCGACCGGTGCGCGGGGCGCTGCCCGCGCTGATCGCCCGGGCCGCCGGCAGCCGGTACGCCCGCAGCGCCGGCACCAGCGCGGCGACCGTCACCACCGCGGGCACCACGACCAGGGCCGTGAGGATCACCGCCAGGTCGGCGCCCAGGCCGGCGGTGTAGCCGGCCGCCTGGAACGCGGAGCGGGTCAGCGGCTGGGCCGACACCGCCCCCGCCACGGTGCCCAGCACGGCCCCGGCCGTCGCCGGCACCAGCACCATGACCAGGTGGATCGCGACCACCGCGCGCGGGGTGAAGCCGAGCGCCTTGAGCACGCCGATGTGCCGCAGCCCGGTCACCACCGCGCCGCTGACCACGTTGCCGACGATGAGCACCGCCACCGTCAGCCCGAGGACGCCGAACACGACGAGGAAGGGCAGATAAGCGCCGGGCCCGGCGGCCAGGGCCTGCTTGATCGTGAGGTACGACCGGGTGCCGAGAACCGCGTCCGGCGGCAGGCCCGAGCGCACCGCCGCCAGCCCGGCATCGAGGTCGGCCTGCCGGTCGGCGTGGGAGAACCGGTACAGCACCTGCAGGGCCGTGGGACGAAGCGCCGAGATCTGCGCCGGAGCGACCCAGGCGTCGGCGCTGTGGCTCACGCTGTACGCGCGTCCGACCACGGTGAGCGTGGGGCCGCCGGGAACGTGCAGCTGCTCACCGGCGCCCGGGGGCGTCGCGGCCCGCCGGTCGGGAGGCGCGTTCAGCACGATCTCCCCCGGCCCGGTCGCCCACCGGCCGGTCCACACCTCGACCCGGTCGACCGGGCCGCCCGGATCGGCGCGCCCGGCCACCGTCAGCGACACGGGCCCGAGCGTCGAGTCGGCGGTCGCCGGGACGTCCAGGACCGCCTGCGCGAAGGGACCCGCGACGGCCGCCACCCCGGCCGGCCGCGCGCCGAGCTGCCCGGCGGAAACCTTGCCGGCGTCGAACGCCGCGACCAGATGTGCCCCGTGCTGCCGGTCGAACGCGGCGTCGAACGGGCCCGACGCGGCGGTCAGCAGGGCCAGCGCGACCGTCACGGTGGCGGTGGACAGGACCGAGACGAGGCCGACGACCAGGGTCTGCAGCCGGCGGCGCCGGACCGCCGCGCGCGCGACCCGCCACACCGCGCTCACGGCGTACGCTCCAGCGTGCCGTCGCGGACCACCCGGCCGTCGGCGACCTCCACCAGCCGGCCGGCGCACCGGGTCGCCAGCCGGTGGTCGTGGGTGACCAGCAGCAACGTCTGCCCCATCTCGTTGAGGTCGATCAACAGGTCCATCACCTGCTCGCCCGACTCGCTGTCCAGCGCCCCGGTCGGCTCGTCCGCCAGCAGGACCGCGGGCCGGTTCATCAGGGCCCGCGCCACCGCGACCCGCTGCCGTTCGCCGCCGCTGAGCACCGCCGGATAGGCGTCGCCCCGGTCGGCGATGCCCAGCTCGCCGAGCAGCTCGCGGGCCCGCCGGCGGGCCTGACCGGCCGGCACCCCGGCCAGCTGGGCGGCCAGCGCGACGTTGTCCAGGGCCGGCAGGTCGTCGATGAGGTTGAAGAACTGGAAGATCATGCCGATCCGGCGGCGGCGGAACAGCGCCAGGCCGGTCTCGTCCAGCGAGCCCAGGTCCTGACCGTGCACGACCACCGAACCGGACGTCGGGCGGTCCAGCCCGGCCACCATGTTGAGCAGTGTGGACTTGCCACACCCCGACGGCCCCATGACCGCCACCGCCTCACCGGCGCCGATCCGCAGCGACACCCCGTTCAGGGCCGTCGTCTCGCCGTACTGTCTGCGCACGCCGTCGATCTGCACGACGGTCCGCGCCTCCCCGTTGTCGTCGATCATGGCGAGAACCGTAGGACGTCGCCCGGTGCCGGGCATCGGCCCGAGGTGGTAGCCGGGCACCGGGGTCATCCCGCGGATGTATGCCGCCGGTACCGGGGGATGATGCGGATCTTGTCACGGGGTGCGAAGGTGGTCGGCGTGTGGCGGTACGGGGTGTTCTGGTCGGCGGCGCTGCTGGTGGCGGCCGTCGCGGCCGCGGCCGGGCTCGCCGTCGCGCTGCGGCGTACCCGGCGGTTGCACCGCGCGGCCATCGAGGAACGCACCTGGCTGCTGGAACGGGAACGGGAGGCCGCCGCCCAGGCCGCCGTCCACACCGAACGGGCCCGCATCGCCGGGGAACTGCACGACATCGTCAGTCACAACGTCAGCGTGATGGTGGTCCAGGCCGGCGCCGCGCGGGAAGTCCTGGCCACCAGCCCGGACGACGCCGCGACGGCGCTGGCGGCCGTCGAGGAGGCGGGCCGCAACACGCTGACCGAACTACGCCACCTGCTCGGGCTGCTGGCCCCGTCGCCGAGCGGCGACGGCGATGCCGAGCTGTCGCCGCAGCCGGGGCTGAGCCGGCTGGGCCCGCTCGTCGACCGGATCGCGTTCGCCGGGCTCCCCGTCGAGGTACGGATCTCGGGAGAGCCCCGGCCCCTTCCCGCGGGGGTCGACCTCACCGCGTACCGGATCGTGCAGGAGGCCCTGACGAACGCGCTGCGCTACGGAGACGGGGTCAAGGCCGAGGTGGCCATCCGGTACGGCGACCGCTACCTGCGGGTCGAGGTACTCAACACCGGAGCCGGGCCGGCGTCCGCACCGGCCGCCGACCGGCCGGGCCGGGGTCTGTTGGGACTCCGGGAACGGGTCGCCGTCTACGGCGGTGACCTGGACGCCCGGCGACGCCTGGGCGGCGGCTACCGGGTCCGCGCCCGCATCCCTCTGGAGCGGACGGCGTGACCACTCCCGAGCCGGCGCCTCGCGTCCTCATCGCGGACGACCAGTCCCTGGTCCGCACCGGGTTCCGCATGATCCTGACCGCCCGGGGCATCGAGGTGGCCGGCGAGGCCGCCGACGGCGCCGAGGCGGTCACCGCGGCCCGCCGGCTGCGGCCCGACGTCGTGCTGATGGACATCCGCATGCCCACCATGGACGGCCTGCAGGCCGCCGGGCACATCCTGAGGGAACAGCCGGCCTGCCGGGTCATCATGCTCACGACCTTCGACCTGGACCGCTACGTCTACGCCGCCCTGGCCCTGGGCGCCAGCGGCTTCCTGCTCAAGGACGTGACCGCGGCCCACCTCGCCGCCGCGGTACGCCTGGTCGGCACCGGCGACGCCCTCCTGGCCCCGTCGATCACCCGGCGGCTCGTCGAACGGTTCGCCGCCGACCATCGGCGTGCTGCGTCCGGCGAGCCGCCGGCCGTGCACCGTGACCTCGCCTCGTTGACACCGCGCGAGCTCGAGGTTCTCACGCTGATGGGCCGCGGCCTGTCCAACGCCGAGCTGGCCCGGGCACTGACCCTCACGGAGGCCACCGTCAAGACCCACGTCGCCCGGATCTTCGCCAAGCTCGCCCTCCGGGACCGCGCCCAGGCCGTCGTCGTCGCCTACGAGACGGGACTCGTCGTCCCGGGCGACCGGGACGAGTGACCGGCGGTCAGTAGGTCGTGTCGAGCCCGCCGGCCGCGGTTGGCGGCATCCGCGGCCAGCCCCTCCGGGTGGGCCTCGATACGGTCGGGATCCGGGGCATCCACGGGCTCTCGCGGTGAGCGCGGTCAGCTCCGGCCGTCGGAGCCGGCCCGCAGCGGGTCCGAGCGGTCCTCCCGATCTCAGCCGTCCTGAGTGGCGGCACCCGCGAGGTTGTCCTCGATGCACTCCAGGAGGCGGAGGGCTTCGGCGCGTTCGGGGGCGCTCAGGTCGCCGAGGGTCCTGTCCTCCAGCTCGGTCCAGATGCTCTCCACCTCGCGGCGCAGGGCGAGGCTCGCGGCGGTGGGCTCGATGAAGGTGGCGCGCTTGTCGGTGGCGCACGGGCAGCGGCGGACGAAGCCCGCGTGCTCCAGGCGCTGGATGGTGCGGGTCATGGTGGCGGCGTCCGAGTCGAGCAGCCGCACGAGGTCGGCCTGGCGCTGGGGGCCGCGCTCCCAGAGATGCATCATGACCAGCTCCTGCCCGGGGTGCAGGCCCACCCGGCGCAGCAGCTGGCCGACGTGCATCCGGTGCAGCCGGGCGACCCGGAAGATCGCGTGACTGACCGGCCCGTTCCGGGCGCAGGCCGGGACCGGCACGCCCTCCGCGAGGCTCGGCTCCGGGCAGGTCGGTCCTTCGGCGGGCACGTGACCTCCTCGGCGGGCCGAAACATTGTGCGAGCAGTGATTTTGCGGCCCTCAGTTTACCGTACGCACTTATTCCCAGCTTGTTGCCGCAAGTGACGTGAGTTACGGGAGCGTTCCCCGCGCCATCCGGCGGTGCTTTACTTGTTCGGACAGGTAAATCCTCGGGACAGGGACTGATCATGACCTCAGCATTCGACTCGCACGAGCTGGGCGGCAAGCGCCTGGCCAACCGCATCGCGATGGCACCCATGACGCGCAGCCGTGCCTACGGTCCCGGCGAGACGCCGACGGACCTCATGGCCACGTACTATGCGCAGCGCGCCTCGGCGGGTCTGATCATCACCGAGGGCATCCAGCCGTCGGTTGTGGGGCAGGGCTACCCCGACACCCCCGGTCTGCACTCGGCCGAGCAGGTCGCCGCCTGGCGCACGGTGACCGACGCCGTCCACGCCGCGGGCGGAGTGATCTTCGCCCAGCTGATGCACGCCGGGCGCATCGGCCACCCGAGCGTGCTGCCGGGCGACCTGACCCCCGTCGGGCCGTCCGCGGTCGCCCCCGCCGGCCAGATCTTCACGAAGCAGGGGCCGCAGCAGTTCATCGCACCGAGGGAACTGACCGAGCAGGAGATCAGGGAGACGATCCGCGACTTCGCGACCGCCGCCCGCAACGCCGTCGCCGCCGGGTTCGACGGCGTCGAGATCCACGGTGCCAACGGCTACCTGGTCCACCAGTTCCTGTCGGCCAACGCCAACCGGCGCACCGATGCCTGGGGCGGCACCGTGGAGGGTCGCACCCGGTTCGGCGCCGAGGTCGCGGCCGCCGTCGCCGACGCCATCGGCGCCGAGCGGGTGGGCTTGCGCATCTCGCCGAGCAACTCCTACAACGACATCGTCGAGGAGGACACGGACGCCACCTACGGCACGCTGGTCGACCGGCTGGCTCCGCTGGGCCTGGCCTACCTGCACCTGGTCGAGGGACCCGACCGCGACCTGACCCGCCGGCTGCGCAAGGAATGGCCCACCACGTTCATCCTCAACCCCCTCACCCACCCCGCGCCGACCGGCCCCGAGGCGCTGGAGCTGATCGAGGACGGCACCGCGGACGTCATCGCCTTCGGCGCGCTGTTCCTGGCCAACCCCGACCTTCCCGCGCGCCTCGCCGCCGGCGGTCCGTTCAACACCCCCGACCCGGCCAGCTTCTTCGGCGGCGACCACCACGGCTACACCGACTACCCGGCTCTCGCCTGAGCGGCCGGCCCATCCCCGCGAACCGCGCACGCCCGGCCCGAACGGCCGGGCGTGCGCGGTTTCGCGATCGGGTGCGGTAGGACACCCCGGGCACCGTAGCCCCGTGCAACGAGCCGCCCGGCGGGCCGGCGGCGAAGACGTCCGGCACGTTCGCCCGGGTGGTGTCCGCCGGTCCGGCGTCCAGCCGGCTCCCGGACCGGCGGCCCGACACGTCTCGACGCTCACACCGGGCCCCCTCAGGAAGAGCTCGTCACCGGCGCGTGCCGCCGCGATCGCGCCGATGCCGCGGGCGTCGGCACCGGTGGCCGCGGCGACAGCGCCGTTCCGGTCGATCCGCGTGGCCGCCACCGAGGCGACGTGTTCCGCCACTCCACCGCCCGGCACCGGGGTGAACAGGTGCAGCCGCCGGCCCCCGCCGAGCGCCACCGCGATCCGGGCGATCGTGCCGTCAGCGTCGACGCGCCGGGCGGCGCCGTCGGTCTGCTCCCACACGCCCGCGCCCGGCACGACCGTGCTTCCTCGCGCAGCATCGCCAGGTGCACGGCGGTCAGTTCCGCACCGGGCTCGGCACCCACACCCGCACCCTTGTCCACGCGGACCCACGCCATTTGTCCAAGCAAATGGATAAGCGTATTCCACCGCCGATCCCATGAGGACGGACTCCCGCGTCGCAATGGCCGATCGAATGGTGTAAGTTCCTTCCGCGTAGATAGGGAGGTATCGATGGCAAAGAGCCTCGGTAGATTGTTTGTCATCTTTGTAACCGGAATGAGTTTCGCCACCTCTGTGTCGGCTCCGGCGCTCGCCACCGACCACGATCCGCGGACGCCCGCTCCGGCGGCGAGCGCGAGTCAGCCGGCGATCGCCGAGGTGCCGCCCGCGGAGAGGTCGCTCGCGAACGCCAACGCGGCCACCGCCATCGAGCTGGCACCCCTGGCTCCGGCCCTGCCTCCGGGGGTCAGCACCAAGACCTGGTCCGTGCCGGCGTTCATCGAGCTCTTCGAGAACAAGTACGGCCGGCCGATGACCGAGACCGAGAAGCAGGCCCTGGCCAGGGGCTGCATCGGCGTCACCACGGTCAACCTGGAACGCGGGAACATCAACCCGCCGCTGGGCATGTCGTTCGGCACGTTCGACACCGCCCGCAACGTGCAGGACGCGATCAACGACATCCTGGCCACCAACCCGACGAGCAGCCAGTTCGTCCGGGCCGTCGAGCAGCACCCGCTGCTGAGCCGGATCGACAACGTCACCCGCTCGCTGCCCGGCGGCCCGACGTCCCAGTGGACCGCGGTCATCTTCTCGAAGCGTTTCTATTCCAAGCAGGATCCGACATGGACGGACGAACAGGCCGCACGCGCATTCCTTCCGGACCCGGAAACGGACCAGGTCGACATGACGGGATATCGTTACGTGGCCAAGCCGGGATATGTCAATTTCGACTACGGCTGGCTGGACGAAGGCACCGGGAACTGGTGGCACGCAAACCACGCCGAACCGGGGATGAAGGTCTACCAGAGCACGCTGAGGCACTATTCCCGGCCGTTGCTGGACTTCGACCGCCAGGTCTTCTCCGTGACGTTCGCACGGAACCACCCGTGACGATCGACCATCTCGTGGGCCGGCACGTGACCTTGCGCGGCATCGCGGGCGACGCGGCCGCCGGGGCGGTGCTCGTGCTCGGCGGTGGCACGCCGGTCTACATCGACGGCAAGTCCGGCTGGGCTGCGCTGGCCGGGAGGACCGTCGAGATCGCCGGCGACCTCGACCACACCGAGATCGCCCCGCTGCCCCCGGCCTCCGGGAAGCCGGCGAGCCACGGCGCCCCAGGACGCCAGTACGTCCTTCGCAACTGCACGCCGCCGCGCCTGCAGCCCGGAGGATAGGTCTCCCGCGCTCCTCGTACCACCACCGTCGAGGGCATCGGCCCGGCCCGGGCCGATGCCCTCGACGCGGGCGTGCGGACCGGTCGCCGCCGCGGCCCTAGGCCTTGCGGCGGATCCAGGTGAGACAGGCCTTGTCGACGGCGGCGAAGGGCTTGCCGAAGGCCTCCCCGGACGCCCGGTCGAGGTCCTTGTCCTCGCGCAGATACAGCCGGACGAAGGTCATGAGGGCCCGCTCGCCGTACTTCGCGGCGAAGCAGCTCGCGGCGAAGTGACCCAGGCCGTAGAAGGCGTCGGTCTCCTCCCCGCCGGCGTCGTCGGGAAGCGCGGAGAGCGCGACGGACTCCGGGCGCCCGCTGCCGTGCACCGCGTCGCGCACGGACTGGCGGCTCCAGCTGGCGGTGGCCGGCTTCGGATACCAGCCGATGTACTCGGCGATGCCCTCCTCGAGCCACATCCCGCTCCACCCGGAGGCGCTCAGGTCGACGCCGCCGACGGTCGCCACGTGGGCGAGCTCGTGCTGGATCGTCAGCGCGAGGAGCTCCGGGTCGTCCTTCAGCTCGGCCATGTTCAGCACCACGTCGGTCATCGTCGGGGTGATCGTCTGCGTGTAGCCGACCCATGCCGTGCCCTGGGCGCCGCCGTACCAGGTCTTCCACTGCCGGGGACCGGCCAGGTAGATCCGGTAGTGCCGCTGCAGGTTCCCGACCATCCCGGCGAAGCGGTCGACGACCGCGGCGGCGCGTTCCGCGACGGGCAGCAGCCGCTCGAGGTACTTGCGCTCGCCGGGCGCGGCCACCAGCGTGAGCCGCTTGCCCTGGGCGGCGATGAGCTCGGTCTCCTCCCAGGGCGCGGGCAGGAGGTCGTCGTCGCTCTTCGTCGACGCGACCGACGTGACCAGCGGCAGGTCGTCGTGCCACGCGAGGCTGAGCTCCTGGAGGGCCTCCGGCAGGACCGGCGCGGAGTCGCAGAGGTCGCCGGTGAGGCAGTACCTGATCCGCACGTCGGCCTTGAACGTGTCCTCGTCCTCGTCGTACACGTCGGTGGTGAGGTGCTCGAAGTGCCGCACGCCGAGCGACCGCAGCGACCGGAACATGGTGCGGTAGCGGGTGCGCAGCCCGGGCCGGCCCGGGTCGACCGGCTCCAGCCAGGCCTTCTCGTCGCCGGTCAGGAGAGCCTGCGCCTGGTACAGCAGGATGGCGTCCACCCACTCCTTCGCGGTCTGGGGGCCGGACGGCTCGGCGGCGGCCCCGGCCGGCGTACCGGGCGCCTCGCGCTGCGCGACGTGGACGACCCCGCCGGCGACGGCGAGCGCGGCGACGAGGGCGAGCACACCGCCGGCCCACAGGAGCCCGCGGCGGCCGCGCGGCCCCGGTGGTGGTTCCGGCGGCGCGGCCGGAGGCGCGGGGACACCCAGCGGCGCCCCCGGGAACATCTCCGCGGCATCCGGCGGGCGCGGTGACGGCACGAACGCCGGGGCGGCCGGCCCCGCCGCGGGAAGGATGACGTCGTCGCCGTCGGGCACAGCCACTCCTCGAAGGTGAATCCCTTTTCTTGGCGGGCTCATCCTTGCAGTCCGGTCGCCTTCCGCGCTGCCCCGATCCGGCGGGGCCCCGACCGCCCGCGGCCGGGCCGGTCCGCCGAACGGCCGGCCGGCCGCACCGGCTCGGCCACCGGGCCGTCGCCACACAGCTCCCCCGGGAGTTCCGACCCGGCCCGATCTCGCCGTGGCCGGTGGGAACGTTCGTCGGCCGTCCGGTGCGCGTGCCGCCGGCACCCGTTCCGCAACCGGCGCGCACCCGCCACGCACCGTCCACCCGTTCTGCTTGGTCACCGCGACCCCACCCTTCCCCCCGGAGTGATGCATGTTCCGTCCGTCCCGGTCCGCTCTCCTGATGACGACCATCGCGCTGACCGCCGGCTTCGTGGCGGTCCCGCAGGCCGCGTACGCCGCCGGCACCACCGCGCTGTCCGCCACCGAGATGGTCGCGGCGCTCGAGGCGGTGTCCACCACGTCGACGGCCGCTTCCCAGGGCGGCTGGAAGGCCACCATGTCCGCCGTGCGCGGCTCGATGACCTACTCCAGCCTGTACGTCGTGGACGCCGGACACGGTGTCGTGATGGACCAGTCGGACTTCGGCACGGGCCCGGTCGCCGCGTACGCCGCCGCCGGCAGGGGGACGTACACGTACATCGCCTACTCCAAGAACATGCGGGCCGCGGTGCGGATGATGGGCCGCCCGGCGGTCCGGTACATGTTCCGGTCGCAGCCCACGCTGAATCTGGACGACTACGTGGACGCGACCGGCCCGACGCCCGCCAAGGTGCTGACCGACGACCCGGCCCATGCGGGTACGAAGACCGTGCAGGACGACGGGTCCACCGACTACACGTACACCGACGACGACGGCAACACCTTCACCATGCAGGTCGACCCGGCGGGGGCGCTGACCGACGTCCAGGTCACCTCCACCGGTCTGTCGGCGACGCTGACGTACACGTACGGCGCCCAGCAGGCGACGCTGCCGGCGGCGTCCGTGACGATCGGCGAGAAGGCGCTGTCCCAGGCGGTGACCTACCTGACCATGCCGGCCGCCGTGAAGAAGGTCGCGTCCGACGGCGCGGCGGAGGCGGTCCGGACGGCGGGCGGGCGCACGCTGAAGGTGGCGGCCCTGCGCGCGGCCGTCCGCTACTGGGCGACCGTGACCAACACCCGCGCCGGAACGAGAATGATCAAGCTCGCGGACGTCAGCCGCGGCGTGCGGGTGTACGCGACGAACCCGTGGACGCGCAAGACCGTCGCGTACACGGTCAAGGCCTCCGGCACGAAGGCCGTCGTCAGGGGCTGAGCCGCGGCGACCCGGCGATGTGCCGCCGGTGCGCGCCGGCCAGGTCCACGTAGGTCGCGGCGTTGGCGCTGATCTGCGCCACCTCGGCGGGCGTGAGCTCGCGGCGGACCTTGCCCGGCACGCCGGCGACCAGCACGCCGCCGGGTATCTCGGCGCCCTGGCCCACGAGCGCGCCCGCGGCGACGAGGACGCCGTCGCCGATCCGGGCGCCGTTGAGGACGGTGGCGCCCATGCCGATCAGCACGTCGTCGCCGATGGTGCACCCGTGCAGGGTCGCGTTGTGTCCCACGGACACCCGGCTTCCCACCGCCAGCGGGAAGCCGGGATCGGCGTGCAGGACACAGCCGTCCTGGACGTTGGAGCGCTCGCCGATGGTGATGCGCTCGCCGTCGGCCCGGACCACGGCGCCGTACCACAGGCTGCTGTGCTCGCCGATCCGGACGCGGCCGACGAGGGTGGCCGTGGGCGCCGTCCACGCGGTGGGGGCGACCCAGGGGGTGTGGCCGTCGTACGCGATTCTCATTGCCGTCCTGTCCTTGCCGGGCCCGGGCGTACCGGGTCGATGAGCACGCCGGGGTTGAGGATGCCGGCCGGGTCGAGGGCGGCCTTGCCGGCCTGGAGAGCGGAAGCGAACAGGTCGGGGCGCTGCCGGTCGTACCAGGGCCGGTGGTCGCGGCCCACCGCGTGGTGGTGGGTGATGGTGGCGCCGCCGGAGATCAGGGCGTCGGAGACCGCGATCTTGATCTCGTCCCACTGCTCCACGGTCCGGCCCCACTGCCCCGCGGCGTAGATCCCGAAGTACGGCGCCGGGCCGTCGGGATAGACGTGGGTGAACCGGCAGGTCACGACGCCGAGGGCACCGACCTGCCGGAGGGCGTCCGCGGCCGCGGCCTGGACGGCCGCGCGCAGGGCGTCGAACCGGTCCCACGTACACGCGGTCTCGAAGGTCTCCACGATCATGCCCTGCGCGGCGAGCGCGTCCCGCTGGTACGGCATCCGTACGAACGCCGAACGCCAGGCGTCGGCGGTGGCGGTGCGCGCGTCGCCGCCGGCGGCGTCGGTGTACCGGGCCGGCTCGCTCAGCACGCCGCCGTGGTCGCGGCACAGCTCCAGCGCCCGCTTCATCCCCGCGGTGACGGGATGGTCGGCGGACTCGAACCCGAGCACCAGCACGGCGGTCGCCGAGCCCGCGTTGATCAGTGCCTCCATGGGGTCCAGGAGCCGGCAGTTCGCCGGGTGCAGCCCGGACTGGGAGAGCGCCCGCACCGCCCGCACGCCGTCGTCGTAGTCGGCGAAGTTCACCGAGGCGCCGGCCCGCCAGCGGGGCCGCTCCTGGAGCCGCACCCAGGCCTGGGTGATCACACCGAGCGAGCCCTCGGAGCCGAGGAACATCCGGTCGGGAGACGGGCCGGCACCCGAACCGGGGAGCCTGCGGGTCTCGACCACGCCGGCCGGGGTGACGACCCGCAGCGACTCGGTGAGGTCGTCGATGTGGGTGAGCCGGGTGGCGAAGTGGCCGCCGGCCCGGGTGGCCAGCCAGCCGCCCAGGCTGGAGAACTCGAAGGACTGCGGGAAGAAGCGCAGCGTGAGCCCCCGGGGCCGCAGCTGCTCCTCCAGGTGCGGGCCGAGCACGCCGGCCTGCACCAGCGCGGCCCGGCTGGCCGGGTCGACCTCCAGGACCCGGTTCATCGAGCCGAGGTCCAGGCTGACCACGCCGGCGTACTCGTCGCCGACCCGCGGCTCGACGCCTCCCACCACCGAGGAGCCCCCGCCGAAGGGGACGACCGCGACGTTCGCGCCGGTGCACCAGTCGAGCACCTGGACGACCTGCTCCTCCGAGGTGGGGCGCACGACGAGGTCGGGAACGTACGGCAGCGTGCCCAGCAGCGCCCGCACCACGTCGCGGAACGCCTGCCCGTGGCTGTGCGCGAGCCGGTCGCGGACGTCCTGCGAGGTGATCGGCTCCAGGGCTCGCGGCGCCCGGACCCGGGCGGCGCGCACGCCGAACGACTCGACCGGCGGCGCCTCGTGCACCGTGAGGTCCGCGTCCGGGAGCAGCGTCGCGGTGCGCCGGGTGAGCTCCGCCCGCTCGGCGCCGGCCACCGCGTCCTCGACGTGTCCCCATCCCCACCACGAGCGCGTCTTGCCGCCCACCGCCGCACCACCTATCTGAACGCTAGGTAAGTTACCCCGCGGTCACTTTGACATAGGGTGGATCCATGGGCAAGCAGAACCTCGCGCGCACGGTCGGCACCAAGGGGATGCCCCGCAAGGAACGCGAACAGCTGATCCTGGACGCGGCGGCGGAGGAGTTCGCCCGCAAGGGCTATGCGCGCGGGTCGACCGCGGAGGTCGCGGCGCGGGCCGGGATCACCAAGCCCCTGATCTACGAGTACTTCAAGTCCCGGGACGGCCTCTACCTCGCCTGCGTGATCCGCGCGGGCTCCCGCCTCGTGGCCGCCGTACGGTCCGCCCAGGAGGGTCCGTCCGACATCACGCGGGCCGCGCGCACGCTGGAGGCGATCTTCCGGGCGCTCGAGTCACGGGTGCACGACTGGGCACTCGTCTACGACTCGACGCTGCCGGCCGAGGGCGAGCTGCACGACGCCGCCACCGTGTACCGGCGCGAGCTGAACCGGCTGGGCGCGGCCGGCGTGGCCGAGGTCCTCGGTGCCGCCCGCGCCGGGGAGGCGCTGGACGCCGACCTCGCCACCCACCTCTGGTACGGGACCGTGAGCGCCGCCGTCGCCTGGTGGCGGCACCACCCCGAGCAGAGCGCGGAGGACATGATCTCCAGGTTCGCGCGCCTCTCCGCGGTCCTCCATCCCAGGTGATAGTGATAATTATCGATGTATGCCGCGGTGAGGGGAGCACCATGCGTCGTCGCGCCGCCGCCCTGCCGGCCCTGCTCGTGGCGGCGCTGGCCGGCGTCGTCGCCACGCAGTCCCCCGCCGCCTCCGCCGGCGTGCCGGCGGAGGCCGCGATGATCCCGACCCTGCGCGAGTGGACGCCGCCACCCGGCAGACCTGGGACACGGAAGGCGGCGGCCACGTACGGCGCGTTCCGGCCGATGATCGCCGCCGGGTGGCCGGGCGCCCGGCCACCCGGCGGCGACCACCCGGACGGTGACGTCGGCGTGGACGATTTCACCGGCCTGGCCGGTCACGGCCGCTACCTGCGCCTGCTGGGCGTCACCCGGGCCACGCGCTGGGGCTACTCCCTGTTCGAGCCGGAGGCGTTCGCCGCCGGCTCAGGTCCTCGGCAGTGCCCTGAGCGCGCCTCGGAAAAGTGTCCGGAATCGGCTCGGACACTCCTGGATCTGCCGGATCGTGGTGGGCAACGGCACCTAGAGACTCTGGAGGAGTCATGATCCAGGCTATCGTCCCCGTCGCGAAGGCCATCTGGGCCTCGCCCCTCGGCCGCAAGGTCACCGTCATGGCCGCCGGCGCGCTGGTCGGCAAGGTCGCCGACAAGCACAACGCCGGGCTCGGCGGACACGGCCCCGGCACCACCGACAACCAGGGCGTGCGCCTCAACTGATCAGGGCGGCGGCCCCCGGGGCTCCGGCCCAGGGGGCCGTCAGCCGAGCCGGTCGAGCGCGCTTCGCGCTTCCTGCGCGGCTGAGTGCGCGCCGACACCCTCGAGCAGACCCACCGCCTGGCGCAGGGCCTGCCGGGCCGCCTCGACATGCACGTCGGCGAGCCGGCCGAGCGATGCCGCCTGCTCCCCCGGGTCGCCGGTCTCGGCGAACAGCGCGGCAGCGGCCACCAGGTTGGTTTCGGCGCTCCGCAGATCACCGAGCCGCAGGTACGCGGCGCCGATGCTGTCCAGGGTCGCCGCCTCGCCGGACCGGTCGCCCGCCGCACGGTTGCGGAGCAACGCCTGCTCACACACCGCCAGGGCCTGGGCGTGCGCGCCGCCGAGGCTCAGATACCACCCGACGGCGTTGAGAGCGTTGGCCTCGCCCGCGGCGTTGCCGGCCGCCGCGTAACACTCCGCGGCTCGCCGCGCGAGCTCGGCGCCGCGGGAGTAGAGCTTGCGTGCATCGGCGTTGCGGCTGAGGTCGATGTACGTGTGCGCCTGGCCGGCCGGGTCATCCGCCGCGATCCACAGCCGCAGCGCCGCCTCCAGCTGGGCATCGCTGTCGTCGAGACGTTCGAGAAGCGCGTACGTGCGCCCCAGCAGCCGCTGCATCCGGGCTTCGGCGCGCCTGTCCCCGCCCCGGCGCGCCGCGACCAGACCCTGCTCCACCGCCGCCGCCAGGTCATGCCAGTAGCCCTGACGGTTGAGGAAGTCGCTCATCGTCCAGGCCAGCTGCCACGCGTGGGTGTCGAAACCCAGGTCGACCGCGATCGGGATCATCCGCATCACGCCCAGGTGCTGGCGCCTCAGCCAGTCGAGGCCTTCGGTGGCACCGACGATCCTCTCGACGGGGACACCGGACGCCGGGGGCGACAGGCTGAGCGGATCGCGTGGCGGATCCCACGCCATGGCGGCTCGGTGGGCGCCGTGCAGGTAGAAGTCGAGTGCCCGGGCGATGGCGGCCCGTCTCCCCGCGGCTGTCTCCTCGGCGCCGGCCAGCACGATCGCGTACTCCCGCAGCAGATCGTGCAGGCCGTACCGCCCGGACTGCCGTTCCTCCAGCAGGTGCCGGTCCACCAGCGCGGCGATGATCCGCCCGGCCTCCGGCACGGTCGTCGCGGCAAGGCTCGCCACGACGCCCTGGGTCACGAACGGCCCGGGATGGACGCCGAGCAACCGGAAGACGCGCGCCGCCCCGGGCTCCAGGTCGGCGTAGGACAGCCGGAAGACCCGCTCGACGCCGGCGCCGCGCCCCGCGCCCAGGCGCAGGTCTGCCGAGGTCACCGCCGCGGCCACCCGGCCGAGCGAGGAGTCCCTGTTCCGCTCCACCAGCGCCGCCGCGACGTTCACGGCCAAGGGCAGGCCCGCGCAGGCGGTCATGACCGTCGCGGTCGCCGCCGGATCCGCGGCGACGACCTCCTCGCCGAGCCGCTCCACGAGCAGAAGCCGGGCCTGCGCGGCGGTGAACGCCTCGACGCGTACCACCTGGGCTCCCCGGTCCTCGATGAGGCGATCGAGGGCGGAGCGACCGGTGACGAGCACGAAGGACCCCCTCGCCGCGGGCAACAGCGGAAGTATCTGGTCGGCCGACTCGGCGTTGTCGAGGACGATCAGCATCTGCTGCCCGGCGAGGCGGCCACGCAGCACCTCCTGCTGCTCCTCGTCGGTGGCCGGAGGCCGTTCACCGAGCTGGAACAGCAAAGCCCGCGCAGCCTGTGCGGCATGGAGCGGGGTGCCGTCGGGCCTGCGCAGGTCCAGGTACAGCTGACCCGCCGGGAAACGTCCGGCGACGAGATGTGCCCACCAGACGGCCAGGCTGCTCTTGCCCGAGCCGGAGAGCCCGCAGACGACGGCCACGCCTGGCGCGGCCGGCGTTCCTCCGGCGTGGTCCAGGACGGCCGTCAACGCGGCCAATTCGGTGTCACGCCCGACGAAGTACGGCGCCGTGGGCGGCAGGCGACGCGGCACGGCGAGCATCCGCAGTCTCTCGCTGGCATCGGCCGACCGCATGTCGTTGTGCCGGTCGAGCTCGATCGTCTCGAGCAGGTCCGTGAGCCGGCGCAGCCACACGTGCTGGTCGACCATGGCGTCGGTCAGCACCGCGCCGTGCGATCGCGCCCAGGCCACGCACGCGTCCACGAACAGCTGCAGCCATTCCCTCGACGGCAACGAGTCGCCCTTGAGCTTGTCGTCGACGCTCGACTTGCCCGTTCCCCGTACGGCTCGCCCCGGCTTACCCCGAGGCGCCGGAACCGGCGTGTCGCCGGAGCGCCGCCGGATGCGCTCGGCCAGCCAGCGCAGCGACGGCGACCCCGCCGCCGTCCGCAGCTCTTGCAGGCTGTCGGCGAACGCGCGTCGAGGGTCTGCCTCGGTCTGCTGCTCGGCCATGGGCTTCGTGCCACTCCCGGTCGTCCCCAGGTCGCCGGTCGCGGCGCGACGGCGCGCGGGATCGCCGGAGGACCGGACGGCCCCGCGCTGACAGACACGGCGCAGCGGGCGTCACGGTTGAACCGGACTCCGCGATTTCACTATCTGCAATGGATCCGCCGTCCGGGACGGGCGATCGGGCGTCATCCGATACTCAGCGATTCGTCAGGACTCGCAGTCGCGGACGAAGTCGGGCTCGTCGGCGCGGCACTTGTCGGTGCCGTCGCCGCCGTCGGCGACGTCGCCCGGGTTCCCGTCCGCCACGTCGATCGCGTCGTCGCCGCCGCGGCCGAACAGGCTGACGAGGGCCTTCCCGCCGACGAGAACGTCGTCGTAGTCCGTACCGTGGATCGTTTCCACCTCGGAGAGGTTGTCGTTCTCGCCGGCGACGCCGTCGTTCGCCACACCGTCGAGGGAGACCCGCACGGCCTCGCGGCGGTACTGGAAGTCGACGAGGTCTGTGCCGTAGCCACCCACGAGGGTGTCACCGGCGTCGGCGTCGCCATCCAGGGAGAACGTGTCGTCGGCGTAGCCACCGGAGGCGATGTCGGCGCCCGTCCCGTCGCTGATCCAGTCGTCCCCACCGGCGCCGTCGATCGTGTCGTTGCCCGCGTCGCCGACGAGCTTGTCGTCGCCCTCCCGGCCGTCGATCTTGTCGTTGCCCCGGGAGCCGTCGAGCCAGTTGGCCTCGTCGTTGCCGGTGAGGACGTCCGCGTACGGGGTGCCCGTCACATGCTCGACATCGCGCTGGACGTTGTCGAACTCGTCCAGGGCGCCGTCGCCGCTGAAGCCGTCCAGCTTCACGATGACGGAGGCCGCCCGGTTCAGGTAGTCGACGTGGTCATAGCCGTCGCCGCCCGACAGGTCGTCGGCTCCGTCCGCCCGATCTCCGCCGCGAGTGCGGGCGCGGGCACACCGACGAGGCCGGCGGCGACCACTGCGGCGGGGACGAGAAGCGTGCGGGCAAGGGCGACGGTCGGTCGCTGCATGATTTCTCCCTCGAACGGACGTGCGGAGGTTGCACGCGTACCGAGGCATTGTGGCCGGCGCCCTTTCGGTGACCTTTCGGTGCGGACGAGACGGAACCTAGCCGGCGAGGACCTGGGCCTCCGTACGGCCGCTCTTCGTCCCGGACTTCTGCACCCGCACCAGGTCGAGGCGGCCGTCGCCGTTCCAGTCCGCGGTGAGGAAGACGTGCCGCTCGTCCGCCGCACCCCAGGCGGTGCGGGCCTGCACGAGATCGCGCCCGAAGCCGCGGGCGCCGTCGAGGACCCGGACGTCGGTCTTGCCGCTCCTGGTGCCGGACTTCTGCACCGCCACGAGGTCGAGCCGTCCGTCGCCGTTCCAGTCCGCCGTCGACAGCGCGTGCCGCTCGTCGGTCGTGCCCAGTGCGGTGGCGGTCTCCACCAGGGGCCGCTGGAAGCTCGCGGCACCGTCGAGGACCCGGATCTCGGTCTTCCGGCTCGCCGTGCCCGACTTCTGGATCACCACGAGGTCGAGGCGGCCGTCGGCGTTCCAGTCCGCCATCGAGAACGCGGGGCGCTCGTCGGTCGCCGCCAACGCCGTGGTGGTCTCGAGGAGGTAGCGCTGGAAGCCCGCGGCGCCGTCGATCACCCGCAGTTCGATCCGGCCGCTCGCGGTGCCCGACCGCTGCACCGCCACGAGATCGAGGCGGCCGTCGCCGTTCCAGTCCGCCATCGAGAACGCGTGCCGCTCGTCCGTGGCGCCCAGCGCGGTGCCCGTGTGCAGGAGCAGGTGCTGGAAGCTCGACGCCTGCTGGGGAAGGCTCGACGTCGCGTCCAGGATGAACAGCTCGGTGCGGCCGCTGCCGGTCCCGGAGCGCTGCACCACCACCAGATCGGGGCGGCGGTCGCCGTTCCAGTCGGCCATGGACATGTCGTGCCGGTTGTCGGCCGGCCCCTGGCCGGTCGCGGTCGCCATCAGCGAGCGCTGGAACGGCCCGGCCGGCTTGGCCGGCTTCGGCGGGGCGGCTTCCGGCCCGGCCGGGGCGGCCGCAGTGCCGCTCCGGTCGCGCCACAGCGCGGCCACGATCAGGTGGGCGTCGTGCTCCTCCGGGGCGTACGCCAGCGGAAAGGCCGAACCCTGCACCCGCTGGCAGATCTGTCCGATGTCGCCGCTCTGCCAGCTTCCCGCGGGGTGCTTGCGGATCATCGCGTTGAGGAAGGCGTGGGTGGCATGGCGCGGGTCCGCGAGCTGGCCGGGCTGGCCCCAGCCCTGCGACGGGCGCTGCTGGAAGAGCCCCAGGCTGTCGTGGTCGACCGCGACGGTGTAGTTGTGCAGGGTGCTCTCGGCGATGGCCGCGGTCACGGCGATCACCGCCGCCCGCTCACCCAGCCCGCGGGTCCGCACGTTGCTCACGATGGCGCGGGCACAGGAGATGTTGTAGCCGGTCACGGAGGCACCGAGCCGCGGACCGTTCATCAGCGGCCGCAGCTGGTCCGCGATGGCCGTGTCCGCCGCGGCGACGCCGGCGGGCTGGCACGGTGCGGACGGGATCGCCGCCCGCGAGCTGCCGGCGTAGGCGAAGGCGGACGACAGCAGCGATCCCGCGGCGAGCACAGCGACCATCAGGGCGGGTCTCCGGCCCGGACGCCTCATGCCGCACATCCTCGGCGGTGCAGGTCCTGAGGATGCGCCGCATCAACTGCCATGTTCCGGTCCCCTTGCCCGATGACGGTGTCGCTGCCCCAACCTGCCACATGCGACGCCGGCAGGGAAGGACGGTCCGGCTGGGAGCTGGCTGAGAAGTTCATCCACTGTGCCGTCAGCCGGTCGCTGCTCCGGCCACGCGGTCCAGCTCCGCGGCCATCTCCCGCACCAGCGCGGTGAGGCCGACCGCCACGGCCTCCCGCTCCGCCGGGGTCAGGGCGGCGAGGATCCGCTCATGCCGTGCCCGCATCACCGCGGCGACCTCGGCGGCGGTCCGCACGCCCGCCTCGGTGAGCCGCACCTGCGCGAAACGACGATTCGCCGGGTCCCGCTCCTTGGTCACCCAGCCCTTGGCGGCCAGGGCGTCGACCAGGCGACTGACCGTACTCTTCTCCAGGCCGAGGAAGTCTCCGAGCTCCCATTGCGAGGCTCGCCCGCGGGCATGCAGCTCCTGCAGCGTCATCGCCTCCGACAGCGAGGCGCCCAGGCCGGGAATCGCCCGGGTGGGGTCGAGGACGCCCCGCAGCCGGAACAGCAGCCCGAGACCTTGCCGCAGCGAGTCGGGTTCGTCCACCACCCACGACCTCCACGGTTGTTGCATGCAACCATGCCGGGGCCACACCTCCGGCTGAGTTGCATGATACAACCGTGGGCAGGGTCCCCTCGCCGGGAGGCGTCCGGCACGGGACAGCGCCACCATGATCTTCGGCGTACGCTGCCGGGCCGGGGGGTGCGCGGTGGTGGGGGTTGTCGGCGGAAGCGACGCGACGCGGATTCGGACGGTGTGCTCGTACTGCGGTGTCGGATGTGGAATGGTGCTGGAGGTCGGCCCGGGCCCGGACGGGCGCCGCACGGTGCTCAGAGCCGATGGTGACCGGGCGCATCCGGCGAACGCCGGCCGGTTGTGCGCCAAGGGCGCGACCAGCGCCGACCTGCTCGCCGCACCCGGGCGGCTGACCACCGCGAAGGTACGCCGGGAGCGCGACGCCGCGCCGTCCGACCTGGACGTGGACGCCGCGATCACCGAGACCGCCCGGCGGCTACGGTCCATCGTCGACACCCACGGCCCCGACGCCGTCGCCGTGTACGTCTCCGGGCAGCTGACCCTCCAGGCCCAGTATCTGGCCACCAAACTGGTCAAGGGCTTCATCGGCACGAACCAGATCGAGTCGAACTCGCGGCTGTGCATGGCCAGCGCCGCCTCGGGCTACAAGCTGTCGCTCGGCGCGGACGGGCCGCCCGGCTCGTACGACGACTTCGACCACGCCGACGTCTTCCTCGTCATCGGTGCCAACATGGCCGACTGCCATCCGGTCCTGTTCCTGCGCCTGCGGGACCGGCTCAAGGCCGGCGCCAAGCTGATCGTCGCGGATCCGCGGCGCACCGCCACCGCGGACCGGGCGGACCTGTTCCTGCAGCTCCGGCCCGGCACCGATCTGGCCCTGCTGAACGGCCTGCTGCACCTGATCGTGGCCGGCGGGCACCTCGACGAGGAGTTCGTCGCCGCCCACACCGAGGGCTGGGAGGCGATGCCCGCGTTCCTGGCCGGCTACCCGCCCGAGCGGGTCGCCGGGATCACCGGGATCGCCGAGGCCGACCTGCGCCGCGCCGCCGAGCTGATCGGGACGGCGCGCACCTGGATGAGCTGCTGGACGATGGGCCTCAACCAGTCCACCCACGGCACCTGGAACACCAACGCCCTGATCAACCTGCACCTGGCCACCGGTGCGATCTGCCGGCCCGGCTCGGGACCGTTCTCGCTGACCGGCCAGCCCAACGCGATGGGCGGCCGGGAGATGGGCTACCTGGGATCCGGCCTGCCCGGCCAGCGGTCCGTCCTCGTGCCGCAGGACCGGGCGTTCACCGAGACCGTGTGGGGCCTGCCCGCGGGGACGCTGCGCGCCGAGGCCGGCAAGGGCACGGTGGAGATGTTCTCCCGCATGGCCCAGGGGCGGATCAAGGCCTGCTGGATCATCTGCACCAACCCGGTCGCCTCGGTCGGCAACCGCAGGACCGTCATCGAGGCGCTGGAGGCCGCCGAGCTCGTCGTCGTCCAGGACGCGTTCGCCGAGACGGAGACCACCGCGTACGCCGACATCGTCCTGCCCGCGGCGACGTGGCCGGAGACCGACGGCGTCATGGTCAGCTCCGAGCGGACCCTCACCCGGCTCGCGAGCGTCGCCGACCCGCCCGGGCAGGCCCTGCCGGACTGGCGGCTGATCGCCCGGGTCGCGGCGGAGATGGGCTACGGCGAGGCGTTCACGTACGCGGACGCCGCCGAGGTCTTCGCCGAGATCCAGCGCTTCGCGAACCCGCAGACCGGGTACGACCTGCGCGGAGTCTCGTACGAACGGCTACAGGGCGGGCCGGTGCAGTGGCCCGCCGCACCCGGCGGCGACCGCCGCAACCCGATCCGCTACCTGCACGACGACGGCAGCGGCCCCCGGCCCAGGTTCCCCACCGCGGGCGGCCGAGCGGTCTTCTTCGCGCGCCCGCACCTGGACGCCGCGGAGCTGCCCGACGAGGACTACCCGTTCGTGCTGAACACCGGCCGGCTCCCGCACCAGTGGCACACGATGACCAAGACCGGCAAGGTCGCCAAGCTGAACCGGCTCAACCCGCGGCCGTTCGTCGAGATCAACCCGGCCGACGCGCAGGCCCTCGCCATCGCCGAGGGCGACCGGGTGGAGGTGGCCTCCCGGCGGGGGCGGGCCGTCCTGCCCGCGGTCGTCACCGACCGGGTGATGCCCGGCGCCTGCTTCGCCCCGTTCCACTTCAACGACCTGTTCGGCGAGTACCTCAGCATCAACGCCGTGACCAGCGACGCCGTCGACCCGCTCTCGTTCCAGCCGGAACTGAAGGTCTGCGCGGTCACCCTGGCCCGCGTCCCCACCCCGGACGTGCCCGGGCCCAGGCCCGCGCCGGTCGCGGCCGCCGAGCCCCGGTCGGGGGCCTAGACCCCGCCGTCGATGGCGGCGGTGGTCAGCGCCTCGGCGCCCAGCCCCCACTTGTCGAGCACCTTGGCGTACGTGCCGTTGGCGATGATCTCGCGCAGCGCGAGCTGGACGGCGTGGCGCAGCTCCAGCCGGTCCTTGGCCAGGCCGATGCCCATGGGGCTGGCCTCCAGCTGGACGCCGACCAGCTCGAACGCGCCCTGGCCCTCCTCGACCTGGGCGGCGGCGCTGGTGTAGCCGTCCACGACGGCGTCCACGGTGCCCTTCTCCAGCATCGGGTAGGCCTCCCCCGAGCCGACGGCGCTCACCCGCGGGGCCGGGCGGCCGGCGCCGGTGCACAGCTTGGCCTGGGCCTGGACCAGCTCGTCCTGGGTCGTCTCGGCCTGGAACGCGACCCGGCGGCCGCAGATGGACTCGAGGCCCTCGATCCCCTTCGGGTTGCCCTGCGCCACCACGACCTGGGAGCCCTCGACGAGGTAGTCGACGTAGGTCAGCTTCTGCTGCCGTTCGGCGTTGTCGGTCATCCCGGACATGACGGCGTCGGCCTTGTGCTCGGCGACGGTGGGGATGATGTCGTCCCAGGCGACGTTGCGGAAGTCCAGGCGCAGGTTCATCCGCTCGGTCAGCGCCACGGCGAGGTCGTAGTCGACGCCCTGCGGGTTCTTCTGGTCGTCGTAGAACTCGAACGGCGGGTAGGCGATCTCCGAGGCCACCACGAGCACGCCGGCCTCGCGGACGTCGGCCGGTACCGCGGCGGCCGCCGTGCTCTGCCCGCTCGGCGCCGCGCCGGAGTAGCTCGCACCGCCGATGGTGACAGCGGCCGCGACGGCCAGTGCCGTCATGACACGGATCGCGCGCATGAGCTTCTCCCTGGTACGTGAATTGTTTCCGAACCCTCTGATCGGCCGGCACCCGGGCGAGATGAGATTCGGTCACGACTCAGATTCCGCTCAAGTCGGCCGATTCGAAGAACAAGCTGTCTGACGAAAGGTCACCATGCTCCGCGTTACGCCCCGCCTGACTCTCGGCC
The DNA here is from genome assembly GCF_014648355.1 of Couchioplanes azureus. Taxonomy (GTDB): domain Bacteria; phylum Actinomycetota; class Actinomycetes; order Mycobacteriales; family Micromonosporaceae; genus Actinoplanes; species Actinoplanes azureus. The sequence goes on from NZ_BMQY01000002.1 coordinate 129,033, forward strand.
GCAAGATCGTCGCCCTGGCGACAGCCGGCCTGGCGCTGGTCCTGGCCGTCGGCGGGATCGGTCTGCTCGCGGCCGCCCAGCAGCAGCATGCGCAGGACCGCCTGGTGCGCGCCACGGACGCCGTGCGGGCGGACCGGGCCGTCGCCGCCGCCCAGGCGGTGCTGCGGGGCGACGTGCTGGCGGCCATGGTCGCCCGCACCGCGGAGCAGCGCCGCGCCGCGCTGGACAGCCTCGGCGGCGACGCCGCGACGCTGCGGGACAGCATCGCGGCCCTGCACGCCGAGAGCGCACCGGCCCCGGTACGGGCCGCCGCCGCCGGCGTGGACGACAAGGTCGAGCAGCTGATCACGCTGAGCCAGCGGGTGGTGAGCCTGGCCAACCTCGGCGTCACGGACCCCGGCCAGGACCGCGCGCGGGCCGCGCTGCCCGAGTTCCAGAAGTCCTCCGAGGCGCTCGGCGCCGCGCTGGAGCCGGTCGAGGTGGCCATCACCGCCGAGGCCCGCCAGGCCCGCCTCGACGCCGACGCCGCACAGCGCTCCGCCCGTACGCTCACGATCGCCGGCAGCATTGTCGCCGCCGTGCTGCTGCTGGGCTCCGCCATCGTGCTGGCCCGGCACACCAGCCGCCGCCTCAAGGACTGCCTGGCCGTGGCCAACGCCATCGCCGACAAGAACCTGACCGTGCAGCCGCACGTCACCGGCTCCGACGAGCTGACCGAGCTGTCGCTGGCGATGGGCCGGGCCACCGAGAACGTCCGCACGGCCATCACCGAGCTCGACGAGGCGGCCGCCACCCTGGCCAGCGCCTCCGAGGAGATGCACGCCACGAGCGGCAGCATGACCCAGGGCGCCGAGACGACGGTGGAGCGCACCTCCGTGCTGTCCACCGCGGCCGAGACGGTGCACGAGGCGGTGAACGGGGCGGCGTCCAGCGTCACCCACATCGGCGACTCGATCGAGGAGATCGCCGCCCGTACCGTCGAGGCCCGGCGGATCGCCGCCGACGCCGCCGGCGCGGCCGCGACCTCGGGCGACCTCGCGCAGCGCCTCGACACGTCGAGCGCCGCGATCGGCGACGTGGTCAAGCTGATCACCTCGATCGCCGAGCAGACCAACCTGCTCGCGCTCAACGCCACCATCGAGGCGGCCCGGGCGGGCGAGTCCGGCAAGGGCTTCTCCGTCGTCGCCGGTGAGGTCAAGGACCTGGCCCGGGAGACCGCCGCGGCCACCGAGGACATCTCCCGGCAGATCGACGCCATCCAGCGCGACTCGCAGGCGATGCGCGACGCCATCGCCGAGGTGGCCCGCATCGTCGGCGACATCAACGGCACCCAGGACGTCATCGGCGAGGCCGTGGAGGCGCAGAGCCGGGCGACGGCGGAGATCTCGGCCAGCGTGGAGCGGGCCGTGGCCGCCGTCGACGGCATCACGGCCAGCCTGGGCGACGTCGTCCAGGGCGCGTCGCTGACCAGCGTCGGCGCCGGCGAGACCCAGAGCGCCGCGGTCGACCTGGCGCGGCTGGCGGTCCAGCTGCGTACGCTCGTCCGCGAGTTCCAGCTGACCTGACGCCGCCGGCCCGCTATTCGCGATCCAGCAGCTTCACCGCACGGGTCTCCAGGTCGTGCGCGGCGTCGACCAGCTCGGCCAGCTCGGCGAACAGGGCGGCCCGGCCGTCGGCGCCGAGGTCGGCCACCGGCGGCAGGGCGGCGATGCGGTCGTCGAGCTCGCGGACGTCGGCGCCGGCCATCGCGAGCACCATCCGGCGCTCGCACAGGTCGCCGTACTCGCCCGCGTGGGCCTCCGCCCGTGCCGCGAGCGCCGACCAGTGGGCGCCCGACTCGCGGAACAGCCCGGCCGCGTCCGCCAGTGCCGGCCGGCCCAGCATGCCGGCCGCCTCGTCCAGGAAGTCCGCGTAGAGCGGGCGGGTGCCGCCGGGCGCGGTGTACGACAGTTCGAGGCACTCGTAGAGCCGGCGCATCGCCGCGCCGAACGCCTCCGGCGAGCCGAACCGGCGCTGCCAGCCGGACTTCGTGCGGCCGTCGCGGAGCTGGGCGGCGAGCCGCCGCATGCCGGAGAAGCCGAAGTTGGCGTCGAAGGCGTGCCCGAGGACCGGCCCGGTGAGGTGCGCGACGGTGGTCGCGATCGCGGCGCCGGGATCCGGGCGGCCGGCGCCGGCGGTCTCCACCACGATCCGGTGGTGCCGGCCCTTCTTGTGCCCGGCCCAGGCCGTCGCGAACTCGTCCATCGGCAGCCGGTGCGGCACGGCGGCGGAGTCGTCGACGAGCACGGTGTCGCCGTCGATGCCGGCCACCACGACGCCGTACGGCTCCGTCGCGAGCGCCGCCCGGCCGCTGTGCCAGGGCAGCCGCGAGCGGTCCACGCTGACGTAGACCGCCCTGCCCCGCTCGACGGCGGCGCGCAGCGCGGCCAGGGCGCGCAGCGTCGACGTGCTGTGCTCCTCGGCGAACGAGAGCGGCAGCCGGCGCAGCGCCGACTCCACCCAGGGATCCGGGTGGTGCTGGGCCACGATCGTCATGATCGGCGGCATGCCGCGGTACTCGAAGACCGCGTACATGAAGCCGATGCCTCCGGCCAGCCCGCACACCATCGCCTCGGAGCAGGCGACACCCGCCTGCCGCAGCAGGTGCACGGCGAGCGAACTGAGCCGGTGCTGCCCCGGCCCGAACTCGTCGTACCCGGGGACCAGGCCGCTCGGCAGCGCGGCCGGCTCCGGCCGGACCACATGGCGGCGGGCGGTGGTGTACGACTCGCCGGTGCGCGCCATGCGCTCGCGGACCAGCTGCTTGAGTCGGCGTCGGTCGGTCACGTCAGGTCCTGTCCACGGACGGTGGCAGCGGCTCTGCCCCACGCCGGCTCGCCGCACCCCGTCCGGCTGATCCGCGGCGGACATGCACGACTCCGACCCGAACTCCGCGATGGCATGGTGACCACCTTCGCCCCCCGCATCGCCGGCGTGCGTGGTCACCGGTCAGGGGGTACGGCGCGCGGACCGCGCCGAGCGCGACCGTACCCCTCGCACCCGACCGGCGGCAATCACTTCGCCGGTAGCGAGCGGGCGTAGCCGATGCCCCGGGCCACCCACGACGTGAGCTCCCGGTCGGTGGCCAGCGCGGCCGTGTCGATGCGCAGCCAGCCGTCCATCGCCCGCCCGCGCATCTCGAACCGGCTGGCCCCGGGCCGCGCGACGAGGGCCGGCGTCTCGGCCGGGTCGACCCGCAGCAGCAGGCCGCCCTGGCCACTCGCGCTCACCGCCATGTTGCCGTTGACGAGGAACGCCAGCCCACCGAACATCCGTTTCTCGCTCAGTCCCGGCTCGGCCTGCACGATCTCCCGGATGCGGTCGGCAAGGTCCTCGTCGTAAGCCACGCCGACAGTGTGCCACCGCTAGCCCCCGTGCCCGGGTACGGCCGCGGTGACCTCCACCTCGAGCACGGCGCCGGGCAGGAAGAGCCGGCTCACCTCGACCGTCGTGCTGGCCGGCGGCACGGCCGGGAAGAGCGGCCGGCGGACGGCGGCGTAGGCGGGGAGGTCGGCGAGGTCGGTCAGGAAGGTACGGATGTGCAGCACGGTGCCGAAGCCGGCGCCGTGCGCGGCGAGGATCCCGCCGATGATCTCGAAGATCCGCCGGGCCTGCGCGCCCGCGTCGCCCGGGGCGACCACCGCGCCCTGGTCGTCGACGGCGACCTGGCCGGACAGCGTCAGCAGCGCCCCGCCGCCGGGGAAGTCCAGGCGGGCTACGTGCGCGAAGCGGTCGCCGAACGGGGCGGCGACGGTCGGCGGGTTGTCCAGGGTCAGCTTCATCGGCACTCCAGGCGGGTCAGGGCCGAGACGTCGGCCCGCGGATCGGGGTGGCCCTCGAGCAGGCCGAGGACGGCCCGGGCCACCGGGGTCGTCGTGCGGTCGCCGACGGCCAGCCGCAGATCCTTGGCGGCCAGCGCGATCGCGAAGGAGGCCGTCGTGGAGGTCGCCCGGGCGACCACGCCCTGCAGGGGCCCCGCGGCGAGGAGGTCGAGCGGTGCGCGCACGCCGAGCGCCCCGGCGACGACGAGCGCGTCCCGCAGCCCGCCGAGGGCCGTCAGCTGAGCGGTGTTGAGCACGAGTTTCGCCGCACTGCCGGCGCCGACCGGTCCGCACTCCCGGACGGTGCCGAGGTCGTCGAGCAGCTCGGGAGCGCCGCCGCCGGCCAGGATGGTGAGCCGTCCGGCCGCCGCGGCGTCGACGCTGCCGGCCACGGGAGCATCCACGAACGCGACCCCGGCGGGGACGCGGGCGGCGATCTCGCGGATCTGGTCGGGCGTGACGGTCGACATCTGGATCACCGTCGTGCCGGGCCGCAGCGCGACCCCGTCCGCGAACAGGGCGTCCCGCACGGCCGCGGCGTCCGTCAGCATCGTGATCACCACCTCGGCGGATGCCACCGCGGCCGCCGGCGTGGGCGCGATCGAGGCGCCCCGAGCGGCCAGCGGCGCGGCCCTGGTCGGGGTGCGGTTCCACACGGTCACCCGGTGGCCGGCGGCGAGCAGACGCCGGGCGATCGCCGCGCCCATCAGTCCGGTGCCGAGCAGTGCAACGTTGATCATGCGCACGACGCTAGGGGCTCGGGAGCCATGTCACCAGCGAATCTCTGGCATGCCTGACATGCCCGTCTAGCATATCAGGCATGGACACCCATCTGCTCGACGTCTTCCGGACGGTGGCGCACCTCGGGTCGATCACCACCGCGGCGCGGCGCCTCGGCTTCACCCAGTCGGCCGTCTCCCGGCAGATCGGCGCGCTCGAGGCCGAGGTCGGGGGCAAGGTGTTCGACCGGCTGCCGCGCGGGGTCGCGCTGACCGAGACCGGGCGGGCGCTGCTTCCGTACGCGGAGGAGATCCTCGACCGGCTCGCGGCGGCCCGTCGCGCCGTCGACGACCTCCGCCGCCTCGACGCCGGCCGGCTGCGGGTGGGCGCCTTCCCGACCGCGGTCGCCGCCCTGGTGCCCCGGGCGCTGGCCGCGTTCCGCGCCGCGTACCCCTCGGTCGGCCTGTCCCTGCTCGAAGGCCTGACCCCCGCCCTGCTCGACCGCCTCGCCGCGGGCGAGGCCGACGTCGCCGTGGTGAGCACCGCGCCGTCCGCGCCGATCGACCCCGCGCGGTTCACGCTGCACCACCTGGTCGACGAGCGGCTCCTCGTCGCCGTGGCGCGCGGGCACCGGCTGGCGGACCGGACGACGGTACGCCTGGCCGACCTGGCCGCGGACCCCTTCGTCGTCGGCTCGGCCACCGCGGAACAGGGCCTGCTCCGAGCCGGTCTGCCCCACGGCTTCCGGCCGAAGATCGACCTGGTCGCCGCCGACTGGACCGGCAAGCTCGGCTGCGTGGCCGCGGGCCTCGGCGTGGCATTGGTGCCGGCTCTCGCGGCGCGCAGCGCCCCACCCGACGTCGCCCTGCTCCACCTGCACGCCGACGACGAGTCCGTACGCCGGATCCACGCCGCCACGCCGGCCGGGCGCACCAGCCCCGCTGCCGTGACCCACTTCCTGGCCGAGCTCAGGAAGGAGGCGCGGCAGTTCGCCGGCGCGCCCCTCCGGGGCGACTAGCCGTGGCGGGCGTCGGTCGCGGGCCGGGCCGGCGCCGGCAGGCGGCGCATGCCGCGAACGGCCACCCGGGTCAGGTAGCCGCCCGCGGCCAGCAGGGCGGCGCACTGCACGGCGCCGATCGTCGCCATCGCGATGTGGTTCGGGGAGTCGTAGCCGAGGTAGCCCAGCGTCGTCATCAGGCGAAGGACCAGGGCCGCCGCGACCAGCAGGGCGAGCGCCAGCGGCCAGCTCGGGATGCGCGACCCCGGGACCGCCTGCATGACGGTCGCGCCGATCAGCACCGCGCATGCCAGGGCGGGCCGGTCCACCAGGGGCAGGAACCACGCGTCCCAGTCACCGGCGAGCCGCAGGGGCAGATGGGCGGCGAGGACGAGCGCGACGCCGGCGGGAAGGGCGATCAGCCACGGCCGGCACCGGACCGGCGGGGCGTCCCGGTGAAAGGCGGCGAGGGCGAGTACCGGCAGGACGACGAGCAGGAGCTCATAGGCCTCGGTGGCCGTGAACTCGTCGCGGGACAGCCGCTCGGCGCCGGAGATCAGTACCGGGAGCAGGGCGATCACCGCCAGCACGTGCGCCGCGCGCCGGTGACCGAACAGGACCGACAGATACGCCGGGAGCCACAGCAGCCCGGTCAGCGCCCAGAGAGCCAGCCAGCGGTCGGCGAGCCAGCTGCCCTCCGGGATGCCCTCGGGACCGATGAAATCGTCCATGTGCCCGGCCACCCATGCCATGAACAGCGCGTCGGAGAGCGCCAGGACGGTGGGCGCCAGCAGGCCGGCGAGGGCGACCAGGCGGGTCGCCTCGCCCCAGGCGAAGCGCCGCGGGGCGGCACCGGCGCCGCCGAGGCGCAACCGCAGCGCGAGCGCCACGATGCTGGCCACCTCGGCCTTGCCCGGGCTGCTGATCTCCACGCCCTCCGGGTCCTCCGGATCGGCGTCGTACGCCGCCTGCAGGAAGGTGTCGACCATGTCCTCCTCCCAGGCGTGCCGGTAGTCCGCCGGAAGCAGGCGCAGCACCCGGCGGTAGCGCTCCTCGAGCAGACTGGTCATCCCAGGCCTCCCGCGGTCGCGGGCCGGTAGGCGGCCAGCCGCCGGCCGGCGGCCTCGGCGTTGGCGGCCTGCCGGGCGACCTCCTCGCTCAGCGCGGCGATGCCCCGGTCGGTGAGCCGGTAGTAGCGGCGCAGCCGCCCCTGGTGCGGCTCCTCCCGGTCCAGCTCGACCAGTCCGTCGGCGACCAACCGGTCGAGGACGCCGTACAGCGTGCCGATCTTCAGCGCGACCCGGCCCTCGGAGAGCTGGTTCACCTCGCTGACGATGCCGTACCCGTGGCGGGGCGTGTCGACCAGCGCGGTGAGGATGAAGAACGCCGGCTCGGTCATGGGGCGTGCGGTCATGGGCCCAATATAATGCAAGGCAAGATATCGTGCATCGGTCCGTCTGAGATCATCTCCCGATGATCCTCGAGCATGCGCTGCTGCCGGTGAGGCCCGGACAGGAGGCCGCGTTCGAGGCGGCCTTCCGGCAGGCCAGGAGCATCATCGCCGGCATGCCCGGCTTCGCTCGCCTGACCTTGTCCCGGTGCGTGGAGCGGCCGGGCACGTACCTGCTGCTGGTGGAGTGGGACTCGCTGGAGGCCCACACGATCGGCTTCCGCGGCTCGGCGCAGTACCAGCGATGGCGGGAGCTGCTGCATCACTTCTACGAGCCGTTCCCGACGGTGGAACACTACGAGCAGGTCCTCACCGCCTGACGGGCTCCGGACTGCTGGTCCGGGTCGCTTGCGAAACAGGACCGGACCTAGGGACCTTCCGTGGACGCCCACCGCGGATCGGCGGCGCGCGGCGTGCCCACTCCGTGCGCCCGCAGCGCCGAGTAGGCCCGCGTGACCTCGGCCGGCACGCCCACGTGCGCGATGAAGCCACGGCCCGCCGGCCCGTAGCCCTCCCGGTCGTCGGTGAGCCGGGGAATCTCGCCCATCAGCAGGGAGACGTACCGGTCCACCGGCCACATGCCGGCGGGCGGCGACCGGAACCCGAGCTCGTCGCCGACCAGCTCGACGGGTGTCCGGTGGGCGGCGAAGTTCACCAGCCGTACGCCCGGGGCGTACCGGCGGAATCCGGCGTCCATGCGCCGCTGCATCGACCCGTCCTGGATGATCAGGATCCGCCGGTGCGGGACGTCCCGGGCGGCGAGCAGGGCCAGCGCGTTGCGGACGTTGCTGCCGCAGTTCGTCGACTCGTGCTCCAGAAGGTCGATCTGGATGCCGTACCGTTCGCGCAGGTAGCGGTCGAAGAGGGCGGCCTCCGTCCGGTCCGCCACGTCATCGCAGTCCGTGTGGCGCCGCATCGCGGCGCGCAGGACGTCGGTGGAGTGGCCCTGGCCGCCGGCGACCATGAAGCGGGCGGCCACGTCGTCCTTGACGGCCCGGGCGAACAGGTCGCCGCCGGCGAGGATGCTGCCGCCGAAGAGGATGGCGACGTCCACCCGGCCACCGGCCGCCTCGTCGACCGCGGCACGGCTCAGCGTGCCGACGTCGCGCAGGGCGCAGAAGTCGACGAGGGTGTTCAGGTTCGCGACGACATCGGTTCCGGCCACGGATCCGAGGGTAGCCGTGCCCGGGCGTCACGCAGCGGCGTTCGGGGCGCTCCCGGCCGGGTCGGGTGCCGGGCCCGGCGGCCGGCCCCCGCCACCGGGACGAGGACCGGCCGCCGCGGCCGGGTCGGGTGCCGGGCCCGGCGGCCGGCCACCGCCGCGGCGGTGGAGACCGGCCGCCGCCCGGGGATCAGTGCGAGGGCGGCACGGCGAAGTAGTCGCGGAGCCTGGCGATCTGCCCGTCACGCAGGCGGAAGATCTGCACCAGCGACAGAGTCGTGTGCTGTCCGCCGGCCTGCTCCAGGACGGTGTCGGTCTCGGCGATGAACACGTCGGTGTCCGCCGTTTCGTGCAGGACGAGAGTGGACAGTTCGGTGTTCACCGCGCCCAGGTCGGCCCAGTACTCGTAGGAGGCGGCGAGTCCGGACCGGATCGCGTCCCGGCCCACCAGGCGAGAAGGCAGCGGATGACCGCCGGGAACCAGGGGCGCTTCGAACACCCCGTCCTCGGTGAACATCGCGGCGACCGCTTCCGGGTTGCGGGAGATCGCGCCGGCGTACACGTACCGTTCGAAGATTTCTCTGTGAGTGAGTGCCACTCTCCAGCATAGCCGGTGCGCCTTGGTCGACTCGCGACCGTCCTCGCGCGACGGTAGCCTCGGCCGAGGAGGTGAGGGTCGTGCGCCGACATGTCGCCGTACCGGCGGTCGCTGCCCTTCTCCGTCTGCTTCTGCTCGCCGGGGCGGTTGTCGCGGCGTACCTCGTGTTCGGTCTGCTGGATCGTCCGGCCCGCGCCGACCTGGGCATCCGTGACGCGGCTGCCCGTCCCGCCGGTGAGGACAGAGCCCGGACTCCGGTGATTCATCGCCCGGTGGTCACCGCAACGCCGTTGCGGCCGGTCGTCGAGCGGTCGGAACCCGCGACCGAGCCGTCCCGGCCGGGCACCAGGCGCGCCGATCCCGCGGCCGAGCCACCCCGCCGAGCCACCGAGCCGCCGCCCCGGGCAGCCGAAAAGCCGCGCCGGACCGCGGAGGAACCGCGGCGGACCGGGGAACAGTCACGCCCGGCTTCGGAAAATCCACGCTGGTCGTCGGAAAGGCCGCGCCGGGGCGCGGAGAAGTCCCGCCGAGATGCGGGAAAGCCGCGCGGGGCCATGGCAGAGCCGCGCCGGGCGGCGGGTGCGGTCCGGGACCGGGCACGCACGGTACCTCGTCCGGGGAAGGTGCGGACGGTGGCCGACATCCTGGTGCGCCCGGCGCCGCCGGCCGGGGTGGCTCGGCTGCCGCTGCCCGACCTAAATGTCGCGCTTCAGGTGCGCACGCTGCTCGACCTCAACGCCGCCCTGCGCCTGCCCGCGCATCTCGATGTGAACGCCGCTCTGCACCTGCCGGCACTGCTCGACCTCGACGCCGCCCTGCACCTGCCCGCGCTGCTCGACCTCAACGCCGCCCTGCACCTGCCGGCACTGCTCGATGTGAACGTCGCTGTGCACCTGGCGGCGGCGCCTCGACTGACCGTCGGGTTGCACCTGCCGGCGCTGCCGGGTCGCGGCACGCCACCCCGCATGCCCGCACCGCTCCCGGCATGGGGATCCGCGGGGCATACCGTGCCGCCCGCCGTTCCCCCGGCCGCCGGGCCGGCCGCGGCCGCCGCGGCCTCGGCGGCCGCGCCGGCAACGCCGCGCAGGGCCGGTGGCGTGGTGCGGTGCCGCGGTGGGACCGGGTGCGGGCCACACGCCACGGCACCGGTCGCGGATGCCGGAACCCGCGGGGACCGGACCCGGCCCGGGTCGGCGGCGGGCCGGACGCCGCGGCCGGAGCTGCCGTCGCGGCCCACCCCGCACGGCACGAGCGAGCGGGCGGCCGGTGGAGCCGCCGGCGGCGCACCGGCCGTCGGTGCGCTGCCGTCGTCGTGGCGGCCCGGACCGGCGGCGGCATCCGTCCCGCCGGGCGAGGCGACCGCCGCCCGGGGACGCACCGTCGTCTACGCAGGACCTCCCAGCTGAGCGGGCCTCCCCTCGAGGGACAGCCAGCAGGCCGTCACCGGCGTCGCCGCTGAGGGCCGTCCGCCGCCGCCCCGCGTGATCCGGGCACCCGAGAGGTGTCCGTCGCCGGGCGCCGGCGTCCCACCGCCACGCTCTCATCCTGGCCTGGGAGGCCACCGTGATCCGCATACTGCTCGCCGAACCCATGAACCTTCTCCGCGGCGCCCTCGCCGCCACCCTCTCGCAAGAACAGGACCTGGACGTGGTCGCCGACCTCGGGCGGCTCGACGAGGTGCTCCCGATGGCGCGCGTCGTGTCACCCGACGTCGCCGTGATCAACACCGATCTGCTCGCCGCCCCGGAGCCGGGCGTGGTCGATCGGATGCGCCTGGAGCTGCCGCACTGCGGGATCCTCCTGCTGGCCGGTGCCGACGCGCCCGCCCGGCTGAGCCGGACCCTGGACGCCGGGGTACGCGGCTTCGTCGACAAGCAGGCCGGGCCGCACGAGCTCGCGTACGGCATCCGGCGGGCGGCCCGCGGCGAGCGCGTGATGGACGCGCGCCTCGCGGTCGCCGTGCTGGCCGCGCCGCGCAACCCGTTGTCGGCGCGCGAGCGCGACGTGCTCGTCGTGGCCGCGTCCGGCGCACCCTCGCAGGAGATCGCCGCCAAGCTGCACCTGAGCACCGGGACGGTGCGCAACTACATCTCAGCGATCCTGCGCAAGACCGGCGCCCGCAACCGGCTGGAGGCGGTCCGCATCGCCCGGGAGGCCGGCTGGCTCGACTGAGTGCCAACGGCCGGCCAGGTCGCGGTAGAGCGGTGACGTGCGGCGCAGCGAGCCGTCGGTGCCGAGCGTCGCGGACGAGCCGTCCAGCAGCAGGATCCGGGACGCCCGCCACGCCGAGCTGACCCGGTGGGCGACGACGACCAGCGCGCCGGGCCGGGCGGCGAACGCCCGCTCGGCGCGGGCCTCACCGGCCGCGTCCAGGTGGCAGGTGGCCTCGTCGAGCAGGACCAGCCGCGCCGGCGACAGGTACGCGCGGACCAGGGCCACGAGCTGGCGTTCGCCCGCGGACAGCGCGTCCGGGGTGATGCGCGCGTCGTAGCCGCCCAGCCGCCGGACCACCGCGTCGAGACCGATCGCCTCGGCCGCCCGGTCGATGTCGGGCACGGCGGCGCCGGGACGCAGGTAGCGCAGGTTGTCGAGCAGCGTGCCGGTGAACACGTACGCCTCCTGCGGGATGAGCACGCGGTGGCGGGCGAGCGTGCGGACGTCCAGCCGGTCCGTGCGCACGCCGCCCAGGCGCACGTCGCCCTGCTGCGGTTGCAGCGTGCCCGCGAGCAGGCTCAGGAGGGTGGACTTGCCGATGCCGCTGGGCCCGATGATCGCCAGGTGGTCGCCGTCGCGGACGTCCAGGTCGAGGCCGGAGACGACGGGCTCGGCGCGCCGGCCGTAGGCGAAGGTGACGCCGCGCAGCAGCACGTCCGCGCCGCCGGGCCGCGCCGCCGGGCCGCCGCGCGCGGAGGCGCCACACGCGGCCGGCGCGGAGTCGCCGCACGCGGCCAGTGCGGAGGTGCCGCGCGCGGCCGGCGCGGAGTCGCCGCCGTGCAGGATGCGGTCGAGGGTCACCGCCAGGCGTACGCCACCGCCGCCCAGGCCGCCGACGAGCATGGTGAGCGCCGGCTGCACCCCGTGCAGCAGGTAGGTGAGCGAGCCCAGGACCGCCCCGGCCGTCAGCCCGTGGTGCACCAGCCACGGCGCCGCCGTCAGGACGACCGCCAGCGGCAGCCAGCCGCCCGCGGCCAGGCTGATCCCGCGCGCCGCGGTCGTCCGGGCCACCGCCCGTTCCGCGGCGGCTTGCGCGTCGACCGGGACGGAGATCTCGGCGGCCATCCGGCGCCCGGCTCCACAGGCGGCGATGTCGCGCAGCCCGGCGAACGCGCGGCCGGCGTGCTCGGCCAGATCCTCGCCGGCGCGCACGTACGCGCGCTGCCGGGCGGCCGCCCGCGGCACCGTCGCGGCGAACATGGCGAGCCCCGCCAGCAGCGGCGCCGCCACGAGCAGCGCCACCACCGGCGCCAGGGACGCCAGTCCGAGCAGCGCCCCCGCGACGGCGAACAGGAACCCGCGCATGGTCACGATCAGGCCGGCGAACGTGTCCCGGACGATCTCCACCTGGTGGGTGAGCCGGGCCACCGCCGACCGGTCCGCTCCCCCACCGGCGCTCGCCGCCCGGCGCAGCGTGCCGGCGACCACGTGCGCCACCAGCTCGTCGCGCAGCGGTTCGGCCAGGTCGGCGAGGCAGCGGAAGGTGCGCCGGGTGCCGGCCGCGCCCAGCAGGACCGCCGCGGCGAGCAGGCCCAGCCAGCCGAGACCGGCGGCCGGGTCGCCGGCCAGGAAGCCGCGGTCGACCGCGCGGGCGACGGCCTGTCCGGACAGGACGGCGGGCAGCGCCTCGAGCCCGGACCAGCCGGCCAGCCGGACCAGCACGCGGGGACGGCGGCGCAGGAACGCCAGCAGGAACCTCATCGCCCGGCCGCCGGGAAGAGCGCCCGGTATTCCGGGTCGGGCCGCAGCACGTCGTGCGGCGCGCAGGCGCGGACCCGCCCGCGGTCCAGCCAGACGACGAGATCGGCCCGCGCGGCGGTGCCGGCCCGGTGGGTGACCACCAGCCGGGTACGGCGGTCGCGGGTGCCCAGGAGCGCCTGGTACACCTCGTGCTCCGTGACCGTGTCCAGGCTGGAGGTGGCGTCGTCGAGCACGAGCAGCCGCTCGGCACGCAGCGCCCGGGCCACGCCGAGCCGTTGCGCCTCGCCGCCGGACAACGGGGCCTCGCGCAGCGGGGTGTCGTAGCCGGCGGGCAGCCGCTCGACCACCGTGTCGACCCGCGCGGCGCGGGCGTCGGCGCGCACCAGCTCCGGGGTGCGGCGGTCCGGGCCGAGCCCGATGGCGGCACCGACCGTGTCGCCGACGAGCACCGGACGGGCGAAGGCGTACCCGACGGCCCGGCGCAGGGCCTCCGGGCGCAGCCGGCGCAGCGGCACGCCGTCGAGCCGCACGTCGCCCTCGTCCGGGTCGAGCAGCCGGCCGGCCACGGCGGCCAGGGTCGACTTGCCGGCGCCGGAGCGGCCGACCACCGCCACGGTCGCGCCGCCCGGCACCTCGAGGTCGATCCCGTCGAGCACGGGCCGGTCGCCGCCCGCGGGGTGGCGCACGGTCACCGCGCGCAGCTCCAGCCGGCCGTCCCCCGGAGGCAGACCGGCGTCGCCGTGGCGGTGCGCGGGCGCGGCGAGGACCTCGGCGATCCGCCCGCTGCCCGCCCGGGCCCGGGCGATGCGTCCCAGCACGCCGACCACGCCGCCCAGGCCCGCGCCGAGGGTGGCGTACTGCAGGGCGGCCAGCAGCGCACCCGGCGTGAGCCGGCCGGCGGTGAGCGCCAGGCCGGCCACGGCGACGACGGCGAGCTGCGCCAGCGGGGCCACCACCGCGCCGCGCGCCGCGGCCGTCCCCAGCATGTCCCAGGTGCGGCCGCCGTGCCGGCCCAGGTCCGGCAGGGGCCGCAGGACCCGCGCGATCTCCCGCTCCACGGTGCCGGCCGCGCCGATGGTCCGGGCGCCGGCGAGCGCCTCCGTCAGCCGGGCCGCGATGTCGCTCTGGGTGCGCTGGTAGCGGGTGGTCGCCTCGGCCGCGTCGGTGACGTACGTCCGCATCAGCGCGACGAGCACCGCCAGCCCGCCCACGAACGTCGCGCCGAGCCACGGGTCGATCAGGGCGAGGGCGACCAGGCTGCCCAGTGGCGGGACGACGGCGGCGCCGGCGAGGACCACGGCCGCCGCGGCGCCTCCCGCCTCGGGGACCTGGCCGGCGAGCCGGCTGACGAGGTCGCCGGGCGGGAACCGGCGCGCCGCCCGGGGATCGAGCGCGAGGACGTGACCGGCGAGCGTGTGCCGCAGCCGGGCGGTGGCCCGCGCACCGCTCATCCCGGCGGCGAGGTCGGTGGAGATCTCGGCGGCGGCGATCAGGGCCACGAGTCCGACGGCGACGGCCAGCCAGCGTCCCGGGCGGGCGTCCGGTGCCAGCACCGCGTCGACGGCGGCGCCCAGCGCGGCCGGCAGGAGCAGATCCGCGACGGCGGCCGTCAGGGCCGCCACCGCCAGCCCGGCCGCCCACGGGCCGCCGTGCCGGACCGAGCGGACGAGCAGCCGATCGCCCTCCACGACGGACATGGCACCTCCTGACCGCTGGGTCTGCACGGTGGGGCCCCGAACCGGAGCAAGGGGCAGTCCGGTTCGGGGCGGTTCCGGTGTACCGGCTGGTGCTCGTCAGTCGCAGGTCGTCACACTGAGCGAGCTGTCGCCGCAGAGCAGCAGGCTGGCCCGGCTTCCACCGCCGTACGCGGCCTCGGGGGTCAGTTCCATCCCCTGCAGGTCCATAAGTGCCATCTCGTTACCCCTTTCCGTGCTCGGTGTGGATCTTCTTTCCCTCCGGCCGGAGGGAAGCTCGGGAAGTGCCCGCTGCCGGGCTCAGGAACGGCAGGTCGACGGGCTCGTGGTGCAGTGCGGCGCCGAGGGCGAGCAGGACGCCGGCGGATCCCGTCGCCAGGTCCATCGACAGCCGCAGCAACTGCTCGCCGGGAAATGCCAGCCCGCCCCGGAAGGGCACCGCGTGCCAGGCGAGGTCGCGGATCTGGGCCCGTACCGGCTCGCCGTCGCGGTCGCGCCCGGCCAGGTACCGGATGATGCCGGCCCGGCCCGCGAAGAGCCCGGACTGCGCGTAGAACGGCGACCGCGCGGCGAGGCCGATCGCGGCGCTCGCCCCGGCGAGGCGGTCGTCGTCGCGGTGGGCCAGCACCTGGTCGGCGACCGTGCCGATGCCGACGCTGCCCCGGGCCAGGTACGGCATGGTCCGCCAGCCCTCGTCGACCTCCAGCGCGCCGTCGTCGCGCACCACGCAGCGGTCGAGGTCCCGGTGGATCGCCGTGGCGGCGCGGTCCAGCAGCGTGCCGTCGCCGGTCCGCTCGTACATCCGCAGGAACAGCAGCGCGGGACCGGTCCAGCCGTGGGTGAGCCCCGCGGGGCGCAGGCGGACGCCGCTGGTCGCGGGCGTGTCACCCGCGCCGCGGAGCCGTTCGGACAGCAGGTCGGTCGCTCTCCGGGCCCCGGCGTCGAGCGCGGCCTCACCGGTGGCGTCCGCCAGGTACGCCAGGTTGAGCCCGATGCCGGCGAGCCCGCTCATCAGGTCGGAGCCGAGCTCGTCCCACCTCTCGCGCAGGCAGCGGTCGACGATGTCGAGCGCCTCCTGCCGCCGGCCCAGCCGGTGCAGGGCGTACGCGACGCCGTGCAGCCCGTCGTAGAAGCCCAGCCGCGCTCCGGCGGGCGGGTCGACCGCCCGCCGGACGAGCCAGTCCTCGAAGCCGGGGTGCCGGCCGGCGCCCGTGAGGTGCAGGCTGTACAGCACGCCGGCGGCGCCGTAGGCGAGGTTGAGCCCTCCCGAGCGGAACTGCTCGACGTCGCCCGGGAAGAGCCGGTCGTCGCGCTGCGGCGTGGCACTGCCCACGATGGCCTCGGCGAGTTGCCCGCGCAGCACCGGCCAGCCGGCGGTGCCGGACGGGAACTGCCGCCACCCGCCGCGCGGCCGGGTCACCGACCCCGACGACGCCGACGACGCCGACGCGATCGTGGCGACGGCGTCGGCCAGGTAGTCCTCGGGTACGCCGAACCGCTCCCGGATCACCTCGGCGAAGTGGTGGGCCTTGCCGGGTGCCAGCCGCAGCATGGCGGTGAGCGGCAGGAACAGCGCCAGTTTCAGGCAGGCCAGCGCGTACCGGTCGACGTCGCGCCCGCCGACCTCGCGGGGCGCCGCGAAGCCCTGGTTGCGCAGCCCGGGCCGGCGGTAGCCGTCGACCGGGCCGGCGACCTCGAAGTCGACCAGCGCGATCGTGTCACCCTCCGGGGTGCCGGTACGCACCAGCACGTTGAACAGGTGCAGGTCGCCGTAGACGAGGCCACGCTCGTGGATCGCCTCGACGGTCCGCTCCACCTGCCGGTGGATGTCCGTCGCCCAGGCGGCGTACGCGCGGTACCGCTGCGGGTCGGCCGTCGGGTCGACGAGCGGATAGCGCTCGACCAGCAGCTTGTTCAGGGGCGTGCCGTCGATGTACTCCAGCGCCAGGAACTCGTGCTCGCCCAGCCGGAACCGGTCGTGCACCCGCGGCACGGCGAGGCCGGCGAGCCGCTGGAGCGCGGCGTGCTCCTGGTCGAGGCGCCACACCGCGTCCGCGCCGGTGGCGTCGAGCCCCGCGTGCGGCCGGGCCTCCTTGAGCACCACCCGGTCGCCGGAGCGGGTGTCGGTGGCGGCGTACAGGCCGCCGCCGTTGGAGAAGTGGATCACCCGGTCGATGCGGTACGGCAGATCGGCGGTGGTCGTGGCATTGCGGGCGGCGAGATCCGGGGCCAGGAACGCCGGCAGCGAGACCCACCCGGGCATCCGGAAGACCGGGTCGCGCCGGTCCGGGACGAGCCGGCCGGACGGGTCCGCGATGGCGGGCTCGACGACGCCGTCCACGACGCAGTAGCGGGCGGCGAAGCCTCCGTAGCGCACGTGCAGCGGGCCGGAGCCGAGGCGCAGGTCGCTCAGGACGTACGGGCCGGGCTCGCCGCGCAGCAGGTCGCCGAGCTCCTTGCACACCAGCTCGAGTTCGGCCTCGTCGCGGGGGTACACCGTGACGAACTTGCCGCTCGTGCCGCGCCGGGCGTATTTGGCGTTGCGCAGCAGCAGGGCGGCCGGGCCGTGCACGAACTTGAACGCCACGGCGTGGGCCACGCAGTAGCCGAACACCACGTCCAGTACCCGGTCGGCGTTGTGCAGGCAGGCCGACACGTGGATCTTCCAGCCCTGGTCCGGGAGGCTGCCGTCGGTCGGCGCGTACACGAGCCAGTCGTCGAGGGCCTCGCGCCGCCAGCCGGGCGGGACCGCTCGCCGGGCCGCGGCGAAGAGCCCCGCAACCGGCCGCCGGGTGCTCAGGGAGTCGTAGAAGAGCGGATCCACCACACAGAACCGCTCGTACTGCCTGTCCACGGCCCGCTCCTCTCCCGCTTCCTGGTTGCTTGCCACCAGTCTTCGGGCAGGAGGGGTCGCGCCCCAGTGCGCACCGTCACCGGGTGACGGTGCGCGGAGTCAGAACGGATTGCTGACCGCGGTCATGTTTGCACCGCGGCGCGGCAGGCCGGAGCGGTCCTACGCGGCGACCGTGACGGGCTCGTCCGCGGCGACGGGGGCCGGGTCGAGGGTGCCGATCACGCCGTTGGCCTCGAGCACGAGGAACTCGTCCACGAGGTGCGGGGGGAACTGCACGCCGCGGCACCGGCGCAGCTCGGCGCGGGCCTCGCCGGCCGGCATCGCCGGCTTGCCCGGGCCGGGCGCGCGCATGACGGCCCACGCGGCGCAGAGCCCGGCGATCGCGCTGGCCGGGACCGGTACCGCGTCGGCACGGCGGCGTGCGGCCTCGCCCACCACCGCGGCCCAGTCCTGGATGGAACGGTCGAGCTCGGGCAGCTCCCCGGGGTGGGCCTCGGGCGCGGTGGCCGGTGCGAGGTCCGCCAGGCCGGTGGTCACCACCACCCGGTCGCGGCCGCCGCGCTTGGCCGCGTAGAGGGCGGTGTCGGCGGCGTTGACCAGCTCGTCCGGCGTCTGCGGCGGCTCGGCGGTGGTGCCCCCGATCGACACGGTGACCGCGACCGGAGTGTGGCCGTCCACCAGGACGGGGACCGCGTTGATCTGGGTGCGGATCCGTTCGGCCACGGCCGTCAGGTGCTGCGGGTCCGTGGCGGTGGTCAGTACGGCGAACTCCTCGCCGCCGAAGCGGGCCACGACGTCGCCGGCGCGGCAGGTGGCGCGCAGCCGCCGGGCGACCTCGACCAGGACCTGGTCGCCGGCGGGGTGGCCGTACGTGTCGTTGATCCGCTTGAAGTGGTCGACGTCGAGCAGCAGGAGGGCGAGCGGACCGCCGGACCGGGCCGCGCGCTCGCTCTCCACCCGCAGCTGCTCGGACAGGAAGCGGCGGGTGTAGAGGCCGGTCAGGGCATCGGTGATGGCCAGCCGGCGCTGCGCCGCGATGAGGCCCGCCATGCGCACCAGCACGAGCAGGAAGAGCACCGCCGAGGCGCCGACGACGACCAGGTCGGACCGGGCCGCACCCCGCAGGTTCTGCACCACCAGCACGGCCGGGGCCATCGCGGTGGCGAAGCCGAGCAGCACCACGCGGTACGGGGTGGCGCCCGAGCGGGGCTCCGCCGGGTCGGCCAGGTGCCGCATCGACGGGTGCAGCCCGGCCGCGCCGAGCGCGACGTAGCCGAGCAGCCACAGCGCATCGGTCCACCCGCCGTCGGCGAACGAGCCGGTCAGGGTGAGCAGGCCGTAGGCGGTGTCGGCGAACAGGTTCAGGGCGAGGAAGGCCAGCAGCAGGTGGTAGGCCGGCTGGCGGACGCCGCCGCTGAGCATCAGCCGGATGGCCACGGTGAGCACGCACAGGTCCATCACCGGGTAGGCGGTGGCCGCGACCCGGTCCACCGTGTCGATGTCCGGGGCGGTGACCGTCGGGTGGATGAGGAACACCCACCACAGCACCGCGGCGCCCACGGCGAGGATCGTGGTGTCGACCAGCGCGGCCGTGTTGCGCTGCGGGGACCGCCGCCGGGTCAGCTGCACCAGGGCGGCGGCGACGAAGAAGTACTGGGCGAGGTAGAGCACGTTCGCCGCCACCGGGTAGCTGGCGTCGTGCTGGGAGGCGATGTAGTAGGTGACGTCGCCCGAGGTGTACATCACCTGGCCGGCGACGAACAGCCACCAGATCGAGCCGGGCCGCGGCCGGTGCCGCCGGATGCCCACCGCGAGCGCGACCGCGGTCGACCCGCTGACCAGGCAGTAGAGCACCGTCTGGAGCACGGCCCCGGCGTCGGTGGCCGGCACCGTGTAGTAGCCGGCGATGGGCAGCAGCGCCGCCGCCGACCAGGCGATCCAGGCCCGCGACCACGCGGACGTCGTACGCGCGGCGGCCTGTCCCGGGCGATCCACAGATGTCACGTCACCATGACATCAGCGCGGCATGCACCGGCCGGTTGTCCCAGCGTTGCCAGACGGTAGCCGTCATCGGCCGCAACAGGGCCTTCGCAAGATTGTCACATTCACAGGCATTGATGCTTTCTGGTGAATTTCTCTAGGCTGAAGCTCCTCGAATCGCTGCGCGCGAGGGGAGACGGCCCTGGACACCGACGCACGGACCGCGACCGCCCTGTTCGGCAGGGCGCCCCTGCTCGCCGCCGTCGAGGCACGCCTGGCCTCGGGCGGAGGCGTGGCGCTGCACGGGCCGGAGGGCATCGGCAAGACCGCCGTGCTCGACGCCGTGGCCGCCGCGGCCGCCGCGCGCGACGAACTGGTCGTCCGGGTGCGGCCCGCGGCGGCCGACCGGCTGCTTCCGTACGCGGGGATCGCCGATCTCGTGGCGCAGCTGCCGGAGACCGCCGTCGCGGCCCTGCCCCCGGCCCACCGTGCGGCCCTGGCGATGTTGCGCCAGGGCGCCGCCCCGCGCACCGGCGCCCCGGCGCTGGCCCGCCGCCTGGTGCTGCCGGGCCTGCTCGCGCACTGTGCCCGGGCCCGGCCGGTGCTGCTGGTGCTCGACGACGTGCAGTGGCTCGACGCCGAGTCGGCCGAGCTGGTGGGCTTTGCGATGCGCCGGCGTCCCGGGCCGCGGGTGCGGGTGGTCGCCGCGCAGCGCCTGCCGGACGACGCCGGACGGCACCGCGCCGCCCGGCTGTGCCCGGCCCCGGTGGCGGACCTGCTGGTGCCGCCGCTGGACGCCGACGATCTCAGCGCGCTGCTGGAGGCGCGGGGCCTGCCCTGCCGGGCGGCGGCCCGCCTGCACGAGGCCAGCGGCGGCAACCCGTTCCTGGCGCTGGCCCTGGGCGCCGTCGCGCCCGGGCCGCCCTGGCGGCCGGCACCGCTGCCCGAGGCGGCCCGGGACCTGCTGCGCCGCCGGGTGGCCGCGCTGCCCCCGCCGGTCGCCGCGACCCTGCTGGTGGCCGCGCTGGCCACCGAACCGACCCTCACGGTCCTGGTCCGGGCGGGCCACGAGGACGCGGACCGGGACCTGCGGGTCGCCGCGGCCGCCGGCGTGGTGCGGACCGACGGGGAGACGATCCGGTTCACCCCGCCCGCGCTCGCCGACGTGCTCACCGAGGACGCCGGCGCCGCCCGCCGGGCCGGGGTCCACGACGCGCTGGCCAACACCGCGCTGGACGAGACGATCGCCGTACGGCACCGGGCCCTGCGCAGCGGCCGCCCGGACGCGGACGTGGCGCGCGACCTGCTCGAGGCGGCCGAGCGGGCGGTGCGCCGCAACGCCGCTCGCACGGCCGCCGAGCTGTACCTCCTCGCCGCCGACCGCTGCCCCCGCAGCCTCGCCGCCCAGCGCTTCGACTGGCTCGTCGCCGCGGCGCGCACCGCCACCGCCACGGGGGTTCCCGCGGTCGCCGGGCGGGCCGCCGAGGCGGTCCTGGCCGCCGCCGACGCCCCGGCCGCCCACCGGGTCCAGGCCCGGATCGTGCTGCTGGACCTGGCCGGACAGGCCCTCGCGGAGATGGACGAGACGTTCGCCGGCGCGCTCAACGAGGCCGGCACCGACGTGGCGCTGCTCGCCCCGGTGAAACTGCGGCTGGCCTGGGCCGCGATGCTGGGCGGTGCGGTGCGCTCGGCCGGGGTGTGCGCCGCCGAGGCGGCGCGGGCGGCCCGCGCGGCCGGCGACCCGACGACCGAGGCCATGGCGCTCAGCTCCCTCGCCCAGGTCCAGCGGCTGCGCGGCGAGCCGCAGTGGACCGGCACGCTGCGCCGGGCGCTGTCGCTGCCCGCGCCGCAGGTGCCGGGCCTGCTGCATCTGAGCCCGCGCTACCTGGCGGCCCGGTTCGCCATGATGGACGACCGGCTCGACGAGGCCCGCGCCGAGCTGCTCACCCTGCTCGCCGTCGCCGAGCACGACCGCGCCGGCGAGGCCCTGGTGGAGGTGCTGCGCAGCCTCTCCGAGGTGGCCACCCGGGCCGGCCGGTGCCGCGAGGCGCTGCGGTACGCCCACCGCGCCGTCACCGCCGCCCAGCAGGCCGGCCTGAGCCCCGGACCCACCTGGTACACGGCCGCCGTGGCCGAGCTGGCCGGGGGCAGCCTCGCCGCCGCCAGCGGGTACGCCCGCCGCGGCGTCCGCGCCTCCGAGCAGGAGGGCGACAGCCTGTATCTGCGGCGGAGCCTGCACGCCCTCGGACAGGCCCAGCTGCGCGCCGGCGACACCCGGGGCGGCGTGGCGACCCTGCGCCGGCTGAGCGAGCTCGCCGACGGCGCCGCGGACCCGATGATCGTGCGCTGGCAGGGCGACCTCGCGGGCGGCCTGGCCGCGCTCGGCGAGCACGACGAGGCCGCCGCGACCCTCGCGGCGGCGCGGGCCGCCGCCGACCGGCTGGGCGCCGCCCCGGGCCTGCACGGCTACCTCGACCGGGCGACCGCGGTGGTGCTCTCCGAGCGGGGCCAGGCCGACTCCGCGGTGCTGCTGTGCGCCACCGCCGCGCAGCACTTCGCGGACCTGCGCCAGCCCCTCGAGCAGGCCCATGCCCTGCTGGTACAGGGCGGGGCGGAACGGCGCCGCCGCCGGTACGCCGCCGCCCGCGCCGCCCTGGGCGCGGCGCTCGCCCTGTTCCTGGCCGCCGAGGCGAAGCCGTGGACCGAGCAGGCCCGGCACGCGTTCGCGCGTACCGAGGGAACCGCCGCGCCCCCCTCCGACCTGGGGCTGACCTCGACCGAGGCCCGCATCGCGGGACTCGTGCGCGACGGGGCCAGCAACCGCGAGATCGCCGGCCGCCTGTTCCTCAGCGTCAAGACCGTCGAGGCGACCCTGACCAGGGTGTACCGCAAGCTCGGCGTCCGCTCGCGGACCCAGCTCTCCCAGCGGCTCCCGGCGACAAGGGTTTTCCCCGATTCGGTGACGACCGTCGATGCATAGCGTCACTGCTCGACAGCCTGGTTCCTCCCGACCCCGGGAGAGCACCCAGGCCTGGCCCGGACCGGGTCGAGAGAAGGAGTGATGAGCGTGGGACGCAGAAAACTCATCTCAGCATCGGCGGCGCTCGCCACCGGGGCCGCGCTGACGCTGGCCGCGGCGCCGGCCTCGGCCCAGCCGCAGCGCGCGCCCGGCCCGCCGTCCGGTCCGGCCCTGGCCGCGGCGGCCGCCGACCGGCTCGTGCACAGCGCCGGCACCGCGTCGCTGCTGCGCCGCTCCGACGGCGACACGCTCGAGCGGACCGGCGTCGTGCAGGGCACCCGCGGGCTGCAGTACGTGACGTACGCCCGGACGTTCCGGGGGCTGCCGGTGGTCGGCGGCGACGTCGTGGTGACCACGGACGCGGCCGGCACGGTCAAGGACACCGCGGTCGCCCAGACCGCACCGATCGCGGTCGGCACCACCGCGACCGTCACCGCCGCGCAGGCCGCCGCGGCCGCCCGCGGCCGGCTGGCCAGCGTGGACCGCGCGACCGCGCCGCGGCTCGAGGTGCTCGCCTGGGGCACGCCCACGCTCGTGTACGAGGCCGTCGTCGAGGGCCGTACGGCGCAGCACAAGCCCAGCAACCTGCACGTCTTCGTGGACGCGCACACCGGCAAGGTCGTCGAGCAGGTCGACTACGTGCGCGAGGGCACCGGCACCGGCTACTACTACGGCAACGTCACGATCAGCACCTCCGGCTCCGGCTCGTCGTGGTCGATGACCGACCCCACCCGCCCCGGCCTCAAGTGCGGCGGGCAGAACGGCAGCGCGTACACCGGCACCGACGACGTGTGGGGCAACGGCTCCGGGACGAACCTGGAGACCGCCTGCGTCGACGCGCTGTGGGGCGCCCAGCGTGAGGCCGACATGCTCAGCGCCTGGTTCAACCGCAACGGCATCAACGGCAACGGCAACAACCCGCCGATCCGGGTCGGGCTGAACGACGTCAACGCCTACTGGAACGGGTCCTACACGAACTTCGGCCACAACCAGGCCAACACCCGCCAGGCGACGCCGATCGACGTGGTGGCGCACGAGATGGGTCACGCGATCTTCCAGTACACGCCGGGCGGGGCCGGCGGCGGCAACGAGAACGGCGGCATCAACGAGGCCACCGGCGACATCTTCGGCGCGCTGACCGAGGCGTACGCCAACAGCCCGCTCGACCCGCCGGACTACCAGGTGGGCGAGGAAGTGGACCTGGTCGGCGACGGCCCGATCCGCTACATGTACAACCCGTCGCTGGCCGGCGACCCCAACTGCTGGTCCACCTCGATCCCCTCGACCGAGGTGCACGCCGCGGCGGGCCCGCTGAACCACTGGTTCTACCTGGTCGCCGAGGGCTCCGCGCCGACCAACGGCCAGCCCGCCAGCCCGACCTGCAACTCGAGCTCGGTCACCGGCATCTCCATCCGCAAGGCCGGCGAGATCTACTACAACGCGTTGCAGGCCAAGACCTCCACCTGGAAGTACGCCAACGTCCGTACGGCGTCGCTGACCGCGGCGAAGAACCTGTACCCGAACAGCTGCACCGAGTTCAACACGGTCAAGGCGGCCTGGAACGCGATCAGCGTCCCGGCGCAGCCGGGCGAGGCGACCTGCACGGGCACCCCGGGCAACGACTTCTCGGTCTCGGCCTCGCCGGCGTCCGGCAGCGTCGCCGCGGGCGCGGCGGCCACCACCACGATCGCCACCGCCACCACCTCCGGTGCGGCGCAGACCGTCGCGCTGAGCGCCTCGGGGCTGCCCGGCGGAGCCACGGCGACGTTCAACCCGGCGTCGGTGACCTCGGGATCCTCCGCCACGCTGACGATCTCGACCAGCGCGTCGACCCCGTCGGGCAGCTACCCGATCACGGTGACCGGCACCGGCTCGGCCACCCACTCGGTGACGTACACGCTGACCGTGACCGGCGGCCCCGGCGGCAGCTGCACCGCCAGCAACGGCACCGACGTCTCCATCCCGGACGCGGGCGCCGCGGTGACCAGCACGATCACGGTCAGCGGCTGCGGGCGCAACGCGTCGGCGACCTCCACGGTGGCGGTGAACATCGTCCACACCTACCGCGGTGACCTGGTGATCGACCTGGTCGCGCCGGACGGCACGGCCTACCGGCTGAAGAACAGCAGCATCTCCGACGGCGCCGACAACGTGAACGCCACCTACACGGCCAACCTCTCGGCCGAGGCCGGCAACGGCGCCTGGAAGCTGCAGGTCCGCGACGTGTACAGCGCGGACACGGGCCACCTCGACACCTGGACGCTGACCCTCTGACCCACTGACCCCCCCCGCCTCGCCCGGCGACCCGGGCCGCCGGACTCCGGTGGCCCGGGTCATCGCCGTCCGGAGAGCAGGTGACTCACCTGGGGCGGGCCCTCGGCGAGCGCCTGGGCCCGCTGCTCGACCGCCTGATCCGCACCGGTCAGCCGGCCGGTGTGCTGGCGCAGGTGCTCGTCCCGGCTGGGCACCACGTACGCCTCCACGAAGCGGCCCGGATTCTCACCGTCGCGGTCGGGCCGCACCACGAGGACGCGTTCGCCGAGGCGATGCAGCAGGTACGGCCCGTCGTGGTCGTCGGGGTCCAGCTCCAGATGGGGCTCGGGCCAGAAGCCGTCTGCATCCACGTACCGACGTTGCTGGCCAGCAGGGCCAGCCACAGGCTGCGGAAGGCCGCGATCCGCAACGGCGCCCACGCCGACGGCGCGGCCGGTACGGCGGCGGGTGCGGGGACGGTCACCGGCGATGTCTAACCACCACCGAGACGATCTACCACCGTCCGGTGCCCGCATGCCGCCGTGTGTCGTTCGGCCGATCGGTGCCTCCCCCTCGCGACGCCCGGGGCGTAGCGTGAGTAACCGGACATGCGGAGAGGGGCGCTTGTGCGGACAGTCTCGATGGACACGAGCGTCGACGGCCGGCTGGATGTGGTGCTGCGCGGGGAGCTGGACTTCACCAACGCCTCGCAGGTCGCCAAGGTGGTGAAGGAAGCGATCGTCGGCGGCCGGCCGCGTGCGGTACGGGTGCGCCTGGCAGAGGTCACCTTCCTGGACTCGTCCGGCATCGGCCTGCTGGTGCGGGCCATGAAGGCCGCCGGCGAGGTCGGCGCCGACTTCCGCGTCGAGGAGCCCACCGACAAGGTGCTCGACCAGCTGCGGATGTCCGGCCTGCTGGAGGCGTTCGGTCTGCCCCAGCCGCCGCCGGAAACCTGATGATGGACGGGACTCCGGGCTATCTGCAGCGCCTGGCCGAGCTGGAGCAACAGATCGGCAGTGCCCGGCTGAGTCCCGACGTGGTGGTCGAGCGGGCCGCGGGGCTGCTCGCCGGGCGGATCGGCTGCCGCATCGACGAGGCCCTCGCCCACCTGCGGACCCTCGCGCGCCAGCAGGACCAGGACCTCGCTGCCGTGGCGGCGGGGATCATCTCCGTGCTGGAGACCCGGCAGGCGACGCCCTCCGGGCGGCTGCGCCGCACCGCCGAGGAAGTGCTCCGGGTGGCCCACCAGTCGCCGACGCCACGTCAGCGTCACCGACCGGCGCCGCCCGACGATGCGGCGCCCGGCTGGGCCGACGTCGTGCAACAGGTCCTGGACGCCATGCCGGGCAACCACATCGTGCTGGTCCCGATGCGCGACGACGCCGGGCGGCTGGTCGACTACCGGCTCGTCGCGGTGACCCACTCCCTCGTGGACCTGTCCGGCAACACCGGCTCGCGGCTGGTCGGCCGGCGGGTGAGCGAGTCCTATCCGACGATCGTCGGCGGGCCCGTGTGGCAGGCGTGGGCCGACGCCCTCGCCGACGGCCAGCAGCGTCAGGTCGGGCCCTTCCCCTACGTGCACCGCGACGACGACCAGGCCTCCGAGCACCTGTTGTCCGTACGCGTCCAGCCGGTCGGGCCCGGCCTGCTGAACACCTGGGTCCGCTCCGACGAGCAGACCCGCCTGGCCGAGCGCATCGCACAGACCGAACGGCTGGGCAACCTCGGATGGGGCGAATGGGACCTGGTCACCGACGAGACCGTGTGGTCCGACGAGTTGTACCGGATCTACGAACGGGACCCCGCCGACGGCCCCCTGCCCCGCGAGGAGTCGGACGCGCTCGGCCTGCCCGAGGACGAGCCGCTGCGCCGGGAGGCCGCGGACGCCTTCGGGCGCGGCGAGACGGTCGACCTCACCGCCCGCGCCATGATCAACGGCAAGATCAAGTATCTGCGCGCGGTGATCGACGCGGTCCGTGACGTGGACGGCCGCCCGATCAAGATCTACGGGATCATCCAGGACGTCACCGCCCGGGAGACGAGCCGCCTCAAGCTCGCCGAGGTGCAGGAGGAGCTCCGCGCACAGCAGGAGAGCCTGCTCGCCGAGCACCGCCTGGCCGCGCAGCTGCAGCACATCGTGCTGCCCATCCCGGACGGCCCGATCGAGCTCGACGGGCTGCGGGCGGCGGTCCGCTACCTGCCGGCCGAGCAGGCCAGCCGGGTCGGCGGCGACTGGTACCACGCGGCCGCGGCGGGCGACGGCAGCATCGTCCTGGCCGTGGGCGACGTCGCCGGGCACGGCCTGCAGGCCGCCGCCACCATGGCCCAGCTGCGCCACGCCCTCGCCGCCCTGGCCGTGACGACCACGTCGGACCCGGCCGATCTCCTCGCCCACCTCAACCGGCTGCTCTACGCCGCGGACGCCGAGACGGGCACCGCCGCGGTCGCCCGCTTCGACCCGGCCACCGGCGACCTCACCTGGGCCCGGGCCGGACACCCCGCGCCGCTGGTCGCCCGGGCCGGGGCCGTCACCGAGCTGTCCGGCCGGCCGGGGCCGCTGCTCGGCGCGATCCGGAGCGCGAGCTACGACACCTCCACCACGCGCCTGGATCTCGCCGACGTCCTGCTGCTCTACACCGACGGTCTCATCGAGCACCGCTCGCAGACGCTCGACGAGGGCCTGGCCCCCCTGCTCGCCGTCCTCCGGCGGGTCACCGCCGCGCCCGGCCCCCCTCCGCTGGAGGACCTGCTCAGCGCGCTGCGCCGCGCCAACCCCGACGACGACACCTGCATCCTCGCCGCCCGCCGGCACGCCGGGCAGGCACCCCCGGAGCCGGGAAGCCCGCCGCGGCCGGCTCGTCCGACGAGGCTCGTACCGCGATGATCCCCCAGCGACCGCAACCGCTCACCCGGGACTTCGACCTCGCCACGCTGGTCGCTCTCCGCCACGAGGTGCACCGCTGGGCCCAGCGCCACGGCCTGGCCGACCTCGCCCTGTACCGCTTCGTCGTCGCCGTCAACGAGATCACCACGAACGCCGTACGGCACGGCGGCGGCCGGGGCCGCATCGAGCTGTGGCGCACCGGCGACCGGCTGCACTGCCGGGTCACCGACCGGGGCACCGGCCTGCCCGCCGACCGGCGCCGCCCCGGCCGCCCCGACCCGCAGGCCGTCGGCGGCCGCGGACTCTGGCTGGCCACCGCCGGCATCGACGACCTCCTCATCGACACCGGCCGGCACGGCACGAAGATCACACTCTCCTGCCTCGCCTCCTAGCGCCCGAGCCGGCTCACCGGCGGAACCCCCCGGAAGCGTGCCCCGTCGCGATCCGTCCGCCGGTCGGTGAACTCGAGGACCGCACCGAGGCTACGGCTTCTCCTCGGCATCGTCGGACCGGCGTCCGTCCACGATGGCGGATCAGGAGGCGGCGGTCCGTCGCTTCCTCTCCCAGGTCCACCCGGAGACGGATACCTCGGGTAGGCACCGAGGACCTGCCGCGATGCCCGCAGCCAGGCATCTCGTCAGATGCCCGTCCATCCGGAGAAATCGCCGCCCGAGGCGGCGGACCGGGCAGCGGACGCGGCCTGGCGCTCGGCCCGGCGCTCGGCCCGCCGTTCCGCCCGGCGCCGCCGGTCGTGAGCGCACCAATCGGCGTGCGTCTGCGCCCAGAACCGGCACCACTGCGGGTTGTCGCCGTTCATCCGCAGGCGAGCCTCGAACTCCCGCGGCCCATAGTGGAAGGACTCCCGCAACTCCCGCGCGATCTTGCTCCGGTCCGCGGACCACCACCGGTCCATCAGGCGCAACGTCCGGCCCCGCCAGCCCGCACTCGCGTAGGCGGCGCTGACCGGCACGCCGTCCGTACGCGCGGCCGATGATCCGGTGTCCACGGGTGACCCGCTGACGGGGTCGCCCGCAGCGGCGGCTGAGCTGGCGGCAACCCCGTCGGCCGGCCGGGGGGCCGGTCCGCCTTCCGCACCGTTCGGCGTCCCCGGACGGCCGTAGTCGAGGTAGGAGCCGCCGTCGAGGGGCGGGACGGGGGCGGAGAGCACGTCCGGGGGTGGCGCCGCCGTGCTGTCCGCGATCGGCTCCACGGGGGTGGCTGACTGCGCCAGCTGCCACTGGGCCCCGGCCGGGTCGCGACCGACCAGGCCTTCCAGGTCGGCCAGCCGGTACTCGATCTCGTTCACCCTGGCCAGCAGGCCGTTCGACCAGGCGATGCGCCGGTCGGCGAGGGCGCGGCCGACGGCCTCCTTGAACGCGATCTGCAGCGGTCCTCCGACGCCGGGAACGGCGGAGATGGCCATCTCCGTGATCAACGTCAGTGACGCGCGGCGGTCGGGGTCCTCGGGATACTGGTCCATGGGAGAATCGTGCCCGACGGTGTCCCGTCGATAAATCCCACGATCGAGCGGGCGCACTGTGGACCGTCGATGGAGGCCTGCATGCCGGGGATGCCCGCGATCGCGGCACTGCTCCTGTCCGCCACGATGCCGACGCCGGCTCCGCCGCCGTCGGCCGTCCCGCCCGGTGACCAGGTCACCATCGAGAAGCTGACGGTGAACGGCAGCGGCTGCCGGGCGGACACGGTCGCGGTCGCGCTGTCGAGCGACAAGGCGGCGTTCACCGTGATGTACAGCGCCTACCTCGCCCAGGCCGGCAGCGGCGCCCGGAACCAGGATCAACGCCGGACCTGCAGCCTCACCGTCCGGCTCGACGTTCCCCCGACCCTGCGGTACGCCATCACCGCCGTGGACTACCGCGGGTTCGCCCACCTCGAACCGGGTGCTTCGGCCACCCTTGCGGCGCGCTACCACTTCCAGGGTTCCGGTGCGCCGGCCCACAGCGTCCACTCCTTCGCCGGTGGACTGGACGACAACTGGCAGGTCACCGACTCGGCCGGCAGCGGCATCGTGTTCAGCTCGTGCGGTCAGGGCCGCAAGGTCGACATCGACACCGAGCTCCGCGCGAGCGCCCACCGGGCCGACGCACCCATCAGCCACATCACCATGGATTCCACCGACAGCGAGGTTGCCAGCACCTATCACCTCGCCTACCGCAGCTGCTGACCCCGCGGGCCGGTCCGTCGGTCGCGCAGCAGCGAGTCGTACACCGCGGCGAACCGCGCGCGCCGGTCCGCGTAGTGCTCCACATGCGCGGGCCGGGGCTCGTACGTCGCCCCGGTGGCCCGGGGCGCGCGCGGGACGCCGGGTGCCAGCACGTCGAGCGCCAGCAGCGCCGTACCGCGCTGGGTGGCGCGCTGCCGGGTCACATGCGTCACGGGCCGCCCGAGGACGTCCGCCAGGACCTGGAGCCACTCGGGCCGGTCGTTGCTGACCCGCCCCGCCGCCGCGACCTCCACGACCCGCGGGGCGGCCGGATACAGCTCGTCGGCGACCCGCGCGTAGGTGATGGCCACGCCCTCGACGATCCCCCGGAACAGGGCGTCGGCGTCCGTGGCCGCCGACACTCCGCCGAGCACGGCGCGTGCCCCGCCGACCCAGCCGGGCGCGCGTTCACCGGTGAGGTACGGCAGCACGAGCGGCGTGGCGTCGCTCGGCGGCGCAGTGAGGACGGCCGCGAGCGCCGGGCCGAGGCGCAACGTGCTCTGCGCCCAGCTCACGGCGCGACCGACGTCGTTGATGGCCCCGCCGAGCAGCGTGCGTCCCGCGTCGACGCGGTAGTTCCACAACCCGGGCGGCAGGGGATCGGCGGGGCCGTCGAGCAGGACCCGCAGCGCGCCGCTGGTGGCTGTCGCCGCGGTGAGCACCGTGGCGTCGGTGGCCCCGGACCCGATGTTGCTGGCGAAGCCGTCGGTGACGGCGGGGAACCACACGGCTCGGGCGAGGGCGGGCCAGCGCGCCGGGGCCGCCGGGGGTGCCGGCTCGGTCAGGTCCCGCGGCGGGGAGAGCTGCTCGGGGCCCACGCCCGCGGCGGCGAGCAGCTCGGCGTCGAGCGCGCCGGTGCGCCGGTCGAGCAGGCCGGTCCAGGCCACCGTGGACGTCCCGGCGAGGGGCTGCCCGGCGAGCCGGGCCAGGACGTACTCGCCGAGGGACCACCAGTGCGCGGCCCGGGCGGCCAGGCGTGGTTCCGCGGCCGCGAGCCAGCGCAGGCGCGGGGCGTGGTAGCTGGTGTGCAGGCGGGTGCCGGTGCGCTGCTGCACCGCGTGCTCGTCCAGCTCCTCCCGCAGCGCGGTGACGGCACCGGCGCTGCGCGAGTCGGCGTAGGTCAGGCAGGGGGTGAGCGCCCGCCCGGCCGCGTCCACCGCGATCAGCGAGGCGGCGAAGGTGTCCATCGCGACGCCGGCGACGCGGGTCCCCAGCCGCCGGCCGCCGGTCACCGCGTCGAGGACCTGCGCGACCTCCGCGGTCACCTGGTCCGGATCGATGACCGAGGTGCCGTCGGGCGCGACCGTGAAGGCGTGCGGCACCTTGTGCTGCAGGCCGTGGACCCGCCGGCCCGACGCGTCGTGCACGCCGCCCCGGGTGGCGGTGGACCCGATGTCCAGCGCGAGGACCAGCGGGTCCAGCGCGGCGTCGAGGGTGACGTCGTCGTCGGTCCGGCTCATCGCAGTCCTCGTCGTCGGCGGCGCGGGTCTCCGGCGAGACCTAGCCGACCTTAACCCCGAACGGCCGCCACGGCTCAGTGGCGTGCCGCCACGGGTGCGGCGGCCGTCACCGCGCGGAGGATGTCGTCCACGCGCTCCTTCGCGTCGCCGAAGAGCATGGCGCAGTTGTCCCGGAAGAACAGCGGGTTCTGCACGCCGGCGTACCCGGAGGCCATCGACCGCTTGAAGACGACGACCTCGTCGGCCTCCCAGACGGTGAGCACCGGCATGCCGGCGATCGGGCTGCCCGGGTCCTCGGTGGCCGCCGGGTTGACCGTGTCGTTGGCGCCGATCACCAGCACCACCGAGGTACCCGCGAAGTCGTCGTTGATCTCGTCCATCTCGCACACGATGTCGTACGGCACCCGCGCCTCGGCGAGCAGCACGTTCATGTGACCGGGCAGGCGGCCCGCCACCGGGTGGATGCCGAAGCGCACGTTCACGCCGCGCTCGCGCAGGACCCGGGTGAGCTCGGCGATGCCGTGCTGCGCCTGGGCGACGGCCATGCCGTACCCGGGGGTGATGATCACCGATTCGGCGCTGGTGAGCAGCTCGGCGACGCCCTCGGCGCTGGTCTCGCGGTGCTCGCCGTAGTCCTTGTCGCCGGCGGGGCCGGCCTCGATGCCGAAGCCGCCGGCGATCACGGACAGGAAGGACCGGTTCATCGCCTTGCACATCACGTACGACAGGTAGGCGCCGGACGAACCGACAAGGGCGCCGGTGACGATGAGCAGGTCGTTCTCGAGCAGGAACCCGGCGGCCGCGGCGGCCCAGCCGGAGTAGCTGTTGAGCATCGACACCACCACCGGCATGTCGCCGCCGCCGATCGAGGCGACCAGGTGCCAGCCGAGCAGCAGGGCCACCACGGTGGCCACGACCAGCATCCAGAGCTGCGACGACACCACGAACCCGGCGGTGAGCGCGGCGAACGCCACCAGCGCGCCGACGTTGAGCAGGTTCTTGCCGGGCAGCGTCAGCGGGCTCGACTTGATCCGGGCGGAGAGCTTGAGGAACGCCACGATCGAGCCGGTGAAGGTGACGGCGCCGATGAAGACACCGATGACCACCTCGGCGCTGTGGATGCCGAGCATGCCGAGAGCGTCCAGCGACCGAGCCTCGGCGCCGTCCGGGTGCGCCTCGACGTGCAGGTAGCCGTTCCAGCCCACGAGCACCGCGGCGAGGCCGACGAAGCTGTGCAGCACGGCGATCAGCTCCGGCATGCCCGTCATCTCGACTTTGCCGGCCCGGTACACGCCGATCGCGGCACCGATCAGGACGGCCACGACCAGCAGGATCAGGCCGGTGCTGCTGATCTGGCGGGCGACCGCGAGGGCGATGGTGGCGGCCAGCGCGACGGCCATCCCGGCGATGCCGAAGGTGTTGCCGGCCTTGGCGGTCTCGTGCTTCGACAGACCGGCCAGCGCGAGGATGAAGAGCAGGGCGGCGACGATGTACGCCGCCTGCGCCGCGGTTTCGACGGTCATCAGATCAGCTCCTGGAGAACATGGCGAGCATGCGGCGCGTCACCGCGAAGCCCCCGACGACGTTGATGCTGGCCAGCAGGATTGCGACGAACGCCAGTCCGGTCACCAGGTCGTCGCCGTGCCCGAGTTGCAGCAGGGCGCCGACGACGATGATCCCGGAGATCGCGTTGGTCACCGACATCAGCGGCGTGTGCAGGGCGTGGTGCACGTGCCCGATGACGTAGTAGCCGATGACGATCGCCAGGGCGAAGACGGTGAGGTGACCGCGCAGGGCCCCCGGCGCCAGCGCGGTGAGCAGGAAGAGCGCGGCCGCGGCGGCGCCCACCATCGCCAGCTGACGTCCCGGCCGCCGCGGCGCGGGGGCGGGTGCCACGGGTGCGGCGACGGCCGGCGCCGCGGCGGGCGCGGCGGAGACCGCGACCGGGGGCGGCGGCCAGGTCAGCTCGCCGTCGCGCACCACGGTCATCGAGCGCTGGACGACGTCGTCGAAGTCGAGGACGAGCTGACCGTCCTTCTCGGGCGTCATCAGCTTCATGAGGTTCACCAGGTTGGTGCCGTACAGCTGGGAGGCCTGCGCGGGGAGCCGGCCGGGCAGGTCGGTGTAGCCGATGATGGTCACGCCGTTCGCGGTGACCACCACCTCGCCCGCGACGGTGCCCTCGACGTTGCCCCCGTTGGCCGCGGCCATGTCGACGATCACGCTGCCCGGCTTCATGGTCGCCACCATCGCCGCGGTGATCAGGCGCGGCGCCGGCCTCCCGGGGATCAGTGCGGTGGTGATGATGATGTCGACCTCGCCGGCCTGCGTGGCGTAGAGCCGGGCGGCGCGCTCGTTGTAGTCGTCGGACATCTCCTTGGCGTAGCCGGTCGAGGAGACCTCGACGTCCGCGGCCTCGATCGACAGGTACTCCCCGCCGAGGGACCTGACCTGGTCGGCCACCTCGGGCCGCGGGTCGGTCGCGCGGACGATCGCGCCCAGGCTGCCCGCGGCGCCGATGGCCGCGAGTCCGGCGACGCCCGCGCCCGCGACCAGCACCTTGGCCGGTGGCACCTTGCCGGCCGCGGTCACCTGCCCGGTGAAGAACCGGCCGAAGGCGTGCGCGGCCTCGACGACCGCGCGGTAGCCGGCGATGTTGGCCATCGACGACAGCACGTCGAGGGACTGGGCCCGGGAGATCCGCGGCACCGCGTCCATCGACAGCGCCGTGATCGGGCGGCGGGCGAGGTCCGCGACCAGGTCCGGGTCCAGGCGCGGGTTCAGCATCCCGATCAGCGTGGTCCCGGCGCCGAGCCGGTCGAGCTTCTCCGCGGGCGGCGGGTTGATGGTGAAGAGGACGTCCGCCGCCAGGGGGTCGCCGATGGTCGCCCCGGCGCCGGCGTACGCCTCGTCGGAGAACGAGGAGCCGGCCCCGGCGCCCGCTTCCACCACCACGTCGTAGCCGAGCTTGACCAGCTGTGTCACGGTGGCGGGTGTCGCCGCGACGCGCCGCTCACCCGGATGCGGGTCCCGCGGTACACCGATGATCATCCTTGACTCCCCTATTGAACTTGACCATGGAAACGTGGGATCCGACCGGCCGGTTCAACGCCTCAGCGATTTCCTACTCGCCAGTAGGGATGTTGGTCAATCCCGGTCCCACCTCCCGGGCCCGGCGGTCACTGTGCCGTGGGCCGATCGGATGAGCGGCCAGAGACGCTCGAGAGCTGCCCGGCCACCTTCCGGCAGGCGGGCTACCTGCGTCGCCGCCCGGCCGGAGGAAGCCGGTCCGCTTCCGTAGGGCCCACGCCGGGGACGCCGTACCGGCCGGACAAGTTCGCGCCGGTTCGGCGGATCTTCGGCGCGAAAGTATGGAATCGTTCGGATACCGCCACCTTTACGGAGGATCTCGTGCGGATTCCATTGCGTGAGCTCGGCACGCGGGCCCGGGGCCTGCGGGTCGTGGCCGCCCGGGCCACGGGTGGCCGGGCCATGGGGGTACGGGCCAAGCTGCTCCTGGTCGCGGCAGTGGCCGGCCTCGCCACGGTGGGCGTCGGGGTGGGCGGCATGGTGCAACTGGACTCCGTGGCCGACACCGCGACCCGGATCGCCGACCACCGGGTGCAGCAGGCGCTGCGCCTGGAGGCGGCCCGGACGTCGTTGCTGGAGTCGGACACCACCCTGCTGGAGCACGTCGCGCTGACCGACGACGTCTCCCGCCGGCGTGCGGAGGACGACATCAAGGCCGCCGACGCCGCGTACGACCAGGCGTGGGCCGCGTTCACGAAGGCCGGCGGCGACCGGTACGGCACGATCCGAGCCACCGAGAGCGCGCTCGCCACGTACCGGCAGTTCCGCGACACGACGATGCTGCCGGCCAGCCGGAAGGGCGACCTCGGCGCCTTCCAGAACGCCCGGTTCACCCAGATCGCGGTGCTGCGCGTCGCCAAGGGCAACCTCGACGAGCTGGCGACGGCCGAGACCGACGCGGTGACGGCCGGCGGCCGCAGCATCCGCGACGCCCGGACCGACGCCACCCGGCTGATGCTGGCGGCCACGGCGCTCGGGGTGCTGCTCGCGGCCGCGTGGGCGTTGCTCACCGCCTCGTCGATCCTGCGGCCGGTGCGCCGGGTGGAGACCGCCCTGGAGGCCATGGCCGGCGGCGACCTCACCGCGACCGTCGAGGTCGACAGCCAGGACGAGATCGGCCGCATGGCCGGCTGGTACGAGCGCGCCCGGCAGGGCATGCGCGACACCGTGACCGCTTTGACGACGGCGGCGAACGCGGTCAGCGAGGCGTCCGAGCAGGTGTCCGCCTCCAGCGCCAGCATCGCCAGCTCCACGGCCAGCGCGGCGGAGCAGGCGGTGAGCGCGACCTCCACCGCGCAGCTCGTCTCCCAGAACGTGCTCACCCTCGCCGCGGGCGGCGAGGAGATGGAGGCGTCGATCGGGACCATCTCGCACAGCGCCAACGAGGCGGTCCGGGTGGCGTCGGACGCGGTCGCCGTCGTCGCGGAGACCACGACGTCCGTCGCGAAGCTGGGCCACTCCTCGGCCGAGATCGGCGACGTCGTCAAGGTGATCACCGCCATCGCCGAGCAGACCAACCTGCTGGCGCTGAACGCCACCATCGAGGCCGCCCGGGCCGGCGAGGCGGGCAAGGGCTTCTCCGTGGTGGCCGGCGAGGTGAAGGAGCTCGCCCAGGAGACCGCGCGGGCCACCGAGGACATCGCCCGGCGCGTCGACGCCATCCAGTCGGACAGTTCGGGCGCGGTGACCGCGATCAACCGGATCAGCGGGATCATCGAACAGATGAACGACTTCCAGTTGTCCATCGCCTCGTCCGTCGAGGAGCAGACCGCGACGACCAACGAGATGAACCGCAACGTCGGCGAGGCGGCCACCGGCACGCGCGAGATCGCGGGCACCATCCAGGTCCTCGCCGACGCGGTCGGCAGCGCGGCGGACGACGGCGCGCGGGCCCGGGTCGCCGCCGAGAACCTCGCCGGTACGGCCGACGAGCTGCGCCAGGCCGTACGCCGGTTCCGGGCGTGAGGAGGGACGTCATGGTGGGCTACGGAGGCCGGCGCCGCCGGCGGGCACTGGCGGGCGTGCTGGCGACGGCTCTGCTCGCCGCGGGGTGCGGCGGTGGCGCCGCCGAGGAGGAGAGCTTCGCCGAATCGGCGCAGTGCCAGCCCTACCGGGACTACCAGGGCAACAGCGGCACGACCGTCTCGGTCTTCTCGTCGATCCGCGACGTCGAGGGCGTCCACCTGGAGCAGGCCTGGCGCCTGTTCTCCGACTGCACGGGCATCAAGGTCGCGTACGCGGCGAGCGGAGACTTCGAGAAGGAGTTCCAGGCCCGCGTGGCCGGCGGCGACGCCCCGGACATCGCGTTCCTCCCGCAGCCCGGCATGATCCCCAAGCTGGCGGCGGACGGCGCGGCCAAGCCCGCGTCGGCCGCCACCAAACAGCTCGCGTCGCAGAACTGGTCCGCGGACTGGCTGGCCTACGGCACCGTCAAGGACACCTTCTACGCCGCACCGCTCGGGGCGAACGTCAAGTCCTTCGTCTGGTACTCCCCCACCACCTTCGAGAAGAAGGGGTACGCCGTACCGGACACCTGGGATGATCTGATCGCGCTCAGCAAGAAGATCGCAGCCGACGGCGTGAAACCGTGGTGCGCCGGCATCGAGTCGGGCGGCGCCACCGGCTGGACCGCCACCGACTGGCTCGAGGACGTGATGCTGCGTACCCAGGGTCCCGAGGTCTACGACAAGTGGGTCTCCCACGACCTGCCGTTCAACGATCCCGCGGTCGTCGACGCGCTGGACAAGGCCGGCTCGATCCTGAAGAACCCGCGGTTCGTCAACGGCGGCTTCGGCGGCGTGACCAGTGTGGCCAGTACGCCGTTCCAGACGGCGGGGCTGCCGGTCCTGCAGGGCCGCTGCGCCCTGCACCGGCAGGCGTCGTTCTACGCCACCCAGTGGCCGTCCGGCACGAAGGTGGCCGAGGACGGCGACGTCTACGCGTTCTACTTCCCGGCCGTCGACCCGGCCAAGGGCAAGCCGGTGCTCGTCGGCGGCGAGTTCGCCGTCGCCTTCGCGGACCGCCCCGAGGTGCAGGCGTTCCAGACCTTCCTGGCCAGCGCCGAGTTCGCCACCGCCCGCGTGCGGCTCGGCTCCTGGGTGTCCGCCAACCGTGGCGTGGACCTCGGCGCCTACGCGGGCGCGATCGACCGGCTGTCGGCCGAGATCCTGCAGGACCCGAAGGCGGTGGCCCGCTTCGACGCCTCCGACCTGATGCCCGGCGCCGTCGGCGCGGGTTCCTTCTGGACCGGCATGACCGACTGGATCAAGGGCAAGGACACGCGCGACACGCTCGACGCCATCGAGGCGTCCTGGAAGGACTAAGTGTGAACAGCTTGTGACCATGCATGCGCATTTGGGACGCTGGGCGGGACACCGCCGCCAGCGAGGCGGCGGTCCGACGAAGCGGGTCCACCGTGAATCGTCCACGGAGCGGGGGAAACGACAACCCGCCTGCGCGCGAGGTGCCGGGCGCGCAGCCGCCGTATCTGTTCGTCCGGCGTGATGCCCTGCACACGGGGGTCGACGTCACCATGGACATGGAGT
Organism: Couchioplanes azureus; assembly: GCF_014648355.1. Lineage (GTDB taxonomy): Bacteria > Actinomycetota > Actinomycetes > Mycobacteriales > Micromonosporaceae > Actinoplanes > Actinoplanes azureus. The sequence continues at coordinate 166,738 of NZ_BMQY01000002.1, forward strand.
CGTCGATGGTGACGTTCGCCGTCCACGGCACCTGGGAGCCCCGCCTGCGGCACAAGACCTACGCCGCGTTGGTGAAGTGCCTGAGCGAGCATCCCGTGACGCTGCTCATCGACCTGCGGGACCTGACGGATCCGTACGCCGCCAGCGTGGCGACGTGGATCACCGCCCGGCGCCTCGGCGACGGCATGGAGCCACCGGTCCAGATCCTGGCCTGCGTTCCGCCGGGCGCCGCGGTCGCGGCCCGGCTCCAGCGGCTGGGCGCCGCGCGGTTCCTGCCCGTCTACCCCACCATCGAGCGGGCGCGGACGGCGGCCGGGCAGCGGCCGTTGACCGACCGCCTGGTGGTGCACCTCCATCCCAGCGCGAGGGCCCCGGCCCGGGCGCGCGCCGCGGTCACCGACGCCTGCGCCGCGTGGCAGCTGCCCGAGCTGCACGACCGTGCCCGCATGGTGGTCTCCGAGCTGGTCAGCAACGCCGTCCAGCACGCCGGCACCGCGATCACCGTGATCCTTTCCCGCCGCGGCTCCGGCATGCACCTCGCCGTCGGCGACGACGATCCGGGGCTGCCCCGGCTCTGCGACACCTTTCCGGCGCCGCTGGACGTGCTGCCGTACCAGCGCGGGCTCGAGCTGCACATCGTGCACGCGGCCGCGACCCTGTGGGGTGCGACGCCGACGGCCAGCGGCAAGGTGGTCTGGGCCACGGTCGGCCCCCGCACCGGCCGGCACGACCACCGTCTCCCTACCGGCCCGGTGCACGACGCGTCCGCGGCGCGGCGGACCTCCGACAGGTAGCGCGGGCAGCCGTGAGTCCGGCGTCGCCCGGCCCGGTCACGATCGCGCCGGGCACCGTCGCCCCGTGAAGCGCGCGCGTGGTCGTGGTCGGCATCATCCGGCCGGCGCTCACCGGCACCGAGCTGGCCGGCGGCGTCACGCCGGTGGCGCCGCCGGCCCGCGGCTCACGCGATCGTGGTGCTGGTGAAGGTCGGCGAGGGCGTGGGGTAGCACGCGGTCGGCACGTTCAGGGTGAGCGGGCCGGCCCGTACGCCGGCGGTGAAGGTCAGGCTCGGGTCGGCGTAACCGGTGCCGGCCAGGGTGGTGACGACGGCCGTGCCGGCGGCCCCGGTGGCGGTCAGCCGCAGGTGCAGCGCGGGCAGCTGGAAGGTGCTCCCGCCGGCGATGGGGCCGGGCACGGTGGCCGTGACCAGGTTGCCGGCGTGGCTGACGGCCGGCGTGCCGGAGCCGAGGTTGGAGCCGCCGCTGAGGGTGGCCGACCGGACCGTGGCGCCGGGCGACACGGCGACGCGCAGCACGAGCGTACGGAGGTTGTCGACGGTGAACCCGCCGGCGGTGGGCGGCGCGGTCATCGGATCGGGCGCGAGCGCCACCTCGAAGTCGGTGCCCGCGCCGACCGTGGCCGGGGCGTCGGCCTGGATGGAGGTCGACAGGGTCAGCTGCTGCGGCGGGCCCAGCGGGGGCCGGCCCTGACAGTCGAGCGTGACCGGGACGGTGGCCGCGGCGTGGGCGGCGGGGACCGCCCCCAGCAGGCCGGCCAGCAGCAGACCTCCGGTGGCGCAGAGCAGACCCGCGGTTCGGACGAGGCGTCTCATCCGGACTCCCCTCATGAGAGACATGGATGCAGATAGACCACCATCAATTGATCGGTCCGCGGGGAGCGACGTGAAATGTTCTCGTAATGAGTGAGAACGGCCGAAGGTGATGCCATACGGGGTTGCCATGGCATCACGGTGATGCCATAGTGGCATCATGGAATTGCGCCCCTACATCGACGCCCTGCGCCACGAGCTCGCGCTCGCCGCCGCGGCCGGCGGCGAGGACGCCCGCGAGCTGGCCGAGCGGCTCACCGCGCCGCTGGAGTCGGCGGCCCGGCTGGCCCTGCTCGACGCCCTCTCCGAGGCGGCCGCCGAGATCACCCGCGAGCTCGCCCCCGGCTCGGTGGATCTGCGGCTGCGTCACCGCGAGCCGAGCTTCGTCGTGACCCCGGCTCCGGCCGACCCGTGGAGCGACCAGCCGGCCACGCCGGCCCCACCCGGTCCGCCACCGGCACCGGCACCGGGCGAGGACGAGGCGACCGTGCGGATCAGCCTGCGCCTGCCGGAACACCTGAAGACGCGGGTCGAGCAGGCCGCCGCCGCCGCCGGCGTCTCGATCAACACCTGGCTGATCCGCGCCGCGGCCGCCGCGGCCGACGACGACCACGCCCGTCCCGCGACCGGGACCGCGTCCAGCGGCGGCCAGCGCTTCACTGGCTGGGTCCGCTGAACCCCGACCAGAACGGAGAGACCCCCATGCCCACCTTCGACACTCCCGGACCCGTCACCGCCGCCGTCGAGCTCGCCGTCGGCGACCTGCGGGTGGTGGCGAGCGAGCGGCCGGACACCGTCGTGCACGTACGCCCGGCGGACGAGACCGAGACCCGCGACGTCCGCGCCGCCGAGCAGACCCGCGTCGAGTTCGCGTCCGGCACCCTGACCGTGCGCGGCCCCCGCCAGCCCGGGCTCGGGATGTTCGGCCGGGTCGGCGCCGTCGACGTGGTCGTCGAGCTGCCGGCCGGCTCCGGCGTCGAGGCCAAGCTCGGCGCCGGCGGGATCCGCTGCACCGGGGCGCTGGGTGACTGCCGGCTGCGCAGCGGCGCCGGCGACCTGCAGGTCGAGCACGCCGACACCCTGGCGGTGACGACCGGGATGGGGCTCGTGGCAGCGGAGACCGTCACCGGCGATGCCAGGCTGACCACCGGATCGGGCACGCTGCAGGTGCGCTCGGTCACCGGTGCGGCCGTGCTGAAGAACGGCAACGGCGAGACCTGGGTCGGGCACGCGGGCAGCGAGCTGAAGATCAACTCGGCCAACGGCAACATCACGGCCGACCACGCCGCCGCGTCGCTGACCGCGAACACCGCCAACGGCGACATCCGCGTCCGCGAGCTGGTCCGCGGGTCCGCGACCCTGCGCAGCGCCGCCGGCCGCATCGAGATCGGCATCCGGCCCGGCACCGCGGCCCGCCTCGACGTGCACACCCAGTACGGCAAGATCCGCAACGAGATGACGGCCACCGATGCTCCGGCCGAGACCGACGAGCAGGCCGAGGTGCGCGCGCGTACCGCCTTCGGCGACATCCTGATCCGCCGCTGCTGACCCGTCCCGCCGTCCTCCGGCCGGGCCCGTGGCCCGGCCGGCGACGGCCCCTGCCCGCCGAACACCCCCAGGAGGCGTCGATGACAGCGACACTCACCACCCGGCCCGCCATCTCGGCGGCCGGCCTGCGCAAGACCTTCGGCTCGACGGTGGTCCTCGACGACGTCGACCTGACCGTCACCGAGGGCACGGTCTTCGCGCTGCTCGGCCCGAACGGCGCCGGCAAGACGACCATGGTGCGCATCCTCGCCACGCTGCTGCCGGCCGACGGAGGCTCGATCCGCGTGGCGGGGCACGACCTGGCCCGCGACCCCGACGGCGTACGGGCGGCGATCGGGCTCACCGGCCAGTTCGCGGCCGTCGACCGGCTGCTGACCGTGCGGGAGAACCTGTGGTTGATGGCCCGCCTGCACCGGCTCGGCCGGGCCGAGGCCGGCCGGCGGGTGGCCCGCCTGATCGAGCGTCTCGACCTCGGCGCGTCGGCGCGCAAGCCGGCGTCGCTGCTCTCCGGCGGCCAGCAGCGCCGCCTGGACTTGGCGATGACGCTGGTCGGCGACCCCCGTCTGCTCTTCCTGGACGAACCCACCACCGGCCTGGACCCGCGCAGCCGGCACGCGATGTGGCAGATCGTCCGGGAGCTGGTCGCCGAGGGCGTCACGGTGTTCCTGACCACCCAGTACCTCGACGAGGCGGACCAGCTCGCCGACCGGATCGCCGTGCTCGACCACGGCCGCGTGGTCGTCGAGGGCACCCCGGACGAGCTCAAACGCCGGATCCCCGGCGGGCACCTGCTGCTGCGCTTCACCGACCCGGCCGCGTGGCGCGCCGCGGCCGCCGCCCTGGCCACGGCGCACCGCGACGAGGACGCGCTGACCCTGCAGGTGCCCGGCGACGGCGACGTCGCCTCGCTGCGCGCGGTGCTGGGCACGCTCGACCGCGTCCGGGCCGAGCCGGGCAGCCTGACGATCCACACCCCCGACCTGGACGACGTGTTCTTCGCCTTCACCGGCGCACCGGCCGCGGACGCGGCCCTCGAGGAGACCCGATGACGACCCTGGCCCACACCCTCGCCGACTCCCGGACGATGCTGCACCGGCAGCTGCTGCACCTGCGGCGCTACCCGTCGCTGACCGTGATGCTGATCGGCCTGCCGGTGATCTTCCTGCTGCTCTTCGTCTACGTCTTCGGCGGCACGCTCGGCGCCGGCATCGGCGGCGGCCGCGCCGCGTACGTCAACTACCTGACCCCGGGCATCCTGCTGTTCACCGTGGCCGGCGTCGCCACCGGCACCGCCGTCTCGGTGGCGATGGACATGACCGAGGGCATCGTCGACCGGTTCCGCAGCCTGGCCATCGCCCGGTCCGCGCTGCTGACCGGGCACGTGCTCGGCAGCCTGGTGCAGAACCTGCTGGCGCTGGCCGCCGTCCTCGGGGTCGCCCTGCTCGCCGGCTTCCGCCCGGACGCCACCCCGCTCGAATGGCTCGCCGCGCTCGGCGTGCTGACCGCGACGGCGTTCGCCCTGACCTGGTTCGCCGTCGCGCTCGGGATGGTCGCCGACAGCGTCGAGACGGCCAGCAACACCCCGATGTTCCTGAGCCTGCTGCCGTTCCTCGGCAGCGGGTTCGTGCCCACCCAGACGATGCCCGCCGGGCTGCGCACCTTCGCCGAGTACCAGCCCTTCACGCCGATCATCGAGACCCTGCGCGGGCTGCTGCTCGGCTCCGGGATCGGCACCGCCGCGGTCACCGCGCTGGCCTGGTGCGCCGGGATCTCGCTGCTGTCGTACCTGTGGGCCAGGCGCAGGTACCGGCGGCGCGCGACGGCCTGACCGGAGGGTCGCCGCATGGCTCTGATCGCGTACGACAGCACGGACGCGGCCGCGTTCGAAGCCACCCGCCACCTGAGCGACGACGCCCTCGCCGCCTGGCGTGCGGCGATCGGGCGGCACCTCGACCCGCGCCCGGGCATGCGCCTGCTCGACCTCGGATGCGGCACCGGCAGCTGGGCGCGCGCATTCCGGACCTGGTGGCCCGGCGTCGACGTCGTCGCGGTGGAACCCTCCGCGGCGATGCGCGAGCGCGCGGTGTTCCAGCCGGTCGTGCCGGGGGCCGCCGAGGACATCCCGGCCGCCGACGCCAGTCTCGACGGCGTCTGGCTCTCCACTGTGATCCATCACGTCGCGGACCTCGGTGCGGCCGCCCGGGAGATCCGGCGGGTGCTCAAGCCGGGTGCGCCGGTGCTGATCCGGTCCGCGTTCGCCGGCCGGCACGAGGCGATCAGCTTGTTCCGCTGGTTCCCGGAGGCCGTCGCGGTGCTGGACCGCTATCCGAGCATCGCCGGCGTCGAGGCGGCGTTCGCGGCCGCCGGGTTCGCGACGGCGGGCTGCGAGCCGGTTCCCCAGGTGACCGCCGCGAGCCTGGCCGAGGCCGCCGCCGGGCTCCGGCGCGCGGCGCACACCCCGCTCCAGCTGATCGGCGACGACGCGTACGCGGCCGGCGTCGCGCGGCTGCGGGAGGCCGCGCGCACGGAGTCCGGGCCGGTCGTCGACGCCCTGGATCTGTTGGTGCTCCGGTAAGCAACTTGCCATTGTCCGGGACCTGATTCTTCGATTTCTCCGGCGCGCCACCCGGGGTTGAGTGACCGCATCTGGCGGGACTCCCCGGGGGGCGCAATGGACGCGAGACGGTGGTCGCGGAGCGCGGTGAGCCTGATCATGTGCGCTTGCACCGGCGCGGTGGTGGTCGCCACCCACCACGATGGACAGGCCGCGGCGGCGCGCGATCCGCACGCCGCGCACATCATGCCGCGGATGGTGCCGGTCGCGGTCGCCGCGCCCGCGCCGCTGCCGCGTGCCGGGTGGACGGTCACCGCGGACAGCTCGCCGAGCGGGACGGGCGCCGGTAACGCGATCGACGGCGATCCGGCGACGACCTGGCGTACGGCGGCGACCGCGCTCCCGCACACCCTCACCATCGACACCGGCAACGTGGTGGCGGTCGGCGGCCTGACCTACCTGCCGCCGTCCGACTCGGCGAACGGCCGGATCGGCCGCTACCGGATCTCGGTCAGCGCCGACGGCACCGCGTACACCGACGTGGCGAGCGGGACGTTCGCCGACGACGAGGCGGTCGAGTCCGCGGCCTTCGCGACCGTGCTGACGCGGTTCGTGCGCCTCACCGCGCTCAGCGAGGCGGGCGGCCGGGGCTCGTGGTCGGCGGCGGCGGAGATCCACCTGCTCGGTGGCACCGATCCGGCGCTGGCGCGTACCGGATGGTCGGTGTCGGCGGACAGCCAGGAGACCGCGGCCGAGAACGGGGCGGCCGCCAACGTGCTCGACGGCGACACGGCGACGATCTGGCACACGGCGTGGAGCACCGCGCCGGTCCCGCCGCTACCGCACTGGATCACCGTGGACACCAAGGCGTCCCACCTGGTCTCCGGGCTGAGCTACCTGCCCCGGCAGGGCGGGAGCCGCAACGGCACCATCGGCCAGTACCGGGTGCAGACCAGCACGGACGGGGCGACGTGGGGCGCCGCGGCGGCGACCGGCCGCTTCGCCGACACCGGCACCGCGCAGACCGTCACCTTCGCGCCGCGGATCGCGCGCTACGTCCGCCTCACCGCGCTGACCGAGGCGGGCAGCCGCGGGCCGTGGACCAGTGCCGCCGAGATCAACCTGCTCGGGCGGGCCGACCCCACCCTGGCCCGCACCGGCTGGACGGTGACCGCCTCCGACCAGGAGACCGCCCGGGAGAACGGCGCGGCGGTCAACGTCCTGGACGGCAACGCCGCCACGATCTGGCACTCGGCCTGGAGCGGCGCCGCGCCCGTACCGTTGCCGCACTCGCTGACCGTCGACCTGAAGGCCGCCGTACGCGTGGGTGGTCTCACCTATCTGCCGCGGCCGGCCCCGTCGGCGAACGGCCGGATCGGCCGCTACAAGATCGAGACCAGCGCCGACGGTACGGCGTGGAGCGCCCGGGTGACCGGCGGCGCCTTCGCGGACGACCCCGCACTCCAGACCGTGGTGTTCCCGCCGGCGACCGCGCGGTACGTGCGGCTGACGGCCGAGTCCGAGGCGGGCAACCGCGGACCCTGGAGCAGCGCCGCCGAGCTCGCCCTGCTGGGACCGAGCGGATCGGTGCCGGCGGCGGGCGGCAGGTGGAGCACGCCGGTCGGCTTCCCGCTCGTGCCCGTGGCGGCCGCCCAGCTGCCCGACGGCAAGCTTCTCACCTGGTCGGCGTACGCGCCGGATGCTTTCGTGGGCGGCCGCGGGCGCACCGTGACCGCCACCTACGACCCGGCGACCGGCGTGGTGACCCCGCGGACCGTCACCGAGACCGGCCACGACATGTTCTGTCCCGGGATCTCGGTGCTGCCGGACGGGCGCATCGTGGTCACCGGCGGCAACGACAGTGCCAAGACGAGCATCTACGACCCGGGCGACGACGCGTGGACGACCGGCCCGGCGATGACCACCGCCCGGGGTTACCAGTCGAGCACCACGCTCTCCGACGGCCGCGTCTTCACCATCGGCGGGTCCTGGAGCGGCGGGATCGGCGGCACCGGCGGCACCCCGCACAAGGCCGGCGAGGTGTACTCGACGACGACCGGCTGGACCGCCCTGCCGGACGCCCGGGTGGAACCGATGCTGACCGCGGACGCCAACCCGAACGGCGACTACCGCAAGGACAACCACGCCTGGTTGTTCGCGTGGAGCGGCGGCACGGTGCTGCAGGCCGGGCCGAGCCGGGCGATGAACTGGTACTCGACGGCGGGCACCGGAGGCACCACACCGGCCGGCAACCGGGCCGACGACGGGGACGCCATGAACGGCAACGCGGTGATGTACGACGCCGGCAAGATCCTCACGGTCGGCGGCGCGACGTCGTACGAGAACGTCGACGCCAGCACGAGCGCGTACACGTTGAGCATCTCCGGTACCACGGTGACCGCCCGCCGGACGGGCTCGATGGCGCACGCGCGCTCGTTCGCCAACAGCGTCGTCCTGCCGGACGGCAAGGTGGTGGTCCTCGGCGGGCAGAACTTCCCGGTGCCGTTCTCGGACAACACCGCGGTGCTCGGCGCCGAGATGTGGGACCCGGCCACCGGGTCGTTCACCACCCTGGCCCCGGCGGCGGTACCGCGGACGTACCACAGCGTGGCGATCCTGATGCCGGACGCGCGGGTGTTCACCGGCGGCGGCGGGCTCTGCGGCAGCTGCGCCACCAACCACTTCGACGGCGAGATCTTCACCCCGCCGAACCTGCTGAATCCCGACGGCACCGCGGCGCCGCGGCCGGTCGTCACGGCGGCCCCGCCCACGGCCGGCAACGGCGCGTCGATCACGGTGGCGACCGACCGGGCGGTGTCCTCGTTCGCCCTCGTCCGGATGGGTACGGCGACGCACAGCGTGAACACGGACCAGCGCCGCATCGCCCTGACGCCGGCGGCGGTGACGGGCGGCTACCGGCTCACCGTCCCGGCCGACCGGGGTGTCGCGCTGCCCGGCTACTGGATGCTCTTCGCCATGGACGCGCGCGGCGTCCCCAGCGTCGCGAGGACCATCCGCATCGGATGATCCGCCGGGCGGCACCCATTGACGGGCATGCCCGCGTCTGACACTGTGGGCCAGTGGCTGATCCACTGATCCACTCTCCCGTCGCCCGCAGCTCCCTCGTCGACGAACTGGTCGAGCGGCTGCGTGCCGACGTGCTCGCCGAGCGGTACGCCCCGGGCACCCTGCTGCCACCCGAGCGGGAACTGGCCGCGGGCTACGGGGTGACCCGTACGTCGCTCAAGCACGCGCTGGTCCGCCTCGTGGAGGCGGGCCTGCTGGAGACCCGGCACGGGATCGGCACCCGGGTGCGCGACTTCCGCCGCACCGCGGGCCCGGACCTGCTGCCGTTCCTGGTCTCGCTGGACGGGCCGAGCTGGCTGGCGGAGGTGTTCGCCGTGCGCCGCGAGATCGGCGCGCTGATCGCGGCCCGGGCCGCCCGGCACGCCGGCGAGGCGGACCGGGAGCGGCTGCTCCGGCTCCGCGACGAGATCGCCGCCGCGCCGGCTCCCGGGCCGGCTCAGCGGGCCGAGGCCGAGGTCCACCGCGCCCTGGCCGTCGCCTCCGGCAACCGGGTGTACGAGCTGCTCGTCAACTCGCTGCTGCGGGCCTACGACGACGTACGGGAGCTCTTCGCCGCCCCGTTCGCCGACGCCGGCGCGGCCGCCCGGCGGATCACCCCGCTGGTCGAGGCGGTCCACTCCGGGGACCCGGCGGCGGCGTACCCCGCCGCCGACGCTTACTACCTCTCCACCGAACGACTCATGCTGGGAGGCGACGGTGTTCACGACGATGCGAGAAGTGATGACGGGGACGGTGCGGCTGCGCGGGGAGACCGCTGAGCGGCCCCTCCGGCTGACCTTGCGGTTCACCGCGCCGGGCGCATTGCATCCCCTTGCCGACCTGAAGGCCGAGGCGACCGGCCGGGTCCAGGTGACCGGGTTCGCCGACGATCCCGCGGCGGCCGGCACCATGGAGATCGCGCCGCTGCGGGGCGGCCGGATCGGTTACCGGCTCGCCTTCACCGCGCGCGACGGGCGGCGGCTGTGGCTCGACGGCGCCAAGGCGGTGACCGTACGCCGCCCGCTGGCCAGCATGACCCGGCTCGATGCCCGGCTGCTGGACGCCGGGGGGACCGTGGTGGGCCAGGCCCGGCTGGTGTTCGACCTGCGCCGCGAGCTCCTGCCGTTCCTGGCCAGCATGCGGCTGCGCCGGGAGCGCCGGCCCTGGCCGGCGGCGGCGGACGCCGTCGCGCCGGACCGGCTGCTGCCCTCGCGGTGGCGGGGGCAGCCCGGGCGGCTGGAGGTCTGGTACGCCACCGTCACCGACCCGGAGACCGGCACCGGCATCTGGCTGCACCACGAGCTGGTGGCCCCGGCCGACGGCTCCCCCGCCCGGGCGCACGGCTGGGCCGCAGTCTTCCCGCGCGACGCGGCGCCGGTCTGGCACCGCTACGGCCCGGCCCCCTGGCCCGCCGAGCGCCCGGCCGACGGGTACGACGCCGCCGGGATCACGGCCACCGCGCGCGAGCTGACCGGCGCGGCCGGCGACCTGAGCTGGCAGTTGCGGGTGACCGCCGCCGGCGCGCCGCTGTTCACCTTCCCCCGCTGGGCCTGGCACCGCGAGCTGCTGCCGGCCGCCCAGATCCTCCCGGTGCCGACCGGCCGGTTCACCGGGACGGTCCGGATCGCCGATCGCGAGCTGACCCTCACCGACGCGCCGGGCAACATCGCCCGCATCTACGGCCACGGCAACGCCCGCCGGTGGGCCTGGCTGCACGCCGATCTCGGCGACGGCGACGTGTGCGAGGTGGTGGCGGCGGTCTCCACCCGGCCCGGCCTCAACCGGCTGCCCGCCCTGCCGCTCGTCCGGCTGCGCGCCGGCGGCATCGACTTCCCGGCCGGCGACCCGCTGCTGGCGGCGCTGCGCTTCCGCGCCCGCCTGAGCCGGCCATGGTGGACGGTGACCGGGCGCAGCGGTGATCGGAGGATCTCCGTGACCGTGTCCATGCCGCCCGGACGCACCATCGCCGTGCCGTACACCGACCCGGACGGGGCCCCGGCGGTCTGCCACAACTGCGAGGTGGCCGACGCCCTGATCCTGCTGGAGCGGCGCCACCGCGACGGCTGGCGCGAGGAGCGGCGCTGGCAGCTGACCGGCACCGCGCACGCGGAGGTGGGCGAGCGTGACTGATCGCCTGGGAGCCCTCGCCGCCACCGTGCTCGGCACCGACGCCCGCGAGGGCCGCCGGATCGCGACCGAGCTGGCCCGGCTGGCGGTCGCCTTCCCCCGGCCGGTACGGCTCGGGCTCGGCGCCGCCGGCGGCGGCCTGGACCTGGCCGCCCGGCTGCTGAGCGGCGGGTCGCTCGCCCGGCTCGACCCGCAGACCCGGGAGGCGGTCTGCATCGCCCTCGCCGCCCGGCCCGGCGGCCGGGCGCTGCTCGACGCGGTGAAGATGCCCCTGCTGCTGGCCGCCGCGGCGGCCGGCGGGCCGGGCGGCACGGCCGCGGACCCGGTACCGGCGACGGCCGCCCCGCCCGCGCCCGAGCCGGAGCTGACCTGTGTCGCCGCCGGCGACTGGCCGCGGCGCAGCCGCGCCGACGCGGTCGTGATCGGCTCCGGCGCCGGCGGCGCGATGGCCGCCCGGGAGCTGGCCCGGGCGGGACTGTCGGTGGTGGTGCTGGAGGAGGGCCGGCGGTTCACCGCGGCGGAGTTCCGCGACCGGCCGGCCGCCGACCGCTTCGTGGACCTGTACCGCGACGGCGGGGCGACGTTCGCGCTCGGCAACCCGCCGGTGCTGCTGCCCCAGGGGCGCGGCGTCGGCGGCACCACGCTCGTGAACTCCGGCACCTGTTACCGCACGCCCGAGCGGGTCCTGCGGCGCTGGCGCGACGTGCACGGGCTCGCCCTGGCCGACCCGGCGCGGTTCGCGCCCCTGCTGGACGAGGTGGAGCGCACCCTGCGCGTGGCACCCCAGCCACTGGACGGGCTGGGCCGTAACGGCGAGCTGGTGCTCGCCGGCGCGGCGGCGCTGGGCTGGAAGGCCGCGCCGATGCGCCGCAACGCTCCCGGCTGCGCCGGCTCCTGCCAGTGCGTCGTCGGCTGCCCGCGTAACGCCAAGAACGGCGTCCACCTCAACGCGCTGCCGCAGGCCTGCGCCGCGGGCGCGGTCGTGGTGACCGGGGCCAGGGTGGAGCGGATCGTCACGTCCCGTGGCCGCGCCGTCGGCGTGCGCTTCGGTGGCCGGCTGATCGCCGCGCCGCTCGTGGTGGCGGCGGCCGGGGCGGTGGAGACGCCCCGGCTGCTGGCCAGGTCCGGGCTGGGCGGGCATCCCGGGACGGGCCGCGGGCTCGCCGTGCACCCGGCGGTCAGCCTGGCCGGGCGCTTCGGCGAGCCCGTGACGGCCTGGCGAGGCGTCCTGCAGAGCGTCGGCGTCGAGCAACTGCACGACGACGGCGTCCTCATCGAGGCGACCGCCGGCCCGCCGGGCCTGGTGTCGTTCGTCCCGCCCGGCATCGGCCGGGAGCTGCACGCCGAGCTCGCCGCCGCGGACCGGCTGGCCACCGTGGGAGCGATGATCGCCGACCAGCCGAGCGGCCGGGTCGGCGCCCGCATGGTGCGCTACCGGCTCGCCGGCACCGACGGGGACCGGTTGCGGCTGGCCATCGTGGCCATCGGGGAGCTGCTGTTCGCCGCCGGCGCCGAGGCCGTCCTCACCGGGCTCGGCCACCGGCCGTACGCGCACAGCGTCGGCGAGCTGCGCGACGCGGTCGCCACGGCCGACACCCGGCAGCTGCACCTGGCGGCGTTCCACCCGACCGGCAGCGCGCGGATGGGCGCCGATCCCCAGCGGGCGCCGGTGGACCCGCAGGGCCGGCTGCGCGGTGTCCGGGGCGTCTGGGTGGCCGACGCCGCCGCGCTGCCCGGCTGCCCGGAGGTCAACCCGCAGCTGAGCATCATGGCACTCGCCCTGGCCGTCGGCCGCAACGCCGCCGCCGGACCGGGTTGACCGAAAAATCTATGTTGATCAATATCTGTCGGTACACTCGCGACAGCGTCGTGCTCTTGGACGGGCGGAGGCTGTCGGATGAAGATCGTGGTCCTGGTCAAACATGTGCCGTGCACGCTGCGCGGCATGACGTTCGGGGCTGACCACACGCTGGAGCGCGCCGGCCGGCCCGGTCAGCTCAACGAGGCCGACGAGTACGCGGTCGACCAGGCCCGGCGGATCGCGCGGCGGCGGCGCGACGTGCAGATCACCGCCGTGACGATGGGCCCGCCCGCGGCCGCCGCGGCGCTGCGCAAGGCCCTGGTCCTCGGCGCCGACGACGGGGTCCACGTGCTCGACGACCGGCTGCACGGCAGTCCCGCCCTCGCCACCGCGCGGGTGCTCGCCGCCGTCGTGGACCGGCTCGGCTTCGACCTCGTGCTGGCCGGCTCGGCCTCGTCGGACGCCGCGATGTCCGCGGTGCCGGCCATGGTCGCGGAGCTGCTCGGGGTCCCGGTGCTGTGCTTCGCCGACATCCTGCGGGTGCGGGAGCACAAGGTCGAGATCGCCCGGGACGACGGCGCGGGTCTGCAGACGTACGCGGCCGCGCTGCCCGCCGTCGTCTCGGTCACCGAGCGCTGCGGCGAGCCCCTGCTGCCCACCCTGACGGCCAGTTTGGACGCCCACCACAAGCTCGTCCACACCTGGTCGCTGGACGACCTCGGCCGCACCGCGAGCGACGGCGGCGCCACCACCACGGTCGTCCGGGCCGTCCCCGTCCCTCCGGCCGGCCGGACCTCCGTGCTGCTCGCCGACGACCCCACGGTCGCGGCCATCCGGATGGCCGACTTCCTGGCGCTCCACCAGTTCCTGTAGCCGCTGCCCACCCCCGGAGAGGTGTCATGAGACCTGTGCTGGTGCTCGTGGATCGCACCGCGGCCGACGGGGCCGTGTGCCGCTCCGCGGGCGCGCTGCTGACCCTCGCCCGCCGGCTCGGCCCGCCCGCGGCGGTCCTCTGCGGTCCGCCCGACGCGACCGCCGTCGCGCTGCTGGGCCGGTACGGCGCCGCCACGGTCACCGCCACCGACCGCCCCGAGCTCGACGAGTATCCCGCCTCCGCCCGGGTCGAGCTGCTGTCCCACCTGGTCCGCCGGACGGGCCCCGTCGCCGTCCTCGTGGCCTCCCACCGGCTGGGCCAGGAGGTCGCCGCCCGGCTGACCGCGCGGCTGGGCTCCGGCCTGGTCAGTGACGTCGTCGACCTGCGCCGGGACGCGGACGGGCCGGTCGCGGTGCAGTCGGCGCTGCTCGGCGCGTACCGGGTGGAGTCCAGGGTGACCGGCGGCGTGCCGGTGTTCACCGTGCGCACCGATGCCGTCGAGGCGGCGGCCGCGCCGGTGCAGCCGGCCGTCCGGCGCGCCGACCTCGCCTTCCCGCCCGGCGTCCGCGCCGTGCGCCGCATCGCCCGCCGGCCGGCCGGCGCCGAGCTGCGGCCGGGCCTGGCCACGGCGGCCGTCGTCGTCGCCGGCGGCCGGGGGCTGGGCTCCCAGCGGTCGTTCGGCCTGGTCGGCGAGCTCGCCAGGGCCCTGCACGGCACCGCCGGCGGGTCGCACACCGCGACCGAGCTCGGCTGGTGCCCGCGGTGCGACCAGATCGATCAGGTGGGCACGATCGTCCACCCGCGGCTGTACCTGGCGCTCGGCATCTCGGGCTCGGTGCGCCACCGGGCCGCCATGCAGCACGCGGAGACGATCGTGGCGGTCGACCGCAACCCGGCCGCGCCCATCTTCGAGCTGGCCGACCTCGGCGTCGTCGGCGACGTGCACCGCGTGGTGCCCGAGCTGCTCGCCGAGATCAGCCGGCGCAAGGCCACCCGGTGACCCGCCACAGCGAGGAGACGACGTGACGCTACGACTGGTGCTCGGCCTGACGATGACCGCGGCCGCGTTCCTCCTGGCCGGGCGGCGGGTCCGCACCCTGGTCCGGCTGGCGCGCACCGGGCAGCCGGTGGAGCCGGAACGCACCAGGGACCTGGGCACCCGCCTGTGGGCGATCGTCACCGAGGTGTTCGGCCAGCGGAAGCTGCTGAAGTGGAGCACTCCCGGCCTCGCGCACTTCGCGGTGTTCTGGGGGTTCGTGATCCTCGGCGCGACCATCGTGGAGGGCTACGGCGCGCTGTTCGACCCCGACTTCCACATCCCGCTCATCGGCACCCACGCCTGGCTCGGTTTCCTCGAGGACTTCTTCATCGTGGCGGTGCTGCTGTCGCTCGTCGTCTTCGCCGCGATCCGCCTGCGCCACAGCCCGCGGCGCGACGGGCGCCGGTCCCGGTTCTTCGGCTCGCACGTGGGCGCCGCGTGGCTCGTCCTGTTCATGATCTTCAACGTGATGTGGACGCTGCTGCTCTGCCGTGCCGCGCAGATCAACACCGGGAACTTCCCCTTCGCCGAGGGCGCGTTCGCCTCGGAGGCGGTCGCCCGGCTGCTGGAGCCCGCCGGGCACGCCGCCAACGAGGTCATCGAGACGGCCGCTCTGCTGGCCACGCTCGGCGTCGTGCTCGCCTTCCTCGTGATCGTCGTGCACTCCAAGCACCTGCACATCGGCCTCGCGCCGCTCAACGTGCTGTTCTCCCGGCGCCCGCGGGCGCTGGGCCCGCTGCTGAGCGTGCACTCGGGCGGCGCGCCGGTGAACTTCGAGGACCCGGACGAGGACGACAAGATCGGCCGGGGGACGATCGAGGACTTCACCTGGAAGGGCATGCTGGACTTCGGCTCCTGCACGGAGTGCGGCCGGTGCCAGTCCCAGTGCCCGGCCTGGCACACCGACAAGCCGCTCAACCCCAAGCTGGTCATCATGGGCCTCCGCGACCACGCGCTGGCGAAGGCGCCGTACCTGCTCGCGTCCTCCGACGCCGAGCGTGACGCTCTGGGCGAGGAAGCCCGCGCGGAGGCGGCCCGGCCGCTCGTCGCCCCGGCGCAGGAGGGTGGCGTCATCGACCCCGACGTGCTCTGGTCCTGTGTGACCTGCGGCGCGTGCGTCGAGCAGTGCCCGGTCGACATCGAGCACGTCGACCACATCGTCGACATGCGGCGCTACCAGGTGCTCATCGAGTCGCAGTTCCCGAAGGAGGCCAACCTCATGCTGCGCAACCTCGAGCGGGCCGGGGACCCGTGGGGGCGCGGCGGCAAGGCGCGGCTGGAGTGGACGGCCGGGCTCCCCTTCGAGGTCCGCGTGTTCGGCACCGGCGGCGAGGACCGGCTGCCCGACGACGTCGAATATCTCTTCTGGGTGGGTTGCGCGGGCGCGCTGGACGAGAACGCCAAGCGGACCACCCGCGCGGTCGCCCAGCTCCTGCACGAGGCCGGCGTCGAGTTCATGGTGCTCGGCAGCGGCGAGACGTGCACCGGCGACGCCGCCCGCCGCCTCGGCCAGGAGATGCTCTTCCAGGAGCTGGCCACGCAGAACGTGGAGACGCTCACCGCGGCCGGGGCGCGGAAGATCGTCGTGACCTGCGCGCACTGCTTCAACACGATCGGCAACGAGTACCGCCAGCTCGGCGGCGACTTCGAGGTCGTCCACCACACCCAGCTGCTCTCCCGGCTCGTGGCCGACGGCCGGCTGCGTCCGGCGCACCCCGTCGACACCGCGGTCACCTACCACGACCCCTGCTACCTGGGGCGACACAACCGCGTCTTCGAGCCGCCGCGCGAGCTGCTGGGCAGCGTGCCGGGACTGCGGTTCGCCGAGATGGCCCGCAGCCGCGAGACGTCGTTCTGCTGCGGTGCGGGCGGTGCCCGCATGTGGATGGAGGAACCCCTCGGGACGCGCATCAACGAGGCCCGCACCGACCAGGCGCTGGAGACCGGGGCGAGCGTGGTCGCCGCGGCGTGCCCGTTCTGCATCAGCATGCTCACCGACGGGGTCGCCACCCGCAAGCAGCAGGGCAGGGCGGCGCAGGACGCCCGGGTCACCGACGTGTCCGAGCTGCTGCTGCGATCGGTACGCGGCGACGGCGCGGCGCCCGCGAGCCCGGAATAAGGAAAAGCGGCGCCGCCAAGATCCCTCTGCCGCCTAGCCTGGAGGTACGAATCCCGAGGTCGAGCCAGGCGGTTGCGTTGTTCTCACCGGCGAGTCTGCTGCTAGGGCGGTTGCGGTACGCGTACAAGATCGTCCTGGTGACGGTGGTGCTGTTGCTTCCGCTGGGCTTCGTCACCTGGGGTTACGTGGGAATCCAATCCAGCCAGGTCGCGTTCAGCGCCAAGGAGCGCGTCGGTGTCGCCTATCTGCGGCCGCTGTTCGGGCTGACCGCGGCCACGGTGCGGGCGCGGCACCTGGCGGTCTCCGGCGGCGATCCCGCCGAGGCCCCGGTCGGCGCGTCGATCGCCGAGGTGGACGCGGCGGACCGGGCCCACGGTGCGGAGCTCGGGGTCGGCCAGGCGTGGTCCACGGCCAAGGCCGAGCTGGCCGCCGCCGCGAACGCCGGGGCCGGGCAGGCCGCCTACGACGCCTACAGCAAGGCCTCGGCCGCGCTGCTCGACCTCATCGTCGCCGTCTCCGACGGATCGAATCTCACCCTGGACCCGGACCTGGACTCCTACTACCTGATGGACGCGTTGGTCTTCCGGCTGCCCGGGCTGCTCGACCAGGCCGGCCGGGCGGTCGACGAGACGGCCCTGGCGGCCGGGGGCGCCGAGGCCGCGGCCCGGACCACCCAGCTCCATCTGGCCCGGGCCGCCGGGGCGCTGGCCAGCACCCAGGAGGCGGTCGACACCGGGATGGCCACCGCCCTCGCCAAGACCGCCCGGTCGGAGCTGGCCGGGGTGCGCCCGCTGGTCGAGGCCGAGCAGCAGGCCCTCACCGCCCTGCTCGCCCAGGTCGACGGTGCCGTCGCCTCGGGGCGGCTCGCGGATGTCACGCCCGCGGCCGGGGACGCGGCGTGGAGCGCGGTGGTGCGGCTGTCGGAAGGACTCGTACCTCACCTGGACGCGCTGCTGACGACGAGGATCGCCGGGTTCCGGACGAAGGCCTACGTCGTCGAGGCGGCGGCGGCCGGAGCCCTGCTGCTGGTGGCCTACCTCCTGGTGGGGTTCTACCGGTCGGCGACGGTCCCGTTGCGCCGGATCGTGACCGCGCTGCGGGCCCTGGCCCAGGGCGACCTCACCCAGCAGGTGCCCGTCGACACCCGCGACGAGGTCGGTCAGATGGGCGCCGCGTTCAACGACGCTCTCGCCCGGGTCCGCGAGGCGGTACGCGCCCTGCGCGCCGACGCCGACGAGGTCGCCACCACGTCCACCACCCTGTCCCAGGTCAGCGCCGACATGCGGACCACCGCGGAGTCGACGGCGGCCAAGGCGGGGCAGGCCGGCACGGTCGCCGACGCCGTCTCGCAGCACCTCACCGCGGTGTCCGCCGGGGCCGAGGAGATGTCCGCGTCGATCGGGGAGATCTCGCAGGGCGCGAGCCAGGCCGCGGCGGTGGCCACCGAGGCGGTCGGGGCGGCGCGCGACACCGAGCAGACGATCGGCCGGCTCGGCACCAGCTCGGCCCAGATCGGCGAGGTGCTGAAGGTCATCACCGCAATCGCGGCACAGACCAATCTGCTCGCCCTCAACGCCACCATCGAGGCGGCCCGCGCGGGCGAGGCCGGCAAGGGCTTCGCCGTCGTCGCGGGCGAGGTCAAGGACCTGGCGCAGGAGACCGCGAAGGCCACCCAGGACATCGCGACCCGGGTCGACGCCATCCAGACCGATGCCCGGGACGCCGCTACCGCGATCCAGCAGATCAGCGACATCATCACCCGGGTCAACGAGATCCAGTCCACCATCGCCGCCGCCGTCGAGGAGCAGTCGGCCACCACGTCGGAGATGACCCACGGGATCAGCGAGGTGGCGGCCGGGGCCGAGCGGATCGCCGCGGGCATCGGCTCCGTCACCCAGGAGGCGAACCGGACCACGACCGGCGCGGAATCGACGGCCCGTTCGGCCGGCGAGCTCGCGCACACCGCGGAACGGCTCCGCGGCATCGTCGCCGGCTTCACGACCTGACGGGAGCGGCGGCGCCGCCGGGACTAGGGGCGCAGGAGCACCTTGATCGCCCGGCGCTCGTCCATCGCCCGGTAGCCCTCGGCGGCCTCGTCGAGCGGAAGCTCCAGGTCGAACACCCGGCCGGGATCGATCCGGCCGCTCACGATCCGGTCCAGCAGGTCGGGCAGGAACCGGCGGACCGGCGCCGGCCCGCCGTGCAGGTGCACCCCGGAGAAGAACAGCTCCATGCCCGGCAGCGTGACCTCGTGGGCCACGCCGACGAACCCGACGTGCCCACCGGCGCGGGTGGAACGGATCGCCTGCAGCATCGACTCCTGGGTGCCGACGGCCTCGATGACCGAGTGCGCGCCGAGCCCGCCGGTGAGGTCCTTGATCCGGGCCACGCCCTCGTCGCCGCGTTCGGTGACGATGTCGGTGGCCCCGAACTCGTCGGCGAGCTTCTGCCGGTCGGCGTGGCGGCTCATCGCGATGATGCGCTCCGCGCCGAGCTCCCGGGCCGCCAGCACGCCCAGCAGCCCCACCGCGCCGTCGCCCACCACGGCGACGGTCTTGCCCGGACCGGCCTCGGCGGCCACCGCGCCGAACCAGCCGGTGCCCAGCACGTCGGAGGCGGCCAGGAACGAGGGCACCAGGTCGTCCGGCGGGACCTCCGGCAGGGGAACCAGGGTGCCGTCGGCCAGCGTGATCCGGACCCGCTCGGCCTGGGCACCGTCGGGGGCCGCCGGCTGCCGGTTCACGCAGTGCGTCTGGTAGCCGGCCCGGCAGATCTCGCAGGTGTTGTCGGAGGCGAAGAACGAGCCCACCACGAACTGGCCGGGCCGGACCGTCGTCACCGCCGAGCCGACCTCCTCGACGATGCCGGCGTACTCGTGGCCCATCGGCCGCGGCTTGCGGAGCGCCTCGATGCCGCGGTAGGGCCACAGGTCGGATCCGCAGATGCACGTCGCGGAGAGCCGGACGATCGCGTCCGTGGGCTCGGCGATCACCGGCTCGGCGCGATCCTCGACCCGGACCTCGCCGGGCGCGGTCATCACGGCAACACGCATGAGAAGGGCTCCTTGCTGGGGCAACGGCGGAAGAGATCAGGACTGCCTACCCACTGCGGCGGCAAGAAACCACTCGAGAGCGGCTATTCGGCGACCTCGCCGATCAGCTCGTCCCGGCCGCCGGCCGCGCCGGCCGGCCAGTGCCGCGCCCACCGCTGGTCGTCCTCCAGCTGAGCGGCGAGCGACACCAGCAGCGGCTCGCTGTGCGCGGGACCGAGCAGCTGGGCGCCGACCGGCAGCCCGTCCGGGGTGAAGCCGGCCGGCACGTTCACCCCCGGCCAGCCGAGGACGTTCCACGGCCAGGCGTACGGGCACGCGGCGATCATCGCCCGGTCCGTGCCCCATCCGGACAGCCCGGCCCAGGCGCCGATCTTCGGGGGCGGGACGGCCGTGGTCGGCGTGAGCACCACGTCGCACCGGGTGAAGACGGCCCCGATCCGGTGGCGCAGGCGGGCGTCGGCGGCCCAGGACAGGCGCAGCGCGGCGCCGCCCAGCAGCCGCCCCTGCCGCGCGGTGTGCCGGGTCCGGGGATCCAGCACCGCCCGGTCCGGCACCCGCCGGGTCCAGTCCCGGACGCCGGCCGCCGCGCGCGGGACGAAGGCCAGCCCGATCAGCCCGTAGCGGGGATCCTCCTCGACGACGTCGTGACCCAGCCGGGCCAGGGTCGCCGCCAGGTCGGTGACGGCCCGGCGCACCTCCGGGTCCACCGGCCGGGAGATGCCGCCCGCAAAGGCGCTGCGGAACGACAACGCGATGCGCAGGCGGCCCGGATCGCGCCGCACCGCCGGCAGGACCCGCACGGGCGGCGGGCGGTGCAGGTCGCCGGCGTGGCTGCCGGCGGCCGCGTCGAGCAGCAGCGCCGCGTCGGCGACCGTACGGGCCAGCGGCCCGTAGCCGGTGAGGCCGTGGAAGGCCTCGGGGTGCGGCCAGGTGGACACGCGCCCGCGCTGCGGCTTGATGCCGACCAGGTGGGTCCAGGCGGCCGGGATGCGCACCGAGCCCGCGCCGTCCGAACCGAGGGCCGCCGCCACCAGGCCGGCGGCGACCGCGGCCGCCGCACCGCCGGAGGAGCCCCCGGGGGTACGCTCCGGCGCCCACGGGTTGCGGGTGGCGCCGAAGGCGGGTCCCTCGGTGAACGGCCACTGCCCCAGCTCACAGGTGTTGGTCTTGCCCACGATGACGGCGCCGGCGGCGCGTAGCCGGCGTACCGCCTCGGCGTCGGTCTGCTGGGGCGGGAACTCACCGGCACAGCCGAACGCGGTCGGGTCCCCGGCCACGTCGATGTCGTCCTTGACGGCCACCGGAACGCCGAGCAGCGGCAGCCGTTCGCCCGCGGCCAGCCGGCGGTCGGCCGCGTCCGCCTCGGCGAGCGCCGCCTCGGCGCGTACCCGGCGGAAGGCGTTGAGGGTCGGCTGGGCCGCCTCGATGCGCCGCAGCGCCCGCTCGACGAGCGACCGCGACGTGACCTCGCCCTCGGCGAGAGCGTGCGCCTGGGCGGTGAGGCCGTCGGGAACCGTCCGGGTCATGGTTGCCCCCTGTCGTCGTCGCGGTGGATCGAAACGAAACGATAGGTAACGAAGGGCTCCGCGCATAGCTCGAGCTCGATAAAAGATCAGGTGAGCAGGCCGGGTGGCAGGTAGATGCCCCGGTCGGCGGCGCGCATGACGGCGGCCGCGTCGCTGGGAGCGCCGAGCTTGGCGCGCGCCTGCTCCAGGGCGGAGCGCAGGGCGTGCGGGGAGATGTGCAGGCGCGCGGCGCTGTGCAGCTCGCTCCAGCCGGCGACGAGCATGCCGAGGACGGACATCTCCCGGTGGCTGAGGCGGTGCAGATTCCCGGGCGGGCGGAGCATGACGATCGCGTTCAGGTCGTACGGTGGCTGGTCCGGGCAGGCCAGCATGGTCACCCGCAGGTATCCGGGCGGATCGGGATACCGGGTCGGGGCGAGGAAGGTGGCGCGGCTGTCCCCGTCGGCGTAGCACGCGGCCGCCTCGGCCAGCACGGACGAGCCGGGCGCGAGCAGGCGGTGCCCGGGCAGGCCGGGCAGCGGCGCGGTGGCACCGCTGCGGGTGAGCACGACGCCGGCGACGGCGTCGTTGACCAGGGCGGCCAGCGCGGTGATGGTGCGCAGCGGGTCGACCGCGTGCGCGATGACCGGGGCGAGCCGGGCGAGCAGGCTGCGGGTCGCGTCGTCGACCGGGGTCCGGCTCCGGGTATGGGTGGCGAGGATGCCGAGGTAGCGACCGTCGGTGGTGTGCAGGGGAACGCCGATGCCCTCGCCGAATCCGGCCGGGACCATGAGATCGGCCCAGCCGGGCGTCTCGGCGGGATCCGGCATGTCCATCACGCGCATGGGGCTGCGGCTGCGGTCGAGCCCCAGTCTCTCCACGCCGAGGAGGAAGTCCGTGGAGTGCAGATGCTCGACCACCTTGGCGGGATAGCCGTGATGGATCAGCGGAGGCTGCCGGCGGCGGTCGGATTCGAGCAGGGTGACGCACGCCGCGTCGAAGGTCATGATGCCGCGCAGGGGTTCGAGCAGCGCCTCGGCGCGTTCGGCGACCCCGGCGCTGAGGCCCGCGACGGCCGCGATCTGGGCGGTGAGCAGGACGGCAACGGACGATCGCTGGGACATGGGAAGTCCGCCTGTTCAGGTCTTCAACTCGATCGAGGACGGGGGGACGGGTGCCTTCGGCGGCGACGCTGCCTCCGCTGGGGCATAAAGATCCATATCTTCTGATGTGTCGTTATGGCGTACAGCCTAAAGCCTGCCTACTCTGCGTATCCCGATCGTGGACGCGGTAGCTTCACCGGGCCGGCGAGCCATCGGCCGGTTCCGCACACCGAGGATTCGAGGAGCTGCCGTGGTCATGCACGCCGGTGAGCCGCACGACGCGGCCGTGTCCGGGCGCCTGAACTGGCTGCGCGCCGGCGTGCTGGGCGCCAACGACGGCATCGTGTCGACCGCGGGCCTGGTGGTCGGCGTGGCCGGGGCCACCACCTCCACCGGCCCGATCCTGACCGCCGGGGTCGCGGGCCTGGTCGCGGGCGCGGTGTCGATGGCGCTGGGCGAGTACGTGTCGGTCAGCAGCCAGCGCGACACCGAGCAGGCCCTGCTGGACAAGGAACGCCATGAGCTCGCCGCGTTCCCCGAGGAGGAGTTCGAGGAACTGGTCGCGCTCTACGAGGCGAAGGGGCTCAGCGCGACGACCGCCCGGCAGGTGGCCCGGGAGCTGAGCGACCGGGACGCGTTCGCGGCCCACGTCGACGTCGAACTGGGCCTCGATCCGGACGAGCTGACCAGCCCGTGGCAGGCGGCCGGCGCCTCCGCGATCGCCTTCACCACGGGCTCCCTGCTGCCGCTGGTGGCGATCCTGCTGCCGCCGCCCGGGCTCCGGGCCGTCGTCACGTTCGTCGTGGTCGTCGTCGCGCTCGCCGCCACCGGGTACCTCAGCGCCCGGCTCGGCGGCGCGCGGCCGGGCCGGGCGGTGCTGCGGCTGGTGGCGGGGGGCGCGGTGGCGATGGCGGCCACGTACGGCATCGGCGCGCTGGTGGGCACGACGGTCGCCTGACGCTTGAGGCGGTGCCGTAGCGTCGGCTCGTGGCAAGGAAGGGTCGTCAGGCGCGCACCAGGGCAGGAACCCGGACCGAACCGGCCGTACCCGCGGTGGTGAGCAGCCCGGACGCGCGGCCGCAGCCCAGCCGGGGGCTCGCCGGGTGGCTGTTGCGGCACCGGGTGCAGCCGGTCGGACCGGCCGCGGACAGCGCGCACTCCGCGCAGCACCCGTGGTGGCAGGTGATGTGCCTCACCGGGGTGGACTACTTCTCCAGCCTGGCCTACGTCCCCGGCATCGCCGCCGCGGCCGCCGGTGTGGTGTCCCCGCTGGCCACCCTGCTGATCGTGGCGCTGACCCTGCTGGGCATGCTGCCCATGTACCGGCGGGTGGCCCGGGAGAGCCCGCACGGGGCCGGGTCGGTGGCGATGCTGGAGCGGCTGCTGCCCTTCTGGCGCGGCAAGATCTTCGTGCTCGTCCTGCTCGGCTTCGTCGCCACCTCGTGGATCGTCACGATCACCCTGTCGGCCGCCGACGCCACCCTGCACGTGGTCGAGAACCCGCACGCCCCCGGGTTCCTGCACGGCCACGAGGTGGCCCTGACCGTCGTCCTGCTGCTGGTGCTCGGCGGGGTGTTCCTGCTCGGGTTCAGCGAGGCGGTCACGGTCGCGATCCCCCTCGTCGCGCTCTTCCTCGGCCTCAACGCCGTCGTCATCGTCGCCGGCCTGGCCGACATCGTCGCCACCCCGTCGGCCTGGACGGCCTGGACGTCGGCGCTGACCTCCGGCGAGGGCGGCCTCACCGGCGTGGCCGGCCCGGCCCTGCTCGCGTTCCCCCTGCTGGTGCTCGGCCTGTCCGGGTTCGAGACCGGCGTCAGCATGATGCCGCTGATCGCCGCCGACGGCGCGGACGCCGAGCAGCGGCTGCGCTCGCGGATCCGCAACGCCCGCAGGCTGCTCACCGGCGCCGCCGTCATCATGAGCGGGTACCTGCTGGCCAGCAGCGTGGTCACCACCGTGCTCATCCCCGCCGGGGAGTTCGCCGAGGGCGGCGCGGCCAACGGCCGGGCACTGGCCTGGCTGGCCCACGACCGGCTCGGCGAGGTCTTCGGCAGCGTCTACGACCTCAGCACCGTGCTGATCCTGTGGTTCGCCGGCGCCTCGGCGATGGCCGGGCTGGTCAACATCGTGCCGCGCTACCTGCCCGGATACGGCATGGCCCCGGAATGGGGCCGGGCGGTGCGGCCGGTGGTGCTGGTCTACACCACGGTCAGCATCGTCCTCACGATCGCGTTCGGCGCCGACGTCGACGCCCAGGCCGGCGCGTACGCCACCGGCATCCTGGCGATGATGGTCTCCGGGGCGTTCGCGGTGACCGTCTCCGCCGTACGCCGTCGCCAGCGCCTGGCCACGGCCGGATTCGGGCTGCTGACCACGGTGCTGGTCTACGCCCTGGTCGAGAACATCGTCGACAAGCCGGACGGGATCGCGATCTCCGCGATGTTCATCCTCGGCATCGTCACCGTGTCGCTGATCTCCCGGGTGGCCCGCACCACCGAGCTGCGCGCCGACCGCATCGTGTTCGACGACGACGCCCGCCGGTTCATCGCGGAGACCCTGGCCCACGACGGGCAGATCAACATCATCGCCAACCGCCGCCAGGCCGGTGACCGCGCCGAATACCGGCTCAAGGAGCACGAACAGCGCGGCGACAACCCCGTACCCGGCGCCGCCGACGTGATCTTCCTGGAGATCGACGTCGTCGACCCGTCCGAGTTCAGCGACACCCTCACCGTGCGCGGCGTCGAGGTCGGCGGCTACCGGATCATGCGCGCCGACGCCCCCGCCGCCCCCAACGCCATCGCCGCGATCCTGCTCGCCCTGCGGGATGCCACCGGGGTACGGCCGCACTGCTACTTCGCCTGGGCCGAGGGCAGCCCCCTCGTGCACATGGTGCGCTACTTCCTGCTCGGCCGCGGCGACACCGCCCCGGTCGTACGGGAGATCATCCGCAAGGTCGAGCCCGACCCCGACCGCCGACCCGGCATCCACGTCGGCGCCTGACGACGCGGGCGGCCGGGGCGGCACGCGGGCGGCCGGGGCGGCACGCGGGCGGCCGGGCCCGGGCCGCGTCCTGCGGCTTCAGTCGTCGTGCGCGACTCCGCGGTCGGGTGCGCTCATGTCCCCCGTTGCGGGCATGCCGCCGGCGAGGCCGTAGCGCAGGTACACGGTGCCCTTCGGGCTGGCCACCGGCGGTTCGAGCAGCGTGACGTTCGTGGGTACCGCGCCGCCGTCGAAGACCTTCTTCCCGACGCCGAGCACGATCGGGTGCACCCAGAGGTCGAGACGGTCGAAGAGCTTCTCGCGCAGCAGGGTCTGCACCAGGTTCAGGCTCCCGACGACCTTCACGTGCTCGTGCCGGTCACGGATCTCGCGCACCGCGGCGGCCAGATCCGGGCCCAGCTGTGTGGAACCGGCCCACGAGAGGTCGGGCTTGCCGCGGGAGGCGACGTACTTCGGCACTCTGTTGAAGAGCGCGGCGATCTCACCGTCCTCGCCGCCCTTCTGGTGCGGCCAGTAGGCGGCGAAGATGTCGTAGGTGCGCCGGCCGAGCAGGAGGGCGTCGGTGCCCTCGTACGCGGCACCGACCTGGGCACCGGCGACCTCGTCCAGCAGGGGCGCCTGCCAGCCGCCGAACGGGAACCCCACCGGGTCCTCGTCGGGACCGCCGGGCGCCTGCGCGACGAGGTCGAGGGTGGCGAACAGCTCGATGTGGATGAGGCCCATGTCGTACTCCCGATGAGTTGGTCGTCCCGGTCGGAAGGTAGACCGGTGAGCGCCGGCGAACTCATCGCCGCGACGGCAGGTTTCAGGATTCGGCACTGCGGTGCAGGCGGGCGTTGCGTTCGCCCATGGCCTCGGCGCCGGCGGCGTCGAGGTCCGGGCGGCGGCGCCGGTACACCAGGTACTGCACCCCGACGAGGGCCAGGCCGAGCAGGGATATCGCGGCCAGAAGGCTGACGGCCCACCAGGCGGCGGCCGACAGCAGGGCGTGGCGGGCGTCGAGGGCCGCCGAGAGCACCAGGATGTGGAGGGCGGCAAGGAGCACCGCCACGACCAGGCCGGCCGAGTAGCGCCGGGTCTCGGCCCTCAGCCTCTGCCTGATATGCGCGGTATGGTCGCCGTGGTAGACCCTGGGCACCCGGCCAGTGTGCCATCCCGCACGGCGGACCTTCTCGCAGGTCGAGGACGGTTTCGCGGGAACGGGAAGATCGGTAGCGTAGGCGACCATGTCGAGCCCGGAGAACGTCCACGAGTCCCTCGCGGGTCCCGTGCTCGTCGCCGGGCGCTACCGCCTGCTCGAGCGCATCGGCTCCGGCGGCATGGGTGTGGTGTGGCTCGCTCGCGACGAGGTGCTGCAGCGTCAGGTCGCGGTGAAGGAGCTGCGCCACAGCTGGGGAAGCTCCGACCGGTCGGTCGCCGCGGGACGCGAGCGCAGCCTGCGGGAGGCGCGGGCCGCAGCCGCCCTGCGTCACCCCCACATCGTCGCGGTCTACGACATCGCCGCGCAGGACGGCCAGCCGTGGATCGTGATGGAGTTCGTGCCCGGCCGGTCGCTCAAGGACATCGTGGCCGAGGACGGCCCGCTGCCGGTCGAGCGGGCGGTCGACATCGGGCTGCAGCTGTTGTCGGCGTTGCGCGCCGCCCACGCCGCGGGAATCACCCATCGCGACGTCAAACCGGCGAATGTGCTGATCTCCGCCGACGGGGCGGTGCGGCTGACCGACTTCGGCCTGGCCACCCTGCCGGACGCGGAGACGCTGACCGAGACCGGGGCGATCATCGGCACCCCGGGCTACCTCGCCCCCGAGCAGGCGAAGGGGCTTCCCCCGGGCCCGCCCGCGGACGTGTTCGGGCTGGGGGCCACGCTGTACTACGCGGTCGAGGGAGTCGGGCCGTTCCAGCGCGAGGCCTACCTGCCGACCCTGGTGGCGTACGCCCGGCACGACATCCGGGCGCCGCGGCGGGCGGGGGCCCTGGGGCCGGCCCTGCTGCGGCTGCTCGCCGCCGACCCGGCCAAGCGGCCGACCGCCGAGCAGGCGCGCAGGTTGCTGCTCGGCGGGGCCGTGCGGAGCCCGGTCCTGAGCCGCCGCCGGCTGCTCACCACCGGCGCGCTGACCGGGGCCGCGATGGCCACCGGAGCCGCCGTGCGGTGGTGGCACCCGGGCCGGTCGTCCCGCGCGGGGGCGGCGCCGCCGGGCCCGCCGCCGAGCCCGTCGGGCGTCGGTGCGGTCGCGTGGCAGCGCGACGACCTCTACAGCCCGGTCAAGGTGGGTTATGTGCTCATCGGCGCGGCCGTGGACGGCGTCCGGGCCGTGGACGCGGCGACCGGTGAGATCCGCTGGCTCTGGCGCTCCGACGACGCGCAGTACGTCTACGACGCCGGCCGCGGCCTGGTGTTCGTCGGCGGGCGGGACGGCGGCCGGATCCTCGACGTGGAGAGCGGCCGCGAGCGCGGCGCGCGCGGAAAGGGCTTCACCTCCGCGGTGGACGGCCTCGTCCTGAGCGGCGAGCCGCCCAGGACGCTGACCGCGTACGACGTCGTCACGGGCCGCGAGCTCTGGCAGGTGACCGGCCGTGGCGAGTTCGACGGCGAGATCCACCTCGGCCCGGGCGGTGTGCTCTGCACCGGGGTCAACAACGCCGCCTCGGACGGGCCGTCCTACCTCTACGGGATCGACGGCCGGACCGGCGACCTGACCTGGCGGACCCTCATGACCAAGAAGGGCGCGGTGCTGGGCCCCTGGGCCGCGGGCCCGGACCTGTTCGCGGTCACGATCGACAAGGACGCGTGGAAGCTGTCGCGCCACGACGCCGCCAGCGGCGAACGGCGCTGGGAGGCGCCGCTCGCGGGCATCAGGGAGAAGGACTCGTCCTGGATCGACGTCTCGCAGGTCGTCACCCTCGGCGCCCTCACCGTGACGGGCCTGACCGACCGGCGGATCTCCCTGGCCTACTCCGGTGTCGTCGCCGTGGAGGCCGGCGTCGTCCGCTGGCGCCGCCCGCTGCTCAGCCCCGCCGTGCTGGCGACCACCGACGGCCGGCTCTTCGCCGCGACGTACGACTCCGTCCTGCACGAGCTCGACCCGGCGACCGGCGAGACGGTCTGGTCCACCGCCACGCCCGGTCCCGTCGACTCCCTGCTCGAGGGATCGGGAATGCTCCTCGCGTGCATCGGCGAAGGGGTGACGGCCTACCCGCTGACCCGTTGAGCGGCCCCCGGCCCCCAGCCGGTCGCGGGGCGCTAGCTCCGGTGGTCGCGGCTGATCGCCAGGATGGCCACGTCGTCGATGGGCCGTTCGATGCCGATGCCGCCGATGATGCGGCCGCAGAGGGCGTCGGGGTCGCCGGGTTCGACGACCTCGGCCAGTGCCTTGATGCCGACGTCGATGACCTGGTCACGGCGCTCGACGAGGCCGTCGGTGTAGAGCAGCAGCAGGGCTCCCTCGGGAAAGCCGAGGACGGTGGTCCGGCGCGGGCCGTCGAGGCGGCCGGCTCCCAGCGGCGCGTCGACCGGTGCCTCCACCGGTGCGGTGTCGCGGCCCGGCACCGCGAGCAGGGGGGACAGGTGCCCGGCGGAGGACAGGTGGACGGCGGTCCGGTCCGGGGAGATCATCGCGTACAGGGCGGTGGTGAGGTTGCCGGCCTCGAAGTGGCGCACCTTGCGGTCGAGCATGGAGAGCACCTGCCCGGGATCGTCGGCGACGAGGGCGTACGCGCGCAGGGCGCTGCGGACCCGGCCCATGACGACCGCCGAGGCCAGGCCGTGGCCGGACACGTCGCCGATGACGACGCCGGTCCAGCCCGACGGGAGGGTGAACACGTCGTACCAGTCGCCGCCGATGCCGAACTCGTGGCCCGGCACGTACCGGGCGGCGGTGGCCAGACCGGGCAGCTCGGGAAGCTGGGCGGGCAGCAGGCTGCGCTGCAGCGCGAGCGCCGCCGACTGTTCGAGCTTGCGGGCGCGGATCTGCCCCGCCGTGCCGGCCCGGTCGGCGGCGAGCTGCAACAGCTCGACGTCGTCGCTGGCGAACTGCCGCGGCGTCAGCGTGCCGACGTGCAGCACGCCGATGACCTCCCCGGCGGCGAAGATCGGCACGCCGAGCAGAGACCGGATTCCCCGCTCCAGCAGGATGGGATTGAGCACCTTGTCCGGGGTGACGTCGGACAGGATCACCGGCTGGCGGGTGGCGGCGACCCGACCGGCGAACCCGCCGCCGACCGGGATGCGTACGCCGTGCCGTACCTCGTCCTCGAGGCCCTTGGCCGCGGTCGCGACCAGCTGGCGGGCGTGCGGGTCGAGCATGAGGATGGCGGCGGTGTCGGCGCCGAGCAGATCGCGCACCCGTTCCAGCAGCTCGTCGAGCAGATCGGAGGCGTCGAGCCGGGACAGCGTGGCGTCCGTCACGGCCTTGACGCGGCGCAGCCGCTCGTCGTCGCGCATCACGCCCGGGGCACTCACCAGGGAGAGCCTAGCCTGCGCCGGGGCGCGCGAGGCGATTCCGGGGGTGCCGAGGTCCCCGGCGCCCGGGTCTCGCCTTCCGCGCTGCGCACCGTGAGCCGAATGCCCGGAAATGCACGATTCCTCGAGCGAGGCATCCAATATGGGGAATTCCTGATGACAAAGGCACGAATGTCGCCCGGTTACGTCCCTCGTGGGGTTTATTGCCTGGCCCGTCCGGACCCGGTTCAATGGGGACGATGACCGGCAGCAACGAGCCAGCGGCCTCCCCCGTGGACGCCGAGAAAATGGCGATGGAACAGCTCGTCGACACGCTGCAGAAGCGATTTCCCCGGATGGGGGCGACGGCTGTCGCGGATTATGTCCACGAAATCCATCGCCGTTACGACGGTGCGCCGATTCGCGATTTCGTGCCGTTGCTCGTCGAACGCGAGGCGCGCCGGGGGCTCACCGGAACCCCCGGCGACGGCGCACCGCGCGTGCCGGCTCCCCGCTGAGGCCCCCGCGGCCGCCCGGCACCCCCACGGCGTGGCCGCGCGGCGCTGTGCCCGTACCCGTGCTTTGATCTCTCCAAGATCTGACGCTGAGTGACACTGCGGATACGTTCAGGGGAGGTTCGGTTGTTCCTCAGCCAGCACGAGCAGGAACGCCTGCTGATCCACGTCGCGGCCGACGTCGCCCGGCGCCGGCGGGATCGCGGGCTGCGCCTGAACCACCCGGAGGCCACGGCCGTCATCACCGCGTTCCTGCTGGAGGGAGCGCGCGACGGGCGCACGGTCGCCGAGCTGATGGACGAGGGACGGCGGGTGCTCGGCCGCGGCGACGTCCTGGAGGGCGTGCCCGAGATGCTCGCCGAGGTGCAGGTCGAGGCCACCTTCCCGGACGGCACCAAGCTGGTCACCGTGCACGGGCCGATCTCGTGATCCCCGGCGAGATCCTCGCCGGGGACGGCGACATCACCATCAACCCGGACCGTCCGGTGCGGCACCTGACCGTGCGCAACACCGGCGACCGGCCGGTGCAGGTGGGCTCGCACTACCACTTCGCCGAGTCCAACGCGGCGCTCGACTTCGACCGCGACGCCGCGTGGGGGTACCGGCTCGCCGTGCCCTCCGGGACGTCGGTGCGCTTCGAGCCCGGCCTGCCGCGCGAGGTCACGCTCGTACCCCTGTCCGGGCGGCGGATCGTGCCCGGCCTGCGCGGCCTGGCCGGCGGCCCGCTGGACCCCTCGCCCCGCGACGACATCGAGCCCGCCGGCGCCCTCGACGAGGAGCTGCCCGGCAACGGGCACGGGGAGGCGACCGGACGCCCGGACGCGCCCGGGGACCTGCCCGAGAACGGCAGCAGCCGGTGACCACTCTCGACCGCGTCCGCTACGCCGAGCTCTACGGTCCCACGGTGGGCGACCGGATCCGGCTCGCCGACACCAACCTGCTGATCGAGGTCGAGCAGGACCGCAGCGCCGGCCCCTCCCCCGGCGACGAGGTGGTGTTCGGCGGCGGCAAGGTCGTCCGCGAGTCGATGGGCCAGTCCCGGGCCACCCGCGCCGAGGGCTCCCCGGACACCGTGATCACCGGCGCCGTGGTGCTCGACCACTGGGGCGTGGTGAAGGCCGACGTCGGCATCCGCGACGGCCGGATCGCCGCGCTCGGCAAGGCCGGCAACCCCGACACCATGGACGCCGTGCACCCGGACCTCGTCATCGGGCCCGGCACCGAGATCATCGCGGGCAACGGCAGGATCCTCACGGCCGGGACCGTCGACAGCCACGTGCACCTGATCTGCCCCGCCATCCTGGACAGCGCCCTGGCCGGCGGCACCACCACGATCATCGGCGGGGGCACCGGCCCCGCCGAGGGCACCAAGGCCACCACGGTCACGCCCAACGCCTGGCACGTGGCCCGGATGCTCGAGGCCCTCGACCGCTGGCCGGTCAACGTGCTGCTGCTCGGCAAGGGCAACACCACGAGCGAGGAGTCGCTGCGCGAGCAGCTGCGCGGCGGCGCCGGCGGCCTCAAGCTGCACGAGGCCTGGGGCACCACACCGGCGGCCATCGACGCGGCGCTGAAGGTCGCCGACGCGTGCGGGGTCCAGGTGGCCGTCCACGCCGACACGCTGCACGAGACCGGGTTCGTCGAGGAGACCCTGCGGGCCGTCGCCGGGCGGACGATCCACGCCTACCACACCGAGGGGGCGGGCGGCGGGCGGGCGCCGGACGCCATCACCGTCGCCGCGCTCCCCCACGTGCTGCCGTCGTCGACCAACGCGACCCTGCCGTACACGCGCAACACCCTCGACGAGCGCCTCGACCTGCCGGTCGCCGAGGACCTGCTGCACGACCTCGGCGCGATCTCCATGATCGGCTCCGGCTCGCCGGCCATGGGCCGCGCCGGCGAGGTCGTGACGCGGACCTGGCAGACCGCCCACGTGATGAAGGCCCGCCGGGGCGCGCTGCACGGCGACGGCGCCGCCGACAACCTGCGCGCCCGGCGCTACGTGGCGAAGTACACGATCAACCCCGCGATCACCCACGGCATCGCCGGCCAGGTCGGCTCGGTCGAGCCCGGCAAGCTCGCCGACCTCGTGCTCTGGGACCCGGCCTTCTTCGGCGTACGGCCGGCGCTGGTGCTCAAGGGTGGCATGATCGCGTACGCGCAGCTGGGCGACGCCGGCGCCGCGATCCCCATGCCCCAGCCGGTGCTGCCCCGGGCGATGTTCGGCGCCTGCGGGGTGGTGCCCGCGGTGACCTCGCTGGCCTTCGTCGCCCCGGCGGCGATCGACGCGCTGCTCGCCGACCGGATCGGGCTCAAGCGGGGGCTCGCGCCGGTGGCGGGCACCCGGACGGTGAGCAAGGCGGACCTCCCGCTGAACGACGCGACGCCGCGCATCGAGGTGGCGCCCGGCACAGGCACGGTGCGCATCGACGGCGAGGTCGTCGAACCGGACCCGGTCACCGAACTCCCCCTGGCCCAGCGCTACCACCTGTTCTGAGCGACGCGGCGCGGACGTCATGCGCGCAGGAGGATGCCGGGGCGCCGCGGGAGGCGGACCCTGCCCTGTGGATGTCCGGCAGGGTTCGCCGGGCGGGAGGGCGGTGCGCAATGGACGCACGGGTCGAGGCGGGACGGCCGAGGGGGGAGCTGCGCCGGGCGCTGGTCCCGTTCGCGCTGGCACAGTTCATCTGCAGCTTCGCCGGCTCGAACATGAATGTGATGATCAACGATATCAGCACCGACCTCGGCACCACCGTGCAGGGCGTGCAGGTGGCCATCACCATCTTCCTGCTGGTGATGGCGGCGCTGATGATCCCCGCCGGCAAGCTGACCGACCGCTGGGGCCGCAAGCGGTGCCTCACCGCCGGGCTGGTGGTCTACGGCGTCGGCGCCCTGCTGAGCGCGGTGGCACCGGGCCTGGGCGTGCTCATTCTCGGCAACTCCATCCTCGAGGGCGTGGGCACGGCGCTGCTGATCCCGCCCGTCTACATCCTCACGACCCTGCTCTTCACCGACCTCGCCTCGCGGGCCCGGGCGTTCGGCGCGATCAGCGCCCTCGGCGGCATCGGCGCGGCCGCCGGACCGCTGATCGGCGGGTTCATCACCTCGGCGTTCAGCTGGCGCGCCGCCTTCGGACTGCAGGTCCTGATCATCGTGGTGATCGTGGCGCTGAGCCGGCGCTGGGTCCACGACCCGCTGCCGCCGGATCCCACGCGCCCGTTCGACGTGGGCGGCGCGGTCCTGTCGGCGGCGGGACTGCTGCTCGTCGTCACGGGCATCCTGGCGGCCGACGACAGCCTGTGGCTCATGAGCGGCCTGCTCCTCGCCGGCGCCCTCGTGCTGACCTGGTTCTTCCTCTCCATGCGGGCCAAGGAGCGCGCGGGGCGCGACGCCCTGTTGTCGATGACGCTGTTCCGCAGCCGTACCTCGAACCTGGGCCTGGTCACGCAGAACGTCCAGTGGCTGATGCTGATGGGCACGTCCTTCACCGTGTCGGCGTACCTGCAGGTGGTGCGCGGCTACAACGCCGTCGAGACGGGCCTGATCTTCACCGCGACCACGGCCGGCCTGCTGGCGTCCTCGCTGGCCGCGGAGCGGCTCGCCCGGCGGCGGGCCCAGCGGACCATCATCGTGGTGGGCTTCGCCGTCACCATCGGCGGCGTCGTCACCGGCCTGCTCATGGCGCGCGGCGGCAGTCCCGTGTGGACCCTGCTGCCCGGGCTCTGCCTGATCGGACTGGGGCTGGGCGCGATGCTGACACCCTCGGTGAACATCGTGCAGTCCAGCTTCGGCGAGGAGATGCAGGGCGAGATCTCCGGCCTCTCCCGCAGCGTGTCCAACCTCGGCTCCTCGCTGGGCGCGGCGCTGGCCGGCACCATCCTCGTCGCGGGCCTCACCGCCACGCCGGAGCGGTCGTACGCCCTGGCGATGGCCGCCGTGGCGGCCGCCGGCGTCATCGGCCTGGTCGCCGCGCTGCTGCTCCCCCGCCACCTCGGCAAGCCGGCCCCGGCCCTCGGCGAACCGGGACCGGCGGCGTGACCGGCGCCGGTCCCGGGGCCAGGGCCGGGGCCCGCGGGGCGGTCAGCGCCGTTCCAGGGCCAGCACGTGGGCGCCCCACGGCGGCAAATCCACGTAGAGGCCCGCACCCGCGAGCTCGGCGCCGTCGCGCCGGTAGACCTGTCCGTCCAGCAGGTCGGTGAGCTTCCAGTCGTGGCCGCGCAGGGCTTCCCACGGCAGGCACACGCGGCCCTGCGAGGCGTGGCCGGCCAGGTTGACGACGATCAGGTGGTGCGGGAGGCTGCCGTGCCAGGCCCAGGCCAGCAGGTCGTGATGCGTCGGGTTGTCCGGCCACCCGGTGGCGCCCAGCAGGATCCAGCTCCCGCGCCGCACCTGGGCCGCCGCGACCATCAGGCGCCGGTAGAACCGGGCCAGTTCGCCGTCGACCGGCTCGTCCGGGCGCCGGCCCAGGAACACCGGCAGCTGCGTCCGCCGCCCCTCGAGCTGGCCGTCGTGCCACAGCGTGGCGCCCGGGAGCGTGGCGACGGCCACCGCGGCGGCGCGGTCGCGTCCACCGGCGAACGCGGTGGCGGCGCGCGGCTCGTCGTGGTTCTCGATGAATCGCACGAGCCGCCGCTGATAGTCCACGCGGGCACCGAGGTGCATCCGTACGGCGCCGGCATCCTCGTGGGCGAGGCGGTCGTACAGGCGCTTGTCGTAACAGAAGTCGAAGCCGTGCTGCTGCAAGGTCCATTCCATGTCCCAGTACGCCTCGGCGATCAGCACCGCCCCCGGATGCCGGCGGCGCAGCCGGGCGACGACCACCGGCCAGAACTCCTCGAACGGCGCCGGACCGGCGTGCGCGCCCCAGGTCTTGCCGAACACGTCGTTGGTGAGCAGCATCGCCATGTCGCAGCGGACGCCGTCGCACTGGTCGAGGATGTGGCCCAGGACCTCCGCCGTGCGCTGGCGCACCTCGCCCCGGTAGGCGTTGAGCTGGACGACGTCGGGCCACGGCGGGAAGTACGGGTCGCGGCCGTGCGCCAGCACCCGTCCGCCGATCTCGCACCATGCCTCCGGTGCCGCCGCCCGGTCCGCGGCGGTGCCCTGCACGAACCAGTCCGGGTGCGCCGTCACGGCCGGGTGGTCGGGGGCGACATGGTTGGGCACGTAGTCGAGGATGAGCCGCAACCCGCGCCGGCCCAGCTGCGCGCGGGCCACGGCGAGCGCGGCCGGGCCACCCAGCCGGGCGTCGACCACGTACCGGCGTACGCAGTACGGCGACCCGGCGACGTCCGCGGGGGTCAGATCCGGCAGTGCCGTCCGGAACGCCTGCTGCAGCCCGGCGTCGTGGCGGGCCACCTCCAGGCCCGCCGGGCTGCGCTCCCACACTCCCATCAGCCACACGGCGTCGGTGCCCGCCGGTGCCAGCTCGTCCCAGACCCGCGCCGGCAGGTCGGCGAGCGTCGCCGAGGGGCCCAGGCACCGCCTCAGCCCGGTCAGCCAGGGCAGCGTGTCCACCTCGTACACCACGGGATGCGACGGCCATCCGGTCATCGGGTGTCCCTTCCCGGCCGCTCGCGCCGGCCGCCGATCAGGCCGTGTGCGAGCAGTTCCTCGCCCGTCAGGCCGGCGAACATGTGGGGCAGCACGGCGACGAGCCCGGTCCAGCCGGTCTGGTGGCTGGCGCCCAGGCCCGCCCCGTCGTCGCCGTGGAAGTACTCGGAGAACGTCACCAGCTCGCGCCAGTGCTCGTCCTCGGCGAAGATCGTCTGACCGCCGTAGCACGGGCGGCGCCCGGCGGCGTCCGGCAGGAAGATCCGCATCAGCCGGTCGGAGATCTCCCGGGCCACCTCGAAGAGCGTCATCCGGGTCCCCGAGCCGGTCGGGCACTCGACGGTGAACTCGTCGCCGTAGCAGACGTACAGGTTGAGCAGCGCCCGGATCATCAGCGCGTTCATCGGGAACCAGATCGGGCCGCGCCAGTTGGAGTTGCCGCCGAACATGCCGCTGCGGGACTCCGCCGGCAGGTACGACACCTCGAACCGGCGGCCGTCCACCTCCAGCTCGTACGGCCGCCCGGCATGGTGGCGCGAGAGCGAGCGCAGCCCGTACGGGCTGAGGAACTCGTCCTCGTCGAGCATGCGGGCCAGGATGCGGCGCAGGCGCGACTCGTCGAAGAGCGCGAGCAGGCGGTTGCCGTTCGCGCCCCGGGCGCCGCCGTGCGAGAGCACCGACGCCACGCTCGGATGGCGGGCGAGGAAGTCGCGGGCGGTGTCGAGCAGCTCCGGATGCCCGGCCGTCACCTCCGGGCCGAGCACGGTCGCCGCCGCCAGCGGGAGCAGTCCGACCATCGAGCGCACCCGCAACCGCGTGGCGCCGCCGCCGGGCGTGCGCAGCAGGTCGTAGAAGAAGCCGTCCTCCTCGTCCCACATGGTCTCGGTCTTGCCGGCCGTACGGTTGACGGCGACCGCGATCCAGGCGAAGTGCTCGAAGAAGGTCTGCGCCTGCTCCAGGTAGACCGGGTCCTCCGCGGCCAGCTCGACGGCGATCTGCAGCATGTTCTGGCAGTACAGGGCCATCCACGCGGTGCCGTCCGCCTGGTCCAGGTGCCCGCCGGTGGGCAGCGGGGCGCTGCGGTCGAAGACGCCGATGTTGTCCAGGCCGAGGAAGCCGCCCTGGAAGACGTTGCGCCCGTCGACGTCCTTGCGGTTGACCCACCAGGTGAAGTTCTTGGCGAGTTTGTGGAACGCGTTCTCCAGCCAGGCCCGGTCGCCGTGGCCGGTCCGCGACTTCTCGAACTGGTACAGCAGGTAGGTGGCCCACGCCTGCACCGGCGGGTTGACGTCGCCGAAGTTCCACTCGTACGCCGGGACCTGGCCGTTGGGGTGCAGGTAGCGCCGGCTCAGCAGCAGGTCGAGCTGTCCCTTGGCGAAGTCGACGTCCACCAGGCCCAGGGTGACCGCGTGGAACGCCAGGTCCCAGGCCGCGAACCAGGGGTACTCCCAGGTGTCGGGCATCGAGATGACGTCGTGGGCCAGCAGGTGGAACCAGTCGCCGTTGCGGATCCCCTGGGCGTCGAGCGGGTCCAGGCCGTGCTCGGTGAGCCACTGCTCCACGTCGTAGCCGAAGTACTGCTTGCTCCACAGCATGCCGGCGAGCGCCTGCCGGGCCACCTGCCGTTCGGCGTCGCCGAGCTCGGGCGCCAGCGCGCCCGCATAGAACTCGTCGGCCTCGGCCCGGCGCTGCCGCACGATCTCGTCGAAGTCCTCCGCCGCGGTGCGCCCGTCCCCGGCTCCCGCGACGACCGCCTGGTCGGTGAGCCGCACCCGGATCGTCGCCGAGCCGCCGGGAGGCAGGGTCAGCGGGACGTCGACCGCGACCTTGGTGCCGGTCGCGGTGGGGTTCACCGCGGTGGTGTCGCCACCGACGACGAACCGGCCGATGCCGTCCTTGACGTACGGCGACGGGTTGGGCGTGCCGAACAGCCGCTCGGTGTTGGTGTCGTTGTCGGTGAACAGCAGCCGGTGCGCGCCCTGGCAGAGCAGCCAGCGGTCGCCCAGCTCGGCGTGGCGGGCCACGACGACCGCGGCCCCGGGCACGCCCGGCACCTCCCCCAGCGACGGCCGGGCGCCGCCGGAGCCCCACGACCAGGTGTTGCGGAACCACAGCGTCGGCAGCAGGCGCAGCTCGGCCGGATCGGGGCCGCGGTTGTGCACGGTCACCCGCAGCAGCACGTCCTCCGGCGCGGCCTTGGCGTACTCCACCACGACGTCGAAGTACCGGCTGTCGGCGAAGACTCCGGTGTCGAGCAGCTCGTACTCGAACTCGTCGCGGCCGCGGGATCGGTTGGTCGCGACCAGGTCGGCGTACGGATACTCGCGCTGCGGGTACTTGTAGAGCATCCGCTGGTAGGAGTGCGTGGGTGTGGCGTCCAGGTAGAAGTAGTACTCCTTGACGTCCTCGCCGTGGTTGCCCTCGGCGTTGGTCAGCCCGAAGAACCGCTCCTTGAGGATGGGGTCGCGCCCGTTCCACAGCGCCAGCGCCAGGCACAGCCGCTGCTCGTCGTCGCTGAAGCCGGCGATGCCGTCCTCGCCCCACCGGTACGCGCGGCTGCGCGCCTGATCGTGCGTGAGATACCCCCAGGCGTCACCGCCGGCGCTGTAGTCCTCACGGACCGTGCCCCATTGCCGTTCGCTCAGGTAGGGACCCCACCGGCGCCAGCCGGCGCCCGTCGTGCCGGCCTCGCGCAGCCGTCGCTGCTCGGACCCGGAGGAATCTGCCATCGTCATGCCGCCATGGTCGCCACGCCCGGCGGCGCACACGTCACCCCTCGAGGATGAGCACTCAGCCGCCGGCGCCGTCCCGCCCCGGCGACGGCACCGGAGCCGCCCACTCGGCGCCGGTACGGGCCCGGTAGGCCGCCACCGCGTCGTCCAGCGTGGGGAAGAAATGCGCCGGGTCGAGGGGGCCGGTCAGGCCGTACCGGTCGAGCTTGCGCCGTACGGGATCCTTCAGCTCCGCCAGCACGAGCGACACGCCGCGGGCGTCGAGCTCGGTGTCGAGCGCTTGCAGCATGTCGGCGGCCGTGGTGTCGACGTCCGTCACCGGCTCCGCGGCCAGCACGATCCAGCGCGGCGCCGGTTCCGTGCGGGCCAGCCCCCGGATCTGGTCGCGGAACACCCGGGCGTTGGCGAAGATGAGCGGGGCGTCGAAGCGGTACAGCACCAGCCCCGGCAGGCGTTCGGCGTCCGGGTACGAGCGCACGTCGTGGTAGCCCGGCACGCCCGGGGCCCGCCCCAGCACGGTCTGGTACGGCCACCACACCCGGCGGAAGACGTTGAGCACCGACAGCCCGACGGCGATGCCGATGCCGGGCAGCACGCCGAAGAGCGCCACACCCAGGAACGCCGCGATCGACACGGCGAACTCGGTGCGGCGCCGGCGCCACAGCGCGAGGGTGCCGGGGATGTCGGCCAGGGACAGCGACGCGGCGATCACCACGGCGCCGAGCGCGGGTTGCGGCAGGTCCCGCAACAGTCCCGGGGTCAGGACCAGCATCACCAGGATGACGGCCGCACCCACGACGCCGGTCACCTGCGTACGGGCGCCCGACTGTTCGGCGACGGCGGTGCGGGACCCGCTGGTGCTGACCGGGAAGCCCTGGAAGAAGGAGGCCGCGATGTTCGCCGCGCCGACGCCCTTCATCTCCTGGTCGGCCCGGATCTCCTGACCGGTGCGGGCGGCGAAGGACGACGCGGTCGAGATGGTGTCGGTGAGCGACACGATCGTGATGCCGACCGCGCCGACCAGCAGCAGCGCGAGCTGCGACCAGGACGCGTGCGGCAGGGTGAACGGCGGGAACCCGGCCGGCAGCGGTCCCACGAGCTCGACCCCGCGCCCGCCCAGGTCCAGCAGCCAGGTGGCGGCGATCGCACCGACGACCGCGACCAGGACCGCCGGGACCTTGGGCAGCCAGCGTTGCAGGGCCACGATGACGGCCAGGGTGAACAGACCCACCCCCAGCGCGGCCGGCACGACATCGCCCGCGGCCAGTCCGCGCAGGAAGCCGGCCGCCTCGCCGATGAGGCCGTCGGCGTCGACGGAGAAGCCGCACAGCTTGGGCAGCTGTCCCACCAGGATGGTCAGCGCGAGGCCGTTCATGTAGCCGATCTGCGTCGGCTTCGACAGCAGGTCCGCGACGAAGCCCAGCTTCGCCGCACCGGCCACGGTCATGGTCAGGCCGACCAGCAACGCGAGCATCGACGCGAGGCCCATCGCCACGACCGGATCGCCGCCGGACCCGACGATCGGGATGAGCACGGCGGCGATCATCGGCCCGAGCGAGGAGTCGGGCCCGACCACCAGGATCCGCGAGGCGCCGAACAGGGCGTAGCCGAGCAGGCCGAACACGGTGGTGTAGAGGCCGG
Source organism: Couchioplanes azureus (assembly GCF_014648355.1). GTDB lineage: Bacteria > Actinomycetota > Actinomycetes > Mycobacteriales > Micromonosporaceae > Actinoplanes > Actinoplanes azureus. Next base: position 207,014 of record NZ_BMQY01000002.1, read on the forward strand.
TGATCGGCGGCAGGCCGGCGAGCTCGGCGTACGCCATGCCCTGGGGCACCAGCAGCGTCGTCAGGACCAGGCCGGCGACGACATCCTTCGGCAGCCAGCTCCGCCGGTAGTCCGGCAGCATCCGGAGGCCGGGGACCCAGCGGCCCGCCGCGCTCGCCCCGGCCATCAGCAGGTGGCCGACAGGGCGGTGCGGAGATCGAGGAGGCTGGCCTGGAGAGTGGTCAGCGACGCCCGTACGGAGGCCACGGCCGCCGCGTCCCGGGTGGCCCGGGCGGAGTCCACGCTCGCCGAGACCTGCGCCGCGGCCGCCTTCACTTCCTCGACCTCCGGCGCGAACTGCGCCTGCGCGTCGGTCGCCAGCTGCTGGAGGTCCAGCTTGAGCTCCTGCAGGGTCGATTTCAGGTACGCCAGGCCGTTCTCGCTGATGTTGGCGTGCCGTACCTGGTTCATGGTGGCCTGCACGGACGCGAGGCTGGCACACACCGGTGGCTGGTCCGTGCCGCATCCACCGGCTCCGACCAGCACGGACGTCGCCACGACGGCGATCCATGGAATGCGTCTCATGTCCCGAGCTTGGCCGGGGTCGCCGGGACACACGTCATCTGGCGCGAATGAGGTGCGGATGGTGTGTCCGGCTGGGTCACGCCTTCGCCGGGTGGTGCCGCCGGGCGCCGGCGCCGTAGCGGGCGGCCAGCGGACCGGCGGTCAGGCCGTGGACCACCACGCTGAGCAGTACGGTCAGGACGATGACGGCCACGGCCGGGCCGGCGCCCTCGCCGAGCTGCTCCACCGCCAGCAGCGCGAAGACGACGGAGGCGAGCCCGCGCGGGCCGAACCAGCCGACGAAGAGGACGGTGCGGGCCCCGAGCCGGGTGCCGGCGAGACTCAGGGCGACGGGGATCATCCGGACGGCGGTCAGGCTCACCACGGCGTAGAGCACCAGAGCGCCGTCGACCACGCCGTACAGCAGAGGAACCGCGACGGCACCGAACAGCAGCCAGACCAGGAGCGACGCCAGGTCGGCCGTCTGCTCGACGTAGAACACCTCCAGCGGACCACCCCGGCCGGCGACGTGCCCGAAGGCGACGCCGCCGGCGAAGGCGGCGACGAACCCGTTGCCGTGAGCGGCCAGCGATCCCGCGTAGGTCGCCAGCGCCAGGGCCAGGACCGCGGGACCGGCGAAGCCGTCGGCCGCCCACCGCCGCCGTGCCGCCACCCGCAGCAGCCACCCGCCGCCCGCGCCGATTCCGGCGCCGATCAGCGCACCGCCGGCCAGCTGCAGGCCGGCGGCGACCACGTTGGCGCCCGCGTGTCCGGGCGCCGACGCGGCCCCGGCCAGCGCCACCATCACGATCGGGGTGACGATGCCGTCGTTCAGCCCGCTCTCCACGTTGAGCAGGCGCCGGATCCGGGCCGGCACCGCCGGATGGGAGATGACGACGGCGCCCAGGGCGGCGTCGGTGGGCGCCAGGGCGGCACCGATGAGCAGCGCGAGCCAGGGCGCCGGGAGGTCGAGGATCACCCAGGCGCCGGCGGCGCCGGCCACCACGGTCAGCGGCAGGGCCAGCGCGAGCAGCCGGCCGTACACGCCGGCGTCCGCACGGAACTCGCGCAGGCCGACCCGGGCGGCGTCGGAGAACAGCACCCAGACCAGTGTCGCCTCGGTCAGCACCATGATGCCGGCCGCGTCGGCTTGCCCGCCGACGTGCGAGACACCGGCCAGCAGCACACCGACGGCGACGAAGGCCATCGGTGCGGTGAGGCCGGCGCGCTCCAGCCTGCCCGAGAACGTGCCCCAGGCGAACACGACGGCCACGACGAGTGCCAGGGCGCCCGGGGTCACGGCTCAGCCCGGCGATCGCGTCGCGGCCGTCACAGACCTTCCGCGGGCACGGGTTCGCCGGTCCTGACGTCCGGTGTGCGGGACCGGCCGGCGACCGTACGCCCGCCCGCGCGGCGCCGGTCCACCGCGGACTCGACGGCCCACGCGATCAGCGACCCGCCCGCTGCGGCCAGGAACGGCATGACGACGAGGATGCCGTAGTCCGGCCGGGCCGGCCGGACGTCCCGGGCACCGGGCGCGGTGTGGGAGCGCCGGGCCGAGATCCTGCGACGGTGCGGCATGGAGTCCTCCGATCGAAACGACTGCCGGCGTCCCGGGCGCCGAACCACAGGGCGAATCCGGCCAGGCCCAGGCCCAGGACCTCGAGAACCACCAGGCCCGGCCCCGCCGTACGGTCCGGTGTGCGCATCCGGACCAGCAGGACGACGGCGAACACCACCAGCACGGCCAGATCGAGCAGCGACCGCACGGTCTCCCGCCGCCCGCCCCCGGCGACCAGGCTGTCGATCCGCACGGCGACGGCCGTCACCGTGCCGCCCACCAGCCCGGCGACGACCGTGCAGTACGCGAGCGCGCCGAGCAGCCTCGGCGTGCCGAGGAGCTGGAACACGTCGAGGATGACCGCCACGGTCAGCAGACCGGCCGGGAACATCAGCAGCAGGGGCTGTACGGCGTTGCCCCGGACGCTCAGACGGGTCTCCATCGAGCTAGGACACGACGGCCGGAGCCGCGGGTCCTCCTGGGCTGTCGGTGGTCACCGGGGCGGGGCCGGCGGCGGTCTGCGTACCGGTGCCCCGGGCACGGCGCGCCGAGCGTTTCCGCACCGCGACCGTCATCCCGCCGACGACCGCGACGGCGCCGGCGACGACGGCCGTGCCGACCGCGCCGGTGCGGGCCCGGGCCTTACCGCGGCGCCGCGAACTTCTCTTGATCATCCTGGGCCTCCCTCGAGCTGGGTGTCCTTCCCGTGGCCGCACTGCCGTGCCGGGACGGCCGGCTGTGCCGCCTTCGGAGGGGACGTCGGTGCCAGCATCGACCGCATGCCGGGCCCGGCCTTCATCCCTGCGGAGTGACCCGGCCGGCGTCCCCGGGCATCCGGGAGGGATGAGGCAGCCGCGGGGCGTGGCGCGGACCCTGAACGGGTGGCAGCCAGGCCGTCGACCCGCGAGACGGCGACCGGTCCCGCTTTGTGCGCGACGGTCGCGGTGCTGGTGGCGGTCGCGACCGCCGGGCGGTTCGGGCCGCCGGGCGCCATGCTGCTCGCCGGGCCGCTCGGGGCCGCGGGGCTGCTGGCGCTGGCCCGCGGTGCCGGGCTGAGCGCCGACGACGTGGGCATCGGCCGCCGATCGTGGCGGCGCGGCGCGGCGTACGCCCTGGTGTGCGTGTCGGTGGTCGCCGCGGGGTACGCGGTGGCGGCCCTGATACCCGCCCTGCGCCCCGCGTTCCTGGACACGCGGTACCGCAGCGGTCCCGGTGCTGCGGTGACGGCGGCGCTGCTCCTGGTCCCCCTCGGCACCGTCCTGTTCGAGGAGGTCGCCTTCCGCGGCGTCCTCTGGGGACTGCTGCACCGGCGGGGCGGCGCCACCCTGGCGACCCTCGTGTCGTCGGGGCTGTTCGGCCTCTGGCACGTGCTGCCGTCGCTTCGGCTGCACCGCGTGAACCCGGCCGTCGCGCAGATCGTGGGGCCGGGCCGGAACGGGCAGCTCCTCGCCGTGGCGGGCGCGGTGGTCTTCACCGCGGCCGCCGGGGCGGTGCTGTGCGAGCTGCGCCGGCGCAGCGGCAGCCTGCTGGCGCCGGCCGGGCTGCACTGGGCGGTCAACGGGCTCGGCATCCTGGCCACGGCCGCCCTGCTGTCCGCGCCGGGCTAGGAAGCGTTGCTTCGCAGGCGGGACTCGATGCGCTGACCCGGGACGCGCTCTTGTTCCCGGGCCAGGAGCGCGAGGGCGTGGGCATCCGCCTCGGTGGGCCGGCCCCGGTCGAGGGCACGCGGCCAGAGCCGGGCCTCGCGCACCGCGGCGATCTCCGCGGTGAGCACCAGGGCGTTGCTCAGGACGTACAGCAGCGTGAACATGCCCGCGACGGTGGCGAATCCTCCGTAGACGGGCCCCGCCCGCCGCACCAGCCCGGGCAGGACGGCCGCGCCCAGCTCCAGCGTGAACGTGATCGTGACCGCAGCGGGCACCGCGGCCGGCCAGAGCGCCCGCACGGGCGCCGGACGGGCCAGCAGCAGGCGGGCGACCAGCACCAGGACGACGAAGACGATCGCACCCTCGCCGGCGACCGCCACGGCCCGGGACGCCTCCGGCAGGCCCGGGTACGCCGTGACGACCACGACGAGGCCGCCGACGGTGACCGCGCCGCCCAGGATGAGCAGCAGCGCCGCCACCACCCGGACCGGACCGGACACTCGTGCGGTCCGCCGCCGGTACGGCACCGCGGCGAGATGGTTCAGGGTCTGCGACGCCGCGAAGACCACCCCGGTGCCGGCCAGCAGCAGACCGGCGAGCCCGGCGATGAAGGCCGCAGCGGACTCCGGCAGGGCATCCGCCGCGCCTGCGACGGTGGACTGCAACGACGGCGGCACCATGGCCAGGAACAGCCGGTGCCGCAGCTCCGCACGCTCGGGAAAGACCCTGGCGACGACCGTCTGCGCGAGCAGCAGCGCCGGGAAGATGCTGAGGAAGCCGTAGTAGGTGATGAGAGCCGCTTCCCGGCCGCCGCCGTCGTCGGCGTACTTGCGGAGCACGGCGAACGGGAATCCGAGCATCGCGCGCCGCTGTTGCAGGCGGTCCAGCCGCTCCAGGACGCGGCCGGCCCGGGCCGGGGCGGCGCCGGCGCGCTGGCACACCCCTTCACCTCGGCGGACGAGCGCGAGCCCGGGCGGTGTCATCGCCGGCTCCATTGCGGTCCGACGACCTGCCACTGCGCCTCCCACGAGCGCAGCCGCCGGCGGTCGAGGCGCCAGACGACGATGCGGCGCACGCCGCCGAGGCCGGCGACCACGGCGCCCCCGGCCAGCACCGCGGCCAGCATGGCGTCCGCCACGGGACTGCGCCGGGCGGGCTTGGGAACCGTCCGGCCGTGGTCGTCGAGCCAGATCGGCACCGGGCTGCCGGCCCGGGTGCCGGCCGGGGCCGAGATCATTCCGGACCGGGCCGCGCCGTCCGGCCCGGTCCACCGGGCCCGCACCGGGACGGTTCCCGCCCCGGGCCCCGCGCCGCCGTCCGGGCCGGCCGCGTCCTCCACCAGGACGGCCACCACCGGGACGCGATGCTGCCGGTCCCAGGCGACCGCCTGCGCGACGCCGCGATAGGTCGTGCTCGCCGCCCACCATGCCGCGCCCGGCGCGGCGAGGAGTGTCGTCGTGACCAGGACCAGCGTGAGCCACGCCTGCACCCGGTCCGTGCCGCGGCGCAGCGGGACCCGGGCCCACGGCATCCGCCTGCGCCACATGCCGGTCCCCCTCATGTGCGGCCGTACGCGCCGGCCACCTCGGCGCCGTGCGCGGCCACCGCATAGATGACGATGACGGTCATGGCGATGGCGGTGACGGACCACACCGGATGGACGGCCACGAAGGCGAAGTTCACCAGCGCGGCGGCACCCGCCAGCAGGATCGCGGTGACGCGCGCCCAGCGGAGCCCGCGGATCAGCCCCACGCCCGCCGTCGCGGCGACGGCGCCGATCACGAGGTGCCACCAGGCCAGCGCCGTCAGCCCCACGGGCAGCAGCAGATCCGCGCGGCCGCCGGCCAGCGCCTCCGGGCGCAGCAGGGCGACGACGCCGGTGCCGGCGTGCACCGCACCCAGCAGGACGAGCATGACCCCACCGAGCAGCACCACCGCGACCCATGCCGTGGCCTCGCTGTGCTCCACGCCGGCGTACGGCGCACCCTCTGCCGACATCGCATCCTCCGCGATCTGTGCGGTGCCCGGCCGCCGGCCGGGCACCTCTGCCCCGGCTACTCGGTGGACGTCCTGGTCTCCTCGCCGTGCAGCGCCTTCTGCAGCTCGACCTCGGTCTCCTTGGAGAGCGAGGACTTGAGCACCGTGCCGCCGAAGCGGGCCAGTCCCTCGACGGCCTTGTCGGGCGTGACCTGCTCGACCACGAGGAACAGCGCCGAGGTGCCGGGCTGGAGCATGTCACGCACCTGGGACTGGAACTCCTTGTTGATCGCACCCTTGGTCATCTTGCCCATCAGGGCGCCCAGGCCGGCGCCGACGGCCATGCCGAGAACCGGGATGAAGAACAGGAGGCCGAACAGCAGACCCCAGAACATGCCCCAGGTGGTGCCTCCCTTCACCGCGTGGTGGTTGGTGGTGACGTGGAACTTCCCCTCGCGGTCACGGATGATCGACGCGATGGCGTCGGGCTGGATGATGAGGTCGTTGGCGAGCCGCTGGGCCTCCAGCGACGCGGCCGTCGCGGTGGTTTCGTCGGGGTAGCCGATGGCGACGAGTGTTGCCATGATCCGTACACATCCCTTCGCTGAACTGCACCGGGCACCCAGTCAGCCATGCGCCGCCGCGACGGGCCTCATTCCGTACGAATGAAGCACTGGCCGGCGCGCCCGGGCAGGGTGTCGCCATGGGCGTGCGCTATGAGATCTGTGTGGAAGGCTTCATCGGCCCGGTCCTGCGTTGTGCGTTCGCCGGAGTCCACTGCCGGACCGTGAGCCGGCAGTCGACGATCCACGCGCGCCTGTCCGCCGAGGGGCTCCGGCGGCTGCTGGCCGAGCTGGACCGCTGCGGCGTCGAACTGATCCACGTGCGGTGCCAGGACGACCCCGGCACAGGCCGGTCACCCTCGATGGATGAGGCGGCGCCACGGGTGGCACAGGACCATCGGCTGCGGGGTGATTCTCGCCCTTCTGTCCGGTCGGGAAGGGAGTTGCAGCAGATGTCCATCGGTCCGGTCCAGATGATCGTCCTGGGTTTTTCCCAGCCGAACTTCCACGGTGAGGTCATCGCGGAGCTGGAGAAGCTCCGCAAGAGCGACACCGTGCGCGTCATCGACGCGCTCGCCGTCTACAAGGACGCCCGCGGCGACCTGGAGGTCGAGCACCTGAGCAACTTGTCCACCGAGGAGGCGGTGGAGCTGGGCAGCAAGATCGGCGCGCTGGTCGGGCTCGGCATCGAGGGCGAGGCCGGCATGGAGGCCGGGGCCGCGGCGGGCGCCGAGACCGCCGCGACGACCGGCCTGCACGCCTTCACCGACGCGGACGCGTGGGACATCATCGAGGAGATCCCCAACGACAGCGCCGCGGCACTGCTCCTGATCGAGCACCACTGGGCCGTACCGCTGCGCGACGCCATCTTCCGGGCCGGCGGCTACCGGATCGGCGACGGGTTCATCAGCCCCCTCGACCTCGTGGAGATCGGCCTGGCGACCGCGCAGGAGGCCAAGGAGCTGCACGACCTCGAGACCGCGGCGGCCCGCTGACGGCCGCCGCCGACGAAGAAGGAGGAGGTACGGACGTGTTCGGATCCCGCCGGGTGGCCCGGCGCACGGCCCGCCGCACGGCGCGGCGCGTGTCCCGCCGTCGCCGCTGACAGCGCATCACCACGGATGCAGCCGGACCGGGTCCGGCTGCATCCGTGTTTTCATCCCTTCCGGGTGGCGCGGCCCGGGCCGCGAGGCCGCATCGTCGGGGCATGACCACCACGGACCCGGTTGCGCAACGAAGGATCTCCCTGTGGGGCGACGCGGCGGTGGGCGCGGCGTTCGAGGCGGAGGCGGCCGCGGCCCGCCTGGTCCGCGACCTCCGCCGGGTCGCCGAGGAGCGGCGGCGGCACCTGCGCGAGTGGGCCGAGCGCGGTGCGGCCGAGCGGGAACGGTACCGGCGGCGGACCGCGCAGGCGGCCGAAGCGGCGGTCGCGGCCGTCGCCACCTCCCCACTGGTCGACCGCATCGTGGACAACCAGCTCCGGCGCGTGCTGCGCCCGGTCGTGCACGCGGTGCTCGACGACGTCCTGCTGCTGCTGGAGAAGGAGCCCGACCGGATTCGCACGCTCATCCGCGGCCAGCGCGAGAGCATGGTCGACGAGCTGGTCGGCCGGTTGCGGGCCGGCGCGGAGGCCGGCGACACCGCGGTGGACCGGCTGACCTCCCGCATGCTCCACCACGGGTCCGGACCGCAGCCGGCACCGCCGGGCGACCTGTGAGAGTGCCGCGCGAGTACGCCGGGCCGGTCAGCCGGACGATCGCGTACGTGCTGGACGCCGTCATCGTCGCCGTCCTCTTCACCGGCGCCACCGCCGTGGCCGGCGTGATCGCGGCGGTCGTCGGCGTCCAGGAGATCTCCCGGGCCGTCGCCTCCGGATACCTGCTGGTGCTGCCCGCCCTGCTGGCGGCCTATCACGCGCTGTTCTGGGCGCTGGCCGGCCGGACCCCCGCCATGGCGCTGCTCGGCCTGCGGGTCGTCGCCGTCCGTTCGCCTCGCCTGTCCTGGCCGTCGGCCATCGTCCGGGCGGTGGTGCTGGCGTACTTTCCGGTCGGCGCGGTGTGGGCCCTGGTGGACCGCCGCCGGCAGGCGGTCCACGACAAGCTGGCCCGGACCGCGATGATCCGGGTCGGGCACTGACTCACCGCCGGCGCGGCCACCGTCGGGTGGCACCGGGACACCAGCCGGAGGCCGTCTCCAGACGTTCCTCGACGGCGATCCCCTGCCCGTCCACCCGGATCACGGTCCACGACCGGCCGACTCCCCGGGTACGCCGGCTGACCGCGGTGCCCGCCACGACCTCGACCAGCCGGTGCCGGGTGCCCGGCACGCGGACGAGGCCCGCCGCCGGCACGTGGGTGTGCCCGGCCAGCAGCAGGTCCACCCGGGCGGCCGCGAGGGCCCGGAACAGGCGCCCGCGACCGGCTACCCGGGCCAGGCCGGTCGCCCGGGGCGGATGGTGCAGCGCCAACAGCCGGACCGACCCGGAGGGCGCGGCGCCGAGGACGGTCGCGACGGCGTCGCCCTGACGCCGCGACACCCGGCCGCTCTTCCAGCGCCAGGCCGGCGCGGAGTGCAGCCCGAGCGCGGTCAGGCCGGGCAGCCGCACCACCGGGTCGAGGCCCGGCTGCACCAGACGCCGGTAGCGCCGGTACGGCGCCACCAGCCGCGCGACGCTGACCAGGGGCACGTCGTGGTTGCCGGGGACCACGAGCAGGGGCCCGGGAAGCCGGTCGAGCAGCTCGCGCGCCTGGCGGAACTGGCGGACCCGGGCGCGCATGGTGCAGTCGCCGGTGACCACGGTGAGCGCCGGGCGCACGGCCGCGACGTCGGCGACCACCGACTCCACGGCCTGCGGATCGTGGGCGCCCAGATGCAGGTCCGACAGGTGCGCGACGACGAGCACGCCGGCGGCGCCCGGTGCGGTCACGCCCGGCCGCCGGACAGGGCCAGCCGGCGCAGCCGGGTCCAGTCCAGCTCGGGCCGGGGCACGCCGGTGCCGGGGCGCCGCCGCGGCACCCGGACCCGCAGCGCGCCCGGCCGGATCGCGCACCGCACCGGCGTGGGCATGGTCAGGGCCTCGCCGTCGACGCCCACGGGCACCGACGGCGCATCGGCGTCGATCACCGCCTCGTCGGCGGTGACCACGGTCAGCGCCCCCGACCGCCGCCGCCCGCGGACCAGCCCGGCCGCGTCGAACGCGTGGTGCACCGTGACGGCGAGAACCCCGAGCACGCCGGTGTCGAGCCGGGGCCGGTGCCCGAGGCCCGCGATGTCGCCGGTGGCGTACGGGTTGTTGCTGATGAGCACGGCCTGCGGGCCGGCCACCACCGTGTCGCCCGCGGACAGCCGCAGCCCGGGGCCGCGCTGGCCGGTCAGCAGGCCGGGCAGCAGGTCGAGGGTGGTCCGGGTCTTGTCGTCGCGGTAGGCCGGGCTCTGCACGACGGCCGCGTACGCGCCGAACGACGCGTTGTTGACGAACGTCCGTGATCCCACCAGGCCGAGGTCCACGCGCAGCTCCACCCCGTCGGTGAGAGCCTCGAGGCAGGTGGCCGGATCCTCCCGGTCGAGTCCCAGGTCGAGGGCGAAGTGGTTGCGGGTACCCGCCGAGACGACCATGAAGGGCAGCCCGTGCTCCGCGGCGATCCCGGCCACCAGGGCCTGCGTGCCGTCGCCGCCGGCGACACCCAGCAGGTCGGCTCCCTGGCGGACGGCCTGCCGGGCCAGCCCGGCCACGTCCGTGCCGGCGCCGTCCAGCAGGGCGACCTCGGCGCCGAGCGCCCGGGCCTTGCGCACCAGGTCGAAGCGGCCGACCTTGCCGCCGCCGGAGCGTGGGTTCATGATCAGGTACGGGCGGCGCGGCGGTGGCGTGTCGTACTCGCGGGGCCCGGCCGCGGATGCCGCCAGGGCCTGCCGCCCCGCGGCCAGGGCGGCCGACCAGAGCAGCGCGAACACCACGACGACCCAGACGAGCCGGGCGCGGGCGTACAGCACCGCGACGGTCAGCGGCGCGAGGACCATGACCGCGGCGGCCAGCCAGCGCAGCACTCCGCGGTGGGTCAGGAACCACCACACCCCGGCGAGCGCGGCCGCCATGCCCGCCACCGCGACGACGAGCAGGGCGACACCGCCGCGCAGGCCCGCGACGGCGAGCACGAGGACCGTCGCGGCGGCCACGGCGAGGAAGGCGAAGCGCGCCAGCCACCGCTGCGCGGGCCGCGTCGAGGCGGGCAGCACCGACACGCCGCCGGTTCCGGGGTCGATCATGACGCCATCGTCGCGCCCGGGACCGAGCTCCCGCCTCATCTCCGCAGGGTGAGCCGGCGGTGGACACCACTGCCATCCAGCCGGGATGAGGCGGCGGTCGCGCGTGCGGCGGACGCTGTGCCCGACCATCGGTCCCCGGGAAGAGGAGCACACTGTGTCGACGTCGACGCGCCAGCACACCACCGCCCACAGCCCGTTGCGACACCCGGCCGAGCTGCCGTTCTACACCTTCATGGCGATCCTCAACGTGCTCATCGTCGTCGCCATCGTGCAGGCCGCCGTGATGCTGCCGTACCTTCCGGAACGTCTCGCGGAGTCCGGATGGGCGACGGCGGTGCGGTCCGCGCTCCTCGCCCTGTTGCTCCTCGTCCCCGCGCTCATCGTGATCCGCGAGACGCAGCGGGCGTCCGTGCGCGGCACCGCCGTGGAGCTCTCACCGCGCCAGTACGGCGACCTGTACCGCACGGCGGACGACTTCGCGCACCGGCTCGGGCTGCGCCGCCGCCCGCAGATCTACCTCAGCAACGGCAACGGCACCCTGAACGCCTTCGCCGCCCAGGCGACCGGCCACGACTACGTCGTGCTGTCCAACGAGCTGTTCGTGAACCTGTACCACCACAACCAGGACGGTCTGCGGTTCATTCTGGGACACGAGCTCGGGCACATCCGGTTGCACCACGTGTCGTTGTGGTACCAGCTGTCCGTGGCGTACTCCGAACGGATCCCGCTGCTCGGGCCGGCACTGTCCCGGCTGCGGGAGTACTCCTGCGACCGGCACGGCGCCCACCTGTCGCCCCAGGGCATGACCGGCCTGGTGCTGCTCGCCTCGGGCCGGCACACCGAGAACGTCGTGGACGTGGACGAACTGGTCCGCCAGGGCCGGGCGCTGCGCGGATTCTGGGTCGGGCTCTCCCAGCTCCCGCGCTCACACCCGTTCACCGTACGCCGGCTGGAGCGCCTCTACCGCCTCGGCCTGTTCCACGGCCGGCTCCACAAGACCACGGCGGACACCGCCTCCTGAACGCCGCTCAGGACGCCTTTGGTGCGCGGGTGCCCGGCCGTCCACCGGGGGCACCCGCCACTGCGCAACCGATGGAACGACACCAGTCCGCTCGATCGGGCTCCTCGGCTCTAGAGCGTGCCGGTTTCCCCGCCTCTGCCGAAGGCTCCGCCACCCGACCCGGTGCCGGTCAGGAACTCCGCGCCGCGCCCGACCCCGCCGCCACCGACGCCCGTGCCGGAGAGGGCGTCCGTCCCGCGTGGGTGCCCACCGCCACCCGAGCCGATTCCCGGGATGGCTGCCGTGGTCAGCCCGTTGAAGCCCCCGATCGAGCCGCCTGCGAGGTCGGCGCTGTCCGATGCGGGAGTCCCGGTGCTGCCGCCGATCGCGCCACCGGCGACGAGAGCGCCGATCGCCGTACCGGCAACCGCCGTAGCGAACAGCATCATTCTTCTCGACTGCATGGATCATCCCCCTGATTGCCGGGCCGCCTCGATGCGGCCCGCGCCCGAATATAGGGCGGCCGGTCACGGCGTACGCCGCGCGCCGATCGACAGTGATCATGATCTCCTGGCCGGCGGGCATCGCCCACGGTCGACGTCGATACCCGCGCTAGACGCCCTCGCGGGCGGAGACCCGGCCGGAACGGACCGCGGCGACCAGGCACTGGTAGTCGCGCTCGTTGCGGTCCGCGTAGGCCTCGGCGAACTCCACCAGGGCCTGGTCGAAGGCGGCGTCGTCGCCGAGGTAGGCGGCCATGGCGATCCGGTCGCCGGTGCGGGCGTGGGCGCGGGCGAGGGTCCAGCCGCAGACGGCGCCGTACACCCGCAGCGCCTCGGGGTCCATCGTCGCGACGAGGGCCGAGCCCTTCCAGTCCCGCAGTTGCCGCACGGAGAAGTCGCGGGTGCGCCCGTCGATGCCCGCGAACGTCTGCCAGCCGAGGAAGATGTCGCCGGTGGCCTGCATCAGCCGCTGGCCGGACACGACCCGCTCCCCCTCGCTGCGCCAGGTGGCCGCGGGTCCGGCCGCCACGTACGGCGCCAGGACCGAGGGCAGCGCCTCCTTCACCTGCAACAGCAGCGGGTCGTCCTCGTCACGGCCGCTGAGCAGCACGACCCAGCAACGGGTGCCGACGCTGCCCACCCCGACGACCTTGCGAGCCATGTCCACGAAGCGGAACGAGCGGAACAGATGCCGTCTTTCCCCGGTCAGGGTGTCCGCGTAACCGGCCAGCAGGTCGCGCATCTGTGTCTCCAGCTCCGCCCGGCCGGTGTCCGGCAGCAGGTCCACCAGCGGCACGAGCAGCGGCGGGTCGGCGACGATGCGGCGCTGCCCGTCCACCAGCGCGGTCAGCTTGCGGAACGCCTGCATGCTGTCGCGCGTCCGCGCCTTCGCCTGGGCGGCGGCGATGCGCTTGCGACCGGCCTTGCTGATCTGGTCGCGCAGCAGGGCGGTCACCTCCTCGAGATCGGCGCGGGCGTACCAGACGTCCAGCTCCCGCTGGGCGGCGAAGCGGTGCATCGCCTGCCGGTACCGGCCCACGGACTCGCGCACGACCGCCGCGCGGACCTTGCGGCGCAGGCCGTTGTCGCGGGCCGCGACGACCAGGCTCGCCGCCAGGCGCTTGACGTCCCACTCCCAGAAGCCGGGATGGGTCTCGTCGAAGTCGTTGACGTCGAACACCAGCCGGCGCTCCGCCGAGGCGAACAGCCCGAAGTTGCTCAGGTGCGCGTCGCCGCAGACCTGGCACATCAGTCCGGAGACGGGGGTCCGGGCCAGGTCCGCCGCCATGACGACGGCGGCGCCGCGGAAGAACGCGAACGGGGAGGTGAGCATCCGGCCGTACCGGATCGGCACGAGCTCGTCCACCCGGGTCGCGTCCTGGGCCGTCAGCAGGCCGACCGGATCGGGCCGGTCGCGGTCGTCCGGCACGGCCGCGTGCGCCTCGACGGCCGTCCGCACGCGGGCCGCCCGTCCCGCCGCCTGCCTGACCTCCGGCGCCGGGTGGGCCGCCGCCGCTGTCGGGTGAGCCGTCCGCATTGCCATCGCGCACCTCCGAAAAGGCGATCGGATACCGCTGAGCAGCAGACATCCCCGGGCCGCGCGGCGCACCATCCGCCGGGGAGGAGTACCTCGAAATTATCCGATTCGGACGATGTGGAGGGTCCGCGCGGCGACGAGGCTGGAGGCGAAGCTCCGTGTCTGCCGCACAGGAGGGAGGGCACGTGCGTGCTGATCTCGTTGTCACCACGCCTGTGATCGGTCCGGAGGCGGACGTCGATCCGCTGCTGGAGTCCAAGTTCGAGATTCCCGAACGACCACGTTTCATGGTGGCACGTCCCCGCCTGCTCGACACGCTCAACGCCCGCAGAGACGCCCCCGTCACGCTGGTGGTGGGTCCGGCGGGCAGCGGCAAGACCCAACTGGCGGCCGCCTGGGCGCGCGGCGAGGCCGCGCACACCGCCGTGGCCTGGATCACCCTGGAGGACGAGGACGACCAAGCATCGGGATTCTGGACGTACGTGGTGGCGGCGCTGCGCCGCGCCGGAGTCGCCGTCTCTCCGTCGCTGACGGCCCTGACCTCAGGCACCGGCGTGGACAGGTCCTTTCTGGTTCGGCTGGCAGCAGAGCTGTCGGAACAGGAGATGCCCCTGCTGCTCGTCCTCGACGGCGCGTCCAGCCTCAGCGGCGAACAGTGGGCCGCGGATCTGGAGTTCGTCCTGCGGCACACGAGCCCGGTGCTGCGGCTGGCGTTGATCGGCCGCTGGGATCCGCCCCTGCCGCTGCACCGCTACCGGCTCGCCGGACGGCTGACCGAGATCCGCAGCGAGGACCTCGCCTTCACCGCCGAGGAGGCGGCCGATCTGCTGGCCCTGCACGGCGTCGAGCTGAGCCCGCCGAGGCTGGCGTCGCTGCTGGAGCACACCGAGGGATGGGCGGCCGGCCTGCGCCTGTTCGCCATGGCCCTGCAGGACCACCGCGACGCCGAACACCTGGTCGACACCATCACCGGCAACGAGGCCACCATCGCGGAGTACTTCGTCGACGAGGTGTTGCGGGTCCAGCCACCGCATGTCCGGGCTTTCCTCCTGGAAGCCAGCATTCTGGACACGTTCACCCCCGAGCTGGCCGGGGCCGTCACCGGGCGGGCCGACGCCCGGCGGCTGCTCGCGGAGCTCGAGCGGCGCAATGCCTTCGTCCAGCCGACGGCCGAGTACTCGACGACGTACCGGTTCCACCGGTTGTTCGCCGAGCTGCTGCGCGCCCAGCTCATGTGCGAGGCTCCGGAACGGACGGCGGATCTGCACGGTCACGCCGCGGCCTGGCTGGCGGCGCACGGCCAGACGGCCGAGGCGGTCAGCCACGCGGTCAAGGCACGGGACTGGCACACCGCCGCGACGATCGCCATCGACCATTACATGATCGGCCGTCTCGTGCTGGAGGGGCGTACCGGCCGGCTGGGTGCGCTGCTGGGGCAGCTTCCGGACGACTGCGACGACGCCGAGGCCGCCGTCGTGGCCGCCGCGCTGGCGCTGGCCGACGGCTCCCTCGACCGCTGCGCCCGGCACCTGGCCCGGGCCGAGGAACTGGTCATCCTCCGGGGGTGGGAGTACACCGAGGCCCTCGCGCTGGCCGACTCGGTCCTCGGCGTCCTGCTGGCGGCGGCGCGCGAGGATCATCCCCAGGTGCTGCAGTTCAGCCCGGCCATCGCGCAGGCCCTCGGCCGGGTGCCGGCCGCGGTGCTGACGAACCGTCCGGAGCTGCCCGCGCTGACCACGGCCGCCCGGGGCCTGGCGCACAGCCACCTCGGCGCCGTCGACGCGGCCATGAACTGCCTGAACCAGGTCGCGACCGTGACGGCGCCGGGCTGCCGGGGGCTGGCGATCGACGCCCTGGCCCACCTGTCGCTCGTCGAGGCCTACCGGGGGCGGCTCGAACGTGCCGGGAAGCTGGCCACCGAGGCCCTCGATGCCGCCGACCAGTGCGGGCTGGAACCGGCCCGCAGACCCGTCCTGGCCCACGTGGCCCTGGCCTGGGTCGCGATGGAGCGGTATCACGTCGATGCGGCCGGACGTCACCTGCGGGCCGCGGACCCGCGGCATCATCCGCGGACCGACGGTGTCGCGGCGGCCGCCTACGGCCTGGTCAAGTCGCGCCGGCTGCAGGCGCGCGGCGAGCTGCGAGGTGCCCTCGGCCTGCTCGAGGAGGCGCTGAGCGCACCCGGGACCCCGCCTCCGCAGTGGCTCGCCCGGGAGCTGGCCGTGTCCCACGGTCACCTGCTGATCCTCACCGGCCGGCCCGGCGAGGCGGTCGAGACCGTCGGCCGCTTCACCGCGCCGCACCCGGCGGAGGTCGTGGTGCTTCATGCCGCCGCTCTCGCCGCCGGTGGGGCACCGGAGCAGGCGGCCGAGACACTTCTGCCGACGCTCGCCTCGTCCGCGCTGCTTCCGCCGACGGGCGTGGAGGCCTGGCTCGTGATGGCCACCATCGCCGAGCAGCTCGGCGACGCCGAACGGGCGCGCGGCTCGCTGCGGCACGCGCTGCGCGCCGCCGGACCGGAGTGCCAGCGCCGCGCCGTCCAACAGGTCTGGGCCCAGCTGCGCCGGGTGCTGCGCGACGACGACGAGCTCGCCCGGCAGTACCGCGAGCTGCTGGGCGACAAGGTACCGCGGCCGGCACGGGCGGCGGAGCCCGGCGGCGTGGTGATCGTCGAGGCGCTGAGCCGGCGCGAGATGGAGGTGTTGCAGGGCATGGCGGCCATGCTGCCGACCGAGGAGATCGCCGCCACGCTGTACGTCTCGGTCAACACGGTCAAGACCCACGTCCGCAGCATCCTGCGCAAACTCTCCGCCTCGCGCCGCAACGAAGCGGTGCGCCGGGCCCGCTCGCTGGGTCTGATCGGTGACGTCACCCGGCCGGGATGACGTACCACGACGACGGCCGGAGAAGGCTGGAAGCCGGCCGGCCGAAGGAGGTAGACGATGCCCGCGAAGGCGGACCACTGCCTGCGGCCGTGGCAGGTCGAGCTGCTCAAGCTGCAGCGCCACCTGGAGGCCGAGGATCTGCGGATGATCGTGCTGTTCGAGGGGCGGGACGCGGCGGGCAAGGGCGGGGCGATCAGGCGGGTCACCCGCTACATGAACGAGAAGCGCTACCGCGTGGTCGCGCTCGGGCGGCCCACCGAGGACCAGCGGTCCCAGTGGTACTTCCAGCGCTACGTGGCCCAGTTCCCGACCGGCGGCGAGATCGTGCTGTTCGATCGGAGCTGGTACAACCGCGCGATGGTGGAACGCGTCTTCGGGTTCTGCAGCCAGAAGGAGTACCACGACTTCCTGCGCGGCGTCACCGGCTTCGAGAAGGACCTCGTCCGTCAGGGCACCGTACTCGTGAAGCTGTACTTCAGCGTCACCAAGGAGGAGCAGGCCCGCCGCTTCGAGCGGCGCCTGACGGATCCGCTGCGCCGGTGGAAGCTCAGCGAGATCGACCTGCAGG
The DNA here is from genome assembly GCF_014648355.1 of Couchioplanes azureus. Taxonomy (GTDB): domain Bacteria; phylum Actinomycetota; class Actinomycetes; order Mycobacteriales; family Micromonosporaceae; genus Actinoplanes; species Actinoplanes azureus. The sequence goes on from NZ_BMQY01000002.1 coordinate 224,060, forward strand.
CCCAGGACCGATGGGACGACTTCACCAACCACAAGTACGAGATGCTGGTGCGCACCGACATCAAGGCCGCTCCCTGGCTGATCGTCCGCTCCAACGACAAGCGGCGGGCGCGACTGAACACCATCAAGGTCATCCTCAACGCTGTCGACTACAAGGAGCGGGCCACGGACCTCGACTTCCGCCCGGACCCGCAGATCGTCGTCCCGGGCGCGGACGAGGTTTCCCTCATGCGAGCCCAGCGCAGGCGCAGCGGCAGGTTCACGGGATGACGGACCGGCGCACCCGACGACGGAGGGAAGGCTCATGCCCGAGGCGTCCTACCAGGTCAGGGTCTCCGGGGAGATTCCGGCGGAACTGCTGTCGGAGCTCCACGACCTGACCGTCAGCGTCGAACCGCCGGAAACCGTGCTGCACGGGTTCCTACCGGACCAGTCCGCGGTGGTCGGCCTGATCTCCCGCCTGCACGGTCTGGGGCTGCGCCTCGTCGAGGTACGCCGCCTCCCGGCGGACGAGAACCCGCAGCCCCCGCCCGCCCCGGCACGCTGATCCGGTCAGGGCGGGCGTCGCGGTCGCCGGCGGTCGCGTCATCTCACTCGCGGCGGATGGCGCGGCGGGAATCGGCGCCGGGCGAGCATACGGCGACAGCCGAGCGGAGGAGATCCCGTGCTGATCTCACTGGTGATCGTGGTCCTTCTCGCCGCCGCCATCGGCGCGGACCTCGCGGCGTGGCGCAGCCGGCGGCGCTTCATCGACTCCGGGGAGACCTTCCGGTGCCGGGTCCGCACCTGCGGAGACCCGTCGCCGGCCTGGCCCCGGCTCGGCCGGCGGTGGTCCCGGCCGATGTGGGCGACCTGGGCCGGCGACGTGCTGACGGTCCGTCGTGGACCGGTGTTCGCCCGCACCGTCTCGTTGCGGGCGCGGGTGTCGGCCGGCGTGTACACCCTGGCGACGCGCGATGCGCGGCGGTGCGGCACCCACCCGGTCGCCGTCCGCGTGCTGACGCCGGACGGCTGCCGGCTGGAGATCGCCACGGACGGCGAGGCGCGCCTGGCGCTCGTCGGGCCGTACCTGGCCGCGGCGGTCAACGACCTGCCCCGGGCGCCGATCCGCCGGCGTCAGACCTGACGCCCGGCCGCACGGCCGGACGACCGGACCGAGGAGAGAAAGGTGACAGCACCATGTCGGACACCCAGCAGCAGAGACCCAGCTACACCCCCGACGAACCGTACGCCGTGCCGAGCGGCCGGGAAGCCACCGCCTGGGTGGGCTTCGTCTTCTTCGGCGCCATCATGCTGTTGATGATGGGCAGCTTCCAGGCCATCGAGGGGTTCGTCGCGCTCTTCAAGGACGGCTACTATCTGGTCGCCGAGGAAGGCCTCGTGCTCACCGTCGACTACACCGCGTGGGGCTGGACCCACCTGTTCCTCGGCCTCATCGCCATCGCCGTCGGGATCGGCATCCTGCTCGGCCAGATGTGGGCGCGCGTGCTGGGCATCACGATCGCCGTCCTGAGCGCCCTGGCCAACATCGCGTTCCTGCCGGCGTACCCGGTCTGGTGCACGATCGTCATCGCGATGGACGTCCTGATCATCTACGCCCTGGCGGTGCACGGCCGCGAGGTCCGATCCCGCTGAGTGTCCGTCGTGAAGCGCACTACGGCGCCACCCCGTCCCCTGGCCGGCACCGCGCAGACCAGCGCTCCGGTCATGCCGCGCGGGGTGGTCGTGCTGCTCGGCCTGGCGTGCGTCGTGGTCACGGTGGCCGGCCTGCGGTCGGTCTCCGACCTGCTCGCCCCGGTCGCCCTGGCCCTGATGCTCACCGTCACGGCGAGCCCGCTGACCGGCTGGTTGCGCGGGCTCGGCGCGCCGGCCTGGGTGGCCGGTGCGGCGCTCGTCGCGACGGTGTACCTGGTGCTGCTCGGGCTGGGCGGCGCCGTGGTGCTCGCGGTCGCCCGGCTGCTCGACCTCATGCCCGCCTACCAGAGCCAGCTGGCCGACCTGCGTGCCGACGTGACCGGCGCGCTCGGCGCGATGGGCGTCGACGCGGCACAGCTGCGCAACGTGGCGGGGATGATCGATCCGAGCGGTGTCGCCGACCTCGTGCAGGCCGCGCTCGGTGGTGTGCTCGGGGTGCTGTCCAACGGCGTCTTCCTGGTCGCCGTACTGCTGTTCCTCTGCCTCGACGCCGTCCGGTTCCCGGCCCGGCTGCGGGTCGCCGCCGCCGAGCGGCCGGAGGTCGTCGGCGCGCTGCGCTCCTTCGCGCAGGGCACCCGCCGCTACCTGATGGTGTCGACGGTCTTCGGACTGATCGTCGCCGTGATCGACACCCTGGCCCTCTGGGCGCTGGACATCCCGCTGCCGCTGCTCTGGGGGTTGCTCTCCTTCATCACCAACTACATCCCCAACATCGGCTTCGTGGTGGGCCTGGTGCCGCCGGCGCTGCTGGCCCTGCTGGAGGGCGGTCCGCAGCTGATGGTCAGCGTGATCGTGCTGTACTGCGTGATCAATTTCCTGATCCAGTCGGTGATCCAGCCGAAGATCGTCGGCGCCGCCGTCGGCCTCTCGGCCACCATGTCCTTCCTGTCGCTGGTGTTCTGGAGCTGGGTGATGGGTCCCCTCGGCGCCCTGCTGGCCATCCCGCTGAGCCTGCTCGCCAAGGGCCTGCTGGTGGACATCGATCCGGCGACGCGCTGGATCGGCCCGCTGATCTCCGCGGGAAACCCCTCGAGGGAGGAAGATCAATGCGTCGCGAAACCCTGAGACTGCTGCTCGGCGTCTTCGCCATCGCCGTGGGCGTCGCCGCCTTCGCGTGGCCCTCCGCCACCGTCCAGGTCGTCGGCTTCCTCTTCGGGCTGAACCTGGTGGTGACCGGCTTCGTCCGCGCCGGGCTGCTGTTCTTCGTCCCGGACTACCCGCTCGTCTACCGCGTCGTCGGCATCGTCTTCGGCGTCCTCACCGGGATCGTCGGAATCCTGTGTCTGCGCAACATCGCGGGCTCGGTGGTCCTGCTGCTGGTCGTGGTCGCGATCGGCTGGCTGCTGGACGGCCTGGTGGAGCTCTTCACGGCCATCGGCACCCCGGCCGGGCATGCCTCGGGCTGGCGGATCGGCAGCGGCCTGCTGATGATCCTCGGCGCGATCGCCGTCCTGGTGTGGCCGAAGCTCGGCCTCGCCACGTTCGTCGCCGTCGGGGCGACGGTCCTGGTCTTCGTGGGCATCGTCCAGGTGCTCGGCGCGATCGCCGGGCTCCGGGCGGCCCGCACGGAAACCATCCCCGCCGGGTGAGGGACCCGCCCCCGCACGGCCACGAGGGTGGGAGCCCGGCCGCCGGGCGGCCGCCGGCCGGCATCTCCAGGGGGCACGCATGAGCGACGGCACCAGCACGATGGACCACGCGGGCACCGACCTGGGCGGACACCCGCCATGGTTCGCCCGGCCGGTGGACGCCACGGTCGCGGCGCTGGAGAGCGACGCCGGCCGTGGCCTCAGCCGCGACGAGGCGGCGGAACGGTTGCGCCGGCACGGGCCCAACCGCATCGCCGCCGAGAAGCCGCCCTCGGCGTGGGCGATCGCGCTGCGCCAGCTGCGGGACCCGATGAACGTCATGCTGGTGGCCGTCGTCGCCGCCGGCGTGCTGATCGGCGAGCTCTCCACCTCGATCATCGTGGGCCTGCTGCTGCTGCTCAACGTGGTGCTCGGTGCCCGGCAGGAGCTCAAGGCCCGGGCCAGCGTGGACGCGCTCTCGCGGATGCAGGTGCCGGAGGCCGGGGTGGTCCGCGACGGCGGGCTCACGCTGGTGCCGGCCGTCGAGGTCGTTCCCGGCGACATCGTCCGCCTGGAGGCCGGCGACCTGGTTCCCGCCGACGGGCGCATCGTGCGTTCCGCGACGCTGGAGACGCAGGAGGCCGCGCTCACCGGCGAGAGCGCACCCGTCGCCAAGGACGCCCGTACCCTGGCGAGCGAGGACGTCGCGCTCGGCGACCGGTCGAGCATGCTGTTCCAGGGCACCTCGGTGACCCGCGGTACGGCGACCATGGTCGTCACGGCGACCGGCATGCGGACCGAGATGGGCCGGATCGCGACCATGCTGCGCACCGTGCACCGGACCCGGTCGCCGCTGCAGCGCGAGCTCGACACGTTGACCAGGATCCTCGGCGTCGTCGCCTGGAGCGCCGTCGCGTTCATCGTGGTCGTCGGCTGGTGGCGCGGCATGCCGTTCGACAGCCTCCTGATGCTGGGCACCGCCATGGCCATCTCGGCGATCCCCACCGGCCTGCCGGCCTTCGTGGCGGGCCTGCTCTCGTACGGCGCCAAGAGCCTCGCGGAGGCGAAGGCCATCGTCAAGAACCTCACCGACGTGGAGACGCTCGGCGCCACCAGCGCCATCAACACGGACAAGACCGGCACGCTGACGATGAACGAGATGATGGTCTCGGTCATCTACGCGCACGACGCCTGGTTCACCGTCGGGGGCGAGGGCTACCGCAAGTCCGGAACCGTCACCTCGGCGGCGGGTGCGCCGGTGCCCGACTTCACCCGGCTGGCCCTGGGGCTCGTCCTGGACAGCGACGCGGCCGTCGGCGACGACGGGAGCGTGGTGGGTGACCCGACCGAGGCCGCGCTGGTGGTGCTGGCCGCCAAGCTCGGCGTGGATGCCGCGGAGACGCGGCGGCGCTACCCGCGGCTGGCCGAGGTGCCGTTCGACTCGGACTACAAGTTCATGGCGACCTTCCACCGCTACCCGGTCGGCGGCACCGAGCGGGTCGTCGCCCTGGTCAAGGGCGCCCCGGACGTGGTGCTCGCCCGCTGCGCCACGGCCGGCGGACCGCTGGACGGCTCCGCGGTGCCGATCGAGCGGGCCCGCGCCGACATCGCGGCCGCGAACCGGCGCATGGGCGAGCAGGGGCTGCGGGTGCTCGCCTTCGCGGCCCGCCTCATCGGGCCCGACGAGGTCCCGGCGCTGACCAAGGACCCGATGTCGCTGGTCCGGAACCTCGGTTTCGTCGCCATGGCGGGGATGATCGACCCGCTGCGCGCGGAGGCCGGGGACGCCGTCCGCACCGCGCTGGCGGCCGGCATCGACGTCCGGATGATCACCGGCGACCACGCCGTCACGGCCCAGGCCATCGGCGCGACGCTCGGCCTGGGGCCGGGCGCGATCAGCGGCCGGGAGCTGCGCGAGCTGTCCGACGACGAGCTGGCCCGGCGGCTGCCGGAGCTGCACGTCTTCGGCCGGGTCTCGCCCGAGGACAAGCTGCGCCTCGCCCGGGCGATGCAGGAGCAGGGCATGATCGTCGCCATGACCGGGGACGCGGTCAACGACGCCGCGGCGCTGAAGCAGGCCGACATCGGCGTGGCGATGGGCAGCGGCAGCGAGGTCACGAAGCAGGCCGCGCGGATGATCCTCACCGACGACAACTTCGGCACCCTGGTCCGCGCCGTCGAGATCGGCCGCCGCGTCTACGAGAAGATCGTCGCGTACGTGCGCTACCAGATGACCCAGCTCCTGGCGCTCGTCATGTTGTTCGTGGCGGCCACCGCCTTCAACGTCAACCAGGGTGTGGCACTGACCCCGTCGATGGTGCTCTACCTGTTCTTCTGCGCCACCGCGGTCGGCGTCGTCATCATCGCCGTCGACCCGGGGGACCCCGAGGTCATGCACCGGCCGCCGCGGGACCCGGCGGTCCCGATCACCCATCGCACCGCCGTGCTGTTCTGGCTGCTCTACGCGGCCGTGCTCTTCCTCGCGGCGCTCGTGCCCCTGGTCGCCGGCCCGGACCGGCCCCGGCCCGACGCACCGAGCACCGCCATGACCATGACGTTCGTGGTCATGGGGCTGGGTACCGTCGGCAACGCCCTGGTCAACCGCCGCGATCCCGCCAGCGGGCTGCTGCCCCCGGTGCTCGAGGCCGCGGCGATCGCACTGATCCCGGCCGGCCTGGTCCTCCTGGCGACGCGCGTCGACTTCCTGCAGCAGAGCCTGCTGACCCAGGCCCTCACCGGGCGGCAGTGGCTGGCCTGCTTCCTGCTCGCCCTGGCGCTGCCGCTGACCGTCGAGGTCGCGAAGGCGATCCGCCGCGGCCGCGCACCGGGGGTGAGCCTCGACGCCGGGCGCGCGGTCACGCCGGCGCGGGCCCGCTCGGCCACGACGAGGAGGAGCTCATGACCAAGCAGGAACGGCTGAAGAACAAGCCGTACCAGCGGGAACTGCGCATCCTGCACGGCGAGCTGGTCGCCATGCAGGAGTGGGTGAAGGCCTCCGGCGCCAAGATCTGCATCCTCTTCGAGGGTCGCGACACCGCGGGCAAGGGCGGCACGATCAAGGCGATCACGGAACGGGTCAGCCCCCGCGTCTTCCGCGTCGTCGCGCTTCCGGCGCCGACCGAGCGGGAGCGGTCCCAGCTGTACCTGCAGCGGTACGTGCCGCACCTGCCGGGCGCCGGCGACGTGGTGATCTTCGATCGCAGCTGGTACAACCGGGCGGGCGTGGAGCGGGTCATGGACTTCTGCACCGAGCAGCAGACCCACGACTTCCTGCAGGCCGTTCCGGGCGTGGAACGTGCCATCGTGGACTCCGGGGTCATCCTGCTCAAGTACTGGCTGGAAGTCAGCCGGGAGGAGCAGACGCGGCGCCTCGAGAGCCGCATCAACGATCCCCGCAAGGTGTGGAAGCTGTCCGATCTCGACCTGCGGTCGTACGCCCGGTGGTACGACTACTCCCGGGCGCGCGACGCCATGTTCCGTGCCACGGACACCGCCTGGGCACCGTGGTTCGTGGCGGACACCGACGACAAGAAGCGCGGCCGCCTCAACATCATCAGCCATCTGCTCAGCCGTGTCCCCTACCAGCCGCTACCGCGCAAGGACGTGTCGCTGCCGAAGGGCCAGAAGGCCGGCGGCTACCGCGAGCCGGACGTGTCCGTGCGGCGCATCCCCACGCCGTTCTGACCGCCGAACGTCTCGAGCAGGACGTCGCGCTCGGCGTCGGTGAGGTTGGTGGCGATCAGGGTGCTCCGCATGCCCCGGAACCGCTCCCCCAGGCGGTCGAGGTCGCCGTGCTCCGTGACGGCGAACAGCGCCGACGTCCCGGCGGTCACCTCGGAGCGGATCTTCTCCAGCTGCTCCCTGGTGATCCCCGCGTCCTCGATCACGCTGCCCAGCGCGCCGAGCGCGGCCCCCGCCAGGCCACCGACCAGCGGTACGAAAAACAGGGTGCCGATGAGCAGGCCGAACACCGCACCCCAGCCCGCGCCCTGCCACATGCCCTGGCGCCCGTGGGCGGTCGTGGGGTGGTCCGCGTCCGACGGCCACCGGACGATCGCATAGTCCTCCACCTTGACCAGGCCGTCCGCCTCGGCGTTCCGGAGGATGTGCTCGGCGCGGTCCGCGCCGTCCGCGTCGTCGAACTTCCACACGGTGAAGGTTGTCATCGCCGGCTCCCGATGTCGGTGTGCCCCGCGGCGTCCCGCCCGGGGACCTGCCGATCCCATGGTGGCCGCAAGCCCGCCGCCCACCCTCATCCCCGCCGGATGAGGCACGTCCGGTGCCCGCCCGGGACCGTCGACCCACGGGCGGCCGTCCGCGCCGCCGCGGGCGAGGAGGACACCATGACGGCGATGTACCAGTCCGCGAGCCCCCAGCCACGCGCCATGCTCAACGCCGGCCGGCTGTGGGCCGGCGGTGGCGCGACCGCCGTCGTGGCGGCACTCATCGCGATCGTCGGGATCCTGGTCGGTCGCGGCCTGTTCGGGGTCGAGGTCCTCGCCCCCAAGGGCGCCGGCGTCTGGGGCGACGCCAGCACTTTCTGGTACGCCTTCGGCGCCGCGATGCTCAGCCTGGTGGCGACCGGCCTCATGCACCTGCTGCTGCTGTTCACGCCGCGGCCGATGTTGTTCTTCGGCTGGGTCATGACGCTGGCGACGGTGGTGGCGATGCTGGCGCCCTTCGTCACCGAGAACGACCTGGGCTCCCGGATGTTCACCGCGGGCCTCAACTTCTTCCTCGGCGTCGCGATCGGCTCGCTGGTCGCGGGCTCCGCGCGTACGGCGGTACGCGCGGCACCCGCGCCGCGGCGGTACTGACAGAAGCGGAGGAGCCATGACGCACAGTGAGCGACTTCGGGCGAAAGAACCGGAGGTGACCACCGCCTGGCTCGGCTGGGTCGTGTTCATCGGCATCATCCTCTGCGCCGCCGGGCTGATCAACGCCGTCCAGGGACTCGTCGCGATCTTCGACGACGGTTTCTACCGAGCACCGACGTCGTCGCTGGTCGTCGACGCCGACTACGCCGTCTGGGGATGGGCGTTGCTGATCCTGGGCGGCACGCTGCTGTTCGCCGGCGCGGGCGTGGTGCTGGGCTACCGGTGGGCCCGGGTCGTCGGCGTGGTGGTGGCCTCGATCAACGCGCTGGTGAACCTGGGGTTCGCGACCGCGTACCCGACCTGGACCATCCTGGCGGTGTGCTTCGACGTGTCGGCGATCTACGCCCTGATCGTCCACGGCGGCGAGGCCAAGGCGCTGCGGGCCGGCCGGAGATGACGGACATGGCCGCCCCACCGGGGCCTGCCCCCGCCGGTACGGACGAGCTCGCGCGGCTGCGCGCCGAGGTCTCCACGCTGCACGCCCGGCTCGACACCCGGCAGCGGCGGGCCGCCGCGGTCGTCGCGCTGCGCCGCGTCACGGCCGCCCTCCTCGTCGTCCTCACGGCGTTCGCACTGGCGGCGAGCGTGGTGGGGATCTGGGCGGCCACCACCGTCCTCGACACCGACCGCTGGGTCGCGACGGTGGCGCCACTCCCCCGGGACCCGCAGATCGCGGCGGCCGTGGCGGAGTACACCACGACCGAGGTGTTCGAGGCCGTCGACGTGGAGCAGCGGATCCGTGCGGTGCTGCCCGAGCAGGCGGCGTTTCTCGCGGCGCCGGTCACCCAACAGCTTCGTGGCGCCGTACGCTCGACCGTGGACGACGTCCTGCAGAGCGAGCGCTTCGCCGGTATCTGGGCCGAGCTGAACCGCCGGGCGCACCAGCGCGCCCTCGCCGTCGTCGAGGGGACCAGCACGGTCGTGACCGGCCGGCCGGACCGGATCGAGATCGACCTGCTGCCCCTGATCAACCAGGTGCTCCGGCAGCTGAGCGCCCAGATGCCGACGCTGTTCGGCAAGCAGCTTTCCCTGCCGGATCTCAGCAGCGGTGAGATCCCCGCGAACCTGCGGGTGAAGGTGCAGGAGGTGCTGGGGGTGACGCTGCCGGCGAACTTCGCGCAGTTCACCGTCTACGACTCCGGGCAGTTGTGGGCCGCCCAGCAGGCGGTGGCGACGGCCAAGCGTGATCTGCTGCTCGGCGTGATCGGCACCGTCGTCCTGCTCGCCCTCGCGCTCCTGATCTCACCACAGCGCCGGCGTACGCTGCTGCAACTGGGCCTCTGGCTGATCGTCGCCGCCGTGGCGGTGACCGCGGCGCTGCGCGTCGTCCGCGCCGAGCTGCTCGAGAGGGTCCCGGCAGGGGTCTATCGCGACGGCGTCGCCGCGACCTTCACGAGTGTCTTCGGGCCGCTGCGCGACCGGGGGGTGCAGCTCATCGTGCTGGGCGCCGTGCTGGCCCTGGGGATGTACCTGATCGGTCCGGGACGGTGGCCGAGGTGGCTGCGCGCCCGGGCCGCCACCGGGCTGCGTGCCACCGGCCGGGGGATCGGCGCCCTCACCCGGATCCTGGTCGCGCAGGGCCCCGGCTGGGCCGCCGCCCATCGGGACGCGCTGCGCGTCGGCGGCGTCGTCACGGCCGCCGTACTCGCGCTGCTGATATCGTCCTGGCTCTCCCTGCTCGTGGTCGCGCTGGCGCTGGCGGCATACGAGGTGGGCGTCACGGTGCTCGCCCGGTCGGCCCGGCCCGGGCCGGGCGCCGGGGTGGCGCTGACCGCCCGGCCGGGCCGCACGGCGCCGAGCGCGGGCTGAGTGGGCACCGTGGCGAGGCCGGCGCACGATGTGCAGGAGGCCACGGCGGCGGGACTCTACGGGATCATCGTGAGCTCCGCCGTCATGGCCGCCTCGCATGCGCCGACGGCCGCGGCCACCGTGGCCACGGTGGTCGTCACCCTGTCGGTCTACTGGGCCGCCGAGCGCTACGCCCGGATCCTGGCCGAGCGCATCCACCAGGGCCATCGCCCCCGCTGGGACACCATCCGCACGCAGCTCACCACCGGATGGGAGATGATCACCGCTTCGCTGCTTCCGCTCGGCGTCCTGGTCGCGGTGTGGCTGACCCGGCGGGAGCTGCGCACGGCGGTGGTGGCGGCGCTGGTGTGCAGCACCGCGCTGCTCTGCCTGGCGGGCTGGCGGATCGGCCGGCAGGGCCGGCTGTCCGCGCGGGAACAGCTCGTCTGCACCGTGGTGGCGGGCCTGTTCGGCGTGGCCATGATCGTGCTGAAGACGCTGCTGCACTGACCGGCCGGTAGCTCAGATCAGCCCGTGCTCCCGGGCGTAGGTCACCGCCTCCCGGCGCCGGGCCACGTTCAGCTTGCGGTAGATCGACCTCAGGTGCGCCTTGACGGTGTTGGTCGACACGCCCAGCTCGGCGGCGATGTCGCCGGCCGTCAACATCGTCGGAAGGAAGCTCAGCACCTCCCGCTCCCGCCCGCTGAGCTCTCCGGCCCGGATGGCGACGGTCCCGCCGGCGTCGGCCGCCGTCATCGCCTTCAGGACGTCCGCGACGAACGCCGTGCTGCGGTGGGTCAGCAGACTCTGCCGCCGGACGAGCCGCTCCAGGCGACCGCCGGCCATGGCGACGAACGGTGTGATCAGGCCCTCGTGCTCGGCCAGCGCGAGGGCGCCGGCGAGCGCCGAGGCGGCGCGGAGGCCCTGCCGCCGGGCGTCGGCGATCAGGGCGGTCAGCAGGTGCGCCTCGACGGTGGTCACCGTCTCGGTGAGCGAGACGGACGCCCCGGCCAGCAACGCTTCCGCGCGGGAGAGGTCACCCACCGCGAACGCCGCCCGGGCGTGACACACCCGCTCGGCGAACGTCGGTGCGGCATCGGCCGCGTACCGCTGCTCGACCGCCTCGATCGCGCCCGTCCGCAGGTCCACCCGCGACTCGATCAGCAGGAGCCACCGGTCCAGAGCGGGCGCCCGGATCCGCGGGTCCCGCTGCCGGTGCGCCTGCGCGAGCACGGCCCGGGCCACACTGAACTCGCCCCGCGCCGACGCCAGCTCGGCCTGACAGGCCAGCCAGGCCAGCTGCTGCGCGACCTCCCGCTCCTGGCCCAGCGCCCGGCGTCCCTGATGGAGGGCCCGCTGTGCCGGCGCCAGCTCCCGGCGTGCCACGTGCACCAGCGTCATGGCCAGATGCGCGGCCGCGGTCTGCCAGGTGGAGGTCCAGCCGCCCCGGTCCGCCAGGTCGCGGGCGGACGCGGCGAGGCGGCCGGCTTCCTGGACCGATCCGTACATGATCTCCAGCAGGGCCCGGTGGCCCGTCGCGTTGATCTCCACGAGCGGGGCGCCGGCGGCTCGCGCGGCGGTCGAGGCGCTCCACAGGAACCGTTCCGCGAGATCCGTCCGTCCCTGCCAGAACAGCCCGACACCCTTGGTGGTCAGCGCGATCGCCCGGTATTGCACGGCGGCCGGTATCTCGGCCATCCCGGACCCGCCCAGGGCGGCGAGCAGCCGCGTCGTCTCGGCGACGACCGCCGGCATGTCGCCGACCGCCCGGTGTACGCCCAGCTCCAGCGCGCGGATCGCGGTCTCGACCGGCGTCCGGTCCCCCGCGGGCCGGCCCTGCACCAGCCCGCGCGCCGCCACCAGGCGTTCCGGGATCGCATCCCAGTCCCCCGCGTCGAACAGCAGCAGGGCACCGCACACCATCAACTCCGCGGTCGTCGTCAGCTCCCCGGCGGGAATACCCCGGAGCACCCGCAGGAGCGTCGCCCGGTCGGCAGACAGGATCATCGGGACGGCCTGCGCGACCACCACGCGGCCGACGAAGGACCAGTCGCCGCCGGCGGACGCGTGCGCGAGCGCGTCGAGGATCGAGCCGTGGGCGAGGTGCCAGCGTGCCGCCCGCCCGTGCAACTCCGGCACGCAGGGCGCACACTCCAGAGCCAGACGATGCCGCAGCATGTCGCGCAGGAGCCGGTGGAAGCGGAACCACTGCGGCCGGGCACCGAGCCGGACGACGAAGTCGCTGACCAGCTCGAGCTCCTCGAGGATCCGCCGGCCGTCGCCGTCCAGGGTGATCGCGTCGGCCAGATCGCCGCAGACCTGCTCACAGATGCTCGTGTACAGCAGGAAGCGCAGTGTCCGCGGCGGTTGCGCGGCGAGGACCTCGTTGGTCAGGTACTCGGCGACCAGGCGCACGTCGCCGGCGAAGTCGGCGATCCGGCGTGGCCCGCCGGGTGCGGTCAGGAAGTCCGCGGCCATCTGCAGGCCGGCCGGCCATCCCCCGGTACGCTCGACCAGCGCCGCCACGTCGGTGCCGCTGAGGTGGAGACCGGGACGGGCCAGCACCAGCGCCGCCTCCTCGGCGGTACAGGCGAGATCGACGCCGCGGATCTCCCGCAGGCCGCCCGCGAGACGCAGCCGGTACAACGGCAGCGCGGGCTCCGCGCGGCTGATCAGGACGAGACGCAGGTTCGGCCACGGCCGGTCGATCAGCCTGCCGAGCTCGCGAAGAACCTCGCCGTCATCGATCTCCTCGAGGTTGTCGATCACCATGACCGTCGGCGTCGGCAACCGCATGATGCCGTCGGTCGGGGTCGCCATCCGGTCCCCGGCGCCCGCGGGAACCCCGGGCGGCTCCGCCGACGGGCCACCGTGCGGCACCACCCCCGCCGTCCGCAGGGCCGCTGCCACGCCGGACCAGAACGACGGCACGTCGTTGTCGGTGCGATCCGCGGTGAGCCAGGCCACGGGGAACGGCCGGTCCTCCAGCCAGGTCGAGACCAGCACGGTCTTTCCCCAGCCGGCGCCGGCGCAGACGAGCGTCACGGGAACGTGCAGCGCCGCGTCGAGCGTGCGGATCAGCCGCGGGCGGGAAACGTGCGGCCGGAACATCTGCGGCCGGGTCACCTTGGCCCCGTCATCGGTGGCGAGCGCCGGCGCCCCGGGACACCGGCGCGGCCGCCGGCCCGGCCGTCCCTGCGTCGGCGAACCGGCCACCCGTCCGGTCACGTCGTCGAGTTCCACGCCGTCCCGCCCTTCGGCAGTGATCGAAAGCCATCGAATGGACTCGATGGGGCATCATGCTTCAGGGTGCTCCTGGGCTGGTCGTCATACGCCTCGGCAGAGAACGACGCCGTCCTCGAGAGCGTGGCGCCATCCAGCGAATCACGCCTTTCCGCCACGGAGCAACGCTGTCACACCGAGGGCGGCGCGCATCTCATCCCCGAAGGAGGAGGTGCGGTCACGCACATCGCACGAGACTGTCAAGCATCCTCGCCGGGTGCGAAAGGCGGAGCGATGCTGACCCTGGGGGTGGAGGAGGAGTTCCTGCTGCTGGACGGGACCGGTGCCGTGGCGTCCGCGGCATCCAAGGTGGCGCGGCACGCCGGCTTCGACGGCCGGGTCACCCCCGAGTACATGAGCTACCAGCTGGAGACGATGAGCCGCGTGTGCCGGCGGCTGGACGAGCTGCGCAGCGACCTGGTGGAGCTCCGGCGGCGGGCGGCCACCGGCGCCCGGCAGGCCGGGGTGTGGCTGGTCGCGAGCGGGACACCGCCGTTCCGGGCCGGTCCGCTCGACGCGCTGAGCGACCACGCCCGCTACCGGGCGCTGGCCCGCCAGTTCCCCTCGGCCACCGCGGCGGGCGGCACCTGCGCCTGTCACGTCCATGTCGGGGTACCCGACCGCGATCTTGCCGTTGCCGCGACCGTCCGCCTGCGCCCCTGGCTGCCGGCGCTGCTGGCCCTCACCGTGAACTCGCCCTACGCCGCCGGCGCGGACACCGGCTGGGCCAGCTACCGCTACGTGGCGCAACGCCGCTGGCCGACGTTCCGCCCGCCGGAATTCTGGCCGAGCGCCCGGCGGTACGACGAGGTCGTGCACTCCCTGGTGACCTGCCGCGCGGCGATGGACGAGGCGAGCGTGTACTTCCTGGCCCGGCCCTCCGCGCGCTACCCGACGGTGGAGGTCCGCGTCGCCGACACCTGCCTGGCCGCCGACGACGCGGTCGGGTACGCGGGCCTGGTGCGCGCCCTGGTCGCCACGGCGATCGAGGACGAGCGCCGGCGCCGCCCGCAGCACCCCGCGCCCGGGTTCTCGGTCGACGCCGCCCTGCTCATGGCCGCCCAGCGGGGCACCCGGATGACGTCCCCGCGGACGGCCCAGGAGTCGGCGGGCCTGGTCGCCCGGCTGCTGTCCAAGGTCACACCCGCGCTGGCCGCCGCCGGAGACCTCGACGAGGTCCGCGCCTGGGTCTCCCGTCAGCTGCGCGGCGGCACCGGGGCGGACCGGCAACGAGGCCTGTGGTCCCGCGCGGAATGTCCGGCCGAGTTCGTCACCGCGCTCGCGGGCAGCACGGTCCCCTCCGTCGTGCCCGCCCGGGTCAGCAGCCTTCGGGTGGAAGAGGGTTCTGCGCCGCGCCCCAGCGCTCGACCCGGTGGGCGACATAGGCCAGCACCGCCGCCACCCGATCCGGCAGCACCCGTGCCGAGCTGACCGCGTCCACGGCCGCGGCCAGGAAGTCGGACTCGCCGGCGACGTCACGGAGCTCGGCGGAGACTGCGGCGAGGGCGGCCTCCAGGATCTCGGCGTGACGGTACGCCTCCTCCAACTGCGGCAGCAGGCCTGCCAGCCGTCGGTGGACGCCAGCGATGCTCACCCCGTCGCTCTCTTCCGGCGCAGGGTCGTCGGGTCTGGGCACGGCCGCCGGTCTGGGATGTGCCGGCCGCAGCGCCACGAGGACCGCATGAAGATTCGGCTCGTCCCCCGGTCCGATGGCGAATCTGCCATATGCCTCCTGCAACCAGAGGCAGGTCTCCGCCAGGCGGAGGGCGGCGCCAGGCTCGCCCGTCCCGCGCGGAAGGGCCCTACCGGCCGCGCGAAGGATCGACGGGACGAGCAGCCGGATATCCAGTGCGTCGGATTGCACCAGGGTCGTGATCACCTCGGCGGCGGTCTCCACGGGAACCGTGTCCGACTCCAGGGCCCGGATGAGCTGACGGGCGTACTCCTGCTGCGCCCGCTCGTCCCACGGCGGGAAGCGGTACGCGGCGATCTGGGCGCAGGCCAGGTAGGCCCGGTGCACAGTGTCCGGGTCGGCGTCGAGCGCCGGAAGCAGCCAGACGCGCAGCAGCGCCTCGGCGGCCGACGGGCACTCGTCGGAGACCCCGCGGCAATATGTCCGCACGCTGGGATTCAGCGCCGACTCCAGCACGGGGGTCAGCGCGTGCAACAGGGTGCTGTCGGCGGCGCACAGCGAGAACTGGATCAGGCGGCGATAGTCCCTCGCCGCCATCACGTCGGCGAAGGCGAACTCGCTCCGCTGGTCCTCCGGACGGTCGTACAGCCACACGGGATCCGGCACGGGAACCGGAGCCGAGCCGTCCACGAGGCGCAGCCGGACGTCGCGGGCACCGGAGTCGTCCCGGCACGGCGTGGCGGCGACGTGCTCGACCATCGCATGCCAGCCCGCGCTGCTGAGCTGGGAATGCCAGAGCAACGCCTGGTCGTGCCACCGGTGGCCGGCATCGTGACCGTCCAGCTCGGCCAGTGCGCCGAAACGGAGATCACCGGAGACGAGAACCGCGAGCAGGACGAGATTGGCCGTGTAGACGGCGTACCGGGCGGGCATCGGCAGCGTCGCCGGCCGGTAGTCGCCGGCCTGCACCGCCCAGGTCACGTCCTGGCTACGGCGGTACAGGGTCGTCGTGACCGTCGCCCACGCCTCCCGGCCGGCCACGGGAAGACGCTCGGCCATCTCCCGGCAGAACCGGATGATCGGGGCACGACCCGCCAGGGGCGCGAACGACAGCAGCCGGGAGAGCAGGCCGTCGTCGGCGCTCCAGCCCGCGGAGACGGTGACGGACGCGCGGGCCACCGCCTCGCCGAGCAACTGCCACGTGAAGCGGGCGACGAGATACTCGCCGAAGGTGGCGTGCAGGAACTCGTACGTCTGCAGGGTGGCCCGGCCCCGGACGGCCTGGGCGCGGTGGACGAAGAAGAACCGGCCGAGCAGCAGCGTGGCGGGACCGATCCCGTCGCCGACCGTACCCTCCGGCGGCCGGCCGAAGATCGCCGTGAGGTCGGCCTCGAGATCGCGCTCGCCCACCCACTGGGCCGAGCGGTTCAGCATGGCGAACGCCACCACGGACAGGCGGCGCAGCTCCAGCTCGACTTCCCGGGCGCACTGCTCCTCGGCGAGGTGCGGCGCCGCCTTGCGCACCTCCCGGCGCGCGAAGCTGGTGAGCAGCCGCTCGTAGAGCTCCACCTCCGAGAGCGTCCCGGTATGCTGCAACGCGTTCTCGTCGGCGTCGTAGAGGGCGAGCAGCAGCAGCAGCAACGGCTGGCCGGCCAGTTCGGGGAAGCGCAGCGCCACCTCGGCCGGGAGCGGGCGCAGACCCCGGGAGCCGAGCAGGCCGGCGTTGACCCCGTGCCAGACGTCCAGCCAGCGGGTGATCCGTTCGGTGTCGAACGGTTCCAGGCGCAGGGCAAGGGTCTCCGGCGGCGGCGCCGCGCGATCCGCGACGCTGGTGCGGGTCGTGACCACGAACGCCACCGCCCGGCCCAGGTCCCGCTCCCGCTGCTGAAAGTCGGCGACCCGGTGCAGGTAGTCGGTCTGGCTGGTCGCGGTGGCCTGGAGCAGCTCGTCGAAGCCGTCCAGCAGCACCACCGGCAGGCGGCCTCCCGCGGCCTCCGCCACCCGCGGCCAGCTGACGGGCTCGGTGGTGGACGACCCGACCGCCTGCTCGATCTGGCGTTGCAGGTCGAGTGAGGTGTCCACATCGCGCAGCGGCACCCGGATCGGCAGGAAGCCGCCCTCGGACAACTCCGCGGCGAGCACCCTGGTCAGGACCGACTTCCCGGCGCCCGGCTGGCCGAGCACCAGCAGCGGGGCCTGCCGCGCGCGCGGGGAGGTCAGGAAGCCGGTCAGGAACGGGTGCAGGTCGGACCGGACCGGCCGGTCGGTCCAGGTCCGCTCGTCGCCGGCCGGGTTGTCGACCGACGCCTCGAGGATGCGGAACAGCGCCGGCACGTACGCCTGGCGCAGGCTCGGCACCTCCAGCCCGGCCGGCAGGTCACCGGAATCGGCCACCGGGCGATCGAGCAGCGCCCCGTAGGCACGGCCCAGCAGGTGAGGCAGGTGAGCCGCGGTGACCGTCACGGCGACCTGCCGCATCAGGCCGCCCAGGTCGTGCAGGGCAGAAAGCACGGCCCGGTGGTCGCGGTCACGTACCCAGAGGGCGACCTCCGGGCAGTCCGCCTGAAGGTCGAGCAGCAACCGCTCGTAGCGGGCGACGGCACCCGCCGGCACCTCCGCGAGGGCGCGCTCCGCCCGGTCGGCTTCACCGGTGCTGAGCTCGTCCCACACGGACAGCCCGCGAAGGAACGCGATCACCGCCCGGGAGAGGTCACGGTAGTAGGTGCCGCGCAGGCTCTTCAGATACTCCTCACGGAACCCGTGCGGCTCGGGCAGACCGACGGTGGCGTGGAGCGCGGCCTGCGCCACCCGCTCGGCCTGCGGCCGGGTGCCCGCCAGCCGCCACTGATCCTCGCTGGTGAGCCGCAGCTTGGACAGCTCGAACGGCAGACGGGTCCCGGCCAGCGCCTCGAAGTAGGCGGCGATCACGACGATGGTGTGGGCCGCGGCGATCCGGTCGGTGCGGTCCAGGCGGTGCGCGCCGGTGAGCCGCCTGCCGACCGCCGTGGCGACCTGGTGCGACAGGTCGGCGAACCTGGCCAGCGCGTCGAACCAGCCGAGGACGGCCGGCGTGGTCACGGTCGCGCCGAGCAGAATGCCGCCGGTGGCGTCGTCGATGCGGCGCACCACGTCCAGCTCCGGCCCCTGGCCGAGGATCCGCACGGCATCGGCATAGCTGAGCGTCTTCGGCACTCCGCCATCTTGAACACAAGATCTGCCGGCACACAACGAATTCGGTGGCGGCGCCGTCGGCGTCTCGCCTAGCGTGCCGGTCGTGCCGATGCATGACGACGAGGTGCGGGCTACCGCCGGGCAGGTGCGCCGGCTGGTCGCGGCCCAGTGCCCACAGTGGGCCGGCCTGCCCGTGACGCCGCTGCCCGACGAGGTGGAGGGCACCGACCACGTCCTCTTCCGGATCGGCGGCACGCTCGTCGCCCGGATGCCGAAGATCGGCTGGGCGGTCGACCAGGCCGAGTCCGACGCGCGGTGGCTGCCCGTGCTGGCGCCCCGGCTGCCGGCGCGGATTCCGGTCCCGCTGCACCTGGGCGAGCCCGGCGCGGGATTCCCGTGGCGATGGACCGTGGTGCCGTGGATCGACGGAGCCACGCTCCCCCGGCGGGGCTGCGCGGACATCCCGCCGGCCCGCGATCTGGCGGCCTTCGTCCGCGCCCTGCATGCGGTGGATCCGACCGGGGGGCCGGTCAAGCCGCCGGGCACGCGCGGGTCCGCCCTGCGCCACGCGGACGAGGGCGTCCGCCGGGCGCTGTCCCGGCTCGCCGGGTGCGACGACGGCTTCGACGTGGCCGCCGCCGAGGCGGCCTGGGATGCGTGCCTGGCCGCTCCCGCCTGGGACCGGGATCCCGTGTGGATCCACGGCGATCTCCAGCCGGGCAACATCGTGGTCGACGGCGGCCGGCTGGCCGCGGTCATCGACTTCGGCGCGCTGGGCGTCGGCGATCCCGCTCCGGACCTGGCGGCCGCCCTCTGGACCTTCACCGGCGCGGCCCGGCAGGCCTACCGGGAGGCGGTCGGCTGCGACGAGGCCACGTGGCGGCGCGCCTGCGGCTGGGCGCTGGCGCCGTCGCTGACCGGCCTCGACTACTACCGGCACAGCTTCCCGCGCATGGCCGAGGGATGCCGCCGGATGATCCGCGAGGTGCTCACCGAACTGGCGGAAACCTCACCCGGCCGACGGCCCTGAGCGGGCGCCGAGCGCCGTGCGGGCGAGCTCGCGGCGCTGATGCCGCTCGATCAGCCGACTTCCGTGACCGCGAGGCGTCCGCCGGGGCTCACGCAGTAGAGCAGCTCGCCGCCGTTCTGACAGGTGGTCTGATCGACGGGTCCGATCGCCCCGCGCAGCACCGCGCGGCCGGTGTCGTCGATCTTGGTGACGGCCATCCGACCGCGCGGCTGGAACACGGGAGCCAGCACGTACAGCGCCTCCTGGGGGGCGGACGAGTCACCCACCAGCGTTCCGGAGCCGATGTCGCTCAGGCGCCGCCCGGTGGCGGTGTCGATCACGGAATGCTGCGAGCCGGCCTCGTCCCTGACGACCAGGACGCCGCCGTCGCGCAAGGGGATGCCACTGGGCGCGCCGGAGACACGCCACCGTCTCGTCCCGGTGTCCCGGTCGAAGCCGGACACGCCCTCCGCCTGGTCGATGCAGACAACCGCACCGCACGGATAGATCGCGCCGCCGTAGGACCGCTCCGCGATGCGCCATTTGCGGCGCATCGTCGAGGTGTCGTACGCCGTGATCGTGCCCTCTCCCTGCTTCACATTCTCGACATACAGCGTATGACCGTCAATATGGACGTTGTTGGAGGAGTCGCCCTCCTCGTCCCGGCCCACCCAGGGCACCACCGCGGTCGCGAAGACCCGCCCGCCGGCCAGGTCCCGGATCCGCACCCGGCCATCGCTGCCGATGGTGGCCAGGCGGTCCGTGACGGAGCTCGGCGTGCCGCCGCGCACCCAGGTCGTCGCGCCGCCGCCCGGTTGCGACCAGAGCGGCAGGCCGTCGTGCAGCCGGACGGCGTGCAGGGTCCGGATCCCGCTGCGGTCGGCGTTCCAGTCGAGGAACAGAGCCCGCCCGCCACCGGCGGCGTAGCCCTCTCCGGGACGCCGCCAGAGCTCGCGACCGGTGAGCGCGTCGAGGGCGACGCTCTCGCCGGACATCTCAGGGAAGCCCTGGTCGTCGCTCTCCGCGGGCGTCTGCACCGCGGCGCGCGCCAGCACCACCCCGGAATCCACCGCGATCAGGGCCTCCTCCCCCAGCTTGCCGCTCGTCCAGCGCACCGCTCCGTCGCGGGCGCCGTACGCGGTGAGCGTGTGGTCCGGGCCGCCCTGCACGTAGACCATGCCGGACCCCACGGTGAAGGTGGCCCCGTCGCCCGGGAAGGCAACACTCCAGAGCTCTCGCGGTCCGTGCGACTCAGGTCGCGCCGAACCCGTCAGGCTCAGCACGCACAACACGGCGGCCGCCACCGCCAGCACCCGCCGGAGTACGCCCAAGCGCAGTCGCGGCCCGTCGTACGCGGCCGGACTGTCCCGCTCGTCCGCGACGAGTCCCAGATCGATGACGCTCATGGCGCGCAGCGTAAAACCCGGTGTCGATCACCTGGGGAAGGCGGGCTAGGCGGTAGCCACGTAGTAGGCGGTTCGGACCCTGCGCTTCGTGAGCCCGCCACGTTCCTTTCCGGCACGGACCGTCCACGTCTTCCCGGACTGGTCGATGCCGGTGCTTGCCCGGCCGGCCCACACCATCTCGCCGTTGCCACAGCGGTAGAAGCCCACGAGGCTCGGGTTGCTTTCCTGGATGCCCCAGCTACCGCCGGTGCGTAGTCGGCACTGTGCGCCGTTGTCGAGGTCCAGTCGAATCGGTAGCCGGATACCGCTGTATTCGGCCGGGCCGGTGGGCAGGGCCGCGCCGATCGCCCCCTCCATCCATTTCCGTACGACCTGGCGGCTCGTCGGATCGCTGAGACACAGCACCGAGTCCTGCCCGGCTTCCACCCAGCAGGCGTCGGCCATCTCTGCGTCAGGGCTGCAGTAGTAGATGTTCCCGCTTCTGGCCGCGGGGCTGGCGGTGTTGAAGCTGCAGTCCACCCCGTCCCCGCCCCCGTCCACCACTCTCCAGCCGGAGGCCACCTCGCCGGCTGAGGTGACCGGCGCGAGGTTGCGGACCGCCGTACCCGGCTCGAGTTGGTGCAGATAGTCGTGCAACGAGTCGGTCGCATGATCCAAGGCGGGGCCGTGCCCGGTGACATGGAGATGACTGCAGCCGGCGGTCCACACAGCGACACCCAGGTAGACGACCAGTCCCGGGGTGAACCGGTCTTCCAGCAGCCCGTCCAGAGCGTTTCCGTCCACCTGCAGTTCTGCGTTGGCACTGAGGAGCGCACTGATGATCCCGGCGGAGCCTCCCCGACCGGCCGCCTTGACCGTCCGCATCATCGAGTCGTTGGTGATCGTGCAGCTGTCACTCTCGAGGCGGACCTGCTGTCCCTTCGGCCACTGGTCCTTCTGAGCGATGTGCAGGTAACCGTGCTGGCTGTCGACGGGCACGATGCCATCGCTGTCGAGTGGGATGTCGTAGAGATGGAAAGGGCCGAAACTCCGCTTGACGGTGATGTCGCCGGCGATGGCCGTCACGCCCGCCGCCGCAGGCAGGTAGGGCGGTAGCCCGCCGACGCAGCCAGCCGCCATGTCGGCGCCGTTCTTGTGCGGCGACAGACAGGTCTGGGCGTTCGATCCCACCGGCGGAACGGCCTTGTCGCCCAGCTCCTGCCGCACTTTCTGCCATGCCGACGCCACGCCGGTGTTACCGAACGGGCTGCCGAGATAAGGCGTGCCGAAGGTGATCAGTCCGCCGATGCGTTCCCCCACCTCTTTGCTCCGGGCGGCGTAGAGCGACGCCAACCCGCCCATGGAATGCGCGACCAGAATGATCTTGCCGTCACCGCCGCTGATGTCGCTGTAGGCAGTGGAGACCTTGGCGATGTAGGTCGCCAGGCAGCCGGCTACGGTGTCGTCGGCTGCCCACGTCGTGCTGTGGCGGCCATAGTCGAAGTAGAAGGGCTGGATCCGCCCCCCGGTCCGCTTCCGCAGCTCCTCCCCGGTCTCCTGCATGGCTTCGCCACCGACGGTCCAGCCGTGGACGAAAACGACCGGCCGTCGGTCGGCGGACTGGTGGGCGGTCGGCTCGGTGGAGTTCCCGTCACATCCATCGGCCCGGGCAGCGGTTGGCGGGACGATCAGCGAAGCCGCGACCAGCAGCAGGGCGGTCAGTGCGCTGCAGGACCTCATGCGTCCGGCCTCCCATCGACCAGCTTCCAGTCACCTGCGAGGTGCAGCAGCGTGAAGGTCCAGCGGGGGCTCGTGCCGGCCGGCGGGGTGGCCACCGTGCCCCGGACCTCTGCCGAGTGGCCGTCGAGGTACGTGAACGTGGCGAGGTCGAAGTCGATCGAGCCCAGCGACGCCAGCTGCCCGGTCGCGGCGGGTTCCAGGGCTTGACCGGATGGCACCACGAGGGCAGCCCGCAGGTCCGCCTCCTTGCCGGAGGTCAGCTGCTCGGACAGCGAGGCCGCGCGCGGGCTGCCGAGGGGGCTGGCGCTCGGCTCGCCACCAGCGCTCCTGGGCATCCCGGTCGGCGCCCCTGCCGTCACCTCGCTGTCTCGCAAGGTCCATCCCAGCCAGCCGAACCCGGCGACCAGTGCAACCGCCACCAGCAGGAATCTCCCCGCCCGTCCTCCGACTCCCCGTGGCATGGCGCCTCCCAGGTCGACTGCCAGCGATTGTCGGTGGCTCCATCCGGGTCGAGAAATTGCTCGGCCTGGGGTGCCAGAAAGTCCACCGAACGGCGTGAGTGCGCGACGTGCAGCCCCTTTCTGCGCCGACGATAGCGGGCCGGGTGCCGACAGGTATCGGCTCAGCGGGCCACGACGCAGCCCACGCGTTTCTCAGCCGTTGATGATCGGCGATCGGCCCTATCCGTGCGGATGAGTACGGCCGGCTTCGGCAGCGGTGATGTCTGACCACACCGGATTGCTGGCACGAAGGAGAAAGACCGCATGCGGGAACAGGCCATTGTGCGGATTGCCGCCGTCAGGCGGCGGCCGCCGGGGTACGGTCGGTGGCCAGCCGCACCGCGATCAGGCCGAGGACGGTGCCGGTCACGTGCCGCTGCACCCGCAGCCAGCCCGGGCGCTTCGCCAGGAAGACCGCGATGCCGCCGGCCGCCAGCACCAGAACGCCGTTGACCAGCAGACTCACCAGGATCTGCGTGCCGCCGAGCAGGAATCCCTGCAGGACGAGGTGGCCCGCCCGTACGTCGATGAACTGGGGGATGAGCGAGGCGTACATGATGGCCGCCTTCGGGTTGAGCAGATTGGTCATCAGCCCCATGACGAAGAGCCGCCGGTCGGAGTCCGGCGGCAGGTCGACCGGCGCGAAGACCGACGTGCCGCCGGGCCGGACCGCCTGCCACGCCAGCCAGCCCAGGTAGGCGGCGCCGGCGAACTTGACCGCGGTGTACAGCTGCGGCACGGCGGTGAACACGACCGACAGCCCGAGTGCCGTGGCGGCGACGTAACAGAGGAAGCCGACGCCGACGCCGAGCAGCGAGACCAGCCCGGCCCGGCGGCCCTGGGTGATGCTGCGCGACACGACGTACATCATGTTGGGCCCGGGGGTGAGGACCATCCCGAGCGCGACCATGGCGACCCCGAGCACCGCTCCAACCGTGATCATGGGCCGACGCTGTCACGGCGGCCCGCGCCGGTCGACGGCCAATCACCGTCCCGTGGCCCGCGGCCGCTTCCGCCCCTTGCCGGGCTGGTGGATCATGGCTGCATGACCCAGTACCGCGCGGTGTTCGACGCCGAGGTGACTTTCCTCAACGAGGGTGGCCTGCAGACGCAGGGCTTCCGGCTGGACATCCCGGGCCCCGCCGTCACCGACGACGAGCTGGGCGACCTGTTGATCCGCCATCTCGGCCTGCTGATGGTGGACCGGGTACGGATCCTGCGCTCGGAGGTGGTGGCCGAGCCGCACAAGGGCTCGCGCGGTGTCCCGCCGGCCGGCACACCGGCGGCGGCCGCCCGGCTGGTGGAGCTCAACCACGTGATCACCGCCGGCATGACGACGTATCCCGGGCTGCCGGGGCCCGAGATCACTCCCCACCTGACCCGCGAGGACTCCCGCGCCCACTACGCGCCGGGCGTCGAGTTCGCCATCGACCGCCTGAGCATGGTCGGCAACACGGGCACCTACCTGGACAGTCCCTTCCACCGCTATGCCGACGGGGCCGACCTCGCCGGCCTGCCCCTGGAATCCGTCGCGGACCTGCCGGCGGTCGTCGTGCGGCTCACCGACAGCCGGGAGCGCGGCGTGGGACCGCAGGCCCTGGCCGGCCTGGAGCTCGCGGGCACGGCGGTGCTGCTGCACACCGGCTGGGACCGCCACTGGGGCACCGAGGCGTACGGTGACCCCGCACCGTTCCTCACCGAGCAGGCCGCCGAGCTGCTGGTCGACGCCGGCGCCCGCCTCGTGGGCATCGACAGCGTCAACATCGACGACACCCACGGCGGCGGCCGGCGCCCGGCCCACTCGATCCTGCTCCGGGCGGACATCCCGGTGCTGGAACACCTCACCGGGCTGGCCGGTCTGCCGGTCACCGGGGCTCGGCTGCACGCGGCCCCGCCCCGGGTACGCGACTTCGGCACGCTGCCGGTCCGCGCGTACGCCGTGGTCTCGCCGTGATCAAGGGCTCCCGGAGAACGAGCGATGCGGATCGATCCGTGTCCCGGCGGGCGACGACCGAGATCTCGCCGGCGGCGAGGTGCGGGACATCGCCCCGCCGGATGCCGGACGGCGCGGCCGGCGGAGCGTCGCTCCGCCGGCCGCGCCGGGACCGGGCCGGGATCAGGCCAGGTCGAACCGGTCGAGCTCCATGACCTTGGTCCAGGCCGCGACGAAGTCGGCCACGAACTTGTCGCGGGCGTCCTCGCTGGCGTAGACCTCGGCGAGGGCCCGCAGCTGGGAGTTGGAGCCGAAGACGAGGTCGACCGCGGTGGCGGTCCACTTCACCTCGTCGGTGGCCACGTCCCGGATCTCGTACACGTGCTCCTCGGACTCCGACGCCTTCCACCGGGTGCCCGGGGAGAGCAGGTTGGCGAAGAAGTCGTTGCTGAGCACGCCGGGCCGGTCGGTGAGGACGCCGTGGCGCGAGCCGCCGACGTTGGCGCCCAGCGCGCGCAGACCACCGATGAGGACGGTCATCTCGGGCGCGGTCAGGTCCAGCATGTACGCCCGGTCGACGAGCAGCACCTCCGGCTGGGTCTTCTCGCCGGACCGCAGGTAGTTGCGGAAGCCGTCGGCACGCGGCTCGAGGACCCGGAACGACTCGACGTCGGTCTGCTCCTGGGTGGCGTCCGTGCGGCCCGGGTGGAACGGGACGGTCACCTCGACGCCCGCGTCGCGCGCCGCCTTCTCGACGGCGGCCGAGCCGGCCAGCACGATCAGGTCGGCGAGCGAGATCTGCGCGCCGCCCGCGGAGTTGAACTCGCGCTGGATGCCCTCGAGGGTGCTCAGCACCGTCGCGAGCTGCTCCGGCTGGTTGACCTCCCAGCTGCGCTGGGGCTCCAGCCGGATCCGGGCGCCGTTGGCACCGCCGCGCTTGTCGGTGGAGCGGAAGCTCGCGGCGGAGGCCCAGGCGGTGGAGACCAGCTGGGCGGTGGTGAGGCCGGACTCCAGCACCCTGGCCTTGAGCGCGGCGACGTCCGCGTCGCCCACGAGCTCGTGGGTGACGGCCGGCACCGGGTCCTGCCACAGCTGGGCCTCCGGGACCCAGGGGCCCAGGAAGCGGCTGACCGGACCCATGTCGCGGTGCAGCAGCTTGTACCAGGCCTTGGCGAAGGCGAGCGCGAACTCGTCGGGGTTCTCCAGGAAACGGCGGGAGATCTTCTCGTACGCCGGGTCGAAGCGCAGCGACAGGTCCGTCGTGAGCATCGTCGGCTTGTGCTTGCGCGACGGGTCGTGCGCGTCCGGGATGATCTCCTCGGCGTCCTTGGCGACCCACTGCTTGGCGCCGCCGGGGCTCGTGGTGAGCTCCCACTCGTAGCCGAAGAGGATCTCGAAGAACCGGTTGCTCCACTGCGTCGGCCGGTCGGTCCAGGTCACCTCGAGGCCGCTGGTGATCGTGTCGGCGCCCTTGCCGCTGCCGTAGCTGCTCAGCCAGCCCAGGCCCTGCGCCTCCAGCGGGGCGCCCTCGGGCTCCGGCCCGACGTGGCCCTGCGCGGGGGCGGCGCCGTGGGTCTTGCCGAAGGTGTGGCCGCCGGCGATGAGGGCGACGGTCTCCTCGTCGTTCATCGCCATCCGGCCGAAGGTCTCGCGGATGAAGTACGCCGCGGCCCGCGGGTCCGCGTTGCCGTTCGGCCCCTCGGGGTTGACGTAGATGAGGCCCATCTCGGTGGCGCCGAACTCGTCCGCCATCTTGGCGTCGCCGAGGTAGCGCTCGTCGCCGAGCCAGGTGTCCTCCGGGCCCCAGAAGATCTCCTCGGGCTCCCAGACGTCCGCACGGCCGAACGCGAAGCCGAAGGTCTTGAAGCCCATCGACTCCAGGGCCACGTTGCCGGCGAGCACCAGCAGGTCGGCCCAGGAGATCTTCTGGCCGTACTTCTGCTTGACCGGCCAGAGCAGCCGGCGGGCCTTGTCGAGGTTGGCGTTGTCGGGCCAGCTGTTGAGCGGGGCGAACCGCTGGTTGCCGTCGCCGGCCCCGCCGCGGCCGTCGTGGATGCGGTAGGTGCCCGCGGCGTGCCAGCTCAGCCGGATCATCAGCCCGCCGTAGTGGCCGAAGTCGGCCGGCCACCACTCCTGCGAGGTGGTGAGCACCTCGACGATGTCCCGCTTGAGGGCCTCGACGTCGAGCTTGGCGAACTCCTTGGCGTAGTCGAAGTTCTCCCCCAGCGGGTTGCCCTTGGACGAGTGGGCGTGCAGCACCGACAGGTCGAGCTGGTTGGGCCACCAGTCCCGGTTGGTGCGCGGACGGCCGCCGGTCTTCGGGGTCGGCGAGTCGATTGCCGGGTTCTCGCTCTCGCTGCCGTGCGCGGTCACGGAGTCGTGCGCGACCGGACAGCCGGCGGCAGCCTTCTGGTCCACGCCCTGCGCGCTGGCGGGGACGTTGTCCTGGCTCATTGTCTTTCCTTCCGAACTGCTACTCGGATCTCTGGGGCGTGCGGTCGGTCGCGCAGTCGGGGCAGGTGCCCCAGTAGACGACCTCTGCCTCGTCGACCACGAAGCCGTGGTCGCCCGAGGCGGTGAGACAGGGAGCGTGGCCGACGGCGCAGTCGACGTCGGCGATCGCGCCGCAGGAGCGGCACACGACGTGGTGGTGGTTGTCGGCCACCCGCGACTCGTAGCGCGCGGTGGCACCGGCCGGCTGGATGCGCCGCACCAGACCGGCGTCGGTGAGCGCCCGCAGCACGTCGTACACGGCCTGGTGGGAGACCGTGGGGAGATCGGCCCGGACCAGCGCGATCACCGTGTCGGTGTCGACGTGCGGGTGGTCGCGCAGCGCGGCGAGCACCGCCAGCCGGGGC
Source organism: Couchioplanes azureus (assembly GCF_014648355.1). Classification (GTDB taxonomy): domain Bacteria; phylum Actinomycetota; class Actinomycetes; order Mycobacteriales; family Micromonosporaceae; genus Actinoplanes; species Actinoplanes azureus. The sequence goes on from NZ_BMQY01000002.1 coordinate 251,498, forward strand.
CGGGTCACGCGCAACGAGACCGCCCGGAGCTGCGCCTCGAAGTCGGACGTCACCCGACGACCATAGGCCCCTAGTCTGGAATAAATCAAGTTTACTGCGCCGCGTCGTACCGCTTCCGCGCGGCGTGGACCTCGGGGATGTGGGTCTCCGCCCACTGCTTGATCGCGCGTTGCAGCGGCACCAGCGCCTCGCCGAGCGGGGTCAGCGCGTAGTCGACCCGGGCCGGCACCGACGCCGTGACGGTACGGCTGACGAGGCCGTCGCGCTCGAGTTTGCGCAGGGTCTGGGTGAGCATCTTCTGGCTGGCCCCGGCGACTTCCCGGGCGAGGTCGGCGTGCCGCAGCGGACCGTCGGCCAGCGCGCTGACCACCAGCGTGAGCCACTTGTCGCTCAGCGCCGACAACAGCTCGTGGCCCGGGCACCCGGCCAGGTTGGCGTTGTACGCCCGGCGCGCCCGCTCCCGGCGCTCGGCGGCGGAGACGGTGGTCATGCGTACCTCCGGGTGCCCCAGGCACTTGCAGGTGCCTTCTTACCGATGCACCCTAATCTTCCTAGCGTCGACGGCATGCAAGCAGTCATCGTCCGCCGCTTCGGCGGCCCCGAAGTTCTCGAAATCGCCGACGTCCCCGCACCCCGGCCCGGCCCCGGGCAGGTGCTGATCCGGGTGGCCGCCGCCGCGGTCAACCGCATCGACCTCTCCACCCGGGCGGGCCGGATCACCGAGGCCGGGCTGCTCGCCCCGGCGCCCGCCGTCGCCCTCGGCTGGGACGTCGCGGGCGAGGTGACCGCGACCGGGCCCGGGGTCACCCGCTTCGCCGCCGGCGACCGGGTGATCGGGCTGCGCGACCTGCTCTCCGCGGCCGGCACCCAGGCCGAGCAGGTGGTGCTGGACGAGGGCGCGGTCGCTGCGGCCCCGGCGAACGCCAGTGATGCCGAGGCCGCCACCCTGCCGCTGGCCGGGCTGACCGCGGACCGGTCGCTGGAGCTGACCGGGCTGCGGCGCGGGCAGACGCTCCTGGTCACCGGCGCCGCCGGCGGCGTGGGCGGCATCGTCCTGCAGCTCGCCGCCCTCCGGGGCATCCGGACGGTCGCGGCCGCCGGCGCCGCCGACGAGCCGTTGCTGCGGCGACTGGGCGCGCAGCACGTGGTGGCGCCGACGGACCGGCTCGGCGCCGCGGTCCGGGACCTGGTCCCCGGCGGCGTCGACGCGGTGATCGACGCCGCCGTGGCCGGGATCGGTGCGCACGAGGCACTGCGCGGGGGCGGGGTCTTCGTCGCGCTGGTCGCGCCGTTCGCGCCGCCGCCGCTGCGCGGCACCCAGGTGGTGGTGCAGGAGGTCCATGCCGACGGCGCCCGGCTGGAAGAGCTGGCGGCCCTGGCCGGGGCCGGTCACCTGACGCTCCGGGTCGCGCAGACGCTGCCGCTGGCCCAGGTGGCCGAGGCCCACGAGCGGCTCGCCGCCGGCGGAGTGCGCGGAAGGCTCGTACTCGTGCCCTGAGCCGGGTCACCGCGAGAGAGCAAGCGAGGAGAAAGATTCGCCCGACTCGTCTGCATACGATCGCGGCACCCGGCGATCAGGGGGAGCCGTCACGATGACCAGCCCGTCGGCACCGACGACGTCCGCCGCCCAGACCCTCGCCCGGCTGCTCGTCGGCAACCAGCTCCAGCAGGCCGTCCACGTGGCGGCGCGGCTCGGCGTCGCGGACCGGCTGGGCGACGGGCCCCGCCACAGCGCCGAGCTCGCGAAGGAGGTCGGCGCCCATCCCGATGCGCTGCACCGGCTGCTGCGCGCGCTCGCCGGCCACGGCATCGTCGCCGCGGACGACGACCAGCGGTTCTCCCTGACCCCGCTCGGCGAACTGTTGCGTGCGGACCATCCGCGATCGGTGCTCCCGTTCGCACTCTGGTCCGGCGGCGTCAGCTACCAGGCGTTCGGCGCCCTGGAGCACAGCGTGCGCACCGGCGAGCCCGCGTTCGAGCACCTGTTCGGTCAGGAGTTCTTCGCCTACCTCGCCGCGCATCCCGAGTCCGGTGCGGTGTTCGACGCGATGATGTCGCGGCACACCGCACCGGTCGCGGGTGCGATCGCCGGGCACGACCTCACCGGCGCCGAGGTGGTCGTCGACGTCGGCGGCGGCCGCGGCGAGCTGCTCGCCGCCGTCCTGCGTGACCGGCCGGGCCTGCGGGGCGTACTGGTGGAACAGCCGCGCGTGCTCGACGAGGCCCGCCGGGTGCTCGCCCGGGCCGGCGTCGCCGACCGCTGCGAGGCGGTGGCCGGGGACGTCCACCGGCCGCTGCCGGCGGCCGACGTGTACGTCCTCAAGAGCGTGCTGCACGGGCTGGGCGACGACGAGGCGGTCGAGGTGCTGGCGAACTGCCGGCGCACCCTGCGGGCGGGCGGGCGTCTGCTCGTCGTGGAGTTCGTCCTGCCGCCGGGCAACGCGCCGAGCCCCGGCCTGCTGATGGACCTGCTGATGCTCGTCGGCTGCCACGGCCGCGAGCGCACGGCGGCCGACTTCGCGGACCTCTTCCGTCGCGCGGGTCTGCGGTTGGCCGGGATCACGTCGACCAAGCACGGTTACAGCCTCATCGAGGGTCGGGAGCCGGAACGATGCTAACGAAATCGCGCCTGATGTACGTCACCCTCCTCGTCCGCGACCTCGCCGCGTCCCGGCGGTTCTACGAGGACGTCCTCGGCCTGCGCGCCCTCGATCCGGACGACACGTCGGTGAGCTATCCGGTCGGCCACGTCATCCTCAGCCTGCAGAGCGCGCCGGACTCCGCCGTCGCGCTCGGCGAGCCGGACCGGTCCCTGACCCTGGCGTTGCTGGTCGACGACGTGGCCCGGACCCGGGCCGCCATGGAGGACCGCGGCGGCCGGCTGCGTCCCACCCAGACGTCGCGGGCCGGCACGATGGCGGAGTTCTACGACCCGGACGGGCACTGGCTGTCGCTCTACGAGGTGTCCGAACCGGCGATGGGCTGGCCGAGCGGGCGCAAGGTCGAGGCGCTGCGCGAGGCCTCCGCCGGGCACCGCAAGCCCGGCGACGACCACCAGGAGCTGCTCTACGTCTTCCTCTACGTACGGGACCTGCACGCGACGGAGGAGTTCTACCAGCGCATGCTCGGTCTCGTACCGATGGAGACGAACACCTGCCACCGCGGGGTGACGAGCGTCGCCGACGGCGTCGTTAAGTACGACGCCGGAGGGGTTCTCCTGACGACCCACCACGTCGGCGAGGGCGAGCACGCGGCACTGCACAAGGTGGCCACCGAGGGGTCGAAGGGCGTCGCGTTCGGATTCCACACCGCCGACCTGAAGGCCTCCACCGCCGAGCTGTCCGCGCGCGGGCTCGCCTTCGGCGGCGAGCCGGTGGTGTCCCGGATCGGGGCCACCGCCTCCTTCGAGGACCCCGGCGGCTACCGCTACTACCTGTGCGAACCCTCCGACGAGACCATGGCCGGGCCAAGCGGCGCGGAGATCCGGCGCATCCTCGGCGCGGACCTCTGACACCCGGGGAAGGAGGACACCATGGACTTCAAGGACCTCCGTGCCGCGCTCGCCGCCCTGGCCGGGCACGAGGCCGGGGACGGCGGCCCGGCGCAACCGGGCAAGGCGGTCAAGGACCTGCAGCTCGCCGCCTATGCGGCCCTCGCCGGCGACGAGGCCTACGACGAGTTCTGCAAGGCGTTCGTCACCAAGGACGACGAGGAGATCGCCGAGGTGGTCCGGCAGCTCACGAGCACGGCGGCGCCGCCCGCGGTGGCGGTCGTCCTGTCCCTGCTCCGCGACGCCGTCGGCCGCGACCGCTACGAGTCCGCGCTGCGGTCGGCGGGCCTGGGCAACTATCTGGACGTCCCGTACACGAGTACGGGCGCGGATCTCACCGGCAAGGCCGAGGAGCGTTACGTGCTCGAGGCCCTGCGGAGCAAGCGGCTCTGGCGCTACGAGATCCCCGCCGCCCGTTCGTTCGTCGGGCGCTTCGAGGAGGCCGCGGAGTCGCTGCTCGGGGTGAAGCACGTGCACGCGACGGTGTCCGGCTCCGCCGCGCTCACCGCGGCGCTGCTGGGCATCGGCGTCGGCCCCGGCGACGAGGTCATCGTTCCGGCCGTCACCTGGGTCGGCTGCGCCGACGCGGTGATCCTGTGCGGCGCCGTACCGGTCGTCGCCCAGGTGGACGAGACGCTCGGCCTCTCCGTCGCCGACGTGGCGCGCAACATCACCGCGCGGACCCGCGCGGTGATGGCGGTCAGCCTCTTCGGCGCGGCCTGCGACCTGGGCGGCCTGCGGGCGCTCGCCGACCGGCACGGCATCGCGCTGGTCGAGGACAACGCCCAGGCCGTGGGCGTGAGCTACCGCGGCCGCCGGGTGGGCAGCATCGGCGACGCGTCCGCCTTCAGCACGAAGTTCATGAAGTTCCTGGCCGCCGGGGACGGCGGCTTCCTCGCGACGAACTCGGACGAGCTCTATCAGTTCGCGGTGCTCTACACGGGCGGCCGCACCTTCCCGGCCCGCAAGCGCGGCATCGAGGTCGGCGACCGGATCATGCCCGCCACCGGCCTGCGGATGAACGAGCTCACCGGGGCGGTGGCGCTGGCCCAGCTCGAGCGCCTCGACGAGCTGCTCGGCCGCCTGCGGGTCGCACGGGACCTCATCTTCGGCGCGGCCGGGCCGGCGCGGACGTACCGGCGGGTGCCCGGCAACGACCCGGCGGGCGACTCGGGGTGGATGACCCCGCTCATCTTCGACGACGAGCGGGCCTGCCAGGCGTTCGTCCGCGCGGTGCGGGCCCGCGGGATCCGGCACGTCACGACGTCGCGGGAGCTGTTCGCCGGCGGCGAGATCGAGCACTGCTACGCGGCCATGAGCACGGACCGGTATCTGCCCACCACCGGGGCGCACTGGGCGACGAACTTCCGGGCCATGGTCGCCAAGGTCGGCATCGATCCCCGCCACGATCCCTGGGCCGGCTCGGATCGCGAGTATCCGCCGGGCTTCATGGACGAGAGCCTCGGCCTGCTCCAGCGGATCGCCTTCGTCCAGACCAACCCGCGGCTGGAACCCGCGCACTGCGAGACCATCGCGCGGGCGCTCTGCGAAGCCGACGCCGAGTGCGCCGCCCGGTGAGGGACCGAGGATGGACCTGGGAATCGACCTGCTGACCTCGGGGCCGCACGCCGGGGTGGCCGCGATCGTCCGGATGGCCCGGGAGGCGGAGGCCATGGGCTACGCCGCGGTGTGGACCCACGAGCGGATGCTCTACCCGGCGGGCGACGTCGCCCAGCCGCCGGGTCCGCCGCGGCCCCTGCCGATGTACTACCGGACCACCTTCGAACCCCTCGACACCCTGTCCTTCGTCGCCGCCCGCACCACCGGCCTCAGGCTGGGCACGAGCGTCCTGACCGCGCCGCTGCACCATCCGATCCCGATGGCGCGCCGGCTGGCCACACTGGACCGGTTCAGCGGCGGACGCCTGGTCGTCGGCCTGGGCCAGGGATGGATGCGGCAGGAGTACGAGGCCGCCGGCGTGCCGTTCGCGCAGCGCGGCCCCCGGCTGGAGGACTTCGTGGCGGCGCTGCGCGCGGCGTGGTCGCCAGACCCGGTCTCCCACGACGGTCCCTACTACCGGATACCGCCGTCGCACATCGACCCCAAGCCGCACCGCCCCGGGGGCCCGCAGCTCCTGGTGGGTGCCGCCGCCCCCGCCGCCATCGACCGGGCCGCCCGGATCGCCGACGGCTTCAACCCGACGTCGATGTCGCTCGCGCGGCTGACCGCGGCGATCGACCGGTTCCGGACGTCCGCCGCACGGGCCGGGCGCGACCCCGGCCGGCTGTCGGTCGTGGTCCGGGCCGCGACCCCGATCACACCCGCGGACCTGGGTCCCGGCCGTCCCTTCCTCGGCGGCTCGCCGGACCAGGTCGCCGAGGATCTCCGGCACCTCGCGGACCTCGCCGTCGACCATGTGCTGTTCACCAACGTGCGGCAGCCCCCGCTCGACGAGCAGCTCGGCCTGCTGGAGCGGATCAAGGTGGCCGCCGACCGCGCCGACCTGCCATCGAAAGTCTTTGATGCACAGACAATCAACTGAGCAAGCAAGGTGGGAGAAGCCATTTCCCCACGTCACACCTAGGCTCCGCGATATCGGCACATCGAGGAGGTTGGGAGATGACGCAGGCAGAAAGGCAGAAGAACCACGAACGCGCGATCCGGCGGATGACCGAGGCGTTCAACTCCGGCGAGGTCGACATCGTCGACGAGCTGGTCGAGGACGTCGCGGATCTGGAGAAGACGCCGATGCCCGGGACCTCCCGCGACAGGCTGGGCCTGAAGCTGAAGATCCAGCATCTCCGCGCGGCGTTCCCCGACGGCAAGTACAGCATCGAGGAGATGACGTCCGACGGCGACACGGTCACCTTCCGCTGGAAGCTGGAGGGCACCCACCGGGGCCGGTTCCTCGGCCGGGCGGCGTCGAACCGGAAGGTCAGCTTCACCGGGCAGGACGTGGTCACCTTCCGCGACGGCAAGATGGTCGAGCACCGGTCGCTCGACGAGAAGGGCGGCATGCTCCGGAGCAGGTTCCAGTAGCCGCCGGCGCCCCTGTGGATGCGGGCGCCCGGACATCACGCCGCACGCGACGCGCTCCGGTGCGCCCGCCTGACTCTCGGTCCCGCCCGGCACACCTCAGCCGTGCGCGGACGGATGACGCGGCTCGTACATGCCGATCCGGCCGCCGCTGGGCAGCGGGATCGACGTGAGCAGCCCCCAGCCCTTGTCGTCGACGTCGCCGGGCATGTCGACGCCCTTCTCCCGCAGCTCGGCGATCGTCGCCTTGACGTCGTCGCACAGCAGGTAGAACTCGCTGAGATCGCCCGTCTCCCCCCGCGGCACGCTCTCGGCCGGGTGCAGGGCCGCGTCGGCCGGGGGAAGCGCGAAGATGAGCCAGCCGCCTCCGCCGTCGGTCGCGGCGAGCCCCAGCTTGTCGCGGAGGAAGGCACGGTCCGCGTCCGCGTCGGCGCTGTACAGGACCACATGGGATCCGGTGATCATAGGTACTCCTTCTGGTGAGTACGTCCGTCCTGACCAGAGTGGCACTAGACGGGCGGTCCGGGTACCCGCAAACCCGAACGAAGCAAGCGAGGAGAAGCCGTCCGGACGTCCCCTGCCTACGCTCTGCGCAGGTACGGACAGCGAGGAGTTCCGGTGACTTTCCGAGATCTGGCACTGCTGTACGTCTTCCTCGAGGCACACGACCTGACGGCCCAGCGGTCCTTCCTGGAGCACCGGCTCGGCCTTGCCGTCATCGAGACCGACGAGGACCCCCACCACCGCCACGGCGTCGTCAAGTACGACGCGGGTTCCGTGATCCTGTCGCTCAACCTCTCCCCCGCCTCCCGGTTCGCCCGGTCCGGCTCGGACGGGCTGACCATCGCGTGCACCGGCGGGACGACGCTGACGACGGATCCGCACGGCCATCACTTCCGGCTCGGCGAGCGGCCCGCGACGGTCGCCGAGCTGCGCCTGCGGGTCGCCGACGCGGCCGCGTCGGTGTCCTTCTACCGCGACGTGCTGGGGCTGCGGCAACCCGATCCGGCGGCGCCCGCCTTCGCCACCGGCTCGGTGCCCATCGTGCTGGAGCCGGCCCCGCTCGCCGTGGACGGCCGGCCCGTGCGGTACGACACGTACCTGCTCGTCTTCCACACCCCGGACATCGACCGCAGCACCGCCGAGCTGGCCGCCGCCGGGCTGACCTTCACCGGCCGCGGCGTCGGCGCCAAGGACATCGGCCGCACCATCCGGTTCACCGACCCCTCGGGGCACCGGTTCTGCCTGTACGAGCCGTCGGACGACGCGCTCACCGACGGCAGCGGCCCCACCCTGCGCAAGATCCTGGCCGGCCGCTGATGCGCGCCGGCGACATCGACCGGTGGCTCACCGGTGCCCGCGTCCTGCTCGCCGCCGGGGACGCGGCGCCGTGGACGGCCGCGCTCGCCCGGCCCGGCCGGACGATCAGCGTCTGGCCGCCGGAATCCGGTACGCCCGAGTCCGACGCCGTCGTCTGCGCCGACTGGCGCTGGCACGGCGACGAGGCGGCACACCGGCGTCTCCTGGCCGAGATCCGGCGCCGGCTGCGGCCGGACGGCGTGCTCGTCCTCGATCAGGCCGCCGCCACGGCCGGTGAGGCCGCGGGCTTCGACCCGCTGACCGGGCGCGCCGGCCCGATCCGCTACTACCACCCCACCGAGCTGGCCGCGCTCGTCCGCGGCGCGGGCTTCCGGGTCACGCACGTGGAGCTCACGTCCACCCCGGACGCACCGGCCCCACCCGGCGCGCTGCTCGTGGCCCGCGCACTGGTCGCGCCGCCCGGCTCCCTGGCGGTCACCGGCTGGGGCGAGGCGGCGGAGGGCACCCGGCTCGACCTGCGGTACGCCGACGACGAGACGGAACTGCTGGACCCCGCACCCGCCGCGGTCTGGGCCGGGCTCGCCGCCACGGCGGACCAGGTGGCCGGCCACTACCCGGTCGACGACCCCTTCGGCAGCCGGCGCGGCGCGCCGGTGGTCAGCCGGTACTTCGGCCGTACCGTGGCGCCGGCGCAGCTCTACTTCGGCGCGGGCGTGACCTCGCTGCTGCGGGACCTGGCCGGCCTCGCGGCCGGCGGGCCGGTCCTCGCGCCCGCGCACACCCATCCGGACCTGCAGGCCTGGGCCGCGTTCGGCGGCGCGGACGTCGAGATCACCGCCGGACCGGCCACGGTGGCCGCATGGGCGGCGGAGATCCGGCGGGTGCGGCCCGCCGTGGTGCACCTGGACCGGCCCGCGTTCGACGCCAGCATCCTCGGCCTCGCCGACCTGGTACGCCTCGCCGGGGCGGCGGCGGAGGCCGGCGCGGCCGTCGTCGTGGACGAGAGCGCGGCGGCCTATCTGGGCCCGGCCGGCAGCGCCGCCACGGTGGTCGGCGAGACCGGGAACCTGATCGTGCTGCGCGGCTTCACCAAGGCGTACTCGTGGGGCGGGCTGCGGGCCGGTTTCGCGGTCTGCTCGTCGGCGCTCGCCGTCCGGGTCCGCGAGCTGGTGACGCCCATGCTGATCGGCGAGCTGGCGCTGCAGGCCGCGCTGCGGGTGCTGGCCGCCGGGGACCCGCTGGCCGCGCTGCGCCGGCGCGTGCGCACGGTGAAGCCGCGGTTCGCCGAGCGGCTCCGTACGGCCGGGTTCGCGGTCGAGCCGGGCCATCCCGACATTCCCTGGGTGGTGGTCGCCGACGCGGACGGCGCCGCCGGGCGGACGCTCGCCGAGCGCGGCATCCGCGGACTGCTGCCCGCCCCCGCGCCCGTCCCGGCACCGCCGGCGCCCGGGCACCTGCACCTCACCGTGCCGCTGTCCGCGCGGCGCATCGAGCTCTTCGACACCCTGTTCGACACGGTACGAGAGGACGTTTCGCCATGAGCCTGTCCGAGCGACCAGTGCAGACCCCGGACGTCGCCGAGACCTCCCGCCCGCCGAGCCTCGTACCGGTCACCGTCGGCGTCGTGCTCGGCGTGATCCTCGCCCTCGTCTGGTCGTACCGGTTCGTCGACGGGGTCATCGGCGACAACACCGCCAACACCCTGCTGGGCTACGACGCCAAGGAGACCGCGATCGGCGGGGCGGCGGCCGGCATCGTGTTCGCCTTCGTGTCCGGTCTCGCCGGCACCTTCACGGCCTGCAACATCGCCGTCTTCGGCGCGCTGCCGCAGCTCGCCGGGGGCACCACCAGCCGTGCGCGCGCGGCACTGACCGGGCTCGGCTGGCTGACCGCCGGCATGGTCGCCGTCTCCGCCGGGTACGGCTTCCTCGCGGTCCTGCTCGGCGACCGGCTTCCGCAGCTCTCCGACCGCGTCCTGAGCAACGGAGTGCCGGTCCGCCTGGTCCAGTCGTTCGTCGTGTTCGGGCTGATCGGCCTGGCGTTCGTCTACCTGGGACTGTGCACCCTCGGCGTGGTGCCCGACCCGTTCGCCCGCCGCCCCCGGGCAAGGCTGGTGACGCTCGGCGCGCTCATCGGCGGCTTCCTCGTCGGGCGCCCGTACCCGCTGTTCGACAAGCTGCTCGAGTACGCGGCGGAGACCCGCAACCCGCTGTACGGCGCCCTGGCGTTGACCTGGCAGTCGCTCGGCAACGTGCTCCTCGTCGCCGTGCTCGCCGGGGCGATCGCGCTGGTCGCCCACGCCACCTCCGCCCGCCGGGCCGGCCGTCCCCGGCGTCCCGAGCGGGCCGTCCGGGTCGCCGGCGTCGCCCTGATCGCGCTGGGCACGTTCCTGGTCGTGTACTGGGACGTCCGCGTCCCCTCGATGTTCGGCTTCGGAGCGTTCCCCACCATGCCCTGGAACTGACCTCCACTCCCACCCGGCAGAGCACGGTCCCGCCCCGCGGGGCCGTGCTCTGTGTCTGGCGCCGGCTGTCCAGTGCAGTCCAGGACGATCCAGAAGCGGTCAACCCGGCCGTGCTTGGCTTCGGGCCGAATGTTGCCGGGAGGGGCGAACATGACCGGACCGAAGACCGCGCCGCGCCGACTGGGCTGGCGGCGACCGCTGGTGCTCGAGCACTCCCTCGTCGACTTCCAGGTGCGCGGCTTCGCCACCGGACCGGCGCAGACCCGGGCCACCCTGGAGGCGGCGGCCGGGTCCTTCCTGGACGGCTTCAACGCCGAGCTGGCCACGGCCCCGGACGACGCACCCGACCTCGCGGACGTGCCCGCGCACCGGCGTGGCCTCGCCGCCGAGGGAGCCGCCATGGCCGCCACGCTGCTGGACGCGGGCCGGGTCACCGGGATGCGGCGCACGGCCGCGCTGCACGCGGCGCACGGCGGCCGGTACGCGTACCTGCTGCACGTCGGCAGCGGCTGGGCCCTGGCCAAGCTCCGGCGCCGGCGGCTCGGCCGGATCGGTGCCGGGGCGCCTCTGCTGCGCTGGCTGGCGTACGACGGCAAGGGGTTCTGCGAGGCGTTCTTCGCCACGCCGCGGGCCCTCGACCGCTGGCGCACGCACGCCCGCCGCTGCTCCGCGGTCTGCGAGATCGAGTACCAGGGCGTGGGCCGCTCCCTCTGGTTCCGCGCCTGCGGCAACCCGGACCGGCTGGCCGTCCTGGTGGCCACGATGCCGGCCCGGCACCACGGCGACCTGTGGAGCGGGATCGCCCTCGCCGGTGTCTACGCCGGCGGTGTCGGGGCCGACACTTACCGGCGGCTCGCCGAGCGGGCGGCGGAGCATCGGGCAGCGGCCGCCCAGGGCGCCGCGTTCGGCGCGGAGGCGTGGCGGCTGAGCGGCTGCACGCCCGGCCACGCCGACGTCGCGGTGCCCATCCTGACCGGCGTCCCGCCGGCCGTGGCCGCGCAATGGACCTGGACCGCCCGGCAGGGCCTGACCGGACCGGACCGGACCGCGGACGACTATCGCGAGTGGCGGCTGCGCATCCAGCGGCTGGCGACCGCGACCGCGGTCGGCAAGGCGGGAGCGGAGGACGTGGCATGAAGGCACGACAGAGTGGACGGACGGCGCTGGTGGCCGTGCTCGCCGCGGCACTGTGCGTGGGAGCCGGCTGGTTCACCCGGGTACCGGCCGCGCCGGCCGCCGACACCGCGGCGCTGGCGAAGCGGTTCGCCTTCGCGATCGAGGACGTCAACGGGGACCCCGCGCGCGCCCGTAGCCAGCGGGTGGTGCAGCCGGCGCTCGAGCACATCCGGGCCTGGATCTCCGCGGTGGGCGCCGCCGCCGGACTGGGCGATCTGGACGGCGACGGGCTGAGCGCCGAGGCGTGCCTGGTCGACCCGCGCGACGACTCGGTCACCGTCCGGCCCGTGCCGTCATCCTTTGGCCGTTTCCCGGTCTTCCCGCTCGTACCGGCCGGGCTGGCCTTCGACGCGGCGAGCACCGCGCCGATGGGCTGCGTGCCCGCCGACCTGAACGAGGACGGCTGGACCGACGTGCTCGTGCACTTCTGGGGCCGGACGCCGATCGCCTACCTGCGCCGGCCCGGCGCGCCGCTGGCACCGGACGCCTTCCGCGGCGCCGACGTCGCGCCCCACCCCGGCGAGATCTGGAACAGCTCCACGGCCAACGTGGTGGACCTGGACGGCGACGGCCACCTCGACCTGGTGGTGGGCAACTACTTCCCGGACGGCGCCCGGGTGCTGGACGGCACCGCCGCCGACGACCCGCACATGCGCATGCACGACTCGATGTCCAAGGCGGCCAACGCCGGGACCAACCGGATCCTGCGGCTCGAGCGGGTGGAGACCGTCGGGGGCGTGGGGGTGCCGCGTTACGCGGACGCGTCGGCGGCGCTGAGCCGTACCCAGTCCCGGTCCTGGACCCTGGCCACCGGCGCGCAGGACCTGGACGGCGACGGGCTGCCCGAGCTGTACCTCGCCAACGACTTCGGGCCGGACCAGCTGCTGCACAACCGGTCCACGCCGGGCCGGGTGGCCTTCACGGAGCTCCGCGGCGCCCGCGAGGTCGGCACTCCCAAGTCCAAGGCGCTGGGCGACGACTCGTTCAAGAGCATGGGCGTGGCCTTCACCGACATCGACACCGACGGCCGGCCGGACCTGGTGGTCAGCAACATCACCGTGCAGCGCGGCCTGGAGGAGAGCAACTTCGCGTTCGTGAGCACCGGTACGGGCCCACTGCGGGACGGCCACGCGCCCTACCGCGACGACAGTGAGGCCCTCGGGCTGTCCCGCAGCGGCTGGGGCTGGGACGTCAAGGCCGCCGACTTCGACGGCGACGGCACCGACGAGCTGGTCCAGGCGGTCGGCTTCGTGCGCGGCCGGATCAACCGCTGGGCCAACCTGCAGGAGCTCGCCATGGCCAACGACGACCTGCTGCGGTTCCCGCAGGCCTGGCCGAACTTCGAGGCGGGCACCGACATCTCCGGCCGCGAGCGGGACCCGTTCTTCGTCCGCGGCGCCGACGGCCGCTACGTCGACATCGCCCGCCAGCTCGGCATCGACAACCCCGGGCCGAGCCGCGGCATCGCGGTCGGCGACGTCGACCACGACGGACGCCCGGACGTGCTGATCGCCAACCAGTGGGCCCGCTCGCAGTTCCTGCACAACACCGCGGCGCCGCGCGCGTTCCTGGGCCTGCGGCCGCTGCTGCCGGGAACCGGGGCGTCGGGCCGGGCGCGGCCGGCCGTCGGCGCCTCGGTCACCGTCACCCGGGCCGACGGCACGGTCCTGCGCTCGCAGCTCTATCCCGCCAACGGGCACACCGGCGTCAACGCGCCCGAGCTGCTCTTCGGGCTCGGTGCGGCCGGCGGCCCGGCGTCCGTCGCGGTCACCTGGCGCGACGCCGCCGGCCTGCACACCATCACCCGCACGCTGCCACCCGGCTGGCACGACCTGACCCTCGGCGCCTGACGCAGCCGGCCCCGACGCCGCAGGAGGCGATGACCATGACTTCCGTGCCCACCCGATCCGCCAAGGGACTGACCGCGCTGCGCCGGTTCGCCGTGTCCATCACCGTGTTCACCATCCTGGGACACGCGTGGCTGGGCTTCGAACAGGCCTATCTGACGCCGATCGTGGCGCTGCTGGTGTCCTACGCCCTGAGCCTGGTCCTGGAGACCGCGGACGCCTGGGCCCAGCACCGGCCGGCCCGCTACCGGGGCGGCCCGGTCAACATGATCAACTTCTTGCTGCCCGCGCACATCGCCGCCCTCGCCTGCGCGATGCTGCTGTACGGCAACCAGCGCCTCATGCCCACCGTCTTCGCCGTGACCGTCGCGATCGCGAGCAAGTACCTGCTGCGCCTGCGGATCGGCGGCGTGCCGAAGCACTTCTTCAACCCGAGCAACCTGGGGATCAGCGCCACCCTGGTGCTGTTCAGCTGGGTGGCCATCGCACCGCCGTACCACTTCACGGAGAACACCGGGTCGATCGTCGACTGGACGATCCCGGCCCTGATCCTCGTCGCCGGCACCATGATCAACGCCAAGCTCACCGGGCGGATGCCGCTGATCCTCGGCTGGGTCGGCGGGTTCGTCGTCCAGGCGGTGATCCGGGCGACGATCGGGCCGGACTCGCTGGCGTCCGGGCTGCTGGTGATGAGCGGCGTCGCCTTCATCCTGTTCACCAACTACATGATCACCGACCCGCAGACCTCCCCCGCACGCCCCCGCGACCAGGTGCTGTTCGGCGCGGCCGCGGCCGGGGTCTACGGCGTCCTGGTCGCGATGCACATCACCTTCGGGCTGTTCTACGCGCTGACCCTCGTCTGCGCCGGCCGGTTCCTCGTCACCGGCATCCGCGAGGCGCGCCGCGGCCGGGACCGGGCCACGGCGCCGTCCCAGCCGCCACCCGTCGCGGCCCCGGCGCCGGAGGCGGCCCCCGTCGCCGGCTAGGAGGACCAGCATGGCCGAGAGAATCGCCGTCGTCGGGATGGCGTGCCGCTACCCGGAGGCCGACTCCCCGCACCGGCTGTGGCAGAACGTCATGGCGCGGCGGCAGTCCTTCCGCCGGCTGCCGCCCGGGCGGCTCCCGCTGGCCGAGTACGGCGGCGACAGCGCGGACCAGACGTACGTCACCCGGGCCGGGCTGATCAGCGACTGGACGTTCGACCGGCAGCGCTTCGGCGTGGCCGGCCCGGCGTTCCGGGCGGTGGACACCACGCACTGGCTGGCCCTCGACGTCAGCGCGGCCGCCCTCGCCGACGCCGGGTTCCCGCACGGCGACGGACTGGACCGCGCCCGCACCGGCGTGGTCCTGGGCAACTCGCTGACCGGCGAGTTCTCCCGGGCCGCCACGCTGCGCACCCGCTGGCCGTACGTCCGCAAGGCGGTGCTCGCCGCGCTGGCCGGCTCCGCGGTCCCGGCCGGCGAGCAGGCCGGCCTGATGGCGGCGATCGAGCGCGCGTACAAGGCGCCGTTCCCGGAGCCGTCCGACGAGACCCTCTCCGGCGCGCTGGCCAACACGATCGCCGGCCGGGTGTGCAACCACTTCGACTTCCACGGCTTCGGGTACACGGTGGACGGTGCGTGCGCCTCGTCGCTGCTGGCCGTCTCCACGGCCGCCACGGCGCTGGCCGACGGCCGGCTGGAGGTCGCGCTCGCCGGCGGCGTGGACCTCAGCCTGGACCCGTTCGAGCTGGTGGGATTCGCCCGGGTGGGCGCGCTGGCGCGCGGCGAGATGCGGGTGTACGACCGGCGCCCGACCGGCTTCCTGCCCGGCGAGGGCTGCGGCGTGCTGGTGCTGTGCCGGGAGTCGTTCGCGCGCGACCGCGGGCTGCGCACGTACGGCCACCTGCTGGGCTGGGGGATGTCGTCGGACGGCAGCGGTGGCCTGACCCGCCCCGAGTCGGCCGGTCAGCGCCTGTCGCTGCGCCGGGCGTACGAGCACGCCCGGGTCGACTGCGCGACGGTGGCCCTGATCGAGGGGCACGGCACCGGCACCGCCGTCGGCGACCAGGCCGAGCTGGAGGCGCTGCGCGAGCTGCGCCGCAGCGCCGGCCGCCCGGCGGCGCTGGGCAGCATCAAGGCCAACATCGGGCACACCAAGGCGGCGGCCGGGGTAGCCGGCCTGCTCAAGGCGGTGCTGGCGGTCCACCACGGCGTGCTGCCCCCGACCACCGGGTGCGCGGAGCCCCATCCGCTGCTGACCGCGCCCGGTGCCGGCTTGGAGATCCTCGGCGAGGCACGGCCGTGGCCGGCCGGCCGGCGGCACGCCGCGGTCAGCGCGATGGGCTTCGGGGGCATCAACGTGCACGTGGTCGTCGGCGGCGCCGCGGTCGCCCGGCGCCGCCGGCTGGCCCCCGTCCACCAGCGGCTCGCCGCCCCGCACCCGGACCACGAGGTGGTGGTGTGCGCCGCCGCCGACCCGCAGGCGCTGGTCGCGAGGCTGACCCGGATCGCCGCAGTGAGCGGCACGCTGACCCGCGGCGAGCTGGGTGATCTCGCGGCGACCCTGGCGGGCACCCCGGTGGACGCGCCGTACCGGTTCGCCGCCGCGGTCGCGGGCCCGGACGAGCTGGCGGCCGCGGCCCGGCAGGCCCGTGACCATCTGGCCGCCGGCGGGAGCGCGCTCGTCGATCCGCTGCGCCGGGTCTTCGTGGGCGGCCCCGACCGGCTCCGCGTCGCGGTGCTGTTCCCCGGGCAGGCGGCGCCCTGCTACTCCGGACCGGGCGCGCTCGGCCACCTGCTGGGCAGCCTGCCACCCGGGTACGACGAGCGGCTCGCGCTCCCCGGCGACCCGCACGCCACCGCCGGCACCGACGTCGCCCAGCCGGCCATCATCCGGGGCATCCTCGCCGGACTGCGCTGGCTCGCCGCGATCGGCGCCGACGCGGACCAGGCGGCCGGGCACAGCCTCGGCGAGCTCGGCGCCCTGGTCTGGGCCGGCGCGCTGCGCGAGGCGGACGCCTACCTGCTGGCCTCGGTCCGCGGCGCGGCCATGGCCGAGGCCGACCCCGCTCCGGCCGGCATGGCGAACCTGCACACCGATCCGGACACCGCGGCCGCCCTGCTGCGGGGCACCGACGTGGTGATCGCCGCGGACAACGGCGAGCGCCGGACCGTGGTGTCCGGCGGCCGCGCCGAGGTGAGCCGGGTCGTCGACGCGGCGGCCCGCGCGGGCATCGGCGCGACCTGGCTGCCGGTCGCGCACGCCTTCCACTCACCGGCCATGGAACCGGCCGCGCCCCGGCTCAAGGCCGCCGCCGCGGCGCTCGGGTGGCGCCCGCTGCGCCGGCCCGTGGCCTCCACCGTCACCGGCGACTGGCTGGCCGGCGAGGACCTGGTGGAACTGCTGGTCCGGCAGCTGACCGCGCCGGTGCGCTTCGCCCAGGCGCTCGGCCGGCTCTCCGCCGACCTGTTCGTCGAGGTCGGACCGGGCCGGATGATGGCCGGGCTGGCCGGGCCCGCGACCGTCTCCCTGGACGCGGGGTCGCCGTCGGCCGAGGGTGCCGCGTCGGTCACCGCGGCGCTGTTCGCCGCGGGCCGCTGCGGCACCCTCGCGCCCTGGTTCGCGGGCCGGTTCACCAGGCCGTACGACCTGGACCGCGACCGCGTGCTGCTGACCAACCCCTGCGAGGCCGTACCGGGGGCACCGCCCGGGCCCGAGCCGGCCGGTGCGGACCGGCCGCCCGGTCCGCAGGTGGCCGGCGACGATCCCCTGTCCGTCGCCGTCGCCTGCGTCGCGGAGGCTCTGGAGCTGGACGCCGACACCGTCGCGCCGGACGCGCGCCTGCTGGCGGAGCTGCATCTCAGCTCCCTGCGGGTGACCCAGATCGCCGCCGCCGTGGCCGCGCGGCTGGGCCGGGCCATGCCGGCCGCGCCGCTGGCGCTGAGCACGGCGACGGTCCGCGAGCTGGCCGGTACCGTCGCCGACCTGCCCGCCGCGGACCAGCGGGAGGCTCCCCCGGCGGGGGTGGCCGGCTGGGTACGGGCGTTCGCCCCGCTGCTCGTGCCGCAGCCGGCGCCGGGCGCCGCTGGGGTCCCCCGGTCCTTCACCGTGGTCGGCGACCTCGCCGGTCATCCGCTGGCCGACGAGATCCGCGCCGCCTTCGGCCACTCCGGCGACGGCGCCCCGGCGTACCTGCTCGCGGTCCCGCCGTGGCCCGCGCAGCCGGCGCCGGAGGACGTGGTGACCGCCCTGCAGGCCGCGCACCGGGACCGCGCACCGCTGGTCGTCGTGCACCACGGCGGCGTCGGCGCGGCCGTCGGCCGCAGCCTGGCCGCCGAGGAACCGCGGATCCCCGTCCTGGTGGTCGAGGCGCCCGCGGACCCGGCCGGCGTGGCCCGGGCCGCCGCCGAGGCACGCCGCGAGCTGGCGCCGTACGCGGAGGTGGTCCTCGACGCCGACGGCCGGCGCACGGTGCCGGAGCTGGCGCCCGTGCCGCTCGCGGCGGCCGACCCCGGGCGCATCCCGCTGGGTCCCGGCGAGGTCTGCGTGGTCACCGGGGGCGCCAAGGGCATCGGCGCGGAATGCGCGGTCGCGCTCGCCGGCCTGACCGGCGCCCGGATGGTCCTGCTCGGCCGGGCCCCGCACACCGATCCCGCGGTGCGTGCCACCCTCTCCCGGCTGACGGACGCGGCCTACCACGCCGTCGACATCACCGACGGCGGCGCGGTCGCCGCGGTGCTCGGCGAGGTGCGCCGGCGCCACGGCCCGGTCCGGGCGCTGCTGCACGCCGCCGGGCAGAACGTGCCGGTGCTCATCCCGGAGCTCGACGCCGCGGCCATGCGCGCGGCCGCCGCGGCGAAGGCGGACGGGTTCGACCGGGTGCTGGCCGCCCTCGACCTCGTCGAGCTACGGTGCGCGGTCACCTTCGGCTCGGTGATCGCCCGCACCGGGCTGGCCGGCGAGGCACACTACGCGGTGGCCAACGAGTGGCTGGCCCGGCGTTGCACGCACCTGGCCGCGGAGCATCCCGGCGTCCGGTGGCTCAACGTCGAATGGTCGGCGTGGGCGGGCACCGGCATGGGCGTACGCCTGGGCGTCCTCGACGGCCTGATCCGGCGCGGGCTCGACCCGATCCCGGTGGACGCCGGCGTGGCCACCCTGCTGCGCCTGCTCGCCACGCCGGACCTGCCGCCCACGGTACTGGTCACCGGCCGGCTGCCCGCCGGGCCGGTGCTGCGCTGGCACGGTGGTGACGCGGCGCCGTGCGGGCGGTTCCCGGAGACCCCGCTCGTCCACACGCCCCGCACCGAGCTGGTCGCGGCCGTCGACCTGTCCACCGGCACCGACCCCTACCTGGGCGACCACCGCATCGACGGAGCCGCCGTGCTGCCGGCCGTGCTGGGGCTGGAGGCGATGGCCCAGTGCGCCGGGGCGCTGCTGGGCGACGCCGGGCCGGCGCAGTTCACCGGCGTGCGGCTCAGCCACCCGGTCACCGTCGGCGACCGGGACCGCCGGACGCTGCGGGTGGCCGCCCTGACCCGCGACGACGGCTCGGCCGACGTGGTGCTGCGCAGCGACGAGACCGGCTTCGCCACCGATCACTTCACCGCCCGCTACGGCGGCCCGGTCACCGAGCCGGTCCCGGCGGCCGCCGTGCTGCCCGGCGCCGACCTGCCGGCCGCGCACCTGTACGGCCCGCTGTTCTTCCACGGACCCCGCTTCCGGCGCGTCCGGGGCTACCGCGCGATCGGCGCGTACGGCTGCGTCGGCGTCGTCGACGCGGAAGCGGGCCAGCCGTGGTTCTCGGCGTTCCTGGACCAGCGCCTGCGCCTGGGCGACCCGGGGGCGCGCGACGCGTTCCTGCACCTGCTGCAGGCCTGCGTGCCGGACCGGATGGTGCTGCCGGTGGGCGTGGACCGCATCCGGATGCACCGGGCACCGGCCGGCCGGCTGCTCGTCTCGGCCCGCCAGCGGTCGCAGGACGCGACCGGCTTCGTCTTCGACCTCACGGTGACCGACCCGGCGGGCGCGCCCGTGGAGGACTGGACCGGCCTGCGGCTGCGCGCCGTCCGGGCCATCGATCTCCCCCGGTGGCCGCTGGAGGTGGCCGGGGCGTACCTGACCCGGTCGCTGGCCCGGCAGCCGTCGGCACCGCCGGTGGAGCTGGTCACCGCCCGGGCCGACCGCTCCGATCCGGAGCACACCGCCGCGGTGGCCGGCTGGCTGGCGGGCTCGCCGGTCACCCACGCCGGCGACGGCCGCCTGGTGAGCGCCGGGACGGGCGCCGTGTCGGCCAGCCACCTCGGCGATCATCTGCTGGTCGCCGCCGGTCCCGGCCGGGTCGGGGTGGACTGGGCCGGGATCGGCCCGGCGGCGCCCCCGCTGTCCCCGGCGGACACGGCGGTCGCGGCCCGGGCCGCCCGGGTGGCCGGCGGGGACGCCGCCACCGCCGCCTTCCGGATCTGGACCTGCCGAGAGGTGCTGGCCAAGCTCGGTGAGCCGCCGTCCGCGCCGCTCACCGTGGCCGGCGCCCGGGACGGCTGGACGACGCTGCGGTCCGGGGACCTGAACCTGCACAGCACGGTGCTGGCGGGCACCGCGGGCCCGGTGGCGATCTGCGTCGGGGCGGGGTGACGCCGATGGCCGGCCACTTCGTCCACCGGCACCTGGTGACCTTCGACGAGACCAACCTGGTGGGCAACGTCTACTTCGCACACTACGTACGCTGGCAGGGCCACTGCCGGGAGCGGTTCCTGCTCGACCGCGCGCCCGGGGTGATCGCCCGGCTCTCCGGCGACCTGGCGCTGGTCACCGTGGACTGCGCGGTCGAGTTCTACGCGGAGGGCTTCGCCGGCGACCAGATCGAGATCCGGATGGGCCTGGACCGGATGACCGGCAACCGGGCGGCCATGACGTTCGACTACGTACGCTGCCGCGACGGCCGGGAGGAGCTGCTGGCCCGCGGCCGGCAGACCGTGGCGTGCATGCGGCGCGCGGCCCACGGGCTGGAGCCGGCCGAGATCCCGGACGAGCTGCGCGCGGCCCTGGCCCCGTTCGACCCGGCCGGCGCCCCGGCCGGCCGGTGATCGGAGAACGCCACCATGATGGGGATCATCGGCGCGGGCCGGATGGGTACGGCGCTGGCCCGCGTCCTGGCCGCCGCCGGCGTGCCGGCCGCGCTGTGCACCGCCCGGTGCGACCGGCCGGCGGCCGACCCGCCGCCGGGCTGCACGCCCGCGACCCTGGACGACGTGCTCTGGCACACCGACCCGGTGCTGCTCGCGCTGCCGTTCCCGGTGGCCGTCGGGCTGGCGTCCGGGCCGGCGGGCCACTGTGGCGACGGCCGCGTCCTGATCGACGCCACCAATCCCGGCTTCTGCCGCGACCGGGTGGTGCCGCCCGGCCTGTCCGGCGGCGAGCTCATCGCCGCCGCGGCGACCGGCTGGCGGACGGTCAAGGCGTTCAACACCGTCCCGGCCGAGCACCTGGCGGCGACCCGGATCGGCGGCGGCACGGTGACGCTGCCGGTGGCGGGCCCGGCGGACGCCAAGCCGCCGGTGCTCGACCTGGCCGGGCGGCTGGGATTCGAGCCGGTGGACGTCGGCGGCATCGAGAGCAGCCGGGAGATGGAGGCGCTGGCCGTGCTGATGGCGCGGGTCAGCGCGGCGTACGACCTGCACGGGCGGATCGGCATCCGGATCGCCGAGCTGGACCGCTCCCCCGCCGGGCGGGGCGTGGACCTGGCCGGGTGATCAGAGGATGGGGACGGCGGACGCGTCGACCGGGCGCCGCTCGGTGACCCCGAGGTCGGCGGCGAGCCGGTGCACCAGGCGCAGCTTGCCGTAGAGCGGCCCGGCCAGGTCGTGCCGGACGAAGAGCAGCGACTTCTCGGCCAGCCGCATCAGCATCAGCCGGCCGTCCACCGGACCGTACGGCGACGCCGCCCAGACGGCCTCGGCCTGCTCGGCGCGGAACGACAGCGGCAGGGCGCCCAGCCGCAGGAAGCACCACCGTTCCTGCCCGTCCAGGCAGTGCAGGCTGCGCAGCAGCGCGGCCTGCAGCGAGCGGTGGTGCACCGGCTGTCCCCGCCGCGGCGGCTTGAGCTCCCGCAGCGGATCGTCCAGGCGCCGGACCAGCTCGTCCAGCGTCTCGGTGGCCAGGCACTCGGCGGCGAGCTCCACCGCCAGCGGCAGGTCGTCGAGCTGCGCGCACAGCTCGGCCACCGTCCGCAGGTCGTCCGCGGCGAGCCGGAAGCCGGGGCTGACCTGGGCCGCCCGGCGCGCGAAGAGCTGGACGGCCGGCGGCTCGGCACCCCAGCGCGCCTCGTCGCCGCCGGCCACGGCCAGCGGCCGCAGCCGCCAGACGGTCTCGTACGGCACGCCCAGCGGCTCGCGCGAGGTGACCACGACGGAGACGTTCGGGCAGGCGCGCACCACCTCGTCCACCACCTCGACGCAGGCGTCGATCACGTGCTCGACGTCGTCGAGGACGATCAGCATCTGCTGGTCGCCGAGCAGCCGGGACGGCGGGGTGCCCGGCTCGGCGCCGAGGAGCTCGCTGAGCTGGGCGTCCAGGCGCGCCGCGGCGGTGAGCTCCGCGCAGTCCAGCACCGCGACCCCGCCCAGCAGGTTGTCCCGCAGGCAGGCCGCCGCCCGCAGCGCGAGCGTGGACTTGCCGCATCCCGGCGGTCCGGTGACCGTGAGGAGCCGCTGCTCGGCCAGCAGGGACATCACGGCGTCCAGGTCCCGTTCCCGGTAGATCAGCGGGCCCAGGCCGGGACCCCGGCCGTGCCAGGGCGGCCGGGCCTGCTCGGCCGACGGGCCCGCTCCGGCGGCCCGCCCGTGCGCCATGTCGTCGCCGGCGAGCACCGCGCGGTAGGCGTCGGACAGCTGCGAGCCGGGTTGCACGCCGAGCTCCGCCTTGAGCATCACCCGGATGTCGTCGAAGTGCCGGACCGCGGCGGCGCGGCGGCCGGTCTGCTCGAGCGCCACGATGTACAGCGCCTGGGCCACCTCGTTCATCGGCTCGGTGATCGCCAGCCGGCGCGCCGCCGGAAGCACCGCCGCGGCCTGCTTGAGGTCGAGCCCGGCCCGGACGTAGTCGAGCGCGGCCTCGGACCACCGCCGGCGCAGCAGATCGAGGACCTCCGGCGAGTTCAGCAGGGTGGAGAGCTCGGCCAGCTCCGGGTCCCGCCACAGGCGCATCGCCTCGCCGAGCAGCTCGAAGGCCCGCTGCGGCTCGTCGGCGCCGAGGAACTGCTTCGCCTGCCGGTAGAGCAGCTCGAAGCGCGTGACGTCGACGAGCTCGCGGCTGGTGACGAGCCGGTAGCCGCCCGGCCCGGAGCTGATGATGTTGGTACGGCCCCGGGGCGGAAGATCCGGTTCGAGCAGGCGGCGCAGCCGGGCCACGTAGGTGTGCACCAGCTGCCGGGCGCTGACCGGCTGGGCCGGCCCCCAGACCATGCCGAGCATGCAGTCGATGGAGACGGCGTGACCGACGTGCAGGGCCAGCGCCGCGAGTACCGCCCGCTGCTTGGCCGGACCGAGGTCGAT
Source organism: Couchioplanes azureus (assembly GCF_014648355.1). Lineage (GTDB taxonomy): Bacteria > Actinomycetota > Actinomycetes > Mycobacteriales > Micromonosporaceae > Actinoplanes > Actinoplanes azureus. The sequence continues at coordinate 274,424 of NZ_BMQY01000002.1, forward strand.
CGGCACCGGACCGCGGTGCACCTGCATCGAGCCCAACGCCGAAATACGCAGAATCGCCCTGGAATCGGACATCGACTGCTCCCCCGTCGAGGTCGTCACCGGCGTCGGTCGTCGAGCACCGCCCCGCCGGTCCGCATAGAGAGTGTGCCCTTGTGCCATCCGTAGGTTCGAGTGGCCGATCATCCAAATCGTCCGTCCACTTCGGCGCCCGCCGCCGGGTCACCCCGCCGCGCCGGGCGGCCGGGCCAGCGGCAGCAGGGCCGTGACCGGCGGATCTGTCGGCGCGGGCCGGCGCAGCCCGGTCCGGACCGTCGCCGGCGGTGGATGCGCGGGGACGGACAGGGCGGCGCGGCCGATGCGCAGGCTGCCGGGCACGTCGTCCACCAGGGCGTCGACGACGCGCGCGCCCGCGGGGATCACCACACAGAACACGGCGTACTCGCCGCACGGCGGCGGCGCGCCCAGCGGGATCCACGGCGAGCCGGTGGAGGGGGTCCAGCGGCCCCGGTGCACGCGCAGACTGCCGGCCGGCAGCAGGCAGACGCAGACCAGCGAGCCCGGATCCGGCGCCCGGGACAGGGTCACCACCGGACCGTCGATCGCGGCCGGGCGCGACCGCGTCCACCAGCGCGCGCCGGCCGCCCGGACGTCGCCCAGCGCGCGGGCCTGGGTGCGGAATCGCGACGGCGGGGTGCCGGTGAGCTGCGCGAACTGGGCGGAGAACGTGCCCGGGCTGGTGTAGCCCACCAGGGCACCCACCTGCCGGACGGGCAGGTTCGAATGCAGCAGCAACCGCCGGGCCTCGGCCATCCGCAGGGCCGCCAGGAACCGGGCCGGCGTCACCGTGGTGACCTGCCGGAAGATCTGGTGGAAGTAGAAGGGGCTGAACGCGGCCACGTCGGCCAGCGTCCGCAGGGGCTGAGGGTGCGCGAGCCGGCTCCGCATGACGCCGATCGCCCGGGTGACCGCCTCGAGGTGGGCCACCCGCGTGTCGTTGCTTGCTGCCTCCGTCGCCGTGGACACGATCCCCCTTCGCGTCGGGCCGCCGAGACATCGAAGTCTGTACCCGTCACCTTGACGGATCCTTGACGCCGCCGAGCACCAGGTCTTCCAGCTTGGGGTCTTGCGTCGCACGGCCTTGCCGGGGTCGCCGGGGCGCCGTTGAATCGGCCGAGACAGCTCGGCAGCTCGCAGTCCGCCGGAGGCCCGCATGGCGCCCACCGTCCCGTGGCCCGTCCTGGTCACTCGCCTGAGCAGGTGGGCGCTGGCCGGCGCCGGCCTGCTGGTCGCCCTCTCCCGGCGGACCGCCGGCCGGGCCCTGCGCCGGCCGCCGGATGCTCCGGGACGGTCCGTCGTGCCCACCCTCGTGCGGCTCGGGCCCACCTTCGTCAAGAGCGGCCAGCTGCTGAGCACCCGGTCCGACCTGCTGTCCCCGGCGTTCTGCGCGACGCTGGCCCAGCTCACCGACCGGATGGCGGCCATGCCCGCCGCGGACGTCCGCCGGGCCCTGGCCGCGGCGTACCCGGACGGCCGGCCCTGGCCCTTCGCCGACTTCGACTACACGCCGGTGGCGAGCGGCAGCATCGCCGGGGTGTACCGGGCACGCCTGCACGACGGGCGGACGGTCGCGGTCAAGGTGCGGCGCCCCGGCCTGGATCGCCAGATGTCGGCCGACTTCCGGCTGCTGGGCCTCCTCGCCAGGCTGGGCGAGCGGATGCCGGGCCTGCGCGGCCTGCCGGCCCAGCGCATGATCGACCAGGTCGGGCCGGCGGTGCTCAACCAGCTCGACCTGGCGCGCGAGGCCGTCATGCTGGAACGGCTGCGGCGCAACCTCGGCGCCATGGTACGGATCCCGGCGACCGTACCCGCCGCGGCCGGCGAAGGTGTGCTGGTGATGGAGTTCCTCGACGGCCTGGAACGGTTCGGCCCGGCGTCCTTCACCCGCGACCAGCGGTCCACGATCGTGAAGCAGATCCTGCGCGCGGTCTTCCAGATGCTGTTCATCGACGGCCTGGTGCACTGCGACATGCATCCCGGCAATCTCTACCTGCGCCCGAGCGGGGAGGTGGTGCTGCTGGACGCCGGCTTCGTGGTCGAGCTGAGCCCCAAGGTGCGCAAGCTCTTCGCGCAGTTCTTCCTCAACCTCGCCCTGGGGCGGCCCGACGAGTGCGTGGAGATCGTGCTGCGCAGCGCCAGTGCCCTGCCGGCCGGCGCGGACCTGCGCGGGTTCCGGCGCGACCTGGCCCGGCTGGTGCGGGAGAACCACGGGAAGCGGGCCGGTCAGTTCCGGCTCGGGCCGTTCGCCGCCCGGCTGTTCGACCTGCAGCGCCGCAGCCGGATCTCGGCCGACCCGGAGTTCGTGTTCCCGCTGCTGTCGCTGCTCGTCCTGGAAGGCATGATCAACGACTTCGACGTCCAGGTGGACTTCCAGGCCCAGTCGATTCCCGCGCTCTTCGAGGCGCTGCGGAGCGAACCGCCGGCGGAGGCGGAGAAGGAGACGTCATGGAGCTGACATCGACCGCCGGGCGGCCGGTCACCGAGCGCACCGCGGACATGTGGAGCGAGGCCGTCCTGCGGTCCATCGGCACCATGCGCGAGCACCTGGGCGACGACCTGTCCCTGCGGACGCTCGCCCAGGCGGCCTGGCTCAGCCCCTTCCACTTCCACCGGATCTTCCACCGGCTGACCGACTCCACCCCGGCCCGGTTCCTCGCGGCGTGGCGGATCGCCGAGGCCAAACGCCTGCTGGCCTACAGCGACGACAGCGTCACCGACGTCTGCATGCACGTGGGCTACGCCAGCCTGGGCACCTTCACGTCGCAGTTCACCCGGGTGGTCGGCGTCCCTCCGGGACGGTTCCGCCGGCTCGTGCAGGCCTATGCGGACGTGCCGTTCCACGACATCCTGCAACGGCTCGCCGCGGCGCTGGGGCGGCCGGAGCACGCCACGGTGACGGTGTCGGTCGGCGGCGGGCCGGGCGACGGCGCCCTGGCCGTGGTCGGCCTCTTCGACAGCGCCATCCCGCAGCGCCGCCCGGCCGGCTGCGCCGTGCTCCGTACCCCCGGCACGGCCCGGCTCGACGTGCCGCCGGAGACCACCTGCCAGCCGCTCGCGATGTGCTTCGACCGCTCGGTGACGGTCCGCGAGGCGGTGGCCGCCACCGACCTGGACCGCTGCTACGTCGCCGCCGCGCCCGGCCCGGTCCGCGTCGAGGCGGCCGGCGCGCCGATCGCCGTGGACCTGCCGCTGCGCCGGCGCCGCCCGACCGACCCGCCGATCCTGCTGGCGCTGCCGCTGCTGATGGCGGTCGCCGGCGCGGACCTCGAGGACCCGCCCGTCGCCTGCTGACGGTGCCGGTCAGCCGATCTCGATGCGCTTGTAGTGCTCGGCGAAGCGGTATCCGGGGGTGCGCCCGGCCTGGCGCATCCACCCGAACACCCACTCGGGCGGCTCTCCGCCGGTCTGGCTCCGGTGCTGCCGCAGCGCCTCGCCCTTGCGCTCCACGTACGGCGTCGCGTCGACGTAGTGGTTCGGCCGCTCGTACCCGGGCACCCAGACCTCGCGGACCTTGTGCGGCGCGAGCCCGGCCTCCGCCAGCTCCGGGAAGGCCCGGGCGTTGTCCGCGTCCGGGTAGACCGCCGCGAGCGTCGCCTCGCCGACCGCGATGTGGTCGGGGTGGGAGGCCTCGATGGGGATGTCCAGCACCCGGCGGGGATAGTGGGTGAGCACCAGGACCGGCCGGTCGCGGCGGATCTGCGCGGTGATCTCCCGGCGCAGCGCGAGGGTCGGCTCCAGCCGGCCGTCCGGCAGACCCAGGAACCGCACCTCGCGCACGCCCAGGACGGCCGCCGCGGCGCGCTGCTCGGCCATGCGTACCGACGCCGTGCCCTGGACCGGGGCGGCCCCGGGCTCGCCCTGGGCGCCGTCGCTGCAGACCAGGTAGCGCACCTCGGCGCCGCCGTCGGTCAGCGCCGCGATGGTGGCGCCGAAGTGGAACTCCGCGTCGTCCGGATGGGCGGTCACCACCAGCGCGCATTCCCCCGGCTCAAGCATCGAAGCTCCACGGCACGCCCGGCACCCAGCAGGCGTCGCCCGAGCGCGCGAGCAGACCGGCCAGCCGCGGGTCGTCCGGCAGCGCGGCGAGGCCGGCCGGCACCTCGGCGGCCGGCACGCCGGCGGCCGGTAACGCCTGCGCCCACTGCGCGGCGGTGCCCCGGCCCAGCCGGGCGCGGACCTCGGCGTCGCCGGCCGTGCCCGGCAGGCCGCAGGCGGCGCGCAGCCGGCGGGCGGCGGCCGGGTCGGCGGCGCCCACCACGAGACGACCGGCGGCGGTCTCGAGCGGGCCGTCCAGCGGGCCCCAGGGTGAGCCGGCGGCGGCCGCGAGGGCCGACGCCGCCCGGATCAGGGAGCTGCCGACCCGGCAGCCCCGGCCGGTGCGTTCGCGGTGCAGCAGGCCGGCGAGCACCGCCTCGGCCGCCAGCAGGCCGCCGGCGACGTCCACCAGGGTGAGCCGGCTCGGCACGGGGGCCTCGCCGCTCGGGTGGAGCAGGGCACCGGTCCCGGCGTGCGCCTGCACGACGAAGTCGCCGGCGATCGGGCAGGGCGGGTCGGCGATGCCGTCCCAGCCGGACGCGTACGCGTACACCACGGCGGGGTTCGCCCGGGCGACCGCGGCCGCGTCGAGGCCCAGCGCCTCGGCCCGGCCGGGCCGCCAGTTGTGCAGGAAGACGTCGGCCTCCGCGGCGAGCTCGCCCAGCTCGGCGAGGCCGGCGGCGTGCTTGTAGTCGATCTCGACGACCCGCTTGCCCTCGTTGTACGCCAGGTACGCGGCGCCGTGCTCGCCGGCCAGCGGCGGGCTGTGCCGGCCGAAGTCCCCGCCCGGCGGTTCCACCTTGGTCACCTCGGCGCCGAGCTGACCGAGCAGGCGACCCGCCAGGGGCCCCTGCAGCCGGGACGTGACCTCGACGACACGCAGCCCGTGCAGCGGGGCGTCCGGCGGCGCCGTCCGGCGGCGGGCGTCCGGCGACTTCCTCTCGGGGCGCCGGGCGTCCGTCCCCGCACCGTGCGGGTCGACGGTCCACGGCTGGGCCGCGCCCGGCGGCGGCGTCCGGCGCACCGGAACGACGGCGACGCCGCAGGCGCCGGCGGCCGCGCGCACCTCGGCCAGGGTGTGCCGGGCGAACGCGGCCGGCAGCTCCGGCGGCACCCGGCACTCGCCGGCCAGGTAGCGGTAGACGAACGGCAGCCAGGCGGCGCCGACCACGCCGGCGCCGTCGAGCCCGAGCCGCCGCCAGAACGCCGCCCAGTCGTCGCCGGCCAGCACCTCGATCTCGGCCCACACGCCGTCCGCGGTCCGGAACGGCGGACCGGGCACACCGGCCGGACGGAACGGGAACGCGCCGCCCCCGGTCGCGATCGCCAGATGATGCCGGACGAACTGCAGCGCCCCCGCCGGGCCGCGGACCGTCACGCCCTGCACCGGCAGGCCACGGTGCCGGCCGAGCAGGGCGGCCAGCGCGCCCTGGGCGGCGAGGATGCCGGTGGCCACCGTGGCCACGTCGAGGCCGAGCCGGCGTGGCGCGCCGTACTCGCGCCCGTGCACGGTCATCAGGCCGGTCCGCGCCTGCGTCACCGCCTCGGGCTCGGCCGGGCCCGGCGGCGGATCGACGCAGACCCGGACCTGCCCGCCGGCCCGGCCGTCCCGGAGGGTGACGCCGAGCCGGGCGAGGTGATCGGCGACGAGCGCGCCCGCGTCCACCCCGCTCACCGCCGGGCCAGGCGCTGGGTCGGCCCGGCCGCGACCAGTTCCCGCAGCCGGGGCAGGTCGACCTTGCCGATCGCCGTCCGCGGGATCTCGTCGACCAGGCACAGCTCCTCGGGCAGCTTGAAGGGCGCCAGCCGCTCGCTCAGCTCGGCCCGCAGCTCGGTCAGCCCCGGACGGCGCCCGGCCGCCGGGCGCACGCAGGCGCACACCGTCTCGCCGACCACCGGGTCGGTGCGGCCGAACACGGCAGCGTCCGCCACGTCCGGGCAGCGCAGCAGCGCCCGCTCCACCTCGACCGGGTCCACCTTGAGCCCGCCGCGGTCGATCCGGTGCGCCAGCCGGCCGTGGATGTAGAGGCGGCCCTGCTCGTCCAGCCGGCCCAGGTCGCCGGAGTAGTACCAGGCCTCCGCCGAGGGCGCCTCGCCGTAGTACCGCACCGGGAACGCGGCCCGGGAGAAGGCGACCTCGCCGACCTCGCCGAGCGGCAGCGGCTCCCGGTCCGGGCCGACGATGCGGACCGTGCCGGGGTCCGGGCGCCCGACCGAGCCGCGGAGCACGTCCTCCGCGTCCTTGGTCGCCACGCCGATGCCCTCGCTGGAGCCGTACATGACCATCAGGTCGACGGCGAGCCGCTCCCAGATGGCGTTCACCAGCTCCGGCGGGAAGGAGCCCGCGGTGCCGACGCTGAACCGCAGCGTGTCGATCTGGTGCAGGGCCGGGTCGAGGCGGTCCAGCAGCAGCGAGAAGTGCGCCGGTGCGCCGTTGAGCACGGTGACGCCGTACCGGCCGCAGGCCTGCAGGGCGGCCTCCGGGGAGAACCGGTCCAGCAGCACCAGCGTGCCGCCGGCCAGCAGCCCGGCGAGGGCCATCATCATGCCGAAGCCGTGCGACAGCGGCAGCTGGGCCAGGTGCACGTCCTCCGGCCGGAACTCCAGCCAGCCGGCGAGCCCGCGCCAGCGACCGGCCAGGTTGCCGTGGAAGCCGACGGTCGTCTTCGGGGTGCCCGTCGTGCCGGAGCTGACGAACACGACGGCGGGGTCGTCCGGCGCCGGGCCGGGACCGTGATCGGTCTCGCCCAGGTCGTCGACCGTCCACCGGACGAACTCCGCCGGGGCGAGATGGCCGGTCACCACGACGAACTGCAGGTCCGGGTGGCGGCGGCGGAGCGCGGACGGGGTCGCGTACGGATTCATCCGCTCGTCGCCCGGCTCGTAGATCAGCAGCCGGGCGCCGGTCTTCGTGACCACCGCGTCCAGCTCCGGCACGGTGAACCGGTGGTCCGTGGCGACGTGCACCGCGCCGCGGTTCCACGCCGCCAGCATCGCCACCAGATGCTCGCAGCGGTTGCCCACCGAACAGGCCACCCGGTCGCCGGGACCGACGCCCAGCCTCCGGTAGATCGCGGCCAGCCGTCCGGCCGCCTCGCTCAGGTCGGCGTGGGTCATCCGGTGCCGGGGGCAGATCAGGGCCGCCCGGTCCGGCCATCGCTGGGCGGTCGCGGACAGCGCGGCCGCCAACGTCGGTGCTGGTTCGGCACTCATGGCCGCTCCCGGAGGTCGTGGACGCTCGTCACCCCAACCTTCTCGGTCACGGCTTCGGGTGTCTTCTCGGCGCTTGCGGTTGTCCCACCGCCGGCCGGCGGGATGTTCTGGTTGAGGCGGAAGACGTTGGCCGGGTCGTAGCGGGCCTTCACCGCGCGCAGCCGCGACCAGCTCGCCGGGTCGTACGCCGCGCGCACCCGCTCCGGGCCCTCGTCACCGAGCTCGTTGACGTAGACCCCGGCGGTGGACGGACGCAGCCCGTCCCACAGACCGTGCACCCAGTCGCGGTGGGCGCGTGCCTCGGCGGGACGCCGCCACACCGCGTCCACCGACACGCTGAACGCGGCGTCGCGGTGGCCGACCGCGGTCTCGGACGGCCCGGCCCGGGCCACCGCCCCGCCGAGCGGCGAGATCATCACGATGCAGTGCGGCGACGGGACCGCGGCGGCACCGCCGTCCAGCACGGCGATCGCGCGGTCGTCCAGGGCCGGTAGGTATCCCGCGCGACCGTACACGTAGGACCCGAAGCGGCCCGCCATGTCGTACAGACGTTGCAGCGAGGTGTAGCGCATGCGGCCGGTCCGGCGCAGCAGGGGCGGACCGAGGTCGGCGAGCGCGGAGAGGTCCCGCTCGGCGACGGCCTCGGCGCCGAGGTGGCACACGGCGATCGCCACCGCCGGCACGCCGTGCAGCTCCGCCGGGACGAACGGCGCGGGAGGCAGCCTCAGCAGGTTGCACTGCGCGGAGAGGACGTCGGGGGCGTCCCGGATGAAGTCGCGGTACCACCGCAGCACCCGGCCGGCCGCGGCCGCCGGATAGAAGACGGCACCGCCGGTCACCAGGGGGCCCACCGGATGCAGCTCGAACTCCAGGGAGGTCGCCACGCCGAAGTTGCCGCCGCCGCCGCGCAGCGCCCAGAACAGCTCCGCGTCCGTGACGGCGTCCACATGCGACAGCCGGCCGTCCGCGGTGACGAGGTCCACCGAGCGCAGGTTGTCCGCGGCCAGGCCGTAGCGGCGCATCAGCCAGCCGAAGCCGCCGCCGAGGGTCAGGCCGGCCACCCCGGTGGTGGAGATACGCCCGCCGGTGGTCGCCAGGCCGTGGACCTGCGCCTGCCGGTCGAAGTCGCCCCAGAGCACCCCGGGCTCGGCCACCGCGGTCCGGCGGTCCGGGTCCACCCGGACCGCGCGCATCCCGGACAGGTCCAGGGTGAGCCCGCCGTCGCTGACGGCGCAGCCGGTGACGTTGTGGCCGGTACTGCGCACCGACAGCTCGATGCCGTGGCGTACGGCGTAGCGCACCGCGGCCGCGACGTCGTCCGCGCCGGCGCACCGCACGATCAGCATCGGCCGGCGGTCGATCGCGCCGTTCCACACCCGGCGCGCGGCGTCGTACCCGTCGTCGCCCGGTCGCAGCAGCAGGCCACGCACCAGTCCCCGCAGGTCCCGGTACGCGGCCTGGCCGGCGGAGCCCGCCACGGCTCAGTACGTCCGCGAGATGATCGTGCGCAGCTTCCGGCCGCTGGGCGTGCGCAGCGCCTCCTCGGAGGGTTCGTACAGGAAGTACACGTGGCCGGACGGGTCGGTGTAGCGGGCGGTCGCGCCGATCTCCGAGCGGACGATGCCCTCGGGCGACTGGATCCCCCGCTCGGCCAGCTCCTTGACCGCCACCTCGATGTCCGGGGCGTGGAAGACCACCGCCTTGCCACCCATCTCCGCCGGGTTCACGGTGCGCGGCGGGCACGGGTGGTCGATGATCTCGTGCTCCTCCCGTACCGTCTCCAGCGAGTGCGTGGTCAGGATGATCCCGCCGGTGTCGTACTTGATGACGCCTTCCTCGTCGGCGGTGGAGGCGCGGCTGCACGGCCCGCCCTCCAGGTCGCGGATCGCCAGGCCCTCGGCGTAGACGTCGACGGCCTCCTCGGCGTCGCGGATGAACAGGAACAGGTAGATCAGTGGCTTGCCGTCCAGGCTGAAGTCCGGCCCGCCGTGCGGGCCGCGCAGGCCCGGCTCGCCGTCGGCCTGGTACAGCTTGCGGACCGCCTGGATCCGGTCGCCGCTCGGCCAGGTCAGCGACTCCTCCGAGGTCTCGTACAGGGTGAACCAGTGCCCGTCGGGGTCGTAGAAGTCGCTGATCCCGCCGATCTCGTAGTTGTGGGTCTCGGTGAACTCCACGCCGCGTTCCTCCAGCGCGGCGCGCGCGGCGTCCAGGTCCTCGACCAGGAACACGATGTCGGTGGAGTGGTCGGGCTCGTTCGGCAGCGCGATGCCGTAGTCGTCCGCCCGGTTCAGCGCCAGGATCACCTCGCCGGTGTCGTACTTGACGGACCGGTCGTCCTCCTCGAGCACGCGCAGGCGCAGGGCCCGCTCGAAGAAGTCCCGCGACACGGCCAGGTCGCGCACGTAGAGGAAGAGATAGACGACGCGTCGCTCGGTCAGCGTGGCAGCATCGGTCGGCATGGGCAGGCTCCCTTGCTTCAGCGGCGGGTAGGGGCGCGATAGTTCCTGGAACTCGACCCGGAGGGGCGGGAGGTCATGAGCTCCATGACCTTGTCGGCGCTGCCCCAGGTGAGGCTCTCGGCCGACGGCTGGTAGAGGCAGAAGACGTGGCCCGACGGATCGCGGAAGCGTGCCGTGCCACCGATGTCGCTGAACCCGGCGCCCTGCGAGAACGTCAGCCCCCGCTCGCGCAGGTCCCGCTCGGCGGCGACGACGTCGCCGGTGTAGAACACCATCAGGCAGGCGTTGTGGCGGATCGGCCGCCCGTCCGGGCTCTGCGCGGCGTGGTAGACGGTCAGGTCGAGCGTTCCCGTACGGAACCGCGCGGAGTCGCCGGTCACCGTCTCGGGGCGCAGGCCGAGCACGTCGCGGTAGAACGGCAGCGCGGCGTCCAGGTCCGGTACGGCCACCCGCAGCTCACCGATCTCGGCGTCCAGCCCGGGATCGGCGGGGGCGCCGGTGAACCGGTAGTGATGCCCGTCGGCGTCGGTGAAGTCGTCACCGGTGCGCTGCCCGTAGCCGGACAGCGGCCGGAGCCGGTCCGGATCGGCGACCCGGCAGACGAGGGTGACGCCGTCCGCGTCCGGACGCTGGAACTTGCGCTCGGCGAACAGGTTGACCGCCAGGATGGTGCCGCCGGCGTCGTACTTCACCAGGCCGTGGTGCTCGTGCGGCGGGTGGAACTGGTTCTCGATGACGCGGAAGCCGAAGACCTCCTCGTACAGCCGGCGGTGCCGGGGCAACGAGGAGACGTCCAGGAACACAAACATCAGCGGCGAGTCGGCCAGGCCGTCGGTCTTGATGCTCATCGTTGTCCTTCCATGCCGGGCACCGCACGGGCGGGGTCGCAGGCGGGCACCGGTCCGCTCCGGCGCCCGGTGTCCATCGCCTCGGCCAGTCCCGCGCCGGCGGCGATGCCGGGTGGCAGGCCGTGACCGCCGAAGCCGGCGATCACCCACTGCCGTTGCGCCCACGGCACGGCGCCGATCAACGGCCGTCCGTCGGCGGTCTGGTCCATCACGCCCGCCCACCGCCGCCGCACCTCGAACCGGGGGAATCCGGGGAAGGCGGTGGGAAGGAAGGTTTCGAGGGCGCGCTGCACCGGCGGGTCGAGGCGCTCGTCCACGTCGTCCGATGTGGAGGCCGCGCGGCAGCCGCCGATGACGATCGACCCGTCGGGCGCCTGCCGCCAGTAGACGCTGCCGAAGTCGACGGCCATGCCCGGGGCGAACAGCGGCGGCAGGGGTGCGGTTGCCAGCACCTGCCCGCGTACCGGCCGGATGAAGCCGGCGAGCGTGGGGCAGAAGCGGGCGACCTCCGCGTGGCAGGCGTAGACCACCTGGGCGGCCCGGACCGTACCGCGGGTGGTCCGCACGCGCAGCGCAGCGTCGTGGCCGGCCACCACGCGCAGGACCCGGGTACGGGTGCCGATCCGGGCGCCGTGCCGCCGGGCCGCGGCGGCCAGTCCGTGCACCAGCCGCGCCGGCTGGACCACGTGCCCGTCCGGCATCCACCGCCCGCCGGCGAAGTGCCCGGCGACCGGCATCCGGAGCAGGCCGGCGCAGGCCGCCCGGTCGAGCGCGTGCAGCGGGCTGGCCGTCGCCGGCCGCCGCGCCACCTCGGCCCGGAACTGCTCCCACACCTCGGGGGAGGCGGCCAGGGCCAGATGGCCGGTACGCCGGTAGCCCGGGTCGAAGCCCTCCTCGGCGATCACCTTGCGGAGCACCGTGTCGTCCTCCATCGCCTGCAGCCCGGCCAGGTGGATGCCGGCGTTGCGGCCGCTCGCGCCCCACGCCAGCCGCCGGGCCTCGAGCAGCAGCACCGAGCCGCCGCGGCGGGCGATCCAGTAGGCCGCGGACACGCCCATCAGACCGCCGCCGACCACCACGACGTCGGCGCCGGGCGGCAGCGCGTCCGGTGCCGGGAACGGATCCGGATCGGAGGCCGCCAGCCAGCTGGTCGGCGGCCCCTCCCCTGGATTGGTCACATCACGCCGTCGGTCGCTCCCGCCACCACCGGCGCGACTTCCTTGTCACCCATCCGGGCCTGCCATTCCGCCATCACCTCGAAGATGTCGGCCGGCGGGGTGTTGAGCACGTCGGCGTAGATCTCGTCGTCCTTGGTCACGACGATGTCGAAGGCGGTCAGCTCGCCGGGGGTGAGCGTGCCCACCCGGGCGCCGGTCTCCTCGTGCACCAGGGCCACCGGACCGGTCGGCGAGTGGAAGTGCGTACCCACCGGCGGGTAGTGGTTGACCGTCGCCGGCCCGAAGATCAGCGGCTGGTCGGGGTCGGTGAGGACCGGGCCGAGCGGAGTGTGGATCTTCCACGACACCCGCCAGATCGCCGTGGCCGGGAAGTCGGACCCGTCGGGGCTGTTGGACTTCACGATGCCGTCGTTGGGCCGGTTGAAGTTCTGCTCGACGCGGATGGGTCCGAGCGCGGCCTGGATGATCTCACCGCCGTGCATGAGGATCTTCAGGTACATCTCGTTCTTGCCGTCGCCGTCGAGGTCCATGCGCGGGCTACGGTGCATGAGCACGATGCCGTTCTTCACGCTCATCTGGTAGTCCTTCACCACCCCGTCGATGGTGAGCAGGCAGGAGCAGACGCCCTTGAGCAGTTCCACGCCGCCGATCGCCGGGAAGTTGTGGTTGAAGCCCCGCACGGCCTGGGTGAAGGCCTCCTTGGGGCCCTCGGTGGCGGTCAGCGAGGAGATCCGGCCGGCCAGCGCGATGTAGTCGGGATCGTTCTGGGCGTTGATCCGGTCCTGGATGGACTTCCAGCGGAACACCTCGACGACCTTGATGTTGCCGCCGTTACGGCCGCCGCGCAGCACCTCGATGGGGTAGTCGCCGGCGAAGCCGTGCTCCCGCAACAGCGACCACTTGGCGCGGACCTGCTCGACGAGCTCGTCGACCTGGGCCGGCTCGGCCTCGTAGGTCTCCATCTGGACCAGGGATTCATTGCGGTACACGTTGACGGGCATGGCTGTTCCCTCTCTGCTTGTGCAACGGGAGTTCAACGAAGTCGTCTGGAGAAATTGTTTCAGCGGGCGGTGCCGGCGCCTTCTCGCCGTTTGCTCTGCTGCGCACCGTTCACCGGCGCCCTTTCCAACAGGAAGAACGGATGGCCGAACGGGTCCTCGAAACGCGCCAGCGTGCCGGACGGGTCGGCCTGGGCGCCGAGCGGGAACGCCACACCCCGGCCGGTCAACCGGTCGACCGTCGTGGCGACGTCGTCCACCCGGAACACCGGCGCGATGCCCTGGCCGTGCGCCGGGGTGAACTCGCGGGGGGAGTACGGCCGGCCGAGGTCGTCGAAGACCATGCTCTTCTCGTGCATGTGGTGGGTGGCGAGCAGCACGTCGCCGCCGTCGTACTTGCCGATCCCCTCGATCTCCTCGTCGCAGTCCTGGTTGCAGCAGTGCACCCGCTCGAGCAGTTCGAGGCCGAGCCGGTCGCGATAGAAGTCGAGGGCGGCGGTCTGGTCGTTCTCGAACATGAACAGGTAGACCAGGGGGCTGCCGGCCAGGCCGGTCTGCGCGGGCGTGCCCTCGGCCGGGCCCGCCGCGGGCCCGATGACCTCCGCACCGCCGCGGCCGTGCGAGCGCCAGACCTCCTTCACCTTGGGCCCGCTCGGCCAGCCGAGCGCGGTCGGCGACGGCTGGTAGAGCATCAGCCGGTGCCCGCTCGGGTCGTAGAAGTCGGTCACCGAGCCGATCTCGTAGCTGCGCCGCCGTTCGAACTGGATGCCCCGGCCCTCGAGGGCGGCGCGGGTCGCCTCGATGTCCTCGACCAGGAACACCACGTCGGACGAGTCGTCGCGGCGCCCGAACAGCTGCACGCCGTGGCGGCCTGCGGGACGCAACCACAGGTCGATGCCGCCCGCGCCGACGCGTGCCTCGTTGGGCTCGGCCGGGAGCAGGGGCAGGCCCAGCCGGCGGTGATAGAAGTCCGCGGACTCGGCGACGTTGGACGCGTACATCACCAGGGAGACAAGGGGAGCACCGGTCAGCATTCGCCACCTCCAGGCGTGGAGCCGTCCCCGTCATGCTCGGCCGGTGCCGGCTCGGGCGCCTTCTCTCGTGTTGCTCTTTCGGCTACGAAGATCGGCGCCGTTGCCGGGGTGGTTGCGCGTACGGGCGCCACGGCGTACGACTGATGCCATGACCGGGGAAGAAATGCTCGCGTACTGCCTGTCCAAGCCCGGCGCCTGGCAGGACGAGCCGTGGGAGGGCGACGTCGTGGCCAAGGTGGGCGCGAAGGTCTTCGCGTTCCTCGGCGCGGAGATCACCTCCGTCGGCGTCAAGTGCGGCAAGGACCGCGACGCCGCGGACGAGTGGCTGAAGCGCTATCCGGACGACGCGTCGCCGTCGTCCTACATCGGCCGGTACGGCTGGAACTCGCTGCGGATCGGCGGGGCGATCCCGGACGAGGAGCTGCGCGAGGCGGTGGACGCCTCGTACGACGCGGTCGTCAAGACCCTGCCCAAGAAGGACCGGCCGACCTAGGGCGTGGCGACCGGCCCGAGATGAGCAAGCTGGAAGTACTCCCGCCCCGGCGGCGGCTTGCACAATACAGGGACGACCCGCACAAGGAGCAGCACGGTGGCGACGCACCCGAGGATCGGACGCTTGCACGCCTCGCGCCAGGACGTGGCGGCGCTGCGGCGCTTCTTCGACGAGTCGCTGTGCCTGCGGGCCACGGCGGAGGACCGGAAGTCGATCAGCTACGAGGCCGGCGGCGTCGTCCTGGTCCTGGACTGGTCCCTCGACCACCGCGCCACGTCCGCCGACCACCGCGCCACGTCCGCGCAGAGCGGTCCGTGTGCTGAGGTGGTTCTGCTGGTCGACGAGATCGACGCGGTCCGGGCGGTGCTGGAGACCCGCGGCGTGCGCTGCACCGGCGCGGAGGGGTCCGCAAGCATCAGCTTCGCCGTTCCCGACGGGCCGCGGTTCGTGATGCTCAGCCTGTCCGACGAGTGTCTGATGTGGCCCAGCGTCGGCTGGCGGGCCGGCCCGTCCGCGGTGGTGCGTACCCCGCCGCGGTCAGCGCCGTAGGGGCTCGTCGTCGCCCACTCCCCCGGGTCGGCGGTCCGCCGCCGGAGGGCGGGAGGGTCCGCCGGGTCGGCGGTCCGCCGCTGGAAGCCGCCAGCGTCCGTCGGCCCGGGCGCGCACCCTCGGCCGCCGCAACAGCAGGCCGAGGGACACCACGACCAGCACCGCGTTGCCGGCGAGCAGCAGGGCGTCCGCCGTACCCATCCCGCCGTGCCGGTGGGCCGCCGCGAGGACGACGAGTCCGACGGCCGTCATGGCCGTCAGACGACCGGGGCCGGCAGCGACTCCGGCCGGATGCCGGCCGCCGAGGGCCGGCAACTGCACCGCATCCGCCGCGCCTGCGCCGCACTGGGCCGCAGATGCAGGTAGACGGCCACCACCATGGGGACGAAGACCACGGTGTTGTAGAAGAGGTGGAGCTCCACCCGGGGCGCCACCAGCTGCAGAATGCTGGTCGGCGCCGCCTGGCCGGGCAGCGGCCGCCCGGTCTGCGCCTGGAGCAGCAGGAGCAGGTGCTCGACGTGGTGCCACGCCTGCAGGCCGAACGCGAGCAGCCACCACCGCCGCGAGGCCCCGGTGAAGCCGTCGCGCAGCATCCACAGGCCCGCCAGCATGACCAGCGCGTAGCCGTAGTGCAGCCACTCGGAGGACACCAGCCAGGGGAACGGCACGCCCAGGACGCCGCGCGCCTGCGGACGCTGCCAGCCCAGTCCCCAGATCTGCACGGCCTGGACGATGTGCTCGGCCCAGTGCGCCAACACGATCAGCATGAAGACGTTCAGCGCGGCGCGGTGGTGGCTCTCGTTGAGCGTCCGGGGGGTCAGCAAGCCACCGTTCGCCATGGGAAGCCCTTTCCGTCGTGTCCGAGCACAGTGTCCCGACGGTAGCGGCGGCGCCTGCGAAGAGCTTCTCGAAACTTGCTCTTCCCGCCGCGCTCAGCGCAGCAGGACGGCGATCAGGTCCGCGCCCAGCGCCGCCGTCGCCGACAGGTCCAGCTGGTGGCTGACGTACCGGCCGCGCCGAGTCGTCACCGTGAGGCCGGCCTTCTTGAGGACGGCCAGGTGCCGGGACACCTCCGGGGCGCTGAGCTGCCACGCCTCGGCGAGCTCCCCGGTGGTGCGCGGCCCGCGCGCCAGCGTCCGGCACAGCCGCAGCCGGACGGGATGGGCGAAGGCGTCGATCCGGCGCCGCACCACGTCGAGCGGCACCGATTCCCCGGCCGCGGTGGGGTACTGCACGACCGGGCGGCAGCCGGGGGCGTACACGGAGACCAGGTGCGGGCGGCCGAACACGGTGGGGATGAAGGTCATCCCGTCCGCCGCGGTGGTCCAGCTGTCCTGCAGCTTGTCGAGGACGATCCGGGTGCCCGACAGGGTCATGGCCGGGGACATCGCCGCCAGCGCCGCCGCCAGGCCCTGCCGCTCGTGCAGGTCGGCCATGCGCCGCGCGTCGGCCGCCAGGTCGAACGCCACCCGCCGCCAGGCCTCCCCGAAGAACTCCTCGACGCAGTCCTCCAGCAGGCGCCGCACCCGCGCCCGGACCGGGCCCGGATCGTCGAGCAGCCGCTCGGCGAACGCGGCCTGGACCGGCCCTCGGGCCCGCGCAAGATCCTTGAGGCGGTCCGGCCCGCCGCGCCGGAACGACAGCCGCGAGCAGCCACAGGTGGTGACGAGCGCGGCCGCCACGTACGCCTCGTCGCTGACCGCGTCGACGTCGTCGAGCTCCTCGGCGAGGGTCGGCCGCGGGTGGGCGGGCACCAGGAAGTCGGCGCGCGACGAGTGCCACAGGAACTCCGCCTCGAGCAGCCGGTCGGTGAACGACGGCTTGCCGGCCGCCAGGACCCCGGCGGCCCACGGCTGCAGCGCGGGATGGTGCGCGGGCGCGGCGAGGACGTGCAGCATCGCGCCCAGCTCGGCCAGCGGGGACGCGGCGACGGCGAGGCGTTCCGCCGGCATGCCGGTGATGTCGATCGTCAGTGCCACGGCCCCATTGTGGGGCCGGTCCGCGCGGACCCCCGCGACGGTTGACGGGAACCGTCAATCGACGCGCCGATCGGCGGTCGTCCGGTGGACGGTCGGCGGCATGTTCTCGCCCCGCTACGCGGTCGCCCTGGCGGTCGACGCCCTCGGCTCCGGCCTCCTGCGCCCCTTCCTCCTCCTGTACGGCCTCAGCGTCCTGCACCTGAGCGTGACCTCCGCCGGCCTGGCGCTGACCGCCGGCCTGCTCACCGGGCTCGCCGGCATCCCGCTGCTCGGCCGCTGGATCGACGCGGGCGGGCGGCGCTCGCCGATGGCGGCGACGATGTTCGTCCGTGCGGCGGGCATCGCGGTGCTGCTCGCCGCGGAGGGGATGCCGGGCTACGTCGCGGCGGCGCTGCTGCTCGGCGCGGGCGGGCAGGCCCTGCCGACGGCGCAGGCGGCGCTCGTCACCGCGATGACGGACGGGCCGCCGGACCGGGCGCTCGCCCTGGCCCGGACGGTCCGCAACGCCGGACTCGGCGCCGGCGCGCTGGTGGCGGGCCTGGCGGTGGCCGGCGGTACGGACGTGCTCCGCCTGCTCGCCGTGGCCAACGGGGCCGGTTACCTGCTGGCGGGCGTGCTCATCCTGTCCCTGCCCCGCCCCGTCGTGGCCCGGGTGCCGATGCCGGACGGCGGCGGCACCGGGATCGGGCCGCTGGCGTGGGCGAACCTGCCGTACGCCCTCTGCTTCGGCGTGCTGGAGGTGGCGCTGCCGGCGCTGCTCGTCACCCACCTGGACGCCGCGCCGGGCTGGTCCGCGGCGCTGTTCGCGGGCAACACCGTGCTGGTCGTCGCCCTGCAGGTGTTCCTGGTCGTGCGGCTGCGCCGGCTCCCCCGCCGCACCGTCCTGGCGGCCGCGGGCGTGGTGCTCGCCGCGTCCTACCTCGGGTTCTGGGCGGCGGGGCCGGCCGGGCCCGCGGCGGTCGCCCTGGTCGCGGTCCCCTACACCGTCGGGGAGATCCTGTACGCCGGCAGCGGCACCGCCCTGGTCGCCGCGGCCGCACCGCCCGGGGCGCTCGGGCGCGCGCTGGCCCGCTGGCAGCTCTCCACCGGCATCGGCAACGCGGCGGCCCCCGCCGTGCTGACCACCCTGCTGAGCGCGGGTCCCGGGGTGCTCTGGGGGCTGCTGGCCGGAGCCACGCTGGCGGCGGCCGCCGCGGTCCGGCGCTGGGCGCCCGCGGTATGACCCTCGCGAAAACCCTTTTGATTGCGGGCCGGTTGCCGATGGGTTGCGCCGCCATGGTGACCGGCCCCGAGAGCCGGGCCGCCGCCCCGATCGAGAAGGTACGCATGACTGACACTGCCGGGCCCCGCGCGTCCCGCCGGGAACGACGCCGCGACGCGGTCACCGCCAAGCGGCTCGCCGCCGCCGCCCTGCTTCCGCTGCTCTCGGCGCCCCTGCTGGTGAGCCAGCCGGCCCAGGCCGCCCCGCCGGCCGGGGCGGCCAAGCCGGCGCAGGCCGCCCCGCCGGCCCCGGCCGCCAAGCCGGCCGCGCTGGCGTACTCGCTGGCGCCGACGGTGGCACCGCCGGCCATGTCGATCAACGATTGCCGCACCGACGCCGCCTGCGTCTTCGCGCCGGCGCCGTCGGGCGGCGACGACCACGCCGCGCTCGAGGCCGCGGTGGACCGGGCCGCCGCCCTGGTGGTCCCGGCCGTGCTGGACGCGGGCGGGGCCGTGCGCACGCCGGCCCGGCCGGCGACGGTGCTGCTCTCGGCCGGCACCTACCGGCTGAGCCGCGGCCTGCAGCTGCCGCCGAACGTGAACCTGCGCGGTCGGGGCCTGCGGCACACCACGGTCTCGATGATCACGGCGAACTGGCAGAACTTCACCTACGGCTACCTGATCAGCTGGGACTTCCACACCCGCCAGGCCGGCAGCAGCAACCTGGTCGCGGACCTCACCGTGAACGGCAACTGCCGCGAGGGCGCCGGCGCCCCGATTCGGCGGAACCTGCCGGGCCGCCCCGGCGCGTACTGCGACTTCCGCGGGCCCGACGGCAGCCTGGCCAGCACGAACGCCGGTGGCGGCATCGCCGTCGGCGACCGCTGGACGGTACGCCAGGTGCGCTTCACCAACCTGGAGTACTTCAAGGTGTGGGTCGGCGACGGCGTGCGGGACGTCCGCCTCGTCGACAACCGCTTCGACAACTGGGGCGGCGCGGAGTCCGGCGACGAGGACAACGTGGGCGGCGGCAGCCGCAACGACAGTGTCGTGGTCGAGTACAACCAGTTCGACAAGACCATCCACGGCAACAGCTTCGACTTCACCAACGCCATCCGCACCACCGTGCGCCGCAACACCGTCGTCTCCGACGGCGCCGTGGCGGCGGCCCGCGGCGAGCGGTGGAGCTCCGGCAACATGTACCTGGAGGGCCTGGTGCAGGCCACCGTCGCGGACAACGTGCTGCACGGCGCGCAGATCAGCCTGAAGACCAACGGTGGCTACGAGCACAGCGGCGAGAACAAGGACATCACCAACCCGCGGGACTCGGTGGTCTCCGGCAACCGGATCAGCTACCCCGGCGAGGCGGGCATCGTCGTCGTCTACGACGACTACCGCGACGCCGACGACACGACCGGCACCACCGGGGGCTGGAACGACAAGAGCACCGTCGACACCGATCACATCGTCCGTCCCGGCGGTAACAACGTCATCCGGGACAACGTGGTCCAGTACGCGGGCCGCTCCGGCATCCTGGTGCTCGGCAGCTACGCCCACGCCAAGGACGCCCCGGACACCATCACCGGCAACCTGGTGCGCAACTCCGGCTGGGGCGGTTCGACCGGTTACGACACCGGCGCGGGGTTCTTCGACACCGCCGGCATCGGCCTGTCCATCGGCGACGGCGACCGGGTGTACGGCAACACCGTCGGCGACGGCCCCGGGAAGCCGACCACCTGGTACGGCATCCACCTGGGCGCCCGCCGCGCGCCCACCACGCCGACGAACACGGTGCTCACGGGTCCGGCCGGGCAGGCCAACACGGCCGGCCGGCTGATCGCCTCCGCCTACCACCGCGTGGCCCAGGCCCCGGAGGCCCCGAACAACCTGACCGCGCACGGGCGGACGCTCAGCTGGGAGGAGTCGTACGCGCTGGAGGGCCGCCCGATCGCCGGCTACCGGGTGTACCGCGACGGCCGGGTCGTCGGCGACCTGCCGGTCGGCAGCGCGACGATCCCGGGCAACCTGCTCACCGCGGACGAGTCCGGCCTGGAGAAGGCCGCCGCCGGCACCGCCGGCTGGACCGCCGGGTTCCGCACCACGCTGGCCCGGGTCGGCACCACCGGCGCGGCCGGCACGGGGGCGATGTCGCTGACCTCGAGCGGCACCGGCGAGGTCAGCTTCGCGGGCCGCAAGCTGGACGCCACCCCGGGGCAGGTCTACACCTCGGTCGTCTCGGCACAGGCGCAGGGCGCCGGCCGGTGGGTGCGCGCGGGCCTGAAGTTCACCACCGCCGACGGCCGGGTGCACAACCTGGCGACCAACAACCGGGCCACCGTCGACGCCACGACCGGCTGGATGACCAGCAGCTACACGGTCGAGGCGCCGGCCGACGCGGTGTCGGTGCAGGCCTGGTACCTGATCGAGGGCACGGTGGCCGGCGAGGTGCACCTCGTCGACCGGCTCGGGCTGGTCGCCGGCACGCGCACCGAGCAGTGGACCGAGCCCCGGCGGCACGTCAAGCCCGGCCTCTACCACGTGGTGGCGTACACCGCGGCGGAGAACTCCACCCCCGTCACGGTGGCGATGCCGTAGGCCGGTCCCCATGACGAAGCGTCCCCGGGAGCGACACGCTCCCGGGGACGCCGTGTGTCCGGCGGGCCTATGACGCGACGGCTACCGCGTAGTCCTCGCGCAGCTCCTCCGGGCTGGTCGCCCGGCCGAAGAGCCACCCCTGACCCAGGTCGACACCGACGGCGGTCAGGGCCGCGGCGTCGGCCTCGGTCTCCACGCCCTCGGCGACCACGGTGGCGCCGGTGGCCCGGGCCAGGTCGACCAGGGAGTGGGTCACCACGCTCAGCACCGGGTCGGTGCCGATCCCCGTGACGATGCTGCGGTCCAGCTTGATGACGTCGGGGGCGGTGACGACGATGTGGCGCAGCGACGAGAACCCGGCGCCCACGTCGTCGATCGCCAGGCGCATGCCGCGGGCGCGCAGCGGGGCCAGCACGGCCTTGAGCGCGTCGTAGTCCTCGACCGGTTCGTGCTCGGAGAGCTCCAGCACCACCCGGTCCAGCGGGAACCGGTCGAGCAGGCGGGTGCAGGCCCGGGTCAGCAGGGTCGCCGGCGAGACGTTCATGGTCACGTAGTGCGGCACGCGGTCCAGGTGGGCGGCGGCCCGGCGCAGCGCCAGCAGTTCGAGCCGGTGCCCCTCGCCGATGGCGTGGGCGTCGGCGAAGCAGCGGTCCGGCGGCAGGTCCCACTCCCGGGGGAAGCGGCTCAGCGCCTCCGCGCCGACCCGGACCCGGCTCGCCAGGTCGACGATGGGCTGCAGCAGCACGACCGGGCCGCCGGCGTCCAGCACCGGGCCCAGCCGCTCGGCGATCTCGGCGTGCCGGGCCGCCTCCTGCAGGCCGGGCTCGATGATCACCGAGGCGGCGTGCGAGAGCACGTCCATCAGCGCGCGGTCCCGCGGGGCGAGCTCGGGGTCGGTGGAGAAGCCGGCCGCGCAGAAGGTGCCGTAGACCGTGCCGTCGCTGAGGACCACCGGCACCGAGACGAAGCTGCGCATCCAGGGAACCTGGGCGCCCGGCAGCTTCATGGCCTCCGGGTACGCGGTGACGTCCGCCATCACCGGAGGCAGCCGCCCGTCCAGGATCGCCTGGCAGAACGAGTTCTCCTGGGGATGGCTCATCCCCGCGCGGAAGGTGTCCGGGTTCGTGGAGTCGACGAGCTCCAGGGTCTGGTGCGTGCCGTCCAACCGGGTGAGGAACGCACAGCCGAGACCCAGTGACTGACGGGCCGTCCGCAACAGATCGGTGAGCTGCTGCGTCGCTTCCGTACGCTGGCTGAGCACGTCGCCTCCTTCCCGCGGCACCCCCGCCGCTGACAGCAACAATCGGCGGAATTGACGGCATCTTGAGCTTCGGCCCCCCGGGGTATCGCCCCTCGGGGCCGGCGAGGCAGGCCATCGTTCACACCCGCCCCGGGGGCCTCAGAAAAAAGTCCGGAAAAAACTTCGGTCGTGCTGTCGATTCCGGCCGGGCCCGTTCGTAGCCCTGGTGAGAGGCCGGCACGGAGCCGGTCCGCGACACACCGGAGGGCATCATGACCATCACCGCGAAGCCGGCCCGCACCGCCGACTCCCGCATCGTCGCGCTGATCGGGACCGGTCTCGCCGGCACCGCGGTCGCCGGTGCCGCCACCATGGCCGTCGCCGTGGCCGGACGGGCCGCCGGCGTCAGCCTCGACGTGGGCGGCGAGCCCATCCCGATGCCCGGATTCGCGGTGCTGACCGCGCTGTGCTCGGTGGCCGGCCTGGTCCTCGCCGCGGTCCTGTCCCGCACCGTGCGCCACCCGCGACGCGCGTTCGTGCGGACGACGGTGGCGCTCACCGTGCTCTCGCTGGTCCCGGACGTCATCGTGCAGGCCACCCCGGCCACCAAGGCGCTGCTGATGCTCACCCACCTGGTCGCCGCCGCGATCGTGATCCCCGCCGTCGCCCGTCGCCTGTCCGCCTGACCACGCTGTCCGCGGTCACCTCGTTTCTGCCACCATTCACCCGTCTACCCATCGGAGGAACGTCATGAAGCAGTACCTGCTGGCCGTACACATGGTCGAGGGCGAGCCGGCCCCCTCGGCGGAGGAGATGCAGACCGCCTTCGCGCAGGTCGACCGGGTCAACAAGGAGTTGCAGGACGCGGGGGCCTGGGTCTTCGGCGGCGGACTGCTGCCGCCGGACAGCGCCACCGTCGTACGCGCCGAGAACGGCCGGACCACCATGACCGACGGGCCGTTCGCCGAGACGAAGGAGCAGCTCGGCGGGTTCTGGGTCCTGCGCTGCCGGGACCTTGACGAGGCCCTGGCCTGGGCCGCCAAGTGCACCGAGGCCTGCATGCGGCCGGTCGAGGTGCGGCCCTTCCAGGACGACGAGCCCGAGAGCTGAGCGGGAACCGGCGCACCGGCATGGACCTCGACGGCGTCTACCGGGCGGAGTACGGCCGCTGCGTGGCCACCCTGGTCCGCCTCCTCGGCGACATCAACCTCGCCGAGGAGGCCGTGCAGGACGCGTTCGCGGTGGCCCTGGAGAAGTGGGAGGCCCTGCCGCCCAACCCGGGCGCCTGGATCGTGACCACCGCCCGCAACCGCGCCGTCGACCGGCTCCGCCGCGAGTCGACCCGCGAGGCACGACACGCCCAGGCGCTGCTGCTGCACCAGCAGGCCGAGCCCGAGGAGGTGGGACCGGTGCAGGACGACCAGCTCCGGCTCATCTTCACCTGCTGCCACCCGGCGCTGGCCCCGGACGCCCGCACCGCCCTCACGTTGCGCCTGCTCGGCGGGCTCGAGGTGCCGGAGATCGCCCGGGCGTACCTCGTGCCGGAGGCCACCGTCGCCCAGCGCATCGTGCGCGCCAAGAAGAAGATCCGCGACACCGGCATCCCCTACCGGGTCCCGGCCGCCGAGGAGCTGCCGGACCGGTTGCCGCCGGTGCTGACCGTGCTCTACCTCATGTTCAACGAGGGTTACACGGCCACCGCCGGGCCGCTGATCCGGACCGACCTGTGCGCGGAGGCGATCCGGCTCGCCCGGGAGCTCGCCGCGTTGCTGCCCGACGAGCCCGAGGTCCTCGGCCTGCTCGCCCTCCTGCTGCTCACCGAGGCGCGCCGGCCGGCCCGGCTCGGCCCGGGCGGTGAGCTGGTGCGGCTCGGCGACCAGGACCGGTCACTGTGGAACCGCGGCCTCATCGCCGAGGGCCACGACCTGGTCCGCCGCTGCCTGCGGCGCAACCGGCCCGGCCCGTACCAGATCCAGGCGGCGATCAACGCCGTGCACACCGACGGGACCGCCACCGACTGGTCGCAGGTGCTGGCCCTCTACGACCAGCTCCAGGCCCTGCTGCCGACGCCGGTCGTCGCGCTCAACCGCGCGGTCGCGGTCGCCGAGGTGCACGGGCCCGCGCTGGCCCTGGCGGCGCTGGAGGATGTGCAGCTGCCGGGCTACCACCTGCTTCCGGCGACCCGCGCCGACCTGCTGGTCCGGCTCGGACGCGAGGCGGAGGCCGCGGCCGCCTACGACGAGGCCATCGCCCTGGCCGGCAACGCGACCGAGCGCGCCTTCCTGGCATCCCGGCGCGCCGCGCTCGGCCCCCGGGGATAGCGCCGGCACACACAGGGCCGGACCCCTCGTGGGGATCCGGCCCTGTCGTGGTGGGAAGGTCAGCCTGTGACGGCCGTGCCGCCGCCCGGCGCCGCCGGCTTGCTGCCGGCGATCTGCCATTCCTTGCGCAGCGGCGGCAGGTCGAGCCGCTTCTCGAAGAGCTTGATGCCGAGGATCTTCAGCTGGGCGAAGAGCTGACCCTTGGCCTCGAAGCCCGCGTACACGCCCCAGCGCGGGGCGGTGCTGGTGCCCGCCGCGGCGTCGGCGCGCAGGTAGGGCGCCCACTCCAGGCCCGCACCGACCGCGCCGTAGAGGGCGACGTCGAACTGGGCGCCGATGGTGGCCTTGGCCTCGGCCGCGCCGTTGATCTCCAGCTTCCTGCCGGGCGTCACGTGCGAGGTGGCCAGCGGGATCTGCGACCAGCCCCGGTCCTTGCTGTAGCGCACGCCGAGGGACAGCTCGCCGGCGGTCTTCTGCTCGGCGTCGACGGTGATCTTGCCGGACGCGGAGACCTGGTAGAAGTACGTCAGGTCGGCGTCGACCACCACCGGGAAGCCGCCCACCAGCAGCGTGGTGTGCACGTGCACCTCGGCGAAGGGCAGCCGCAGCGGCTTGCGCCCGGTGTCCACCGTGCCGGCCAGGCCGGCGTGCACCTTCCAGCCGTAGTCGTACGCGCCGCCGATGCCGATCGCCGCCGCGGACGGGGCGACGCTGTACCAGTGCGCCCGTTCGTAGTTGAAGATGACCTGCGGCTGGAGGTGCACCCAGCCGGACAGCGTCGGACCGGCCTGCGCGGTGCCGGTGAAGCCGAGCTCGCCGACCGGCACGTCGAGGTCGAGCTTGATCTCGCTGCCGACGTTGTGCCGCTCCTTGCCCCCGGCCGCGGCCAGCGGCGCGGGTGCGACGGCTGCCGGCGGCAGCAGCGTCGCGCCGTCCAGCTCGCGGGAAGTGGCCGGCTCCGCGGGCTCCGACGACGAGGTGGGCGCCGAGGGCGACGCCTGGGTGGGCGGGGTGGTCGGCGGCGCGACGGACGCACCGGTCGACGGCGTCGCCGGGCCCGACGGGTCGCCGGCGCCGGCGGACGGGCTGGCCGGCGGCGTGGCGGCCGGCGACGACGCTCGCCCGGACGGGCTGACCGGCGGGGTGGCCACGGACGACGACGGGGCCGGCGCCCCGGTCTGCCCGGTCTTACCGGGCTGCGCGGCGGTCCGGCCGGCGACCTGCTCGATCGTGGCCGTGACACCCTTGGTCAACGGCTTGACCGTCACGTCGGTGGAGGGCACCGGGGTGCTGGTGGTGATCTTCTGGTCGCCCAGCAGGTCGGGCAGCGTGGCCGGGGTGACCGAGACCTGGCCGGCGGCGTCCGCACGGTCGTCGGTGACCTTCACCAGCGCGCCGTGGGGCAGGGTCTTCGAGCGTCCGCTGGCGATCACGTCACCCTTGCGGACCACGGGCTTGCCGGCCTGCGGCTTGCCGCCCCGCGGGGCGCCGACGAGGCGCGCCTTGCCCGCACGCGGGTCGTAGGAGGCGAGCTTGAGCTCGTCGCCGGCGACCCGCTGGACGCCACCGTTGCCGTCGGGCCGGGCGATCGTCACGGTGCCGGAGGTGTCGTCGGCGGCGGCCAGGGTGGCCGTCTCCCCCGCCGGGGCGGCCACGGCGGCGACCGTGGCCGATCGATCGGCCGGCGCGATGACCAGGCCCACCGTGATGCTGGCCGCACCGGTCACCGCGGTGGCGACCGCGAGGGTCAGCGGCCAACGCCTCGAGGTTCGCTTCAACCTCGTCCTCCAGATGTCGTGGATGCGCTACGCCCGGATCGCCACCACGGCGCGGGCGGGCCGCCATCGATGCGGCCTTGCGGGATGACAAGTACCGCATCGAAGATCAGGTGTACAGATCGGCGTCAGATGTAACACCTCACAGCGAATCGTGCACTGTGGACCGGATCGGGGCGTCTTCCCACGTCACGGCTCCCACCATCGAAGGAGAGAGGCGTTTCGATATTTTGCCGCCCATCCCAGTCAATGGGATGGCCGGATACCGGGCGGTCCCGGGGTGCACACCCGCCGGTCCTGCGACAAAACGGCCGCCCAGTCACGAAGCCCGCACCCCGCGGCTAACCGCCGACACGACTCGACCCCCGCCGAACCGATACGGTTCGACGGGGGTCGGCGTCAGCGTGGCGCGGAGGTCAGCCGGCCACCCAGGCGAAGGCGGTCCGGTCGCCGGCCGCGAGGCTCTCGCCGCCGGCGTTCGTCACGATCACGTGGCCGCTCGCCGGGGCGTGCGCCGGCACGGTGACCGTCAGCTGGGTCGGCGACATCACCCGGAACTTGGCCCTGACCCCGGCCACCGTCACCAGCTTCGTACCGGTGAAGTTGGTGCCGGTCACGACGACCGTCGTCGCCGCCCGGGTCGCGCCCCGGTGCACCGACATGCCGGTCACCGCCGGCCTGGGCGGTGCGAAGTACCGGAAGTCGGTCGCGTCGGTGCCGTAGCTGAAGCCGCCCGGCGTGATCACCCGGACGGTGTCCCATGTGCCCGCCGGCTGAGGGGGCAGCACCGCCCGCAGCTGGGTGCTGGACAGCACCGTGAACGACGTCGCCCGCGCCTTGCCGATCGTCACCGACGTCGCGCCGGTGAAGTCGGTGCCGGTGACGAGGACCGTGGTCGCGACGTTGCTGAAGCCGTGGTCGACGGAGAGACCGGTGATGACCGGCCGCGGCGGGTTCACGTACGTCAGCCGGCCGGCCGCCACGACGGGGCTGGTGCCGTACGGCGTGGTCACGGTGACGTCGACCGTTCCGGCCGCGAGCGCCGGCGCCTTGAAGACGAGCGAGGTCGGCGACACCCGGACCGGGCGCACGGTCGCCTTGCCCAGCTTCACCACGGTGGCGCCGGACAGCGCCGTGCCGGTGACGGTGACCTCGGTGCCACCCACGACCGACGCCGTCGACGTGCTGAGCGACTCCACGCGCGGCGGCGGGAAGTACGTGTACGTCGTCGCGGTGGTCGCCGCGCTGGTGCCGGCCGGGTTCTCCACCGTCACGTCCACCACGCCACCGGCCAGGTTCGGCGGCACGGTCGCGGTCAGGCTGGTCGTGGCACCCTTCACCACGGGCTGGAACAGAGCGCGGACCTTGCCGAAGCGGACGGCGCTGGCACTGGTCAGGTTCGTGCCGGTGATCGTGAGCTTGACTCCCCCGCCGACGAGGCCGCCACGGACCGACAGGGCGGTGACCGCGGGCCGGACGATGCCCGAGGGGCGCTGGCCCAGCCCCTGCATGGCCTCGTGGACCGCGAGGTACTTCGGCGTCTGGGAGATCGGCTGGCCCTCGTACTCGACCAGGCCCCACGAGCCCCACTTGGTGTACGTGCCGCCCGAGGCGAACATGGCGAGAGTGCCGCCGCCCAGCTCGCGCCACATGCTCATGTACTCCGCGTACACGGTGCGCATGCGGGGGTGGCGGTTCGCCGCGTACATGATCTTGTTGACGGCCTCGTTGTTCTCGCCGCCGTGGATACCGGCCAGGTGCTGGCCACCCTCGTAGCCGATGAGATCCAGGCCGTACTTGTCGGCGAGCGCCTTGTACTTGGTGATCCAGTCGCGGATCTCCTGGTGGACGGCGCGCTCGCAGTTGTCGAGCACCCCGGTCACGCCGGCCCTCAGGACACCCGCGGCGGCCGCGGGAGCGCCCGGGTTGGCGAGCCTGCCGTTGCGCAGGTAGTCACCGTCGCAGCTGAAGTACGGCGCGATCGCCACCGCGTCGGCCTCCTGGTAGGCGTTCTGCCAGGACAGCACGGCCTCGCCGGCCGCCGGGAAGGCAGCCTGGGTGGCCAGGACCCGGACCAGGCGCCGGTCGGCGTCGGCACCGAACACCTGCCGCCAGATCCGGAAGATCTCCACCGAGCGGTGCGCCTGCATGCGCAGCTTGGCCTGCCACTCCCATCCGGGGTTGAACCACCCCCTGGCGATGCCCTGCTGCTGCGCCCACTTCGCCTGGTCGAAGATGCCGTTCCAGACCTCGTTCGAGTACTCGATGTAGATCTTGCGGTCCGGGTCGACGGTGTCACGGATCGTGGTGGCGAACTGGCGGACCCAGTCGTCGTCGGCCAGGTGCGGCATCGTGAACCAGGGGTCGGCGCCGACCCGGTTCGACAGCCGCGCCATGATCTGCGGCGCGACGCCGTCGCTCTGGCGTGCGAAGCGCTCGGTCGGGTACTGGTCCCAGGTGACCTGCGCCGAGTTGTTGGTGGCCATCCAGTCCATGAACCGCAGCGTCTTCATGCCCTGCAGACGCTGCAGGAACTGCGGGTGGAACTCCTGCTCCGCGCCGGTGTGCTCGTAGCCCGGCATCCACACGTGGATGTCGCGCACGTAGTCACGCGGATCGGTCTCGCTGATCCGCAGGAAGTGGCCGCCCGGCGTGCCCACCTCGTACTCGAACCGGTTCGGGGCCGGGCTGGACATCTTGCCGTCCCCGCCCCACATCGAGACCTTTCCCCGGCCCTTCCAGGTGACGACGAACTTGCCGGCCGGGTACGGGCCCGGGCTGAGCAGGATCGCGGCATCCACCGACTGGTCCTTCTCCAGGCTCGTCACCCAGCCGTCGGCGTCGAGGCTGAGCGCGGGGCCCTGGCCCCAGCCCTGCCCCGTACGCTGCGAGACCCAGTAACGGGAGGTCCGGAAGGCGTCCACGAACGGCCACTCGGGCGTCCAGTCGTTGACACCACCCACGTTGACGCCGAGGGCCGCCGTATCCGTGGCCGCGGTGGAGACGGTCGTGGCGGAGGCGGCCGCCTGAGCCGGCACCCCCGGGAAGAGAACCGCGGCGGCCGCGAGCGCGGCGGCCGCCATCCAGGGGGTACGGGGCTTGGAGCGCAAGCCCGCACGGACATGAGTCATGGCGCCTCGTCGGTCGAAGGAGCAATCGGGTCATTCAGCATGCGCAGCCCGCGGCAGGGCCGGGTGCTCGAGCGGTTGCGATCCGGGAGCGCCGTTCAGCGTGGCTCGCCCGCCGCCCCCAGCAGCTCCCGGTGCATGGCGCGCAGCTGTTCCAGCCGGCGGTGCCGGCCCGCGGGGCGCAGCTCGTCGATCAGCGCCCACGCCTCGAGCAGGGCCCGTTGCAGGTCGTCGGCGCGCTGCCGGTGCTGGGCGCGGACCTCCTGCCGCATGGCCTCGAGGCGCTCCTGCCATCCCCGGGCGGCCGCCTGGCGGCGGGCCAGCATCGCCTGCGTCTCGCTGCGGCTGCGCGCGGTGTCGACGCTCACGAGGGCGGCGACCGGCTGACCGCCGTCGGTGATCACGGTGACCTCGCCGGTGAGCTGGGTCATCCGCGCCAGGGTGGTGAGCCGGGTGCGGACGTCGTTGACGGGCAGTTCCGCCGGCGGCCGGTGCGTCGGTGAGGGCTGGGCCATGCCGCCATGGTGACGGGCCCCTCCGACAAAAACCTCGCAACAACCACTCGATATGGTGCCGTCGATGAGCTGGCAGACCGGGCTGGCCGGCTTTCTCGCCGGATTCGCGCTCTCGATCGTCACGGCGCCGGTCGGCGTCTCCGGAGCGGTGTTCCTGCTTCCCGTCCAGCTCAGCGTGCTGCACGTCCCGAATCCGGCGGTCACGCCGACGAACCTGCTGTTCAACGTCGTCTCGGGGCCGGGCGCGCTGGCCCGCTACCGCCGCAACGGCCAGCTCGCCGGTCCGCTCGCCCGGCTGTTGATCGCCGGCACCCTGCCCGGCGTGGTGCTCGGCGCGCTCCTGCGGGTCTTCGCCGTACCCGGGCCCCGGGCCTTCCGCCTCGTCGCCGCCGCGGTCCTGCTGCCCCTCGGGCTCTGGCTCTGCGTCCGTGCCCTGAGGCCGGGCGCGCGGGAGCGGGCCCCGCTGTCCCGGCCCGCCATCCTCGGCCTCAGCCTCGCCGTCGGCACCGTCGGCGGCGTGTACGGCATCGGCGGCGGCTCCCTCCTCGGCCCGATCCTGGCCGGCCGCGGCACTCCCATGACCGAGCTCGCGCCCGCCGCCCTGGCCTCCACCTTCGTGAGCTCCATCGCCGGCGCCGCGACCTACGGCATCCTCGCCCTCACCGTCACCGGCGAGATCGCTCCGCACTGGACTCTCGGCCTGCTCTGCGGAGCCGGCGGGCTGCTCGGCGGGTACGCCGGCGCCCGGGTGCAGCCCCGCCTGCCCGAGGCGGCGCTGCGGTTGCTGCTGGGTACGCTCGCCGTCGCCCTCGCCGCCCTGTACCTGGCCCAGGGGCTCAGGTGAGCACCCGAAGGAAGTCCGCACCCCCGCCGCGAGGCCGGGGTGCGGACGTGTCTGTCACCAGGTGCCGCTCCGGGAGGTCTTGGCGCCGCTGTTGCGCACCGCGTCGATGATCTCGTCGACCGGGTCGAACGCGAACAGCGACGCCGTGGCCTCGATGAACAGGGTCATTGCGACCGGGTTGACGACGAAGGTCTGCAGGACGTCGAAGCCGGTCGACGCCCGGAGTTCACCGCCGCCCCGGCCGCGCTGGTGGCCGCGACCCCGGCGCCCTGCGCGGCCGCCCGTCACCCGCCAGCCCTCCCCCTATGTAGAGATGGGATATAGTCCGGCGATGCGGATGACCGTGACGACGGCGCGCGTGCTCGCCGTCCTGCTCGCCGAACCCGGCACCGACCGGTACGGCCTCGACCTCATGCGGGCGACCGGCCTGGCCAGCGGCAGCCTCTACCCGATCCTGCACCGGCTCCAGGCCGCGGGATGGCTCACCGCGCGCTGGGAGGAGATCGACCCGGCAGCCGAGGGCCGGCCGGCCCGCCGGTTCTACCGGCTGACGCCCGAGGGCGTGGCGCAGGCCCGGCAGGCCCTCGCCGAGCTGCGGACGCAGACGGCGGTCCCGGCCGCGCCCGGCGCCGCGAGGCCGGCATGGTGACCCGGCGGATCGCCGAGGCGCTGCTCCGGCTCGCCGTCCGTCGCTGGCCCGCCCGGCTCCGCGACGACCTGCGCCGCGAGTGGGCCGCCGAGCTGCACGTGCTGGCCGGCGAGGCCCGGGCCGGGGCGATGCTGCGGTTCGCGGCGAGTCTCGCCGTCGCCCGCCCGGCGCGCGAGCCCGGCACCGCCGCGGCGCGGGCGGGGGCGCTGTGGCGCGCCCTGCGGCTGACCGTCGTCGCTCCGCTGACGGCGGCCGCCGTGTTCCTCGTCGCGATCGTCGTCGCCGGTGTGCTGCTGCCCGACACCGGCGCCCTCCAGTACGCGGCGACGACCCTGCTCCTCGGCGCCGGCGCGGTCCTGCTCGCCCGGCTCGGCCGCTGGTGGACGGTCGGTGGCGCCGCGACGACCACGCTGGTGCTCGCCGTCACGGTGCCCGGCTGCGCCGCCGGTTTCCTGCAGTACGCCCTCTCCGGCAACTCCGCGAAGCTGGCGACGCACGGTCCGGCGTACCTGATCTTCTTCGGCGGGCTCGGCGCGCTGCTCCCCCGCGTCGACCGACTGGCCGCCACCGGCCGGCGGGCCCGGGCATGGTGGATCGGGGCGCTCGGGGCGCTGGCCCTCGCCGACGCCGCGGTGATGGTGCCCGTCTTCCTGGCCACCGGCACGCCGCACCCGGCGTCGGCGCCGCTGTGGCTGTTCACCGCCCTCACCGCCAGCGGCTTCGGGCTGCCCAGCCCGGCCGGGTGGGAGATCTTCACCATCCTGGACCAGACCGAGCTGGACCCGCAGATCTTCCTGCTCTGCACCGGGATCGCCCTCGGGGCCGTCATGTTCCGGGCACCCGCGCGCACGGAGACGGCCGATCTGAGCGCACCGTCCTCTTAGGAAGACCGGTTTCGTCGTCGCCGCGATGGGCATCCGCCTGGAAACCGGCGCCGGGCCGGCGGGAGGGCGCCACAGCGGCAGGAGGCGGATGTCATGGAGATCGGTGCACGGCCACGTCTGACGGCACCCGGCGTCATCCTCGGCATCGGCCTGGGCGGTTTCCTCGACGGCATCCTGCTGCACCAGCTGCTGCAGTGGCACCACATGCTGACCAGCACGTCGTACACCGCGGACACGGTGCACGGATTGCGGATCAACACGCTGTGGGACGGGCTGTTCCACACGGTCACCTGGCTGGCGGTGCTGGGCGGCCTCGCCCTGCTGTACTCGCGGGTCGGCCGCGACCGTTCCGGCCTGCTGGCGTCGCGCGCCCTGTGGGGCTGGATGCTCGTCGGCTGGGGACTGTTCAACCTGGTGGAGGGCGTCGTCGACCACCACCTCCTGGGGATCCACCACGTCCGCGGCGGCCCCCACCAACTCGCCTGGGACCTGGGCTTCCTGGCGCTCGGCGCGATCCTCGTCGCCGGCGGATGGCTGCTGCAGCGCACCGCCGCACCGCCGCGCGACGCTGCCGGACCGCACCGCGCGGCGCGGTCGCGTGACGCCGCCGACCGGTGAACCGGTCGTGACGCTGCTCGCACACGGCGGCGACTCCTCCGGCGGCGCGACGGCCGTCGCCCCGGCCGTGCTGCCGGCCGGGGTGCTGGCGCTGGCCGCGGCCGGCTACGTCCTGGCCGTCCGGCGCGACCCGCGGGGCTGGCCGCGGCACCGGACCGCCGCCTTCCTCACCGGCGTGGCATTGCTGGCCGTCGCGTTGCTGCCGCCGGTGAGCGGATACGCCGAGCGCAGCTTCCACGGGCACATGCTCCAGCACCTGCTGCTCGCCATGCTGGCCCCGCTGGGCCTGGTGCTCGGCGCGCCGGTCACGCTGCTGCTGCGCACGCTGCCCGTACGGCGCGCCCGGCGGATCACCCGGATCCTGCGCAGCCGGCCCGCCCGCCTGGTGGCCCACCCGGTCGTCGTCCTGCTGCTCACGGCCGGCGCGCTGCTCGCGCTGTACCTGACGCCGCTCTACACGGCGACCACGACCAGCCCGGCGCTGCACCACGCCGTGCACGCGCACTTCCTCGCCTCCGGATACCTCTTCGCCTGGGTGGTGGCGGGCCCCGATCCGGCCCCGCACCGGCCGCCGGTCCCGGCCCGCCTGGTGATGCTCGCCGTGGCCATCGCCGTCCACGCCACGCTGGCCCAGCTCATCTTCGCGGGCATCGGCGTCCGGCTGGACGTACCCGCCGACGAGCGCCGCGCCGGCGCGGACCTCATGTACTACGGCGGCGACATCGCCGAGCTCCTGCTGGCCCTGGCCATGCTGACCGCCTGG
This sequence comes from Couchioplanes azureus, assembly GCF_014648355.1. GTDB lineage: Bacteria > Actinomycetota > Actinomycetes > Mycobacteriales > Micromonosporaceae > Actinoplanes > Actinoplanes azureus. The sequence continues at coordinate 307,799 of NZ_BMQY01000002.1, forward strand.
CGTCCCGCGCAGCGCAGGACCCGGCGTGCGGCACGGAGTACGCGGGAGTGAAATCTTCGCCCAGCTGTCGACCGCCGTTCTCCCGCGCTCTACTCTGACTAACCCCGACAGCCCTTGTCGAAAGGCAGCGCGATGACCGGCGCGACGGTCGACGTCGGCACCAGGTCCGACGGCAGCCTCGTCATCCAGCCCCACGGAGTCCTGGACGCCGAAGACGCGGTCGAGCTGCGCCGCACCCTCGTCCACGCCGTCCGGCACATCCGCCCGCTGCGGCTGATCCTGGACCTGCACGACCTGGACGGCCTCGACCCGATCAGCCTCGGCACCCTCGCCGCCGCCTGCCATCTGGGCGACGACCAGCAGGTGGCGGTCTTCCTCGACTACTCCTCCGTCGCCGTCGCCGGGCAGCTCACCGCCGCGGGAGTCGCCGCACACCGGCTGCGCCACATCGGCCACCGGGCGGTGGCCTAGCCGCGCACCCGGCCGGCCCGGCCGCCCGGCGATCAGGGCTGGGCGTGACCGTGGCGCCAGTAGCCGATGAAGTCCACGTGCTGCCGGGGCACCTTGCGGTCCTCGACCAGGTGCCGGCGGGCACCGGTGGCCAGGGACGACTCGCCGGCCAGGAAGGCGTAGACCGGCGTGGCGGGCAGGTCGGCGGCCCGCAGCGCGGCCAGCGCGGCCCGTCCCGGCACGTGCTCGTCCGGGCCGCGCACGACCCAGCGCAGGTCGACGCCGGCCGGCACCCGGAAGTCCTGCCGGTCCGCCTCCGCCGGGATCTCGACGATGGCCACGCCCTGGGCGTCGTCGGGCAGCGAGGCGCAGATGCCGGCCACCGCGGGCATGCCGGTCTCGTCGGTCACCAGCAGCGTCCAGGCGTGCGGGTGGCGCGGGTGGTAGGCGACGCCCTGGTCGAGCACGCCCACCCTGGCGCCGGGCCGGGCGGTACGGGCGAACGTCGCGGCCGGGCCCGAGGTGCCGTCCGGCTCCATGTGGACGACGAAGTCGATGTCGAGCTCCCCGGTCTCCGGGCGGACCGCCCGGGCCGTGTAGGTGCGCACCCAGGGCCGCTGAGCCTTCGGCGTGGCCAGGTACTGCGCGTACCAGAGGCTCGACGTGCGGGTGGGCAGCCGCAGGTGGTCCTGGCCCTGCCTCGGCAGGAACAGCCGGAACCACTGGTCGTAGCCCTGCGGGGTGAAGCCCTCGGCGCCGACCGTGACGCGGATGACGTTCGGGCTGACCCGCTCGGTGCGGAGCACCTCGACGAGCAGCACGCGCGGGTCGACCGGCTTGCGCGGCTTGTACCCCACGGTCAGGCACCCGTCGAGGTCGGACGGACGAGGCCGCGGGTGACGCCGGTCTCCGCGACCCGCCGGGCGAGACGCAGGCCGGCCCAGGTCGCCACGGCCGCGCCGGCCAGCATGAGGACGAAGAACAGCACCTGGACGGCGGGTGCCGTGGCGGCCATGTGGAAGCTGACGTGCGCCATCAGCGCGTAGAGCGCCGTGGCGGCCGTCGTCGTCGCATAGAACAGCCACGGCTTCCAGACCCGGTACCGTGTGACGGCGAAGGCGGACTCGACCGCCGCGCCGGCCATCAGCGTGGTGAGCACCGCGCTCGGCCCGAACGGCGTGAGCGGCACGTTGACCAGGCCGGCGATGAGCATGGTGAGCACGCCGGCGCCGGGGCGGCGCAGCACCGCCAGGCCGAGGACCGGGCCGAGGACCCAGAAACCGACCAGTGCCGCGTACGCGACCGGGACGGTGGGGGCCAGGATCGCGCTGACGTGGTTCACCGGCACCAGCAGCACGCCGCTGGCCGCGCCGATCGCCGCGCAGGTCATGAGGAACCGGGTGGTGAGGGACTTCATGCGAACACTCCGAGGGTGAGGCACCAGAGGGCGGCCACGAGGACGGCGTCGCGGACGCGCAACGGCACGACGTGACGCTCCGTGCGGGTGGGGTGGGCGCCGAACGCCCGGGACTCCATGGCCAGCGAGACCCGTTCGGCGTGCCGGATCCCGCCGGCGAGCAGGGGCACCGCGTAGCCGCCGTACCGGCGCACGCTCCCGATCGGGCCGCGGCCGCCGGCGAGCCCGCGCACCCGGTGCGCGCTGCGGATGACACCGAGTTCGTGGCGCAGGCGCGGGACGAAGCGGAACGCGGCGAGGGCGGCGTACCCGATGCGGTAGGGCACCCGCAGCTGGCGGACCATCGAGCGGACCAGGTCCGGGCCGGTGGTGGTGAGGCCGCCGACCAGGGCCAGCAGCACCACGGCGACCAGCCGCAGCCCCGTGGCCAGCCCGTTCTCCAGCGCCTCGGGCCACAGCTCGAACGGGCCGAACCGGGCGGGCGGCCGGGTGCCGGAGAACCGGGCCGGGTCGGTCCAGAGGCCGAACGAGCAGGTCATGACCGCCAGCGCGGCCGGCACGCCGAGCAGGATCCGGGCCAGCGTACGGCCGGACGCCCGCGCGCCGGCCAGGATCAGCACCAGCGCCACGGCGCACACCAGCGCCGGGGTCGCCAGGTCGCGGGTGCCGATCACCAAGACCATGAGCGGCAGGGTCCCGAACAATATGGACAGCGGGTTGTACGTCCGCAGGTCGAGCACGCTCACGCCGCACCCGCCGCGGCCGGAGCCGGAAGGTCGGCGAGGCGGGTCACGGCGCGCCATCGGTCGTGCCGGACCAGCGCGCGGGTGGCCCGGGCGACCGGTGGCGGGCGCAGCCCCGGCAGGTCGCGCGCGAACACCTCGGCCGGCGGGCCGTCGGCGGCGATCCGGCCGCCGGCGAGCGCGACGACCCGGGTCGCGTGCTCGGCCACGAGCTGCATGTCGTGGCTCACGACGATGACCGTGGTGCCCTCGGCGTGCAGGCCGGTGAGCAGGTCGAGCAGCTCGGCGGCGCGCTCGCGGTCCTGGCCGAACGTCGGCTCGTCGAGGACCAGGACCTCGGGGCGGACGATGACGGCGGTGCCGACCGACAGCCGCCGCTTCTGCCCGCCGGACAGCAGGAAGGGGTGCAGCGCTCGCCACTCGCCGAGGCCGAACCGGGCGAGCACCTCCTCGACCCGGGCGGCCACCTCGTCCTCCGGCACGCCGCGCAGCCGCAGCCCGAGGGCCAGCTCGTCGTCGACGCGCCCGGTCACGAACTGGTGCTCGGGGTTCTGGAAGACGAAGCCGATCCGGCCGGCCAGCTCGCGGGCGCCGGCGCGCGCCGGGTCGAGCCCCGCGACCGTGACCGCGCCGCGCGGTGGCCGTACCACCCCGGCCACGGCCTGCACGAGGGTCGTCTTCCCGGCGCCGTTCGCGCCCACCACGGCGATCAGCTCGCCCCGGGCGACGCGCAGGCTGACGTCGTGCAGCACCGGCCGCCCGCCGCGCGCGACGGTGAGCCGGTCCACGACGAGCACCGGTTCGCCCGGCGGGGTGCCGGGCGCCCGGATCGCGGGCGCGGGCAGCTCGGGCCGGGCGTCCAGCGCCGCCGCCAGCTCGGCCGGGGTCAGCGGCAGCGGCTCCAGGGGTATGCCGGCCGCGCGCAGGCGCAGGGCCGCGAGGGCGCTGACGGGCAGCCAGACGCCGAGGTCGAGGAGCAGGTCGCAGTGCCGGCCGAGCGTCTCCCGCGCCGGACCGTCGAGGACCACCCGTCCCGCGCGGTCCAGCACGACCACCCGGTCGACGAGGTCGATCGCCGTGTCCAGGCTGTGCTCGACGAGCAGGACGCCCCGGTCACCGGCGGCGACGATCTCGCGCAGCACGGCGTAGACCTCCTCGACGCCGGCCGGGTCGAGGTTCGCCGTCGGCTCGTCGAGGACCAGCAGCGGGGCGCCCATCGCCAGCGCGCAGGCGATCGCGAGCCGCTGCCTCCCGCCGCCGGAGAGCCGGTCGGGGTCCTCGTCGCGGCGCTCCCACAGGCCGACCCGGCGCAGCGCCTCCTCGGCGCGGGCCAGCACCTCGCCGGCCGGCAGCCGCAGGTTCTCCGGTCCGAAGCAGACCTCGTCGAGGACGGTCGCGGTGACGATCTGGGCGTCCGGGTCCTGGAACACCATGGCCACGTCGCGGGCCAGGTCGCTCACCCGGTGCGCGCGGGTGTCCCGGCCGCCGACCTCGACGGCGCCGGTGAGCTCGGCGCCGACGACGTGCGGGATGAGGCCGTTGGTGGTCAGGGCGAGCGTCGACTTCCCGCAGCCGGACGGGCCGAGCAGCAGGACGGCCTCGCCGGGCCGGACCGCGAGGGTCACCCCGCACGGCACCGCCCGGCCCGCGGTCGCCGGCTCGCCGGCGTCGCGGTGCACGACACCGACCTCGCGCAGGGCGAGCAGCGGCGGCGGATCATCGACGGCGGGCACGCGGTGAGGATAGGCGACCCTAAGTTCCCGGCTTCGGGCGCCCTCGGACCCGCTAAAGCGCTGGCACGCCGTGGCGGAGCCGGGTACAAGATCTCCATGACCCACGCACAGAGCGAGCGAGCCACCCGGGTCGCTCTCGTCACGGCCGAGATCTTCCCCGACCTCTACGAGGACGACCACCCGCTGCGCGACGCGCTGCGCGAGCGGGGGGTGGCCGTGGACGCGGTCCGCTGGGACGACCCGGCCGCCGACTGGGACGGCTACGACCTGGTCGTCCTGCGCTCGCCGTGGGACTACGCGCCGCGGCGCGACGCCTTCGTCGCCTGGGCGCGCACGGTGCCCAGGCTGGTCAACCCGGCCGACGTCGTGGAGTGGAACACCGACAAGCACTACCTCGGCGACCTCGCGGCCGCCGGTCTGCCGATCACCCCGACGACCTTCGTCGAGCCGGGCGAGGCCTGGACGCCGCCGGAGGCGGGCGAATGGGTGATCAAGCCGACGATCAGCGCGGGTAGCCGGGACACCGGCCGGTATCTGCTGCCCGAGGATCTCACCACCGCCCGCGCGCACGTGCAACGCCTCGGCGCCGAGGGCCGCACGGCGATGGTCCAGCCGTACCTCGCCGCCGTCGACACCGCGGGCGAGACGGCGATCCTGTGCCTGCCGGACGCCACCGGGGCCCTCGCCTTCAGCCACGCGGTCCGCAAGGGTCCGCTGCTGAACGGCCGGGGCGAGCGCTCGGGCGAGTACCGCGAGGACATCACCGCCCGTACCCCCTCGGCACAGGAGCGGGATCTCGCCGGGCGGGTGCTGCGGCTGGTTCCCGGAGGCGCCGACCGCCTGCTCTACGCCCGGGTCGACCTGGTGCCGGGCCCGGACGGCGCTCCGCTGCTGCTCGAGCTGGAGCTCACCGAGCCGTCGCTGTTCCTGCGCAGCGCGGACGGCGCGGCCGCGCGCCTGGCCGATGCCGTCCTCCGCCGGATCGGCGTTTCCTGACGGTTCCCTTCCGGTTGCCGCCCGCCTCGGCGAAGACGAGACTTCGGGTATCGCACAGCTTCGGCGAGGAGACCCGGTGGCGGAGGGTCCCGGAAGGAGAAGCCCGTGACAGCCACTCAGCCATGGGTCGGGCGACTCGCGGAACCACCACCCGCCAGCGTCACCGTCATCGGGACGACCGGCGCGCTGATCCTCGCGGTGGCGGGTGAGCTCGACGCGTCGAACCGGGTCGAGGTCCACGACGCGCTGCACGACGCCATCGCCGCGCACGCCCCGCGGCACGTCGTCATCGACCTCGCCGGCCTGGGCTTCTGCGACCTCGCCGGCATGCGCGTGCTCGCCGGTATCCTCCGCCAGCTCACGGCGGACGGCGTCCCCTGCCACATGCGCAGCCCGCAACCCCACGTCGCCCGGCTCCTGCGGCTCATCCCGACCGGCGCGGTGGTCGTGCGCTAACGGACGCCGGCACGCGAACGCCACCGCCCCGGCCGGCTCGCGCCGCGCCGCCCGCACCGCGCACCGCCGGCCGGGCGCACCGGCTCACTCCGCGATTGCACCCCGGCGAATCGCTCGCCGCCCCGGGCTCGCCGCCGATACGACAACCACTGCGGCGAGGGGCGCCGCACCGGCCACGCCAACGAGGTGACAAGGTGCTGGTTCTCGTCGTCGACGACTCGTGCGCCATGCGGAGGGTCATCCGGCGCATCCTGACGCCGGCCGGGTGCGAGGTCGTCGAGGCGCCCGACGGCAGCGCCGCCCTGCGGATGCTGGCCGCCATGCCGCAACCGCCGGACGTGATCCTGTCGGACTGGGACATGCCGCACCTCAACGGCGTGGACCTGCTCACCGCCGTACGCGCCCACCCGCAGTGGCGCGACATCGCCCTGATGATGGTCACCGGCGAATGCGCGCAGAGCCAGATCGCGCATGCCATGGCGGCCGGCGCCGACGCCTACCTCACCAAGCCGTTCACCCCCGCCGCCGTCCTCGAGAAACTGCGGCTGCTGGGCCTGCCGGACGCCCCGGCCGGCCGCGGCTGCGCGAACTAGGCGGCGTCTTCGCCGATCATGGTCGGGTCCAGGGCTCGATGGGAAGCTCGCGCCACGGCGACCCGGTGCGCCACCGGCCACCGCGCTGGCGCCACGTCCGGTCGACGAGCCACCCTGATCCGAGCGAGACTCCCTAATCGATGGGTAGCCCGGCGTTTCTCATGAGTTCCTTGGCGTACCCGGTCAGGACGAGCCCGAGCGTGCTGCCGGTGGCCCCGGTGATGATCTCCACCGTGCGACTCATCATCGTCTTGACGATGTTCGAGTCCTGCTCGCGGCGGGCAAGTTCGCCCTCGATGACGTCGGTGTTGCTGCGGACCGCGGCGGCGTGTTCCTCAGGCAGGCCGAGAGCCGGGAGCGCCTCGACGATGGCGCGCACGAGGACACTGATCTCGTCGTCGGCACGGCCTGATGTCGTGGTGAACCCCTGGGATACGTGCTTGTTGTGCAGGGCGATGTTGCCGGACACGGGAGCATTGAAGGTGGTGGTGATGTTCGGGCGGTGGTCGTTCTCCCGGCTCAGGTGGTCAGCCACGTCTCCTCCATGTGCAACGCATTCTTGGCCTTGGAAGGTGATTTGCGCGGTCACTGGACCACGGATCTCGGCAGCGCCACCGTCTCCGCGGATCAGCCCTTCGTCTTGCAGGTACTGCGCAGCGAGCCGGAACAGGCCCTCAGGCAGTTGCTCGCCCTCGAAGGTGGCGTGCTCACTCGTCAGCACTCCGTCGACGTGGTTCCACCGTTGGCCATCTGGGTCTTGCTCGCTCAACCAGCGCAGCAGACCGTTCGTGGCGGCGTTCTTCTGCCGCCACCGTCGCCGAACCTCGATGTCGGCCCGCTGCGCCTCCACCTTCGTCCTGCCCAGAGCGGTGAGAGTGATCCGCGGAACCTTGTCGATGCTGTAGGTGATCAGGCCCGCGTCGCGCAGTTCCGCAAGGCGGTACTGCCATATGGACCCGGCTTCTGGTGATCTCCCGGCTTTCCAGGTCCAGGGGTCGGCCGGATCCCGAGAGGACCGAGCGATGCGATGAACAGGACGAACGGGAGGTAGGCGCCGAGCCTCATACTGGCGGGTCAGTTGCCTCGGGTCCGGCGGCAGGTAAGAACGCGGAACGCGCGAACTGGCGACCTGGCTTCTCTGGAACTGGTGCACCGTGGTTCCCGGGTTGTCATAACACCAGTTCAGGAACTGCTCGCGCTCGCTTGCTGCGGGTTCGTGGGCTGGTGATCGACCTGGCATCAGGCGGCTCGGTCCTGGAGACGGCCGCCTCGGCGGCCGCGGGCGCGGCGAGCGGCGATGGCTTCCAGACCCGCAGTGTTCACCCTGACAAGAGTCACAGAGGATAGTCGCCGCCGCTACCCTCCGCATCATCGAGGCACGCCATCCGGGTCGCGGCTCCTCGTTCTGACGAGCGAGGAGCCGTCCCGCGGTGGAATGGGCCCGCCGACAACGCGGGCCGCACACCTCGACGTCTGCTAGGCGGCGACCAGGGGCCGGAGGGCGGCGCCCAGGCCCGCGACGGCACCCGGCCGGTGGCCGTTGCGGATCAGGTTGATGGTGATGCCGTCGATCCCGGCGCCGAGGACCTTCTCCTGCACCTGCGCGGCGACCTGGTCGGCCGTGCCGAGGAAGACGCGGTTGCGGCGGTCCTCGGGCACCGCGTGGGCGAGCTCGGCGACCTCCTGCCCCGTCTCCCCCACCAGGCCCATGACCAGGTAGCTGGTGGCAAGCGTGGCGGGATCGCGGCCGATCTCCTCGCAGCGCCGGCGTAGGACGGCGACCTTGTGCGGCAGGTCGTCGATGTCGCAGATGATGTTCATGTGGTCGGCGAAGCGCGCGGCCAGCCGGAACGTCTTCTGCTCACCGCTGCCGCCCAGCATGATCGGGATCGCCGGCCGCACCCGCGGGTTGTTCATGGCGCCGCGGGCCGTGTACCACTTGCCGTCGAAGGTCGCGGGCTCGCCCTTGAGCATCGGGGCGATGATGGTCAGGGCCTCCTCCAGCCGCTCGAAGCGCTGGGCGAACGACCCGAACTCGAAACCGTAGTCGTGGTGCTCGCGCTCGAACCAGCCGGCGCCGATCCCGAGCAGCGCCCGGCCCCGGGATACCACGTCCAGGGTGGTCACGGTTTTCGCCAGGAGGGCGGGATTGCGGTACGTGTTCCCGGTGACCAGCGCGGACAGCTGGACCGTCGAGGTGGCCGTAGCGAGCGCGCCGAGCGTCGTGTACGCCTCCAGCATCGCGTTCTCCGGCGCCCCGATGCCCGGCAGTTGGTAGAAGTGGTCCATCACCAGGACGGTGTCGAACCCCGCCGCCTCCGCCTCGCGGGCCTGCGCGACGACGGTGTCGAAGAGGTCCTCGTCCGCGACGCCGGGATAGGTGAAGTTCGGAATCTGGTACCCGAGCCGGATGCTCACAGTGCCTCCGCCAATGTAAGAGGGCTATCACCTGCTAATGTAAGAGCCCATTCACTTATCGGCAAGCGGGGAGGGCGGCGTGTCGGCGGAACGGGGTTACCACCACGGCGACCTCCGCGCGGCGCTCATCCAGGCCAGCTTCGAGCTGCTCGCCGAGGGCGGCCTGCAGCGCTTCTCGGTCGCCGCGGTCGCGCGCCGGCTCGGAGTGAGCTCGGCGGCGCCGTACCGGCACTTCCCGGACCGGGCGCACCTGCTCGGCGCGGTCTCCGCGGCCGCCGCCCGCGACCTGCGTGCCGCCATCGCCGCGGCCGCCGCCGCGGCGGGAACCGACCCGGCCGAGCGCCTGGCCGCGGCCGCGGGCGCCTACGTGCGGTACGTCGCCGGCACGGGCGCCGGCGTCCAGGTCATCTACGCCGCCGAGCTGTACGACCTGCCCGACGAGGCCCGCCGCGAGCAGACCCGGGCGCTGATGACCACCCTGATCGATTTGGCCACGGCGACCGGCTCCCGCTCGTACCAGGAGGCCGTGCGGCTCGTCGAGGCGACGATCGCCGTGGCGCACGGCTACACGTCGCTGCTGGCGGACGGCTTCTTCGCCCGCAAGGCGCACTCCAGCGACGCCGTCGCCGACCGGGCCACCGCGGCGGCCCGCGCCCTGATCGCCCCGCCCCGGCGCTAGGTCAGGCCATCCCGGCCGGAGGCCGGGCGAGGCCCCGCCGGAGGCCGGGCGGGATCCCGGGGTGGGTCAGGTGAGATCCAGGCCGGCGCGGACGATGCTGTCGGTGTCGATGCCGTGGTGCTGGTAGACCGCGGCGAGCGCGCCGGACTGACCGAAGGTGCTCACGCCGAGGTGCCGGGCGCTCCGGCGGTGCACCCCGGCCAGGAAGGCGAGCGTGTGCGGGTGGCCGTCGAGCACCGTGAGCAGCGGCGCGGCCCGGTCGGCGGGGAACGCCGCGTCGAGGATCCAGGTGTCGGCGCTGCCCTGGCCGGCGCGGGCCTGCATGGCCGCGAACAGCAGGCCGGGGCTGGTCACGCAGACCACGTCGGCGGGCGTGCCCAGCGCGGCGAGCCGGTCGGCGGCGGCCAGCGCCTCCGGCAGCAGGGCCCCCATCGCGGCGATGGTCAGCGCCGGTGGCTGCGGGGCGCGGCGCAGCAGGTAGGCGCCGGCGACCACCTGACGGCGGCGGCGCTCCCGGGCGGCCGGGTCGGCGGGGACGTCGGCCAGGCCCTGGTCGACCGGGCGCGAGGACAGCCGCAGGTACGCGGAGCTGCCGCCGGGCTTGCCGAGGCGGGCGAGCGCGGCGAGCAGGGTCCACTCCAGGTCGACGGTGAACGCGGGCTCGTAGCTGACGCAGCCCGGCTGCTCGAGACCGATCGACGGCGTCTTGATGGACTGGTGCGCGCCCCCCTCGGCGGCGAGGGTGACGCCGGCCGGGGTGCCGACCAGGATCGACTGACCGCCGGCGTACATGCCGAACGACCAGGGTTCGAGGGCGCGCTCGACGAAGGGGTCGTAGACCACGCCGATGGGCAGCAGCGGCTGGCCCCAGCGGCTCCACGTGGCACCCAGCTCGCCGAGCAGCCCGACCAGGTTGCCTTCGGCGATGCCCAGCTCGATGTGCTGCCCGGTGGGGCGCTCGCGCCAGTGCAGGATGGTCTCGGGGTCGTCGTCGAACCAGTTGCGGCGGTTGTCGGTCGACCACACGCCGACCTTGTTGATCCAGCCGCCGAGGTTGGTGGAGGACGCCACGTCGGGTGCCGCGGTCACCACGCGGCGGGCCACGGCGGGGGCCTGGCGGGTCAGGTCGAGCAGGGCCCGGCCGAGCCCGGCCTGCGTCGACGAGGTGCCGGACGGGGTCCGGCCCAGGTCGGCGGGCACGTCCGGCGCGGGCTCCGCGGTCACCGGCGCGCGGTGCAGCCGGGCGGCGACCTCCGCGCAGAGCCGGCCGGGCGCCGAGTGCGGCGTGAAGCGGGCCCACGGCGCCTCCACCGACATGCCGACCCGGGCGCCGAGCTCGCGCAGCTGCGCCTCGGTCAGCAGCGACGAGTGGTTCTGCGGGTGGCCCTCGGTGGCCAGCCCGTAGCCCTTCACGGTGTAGGCGAAGATGACCGTGGGGCGGCTGTCGTCGATCGCCGCCAGCGTGTCGCCCAGGGTGCGCAGGTCGTGGCCGCCGAGGTTGCGCAGCGCCGCCACGAGGGTGCCGTCGTCGAGCCCGTCGACCAGCTCCCGCAGTGCCGCCGCGTCGGCCCCCTCGCCGGGCAACCGCAGCCGCAACTGCTCCGGCGAGCACCGCAGCAGCCGCTGGAACTCGGCGTTGGACATGTCGTCCACCCGCCGGCGCAGCGCGTCACCGCCGGGCCGCTCGAAGATGGCGCTGAGCAGCCGGCCGTACTTGGCGGTCAGCACCTGCCAGCCGGCGGCCTCGAACATGGCCTGCAGCCGGGTCGCCGCGACGTGCGGCACGACCCGGTCCAGGGACTGGCGGTTCAGGTCGACGATCCAGCAGACCTCGCCGAGCTCGCCCACCATCGGGTCGAGGATGGCCTCCCAGCACGCCCCCTCGTCCAGCTCGGCGTCGCCGACGAGCGAGTACTGCCGGCCGGCGCCGGTCGAGGCGCCGCAGGCGTTGACGTAGCGGCGGGCCAGCGCGCCCCAGATCGGGGCGGTGGCGCCGATGCCGACCGAGCCCGTGGAGTAGTCGACCGGGTCGGGGTCCTTGGACCGGCTCGGGTAGCTCTGCAGCCCGCCGAAGGAGCGCAGGGTGGTCAGGTAGCGCTCGTCCAGGCTGCCGAGCAGGTAGTTGATCGCGTGCAGCACCGGCGAGGCGTGCGGCTTCACCGAGACGCGGTCCTGCGCGGTGAGGTGGTCGAACCACAGCGCCGTCATGATCGTCGCCATCGACGCGCTCGACGCCTGGTGGCCGCCGACCTTGAGGCCGTCCGGGTTCGGCCGGACCCGGTTGGCGTGGTCGATCATCGCGGTGGCGAGCCAGAGCACCCGCTGCTCCACCTCGCGCAGGACCGCCCAGCGGTCCTCGTCGCCCTCGATGCGCACAACGGCGGGATCGACCGCGGTCACGTCCACCTCCACGAGCTCACAGATCGGCAAGCAGGGTCGCCGGCTTCTCCACACAGTCGGCGACATAGCGCAGGAACCCGCCCGCCGCGCCGCCGTCGCACACCCGGTGATCGAAGCTCAGCGACAGCTGCGTGACCTTTCGGACGGCGAGCTGCCCGTCGACGACCCAGGGCTTGTCGACGATACGGCCCACACCGAGGATGCCAGCCTCCGGGTGGTTGATGATCGCGTTCGAGCCGTCCACGCCGAAGACGCCGTAGTTGTTCAGCGTGAACGTACCGCCGGTCAGCGCGGCGGGCGGCAGCGTCCCGGCACGGGCCAGCCCGGCCAGCCGGCTCATCTCGGCGCCGAGCTGGGCGGCGCTCATCAGGTGCGCACCCTGCACCACCGGCACCATCAGGCCCCGGTCGGTCTGCGCGGCGAAGCCCAGGTTGACGTGCGGCAGCCGGAGGATCTCCCCGGCCGCCACGTCGACGGTCGAGTTCAGCTCGGGGAACCGCCGGAGACCCGCGACGCAGATCCGGGCGAGCAGGGCGAGCAGGCCGACGCCGCGGTCCGCGAGGGCGTTCTTCGCCTCGACGAGGCCGGTGGCGTCGACGTCGACCCAGGTGGTCGCGTCGGGGATCTCGCTGCGGCTGCGCGCCAGCTTGTCGGCGACCGCCCGCCGCACGCCCCGCAACGGGATGCGCTCGATGCCGGCCGCCGGTGCGCCGGCCGCGGAAACGGCGGAAGCGACGGGAGCGACGGGAGCGGCCGGAACGGTGGTGGCCGGAACGGTGGTGGCCGGAGCGGTGGTGGCCGGAGCGGTGGTGGCCGCGATGGCCTCCTCGACGTCGCGGCGCCGGATGACGCCGTGACCGCCGGGGACGACCGCGGTGAGGTCGACGCCGTGCTCGCGGGCCAGCTTGCGGACCAGCGGCGAGATGACCTTGGGCGCGGCCGGCTCACCGGACACCGGCGCGGCGGCCACGGAGGTCACGGCGGTCGCGGAGGCCTGGGTGGCCACACCGGCCGCGGACGCTGCACCGGCGGTAGCGGTAGCGGCCGCGGTGGCCGCCGTCCGGCCCCGGCGGGCACGCCGCCGGGAGGCCGGGGCATGGCCGGTGCCGTACCCGATCAGGACGTTGCCCGAGCCGGCCCGCTCCTCGGTGCGGTACTGCTCGGCCGGACCGGAGCCGCCGTCCGGCGCCGCCGCCGCGGCGACGGTGATCAGCGGCTCGCCCACGGCGAGGACCGAGCCGGCCTCGGCGTGCAGGATCGCGACCGTGCCCGCGAACGGCACGGGGACCTCGACCGCCGCCTTGGCCGTCTCCACCTCGACCACGACCTGGTCGACGGTCACCGTGTCGCCGACCGAGACCCGCCACTGGACGACCTCCGCCTCGGTCAGGCCCTCACCCAGGTCGGGCAGGCGGAAGACCTGGTCGGCGCTCATGCCGTGGTCCCGGTGTGGCGCAGGTCCGGCTCGTCGTCGAACTGGAGTCGGTCGACCGCGTCGAGGATGCGGTCGACGGTGGGCAGGTGCGCGTGCTCCAGCTTCGGCGGCGGGTACGGGATGTCGTACCCGGTCACCCGCAGCACCGGCGCGGCCAGCGAGTGGAAGCAGCGCTCCTGCACCCGGGCGGCGATCTCCGCGGCGACGCCCGCGAAGCCCTGCGCCTCCTGGACGACGACGCAGCGGCCGGTGCGGCGTACCGAACGGACCACGGTCTCGTCGTCGAAGGGCACGATCGTGCGCAGGTCGACGACCTCCAGGCTGATCCCCTCGGCCGCGGCCGCCTCCGCCGCCTGCAGCGCGAGCGGCACGGTGGGGCCGTAGGCCACCAGGGTCGCGTCCGTGCCGGCGCGCCGGACGGCGGCCCGTCCCATCGGGCCGGCCGCGCGGGTGCCGAGGTCGACCTTCGCCTTGCTCCAGTACAGCCGCTTGGGCTCCATGAAGACGACCGGGTCGGGGTCGGCGATCGCGTCGCGCAGCAGCCAGTACGCGTCCTCGACGGTGGCCGGCGTGACCACCTTCAGCCCCGGCGTGTGCGCGTAGTACGCCTCGCTGGAGTCGCAGTGGTGCTCGACCCCGCCGATGCCGCCGGCGAACGGCACCCGGATCACGATGGGCATGGTGAGCGCGCCCCTGGTCCGGTTGCGCATCTTCGCCACGTGCGAGGCGATCTGCTCGAACGCGGGGTAGGCGAACGCGTCGAACTGCATCTCGACGACGGGCCGCATGCCGCCCATGGCCAGGCCGACGGCGAGCCCGACGATGCCGGACTCGGCCAGCGGCGTGTCGAAGCAGCGGTCCTCGCCGAACTTGCGGGTGAGGCCGTCGGTGATCCGGAAGACGCCGCCCAGGGCGCCGACGTCCTCGCCGAAGACCAGCACGCTCTCGTCGTCACCGAGCGCGTCGCAGAGGGCGGCGTTCAGCGCCTGCGCCATGGTCAGCTCGGTGGGTGCGGTACCCGTGGTCATCTCATGCCTCCCCGGCGTCGAGCTCGGCGACGAGCTGCGCGCGCTGCTCCTCGAGCTGCGCGGTCGGCTCGGCGAAGACGTGGTCGAACAGAGTGCGCGGGTCGACCGCCACGTCCGCGTTCAGCTTGGTGCGCACCTCGGCGGCGAACGCCTCGGCCTCGGCCTCGGCGGTCCGCACCGCCTCGTCGTCGATCAGGCCGCGCCGGCGCAGGTACGTCTGCAGCCGGGCGAGCGGGTCGGCGGCGGCCCACCGGGTCACCTCGGCCTCGTCGCGGTAGCGGGTCGCGTCGTCGGCGTTGGTGTGCGCCTCCATCCGGTAGGTGTGCGCCTCCACGAGGTAGGGGCCGCGGCCGGACCGGGCGTGCTCGACCGCGGTGCCGAGCACCGAGAGCACGGCGAGCAGGTCGTTGCCGTCGACCTGCTCGGAGGCGACGCCGTAGCCGACGCCCTTGTAGGCCAGGGCGGGTGCCGCGGTCTGCTGGGCCAGCGGCACGGAGATCGCGTACCCGTTGTTCTGGATGAAGAACACGACCGGCGCGCGCCGCACGGCGGCGAAGTTGAGCGCCTCGTGGAAGTCGCCCTCGCTGGTGCCGCCGTCGCCGATCAGCGCCAGCACCACGCCGTCCTCGCCCTTGCGGCGCAGCGCCTCGGCCAGGCCGACCGCGTGGATGGTCTGGGTGGCCAGCGGGGTGCACTGCGGCGCCACCTTGACGGCCGCCGGGTCGTAGCCGCAGTGCCAGTCGCCGCGCAGCAGGGTCAGCACCTCGGCCGGGTCGAGTCCCCGGGCGACCAGGGCGACGCTGTCGCGGTAGGTGGGGAACAGCCAGTCGTCGTCACGCAGCGCGAGGACGGCGGCGATCTGGCACGCCTCCTGGCCGCGGCTGGACGGGTACACGGCGAGCCGGCCCTGCTTGGTCAGCGCGGTGGCCTGGGTGTCGAAGCGCCGGCCCAGCACCATCCGCCGGTGCGCCTCGACGAGCAGGTCGTCGCTCGGCCGGGCATACCCGGCGGGCGCGGGCGTCTCGGTGCCGTCGGCGGCGACGAAACGCACGGGTTCCGGGGAAGGCAGCAGGTCCTCAAGCCGCATGGCGACGCTCGCTCTCTCTGGACGCCTGATCGCATCAGCGTGGGTTCGCGGCGATGTACGGTCAAGGGCGCCGGATGATCGCAGACGAATGGCCGATCATGAAGGGAAGTGGCGTCACAATGTCCTCGGAGAGGCCGCCGACCGACGGCGCGGCTGGACGTTCTGCCGGGCCGCTCGATCCGACCGACCGGGTCCTGCTGGCGGAGCTGAAGCGCGACGGGCGCATCTCCATTCGGGCGCTGGCGGAACGCGCCCACATCTCCCGGTCGAACGCGTACACGCGGGTGGCCCGGATGGTCGACGACGGCACGATCCGCGGCTTCACCGCCGAGCTCGACCCGCACAGCATCGGGCTGGGCACGACCGCGTACGTCGCGATCACCATCGACCAGACCGCCTGGCGCCAGATCGCCGCCGGGATCAGCGACATCCCGTACGTGGAGCACTTCGCCCTGATCGGCGGCGACAACGACGTGCTCGCGCTGGTCCGGGCGCCGGACAACACCGCGCTGCGGGACGTCGTGCTGGACCGCATCCAGGACATCCCCGGCGTGCGCACCACGCGGACCTGGCTGGTGTTCGAGGAACGCACCGGGCGGGGAGTGCCCTACGACGCCGAGGCCTGACCGCGGCACTGTGGTGGCGCTCACACACCGTGAAAATCGTTCACGATCGTTACCATCACCGGGCGGTGCACCACTTCCCCAGGTCGGGTACGATGTCGGCCATTCACACGAGGCAATCGGCACCGTGATCGATCCGGCGACGCCGGGGCGAGCCGGCGCCGATCTGCACGGTGAGTAGTGGCGTGATGCCACGGTCGAGCGCAAGGTCCGGGGGAGGGATCACGGTGCGATCACTCGCGGGCCGCTATCGCGTGGAAGAGGCCGTCGGGCGGGGCGGCAGCGCGGTCGTGCACCGCGGCTGGGACCGCACGCTCAAGCGCCCTGTGGCGATCAAGCTCTTCTCGCCGTACCGGTACGGCACCGAGGAGCCCGCCGTCGACGTGCTGCGGGAGGCGCGCGCCGCGGCCGGGCTCAGCCACCCTAACGTCGCCCGGGTCTACGACTACGGCGAGGCGATCGAGGGCGAGGAGCGGCACCCGTACCTCATCATGGAGTTCCTCGAGGGCGACACCCTCGCCGACGAGCTGGCCCGCACCGGCGCGCTGGAGTGGCAGCGGGCCGTCGCGATCTGCGCGGACACCGCCGCGGCCCTGGCCGCCGCGCACGCGCGCAACCTGGTGCACCGCGACGTCAAGCCGCGCAACGTCATGCTCACCCCGGGCGGCGTCAAGGTCCTCGACTTCGGCATCGCCGCCTTCGCCGGGCAGAACAGCTTCGACACCCACGGGCGGCTCTGGGGCACCCCGGCGACCCTCGCGCCGGAACAGCTGCGCGGCGAGCCGACCTATCCCGCCGCGGACGTGTACGCGCTCGGCCTGCTGCTGTTCGAATGCCTCACCGGTTCGCGCGCGTGGCCCGGCACCACCGTCGGCGAGATCCTGGCCGCCCGCCACGGGGGCCGGACGCCGCGCCTGCCGCGCATCGCCGGACTCCCCCGCGAGATCATCCGCCTCTACGACGACTGCACCGCCGAGGAGGCCGACCGGCGCCCGTCGGCCGCTTCCGCGGTCGAGGTCCTCCGCCGGGCCATCGGCAGGCTGCCGGCCGTGCGTCCGGCCGTCGCCAGAGTCACGGCCGCCACCACGGCCGGCGGCGTTGCGGCCCTCACCGCCGTCGGCACCGCCGCGCTCGATGGCGTCCCGGCCGGCAGCGCTGCCGTCGCCACGGCCGCCGGCCGCGGTCCGGCCCTGGCCGCCCTCGGCCGCGTTCCGGCCCTCACCGCCATCGGCAACGTTCCGGGCGCCGTCGTCGGCGGCGTCCGGGCCATCGGCCGGACCCGGTCGCGGCGCCGCGTCGCCGCCACCGCGTCCATGGCCGTCGCCGCGGCGATCGTCAGCATCCTCGGCCTCCAGATCGCCAACGGCGGCGCGGCGCCGCACGGCCGGCAGGCGGAGGCCGCCGCCGACGGTGCGGCCGGCGCCGCCGGCATGACCCCGACGCCGCAGGTCATGCCGCGCCCCACCGCGAGCGCGCCGCCGCGGGACCTGCCCGCGGAGGCGGACCACCCGGTCCGCAAGCCGCCGGGGGACATCATCCGCGAGGTCGTGGCGCCGCCGGCCGCCACCGTGACCTGGTCCCGGCCGGCGACGTGGCCGACCACCACGATGCCGACGGCCGAGCCCACGGCGACCCAGCACACCCCGACCACGCCGCCGCCGGCCACGACGGAACCGACGACGCCGCCGACGGTGGACCCGACCACCCCGCCACCCACCGAGACCACGACGATCCCGCAGCCGTCCACCGAGACCACCACCCCACCGCCGGCGACCACGGAGCCCACGCCGGAGATGGTGCTCGCCGAGACGACCCCGTGACCCGCGCCGGCTGACCACCGGCCGAACCCGGTTGCGCCGCTCGCCCGCGGGCGGCACCGTACGGAGATGCCCGACCACCCCGTACGGGAGATGACCCCGGCCGAGACGGCCACCGTCGCCGAGCTGCTGGACGCCTTCAACCGCGAGTTCGACACCCCCACGCCGGGTCCCGCCGTCCTCGCCCGGCGCCTGCCGGGCCTGCTCGCCGACGGCCGGCTCGCGGTCCTGCTCACCGGGGAACCGGCCGCCGGCGTGGCGGTCCTGTCCCTGCGCCCCAACGTCTGGAGCGACGGCCCGGTGGTGCTGCTCGACGAGCTGTACGTGCGACCCGAGCTCCGCAACCGCCGCTACGGGCATGCCCTGCTGGAGGCCGCCTGCCGGCTGGCCCGCGAGCGCGGCGCGGAGACCATCGAGATCAACGTCGACGGCGACGACACGGACGCCCGGCGCTTCTACGAGGCGCACGGCTTCACCTACACCGAGCCCGGCGCCGGCGAGCCGATGTACTTCTACTACCGCGACCTCGGCTGAGCAGCCGGAGGCCGCCGGCCGGCGCTCAACGGCCCGGGCGGACCGTGTCGAAGACGACCGACCAGGGCGTCGGCGTGCCGGCCGGCGCGGCGGCGGGTGACCACGGTCCGGTGAGGACCTCGGCGGCCACGGTGGCGAAACGCTCGGCCGCCGGGTGCGCGCCGCGCCGCGGCCAGACCGCGGAGACCTCCTCCCGCAGCGGCTCGCCGGCCAGTGGACGCCAGGCGACGCGCGGTTCGCGGCGCACCGCGGCCTCGCGGTGCAGAGCCACCCCGTCTCCGGCGAGGACCAGGCCGCAGAGCAGCTCCGGGCTGCGGGCGTGCCGGATCCGCTCCGGCACGAACCCGTTGTCCCGGGCGACCGCGAGGATGTGGTCGTACCAGGCGGGTGCGGTGGCGCGCGGGAACAGGACGAGGCCGTGCCCGGTGAGGTCGGCGAGGCTCAGCGTGGCGGACCGGGCGAGCGGCGAGGCGCGCGGCAGGACCACCCCCAGCGGCGTACGGGTGACCGGGCCGGACCCGAGGTCGACCAGGTCGGCCGGGTGCTGGACCAGGCCCACGTCGAGCCGGGCACCGGCCAGCGCGTCGAGCTGTTCGGCGGTGGTCAGCTCGTGCAGATCGACGTCCAGCCCGGGTGCGTGCGCGCGGAGCCGGCGCAGCAGCTCCCCCAGGACCTGCGCCGGGGTGTCCGGCGGTACGCCCGCCCGCAGCGTGCCCAGGTCGCCGTCGCGGATGGTGCGCATGAGCGTCCGCATCCGCTGCTCCGCGGCGAGCAGCTCGCGCGCCTGCTCGACCAGGGCCTGGCCCGCGGTGGTCAGCGCGGTGCCCCGGGGCAGCCGGTCGAAGAGCGTGACGCCGAGCTCGCGCTCCAGCCGGCGCATCGCCTGGCTGAGCGGCGGCTGGGCCATGCCGAGCGTCTCCGCGGCCCGGCTGAAGTGCAGTTCCTCGGCGACGACCAGGAAATACCGCAGGTGCCGGAAGAGATCCACGGCGTCCACCCTAGGGTGGTCCGATGTCCGTCGACGACGTGTTCGCCGCCGGTGGCGTCGAGGGCTGGCTGCATGCCCGCGACATCGACACCGGCGACGCCGTGGGGTGCCGTTCCGGCGAGCCGGTGGTGCTCAGCTCCGTCTTCAAGATCCTGCTGGCGCTGGAGTACGCCCGGCAGGCCGCCTCGGGCGCGCTCGATCCGGCCGAACGGGTGACGGTGCGCGGCGGGGACCGGCTGGGTGGCTGGGGCACCGGCGGATGCGCCGACGACGTCGAGCTGTCGCTGCGCGACCTGGCGTACTTCACCATGTCGGTCAGCGACAACGCCGCCGCGGACGTGCTGCTGCGCCGGGTCGGCCCGGACCTGCTGCCGGTCCTCGCCGCCGAGCTGGGCCTCGTCCGGACCCGCGTGGTGGGCGGCCCGCGCCAGATGCTCGAGACCATGTTCGCCGACGTGGGCGCGGCGGACGGCGCCGGTTTCGCCCGGGTCTTTCCCACCCTTTCCGACGCGCAGGTGCGCGCGTTGCGCGTCTTCGACCCGCGGCGGACCACGTCGAGCACGCCGGAGGAGATCACCCGTCTGCTCCAGCTGATCTGGCGGGACGAGGCCGGGCCGCCCGAGGCCTGCGCGACGGTGCGCGACCTGATGTCGCGGCAGATGTTCTGGACGCGGCTCGCGGCCGCGTTCCCGGCCGGAGTCCGGGTGGCCGGCAAGACCGGCACGCTGCCCGGCCTGCACATGGAGGCCGGCGTGGCGGAGTATCCGGACGGCGGCCGGTACGCGCTCGCGGTGTTCGTCCGGACCCGGCGGCTCGACACGTCCCGGATGGACGTCGACCAGCTGCTCGGCCGGGCCGCGGCGGCCGCGGTGCGGCACCTGCGCGACGGTCTGCCCGCCGGCGTGCCCGGAGTCGCCGGCGCCGAGTGATCCACGCCACGCGCGACGCGCGACGGGCCGGTCGCGAGCTGGGCTGATATCCGGACGGCTATGGCGGGTGCGGCGACCGGATCTTGGACGCGCGGCGGGAGCCGCTGGTGTGCTGCGGGTCCCTCGACGGAAGGACCGTGATGTCCCGCAACGCCTTCGACCGCCGCGACTTCCTGCGTACCGCCGCGGCCGGCACCGCGCTGGCCTCCCTGCCCGCGGCGCTGCCCGGCACGCCGGCCGCCGCCGCGCCCGGCGCCGC
Source organism: Couchioplanes azureus (assembly GCF_014648355.1). Classification (GTDB taxonomy): domain Bacteria; phylum Actinomycetota; class Actinomycetes; order Mycobacteriales; family Micromonosporaceae; genus Actinoplanes; species Actinoplanes azureus. The sequence continues at coordinate 328,384 of NZ_BMQY01000002.1, forward strand.
TCCCCGACGCCGGCGGACCGCGACGTTCCGCTGGCTCGGCACCACCGGCTGGCGCATCGACGTCGCGGGCCGGACCGTGCTGGTCGACCCGTACGTGAGCCGCTTCCGGACCGGGCTGTTCGGCGGCACGTTCGACCCGGCCACGCCGCTCGCCGTGGATCCCGCCGCGATCGCCGCCGCGGACCTGGGCGCCCCCGAGACCGTGCTGGTGACCCACACCCACTGGGACCACTTCGCCGACGTGCCCCACGTGGCCCGGACGACCGGGGCACGGGTACTGGGCACCCTCACCGCCTACCACCTGGGGCTGGCCGCCGGCGTACCCGGCGATCGGCTGAGCCCGGTGAAGGGCGGCGAGGTGCTGGACTTCGGCGACTACCGGGTCGAGGTCGTCGCCGCGCTGCACAGCCGCAACGCCAGGTACTCACTCGCCTTTCCCGGCGTCCGGTTGCAGGCGCCCGGCGCGGCGCCGGCGACGATCGCCGATCTGCCCGAGGGCGACACCCTGGCGTACGTGTTCCGCGTACCCGGCGGCCCGTCGGTCTTCCTCATGGGTGCCAGCGACTTCGTCGAGCGCAACCTGGCCGGCATCCGGCCGGACGTCGCGATGATCCCGATCAACAGCAGCGACGCCACCCACGACTACGTGCCCCGCCTGCTCGCGGCGCTCGACCGCCCGGCCGTGGTCGTGCCGGTGCACTGGGAGAACTTCGAGACGCCGCTGCGGAACCCGCCGGTGGTGGCACCCGCCGACCGCCGGCGGCTGGACGCCTTCGAGGCCGCGATCCGGGCGGCGTCGCCGCGGACCCGGATCGTGCGGCCGGAGTTCCTGACGCCGTACGAATTCTGATCCGTTCGCGGCATCTGCCGGAGGCCGAAGAAATCGACTCTTGTCAAAGTGTGACGCCGACCGTAAACAGGTGGTTAGCAGTATGAATCTTTCTCGCGTCATGCGGCCCGGAAGGGACCCCCGCCCATGCACCGACGCCCCCCGCGCATCCGCGCGGTACTGACCGCCTCACTGCTGCTCACCGCCGCCGTCACGGTCGGCGCCACCTCCGGCGCACCGGCCACCGCGGCCCCCGCCACCAACACCGACCACTGCCTCGGCGAGTGCCACGACATCCTGCCGCCGGGCCAGAACGGCACCGCGAACCTCGTGCAGATCATCGCCCATCAGACCCTCGGCACCATGCCCCGGCACTCCAGCGACCAGCTGGGACGCTATGCCGACCTCGTGCACCACCACACCGGCCTGACCGAGGAGCAGATCGGCACCTTCTTCAACGACGGCTCGTTCGGCGTCGCACCCGGCGAGGTCGAACGCAGCTACCAGCCCCGCTCCGACGTGACCGTGGTCCGCGACAAGGCCCTCGGCGTCCCGCACATCACCGGCAGCACCCGGGCCGGCACGATGTTCGGCGCGGGCTACGCCGGGGCCGAGGACCGGCTGTTCCTCATGGACCTGATGCGGCACGTGGCCCGCGGCGAGCTCACCCCGTTCGCCGGCGGCAACCCGGGCAACCGGGCCCTGGAACAGAGCGTGTGGCGCAACTCGCCGTACACCGAGGCGGACCTGCAGGCGCAGATCGACGCGCTGCGGTCCTCGGGACCGCGCGGCGCGCAGCTCTACGCGGACGTGCAGGCGTACGTCGCCGGTGTCAACGAGTACATCGCCGACTGCATGGCCGCGCGCAACTGTCCCGGCGAGTACGTGCTGACCGGCAACATGGACCCGATCACCAACGCCGGGGGCCCGGAGGACTTCACGCTGACCGACCTGATCGCGGTCGCCGGGGTCATCGGCGGCCTGTTCGGCGGGGGCGGCGGCGGCGAGATGCAGTCCGCCCTGGTCCGGATCGCCGCGCGGGCCGAGTACGGCGACGCGGCCGGCGACGCGGTCTGGACGACGTTCCGCTCCCAGAACGATCCCGAGACGGTGCAGACCCTGCACGCCGGACAGACGTTCCCCTACACGCCGGACAACCGCGGCGCCGCCGGGGTCGCCATGCCGGACCCGGGCACCGTCACGGGCGAGCCGCTCGTCTACGACCAGTCCGGGACGGCGACGTCGGCCCGCAGGCACGGCAGGAGCGCCATCGCCGAGTCCCTCGGCAAGCTGGCCATCGACGGCCACCGCGGCATGTCCAACGCGGCGGTGGTCTCCGCCGCGCACTCGGCGACGGGCCACCCGGTCGCCGTGTTCGGCCCGCAGACCGGCTACTTCGCTCCCCAGCTGCTCATGCTTCAGGAGCTGCAGGGCCCGGGGATCAGCAGCCGGGGCGCCGCCTTCGCCGGACTGAACCTCTACACGCTGCTGGGCCGCGGGCCCGACTACGCGTGGAGCGCCACCTCGGCGGGGCAGGACATCACCGACACCTTCGCCGCGGAGCTCTGCGAGCCCGGCGGCGGCACGCCGACCACCGCGTCTTCGCACTACCTCTACCACGGTCAGTGCCTCGCGATGGAGGCGCTGTCCAAGTCCAACGCGTGGGAGCCCAGCACCGCCGATCCCACCCCGGCCGGGTCGTACCGGCTCACCGTGCTGCGGACCAGGTACGGCCTGGTGTCGCACCGCGGCCTGGTCGGCGGAAAGCCGGTCGCGTTCACCAGCCTGCGCGCGACGTACCGGCACGAGGCGGACTCGGCGCTCGGCTTCCAGATGTTCAACGAGCCCGACCAGATGGGTACGGCCGCCGGGTTCCAGGCCGCGGCGTCGCAGATCTCGTTCGCGTTCAACTGGTTCTACGTCAACTCCGCCGACACGGCGTACTTCGCGTCCGGGGCGCACCCGGTCCGGTCCGCCGGCGCCGACCCGAACCTGCCGACCTGGGGCCGGCCCGCGTACGAGTGGTCCGGCTGGGACCCGGCCACCAACGTCGCCGCGTACCAGCCCGCCTCGGCGCACCCGCAGGCGGTCAACCAGGACTACTTCGTCAGCTGGAACAACAAGCAGGCGAACGGGTTCTCGGCCGCCGACGGCAACTTCAGCTTCGGCGCGGTGCACCGCGGCGACCTGCTGGACCGGCCGATCAAGCAGGCCCTGGCGGCGGGTCGCACGTTCGACCGGGGCAGCCTGCTGAGCGTCGTGGAGACCGCGGCGATCACCGACCTGCGGGGCGCCGAGGTCCTCGACGACCTGCTGCGCGTCATCGACTCCGCCCCGGTCACCGATCCGGCCCAGGCCCAGGCGATCGCCAAGCTGCGCGCGTGGCAGCAGGACGGCAGCAAGCGCGTCGAGACCGCGCCGGGCAGCAAGGTCTACCGCGACGCCGAGGCCATCCGCATCCTCGACGCCTGGTGGCCACGGCTGGTGCCGGCGCAGTTCAAGACGCCGCTCGGCGACGAGCTGTACCAGACGCTGGCGAACACCCTGCCGATCGACGAGTCGCCGTCCACCGGCCAGGGCCACGAGGGTTCCGCGTTCCAGTCCGGCTGGTGGGGCTACGTGGAGAAGGACCTGCGCGCGGTGCTCGGCGACGACGTTCCCCACTGGCCGGTCACCTACTGCGGGAACGGCAGTCTCGGCGCCTGCCGCGGCGCGCTGCTCGCCAGCCTCACGGCGGCGCTGGCGGTGCCGGCCACCACCACCTATCCCGGCGACTCGCACTGCGCGGCCGGCGACCAGTGGTGCGCCGACGCCATCCTGCAGTCACCGCTCGGCGGCATCACCCACCCGATGACGAGCTGGCAGAACCGGCCCACCTACCAGCAGGTCGTCTCGTTCCCGGCGCGGCGCGGCGACGACGTGAGCAACCTGGCGGCCGGGCGCGCGGTGACCGCGTCGACCACCCAGCCCGGCCATCCCGCCGCGCACGCCGTCGACGGCGACCGGGCCACGCGCTGGGCGAGCCGGTGGTCCGACAACCAGTGGCTGCGCATCGATCTGGGCAGCAGCCGGCCGGTGGCCCGGATGGTGATCCGGTGGGAGTCCGCGTACGCCACCGCGTACAAGATCGAGGTCTCGCCCGACGGCAGCGCCTGGACCCAGGTCGCGGCGGTGACCGGCGGCAACGGCGGGGTCGACAACGTCACCTTCCCGGCGACCGGCGCCCGCCACGTGCGGCTGACCGGGCAGAGCCGGGCCACCTCCTACGGCTTCTCGGCCTACGAGGTGGAGCTGTACTCGCACTGAGCATGCGGACGCCCGGTTCGGCCTCGCCGGCCGAACCGGGCGTCCGCACGAGTGGAGGCGGTCAGGCGAATCGCCGAACCGCATCCCACCAGCAGAACCAGCTACACCGCCAACGTCGATCCTCCGAAAGCCTCACAACGGACCGGAGCTAGACCCCGGTGTCTAGCTGGGCGGGAGGTGAACCTCGACGGTCACGTCACCCACCGTGGGGCGTCCGGCAGGAATGCGGACGCGGAAGCGCCGGTGCGCGGGGTCCCGCAGGATCAGCATCCACCGGCCGGTGGACTCCTGATAGATACTGGTCTTGACGGCGTCCATGTCGGGCACCGCGATCGCGATGGCCCGGCAGCGGGACCGGACGGCCTCGCGGGCAAGCAGCTCGGCTTCCTTCGCGGTGATCGGCACCAGGGCGGTCTCCGGGTGCTTGCGGGAAGCGTCACCGGTCGCCGAGGCGCCGGTGTCCTCCGGTGCCTCGACGGACTTGGCCTTCCTGCGGCGCAGGTGGCCGCGAAGGGACTCCTTCGCGCCTTCGTAGGCGGCGTTGCCCAGGACGCCACTGGCAACGGCGAGAGCCACCCACTGCGCCACCTGGCCGATCTGGCCGGCGTCGGGGGCCAGGATGCGGGGAGGCTGGGTGCGGAGGTCGTCATCCGAGTCAGCGCTGTGCGCCAGCAGATGCGTGGTCGCCGCGTCACGTCGCCATCCGTCTTTCAACGCCCGTAATGCCGTACGCCGAACCATTGCGCTGGCGTCGGTGACCGCGATCTCGTGCAGCAGCAGATAGGTCTCCTCGGTCGAGCCGAGACGGGCCAGGGCGGACAGTGCCGCCGCCCGTACGTGTTCCGGGCGCTCGTCGGACATGGCCTGCTCTTCCAGCCACCGCCGCCGAGCGGCGGCATCGGAGCGCCACACTCTCACGACGGCTCGGAACGCGGCGTGGACCACCTCGGCCGTCTCGGCGGCCACGGCCAGCCCTTGCAGCAGTGGCAACGTCGACGGGAGCGGTGCCCACCCCTCGGCAAGCGCCTTGATCGCGGTGATCCGGACCTTGGGCTGCGGGTGCTCCATGGCGAGCCCGCACACCCACGGGTACGTTTCCGGGTCGCTGCGCCAGTGCGTCACCAGCGCATCCATGGCGTCCTCGCACAGGCCCAGGGCATCGGCGGTGACGCACTGGCGCAACCAGAGCTCGACACCGGGATGATGTCGCCATCCCGAGACGACTGCCGACAGGGCGGCACGGCGAACCGACAGGTTCGCATCGTGGAACAGCACGCCACTCAGCACATCGATGGTGTCGTCATACTGCGGCCAGATCTGCTGAAGCAGGGTGACGGCAGCCGTACGCACGGCGCCGTCGGGTTCGTGTCGGATCCGTTCCTCGACCAGTGCTCGCAGTCCATCGTCCGGGGGCCACCCGTGCGCCAGGCCTTCGAGCGCGCACTGCCGTAGCCGCGCGTCGTGGGCGTTGCAGGCGACGGCGCGCAGCAGCGGCACGGTGGCGGGAGATGTCCGCCGGTAGCGGATCAGTGCTCGTACCACGGCGGTCTGATGGGGCACCCGGTCGGCGTCCGCGGTGCCAGCACCGCCCGTGCCGGCGACGACGTAGCGGTGCAGCCATTCCTCGACGCCGGTGTCGTCGCGCCACAGTTCGGTGAGCGCAGCGAGCGCTGCCTCCCTGGCTGCGGGAATCGGGTCGTCCTCGGCGACGCGTTGCAGCTGCGCGCAGGTGGCCGGGTCGTCCCGCCAGGCTTCAGCGAGGATGCGCACCGCGCCGACGCGTACGGTGGCGTGGCGGTCGTGGAGCCGGCGATCGCACACGAAGCGGCGAGTCGAGGGTTCCGCGGGCCAGTTCGTGGCCAGGCAACGCAGCGCCGCCAGACGGACGTCTTGATGAAGGTCCTCGACAGCGCGCCGGCGTACGACGTCGGCCGTGGTGCGGGCCGGATCTACGTGCCGCAGCGCCCGCAGCCGCACCACCCACACCGGGTCGCCGTCGATGCACGCCGTTGTCGCAGCGGCGGTGGCTGGATGTCGGGGCCAGCGGGTCACCAACGCGGCCAGCGCGTCCAACCGGGACTGGAAGGCGCCGGAACCGGAGGTGACCAAGGCGACGAGACGATCCCGTTCCGCATTCTCCCGGTCGGTGTCAGCTACCTGATCGGCTCCCATGTCCCCCATAGTGCTCTTCGCATGCGACAGTCGGTCACCCCCGGCGTGCGTTGTCGTGCCGGCTGTCAGCGTCGCGACGCGGCCTCGGTGCCCGGGGTCAGGGCGGACGCCGTGTGGTACTCGCGGCAGCTGTGGACAGCAGGATGCGGCACTCGTCGCGACTCAGGGCGTTCCGGGCGATCAGCGTTCGGCGACGGGTTCGCCTCCGACGCCAAGTCCTGCTACCCGGCGCCGGGCGAGCGATGGATCATCCCGCAACGCTGACCACCGTGCTTGCCCATCACCGCCGAGTCCCACGGGGCATCTCGGCCTGCACCTGCTCGGCGCCGCCGAGCAACGCCGCGCCCAAACCCACGCCGACCTGAGCACTGGCGGCGATATCGGTGGCCGCGCGCTGGAGGAGTCGCCGCCCGACGAGGCGCCTAGGTCGGTTTCGCCGACGAGTGCGGCCGGACGTCACGAGCGCACAAGGCCATCACCTGGGCGCCCAGGGGCGTGACCCCGGTGATGGCGGTGGAAAGGGCGAGCCGAAAGGGTTCCGTGAACCGAGCCTCATCCGTCTGCTCGACGCCGCTCACCAGCAGCTGCAGGCACCCATCGGGCTCGTCTGGGACGGTCTGAACACCCACCGCAGTCCCGCGATACACCCGACCAGACCCTGACCCCGAAAGGTGTCCAGCTTGTACATGTACTCGAGGCGGCGGTCCGCGGCCGGCTCAGGGCACCGAGCGGATGCGGGTCACCAGCACCGAGCCCAGCACGGTCACCGCCGCCACCGACAGGAACAGCACCGGATAGCCGCCCAGGTAGGCCACGATCGGGAAGGCCACGGCCGGGCCGAGCACCTGCGGCGCGGAGTTGGCGATGTTGATGATGCCGAGATCGCGGGCGCGCTCCCGCGCGTCGGGCAGGACCTGGGTGATCAGTGCCTGGTCGACCGACAGGTAGACGCCGAAGCCCAGGCCCAGCAGGGCGGCCGCGACGACCGCCCCGGGCCACGTCGGCCAGAGGGCCAGCAGCACGGCCGCGGCCGCCATCACGTATCCGGACAGGACGACCGGCGGCTTGCGCCGCCCGGTGCGGTCCGACACCACTCCCCCGGCCACGACGGTCAGCAGCGTCCCGGCGGTGTAGACCAGTACGAGCAGGAGCAGCCCCTGCTCGGCGTCCGGGTGGCGGACCCGGTCGCGCAGGAAGTAGAGCAGGTACAGCGTCGCCATCGCGTTACCGAGCTGGACGAGGAACCGGGTGGCCCAGGCCCAGGCGAAGTCGGGGGCCTCCCCCGGGCGGAACCGGAACGCGGTCAGCACCGACCGGGCGGTGAACCGCGGGGCGAGCTCCGCCGGGACCGGCGGGTCCCGGGTGAGCAGCACGAACGGCGCGGCGGCGAGCACCACCACGGCGCCGGTCAGCAGGTAGCCGGCGTCCACCCCGGTCACCACGGCCGTCACCAGCAGGACGCCGAGCACCACCCCGGAGGACTGGGCCAGCCCCACCCAGCCGGACACCCGGCCCCGCTGGCCCACCGGCGTCCGGTCCGGGACGATGGCGGTGATCCCGGCCTGCAGCAGGTTGAGCCCGGCCTGCGCCAGGCACCAGCACAGCGTCAGCCCGAGCAGGGTGTGCTGCCCGGAGAGCAGGACGAGCCCGGCGAGGCCGGTCAGGGCGCCGACGGCCGTCCACGTGTGCCGGCGCCCGGTCCGCGCCGTCGTCGCGTCGGAGAGCGCCCCGGCGAGCGGGCCCGCCACGACGGCGACGAGCGCGCCGACGCCGGTGACGATCCCCAGCGCGGTGGCCTTGCCGGCGCCCGCCACCTCCTCGGCCTGCTGGGGCAGCAACACCTGCAGCGGCGCGTAGTAGCCGACCCACAGGCCGAGGTTGGCCAGCGACAGCAGCGTAATCCAGCGCCCGCCCACCCGCGGCGGGGCGGCGAGGCCGGCGCGCACGGTCACCGCTGCCCGGCGAGGGCGGCGCGCAGCCAGGCGAAGGAGTCCTTGGGCGTACGCCGCTGGGTGTCGTAGTCGACCCGGACGAGGCCGAACCGCTGGCTGTAGCCCTCCGCCCACTCGAAGTTGTCCAGCAGCGACCAGACGAAGTACCCCCGCACGTCGACGCCCGCGACGATCGCCTCGTGCAGGGACCGCAGGTGCGCGTCCAGGTAGTCGATGCGGGCGGCGTCGTGGACCCGGCCGTCGGCGCCGGGCACGTCCACGGTGGAACAGCCGTTCTCGGTGACGTAGACCGGCGGCAGCACGCCGGCATACTGCTCGCGCAGGCCCACCAGCAGCTCCCGCAGGCCGTCCGGCACCACGGGCCAGCCGAACGCCGTCCGCGGCACGCCCTCGATCTCGACGGTCTCGAACGGCAGCGGCGCGCCCTCCGGTGCCGCCCTGACCCGGGTGGGGTGGTAGTAGTTGACGCCCAGCGCGTCCATCGGCGTCGCGATGACGTCCAGGTCCCCGTCGCGGACCACGCCGGCGTCGGTGAGCCCGGCGGCGAACGGTGGATATTCGCCGCGCAGGACCGGGTCGAGGAAGAGCCGGTTGTGGAAGCCGTCGTAGACCGCGGCGGCCACCAGGTCGTCCTCGCCGTCGCCGGCCGGCCACACCGGCGTGCAGTTGTTGGTGATCATCACCTCCGCGGCACCGCGCTCGCGCAGCGCCCGCACCGCCAGCCCGTGGGCGAGCAGCTGGTGATGGGCCACCGGCAGGGCGTCGAGCATGAGCTCGCGGCCGGGGGCGTGGGTGCCGAGCGCGTATCCCTCGGCCATGTGCACGACCGGTTCGTTGAGGGTGATCCACCGCCGGACGCGGTCGCCGAGCCGGTCGGCGACCGCGGCCGTGTAGTCGGCGAAGCGGTGCGCGGTGTCCCGGGCGAGCCACCCGCCGGCGTCCTCCAGGGCCTGCGGCAGGTCCCAGTGGAACAGCGTCGGCACCGGCGCGATGCCGCGGCCCAGCAGCGCGTCCACCAGCCGGTCGTAGAAGTCCAGACCCTGGGCGAGGGCCGGGCCCGCGCCGGTGGGCTGCACCCGCGGCCAGGCGATCGAGAACCGGTACGCCCCGACGCCCAGCGCGGCGAGCAGCTCCACGTCCTGCGCCCAGCGGTGGTAGTGGTCGCAGGCCACGTCGCCGGTGTCGCCGTCGCGGACCCGGCCCGGGGTATGGCTGAAGGTGTCCCAGATGGAGGGTCCCCGCCCGCCGTCGCGCACGGCGCCCTCGATCTGGTAGGCCGCGGTGGAGACGCCCCACAGGAAGTCCGGGGGGAATGTCGGCAGGGCAACCACGGTTCCGGCCTCCTCGAAAAGACGAGTCCGGCTCAGATTAGTGGGGTGACCGTCACGTCGTCGATCACCCAGTACCAGTTGTTGCTCGCGTCGTGAAAGCGGAACTTCACGGTCATCGCGCCGGCCCCGGCCGGCACCGGCACGGGCAGCGACTCGGCCGTGGCCAGGGCGTCCGCCGAGTAGCGCCGCACCAGCCGGTCGGGTCCGCCGTCGAAGGAGACGAGGACGTCGCCCTTCTGCGCGCCCTCCTGCCGGTAGTGGGTCACGTAGTTCACCCGGACCGTGGTGCCCGCCGCGACCGGATAGGCCGGCGTCACCAGAGTCGAGTCGAAGCTCGTGCCGCCGGACCTGTCGGCGAACTCGTCGCTGTCGGCCACGGCGAAGACGCCGCGCGCCCGTACGGCGTTCTCCCGCTCCTGGCCGCCCTGCGTCCGGCTCCAGAACTCGTCGGTGGCGAAGGACCAGCCCCGCCATTCGGTGACCCCGCCGGCGGGCATCGCACCGCGGTCCACGGACCAGCCGGCCGGCGGCACCGGGGTCCAGCCGGCCAGCGTCGACGGGATGCCCGTCTCGTCCACCCGGGTCCGCAGCGCCAGGCCGTCGAAGGGATCGCCGGCGAGGGCCCGGACGGTGCGGCCGTCCAGGGCCACGGAGACGCCGAAGTGCTGCAGCGCCGTCGCGGCCAGGTCCGCCTGCCGGACGTCCACCGGCCGGGCCCCCGCGGCGATGCCGGGGCCCACGGCGAGCAGGAACGTGCCGCGCTCGTCGGGGCGGCAGCCGCCGTGCCCGCCGAACGGGACCCGGTGACCGTGGTCGGTGGTGACCATGACGAGCCAGTTCTCGTCCGCGTACGTGGGCCGCGACCGCACCGCCGCCAGCATCCTGCCGAGCTGCTGATCCTGCTTCTCGATGGCGGCCCGGTAGCGCCCGCCGGTGCCCACGGCGTGCGCCACCACGTCGGTGTTGCCCAGATAGACGAACGACGCGTCCGGATCGCCGGTGCCCAGCCGGGTCACCGCGTCCGTGGTGATCTTCTCGTCCTCCCCGGCGTAGCCGTCGGCGTCCCCGTCGAGGGTGACCCGCGTGTCGATCGCCGGCGAGAAGGTGCCCTGCTCGTGCAGCGGCGCCCAGTCGACCGCGGAGTACGTCGCCAGCGCCGGGTCCGCCCGCTCCAGGCGGGTCAGGAAGTCGGGGTAGGCGTCGTACCGCTTGCCCGCGAAGCTGTTGTTGCGTACGCCGTGCCGGTCGGGCCAGACGCCGGTGGCGATGGTCGACCAGCCGGGGCCGCTGGACGAGTCGGCCAGCGACGGGCACTGCACCAGGCTGCGGCCGAGCGCGCCCTGCGCCGCGAGGGCGTCGAGGTTCGGCGCGTCCGCCGCCACGACGCTGTCCCAGTTGAGCCCGTCCATCCCCACCACCAGCAGCTTGGGGACCGGGGCACCGGCGGCCGCGGCGCCGGGGACCGCGACCGAGGCGGCGACCAGCGCCGCGGCGAGGCCGACGCGCAGCACGGAACGTTTCATGCGTAACCTCCGGACGAGGGGATTCCCGGAAACGCATCGAAAGCTATCACTGCGTCGGCGTCTCCGCGCGGTTCCCTTCGTCCGCGGTGTGCCAGTAGAGCACCGGCCCCTGCGCCGGGCCGGCGCCGGCCAGCTCGCGCAGGGCCGCCGCGGCCTTCGCGGTGTAGACCGGCTCGGTGCGGACGCCGGCGTGCTCGGTGAGCCAGGGAGCCGCGGCCGCCGACGCGGCGGTCGGGTGGCCGTAGCCCGGGCCGAGCCAGTCGGCCCGGACGGTGAGCGGGGCCAGCGGGGCCCGCTCCGGCAGCGGGGCGCCGCTGCGGCGCAGCAGGCGCGCGGTCGCCTCGGCGAGGCGGCGGACCTGCGGCTCGCCCATCGGGGTCCGGTCGTTGACGAGCACGCCGACGACCCGCGTGGGCAGGCCCGCGAGACCCAGGCCCAGGGCCAGCCCGGCGGCGGTGCCGCCCGAGCCGACCGGCACGACCACCTGCCGCGGCACCGGAAGCTCGCCCGCGGCGACCTGGGCGGCGAGCTCGAGGGCCGCCTCCACATAGCCCAGACAGCCGCGCGGGCTCGATCCGCCGACCGGCAGCAGGCTCGGCCGGGCGCCGGTGACCGCGGCCCGGGCGAGCAGCAGACCGGCGGCGAGGTAGCCGGCGGGCACGCTGCCCACCCGGCGCACGGTCGCGCCGGTGGCGTGCACGGCGGCGGCCTGCCGGGCCACGTGCTCGTCGTACGGCTGCTCCAGCGCGACGACCGCCACCCGCAGGCCGGCCGCGGTGGCGTAGCGGGCCACGGCGACGGCGTGGTGGCTGCCCGTGCCGCCCGCGGTCACCACCGTGCGGCGGCCGCGGCTCAGCAGGTCGGCCAGCGTCCACTCCAGCTTGCGGACCTTGTTGCCGCCGTACAGCGTGCCGTACCCGCCGTCGTCCTTGACCCACACCCCGCCCAGGCCGGCGACCGCGCGGACCGGCGTCGGCGCGGTGCCGAGCCGGCGGAACGGCAGGCGTCCCACGATCGCGGGAAAGCGCTCGTGCAGCAGCGGCACCGTCATCCCCGCAGCGTACTTCGACATCCCGCGGGGGCTACCGTGGCGGCGCTGTGTGCCGGCGCCGAGACCTGCCAGGAGTGTTCATGACGCTGACCGACGTGCTGCTCCGGGCCGCGACCCGCGCACCCGACCGGGGCGTGGTCCACCTCGGCGACGCCGGCGCCGAGCGGCTCGTCACCCACGCCGAACTGTACGCGGACGCGCTGCGAATCGCCGGGGGCCTGCGCCGGGCGGGGCTCGCCACCGGCGACAGCCTGCTGGTGGTGGCCGACGACAGCGCCGAGTTCCTGCCGCTGTTCTGGGGCGCGGTGCTGGCCGGCGTCGTACCCGTGCCGCTGCCGCCGGAACCGGCCCGCCTGGCCGCCGTCGCGGCGCTGCTCGGCGGCCCGCCGCTGGCCGGCGACGCCGTCCTCGCCGGCGCCCGGGTGCTGCCGGTGCCCACGCTGCGCCGCTCCGCGCCGCTCGCCGCGCCGGTCCGGGCCGCGACCGGCGATCTCGCCATGCTGCAGTTCTCCTCCGGCAGCACCGCGGCGCCGAAGGGCGTCGAGCTGACCCACGGCAACCTGGTCGCCAACCTCGAGCAGGCGGCGCGGGCGAGCGCGCTGGACGGCGACGACGTCGTGCTGACCTGGATGCCGTACTTCCACGACATGGGGCTGATCGGCACCCACCTGGTGCCGCTGCACCGGGGCTGCCGGCAGGTGCGGATCAGCCCGCTGACGTTCGCCAAGCGACCCGAGCTCTGGCTGCGCACCGCCGCGAGACACCGGGCGACCGTGCTGTCGGCCGCCAACTTCGCCCTGGCCCTGACCGTACGGCGGGTGGCCGGCGAGACCCTCGACGGGATCGACCTGAGCAGCGTCCGGCTGATGATGGTGGGCGCCGAGCCGATCTCCCCCACGGTGTGGCGGGCGTTCGCCGACCGGATGGCGCGGGCCCGGCTCGACCCCCGCGCCCTGCGGCCGGTGTACGGGCTGGCGGAGGCCACCGTCGCCGTCGCCTTCACGCCGCCCGGCGAGCTGGCCCGGCCGTTGCGGCTGAGCCGGGCGGCGCTCGCCCGCGGGGTCGCGGTGGACGCCGGGGCCGGCACCCCGGCCGTGGAGCTGATGGATGCCGGCCACCCGGTGCCGGGCTGCCGGATCCGGATCGTCGACGAGGACGGCCGGCCGGTCGAGGACGGCCTCGTCGGCCACATCCAGGTACGCGGCCCGAACGTCACCCGCGGCTACCACCGCGACCCGGCCGCGAGCGCCGCCGCGCTGGCCGGCGGCTGGCTGCGGACCGGCGACACCGGCTTCCTGCGCGCGGGGCGGCTCTGCGTCACCGGCCGGGAGAAGGACGTGGTGTTCGTCCACGGCCGCACCTTCCACGCCGGCGACCTGGAAGAGGTGGCGGCGGCGACGCCGGGGCTCGGGGCCGGGCCGGTGGCGGTGGTCGGCGCGACCGGCGCGGTGAGCGGCCGGGAGCGGGTCGTGGTGTTCCTGGCGGCGCCGGCCGTGCGCGCGGACCCGGAGGTGGGCGCCCGGGTCCGGGCCCGGGTCGCGGAGGCGCTCGGGTACGACGGGGTCGAGGTGCGGGTGGTCCCGAACGGGGCATTCGCGCGGACCACCAGCGGCAAGCTCCGCCGCCAGGCGCTGCGCGAGCGCATCGGGGCCGACGAGGTCGCGGCGCCGCTGCCGGCGCCGCCCGCGCCGCCCGTCGTGCCGGCCTCCGCCGCCCGGGTGCCGCGGAGCCGGGCCGACCTGGAACGGACCGTGCGCGCGGTGTGGTCCCGCGTGCTGCGCATCCCCGAGGAACGGATCGGCCCGGCCGACCGGTTCCTGGCGATCGGCGGCTCGTCGCTGGCGGCCATGGAGGTGCTCGCGGCGCTGGAGGACACGCTCGGCCGTACGCTCGACCCGGTCCTGCTGCGCGACTGTGCGACGGTGCCCGAGCTGGCCGACCGGTTGCTGGCCGACCGGTGGCCGGCCGCCCCGGCCGGCCGGCCGGCGCCCGCCTCCCGCCCGGTGGCGGGCACCGAGCTCGCGGTCGTGGCGATGGCGTGCCGCTTCCCCGACGCCGCCACCCCGGAGGAGTTCTGGCGCAACCTGCTGGCCGGCCGCGACAGCGTCGCCCCGGTGACCCGCTGGCCCGGCGGCGGCCACGGCGCGTTCCTCGGCGACCCGGCGCTGTTCGACGCCGGCTTTTTCGGCATCGACGACGCCGAGGCCCGCTACCTCGACCCGCACGCGCGCATCTTCCTGGAGCTGGCGTACGAGGCGCTGGAGCGCGCCGGTCTCGCCGGGCCCCGCCGCCACGACCGCCGGATCGGCGTGTTCGCGGCCGTCGGGGAGAGCGGGTACGCCGAGCTGGTGGCGGCGACCGGCACGGCCGGGCCGCACGCGATGACCGGCACGATGCGTGGCCTGCTGCCCGCGCGCGTGGCCCACCTGCTCGACCTGCGCGGCCCGGCCCTCGCGGTGGACACCGCCTGCTCGTCGGCGCTGGTCGCGCTGCACCTGGCGCACCGCAGTCTCGCGGCGGGCGACTGCGACGTGGCGGTGGTGGGCGGCGTCGGCCTGCTCCTGACACCGACCGGCGAGCGGCTGCTCGGCGGGGCGCAGGCGCTGTCGCCGACCGGGCGCTGCCGGGCGTTCGCCGCGGACGCCGACGGTTTCGTGCCCGGCGAGGGCGGCGCGGCGCTGGTGCTCACCCGGCTCGGCGACGCGGACCGCGACCGGGTGCTGGCGGTGGTGCGCGGCACGGCGGTCACCAACGACGGCCGCTCGCTGAGTCTGATGGCACCGAACCCGCTGCGGCAGCGGGAGGTGATCGCCCAGGCATACCGGGACTGTGGTGTGGACCCGGCCGAGGTGTCCTACGTGGAGGCGCACGGGACCGGCACCGCGGTGGGCGACCCGGTCGAGGCGCAGTCGCTGGCGTACGCGTTCCCGCCGCTGCCGGACGGGCGCAAGCGGCTGCTCGGCTCGGTGAAGACCAACGTCGGGCACCTGCTGCACGCCGCCGGGCTGCCCGCCCTGGTGAAGGTGGTCCTCGCGCTGCGGCACCGGGAGCTGCCGCCGTCGCTGCACCACGACCGCCCGTCGCCGCGGTTCGACCTGGCCGGGGCCGGGTTCGAGGTGGTCACGTCGCGGCGGCCGTGGACCGGTCCCGCCGTCGCCGGGATCAACGGGTTCGGCTTCGGCGGCACCAACGCGCACGCGATCCTGGCCGCGCCGCCCGCGCCGCCCGCGCCGGAGCCGGCCGACGGGCCTGCGGACGCCGGGCCGCCGGTCCCCGGGCCTTGCGGCCCCGACCCGGTGGAGGGCCCCGCCGACCCGGCGCCCGCGGCCCGCGGGCCGCATCTGCTCACGCTGTCGGCCCGTTCCGCGGCCGCGCTGCGGGCGGCGGCCGGCCAGCTCGTGGAGCATCTGCGGGCCCATCCGGCGCTGCGCGAGGCGGACGTGTGCGCCACCGTCTCCACGGCCCGCGACGACGGGCCGTACCGGGTCGCGCTGGTGGCGGACGGCGACCTCGCCGAGCGCCTGGCGACCGCGGCGTACGGCCCGCCCGTGGGTCGCGCGCCCCGGGTGGCGTGGCTCTTCGGCGGGCAGGGCACCCAGCGTCCGGGCCGGGGCGCCGCACTGTACGCCGGCGCGCCCCGGTTCCGTGCGGTCCTCGACGAGGTGTCCGCGGCGGCCGGGCCGATCGCGGGCCGCACCCTGCGCGCATGGTGCACGGACCCGTCGGTGCCGGCCGGCGACCTGGCCCGCACCGAGGTCACCCAGCCGCTGGTGGTCGCGTTCGGCGTGGCGCAGGCGGCCCAGCTGCTCGCGTACGGGGTCCGGCCGGAGGCGGTCGCCGGGCACAGCGTCGGCGAGCTGGCCGCCGCGGCGACCGCCGGGATGCTCACCCCGGTGGAGGCGGTGCTGCTGGCCGCCGAACGGGGCCGGCTGACCGCGGAGCTGGCCACGCCGGGGGCGATGGTCGCGGTGGCCGCGGGCGCCGACGCGGTGGCTGCGGTGCTGGACGCCGGCGTGGTCCTCGCGGCGGACAACGGCGCCCGTCAGGTGGTGCTCGCCGGGCCGGTCGAGGCGGTCCAGGAGGCGAGCCGGCGGCTGGTCGCCCTCGGCATCGGCACCCGCCGGCTCGCGGTCTCGCACGCCTTCCACTCCCCGGCCATGGCGCCGGTCGCCGACCGGCTCGCCCGCCATGCCCCGGCCCCGCGGCCCGCGGAGATTCCGCTGCTCAGCACGGTGACGGGCGACTGGGGTGCGGCGTACGACGCGGCCTACCTGGCGGCACAGGCGGTGCGGCCGGTACGCTTCGCGGCCGCGGTGCACCGGCTGAGGGACGCCGGTTTCGACGCCTTCGTGGAGGTGGGCGCGAGCGTCGCGCTCGCGCCGCTGATCCCGGCGGCACCGGTACGCCCGGCGGGCCGCGACGCCCGTGCCCTGCTGGCGACGGCCGGAGACCTGTGGCGGCGCGGTGCCCCTCTCGACCGCACCCGGCTCGACGCCGGCACGCGACCGGTGGAGGTGCCGACGTATCCGTTCCAGCGGCGCCGTCACTGGGTCACCGACGTGCCGCCGACGCTGGCGACCGCCCGATGGGTCGAGGCGCCCGCCACGGTCCGCGGCACCGACGCCGCCGGGGAAGACGGCAGTCCCCCGCCGGTGACGGTCGTGACGGCCGCACCCGCCGGGACCGACGACGAGGGCGCCGCCGCCGCGCGGGCGCTGGCGCGGGCGCCGCGGTCGGGACACCTGCTCGTCGTCACCGAGGACGTTCACGTCACCGGCGCCGGCCCCGAGCGGCCGAACCCCGTGCACGCCGTCTGGACGGGTCTGGCGATGGCGCTGGCGGACGAGAACCCCGGCCTCGGCGTCCGCATCGTCGACCTGTCCTCGACGGACACGCCGGCGGCCCGGCGCGACGCCGTCGCGCGGGAGTCGGCCGACCCGCCGGCGCCCGGTCCCGCGCGGATCGTCGCCTGGCGGGACGGCCGCCGGCTCGAGCGCCGGTTCACCGGCGCCGCCCCCATCACGCCGGTGGACCTGCCGAGCGACGGGCGGTATCTGATCGTCGGCGGTGCCGGTGCGGCGGGCAGCGCGATCGCCCGGGACCTGGCCCGCCGGGGACGCCCGCACCTGCTGCTCGCGGGCCGCTCGGCGGCACCGGCCGCGCTCCTCGGGGAGCTGCGGAAGCTCGGGGCGTCGGTGGAGTACCGCCGGGCCGACGTGGCGGTGGCGGCGGACGTGGCCGCGCTCGTCGCCGGGCACCGGTTCGACGTCGTGGTGCACGCGGCCGGGGTGGTCCGCCCGGGCAGCCTGCGGGCGGCGGCCCCGGCGGAGATCGCGGCGGATCTGGCGGCCAAGGTCCGCGGCACCCGCCTGCTCACCGAGGCCCTGCGCGGGCAGGATCCGCTCGTCGTGGCGTTGTCGTCGGTCTCGTCCGTGCTGCCCGGCCTGGCCGGCGCGCTCGGCGCCTACGTGGCCGGCAACGCCTGCCTCGACGCCTTCGCCGCGGCGCAGCGGAAGGCCGGGCGGCGATTCGTGTCGGTGAACCTGCCGGTGCTGACCGGCGGCGGCCTCGCCGCGGCCGGGGGCCTCGCCGCGGACGGCGACGGGCTGCCGCTCGACCGGCTGCCGGAGATCCTGTGGACGGCCGCCGCCGTGGGCGCACCCCAGGTGCTGGTCACCGTGCCGCACCGGCCGGGCGAGACCTCCGCCGTCGCGGCTGCGGGCAACGCGGCCGCCGGTCCGGCGCCGGGCGACGCGGCCGGCAGCTCCGCATCGGCCCACGGCGGTGCCCCGGAGGCGGCGGGCGGGCACCGCACCACGGGGTCCGGCACCGGCTACGACGACGTCGTCGCGATCGTGCGGGAGCTGCTGGCCGGCCCGCTGGGCACCGACGCCGCGGCGATCGGCGCCGACGAGCCGTTCCTCGCCCTCGGGCTCGACTCGCTGACCGCCGTCGACCTGGTCAAGAAGCTCGAGGCCCGGCTCGGCCGCACGCTGTCGACGACGCTGTTCTTCGAGCACCGTACGCTCGGCGAGGTCGCCCGACACCTCGCGGGCGCGCCGGAGTTCCCGCTCAGCCCGGTGCAGCGGGCGTTCGTCACCACCGGCCGGCTGTACCCCGGGGTACCCGCGTACGCGTCCGTGCGGCAGACCGTGACCGGGCCGGTCGACCCGGACCGGCTGGGGCGCGCCTTCGCGGAGCTGGAGCGACGCCATCCGATGCTGCGGGTACGGTTCGGCGCCGGCGGGCAGCGGTTCGCGGCACCGGGACCCGGGCGGCCCGCGTGGTTCACCGTGACCGCGCTCGCCGGGCCGGTGGAGACGCTCGACGCCGCCCTGCGCCACCGCCGGTTCGACCTGACCCGGGAGGCACCGCTCCGGGCGGTCCTGGCCGTCGCCGGTCCGGAGCTGGCGCACCTGCTCGTGGTGGCGCACCACGCCGCCGCCGACGGCTACAGCCTGGCGATCCTCGGCGACGAGCTGTGGGCGCTCTACTCCGGACGCGAGCTGCCCGCGCCGCCCGCCACGACGTTCGCCGACCATGAGGCGTCGCGCGGCGCCCCGGCCGCGGCGGACCTGGATCACTGGCGGGAGGCGCTCGGGGCGTACCCCGGGCTGGCGCTGCCGTTCGACGGTGACGCCCGGAGCGAGCCGGAGCCGCCGTACGCCGTCCATCAGGTGACGGCCGGCCCGGCGCCGACCGCACGGCTGGGCGAGCGGGCCCGGGAGGCGGGGGTGTCGCTGTTCCATCTGCTGCTCGCCGGCTACGTGCGGTGCCTGTCCCGGTGGAGCGGCCAGTCCGCGGTGCCGGTGGCGGTCGCCCGCGCCGGGCGCACCGCGCGGCTGGCGGGGGTGGAGCGGATGGTCGGCCCGTTCGCGGACACGCTGCCGGTGCTCGCCGATGTACGGCCGGGCGAGCCGGTCCTCGCGCTCGCCCGGCGGTTGCGCGACGCCTGGCTGGACAGCGAACGGCACGGCTCGGTCTCCACCGTGGACCTCGCGCGGATGCTCGCCGCGGAGGGCGCCGGGCCGCGCACGGCGAGCCCGGCGAGTTTCAGCTTCGCCCGCTTCCCCGGCACCGGCGGCGCCGGCGGCCCCGTCGTGGCGACCGTCGCCGGCACCGCGTCGGCCGCGACCCGGCTGGGCCTGGTGTGCTTCGAGGCGCACGGCGCCCTGCACTTCTCGTGGAACTACCCGGCAGCGCTGTTCGATCAGTCCACGGTGGAGCGCCTCGCCGCCGAGCATCTGGCGGAGATCGACGAGCTCGCCGGCGCTGCGCCGCCGACGGTGCCCGCGCCGCCGACGGTGCCCGCGCCGCCGACGGTGCCCGTCGTCGAGCGGATCCGGCGGCAGTGCCGTCGCTCGCCCGAGGCGGTCGCCGTCCGCACCGAGGGCGTGCCGCTGACCTACGGTGAGCTCGACGCGGCCTCCGACCGGCTCGCCGCCCGGCTGGCGGCCACCGGTGCCCGCCGGATCGGCCTGCTCACCGGGCCGGGCGCCGGCACGGTCGTCGGCCTCGTCGCCATCCTCAAGGCCGGTGCGGCGTGGGTGCCCCTGGACGCCTCGTACCCCACCGCCCGGCTGGCCGAGCAGCTCGCTCGCGCCGGGGTGGGCGTGGTCGTGCACGACGACAGCACCCGTACCGAGGCGGGAACCCTGGGCGACCTCACCCTGGTCGACACGCGCGACGGCGTGGACGGCGTACCGCCTCCCGTGACCACCGGACCCGGGGACGAGGCGTACGTCATCTTCACCTCCGGCTCGACCGGGCGGCCCAAGGGCGTCGTGGTCGGTCACCGGGCCATGGCCAACTACCTGGACTGGGCCGTGGCGGCGTTCGGGTACCGGCCCGGCGACCGGCTGGCGCAGACCGCGCCGATCTGCTTCGACGCCTCGGTGCGTCAGCTTCTGGCGCCGCTGCTGGCCGGCGCCACGGTCGTCGCCTGGGACCGGGACACCCTCCGCGACCCCGAGGAGCTGCTGCGCCGGGTCGAACGCGACCGGATCACGGTGTGGAGCTCGGTGCCGACGCTGTGGGAGCGGCTGCTCGGGGCCGCCGAGAAGCGCGCCCGGCGTCCCGATCTCTCCGCACTGCGCTGGGTGCACGTGGGCGGCGAGGAGCTGTCCGCCGCCCACGTACGGCGCTGGTTCGACCTGGCCGGCCCCGGCACGCGCATCGCCAACCTGTACGGCCCCACCGAGACGACGATCAACGCCACCGCGCACGTGATCGACCGGCGCCCCGGCGACGACGAGGTGCATCTGCCGATCGGCCGGCCGATCGGCGGCGCGCTGGCCGAGGTGATCGGCGCCGACGGCCGCCGCTGCCGGCCCGGCGAGGTGGGCGAGCTCCACATCGG
The DNA here is from genome assembly GCF_014648355.1 of Couchioplanes azureus. Taxonomy (GTDB): domain Bacteria; phylum Actinomycetota; class Actinomycetes; order Mycobacteriales; family Micromonosporaceae; genus Actinoplanes; species Actinoplanes azureus. The sequence continues at coordinate 348,907 of NZ_BMQY01000002.1, forward strand.
CGGGGCCGGGGTCGCCGCCGGATACCTCGACGACCCGGAGCAGACCGCGGCGTCGTTCGTGGACCGCGACGGACACCGGTGGTACCGCAGCGGCGACCGGGCCCACCGCGATTCCGACGGCCTGCTGTGGTTCCGGGGGCGGGTGGACGACCAGGTGAAGCTGCACGGGTACCGGGTGGAGCCGGGCGAGGTGGAGGCCGTGCTGCGCCGGCACCCGGCGGTCGACCGGTCCGCCGTACGGGTCCACGACGGGCGGCTCGTCGCCTGGGTGCAGCCGCGGGGCGACCTGCGGCCGGGCGGGGCGGAGCTGCGGACGTACCTGGAAGGGCTGGTGCCGCCGTATCTGGTGCCGGCCCGCGTCGAGGTGGTGACGGCGTTGCCGCTCACCGCCACCGGCAAGGTCGACCGGGCGCGGCTGGCGCCGGGCGCCGCGGACCGCCGGAGCGGCGCGCCACCGGTGACCGCGACCGAACGGCTGCTGGCCGAGCTCTGGTCGAGCCTGCTCGGCGTGCCGCACGTGGGGCGCGACGACGACTTCTTCGCCCTCGGCGGCGACTCGATCGGCGTCCTGGACCTGTTCGCCAGGCTGGCGGCGCACCGGCCGGCGCTCCCCCGGCCGACGGTGGTCTACCGGCACCGCACGCTGGCCGCGCTGGCGGCCGCCATCGACGCGGCGCCCGCCGATCCCGCGGCGCACCCCGAGCCCGCGGAGCACCCCGGGCCCGCGGCGCACCCCGAGCCCGCGGCGGGTGCCGCAGACGACGCGGAGTTTCCGCTGACCCCGGGCCAGCGCGGCTATCTGCTCGCCGACGCGGTCGGCGCCCCGTCGGCCTGGCTGGCGGCGCCGCGGCTGCACGGCCCGCTCGACCCCGACCGGTTCCAGCGGGCCGTCGACGTGCTCGTCGCGCGGCATCCGATGCTGCGAACGGCGTTCCGCTGCGACGCACGCCCGCCGGCACAGCGCGAGCTGCCGCCGTCCTCCCGGCTGATCGTCGGCTACGACGCGGCACCGGGGCCGCTCGCCGCGGCGCTGGAGGCCGAGCGGGCCCATCGGTTCGATCCCGCGCGATGGCCGCTGGTGCGGCTGCGGCTGCTGCGCACGGGCCCGCAGGAGCACGTCCTCGTCCTGCACGCGCACCACCTGGTCGGGGACGGATACAGCGTGGCGCTGCTGGCCCGCGAGTTGCTGGCGGTCTACGACCGGGGTGCGGACGCCCTGCCGCCGCTGCGGTCGACGTTCCGCGACTACGCCGCACTGCTGCGCGGGCTCAGCGCCGTCCCCGTGGAGAACGACGGGCACGCCTTCGGCCCGGTGGCGACGACCGGCTTCACGCTCCCCGCGGCGGTCACGGCCGGGCTGCGGCACCGGGCGGCCGCGGCCGGCGTGACCCCGTTCGTGCCGGTCCTCGCCGCGTACGCACACAGCCTCGCGATCGTGACCCGGCAGCCGGACCCGCTGGTCGGCGTGGCGGTGACCGGCCGCGACCACGCCCTGCCCGACGTGGCCCGCATCTTCGGCCCGTGCGCGACCGCGGTCGCCGTGCGTCCCGCACCGGCCGGCGCCGGAGACGACCTGCGGCGCGCGGCCGCCGCGGTGCAGGAGGCCCGGAGCCGCACCTTCACCGCGCCGCGCGGATGGCGGTTCTTCTTCACCTACCTGGACTTCGACGCACTGGGCCCGCCCCGGGGCGAGACGCTCCGGCTGTCCTGGGAGGACACCGACGCCGACCTGGCGGTCCCGCCCGGCACCGAGACGCTGCTGGCGGTCCGCCCGGTCGACGGCGGCCTGCGGCTCACGCTGCGCGGCCGCGCCGCACCGCAGACCCTCGACCGGCTCGCCGCCGACCTCCGGTCGCGCCTCGAGCAAGCGGCCGGCGCACGGCCGCGGCACGACCGGGCCACCCGGCTGGATGCCGCCCTCGTCGGCTACCTTCCGGCCCCCGCGCACCTCGCGGCCGTGGCGGAAGACCTGCCCGCGGAGGTACGCCGCGCGCTGCCCGCCCTGGACCGGGAGGGCATCCGGGCGGTCCTGTTCCCCGACGGCGGCCCGCGCCTGCTGGAGACCGCCGCGACGCCGCTCGGCCGGTCGGGATTCGTGTGCCTGCCCCGGTTCGCCGACGAGCTGACCGGGCCGGGCCTCGCCGCGGACGGCGCCGCCGCCGTCGACCTCGCCGCGGAGCTGGGCGCGCGCAGCGTGTCGCTGGCCGGGATGATCCCGTCCCTGACCGGGTACGGCACGGCGGTCGCACGCCGCGTACGCTCGGCGGCCCGGGTGACCAGCGGCCACGCGGTGACCGCCGCCTCGGTGGTCCGCACGACGCTCGCCGCCGTCGCCGCCACCGGCCGCACGCTGCCCGACGGTGTGCTGGCCGTCGTGGGAGTCGGCTCCATCGGCGCCGCATCTCTGCGGCTGTTGCTGGCCCGCACCGGGCCGGCGCCGGCCGGCCTGCTGCTGTGCGACCTACCGGCCGCCGCCGGCCGGCTCACCGAGCTGGCGGCCACGATCGCGGCCGGCGGCTACGACGGTCCCGTCGACATCGTCACCGCCGGCCCGGCGGCGCCGGACCCGGTGTACCGGGCGCACGTCATCGTGGCGGCGACCAGCGGCGGTCCCGGCACCCTGGACGTCGACCGGCTGCGACCGGGCACCGTCGTGGTGGACGACTCGTTCCCGCACTGCTTCGACACCGGGCGGGCCCTGAGCCGGATGCGCGACCGGCGGGACGTGCTCGTGGTGGGCGGCGGGCTCCTGCACTGCGGCCCGGTCGACCGGACGGTCGCCGCCGGCCTGCCCGCCGCGGCCCGGCCCGGCCTGCCGGGCACGGTGGCGTCGTGCCAGCTGGAGTCGCTGCTGCACGCGACGAGACCGGGGTTGCCGCTGGTGTCCGGCCCGGTCGGCACGGCGGCGGCCGCCGCCTACTGGGACGCCCTCGACGCGGCGGGGGTCCGCGCGGCCCCGCTGCACCTGCTGGACCGCGAGGTGCCCGGGCCCATGCCATGATCTTCCGGTGCGCGCCGTCCTGTTCGACCTCGATGACACGCTGATCGACCAGCAGACCGCCGCCCGTGAGGCGGTCGTCGCGTGGGCCGCGGAGCTCGGTGTCACCGATCCGGACGTCCCCCGGCGCTGGGCACACCTCTCCGAACGGCACCTGGCCCGCTATCAGCGCCGTGAGCTGACCTTCGACGAGCAGCGCCGCGAGCGGGTCCGCGACTTCCTGCCCGGGCCGCTGACCGACCGGGAAGCGGACGCGCTCTTCGCGGGTTACCTCACGCGCTACGAGGCCGGCTGGACGGCGTTCGAGGACGCGGTTCCCACGCTCCGGCGGGCCCGTGCCGCCGGGTTGCCGGTCGCCATCCTCACCAACGGCGACGAGACCCAGCAACGCCGCAAACTGGAGCGGCTGTCCCTCAGCGCCGAGATCGACCTGCTGGTGGCGTCCTCGATGGTGGCCGCGGGAAAACCGGACCCGCGCGCCTTCCAGCACGCGGTCGCGCTCCTGGGTCTCCGCGGTGCCGACGTCCTGATGGTCGGCGACTCCCTGGAGAAGGACGTGCTCGCCGCACGGGCCGCCGGTCTGGAGGCGGTCCTCGTGGACCGCGCGGACGCCCACCCCGACGCCGGCGTGCCCCGCGTGCGTTCCCTCCACGACCTGGCCTTCGTCCGCTGACCGGCGGCGCTCGACCGCTCGCGAGGGTGGTCTGGTGCCGCCGGAAGCGCCCGGTGGCTCAGCTCACGGCGGTGCGCGGCCCGCGGTCCCGGTCGTGCAGGGCCGAGACGAGGTCCGCGCGGGCGCGGGCGACCCGCGAGCGGATGGTGCCGACCGGACAGTCGCAGGCGTCGGCGGCCTCGGCGTAGGACAGTCCGGCGACCTGCGTCAGCAGGAACGCCTCGCGCCGCTCGGGGTCCAGCCGGTCGAGCAGGTCGGTGAGGGCGTGGTACTCGTCGAAGCGGTGCCGCCCGCGGGGACCGGCGGTGTCCGGGTCCTGCCGCCACTCGGCGATGGCGGCGAGCCGGGGGCGGCGCACGACCGTGCGTACGTGGTCGGCGGCGACGCGGCGTGCGATGGCGAACAGCCAGGTGCGGACCGAGGAGCGGCCGGAGAAGCCGGGCAGCGCCTTGATGGCGCGCAGGTAGGTCTCCTGGGTCAGGTCCGCCACGTCGGCGGGGGCGCTCAGCCGGGCGAGGAATCGTGCCACGTCCTGCTGGGTGGCGCGGATGAGGTGGCTCAGCGCGTCACGGTCGCCGTGCGCGCCGGCGTACGCGAGCGCGGCGAGATCCGTCGCGGGCGGGTCCGGGCGGCGGTTCATGTCTGCCGATGGTGGCGGGGCCCCCTCGATCCCCGGTCGACGCGTGGACGAGCGCGGGGCCGCCAGGCGCGTCAGGCGGCCGGTGTGGCGCCCGGCCGGGGCGGTCCCAGCAGCCGTTCGAGCAGCCGCGGCTCGCCCGGCCACGCGGCCAGCAGCACCTCGCGGGGCACCTGCCGGCCGGCGTAGCGCAGCGCCAGCGCGACCACGACGATGTCGTCGAGCGGCCCGATCACCGGGAGGAACTCCGGGATCAGGTCGATCGGACTCGCCAGCCACAGCCCCGCGATGACGATCGCCACCCGGGCCCGGCGCGGCACCCGCGGATCCTTGCGCAGCCGGCGCACGGTGGTGACGCAGTCCGGGATGAACGCGGCGAGGTCCCGCAGGACCCCGGGAGGGAGCCGGCGCGCCAGCACCACCAGCAGTGCCCAGCTCGCCACCACGCACGCCACGCCGATGCCGAGCCCGATCAGCCAGTTGCGCATGGTCCACCGTCCGCCGTGCCGAGTCCGCCCCGGTGATTGTCCGTCAAGCGGTGCGGCGGTTCTGCGGGACGGCGAGCTGGTCGCGGATCACCGTCAGGACGGCCGGGGCGTGGTCGAGCAGGAAGAAGTGCCCGCCGGGGAAGACCCGGACGGCGAAGGGCTCCTGCGAGTGCCGCTCCCAGTCGCGGGCTTCCTCGATCGTCGTGTGCGGATCGCGGTCGCCGGTCAGGACGGTGACCGGACACGGCGGCGGGCCGCCCGGCTTCCAGCGGTAGGTCTGGACGGCGCGGTAGTCGCTGCGCAGCGCGGGAAGGATCATCTCGAGGATGCCCGGCTCGTCGAGCAGCGCCGCGTCGGTGCCGCCGAGCCTGCGCAGCTCGGCGATGATGCCGGCGTCGTCGCGCGGCGGCGCGCTGTCGGGACGCAGCCGGTGCGGGGCGCGCCGTCCGGAAGCGAACAGATGCAGCGGCAGCCCCGGGTTGTCGCGCCGCAGCCGCCGGGCCACCTCGTACGCGACGATCGCCCCCATGCTGTGCCCGAAGAGCGCCAGGGGCCGGGGATCCCATCCCGCCATGGCGGAGTGCAGCCGGTCGGCCAGCACGGCGATGTCGTCGAGGCACGGTTCGCCGTGGCGGTCGTGGCGGCCGGGGTACTGCACGGCGTACACGTCGATGCCGGGGGCGAGGGCGCGGGACATGGGCGCGAAGAAGCTCGCCGCGCCGCCGGCGTGCGGGAAACAGACGAGCCGGGGTGCCGCGGGCTCCGCGGGCCGGAACCGCCGGAACCAGATGCTGTCGTCCGTCATGTCGTCCTAACTCGCCGAGGCGGCGCGCTCCACCCGGGCGGTCCCCGCCGCCACCGGCTCGCCGTCGATCCAGACCCGCGCCACATCGTACGGTGTGCCCAGTGCGAACACCTTGGCGAGCGCGTCCTCCGGTCCGGTCGCGTGCCGCATGCCGATGTCGAGCGGCGTACCCGGCGCCGGGCGCACCCAGACCGCGTCGAAGCGCCGCCCGACGCCGAGGTCGCCGATCTCCTCGCGCAGCCCGAGCGCCTCCGCGCCGGCCGCGGTGGCCAGGTGCAGCAGGTGCGCCGCGGTCAGCGCGACGCCGTCCGGGCCGCTCAGCCGTTGCAGCAGGTACGCCTGCAGACCCTCCTTGAACAGCGAGAAGCCGGTGCCCGCCCCGACGTCGGAGCCCAGCGCGACCGGCACCCCGTGGGCGAGATGGCGGTGCAGCGGGAAGAGGCCGCTGCCCAGCGCCGCGTTGCTGGTCGGGCAGTGCGCCACGCTCGTCCGCGCCTCGGCCAGCCGCTTCAGCTCGGCGTCCGTCGGGTGCACGTTGTGCGCGAGCACGCTGCGCCGGCCGACCAGCCCGTGCCGGTCGTAGCTGTCGAGGTAGCTGCCGCCGTCGAACAGCCGGCCGACGGTGGCCACCTCGTCGAGGTTCTCGTTGATGTGCGAGGTGAACCAGCTGTCCGGCAGGTCGCGGTGCAGCTGCCCGCACGAGGCGAGCAGGTCGTCGCTGCAGGACAGCGCGAACCGCGGGGTCACCGCGTAACGGCTGTGCCCGGTGCCGTGCCAGCGTTGCGCCAGGGCGCGGCCCTCGTCGTACCCGCGCCGGGCGGTCGTGTGCAGGTCCGCGCGCAGCATCCGGTCGCTGACCACGAGACCGCTGGTGACGCGCAGGCGGCTCGCGGCGGCCGCCTCGAAGAGGGCGTCCACCGCCGGGGCGAAGTGCGAACCGAAGACCAGGGCCGTGGTGGTGCCCGCACCGATCAGCGCGGTGACGAACTCGGCGGCGACGGCGCGGGCGTACTCCACCTCGGCGAGCCGTGCCTCCTCGGGCAGGGCGCACTGCTCCAGCCATTCCAGCAGCGGCATGCCCAGCGCGCCGATGACCCGTACCTGGGGGAAGTGGACGTGGGTGTCGACCAGGCCGGGCAGCAGGACACCGCCGGTCAGCTCCACCACCTCGGCCTCGGGGTGCCGCGACCGCAGCCGGGCGAAGCCGTCCCGGTCGACGATGACGCCGTCCTCGACGAGCAGGCCGGCGTCGGCGTCGGCGCGCAGCGCGCCACCGCGGAACGGGTCCTGCGGGGTGTCGATGGTCTGGGCACGGTAGAGGGTCATGTGTCGGCGTCCAGGGTCAGGGGAACGGCGGCGGCTGCCTCCCGTTCCATCGTGCGCAGCAGGTCGGCCGCCACGCTGACGGCGATCGTGGCGGGTTCCTTGCCCCGGATGTCCGGGAGCCCGATGGGGGTGGTGATGCGGGCGATCGCCGCGGCATCGTGGCCCTGCTCGGCCAGCCGGGCGCGGAACCGGGCCCATTTGCCCGCGGAGCCGATCAGGCCGACGGAACCGAACGCGCCGCCGCGCAGCACCGCGTCGCAGAGCGCGAAGTCCTCCGCGTGGTCGTGCGTCATGATCAGTACGTGGGTGCCCGGCGGCAGCTCCCCGAGCACGATCTCCGGCAGCACCGCCACCCGGTGCACGTGCACGCCGGCCACCGCGTCGGCGAGCACCGCCAGCCGGGCCTCGGTGAGCTGATCCGCGCGGGTGTCCACGAGGTGCAGCTCGATGTCGTGCCGGGCCAGGATGCGCGCGAGCTCGAGGCCCACGTGGCCGACGCCGAAGACGGCCACGGCGGGGACCACCGGCAGCGGTTCCAGCAGGACCGTGACCTCTCCGCCGCAGCACTGCACGCCGTGCTGGTACGGCGCCTTGTCCGACAGCGCCAGCGTGAACGTCTGCGGCACCGCGCCCGCCGTGCCCAGCAGCGCGCGGGCCCGGTCGATCGCGACGGCCTCCACGTTGCCGCCGCCGATGGATCCCCAGGTCCGCGTCGCGCCCACGACGAGCTTCGCGCCGGCGGCCCGGGGCGCGTGCCCGCGGACCGCGACCAGCGTGACCAGGACGCCCGGCTCCCGGACGGTCCGCAGGTGGGTGACCGCGCCGAGCCAGCCGCGGTCAGACACGACTCACCGCCTCGCCCACCCGTTCCGACTCGGGCCGCAACGGGTGCGCCCCGGCACCGGGCCCGGGCGGGGTGACGTCCGCTCGCGCCGTGTGCTCTCCCCCGGCGCCGGCCCGCGCCCGCTCGATCGCCCAGAAGACGGCCTCGGGCGTGGCCGGCGAGGCGAGCTCCACGCCGGTCCCGGCGGGGCCGAACGCGGCGGCCGCCTGGCGCAGCGCCTCGCGGACGCAGAAGGCCAGCATGAGCGGCGGTTCCCCGACCGCCTTGGAGCCGTAGACGACCCCGTCCTCCTCGGCGTCGGTCAGCAGCGTGACGCGGAAGTCCTCGGGCATCTCCGAGAAACTGGGCAGCTTGTACGTGCTGGCCGCCTGGGTGGCCAGCCGCCCGCGGGTGGCGCCGGCGCCGGTGTCCCAGCGCAGGTCCTCCAGGGTCAGCCAGCCCGCGCCCTGCACGAACCCGCCCTCGATCTGACCGACGTCGATCAGTGGCGACAGGCTGTCGCCGACGTCGTGCACGATGTCCACCCGCCGGGTGCGGTAGGCGCCGGTGAAGCCGTCCACCTCGACCTCGGCGGCGGCGGCGCCGTACGAGAAGTACTTGAACGGCGAGCCCTGCATCACCGAGGAGTCCCAGTGCAGCCCCTCGGTGCGGTAGTAGCCCGCCGCGAAGAGCTGCACCCGCTGGAAGTACGCGGCGCGGACGAGGTCGTCCCAGGCGACGCCGGTGGTGGCGCCGACACCTCGCGCGATGCCGCCGGCGAAGCGGACGTCGGCGGCGTTGACCCCGAGCATGGTGGCGGCGACCTGCGCGAGCCGCTCGCGGATCTGCTCGCAGGCGTGCTTGATCGCGCCGCCGTTGAGGTCGGCGCCCGAGCTGGCCGCGGTGGCCGAGGTGTTGGGCACCTTGTCGGTCCGCGTCGGCGCCAGCCGTACCCGGCCGGTCGGCAGGCCCAGGGCGGTGGCCGCCACCTGCAGCATCTTGGTGTGCAGGCCCTGGCCCATCTCGGTGCCGCCGTGGTTGATCAGCACCGAGCCGTCCTTGTAGACGTGCACGAGCGCGCCCGCCTGGTTGAACGCCGTGAAGTTGAACGAGATGCCGAACTTCACCGGCGTGACGGCCAGGCCCCGCTTCGTGTGCGGGTGCGCGGCGTTGAACGCCGCGATCTCTTCCTGCCGTGCGCGGATCGCACCGGTGTCGAGGACCTGGTCCCAGACCCGGTACAGCCGCTGCGGGTGCCGCACGGGCTGGCCGTACGGTGTGCTCTGCCCGGCCTGGTAGAAGTTGCGCCGGCGCAGCTCCACCGGGTCCAGGCCGAGCAGCGGCGCGCAGCGCCCGAGGATGTCCTCGATGACCAGCATGCCCTGCGGCCCGCCGAAGCCGCGGAAGGCCGTGCTGGACGTCTTGTGGGTGCGCGCGATGCGGCCGGTGAGCCGCACGTGCGGCAGCCAGTAGGCGTTGTCCGTGTGGCACAGCGCCCGCGCGAGCACCGGTTCGGAGAGGTCGAGGCTCCAGCCGCCGTCCGCGGTCAGCGTCGCGTCGAGCGCCTGCAGGCGGCCGGCGGCGTCGAAGCCCACCCGCCAGTCGACGTGGAAGCCGTGGCGCTTGCCGGACATGGTCATGTCCTGGGTACGGGTCAGCCGCAGCCGTACCGGACGGCCGGTGAGCGTCGCGCCGAGCGCCGCGATGGCCGCGAAGCCGTGCGGCTGCATCTCCTTGCCGCCGAAGCCGCCGCCCATCCGCAGGCACTGCACGGTGACCTCGTGGCTGGGCCGGCCCAGCACGTGCGCGACGATCTCCTGGGTCTCCGTGGGGTGCTGCGTGCTGCTCTGCACGAAGATCTGGCCCGCCTCGTCGACGTGCGCCAGCGAGCAGTGCGTCTCCAGGTAGAAGTGCTCCTGGCCGGCGAACTCGAAGTCGCCGCTGAACACGTGGGCCGCGCCCGCCATCCCGGCCTCGACGTCGCCGCGCACGATCTGCGGGGTGGCGCCCTGGAAGCTCTCCGCCTCGATCGCGTCCCGCAGGCTCACCACGGACGGCAGCGGTTCCACGTCGACCTCGACGGCGGCCGCACCCAGCCGCGCCGCCTCGTACGTCTCGCCGAGCACCCAGCAGACGGCGTGACCGAAGAACATCACCTCGTCCGGGAACAGCGGCTCGTCGTGCTTGACCCCGGCGTCGTTGACCCCGGGGACGTCGGCGGCGGTGAGCACCCGCACGACGCCGGGTACCCGCAGCGCGGGCTCGACCCGCAGCGCGGTGACCCGGGCGTGCGCGTGGGGCACCTGCACGGGGTGGGCGTGCAGCGCGTCCCTGGTGCGGTGGACCAGGTCGTCGGTGTACAGCGCCGCGCCGGTGACGTGCAGCGCCGCGCTCTCGTGCGGCACCGCGACGCCGACGGCGGGGTGCTCCGGGCGCTCGGACAGGGCGCTCATCCGGCCACCTCCTGCGGGCTCGGGTTCTCGGCGTACAGCTTGAGCAGGGCCTGGCCGAGCATCGCGGCGCGATATCCGGCGCTGGCCCGGTGGTCGTCCAGGGGCGTGCCCTCGCCGCGCAGCACCCGGGCGGCCGCCTCGGCGGTCTCCGCGGACCAGGGCCGCCCCTCGAGGGCCGCCTCGGTGGCCCGGGCCCGCAGCGGGGTGGCCGCCACGCCGCCGAGACCGATGCGCGCCCGCACGACCGTCCCGCCGGTGACCTCCAGCGCGAACCCGAGGGCGACGCTGGAGATGTCGTCGAAGCGCCGCTTCGCGATCTTGTGGAAGGCCGTGAGGCCGGCGAGCGGCAGCGGGATCCGCACCGAGCGGATGAGCTCGTCCGCGCGCCGGACGCTGCGCCGGTAAGCGGTGTAGTAGTCGGCCAGCGGCACCGCGCGCTCGCCGTCGGCGCCGGCCAGGACCACGTCGGCGTCGAGCGCCAGCAGCACCGGCGGGAGGTCGCCGATCGGGGACCCGGTGCCGAGGTTGCCCCCGACGGTCGCGCTGTTGCGGATCAGCCGGGAGGCGAACTGGGGGAAGAGCTGAGCGAGCAGCGGCACCCGCCCGTCGAGCCGGCGCTCGATCTCGGTGAGGGTGAGCGCGGCGCCGATCTCGACGTGGTCACCGTCCATCGTCAGCTCCCGCAGCTCGGGGAGCCGGTCGACGGCGACGACGCATCCGGCCCGCGCCCCGCGCAGGTTCACCTCGACGCCCCAGTCGGTCGAGCCCGCGACGACGGTCGCGCCGGGCCGCTCCCGCAGCAGCCGCAGCGCCTCGGACAGCGCGGCCGGGCGGACGAACTCACCGTCGTCGCGGCGTACCCGGGTGGCCCGCGCGGGTGCCGCCGGTTCCTGCCGGCGCCCGGCGAGCGGATCCTCCGGCGCCGGCGGCCCGAGCGCGTACGCGGCGTCGCGGATCGGCCGGTATCCGGTGCAGCGGCACAGGTTGCCGCTCAGCGCGTGCAGGTCGAACCCGTTCGGGCCGTGGTCGTCGCCGGCCGGGGTCCCCTCCGGCGCCGCCGCGCGGCCGGGCCGGTAGAACTCGGCGGCCATGCTGCAGACGAAGCCGGGCGTGCAGTACCCGCACTGGGAGCCGCCGCGGACCGCCATCTCGTGCTGGACCGGGTGCAGGCGCTCCGGGCCGCCCAGGCCCTCGGCCGTGACGACCTCCTGGCCGTCCAGCCCCAGCGCGGGCAGCAGGCAGGCGTTGACCGCCACCCACTCGGTGGGGCTGTCGACGCCGGGCCGCGCGACCAGCACGGCACAGGCGCCGCACTCGCCCTCGCCGCAGCCCTCCTTGCAGCCGGTGAGCCCCTGCTCCCGCAGCCACTCCAGCGCACTGGTGTGCGGCGCGACGTCCCCCAGCGCGAGGTCGCGCCCGTTCACCCGGATCCCGGCGGCGCCCATGATCAGCTCCCGTCAGCCGTCTTCACGTACATGTTTCCCCGGGCCCGTGCTTCTCCGGGCCGGAACATGGTTGACGGTTGACGCCGGGGCGGCTGGTTATCCATGTGAACAACCGCCCGAGCCGGTCCCGACTGTACAAGCCGCGGCCCGCCGTGGGTAGACGGCCCGCACCATCAGCGCATCCGCGTCGGACGACCCCCGTGACACCCGGCAGCGGGCGATGGGCGACACTGCGTCGCACGCAAGAGACGACAGTCGATGGAGGGGAACGTACATGCGCTTGTCGTTGCGGGGGGCTGCCGCCTTGGTGCTGGCGGCCGTGGCGGGTGTCGCCGGGGCGGCGCCCGCCCACGCCGCCGACCGGCCGGTGGTCTGGTCGCACGCCTCGGGCGAGCCGGTCGCCGTGACCGGCGACGCGGAGGTCCGGTTCGAGGCGTGGAGCGGCGCCCAGCTGGTCGTGGACTGCTCGTACGCGGGCAAGGCGCCGTGGGGCGAGCTGGTCGCCCCGTCGGGCCGGACCAGCCGGGTGGCGTGCGTGGACGGCGCGGAGGGCCGCCGGCACCGGTCGCTGGAGCTGTTGATGCTGTCCGAGGGCGGCGGGTACCGGATGACCTTCTCGTCGCCGGTGCACGCCACCTTCTGGATCTCCGCGCTGGACAACCGGGCCATCGTGCCGGCCGCGGGCGGCCTCGTGACGGAGCTGTCGCCCGGTGACGCGCCGCGCAACGCCGTCGTGGCCTTCCGGGCGCGCGCCGGTGAGCGGGTGTGGCTGGAGTGCCAGAGCAGGGAGTGGGGCCTCAAGACCACCCTGTTCGGCCCGGACCACAAGGAGTTCCCCCGGACGGCCGGCGCGTACTGCGCGCAGCACGACCCGCGGTGGGGCGACCCGGACGGCCCCTTCTTCCCGGTCGTCGACGACGCTCTGCCGGTCGGCGGAGAGTACCGGCTGGTCCTGGACTACGGCGAGTTCCGGCCGGCCTACCCGGCGAGGGTGAAGTTCTACCGGGTTCCGGCGGACCGGACCGGCACGCTGGCGGCGGACGGCAGCCCGCTCGCCCTCGACCTCGCCCCCGGGCAGAACGCCACGGTGACCTTCACCCTGGCGCAGGAGGGCTGGCCGGTCCTCCACTGTGCGCAGTCCACGTCGGAGTACGTGTCGGTCACCCTCCGCGCGGCGGACGGCAGCATCGGCATGGGCGAGACGTGCGACGGTGCCGAGCGGCGGCTGTACGACCCGTCCCGCTGGTGGGGGCAGGAGAAGCTGCCGGCGGGCACGTACACCCTGGACATCGATCCGTCCGACCGGGCCGCCGCCGCTCTGCAGCTGCGCCTCGGCTGACCCCGCGCCGCCCCCGCGAGCCGTCAGGTCGGCGGGGGCGGCCGGTAGGACGTCATCCACTCGGCGAGCAGCGCGATGCGGGCGGACTCCGCCTCGCTGCCGACGACGACGGGCGCCTGGTTGTACGGGAACGCGTCCGAGGTGCGCCGCAGTTTGATGTAGAGGCTCGACGCACCGATCGCGTAGCGTTCCATGTCGTCCTGCAGCGCGCCGACGACGCTGATCGCACGGTCCCGTCCGATGTTCTCGAACAGGGCGACGGCGTCCCGGCGGTGCGCGGCGCCGAGGTTGCGGCCCAGCTCGTCGAGGACGAGCAGCAGCGGCCGGTCGTGCGACCCGGCGAGCGCCGCGGCGCAGACCAGCTTCACCGCCTTGTCGTCCATCTGCGCGGTGTTGCCCCGCAGCCGGTACGACGACAGCGGCTTCCCCTCGCCCCGCCGCCAGCGCGGCGTGATCGTCCACTGCCACGGCTTCTGCGGGTCGGCCGGCGGTTCGGGTTCCGGGAAGTCGAGGCCGGCGCCGTACCCGCCGTACGCCTGGTCGAGCTGGTCGAACTCGGCCGCGACCCGCCGCAGCTTGGCCTTGATCGCCGTGGCGAGCGTCGCCCGCAGGGCGGCCGACGCGAGCTGCGCCTCGTGCAGGTGCGTCTCGGCGCTGTGCAGCGTCTGGGTGCGGACGGCGCGTTCGGTGTGGATCTGGTCGAGGGTCTGCTCGTCGATCTCGGCCAGCTCGTCGAGGTACGCGCCGACGATCCGCAGGACCTGCGGGACGAGCCGCAGGTGGGCGCCGGACCGGCGGTCGCGGCGTCGCTCGTCGACGACCTGCAGCTCCTCCGGTATCTGCTCGGCGGGCGTGTCCGCGGGGAAGCACGCCTCCCGGGCCCGATCGGCCTGGTACGCGCACAGGTCGTCCCACTCCGCCGTGCTGCGCTTCTGTTCCCGCTCGCCGAGGGTCAGCAGATGCCGCTCCGCCGAGGCGACGGTCCCCTGCCACGCGTCGTGCCGGCCGGGCAGGTCGAGCGTGGCCCGCTCCCCCGCCGTCAGCAGCCACGAGGCGTGCTCGTGCTCCCGCTCGCGGCGCAGCGCGTCCCGCTGGGCCCGGGCCGCGGTGATCCGCTGGTCGCGGGCGTTGCGCTCGCCGAGCGCCGCCTCGTAGCCGGCCCTGGACGCGGCGAGCCGGGCGGCGAGCGACTCCAGCGCCTCGCCGATCCTGGCGTTGCGGGCGCGCAGCTCCGCGACCTGGCCGTCGAGCGCGCCGGCCTCGATCGCGGCCCGGGCGGCCCGCACGTGCTCGCCCGAGCGGTCCCGGTCGCCCCGTGCCCGGCGGATGCCGTCGTCGGCGGCCTCGTCGGCGAGGGCGGCCCGGTGCAGCGCCTCCCGGGCGGCGTGGATGCGGCCGGCCCGGCCGGTGATCGCCTCGCCGAAGCCGGCCGTGCCGTGCACCCCCGCCGCGGTGTCGAGGTCGGCCGCGGCGTCGCCGGCGCGGTCGCGGAGCACGCCGAGGAACCGGTGGACCGTCAGCGCCGGGTCGGCCGCGGCGGGCAGGCCGGCCCCGGCGGGCAGGCCCGGCGGGTCCGCCTCGACCACCAGCGACCCCGGGACGTCGGCGAGGACCTTGACCGCCGGCGCGGCGTCGGCGACCACGACGGCATGCCGGTACGGCAGCAGCCGCGCCTCCCAGACCGGGCGTTGCTCCTCGGTGAGGCTGATCGCGTCGACGAGCGGGACACCGGTGATCCCGGCGGCGCGCAGCGCCCGCACCTGCGGGTCCGCGACGTCCTCGCCCCGTTCCGCGGCCGCGAGGGCCGCGCGGGCCCGGGTCACGGCCTGCTGGGTGACGCCCTTGTGCCGCTCGGCGTCGCGGATGGCGGCGGTGGCGTCACGCAGCTCCGTCTCGGCCTCGGCGAGCGTCCGGCCGTCGGCGGCGTCCGCGGCCGCCCGCAGCGTACGGATCCGGGCGGTGAGCTGTTCGAGCTGGCCGATGTGGTGGCTCTGCTGGGTGCGCAGGTCCTGGGCGGCGGCCAGGGCCTCCTCGTGCTCGGCGACCCGCCGGCGGTAGCTCGCCTCGAAGGTCGCGTCGTCCGCCAGCCGGGCCAGGTCGCCGGCCGCGGTCTCGATCTGCTCGTCGAGCTCGTCGCGGCGGGCCGCCAGCCGGTCCAGCTCCGCCGCCAGGTCCGCGTCCCGCGCGACACCGTCGACCAGGTGGCGGGCGCACCGCGACGTCCAGCTGTCGCGCGCCTCGGCCAGCAGCGTCCGGGCCTGCTCGCGGGAGCGGACGGCGTCCTCGACGACGGCCATCCGGTCGCTCCACTGCGCGTACTCCTGCCGGGCCTGCTGCGCGTCGACGGCGTGCTGGTGTTCCTGCTGTCGGGCCTGTTGCTCGTCGTCGATCTCGCGGTTCAGGCCGGTCAGCGCCCCGACCGCGGCGAAGATGCGTTCCGGGCTGAGCTCGTTCAGCGGCTGGGCCAGCAGGTTCGCCGTGAGGCTGGCCCGCACCGAGGTGGACAGGAACGACACGCACCGGACCGTGCCGCCGTACAGGGTCCGGGCGAGCCGGTTGGCCCGGATGTCGGTACGCCCGTTGCTGCGGGGCAGCTCGTCCCAGAGCCGGTCGGCGCCGCCGGCACGCTCGTTCTCGGTGTCGCCGTACGCGACGTGCAGGTGGGGCGCCCACCGCAGTTCCAGGTGCGGGGCCTGCCGGTTGATCCGCAGCCACACCGTCAGCGTGTCCGCCTCCAGCTCGGCGACGCAGTGGGCGCCCGGCGGGACGAAGACGCCGACGATGTAGCCGCGGTCGGCGTTGGCGTGCAGCGACTCCTGCCCGGCCAGCTCGGCGGTGAACAGCAGCTCGGCCGCGGCCTGGGCACCGGACTGCAGGCGCCACTGGTCGTCGGCGTGCAGCAGGCTGAGCCCGGCGATGAACGACGACTTGCCGGCGCCGTTGGAGTCCGACGGGCCCTGTCCGGCGACGGTGATCAGGCCCCGGGAGGTGATCGGCACCGGATGGGTCGACAGCCGGGAAATGTTGATCATCTGGATGCCGGCGAGCACCCTGGGCCCGACGAGATCGTCCACGTCCGGGCCGCTACCGGGTGCCGTCAACGCTGGTTCTCCCTGCTCGAGGTGCGGCACCGACGCCGGCGGACGGCGGCGGCGAGGGGGTGGTCCGGTGCGGCGGCGATGATCAGCTGGTCCTGCAGCCGGGCCCGCGCCGCCGGGGTCAGGCGCAGCAGTTGCGGGCCGGGCACGTACCCGCCGTCGGTGTCGCCGCCGCGGACCCGGCGCAGCACTCCGGCGGACACCAGCTTGCTCAGCGCGGCCTTGGCGGCCCCCGGCGGCACCTTGCCGGTCCGCAGGACGTCCTGCTCGGTCGCCGGGTACGTGCTCGTCCACTCGTCCTGGCCGAGCCGTTCCTCGCTGCGCGGGATCGCGACGGAGTACACCAGCACGAGCACCAGCACCGCCCGCTCGACCGCGGTCAGGGGCTGCCAGCCTCCGGCGGTCAGCTCCGCGGCGACGGTGTCGTCGTAGCCGGTGGTGAACCGCAGGGCGTCGACCTGGACGAGCACCCGGCCGGTGCGGCTCAGCAGCCGTTCGAGGCGCTCCCGGCCGGTCGGGTCGCGCAGGGCGGGAAGCTCCTGGCGATGAACCGGTTCGCGGGAGTGCTCCAGCAGCGCGTACGCCGCCTCGACCTGTTCGCGCTGGCGGTCGCTCAACGAGCCGAGCACCGCGTCGAACAGCGGGTTCGCGCCGGTCACCGTGCCTCCTGCCGCGCGCCGGGGACGGCGTCGGGGATCAGCCGCCACAGCTCCCGGAGCGTGCTGAGTTCCAGCGGGCCCCAGGTCGCCACCCGCGGCCCGAGCCGGACCGTACCCGGGGTCCGCAGCACCCATCGGGACGTCTCCAGGCGGCGCAGCCCGGCGGTCAGCAGCCGCTGCCGGCCGGTCCGGTCCCGGCCCGGGTGCAGCAGCTCCAGCACCCGGTCGACGTGGGCCAGGTCCGCGGGCCGTCCCGGCCACGGGTCCGTTCCCGGGTCGGGCCAGCAGCAGCGCAGGCACGCGGCGAAGACCCGCAGGGTGCCCGCGCTGTCCGGCAGGGTCGGGGCCGGCTGGCCGTACTCGGCGAGCACCTGCGGACCGGCGCCGGGCGCGACGGCCGGCAGGAACCACACCGACCGCGCGTCCGGCTCGACGAGCCGCACCATGCCCGCCGGGGACGCGGTGCCGGCCGGGGCCTGCTGCGGTCCACCGGATCGGACCTTCGCCCACCACAGGGCGGTCTCCCGCTCGTTCACGCCGGGACCGCCTGGTCGCCGCGGCGGCGCAACCAGCCGTCGGTGACCCAGGCCGGCTCGGACGCCGGGTCGATGCGCAGCCCGTCCTCCCAGGTGAGCGCGTACGGCAGCTCGGTGCGCAACTGGATCGCGGTCAGGTCGGACAGGACCCGCCGCGCGGCCGGCCAGTTCCCCGCGGCGGCCAGCAACTCGGCGACACCGACCCGGTCCCGGCTCCCGAGCAGCCGCTCCGCGCGGGCGGCGAGGACCTCCGCCTCGGTGTCGGCGGGTGCCGCGACCGGGCCGTCGTCCTCGATCCGCGGTCGCGGCGGCGGGGTGCGTCCGGCGTCGCCACGCAGGCCCTCCTCGACCGCGTCGAGCAGGTCGTCCGCCGTGAAGCACGGGTCCAAGGCGTCGAACAGCAGGCCGTCGGCCGCGGCCGCCAGCTCGTCCACGCTCGCGTCCCGGGCGAAGCTGCGCCACCGCTCGGCCGGGAGCAGCCCCAGCGCCCGGGTCCGGCCGGCCTGGTCGATCAGCCGGCGCGCGGCCGTGGTGACCGCGTCCCGGTAGGCGCCCAGCGCCATCCGCAGGTCGGTGCACTCGCTCAGCAGCTCCGGCCACCGGCTCGCCGAGCGGTTGTGGTAGAGCCGCGCCTGCTCCAGCAGCTCGCTGTTGCCCAGCATCGGCTGCGCCTGCGAGCGCAGCGACTCCACCGTCCCGCCCCGGGCCAGCTGCATGATCGGGTTGGCGAGCAGCCGGAACACGTGCGTCAGCTCGCGCAGGTGCGAGCGCGCGTCGTCGCGCGTGGTGGCGGGGTCGTCGGCCGCCAGCCGGGCGATCGACAGCATCCGGTGCAGCTCGCCGAGCCCGCCGGTCCGGGCCAGGCGGCGCAGGAACAGCAGCATCACGTACGGTGCGAACGCCGCCTGGTAGTACATCTCGTGCGGGCGCTCGTTGACCCGGGTCACCGCCCGGTACGAGCGCAGCACCTCGAACCGGCGCCGGACCGCCACCGCCGGCGCGTCCCCGCAGGCGGCGACGACCTGCTCCACGGTCAGCCCGGCCGGGCCCGCGTCCGCGAACGCCTGCAGGATCGACTCGTCGACGCGGACGGACTCGGGGTCGTCGACCATGCCGTTCGCCTCCCGGGCGAGGACGGCGAAGACCTGCCGATATACCCCCAGAACGGCGGAGCCGGCGGTCTGTTCCTCGAACGGCAGCGCGGAATTCACGGCCCGATTGTGCACTGCATCCTGCAGGCTCAGCGATCCAGGACGCCATGCCGATCTTTCCCTCGGGTGCCCGGGACCGCCCGGCCGCCCGTCGGACACCGGGAGGACCCGTGCACGGCATCCGTACCCGCCTCGTCGCGAGCGTGCTGGTCATCATCGCCGTGGCGCTCGGCGCGCTGGTCGCGATCACCACCGTGCGCACGACCGCCCTGAGCCAGCGGCAGGCCGCGGAGCACATGGAGGAGCTGGCCCGCCGGGAGGCCGGCCAGGTCGGGGCCCGGATCGACGTGGCCGTGCACGCCGCCCGGGAACTGGCCGGGGCGATGGTCACCCTCAAGGCCGCCGGGATCACCGACCGGACCGCGGTGAGCCACCTGGTGCGCGACACCCTCGGCCGGCACCCGGAGTTCGTCGGCATGTCCACCGGCTGGGAGCCCGACGCCTTCGACGGCCGCGACGCCGAGTTCCGCGGCAAGGCGCCGAGCGACGCCACCGGCCGCTTCATCCCGTACTGGTACCGCGACGGCGAGGCGCTCGAGGCCGACCCGCTGGTGGACTACGAGACGCCCGGCGCCGGCGACTGGTACCTGGTGCCCCGCAAGACCGGCAAGAGCATGGTGGTCGACCCGTACGTCTACCCGATCAACGGCAAGGACGTGCTGATGACGACCGCCACCGCCCCGGTCATGGTGGACGGCAAGTTCGCCGGGGTGGTCACCGTGGACCTGGCGCTGGCCGAGCTGAGCGCCGAGCTGGGCGCCCGCCGGCCGTACGGCACCGGGTACCTCTCGCTGGTCACCGCCGGCGGCGTGGTCGTGACCCATCCCCGCGCGGAACTGCTCGGCAAGCCGCTGACCGGGGACGTCGCCGGCCGGGTCCCCGCCGCCCTGGGCGAGGCCGGCGCCGCGCGCTGGACCGGCCGCGACCAGCATCTGGGCGAGGACGCCACCGCGGTCGTCGCCCGCGTCGGGCTCGCCACCGGCGACTCCTGGGCGCTGCTGGTCGCGGTGCCGGACGCCTCGATCACCGCGCCGGCGGACGCGCTGCGCACGTGGCTGCTGCTCGCCGCCGCGCTGGCGTTCCTGGTCGCCGGCGTCGTGGTGTGGGTGCTCGGCACCCGGCTGACCCGGCCCCTGCTGTCGCTGCGCGACCGGCTCGCCGAGATCGCCGCCGGGGAGAGCGACCTGAGCCAGCGGGTCGACGAGTCGCGCCGCGACGAGATCGGCCAGCTCGGCGCCGCGTTCAACCGCTTCACCGGCAAGATCGCCGACGTGGTGCGCCGCATCGACGAGCAGGCCGAGCAGGTGTCCACCTCGGCGCGGTCGCTCAGCACGATCAGCGACCAGCTCCGGGCCAACGCCGCGCAGACCGCCGAGCGCGCCGACGTCGTGGCCGAGGCGGCCGGGCGGGTGTCCGGCAACATCACCACCGTGACCGTCGGCGCCGGCGAGATGGGCGCCTCCATCCGGGAGATCTCGGCCAGCACCGCGGAGGCCGCCCAGGTGGGCGGCCGGGCGACCGAGGCCGCCCGGGCCACCACGCAGACCGTGGCGAAACTGGGCGAATCCTCCGTACAGATCGGCGAGGTGGTCAAGGCGATCACCAGCATCGCCGAGCAGACCAATCTGCTGGCACTGAACGCCACCATCGAGGCGGCCCGCGCCGGCGAGGCCGGCAAGGGCTTCGCCGTGGTCGCCGGCGAGGTCAAGGACCTGGCCCAGGACACCGCCCGGGCGACCGAGGACATCACCCAGCGGGTCCAGGCCATCCAGTCGGACACGCACGCCGCCGTCGCCGCCATCGAGGAGATCGTCCACGTGGTGACCCGGATCAACGAGCTGCAGACCACGATCGCCGGGGCCGTCGAGGAGCAGACCGCCACCACGCAGGAGATGAGCCGCAACGTCGACGAGGCCGCGTCGGGCTCGGCGGACATCGCCGCGACGATCGGCTCGGTGGCCGAGGCCGTGCAGCACACCACCGCGGGCAGCGCCGACACCGGCCGGGCCGCCGAGGAGCTCGCCGGCCTCGCCGCGCAGCTCAAGACGCTGGTCGGCCAGTTCCGCGCCTAGCCGGGCCGGCATCGATCGACGTCCGTCGTTTGCCCTACGGGGGCCGGGGGTAGCGCCTGGGCCATGACGGTGACGCGGGAGAAGACCTTCTTGGGGCAGCCCCGGGCGCTCGCCCACCTGTTCGGGGTGGAGCTGTGGGAACGGTTCTCGTTCTACGGCATGCAGGGCATCCTGCTGATCTACCTGTACTACCCGGCCGCCGACGGCGGCCTGGGGATCGGCGAGGACACCGCCACCAGCATCGTGGGCGCGTACGGCGGAGCCGTCTACCTGTCGACGATCCTCGGCGCCTGGGTCGCCGACCGGCTGCTGGGCTCCGAACGCGTCCTGTTCCTCAGCGCGGTGCTGGTGATGTGCGGGCACCTCGCGCTGGCGCTGCTGCCGGGGCTGCCGGGCGTCGCCGCGGGCCTGGTGCTGATCGCGGTCGGCAGCGGCGGCGTGAAGGCCAACGCCACCTCGCTGGTGGGCACCCTCTACGACGAGCACGACGAACGCCGCGACGCGGGCTTCTCGCTGTTCTATCTGGGCATCAACCTCGGTGCCCTGGCCGGGCCGCTGCTGACCGGGCTGCTGCAGAAGAGCGCCGGCTTCCACGTCGGCTTCGGCCTGGCGGCGGTCGGCATGGCCATCGGCCTCGCACAGTACGCCGCCGGCCGGCGCCGACTGCCCGAGTCGGCGAACGAGGTGCCCCATCCGCTGCCCGCCGGCAGGCGGGCGACGGCCGCCGGCGCGTTCGGCGCCGTCCTGGCGGCGGTCGTGGTCCTGGCGGTGACCGGCGTCCTGGCCGCGGACCGGCTCGCCACCGTCGTCGTGGTGGTCAGCGCGGCCGCCGCCCTCTGCTACTTCGTGGTGATCCTCGCCAGCCGCGAGGTCACCGCGGTGGAGCGGCGGCGGGTCTACGCGTTCATCCCGATGTTCCTCGCCAGCGCCGCGTTCTGGTCGCTGTACCAGCAGCAGTTCACGGTCGTGACGCTCTACTCCGACCAGCGGCTCGACCGGACGGTTCTGGGCTGGGAGATGCCGGTGTCCTGGGTGCAGTCGATCAATCCGGTGTTCGTCATCCTGCTCTCCGGGGCCTTCGCCGCACTGTGGACACGCCTCGGCGACCGCCAGCCGTCGTCCCCGGTGAAGTTCGCCACCGGTACGGCGATCATGGGTGTCGCCTTCCTGCTGTTCCTGCCGCTCGCCGGGGGCGGGCCGAACAGCGCGCCGCTGCTGGCCCTCGCCGGGATCCTCTTCGTCTTCACCGTGGCGGAGCTCCTGCTGTCGCCGGTCGGGCTGTCCCTGGCCACCAAGCTCGCTCCGCGCGCCTTCCACACCCAGATGGTGGCCCTCTTCTTCCTGTCCGTGGCGCTGGGCACCGCCCTGTCGGGCACCCTGGCCCGCTACTACAGCGCCGACGCCGAGGTCGCGTACTTCGGGGTGCTCGGCGTCGTGGCGATCGTGCTGGGACTGGCGCTGGCGCTCGCCGCGCGGCCGATCTCCCGGCTGATGGGCGGCGTCCGGTAGGCGACGGAGCGTGAGCGGCCGGGCGCCGCTACGTACACAGAACGAGGTCCGCTCCATCTAACGGTGGAGAACCCGCGCGCCGGGTCTGCTCTTCGACCGATGCCCGGGGTAGCGCGCTGATGGCACTCTCTCGTCGACCGGCAGATCTTGGCGTCGATGGACCGACGCGGATCGCCGGACATCGGACGGTTCGACGGGGAGGCATTCGTGGCGCGACAGGATGGCGGTACGACGGCGGTGGAGGAGCAGGCCGCACCGCGGTCCGCTCGCTGGCGCACGTGGCGCCGGCGGGTACCGGCGGTCGCCGCCGTGCTGTGCGGCATCGTCGGCACGCTGGGCATCCTGGCCGCCCTCGGCGCGGTCCGGGCCGAGCTCGCCGGGGACGCGACGCTGTGGTCCGGGTTGCCCGCCATGAGTACGGCCGCGGGCGGCGTCCTGTACCTCGTCGTGGCCCGTGGCCTGAGCCGCCGGCAGCGCGCCGCCTGGGTGTGGCTGGTGTGCCTGATGACGGTCACGATCGTGCTGACGGCCGCCGGGGCGCTGGTGGACAGCGGGCACCGCTACGGCGGGCACGGCACCGGGCTGCGCCTGGGCGTCGGCGTGCTGCTGCTGGCCGCCGTGGTCGCCGCGGGCGGCGAGTTCCCGGTGACCCGGCCGCGGGCCCGCCGGTCGGCCACCGCGCTGCTGGCCTCCCTCGCGGTGCTGGGGCCGGTCGCGAGCTGGTTGATGCTGACGGCGTTCAGCCCCGGCACCGCCAGCGGCACCCACCGCGCCCTCTGCGGCGCCTGGTACCTGGTACGCGGGCTGGTGGGCGTCCGGCAGCCGCAGCTGCACGCGGCCCCGCCGGGCTGGATCCCGGTGACCGCCGGCCTCGCCGGTGCCGCGATCGTGATCCTCGCGGCGTACCTGAGCCTGCGCCCGGGTCGCGCCACCGGGCAGGCGGCGAGCACCCAGCAGCCGCGGCTGCGCGAGCTGCTGACCGCGCACGGCGGTCAGGACTCGCTCGGCTACTTCGCCCTGCGCGACGACAAGACCAGCATCCTGTCCGCCACGGGCAAGTCGGCGGTCTGCTACCGCGTGGTCAACGGGGTGAGCCTCGCCTCCGGCGACCCGATCGGCGTCCAGGCGGACTGGCCGGTCGCCATCGCGGCCTGGCGCGAGCAGGCCGAGGCCAACGGCTGGATCCCGGCGGTCCTGGGCGCCAGCACGGCCGGCGCGCGAGCCTACTCCCGGGCGGGCCTGCGGGTACTGGAGATCGGCGACGAGGCGGTGCTGCACACCGGCGAGTTCAGCCTGGACGGCCGGCCGATGCGCGCGGTCCGCCAGGCCGTGCACCGCGTCCGGCGGGCCGGGTACGAGGTGCGCATCCACCGCGTCGGCGACGTCGCACCCAGCACGATGGACGAACTGTCGCACTACGCCGACCAGTGGCGGGACGGATCCGTGGAGCGCGGCTTCTCCATGGCCCTGGGCCGCTTCGCCCACCCGGACGACCTGGAGTACGTGGTGGCCGAGGTGCGCGACGCCGAGGGCCGGCCCGCGGGCGTGCTCGGCTTCGTCCCGTGGGGCGCCGACGGCCTCTCGCTCGACCTCATGCGCAAGGACCCGGACAGCCCCAACGGCATCTTCGAGTTCATGATCGTGGAGCTGCTGGCGCGCGCCGAGGCGATGGGCGTCCGGCGCGTCTCGCTCAACTTCGCCATGTTCCGCTCGGTCTTCGCCCGCGGCGAGCAGCTCGGCGCCGGCCCGCTGCTGCGCGGGTGGCGCGGCCTGCTCCTGTTCGCCTCCCGGTGGTGGCAGCTCGAGTCGCTCTACCGGGCCAACGTGAAGTACCAGCCCAGCTGGGTGCCCCGCTTCATCTGCTACCCGCGCGGCCGGGACCTGCCCCGGGTCGCCCTGGGTGCCGCCATCGCCGAGGGGTTCGTCACGCCGCCCGGACGCCGCGGTGCGGTTCCGGCGCCCCGCGCCGAGGCCGTCGCCCCGGCGGTGCTCCCCCGCTCGGCCACGCCGACGGGAGTGTCCCGGTGAGCGACATCGTCATCACCAGCGGCTGGGTGATCGCCCTGGTGATCGCCCTGACCGTGGCCGCCGCGGTGGCCACCGCGAAGTTCTGGGACCGGGGCCGGTTCCGCACCCTGCACCGCGCCTTCGGGCTGCTCGTCGTCCAACTGCTGGTGCTGCTCAGCATCGGCGCCGTGATCAACCGGGGGGCGAACTTCTACGTCACCCTCGGCGAGCTGTTCGGCCAGGGCAAGGAGGACAGCTACGCGGCCTCGCTCCCGCAGCAGGCGCCGACGTTGTCCGCCGACGGCGCCGGCCAGGACGGTCTCGCCCGCTGGATCGCCGACCATCCCCCCAGGCCCGGCCAGGGCACCCTGATCCCCGCCATGCTGGCCGGCCCGCGCACCGGATACCGCCTCCCGGCGCAGATCTACCTGCCCCCGGGCTACGCCACCACTCCCGCGACCCGCAAGTTCCCCGTCGTGCTGTTCCTGGCGGGCTACCCCGGCACCCATTACAGCTGGTCCAAGAGCGTGGGCGTGCCGGCCGCACTGGACCGGGCGATCGGCGCGAAGCACCTGGCACCGGTGATCGCCGTCCTGGCCGAGCAGGACCCCGTCCGCGGCCGGGACAGCGAATGCGTCGACTCCGCCCACGGCATCCGGGCCGACACGTACCTCTCCAGCGACGTGCCGGACGTGGTAGGCCGCCACTTCCGGGCGGCGAGCGGCCGGGGGAACTGGTCCGTGGTGGGCTACTCGACCGGCGGCTTCTGCGCGGCCAACCTGGCCCTGCGCCACCCGGACAAGTTCTCCGCCGCCGGAGTCCTGTCCGGCTACTTCCGGCCGATCGTCGACCGGTCGACCGGCGACCTCTACAAGGGAGACCTCGACCTGCGCCGCGCCAACGACCCCCGGATCCTGATCGGCCAGCGCCGGCCCGCGCCGACGCACCTGTTCCTCTTCGCCGGAACGGGCGACCGCGAGGCCCTCGAGGACCTGAAGGCCTTCGCGCCGCTGGTCCACGCCCCGGACACGGTCAAGGTCGTCGACGACCGGCCGGGCGGGCACAACTTCGCCACCTGGAACGCGGTCCTGCCCGACCTGTTCCAGTGGCTGAACCGGACGCTCGGCAGCGCCGGCCCGCAGGACACGGGAACGGCGACCCTCAGCCGCCCACAGTGATCCGGTATTCCAGCGGCTGCTCGCTCCGGTTGCCGGAGCGGTCCACCGCCACCGCGCGCAGGACGTGAGCCCCCGGCGGCCTGCTCGGCTACCCCTCCGGCGCGGCGGCCGGTCACGTCGTGCGCGCCCACCTCGGCGGCGTGGGACCACGCCCCCGCGTCGCGCAGCCGCACGGAGTCGCCGATCCGGGTGTGGCGCTTCTCGGGCGCGCCCCCGGCGATCGCCGCCGCGGCACACGACCGGAACCTGCGACATCAACCCCGTCGACCGGTTCGCGCGGCACAGAGGTGTCAGGCGACGACCGGTGGCGATCTCCCGGTGCCCGCGGCGCCGGAGTCGGCGAAACGGGCGAGAGCGGGCCCCCGATGCCTCATACTCTGGGCAGACACAGGAAGGGCGCCATGGCTTTGATAATGGTGGTCGACGACGACGTCGACGTGCGGGATCTCATCGAGCTGACCCTGCGCACCGACGGCCACGACGTCCTGTCCGCGAACGACGCGCCCGAGGCGCTGACCGCGATGCGGGAGAACCAGCCCGATCTGCTGGTCACCGACCAGATGATGCCGGGCATGACGGGTCTGGAGCTGATCCGGGCCATGCGCGAGGACCACACCATCGCCGAGATCCCGGTGATCCTGCTGACCGGCGCCGACAAGCACCGCGACCTGTTCTCGGTGGACCGCTGGCTGGAGAAGCCGTTCAGCCCCGCCCGGCTCCGGTCGCACGTGCAGGCCCTGCTGAACCGCAGTGCCTCGCACCGCTCCTGAGGCGGGTCAGAGCCGTACGGTCGCGCTGACCGTCCCCGCGACGGCGGGCGTCGTCGTCACCACGACCCGGTAGAGCGATCCGGTCCGCAGGCGCGCGACGGTGCGTCGCTCCGTCGCGCGGTAGGTGACCACGGTCACCCACGACCGGCCGTCGAGGCGCTGCAGGCGCGCCGTCTGCCCGGCCACGCCCCGGATGGTCGCGGTCACCGCGCCTCGGCCGCTCTTCGCCAGGCGTACGACCGTACGCGGCAGGTAGGTGAACGTCGCCGACGAGACCTGCGGCGAGCTCGCCGTCGCGGACACCACCAGCCGCACCGAGTAGCGGCCGGTGACCGCCTGGGTGTGGCGCACGGTGCCGGTGTCGGACGTGGCGGTCGCCGTGCAGCGGAAGGCGCCGGTCACGGCGGCCACGCAGAGCGACGCGGGCCGGCGTGCCCAGGGCTGTCCCCCGGCGGTCACGGTGAACGTCGTGGTGACCACGCTCCCGTAGGTCACCGTGCTGGCCGGGCCCTTGCCGGACACGACGGGCACCGCCCGGCCGGGCGATGGTTCCGGCGCCGGCGTGCCGCTCGGCGGGGGCGTCACGGTCGGGCTCGACGTCGGCGTGGTGACGGGGGCGGGGGTGCCGGTCGCCGTGGCGGTCGGCGACGGGACCGGGGGCGGCTGGGCCGCGGTCGGCACGACCGTGGGCGGCGTGGTCGTCGCGACGGCCGTGGGCTCCGTGGCCGGGGGTGCCGGCGGCGCGGTCGCCGGGACCGCGGCGAGGGCCTCCACCGGGTCGATCCGGCCGAAGCCGTAGTCGGGGTCGTGTCCGGCGGTGCCGAGGTCGGTGGCGGTGCCGGTCAGCGCCTGCTCGACCGCGTCCGGGGTCAGGGCCGCCGCGGCGCCCTTCAGCAGCGCGGCGACCGCGGCGACGTGCGGTGCCGCCATCGAGGTCCCGCTCATGCGTCCGTAACCGCCCGCGGCGACCGGGACGGTGCTGAGGATGCCCGAGCCGGGCGCGGCGACGTCGACGTAGCCGCCCTGGTTGGAGAAGCTGCTGTACTGGTCCGCCGAGTCGGTGGAGGCGACCGCGATGACGCCCTCGTCGGCGGCCGGCCAGGAGACGGGGCTGCCGGCACTGCGGGAGTTGCCCGCCGCCGCGACCACGACCACGCCGTGGGCCCGGGCATAGGCGACGGCGTTGCTGACCGACGCCACCTGGCTGGTCGAGCCCAGCGACAGGTTGATGACCTGGGCGCCCCGGTCCGTGGCGTAGACGATGCCGGCCGCCACGTCGGACATGGCGCCGTTGCCCTGCGCGTCCAGGGCGCGTACGGGCAGGATGCGGGCATCGGGCGCGATGGCCGACACGCCGACGCCGTTGCCGGTGACCGCGGCGATGGTGCCGGCCACGTGGGTGCCGTGGCCGTTCGGGTCCGCGCTGGTGCCGGACGTGTCCGCGACCAGGTCGATGCCGGGCAGGACGCGCCCGCCCAGATCGGGATGGCCGGCCTCCACGCCGCTGTCGACGACCGCCACGGTGACCCCGGCGCCGGTGGAGCGCTGCCACGCGGTGGCGATCCGCAGCTTGGCGAAGTCCCACTGCGAGCTCCGGTACGGGTCCGCGCCGGCCGGGACGCCCAGCTGCCGGACGGGGGCGTCGAGCTCGACGGCGAGCGCGCCCGGCACCGCCTGCCCGGCGCGGATCAGTCGCTGCGCCTGCTCCCGACCGGTCGCGCGCCGGGTCGTCACCACCGGGCGGCCGGTGGCGTCCAGTGCGGTGGTGACGATGTCGACCGGCTGGTCGGCACCGATCCGCTCGGGCAGCAGCTCGTCCGGGCTCTCGGTGAGCCCCGAGGTCACCGGGGTCCAGACGGGGGCCGGTCCCGCGGCCGGGCCGGTCGCCGCCGGCGCGGAGGCGATGCCGGCCGGCCCGGCCGCCACGGCGGCGGCCAGCGCACCGGCGGCGAACCCGGCCACCACGACGCGACGCAGTACGACGGACATCCGGCGACCACCACCCTTCCGCGTCGCCCGGACGGCAGGACGCAGGCCCAGAGTGGGCCCGAGCCGGTGCCGTGGGGGAACGGGACGGGTTGCCATCGGGTTGCCGGCCGCCCCGGCGGGATCTGCGCAGGTCGGGCCCCGCGCTGCCGATCAGGACGGCCATGTCGCTCCCGCTCCGGCATCGCGTCGCCGCCGTCCTCGCCGTCGTGGTCACCGGCTGCGTTCCCGCCGCCGCCGTCCCGGCGCCGGCCACGGCCGCCCCGGCGGCGACCGCGTCGGCCCGGGCCGCGGCGCCGGGCAACCGCAAGGCGTGGGCGACCTTCGACCCCCGCGCCCGCTGGAACCCGTGCGCGGTCATCGGCTACCGGTTCAATCCGGCACGGGCGCCGAAGGGCGCGCTGACCGACCTCGAGGGGGCGATCCGGCGGATCAGCAGCGCCACCGGGCTCAGGTTCGCCTACCGCGGCACGACCACCGCCGTGCCGCACGCCACGAAGGGCTACAACCCGGACTATCCCTCCGACACCCAGCTCGTGGTCGCGTGGGTGGATCCGGGCAAGCAGAGCGAGTGGCTGCCGAAGAACGGCCCGGCCGGCGTCGGCGGCCCGGCGTGGACCACCGGCTACACCGCGAAGGGCACGAAGGTGGGTCTCATCCTGTGGGCCGGTGTCGTCCTGAACACGCGGGTCACACTGACGGGTGGCTTCGGCGCCGGCCCGCGGGTGGGCTGGCAGGGCACCCGCGGCCAGCTGCTGATGCACGAGCTCGGGCACGCGGTGGGCCTGGACCACCCGGAGATCCGGGATCAGAAGCAGATCATGTACCCGATGATGACCCGCAAGAAGGCCGTCTGGGGCGCCGGGGACCTGACGGGTCTCACGGTGGTCGGCAAGGCCGGCGGCTGCGTCCGCAGGGATCCCCCGGCCTCGGCGACCGCGCTCACCGGCGGCACCCCCGCGGAGTTCGGCGCGTTCGTCCGCTCCTGAGTCCGGCGGGCGTTTCCCATTCCACCGGCTTTCGTTGAACCGTTCCGGCCACCTATCCGTGATCTTGGTGCGCGCACTGCCACCCCGGCCGCAACGCTGGCCGTTTAAAAGTTCGTAAGGTAACGTGCGCTACCTGCGGGGTGCCGGGTGTGGCGATCTTTTTCTGCACGGTAGGACGAGGGCCTGGACCATGTTGAATCGCGCTGTCATGTACGCCAAGCAGCACACTCCCAATTCCATGCGGGTCGTGATACGCCGCACCATGCTCGAGGCGCACAACACCAGATTGCGGCTGACCGTCCCGGTGGTTTCGCGTTGCGAATACGTGAACATTTATCATTGCGCGGTCCGCAAGACGGCCAGCCAATGGATCAAGGCACTATTCAGCGATCCGATCGTCTATCGCCACAGCGGGCTGCCCACCTACGATCCCCGGTTCTACAACTGGAGCCATCCCCGGGTCTGCCCGCCGAACCGGGTGGCGTTGTCGCTCTTCTTCTCCCGTGAGCGCTTCGACGCCATCCCGAAGCCCGAGAGCCACCGTGCGTTCTTCGTCCTGCGGGACCCGCGGGACATGGTCGTGTCGAGCTACTTCTCCACGCGCAAGTCGCACGCGCCGATGGGCGACGTCCTCAAGGTTCGCAAGGAGCTCGAGGACCGGCCGTTCACGGACGGGATGGTGTACCTCATCGGCCACCTCGCCAAGAAGGGCACGTTCAAGGCGCTCCGGTCGTGGGCGACCGCCCCGGACGACGGCGCCGTCCGGCTGTTCCGCTACGAGGATCTGACCGGGCCCGCCCAGCTGGAGCAGGTGGACCAGCTGATGCGCCACTGCGGGATCGTCATTCCCCGGCCCGAGCTGACCACGCTCCTCTCCCGCTACAGCTTCTCGGAGATGAACAGCCGCACGGGAGCGGGGGCGGTGTCGCACTACCGCAAGGGCCGGCCCGGCGACTGGCGCAACCACTTCGACGACGACATCCAGGAAGCGTTCGCGAAGGCCACCGGCGACCTGATCGGCCTCCTCGGCTACTCCGAGGAGCGCTCGGCCCCGCCGGCGGGCAGCCGGGTCTGACTCACGGCCTGCCCTCGATCCGGGACACCGGCGCGATCACCAGGTCGTGCACGCGCCAGTCGAAGCCGCGGACGAACTTCTCCAGCCGCTCGAGCCGGTCCACCAGGCCGTCGGTGCCCGGGCGGGGCACGACGACGAGCTCGCCGACGAAGACGTGGCCCTCCTCGCGCAGGCGCAGCCAGGCATCCGCCACCCAGTCGTGGTCGAGCACCGCCGCGAGCAGCTGGTCCGGCAGGGGATGCGGGCGGCTGCCGTCGACGACCAGGGGGCGGTGGTCCATCAGGTCCGCCACCGCGCCGCGCAGGGTACGCACGCCGTCGCGGACGATGTCGCCGCCGATCACGAGGGCGGCGACGGCGTCGGCCCACCACCAGCCGGCGCCGATGCCCAGCACGCCCAGGATCGCCGCGCCCGCGGTCAGCCAGTCCGCGCGGTTCATCTCGGCGTCGGCGAAGAGCACCTTGTCGTGCAGCTCGCGGGCGATCCGCCGCTTGACCCGGCCCAGCAGGATCGCCGGAACCATCGTGGCGAACAGGACGACGATCATCGGCCAGCCCAGCCAGAGCTGCTGACCGAACACCTCGACCAGGCCGATCGGCGGGCGCTCGCCGGCGACGAGGCGCATCGCCGAGTCGTACACCACGTATCCGCCCAGCCCGAACAGCGCGACGGCGCCGGCCAGGAAGGCGACGCTCACCGAGCGGTGATATCCGTACGGGAAGCGCGGGGTCGGGGCGCGCGTCCGGTACCGGGCGGCGATGAGGAACGCCGCCGGCGGGACCAGGCCCAGCATGTCCTCGATCCAGGCCGCCTTCATCGCCTGCGACTGCCCCAGCGTGACCGCCAGCAGCGCGATCGCGACCACGAAGAAGGCGATCGTCCACCACTCCAGGCGTACCGCCCGCCGGTGCAGCGCGGCCTTGCCGGGTGGCAGCTCGAACCGGTCGAAGACCCTCATCGCGCCTCCTCCGCCCGGCGCAGCAGCTCGTCCACCTCGGCGTGCGACAGGCTGAGCAGGAAGCCCTCCACCTGCACCTGCCAGCCGTTCTCGCCCGGCGGCACCGCCCACACGTGGTCCTGCTTGCCGAGCTCGTGCCCGGAGGGGCGCAACCGCAGCTCGGTCAGCCGCCACTGCCCCACGACGACCGGCAGCCCCTCCCCGCCCGTGATCTCCGGGACCGCCACGACGACGGCGTCCTCCGACGCCAGCGCCGCCACCTCCGCGGTGCCGGCCGGCACGGCGACCTCGACGCCCGACAGGTCGTCCGGCACCGTCACCCCCGGCGGCGCGGCGACGACGGTGCGGGTCGTGACGTACGGGCGGGTCAGCGAGGCGTGCCCGGTCCACGGCGACTGCGCGTCCAGCCCGCCCACGACCAGGTCCAGGACCCGGTCCTTCAGCGCCGGCATGAGCGCCGACTCCGAGCCCGGATACCACTCGATCCGGGCACCGAGCCGCTGCGCCAGGCGCTGCACCAGCCACACCTCGGCGCCCTGCGGGTCGCCCTGGTCGGGGGCCCAGGCCCAGGGCGGGCTCTCGGTCAGGCCGACGCGCAACACGCCGTCGCGGACGTCCGCGAGGGTGTTGCCGGCGTCGCGCGGCCACTCGCACCCGGCCACCAGCACCAGCACCACGACGAGCAGAGCGACGCCTCGCCGCATCCGGCCTCCTCACCCGAGCAAGATCTACTCATACCCGGTAAGTCCCCCGGCGAATCCGCTCCGGGGGACCTCCGCGCGCCGGTGGTTCAGGAGGTGCAGGAGTCGAGCAATCCCTGCAGCGCCGACTTCTCCGCATCCTGCAGGGTGAGCTCCCACGAGTGCTTCACGCTGATCCACATCTTGGCGTAGGTGCACCGGAAGTCCGTGCGGGGCGGCAGCCACTCGGCCGGGTCCTGGTCGCCCTTGGCCTGGTTGACGTCGTCGGTCACGGCGATCAGCTGAGGATGGGTCATGTCGTTCGCGAACTGCTCGCGGCGCTCGGTGCTCCAGGCGGCGGCGCCGGAGCGCCACGCCTCGGCCAGCGGCACGAGGTGGTCGATGTCGACGTCGGCCGCGTCGGTCCAGGTCTGCCCGTCGTACGGGCTGAGCCAGCTACCGGAGGTGGCCTGGCAGGCGTCGTCGACCACGACGCCGGCACCGTCGCGCCGCAGGACGGTCTCGCGGGTGTTGCAGCTGCCCTCGACGTCGTCCCAGTGCGGGAACTTCTCGCGGGAGTAGCCCGCGCCGCTGCCTTCGGCGTCCACGGCCAGCGCGTTCAGGTGTTCCTGGGCGACGGCCTTGGACGGCACGGCGGGTACGTCGGGCACGTCCCCGGCATAGGCGGGTACGGCGGGTGCGTCGGGTGCGTCCCCGGCGAAGGCCGGTACGGCGACGGCGGCGGTCGCCGTCAGGGCCGCGGCGGCGACGGCGGCGGCACGGGAAAGGCGCATCGATGGTCTCCAAGGATCGGCTCGGATGTCACGGTGAAGGTTCGTGCGGAGAGACCGACGGCGGACCTCCGGGAGCCGGAGGCCCGCCGTCGCGGGGGTCGAGCCGGGGAGTCAGCTACCGACGCGCAGCAGCTTGGTGGTCGATCCGGTACCGGGGCCGGTGACCACGTCGCCGGTGGCGGCGTCGGTCAGGGCCGTGGCGACCTCGGCCGGGGAGGCCTCGGGCCTGGTGTCCAGCACGAGGGCGGCGGCGCCGGCCACGTGCGGGGACGCCATCGACGTACCGCTGATGGTCTTGGTGGCGGTGTCGCTGTCCATCCAGGCCGAGGCGATGTCCTGGCCGGGGGCGAAGACGTCCAGGCACTTGCCGAAGTTGGAGAAGTCGGCCCGGGCGTCGGTGTCGGCGGTCGCGCCGACCGTGATCGCCTCGGCGACCCCGGAGGGGCTGCCCTCGCAGGCGTCGGCGTTCTCGTTGCCGGCGGCCACCGCGAACGTGATGCCGGCGGAGACCGCGCCCTTGACGGCGGTGTCGATGGCCGTGTCCGCGCCGCCGCCGAGGCTCATGTTGGCCACGGCGGGCTTGACCGCGTTGGCGGCGACCCAGTCGATGCCGGCGACGACCTGCTCGGTGGTGCCGGAGCCCTCGCAGTTCAGCACCCGCACGGCCACCAGCTTCACTTCCTTGGCGATGCCGTGCTTCGTGCCGCCGATGGTGCCGGCGACGTGCGTGCCGTGGCCGTTGCAGTCGTCCGCCGTACCCCCGTCGACGGCGTCGAAGCCGCTCTCCGCGCGTCCGCCGAAGTCCTCGTGGCTGGTGCGGATGCCGGTGTCGACGACGTAGGCGTGCACGGTCTTGCCGGTGCTGGGGTAGGTGTAGGACTTGTCCAGGGGCAGCGCCGCCTGGTCGATGCGGTCCAGGCCCCAGCCGGCGTCGGTCTGGGTGTCCATCGTGTGCAGCCGGCGCACCTGCTGGACGGAGGCCACGCTCTTGTCGGCGGCGAGCCTCCGCGCCTCGGCGGCGCTCATCGTGGCGGAGAATCCGCGCAGCGCATGACTGAACGTGCGCTGCACCGTGCCGTCGTGCCGGCCGGCCAGCCGGGTGGCCGCCGCCGAGACCTGGTCGGCACCGGGCTTGAGCACCACGATGTAGCGGTCCGCCACGGCGTCGGGCGCACCGGCCCCGTGCACCGTGCCGGTCCCGTCCGGCTGCGGCGTCGTCGTCGCGCTGGCCGGCATCACCACGGCCGCGGCGGCCAGCGCCCCGGCCGCCACCGTCGTCGCGCCCCACACCCGACGCGTCATTTTCCTGCGATCTCGCAACGTGCCTCCCTGACCTGCCACCTCCACCGTTCGGCTGGCTGTAGCTGCCCGTTCGGCGGAGAGGATCAACTGAGTGGTTGGCACGCTAATAACAATCGGTCGATATTCACAACCGCCGAAATCTGGACCAACGCCCGCCGACCGCCCCCGTGCCCGACCCCCGGAGACGCGGCGTCGCGCCGCTGGGAGCGCGTCCAAATTCCGCGACGGACGCGCGGCGGACAACGCGGCCGGCCTCCCCGGCACCCACCCGATGAGCAGGCGATTCGCCCGCGCCTCGCCCGGCCGGGTGGGCGCCGCGGCGGCGGGTGTCACCGTGCGTCACGGCCATCCTTAAGAGTCCACTAAGGACAGATGAATGAAGACGCCTGAAAACGATCTGAGAAAATTTTTTCGACCGCCCGTTCATACTTCCGCAAAGTGCGGCGAACCGGGCGTACGCGATATGAACCTCTATATTGAGTAATAGGGATCCTTACAGGTCGCGGCGCTGGAAGGCGAACGCGGTGAGGCCGAGGACCAGGGCGACCCACACGCCGGTCCACACCAGATAGGTGGCGGTGAGCGGGGCCATGCTCAGGAACGGCGACTCCTCGATCCCGGAGCCGACCTGCAGAAGCAGCGCCGGATCCTGGAAGGAGTTCATGGCGCCGCGCCACAGACCGTCGGTCGGCAGCAGCATGCGGGAGACGGTGCCGACCTGCGCCATGCTGTCGTTGCCGAGGGCGTCGCCGACCGAACCGACCACCCCGGCGATCCAGGTGGCGCCGAAGAGCCCGACCGCCACGATGCCCGACGCCATCGGCGAGATCGCGGTCGACAACAGCAGGCCCAGGGTGAGCAGCACCGTCGTCTGGGCCGCCAGCAGGGCCAGGCCCGTCGCCGGATGCGGTGGCCAGTAGCCCACGGTGGCGCGGACGATGACGAACTGGGCGAGCCCGGCCACGCACACGAACCCGCTGCCGAAGACGACCAGCCCCAGCCACTTGCCCACCAGCACCGCCGAGCGGCGGATCGGGCGCGCGAGGACGGACAGCGCGATCCCCGACTCGATCTCCCCGGCCACGGTCGGCCCGGCCAGGAACGCGGTGCCGAGCGCGGCGATCAGGCTCAGGCCGAACATCACCAGGTTGAGCACCGTGGAGCCGGCCACCTTCGCCTCCCCCGAGGTGAGCCCGCCGAACTCCGCGTCCAGCCGGGCGAACCCCCAGGCGCTGAGCGAGAGCAGCAGCACGGTCAGGACGGCGAGCGACCGCAGCACCCGGCGGCGTCCCGCTTCCTGCAACGTCAGGGCGGCGACGGCGAACACGGTACGGACGGTCATCGGTGCTCCTCGCTGTGACCGGTACGGAGGATGTCCAGCAGCCGTTCCTCGAGGCTGACCCGCGCCGGCTCGACGGCGTGGACGCGGACGCCGAGGGCGACGAGGTCGGCCACCAGCTCGGGCACGGTCGCGGCATCCGGCTCGGCGGGCAGCTCGACGGTGAACGCGTCGCCGCTGCGCGTGAGCCGGCCGGCGGCCGCCAGCCTGGCCTCCGCCGGCGCGCTCACGGCGTCCAGCCGCAGCCGCAGCTCCCGCCCGCCGAGCAGCTCCTCGAGGGTGCCCGAGGCGGCGACCCGGCCCTTGTCGAGGATGACCACCCGGTCGCAGACCCGCTCCACCTCGCCGATGAGATGGGAGTTGAGCAACACGGCCACCCCCCGCGCCCGCAGCGCCAGCAGCAGGTCCCGCACATCGGCCCGGCCGATCGGGTCCAGCGCGCTGGTCGGCTCGTCGAGGACCACGAGCTCGGGGCGGGCCACCAGGGCGACGGCCATCCCGAGGCGCTGCTGCATGCCCTTGGAGAAGCCGCCGACCCGGTCGCCGGCGCGGTCGGCGAGCCCGACGGTGGCCAGGCACTCGCGCTGTTCCCCGGCCGGCACCGCGGCGCCCGCCAGCCGCACGTGCAGGGCCAGCACCTCGGCGGCGGTGAGCCACGGCTGATACCGGAAGAGCTCCGGCAGGTAGCCCACGCGGGCCCGCGCCTGCGGCTCCCCCGACGGCCGCCCGAGCAGCAGCACCTCTCCGGCATCGGGCCGGACCAGACCGAGCAGGATCTTGATGACGCTGGTCTTGCCCGCCCCGTTGGGTCCGAGCAGGCCCAGCACCTCACCCCGGCCGACGGTGAACGAGACGCCGTCGACCGCGGTCTGCCGGCGGTACCGTTTGCGCAGGCCCGAGCACCACACGGCCGGCGCCGCCGGCAGCTCGGCGACCAGCCGCCGGGCGGCCTCGAGCGAGGCCGCGCCGCCCGAGGCGCCCGGAAGAGCCGCACCGCCCGGACCGGCACCGCCCGAGGGCGCGCCGCTGGAGGGCGCGGACGGGCCCGTCATCGGTTCCACCGCATTCCCCGGGCCACACCCAGCACCTCGTCGGCGCTGAGCGAACCGGCCACCGCCGTGACCACCCCGTCCTCGACCCACACCACGGCGGCCAGCACACCGTCGCGCGAGGCGAGCACGGTGGCCTGCTTCCCGTCGACGTCGGCGGTGGAGCTCGTCATCTCCTCGACCGCCATGAACAGCGGCAGCGTCGTCCCGTCCGCGGAGAACGTGCGCAGCTGCGACGCGACGTTCTCCGGCAGCAGGGGCAGCGACAGCAGATAGTCCCGGGCCTTCTCGAACGGCACGCCCGAGGAGTACGCGGTGGGCGCGACCGCGCGCGCGACGACCAGCGCCGGCACCGGGCGGCCCTGCGACCAGACCGCGGCGAACCCGGGGCCGGCGGACAACCGGAACCGGCTGCCGTCCAGCCCGGCGGGAGGAGGCGGCAGCGTCTGGCCCGCCGCGGCGGCGGTCTGCGCGGCCTTCTCCGCGGAGTAGGTGAACACCGCGTTGGCCCTGGCTCCCACCCGGTACGCCGGTTCTCCCGAGACCCCGTGCGGCAGGTCGCCCACCTGCGGAACGGACAGCCCCGTGATCTTCTCCGCCTCCGCGGCGCCGTCGACCGTCCGGACGCTGACCTTCTCGGTCACCTGCACCTCGCCGAAGGCGGACAGATCGGGCAGCTTCACCAGGTCGGCCTCGGGGGCGGTGACCGGGGCTATCTTCTCGGCGCGGAAGATCGGCAGCCAGTCCGCGGCGGCCGCGGCCCCGGCCCCGGCCAGCAGCGCGACCACACCCACCACCGCCACGACCGGGCTGCGCAACGCCGTACGCCAGCGGCCCGGAGCGGTGGCCCCCCGCCCCCTCCGGACGATGTCTCCGGAGACGGCCCCGGCTTCTCCGGCGGCGGTCCGGGCGTCTCCCGGCACGGCCCGGGCCTCGGCGACGGCCCGGGACAGGCGGGCCCATCCGGCGTCCACGTCGACCTCCGGGTCGGCGTGCAGCGCCGCGCGGGTGACCGCCGCGTCCTGCTGCGCGGCGGCCAGCCCGGCCAGGCAGACCGGGCAGCCCGCCACGTGCTCGCGGTCGGCCTGGGCGACACCGGCCGGCTCGTCCACGAGCCGGCGCAGGATGCCGTCAGTCGGATGGCGCATGACGGATCAACTCCTCGCGTAGAGCGGACTCGGCGCGCCGCACGGTGGTGCCCACGCTGCCGGAAGAAAGACCGAGAGCGGCCGCGACCTCGGCATAGCTGAGGCCGCTGTGCCGCAGCACCAGGGCGACGGCCTGCCGGCGGGGCAGCCGCGCCAGCGCCGCCCGCACCCGCCGGCGCTCGTCGAGCGTCACCACGGCATCGGCGACGTCCCCGGCGACGACGTCCCCCGCGCCGGCGGACCCCTCCCGGGCGGCGCGCCGGCGGCCGGACCGAAGATGATTGAGCGCGGTGTGCGCCGCGGCGACGGAGAGCCACCCCATCGCCTCACCGCCGGGCACCGACGAGCGGGCGAAGGTGAGGAACACCTCCTGAGCCACGTCCTCGGCCTCGTCGCGGGACCCGAGCACCCGGGCGGCGACCGCCACGACCCGCGGATAGGCCGAACGGAAGACCGCCTCGAGATCACTCCGGAAGCCCCCGGGCCGCGGCAGACTCGTCACGGCACCGCCGTCCTTCCGTTGCGCCCGCCGGGTCACCCCACCGCGACCGTCCGCGGTCAGCACCGCCGCCGGCGACAACCCCCGGCGCCCGGCAGGCTCGGCTGGCTCGGCTTCATGTTCCATATCTTCAGAGCACCGCCGGGCCGCCGTATGTGACACCGCCGTATTACCCACCCGCCGACGAGCGGTCCGGGGCGGCTCGCCGGCGTGCGGACGGTTCCGACGGGCTCAGGGGCAGCGTTCGCAGACTGCCGCGGTGATCAGGGCGGCGGGGATGTAGAGGCCCCGGCGCAGGGCCCGGGCCGCGGCCAGGTGGGCGGAGGTGGCGCCGAGCCTGGCCTGGATCTCGTGGAGGCGGTCCCCCACCAGGGACGTGGGGATGTCCAGGGTGGCGGCGATCCGGGTGTGCGGCCAGCCCTCGACCAGCAGGCCCAGGATCTGCAGCTCCTCGCGGGACAGCCCGTACGGGTTCGGCGCCGGGGACAGCAGGACCACCTTGCGCAGGTGACCGGGCGGTTCCGGAGGGCAGGTGAGGATGCTGACGCGGAACAGTTCGGTCTCGGTGTTCGTGCAGTCGGCGGGGCACAGGAACGTGGCGAGGGGGCTCTCGGTGGCCGCCGGGGCGGTCGCCGCCGTCATCAGCCGGGTGCCGAGGCGCAGGAGGTGGTGACCGGGCAGGCCGTTCAGTGCCGCCGTGTTGCCGGCCCGGGTGAGGGCCACTCCCGCGATCGCGTCGCTGACCAGGGCGGCGATGGCGCTGATGGTGCGCAGCGGGTCGATCGCGTGGGCGATCCACGGCCCGGCGTGGTCCAGCAGGTCGCGGGCCTCCTCGGTGGCCGGCGTCGGGTCGGTGCTGCTGGTGCCCACGACGCCGACGTACCGGCCGTCGCGGGTGAACAGGCCCATTCCCATGCCTTCGCGGAACCCCGCGGGATACAGGCACTGCGACCACGTCGGCAGCGTCTCGGCGGGTACGGGCAGGTCGCACAGCCGTACGGGCGGGCGGGGACCGTGCAGTCCGGCCCGCTCGACGTCCGCGGTGAACCGCGGGCCGTGCAGGGCCTGCGACACCATGGGGTGGTAGCCGTGCCTCAGCAGCGGTGTCTGGAGCCGGCGTTCCGGGTCGAAGGCGGTGATGAGCACGGCGTCGCACGGGGTGATCCGCCGCAGCGGCTCCACCAGCGCCTGGGCCCGCTCCACCGGACCGCCCGGCATCAGGGCGATCTCGACGATCTCATCCAGCAGCGCTGCGCCGGCGGCGGACAAGGGCACCATGAAGCTCACTTCCCAGGAGGCCCCCGCTGCGGGTGTAGCCCACACCATAGAAACGATTTAGCGCCGGTGAAAGGTTCGGGACGGGAGGCCGACACCCCGGCCGGGCGTACGGAGCTCGACAGCGGGGCCGCAACCACCCGGTGGTGGGTCACCGGCCCGAGCACTGCGGGCGATATGCGGCGATATGCGAGGATTCCGGCATGCCGTTGTCACGCCGTGCCCTGATCCGAGCCGGGGCCGCCGGCCTCACCGTCGCCGCCCTGCCCGCCGCGGCAGAGGCGGCAGCAAAGGCCGCGGGAAACGCCGCCGAACACTCCGCGGGCAAAGCCGCAGGAGAGGTCACGAGGCAGTCCGGCGCCACGACCGCGGGCCGTCGGGCACCGACCCCGGCGGACTGGCGGGCGCTGGACGCGTCCCTCGACGGCACGGTCGAGCTGCCCGGCACCGCTTCCTACGAGGCCGCCCGCCGCCTCGCCGACCCCCGCTTCGACGGCGTCCGCCCGCCCGCGGTGGCCCGCTGCGCGACCGGCGCCGACGTCGCCGAGGTGGTGCGGTTCGCCCGCCGGATGGGACTGCCCGTGGTGCCCCGCGGCGGCGGCCATTCGTACGTCGGCGCCTCCACCACCCGCACCGGCGTGGTCCTCGACCTGCGCCGGCTCGCCGCCGTGTCGTACGACGCCGCCACCCGCAGCGCGACGATCGGCGGCGGGGCCCGGCTGATCGACGTCTACAACCGGCTCGGCGCCTCCGGAGTCGCCGTCCCGTCCGGCTCGTGCGGCAGCGTGGGCATCGGCGGCATCACCCTGGGCGGCGGGATCGGCATGGCCGCCTCGGCGTACGGGCTGACCTGCGACGTGGTCTCCGCCGCCGAGGTGGTCACGGCCGACGGCCGGCGCCGCACCGTGGACGCCGGGCGGGAGCCCGACCTGTTCTGGGCCCTGCGCGGGGCCGGGGGCGGTCAGTTCGGTGTGGTCACCGCCTGGCGCATGCGCACCCACCGCGCGGCGCCGGTCGGCAGGTTCGTGCTCACGTACCCCTGGAGCGACGCCGCCCGGGTCGCCGCCGGCTGGCAGGCCCGGCTGGCGGTCGCGCCGGACGAGACGTGGTCGTCCTGCCAGTTCGCCGCCGACGCGCGCGGGCGGCTGTCCGTACGCATCTCCGGTGTGGTGCTCGACGGCGCCCCGGACGCCGAGGTGGCGGCGATCGTCCGCGCGATCGCCCGGGACCCGCGGTCCGCGGCGCTGCACCGCCGCCCCTATCTGGAGGTGGTGCACGACCGGGCCGGCTGCACCGACGCCGCGTCCTGCGCGAGCCGGTCCACCGAGCTGATCGGCAGCGAGATCTTCCCGCGCGTGCTGCCCGGCGCGGGGGTCGCGGCGCTGCTGGCCACCGTGGAGCGCCGCGCCCGGCAGCGCCGTCCCGGGGTGGCGAAGCTCAAGCGGATGACCGGCGCGCTGGGCAGGGTCCGGCCGGACGCCACCGCCTTCGCCTGGCGGGGTGTGCACACCATGCTGCAGTGGCTCGTCGAGTCGCCCACCGCCGACCCGGCCACCGTCGCGGACGCCTACCGGTGGATCGCCGACGGGCATCGCGCGGTGGCACGGTGGTCGGCCGGCCGCTACGTCAACTATGTGGAGCCGGACCCCGCACTGCTCCCCCGCTACCACGGTGGACACCTGGCCCGGCTGCGCCGCATCCGGGCCGCGGTCGACCCGCAACGGCTGTTCCGGTCGCCGTACGCGCTCTGACGCCGGGCGGCCTCAGCGCGCGATCATGACGGGGCAGTCGGCCCGTTCCAGCAGCCGCGTCCCGGCGGCGCCGAGCATGACCCCCTCGAAGCCGTGCCGGCGCGGACCCACCACCACCAGCCGGGCCTGCCGGGAGCGTTCCACGAGCACCTTGCCGGGATCGCCGCCGGTGAACTCGCGCGCCGCCGAGACCTCGGGGAATTGCGCACGCCAGGGGGCGAGCAGGTCGTCGAGCTCGCCGCCCACCGTGTGGGCGGCGGACGGGCTGGGCCGGCGGGCGCCGTCCTGCGCGGTGACCGCCAGGACCGGGGCGCCACGCAGGGCGGCCTCCTCGAAGGCACGGCCGATGATCGGCCCGGCGGTGCCGCCGTCGTCGCCGACGCCGACGACCACCGGTCCGGCCTCCGGGCCGGGCCGGCCGCGGACGACGACCACGGAGCCCTTGGCGCGGGTGGCCACCTGGGTGCGTACCGACCCGTGGGGCAGGCCGGGCAGGCCGCTGTCCGGGCGGCTGCTGCCGACCACCAGCAGCGCCGCCTCCTCGGCGGCGTGCAGCAGCACCGGCACCGCATAGCCGGGCAGCGCCAGGACGCGGACCTCGATGCCGGGCGCCGCCGAGCGGGCCTGGGTCACCGCGGCGTGCAGAATGCCGGCCGCCGCCTCCTCGTCCGCCGAGGCCGGGGCCGTCGGGGAGCGCCGGTGATGGGCCGTCACCACGCGCAGATCGGCTCCGCGGAGCCGGGTCTCGGCCGCGGCCCACCGCACCGCCGCCATCGCGCCGGCGGAACCGTCCACACCGACCACTATCCGAGTCTTGACCATGGTCGCCTCCTGGCGGGCCGGCAGGGTCAGCCGTCGCCGCCGCCCGGGGCACGGCGGCACGCCCTCAGATTCGCCCTCCCCGGCACGGTTTGGCAAGACGCGGCATCCCGCCTCCGGGGCGGGAAGATTCGGCACCGTGTGCCAGAAGTTCATTTTGTGCCTCGCCGCCGTCAAGAAACCGGAGGCTACATTCCCGAAACAACCATCGAGGAGGTTCCATGGACCGGCGCACAATGTTACGAGCGACCGTGGTGGGTGCGGGAGCGGTGGCCCTGCCGTTCACCGCCTGGTCGGCGGCCTACGGGGCGCCGGCGCAGAACGCCGTCGGGCCGTACGGCCCGCTCCTGGGCCCGGACGCCAACGGCATCCAGCTGCCGGCCGGCTTCACGAGCACGGTCGTCGCCCGCTCCCGGCAGGCGGTGCCCGGGACGTCGTATGTGTGGCACGACGCGCCCGACGGCGGCGCGGTCATCCCGAACGGCACGGGCTGGATCTACGTGTCGAACTCCGAGGTCACCGCGTCCGCCGGCGGCGGCGCCTCGCGGATCCTCTTCTCGTCGTCCGGGGCGGTCGTCGGCGCGTCCCGCATCCTCTCGGGGACCAATGTGAACTGTGCCGGCGGCAAGACGCCCTGGAACACCTGGCTGTCGTGCGAGGAGGTGTCGCGGGGCCGGGTGTTCGAGACCTACCCCCTGGGTGGCACGGCGGTGGCCCGGCCCGCGATGGGCCGCTTCAAACACGAGGCCGCGGCCGCGGATCCGGTACGGCGGGTCATCTACCTGACCGAGGACGAGCCGGACGGCAAGTTCTACCGCTTCGTCCCGACCACCTGGGGAGACCTGTCCGCGGGAGCGCTGGAGGTGATGGTCGCCGGCGGCGCCACCTCGGGCACCTTCTCCTGGGCCCGGGTCCCCGACCCCGACGGATCACCGCGGGCGACCCGCCGCCAG
Source organism: Couchioplanes azureus (assembly GCF_014648355.1). Lineage (GTDB taxonomy): Bacteria > Actinomycetota > Actinomycetes > Mycobacteriales > Micromonosporaceae > Actinoplanes > Actinoplanes azureus. The sequence goes on from NZ_BMQY01000002.1 coordinate 391,551, forward strand.
GTCTCCGGCGCCAAGACGTTCAACGGCGGCGAGGGGTGCCACTACGCCGACGACACGGTCTGGTTCACCACCAAGGGCGACAACCGGATCTGGCAGGTCAACCTGAACGCGGGCAGCTATGAGCTCGCCTACGACGACGACCTGGTCAACCCGGGCCCCGCGCCGCTGAGCGGCGTGGACAACATCACCGGCACCGCGGGCGGCGACCTGTACATCGCCGAGGACGGAGCCACCATGGACATCTGCATGATCACGCCGGACGACAAGGTCTCGGTGTTCCTGCGGGTCACCGGCCACGACGGCTCCGAGATCACCGGTCCCGCCTTCACCCCGGCCGGGGACCGCCTCTACTTCTCCTCGCAGCGGGGCACCACCGGGCTGTCGTCCGGCGGGATCACGTACTGCGTCACCGGGCCGTTCCGGCGGTAGCCGGCGCCGCCGCGGCGTACCGGGCGGTCTTCGCCCGGTACATCGCGGAGTCGGCGGCGGCCAGCAGGTCCTTCGCCTCGTGGTCCATGCCCGTTCCCACGGCCACGCCGACGCTGGCGCCGACGCACACCACGCCGCAGCCGAGCAGCACCGGCTGGCGCACCACACCCTTGATCCGGGCGGCCATGCCGCGGGCGCGCTGCTCGCAGTCCGGCCCGGTCAGGATGGCGACGAACTCGTCGCCGCCGAGCCGGCCCATCATGTCCTCGGTCCGGATCGCGCCGCGCAGCCGCCGGCCCATCAGGCGCAGCAGCTCGTCGCCGGCCGCGTGCCCGAACTCGTCGTTGATCTGCTTGAAGCCGTCCAGGTCCAGGAAGAGCACCGCCACCTGGGTCATCCGCATGGCCAGCGCGCCGGCCAGGTGGTGCAGCAGCGCCGCCCGGTTGGGCAGCTCGGTGAGCGCGTCCGTGCGGGCCTGCTGGGTGAGCTCCTGCTCGGCCGCCTTGGCGGCGGTCACGTCGTGCAGGTGGGCCACGAACGCGCCGCTGTCGGCGAGCGCGGCCATGCGCACGTGCACCCAGCGGCTCGTGCCGTCGGGCCGCCAGAAGCGCACGTCGCCGCGGCAGGACTCGACGGTCGCGTGCGCCAGGTCGCGGAAGGCGCCGCGGGCCCGCTGCCGGTCGGTGACGTCGACCCACTGCCAGTACGCCTTGCCGACGATCTCCTCGGCCGGGGTGGCGAGCAGCTCCTCCAGCGCCGGGTTCGCCTCGGTGACGGCACCCTGGCCGTCGAGGATGGCCATGCCGGTGGGTGCGTGCCGGAACGCCGCGTGGAAGCGCTCCTGGGCCGCCGCGAGCGCGGCCTCCCCCCGCTTGCGGGCGGTGATGTCGCGGGCGACGATGAGCGCCGCCGGGCGGCCGTCGAACTCCAGCGGGGTGCCGGCGGCCTCGATGTCGATCACCGTGCCGTCGAGGGTGACCAGCTTCTCCTCGACGTACTGCAGCGGCTCACCGTCGGCGGTCAGCGAGCGCATGCGCTCGCTGCCGGGGTCCCGGTAGTCCGGGTGCATGAACTCGATCGCCGGACGATCCTGCAGGTCGGTGATGGTACGCGCACCCATCGTCGCGAGCGCGCGGGCGTTGGCGAAGACGTGGTAGCCGTCGCAGATCACGAAGATGATGTCCGGGGACAGTTCGACCAGCGCCTGGAAGCCGGCGTCGCCCGCGCCACCCAGGGCCGGGATCGCCGCCTGCCCGTCGTTCTCGCTCATGCACCACCCGCTCGATCCGTTTGCTGCAAGCTCACCGATCGGCGCGGGCCGGACCGTCTTGAGCCCGAGCCAGGTAGCGATCCGGTTGGCGGCGGGACCCGTGAGCACTCAGGGCTACCGCTCGGTAACAGACGTGAGTAGCGTGTGGCTAGCGAGTCGTACCGGGTCGAAGGGGAAAACCGTGACCACGACGCACCGCAAGCCGGCCGATGTCTCCGAGCAGCAGGCACGACGGGTCGCCGAGGCCGCCCGGGAGTCCGAGTGGCGCAAACCCAGCTTCGGCAAGGAGCTCTTCCTGGGCCGCTTCCCGCTGGACCTGATCGATCCCTGGCCCACCCCCGAGCCCCGCGCCGACGCCGACGACTTCCTCGCCCGGCTGGCCGAATACCTGCGCACCGGGGTCGACGGCGCCCGCATCGAGCGCGAGGACCGGATCCCGGACGAGGTCTTCCACGGCCTCGCCCGGCTGGGCGCGTTCGGCATGAAGATCGACAAGCAGTACGGCGGCCTCGGGCTGTCGAACCTGCACTACTGCAAGGCGCTCACGCTCGTCGCCTCGGTGAGCCCCGCGGTCGCCGCCCTGCTCTCCGCGCACCAGTCGATCGGCGTGCCGCAGCCGCTCAAGATCTTCGGCAGCCCCGCCCAGAAGCAGGAGTTCCTTCCCCGCCTGGCGGCCGGCGAGGTGTCCGCTTTCCTGCTCACCGAGCCGGACGTCGGCTCCGACCCGGCGCGCCTGGGCACCGTCGCGGAGCCGGTCGAGGGCGGCTACCGGCTCAACGGGGTGAAGCTGTGGGCCACCAACGGCACGGTGGCCACCCTGCTGGTCGTGATGGCCCGGGTGCCGGAGCGGGGCATCACCGCCTTCGTGGTGGAGGGCGACGCGCCGGGCATCACGGTGGAGCGCCGCAACTCGTTCCTCGGCCTGCGCGGCCTGGAGAACAGCGTGACCCGCTTCCACGACGTGTTCGTCCCTGCCGGCAACGTCATCGGCGGCCTCGGCAAGGGCCTGCGGATCGCCCTGACCACGCTGAACACCGGCCGGCTGTCGCTGCCCGCCATGTGCGTGGCCGCGGGCAAGCGCTCGCTCGCCATCGCCCGCGGCTGGTCGGCGGAGCGGGTGCAGTGGGGCCGCCCGGTCGGGCGGCACGAGGCCGTGGCCGGCAAGATCGCCTTCATCGCCGCGACGACGTACGCGATGGAGTCGATGCTCGACCTCTGCTGCGTCATCGCCGACGACGACCGCAACGACATCCGCATCGAGGCGGCGCTGGTGAAGCTCTTCGCCAGCGAGCAGGCCTGGAAGATCGCCGACGAGCTGGTCCAGATCCGCGGCGGCCGCGGGTTCGAGCGGGCCGAGTCGCTGGCCGCCCGCGGCGAGCGGGCGTCCGAGGCCGAGCAGATCCTGCGCGACCTGCGGATCAACCGGATCTTCGAGGGCTCGACCGAGATCATGCATCTGCTCATCGCGCGCGAGGCGGTCGACGCCCACCTGTCGGTCGCCGGCGACATCGTCGACCCGGAGGCCGGGCTCGGCCGCAAGGCCCGCGCCGGGGCCCGCGCCGGCGCCTTCTACGCGCGGTGGCTGCCGACCCTGGCCGTCGGCCGCGGTCAGGTGCCCACCGGGTACGCCGAGTTCGGCCCGCTCGCCCACCACCTGCGATACGTCGAGCGTGCCTCCCGCAAGCTCGCCCGCTCGACGTTCTACGCGATGTCACGCTGGCAGGGCAGGCTCGAGCACAAGCAGGGCTTCCTCGGCCGCATCGTCGACATCGGGGCGGAGCTGTTCGCGATGTCGGCGGTGTGCGTCCGTGCCCGCGCCCAGCGCCAGGACTCGCCGCAGGGCGTGGAGCTGGCCGACCTCTTCTGCCGGCAGGCGCGGCTGCGGGCGGAGGCGCTCTTCGCCGCGCTCTGGGACAACACCGACGCCCTCGACGTGACGGCGGCGCGGCGCGTGCTGGACGGGCGCTACGCCTTCCTCGAGGAGGGGGTGCTCGCGCCGCCGTCCGACGCCGCCTGGGTGGCCGCGTGGCAGCCGGGCCCGGCCACCGTGGACGACGTGCGCCGGCGCATCCCGCCGCCGGCCTGAGCGCGCCTGCCGGCCGGGCGGCCGTCCATCAGTCAAGATCTCCAGATGTCACTGGCCGAGGATCTCGACACGTCCACGCTGACGCCACGGCAGCGGGCGATTCTGACCGTCATCCGGGACTGGGCGATCAGGTACGGCTACCCGCCGTCCACCCGCGAGATCGGCGACGCGGTCGGGCTGGCGTCGGCCTCGTCGGTGAGCCGTCACCTGCGCGTGCTCGAGGAGCGGGACTTCCTGCGCCGGGGCCGCAGCGCGACGCGCCCGGTCGACATCCGGATGTTCCTGCAACCGACGGCGCGCCGGGCCGAGGACACCGTGGGCGTCCCGCTGGTCGGCACCATCGCCGCGGGCAGTCCCATGCCGGCGCAGGAGGACGCCGAGGAGACCCTGACGCTGCCCCGCGACCTGGTCGGCCGCGGCGAGCTGTTCTGCCTGCGGGTCCGGGGCGACTCGATGGTCGATGCGGCGATCTGCGACGGCGACATCGTGGTGGTGCGGCGCCAGAGCGAGGCGTACCAGGGCGACATCGTGGCCGCGATGATCGACGAGGAGGCCACTGTGAAGGTCTTCCGCCGCCGTGGCGGGCATGTGCTGCTCGAACCCCGCAATCCGGCGTACGAGCCGATCGACGGCGACCGGGCGGTGGTGCTGGGCCGGGTGGTGTCGGTGCTCCGCCGGGTCTGAGCCGCCTCCCCGCGGACCCCTGGCGCGGCCAAGTTACTTGGGAGTAACATAATCCGGCCGCCCACGAGCGAGGAGCCTGCTGTGCCAACTCTCGACCGCCACGACGACGTCTTCGTGCTCGACCTCGGGGACGGGGAGAACCGCTTCCACCCCGACTGGATCGCGAGCGTGCACGCCACCCTCGACAAGGTCGAGCAGGCCGGCAGCCCGTGCGCCCTGGTCACCACCGCCACCGGGAAGATCTGGTCCAACGGCCTGGACCTGGGGTGGCTGGGCGAGAACGCCGACAAGTTCCAGGAGTACGCGGCCAGCGTGCACGAGCTGTTCGCCCGGGTCCTGGCCCTGCCGGTGATCACCGTGGCGGCCCTGCAGGGCCACACCTTCGCGGCGGGGGCGATGCTGTCGCTGGCGCACGACTTCCGTGTGATGCGCGCCGACCGCGGCTACTGGTGCCTGCCCGAGGCCGACATCGAGATCCCGTTCACCCGGGGCATGTCCGCGCTGATCCAGGGGCGCCTCGCCCCGCAGGCCGCGCACCGGGCGATGACCACCGCGCACCGCTACGGCGGAGCCGAGGCGGCCGCCGCGGGCATCGTGGACCAGGCGGTCGGCGAGGAGGCCGTGCTGCCCACCGCGCTCGCCCTCGCCGAGACCCTGACGACCAAGGCCGGACCGACCCTCGGCACGATCAAGGCCCGGATGTTCGCCCGCGTGCTGGAGACGCTGCGCGACGCCGACCCACTCGGCTGACCGCGGGCCGGAACCGCCGCGCGGTGCCGGCACGCCCGGGACCGCGGGCCGACGGCCGTCAGGTGGCGTTCTTCACGGCGATGTCGATGGCCCGGTGCAGGTCGGACCGCCGGAGGGTGATCAGCTCGTCGGTGTCGTTGTCCAGGTAGTCCTCGACCACCTCGCGGATCACCTCGTTGGGGCTGATGCCCCGGCTCTGCGCCAGGGTGACCAGGCGCTCGGTCGTCTCGTACGACATGGAGACCGCGTGCACGACCGCGCCGGGACGATGGCCGTTGTCCCGGTGTGCCGTGCTCCAGTCCCGGTCGTTCAGGGACGCCGCCGCGTCCTCGAATCTGCTCATCAGTCCCCCTTGATCCGGGCGATCGCCTCGATCTCCTCGTCGTCGAGGTATCGGGCCGAGGCGACGGTGTAGACGTCATCGCTGTCCTCGATGAGTGCCACGACGAGCCAGTCTCCCTTGCGATCCTGCCCGGCGACCTGCATGGCCGACCCGGTGTGGCGGCGTACCACCCCGTGAGCGTGCAGCACCTCCATCACCGACAACGGGCTCATCCGGGCGGTGAGCAGGTTGTCGTAAGTATCGTCCGTGAACACGTAGGCTTCGTACGGCTCCGTCTCTGCAGAATCATCGAACAGCTGCAACCCCTCCGATCCGGTGTGACGGTGTTCGGACACCGAGATGCCCACACTAGGGACCGTGTGTTACCGCCCGTGTGCCAAAGATGACATTCCGTCGCACCGTACCATCCATCGGATTCGATGCACGCACCGGTGATCGTGTCGCGCGCTCGCGGTCATCCGCCGTTCATGGGGAGCATCGAGGCCGGGTAGAGGCCCGCGACCGGCGGCAGGGACTTGGTCTCCCCGGCGGCGGAGACGGCCGCCACCGAGATGGAGTCGGTCTCCACCTCCCTGCCGCTGGTGCGCCCGAACGGCTGCATCGACGAGCGGCACAGCGTGCCCGCGGCCGGCAGGGCGCCCTCGATCAGGTACGCGTCGACGGCGCGGGTGACGCAGGCCGAGGTGCCGTAGGCGGTGTGACCCCAGTTGTCGCTGGACAGCAGCCGGCTGCCGGGCAGCCGGCGCGACGCCGACACCGCCTCGCGGTAGTTGGTCGCGGGATCCCAGTAGTTGCCGACGAACAGCACCGGGGCGGCCGTCGTACGGTCGAAGGGGCCCAGGTACGCGTCCTCGTCGCGGACGGTCCAGGTGTTCTCGGCGCAGGCGGCGCTGCCCCAGCCCCAGGCCCGGCCGAAGTAGGGCGCGCGGGCGTCCGCGCGCGCGGTCAGCACCGGCCAGCTCGCGGCGTCGGCGGGGTGCCGGGCGTCGGTGCACATCACCCCGGCGAACGCCTCGGCCGAGTTGTCGTACGGGAAGTCGCGTCCCGGGGACCGCAGCCGGTCGAGCCGGTCCAGCAGGGCCTTGCTCGCCAGCGAGCGCTGCTTGCCGGTGACCTTGCCCGGCGCGGCCAGCAGCGCCTCCACGGAGGCCGCGATCTCGGTGACCATCTCGCCGGCGTACGGCGTGTAGAGACTGCTCAGCACGAGGCTGACGAAGTCGGCGTAGGTGACCTTGAAGGTGCTCTTGCCGAACCGGAGGACCAGCGGCTTCGCGCGCAGCTTGCGGGCGATGGCGGCGAAGTGCTTCGCGGGGTCGCCGGCCGAGAACACGCAGCCCTGCGGGCCCACGCGGTCGCAGCGCGCGAGCAGCTTGGTCAGCGCCCGGTACGCCCCGTCCGCGGAGCGCAGCCGGTCGTCCAGGAGCTGGTCCCGGGTCTGCGGGGTGCCGGTCCAGGAGACGGGGTCGATGACGCCGTCGAGGGCCAGGGCGCGGACCCGGTCGGGGAACATGTTGGCGTAGTACTGCCCGAGAGCCGTGCCGTAGCTGAAGCCCAGGAAGGTCAGCTTGGTGTCGCCGACCGCGCGGCGCAGCACGTCCATGTCGCGGGCCACCTCGGCGGTGGACATGGCCCCGGCCAGCGTGGCGCCGGTCGTGGAGCAGCCCCGGCCGATCGCCTGGACGGACTTGACGAAGGTGCTCTCCTGCGGCGTGCCGTACGGGAAGAGCATGTTCATCTTCGCCATCACGATGCTCTGCGCCCGGGTGGAGGGGAAGCAGGCGACGGTGTCGCTGAAGCCGATGCCGCGGGGGTCGAAGCCGACGATGTCGAACCGGTCGAGGACGCCGTCGCTGAGGAACATCGACGACGACGCCGCCATGGCGGTGCCGGAGCCGCCGGGGCCGCCGGGGTTGACGAAGAGGCTGCCGATCCGGCTCTGCGGCTTGCGGGCCTTCACCCGCAGCAGGGCAATCTCCACCGTCGGACCGGCGGGGTCGTCGTAGTCCAGCGGCACCGTCACCGTGGCGCACTGGCCCACGCCGTAGCAGTTGTACCAGGCCGGCGCCGGCGCGGGGACGCGGTCGACCCGCTCGGCCTCCTCCGGGCTCGTCACGTCACCCGAAGCGGCCGCCGCCGCACGGGGCGCCGGAGCCGCCGAGGCGGCCGGGGCCGGCGCGACGAGCGCGCCGGTGATCATCAGGGCCGCCACCCCCGACACCGACAGACGACTGGTGAGCGACATTGCAAGCGCCTCCTGGCGGCTCGGCCCCACGGTGAACTCCGTCGGCTCTCCTTCGGCACCGCACCGGGCTACTTGACCATCGCCCCGGGCGGACTTTCCGGGAACCGTGGCGGGCCGTTTCCCGACCACTCTCAGCGTGGATACCAACCAGCACGCGGGGGCCACCGCCGGGATCGGCGCGTTCGACGAGGTGAGCGCCCAGGCCACGTACGGGCTGATGGCCGTGCACGGGCGGGCCGCCGGCCGCCCGCGCCGCATCGGCGTCGACTACCTGACCGCCGCGACCCGGATCGTCGCCGCGCAGGGAACCCTCGCCGCCGAGCTGTCCGGCCTGCGCGGGCAGCCGGTCGGGCAGGTCCGCGTCGACCCCGCCTCGGTGGCCCTGCTGACCGTGTCGCAGTATCTCGCCGCGGCAACCGCGGCCGATCCCGAGCACCCGGAACGCTACGAGCAGCGGGGCACGCCACCGCCCTTCTGCACGATCGACGGGATCCGCGTCGAGCTGGAGACGCTCGATCCCGAGCCGTGGTGGACGCTGTGGACCGGCCTGCAGGTGCCGGCCCGGCTGGTCGATTCCGGGTGGCACGCCTTCGTGACCCGCTCGGCGACCGCGGTCGCCCCACTGCCGCCCGAGCTGCACGAGGCCGTCGCCGCACTGACGTACGCCGAGCTGGTCGGCGCGGCGCGGGCCGCCGGAGTCGCGGTGCAGCCGGTACGGTCGCACGCGCAGCGGCTGACCGATCCCGGTCTCGGCGGCGGCGCGTGGTCGGTCAGCGTCACCACCGACGCGGTGCGGCCCGCCGCGGCCGCGCACCCCGGCGGCCTGCCGCTGGCCGGACTGACCGTGGTGGAGGCGGGGCGGCGCGTCCAGGGCCCGCTCGCCGCGCACCTGCTGGGCCTGCTCGGCGCCCGGGTGATCCGGGTGGAACCCGACGGCGGCGATCCCTCGCGCGGCATGCCGCCGATGGTGGGCGGCTGCTCGGCGCGGTTCCTCGCCGTCAACCGGGGCAAGCGGGTCGTGACGGCCCGCCTGCGCACCCGGGCCGGTCAGGACACGGTCCGCGAGCTGGTCGCCGGGGCGGACGTCTTCCTGCACAACTGGGCGCCGGGACGGGCCGCCGCCCTCGGGCTGGACAGCACGGACCTGGCGAAGGTCAATCCGGGCCTGGTGTACGCGTACGCCTCCGGCTGGGGCGACGCGCGAGGCCCCGGGGCACCGCCGGGCACCGACTCCACCGTGCAGGCGTACGCCGGGCTGGGCGAGCATCTGCGCCCCGCCGACGAGCCGCCGGCCGGATCGCTGATGACGCTGCTCGACGTGCTCGGCGGTCTGGTGTCGGCCGAGGGGGTGCTCGCCGCGCTGGTCGCCCGGCACGCCGACGGGCGCGGCCGCCGGGTGGACAGCAGCCTGCTCTCGGCCGCCGGGGTCCTGCAGCACAGCCGGCTGAGCGGGCGGGAGCCGGCGCGCCCGGCGTGGGGACCGCTCGGTGCCCCGGTGGCGACCCGCGACGGCTGGGTGGTCGCGCCACGGACGCCCGCCGGCTACGACGATCCCGCGCTGCCGGTGGCCCTCGCGCAGGTGAGCACCGACGAGGCGCTGCGCGCGCTGCACGCCGACGGGGTGCCCGCCGTCCGCGTCCGCACCGACCTGGCCGAGCTGGCCACCGATCCCGCCGTACGTCCGCTGCTCGACATCGACGGCTGCGCCTTCGTCCGCGCGCCCTGGAGGTTCCTGCCATGACGGTCCTCACCGCCGGGCTGCCGCCGATCACGGCGGGAACCAACCGGCGGTCACGGGCGACCAACGCTGCAGTCCCACACCGCCGACCGTGACCGGAGTTTCCATGACCACCACCGCACCACCCTCCCCGGCGCCCCCCGTCGCGCGCCGCCGGGACCGGTCGGCGAGGGGCTTCGGCCCCCTGCTGCTGCGCCTGCACTTCTACGCCGGCATCCTGGTCGCGCCGTTCCTGCTGGTCGCGGCGCTGACCGGGCTGGCGTACGTCTTCGCGCCGCAGCTGGAACGCGCCGTGTACGCCGACGAGCTCGTCGTGGCGGAGCCCGGCGGGCCGGCCCGCCCGCTGGCCGAGCAGATCGCCGCCGCCCGCGCCGCGCACCCCGAGGGCACCCTGACCACGGTACGGCCGGGGCACGGCGACGCCACCACGCAGATCGACTTCACGTCGCCGGAGCTCGACGAGGAGCACCGGCACACGGTGTACGTGAACCCCTACACCGGCGCGGTGACCGGCCGGCTGACCACGTGGTGGGCGTCCACGCCGCTGAAGACCTGGCTCGACGACCTGCACCGCAACCTGCACCTGGGCGACCTCGGCCGGCACTACTCGGAGTTCGCCGCGAGCTGGCTGGGCGTCATCGCCGTGGGCGGCCTGATCCTGTGGTGGCGGCGCCAGCGCGGCAACCGTACCGCCCGCCGGCTGCTGACCCCGGACCTGAGCGCGCGCAAGGGCGTCCGGCGTACCCGCGGCTGGCACGCCGCCACCGGGGTCTGGCTGACCGCCGGCCTGCTGGTCCTGGCCGCCACCGGCCTGACCTGGTCGCGCTACGCCGGGGACAACTTCAGCGTCGCCGTGGACGCGCTCCAGGGCAGCCGTCCCTCGGTGTCCACCAGCCTGACCGGCGCGGGCGCGCAGCCGTCCGGCGGCCATCACGGCGGCGGCAGCGGCTCCGGCACGGCCAGCACGGCGGCCGACCCCGCGGCGGCCGACAGGGTCGTGCGGGTGGCCCGCGACCACGGCCTGTCCGGGCCCCTGGAGATCACCGTCCCCGAGGACGCCGCGACGGCGTGGTCCGTCGGGCAGATCCGCAACGAGTGGCCGGTCGGGCGCGACGTCGTCGCCGTCGACGCCGCCACGGGCACGGTCGTGGACCGGGTCGACTTCGCCGACTGGCCGCTGCTGGCCAAGCTGACCCGCTGGGGCATCAACGCCCATATGGGCACCCTGTTCGGCCTGGTCAACCAGCTGCTGCTCGCCGCGCTCGCCGTGGGCCTGGTCTGCGTCATCGGCTGGGGCTACCGGATGTGGTGGCAGCGCCGCCCCACCCGCGCCGGCCGCCGCGCGCTCGCCGGGGCGCCGCCCGCGCGCGGAGCCTGGCAGCAGCTGCCGACCTGGGGCGTGGTGGCCGGCGTTCCGCTGGTCTTCGCGCTGGGCTGGGCCCTGCCGCTGTTCGGCGTCCCGCTGGCGGCGTTCCTGCTCTTCGACATCGCGGCCGGTGCCGTCCGCGGCCGCCGCCGGCCGCCGGTGCCGGTGTCCCCCGCACCGGCCGGCAGGTAGGGGCACTTCAGGCGGGCTTCAGGCCGGCCTCAGGCGGGCCACGGGACTCCTCGGCATGGTGTGACGCTCCAGATACGTCTGAGGAGTCCCATGAAGAAACTACTGGCTCGCCTGCCGGTCGCCCTGGGCGTCGCCGTGGCGGTCGTGGCGCCGCTGGCCAGCACCGCGGCCGCCGTCGTCGTCGCACCGTCGGCCCCCCGGGCCGGCAAGCTCACCCAGGTCGGCCCGATCGCCGAGCACGGCTTCCCGGCCTGGTACCGCGACAGCAACAACGTGCGCCTGGAGGCGTGCACGACGCTCGACGACCCGCTCTGCTCCACGCTGCCCGACGAGGTGCCCGACCCGGACCAGCCGGTGTCGTACCCCGACAACTTCCCCGGCGAGTTCTTCTACCAGCTCGCCGGCGCGGAGCTGACGCTGGCCAACGGCGTCGACGCCACGATCGGGATGGATCTCGAGGGCGCCTGGGCCGCCGAGGAGGTGCGCGAGGGCGACCAGATGGTCTTCGGCCGGATCCGGATCCGGTTCGACGCCAACGAGGGCGAGCGCTACCGCATCACCCACCCGTACGGCATCGACGACATCGTGGCCGACGACCGGGGCGTCAACATGACCGAGGACATCGGCACCACCCCCGGTGCGTTCGGTCAGGCGTTCACCTCGCGGGTCGGCCCGTTCCTGAAGTGGGACCCCGCCGTCGCGCCCGCCGCTCCGGCCGGTTACGTCGGCGACCCGGGTGTGGACCACAAGGTCGTCGGCAGCCCGTACAACACCAACTTCGTGCGGATCGAGCGCCTGGACCCGGTCACCGGCACAGTGCTCTCCGAGCTCGGCTTCACCGACCTCTTCAGCGTCCAGGGCCGGTACGCGACCAACGCCGGCGTCGACCTCGACCAGGCGACCTACAGCGTCGGCCCGGACGGCACCGGGGCGATCGAGGTCTTCGCGACCAGCGAGCCGGACCAGGTGATCGAGGTCGCCGGCAACGAGGCGCTCGGCTTCCGCGGTGCGCCGCTGCGCGGCGCCGACGGCCGCTACTACGGCCGCTTCCCGGTCACCGGCCCGGTGCCGGCCGGAACCACCGTCGAGGTGGTCAACAGGAGCGACCAGCCCGCGGCCCGCAAGAAGCGTGCCCTGGTCGACGTGGTCCGGGTCGAGAACGTCGCCTACGACGCCGACGCGCAGACCCTGAGCGTCTCCGCGTCCTCCAGCGACCTCGCCTCCCGGCCGGCGCTGACGGTGGCCGGCTTCGGCCCGCTCACCGGCTCCCCGTTCACCGGCGTCGTGGCCCCGCCCGCGACGATCACGGTCACCTCGGCCGCCGGCGGCACCGCGACGGCGTCGCTGATCGGCTCCGGCCGCACCTTCCAGCCGAACGCCCCGGTGGCCGCGGCCACGGCCGACACCCCGGCCATCGTCGGGCAGAGCGTGCGCCTCGACGCTCGGGCCACGGTCGGCGAGGTCGACTCGTACGCGTGGACGCAGGTCTCCGGGCCGCCGGTCGCGCTGACCAACCCCACCGCCGCCCTGGCGACGTTCGTGCCCACCACCCCCGGCGCGTACGTCTTCAGCCTGGCCGTCCGCGGACCGGGTGGCACCGCGGTGCCGGTGAGCGTGACCGTGGACGTGACCGCGGCGGCGGCACCCCAGGCCGACGCCGGCGCCGACCTGACCGTCATCCGGGGCCGCTCGGTGACGCTGGACGGCTCGAAGTCGACCACGGCCGAGTCGTACTCGTGGCGGCAGGTGTCCGGTCCGGCCGTGACCCTGACCGGCGCGACCTCGGCCCGGGCCGGGTTCGTCTACCCGGCGCAGGCGCTGCCCGCGGTGCCCGGCCCGAACGCGACGTACGTCGCGAACAACGACCCGGTGGTGCTCGAGCTGACCGTGCGCAACCCGGCCGGCATCGCCACCGACCTGGTCACCGTGCGGCCGCAGCCGGAGACGCTGTCCAACTTCGCCGTGCGCTACCGCACCAACACCAACGAGTGGCGGATCTCCGGCACCAGCGACCTGCCCGCGGGGCAGCGCGTCGCGGTGGTGCTCGGTCTGACGCTGACCGGCCGGGTGATCGGTGTGGCGACGGTGGATGCGACCGGGGCGTTCAGCGTCCGGGTGACCGGCCCGGTGCCGGGTGCCATCCGCAACATCAGCTTCGTCACGTCGACGGGCGCGGTACGCCTCGGCGTACCGGTCACGGTGACGAACTGACCCGGGTGAACAGGCACGGCTGAGCCGTGCGCACAACGGCGGCGGTCTCCTGTCTCAGGAGGCCGCCGCCAGTTGGTTGCGCAGGTGCGTGCTGGAGGCGTGCGAGACCTGCTCGGCGATGGCGTCGCGGATCATCGCGCTGCGGTGGCGCACCGTGCCGTCCGGCTCCTCGCTCAGCAGGAACGCGTGGACCAGGCTGTCGATGCAGGAAAGCAGCTCGGGCACGCTACGGCCGGTGAGCGGCGCCAGGTCGGCCGTGCCCAGCGGGCCGAGGACCGCGCACGAGCGCAGCACCTGCCAGGCGAGCTCCGGCATCCACCGGGTCCGCTCGCGGGCGATCTGCATCGCGACCGCGTGCGCCAGCTCCGCAGGGCGGGAGGCGACCGCCACCAGCGCCGGGATCCCACCGGTGCGGTCGAGCAGGGTGTCGTCGCCCAGCGGCGCCAGATCCGCGGCCGTCAGCGGGCCCAGGCGCAGCACCACCGGCGTGTTCAGGCTGGCCAGCGGGCGCCCGACGAGCTGCGAGGGGTAGCAGTAGGTGAGCACGATGCGCAGCCCGGGACAGTGCCGGCCGAGCCAGGCCAGCTCGGTGACGCTGGCCGGGTCGAGGTCGGCGGCGTCGTCGACGGCGAGGAAGCACGGCTCGGGGCCGGCGAGGACCGTGGCGACCAGCTCCAGCTCGTCGCCGCGCAGCGGCCGGTCGCTGGCGGCGTCGACGACCGCCAGCACCTCCGGGCCGGCGCCGAGCTCGGCCAGCGCCGTCCGTAGCCAGGTCAGGCGCAACACGCCGGCGGACGAGCCGCCGTGGCCGACACCGGCCCGGCCCGGCGCGTGCCGGGCGACCTCGGCCAGGAAGGCGGACTTGCCGGACCCGGCGGGACCGACCACGTGCACGAGCGGCGGGGCGTCCGGCCCGAAGAGGATGCTCAGCTGGGTGGCCCGGCCGAGGAAGCGGTGCGAGGGTGCGGAGGCCCGCACGGCCGGGAGCACGGCGACCCGTTCGGGCTCCGCCGCGGCGGCGACGGCGTGCCGCCCGGCCAGGACCTCACGGTGCAGGCGGACGAGCCCGGCCGAGGGCGCCACGCCGAGCTCCTCGTCGAGGACCCGGCGGCAGCGGTCGAAGATGCGCAGTGCCTCGTCCGGCCGGTCCATGGCCACCGCCGCGGCCATCGCCGCCTCGTACCCGCTCTCCAGGTAGGGGCTGAGCTCGATCGCGTCCAGGGCGAGGCGCAGGGAGCGCGCCGGGTCGCTCGGCAGCGCGGCCTTGGCGAGCTCGAGCAGGGAGTTGACGGCGGCGAACTGGACCTCGCTGCGGGCGGCGTCGGCCCAGTCCGCGTACGGGTCCTCGGGGAAGGGCAGCTGGCGGGCCAGGGCAAGGATCCCGGCGTGCGCGACGAGGCGCTCCGGACCCTCCGTCGGCAGCGCGTCCAGGCCGCGGATGGCGGCGCGCAGCTCGGCCAGGTCCAGCTCGGCGCGGCCGGTGTCGAACAGGTAGCCGCCGCTGCGGGTCACGATGAACCACGACGACGCGTTGCCGGCGGGCTGCAGGCGCCGCCGGATCACCGACACGTAGTGTTCGAGGGCCGCCACGTGGTTGCCCGGGAGCTTCGCCCCCCACACCGCGTCGGCCAGGGCGTCCTTGGACTGGATGCGGTCGTGCCGGGCGGCGAGCACGCCGAGGACCTGGCGGGCACGGCGCGGCAGCTCGGCGGCGGGCAGAACCACCCCGTCGCCGTCGGTCACCGCCAGCTGTCCGAGCACACAGACGCGCATCGCCACCTCCTCGACGGGATCAGATCGGCAGCGGAGCGCGAAGCTGAACGTTTTGCGGCCGCCTTGAGCCGCACCTGAGGGACCGCTGAATCGACGGGCGACGATCCAGGCCGCGACTCCAGGATTTTCAACGGCGCTCCTCAGAGCCGGTTCCTAGGGTCTGCGGTCACCTGCACGTCTCCCCCTTGGAGTTTCGGATGTCCCGTGGCAACGTGAGCCGGCGCAGCCTGCTCAGAGGTGCGCTGGCGGCCGGCGGTGGCGGCCTGCTCGTCGCGACCGCCGGCGGCGAGGTGGTCGCCAAGTCGAGCAAGCTGGCGTCGAGGAACACCCCCACCCCGTTCACGACCATGTTCCGGCGCCCTCCGGTGCTGATGCCGTCCGAGCAGGGCGTCGACGACCAGGGCCCGTACCACCGGTACCGGCTGACCCAGTGCGTCGGCCAGGCCAGCATCGTGCCCGGGCTGCTGACCCCGATCGCCGGCTACAACGGCATCTTCCCGGGGCCGACCATCCGCGTCCCCCAGGGCACCCGCTCCGAGGTCCGGATCACCAACAAGCTGACCACGAACCCGCTGCACGGCAAGCCGTTCAGCACCGTGACGCACCTGCACGGCTCGGCGTCGCTGCCGCAGTACGACGGCTACGCGAACGACCACACCGACCCGGCGTACTGCAAGACCTACAAGTACCCGAACTGGCAGCAGGCCCGCACGCTCTGGTACCACGACCACAACCACCGCACCACCGCGCAGAACGTCTTCGCCGGGCTGGCGGCCCAGTACCACCTGAGCGACCGGTACGAGCGCGCCCAGCTGCCGCAGGGCGAGTACGACGTCCCGCTGATCGTCAGCGACCTGGCGTTCAAGGCCGACGGCTCGGTGGCCTTCGACGGCGAGGACCACGAGGGCTTCATGGGCGACGTGATCCTGGTCAACGGCGTGCCGTGGCCCAAGATGCGGGTCAAGCCGCGGGTCTACCGGTTCCGCGTGCTGGTGGCGAGCATCTCGCGCTCGTACCGGTTCATGCTCAGCACCGGCGAGCCCATGCACGTGGTCGCCACCGACGCGGGCATGACGCCGAAGGTCGCCGCCGTGTCCTCCTTCCGCCAGGCGCCCGCCGAGCGGTACGAGATCCTCATCGACTTCCGCAAGTACAAGCCCGGTACGAAGATCGAGCTGCGCAACCTGAGCAACAAGAACAACACCGACTTCCGCAACACCGGCAAGGTGATGCAGTTCGAGGTCGTCGCGGACCCGGCCGGCCCGGACCCGTACGAGATCCCCAAGGTGCTCGACCTCGGGCCGCAGCCGTTCGCGAACCGCGGCGCGATCGACGTGAACCACCTGAAGCCGGAGATGGCCACGGCCCGCCGCAAGATGCGGCTGGAGCGCAAGCACGGCCTCTGGACCATCAACGGGGAGACCTGGGACGACGTCGAGAAGACCAACTTCCAGCGGGTCTTCGCCAACCCAAAGCCGTACGCCGTCGAGATCTGGGACCTGGTCAACGAGTCGGGCGGCTGGTTCCACCCGCTGCACATCCACCTCGTCGACGGCAGGATCATCGCCCGCAACACCACGCCCGACCGCAAGGCGCACGCCTGGGAGAACGGCGGCAAGGACGTCTTCTACCTGGGCGAGAACGAGACCGTCAGCGTGCTGATGCAGTTCACCACCGGCGACGGCAACGCCGGCGGGCGCTACATGGTGCACTGCCACAACCTCATCCACGAGGACAACGACATGATGATCCAGTTCGCGGTCGGCGACATCAACGCCAACGACCCGATCTCGTCGGATCCGGCGTACGAGGACTACGAGCCGGTGGCTCCGGTCGTCTACGCCCCGTCCTACCCGCTGGGCAGCTGATGGGCACCGCGGGAGGGATCCGGACCCGGCTGCGCCGCGGCCTCGCCGTGGCCCTGGTGCTGGTCTGCGTGGCGCTGGCGCTGCGCGCGGGCGGCTGGTTCGGCGGCCCGGTCGAGGCGATGGAGCCGGCCGGGGTGGTCACCGACGACGCCGGCGACGGGCTCGCCACCACGACCTTCGACGGGCCGATGGTGCGCAAGCGGGCCGCGATCGCCATCCACCCGGCGAAGGGCGCCGACCGCGCGCAGATCGCCTCGGAGCTGCGCGCGGCGGCGGCGGCCGCGGGCGTCGGCACGCTGACGGACGCGACCTTCGCCGTCTTCAGCGCCCAGATGCTGGAGTATCTGGTGCCGGAGATGACGTTCGTGCTCCCCGAGGGCACCGCGGTGGCGGACGGCGAGGCGTTCATGCGCGACCACCAGCCCCGTACGGTGGCGTTCTACCTGGTCGAGCCGGTGGTCGTGCACGATCTGACCTTCGGGGTCGTCCCGGCGCCCGGGGTCGACCCGGCCGACGTGCTGGCCCGGGTGGACCGCGAGGGCATCCTGGCCGACTCGCTGAACCACTACGTGCCCACGGTGCAGAAGTCCGGGCTGACCGTGCGGTACTTCGGCGCGGTTCTCAGCGACGGCCGGATCCTCGCGGTGCGCGAGGCGCTGGGCCGGGCCGCCGGGGTGCCCGCGGAGCGGGTGGCGGTGTCGGCCAACCTGCCCGGCCCGGGAGTGGACCTCTCCCAGGGCCTGCCGAACCTGGTGGAGGGGCCGCGGCCGCACCACGGCTGAGCCTCTGACGCCTGCCTGAAGGCCGTCCTCCGTCGAGGGGACGGCCTTCAGCTCGTGCTCAGCCGGACCTGAGGGCGACCACACCGGCCACGTCCAGGATGTGCGAATCACACGGATTCTCCCCTGACTCCCCCGGAGAACGCCTCATGAAGCTCCCCCTCGGTCTCGCCGTCGGCAGCCTGCTCGCCACGACCCTGATCGCCACCCCGGCCGCCGCGGCGCCGGCCGGCCAGGGTTTCACGATCACGCCCGCGGACCTGGCCTACATCCTCAAGCAGATCAAGATCGCCGAGGCGCACGCCGCGGCCACCACCAGCGAGACCGGCCCCTGCGGGGCGCTGCTCGGCACCGGGCCCGACCAGCTGCCCAGCCCGCTGCTCTCGCAGGGCCTGCGCACCGTCGACGGCTCCTGCAACAACCTCGTGGCCGGGCAGGAGCACTACGGCGCCGCCGACCAGCTCTTCCCCCGGCTGAGCGGCAAGGACTTCACGGCGGCGGAGAACGCTCCCGCGGGCCTCTTCGGCCCCGGCAGCCCCGCATTCCCCACGACGTACGCGGACAAGCGCGCGAACAACACCGTCGTCGACTCGCAGCCGCGCCTGATCAGCAACCTGATCGTCGACCAGACCGCGGCCAACCCGGCGGCGGTCGCGGCGGCCGGCAACCCGGTACGCAGCCAGTCCGGCGCCACCACGCCGGCCACCGACGGCGCCACGACGCTGTTCATCCCCAACGTCACCACCGACGTCGGGCTGAGCGCCCCGTACAACTCGTGGTTCACCCTCTTCGGGCAGTTCTTCGACCACGGCATCGACCAGACCGTCAAGGGCGGCGGCACCGTGGTGGTCCCGCTGCGCGCCGACGACCCGCTGATCGCCGGCCCCGACCGGACCCCGGGCACGGCCGACGACCCGAAGCCCGGCGACGCGCGCTACGTGCCCCCGTCGATGCGGTTCATGGCGCTGACCCGCGCCGCCAACCAGCCCGGCGCGGACGGCAAGCTCGGCACCGCCGACGACGTGCAGGACGCCAAGAACACCGACTCCCCGTTCGTCGACCTCTCGCAGACGTACACCTCGCACGCCGCGCACCAGGTCTTCCTGCGCGAGTACGCCGACGACGCCGCGGGCCGCCCGGTCTCCACCGGCCGGCTGCTGTCCGGCGCCGCCGGCGGCCTGCCCACCTGGGCGGAGACCAAGCGGCAGGCGCGCGAGCGGCTCGGCCTCGCCCTCACCGACGCCGACGTGCTGGACGTGCCGTCGATCCTCACCGACCCGTACGGCAAGTTCGTCCCGGGCCCGGCCCGCGGCCTGCCCCAGTACGTGACCGCCACCGGCCTCGTCGAGGGCGACCGGGCGAACCCGGTGCCGGTGCCGGCGAACACGCTGCGCTTCGACACGCCGTTCGTCACCGACATCGCGCACCACGCCGACCCGACCCCGGTCGACGCCGACCACAACCCGGCCACCCCGAGGGTCGCGCCGCGCCCCGACGACGACCAGGGCGCCTCCGCGGACTTCGCGAGCCAGCCCGCCGGCACGTACGACGACGAGATGCTGGCGGCGCACTACATCGCCGGCGACGGCCGGGCCAACGAGAACATCGGCCTGACCGCCGTGCACCAGATCTTCCACTCCGAGCACGAGCGGCTGGTGGGCGACATCGAGCGGGTGCTCACCGACGCCGGCGGCCCGGCGCTCGCCGAGTGGAAGCTGGGCGAGGCGTGGAACGGCGAGCGGCTCTTCCAGGCGGCCCGCTTCGTCAACGAGATGGAGTACCAGCACCTGGTCTTCGAGGAGTTCGCCCGCAAGATCCAGCCGGGCATCAACCCGTTCCAGCCGTTCGCGTTCACCCAGAGCGAGCTGAACCCGGCGGTGTACGCGGAGTTCGCGCACTCGGTCTACCGCTTCGGGCACTCCATGCTCACCGAGTCGATCTCCCGTACGGACGCGGACGGGGCGGACACCTCGATGTCGCTGCTCGACGGGTTCCTCAACCCGATGGCGTACACCGCGAACGGCACGCTCTCCCCCGAGCAGGCCGCCGGCGGGATCGTCATGGGCATGTCGGAACAGGTCGGCAACGAGCTCGACGAGTTCATGACCGACACCCTGCGCAACAACCTGCTCGGCCTGCCGATGGACCTGGCCGCGATCAACATCGCCCGGGGCCGCTCGGAGGGCGTGCCCTCGCTGAACAACCTGCGCCGCATCCTGCACGAGCGCACCAACGACGGGCGGCTGGCGCCGTACCGGAGCTGGGTCGACCTGGGTGAGCACCTCAAGCACCCGGAGTCGCTGGTCAACTTCGTCGCCGCGTACGGCGGGCACCCGTCGGTGCGCGCCGCGGGCACCGTGGCGGCGAAGCGGGCCGCGGCCCGCGCCATCGTCGACCCGCAGCCCGGCGACGTGGCACCGGCCGACGCCGCCGCGTTCATGAACGCCACCGGCGCCTGGACCACGGCGACCTCCGGCCTCGACCACGTCGACCTGTGGGTCGGCGGCCTGGCCGAGACCACCCAGCCCTTCGGCGGCCTGCTGGGCAGCACCTTCGACTACGTCTTCGAGAGCCAGCTCACCAACCTGCAGAACGGCGACCGGCTGTACTACCTGGCCCGTACGCCGGGCATGAACCTGCGCGCGCAGCTCGAGGGCAACTCGTTCGCCGAAATGATCATGCGCAACACCTCGGCGCACACCCTCAAGGCGGACGTGTTCGCCACCGCCGACTGCAAGTTCCAGCTCGCACACCTGGACGGCACGGAGGCCGGCTACCGGGCCGCGGGCAACCGGGTCACCGACGACCCCGGCACCGACTGCGACGAGCAGGCGCTGCTGGTCCGCATGCCCGACGGCACCATCCAGTACAAGGCCCGCAACACCGTCGACGCGCCCGGCATCAACGGCCAGTCGGTCTACAACGGCACCGAGGGCCGCGACCGCGTCGTGGCCGGCAACGACAACGACACCCTCTGGGGCAACGAGGGCGACGACGTCCTCGAGGGCGGCGCCGGCGGCGACCACGCGCTCGGCGGCGAGGGCGACGACGTCCTCACCGACCTCGGCGGCGACGACATGCCCAAGGGCGGCGACGGCAACGACGCCATCGACGCCGGCCCCGGCCTGGACGTCGTCAACGGCGGCACGGGCAAGGACTTCACCAACGGCGGCGCCAACGCCAACGACACCTTCGGCGGCGAGGGCGACGACTTCCTCATCGCCGGCGACGGCGAGGACGCGGCCTGGGGCGACGCCGGCGACGACTGGATGGAGGGCGGCAACTCCCCCGACCTGCTCCAGGGCGACAGCGGCAACCTGTTCTTCCTCGACGACTCCAACAAGCCCGGCCACGACGTGCTGATCGGCCAGGGCGGCGACGACGACTACGACATGGAGGGCGGCGACGACATCGGGGTGCAGGGCCCCGGCATCGAGAAGAACGCCGGCGGCTCCGGCTACGACTGGTCCATCGCGGCGACCCGCGAGCAGGGCGGCGACGACCAGCCGATGGACGCCGACCTGGACCTCCCGCTGAACCCGCTGGACGTCCTCGCGGTCGGGGTCCGGGACCGCTACAACGAGCTCGAGGCCCTCTCGGGCGGCGCGGGCGACGACGTCCTGCGCGGCGACGACGTGATCCCGTCGACCGTGGGCGGCGACGGCGGCGGCTTCCTCGGCTGCGACGCCCTCGACGCCGCGGGCATCGCCCGGATCAGGGGCCTGGACCAGGTCGTCACGCACCTGCCGACCCCGGCCTCCGCGGTGGGCAACCAGAGCGGCCGCCCGTGCGACCTGCACGGCAACGTCTGGGGCGAGGGCAACATCCTGCTCGGCGGCGCGGGCGACGACACCATCGAGGGCCGCCTCGGCGACGACATCCTCGACGGCGACCGCTACCTGACCGTCCGGCTCAGCGTCCGCGACGCCCAGGGCAACGAGATCCGCTCGGTGCGCAGCATGGCCGAGCTCCAGGCCGACGTCTTCGCCGGCCGGGTCGACCCCGGCGACATCGTCACCGTCCGGGAGATCCTGACGGCGCCGGCCGCGGGCCAGGACACGGCGGTCTTCTCCGGCACCCGGCACCAGTACGCCGTCGACCCGTTCGGCGACGCCCTGGTCGTGTCCGGCCCGGACGGCACCGACATCCTGCGCAACATCGAGAAGCTGGCGTTCGCCGACCAGACCGTCGAGGTCACGGCGCCCGTCGCCTTCGCGGGCGTCACCGCCTTCGCCGGCGACGGCCGGGCCACGGTGCTGTGGACGCTGCCGGACGAGACGGCCGGCGACCGGATCACCGGCTTCACGCTGGAGCGCACCGACGGCGGCACCACCGTGACGACCGAGGTCGGCGACGCCACTGCCCGCACCCTGGTGGTCCCGGGCCTGGCCAACGGCGTGGCGGTCAGCTTCCGGATCCGCGCCACCACGGCGGACGGCCCCGGCGACTGGACCGCGTGGTCGGCACCGGTCACCCCGGCGCCGCGCACCGGGGAGCCCGGCGACGACGCGGGCACCGGCGAGCCGGGGAACGACGACGCCGGCGAGCCCGGCGACGAGGACACGGGTGAGCCCGGCGACGGCGACACCGGCGGCGACACCGAGACGCCGGTGGACCCGGCTCCGGAGACGCCGGTGGACTCCGGCGCGGGGGCCCCCACCACCCCGGCCAACCCGGGGAACCCGACCAACCCGACCACGCCCACCCGCCCGGTCACCCCGACGGCACCCGACGCCCCGACCATCGGCACCGCGACGGCCGGCGACGGCACGGCGGTGGTCCGCTGGACCGCACCGGCACACGACGGCGGCACCCCGGTCTACGGCTACGAGATCCAGGCCCTGGACCACGAGACGGGCGTCGTGCTCGGCGTGGACGTCGCCGGGCCGGACGCCACGGAGATGACGTTCACGGATCTGGTCCGCGGCGCGGCGTACTCCTTCTGGGTCCGCGCGGTGAACGCCGCGGGAGCCAGCGAGTTCTCCGCGATCTCCAACCGCGTGGTGCCGACGGGCCCGGCCACGGGAACGCCCGGCAACCCCAGCCCCGGCACGCCGAGCGACCCGGGCACGCCGAGCGACCCGGGCCTGCCCAGCAACCCCGGCACGCCGAGCAACCCCGGCACGCCCAGCAACCCCGGCACCCCCGGCGCGCCGGCCGACCCGGGTGCACCCACCGCCCCGGGGCCGGGTGAGCAGCGCACCGCGCCGGGCAGCCCGCGGATCGGGCGGGCCACCGCCGGCAAGGGCCTCGCGGTCGTCCGGTGGACCGCGCCGGCGGACAACGGCGGCATGCCGATCACCCGCTACGAGGTGCAGGTGCTCGACGCCGCGACCGGGACCCCGGTGGGCAAGGTCCGCACCGCTCCCGCGACCGCCTCGGTGCTGTCGGTCACCGGCCTCGCCAACGGCAAGGCCTACCGCTTCCGGGTCCGGGCCGTGAACGGGATCGGCACGGGCGCCCTGTCGCCGGCCTCGGCGGCGGTCACGCCCCGGACGGCCCCGGGCCTGCCGCAGCGCCTCACCGGCACCCCGGGTGCGGCCCGCGGCGCGCTCACCGCGACGCTGCGGTGGACGGCTCCCGCCTCGACCGGCGGAGCGCCGGTCACCGCGTACCGGATCACCCGCCAGCGGCTCGACGCCGACGGCTCCCGGCGCGGCGCGCCGATCGTGACGACGGTCTCCGGAAAGGCCCGCTCGTTCACCTTCACCGGCGCGAACAGCCGCTACCGCTGCACCGTCCAGGCCGTCAACGCGGCCGGGGCGGGCCGGGGCCGGGCGCTCACCGTCAAGACGCGGTGACGGCTCCGCACATCCGGTGAGGCACCTTCCGGCGGCGCTGCGCATGCAGCGCCGCCGGATCCGTTGCTCCCCCGCCGCCGCGGACGGTGTGGCGATCGACCTCCGTCGAAATCGGCAGGCATCATGCATGTCATGACTGTTCCGCGTCCCCCCGCGCCCTGGCTCATCCGGCCGGTGAAGCTCCCGGCCACCACCCCGCCGCCGCTGACCGGCGCCTGGTCGCCGTCGGACACCCGGCTCGACGACGCCGAGTTGCTGAGCGTGCCCAGCGGGCACGGCCCCGAGGACGTCGTCGTCGGCCCGGACGGCCACGTCTACTCCGGCACGGACGACGGCCGCATCTGGCGCTGGCCGCCCGACGCGCGTCCCGGCGCGGCGCCCGAGCTGGTCACCGACACCGGCGGCCGCCCGCTCGGCATCGAGATCGACCCCCGCGACGGCAGCCTCGTGGTCTGCGACGCCTACCGGGGCCTGCTGCGGGTGACCGCGGACGGCGCCATCGCCGACCTCACCGCCCGGGCCGGCGGCAGCCCCATCCTGTTCTGCAACAACGCGGCGGTGGCCCGCGACGGCGTCGTCTACTTCACCGACAGCTCGAACCGGTTCCCCGTCTCGCACTGGCGGCGGGACCTGCTGGAGCACCGGCCCAACGGGCGGGTGCTGGCCTACCACCCGGGTACCGGCCGGACCGACGTCGTGGCCGAGGGCTTCTACTTCCCCAACGGGGTGGCACTCACCCCGGACGAGGACGCGCTGCTGCTCTGCGAGACCGTGGCCCACCGGCTGCTGCGGCTGTCGCTGCCGGACGGCGCCGTACGGGTGCTGGGCGATCTGCCGGCGTACCCGGACAACATGTCGGCCGTCGGCGACGGCACCTACTGGATCGCGCTCGCGAGCCCGCGGGTGGCCGTGGCCGAACGGCTGTTGCCGTACCCGATGCTGCGCCGCCTGGCGGCCGTGCTGCCCGAGCGGCTGCAACCACAGCCGCAGCCGTACACCATCGCCGCCCGGGTCGACGGCGACGGCGCGGTGCTGCGGACCCTGCACGGCCCGGCCGGCCGTTACGTGATGACGACCGGGGTGCGCCAGCACGGCGACACGCTCTGGCTCGGCAGCCTCACCGAGAAGGCGATCGCCCGCACATCCCTGTCCTGACCCGGCCGTGCGATTTCCGTCATGATGAAGGGCGCCCGGCTCCGATCATTTCTTTTTCCTCCACAATGCCGCCTGAATTTGTCGTGCGCCGTTAACAGCCGGCCCCCAGGAATGCAACAGACAGTTTCTTGGAACGACGCAATAACGGCTTAGGCTCACCGGCGGCCCGGACCACACGACGGACGGGCGGCACGGTCCCCACGACGGACCCCGGTCAAGGAGGAAAATCATGAACGCATTCGCGCGCGGCGCCCTCAGCCTGCTCGCCGCCTGTGCCACGGGCACGGGCGTCCTCGCCGCGACCGCGGCACCCGCCGCCGCGGCACCCACCGCCGCGACGGCTCGCACCGCATCGTCCACGTTGGCGCTGATGGTCTACGACCAGACCGGCGCGGCGCCCAGGATGTCGCTGCTGACCTGCGATCCGGTCGGGGGCGCGCACCCGCAGGCCGCCGGCGCGTGCGCCGCCGCCGCGAGCGTCAACGGCCACCTCGGCGTGCTCGACCTGAATCCCCACGGCGCGTGCACCCGCGAATACCAGCCGGTCACCGCGAGCGCCCTCGGCTCCTGGGAGGGGCGCCCGGTCCGCTACAGCGAGACGTTCTCGAACCGCTGCGAGATGCTGCGCCAGACGGGCCCGCTCTTCGACTTCTGACCCGGCCGTGCGGCGAGCATCCGCAGTCCGGGGGCTCGCCCGGGCACATGCCGGACGCCCGGCTCACCTCAGGGATGAGCCGGGCGTCGGCCGTGCGTCGCGCTGGCGTGATCGATTGATCACTGACGGTATATCGGTTGGCGGATCGGTCGGGTCCGGGTCGGGCGGTCAGCCGGTGTCACGCCCGTCCGTGCTGTGCGACATTGTCGCGCGGAGCGGTGCGGGAGGGCGGGACTGGTGACACCCCAGGAGGGTTTCGTGGACGACGCGCTGCTGGCGTACGACGCCGGCCGCAGCGACGCCCTGGCGGGATGCCGTGACGCGGAACGGGCACAGCATCCCCGGACGGGAGCGGATTACCGGATGGGTTTCCTCGACGGTCGCGTCGAGATTTTCCGGATGTTCTCCCAGGTACGCGAAATCCTCGACGAGAACAATTAGCCCCGGGTCCAGCTCCAGTTCTTGAACTCCGCCTCGTGCTGCGGCGCCCAGGTGGCGGTCGAGCCGGGCCAGATGGAGATCGCCTCGGCCTGCAGGCGGGCGGAGACGTCCGTGCCCCAGCCGCTCTTGGGCGTCCGGCTGTACGGCGCCGGCAGCTTGACGCCGTCGATCACCAGCTCCACCGCCTGGTTCACGGGGTCCACGAGGTACGACACGGCGTGCCAGGCGGTGTCCGGCTTGAGGTAACCGCCGTTGATCCATCCGGAGCCGTTCCACACCAGGATCGCGCCGAAGTTCGACTGCCACGGGTTGAGCACCCACTGGAACGCGGTGCCGTGGTCGACCCGGGTGTTGATGCCGTCCCACACGAACAGCCCGCCCTCCACCGTCTGCGCGTTGCGGGCGCCGCCGGCCGTCGAGGGGATGTACGGCATCCGGAACGAGTACGAGGCCCGGTGCGCCATGGCCATCATGGACACGTCGGTGAGCCGGTGGAACGACAGCACGTGGGCCATCACGCCGCGGTTGCGGACGTTGGCGCGCAGGCGCGTCTGGGTGCCACCGTGCTCGGCGGCGATGTCGGCGTCGGTGACCGGGCTCTGGCCCGCGGCGGCGTACACGCCGTCGCCCACGATGGTCGTCCAGCCGGTGAGGTCGCTGCCCGTGCTCGTCCCGGCGCCGACGGCGAGCGCGGGGGTGGCCAGGCCGGCCGAGGCGGCCGTGCCGGCGACGACGCCCGCGCCCAGCAGGGAGAGGAAGCGGCGGCGGGAGGTCGAATTGTGGAAAATGTCGGTGTCCATGACCATCAACGGTAGGTAGCCGCGGGCGCGGACAGGTCAGCCGTTCGGGCCGCGCGGCTACGTACCTCATGGCAGTTTTTGTCTAGAATGTGGCATTCTCCACGAGAAAAATGCTCAAGTTCGCGCCCTCACTCCCACCGGTGCGCCACGTCCACTGTGATCCTGCCGTGGCCGTCCGAGCCGGTCGAGGTGGTCACGCGGAACGGCAGCCGGGCCCGGACGCCCTGGTCGAAGGTGGTGTAGCCCTCGTAGCTGCCGGCGTACAGGATGTCCCGCAGCGTGCTGTAGCGCACCACGTTGACCGCGTGGTCGCCGAGCCTGCGGTTGTAGGTGACCGTGCCGTCGGTCGAGTAGACCGGCGCGAGCAGGACGACCTGAAGGTGCTCCGCGCCCGCCGTGTACGGCGTGACGTCGAACCCCTCGCCACCGGTGAGCACCGCCTCGACGTACTCGACGCGGTAGCCGTTGGCCGGCCCGGTGAACTCGAAGACGGTGCGGTCGTAGCACTCCTGCCTGCTCGTCGTGACGCGCAGCAGGGAGGCCACGCTGTGGGTGCCGCCCGCCTTGGGCAGGCTTCCCCAGGTGATGCCGCAGTAGGGCGCGGCGGCCGCAACGGGCCGGTGCGTCGGGCGGGACGCGGTGGCACCCGCCGAGCCGGCCCCGGTCAGGGCCAGCAGGACGATGAGAACGGTGATGGATCGAAGACGCCGCATGACTGCCTCCGAGGACGATTGCGGCTGATGGTCAGGGCAGTATGAGCGCCGCCGGACCAGGTGGCGGCGTCGAGTCGGGAATCCGCGCGTCCGATCCGCCGCATGCCACTGTGGATCTTGCCTAAAGGTGCGGGATGGCACTACCGTGTCTGGCGTGACTGCCGGGTCGGCCTTGGGCCACTACCGAGTGGGGCACCCGGCCGACGCGTGATCGCCGGGCGGCCCCGAGCGCCGCCTGCTGTGCGCGTACCGCCTTCTCCGTCACACCATCGTCTTTGTCTGCGGCTCGTCGCCGCCCTTTTCTTGCTGCCCCCTTTTCAGAAAGCTGAGAATGCCGAACGACTTCAACACGCCCATCATCGAGGAGTTCCGCGCCAACCACGGCCGCGTCGGCGGCTGGTTCGCCGGCGCCCGGCTGCTGCTGCTGACCACGGTCGGCGCCCGGTCCGGCCGGCCGCACACCGCGCCCGTCGGCTACCTGCCCGACGGCGGCGACCGGGTCCTGGTCATCGCCTCGGCGGCCGGCTCGCCGCGCCACCCCGACTGGTACCACAACCTGCTCGCCAACCCGGTCGTGACGATCGAGGACGGCGTCTTCACGTACGAGGCGACGGCGACCGTCCTGACCGGCGAGGAACGGGACCGGCTGTTCGCCCGCGCGGTCGAGGACGACCCCGGCTGGGCGGACTATCAAGCCAAGACCACCCGGGTCCTGCCGGTGGTCGCCCTCACCGAGATACCCGGCCCGCCGCGGACGAGCGCCGGCTCGGCGGGCGGCGCGCTGCGGCTGATCCACGATGCGTTCCGCCGGGAACTGCGGCTGATCCGCGAGGAGGTGGCGAAGTCGGGACCCGTGCTCGGCGCCCAGCTCCGCGTCAACTGCCTCACCGTGTGCCGCGGCCTGCACCAGCACCACACCATGGAGGACGGGGCGATGTTCCCGGGGATCGGCCGGCAACGGCCCGACCTGGGCCCGGTGCTGGACCGGTTGCGGGCGGAGCACGAGAAGATCGCCGCGCTCCTCGCCGAGCTCCAGGAGGTGCTCGGCGACGCCGGCCTCGGTCAGCCCGAGCTCCAGGCCCGGGTCGACGAGCTCACCGCCACGCTGGTTCGCCACCTCGACTACGAGGAGCAGGAACTGATTCCCGTCCTCGACGGAGCGCAAGCGGCCTGACCCAGTGACGGCCGTTCACCCCTTCGGGTGAACGGCCGTCACTTCCGCGCCCGAGCGGCGTTGTGCCCACGTGAGCCCCCTCAGAGGTCCGGCCACCGCGACGTCCGCGAGCTTCGCATGCTGACCGTCAGCGCGGACATCGAGACCGAGACGGTGGTCATGGCCGTACACGGAAACTGGGACCGGCGCCTCGGCGCAGAGTCGCATCGCATCCTCAACAAGTGCATGAGCGAGCATCCCGGCACGCTCATCATCGATCTGCAGGGCATGTACGACCCGCACGCCGCCAGCCTCACCGCCTGGCTCACCGCCCGCCGGGTCGGCCAGGCGATGGATCCGCCGGTACGGGTCCTGGTGTGCGTGTCGACCGACACCGTGCTCGCGGACCGGCTGCGCCGCCTCGGCGCCCCCCGGTACCTGCCGGTGTGCGAGAACGTGGACCAGGCGCAGGCGGATGCGACCGGGCCTCCGTCGCTGGCCTACCGCCGGCGGCTGCTGCTGCCCCCGGAGGTCGAGGCCGCCGGGGCCGCCCGTGCCCTGATCACCGAGGTCTGCACCGCGTGGGAGACCCCGACGCTGCTGCACCGCGGCCGGCTGGTGATCTCCGAGATGGTGGCCAACGCCGCGCTGCACGCCCGTACGCCGATGACCGTGCTGGTCTCCCGGCGCAGCACCGGCATCCATCTGGTGGTCGCCGACGGCGATCCACGCCTGCCCACACCACCCGCGCCGCGCGCCACGCCGGCGCCCCTGCCGCTGCCCGAGGAGATGCCGTGCGAGCCGACGGGCGGACGCGGCCTGCAGCTCGTCGACGCGGCCGCGACCGTGTGGGGCGCCCTGCCCACCCGTGACGGCAAGATGGTCTGGGCCACTCTCTACCCGTGGGCACGTCGCCGATGACGAGCATCAGCCACTGCTTCGCGACCGTTCCGCCCTCTCCCCGGATCACGGTCGTCTCCGACCCGGTGCACGGGCGGCTGACGATCGCCCTGGAAGGCGATCTCGACTGCGCCACCGCGCCGGCGCTGTCGTCCCGGATGCGGATGATCCTCGACCGCCGCCCGGTCCGGCAGGTGGTCATCGACGTCGCGGGCCTCGAGTTCTGCGACATCGCGGGCGCGCGCATGTTCCTGCAGCTGAGGCAGGTCGTGCTCGGCCAGGGGGCGGCGTTCTGCCTGCGCCGCCCCCGCGCCCACATCCGATGGCTCCTGCATCATCTCGACGCCGGCCACCTGATCGAGCCGGTCGGGGAACCCGGCTAGCGCCGCCCGGCCGGGCGGCGGTCGTGCCGGCGGTCGCGGGGCGCCGCGGCGGCCGTCTTGTACGTGACCAGCGGGACGGTCGTGGCCACCGGGGTGGCCAGGCCGTGCTCGGTGAGGTCGGTGACGACCTGTTCGATGCGCTTGTACGCGGTCGGCGCCTCCTCGAACAGCAGCTGCCGGTCGCCGCAGACCACCACCGAACCGACCGGTGTGCGGCGCAGCTCCTCGACGGTGTGCTTGGCCTTGCCCCGGCGCAGCGCGTCCGCGCGCGACATCTTGCGGCCGGCGCCGTGGGCGACGGAGTAGCCGGCCTCCGGCCCGGCGTGGGTCGCCACCAGGTAGGAATGCGTGCCCCGGGTGCCGGCGACGAGCACGTCACGGCCGTCGCCGCGGGCGGCTCCCTTGCGGTGCAGGTAGCCGCCGTCGCGGATCTCCACCGAGTTGTGGCACTCGTCGACGATCGGCGCGGCGGGCTCGGCGCCGAGGGCGTGGGCGATCCGGGCGGCCATCAGCCGCCGGTTGAGCGACCCCCACCGGACGGCCTCGTCGTGGCGCGCCAGGTAGGCGGCGGGGTCGGGGGCCGGGCCCGCGCCGTGGACCTCGGTGTGGTCGCGCAGGATGCGCTCACCCAGGCCGCGGGAACCGCTGTGCACGACGAGGACCAGGTCGCCGAGGGCGAGCCCGAGACGGCCGGCGTGGACCGGCTCGAGGACGGCGTCGACGCGGGCCAGCTCGGCGAAGTGGTTGCCGCGGCCGACCGTGCCCAGGCCCTCGCGGTGTTCCGCCGGGACGTCGCCGGGCACCGCCGCCCAGGCCGGGTCGCCGGGATCCGGCGTCCGGTCGAGGTCCGGGAAGCGGGCCGCCAGCTTCTCGGGTACGGCGCGCTTGAGCTTGATCGGGAACACCGCCACGCCGCACCCGATGTCGGAGCCGACCAGGAACGGGTACAGCACGGTCGAGGCCATGGCGGCCCCGATCGGCGCGCCCTTGCCGGGATGCAGGTCGGGCATCCCGGCGACGTGGATCATGCCGGCGAGGGCGGCCACCTGGTGGCACTGCGCCACGGCGTCGGACTCGATCCAGCTCGACGGGGATGCGAACACGGTGACCGTGGCGCGGGCGGACTGCGGCAGGGACTCCTGCTGAGACAAGGACGTTTCTCCTACGGACGGGTAGCTGGGTGAAGGGCGGAAGGCGGTCCGTCAGAACGTCATGATCACTACCTTGGAGTAACCACCCGGGCTCGGCAACGGAATTCCGGCGGTGGTGCCAATCTGTCAAGTAGGCCGGGGCTTTGACGATGAATCCGGCACCAGCGGCCTGCTCCGGGCCGCCGGACCACCGACAGGAGCCGCCGTGACGAGCGCTGCCGTGCCCGCTGAGCCCGTTGAGCCCACCGAGCCCGTTGAGCCGGCGGAGCGCGCCGAGCCGACGTCGCACCGCCGGCGTCCGCGGTTCCAGCTCCGCTTCGGCCGAAGGCCCGGATCTGCCCGGGGTGCGCTGGGCGGCGGAGCCGCCCGGCCGAAGCGGTTCGTGCCGCGCCGGTTCGGCGACCTGCCCACCGGCGTCAAGATCCTGACCGCGGTGGGTACGGCGGCGCTCGTGGCCCTCACCGTCGGCCTGGTCGGCATGCACGCGCTGGCCGGGGTGAGCGAGGCGGCGCAGCGCATCCACAGCCGCAACGTCGTCGCGGTGACCGCCATCGGCGAGGTCCGTGCCGCGCTCGTCCAGGCGCAGGTCAACGTCGCGAACCAGGCGCTGGCCCCGTCGCCCGACGCGAAGATGGCCTTCCGGGACGCCTTCCTGGCCGACGTCCGGGCGTTCAACGAGGCCCTGACGGCGTACCAGGAGAGCCAGCCGGGCAGCAACACCAAGACCGTCGGCGACCTGCAGACCAAGTGGCAGGCCTACACCCGCCTGGTCGAGTCCGACCTGATGTCGATCAGCGAGAACCAGGACGTCGAGGCCTGGACGAAGGTCCGGGACACCCAGGTGGTGCCGCTCATGTCCGAGATCACCGCCAAGGTCGACAAGCTGGTCGCCGTGGAGACCGCCGACGCCGCCCAGGCCGCCGCGTCGGCGCAGCAGGAGTACGAGTCCAGCCGTGCGTTGTCGATGGCACTGCTGATCGGCGGCGTCCTGGCCGCCGCCCTCGCCGGGGTGCTGGTCTCCCGCAACATCGTCCGCTCGCTGGCCCGCGTCGAGGAGGTCTGCAACGCGCTCGCCGACGGGGACCTGACCCACACCAGCGGCCTGACCGCCCGCGACGAGCCCGGCCGCATGGGCCGGGCGCTGGACACGGCCGTCACCCGGCTGCGCGAGACGGTATCCACCATCGACGGCTCGGCGGTCTCGCTGGCCGGCGCGTCCGAGGAGATGTCGCACACCGCCCGCCAGATCGCCGAGTCGGCGCAGGAGACCTCGCGCCAGGCGCAGATCGTCTCGGAGTCGGCGGAGCAGGTGTCCTTCAGCGTGATGACCGTGTCCGGCGGCGGCGGGGAGATGGCCGCCTCGATCCAGGAGATCGCCGTGAACGCGGCGCAGGCGGCGCAGGTGGCTCAGGAGGCGGTCGAGGCGGCGACCACCACCTCGGCCACGATGAACCAGCTCGGCGCGTCGTCGGCGGAGATCGGGGACGTGGTCAAGGTGATCACCGCGATCGCCGGGCAGACCAACCTGCTCGCGCTCAACGCGACCATCGAGGCGGCCCGGGCGGGCGAGGCCGGCAAGGGCTTCGCGGTCGTGGCGGCCGAGGTCAAGGACCTGGCCCAGGAGACGGCCCGGGCCACCGAGGAGATCTCCCGCCGGGTCCAGGCGATCCAGGCCGACGCGAGCGGCGCGGTCACGGCGATCGAGACCATCACCGACGTCATCACCCGGATCAGCGACTTCCAGACCACCATCGCCTCGGCCGTGGAGGAACAGACCGCGACCACGGCGGAGATGAACCGCAGCATCGGCGAGGCGGCCTCCGGCACCGAGGACATCTCCCGCACCATCCACGGCGTCGCCGCGTCCGCGCGTACCACCAGCGAGGGCATCACGGAGACCCAGCAGGCCACCGCCGAGCTGGCCCGCATGTCGGGCGAGCTGACCGGCCTGGTCTCCCGCTTCCGCTACTGACCGGGACGGCCGCTGCTGCCCGCCCGGGCGGCAGCGGCCACAACCGGGCCGATCCGGGCACGATACGTGTCAGGCTGAGGTCATGAGCTCCACGCTCGCCGGGCCGATCTTCACGGAGTGGTACTGGGGCCCGATCTTCCTCGCGATCGTCCTGGTCCCGCTGGGCTTGGCCACCGGCGCGGCCATCACGCTCCTGTACGGGCTGTTCCACCTGGTCCGCAAGGCCGTCCGGCCGGAGGCGGCGCACCGGTTCGTCACGCGACGGAAGGTCGTCGCCCTGCTCCTGCTGATCCCGCTGATCGACATCCCGGCCTATCTCCAGTACGGCTACGTCAGCAAGCACGAGTCCGACCCGGTGTCGTACCCGTGCGAGCGGATCCTCTGTCTCGACAACCACTTCCCGGTGACCATCCCGGCCTCCGAGGTCGACACCGGTGACATCGACTTCACGGTCTACCTGCCCGATCCGCCACCCCGCGGGTTCGAGCAGCGCTTCCTGGAGCTCGATCCGCCCCGGAAGCCCCTGGGCGCGGACTTCGTCCGCGGCCAGCCGTCCATCCTGGTCACCTATGTGCGGGACTCCCCCGCGTTCGCGCTGCTGGAGGCGCGACTGGGACCCGACGGGCGGGTGCGGCTCGACTCCAGGTTCGGCGCCGCACAGCGAACCCCGGCGGGCCGGCCCGTGTACCAGAGTGGCAACACCCTCGCGGCGGCCGTCGTCGGGGACACGGTGGTCCTCATCAGCAACTACTACATCCGCGGCGGGTATCCGCTCCCGCCCGAACTGTCGGCGTTGGTGGACTCCCTGCGCGAAACGCCGGTGGACGAGCTCGTCTTCAAGCCCAAGGGACGCCCACGGTAGCCACGCCCGCCGCTCACTTCCGAGGGGTGTGGGTCGCGGTGGGACCGCCCGGCGACGACGAAGGCGCCGGGGTGGACGGCGCAACGGTCGGCAGGCGCCGCAGCCGGCGGGCGGCCACGCCTGCCAGCAGGGCACCGACGCCGGCCACCACCGCACACTGAATGACGCCCACCGTGGCCAGCGCGGCGTTGTCCGCCGTGGGGACGGCGAAGCCGAGGTAGTCGAGCAACGTCGTCAGGCGCAGGCCGAGCACGGCCGGGACGAGCAGCGCCAGCGCCAGCGGCCAGGTGGGCGCGCGCCGCCGCGACGGTCGCGCGGCGACCAGATGCACGACGGCGGCCGCGGTCAGCGCGGCGCACCACAGACCGGGCCAGTCGGCCAGGGCCTGCGCCAGCAGTTCCCGGCCGGGCACCGGTTGCGCCGCCAGCAGCGCGGCGAACGTGGCCGCGCCGCCGACGGGCAGCGCGACCAGCCACGGCCGGGCCCGCACCGGCGGGGACTGCGGGCCGAAGGCGGCCAGAGCCAGCACCGGGACGGCGTCGAAGAGCA
This sequence comes from Couchioplanes azureus, assembly GCF_014648355.1. Lineage (GTDB taxonomy): Bacteria > Actinomycetota > Actinomycetes > Mycobacteriales > Micromonosporaceae > Actinoplanes > Actinoplanes azureus. The sequence continues at coordinate 425,817 of NZ_BMQY01000002.1, forward strand.
GCCAGTACACCTGCGTCAGGGTGAACCCGGGTACGCCGTCCACCAGCCCGACCACGCTGGAGATCAAGACGGGGACGAAGGCGACGACGGCGAGGTTCCGGGCCGCGCGGCGGTGGCCGTGGACGGCCGACAGGTACGCCGGCAGCCACAGCAGCCCGGTCAGGCTCCACAACGCCAGCCAACGGTCGGTGAACCCGGCCGGTTCGGCGTCGGGCAGGCGCATCAGGCCCGGCAGCTGCCCGGCGATCCACACCATGAACAGCACGCCGACCAGCGCGCCGATCGCGTGCGCCAGCAGACCGATCAGCGCGACCCGGCGCACCGCCTCGCCCCAGGCGAACGGACGGGGGGCGGCGCCGACCCCGCCCAGCCGCAGACGCAGCGCCAACGCCGCGACACTGGCCACCTCGGCCCGGCTCGGCACACCGATCTCCACGCCCTCGGGATCGTCCGGGTCGGCGGCATGGGCCGCCTGCAGGAAGGAGGCGACCATGTCCTCCTCCCACGCCTGCCGGTAGTCAGCCGGCAGCAGCCGCAGCACCCGGCGATACCGCTCTTCCAGCAAACTGGTCATCCCGACCTCCGGCAGGTACGGACCGGTGTGCAGCAAGCCGCCGACGCGGCCACCGCCCAATATACTGCTAGGCAAGATATTATGGAACACCTGGACGAGGTGGGTTCACGAGAGCCGAGCGGAGGGTCTTGAGCATGGCCGTGCGGAAGGCCGTCATGGTGGGCTCGCGGCGGTCGAGGAGGGCGTCGGCGCCGTGGTACATGCCCGGGACGACCACCAGCTCGCACGGGACGCCGGCCGCGCGCAACCGGTGGGCGTAGTCGACGTCCTCGCGGTGGAACAGGTCCAGGTCGCCCACGCCGATCCAGGCCGGGGCGAGGCCGGTGAGGTCGGCGCGCCGGGCGGCGGCCACGTAGGGGCGGTCGTCGTCCTCCCGCGGCGGGTGTCCCAGGTACGCCGTCCAGCCGTAGCGGTTGGAGGCGGGCGTCCAGGTGAACACCGGCCGGTCCGGGCGCTCGCGCAGCACCGTACGGTCGTCCAGCATCGGATAGACCAGCAGCTGGAGGGCCACCGCCGGGCCGGTGTCGCGGGCGCGTTGCGCCAGGGCCGCCGCCAGGCCGCCCCCGGCGCTGTCGCCGCCGACCGCGATCCGGGCCGGGTCCACGCCGAGGGCCGCGGCCTGCTCGTGCAGCCAGCGCAGCGCGTGGTGGCAGTCGTCGAGGGCGGCCGGGTACGGGTGCTCCGGCGCCAGCCGGTAGTCGACGCTGACGACGGGCACGCCCAGCTCGGCGGCGACGCGGCTGCACCAGGCGTGCCCGATCGCCGGGGTGCCCAGCACCGTGCCGCCGCCGTGGATCCACAGCAGGGCACCGGTGGCCCGGGCCGCTGCGGCGCCCCGGTACACGACCACGCCGACGGGCGGCGACCCGGGACCGGCGGGGACGGTACGCCGCTCGACGCGGACGCCGGGCCGGACGCGCCCGCCGGGGAACCGCAGCCGGCGGCCCGCGGCGAGGGTGGCCGCGTTCGTGACGCTCAGCGGCAGGTAGAGGACCGGGTGCCGGAGCCCGGGCGGCACGGCGGCGACGGCGCGGCGGCGTACGGCGACGGCGGCGAGCACCGCGGCCGCCGCCAGCGCGCCGAGCACGCGGAGGGTGGTCATGGCCCGGTCCACCTCCTGGATAGGCTCGGACGGATGCGATACGTGGCGATCGGCGACAGTTTCACCGAAGGGCTCGGCGACGAGCTGCCCGACGGCACGGTGCGCGGCTGGGCGGACCGGGTCGCCGCCGGGCTGGCCGCGACCGGGGAGCCCGTCGAGTACGCCAACCTGGCCATCCGCGGGCGCCTGCTCGAGCCCATCGTCACCGAGCAGCTCGACGCGGCGCTGGCGCTCACCCCGGCGCCGACGCTGATCACGCTCAACGGCGGCGGCAACGACATGATGCGCCCGGGCGGCGACATGAAGCGGCTCATCGAGCTCACCGAGCGGGCCGTACGCCGCTGCGCCGACGCCGGCGTGCGCCTGGTGCTGATCAGCGGCGCGGACCCGTCCGACCGGCTGCCGTTCGGCGGCGTGATGCGCCGCCGCGGTGATCTGCTCACCGCGGCGCTCGGCGAGCTGGCGGTCCGCCACGGCCTGGAGTTCGCGGACGTCTTCCACGACACCGAGATCCGCCGCGCCGGCTACTGGTCACCCGACCGCCTCCATCTCAACGCGGCCGGCCACCAGCGCGCGGCCGGGCTCATCCTCACCGCGATGGGCCATCCCACCGCCGCCCACCTGGCCGACCCGGCGGGCGCCGAGGGCCGCCGCCTGCTCGGTGAGGCCCGCTACTACCGCGAGCACGTGCTGCCCTGGATCCACCGGCGCCTGCGCGGCCGCTCGTCCGGTGATCACCGGACCGCCAAGTTCCCGTCGTGGACGCCGGTCGGGCTCCCCTGAGCGCAGCGGGGTGACATGGCTCCACCCCATCTCATCAATCGATGGTTGTCAACGCGTTCGGCAGGGGCCGGTGCCGACCGGCTGGGCCCTCGCGGCGCCGAGCTCCGCGACGCGCGAGATCTCGGCCGCGGTCAGCGCGAAGCCGGTGCCGGGATCCTCGTCGGCCACGGCGAAGACGACGCCGAGGACCTGACCGCCGGGGGCGACGAGCGGGCCGCCGGAGTTGCCGCCGCGGACGAGGGTCCGGACCGCGTACATCTCCCGGTCCACCGCGCCGGCACCGTAGATGTCCGGCCCCTCGACGCGCCCGACGCTGCGGATCCGGGCCGGCTGGGCGTCGTACGGCCCGTCGAGCGGGAAACCCAGCACGACGGCGTCGGCGCCGGTCCGCGCCGGCTCGTCGGCGAACCGCAGGACCGGCGCGGCCAGGCCGGGGACGCGCAGCACGGCGACGTCGCGGTCCGGGTCGAAGGCGACCACCGTGGCGTCGAGCTCGTCGCGGCCGGCGCGGACCCGGACCTCCCGGGCGCCGGAGACGACGTGGGCGTTGGTCATGACGCGCTCGCGGGCGTACACGAAACCCGATCCGACCGTGCCCCGGGCGCAGTGCGGGCCCGGGTCGGGCACCGCGCGGATCTTGACCACCGAGCTCCGGGCGGCCGCGACGACCGAGGCGGCGGCGAGTCCAGGGTCCGGGGCGTCCACCTGCTCCGCGGAGATGCGGCTGAGCCCGTGGAACACCGCGGGAAGGCCGTCGTCGTCCAGCGCCCGGGCGAGGTCGGCGGAGAGCGCCCGGGCCGGCGCGGGCAGCAGCTCGCCGGCGCCGGCGAGCAGGGCGCTGCCCCGCAGCTCCCGGTCGAGCCACGCCGGCGAGGACGCCCGCACCGGCACGACCACCAGCGCCGCGAGGAGGAGCACGGCGAGGGCCGACATGACCGCGCCGCCCGCCTCGTCCAGCCGCCTGAGCCGGTGGGTGCGCACGGCGTCGCGCCACCGCAGTCCGACCCGGGCGGCGAGGAGCTGGCCCAGCACGGCGGGCACGAGAATGGCCGCCAGCGACACCACCACCCGCCAGGCGCCGGTGAACGGGCCGGCGACCAGCAGCCCGGCCTGCACGCCGAGCAGTGCCCCGGCGCAGAACCCGGCCAGCGAGAGCGCGCCGAACAGCAGGCCCTGCCGGTATCCCGCCACCGCGGAAACCAGGACCAGGAGGATCAGAATCGTATCGACGGCGCGCATTTGCGCGCAGCGTACAAAGGCAAAGCCAGCGGGCTCAGGCGCCGCCGTTGATGGCGCCCGTGCGCAGGGCCCCCTCGGTGACCTTCCACTTGGTCAGCAGCGCGTCGTAGGTGCCGTCCTTGATCAGCGCGTACAGGGCCGCCTGGAGCGCCATGGTCAGCTCCTTGCGGTCCTTGGCGACGCCGATGCCGTACGGGATGGCCTCGATCTGCGGCCCGGAGAGCTCGAGGCTGCCGTCCTTCTGGACGTCGAGGGCGGCGATCGGGAAGTCGTTGAGGGCCGCGTCGGCCTCCTTCTTCGCCACCGAGGCCGACGGCGTGGCCGAGCGCACCAGGACGGCCTTCTTGCCCGTGCACTTGTCGGCCTGCGCCTGGGCCATGTCGACGTACACGGTGTCGGGCTGCACGGCCACGCGCCGCCCGCAGAGGCCCGGCATGCCGCCGATGTCGCCGACGCCCTTGTTCACGACGATGGAGGTGCCGGCGTTGAGATAGTTGACGAAGTCGGCCTTCTTCTGCCGCTCGGCCCGGTCGAACATGGAGGAGACCGAGAAGTCGATCTTGTGCGCCTCCACCGCGTCGAGCAGCTCGCCGAAGCCGATGGCCTGCCATTTGACGGTCAGCCCGAGCTTCGCCGCCAGCGCCTCGGCCAGCTGCACGTCGAGGCCGGTGAAGGTCTCGCCGTCCTTGAAGGTCATCGGCTCGAACGTCGGGTCGGTGCCACCGACCAGCACGCCGGACTCCTTGACGGAGGTGGGCAGCGCGGCCTTGGCCTCGGCGAGGCGGTCCACGGCCTTGCCGGTCTCGGGCCCGCCGCCGCAGCCCGCCACGCCCGCGCCGAGGAGCAGCCCGGTGAGCAGCAAGGAAACGATGCGTCGCCTCATGACCGCCTCTTCGGTCGGCCGGGGACCGAACTGAGCCGAAGCGGCCACCGATCGCGGCTCTGGGCAATACCGTGAATCGGAGGAGGTAAACCGTGACGTTCACCATCCGGCGGCAGATCGCCGCGCTCGCAGTGGTCGGCTTCCTGCTCGTCATCACGGCGGGCGTCATCGGTTTCACCGGCACGTCCGCGCTCGGCGACCAGCAGCGGACGGTCCGCGACGCCGCGTCCGCGCTGCAGGCCGTGCAGTCGGCGGACCTGGCACGGTCGCTGTTCCGCGGCAACGTGCTGGCCGCGCTGGTCACCAACGACGCGACCGAGCGCCAGGAAGTCCTCGACAAGCTGGGCGAGAACGTGAGCCAGGCCCGCGCCGGCCTGGACGACGTCATCAAGTTCGTGCCGGAGCTGCGCCCGCAGGCCGACGCGGTGCTGCCGGTCCTGGACGAGCTGATCGCGTCGGGGCAGCGGATCGTGACGCTGGCCAGCCGGGTCGCCTCCGACCCCACCCGGACGGCGGCTCTCGCCGCCCGGCCCGCGATGGACGCCGTCGACGCCAAGGTCGCCGAGGCCATCGACGTGCTCCAGGCGGCGATCACCGAGCGGGTCACGAGGTCGGGCCGCGACGCCGACTCGCTGGCCCGGCGCGCGGAGGCGGCGACGCTGGTGACCGGCCTGCTCGCGGCCCTGGTGCTGGGCGGCGCGGCGATGCTGCTCGCCCGCCGGATCGCCCGCCGGGTGGACTACTGCCTGGCCAGCGCGCAGTCCATCGCCGACTACGACCTCACCAAGGACGCCACCCTGGGCGGCAGCGACGAGCTCGCCCAGCTCAGCCGCAGCCTGCAGGCGATCGTCGCGTCGCTGCGGACCGCCCTGACCGACATCGGCGACAACGCGACCTCGGTCGCGGCCGCCTCCGAGGAGCTGACCGCGACCAGCCGGCACCTCTCCGAGGGCGCGGGCACGGCGTCGTCGGAGGCCGCCGAGGCGAGCCGCGACATCGACCAGGTGACCACCAGCGTGGCGCAGACCACCGAGGCCGCGCGGGGCCTGGACACCTCTATCCAGGACATCACCTCCGCGGTCGGCGAGGCCGACGCGGTGGCCCGCGAGGCGGTGGAGCTGGCGGTCAACACCAACCGCATGATCGAGCGGCTGCGCAGCTCCAGCGACGAGGTCTCCGCGGTCGTCAACATCATCACGGCGATCGCCGAGCAGACCAACCTGCTGGCGCTCAACGCCACCATCGAGGCGGCCCGCGCCGGCGAGCAGGGCAAGGGCTTCGCCGTGGTGGCCGGCGAGGTCAAGGACCTCTCCCGGGAGACGGCCTCGGCGACCGGCGACATCTCGGCCAAGGTGACGGCGATGCAGGCGGACACGGCCGGCGCCTTCGAGGCGATCAGCCGGATCAGCCAGGTGATCGACCGCATCGACGAGCTGCAGCGTTCCATCTCCGCCGCGGTCGACGCGCAGATCAGCGCCACCGGCCGGATCGTCGCGAACGTCGACGTCGCCGAGCGGTCAGCCGCGGCCGTGGCGAACTCCATCGGCCGGGTGTCGGGCACGACGTCGCTGACCCACGAGGCGGCCAACCAGACCGAGTCCGCCGCGATCGAGCTCGCCCACCTCTCCGGCCAGCTGCGCCTGGTCTCGGACCGGTTCAGGCGCTGACCCGGCCCGGCTCCCTAGAGCCGCGCCCGGTCCCGGAGCGGTCCGCGGGCCGCCTTGCCGGCGTACATGGCGGCGTCGGCCCGGCCGACCAGCGCCTCCCGGTCGACGACCTCGCCCGGGCGGGCCTGGGCCACGCCGGTGGTCACGCCCACCGACACCTCGGCGCCCGGGACCGGGATCGGCGCGCGGACGGCGTCGGCGATCCGCGCGGTGAGGGCGGAAGCCTCCAGGCCCGCGCTGCCCCGGCACAGGATGAGGAACTCGTCGCCGCCCAGCCGCCCCACCAGGTCGCCGGAGCGGACCACGGCGGCCAGCCGGGCCGCCACGGCCCGGAGCACGGCGTCGCCGGCCGCATGCCCGTACCGGTCGTTGACGGGCTTGAAGCCGTCCAGGTCGCACAGCATGATCGTCACCTCGTCGAGCGCACCGCGATCGAGGTCGGCGAGGGCCCGGTCGATCTCGGCGGTGATGTGCCGGCGGTTGTAGAGCGCGGTCAGCTCGTCGTGCGTGGCGTGGTAGGCCAGGGTCTGTTCGGCGCGGTCCCGCTGGGCGGAGAGCAGCCGGATCCGCAGCAGCACCAGAGGCACCACCAGCAGCGTCCCGACGGGCAGCAGCAGGCTCGACGTGGTCTCGCCGCGGATCACCTGCACCGCCGCGATGACCGGGTTGGCGCTCAGCGCGACCGCGAGCCACCAGAGCCGCTGCTTGCGGGCGGTCCGGTCGGCCGCCGGCGGCGGCACGGTCAGCGAGCCCGCGCCCGGATGCAGCGGTGCCGCGGCGATGGTCAGGAAGCCCGCGAGCAGCAGTTCGACGCCCCAGACGACGCTCCCGCCGGGGGCGAGCGCCGAGGTCATCATGGCGCCCAGCGTGAACACGGTGGTGCCCAGCAGGTACGCGAGGGTGCCGCGCCCGGCCTCGGCCAGCATGCCGATCCGCAGCAGGCAGCCCGCCACGGCGCAGAGCACCAGCAGGTCGGCCAGCAGCAACAGCTGTCCCGCGGGTGACGCGCCGGGCGGCAGATGCGGCCGGAGCACCCATTCCCACAGCGGCCCGCCGGCGCAGAGCCCGAAGAGCGCGGCGTCGATCATGCCGCCCGGGTCGGCGCTGGCCCGGCGGCGCAGTGCCGCGGCCGTACCGGCCAGGAAGAGCGTGTGCGCGCTCGACATGGTCAGGTCCTTCGACGAGCCCTCGGCGCGGCCCAGGTGCAGCTCCCCGATCCAGGTGGGCCAGCGCACCTGGATGGCGAAGAGCAGCACGAGCCCGGCGACCGCGATGAGCCACGGCCTGCGGTCCGGCAGGTTGCCGTTGCCGAGGGCGGCCAGGAAGGTGACGATCGGCAGGAGCGTGACCAGCGTGACGATCGCGGGGCGGCATTCGGGTCCCGCCAGTGCGTACGCCGTGCCGACGACCGCCGCGGTGGCCAGGAAGCCGGCGTGGACGAGCCAGGCCTGCGCCGTGCCGCGGCGCCGGGGCATCGGCGACTCCTTCCGTCGGGACCGCCATCCCTGATCGGTCGCGGCCGTACGGACCTGAGCGTCCGCCGTCCGGCCACAAGAGAATGCCAATTTAGCCCCACGGGTTCCCCTGACCCCTCTGGTAACTGCATGCTGATCGAGGGGGCACTATGAGTGACTACGACCTGCCACCGCACGTCAGGGCCGAGATCGCCAGCCCGAGCCGGGACGCCCGCCTGCTGGGTGTCGGCGAACTGGCCCAGCTTGCCATGAGCGCCGACCTCACCGTGGCGGCCGCCGCACGGCTGGCCCTGCGGCACCTCACCGAGGACGACAGCCGCAGCGTCGCCGCGGCGGCGGCCGCGGCCCTGGGGCGTACGGCGCTGCGCATCACCCCGGACCACGTGGACTTCGGCCAGGTCCCGCAGGAGACGCCGCCGCTCGTCACGGAGGTCCTGGTGGACGGCCCGCCCCTGGCCGTCGCCACGGCCACGGTGACCGCCGCCGGTCCGGGTCTGCACGCCGCGCTCACCGGCCACCGCCTGCGGATCGAGTGGCAGCCGGCCGCGGACTGGCTCGACGGGTCCGTCACCGTGCGCGGCCCGGCCGGCTGGGCCGACGTCCGCGTGACCGGCCAGGTCGCGCCGGCCGGCCCGGCACCGCTCTCCGCGACCGGCCCGGCGCTGCGGGAGCAGCTCGCGGCGGAGGCGGGCGTCGGCGCCCTGCCCGCCACCCGGGTGACCGTGCTCCGCCCGCCCGCGCGCCGGCGCCCCGGCGGCACCCTGCTGATCGCCGGGCTCACGGCCCTGGTGCTGCTCGGCGGCGCGGGCGTGGCCGTGGCGCTGACCAGCGGCATACCCGGCGACCGGGCGCCCGCGGCCGCACCCCCGCCGGTGGCCGCACCCCGGCCCGCCGCCACCGGGGGGACGCCGGCCACGGCGGCGTCCGGCCCGCCGGCCGCCGCACCGGCCCCGGCGGCCGTGGCGAGACAGCCCCTCGTCCTGCGCGCGGCGAGCCTCGCCAGACCCACCGCCGTCGGCACGATCCGGGTCGGGGCCGAGCCGGAGGGCGTCGCGGTCTCCCCCGACGGCCGGACCGTGTACGTCGCCAACCAGAGCTCCCGCGTGCTCTCCGTCGTGGACACGGCCACCCGGCGGGTCACTCCGGTACTGCTGCGCAACACCCCCCGGTTCGTCGCCACCTCCCGCGACGGCGGCCTGGTCTTCGTCTCCATGTACGAGAAGGACATGACCGGCAGCGGCGTGGCCGTGGTCGACGCCGCCGGCCGCCGGCCCGTGCGCTACCTGGCCACCGGCGTGCAGCCGTTCACGCTGGCGGTCGGCCCGGACGACCGCCTGTGGGTGCCGATCCACAGCAGCGGCCGGGTCGAGATGTACGCCACCACCGGCACGCAGCGCGCGTCCGGGCGCCTGACCGTGCCGCGCAACCCGCACGCCGTCGCCTTCTCGCCGGCCCTGCGGCGCGCCTTCACCGCCAACCACGAGTCGAACGCGCTCGCGGTGATCGACATGCCCACCTCCCGGGTGCTGCGGTCCATCCCGGTGAGCCGCGCCCCGCACAGCGTCGCGGTGTCGCCGGACGGCGCCCGGGTCCTGGTCGCCGGCTACGAGGCGGGCACCGCCGACCTGATCGACGCGCGCACCCTGCGGCGCACCGGGCCGCTGCGGGTCGGCGGCAAGCCCCAGGCCGTCGCGTTCGCCGGCGACGGCAGGCACGCGTACGTGGTCAACGAGGGCGACAACTCGGTGACCGTGCTGGACGCCCGCACCGGCGCCGCGACGGCGACCGTGGGGGTGGGTGGCAGCCCGCGCGCCATCGCGGTCGCACCGGACGGCCGCCTCGCCTACGTGTCGAACGGTGCCGACGACACCGTCACCGTCCTGCGGATCGGCGAATGAGCACCGCGGGGTGGGTGGCGCTCGGCATCACCGTGCTCGGGGCGCTGAGCTACGGCGCCGCGTCGATCCTGCAGGCCGTCGCGGCCCGGCGCAGCGCCGGCACGGTCCGCACCCTGGGCCACCCGCTGTACCTGCTCGGCATCGGCTGCGACGCCCTGGCCTGGCTCGGCTCGATGGTCGCCCTGCGCGAGCTGGCGGTGTACCTGGTCGAGTCGATACTCGCCGGCTCGCTGGCGGTGACCGTCATCGCCGCCCGGTTCGTCCTCGGGTCCCGGCTGCGCCGCCGCGACGTCGCCGCCGTCGTGGTCTGCGTCGCCGCGCTGGCCGTCCTGGCGCTGTCCGCCGGGCCGCAGCACGACGTGGCCCCGGGCGACGTACGCGGCTGGTTGTGCACGGCGGCGGTCGTCCTCGCGGTCGCCGGCTGGGTCGCGGCCCGGACCTGCCCGCCCGGCGTGGTCGCCGCGCTCGGCGGCCTCTGCCTCGGCGGCGCCGCCCTGACCGGCCGCTCGCTGCCGGCGGCCGGCGACCTGCTCACCGAGCCGCTCATGCTCGCGCTGCTGACCTTCGCGGTCACCGGCATGATGCTCTACGCCCACGCCCTGCAGCGGGGCCAGGTCGGGCCGGTGACAGCGGTGCACTGGACCGCCGAGGTCGTCGCGCCGTCCGCGGTCGCCCTGGTGCTGCTCGGCGACACCGTCCGGCCCGGCTGGCAGCTGCCGGCCGCGTTCGCCGGACTGGTCACCGTCGGGGCCGCGGTCCTGCTGGCCACCGCGCCGGCCACCCACGCGATCGCCGTGCCGCCGTCCGACGCGAGCCCGCGACCGGCGCGCGCCCCGGCGCCCGAACGGATCATCTGGTGGGGCCCGCCGCCCATCTGGATCCCCCCGTGCCGCGCCCTCGCCGCCCTGGCCGCGCCGCCGGCCCGGGAGCTCGCCGGGAGCCCGCCGGAGCCGGTGCCGGCCCTGCCCGGGAGTCCGTGGCACGACCTCTGACGGGCCTGCGGTTCAGCTGCCCTGCCGGGCCGGAGCGGATGCGACGGCCGGGCAGCCGTCGCGCGGCGGCGCGGCGTGGCGGAGCTGGTCGAGGCGGACCAGCGCGATGCCCGCGACGATGCAGCTCCCCCCGACGGCCTGTGCCACGCTCGGCAGCTCCCCGAGCACCAGCCAGGCGATGACGACCGCGAACACCACCTCGGTGAGCCCGGCGAACGACGACAGCGCGGCGCCCAGCACGCGAGCGGCGGCGATGCCGGTGACGTACGCGACGACCGCCGCCACCAGCACCAGGCCGGCGACCGGCACGACCCAGCTCGTGACGTGCCCGCCGAGGACGACCGTCGCGAAGGTGGCCCGCATCGGCATCGCGCCGACCGCGCCCGCAACCAGCAGGATGATCGCCCCGCAGGCCATCCCCCCGCAGGCCAGGACGATGGACGGCAGCCGCGGATCCACCCGCGCGGACAGCACGAAGTAGGCGGCGAGCCCGACGGCGGCCACCATCCCCCACAGCACCCCCACCGGATCGACGTCCGCGCCGCCGCCGGCGGGATCGAGCACCAGCGCCAGCCCGGCGACCGCGGCCACGGCGCCGGCCACGGTCAGCCCGCGGGGCCGCTCACCGTGCCGGACCCACATCCAGAGCACGACCAGCACGATCCCGGAATACTCCAGCAGCAGGGCCACCCCGACCGGCAGATACCGTACGGCGTTGAAGAAGCCGACCTGCGCCCCGCCGACGGCGAGCAGCCCGAAGAGCCCGATGTCACCCAGCGACCGGCCGGCCACCGACCACCGTCCGCGCAGCGCGAGCAGCGCGGGCACCAGCAGGATCACCGCGGCGGCACCGACCCGCGCGGCCACCGCGGCGTCGGCCGACCAGCCGGCGTCGATCAGCGACTTCGCGAAGGTTCCGGAGGTGCCGAACGTGGCCGCGGACAGCAGCGCCAGCCCGAAGCCCACTCCGGCCGACCGTTGCATGCGACACCCCTCCCGCGCCCCGGATCCGCCGAGGCCAGCCACACAGTAGCCGGCCTAGGTCGATCCGGTCGGAGCCCCCGGCAGCCCGCGGTCGGCGGGCTACCGGGGACCGGAGCGGGTCACTGCAGCGGGACGTCCAGGTACGAGCCGCCGGTGACGGTGACCGACTTGTGGGGCGCGTTCTCGTCGTAGTAGAGCGAGTCCACCGTGTCGATCACCAGGGTCAGCGAGTGCCCCGCCGGCAGGTCGTACGCGGTGGCCGTGAGGGGAAGGTCGACGGTGCGGGCACCGCCCTCGGTGTCGAGCCAGGTGGTCGGGGCGTGGCTGATCAGCCAGGCGTTGCCCAGCAGATCGAGGTCGTACAGGTAGGCCACGAGGGTGCCCTTGGGCTCGGTGCCGGTCAGTTCGAGGTGCAGCTTCGGGATCCCCCGGATGCGCTGGGTCCCGGACGGCCGTTCCGAGGCCCAGACGCCGGCCCGCGAGCGGTCCACCGTGGGGAGCCAGACCCACGGCTGCCATCCGGTGAAGGCGGACAGGCCGTTGGTGATCAGCGCGATGCCGCCGTTGGCGAAGGTGTCCTTGTCGGTCGGCAGGGTCTTGCTCCAGCCGGTCGAGGGGGCCCCGCCCAGCAGACCGGTGCCGTCCCAGGTACGGATGGAACCGAGGCCGTAGCGGCGGTTGCCACCGGAGAGGGCGGACCAGTCGGCGTAGCTCTCGGTGCCCGCGTTGAGCGGCTTGACCGCCACCGGCGGCTCGGAGTCGATGCCGTTGGAGACGCCGCGCAGGTAGTGGTCGAACCAGCGGTACAAACTGTTCCAGACCTCGTTGTCCAGGCCGGCGAGGCCGGTCAGCTCGGCGATCGCGTGGTCGCCCGGGCGCAGCTCGAGACGCTTCGGACCGGCGAGGTTGCGGTAGAAGTCGACGAGCTGGTTCGGCGCGAAGAAGCTGTCGCCCCAGCCGTGGGCGAGCAGCACGGCCGGTTTGTTGACGTTGAGGGCGTCCAGGTACGTCCCCGCGGACCGCGACTTGGCCCAGGCCGCGACCTCGGGCTTGTTGCGGTTGGCGAAGAAGTCGTCGAGCGCCTTGTCGAGCTCCGGGCTGGGATCCCCGAGCGTCTCGGCGGCGATGCTCAGGAAGCCCGCGGACTGCCGGTGCCGGGTCTCCTCGGCGTACAGCGAGGTCACCATGTCGGTCCAGCCGCTCATCATCACGACGGCCCGGATGCGCTTGTCGTGGGCCGCGCCGATCAGGCTGATCCCGCCGCCGTACGAGATGCCGGCGGTGCCGATGCGGGCCGGGTCCGCCGGGGTGTTGGCGAGCGTCCAGTCGATCACCCGGGACAGGTCGGCCATGTCCTTCGGACCGGCCGTGTCGATCTCGCCCCCGGAGAACCACCATCCGCGCGGGGTGTACGACACCACGACGTAGCCGCGCCCGGCGAGGGCCTGGGCCTGGGCGGCGTATTCGAGGTCGTTGAGGCCCCAGCTCGACGGCAGGATCAGGGCGGGGTGGCGGCCGGCGGCGGCCGGCGCGACGACGTTGGCCTTGAGGACCGCGTCGCCGCTGGTGATGTCGACGAACTTGAGGCCGGTGGTGGACCCCGCCGACACGGCGGGTGCCGCGGCGGCGGGGGCGAGCGTGGTCGCGGCCGCTGCCGGCGCGGGTGGGCCGGCGAGGACGGTGGCGGTCGTCAGCGAGAGCACGAGAGCGGGCACGACAGGGCGACGGGGCGCCATGGGCACTCCTGAGGGTGTCGGTTGTCGGTGGACCTTCCGACGGCCATCGCCCCCGGTCGGGGGCGGCGGCGAGCTGCAGCGCGTCAGTGGCGGCAGCGTAGGAGCCGGTTTTGAGAAATTGAAGCCCGTGACATTCTCGTTACTTGTCGGTAACATGTACGCCGACTCGAGGGGGCGGGACAGTGGTGCTCTACGGTGCCCGGACGTCGCTTCGGCGGGATGCCCGGCGTAACCGGGCGGCCATAGTCGAGGCCGCGATCGAGGTGTTGCGCGGCCGCGGATCCGCCGCCCTGATGCCGGAGATAGCCCGCCGGGCGGGCGTCGCCCTGGCCACCCTCTACCGCCACTTCCCGGACCGGCACGCGCTCACCGCCGCCGTCATCGGCCACCAGCTGCAGGAGCTCGAAGCGGCCGCCGCGGCGAGCACGGACCGCCCGGTCAGCTTCCGGGCGCTGCTGCGTACGGTCCTGCACTGGCTGATCGAGATGCGCGCCCTGATCGCCCTCGCCGACGGGCTGGAGGCCGGCGTCCGGCGGCGCTACCAGCATCGGCTGGTCACGGCCTTCACCAAGCCGCTGCGGCTGGCCCAGGAGCGCGGATACGTGCGCCGCGACCTCGTGCCCGGCGACCTGCTGCTGCTCTTCGCGATGGTGCAGGCGGTGGCCGCCACCGGGGACGACACGGCAGCGGCCCGGGCCGCCGCGGACCGCTCGATCGACCTGATGCTCGACGGCGTCTTCCGCGGGTCCCACGCCTGTCCCCCGCGCGACCGGACCCTCCCGGCCGCGAACCACCCCGCGCCGTGAGGTGAGGCGCCGCGGCGCCGGTCAGCCCAGGGCGTCGCCCGGCGGCAGCTTCGGCTCGCTGTCCAGCTCCTCCATCTGGTGCAGCAGGTGGTTCTGCAGCGCGACATGGTAGCTCTGGGCGAGGTGGGCCAGCCGGTCGATCTCGTCGAGCAGCGCCTCCCGCTTGCCCACCAGGCTGGTCATGGCGTCCGAATGGTTGCGGCGGGCCTCGCCCTCGATCGTGCCGGCCTGCAGCTGGGCCTCCCCGGTGAGCTGCGCGGCCTGGTCGCGGGCGGCGGCGAGCAGCGCCTCGGCCTCCTGGCGGGCCTCGATCAGGTGGTCGTCGGCGGTGCGCTGCGCCATCATCAGCACCCGGGCGTGGCGCTCCTCGTCCCCGGCGGACGCCGGGGCGGCGGCCGGCGCCGCGGCGCGGGCCTGCTCCAGCTGCGCCTGCAGGCTACGGGCGTTCTGCTCGGCCCGGGCGCGGGCCTCCTGCATCCGCTCCAGCTTCGCGGCGACGTCGGCGAACTCCGAGGACAGCACCATCGTCGTGGCGGCACCACCGGGCGCGCCGCCGCGCTGGATCTGGTCCTGCAGCGCCCCGTTCTCCTCCAGCAGCCGGATGAGCTCCTGCTCCACCTCGTCGAGGAAGGCGTCGACTTCTTCCTCGTCGTACCCCCGCTTACCGATGGGTGGCTTCTTGAAGGCCATGTTGTGGACGTCGGCCGGAGTCAGCGGCATCGCGCTCCCTTGGATTCGGCGACCGTACGGGGGTCGATCCTATGCCGCCGCGCAAAACCGCTCACGCCGGACCGGAGACAGCCGCCCGCCGGGTGCCGCCGCCGTCCCTCGGCCGCTGGCCGGGCGCACCTATAGTCGCCGGCGTGTGTGCCCACGTACTCGTCGCCGAGGACGACCCGCGGCAGGCCGAGGTGCTGCGCCGCTACCTGGAAGCGGAGGGTCACGAGGCCGTGGTGGTGCACGACGGCCGCAGCGCCCTCGAACGCGCCCGCCGCGACCCGCCGGACCTGCTGGTCCTCGACGTCATGATGCCGGGCCTCGACGGGCTCAACGTGTGCCGGAAGCTGCGCCAGGAGTCCGACCTGCTGGTGCTCATGCTCACCGCCCGCTCCACCGAGGACGACCTGCTCCTCGGCCTGGAGCTGGGCGCCGACGACTACCTGACCAAGCCGTACAGCCCGCGGGAGCTGGTGGCGCGGGTCCGGACGCTGCTGCGCCGGGGCGGGAGCCGGGCCGGCGCGGCCACCGCACCGGTCCTGCGGGCCGGCCCGCTCGCCGTCGACCCCACCCGGCACGAGGTGCGGGCCCACGGCGAACCGGTCGGCTGCACCCCGGGCGAGTTCGCCATCCTGGCCGCGATGGCCGCCCACCCGGGCCGCGTCTTCACCCGCGCGCAGTTGCTCGGGCACACCCGCGGCATCGACCGCAGCTCCACCGAACGCACCATCGACGTGCACGTGAAGAACCTGCGTCGCAAGATCGAGGCGGATCCGCGCCGGCCCGAGCTGCTGCTGACCGTGTACGGCATCGGCTACAAGCTCACCGGTGGCGCGGAGTGAGCGGCGCACCGGCCGCCCGGCGGGTACCGCTGCACCGCAGCCTGATCACCCGGCTGCTGGCGACCTCCGTCCTGGTCGCCGTCGCCGCGATCGTGGCCACCGCCTGGCTGGCCACCCAGACCGTCACCCGCGCGATCCAGCAGGAGCAGGGCCGCTCGCTCGCCGACGACAAGAGCGTCTACGACACGCTGGTGGGCTACGCGGCCACGCACCGCGACTGGACCGGCGTGGAGACGGTCGTCGCCGAGCGCGCCGCGAGAACCGGCCGGCGCATCACCCTGATGACCGAGGATCGCCGGCCGATCGCCGACTCGGCGCCGGGCCCGTCGCTGGCCGCGGCGCGCCCGTCCGCGACGGTCGACCCGCTGCGCCTCGACCTCGCCCTGACCGGCGGCGACGTGCGCATCGACCCCCGCGTGGCGGGCCCGTACCGGCTGCCCGCGGACGAACGGAAGCTGCTGGAGAAGATCGCCCAGGCCGAGCTCGCCTGCCTGCGCGACGCGGGCCTCGACGGCGAGCTCGTCAGCTCCGCCACCGGACGCCCGTCGGTGCGGACCGGCGGCAACCTCACCCCGCTGGAACTGGGCGTGCGGTGCGACCGGCTGGCCGAGTACGGGCGGACCCGCACGGAGGACAAGGCGTTCACCGAGCTGGAACGACGGGCGGCGGGCTGCCTGGGGCTGACCGACCCGCGGTTCCTGCGGGTCGATGCCGACTTCACGGCGCAGGTGCTCAAGGCGCCCGTGGCCGGGCCGCTGCCGGACACCGCCGTCGCGGAGAAGACCGCCCGCTGCATCGAGACGGCCCGGCAGGCGCAGCTCGCGAAGTACGTCGCCCCGCCGGCCCTGCTGTTCGTCACCGACCCGGACGACCAGGCGGGCCAGCCGGTGTTCAACCTGTCGCGGACCAACACGCTGCGGATCGCGGTGGTGACCGGCGCGGTGCTGGTCGTCGCCGTCCTGGTGACGGTCCTGGCGGGCCGGCGCCTGGTGCGGCCGCTGCGCGCGCTGGCCGCGGCCGCCGACGGGCCCGCGGACCACCACACCCGGGTGCCGGTGACCACCGCCGACGAGATCGGTTCCCTGGCCCGGGCCCTCAACGACCTCGCCGAGCGCCGGGAGCGCTCGGAGAGCCTGCGCCGGGCGATGGTCAGCGACGTCGCGCACGAGCTGCGCACCCCGCTGACCAACATCCGCAGCTGGCTGGAGGCCGCGCAGGACGGGCTCACCGCGACCGGCCCGGAGCTGCTGGAGCTGCTGCACGAGGAGGCGGTGCAGCTGCAGCACATCATCGACGACCTGAGCGACCTGGCGGCGGCCGACGCCGGCAACCTGCGGGTACATCCGGACGAGGTGTACGTCCGCGACATCCTGGCCCAGGTCGCCGAGGCGCACCGCAGCGCGGCCGAGACCGCGGGCGTGCGGCTCAGCATGGAGGTCGTGGACGATCCGCAGGTGACGGCCGATCCCGTACGCCTGCGCCAGCTCGTCGGCAACCTGGTGTCCAACGGCATCCGGCACACCCCGGCGGGCGGCGCGGTGACGGTCGGCGCATCCGCCGGCGGCGCCGGGCTCACCATCGAGGTGCGCGACACCGGCACCGGCATCGCGGCCGAGGACCTGCCGAGGATCTTCGACCGGTTCTGGCGGGCGGACCGGTCGCGCAACCGCGCCACGGGCGGCAGCGGGCTGGGGCTGTCCATCGTCCGCAAGCTCGTGGAGGCCCACGGCGGCGAGATCTCCGTGGCGAGCGAACCGGCCGCCGGCACCGTCTTCACCGTCCGGCTGCCGTCCGCGGTCTCAGCGGGCGGGGACCCGTGAGGAGACCGCGAAGCGCAGCAGCGGCCAGTAGATCCGCGTCGCGTCGCCCACCGCGTCGAAGTGCGAGGACGCGTTGTCGTCCAGGTAGGTCGTGGCGATGGTGACCTCGTCGAAGGTCAGGCCGCGGCGGGACGCGTACAGCAGCACGTTCATCTCGTAGTCGAAACCCTCGCCGGGCACCGAGCCGAGCCAGCCCAGCAGGTCTGCCGGGAAGCCGCGCAGCCCGGTCTGGGTGTCGCCGACCCGCCGCCCGGTGGCGGCCCGGAACAGCAGCTGGGTGGCGGTGTTGCCGACCCTGCTGCGCAGCGGCATGTGCGCGAAGCGGCGCACGCCCAGCACGGCACGGCCGGTGGCCCGGGTACGGTCACCGACCCGGAGCACGTCGTCCACGCTGTGCTGGCCGTCCGCGTCGGCGCAGACCACGGCGCGCGCGGGATGCGCGGCGGCGATGTGCCGGAAACCGGTCTTGAGCGCCGCGCCCTTGCCCCGGTTCGCAAGGTGGCTCAGCACGGTGCAGCCGAGCTCGGCCGCGGCCGTCAGCACCGGGGCCGCCGCCGGGCCGCTGCCGTCGTCGACCACCACCACGGACACTCCCGCCCGCGCGGCGCGCAGGCCGCCGGCCAGCTCGAGCAGCCGGTGCCCCGGCTGGTACGCCGGCAGCAGCACGACCGCCGAATCCTCGCCCGACTCCATCGGCAATCCTTTCGACGCGGCCCCTCCGCCTCGCGGGCTCCTATACCCGCCCGTCCAGCGCCGAACGCGCTTCTGTGACCCGATCGAGCACGTCGACGGCGACCGGGTCGGCCACCGGCGCCCGGCGGCGCACCGTCCGCTCGGCGCGGCGCAGCATCCGCTCGGCCCGCCGCAGCCCCGCGACCAGGCGGCGCTCGCGGCGCAGCAGGGCGGCGGCGTCCCGGGTACCCAGCAGGAAGACCCGGGAGATCAGGTACGCCAGCCGCTCGCCGCGCCGGGCGCCGTCGTCCCCGCCGGTGACGGGCACGTCGACCAGCCCCGCGCCGGGCAACCCGAGCACCTTGCCGGTGAGGTAGCGCGCCCGCGGGAGATGCCACGAGTGCGACACCAGGCCGAGCGGTTCGCGCAGGTCCGCGAGCAGGCCCTCGGCGGCGACGTGGAGCACGTTCTCCAGCGTGCTGCGCGAACGGGTCTCGGCGCGCAGGTCCGCGTACCGGCCGATGCCGGCCGCGAGCGCGCGCCGCAGCATCAGGTCACCCTCGCGGCAGCCGACGGGCGGCTCCGCCGCGCCCTCGCACGCCTCGGCCCAGCCGCCGCTGAACACGATCCGGGCCGGTCCGCCGCACCGGGCGGCGGCGAGGAAGGCGTCGCGGTGGCGCAGGACGTAGGCGACCGCGGCGTCCACCCGCGCGGCGCTGCCGGGCGTGAGCGCGTACCCGTCGCCGGAGCGGAGCACGCCGCGCCCGAAGACGAGCAGCACGGTGGCGGTCGGCGCCGGCATGATCCGACCGTACCTCCGCCGCCGGGCGCTCAGGCGAGCTGGTTGAGCAGGATGCGGGTGACCGCCGCCACCGGCGTCAGGTCGTCGAGGGTCACCAGGTGGTCGCCCCGGGTGCACACCGCGTACCCCTGCCCCGGTCCGAGCACCACCGCCGTGAGCTCGTCGGGACGGGGCCGGTCGAGCAGGATCACCGATCGGGCCTGGTCGGCGAGTTCCTGCAGGGCGGCGGTGAGCTCCGGCCGGGTCTCCGGCACGGAGGCCACCACGATGGCGGCGTCCTGGGCCGCCGCGGTGTCCCGGAGCCGGGCGAGGGCCACGGAGATGCTCTCGGGCGTGGCGGCGGTCGCCACGGTGTGGCGCTCCGCGGTCTCGTAGGCCGTGCCGGCGGGCCGGTGGAACCCGGGCCGCGGCGGGCGCAGCGCGTGGACCCCCGAGGGGTCGTAGCGGTGCGGGTCGAGCTGGTCGAGCGGGGCCGGCCGGCCGAACAGCCAGCCCTGGCCCCACACGGCGCCGAGCAGCCGCGCGGTGGCCAGGTCGGCCTCGGTCTCGATGCCCTCCGCGACCACCACGGCGCCGGTACGCCGCGCCTGCGACCGCACGACGGCACAGGTGGCGCGGGTGTGCTCGGTGTCCGGGTCGCGGATCAGGCTCATGTCGAGCTTGATGACCTCCGGCTCCAGGACGGGGAGCAAGGCCAGCGACATCGGGTCGACGCCCACGTCGTCGAGGGCCAGGCCGGTGCCCCAGGCCTGCGCCTGCGCGGCGATGCGCATCATGCTGCCGGGTACGGCGGGCAGCGCGCGCTCGGTGAACTCCAGAACCTCGCGGAACGGCAGGCCACCCTGCACCAGCTCGACCAGCCGGGGCGACAGCGGCTGGTTGAGCGCGGCCGGCTCGGCGTTGACGAAGACGAGCGGCGGCGCCTCCTGGGCCGCCACGGCGCACTCCAGCGCCCGCTCGGAGCAGAGCATGTCCAGCTCACCGAGGCGGCCCGCGTCCCGGGCGGCGCCGAACAGGCGATCCGGGAACTCGAGGGCGGTACCCGCCGGGCCGCGGGCGAGCGCCTCGACCCCCACCACGGCCTGGCTGGAGAGGTCGACGATCGGCTGGAACAGGGGCTGGACGAGCCGCCCCCGCAGCACCGCACCGATCGCGACGTCGGTGTCCGGAGTCGCCGTGCTCCGCGCGGACGCGGTTTGCATGATCAAAGCTCCCTACCTGACGGCTTCGGCACTCTTGTCGACACCTGGGCCGCGGACTCGAGCGACCGCCCGGCCCGGCGGCCCGGCCCTCCCCGCATCTTCCGGCGGCGACCACCCGACGGTCCGGGGAACACGATAAATAGGTCGATCCCCCGGCAAATCCCGACCAAAGGACCAGCGTTTTCCGCATAGTCAGGACACCGGTATATTCTCCGGCCATGAGCACCACGGCGCGCGATCGCGGTCTCCCGGGCCCTGCCCGCAGGCTGCGCCCGGCTCTGGCCCTGCTGCCGCTGGCCGGCGCCGTCGTCCTCGCCGCGCTGCCGCTGCTGCGCCCGGCCGAGCCGTTCGACGCCACCCTGCGGTGCACCGTCTGGCTCGCGGTCGTGGTCGCCGCGGCGGCCGGGGCCGGCAAACCCGCGGCGCTGTTCGGCGCGGTGGCGGCGGTGGTCGAGATCTGCGCCCACGTCACCGCGGGCGCCGACGAACCGGGGTCACCGGCGCCCGTCCCGGCCGCCCTCGTCGCGGTCGCCCTGGTCGCCACCCGCAACCGGCCGGGCCTGCGCCGGATCATCGCCCGGCTGACCCGCCGGGCCGAGCGGCACTCCCGGCTCGCCCCGGCCGGACGGCCCGCCCCGGCCACCGCGGCCGAGCGGCCCCCACCCGAAACCGTCCGGATCGGCTGAGCGAACCGGCCGGGCCCCGGACGCTCAGCGGGTGGCGGGCCTCCGGGCGGCGCCCATCCGGGCGGCGGTTTCCGGGGGGCGCTCAGCCGGTGGCGGCCGCCGCCGCGGCGAGCCAGGCGATCTCGGCATGCACGATGTCGGCGTGGGCCCCGAAGAACGGCGACTGCCGGGTGTCGGCGACGACCGCGCCCGCGTCGACACTGTGGAACGTCCTGGGCGTCAGACGGTACGCCGTCCCGGCCGGCTGCACCGCCAGCCGCCGCGCCGGAGCCGCGCCCTGGAAGCCGTGCGCACCCAGCGCCCCCCACCGCAGGGCCGGGTCCACCCGGGCCGCCTTGTCGTCGCGGGCGAGGAACGACGCCTTCGGATACCAGCGGCACAGCGCCCAGTCGTGCCGGGTGAACGTCGCCACCAGCGGCCCGGCGACCCGGTCGGCGACCCCGTGCAGGGCGCCCGCCGAGCCGGACGGCGTCGCGCCGCGCGGGGTGAAGGTGTAGTGCGAGAACGCGCCCTGCACCAGGAACAGGGAGGCGACCGGGCTGGCCGCCGCCGAGCCGATCCCGGCCAGCGCGAACGAGACCAGCCGGGCACCGAAGCTGTGCCCGCCCAGGTGCACCCGCACGCCGGGCAGCCGCCGGCGGAGCCGTTCCAGCAGCGGCCCGAGCCCGCGGCGGCCGATGTCGCCGGCGCGGCCCTTCATCTCGAAGTAGGAGGCGATCCGCAGCGCGTTCTTGGCGCCGTTCCAGACCTTGCCGAAGATGTCCCCGACCCCCCGCTCGCCGCCGGCGGGAGCGCTGCCCAGGATGCCGGCGATGCGGGCGTACGCCACCTCGGGGCGCTCGGCGAGCAACAACGCCTGCTCCCCCGAGTCCTCCGCGCCCTGCGGCGCCGTGCCGAAGACCGTGGCCAGCAGCCGGTGGAACTCGCCGAGGCGGGCCTGCTGGACCTCCGTACGGTCGGTGCCGATCCCGGCCAGCCCCTGGTCGACGAGCTCGCCCATCCGCGTGAGGTCCGCGTGCCGGTCCTCCTCGAAGGAGTCCACGAGCAAGCGGGCGATCCCCGCCCCCGACACCGCCGCGTCCGCCACTCCCGGCCGGTCGGCCTCCATCGCCGCCCGGACCCGGGCCTCGGCCTCCGGCGGCGGGTCGGGGAACCACAGCGCCGGCCAGAGGATCCCGGCGAAGCCGGGTGTGCCCGGCGCCATGCCCTCGATCAGCGGGAACAGCGACCGGTAGAGGCCGCGGGCGCGGTGCTCGCCGGTGCCCCAGCCGTGCACGAACACGAACAGGTCGGTGACCGCGCGCGCGGCCAGCTCGTCGAGGAAGGCGGCCTCGGCGGGTGCGGTCAGCGTGCCGTGGCGGTCGTACGCCAGCTCCCAGTAGTGCACGGTCGTCTCCTCCGCCGGGGCGCACGCGGCGGCCAGGGTCCGGCCGGCCGCGAGCGACGGCCGTCCGGCACGCACGCCATGCCCGGACGGTAAGTGCCACCGCGGCGTCCGGACAACGGGTGCCGCACCCATCGGCAAACAACCCGGAGAGACCGGCCATGTGCACCGGCAGGCGGGCGGTGCACATGGCCGGGGGCGCTCACGGCGCCGGGTAGTCGTTCACGTAGACCGGCACGCCGACGTGGCCGGTGTCGGCCGGGCCGCCCACCCCGTCGACGACGTGGTCGATGGTGCCCGCGCCGAGGTTCACGGTCATGACGTGGTGCAGCTCGACGCCGGGGCGCCGCGGGACCTCGAAGCCGTTCTCGGTGTGGATCGACGGGTCGTTCCGGTGGAACACGTAGACGCCGCCGCCGTGCAGGGTGTGCCGGCGTACCCGGTCGCCGACCTTGTAGCCGGCGTAGCCCTCGACCGTCCCGTTCATCCAGTCGGCCTGCGTCGGCGGGTCGTACGGCAGCTCGTTCTGGTAGAGGATCGTCGTGCCGCGCTCGCCGTTCCACGTGGTGTTGTAGCGCTGGAAGTGCTCGACGAACAGGCCCGTCGCGGTGACGTCGTCGCCGTTGACCACCACCCCCTGCCGGCCGGTGTTGGTGCGCCAGCGCTCGGTGTCGCCCTCGACGCCCTCGGTGAAGCCCTCGACGCCGTGGTCGGCGCGCCACACCCAGGTGTGGTCGATGAGCACGTCGTCGCTGTTGATCTCGAGCGCCGTGCCGGCCTTGCCGATGTGCGGCCCACCGACTCTGAAGTACACGTCGGACAGGGTGGTCGGGTTCTCCGGCGAGCTGATCCCGATGCCGTGCTTGCGGCCGACGCGCAGCAGCGCCGGCGACTCCTCGGTGCCGGCGTCGATGGTGACACCCGCGACGACGACGCCCGGCACCGCGGCGACGGTCAGCGGGGTCGCGCCGCCGACCGCGGTGAGCGTGGCGTGCCCGATGCCCAGGACCACCGTGCCGGGACGCCGTACGTCGATGCTGCGGCCCACGTCGTACACGCCGGGGGTGAGCAACAGGTGCTTGCCGAGCGCGAGCTGGGCGTTGATCCGCCACACCGGGTCGGTGGGCCGGGCCACGAAGAAGTCGCCGAGCGCGAGCGTACGGCCGGGCGTCGCGCCCTCGCCCCAGGACGTGCCGGCGGTGCCCCGGCGCGCCGACGGCACCCGCACCTGGAACCGGCCCCGCGCGTCGACGAACAGGTAGGGCTTCTCCCGGCTCAGCGGCGTCCGCGCCACGGTGGTGTACGGCGGCACCGGGAACGTCGCGTCGTCCGGCGCCCCCTCGACGCCGGAGAAGACCTGGTTCCACACGCCGTTCGACCAGCTCTTGACGGAGCTGTCGCGGGTGAGCCACTGCTGCTGCGAGCCGCTGACGACGTCGGGCAGCGCGGAGTCGGCGATGAAGCCGCCGCTGGCGTACTGCGGGCCGGCCGTGCAGTAGTCCATCAGCGACAGGTTGCCGCCCCTGATGTCGAGCCGGCGCAGCGACACGGCCTGCGACACGGCCCAGAAGTTGGCCGAGGCGCGGCAGCCGTCCTGACCGGCGCCGTTGACGTTGATCGTCAGATTGGAGAGCGTACGCCAGAAGTTGACCAGCGCGAGGCAGTTGGCCGTACCGCCGTCGGCGAGGCAGCGGTTGTAGACCTCGACCTTGCCGTTGATGACGACGTCGGACGGGGAGGCGCCCAGCCCGGAGATCTCGGTGTAGTACCCGACCTTGATCTGCAGCGGCTTCTCCGCGGTGCCGTACGTGCCGGGCTTGAAGAGGTATGCGTAGCGGCCGGTGCCCATCTCGTTGTCGACCTGCCGGGCGTGCGTGGCGTCCAGAGTGGCCTGGATCCGCTCGACCGGCATGCTCGGGTCGAACACGGTCACGCCGGCACCGAGGGCCGGCACGGCACCGCCGGCAACAGGCGGCACGGCGTCGCCGGCAACGGCCGGCACGGCGTCGCCGGCAACGGTCGGTGCCGCGGACGCGGACGTACCCGTCAGCGCTCCGGCGGCCACCAGGGCGAGGCCGGCGGCGAGGAGACGGCCGGGGCGCCGGCGCCCGGAAGGGCGAGTCGTCATGCGGGTGGTCCTTTCCGTAGGGATCCATGACCCAGGTCACAGCAAGCGATAGGCCAGGGCCGATGTCAAGGGAGGGAGCGCTCTCCCGCCGGCACATTCAGGTCCGCATGCGGACATCCCGCCCCGGTTCCGGAACCGGCCGGCCCGAACGGAGGAGCGCCCGCAGATACCATCCGCGGGCCGAGCCCTGCGACCGGAAGAGTCCCTTGACCGCTGCCACCACGGTGCCGCCCGCCGTCCCCGACCGCGCCGCGACCCAGCGCCGCGTCCTGACCGTCCTGGTGGTCTCGCAGATCCTCAGCGGCGGCGGCCTGGCCGCCGGCATCACGGTCGGTGCGCTGCTGGCCGCGGACATGCTCGGCGGCACCGGCCTCGCCGGACTGCCCAGCGCGCTGTTCACCGCGGGCTCCGCCCTCGCGTCGGTGGTCGTCGGCCGCCTCTCCCAGGCCCGCGGCCGCCGGCCCGGCCTGGCCCTGGGCTACCTCGCCGGGGCCGCCGGCAGCGCCGGCGTCATCGTCGCCGCCGTGGCCGGCAGCGCGCTGCTGCTGTTCCCCGCCCTCTTCCTGTACGGCGCCGGCACCGCCGCCAACCTCCAGGCCCGGTACGCCGGCGCCGACCTCGCCGAGCGCACCCACCGCGGCCGCGCCGTCTCCACCGTCCTCGTCGCCACCACCGTGGGCGGCGTCGTCGGCCCGAACCTCGCCGCGCCCGCCGGCGAGCTCGCCCGCGCCCTCGGCGTCCCGCACCTGGCCGGGCCGTTCCTGCTCTCCGGCGCCGCCTACGCGCTCGCCGCCCTGGCCCTGACCTGCTGGCTGCGTCCCGACCCGCTGCTGCTGGCCCGCTCGCTGGCCACCGCCGAGGCCGGCTCCGCGCCCGCCGCCGCACCCTGCGCCGCCGGCACCGGCCCGGGGCGCGTCGCGGTGGGCGCCGCCATCATGGTCCTCACCCAGGTCGTCATGGTCGCCGTCATGACCATGACGCCGGTCCACATGCACGACCACGGCCTCGGCATCGCCGCCTCCGGGCTGGTCATCGCCGTCCACGTGGCGGCCATGTACCTGCCGTCGCCCGCCACCGGCTGGCTCGTCGACCGCTTCGGCGG
>NZ_BMQY01000002.1:451327-580373 GCF_014648355.1 Couchioplanes azureus
CGCCGCCGCCGGCGCGGTCACGCTGCTGGCCGCCGGCATCGTCGCCGCCGTCGCGCCCGGCGGCTCGGTACCGGCGCTCGCCCTGGCGCTCGGCCTGCTCGGCGCGGGCTGGAACCTCGGCATCGTCTCGGGCACGGCGATCGTGACCGACGCCCTGCCGCTGGAGACGCGCGCCCGGACGCAGGGCCTGGTCGACGTCGCCATCGCCCTCGCCGGGGCCACCGGCGGCATGGCCTCCGGCGTCGTGGTCGCCACCGGGAGCTACTCCGTCCTGGCCGCCGGCGGTGGAGTCTTCGCCCTCGCCCTGCTCCCGGTCATCGCCGCCGGCGCCGCCCGCCGCTGACGGTCACCGGCCGAAGGCGATGGTGCGGCCCTCCTTGACCTGCCCGGCGCGGTAGGTCACCTCGTCGATGGGCGTACCCAGCGCGTCCAGCAGGGCGACCGTCGCTCCGGCGTTGCCCAACGCGAACGGGCCCTCCACGGCGACCTGGGTGACCGCGCCGCCGGCCAGCGTGCCGGCCAGCCGCTGCGCGCGGCCGTTGCGGTCCCGCAGCGTCCACCCGGCCAGGTCGACCTGCGCGGCGGTGGTGTTGAGCAACGTCAGCCGCTCCCTGCCCCGATCCGCCCCGGCCGGGTCGGGCAGGGCCGCCACGATGAGGACGTCGCCCGCGGCCAGCGCCGGCGGAAGTGTCGGCGCGCCCGGGGGTGCCGGATCCGGGCCGATGATGAAGTCCTCGGGCCAGACCGTCATCCGGATGCGGTGCCCGGCGGCCTCGACCACGTCGTGCAGATTGCCGCTCTCCAGCCGGTCCAGCAGGAACAGCGAGTCGTCCCGGTTGACCGGGTCCGAGCGCAGCCAGGCGTCGAAGCCGTCGAGGTTCGCGGCGCCCGCCGCCAGGAACGGCACCAGCCGGCGGAACAGCTTCGGCCAGCACACCAGCCGCTGCAGGGCGGCCAGGTCGGTGACCGTGGCGGCACCGTCCGGGTCGGCCGCCGCGGCCGGCCAGATCCCGGCGCCGTCGGCGCGGGCCTTGCGGGAGACCGCGGCGAGATGGGTACGCAGCGACGCCGGCAACGTCGCGTAGAACGCGGGGTACGCCAGGCCCGCCGCGAGCAGCCGGGCGTTGACCGACCGGTCCGCACCGGCGTCGTCGAGGAAGACGGTGCCGCCGGCGGGTCCCGGCGGCTCGGCCGGGTAGACGAAGCCGATCAGGCGCCCGTTGGCGTCGATGCCGTTGGACAGCACGTGCCCCCGCAGGCTGTCCCGGTCGGCGGAGCGCACCTTGTTGGGCAGGTCGTCGAAGAACTCCACGCCCGTGAACCCGAGCAGGCGCAGCAGCTCGTCGCGAGCGGCGTTGGCACCGGCGAGCTCCTGGTGCGTCTCGCCGAAGTGGGTCTCCAGGGCGTCGATCGCCTCCAGGCGTACCGCGATCCCGCGGGCGCCGAGGTCCGGCGGCGTGCCGGACGGCCGGGGCAACCTCTCCACCAGCGCCGGCGAGTCCGGGCGGAACTTGACGGTGTCGCCGTCCGGCTCCGGGCCCTGGCGCGGGAGATCCGCGTACCGAATGACGAATTGTCCGGTCAGCACCGTATAGGTCATGGCGACCTCACCACCCACGTCGGAAGGCTCGGGACCCGGGCCTTCCGGCACCGTATTCCGGCGGCGCGGACCGCAGAACGGCTGCGTCGGCTACGCGTCCGCGGTTCTGACCGTTCGGCTGAACGGCTCGGCTCAACGGCGCGGTCCGCCGTCCGGCCGTTCCGCGCCCGTGCGCGAAGACCCGGCATCGACACGGTCCCCGGTCTCCCGCCGGGGAGCGGCACTGGCGAAAGGTCCCGGTTCCAGGCAGCATGGCTGGGTGTCCCAGCCGTCCCCGCTCCTGGCAGCCCGGCAGCGTGCCCAGGCGCTCGCCGACTCCGGCGACGTCGCGCAGGCCCGCGCGCTGCTCGAGCACGCCGTCGACCTGGGACGGGTCAACCTGGGCGAGGACGACCCCGAGGTGCTCGCCACGGCGCGGCAGCTGGCCGCGGTGCACCGGCGGGCCGGCGACCCGTCGTCCGCGCGCCGGGTGCTCGAAGAGGCCTACGCGGCCGGGCAGTGGCGGCTGGGCGACGCCGACCCGGCGATGCTGGGCATCTCCTTCGACCTGGGCATGGTCGCCGAGGAGATGGAGAACCGCCACGAGGCCCGCCGCGCCTTCGGCCGGGTGGCCGCACACGGCCCGGCGGTCCTGGGGCCGGACCACTGGACGGTCACGCAGGCGCGCTCCTACCTGGGAGAAGACCCTCCGACCGTACGCATCGAGCTGCCCACTCCCCCACCTTCGGCACCACCCTCACCCCCGCCCGCGACCTCCGCCCCGCCAGCCGCCGCAGCTTTCTCTCCGGCGGCGCCGACGGCCGCCTTCCCGCCGGCCGCACCGCCCGCGATCTCCACGCCACCGCCCGCCGTCACCCCGACGCCGCCCGCCTTCACCCCGACGCCGCCCGCCTTCACCCCGACGCCGCCCGCCTTCACCCCGACGGCGGCCGCCTTCACGCGCACGCCGCCGCCGGACGTCGCAGCCTTCTCGCCTGCCGCGCCGACGGCCGCCGCTTTCCCACCCACCCCGCCGGCGGTGCCGGCACAGCGGCAGCCCGATCCCTCCGCTCCTCCGCCGCCCGGCCCCGCCGTCACCGCCGCGCCACCCGGGGCGGGCTTCACCGCCGCGCAGCCCGGGGCGTCCGGTTCGTCCGGTGGTGGGCGGTCCTCGTACGCCGGCAAGGCTCCGGCCCTGTTCGCGGCGATCGCCGCGGTCCTCGGCGTGATCATCGCCGTGGCCGCGCTCGTGGTCGTCCTGGCGAAGCCGGACGGCGGCGACGGCGACGGCGGCGATCCCCGCGTGCCGGCCCTGAGCGGGCCCGCCCCCACCGACGTGCGGATGCGCGACTACGGGTCCTCGGTGCGGCTCACCTGGGCGGACCCCGCCAACGGCCGCACCTCGTTCCTGGTCACCGGCGGCCGCCGCGGCGAGCAGCTCAAGCCGATGGGCCAGGTCGGGCCCGCCACGACCTCGTTCGACCTCAACGGCCTCAACGCCGAGCTGGACTACTGCTTCGCCGTGGTGGCGGTCTACAGCACCAGCCAGTTCGCCACGTCACCGCAGGCGTGCACCAACCGTACGGAGAGTGACGCCGACTCCGGACCGCCGCGGTGATGATCACCGTGAGCGATCATCACAATCCACAACCGTGACTTGCCCGATGCCCACGCCGCCCCCGCGGCCCCTATGATGGCCTGCGTCCTGGGGGATGAGAGCCGGTGCACCGGAAGGGATCCAGACCGTGGCCACTGCGAAAGCGTCCAGTGAGGACGCCGTCACCGAGCGGCGCGGAAAGCGCTGGCGGGGCCGCGGTGGCCTTGTCACCATCGGCACCGTGCTGGCCCTCGTCGCGGGCCTCGGGCTCACCGTGCTCGGCCTCGGCGCCGCCGACCAGGCGGTCGCCAGCTTCGACGCGGCCTCCTGGGTCTGGAGCCGCACCAAGGGCGAGGCCGCCCGGGTCAACGGGGTGACGGCCCGGGTGGACACCCGGGTCGACGTGCCACGCGCCCGCGGGCACCAGGTTCAGGTCACCCAGAATGACCGCTTCGTCATCCTGCGCGATGTGCAGACCGGCCTGGTCAGCACGATGGACCTCGTCTCGCTCAAGGAGGCGGCGACCGCCCCGACCACCTCCGGCCTCGGCGTGCGGGTCGCGCTGGACAAGGACGCCGCCTTCATCGTCGACACCGTGCAGGGCGAGGTGCGCCAGCTCGACCCGCGTACGCTCACCCCGATCGGGCAGTCGCTGCGCTTCCCGCCCGGCATCACGGGCGGCGTCTTCGACGGCAAGGGCAATCTGTGGATCGCCGTGCCCAGCGAGGGCACGGTGTCGGTGATCACTCCCGCGCCGCTGCCCGACGGTGCCACCACCAGCGGCTCCGGCACCGACTCGGTGAGCACCGGCGCCGGGCAGGCGGCCGCCGGGCCCGCGCTGGTGCGCACCGAGTCGGTCGCCCCGGGCAACCACGACCTCACCATCTCCACGCTGGAGAGCGGCGTCGCCGTGCTCAACCGCACGACCAACGAGCTCACGACCGTGCGCGGCCCGGCCAAGCAGACCGTCACGCTGCCGCTGGAGGGTCCGGGCTCGCTGCCCGCGCACACCGAGGGCGACGTCGTGCCGGTCACCGTCCCCGACGCCCGGCGCGTCTACGGCGTGAGCCAGGGCCGGACCACCGCCGACTTCCCGGTGCCCGGCGACGGCGCCGAGCTGCAGGCGGCGGTCGCCTGGGAGGGCTTTTTCTACGTCGCCGACGAGTCCACCGGCACGGTGCACGTCTTCGACCAGGCCGGGCGGGTGCGCAAGGACATCGGCTTCCCCGACCCCGGCGGCCCGCTGGAGCTCGAGGTCCGCGAGAGCTACCTGTTCATCAACGCGCCCGGTGCGTCCACCGCCCGGGTCGTCGACGGCGCGCACACGGTGCGGGTGGTCGACAAGTATGCCGACGACGTGCTCGGTGGCGACCCGCCGCCGACCCCGCCGGACCCGCCCCCGCCGCCGCCGAAGCCGAAGAAGCCGCCGGTGACCAAGCCGGGCGCACCGCGCGCCGTGCGGGCCGCGGCCGGCAACGCCCAGGTGCGGGTGACCTGGCAGGCGGCGCCCGCCAACGGCGCGCCCATCACCCGGTATGTCGTCGAGGGTGCGGACCGGACCTTCCCGGTCGGCGCCAACCAGCGGTCGCTCGACGTCACCGGCCTGACCAACGGCGAGACCTACCGGTTCACCGTGCGCGCGGTGAACCAGAAGGGCGAGGGCCCGGCCCGCGCCAGCAACGCGGTCAAGCCCACGGCCGAGGTGCCGGACGCGCCGACGGCCGTCGCCGCCGAGGCGAAGCCGGACGGCACGGTCGTCGTGAGCTGGCCCGCCGCCAACGGGCAGGGACTCGAGATCGAGCGCTACGCGGTCACCGCGATCAGCGAGGGCGGCAGCTCGCCGGTGGGCGAGGCGAAGGACGGCACGTCGCTCACCATCCCCGCCGGCGAGCTGGAGTACGGCAAGCAGTACGCGTTCACCGTCGTCGCGGTCAACGAGCGCGGCGCCGGCTCGAAGGCCTCGCCCGTCAGCACCAGCGTGGTGCCCTTCACCAGGCCCGGCCGCACCGAGGGCGTCGACGCCGCGACGGTCGGCGACCGGCCCGGCACCATCCGGGTCTCCTGGGCCGCACCGGCCGACAACGGCCGTCCGATCACCAAGTACGTCGTCGCCGCCGGCGGCCGCACCACCGAGGTCACCGACGGCACCGGCGCCACGCTGGAGGGTTTCGGCGAGGGCGAGACCGTCGCCGTCGAGGTCCGCGCGGTCAACGAGGCCGGCGAGGGCGAGCCCGGCTCCGCGACGGCCCGCACGGTGGCGAAGCCCGCGGTGACGATCACCGGGTCCTCGGCCACCTTCAACAGCGCGACGGTCACCTTCACCGTCGACGCCGGCGGCGGCACGGCGACCTGCGCGGTCTCGGCCTCCGACGGCGGCGGCTCGGCCTCGGGCAGCTGCACCAGCCTCCAGCTCGGTGGACTCAAGCCGAGCACGACGTACACGTTCACGGTCAGCGCGCGCAACGCGGCCGGCGAGGTCACGCAGGCCCGCCAGCAGCGGACCGACGCCCTGTTCGGCACCGCGACCTGCAAGAACGGCAAGGATGGCGCCACCGCCACCTACTGCGACGCGGACCGTGCCGGCCGCAACGGCAACGAGATCTTCAGCGTCACCCGGCAGGACAACAGCAAGCAGGTCGGCTGGGCCGAGCCCGGCACCCGGCTGGAGGCGTACTGCAAGAAGCAGGGCGAGGAGGTCTACGCCTACATCTACAACAACGACAAGCGCAGCACCTGGTGGATCCAGGTCAACTACAAAGGCAAGAACTACATCCCGTTCGCGTGGCTCAACCTCGACGGTGGCGACGATGTGAACGACCTGCCCACGTGTTGAGGACGTCCCTGTGAGCACCGAGCCCCTACCGCCCGCGCACATCGAGGGCTTCGCCGGCATCGCGGCGCAGCTCGCCGACCGGATCGGCATGGTCGTGCTGGGCAAGCCCGACGTGGTCCGGCTCGCCCTGGCCGCGTTCTTCGCGCAGGGCCATGTCCTGCTGGAGGACGTTCCCGGCGTCGGCAAGACCACGCTGGCGCGGGCGCTCGCCGCGGCCGTCCGGGGCCAGTGGCGTCGCATCCAGTTCACGCCCGACCTGCTGCCCTCCGACGTCTCCGGCGTCACGATCTTCAACCAGGCGAGCCGTGGCTTCGAGTTCCACCCGGGCCCGGTCTTCGCCAACATCGTCATCGCGGACGAGATCAACCGGGCCTCGCCCAAGACGCAGTCCGCGCTGCTGGAGGTCATGGAGGAGCGCCGGGTCACCGTCGACGGCGTACCGCACCCGGTGCCGCAGCCCTTCCTCGTGGTGGCGACGCAGAACCCGGTCGAGATGGACGGCACCTACCGGCTGCCCGAGGCCCAGCTCGACCGCTTCCTGGTCAAGCTCTCCGTCGGATACCCGGCCGAGGAGGTCGAGGTCGAGGTGCTGCGCGGCGCGGCACTGCGCTCCCCCGACGCGCTCGAGCCGGTCACCGACACGGCCACGGTCGGCGAGATGGTCCGCATGGCGTCCCGGGTGCACATCGCCGACCCCCTCTACACGTACGCGGTCCGCCTCGCCGCCGCGACCCGCGACCACCCGCAGGTCCGCGTCGGCGTCAGCCCCCGCGGCGTGATCGCCCTGACCCGCGCGGCCTCGGCCTGGGCGCTCATCAACGGGCGCGGCTTCGTCCTGCCGGAGGACCTGAAGACCCTGCTGCAGCCGGTCTTCGCCCACCGCCTGCTGCTGTCGGCGGACGCCCAGCTCCGCGGCGTCACCGCGGCGGAGGTCCTCGACGACGCGGTCCGCTCGGTCCCGGTCCCGCTGCCGGACAACCAGCGCGCCGGAGCGTGAACGCGCCCGCCCCCGGGAGCGGGACCCCCCGATCCGGGTTCACCGCCCGCCGTGCCGGTTCCGGCACGCGCCCCGGGCTCGGCGGGCGGGGCGCGCGGATCACTGGGCGGGGGGCCGGGGTCGTTCTCGCCGCCGTCGTGCTGCTCGCGGTCGGGTTCCGCTTCGGCTATCCCGACCTGGCACTGCTCGGTGCGGCCGCCGGGACCGCCGTGCTCTGCGCGGTGGCGTTCGGGCTCTGGCGGCCCCGGCTCGGTGTGGACCGGGTGGCCGAGCCCGACCGCGTCCCCCGCGGCGAGCCCGCGGCGATGACCCTGACCGTCCGCAACACCAGCCGCCTGCGGGCCGCCAACCTCGTCGCCACCGACCGGTGCGGGCCGGACAGCGTGCCGGTGCCACTGCTGCGCCTGCGCCCCGGGCGGGACACCACCGTCGGATACCCGGTGCCGACCACCCGGCGCGGGGTCGTGCCGGTCGGCCCGCTGCGGGTCACCCGCGACGATCCGCTGGGGCTGCTCACGCTGTCGCGCGCGTACGGCGGCACCACCACCGTCTGGGTGCACCCGCGGATCCACCTGCTGCGCGCCGTACCGGCCGGGATGGCGCGCAGCCTCGACGGGCGGATCGACAAGGTGCCGCACGGCACGATCACCTTCGACTCGTTGCGGGAGTACGTCGTCGGCGACGAGCTGCGCCGCGTGCACTGGCGCAGCTCGGCCAAGGTGGGCGAGCTGATGGTCCGCGAACAGCTCGACACCAGCGAGCCGACGATCGTCGTGGTGCTCGACGACCGGGCCACGGCGCATCCCGGGCAGCGCGACGGCACCGCCGAGTCGTTCGAGGCGGCCTGCGAGGCGGCCGCCTCCATCGTCGCCGCCGCCGTCCGGGAGGACCTGCCCGTCGCCCTGCATCTCGTCTCCGGCGCGGTCGTCGGGCCGTTCCTCGACGTCCTCACCGAGGCGGGGCTGCGCGACGGCGACCTCACCCGGACCGTGCGCAGCCTGCGCCAGGGCCGGCTCGGCGACACCCTCGTCTTCCTCACCGGCCCCGGCGGGCGCTCCGACCTCGGCGCGGTGAGCGCGCTGCGCGGGCCGTACCCGGTGGTGATCGCCGGCCTGTTCGGCGACCCCGACGCGGCACCGGTCGCCACGGGCGGCGGGATGATCGTCATCGAGGCCGAGGACGGCGAGCAGTTCGCGGGCGCCTGGGACGGGGTGCGCGGATGGTGAGGTGGCTGCGGGCCGCGGTCGTACCCCTGGCCCTGATGGTTTTGATCGCCCTCTGCGGGACCGTGCTCGGGCGCATCTACGCCGACGGCCTGCTGCTGCGGCTGGTCGCGGGCGCGGCGCTGGGCTCCGTGGGCGTCGGCGTCGCCGTGCGGCGGCTGCCGTCCTGGAGCGTCGCGCCGATCTCGGTCGTGGCGCTGGCCGGGTACGCGACCGCGGCGCTGAAGATCGCCGCCGGGCATGCCGCGCTCTCCGACCCGCTGCCGCAGATCGTCACCGACGCCCTGGTCAACGGCATTCCGCGGCTGCTCACCGCGATGATCCCGGTGGAGTCCACGCCGGACACCGTGGTCGTACCCGTGATCGCCGCCTGGCTGGCCGGGCTCGCCGGGTGCGAGGTCGCCGTCCGCGCCGGCCGGGTGCTCCTCGGCTGCGTACCCGCGGCGGCCCTCTACGGTGGCGCGCTCTACGTCGTCGGGCCCAACGCGGGCAGCGCCGGGTGGCCGACGCTCACCTTCGCCGGCGCGGTGGTCGCCGCCCTGGCCGTCACCGCGCGGCCGGCCGGTGGCCCGTCGCTCGCGGGCATGCCCGCGAAGACCCGCGCGGCGGTGCGGGGGCGCGCGCTCGCCGGGTCCGCCGCCGGCCTGGTGGTCCTCCTCGGCCTGATCGCGGCGCTCGGCCCGTGGGTCGGCGGCCGGGTCACCGCCACCCCGGTCGATCCCCGGCGGTACGTCGAGCCGCCGCGGGTGGACAGCCTCGACGAGAGCCCGCTGAACCGGATCTCCGGCTGGGCGCTGGCGCCCGAGCAGAAGCTGCTGGAGGTCGGCCCTTCGGTCCCGGGCAAGGGAAAGGTGCGCCTGCGGCTCGCGGTGCTTCCCGACTACGACGGCATCACGTGGCGGGTCGGGGCGACGTACCGCAACGCCGGGCGCGTGCTGCCGCGGCCGCCGCTGCTGCCGGACGTGCCCGTCACCCGGGTCACGCAGGAGATCACGGTGCAGGAGCTGACCGGGCGGCTGCTGCCGGTGGTGCCGACCCCGGCCGGCGTGGACGGCACCCGCATCGCGTACGACGCCGCCAGCGGCACGGTGATCCGCCCGGAGGAGCTGCGTCCCGGGCTGCGCTACACCGTCACGTCGGACACCCAGGAGCCGGACCTCAACCTGCTGCCCGCCGCCGACTCGCCGGCCGGCGACGAAGTGGCCCGCTTCCTCGCCGTCGGGGCGGGCGTACCCGAGCCGATCCAGCGCCTGGCCGACGAGCTGGCGGACGGCAACGGCGCCGCCTACGACCGGGCGACGGCGATCGAGGAGTTCCTCGCCGAGCACTACCGCATGGTGGCGGACGCGCCGAGCGGGCACGCGTACCCCAATCTGTCGTACTTCCTGTTCGGCCCCCGCGACCGCGGCGGCCAGCGCGGCACCTCGGAGCAGTTCGCGGCGTCCTTCGCCCTGCTGGCGCGCCTCACCGGCCTGCCGTCGCGGGTGGTCGTGGGCTTCGCCGCGCCGAAGGCGGGCGGCCCGGTGACCGGCGGCGACGCGATCGCCTGGCCGGAGGTGCTCTTCGACGACCTGGGCTGGGTGGCGTTCGACCCGCTGCCCAAGAGCGACGACCCGCCCCGCCCGGTCGAGGACGACTTCACGCCCAAGCCCTCCACCGCCCCGCCGACCTCGGAACCGCCGCCGGCGACGGACCTGCCGAGCGCCTCGGCGCCGCCGGCGGTGGCCGCTCCCGCGGTCCCGGCCGGCGGCGGCCCGTCGCGGGTCCTGGTCGCCTCGGGTACGAGCGGAGCGGCGCTGCTGATCCTGGCCGCGGCCGCCGCCACGCTGCTGTCCATGCGCGGGGCTCTGCGCCGGCGGCGGCTGTCCACGGGCGGCCCGGCCGAGCGGATCACCGGCGCCTGGTTCGAGTTCACCGACGCCCTCCGGCTGGCCGGGCGCCCCGTGCCCGCCCACCTGGCGGCGACCGAGGCCGCGGCCTTCGCCGCGGAGTTCGCGACGGCACCCACCGCAACCACCCCACCCGCGGCGGAGGAACCGCGCTTGCGCCGCGCCACCCCGGCCGACGGCACCGGCCTTCCGCCGCTCGACGCCCTGGTCACGGCGGTCAACACGGTGGCGTTCGCCCCCGCGTCGGCGACCGACGAGCAGGCGCGGCGGGCCGGCGGCCAGGCGGTCGCCTACGCCACCGCCCTGCGGCAGCGCCGATCCTGGTGGCGGCGCGCGTGGTGGAGCCTGCACCCGGGACCGCTGCGGTGGCACCCGGGCCGGCGCTGACCGGGTCCCCGGCGTAAGCCGGCGGCCCGAGGGTAGGAGTGGGGCATGAGACTCGGCCTCCGGCTCACCGGCGCCGCCGTGCTGGCCCTCGGCGTGCTGGTGCCCTTCGCCCTGATCGCCGCGCTGGTGACCGGCGGTTGGGCACCGCTGCACCAGGCGGACGCCGCCCTTACCGGCACGCTGCACGGCTGGGCGCTGGCACATCCGGGCTGGGTCGGTGTCACGACCTGGTGGACGAACGTCTTCGCCCCCTTCCCCCTGCGGTTCGCCGCCCTGCTGCTGGTGATCTGGCTCCTGCGCCGGCATGCCCGGCGCACGGCGCTCTGGGTGGTCGTCACCATGGCGGTCGGCGGGCTGCTCGGGGCGCTGCTCAAACTGCTCGTCGGCCGCCACCGTCCCGACCTGCTCGACCCGGTCGCCCAGGCGACCGGCTTCTCGTTCCCGTCCGGACACGCCCTCAACGCCACCCTCGCCGCCGGAGTGTTCGTGCTGGTCCTGCTTCCGGTGGTCCGCCACCGCCGGCTGCTCTGGGCGGGCGCGCTCCTCGTGGCGGCATTGACCGGGATCAGCCGGATCATCCTCGGCGTGCACTACGCCAGCGACGTCATCGCCGGGTGGCTCCTCGGCGTCGCCCTGCTGGCCGCGACGACGGCGGCCTTCACCCGCCGCGACGCCGGGTCCGTGGTGGACCGCGGACTCGCCCCCGAGGAGACGGCGCACAGCGTCGACGCATAGGCCGGCGGGCGGCCGGGAGGGCGGCAAGCCGCACGGTGGCCCGAGCCGAACCGGAAGGTAGGCTGTCCTAACTTCGAGAGCGGGGTGGGGCGTGGCGGAACCGGAGTCGCTGGCCGAGGTGCTGGGCGGGCGCCGGGCCGCCCTCGATGCGACCGTGCCGCCCGTCGTCTTCGTCGCCGGCTGGCTGGCCGGCGGGCGCTCGGTCTGGGTCGGTGCGGCCGCCGCGCTGGTGGCGGCCCTGGCCGTCGCCGGGGTACGGCTGCGGCACGGCGACCGGCCGCGGGCCGTGCTGGTCGGGCTGCTCGGGGTGTGCGTCGCGGCGCTGGTCGCGTTGCGCACCGGGCGGGCCGAGGACTTCTTCCTGCTGCAGATCGTCAGCAACGCCGCGAGCGCGTTGCTGTGGGCGGTCAGCATCGTGATCCGGTGGCCGCTGCTGGGGCTCGTCGTGGGTGCGGTGCTCGGGCAGAAGACGCGGTGGCGGCGCGATCCCGACCTGCTCCGGGCGTACGGGCGCGGCAGTTGGATCTGGGTCCTGCAGTATGTCGTGCGGCTCGCGGTCTTCGTGCCGTTGTGGGCCGCCCACGCCGTGGTGGCGCTCGGGGTGGCGCGGGCCGTGCTGACCTGGCCGCTGGTCGCCGCGTGCCTGGCGGTCAGCTGGTGGGTGATCCGGCGCAGCCTGCCCCGCGACCATCCGGGGCTGCGGCATCCGCGGACCGGCGTGCCGGTGCCGGCGACGGTCGCGGACCGGGAACAGCCGGGCGGGTCAGCCGCGGCCGGTGCTGACCATCTCGGGTGAGTCGACCTCGCCGCCGAAACCCTCGCGGGTCATGGTGCCCCACACCGCCGTGCGGCCCCGCCACGCGCCGAGCACGCCGGCGACCTGCCAGAAGGCGAGCAACTGGCGGTAGCCGAAGTTCTCCAGGACGGCCGCCGCGACCCCGCGACCCACGTCCGACCAGCGGGGATAGCGGTGGAACGAGACCTCCTCGATGAACAGGGAGGTGAGGCTGACGAGCAGGCCGTACCCGTACGCGGCCAGCACGAACCGCCACGCGAAGGCGACGTCGATCGCGTCGGCCCACAGGCCCAGCGGCAGCAGCACCACGGCCGCCAGCTCCACGAACGGCGCGAGCAGCTCGAACACCACGTAGTACGGCAGGGCGACGAGGCCGATCCGCCCGTACCGGGGATTGCCGATCATGCCGCGGTGCTTGGCGAGGATCTCGGCGATGCCGCGGTGCCAGCGCCGCCGCTGCCGGCCCAGCACCTTCAGGCTCGACGGCGCCTCACTCCAGCTCACCGGCTCGGCCACGAAGATGACGCGGTAGTCCTCCTTCGACTGCCGCAGATGGTGGTGCAGGCGGACGACCAGCTCGGCGTCCTCGCCGATGGTGTCCGGGTCCATGCCGCCGACGCGGACCACGAGGTCGCGGCGGAAGAGGCCGAACGCGCCGGAGATGACCACCAGGCCACCGAGGCGCGACCAGCCGGTGCGTCCCATGAGGAACGCCCGCAGGTACTCGACCACCTGCACCCGCAGCAGCCAGGAGCGCGGCATCCGGACGTCCACGACGCGCCCGCCGACCACCTTGCACCCGTTGGCGATGCGGACAACTCCACCGCAGGCGGCGACGCGCAGCGGGTCGTCACCGAACGGCTTGGCCACCGACAGCAGCGCGTCCGGGTCGAGCACCGAGTCCGCGTCGACCATGCAGACCAGCGGGTGCCGGGCCAGGTTGATGCCGACGTTGAGCGCATCCGCCTTGCCGCCGTTGGTCTTGCGGACCACGGTCAGGGTCTCCGGGTTGGCGCGGGCGACGTGCACGGACAGCACCTGCGAGCGGTACGGCACCTCGGACGGCACGACCCGCGGCACGGCGACCAGGTCGAACCGCGCCTTGAGCCGCTCGAAGGTGTCGTCGGAGGAGCCGTCGTCGACGACCACGACCTCGTAGCGCGGATAGCGCAGCGCGGTCATCGCCTGGACCGCGGCGACGATGCCGGCGCCCTCGTTGTGCGCGGGCACGATCACGGAGACCGGCAGGGTGAGCGGGCTGCGGAACATGTCGTCGGCGCCGGCGAACGGCAGGCGCCGCAGGTGCTCGCCGAACTCCAGGCCGGCGAGCGCGATCAGCACCAGGTAGCTGCTGTTCAGCGCGATGAAGTAGCCGAAGATCGCCAGGTCGGTGTAGCGCAGCGCCTCGCGCACCACCTCCGTCACCGCGCGGCCCCGACCCGCTCGTCGCTGAGCACCTCGGCCAGCGCGAGCGCCTCCTCGGCGTGGCCGGCCGCCGCCGACCGCTGGGCGTGCGCGCCCATCCCGGCGGCCTGGGCCGCCGCCCGCTCGGAGGCGATCACGTCGCGCAGGGCTTCGAGGCCGGCGGGGCCGATGCGGCGCAGCGCGTGCGCGGCCTCGTGGGCGACCTGGAACGCGTCGTCGCCGAGCAGTTTCACCAGCGTCGGCACCGCGGCCGGCGCACCGAGATCGCCGAGCGCCCGGGCCGCCGCGGCGCGCAGGGCGGTCGGCCGCGACTCGTGCAGCGCGTGGGTCAGCGGTTCGAGGGCGCTGCGCGTACCCAGCTTGCCGAGGTTGGTGGCGGCTGCGATCCGCACGTCGAGGTGGCTGTCCTCGCGCAGGATGCGGGCGATGCGGTGCACCGAGCCGGTGGCGCCGAGCAGGCCGAGCGCGTCGAGGCAGACCGCGCGGACCCGGGCCTGCGGATGGTCCAGGGCGGCCGAGAGCGTGACCTCGGCCTCCGGGCCGAGCTGCGCCAGGCTGTGGCTGGCCAGCAGCGACGGCAGCGGATCGGAGCGGTCCAGGCTGGCGATGATGCGCCAGGCCGCGGCCGGGTCACCGATGCGGCCGAGCGCGCGTACGGCGACCACGCGCACCTCGCCGTGCCGGTCGGTGAGCAGCCGGCACAGGTCGGGGACGGCCCGGCGCACCTCGAGGTCGCCGAGGACCTGGGCGGCCCGGGCCCGCTTGACCGGGCTGCGCGAGCGGAGCTGGGCGAGGGCGGCGCGCGCGGTGCCGCGCCGCAGGAAGACGGAGACCAGTCCGAGATGGGCCTCGCCGCGGAGCTTGCCGAGCAGCGCGAGGGCGTGCGGCTCGGCGGCGCGCCAGGCGTCGTCGGGGATGGCCACGAGGTCGTCGCCGCCCTCCTCGCCGTTGTCGGCCACGAAGGCGAGCAGCGCCTTGCGCGGCGACGCGGCCAGCCGGGTGCGTTTGGCCTCCCGTACCCGGCGGGTCAGGCGCACGACGATGATGCCGGCGGCGGTCACGGCGACCACGGCGGCGAGGATCGCGATGACGACCGTGAACAGGCCCAGCATCACCGGGCCACCCGCGCCAGCGTGGCCTCGACGCGTTCGAGCAGCTCCCGCGGGCTGAACGGCTTCACGACGTAGTCGGTGGCGCCGGCCGCGTACCCCTGCTCGAGGTCCTGGGGCCGGGACCGGGCGGTCAGCATGATGATCGGCACGTCGCCGGGCAGGGGTCCGGCACGCAGCTCCCGGCAGACCTCGATGCCGGACATGCGCGGCATGCGCACGTCGAGCAGGACCAGGTCCGGCGGTCGTGCCCGGGCCTCGCGGAGCGCGGACAGCCCGTCGGCCACCGCGACGACGTCCAGTCCGGCCTTCTCGAGCTTGTACGCCACCAGGTGCCGAATGTCCGGATCATCCTCCACGAGGAGAATGGTGCTCATCGTCCCCCCGGATGGTCGGACCGGCCCCTCACCTGCCCAACATATCCGTTATGTGAGCTTCTCTCGCCGTGAACGGGAGCAAAGCTGCAACCACCGGCGCCGCCTCTCAATCGCGTTCCGCCCGCTCCGATAGGGGCAGCGTGACGTTCACCAGGTGGATCCGGGCGGCCGGCCCGCGCGGCACGGCCCTCGCCGCCGCGACGCTCGCCCTCGGGCTGGGCACCGGCGCGGCCGCGGCCGCCGGCATCGCCACCGCCGAACGCGACGCCGCCACCGCGGCGCTCACCCTGCGCAGCGCCGGCGTGCGCGCCGCCCTCGGCACCGCCTTCCAGCGGTACGCCGACACGATGCACGACATCGCCGCGGCCGCCACCACCCAGCCCGCCGCCACCCTGTCCGCCACCGTGGCGCGCATCTCCGGCACCCGGCTCGCCGGCGCGCACCAGATCGTGGTCGCGGACGCGGCCGGCGGCATCCTCGCCCAGCACACCGTCGACGGCAGCACGCCGCCCCCGCGCACCTCGCTCGACCCGGACCCGCGCCTGGCCGAGACCATGCGCCTGGCCCGGGAGAACGGCCGCCTGGTGGCCGGGCCGGTGCACGTCCTGCCCGCCGACCGCACCCTGCCGGCGGCCGCCCAGCCGGCCGCCTTCGACCTGGTCGCGCCCGTGTACGGCACCGGGTTCCGGGGCTGGGTCGTGGTCGCGGTCCGCGCGGACGAGCTGCTCCGGGAGTCGGTGCGCGCGGCGGACGTCGCGGGCGTGGCCGCTGTCGTCACCGCGAGCACCGCCGACGGCGGTACCCGGGAGATCGCCCGGTGGACCGGGGACGGCAGCCCGGTCGGCGCCGTGCGGGACACCGTCGACGTGACCGTCGCCGGGACCGTGTGGCACGTGCTCGTCCGCCCGACGGCCACCCTGGCCGGCGCCGGGCGTACGGTCGCGGCACCGCTGACCGCACTCGCCGCCGCCGTCCTCAGCCTGCTGGCCGGCGCGGGGCTGCTCGCCGCCGAGGCGGGCCGCAACCGGGCCGCGGCGAGCGCCCGGCGGGAGGCCGCCGACGCCCGCGCCGCCGACGAGCGGGCCCGGACGGCACAGCAGGAGACACGAGCCGCCCGCGACCAGACCCGAGCCGCCGAGGAGGCGCTGCGGGAACGCGATGCGGAGCTGTCCGGCTTCGCGGCCGCGGCGGGCGAGCACCTGCACGCCCCGCTGCACACCATCGCGAGCGTCACCGAGATGCTCGTGGAGGACGTCGCCGCGCAGCTCGACCAGGCCTCGCACGGCTTCCTGACCCGGGTCGGTGCCAGCGCCCGGCGCATGCTGAGCCTGGTCGACGAGCTGGTGGCGTACACGTCGGCCGGCGACGCCGCCCTCAAGCCCGAGGCGATCGACGCGACCGCGCTGACCCTCGACGTGGTCGCCGGCCGCCTCGACCGGGCCGGAGACCGGCACCCCGGCATCCACGTCGGCGACCTGCCCGCGGTCATGGCGGACGCCCGGCTCCTCGGCGAGGTGGTCGGCCACCTGGTCGACAACGCCGTCCGGTTCGTCCGGCAGGGCACCGACCCGAAGGTCACCATCACCGCCCGCGAGCACGCCCCGGGCTGGTTCCGCATCGAGGTGGCGGACCGCGGCATCGGCGTACCCGAGGAGCAGCGCGACCGCATCTTCGCGCCCTTCCACCGCGCCCCGGCCGCCGAGGCCTTCCCCGGCATCGGCCTGGGCCTGGCCATCTGCCGGCGCATTGTCGCCCTGCACGGCGGCGAGATCGGCGTGGCACCGAACCCCGGCGGCGGCAGCATCTTCTGGTTCACGGTGGCCGCCGCCACCACCGCCCCCGCCCCGGGAACCGAGCTCTTCGCCGCCGACCTGGCCTGACGCCCTCTCCCGCGGACCAGTGGCGCGTCAGCGGCGGCGGGTCACCAGGGCGGTGAGGACGCCGGCGAGCAGCCCCCAGAAGGCCGAGCCGATGCCGAGCAGGCTCACCCCGGAGGCCGTGGCCAGGAAAGTCACCAGGGCCGGTTCGCGCCAGCGCTCGTCGGTCAGGGCGGACGCCAGCGAGCCGCCGATGGTGCCGAGCAGGCCCAGCCCCGCGACGGCCAGGACGAGCACCGCGGGCAGCGCGGTGAGCAGCGCCGCGACCGTGGCCCCGAAGAGGCCGACGACCAGGTAGAAGACGCCGGCCCAGACCGACGCCAGATAGCGTTGCCGGCGGTCCGGGTGGGCCTGTTCGCCCGTGCAGATGGCCGCGGTGATGGCGGCCAGGTTGAGGCCGAAGCAGCCGAACGGGGCCAGCAGCGTGTTGACCGCGCCGGTCCAGCCGATCAGCGGGGAGACGGGCACCCGGTATCCGGCGTCGCGCAGGACCGCGACGCCGGGCAGGTTCTGCGAGGCCATGGTGACGACGAACAGCGGCAGCCCCACGCTGACGATCACCTGCGCGTCGAACGCGGGCATGGTGAAGACGGGCTCGGCGACGGCGAGGCGTACGGCGCCCGGTCGCAGCGAGCCGTCCACCCCTGCCGCCACCACGCCCACGGTCAGGGCCACCAGGACCGCGTACCGGGGCAGCCAGCGGCGGCTCCCCAGGTACGCGAGGAACATCGGCAGCACCACGAGCAGGTCGTCGTCGAGGGCCCCGAACAGTCCGGTGCCGAACTGGACCAGCACGCCGGCGAGCAGTCCGGAGGCCAGCGGCACCGGCACCCGGTCCATCACCCGCTCGAACCAGCCGGTCAGGCCGCTGAGCGTGATCAGCAGCGCGGACACCAGGAAGGCGCCCACCGCTTGCGCCATCGTCGCGCCGTGCAGGCCGGTCACCATCAGCGCGGCGCCGGGGGTCGACCAGGCGGTGACCACCGGGGCCCGGTAGCGCAGCGACAGCCCGATGCAGGTGACGCCCATGCCGGCGCCGAGCGCGAGCATCCACGAGGCGATCTGCCCGGGCGTGCCGCCGGCGGCCTCCGCGGCGGTGAACACGATCGCCGCCGAACTGGTGACGCCGACCAGCACCGCGACCAGGCCCGCGGTGACGGCCGACGGCGCCATCACCCGCCCGGCGGCGCGGGCGAGGTCGGCGGTCGGCAGGCGGGACGGCGGCACCGGGTGACTCTACTGTCGCCGGTCAGCGGGCGGAGACCAAGGACTCCAGCCGCGCCCCCGCGTCGGTCACCCGGCTGGTCAGCTCGGCGACGACGGTTTCCTGCTCGATGGTCATCTCCTGCGCGTCCGCCGTGGTGTGGTCGATCGCCGTGATCGTCTCGCTCATCGCCGTCATGATCTCCACGACCGCCGTGACGTGCTGGTTCAGCTCGTCGA
This sequence comes from Couchioplanes azureus, assembly GCF_014648355.1. Lineage (GTDB taxonomy): Bacteria > Actinomycetota > Actinomycetes > Mycobacteriales > Micromonosporaceae > Actinoplanes > Actinoplanes azureus. The sequence goes on from NZ_BMQY01000002.1 coordinate 469,595, forward strand.
GGGTCGCGCTGATCGTCTCGGTGGACTCGGCCGTCGTGCCGGCCAGGTTCTTGACCTCGTCGGCCACCACCGCGAAGCCCTGGCCGGCCGCCCCGGCGCGGGCCGCCTCGATGGTGGCGTTCAGGGCCAGCAGGTTGGTCTGCTTGGCGATGCCGCCGATGAACCGGGCGACCTCGCCGACCTTGCGCAGGCTCTCGTGCAGGGTGCCGACGGCCTGGCTGGCCGCGGTGTTGTTCTCCAGCAGGCGGTTCGCCGCCAGCCGGGCGTCGCGGACCCGCTCGTCGATGCGCCCGGCCGCGGCGCCGACCGTGGCCGCCCGTTCCGACACGTCGGCGAGCTGGCCGGCGACGAAGGTCGAGGTCTCGTCGACGAGTGCGCGGGCCCGCTCCTGCGCCTGCCGTTCCGCCGCGCTCTGCCGCTCGTGGTTGCGCTCCAGTTCCTCGCGGCGCTGCTGCTGCTCGGTCTCCAGCAGCCGGTCGCGCTCGGCGATGGTGTCGAGCATGGTGTCGATGGTGCGGCCCAGCGCCGCGATGTCGTCGTCGCCGGTGGTGCCGAGCCGCAGCGCGTAGTCGCCGGAGGCGACGATCTGCTCGGTGGTGCGCCGCAGCGGCCGGACCCGGCGGCTCACCGCCCGTCGTCCCGACCAGATCACCAGCACCACGATCAGCAAGGTGGCGACGGCGATGAAGGCGAACAGCCGGGCCGCGGTGCTCGTGGCCGCGGCGTGGATCGGGCGGCCCTGCACCGACTCGAGGACGAGCCGCTCGCCGTCGACCGTGGCGATGCTCGCGTGCAGCGCGATGCTGTCGTCGCCCAGCACGGTGGTGCCCACGGCGAGGGTGCCGACGAGGCTGGTCAGCGACTGCGTGAGGGCGTTTCCGCGCGGCTGCTCGGCGACGGTGGTGGGCAGGTTGATCTCCTTGCTGAACTGCGTCATCCGCGCGCTGTCCAGCCGCTGGATGATCACCAGGCCGCCGGACGGCTCGCCCTCGCCGCTGCTGGGGTAGACCGGCAGGCCGCAGAAGAGGTACATCACATCGGCGGCGACGACTCCGCAGCGGGAGCTGCCGGCCGCACCCTCGGGGTCGTAGAGGCGGCCGAGCACGGCGGGATCGACGAGCTGCGCCGCCGGCCGCTGGAAGCCGTCCACGCTGAGGGTGCCGCCGGTCACCAGCCGGCCGTCCAGGCTGACGCCGAGGACGCCGTCGTAGATGCCTCCGCTGTCGGCGGGGTCGGAGTAGAAGTCCTCGGCGAAGGTCTCCGGGTCCTCCTTCGCCACGTCCTGGTACGTGTTGTCCCAGACCGCGTTGGTGGCGCCGAAGGTGACCATCAACCGGGCCTGGGTGTCGAGGCCGATCCGCATCCGGTCCGCGTCCTGCGCCACCTGGCGCGCCTCCAGTCCGTCGAAGGCGCTGGTCGCCACGGTGCGCAGCAGCAGGAAGCCCGCGCCGCAGCCCAGCAGCGCGGCGATGACCGGGATGAACCGTCTGAGCTTTCCTCGCACGAATGGCCTGTCGGCAGGTGGCGGTGGGCAACTGAGCGGCGAACCGGCTCCCATGACGCGACTCACGCCGGGCGGGGCCTAGGCTCGATCGTATGTTTTCCCAGGCGAGCAGGCTGAAGAACGTCCGGTACGACATCCGCGGCCCGGTGCTGCGGCGCGCACAGGAGCTGGAGAACGCGGGTCACCGCATCCTCAAGCTGAACCTCGGCAACCCCGCGCCGTGGGGACTCAACACGCCCGAGGCGATCGTCGCCGACATGGTGCACAACCTGCCGGACGCCGAGGGCTACAGCGACGCCCGCGGCATCTACTCCGCCCGGGTCGCGGTGGCGCAGTACTACCAGACCCTCGGCGTCGAGCAGGTCCAGCCCGACGACGTGTTCCTGGGCAACGGCGTCTCCGAGCTCATCGTCATGTCCCTGCAGGCCCTGCTCAACACCGGCGACGAGGTGCTCGTGCCGAGCCCCGACTACCCGCTCTGGACCGGCGCGGTGACGCTGTGCGGCGGGCAGCCGGTGCACTACCGCTGCGACCCCGCGGAGGGCTGGCAACCCGACCTGGAGCACGTGGCCGCGTCCATCACCCCCCGGACCCGGGCCCTCGTGATCATCAACCCCAACAACCCGACCGGCGCGGTGTACTCCCGGGAGACCCTGCTCGGCCTGCTCGACATCGCCCGGCGGCACGGGCTGCTCGTGCTCTCCGACGAGATCTACGACAAGATCGTCTACGACGAGGCGCGGCACCTGTGCGCGGCGGCGCTGGCCCCGGACCTGCTCGTGCTCACCATGGGCGGGCTGTCGAAGACGTACCGGGCGGCGGGCTTCCGGTCCGGGTGGATGGCGGTGAGCGGCCCGACGACCCACGCCACCGAGTACCTCGAAGGCCTGCAGCTGCTGGCGAACATGCGGCTCTGCCCCAACGTCCCGGCCCAGCACGCGGTGCAGACCGCCCTGGGCGGCTTCCAGAGCATCACCACGCTCATCAAGCCCGGCGGCCGCCTGTACGAGCAGCGCGAGCACGCCTGGCGCAAGATGACCGCGATCCCGGGCGTCGAGTGCGTCAAGCCGGACGGCGCGCTGTACCTCTTCGCCCGGCTCGATCCCGCGGTGCACAAGATCCGCGACGACCAGCGGCTGATCATCGATCTGCTGGAGCAGCAACTGATGCTGCTCTCCCACGGCACGGGCTTCAACCTGCCCACCCCGGACCACCTGCGGATGGTCTTCCTGGCGCCGGTCGACGTGCTCGACGACGCCACCGACCGGCTGCGGCGTTTCCTCGAGACTTACCAGCAGTAACAGACGGTCGCCCGTCCGTACGCGGGCCGGCGGATGATCGGCTATTCGCGCTGTCCGCCGCGCGACGCGACCATGGTGCCCGGAGCCTCGCGGGCGTCTGCTGAACGGTAGGACGACACGAGGAGTGGTTCGCATGGCTGTCCCCTTGCAGGAGTTCCACTACAGCGCCGCCGAAGACGCGGAGACCGGCCCGGATGCCGGCGCCCGCACGCCCGCCTCGTTCGGTGCCGCGGCCGCCGGCCCGGATGCCGCCACGACGGCGGGCCCGATGTTCACCAGCAACGAGGCGGCCGCCCGGTTCTACCTGGACGAGCTGCTGCGCCGCGACGACCGCCCGGAGATCCAGTCCGTGGTGGCGCCCGAGCGGCCCGAGCGCGTGCCCGGTCTGGTCGTCAAGCGCGACGAGGACCTTCCGGCCGTGGGAACGCGCCAGGTCCGCTTCACCCAGACCCACCACAGCATCCCGGTCTTCGGCGCGGGTGCCGTGGTCGAGCTGACCGGCGACCGTGACCTGGTCAGCGTCACCGCCCAGCTCGACGAGGTCACCGGCGTCGACCCGGTGGAGACGCTCAGCCGCACGCAGGCGCTGGAGCGGGTGGCCTCCTGGACGGGCACGACCATCCCGCCCGAGGCGGGCGTCACCGGCAGGCTCATGTACTACAAGGAGGACGAGAGCGGGACCTGGCACCTGGTCTGGTTCTTCAAGGCGCTTCCGGCGTCGCCCCCCGCGCCGGACGAACCCGACCCGGTCGCCCTGCGCGGGCACGGCCTCGGCCCGAGGCCGGTACGGGAGAGCGTCAACTACCTCGTCGACGCCCACGACGGCCGCATCCTGTTCTGCTACAGCGCGGTCGCGACCGGCGCCGCGATCCCGCCGCCGACCAAGTGCACCGGCGTGGACGAGGACGACGCCAAGCAGACCTTCTTCGGCCGGCTGGAGGCCGACGGCGTGAGCTGCCAGCTGGACGACCCGTTGCGCAACGTCCGCACGTACGACATCGAGTTCGCCGACATCTTCGACGACCCTCCGCTGCCGCAGCGGGCGGTGGTCGCCACGTCCAGCGAGTACGGCACCACCAACCGGGCCGCGGTCTCCGCGCACCTCAACGCCTCCCGGGTACAGGACTTCTACAAGTCGGTCCTGCAGCGTGAGGGCATCGACGGGCAGGGCATGACGCTCGTCTCGATCGTCAACACCACCGCCTCCGGGTTCGGCACGCCGCCGGAGCTCAAGAACGCCTTCTGGTCGCAGGGCCGGATGTGGTACGGCCAGACCCGGGACGCGCAGGGCCGGCTGGTCAGCCTCTCCCGCTATCTGGACGTGATCGGCCACGAGCTGACCCACGGCGTGATCGAGACGACCTCCAACCTGGTGTACGCGACGCAGTCGGGCGCCCTCAACGAGTCCTTCGCGGACTGCGCGGGCGTCATCATCAACAACTGGTACACCGCGCCGGACCGCGAGGACGTCCGTACCTGGACCTGGGAGATCGGCGCGGGACTGGGCGGGGACGGCCTGCCGCTGCGCGACTTCGCCGACCCCACCCGGCTGGGCGACCCGGCGCACATGCGCGACTTCAAGCGCCTGCGCCCCGGCGAGATGCCGCACCCGCAGCGCAACGACTCGGGCTGGGTGCACGTCAACAGCAACATCCACAACAAGGCGGTGCACAACCTGCTGACCATGGAGGACGGCGGCACGCGCGTGTTCACCGTCCAGGACGTGGCCGTGCTGACCTATCTGGGCATGGCCCGGCTCGTCCCGCTCGCCACCTTCACCCAGGCGCTGCGGTCCATCCTCGACGTCGCGGCGACGTACTTCGGCGGCAACCCGCAGCGCGACGCGAAGATGGCGGCGATCCGCCGCGCCTACGACCTGGTCGGCATCAGCTGAGCCGCCGCGGGCGTGGCCGTCCCCGCCGGTCGGGATCCGGCGGGGACGGCCACCTGGCGCGGCGTCAGCGGCTCCACCAGACCGTCGTGTCGCCCGGGAGCAGGACGCTGTCCGGGTCGGCATCCACCGGGCCGCTGGCGATCAGCATCTCCCCCGGCCGGTCGATCCGCACCGGTTCCGGGCCCAGGTTGACCGTGCACCGGAACCGGCCCCGGTCGAAGACCAGCAGGTCGTCGCCGGCGTCGGCCCAGCGCAGGTTGTCGGCCGCGCCGAGGTCGGGATGCGAGCGGCGGATCGCGAGCGCCGCGCGGTAGAGCGACAGCGTCGAGCCGGGGACCTGTTCCTGCGCCGCCACGCTGAGCTGCGCCCAGTCGTCCGGCTGGGGCAGCCAGCTGGGACCCCCGGCGGGGCCGAAGCCGTACGGCGCGCGGTCGCCCTGCCACGGGATCGGCACCCGGCAGCCGTCGCGGTAGCCGTCCTGACCGGTGTCGCGGTGGAAGGCGGGATCCTGGCGTACCTCCGGGGGCAGGTCCACCACCTCCGGCAGGCCCAGCTCCTCACCCTGGTAGAGGTAGGCCGACCCGGGCAGCGCCAGGAGCAGCAGCGACGCGGCGCGTGCCCGGCGCAGCCCGGCGACCTGGTCGACCCGGGCGGGGCGGCGCCCCGCGACGTCGCCCTCGCCGGCCTGCATGAGGCGGTTGGTGTGCCGGACCACGTCGTGGTTGGACAGGGTCCAGGTCGCCGGTGCGCCGACCGCGCGCATCGCGGCCAGCGACGCGTCGATCGTCTCGCGCTGCGCCGCGGCGTTCCAGGCGGTGCCGAGGTAGGTGAAGTTGAACGCCTGGTGGAGCTCGTCCGGGCGCACGTACGCGGCGACGCGCTCGAGCGTCGGCGCCCACGCCTCGGCGACCGCGACGCGTTCCCCGGGGTACTCGTCGAGGATGCGCCGCCAGTCACGGTAGATCTCGTGCACGCCGTCGCGGTCGAAGCACGGGCTGACGCCCACGTCGAGCAGGTGCCACTCGGTCTCGGCGCCCAGGTCCGGCAGGCCCGGCTCCTTCACGAGGCCGTGGGCGACGTCGATCCGGAAGCCGTCGACGCCGAGATCGAGCCAGAAGCGCAGGATCGTGCGGAACTCGTCGGCGACCGCCGGATGGTCCCAGTTGAAGTCGGGTTGTTCGGGGGCGAACAGGTGCAGGTACCACTCGCCGGGAGTGCCGTCCGGGTTCGTGGTCCGGGTCCAGGCCGGGCCGCCGAAGATCGACGGCCAGTCGTTGGGCGGGAGGCTGCCGTCCTCGCCGCGGCCCGGGCGGAAGTGGAAGCGGTCACGGAACGGCGAGCCGGGTCCCTCGGCGACCGCCCGCCGGAACCATTCGTGCTCCTCGGAGCAGTGGTTCGGGACCAGGTCGACGATGACCCGCAGGCCGAGGTCGTGCGCGTCCGCGATCAGCCCCCGGGCGTCGTCGAGCGTGCCGAAGACCGGGTCGACGGCGCGGTAGTCGGCGACGTCGTAGCCGGCGTCGGCCTGGGGGGAGGCGTAGAAGGGTGAGAGCCACACGGCGTCGACGCCGAGGTCCCGCAGGTACGGCAGCCGGCTGCGGATGCCCGGCAGGTCGCCGATGCCGTCGCCGTCGGAGTCGGCGAAGCTGCGCGGATAGATCTGGTAGATGACCGCGTGCCGCCACCAGGAGGCCGTCGGGGCGGCGGGGTCACGCCGTGCGATCAGTCGATCGGTCATGGCGTGGCACGCTAGCACGTTACTAACACGTGTTACATGGGTGCGGCCGCAGATTCCCGGACGATGAGAGACGTGCCGAGCGATTGATGGGGATGCTGGTCCTGGCCGCGGATCGCCGAGATGAGGAAGTCGGCGGCGGTCCGGCCCTTGGACACGATCGGCTGGCGTACGGTGGTCAGCCGCGGCCGGAACCACGCCGACTCGGCCAGGTCGTCGAAGCCCGTCACGGAGACCTGCCCCGGCACGTCGATGCCGAGCTCCCGCAGCGCGTCGACGGCGCCGTAGGCCAGCACGTCCGACAGGGCCAGCACCGCGGTCGGCGGATCCTCGCCGGCCATCAGCGTCATCGTCGCGCGGTAGCCGTCCGCCCGCGTGACCGGCACCTCGGCCAGCCGCACGTCCGCCATGGTGAGCCCGGCTCCCGCCAGCGCCTCCGCGATGCCGTCCAGGCGCCGGGCGACCGGCCCGCGGTAACCGCGCACGGCGGCGTCCGGCGCCGGGCCGATCGACAGCACCGCGATCCGCCGGTGCCCCAGGCCGAGCAGGTACCGGGCGACGTCCCGGGCGCCGCCGTGGTCGTCGACGTCCACGCTGGGCGCGTTCTCGTAACGGTCGCTGTCGATGAGCACGAACGGGATGCCGCGCCGCACCAGCTCGGCCACCTCGCCGCGGTCGGTCTCGAGTCCACAGACGATGAAGCCGTCGACGGCCGCGTACGGGATGGCCTCGAGCACCGAGTCGCGCAGCGGCGGCGACAGCAGCATGGTGTAACCCTCCTGGTCGCACACCTGGCCGACGCCCATGAGAAGGCGGGAGTAGTACGGGTTCTCCAGGACCCGCGCCAGCCGCTGAGGCAGCAGCACGCCGAGGGAGTGGGTGGCTCCGGCCTGCAGCATCCGGGCGAGCGTGTGCGGGGCGTACCCGATCTCCTCGGCGACGGCGAGGATGCGCTGGCGGGTGGCGGCGGAGATGCGCTGCGGGTTGTTGAAGGCGAACGACACGGCGGACCGGGAGACCCCGGCCGCGGCGGCGACATCACTGGACGTCGGCTTGCCACCGGCGCGTCTCGACGGCATGCGCTCGACCTCGCTGTCGTGGGTGAGCGGTCACGATATCCCAGTCGCCCCCGCGGGCAGCCGGACGGTGACGGTGGTGCCGGAACCCTCGACGGACTCCACCGAGATCTGCCCGGCGTGGTTCTCCACGATCTTGTGGACGATGGCCAGTCCCAGTCCCGTACCGGGGATGGCCCGGTGGACCGCGTTGCTGGCCCGGAAGAACCGGGAGAACAGCCCTTGCTGCTCGCCGGACGGAATGCCCATGCCGGTGTCCGACACGGACAGGAGCACCTCGTCGCCCGCGCGACGGGCGACCAGGGTGACCGTACCCTTGGCCGGGGTGAACTTGACCGCGTTGGACAGCAGGTTCGTCAGGACGCGCTCCAGCTGGTCCGGGTCCGCGATCAGCTCGAGCGGCCGGTCCACCTCGGTCCGCAGCTCGACCCCGCCCTTGGCCGCGGTCGGCGCCATCGCGGCGAGCGCGTTCTCGGCGAGCCCGGTCAGGTCGACCGGGCGGCGGGACGCCCGGAACGACCCAGACTCGATCTTGGACAGAATGAGGATGTCCTCGATCAGTTCCCGCAGCCGCCGGGTGTTGCGCCCGATGACCTCCAGCATCTTGCGCTGCGGCGGTCCCAGCTCGCCGGCGTCCGCGTCGAGCAGCAGCTCCAGGTAGCCGGCGATGCTGGTCAGCGGGGTGCGCAGCTCGTGCGAGACGGTCGACATGAAGTCCGTCTTCGCCGTGTCCAGCTCCTTGAGCCGGGCCACCAGGTGCTGCTCGCGCTCGAACAGGCGGGCATGGTGCACGCCGCGGCCCAGGTCGGCCGCGACCGCCTCGACCAGCCGGGCGTCCGCCGGGGTCCAGGCGGGCCCGCCGTCGCGGATGAGGGTGAGCGCGCCCAGGCGCTCGTCGCCCACGCTGACCGCCGCGGTCAGGACCGGTCCGTCACCGACCGCGGCCCAGGCCCGCCGCTCCCGCTCGGGGGGCGCCGCCTGGCCGGCCGCGGCCTGGTCGTCGGTGGTCCAGACGTCGTCGCTGCCGAGCCAGGACGCGTCGCATCCGGCGAGCTCCTCGAGCACCCCGCCGGCGTGCTCGTCGCGCAGGCTCACCAGCGGCGGCACGTCGGTCTGCCCGGGCGCCATCCGCACCAGGACGTGATCGGCGCGGAAGATCTCGGCGAGGCCGCGTACGGCCTCGTCGATCGCGTCCGCGACCTTGAGGTGGGCGCGGATGCGGTAGCCGAGCTGCCGGACCTCGGCGCGCAACCGGGCGGATTCCTTCTCGGCGGCGCGGATGCGGTCGCCCACCTCGGCCATCTCGTTGATCGCCTGGGCGACCGCCCGGATCTCGACGGGTCCCGCGGTCGCGTCGGCGCGGACGTCCAGCTCCCCGGAGCGCCGGCGGCCGATGACGGAGACCACCCGCGCCAGTGGGTGGGTGATCCGGCGGGCGGTGAGCGCCGCCGCGAGAACGGCGGTGACCGCCGCCAGCACGGTGACCGCCACCAGGACGACGGTCGTCACGACTCCGAGCGAGGTGCTGCGTTCGCGCAGGTCGGCGGCGCGGGTGGCGAGGACGGCGTCGAAGGCCCGGTTCTCGGAGTCGAAGGCCTGGTAGAGCGGCGTGCCCCGCTCGACGTAGGCGGCCGCCTCGGAGCTGCGCGGGGGCGCCTCGCGCTGTTGCTCGGCGAGCGCCCACCAGTCGCCGGCCCGGGCGAGCTCCCGGTCCACGGCGTCCTTCTCGGCGCCCCGGGCCAGCGTCCGCAGCTGGCCCGCGACCCGGTCGAAGTCGCTGCGCGCCGCGCGGTACGAGTCGAGCAACCGGGTGTCGCCGGTCAGCAGATAGCCCCGCATGCCGCGCTGGCCGTCGGCGAGCACGCCGCGCAGGTCGGCGTTGGCGAGCTGGAGCGGCTGGACGCGGGTGGCGAGCTCGTCGACCATCCGGTGCTGCATGACCAGCGCGGTCGTCTCGGCCGCACCGGTGCACACGATGAGCACGACGAGCACGCCGAAGGCCCTCGTCAGCAGGCTGCCGACGGTTCGCTCACGGGGCATGGGGGTGCCGGTCCCGTCAGGCCCGGGTCCGGCTCAGCAATGCCTGGATCCGCGATACGAGCTCGCGGGGACTGAAGGGCTTGGTGACGTAGTCGTCGGCGCCCGCGCTGAATCCGCCCTCGACGTCCTGCTCCTGCACGCGGGCGGTCAGCATGATGATCAGCATTCCGGCGGTGGCGGGGTCCGCGCGCAGCATCCGGCAGACGTCGATGCCGGAGAGGCCGGGCATCGACACGTCCAGGACCGCCAGCGTGGGACGCCGGGCCCGGGCCTGCTCCACCGCGGCCTGGCCGTCCTCGACCGCGATCACCTCGAGGCCGGCCTGCTCGAGCTTGAACGCCACGAGGTCACGGATGTCGGCGTCGTCGTCGGCGACCAGCACCACCGTCACGGTTCCCCCCATGGGTTTCGCTCGTTATCAGCACGATATCCGTTTAGTCCGCTCTGCGGCTGCTGCTCGCCGCAACCGCATGGCAACTCTCATGCAGCGCATATGCAGCCCCATCCGGGTGTCCTGGACTCAGACGCCCGTCCACGAGCGCACGGTAGGAGGATCTGATGACCGCAGTGGAAAGCGACGACATCCGCTACGAGGCGCTGTTCGTCTCCGACCTGCAGAGCTCTCAGGACCCTTCGCCCGAGCTCATCCGGGCCGCCGTCAGCGAGACCGTCGGCCGCCTCGGCGAGCAGCGCTGCGCCGAGCTGGTGGCGCAGGAGTTCGGCGAGCACCCCGACTGCGCGCTGGGCCGGATGCGCTGGGCCCGCCACGCGGTGCGCAGCGCGTACGAGGCCGCCTGAGCTCACCGGGTGACGGTCGTGGTCGTCGTGACCGCCGCGGGCGGCACGGTGAACGACGTCGCCGCCGGCGTCGCGGCGTGCGAGGGCGCCCGGAACTGCAGCATGTCGCGCACGTTCTTCTGCACGGCGACCGCCGCGAACAACGTGAGGGCGAACGCGAGGCCGTAGAAGCCCTTCTCGCTGAGCTGCATCCCGCTGTTCCAGAGACCGACCACCAGCATCACCAGTGCGAGACCGACCGTGGACCACGAAAGCCCGAGGTACAGGGCCGACACCGGCAGACCCTCCGCCTTGTCGCGCACCGACTTCTGCAGCGAGACGGCGGCGAACAGGCCCAGGACGAGGACCGAGGCGTAGAAGCCCTTCTCACTCTTCGTCATCGTGGCGTTCCACAGCCCGGCCGCGTAGCAGACGACGCCGAGGAAGAGCGCGGCCCAGGAGGCGCCGACGAAGGCGGCGGTGGGCTTGACCGAGGCGGACGGCTGAGGGGTCATGGCACTTCTCCGATTCTGCTGGGGGGGGCGGGGCTGACCTGCTCAAACAGTCTGCGGCTCCGGCGAGCGACGACCGTGAGTAGTCGTACTTATTCGCGATGAGCCGCCGGGCGGTACGGACGGGCCGTCCACGGCCACCTGAAAGGCCGACGTCGGCGGTCCGCCGCGCGCCTACCGTGGGTGATGTTTCCGACCGGTAACCGGCGGACGAGCCGGAAAGGGGCGGAAGTGGTGCGGCAGCGGGTGAAGGCCCGGCACCGGGCGGTCCGGCCGCGCCGGTGGCCCTGGGCGGTGGTCGCCGCGGCGCTGCTGGCTCCGGCCGCCACGATTCCCCTGGTGCTGCGCGACGCGGGTACGCCGCGGGCCGCCGTACCGTTGCCGGCCGTCTCGGTCCCGCAGCCGCCCGCCGCGCCCGGCCCGCCGGCGGCCTCCCGGCGGCCCCTGCGGGCCGTCGTGCAAGCGCACAAGGCCGGGCCCGCACCGAGCTCGTCGCCCGCGGCGCCGGTGCCGCTCGGGCCGTCCGACGCCGCCGGCCTGCCCCCGCTCCTGGCCTCCTACTGCCGGGAGACCGCCGGCAAGCATGCGATCGCGGTCTTCACCGGCGGCGCCTGGGGCTGCGGCCGCGCGTCCCGCTCCGCGGATCCCGTCGACATGGACGCGCTGTGCGGCTGGCGCTACGGCACCGCCGCGTACGCCCGCCGCATCGCCCCGGAACCGACGGGGTGGCGCTGCTACCGCGCCGGCCCGTAAACTCCTCAGCCATGTACGCGCAACCGAGCATGTGGTGGCCCGCCGATCCGGCGGCCACACCCTCCCGCGCGTAACCCACCACCGCGGCCGCCTCCGACGAGGCGGCCGTCCTTGCGACAGTTCCTCGCCGGGCGGCCCCAGCCGATCGAGGAACCCATGGAACCCTTCGCCCTGCTGCACCGCCACGGCGCCGACCACGTCGAGATCCTCCACGGCGACGTCGTCACCGTGCCAGCCCTCGCCGACATACCCCTGCCCGCCGGCAGCGGGCCGCGCACGCTGGCCCTCATCCCGTTCCGGCAGATCGCCGAGCGCGGCTTCGCCTGCGTCGACGACGGCACACCGCTGGAGTGCCTGCGGATCCGCGCCGCCCGGACGGTGCCGCTGGCCGAGCTGATCGACTCCCTGCCCACCACGCCGCCGCGGCTGACCGGGCAGGGCTTCGACATCTCCGACGCCGACTACGGCCGGGTCGTGGAGGCGGTCCTGCGCGACGAGATCGGGCACGGCGCGGGCGCCAACTTCGTCGTCCACCGGGTCTTCGAGGCGACCGTCGCCGGCGACCCGCTCGAGGCGGCCCGGGCGGCGTTCCGCAACCTGCTCACCGGCGAGCGCGGCGCGTACTGGACGTTCCTGGTGCACACCGGCACCCGTACGCTCGTCGGTGCCAGCCCCGAGCGGCACGTCAGCGTGGACGGCGGGCTGACCATGATGAACCCGATCAGCGGCACCTTCCGCCACGACGGCGAGCGCAGCCTGGCCGACTTCCTCGCCGACCCCAAGGAGATCGACGAGCTCGCCATGGTGCTCGACGAGGAGCTCAAGATGATGGCCGCCGTCGCCGAGCACGGCGGGCAGGTCGTCGGGCCGTACCTGAAGCGGATGGCGCATCTCACCCACACCGAGTACCTGCTCGCCGGGCGGGGCTCGCGCGACGTACGCGAGGTGCTGCGCGAGACCATGTTCGCCCCGACCGTGACCGGCAGCCCGGTGGCCAACGCCTGCCGGGTGATCGCCCGGCACGAACGCCGGGGCCGGGGCTACTACGCCGGGGTGCTGGCCCTGCTCGGGCACGACGACGAGGGCCGGCAGACGCTGGACGCGCCGATCCTCATCCGCACGGCGGAGATCTCCCCCGCGGGCCGCCTGCGCGTGCCGGTCGGCGCCACGCTCGTGCGGCACTCCACCCCCGCGGGCGAGATCGCGGAGACCCACGCCAAGGCCGCGGGCGTGCTGGCCGCCCTGGGTGCCACCCGGACGACGACGTCCGTACCCCCGGAGCCCGACGACCCCGCGATCCCGGCGGCACTCGCGGCGCGCAACGACGGCCTCGCCCGGTTCTGGCTGGACCAGCGCCGGCCCGGCGCCCTCACGGTCCCCGCGCTCGACGGCCGCAGCGCGGTGATCGTCGACGCCGAGGACGCCTTCACCGCGATGCTGGCCCACCAGCTGCGGGCCCTGGGCCTGACGGTCACCGTGCTGCCCTGGACGGTGCCCCTCGTGCCCGCCGCCGACGTGCTGATCATGGGGCCGGGCCCCGGCGATCCCGCCGCGGACGACGAGCGGATGGGCACCCTGCGCGCCCTGGTCGCCGGCGCGCTCGCCGACCGGCGCCCGCTGCTCGGCGTCTGCCTGGGTCACCAGCTGCTGGCCGCGGCCCTGGGCCTGCGCCTGCGCCGCAGGCCGGCGCCCTATCAGGGCGTGGCCCGCGACATCGACCTGTTCGGCACCCGGCGGCGGGTCGGTTTCTACTCCAGCTTCACCGCCCTGGCCGCGCCGGTGCCGGGCGTGGAGATCGCCGCGGACGCCGACGGCACCGTCCACGCCCTGCGCGGCGACGGCTTCGCCGGAGTGCAGTTCCATCCGGAGTCCGTGCTCAGCGCGGACGGCCTCAGCGTCCTCGCCCAACTTCTCCCACCACTTCTCTCCCGGGCGATTAGCCCGGCGGCGAGCGGGTAGCGCTAGGGATGTCGGTGGTTCAAGCGGATCGAGAGCCTCCTCTTGGGCCACCGGCCCTCTACACTCGTCCCTCGGTGGCAGCGTGTCCCGAGCTGGCCGCCGGTCCGCCGACGGCCTCTCCGGGGCACCCCCGGGGGCGAGAGATTGAGCCACGCAGCGCATCGCCGGCGCGCCGCCGCGCTCCGCGCGGGACAGCGCAGGCACGACCGGGCAACGTCGGGGCACGCTGTTCCACCGGTACGCGTGTCGGCCGCGCTCGCCGACGCCTTCCTGACCAGCCGCTGGCGGCCCGGTCCCCTGCTGCGCACCGGCACGGCGGTGCTCGGCGCCCGCCCGCCGTGGCTGCGCGGCGCGGTGGCCGCGGTGCTGCGGGCGTACCGCAACGCGCCGGCCGACCGCCCCCGCGAGCTCGCCGCCTTCCTGGCCCGGGTCGGACCCGCGGGCCGCCCCGTCGTGCGCCGCCATCCCGTCCGGCTGCGCCGCGCCACGCCGGTCCGCGTCGTCCGCATGCGCTGGGACACGCCCCGCATCGACGACCTCGCCGCGCTCGCCTCGTTCCTCGGCGTCGACGGCGACCACCTCGACTGGTACGCCGACCGCCGGCACCTCAACCGCCACGCCCGCGACGAGCGGCTCCGGCACTACCGCTACGCCTGGCTGCCCCACCGCCTCATCGAGGCACCGAAGCCCCGCCTGCGCGCCCTGCAACGCCGGCTCCTCGACGACCTCCTCGGGCGGCTGCCGGTCCACCCCCACGCCCACGGCTTCGTCCCCGGTCGCGGCGTGCACACCTTCGCCGCACCCCACGCCGGACAGCGGCTCGTCGTCGCCATGGACCTGGCCGCGTTCTTCAGCTCGGTCACCGCCGCCCGCATCTACGGCCTGTTCCGCACCGCGGGCTACCCCGAGCCGGTCGCGCACGCGCTGACCGCCCTGACGACGACGGCCACCCCCGCGGCGGTGCTTCGCGGCCACGCGGACAGCCACCGGGCCGCAGTCCTGCGCCGCCCGCACCTGCCCCAGGGCGCGCCGACCTCGCCGGCCCTGGCCAACCTGGTCGCGTACCGCCTCGACCGGCGGCTGACCGGGCTGGCCGCCCGCTTCGGGCTGCACTACACCCGCTACGCCGACGACCTCGCCTTCTCCGGCACGCCCGGGCGCGGCGAGCCGGCCCACCTGATCGCCGCGGTCACGTCGATCGCGGCCGACGAGGGTTTCCGCGTCCATCCGCGCAAGACCCGCGTCCGGGGCCGGGGCGACCGGCAGCGCCTGGCGGGCCTGGTCGTCAACGAGCGGCCGGCCGCCTCCCGCGAGGACTACGACCGGCTGCGGGCGGTGCTGCACGACGCCGCGCGGCGGGGGCCGGACGCGGCGAACCGCGAGGGGCACCACGACTTCCCCGCGTACCTGCGCGGCCGGGTCGCCTGGGTCTCCCACCGCCATCCGGCCCGCGCCGCCAAGCTGCACCGCATGCTCGCCGCCGCCCTGGGGGAACCGTCGGATCAGGCGTCGTGACGGCCCCTTTGGTCCCTCGACCCTCTTCTCTCACTGGAGTCATATCACCGCCGACCGCTTCGCGGCGGTGAAACACTTTACTGCATGACGCTGTCCGTGCCGTACACGATCGAGGCTCTCGGTGTATGCGCACAGCTGCTGCTCCTGCCGGCGCGATTCATCGTGCGCACGATAGAGACTCTGGAGGATCGCGGTCTCACCTCCCGAGTGCAACTGACAGTCAGGATCGCCCTCCCGGACTATCGAAAGCTGAGCGGTTCGGGCGCCACCCACTTTCCCTTCCCGCTGTTGCTGCGGGAACGTGACACGGTGATCAACCATCTTCAGGCCTGGGACCATTCCGCCAAACCCCTCGCGGTCATCGAGCGTGACCAGACCGAGGAGATCATGGGAATTGTGGACGAGGTGCTGAAACTAGGCGCCCGGACGCATGACGCCCAAGACTTCTACGACACGGTGAAGCATCATTATTCGCTGCACAGACCCGTTTTCGTCGATCTACCCAGGCCCGAGAGCCCGCTTTTCATGGTCAGCTACTCGCGCAAGAGGATCAACAGTCAGGGCACCGACCGGCACAACCGGCTGCCCGGGCGCAGCGGCGAGCGCTGGAAACGCTATCAGGTTCCGCTGTCCCTGAGCGCTCGCAGCCAGAGCTACCATCTGCGGATCGAGGAGACCGAGGACCGGTTCCTCAGCGAATTCTTCATCGCCGGGACCGAGCGGACCAGGTGCGGCGGCCCGGGCGACGCCAGCTGGGAAATCTGCCTGCCGCAGCGCCACGACGAGATCGCGGCATGCCAGCGAACGTGCCGGCCGGAATGCTTCAACGGCCCGTACCGGGAAAAACGCCGGCTGGATTGCACGACCTCGGGCGAGCGACGACTCGGCCATGTCACCCAGTTCGGCTCGGCGTTCGCGCACCTCTACATACCGGCACCCGCCGACGGACCGACCGCGATCGACACCCCGGACGGACCGCGGCCGTGGCGGGCGTCGACCATTCCCGCCGGCGTACTGGGCAGCGACAATCCTCAGGCGGTGGTGTACTTCGACGAGGTACCACCCGGGTCCACGTCGGCCATCGCCATGATGGGTTGCGTCGTCGGACTGATAGCCCTTTCGGTCTCCGCGGCGGGGACGGTGGATCCGAAACGGGTCATCTGGAATGGGTTCGCACCCATGATAATCGCCATGCTTCCGCTTTTCGTCGGCGTACTCGGCCTGTCCGCCGACCGGCTGCAGACGCAGTCGCGGAACAATGCCATCTCGCTGCGCATCATCGTGGTCACCACCCTCGTGGCGGCATTGTTCATCGCCCTGGCCCCGCAAGCGCATCTGTGGTCCACCTGGCTCAACGTTTCCCTGCTCTGCTCCATAGCGTGCTTCCTGACCGGCGCCGTCACCCAGTGCCGGGTATGGGCGGTTGCGCGGCGATATCGACGCCTGACCTCCCACGGGATTCATCAAGTCCGGCCCTGAACGGCCGATTGACCAGACCGATCCGGCTGCAAGGATGTGAGCGACATGCCCTCGGGAAAGTTGGACAAAGACGTGAACTTCGCTTCATCGATCATCGTCGAGGACGGCCCCACCGCCGTAGAGTTCCTGGTCGCCCAAGCCGACGCGAAGGACGAACTCATCGACGATCTGCTGGAGCTGATGCGGCAGCGCTTCCCTTCAGGGCTCGGCAGCGAAGCACGCGACGACTCGCGCTGACCGCCTCGACACCCGCCTCGCTGCGCTCCGGCGTCCTGGGCCGGACCCGCCGCTCCCCGCCGTGACGGACCGCTAGCGCACCTCCCGCAACGCCTCGCGGAAGTCATCGGCAGCGGGCTCGCCCGGAAACCGCCGGTGCAGCTCCACATCCAGCTCCCCGGCCACCATCAGCAGGGACGGCAGCGACTTGCGGCCCGAGCCCAGCGCGCCGACCCCGGTCGTGACCGCCTGCTCCAGGTCCCCGGCGCGAGCCGCGACGGCGGCGAGCGTCAACCGCGCCTCGGCCATCCGCATCGGCGCCTTCACGCCGTCCCGCCCGGCGCCCCGGTCCAGCACCGTCCGGGCGTGCCGCGCGGCCAGCTCGTCGTCCCCGGCCAGCCGGTAGGCGTCCATCGCATAGAAGTCCCACTTCCCGGGATCCACGACGAAATGGTGATCGGGCCGCCCGGGCGCCGGCATGCGGTCCAGCAGCGCCCGGCCCCGGCCCAGCGCGTCGCGCACCCCGGCGGGATCGCCCAGGCGCGCGAGCGCCTTCGCCTCCTGCCCGGCCAGCTGCACGGCGGCCGACCCGCCCGGCGCGGCGGCCCGCCCGGCCCGCGCGGCCGTCAGCACGTCGCGGTAGCGGGACTGCGTCAACGCGAACCAGGCGGCCATCTCCTGCGACCACGCGACGATCTCCGGATGCCCGGCCTCGGCACCGAGCTGCCGCGCGGCCGTCCGGGTCGCCTCGGCGCCCGAGCGCAGGCCCAGGTCGTACTCGACGCACCCCACCAGCAGGGCCAGCCAGCCCGCCGCCACCAGCAGCTCCCGGTGCGCCGCGAGCCCGGTCGGCCGGTGCAGCAGCCGGGCGACCTCCCGCAGCCACCCGTGCGCCTCCGCGCGCAGCCCGGCGGCCGGCTGGGTGGCGTACTGACAGCAGAGCTCGACGACGGTGGCGTGCAGCGCCTCGACGGTCGCCGGCGCCGCATCGTTCGCCTGCACCCGCCGCACCAACTCGGCCGTCTCCCACGGCCGCGCCTCATCGGCGGCCGGCGCGCCGGGCACCTCGCCGATTCGCCGCCCGAATGCCGTCACAGTGACCTCCTGACACCTCACGGTATCGGTCAAAGGTGATGTCCGGCACACCCGGGAGGAAGGGTCCGGTTCGTGCGGAAAAGGGTTTGCGGCGGTGGTACGGAGCCTGCATGGTGGCCCGCGGAGGTGGTCGCCGTCACGCGTTCTCGAGAGCGTGACCGTGGAGAACCTCCAGCCCTGACAATGACAGGGATCCCGAACGGCCACACCAGGAGATTCGCTGTGAGTAGTCAACCCGTGGCGGCGCCCGACAAGCTGGATGCCGCCGTACTCAAGGTCGCCGGGGTGGTCGTCCTCGGGGCGATCATGTCGATCCTCGACGTGACCGTGGTCAGCGTGGCGCTGCCCACCTTCCAGACCGAGTTCAACGCCTCGTACGCCGAGGTCGCCTGGACCATGACGGGATACACGCTGGCGCTGGCCACCGTGATCCCGCTGACCGGCTGGGCCGCCGACCGCTTCGGCACGAAGCGGCTCTACATGGCCGCGCTCCTGCTCTTCACCCTCGGGTCCGGTCTGTGCGCCACCGCGGACTCGATCGGCCAGCTCATCGGCTACCGCGTGCTGCAGGGCCTCGGCGGCGGCATGCTGATGCCGCTCGGTATGACGATCATGACCCGGGCGGCCGGTCCCGAGCGGATCGGCCGGCTCATGGCGGTGCTGGGCATTCCGATGCTGCTCGGCCCGATCGGCGGCCCGATCCTGGGCGGCTGGCTCATCGACGTCGCGAGCTGGCAGTGGATCTTCCTGATCAACCTGCCGATCGGCGCCATCGCGCTCGTCTACTCGGCGTGGGCGCTGCCCAAGGATGCCCCGGAGCCGTCCGAGTCCTTCGACTTCCTCGGCATGCTGATGCTCTCGCCGGGTCTCGCCAGCTTCCTGTACGGCGTCTCCACGCTGCCCGAGGCCGGCACCGTGGCCGACCCCGAGGTGTGGGCACCGATGCTGGTCGGCGGCCTGCTCGTCGTCGGGTTCGTGCTCTACTCGTTCAAGCCGAAGCACCCCCTGCTCGACCTGCGCCTGCTGCGCAACCGCAACCTCAGCGTCGCGTCCATCACGATGGCCGTCTTCATGGTCGCGTTCATGGGCGCCGGCCTGCTGTTCCCCAGCTACTTCCTGCAGGTGCGCGGCGAGTCGACGCTCGACGCCGGCCTGCTGATGGCACCCCAGGGCATCGGTGCGATGGTGACCATGCCGATCGCGGGCATGCTGGCCGACAAGATCCCGGTCGGGCGTACGGTCCCGTTCGCGCTGATCCTGATCGCGGTCGGGTTCTTCGGCTTCACCCAGGTCGGCACCGACACGTCGTACGTGCTGCTGTGCGGCTCGCTGTTCGTCATGGGCCTCGGCATGGGCGGCACCATGATGCCGATCATGACCTCCGCGCTGAAGACGCTCACCAACCACGAGGTGGCGCGCGGCTCCACGCTGCTGAACATCCTCCAGCAGATCGCGGGCTCGGTCGGCTCGGCGCTGATGTCCGTGATCCTCACCAGCAACCTGAACGACTCGCCGGTCATCCCGGGCGCCGTCGACCCGGCCACCAAGGAGCCGGTGACCGAGGCCGGTCTGGCCATCGCCGTCCAGCAGAAGCCGGAGCTGGCACAGCAGTTCCCGGTGGACCCGGCACTTCTGCAGCGCGGGCTGGAGTTCGTCGCCGACTCGTTCGGCACCACGTTCTGGGTGGGCTTCGTCCTGGTCGTCGTGACGTTCGTCCCGGCGTTCTTCCTGCCCCGCAAGCGCGAGGAGTCCCACCTGCTCGACGACGAGCAGGGCGACCGCGCCGCGCCGGTCATGCTGCACTGACGCCACGCGGCGGCGGGGTTCCGTGGGACCCCGCCGCCTCGCGTACCGTCGCGGCGGTTTGCGTATCGACTCCTTTGAGTTACGGTGGCCACCTGGTCCGCGTCCACAAGGGAGGGTCACGGATGACCGCCGAGCCGGCCCCGGTGACATACGCCTTCGACAACGACGTCTCCGAGGCCGCGAACCAGCTCCGGCACATCGGTGAGACCGTCGATCCCCACACCCTGGCGACGCTCGATACGCTCGGCGTGGAGCCCGGCTGGCACTGCTGGGATGTCGGCGCGGGTTCGGGATCGGTCGCGCGGTGGCTGGCGGAACGCGTGGGACCGCGCGGGCATGTCCTGGCCACGGACATCAAGCCGCACCATGTCCCGCCGCGGGACCACCTGGAGGTCCTCCGGCACGACGTACGGACGGATCCCTTCCCGCCGCGCCGTTTCGATCTGGTTCATGCCCGGCTCCTGCTGATGCACCTCCCCGCCCGGGAGCAGATCCTCGGCCGGCTCACCGACGCGCTGAAGCCGGGAGGCATCCTGGTGATCTCCGACTGGGAGACCAGCCATCTGGACCTCGTCCTGGACAGCCCCGACGAGGCCGGCACCCGGCTGTTCCGGCGGTTCCTCGACATCTGCCTGGCGGGAAGCCCCGCGGTCGGCATCGATCCCCGCTGGGCGGCCAAGGCCAACGGCGCCATGCGCCGGGCCGGGCTCACCGGCGTCGTCACGAGCGTGCACGCCCGGTCCTGGCCGGGCGGGACCGGCGCCTGCCTGCTCCATCGGAGCAACACGATTCAGCTCCAGCCCGAGCTGCTGGCGGCCGGCTTCACGGAGGACGAGCTCGCAACCCTCCGGGACGTGCTCCTCGATCCCCGTTTCGTCATCTCGTCCTACCTGATGTTCACCACGGTCGGCCGCCGAGCCGGCGAGCGCTCCTAGGATCGACGGCATGGAGGTCACCTACTTCTTCGATCCGGCCTGCCCGTTCTCCTGGCGTACGTCGCGGTGGCTGGTGGCCGTGGCGCCGGAGCGGGACCTCACGCTGCGGTGGCGGGCGTTCAGCCTGACCATCCTCAACGGCGGCGACGTCCCGGAGGCCCACCGGGCGGCGGCCGCCGCCTCGAGCCGGGCGTTGCGGCTGGTCGAGGCGTTGCGTGCCGATCACCGCGACGATGCCGCCGCCGCCTTCTACGCCGAGCTGGGCACGCGGTCGCACGAGGCGGGCGTGCCGGTGAGCGACGGGATCGTGGCGCAGGCGGCCACGGCCGCCGGGATTGCGGACGCCGGGGCGCTGCTGGACGACGCGTCCTGGGACGAGGCCGTCCGCGAGTCGCACGAGCTGGCGTTCGGGTCGGCGGGCCCGGACGTGGGCTCGCCCGTGCTGCTGGTCGAGGGCGCGGGCCGGGCCGTGCACGGCCCGGTCATCGGTGACGTACCCGCGCGGGCGGAGGCCCTCGCGATCTGGGACGCGGTCGTGGCGCTGGCCCGCAGTGACACCTTCTTCACCCTCACGCGTGGCCGTTCCTGACCCGGGCGTTTGCGGGCCGCTTTGCGGTGGGTACAGGCGGGCCATGGTCGAGCCGCACGTCACCTTGGACCCGAACAGTCTCAGCCCGGTCGAGGAGAAGCTCCGCGGGCCGTTGGAGGACCAGCTCTCCTCGGCGCTGCGGGCCGCGACCGACCGGGTCTGCGACGAGTACGCCGGGGAGCCGGTCGACGAGGTCGCCACGGAACTGCTCGACGAGACCAAGGCCGGCCTGCACCGCGACATCGCCGACGGATTCGTGCCCGACCAGCGCGAGCTGCGCCGCGTCGCCGAAGCCATCGTCCGCGAGGCCTGACCCCGCCGGCCGGCCGTCGGCGGTGCAGGGGCCGCCCGCGGGGCACGCCGCGGGCCGGCACCTGGTCCCGCCGGCGCTCAGCCCATCCGGGTGAGGGCGGCGCGGACGCGGGCCATGTCGCGGCGGCGCCGTTCCAGGGTCATGGCCAGGCCGACGAGCAGCAGGCCCGCGGCCGCGAGGGGGATCCAGCGCGGCAGCAGGTCCCACACCCGGACCAGCTCGTGCAGGGCCACCAGCACCAGCACCGCCCCGCCGGTCACCACCGGCGCCTGCAACCGCGCCCGCGCCCCGGCCAGCAGCACCGCCAGTGCCGCCGCCCCGAGCAGCAGCCGGCGCACCGGCTCGCCGTCGGCGACCAGCACCGATGCCAGGGTGGGCAGCAGCGCGGCGGCCAGCGCCGGGCCGTAGGCCACCCAGCTCGACACCGCGGCGCGGCGGCGGGCCAGCCAGCCGGCGAGCAGGGCCACCCCGGCCGCCGGGACCGTGTACGCCTCCACGACCGCGACCTGCTCGGCGGCCAGCAGCAGCCACCACCCGCCCAGCTCCGCCGCGGCCGCCGCGACGACGTGGCCGCGCCGGCCGCCCGCCTCCCGGACCAGCGCGCGGAGGCCGAGCGCCACACCCCAGAGCGTGCAGACGGCGGCCGCGTACCGGATCGAGCCGGCCGCGAGCAGCAGCGCCACCCCGGCCCCGCCGTGCGCAGCGGCCTGCACCACGCGGCCCTCCACCGCGCGCCGCACGGGCACACCGGCCGCCGTCCCGCGACCCTCGACCCGGCGGCGCCCGAGGAACACGCGCGCCGCCGTGCCGCTGCCCTGGACCGGGCGGCGCCCGAGGAACGCACCCGCCGCCAGCACCAGGGCCGCCGCCGCCAGCACGACGAGAGCCGTGCGCTCGACGGGCAGCTCCGCCGCCCGGCCCGCGGTGCCGGCCATCACCAGCGCGGACCCGGCCGCACCCGTGGCACCGGCGATCCGGGCCGCGAGCGCCCGGCCGCCGCTCGCGGCCACCACGCCGGCGACCAGCGTCGCGCCGAACGCCGCCAGGGTCGCGGCGTGGGTGGCCAGCGCGCCGGCCAGCGCGGTGCCGAGCAGCCCGGCAGCCACCGGGGTCAGGACGGCGGCCCGCCGGGCGGTGCCGCACAGCGCCGCCACCACCAGACCCGCCAGACCCGCGAACAGCGCCGCGCCCGGCACGCCGGGCCAGGGCACCCGCGCCGCCGCCGTGGCCAGCACCGCCGTCACCGCGACGACCGGCGCCGCCGTCCAGAGCGCCGCGGACCACCCGCGCAGCAGCCGCGCACCGATCGCCGTGGCGACCGCAACCGTCGCCACCGCGACGACGTCGGCCCCTGCGACGGACCCGGTCCACCGCGACCCGGCGTGCATCCACGGACCGGCGAAGATCGTCACCAGGCCGCCGCCGACCCCGGCGAGGAACGCCGCCCCCAGCAGCACCGCGGCCACCCCGGCCGGCCAGAGCGCGCCCGGGCCGGCGCCCGGCCGAGGCTCGCCGCGGCCGAGCACCGGCAGCATCGCCGCGGTCAGGACCAGGCCGGCGGCCGCGTAGATCGCCGGCGAGTCGCCCGAGGCCAGCGCCCACAACGGCGCGGTCGCCACGACCAGCAGCACCGCGGACGAGGCCCGGCCGACCCGGTACGCCGCGGCCACCAGCGCCGCGGCGGCCGCCAGCACCACCCGGCTCTGCACCGCCGGCGACCAGCCGGCCTCCGCGGCCGCCTGCCAGAGCGCCGCCGGGAGGGCCGGCACGGCGACGGCAAGAGCCGCGCCCCCGATCCACCGCGGCCCGCGCCACGCCGTCGCCGCCGCGAGGCCGGCGACCGCCAGCAGCGTCGCCGCGGCCACCCCCGGGCGCTGCCCCGAGACGGCCACCGCGTGCAGGGCCAGCGGCGCGGCGACCCCGGCGGCCCAGCCGGCGCCCCGGGTCACCAGCACCAGCGCGGCCGCCGCCACCGCGAGGTCCAGCGGGGATGTGCTCCACCACGGCAGATCGAGTCCCGCGGGGAGCGCGAGCGCGAGGACGGCCGTCCCGGCGAGCGCGGCCGGCAGGAGCGGCAGCACGGCCGTCGCACCCGCGGTCAGCAGCGCGATCACCACCGGCAGCCGCCAGTCGGCGTCCCCGGTGAGCATCGCGGTCCCGGTCGCCTGCACGACCACCAGCGCCGCCGGGACGAGCACGACGAAGGCACCGATGCGGGGCCCCGGCCGTACCGTGGCGGGCAGCAGCGGCACCGCCAGCGCCGCCGCCGTCACGACCAGGGCGACCAGGACCGGCGCCAGGTGGTCGCCGCCGGCGACCGCCGCGAACCGCCCGGCCGCGACCACCGACGCGACCACCACCAGGGCACCGGCACCGGCCCGCGCGGCCGGCCAGGGCGTCCCCTGCGTGCCGGCCAGCACCACCAGCGCCGCCACGACCAGCGCCGCGCCCGCCACCGCCGCCTTCCCGGAGGTTCCGGCCGGCACCAACGCGGCCAGCCCGGCGAGCCCCGCGGCACCGGCGGCCAGCGCGCCGAGGCCGTACGCCGCGAGCTGGACGGCCCCCACCGCCGACGGCCGCAGCCGGACGACGGCCAGGTCGACCAGGGCGACGGCGCTCAGCGTGAACGCCCAGCCGGCCGCGTCCGGGTGGAACGGCGCCACGAGCAGCGGCAGCACCGGCTGGGCCACCGCCAGGGCGACGAACCGCGGGCCGGCCAGGCCGGTGACGTGCTCGTAGCCGGCGGCGACCGCGGCGGTCACCGCGCAGACGGCCCCCGCGTAGCCGAGCGCCGAGTAGTCCGCGATGCCGAACAGGTTGACGTACCAGGCCGCGTACCCGTCGAGCAGAACCAGCAGCAGGCCGACCGCGGCGAAGGTCTCCGCGGTGGCGGTCAGCCGCCGGCGCAGCGCGACCAGCGGCGCGGTGAGGGCCACGACGGTGACGACGGCGAGCAGCCCGGCCCGGCCCTTCAGGCCGAACTGCGACCAGGCCACGGCGGTGAACACGATCGCGGCGATCGCCAGCAGCAGGCCGCCGAGCGAGAAGAGGGTGTTCTGCACGAGCCGGGTGGACGCCTCGGTCATCAGCCGGGCCGACGCCTCGGCGGTCGCCGTGGTCACCGGCGCGGTCATCGCGGGCGCGGTGGCCGGCCGCGGCGCGGCCTTCGCGGCGGCGGAGACGGCGGCCCGCACCCGGGCGGCGGCGGCCTCGCGCCCGGTCCAGGCCCGGCGCAGGGCCGCGTCGGCGACCGTCACCGCCTCCCGCGCGGCCGTCAGCCGGGCGGTCAGCACCGGGATCTCCGCGTCGAGGCGGACGACCTCGGCGGCGTCGGGGTCCGGGCCGCGGCCGCAGGCCGGGCAGCCGGTGGCCAGGGAGGCTTCGGTACGGCAGAAGGGGCACGGGTACGCGGTCACGCGGTAGATCCTCGCGGCCGTGCCCGCCGATCTCCTGAGTCGCCGTACTCAGCGGTAGCTAGGTGCCCGGCCGGTGCAGGGTGAGGATGAGGTCGACGACCAGGGCGGTCCAGCCGGTCTGGTGCCACGCGCCCAGCCCGGCGCCGTTGTCGCCGTGGAAGTACTCCGGGAAGGCGATCAGGTCCTTCCAGGCCGGGTGGTTCTGGAAGAGCTCGCAGGCGCCGTACATGGGCCGCCGGCCCTGCTGGTCGGGCACGAACAGCGACACCAGCCGGCGGGACAGGTCGTCGGCGACCCGGCTGAGCGGCATCTTCGTCTGGGCGCCGGTCGGGTACTCGACCTGCAGGTCCTCGCCGAAGAACGCGGCGAACTCCCGCAACGCCTCGACGAGCAGGAAGTTCACCGGCATCCAGACCGGGCCCCGCCAGTTCGAGTTGCCGCCGAACAGGCCGCTCGTGCTCTCCGCGGGCTCGTAGGCGACGGTGAAGTCGGAGCCGCCCAGCGAGACCGTGAACGGCTTCTCCAGGTGCGAGCGCGACAGCGTCCGCAGCCCGTACGGGGAGAGGAACTCCTCCGGGTCGAGCATCCGGGCCAGGATGCGCAGCAGCTGGTCCTGGCCCACCATCGACAGCAGGCGCTGCTGGCGGCCGTCCGCCGAGAGCCGCCGGGCGCTGATCACGTCGGCGTAGTCGCTCTGGTTGGCCAGCAGCCAGCGCAGCCGGGCGCCGAGCTCCGGCAGCCGGTGCAGCGTGCCGGCGCGCAGCCGGGTCGTCGCCGCGAGTGGGAGCAGGCCGACGATCGAGCGGGCCTTCAGCGGCACCTTGTGGCCGTCGGGCAGGCGCAGCACGTCGTAGAAGAAGCTGTCCTCGTCGTCCCACAGGCCCTGCCGGTACGCCGCCTCCGCGATGTAGGCGAAGTGCTCGAAGAACTTCGTCGCCATGTCCTCGTACGTGCGGTCGTGCAGCGCGAGGTGGATCGACATGTCCAGCAGGTTGAGGGCGTACATCGCCATCCAGCCGGTGCCGTCGGACTGCTCGAGGACGCCGGCCACCGGCAGGGCCGCCGAGCGGTCGAACGGGCCGACGTTGTCCAGGCCGAGGAAGCCGCCCTCGAAGACGTTCTTGCCGCCGACGTCCTTGCGGTTGACCCACCAGGTGAAGTTCAGCAGCAGCTTGTGCATGACCCGGGCCAGGAAGTCGTGGTCACGCCCGCCGTCGATCTCGAAGACCTTCAGCGCGGCCCAGGCGTGCACCGGCGGGTTCACGTCACTGAACGCCCACTCGTACGCGGGGATCTGGCCGTTGGGGTGCATGTACCACTCGCGCAGCAGCAACAGGAGCTGCGCCTTGGCGAAGCCCGGGTCGACGCGCGCGATCGTCACGCAGTGGAACGCCAGGTCCCAGGCGGCGTACCAGGGGTACTCCCAGGGATCCGGCATGGAGATCACGTCGAAGCTGTTCATGTGCCACCAGGCGTTGTTGCGCCCGTAGCGCCGGCCCGGCGGCGGCGGCGCCGAGCCCGGGTCGCCGTGCAGCCACTGCTTGACGTCGAAGTGGTAGAACTGCTTGCCCCACATCAGCCCGGCGATGCCCTGCCGGGCGACGGCGGCCTCCTCCTCCGACGCCGCGGCCGGGATGAGGTCGGCGAAGAAGGCGTCCGCCTCGGCCCGCCGGGCGACGACCACCTCGGCGAAGCCGGCGCCGAGGTCGGCCTCCACCGGCTCGTCCGCCTCGGTGAGCCGCAGCCGGATCTCGCGGGTCTCGCCCGGGCCGAGTGTGACCTCGTAGTGCAGCGCGCCCTTGGTGCCGGTGCCCGCCGGGTTCACCGTGGGCGCGCCCGCCACGAGGAAGTCGTTGATGCCGTCCTTGGGGAACATGCTCGTGCCGGGCCGCCCCCACAGCCGCTGCGAGTTCGTCTCGTTGTCGCACATCAGGGCCGGCGGGTCGCCCTCGCCCGTCAGCATCAGGTACCCCAGGCTGCGGTGCAGGCCGGTGATCCGGCCTGGCGCCCCGGCCAGCACCGGGACCTGGCGGTTCGGCAGCCCCCACGACCAGGTGTTGCGGAACCACAGCGTGGGCAGGACGTGCAGCGTCGCCTCTTCCGGCCCCCGGTTGGCGACACTGATCACGATGCACAGGTCCCGCGGCGAGGCCTTGGCGTAGTTGACCGTCACCACCCAGAACCGGTCGTCGTCGAAGACGCCGGTGTCGACCAGCTCGTACTCCGGCTCCTCGCGCGAGCGCCGCCCGTTGACGGTGACCAGCTCGTTGTACGGGAACGCCCGCTGCGGGTAGTGGTAGCGCCAGGTCATCCACGAATGGGTCGGCGTGGAGTCCTGGTACCACCAGTACTCCTTGACGTCCTCCCCGTGGTTGCCGCCGTCGCCGCCGAGCCCGAACATCCGCTCCTTGATGATCGGGTCCCGGCCGTTCCACAGCGCGAGGGCGAAACAGAACGTCTGCCGGTCGTCGCAGACCCCGGCCATGCCGTCGTCGTTCCACCGGTACGCCCGCGAGCGCGCATGATCGTGCGGGAAGTAGTCCCAGGCGGTCCCGTGCTCGCTGTAGTCCTCCCGCACGGTCCCCCAGGCCCGCTCGGCAAGGTACGGGCCCCAGGCTCGCCACGGCTGCTCCCCGGAGTCCGCCTGCGCCAGGCGCTCCCGCTCCGCCACGCCGTCGCTCACCCCCACTCGCCCATTGCCCGGTCCTTCGCACACTAACGGACATCGTCACCTTATTGATCGACTACCGGATTCGCCGCCCCCGAGAGGACCCGTCCGCCGGATCCGGCGCGAGCAGCTCCGAAAGCCGCTCGCTTGCCTCCTGCTCCGTGCACCACGCCCAACTCCGCAGCTCGTCGGCGGCAAGCCGGATCTGCGCGGTCTGCTCCGGCGTGAGGACGCCACCGTCGAACACCATCAGGACCGACCTGCCGAGTTGCGCCCGGGCGTCGCGTCGGGCAACGGCGGCCGGCAGGCGGCGCCACGGGGCGACCGGCTAGCCTCCTGCCCACTTCTCGAGGTCGAGGTTGCTCAGGACGTGGGGGGCGAACATGCCCAGCACCGCCAGGACCGCCACCAGGGTGAAGAGGGAGCGCAGGACCAGGGTCTCGCCCCTGCCGCCGACCTTGACCGCCATGCCGTTCGGGACGCCGACCATGCGCCACATGCGGCGGCCCGTGGGGATGGGCCAGAGGATCGGGACGCCGTTCTTGGTGATCATGTCGCCGAGGAGGTGGACCACGCAGCCGACGCCGACCGCCAGGCCGAGCATCGGGTAGCCGCGGTCGCCCGGGAGGTGGGCCGCGGTGAACCAGGCGATCACGCCGGAGCTCAGGGTCACGATCAGCCAGCCGGCGCGCTCGGCCCACTCGTCGAACAGGCCGCGCAGGGCGAGGCCGGCCATGAGGAAGACGATCGCGACGACCGCCCACTTGCCGTACGAGGCGCAGAGCGTGGTCGTGCCCCAGCCCACCAGGCCGGCGAACGGCAGCGTGTGGGTGAACGTGCGGTGCCCGTTGGTGCGGCGGGGGTCGCGGCTGAGTTTCGTCGCCGTGTAGATGCCCAGCGAGACCTTCTCCACGACCTCCGCCACGAAGAGCGAGAACACGCCGAAGGTGCGGGCCACCGTCGCGCCGCCCTGGTTGCGGGTGACCTTTCCGGACAGGTCCAGGTCGGGCAGGAGGGCGCCGCCGGCGCAGACCGTGGCGCCGACCGCCACGGCCAGCGGGCTCTGGCCGTACCCGGCGAAGTGGGCCATGGCCCAGCTTCCGGCCAGCCAGACGGACGCACCCGACAGTGCGTGCGACGGACCCATCATGGTTGTGCCCACCCCTCCCCGTAGGGCGACCACTGTCGCATCGAGGGGTGGGGTGGGCAACGACCGCCACGTCTACTGTGGAGTGCTGAAGATCACCGATGGTACGGCGCGAGGTGGGCGCGGTAGTACCGGTCGCGGTGGTCGGCGCCGTGCCGGGCGTGCTTCAGCAGGCCGATGACCAGGAACGCGAGCGGGATCGCCGGCCAGAAGAAGTGCGCGCCGGAGAGCGCCCAGAGCCCGGTCAGCAGCGCCGCCACCAGCGCCACGAAGCCGGCGTGGCGGCGCACGTCCCGGCGTGTCGCGGCGCGGGCCTGCGGCGTCCCGGCGAGCGCCCGGCGGCCGCCGTCGGGCAGGTCGGCGGTGAGCGGGACGAGCTCGTCCCGGAACGTGGCGGCGTACCCGGCGCCGAGCCGTTGCTCGCCCTCGTCCAGGGTGAGGCGGCCCTCGGCCATCGCGGCGCGCAGGATCGTGGCGACCTGCTCGCGCTCGGCGTCGGAGGTCCGGAGCCGTTGCGGACCGGACCACGGTGCGTCGCTGGGATGCATGCTGACCTCCAGGTGCCAGGGCGGGTTCTGCCCCTTCAGCGTGACCGTCGCGGCGCCGGGCCGCGTCGCCCCGGCGGAGCATCCCGTACGCGGCCCGGCGGCGCAGCCGAGCGCACCGGCGTACGCCACCGGGAGTATCCGGCCGGGCCCGGATACTCCCCGGGGAGCAGCGGCGGACCCACCCGCGCGCCGACGTCGCGACGGCACGGGTGCCGTAGCGTCGTCGGCGTGCAGAGTCGGTACCGCCCCGGTCGGCGGCCGCCCCGGGCCACCCGGCACGGGGGCTGGCCGGGCGCCGTCGTGGCCGCGCTCTGCTTCCACGTCTTCGGCAACCGGTCTCAGGTCGCCGCGCTGGACCGTCCCGCCGTCCTGGTCGCCTGGGCGTTGCTGCTGGCCGGACCGCTGGCGCTGAGCCGCCGCGACCGGGCCCCGATCGCCGTGCTGGCGGTGGCCGGGGCGGCGAGCGTCGGCTTCGCGACGATGGTCCGGCCCTCCTGGACGTTCGCGGTCGCCCCGGCCCTCGCGCTCTTCACGGCGGTCAAGGCCGGCCGGGTGCGCCCGGCGCTCGCGGTCACGGCCGCCCTGTACGCCGCGTACCTGGGCGCCACCTGGTTCTTCCCCGGACCGCTCGGGGTGGGCGAGGTGGCCCGGCCGGGCGTACGGGTCGCCGCGCTGACCGCGCTGGCCCCGGCGCTGATCGTCTTCCTCGGCGGCGCGGCGCGGTCGCGGGCCGAGTACCTCGCCGAGATGGCCAAGGTCCACGCCGAGCGGGCGCGCGCCCGCGAGGAGCAGGAGCGCCGCCAGGCGTCCGACGAGCGGCTGCGGATCGCTCGCGAGCTGCACGACGTCCTCGGCCACCACCTGTCGCTGATCAACGTGCAGGCGGGGGTGGGCCTGCACCTGATGGACAACCGCCCGGAGCAGGCCCGCGAGGCCCTCACCGCGATCAAGACGGCGAGCGCCGAGGCGCTG
The DNA here is from genome assembly GCF_014648355.1 of Couchioplanes azureus. GTDB lineage: Bacteria > Actinomycetota > Actinomycetes > Mycobacteriales > Micromonosporaceae > Actinoplanes > Actinoplanes azureus. The sequence continues at coordinate 499,845 of NZ_BMQY01000002.1, forward strand.
CGGGAGGTACGGGCGGTGCTCGGCGTCCTGCGCCCCGAGGAGGAGGCGGCGCCCCGGCAGCCGGCGCTGGGCCTCGACCGCCTCGACGACCTCACCGCGGACGCCGGACTGCCGGTCACGACCACCACGTCCGGCACGAGGCGCCCGCTGCCCGCGGAGGTCGACCGGGCGGCGTACCGGATCGTGCAGGAGGCGCTGACCAACGTCCGCCGCCACGCCGCCGCGGGCGCCGCCGAGGTCGCGATCGAGTACGCCCCCGCCGAGCTGCGCCTGCGGATCCGCAACGACGGCGCCGCGGCGGGCGAGCCGGACGGGTCCGGGTCCGGGATCGCCGGCATGCGCGCCCGCGCGGCCAGCCTGGGCGGCACGCTGACCGCCGGCCCGCTGCCGCAGGGCGGCTACCTGGTGACGGCGACCCTGCCCACCGTCACCACCCCCGGGGAGGAAACGTGATCACGGTGCTGCTCGCCGACGACCAGGCGCTGGTCCGGGCGGGGTTCCGGGCCCTGCTCGACGCCGAACCCGACATCGACGTGGTCGGCGAGGCGGGCGACGGGCTGGCCGCGGTGCGCCTCGCCGCGCAGACGCGCCCGGACGTGGTGCTGATGGACATCCGCATGCCCGGCGTCGACGGCCTGGAGGCGACCCGCCGGATCGTCGCCGAGCCCGCGCTCGCCGCGACCCGGGTGGTCATCCTCACCACGTTCGAGCTGGACGAGTACGTCTTCGAGGCGCTGCGCACCGGCGCGTCGGGGTTCCTGGTGAAGGACACCGAGCCGGTGGACCTGCTGCGCGGCATCCGGGCGGTGGCGGCCGGCGACGCCCTGCTGTCACCGAGCGTCACCCGGCGGGTCATCGGCGAGTTCGCCACCGCGGCCCGGCGCGGCCGCGCCGGCACGCCGCCGTCCCCCGCGCTCGGCGCGCCGCCCGGGGAGGCCGATCGCCGGCTGGAGCAGCTCACCGACCGGGAGCGCGAGGTGATGGTGCTGGTCGCCGAGGGGCTGTCCAACGACGAGATCGCCGGCCGGCTGCTGATCAGTCCCGCGACGGCGAAGACCCACGTCAGCCGCGCGATGGTCAAGCTCGGCGCCCGCGACCGGGCGCAGCTCGTGGTGATCGCGTACGAGGCCGGGCTGATCCGCCCCGGCTGGCTGGCCTGACCGGCTACAGTGGCTCGCCGGGCCGGGCGAACCAGGCCGGGGCGCCGTCCTCGAGCGCCGTGCGGATGCGCCGGTGGGCGAACGCGCTCAGCTCCGGCAGGCCGTCCAGCGGGAACCAGCCGACCGCGAGCGACTCGGAGTCGTTGACCCGGGCCTCCCCGCCGACGGCCCGGCACCGGAACCAGGTGTTGACCATGTGGCAGCGGTCGCCGTGGGGATAGGTGACCTCGTGCAGCGCGACCCCGGCCAGGCGCTCCACCTTCACCTGGACCGCGGTCTCCTCGGCCACCTCGCGGACGACGGCCTCGGCAGGCTGCTCGCCGGGGTCCATCATCCCGGCGGGGATCGCCCACCGCCCGTTGTCGCTGCGCTGCCCGAGCAGGATCTCACCCCGGTCGTTGAGCACCACGGCACTGACCGTGGGGAACATGATCAGGTCGTGGCCGACCTTGGCGCGCAGGTTCTTCACGTACTCCGATGCAGGCACGCGGGCAACCCTACGGCCCGGAGAGCCGGCGGGCGCGCAGCGACTCCGCGACCGACCAGGCCTGGAACGGGCAGCCGGTGGCGCCGTGCGGGGCGTCGGCGTCGGCCGTCTCGGAGACCGAGCCCAGCCCGTACTCGCCCAGGTGGCCGTCGGCGTCGGACAGCGTCTGCTCCGCCGAGACCCCGAGCCGGTGCCAGGCCGCCACGTACGGGCCGGTCAGCCACGGCCAGACCGTCCCGGTGTGGTAGGCGGAGTCCCGCTCGGCGGGCGTGCCGCGGTGCCGCCCGCGGTATCCGGGCGACCCGGGCGCCTGGCTGCGCGGGCCCAGCGGCGTCATGAGGGCCGTCCCGATCGCCTGCAGCGCGGCCGGCTCGGGCCGCAGCGGCGCGTACGGCAGCGACCAGGCCAGCAGCTGGTTGGGCCGCAGCGTCGCGTCGTCGCCGCCGGGGCCGTCGACCACGTCGTACAGCAGCCCGTCGCCGGCCGGGAACCGCCGCGCGAACGAGGCGAGCGCCGCGGGATGGGCCCGTACGGCCGCTCCCGCGTTCGTCCGCGCCTGCCACGCCAGCTTGATCACCATCGCCAGCCCGTTGATCCACAGGGCGTTGACCTCGACCGGCTTGCCGGCGCGCGGCGTGACCGGCACGCCGTCGACCCGGGCGTCCATCCAGGTCAGCGCCTCCCCCTCGGCGCCCTGCCGGAGCAGGGAGTCGGCCGGGTCGGCGCCGATGCCGTACCGCGTGCCGGCCAGGTGCGCGTCCACCACCGACCGCAACGCCGGCAGCAGCTCGGCGGCCAGGTCGGTGTCGCCGGTCAGCGCCACGTGCCGACCCACCGCGTGCAGGAACCACAGGGTGCCGTCGACCGTGTTGTACTCGACCGTGCCGGTGTCCGCGGTGTTGGCGAGCATCCCCTGCGACAGCGTCGCCGCGTAGTGCTGCAGCAGCGACCGGCCCAGCGACTCCCGCCCGGTCGCGAGGAACAGCCCCTCGTAGCTGATCATCGTGTCCCGCGACCACGCGCCGAACCACGGATATCCGGCGACCACGTCCGGTCCGCTCGCGGTCTGCACCACGAAGGCGTCGGCGGCCAGCGCCAGGGTGGCCTGCGCGTCGTCGGCCGGTGCGGCCGCCGCCACGACCGCCCGGTTCCGGGTACGGGCCGCGGCGACGACCTCCTCGGCCGGCGCGGGCACCGCCTCCAGGCCGTCCGCCCACGCCGACACCGACGCGGTGGACCCGGCCTGGCGCAGTTCGGTGTGGAAGCTCCCGGCGTACCAGAGATCCTCGGTGGGGGTGAGCCCGCGCGCCGCCTCCTCGCGGTGCCGCACCCCGCGGTACCACTCCCCCACGCCGCGGAAGTCCGGCCCCGAGATCCGGTAGGCGCCGTCGACCACGCACCCGCCGGCCACCTCGTCGACCACCGGTGGGGGTCCGCCGGCGGTCCGCTCGCCGTGCACGTCCCGCCAGGTGCACAACGCCTCCAGGTGCAGGCTGATCGGCCCGCCGGTGAGCAGCCGGTGGACGACGGCGACGCTGCTGCGCCCGTACTCCATGGCGATCTCCCGCTCGAGCACCACGTCGCCGATCCGCCAGCGCCACCGCGGCAGCCCGTCGACCAGCTCGAACCCCGACATCAGCCGGTAGCCGCGCGGCTCGACGGCGCCGCCGGCCCACTCGTGCGCGGCGAGCCGCACCACCGCGCCGGACGCGAGGGTGACGACCGGGTCGAGCGCGACCAGACCGAGCCGCCGGCGGGCGGGCGACTCCCCTGCCACGACGAGCAGCCCGTGGTAGCGCCGCGTCCGCAGCCCGTTGACGGTGCCCATCGCGTAGCCGCCCCGCCCGTCGGTGACGAGCCACTCCCGCAGGGCGCCCTCGTCGGAACTGCCGCACACCTGCGGCCCGAACGCGATGCGGCGCATGTTCCCCCGATTCGTTGCCTCGCCAGACCCTCCGCCGGGCACGCTATCGGGTACGGGAGGGGCGCACCGCCGGACGACACGTCGTCCCCAGGGTGATCCTCACGAGGGTCCTATGTCCGCGGACCCGCCTCGACCGCGCCCCGGCGCGGGAGCCAGTCGATCTCCTGTCCGTGCGGCCCGGTGAACGCGACCGGGTCGCCGTCGAGCGCGAGCAGGAACCTCGCGGGCCCGCCGGTTCCGGCCGGCACGGTCGCCGCCAGGCCGGGCAGCACGCCCGGGTGCTCGTTGGAGACCCAGTGGCCGGGCAGGCCGCGGACCAGGTCGGTGAAGGCGGCGCGGGTGTCCGGCGGTACGTAGGCCAGCACCGCGCTGTGGAACACGACCAGCGTGGCGTCGGCCGGCGCCTGGGCGGCGAGCGCCGGCAGGCCGGTGAGCAGGTCGCCCGTCACCAGCCGCGGCGGATCGGCGCGGGCGACCCGGGCGGCGGCGTGCAGCCGGTCGCGCCGGTGCTGCTGCTCCGGCCAGACCAGCGCGTCGAGCCAGCGCAGGTCGTCGTCGTCGGCCACGTCGAGGGGATTGAGGTCGATGCCGGCGCGCCACACCACGGTGGGTACCGAGCTCGGCAACGGCACGTCGCCGTTGGTCGCGCAGGTGAGCAGGACCGGGCTGTCCGCGGGCCCGAGCACCGGGGCGTCGTCGCCGTAGCGGTACCGGTAGGCGTCGGGATACAGGCACAGCCCCGCGGAGGCACCGACCTCGAGCAACGCGAGCGGCTGCGGCAGGCGGGCCAGGACCGGCAGCAGGGTGGCACAGCGCGCCGGTTCGTTGGTCTGCGTCCGGCGCTGCCGCATGGTCTCGGACAGCGAGGACCAACGTCGCCGCGCCCAGGCGAGGAAGCCGTCCGGCGTGTCCATCGGAGCGCCCAGATACCGGGCCGCGGCGAACAGCAGGTTGGGCTGGCGCTTCTCCGCGGGCAGCCCGTCCAGAAGCTCCAGCACCCGGCGGTCCGCACCGACCGCCTCGGCCAGCGCCTCGTACGTCGGGGACTGTCCCCGGGCCTCCCGCACCGCGAAGTCGCGATACCACTGTGCCGTCGTCATCGGATCAGCCTGTTCGCACCACGCCGATCCGCGCTATGACGGCGATCTCCGTCGGACGGTGCCGGGAGTCACGATGCCTTGCCGGTGCTCCGGGTGATGCCGTAGAAGTCGCGCATCCAGAGGGCACGGACGCTGTCCCGGCCGTCCGGGTGCCGGAAGTCGAGCAGATCGTCGGCGAGCAGGCCGTAGTCCAGGGGGATGCGCCGCTGTCTCAACAGGCCGATCAGCTCGCGCAGGTCGTGGGTCAGGACGTCGTAGGTCGTGGCGTTGCCCAGGGCGACGAACCGGCGGCGCACGGCCGCGCCGCTGTCCGCCTCGTGGGCGAGCCTGCTGACCGCGGCGCCGAGGCTGATGCCGTCGGCGTGCATGGGCGCGCTGAGCGACTGCTGGTGCACCGCGTACAGGGTGAGGGCGGTGTGCTTGGCCCACTCCTCGTCGACCGGTGCGTCGCCCGGTGGGTGCCGGAAGAACCGGTCGGGCACGCCGGTGACGTCGAGGACGGCCGACGCGGAGCCCGGCGGTCTCGTCACGGCCCCGCGCAGCTCGGACATGAGCGCGACGACGGCCGGGTCGCGGCGCCCGAGCGTGCGGTTCTGCAACGCGAAGACCGTCTGGGCGGTGTGCTGGCCGAAAGGCCGGCGCCGCCGGACGCGGGGCGGCGTGGGCGAGGGGACTGTCATGCCGGGACCTCCTGGGAGCCCGAAGCTACTCCCTCGCCCCGCTCGGGTGGGGTGTTCCGCTCCTGCCCCGTCGAGGTCCGCATTCGTCGCTCCGGGCGGGGATCCGCAGTTCATGGCGGCGGCGACCACTCCCGTCGGCAGATACGCGTTGTCGCGTTACCGACAAACGGTTTTCACTCGTGCGGTGTCAGGCCGCGTCCGCATAACACTCCACAACGGAGACGTCCAGAGGGAAGCGGACCGCCGTGTCGCCGAAGAGCAGCCTGCCCGCTTGGGCGGCCGCCGCGTGGACCGCCTCGACCACCTGGTCGGCCTCCTCCTTGGGGCAGTGCACTCCCACCTCGTCGTGCACGAAGAGGACGATCTCGGCCCGCATGCCGCAGAGGGCCGTGCGCAAGGTGGCGAGCAGGACCAGGGCCCACTCGGCCGCGGTGGCCTGGATGACGAAGTTGCGGGTGAAGCGGCCCCGGGCCCGGCCGGTGGCTCCGCCCTGGGGCAGCTCCGCCGAGCCGGCTTCCTCGGGCGGGTCGAGGCCCGCGTCGCGCCAGGCGGTGGAGGCCGGCGGGCAGGTGCGGCCCAGCCAGGAGCGGACCAGGCCGCCCGCCTCGCCGGTGCGGGCGGCGGCCTCGACGTACTCGAAGGCGGTCGGATAGCTCTGGCGGAGCACGGCGAGGGCGGGGATCGCGGCGCCGCCGGTCTGGCCGTACATGGCGCCGAGGAGGGCCACCTTGGCCCTGGGACGGTCTCCGGCGAAGGCGTCCGCGGCCAGGGCCGCGTAGAGGTCGTCGGCCTCGCCCGCCGCGGCCAGGCGGGTGTCGCCGGAGACGGCGGCCAGGACCCGGGGCTCGAGCTGGCCCGCGTCGGCGACGACGAAGCGCCAGCCGGGGTCGGCCACCACCGCCCGGCGGACCACCTTGGGGACCTGGAGGGCGCCGCCGCCGCGGGTGGCCCAGCGGCCCGACACCACGCCGCCGGGGACGTACTCCGGGCGGAACCGGCCGTCGCTGACCCAGGCGTCGCGCCAGGCCCAGCCGTGTGCCGTCCAGATGCGGTAGAGCTCCTTGTACTCCAGGAGCGGCTTGACCGCCGGATGGTCGACGCGGCGCAGGACCCAGGCGCGGGTGTTGGGGATGTCGATGCCGGCCCGGGCGAAGGCGCGCAGCACCTCGGCGGGAGAGTCGGGGTGCAGGCCGTGCATGCCGAACGCGGCGTTGATCTCGGCGGTCAGCTCGGCCAGCCGGCGGGGCGGCCCGACCGGCTGCGGCGGGCCGAGCAGGTCGCGCAGGAGCTCGTCGTGGATGTCGCCGCGCCACGGGAGGCCGGCGTGGCCCATCTCGGCACCGACCAGCGCACCCGCCGACTCGGCGGCCACCAGCAGAGAGAAACGACCGGCCCGCCCCGAAGCGCCGGCCCGCCCGGGATCCGTGGCCCGCCCGGGAGCGCCCGGCGGTCCGGCGCCGGCCTGCCCCGGACCGCCGGGCGACGCGACGGCACCCGCGGACCGCTCGGCGGCCGTGATGCGCCGGTGCTGGTCGGCGTACACCTCGGTCAGGGTGTGCAGGAGGACCGGGCCGTCGGCGGCCGGCGGGCCGTGGGTGGCCTCGAAGAGCGCGCCCTGGGCGAAGCCCGGCGGCTCGGCGGCCCGCGGCGGCGGGTCGGGCGGGACCGGCGCCCCGGTGAGCCGGGCGGACGCGGCGGCGAGCGACCGCGGCTCGCCCCACCGCCCGGCGTGGCCGAGCAGCAGCGCCTCGGTGAGCTCGACGTCGTGGCAGCGGCCGACCCGCACCCCGGCGCGCAGCAGGACGGGATAGCACTCGGCGGTGGACGCCCACACCCAGCGTGGCCGATCGGCCGCCTCGCGGGCGGCGATCGCGGCAGGCAGGTCGGCGACCGGCTCCGGCGCGGAGGCGGGGGTGCCGTCGGCAGCCAGCGGCTGCAGCCGCCCGCGGCCCCGCCAGCTCCCGTCGTCGGACACCACCGCTACCAGCACGAAGCCATTCTGGATCAGGGGTACGACAGAAACCGGCAGATCAGCGGAGGCGCTGGACCGCCCTCGCCACGGCGGCGCCGGCGGCGATGCCGACCACCGGCCGGAGCATCGACGGCAGCCCCGCCCTCCGCATGATCTGGTCGGTCAGCCACGTCGTCGCGACACCGCTGACGGCGGTCAACACAAGATTCGATGCCTTCATGGAAGACATGTACCACGTACTACTTCGTCGCGCCCGCGGTCAGGCCGGATTGGATCTGGCGCTGGAAGAAGGCGTACACGAGGATCATCGGGAGGATCGAGAGCGTGAGCGCCGCGAACAAGGCGGCCCAGTTGGCCTGGTAGCCGGCCGAGACCGAGATGTTGGCGATGCCCTGGGTGAGCACCCACTTCTCGTCCGCGCCGGCGCCCTGCATGATGGCCACCGGCAGCAGATACTGGTTCCACTGGCCGACGACGTTGAAGATCGTGATGCTGACCAGGCCGGACCGGGCCATCGGCAGCATGACCTGGAAGAACAGCCGGGTGTGCGAGGCGCCGTCGACGACCGCCGCCTCCGCGACCTGGTTGGGCAGCGTCTTGAAGAACGCCGTCATGAAGAAGACGGTGAACGGCAGCGAGTAGGCGATGTAGACCAGGATCAGGCCGGTGTACGTGTTCAGCAGGTTGAGGTTCTGCAGGATCAGGAACAGCGGCACGATGGCCATGAAGACCGGGAACGCCAGGCCCGAGACGAACAGGTAGTAGATGAAGCGGTTGCCGAAGAACTTGTAGCGGGCGAGGACGTAGGCCGCCATCGAACCGAAGATCATGGTGCCGGCGGTGCTGACGGCGACCACGAAGACGCTGTTGAGGAAGTAGCGGCCGATGTGGGCCTCGGTCCAGGCCGTCCGGTACGTCTCGAAGGACAGCTTGCTCGGCAGGCTGAACGGCGCGTGGGTGAAGATCTCGGTGTTGCTCTTGAACGAGGCCAGGACCACCCAGATCAGCGGTGCGATCACGAGCAGGCCCCAGATCGCCAGCGCGATGTGGGCGAAGCCGCTGAAGAGCCTGATCTCGCGCTTGTCGCGGGCCGCGGCGGCGGAGTGCCGCGCGCCCGGGTAGGGCACCGTGCCGGGCGGCGGGGTGGAAACGTCGGTACGCAGGTTGGTCATCTCAGGCTCCCGGTACGGCTCAGAGCTCGACGGCGTCGCGCCGGGTGACCCGCAGGGTCAGCGCCGCGAAGGTGAGGGTCAGGAAGAACAGCACGACGCCCATCGCCGAGGCGTAGCCGAACTGTGCGTAGTCCTGCATGTTGCGGAAGATCTCCAGGCCGAGCACGGTGGTCGCGCCGTCCGGGCCGCCGCGGTCCACGGACATCACGTTGACCAGGGCGAAGGCGTCGAAGGCCGCGATACCGAGGTAGACCCACGCGACCTGCAGCGTGTTCCACAGCAGCGGCAGCGTCACCTTGAAGAACAGGGTGCCGCGGGTGGCGCCGTCCAGCGCCGCCGCCTCGTAGATCTCCGCGGGGATGGACCCCATGCCCGCGGAGAACAGCACCACGTAGAAGCCGACCGCCTGCCAGACGAGCACGGCGAGGATCGACCACAGTGCCAGGTTCTTGTCCGCGAGGAAGAGGATGGGTTCCGCGCCGAACTGGTTCAGCAGGCCGTTGATCAGGCCGCTGTCGTCGGGCGAGTAGACCCGGGCGAAGATCACGGCGACCAGCGCCAGCGCGAGCAGCTGGGGGAAGAAGAACACCACCCGGTAGAACTTCGACCCCCAGACCCCTTGGGTACGCCCGCTCTTCGACCCGCCGCCCACGTTGAGCAGGAACGAGAAGAAGAGCGCCAGGATGATGGTGAACAGCGGCAGGAAGACCAGCAGGAGGGCGTGGTGCCGGATCGCCTTCCAGAACGTGGTGTCCTCGAACAGCTTGGTGAAGTTGTCGAAGCCGATGTAGTTCACCTCCGGCGAGAATCCCCGCCAGTTGGTGAACGACAGCTGGAAGGCCTGAAGGTAAGCCGCGACCACGAACGTGCCGTAGATGGCCACCGGCACGATCAGGAAGCCGATGATGAACGGGTACCTGCCGTGCTTCATGGTGCTGCGCTCCGTCCGTGATCGCGGTTTACGTCGTCGAGGGGATGAGAAATCAGCGCTTGAACTTCTCGATGGACGAGTCCTTCTTGACCGCGTCGGCGACCTTCTGCACGCGCTCGCAGAACTTGTCGGCGCTGCCGCCCTGGTACATCAGCTCGTTCGTGGCGGCACGCACCTCGTCGTCGAGCTTCTTGTACCACGTGTCGAAGCGGAAGCTGAAGGTGTCCGCACCGGCCGCGGTGAGGGCCTTGTTGCCGGAGGTCAGACCGGGGCTGATCTCCATGCCGTCGGTGGCGCCGGCGACCACGGTCAGGGTCTTGGTGAGCTGGGTGAAGCCCACGGCGCCGGCCTTGGAGAGCATGTGGCGCAGGTACTCCATGCCGCCGCGCGGGTTCTTGCCCTTGCTGGCGACGAAGTACTGCTCGCCGGCCGCGGCGTAGAGCGCGGAGACCGGCAGCTTGTCCGAGGTGGTCACGCTGGGCAGCGGCATGAGCTGGTAGTCGAAGCCGGCCGGGGTGTCCTTGGCCTGCTCGTTCTCCAGCCAGGAGCCGGACGGGTACAGGCCCACCTTGTACTGGTTCTGCTTGAGCTGGACCTCGGTGTGCTTCTGGCCGAGGAACGCCTTGTCGGAGTACTTCGCGCCGACCTCGGCCCACGCCGCCGCGGCCTGCTTGACGGCGTCGTTGGTCCAGGCCCCGTCCTCGAGGTTGTCGATGTTCTTGAGGATGTCGGCGCCACCGATCTTGGCAGCGCTGGTGAGGATCACCGTGTACTGGTAGTACGGCGCGTTCGCTCCGGCGTACCCGTAGGGGGTGATGCCCTTGGCCTTCATCTTGTCCAGCAGCGCGGTGAAGTCCGCCCAGGTGGTCGGCACGGTCCAGCCGTTGTCCTTGAAGAGCTTGCCCGAGTACCAGAGGCCGAAGACGGTGAAGGCGTAGTTGAGCACGTACGGCTTGCCGTTGAACGTGCCCTGCTCGACGGTGCCCGGGATGAGGGTGTCCTTGACCGTCTTGCCGGGGATGTCGACCGACGGCGCGGCGTACAGGTCGGTGAGGTCCTGCACCTGGCCGGCCTGCACGAGGGCGCCCTGGTCCATCAGCTTGGAGCCGGAGTTGTTGATCATGTCCGGCGGGTTGCCCGCGGTGAACCGCGGCTGCACCACGGTGGCGATCTCCTCGGTCTGGTTGAACGTGACCTTGGAGTTCGGGAAGAGCTTGTTGTACGAGGGGATGTGGACGTCGGTCGCGTACTTGGTGCCGAGCCCGCCGTTGAAGATGATCACCTCCAGCGGCTCGTCCTCCTTGATGCCGAGGGGGTTGGTCGCCGAGACGGTGCCCTTCGGCTTGTCCCCGTTGTCCTCGCTCTTGCCGCCGCCGACGCAGGCGCTCAGCATGCTCGCGGCGGGGGTGGCCAGCAGGCCGACGGCCGCGGCGCGGCGCAGCAACGTCCGGCGGTCGACCTGGGGCTCAAGGATGTCGGTCATGGGCTTCTCCTCGGGGGGTGCGGAAGGCGGAAACATCACGGGGCGGAGCTGCCGTCCTTGACGGCCTTGTGGCCGCTGACGGCTTGGGCGGTGCGCTGGAAGGCCGCGTGTGAGCGTTCGTGGGTCCGCTGGGCGACGGCCACGTAGAGCAGGTCGAGGACGACCAGCTGGGGGTGGCGCGCGGAGAGCGCGTCGGGCCGGAACGTCGTGGCCTGGGTGGCGGTGAGCAGGACGATGTCCGCGAGCTCGGCCAGCGGCGACCGGGGGAAGCTGGTCAGCGCGATGGTGGTGGCGCCGTGGCTGCTGGCCTCGGCGAGCAGCTCGATGGTCTCGCCGGTCTCGCCGGAGTGCGAGATGCCCAGCGCGACGTCGCCCGGGCGCGACAGCGCGGCGCTGGCCAGCCCGTTGTGCACGTCGGTCCAGGCCCATGCGGCGACGCCGATGCGGTGCAGGCTGAACTGCATCTCCTCGCCGACGAGCGCGCTGCCGCTGGCGCCGAAGATGTTGACCCGGGGCGCCTCGGCGATCGCCACCGCGGCCCGTTCGACCTCGGCGAGGTCGAGCAGCGCGGCGGTGTCGTGCATGGCGCGGGTGTCGGCCGCCATGATCTGCGCGAGGACCCGTTCGAGCGGGTCGCCGGGCTGGATCTCGCGGCCGATGTCGATGGTCCAGCCGGCCGAGCGGGCGCGGCCGGTCTCGGCGGCGATGCCCAGCCGCAGGTCGGCGTAGCCGTCGAAGCCCATCGCCCGGCAGAACCGGGTCACCGTGGCGGGCGAGGTGCCGCTGCGCTCGGCGAGCTCGACGATGGTGGCGCGGGAGGCGGCCGCCGGGTCGGCCAGGACCTGCTCGGCGACGCGCTGGAGCGCGCCGGTGAACTCCGGCAGGAGGGTGCGCACGCGCACCAGCACTCCGTCGCTCGCGGTGGGCGGCGCGGGGGCGGGCGCCTGATCGCGCTCCAGCGGATCGGCCACCACGGTTGAGGCGGTGCCGTCCACGTCCGGCTCGACCATGGGCCGTCCTCTCAGAAAGGAGAATTAACTGTCGCGGTAAAAGTTCTTACTGCGAGGCCCCTTCTGTCAAGACCGTGGGTGAACTTTTCAAGGCGTCACGAAGAGCACGTGCGGCATCTACGGTCTGCAATCCCATTCGGCCCAGGATGGGTGACCTCGCACACAAACAGCCTTTTGCCCGCGTTCACGCGGCGGCTTTCAGCGCCCGGCGGCACCACGAGAAACGCCCTCGCGGAGACGCGAGGGCGTTCGGTGCAGCGGTGAAAATTATGCCCAGAAGCGGTCAGGCGGTGTCGCGGATCGCCTGGGCGAAGACCTCCGAGCGGTGCTCGAAGTTGCGGAAACGGCCGTAGCTGGGCGCGCCCGGGGACAACAGGACCACGCCGCCGGCCGGGGTGAGCGTGCGGGCCAGGCGTACGGCGGCGGGCAGGTCCTCCGCCGGCTCGGTCCGCACACCCGGCAGTCCGGCCAGCTCGGCCAGGATCCGCGGGCCGCTGTCCGGCAACCCGATCACGGTGATGTCCCGGCCGCGCAGGTGCTCCCGCAGCGGCGCGTAGTCCAGCCCGCGGTCCGTGCCGCCGACGAGCACGGTCAGCGGGCGGCCCTCGTACGCGTCGATCGCATGCATGGCCGAATACGGACTGGTGGACAGGGTGTCGTCGACGAAGGTCAGCCCGGACGGATCCTCGATCTCGGCCAGGCGGTGCGGCAGGCCCTCGAACGACTCGACCGCCGCACGCACGTGCTCGGCCTGGGCCACCACATCGACACCCATGCCGTCCAGGACCGCCAGCGCCACACACAGGTTGCGCTCGTTGTGCTTGCCCCGCAGGCGAAGCGCGTCCCGCCGGAACAGCGGCTCGTCGCTGCAGTAGACGAGGCCGTCGCCCTCGACCCGGAACCGCGAGTCGCCGGAGCCGGCCGGGATCGCCGGGAAGCCGTTGAGGTCGCGGACGGCGATCGTCTCGCGGACCAGGCGCTGGTCGGCGCCGTTGACCACGATCAGTTCCGGTCCGTGCGCCAGCAGGTTGAGCTTGTCGCGGTAGTACTCCCGCTCGCCGCCGTGCGCGTCCAGGTGCTCCGGGAAGAGCGCGGTCACCACGGCGACCCGCGGCGAGTCGGTGAGATCGCTGCACTGGTAGCTGGAGAGCTCCAGCACGTACTGCTCCGCCTCGGGCAGGTCCAGCAGCGGCACGCCGATGTTGCCGCCGAAGACGTTCGGGCGCCCCACGCCGGCCAGCAGATGGCTGATCAGCGCCGAGGTCGTGCTCTTGCCCTTGCTGCCGGTGACGCCCACGGTGCGCCGGGCGTGGTCGGCCATCCACAGCGCGCTGCCACCGGTGACCGTCACGCCGCGGGCACGCAGCTCCGCCATCCACGGGTGGGTCTGCGGCACGCCGGGCGAGCGGACCACGACGTCGGCGGCGGCGAGCGCGGGAAACGCGTGGTCGCCGCCGGCCAGGGGCGCCAGCGCGGCCAGCTCGCCCTCCCACGGCACGGAGAGGAAGTTCGCGCTGTCGTCCACCGCCATGATGCGGGACGGCCCGTGCGCGGCGATCGCGATCACGGCGGCCCGGCCCTCACGTCCGGTCCCCCAGACGGCTACGGAACGTCCGCGCAGGTCTGCCAGGCGCACTGGAATACTCCCTCGGTCGAATCGCACTAGTATTGCCCGTCGGTCCAGTGACAGGAGTTCGCGGGTGCAGTTCGACGTCATGCGCTTCCCCTCGTACGCATACGACCCCGCCACCGGGGTCGCGACGTTCGACTACCTGCTCGACGGGCCGGAGCCGGAGTCCTTCACCGAGACGGTCACCTTCCCCGTGCCCGACGGCCGGGACGTGCCGGACACGTTCCTCCGGGTGCTCGACCTGCTGCACGTCGTCGCCGGGGTGAGCTACTACAAGGTCGGCGCGCCCGAGCGCATCGAGGCGCCCACCGCCGTGCCGGCCGAGGCCGCCGCCCTGTTCGACGCCGTCTACAGCCAGGGCCTCGGCGAGTACGCGTACGTGAACCAGCTCCCGTACGTGCTCGACATGACCGTGCGGGTGCCCGCCGTGGCCCCGGCGGCCCCGCCGGTGGACAACTCCGGCGCACGCCCGCTGTCCGCCGTCGGAGGCGGCAAGGACTCCATCGTCACGCTGGAGATCCTCCGCGCCGCGGGCCTCGACCCGGTGCCGTTCTCGGTCAACCCCAACCCGGTGATCGTCGCGGTCAACGCCGCGTCCGGCCTCGCCCCGCTGGCCGCCCGCCGCCGGCTCGACCCGCGGCTGTTCGCGCTGAACGAGGCCGGCGCCCGCAACGGCCACATCCCGGTCACGGCGATCAACTCGCTGATCGCGATCGCCACCGCCACCCTGCACGGGCTCGGCCCGGTGGTGATGTCGAACGAGCGGTCCGCGTCCGACCCCAACCTGATCTGGAACGGTCACCCGATCAACCACCAGTGGTCCAAGGGCGTCGCCGCCGAGGGCCTGCTTCGGGCCGCCGTGACCGCGCACACGGGCCTGACCGAGCCGTACTTCTCGCTGCTGCGCTCGCTGTCCGAGCTGCACATCGCCCAGCTCTTCGCCCGGTTCACCGCGTACGACGACGTGGTCACCAGCTGCAACAAGGCGTTCAAGCTGCACGACCCGACGGCCCGCTGGTGCGGCGACTGCCCGAAGTGCCGCTTCGTGGCCCTCGCCATGGCGCCGTCGATGCCCCGCGAGCGGCTGACCCGCATCTTCGGCCGCGACCTGTTCGCCGACCCCGCGCAGGTCCCGGGCTATCTGGAGCTGCTCGGCATCGACGCGCACAAGCCCTTCGAGTGCGTCGGCGAGGTCGAGGAGTCCCTGGTGGCCCTCACCATGCTCGCCGACGACCCGCAGTGGCGCGACGCTCCGGTGGTCGCCGCGCTGCGCGCCGCCGTCCCGGCCGCGGCGTGGGCGGAGGCATCCCGGGAGTCGGTGCTCACCCCGGGCGGGCAGACCTTCGTGCCACCGGCGTACGCGAAGGCGCTCGCCCAGGCGCTCTGACGGCTCAGACCGGCTCCGGCACCCTTTCCGGTACCGACGGCGCACCGGCGTCCGGCGCCTTGCGCACCGCGCGCAGCGCGTACAGGCTGACCGGCACGCCGACCGCGACCAGGATCGCCGCCACCACCAGGCTGAACTGGTAGCCCTCGAGGTAGCGGTGCAGCTCGCTGCCGGTGGCCGCCTCGGCCCGGTCGGTCAGGATCGCGCCGAGGATGGTGATGCCCAGCAGCCCGAACACCTCCCGGGAGACGTTGAGCATGCCGGACGCGATGCCCGCCCGCCCGGCCGGCAGCGCCCCGACGATGACGTTGTTCAGCGGGACCATCAGTCCACCCCCGACGCCGTAGAGCACGAACCACGGCAGCAGGTCGAGGTAGACGGTGCCCTCGCCGTAGGTGGAGATCCCGGCCACCGCCACGGCCATCAGGGCCAATGCGCCGGCCACCGTCCGGGCCGCGCCGAACCGCACCTCCAGGCGTGGCGCCAGCGTCGCGAACACCGCCATGACCAGCGCCATCGGGACGAACGCGGCGCCCGCCTCGGTGGGGGTGAAGCCGAGCACGCTCTGCAGGTAGATGGCTGTGTAGAAGTAGATGCCGAAGACGCCGAACGCCCACAGGCCCATGGCCAGCAGCCCGCCGCTGAACACCGGCAGCCGCAGGAAGGCCAGGTCCACCATCGGATTCGCGGAGCGTGCCTCGATCAGCACGAACGCCAGGGCCGACGCGGCGGCGATCCCGAAACCGGCCAGGATGGTGCCCGAGGTCCAGCCGCGGGAGTTGCCCTCGATCAGGGCGTACGTCAGGGCGAAGAGCGCCAGGGACGAGGTGGCCAGGCCGGGCAGGTCCAGGCCGCGGGCGGCGCGCCGGCCGGCGGGCAGGCTGAGCGCGGCGAGGACCGCGGTGACGATCCCGATCGGTACGTTGATCAGGAAGATCCAGCCCCACGAGGTGTGCTCGCTCAGCCAGCCGCCGACCAGCGGGCCGATCGCCAGCGCGAGCGCGCCGACCCCACCCCAGACCCCGATCGCCGCGCCGCGCTCGCGCGGGTCCGGGAACAGCTCCGGCAGCAGGGCCAGCGAGGCCGGGGTGAGCAGCGCCGCGCCGACACCCTGCGCGGCCCGGGCCGCGATCAGGATCTCCTGGTCGCCGGCGAGGCCGGCGGCGACCGACGCGACGGAGAACACCGCCAGCCCGGCGAAGAAGGTGCCGCGCATGCCCAGCACGTCGGCGATCCGTCCGCCGGCCAGCAGCAGGCCGGCGAAGACCAGGATGTACGCGCTGGCGATCCATTCCAGCCCGCTGAGACTCAGGTGCAGGTCCCGCTGGATCGACGGGAGGGCCACGTTGACCACGTTGTTGTCCAGGTAGGTCATGAAGGTGCCGAGCGCCACCGCGACGAGCGCCCACCACCGCCGGTTCTTCTCCATCGATTCTCCCTTGTACGAGGTACATGTACGGCGTACATGTACCTCGTACATGAGACCTGTACGTTGTATGGTTGTCAAGTGGCGGTGGAGAGACTCAGCAAGGCGGCCGTGGCCGAGCGGGCGCTGCGCCTCGGCGACGAGGAGGGCCTCGAGGCGGTGACCGTCCGGCGGCTCGCCAAGGAGCTCGGCGTCACCCCGATGGCGCTCTACTGGCACTTCAAGAACAAGGACGAGCTCCTGCTCGGCATCGTCGACCACGCGTTCGCCGGGGTCCGGGCCGACCGCGCCGCCACCGACCCGTGGCCCCGTCAGCTGCGCGCGATGATGGAGACGCTGGTCACGGTGATGCGCGAGCACCCGATCCTGCCGGATCTGCTGATGTCGGTGGAGAAGGACCAGGTGGAGAGCTTCTCCCGGGCCACGGACGACGCGCTCGCCCTGCTCACCCAGGCCGGGTTCACCGTCGAGGAGGGTTACTGGGCGGCGTCGTACCTGTTGCACGGCGCGATCGGCCTGGTCGCCGGGCAGCCCGGCTGCCCGGCCAGGGTCCCGCCCGGCGAGGCGGCCGAGTGGCGCCGCCAGCGCCGGCTGCAGCTGGAGCGCCTGCCCGCCGACCGGTTCCCGATGCTGGTCGCCTTCGCCGAGACGTACCACCGCGAGCCCGACATCGACCGCTACTTCGCATTCGGCGTGGACCTGCTGCTGTCCGCCGTCGAGGCCACCGCCCGCGCAGCGGGGTCTGCGCCCGCCCGCCCGGCCGGGCCCACGGCCTCCGGCGGCCGCTGACCCGTCCGGTCACCCGGGCCGGTCGTGCCGGTCACTCGGGCCGGTCGTGGTGGATCCGTTCGGGCGCGACGCCGAGCTGGTGCAGCGCGAAGGCGGTGGCGGCCAGCATGAGCGGCGGACCGGCCAGGAACACCTCGTGACCCGACCACTCCCCGTAGGCCGCGACCGCGTCGGTGACCAGCCCGGAGGCGTACGGCCCGGCCGGTCCCTCGGAGATCACCGGCACGACGGTGGCCCGCCGCGCCGCCCCGGCGATCGCGGTGATCTCGTCGATGTCGTAGAGCTCCTCGAGGGTCCGCGCGCCCCAGAACAGCACGGCCGAGCGCGGATCACCGGTCTCCGCGAGCTCGGTGAGCAGCGCCTTCAGCGGCGCGATCCCGGTGTCCCCCGCGATCATGAGCAGGTCACGGCCGGACGGCGGCAGGGTCATCCGCCCCTCGGCGCGCCAGATCTTCACCTTGTCGCCGGGCTGCGTACGGTGCACCAGCGTGCCGCTGACCCCGTCCAGCGACTTCGCGCGCACGTGCAGTTCGACGACGTTGTCCCGGCGTGGCGCCCCGGCCAGCGAGTACGGCCGCCACACCCCGGGCAGCTCCGGCACCTCGACCCGCGCGAACTGCCCCGGCCAGTACGGCATCGGCAGGTACGGCCGCAGCCGCACCACGGCGAGGTCCTCCCGGCGCCGCTCGTGCGACACGACCACCGCGGTCCAGGTCACCGGCTGGTACTGCGCCGCCACCATGCCGTGCGCGATCCACTGGTACGCGTGCTGCCAGGTCGACCGCCACGCGTGGTCGAAGTCCTGCCGCCAGCCGTTGGCGGCCATCCCGGCCCGCATCGCCTCGGCCAGCGCCGCGCCGGCGAGCTGCAACTGCTGGGGGGCGACCCCGCACTCGGCGAGCGCCGCACCCAGCCGCCCGAACCCGGCGACCAGCGCGGGCGGCTGGTCGGTGTGCTGCGCCAGCCAGGCCAGCCCCTCGGCGAGCTGCTCGATCTGGGCGAGCGGGCCGCCGGGAATCCTCGCGAACAGGGCGGGCTCGGCCTGCACGAGCGCGGCCCGCAGGCGCGTGGCCACCTCGACCTGCCCGCCGGCCAGCTCCAGGCTGCTGATCAGCAGGCGCTGCACCGCATGCAGCTCGGCGTCGTCGGCCGGGTCCATCCCGTCGACGGGTACGGCGGGACGCCCGGCGACCGGCGGCCGGACCGGCGGCGGCGCGGCGATCGGCGGCACGTCGCCCTGCCACGCCGGGCCGGCGACCCGCGGGCCGCCGACGGCCGGGATGGCGCCGATCGGGTCGGTCGAGGCGCCCGGGATGCCCGCGGCCCACGGGCCGGGCCCGGGTGGATACGGGATGGTGGGGCGCCTCGGCGGGGCGGCGGGCACCGAGCCCGGCGCGGCCGCCGGAAGCCCCGCGGCGGGCGGCACGGCGGGCCCGGACGCGCCCGGCGCCGGCGCGCCCGGTACGGCCGGCCAGGTGCCGGGGACCGGCGGAGGCGCCACACCCGGGGCGACCGGCCGGGTCCCCGGGACCGGCGGCAGCACCGGCAGTGACCCACCCGGAACGGCCGGCGGAACACCGGGAGCGGGCGGGAGCGCGGGCAGCCTCGACCCGGGACCGGTCGCCGGAGTTCCCGGGACGGCGGGCGGCGTCGCCCCGGGACCCGCCGCCGGAGCTCCCGGGACGGCGGGCGGCGTCGCCCCGGGACCCGCCGCCGGAGCGAGCGGAATCGGCGGCAACGCGCCCGGGCCGGCCGGAGTGCCCGGAACGGGCGGCGGCACGGGAAAGCCCCGGACAGGCGGAGGCGTGGGTGCGCCCGGAACGGGCGGGGCCGGACCGGCCGCCGGGGCCGGCGGGTTCACCGGCGGCGCGCCCGGCAGTGGCGTGGCGGACAACGGCCTGGTCGGTGCGGGACGCGTCAGATCCTCCGGCAGCAGATCCATCAGGTGGCCGGGGTCGACGTCGGTGGCCGGGACCCGCGGCGCGGCCGGGTTCTGCCCGGGCCGGACGACGCCGGGTGAGGTGACGCCGGGGGTGCGAGCCTGCGCGGGTCCGTCGGCGTCCGGCGGGGCCGCCGCGGGCGACGCCGCTCCCGGTGACCGGGCCGGAGCCGGGTCCCCGGCACCCGGCGGGGTCGTGTCCGGCGGTGGGGCGCTCGGCGGAGTCGCGGCGGGCAGCAGCGGGCTGATGACGGGCCAGGCGAAGCCCGGGGACGTGGTGCCGGGCACGACCGCCGGAGCCGCCGGTTCGGTGCCGGAGGTGTCCGGGGCCGGCGTGGAGGGAACGGGCCCGCGGGGGGTCGTGCCGGGCACCGGCGCTTGCGGCAGCCGTGGACCGGACGGGACGGGCCCGACCGACGCCCGGAAGCCACCGGCCGTCCCGGCGCCCTGATCGCGCACCGCGCCCAGGTGCTCCGTCTCCCCCGGCTGGGCGATGCCGGGCGCCGACAACTCCCGGAACGGGTGCGCCGACGGCAGCTCCGACCTGCCGGTCGCGTCCTCGCGGACGGGCCACTGCGGATGCAGGATGCTCTCCGGATGCACGGGCTCGCCGGCGCCCTGCTCGCTGCGGGCCTCCCGGTCGCGGCCGTGGCGGTCCCGGTCGCGGTCCTGCTCGTCGCGGTCGTCCCGGGCCCGGCCGGCCAGGGCCGCCGCCGCGTCCCGCTCCCCGGCGGCCGCCGCGTCCGGCGCGGCCGCCCGCAGGCGCATGGCCCGCAGCAGCGCGAGCATGTGCGGGTCGGAACCGGAACCGGATGACACCTGCGCACCTCCGACCGCAGAACGACGCGAACAGTACAACCGTACTGCCGCCCGGCGTGATCCGCCGCCCTACCCGGTGCGCCGCTGGTCAGTGGGCGGCCCCGGCCATGCGGCCCACCGCTTCCTCCAGGATCGCCGGGCTGGTGCCGAAGTTGAGGCGAACGTGCCCGGCGCCGAACGCACCGAACTTCGGGCCCGCCTCCAGCGCCACCCGGCCCCGCTGCAGGAACAGCTCGGCCGGCTCCCGGTCCGCCTGCGCCGCGCGGCAGTCGAGCCAGGCCAGGTAGGTCGCCTCCGGCGGCTGCCAGGAGATCCAGGGCAACCGGGTACGCAGCAGCTCGCCCAGCTGCGTCCGGCGCTCGTCGAGGAAGCCGAGCAGCCCGTCCAGCCACTCGTCGCCCCGGGTGAACGCCGCCACCGTGGCCAGCAGCCCGAAGTGCCCCGTACGCCAGGGGACGTCCGGCGGGAACGACGCCGTCAGCGCGCGGTCGCCGTCTACCACGGCCGCGCACTTGAGGCCCGCCAGGTTGAAGGCCTTGCTCGCCGACACCAGGCTGACGCCGACCTCGGCCGCCCCGGGCAGGCTCAGCAACGGCGTGAAGGTGGCGCCGGGCAGCACCAGCGGGCCGTGGATCTCGTCGCTGACGATCGTCACCCCGTACCGGGAAGCCAGCGTGACCAGCGCGGCCAGCTCGTCGCGGGAATGCACCCGGCCGACCGGATTGTGCGGATTGCACAGCAGATAGGCCGCGGGACGGTCCGCGAAGGCGGCCTCCAGCCCGGCGAGGTCGAGCCGCAGGTCCCCGGTCAGCGGCACCTCGCGCAGCTGCGCACCCGCCTCGGCGACCCAGTGGAAGAACGGCGCGTACACCGGCGGGCTGATCACCACGGCGTCGCCGGGCCGGGTCAGCACCCGCAGCAGCTCCACCGCCCCGACGCCGACGTCCGTGACCGGGGTGACCCTGCCCGGGTCGACGTCCCACCCCCAGCGCCGGGCGGCGAACCCGGCGACGGCGGCACCGAGGTCGGGACCGGCCGCGGCGTAGCCGGTGTCGGAGGCGTCCACGGCGGCGCGGAGCACGTCCGCGACCACGGGCGCGAGCGGCACGTCCAGCTCCGCGACGAACAGCGGCAGGACGTCGTCCGGGTGGGTACGCCACTTCGCGCTGCGCCGCCGGCGAAGGGTTTCGAGCGAATCGACGATCATCGGCCCATCCTCGCCTGCCCGGCCGGAGACCGGGACAGGTGCCGCCCCGGCGCCCGGCCTCGCGCCGGCCGGGTGGCATGCTCCCCGGGTGCCCGACGTCCACCTGATCACCGATCCGTCCGACGAGCGCCTCGGCGACTACCGGTCCCTCACCGACCTCGAACTGCGCACCAAGTGGGAGCCGCCGCACGGGCTCTTCATCGCCGAGGGCGAGCTGGTCCTGCGCCGGGCGCGCCGGGCCGGCTACCGGCCGCGGTCCTATCTGGTCGACGCCAAGCGGGTGGACCAGCTCGACGACCTCGACGACGCGCCGGTCTACGCGGCCACCCCGCAGGTGCTGGAGCAGGCGACCGGCTTCCACGTCCACCGGGGGGTGCTCGCGTCGTTCCACCGGCTGCCCCTGCTCGACGCCGGCGAGGTGCTCGCCGGCGCCCGCCGCGTCGCGATCCTCGAAGACGTCAACAACCACACCAACATCGGCGCCGTCTTCCGCGGCGCGGCGGCCCTCGGCATCGACGCCGTCCTGTTGTCACCGTCCTGCGCGGACCCGCTCTACCGGCGCAGCGTACGGGTGAGCATGGGCGAGGTGTTCGCGGTGCCGTACGCCCGGCTGGAGCCCTGGCCGGACGGCCTGTCCCGGGTCCGCGAGGCCGGTTTCTCGGTGCTGGCGCTGACCCCCGCACCCGATGCCGTGCCGATGCAGCGGCTGGACGCGGCGCAGCGTGCCCGGCCGGCCCTGCTGCTGGGTGCGGAGGGTCCCGGCCTGTCCCGGCACGCCCTGGCCGCGTCCGACGTCCCGGTACGGTTGCCGATGCGCCGCGGCGTGGACTCGCTCAACGTGGCCGCGGCGGCGGCGGTGGCCTTCTGGGAGTTGGGACGCGATGACGACCTCTGAGCTGAAGACCGCGCGGCTCGTGCTGCGCCAGTGGCGCGACGACGACATCCTGCCGTGGGCCGCGATGAACGCGGACCCGGCCGTCCGCGAGCACTTCCCGTCCATCCTGACCTACGAGCAGAGCGCCGGCTCGGCCGCGTCCTTCCGCGACGACCTGGCGCGGCGCGGGTGGGGCTGGTGGGCGCTCGAGGTGGCGGCGACGGGCGAGTTCGTCGGGATGGCGGGCCTCGACCCGGTCGATCCCGGCCTGCCGGTGCGGGGCGTGGAGATCGGGTGGCGGCTCGCCCGCCCGGCCTGGGGCCACGGCTACGCGACCGAGGCCGGGCACGCCTGCCTCGACTTCGGCTTCGACGTGCTGGGCCTGCCCGAGATCCTGGCCGTCACCGCGACCGGCAACGTGCGGTCGCGCGCGGTGATGCACCGGCTCGGCATGACCCGCGACCCGGCCGACGACTTCGACGACCCGACCATCCCCCCGGGCCCCCTGCGGCGCTCCGTGGTCTACCGGATCAGGCGCAGCCGCCCGCACTGAGCCGGACCGTTCTCGGATCGACTCTTCTCATCCCAGACCCTATAGTCAGTTCCATTATGAAACTCAACTCGTTCTGGCGCTGGTGGCTCGCCGGCACGACCAGTCACCTCGGCTCGGCGGTCGGCGGGGTGGCCCTGCCGCTGACCGCGCTGACCGTGCTGGACGCGTCGGCCTTCGAGATGGGCCTGATCACGGCGGCCGGCTACCTCGCCTACCTGGTGATCAGCTTGCCGGCCGGGGTGCTCGTGCAGCGCGTGCCGCTGCGGGGCATGCAGGTCGCCCTCGATCTCGTCCGGGCGCTCGCTCTCGCGTCCATCCCCCTGGCCTGGTGGCTCGACGCCCTGACGGTGCCCCAGCTGGTCGCGGTCGCCCTGGTCGTCAGCTTCGGCAACGTCCTGTTCGACGTGGCGAACCAGACCTTCCTGCCGGAGATCGTGCCGGCCGCGCAGCTGCAGGCGCGCAACAGCCTCAACTCCGGCACGCATGCCGCCACCCAGCTGGGCGGCCCGTCGCTGGGCGGGCTCGCGGTGCAGCTGCTCGGTGCGGTGCCGACGCTGTTCGTGGACGCCGTCAGCTATCTGGTCTCCGCCGCGCTGCTGCGTACCCTCCCGGCCCGGCGGGTGCAGCGACCGGCCGAGCGGCCACCGATGGTCACGATGATCCGCGAAGGCTGGCGCTTCGTGCTCCGGCACCCGATCATCCGACCGGCCATGTGGGACGCCACCGCGACGAACTTCGTCTGCGGTGCGATGCTGGCCCTCTTCCCGTACTACCTGGTGCGGGAGCTGCACGCGTCGCCGTTCATGGTCGGCCTGCTGCTCGCCGCCGACGGCCTGGGCACGCTCATCGGCGCCGCCCTGACCACCCGGTTCACCGACCGGGTCGGCACCGCGCGCGGCCTGATCATCGCGGCCTTCGCCGGCGTGGCCGGCGCGCTCCTCATCCCGTTGGGCACGGGCACCGTCGCTTACCTGGCCTTCGCCGCCGGCAACCTGGTCTTCGCCGGCTCCGGGGTGGTGCTCAGCGTGACCACCCGCACCTACCGGATGCTCGCCAGCCCGCCGGAGCTCCTGTCCCGGGTGATCGCCACGGTCAAGTTCGTCTCCTGGGGCGCCATCCCGCTCGGCGGCCTGCTCGCCGGCGCCCTGGCCGGACCGCTCGGCGCCCGCACCACCCTGCTCGTCTTCGGGGCGCTCACCGTGCTGTCCCCGGTCATCTATCTGTCGAGCCCGATCCGCCGGCTGCGCGACCTGCCGCTCGACGCCGCCCCGACGCGCACCGAAGTCCCGGTGTGAGCCGCGCGACGCATCGTCGCCTAGGCGGGCGGGATCAGGCGGGAGCCGGTCCAGGCAAGACCCATGCCCGCCGCCAGCAGAAGCAGCGCGCCGACCGTCGGGAGTGGGGTGACCGCGGACGAGCCGGCCCCGATGGACACCGCCGCGAGGATGAGCAGCACCCCGTCGGCGGGGTTGACCAGTTTGGAGCGCAGCACCGCCCAGCCGAGCAGCAGCCAGCCGGTACCCATGACGCCCGCGGCCAGCATGGACGCGGTGTGGATCTGCGACGGGGTCAGGCCGGGTCCCGGCGATCCGCCCGCCGGCAACGCCAGCAGCGGCAGCCACAGGAGCGCACCGGCCAGTCCGATCAGCAACCCGGCCACCGCCGGCCGGCGGGTCCGCGACCCGGCCAGCAGGCCCGCCAGCGCGATCATCGCGAGGGTGCAGAGCCAGCCGGCGGCGACCTCCACCACCAGCTGCCCGGCCGGGGCGGACACCCCGACGGCCGACCAGGCGGGCACCCCCAGGGTCGACCAGCCGTACAGCGCCGCGCCCGCGGGCAGGGCCCAGAGGGCGATCCGGGCATATCGGCGCACGGACCAGATCCAGACCGCCTCGCGGACCGGCAGCAGATGGTCGTCGGTGGCCGCCGGGCTCGCGGCGCCGACCCAGGCCGGGGCCACCCGCAACGGGCGGCCACTGGCGGTCTGGTACTGACTGATGCTCATGGCTCCGCCTTGGTGGGCTCAAGCCGAGCGGCCCGGGGGCACCGGTCGGAATCCTGAAACCACCATGGCAAAACCCCGCGCATCGGCGCGGGGTTTTGCGATATTCGCTACGATCCCGCACCCAGCCGGGTGGGGACGGCCGGCCGCCGGGGCGGCCGGCCGGGCGCATCAGGCCCGCTCGGGCTCGCCCGCCCCGTTGTAGTCGGCGGCGCCCAGCGCGGCCGACGGCGGGATCGCCTCCGGCGCGGGCAGCCCCTTGGCGCCGGTGTCGCCGGAGGCCTCCGCCTCCGCCGCCCGGACCTGGGCGTTGACCGCCTCCGCCTCGGCCGCCGCGGCCTGCGCCGCCGCCGCGGCCTCGCGCTCGACCGCGCCGGAGTCGACCGACTCCTGCGGCTTGTCGCCGGCCATGCCGGCCAGGCCGCCGAGGGCGCCGCCGAGGCCCTCGAGGGCCTTGGTCAGCTCGGTCGGCACGATCCAGACCTTGTTCGCCGTCCCGTTGGCGATCTGCGGGAGCGACTGCAGGTACTGGTAGGCGAGGACCTTCTGCGACGGGTTCGCGGTGTGGATCGCGTCGAAGACCGTACGGATGGCCTTGGCCTGGCCCTCCGCCTGCAGGATGCGGGCCTGCCGGTCGCCGTCCGCGCGCAGGACCGCCGCCTGCTTCTCGCCCTCCGCCGTGAGGATCTGGGCCTGCTTGTGGCCCTCCGCGTTGAGGATCGCCGCGCGGCGGTCGCGCTCGGCGCGCATCTGCTTCTCCATCGAGTCGCGGATGCTCGGCGGCGGCTCGATCGCCTTGATCTCGACCCGGGTGACCTTGATGCCCCAGCGGCCGGTGGTCTCGTCGAGGACGCCGGAGAGATGGCGGTTGATCTCCTCGCGGCTGGTCAGGGCCCGCTCGAGGTCGAGCGAGCCGATGACGTTGCGCAGGGTGGTGACCGTCAGCTGCTCGATGGCCTGCAGGAAGTTGGAGATCTCGTACGTGGCGCGCACCGGGTCGACGACCTTGAAGTAGAGCACCGTGTCGATGCTGACCACGAGGTTGTCCGAGGTGATCACCGGCTGCGGCGGGAAGCTGACGACCTGCTCGCGCATGTCGACCTTGGTGCGGACCGCGTCGACGAACGGGACCAGCAGGTTCAGGCCCGGCGACAGGGTGCGCTTGTATTTGCCGAGTCGCTCGACGACGTCCATCCGCTGTTGCGGGACGATGCGGACCGACCGGACCAGCGTGATCACCGCGAACAGCGCGATCACGAAGACGAGTACACCGACAACGACTTCCATGGGTGCCTCTCTAGATATGTGGCGTGTCGTCGCGCCACACGATGGCCGTGGCGCCCTTCACCTTGATGACCCGGACGTGCTCGCCCGGCAGGTATTTCTCGGCCCCGTCGAAGGAACGGGCGGTCCAGAGCTCGCCATCGATCTTGATCAGACCGTGGTCGGCGTCGACCTCCTCGAGCACGGTCGCCTGCGAGCCCTCGATCGCCTCGATGCCGAACGGCGTCTCGCCCGACTCGAGCGCCGGCCGCTGGTGGCGCATGATGACGGGACGGATCGCGCCGACGGAGAGCCCGGAGACGATGGCGAAGACGATGGCCTGCACGAGGATCGGCGCGCCGAGCGCCGCGGCGCCGGCCGCCGCGAGGGCGCCGGCGGCGAAGAAGATGACCAGGAAGGTCGCGGTGAAGGCCTCGGCGATCGCGAGGGCGATGGCGAGGACCAACCAGAGGACGGCTTCCATCCCCTGATCGTGACACGTCCGCGCACGCGGAGCGACACCGCGCCGGCACCATTGCGGCGTAGCCATATCCGATTCCGCGCAGTTGTACCCATGACTCCTCTTCCTGGAAGGCTCACCGTGTCCCTGCTGCCGGAAACCGGCCGACGCGTCACCGAGATCGCCGCCCGCGCGCAGTCCGCGGGCCGGGCGCCGTCCCTGGCGCTGGCGGTGGTCCGCGACCGCTCGCTGCTGCACTTCACCGGCGCCGGCGAGACGCCGCCACCGGATCCGAAGACGCAGTACCGGCTGGGATCGATCACCAAGACGCTGACCGCGACGATGGTCATGCAGCTGCGCGACGAGGGCTTCTTCGCGCTCGACGACCTGCTGTACCGGCACCTGCCGGGCACCCCGGTGGGCGGGCTCACCCTGCGCCAGCTGCTCGGACACGTCTCCGGGCTGCAACGGGAGCCGGACGGTCCGTGGTGGGAGCGCCGTGACGGAGGCGACGTCGAGCAGTTCCTGCGGGAGCTGAGCTTCGACAAGATCGCCGGACCGCCGTTCCGCGGGTACCACTACTCCAACCTCGCGTACGGGCTGCTGGGGGCGGTGCTGGAACGGGTCACCGGTGAGTCCTGGCGGGACCTGGTCGGCAAGCGGGTGCTGGACCCGCTCGGCATGAAGCGCACCACCTACTCGCCCGTCGAGCCGTACGCCCGCGGCTACGTCGTCCACTCCCTCGACGGCACCCTGCACGAGGAGCCCCGGCCGGACGCGGGCGCGATGGCCCCGGCCGGGCAGCTGTGGTCCACGGTGACCGACATGGCCAAGTGGGCCGCGTTCCTCGCCGATCCGGCGCCCACGGTGCTGAGCCGCGAGACCGTCGACGAGATGTGCACGCCGGTGGTGATGCAGGACGAGACCTGGACCGCCGGCCACGGCCTGGGCCCGGAGCTGCACCGGGTCGGCGAGCGGGTGTACGCGGGCCACGGCGGCTCGATGCCCGGCTACGTCTCCAGCCTGCTGGTGCACCGCCCGACCCGCACGGGGGTGGTCGCCTTCGCCAACTCGTACGGCCTGCGCGGCACCTCCATCCGCGCGGTGGCCCTGGAGACCCTGACCGCGGTGCTGGACGCCGAGCCGGCCCCGCCGAGGCCGTGGCGGCCCGCGCCCGCGCCGCAGGGCGAGGCCTCGGAGCTGTGCGGGCGCTGGTGGTGGATGGGCGGCGAGTACGAGATGGTCGCCGACGGCGAGGAACTGGTGATGGCCCCGGTGGGCTACTCCGCACGGGAGCCGTGGCGCTTCGTCCGCGAGGCCCCGGACCGCTGGCGCGGCACGGCGGGCGCCAACGCGGGCGAGCTCCTCGCCGTCCTGCGCTCCGCGGACGGCACGCTGGACAAACTCGACATCGCCACCTTCGTCTTCGCCCGCGACCCCCGCCACCTGGCCTAGAAGTGCCGCCGGACGCCGAACGGCATCAGTTCCTCGTCCCACCCGAGGAACAGGTTCGTCCACTTGTACGGGGCCAGGGTCCGGAACGAGGCGCCCGGCGGCACGATGACCGGCGTCTGCGACCCGACCGCAAGCCCCTCGCGGTTCTTCGTGAACACGAGGAAGCCGTTCTCGCGATGCCCGTCGAGGTCGGTGAGGTCGGTGAGCGGGCAGGACCAGCGCGGCCCGGACCGCGCGACGACCGCCAGCCGGTCGGCGGTGCGCACCAGGTAGGCGATCTCCTGCTGGTATCTGGCCGGTAGGTAACCCAGGCCCAGGCCATACCGGGTGCCGGGCTTGCCCCCGTTGAAGACCCAGACGTCGGGGAGCACGGCGACGGGCCCCACGGTGACGTACTGCGCGTCGGCCGGCACGAGCGAAGCCACCGTCTCGGCCCTGGCCATGGCCGGCACCTCGGCCATCTGGCCGAAGTAGCGCTTGAAGAACCCCGCGATTGTCATGGCTCCGTGACGAAGTCGATGAGGCGTTCCATGGCGTTGATCAGTGGCGTCTCGACGTCCTTGTAGCTTGTCACGCTGCCCAGGATCCGGCGCCACATATCGGCCGGTTCCGCGACGCCGGCCGCCCGGCACACGCCCTCCTTCCAGGGCTGCCCCGGCGGGATCACCGGCCACTCGCGCAGCCCGACCCGCTGCGGCTTGACCGCCTGCCACACGTCCACGTAGGGGTGGCCGGTGACCAGCACGTCGGGGTCGTCGACCGCGGCCACGATGCGGCTCTCCTTGGAGCCGGGCACCAGGTGGTCGACCAGGACGCCGACGCGGCGCCCGCGGGCCGGGCGGAAGTCGCGGATCGCCGCGGCGAGGTCGTCGATGCCGCTCAGCGGTTCCACCACGATGCCCTCGATGCGCAGGTCGTCGCCCCAGATCCGTTCGACCAGCGCGGCGTCGTGGATGCCCTCGACCCAGATGCGGCTGGCCTTGGCGACCTGGGCGCGCACGCCGGCGACCGCCACCGAGCCCGAGGCCGTCCGCCGGCGCTGCGGGGCGGCCGGGGCCGCGGCGGGTCTGCGCAGAGTGACGACCTTGCCGTCGAGCAGGAAGCCGGCCGGGGCCAGGGGGAAGTTGCGGCGCCGGCCGTGCCGGTCCTTGAGCACCACCGCGCCGTACTCGAAGCCGACCACCGCACCGCAGAAACCGGCGTCGGCGTCCTCCACCACCAGGCCGGGCTCGGCGTCCACCTCAGGTATCACCGAGCGGCGCCGCCAATTGCCTGCAAGTACGTCCTCCCCATACATCTGCGCACCGTAACTCGTCCGCGCGGACACGCCGTAACCGACGCTCCGGCCGAGACAACGTCGGCGCGGGGCACGTACCCTTGCTCGCATGTCCCCCGCAGCAGATGCGGCGACCCTCACGGCGCGCCGGTCGACCCGGTTCGTCGCCTGGGTGCGCGCCTGGCGCGCCGGCCTCGTCCCCTTCGACGAGCTGGCCGACGAGATCTCCGGCGACGAGGAGCACCTCGTCGCCGATGCCCCCGGCACCTGGACGGACGTGCCGCTGGGACAGGCGCTGCCGGCGTTCGCGAAGCTGCATCCCGACGAGATCCGCCTGGTGCTGCCGGTGCCCGGCGACCCGCGCGGGCTGCCCGGCCCGGGCGAGCTGACCGGCGCCGCGCTGGTGGCCGGCGAGGCGGTGATGACGCCCGGGTTCGGCGTCGTCCCCGAGGTGCGCCGGCACACGTCGGGCTCCGGGGTCACCTTCGAGACGGTCCGGTGGCGGTTCTTCTCCGTCGCGGAATACCGGCCGGTGTTCCAGATGGGATCCGCGGAGGCCGAGGCCGAGCTGACCCACGCCCTGGCCGAGGCGACCAGCCAGCTGACCCGCCTGGACGTCGCCCAGTGGCGCCCGGAGCTGGCGGGAGCGCTGCAGGCGCTGCGCCGCCCGGAGAGCACCGCGACGCTGCCGCCGGGCTTCGATCCGCGGTCGCGCCGGCTCTTCGCCCGCGCCAGCATCCTGGACCAGGTGCTGGTGCTCGCCGAGCACAACGCCCCCGGCGGCGCCGTCAACGGCTACGAGGCCCAGCAACGGGACGCGGCGCTGCGGCCACTGACGACGGCCTGCCGGCAGGCGCTGGTCGCGGCGTGCAATTCTCCCTTGCATGCCTGATCGTTTCGCGCACTGCACCTTCTGCGGCGCCCGCTTCACCCCCGGCCAGCCGTGGCCCCGGCGCTGCGCGGCCTGCGGGGAGACCAGCTACCAGAACCCGGCGCCGGTCGCCGTCGCGGTCCAGCCGGTGGGCGGTGGCCTGCTCGCCGTCCGGCGGGCGATTCCGCCCGCGCAGGACCGGCTCGCCCTGCCGGGCGGCTTCATCGACGTCGGGGAGACCTGGCAGCAGGCCGCGGCGCGGGAGCTGCGGGAGGAGACCGGGCTGCGGGCCGACCCCGCCGCGGTACGCCTGTACGACGCGCTCAGCGCCCCCGACGGCACCCTGCTGATCTTCGGCCTCTTCCCGGCGCTGGCCGCCGTCACGGAGCTGCCCGAGGCGCCGCCGAACGACGAGACCCACGAGCGGCTGGTGCTGGACGGGCCGCGGCCGCTCGGGTTCGAGCTGCACACCCGGGTGGCCGACCGCTGGTTCGCCCAGGTGGCCGCCGGGATCTAGCCCGAGACGGCCGGATCAGGAGTGGAAGACGGCGGCCAGGTTCTGCAGGCGGGCGGCCGTGCCGGTCAGCTGGCCGACCGAGCGCTGGGTGTCCTCGGCCGCGCCGCGCACCTCGTTGGCCGCCGAGCTAACCGCGGCGATGGCCTGGCTGATCTGCGTGGTGCCGGTGCTGACCAGGCTCGCACCCTGGACCATCGTGCCGGTCGTGGCGGTCTGCTCCTCGATCGCCGCCGAGATGGTGATCTGGTGCTCGGCGATCGCGCCGATGATCGAGGAGAAGCCGCTGACCGCCTCGACCGTCTCGCCGGTGTCGTGCTGGATGCCCTCGATCCGGCGGGCGATCTCCTCGGTGGCCTGGGCGGTCGCCTGGGCGAGCTCCTTGACCTCCCCGGCGACGATGGCGAAGCCGCGGCCGGCCTCGCCGGCCCGGGCCGCCTCGATGGTGGCGTTGAGCGCCAGCAGGTTGGTCTGCGCCGCGATGGCGTTGATCGACCGCAGCACGTCGTTGATCTCCTGGCTGGAGTCGCGCAGCCGGGACACGTTCTCGGTGGCCACGGCGACCCCGGACACCGCCTCGTCGGTCATCCGGCTGACGTCGGAGGTGTTGGTGCTGATCTCCTCGATGGCCACCCGCATCTGGTGGGTGCCGTCGGCGATCGAGCCGACCTCCTCGCTGGTGCGCCGGGCCGACTGCGCCACCGTCTCGAGCTCACCGGCGGTGGCCTCGGCCGCCCGGGTCATGGTGCTGCTGACCTGGTCGAGGGTGCCGGTGGAGGAGTTCAGCTCCGCGACCGCCTGCCGGATGCCGTCGACCGTTTCCTGGAAGCGATCCATCATCGCGTTGTAGGCGACCGCCATCTGGCCGAGCTCGTCCTTGCCGACGACGGGCATCCGCGGCGCGAGGTCGCCCGCGGCCGCATCCTTGATCACGTTCGCGCAGATCTTCAGCACCCGCACCAGGCTCGACACCACCGTCGCCTGCAGGAACAGGACGACCGGCACGACGACCACCGGCACCCACAACGCGAGGCTCGCGACCAGTTCGAGGTCCTCGCGGCCGGACGAGCCCGCGGGCAGGGTCTGCGCGACCGCACCGGCCCGCGACCGGGTGACCACCGAGAGGACCACGAAACCGCCCACGAAGAGCAGCATGGCGACCAAGGTACGGAGCTTGGGCGGCGCCCAATCCAGCACGGTGAGCATGTCCGACTTATCGGCGGCCTAATGCCCGGGTTGAGCCGTTTGTGTGATCTGGGCCTCAGGTCGTCAGAAATTCCTCCATGATCGTCACGAGCCGCACCGGTGTCTCGTACATCGCGTAGTGTCCGGCCTCGGCGATGATCTCCAGCCGCGCGTGCGGATACGTGGTCATCCAGGTGGCCTCCATCGTCGCCGCGCCCAGCGCCGGGTCGTGGGCGCCCACGACGGCGAGCGCCGGGACCGGGCTGCCCTTGACCCGGTCGGTGAGGTCGGCTCGCGCCCAGGCGGACAGGTAGGCACCGAAGGCCGCCGCGGTGGACGACTCCAGGTTCTCCTGGACCATCCGGTCGAGCCAGTGCGAGGAGAGCCGGTTCCCCGTGGTCAGGTCGATGATCGCCCGGCGGTTCGCCGGGTCGCCGGCGGCGCCGTCGAACAGCGCCCAGCCCCGCTCGTCGAAGGGCACGCCGCCGGCCGGGACCGGGCTGATGCCGACCAGGTGGGTGACCCGCTGCGGGGCGTCGGCGAGCACGTGCTGCGCGGCGCTGCCACCCATGGAGTGGCCGGCCACGGCGAACCTGTCCCAGCCGAGGTCGTCGGCGGCGGCCAGGGCATCCCGGCTGATCTCGGCGAGGGTGTGCTCGCCGGCCACGTCCCGGCGGTCGCCGTAGCCGCGGTAGTCCAGGAAGGCCCAGGTGAAGCGCTCGGGATCGATGAGCTCGAGCAGATACCCCCAGCCGCGGGCCGAGCCGAACCAGCCGTGCAGTGCCAGAACGTTGATGGGTCCACTACCCACAGTCGTCACCATGTCCCGCATTATCGCGATCCCGGGGCATGCTGGACAGTGCGGCGGGCCTAACGCTCAAGCCGTACAGTCTGCGCCGAAGGGGCGCGTCGATGGCATGATGTGCGGGGTCCTTCCCATCGCCGAAACGAAGGGTGCTCGACCACGATGGCGCGCTTCGAGGCCACGACCACCACCGCTCCCGGCCGGTTCGTGCTCGCCCTGGCCGGGGAATGCGATCTCGAAGGCCGCGACCGGCTCAGCGAGCTGCTTCTGGGTGCGGTCGACCGCGCCGATCTGGTGATCGTCGACCTGCAAGAGGTCACCTTCGTCGACTCCAGCGGCATCCACGCGCTGGTCACCGCCCACCACGCCGCGCAGCGGGCCGGCGGGCGGCTGCACGTGGTCAACGCCCGGGGACCGGTCGCGACCGTCCTGGAGATCACCGGGGTGGCCCAGCTGCTGGCTCCGCCTGCCGAGAGCGGTGCGCGGGAGGCCGACCATGGCTGATCCGGTCTTCGACCCGCCGCTCGTCGCCGACTCGCTCGCCTACCACGAGCCCGCGGACCTCAGCACCGTCCGCGCCTTCGTCGCCGCCCGGGCGGTCGCGCTCGGTCTCGGCGACGCGCGGGCCGAGCTGCTCGTGCTGGCCGTGAGCGAGCTGGCCACCAACACCTTGCAGCACACCGCGGGAAGCGGCCGGGTGCGGGTGTTCGCCCAGCCCGGCATGGTCGTCTGCGACGTCGTCGACCAGGGGCCGCTGCGGGAGTGGGGACGGCCGATGCCGGCCGCCGACGCCCTGGGCGGCCGCGGGCTGGCCATCGTCGCCCACGTCTGCGACGAGGTCGAGACCGCCGCCGTCGAGGACGGCACGCGGGTGCGCATCCGGCTGCGGCTCTGACCGCTCAGGATCTGACGCGTACGGCGAGCAGGCACGTGTCGTCGTCGGGGTTCGCCAGGTGCAGCAGGCCGCGCAGCCGGACCAGCGGGTCCGTGCCGGGGTTCGCCGAGACGGCCGACAGGTGCCGCTCGACGTCCGCACGCCTGGAGCCGGCGCCCCGGCGTTCCACCAGGCCGTCGGTGTAGAGCAGGACCAGGTCGGCCTCCTCGAGCGGCACCTCGACCACCGGGAAGCGCGCGTCGGCATCGGCGCCGAGCAACAGTCCCGGCGGCAGGGGCAGCTCGGTCGCCGTCCCGGCGCGGGCCAACAGCGGCGGGATGTGCCCGGCGCGGGCCCACGACAGGCGCCCGGCCACCGGGTCGTGCCGGCCCACCACGGCCGTGCCGGTGAGCCCGAGCTGCACGCACAGCCGGTTCATGTGCCCGAGCAGCGTGCCGGGGTCGTGGATGCCGATGGACAGCCACGCGATCAGCGCGAACCGCAGGTGGGCCATCCCGTTGGCCGCCTCCAGCCCGTGCCCCGCCACGTCGCCCACCGCCAGGAGCGCATGCCCGCCGGGCAGCGTCTGCGCGTGGTACCAGTCGCCGCCCACCCGGACCGCCTTCTCCGCGGGCAGGTAGCCGACCACCGCCTCCAGCCCGGGCAGCGAGATCGGCTCCGCCGGTACGGGCTGGATGAGCTGCTGGAGCTGGCCGGCGAGGCGATGCTCGGCGAGCGCGGTCATCTCGCGGGTCCGCAACGTGTCGGCCAGCCGCTGGATCGCCGACCGGGAGTCCTCCCGCGCGGTGACGTCCTGGACGACCGCGTAGATCTTCACCGGGGCTCCGGCGGCGTCGCGGGCAGCGTCCGAGAGGATGCGCATGTGCCGCACCCCGGTACCGACGCGGAACCGCACGGTCACGTCGGAGGTCGCGCCGGTGTCGAGGGTCTGCCAGGCGGTCTCCGCGATCCCCCGGTCCTCCGCGAGCATCGCGGCCGCCTGCTCGGTGCGGCTCATCGGCCCGAGCGCGGGATCCCGCTCGTAGATCCGGTACATGCCGGGCGACCAGTCGGTGCGCCCGGTGACCAGGTCGTACTCGACCCAGCCGAGGCTGCCGAGCAGCTCGGTGCGCTCCATCCGGCGCCGGGTCTCGTCCGAGCGCTGCCACCACACCATCAGCCCGCCGAGCACCCGGTGCACGCTGACGACGAAGTGCGACTCGGCGACCACGCCGGCGGTGTGGTCCTCGTAGACGAAGTCGGTCAGCTCGCCCGGGACGCCGTCCGCGAACACCCGGTGGTACAGGTTCCACAGCGGACCGCCGACCATCGTCGGATACAGCTCCGCGAGCCGGGCATGCCGCCGGCTGGTACCCCGGTGCTGGACGTCCTGCACCCGGTCGCTGGTCGCGGCGACCGTGAAGTCGACGACCTCGCCGCCGGGGCCGGTCACCGGCAACAGCCAGGTGCACCCGGCCGGAATCGACGAGAGCACCTCCTGCACGAGCTCGGCGAGGTCCTCAGCCATGCGGGCAGCCTAGCGCCGGCGGGGGTGCGTCAGGACACCCGCCGCAGCACGTCCAGCACGAACCACTCGTCCTCGTGGCGTATCCGCCGCTCGAGCCCGGGGCGTCGCGCCAGCGCGGCGTGCACGTTGAAGCCGTCGTAGCTGCCGCCGTGCAACCGGTCGCGGAAGTGCACGGCGACGAGGTCCCCCTCCGGCTCCAGGCGGGCCACCAGGCCGTCGATCAGGGCGTCCAGGTCCTCGGCGGACAGGTAGTAGAGCAGGTCGCCCACGACGACCAGGTCGAAGGTGGCGTCCGGCAGACCGGCGGGCAGCATGGCGCGCTCGACCCGTA
This sequence comes from Couchioplanes azureus, assembly GCF_014648355.1. Classification (GTDB taxonomy): domain Bacteria; phylum Actinomycetota; class Actinomycetes; order Mycobacteriales; family Micromonosporaceae; genus Actinoplanes; species Actinoplanes azureus. Next base: position 534,952 of record NZ_BMQY01000002.1, read on the forward strand.
CGTGCGGAAGATCCCGGACCGCCTCGCGGGCCTGGTCCACGGCGGCGTCGACGCAGTCGACGGCGAGGATCTCGTCGCAGCGCGGCGCCAGCATCCGGGTCAGCACCCCGATCGCGCAGCCGGGCTCGTAGCAGCTGCGGTAGCGGGCCCGGGGCAGGCTCGCCAGGGTGACCGCGTACTTGCGCTGGTCGTCCCACTTCGTCGCGTTGTCCCACGGGTCGTCCTTGGCGAGGTACAGCCCCAGGAAATGCTCGGCGGAGACGGTGGCTTCCGGCGCCTCGGCGTCACCCGGTCGTCGCGTCACGCTCAGATCTCCCCGATCAGGTCGGCGACGCTGTCCACCACGCGCGACGGCCGGTACGGGTACCGCTCGCTCTCCGCCCGGGTGCTGATGCCGGTCAGCACGAGGATGGTCTCGAGCCCGGCCTCCAGCCCGCACAGCACGTCGGTGTCCATCCGGTCGCCGATCATCGCCGTGCTCTCGCTGTGCCCGCCGATGACGTTGAGCGCCGAGCGCATCATCATCGGGTTGGGCTTGCCCACGAAGTACGGCTCCACCCCGGTCGCCTTGGAGATCATCGCCGCCACCGACCCGGCCGCCGGCAGCGCACCCTCGGTGGACGGGCCGGTCGCGTCCGGATTGGTGCAGATGAAGCGGGCGCCGTTGTTGATCAGCCGGACCGCCTTGGTGATGGACTCGAAGCTGTAGGTGCGGGTCTCGCCCAGCACCACGTAGTCCGGCGAGAACTCGGTCAGGACGTAGCCCGCCGCGTGCATCGCGGTGGTCAGCCCGGCCTCGCCGATCACGTACGCCGTGCCGCCCGGGCGCTGGTCGGCGAGGAACTGCGCGGTCGCCAGCGCCGCCGTCCAGATGGACCGCTCGGGCACGTCGAAGCCCATCCGGGCGAGCCGGGCCTGCAGGTCCCGCGGTGTGTAGATCGAGTTGTTGGTGAGGATGAGGAACGGCTTGCCCGACGCCTTCATCCGGTTGACGAACTCGGGCGCGCCGGGCACCGGCTCACCCTCGTGGACGAGCACGCCGTCCATGTCGGTGAGCCAGCTCTCGATGGCCTTGCGCTCGGTCATGGAGTTCCTCGTCTCTGCGGCGCCGGGCAGCAGCCGGCCTGGCACTCGTCCCAGACCGGGAGCGTACCGAGCCGCTCGCGCGCGACGCCGCCGGTCCGCTCGCGCACCAGCTCGGTGATCATGGAGACGAACCGGGGGTCGGTGCCGGGGGTGGCCGCGCGGGCGTAGCCCAGGCCGAGGCGGCCCGCGGTGTCCCGGGCCTCGTTGTCGAGGTCCCAGAGCACCTCGAGGTGGTCGGAGACGAAGCCGATGGGGCTCACCACGACGTCGGTGACGCCCTTGCCGGCGAGCACCTCGAGGTGGTCGTTGACGTCCGGCTCCAGCCACGGGACCTGCGGCGGGCCCGAACGGCTCTGCCACACCAGGTCCCAGGGGAGCTCGGGCGCGGCGGCGGCGTGCACGAGCGCGGCCGTCTCCTGGAGCTGCGCCTCGTACCGGCCGCCGTCCGGCCCGGCGGTCGCGGCCATCGACACCGGGATGGAATGCGCGGTGAAGACCAGCCGGGTGGTGGCGCGGCGGGCGGGATCCAGGGTGGCGAGGGCGGCGCGGACGGCGTCGGCGTGCGGCCGGACGAAACCCGGGTGGTCGTGGAACTGCCGCAGCTTGGTGATCGCCGGCGCGCCGGGGCCGACCTTCGCCCGGGCCTGGGCGATGTCCTCCCAGTACTGCCGGCAGGAGGAGTACCCGCCGTACGCGCTGGTGGCGAAGCCGAGGGCCGAGGTGACGCCGTCGTCACGCATCTGCGCCACGGTGTCGGCGAGCATCGGCTGCCAGTTGCGGTTGCCCCAGTACGCCGGCAGGCCGACCCCGTTCGCGGCGAAGTCGGCCCGCACCGCGGCGAGCAGCTCCCGGCACTGCTGGTTGATCGGTGAGACGCCACCGAAGTGGTAGTAGTGCTCGGCCACCTCGGCAAGCCGCTCCTCCGGAATGCCCCGCCCCCGCGTCACATTGCGCAGGAACGGCATCACATCGTCGGGTTGCTCGGGCCCCCCGAAGGACAGCAGCACAAACGCGTCATACGCCACCGGACGAACTTACCTGGCGGTTTGTCAAGCTCCCAGGGCGTGGTAGCCCCCATCGACGTGGATGATTTCCCCCGTGGTGGCCGGGAACCAGTCGGAGAGCAGGGCGCAGACCGCGCGGGCGGTGGGCTCCTGGTCGGTCAGGTCCCAGCCCAGCGGCGCCCGGTCGGCCCAGGCTTCCTCGAACTGCTCGAAGCCCGGGATCGACTTGGCCGCCATGGTGCGCAGCGGCCCGGCCGACACCAGGTTGCTGCGCACGCCCTGCTTGCCCAGGTGCAGGGCCAGGTAGCGGGACGCCGACTCGAGCCCGGCCTTGGCGACGCCCATCCAGTCGTACACCGGCCAGGCCTTGGTCGCGTCGAACGTCAGCCCGACGACGCTGCCGCCCGCCCCCATCAGCGGCAGGCAGGCCGTGGCCAGGGACTTGTACGAGTACGTCGACACCTGCAGCGCCGTCGCCACGTCCTCCCAGGGCGCGTCCAGGAATCCGCCGCCGAGGCAGCTCTGCGGGGCGAACCCGATCGAGTGCACCACGCCGTCCAGCCCGTCGACGTGCTCGCGCACCTTGCCGGCGAGCCCGGCGAGGTGCTCGGGGTTCGTCACGTCGAGCTCGATCACCGGGGCGGGCTCGGGCAGCCGCTTGGCGATCCGTTCGACCAGCGACAGCCGGCCGTACCCGGTCAGCACGACGGTGGCGCCGTTCTCCTGGGCCAGCTTCGCCACCGCGAAGGCGATGGACGCGTCGGTGATGATGCCGGTGATGAGCAGCCGCTTGCCGGCCAGCAGTCCAGACACGCTCTCTCCTGAAGTCGGGGGTCAGTGACCCATGCCGAGGCCGCCGTCGACCGGCACGACCGCACCCGAGATGTACGCCGCCCCGTCACCGGCGAGGAACGTCACCGCCTGCGCCACCTCGTCGGGAGCCGCGAGCCGCCCGGCCGGGATGGCCTTGAGGATCTCCTCCCGGCGGGCGTCGGACAGCACGTCGGTCATCTCGGTGTCGATGAAGCCCGGCGCGACGACGTTCGCCGTGATGTTACGGCCGCCCAGCTCCCGGGTGATCGAGCGGGCCATGCCGACCAGGCCGGCCTTGCTCGCCGCGTAGTTCACCTGGCCCGGCCCGCCGTAGAGGCCGACGACGGAGGAGATGAAGATGATCCGGCCCCACTTGGCGCGCAGCATCTTGGTGCTGGCCCGCTTGGCGCAGCGGAACGCGCCGGTCAGGTTGGTGTCCAGCACCCGGGTGAACTGCTCCTCGGACATGCGCATGATCAGCGTGTCGTCGGTGATGCCGGCGTTGGCGACGAGCACCTCGACCGGTCCCAGCTCCTTCTCGACCGTGGCGAAGGCGGCGTCGACGGCGGCGCCGTCGGTGATGTCGCACTGGACGCCGAACAGTCCCTCGGGGGCGCCGCTGCCCCGGTGCGTGACGGCCACCCTGTCGCCCTGCTTCGCGAACGCGCGGGCGATCGCCAGGCCGATTCCGCGATTACCTCCGGTCACCAACACGGTGCGGGCCAACGCGCTGCTCCTCTACTCGCCGATTACGGGACGCGAACACCCGCCGTCTGCGGGATACGAACCGCTCGCAGACTAGGTGTTACCACCCGGTAGGCGGAACCGGGCGCACGTGGTCCACGACACGGGCGGGTTGCGGCTTCCCCCGTTGCCGGCAGGCGGTACGCTCGTCGGCGGTTCACGAATGCCCGCACGACCGACGGAGGTGATCGCTGTGCGAGATAGCGATCCTCCCAGTCGTGGCCGGGCCGCTCGTCAGCGCCGTTCCCGCTGACGCCAACCCACCCCGCTCCCCTGCCCCGCGCGGCTTCGTGCATCCGCACGAGGCCCGGTGCTGTCGTGCCGCGCCGCGACGGAGCAGGGTGCCGGCCGCGACTTCCCGGTGCGCACCTCTCCCCTGCCGCTTCTCGCCGGAAAGTCATCACCATGCGCCGTTTCGTCGCTCCGCTCAGCTTCACGATCGCCGCCGCCTGGATCGTCGTGGTGTTCGTCCTCGTGCACAACGCGCCCTGAGCCGTCCGGCGGGAGTGAACAGTTTCCGAACCGGGCAGGTAGGGATCACCCGGTAGGCGCGCTGCCGGCTGCCGACCGGAGGTGTGCCCGATGACCTGGACCCGATCGATCCGGGAGCGGGCCCGCCAGCGGCTCGCGGCCGCGGCCACCCGCAACGCCCCGCCACCCTTCGTGGTGGGGCCGGAGCTGCAGGACTCGGCCGCGCCCGTCGTCGTGGTGCAACCTCCGTCGCACAGCGAGGAGGTCCTGCCCCGCGCGGTGCGGACGGCCGGCGCCTGGGCCTGGCGGTTCATCCTGCTGGTCGTGGCCGCGTACCTGTTCCTGCGGGTGGTGTCGCTGCTGCGCGTGGTCGTCATCCCGGTGGTGGTCGCGGTGCTGCTGGCCGCGCTGTTCCAGCCGGTCTCGGCGGCGCTCACCCGGCGGGGCATGAAGCGCTCGCCCGCCGCCGCGCTCGTGCTCGTCGCCGCGCTGCTGCTGGTGTTCGGCGGGCTGAGCCTGATCGTCCGGACCTTCATCAGCCAGATCGACACCCTGTCGGCGCAGGTCGGCGACGGCATCGACGAGGTGCAGGACTGGCTGGCCCGCGGGCCGCTGCACGTCACCGACGCCCAGCTCAGCCAGTACGTCGAGCGTGCGCAGCAGGCCATCGGCGAGAACCAGGGCACGCTGACCTCCGGCGCGCTGAGCACCGCCGCCACGCTCGGCGAGGTCGTCACCGGCTTCTTCCTCGTCCTGTTCACCCTGTTCTTCTTCCTTCGCGACGGCCGCCAGATCTGGTCCTTCCTGTGCCGGCTGCTGCCGCGGGAAGCCCGCGTCCCCACCGCCCGGGCGGGCCACTACTCCTGGCACACCCTGGTGTCCTATGTGCACGCGACGGTCCTGGTGGCCTTCGTGGACGCGGCCGGGATCGGCATCGGGCTGTTCGTCCTCGGCATCCCGCTGGCCCTGCCGCTGGCGGCGCTGGTCTTCCTCGGCGCGTTCGTCCCGGTGGTCGGCGCCACGCTCACCGGAGCGGTCGCCGTGCTGGTCGCGCTGGTCGCCGAGGGCCCGGTCAGCGCGCTCATCGTGCTGGCGATCGTCATCGCGGTGCAGCAGCTCGAGGGGCACGTGCTGCAGCCGCTCATCATGGGCCGGGCGGTGGCGCTGCACCCGCTCGCGGTCATCCTGGCGATCGCGGCCGGCATCGTGGTCGCGGGCATCATCGGCGGGCTGATCGCCGTACCGCTGCTGGCGGTGCTGAACACCGCCGTCCGCTACTTCGTGCAGCATCCGTCGGGGGAGCCGACTCCCGACCGCGAGCCGCCGGGCACCACGGAGACCGCGGTCGGCTAGTTCACGCTCCTGTCACCTGGCGGCCACCTTCGCCGACGCCGCCACCAGCGGTTATTCGTCGTACGACCGCAATGAGATGTTCACACGAGCAACACTTCGGCCGACACTGACTCCCACCTATACCTCAGGTGGTGCCGATCACGGCACCGCTGAGACTCCGAGGGGAGCCGGCCATGAGCCGAAGTACGACCCTGTTCGCCGCGACCGTGACAGCCGCAGTGGCCACCGTCGGCATCGCCGCCGCGCCGGCATCCGCCACGCCACCCGGCATTCCCGGCAAGGCCACCGCCCAGGCCCAGCTCGACGCGCTGACAGTCGCCGCACAGGGCTCGATGAGCGGTTACTCGCGCGACCTGTTCCCGCACTGGAGCACCGTCAGCGGCAGTTGCAACACCCGCGAGACCGTCCTGAAGCGCGACGGCAGCTCCGTGACCACAGACTCGGCCTGTGCCGCCACCTCCGGCCGCTGGTACTCCCCGTACGACGGCGCGACCTGGACCGCCGCCTCCGACGTCGACATCGACCACGTGGTCGCCCTGGCCGAGGCCTGGCGCTCGGGCGCCAGCTCCTGGAGCACGAGCAAGCGCAAGAGCTTCGCCAACGACCTCACCCGACCGCAGCTGATCGCCGTCACCGACGACGTCAACCAGGCCAAGGGCGACCAGGACCCGTCCACCTGGCTGCCGCCGGCCAGCGGCTACCGGTGCACGTACGCCAAGATGTGGATCGCCGTGAAGTCGCACTGGGGTCTCACCCTGCAGTCGTCGGAGAAGACCGCCCTGCAGAACACCCTCGACACCTGCACCGCATAGCTTCCGCGAGACCGTCGTCCGCGTCAGCGGACGACGGTCACCGGGCAGTTCGCGTACGCGGCGACGTGCTGGCTCACCGAGCCGAGCACCAGGCCCGCGAAGCCGCCGTGGCCGCGCTTGCCGACCACCAGCAGGTCCGCGCCCGCCGACTCGTCGATCAGCACCTTGGCGGCCCGGCCCTGCTTGACCTGCGGCTTGACGAGCACCGGCGGCTGCTCGCCGAGCTCCTCCTTGATCACCTGAACCAGGTCCTCGGCCGTACGCTGGCTCGGGTCGGGCACGTACCGCTCGGACACGCTGACGTTGCCGGCCGGCGGCAGCAGCGTGTGCTCCCACACGTTGACCACTACCAGATCGGCACCGTGGTCCGCGGCCTCCGCGGCGGCCCAGTTCAGCGCCTTGCGGCTGCCGGGCGATCCGTCGACGCCGACCACGATGGTCTTCCACTCGCTCACGGCCGTCTCCTCTCCCGTGTCGACCGACCTCATGGTGACCGCGTTCGCGCCGGGCCGCCATCCGGGCGGCCGCATCCTCCACGATGTGCGGCGACGCCGCCGTACGCATCGACATCTGTTGCGACCCCCTCAGGCCGGGCTTAGCGTCGAGTCGCAGGTGACATGGATCACACAGCCCGGAGGGGTCGCCATGACCGCTACCACGACGGAGTCCGTCTCGGCCGGTGCGGGCCAGGCCGAACGCAGGCCGCTGATGACCGGTACCGCCCTGCTGATGATGAACCTCGGCTTCTTCGGGGTGCAGTTCAGCTTCGGCCTCACGCAGTCGGCGGTGAACCCCCTCTTCCTGCTGATCGGGGCCGATCCCGACCAGTTGCCCATCCTCAACCTCGCGGGGCCGGTCACCGGGCTGCTGATCCAGCCGCTGATCGGCGCGATCAGCGACCGCACCTGGCATCCGCGCTGGGGCCGCCGCCGCCCGTTCATCACCGCCGGCGCGATCCTCTGCGCGATCATCCTGTTCGTGTTCCCGTTCGTCGGCATCCTCTGGATCGCCGTGATCTGCTTCTGGCTGCTCGACGCCGGCAACAACACGTCGATGGAGCCGTACCGGGCGTTCATCTCGGACCGGTTGCCCAAGTCCCAGCTGGCGCGCGGGTTCCTGACCCAGAGCATGTTCACCGGCGCCGGCGCCGTGCTGGCGAACCTGTCGCTGTTCCTGCTGCAGAAGGTGTCGGCGCTGGAGAAGACCGCCGGCAACGGGGTGCCCTACTGGATGTACGTCTGCTTCATGATCGGCACGGTGTGCATCCTGCTCACGGTGCTGACCGCGATGGCGCGCACCAAGGAACTGACCCCGTCGGACGAGGAGCTCGCGGCGATCCGCTCGGCGCCCAAGGGCGTGCACCACGCGGTCGTCGAGATCAAGGACGCGGTCAAGGCGATGCCGATCGCCATGCACAAGATCGGTGTGGTCTTCCTCTTCCAGTGGTACGCCATGTTCGTCTACTGGCAGTTCCTGGCGGTCAGTCTCGGCGAGACGGTGTTCGGCGCCACGCCCGAGCAGGGCGGTCCGGCGTGGGACGACGCGATCGCCTGGAGCGGGCTGGAGAACGCCGCGTACAACTTCGTCACCATGATCTCCGCGCTGTTCCTGGTCGGCTTCGCGCAGCGGCTCGGCGCCAAGCGGGTGCACGCGATCGCCCTCGCCCTGGCCGCGGTGGCGCTGATCTGGCTGGCCCGCATCGACAACCAGTACGTCGCGCTGGTGCCGATGATCGGCCTCGGCATCTTCTGGGCCAGCGCGGTCGGCGTGCCGTACCTGATGGTCGCCAGCATGGTGCCGGCCACGCGCACGGGCGTCTACATGGGCATCCTGAACATGATGATCGTCGTGCCGATGCTGATCGAGACGGTGACCTTCGGCTGGATCTACAACCACCTGCTCGACAGCCGGGGCAGCAACGCGATGACCCTGGCCGGCGTGCTGCTGGCCATCGGCGCAGTGGCGATGCTGTGGGTCAACCCGCCCGACGAGGCGGACGAGTCCCCGATCGTCCCGCTCGGCAGCAAGCGCAGCATCACCGTGTACGACCGGGTCGTGGTCGGTTCCGACGGCACCCCGACCAGCCTGTACGCCGTGGACCGCGCCGCCGAGGTGGCGCAGGCGGCCCAGGCGAAGCTGGTCGTCGTCACGGCCTACCGCGAGGGTGACGCCGCCGCGGCCGCCGCGCCCGCCGAGGGGACGCACCGCGACCTCTACGGCGTCGACGCCGCGCGCGAGGCCCTGGAGAAGTCGGTCACCGGCCTGACCCGGGAGCGGGCACGCTACATCGAACAGCGGCTGGTCGCCGGAGATCCGGCCCAGGCCCTGCTCGACACGGTCGGCGCGAACCCGGCGAACCTCATCGTCGTCGGCAACCGCGGGCTGGGCGCCAGCCAGGGCCAGCTCCTGGGGTCGGTGCCCGGCGGCGTCGTGAAGAACGCGGTCTGCGACGTGCTCGTGGTGCAGACCTCGGCGCTGGACGAGGAGCGCTTGTTCGCCGGACCGGGCGCCGACGCCGGCCAGGTGACCGGCGACGGCCCCGACGCCCGGCCACCGGCTAGATGACGAAGCGGTCCACGATGCGCTTCAGATCGGTCGACATCTCGGCGAGCTGACCGGCGGCCCGGTCGGCCTCACCGACGCCGACGGTGGTGAGCTGCACGGAGTGGGCGACCTCGGTGATGGTCGAGGCGACCCGCCCGCCCGCGGTCGCCGCCTCGGCGACGTTGCGGCTCATCTCGTTCGTGGTCACGCTCTGCTCCTCCACCGCCGAGGCGATGGTGGTCTGGAAGTCGCTGATCCGGGCGATGATCTCGGTGATCTCCTCGATCGCGGTGACCGCGCCGGTGGTGTCGGCCTGGATCGCGGCGACGCGCTGACCGATGTCCTCGGTCGCCTTCGCCGTCTCCTGCGCCAGGTCCTTGACCTCGGAGGCCACCACGGCGAAGCCCTTGCCCGCCTCGCCGGCCCGGGCCGCCTCGATCGTCGCGTTCAGCGCCAGCAGGTTGGTCTGCTCGGCGATCGCGGTGATCACCTTCACCACGTTGCCGATCTCCATCGAGGACTCGCCGAGCTTGGCCATCACGCCGGAGGTGGCCTTGGTGACGTCCACCGCCCGGGAGGCGACCCCGGCGGCCTGGGTGGCGCTCTCGCCGATCTCGCGGATCGACGCGCCCATCTCCTCCGCGCCGGCGGCGACGGTCTGGATGTTGGTCGACATCAGGGCCGCGGACTCCGCCACCGAACCGGCCTGCCGCGCACCGGCCTCCGCGCCGGCCGCGCTCTCCCGGCTGGTGCGGGCCAGCGAGTCCGCGGCCGTACCCAGCTCGTTCGAGTGCCGGGCCAGGTCGCCGACCGCCTCGCGCAGCGTCGTCATCGCCCGCCGCAGGTTGCCGGCCATCTGCCCCAGCTCGTCCCGCTGGTCCACCTGGGCGTCGCGGGTCAGGTCGCCCGACGCCATGGCGTCCAGCACGCCGGACACCCGGCGCAGCGGTCCCAGGATCATCTTGGACACGGCGAGCGCCAGTGCGATCGCGAGCGCCACGGCCATCACCAGGGCGACGAACACGACCGTCCGGGTCGTGGTGACGGTGGAGTCGAACTCCTTGCCGGCCAGCAGCTTCTCGTCGGCCCGCTTGAGCTCGTCGCTGATCGCCGTCTCGTAGGCCTTGCGCAGGTCGCGGTTGGGGCCCATGGCGGCGTCCACGGCGGCCTTGGGGTCGGTCTCGTACGTCTTGAACTCCGCGTCCACCGCGGCGAACCAGGCGTCCGTCTTGCTCTTGATCTGGTCGATGGTGGCCTGCTCGGCCGGGTCGCCCAGCCCGCGGGCCGCCGCCAGTCCCTCGTCGACCTTCGCCTTGCGGCCCAGCGCCTCGTCGCGGAACTTGACGTCGCCGGCGATCAGATAGCCGCGCTCGTCGTTGGCCGCGGCCTTCGCGGAGAGGGCGGCCGAGTTCAGGTTGGTGATGTACGGGACGGCCCGCTGCACCTCGCGCTCGCGGGTGTCCTGAAGCTGCGCGATGCCGACCAGGCTCAGCACGCCGGTGACCACCGTGCCGGCGATCGCCACACCGGCCACTGCCAGGATCTTCGCCGACACGCGGCGGTCTCGTACCCAACTTCCAGCCAGCACCGCTGCCCCGCTTTCGTCTCCGGCCGGATCCGATCGCCCGGCAAGGTCTGCATCGGCGGCCAGGAGCAGGAAAATACGTAGTTCACCGAATGTTAAGCCGGGTATCCGGCCTAATCGTCGTAATCCCGGCAAACCGTCGGCGTCGCGGGCACTCAGTTTGCTAAGGGTCAGACCGATGTAACCGAGGCCCGAAAATCGTCTGAGGAAAGAGGCGGCACATGCGTCGGCGCCTGAGGAACATGTCCGTCGGATCCCGGCTGGGCGTGGCGTTCCTGGCCGTGTGCCTGCTGATGGCCGGGGTCGCCGGGGCCGGGCTGTGGGGCGCGCGCCGGCAGTCGTCGCTGCAGGCCGACATGGTGCGCCTCAACGCCCTGGTCAAGCAGGTCACCGAGCTTCGGTTCCTGGACAACGACATCAACGGCTGGCAGGGGTACGTCTGGGGCGAGGTCGTCCAGTGGGGCGTCGAATACCTGGACGGCGACAACCCCGACACGAGCCGCTACGGCCTGCTCGCCAGCAAGGCGCAGGTGCTGAAGCTGCTCGACGAGCTTCCCGAGGACCAGCTCACCGCGGCCGAACGCGCCGAGGCGGCCCGCCTGGGCGAGCTGTTCACCGCATACTTCGCACAGGACGACCAGATGGTCGCCGAGCTGGCCAAGGACACCGCCGCCGGGCGCGCGAAGGCCTGGGACATGCTGTACGCCGAGCTCAGCGAGTCCTGGTCCGCCCTGCTGGAGTCGACCGAGAAGATCATCGCCTCGGTCACCGCCCGCGCCGAGGAGATCACCAGGCAGGTGCGGGCGGTCACCCGGCTGGTCAACATCGTGATCGGCGTCGCCGGTGCCCTCGCCGTCCTGGCCGCGCTGCTGCTGAGCCGCCTGGTGACGCGGTCGGTGGTGAAGCCGCTGCGCCGGTGCATCCGGGTGCTGGAGCGGATCGGGCAGGGCGACCTGACCGCGCGTACCGACCTCGACACGCACGACGAGACGGGCCAGCTCGGCCGGTCGGTCGACGAGACCGGGGAGGCGCTGCACCGCACCGTACGCGCGCTCGGCGACAGCGCCACCGCGCTCGCCGACGCCTCCACCCGGCTCAGCGCCACCAGTGACCGGCTGGCCGCCGACGCCGCCGACGCCGCCGGCCAGGCGGGCACCGCCTCCACCGCCGCCGACGCGGTCGCCGGCAGCGTGCAGGCGGTCGCCGCCGGCGCCGAGGAGATGGGCGCCGCCATCGCGGAGATCGCCCGCAGCGCCAGCGCCGCCGCCGACGCGGCGGCCCAGGCGGTCGGCATCGTCGCCGCCACCGACACCACCATGCGCCGCCTCGGCGAGTCCTCCGCGCGCATCGGCACCGTGGTGGAGCTGATCACCAGCATCGCCGAGCAGACCAACCTGCTCGCCCTCAACGCCACCATCGAGTCGGCCCGGGCCGGCGAGGCCGGCAAGGGCTTCGCGGTCGTCGCCGGCGAGGTCAAGGAGCTGGCGCAGGAGACCGCCCGCGCCACCGCCGACATCGTCGCCCAGGTCAGCGCCATCCAGACCGACACCGGCGCCGCGGTCGAGGGCATCGAACGGATCGGCACCGTGGTCGGCGAGATCAACAGCCAGCAGGTGACGATCGCGGCCGCGGTCGAGGAGCAGAGCGTCACCGGCGCCGAGATGAGCCGTGGCATCACCGAGGCGGCCCGGGGCAGCAGCGAGATCGCCGCCGCCGCCGACGCGGTCGCCGGGCTCACCGGCCGTACCCGCAGCGAGGTCGACGAGGCCCGCCAGGCGGCCGACGAGCTCGCGCGCATGTCAACCGACCTGCACCAACTCGTCGGCCAGTTCCGCTACTGAGGCCAGGGCCGTGACCTTCGGCATGGTCACGGCGGATATCTCAAGTATCGCGCTGCGGCGCCGATGTCGGGGCGTGCGGCATAGCAGGCTCTGGTGGCTGTGGCTGACGGTGGGGACGCTGGCCACCGGCAGCTACTACCTGCTGCCGGAGGGCGGCATGGGCCGCAACGTCGTCTACCAGGCGATCGGCCTGGCCTCCGCGCTCTTCATCGTGCTGGCCGTACGGCTGCACCGGCCGCCGCACCCGGCGATGTGGTACTGGTTCGCCGCCGCCGAGGCGATCTGGTTCGTCGCCGACATCATCTTCGAGTACTACCAGTACACCGAGGTCGAGGCGCCGTACCCGTCGGAGGCCGACGCGCTCTACCTCCTCGGGTACCCGATGATCTTCGTCGCGTTGCAGCGGGTGGCCCACCGCAACGGCAACGGCGGGCGCGACGTCGCCGGCCTGGTCGACGCCACCATCCTCGCGACCGGTCTCGGCCTGGTGTTCTGGGTCGTCATGATGGAGCCGCTCGCCGCCGACTCCACCGCACCGATGCTGGAGCGCCTGGTCAGCGTCGCCTATCCGGCCGCCGACGTGCTGCTGCTGGCCCTGCTCGCCCGGCTGGCCTTCGGCGTGGCGTCCTGGACGCCCACCATGCGCCTGCTGGCCGTCGGCGTGGTGCTGCTGCTCATCGGCGACACCGGCTACTCGCTGCTCGACCTGTACACCGACTCCGACGGCACCTACCTCGACGCGATGTTCCTGCTGTCGTACGTGACCTGGGGTGCCGCCGCCCTGCATCCGTCGATGTGTCCCCCGGCCGCCGTCGCCCGCGCCGAGTCCCGGATGACCGCGGGACGCATCCTGCTGCTCGGCACCAGCTCGCTGCTCGGACCCGTGCTGCTGCTCGTACCCCGCATCGGCGGCAACATCCGCGACCGCAGCGCGATCGGCATCGGCGCGATCGTGCTGTTCCTGCTGGTGCTGCTGCGCATGTCCGGCTTCGTCGGCCAGGTGCAACGCCAGGCCCGGCAACTCGCCGACATGGCCATGCGCGACGACCTGACCGGCCTGGCGAACCGCCGCCGTTTCGAACGCGACCTGGGCAGGGCGCTGCGCCGCGGCGACCGGCCCGTCGTGGCGCTGGTCGGCCTGACCGGCTTCAAGTCCGTCAACGACCAGCTCGGGCACGCCGTCGGCGACCAGCTCCTGGTCTCCGTCGGCCGGCGGCTGAGCGCCGGCGTGGACCCCCGGGCCCTGGTGGCCCGCATGGGCAGCGACGAGTTCGCCATCCTGATCGGCGACGCGACCCCGGAGTCCGCGGCCACCCTGGTCGAGACCATCACCGCGGCCCTGCACGACGCCTTCCACGTCGGCGGGCACGAGCTGCTGATCAACGGAAGCATCGGCATGGCCGAGGCCACCGACGCCACCACCGCCATGGAGCTCTTCCGCCGCGCCGACATCGCCATGTACGCGGCCAAGACCAGCGGCGAGTCCTGCCGCTGGTACACCGCCGAGCTCGACCAGCTCGCGGGCGAGGAGGCCCGGCTCGGCGCGGAGCTGCGCACGGCCCTGGACGCCGGGCAGTTCCGGCTCGTCTACCAGCCCATCGTCGAACTCCCCCACGGCCACATCAAGGCCGTGGAGACCCTGGTCCGCTGGGACCACCCCGAGCGGGGGTTCATCAGCCCCGCCGAGTTCATCCCGGTCGCGGAACGCAACGGCCTCATCATGGAACTCGGCGCCTGGATCCTGCGCGAAGCCTGCCAGCAGGCCTCCCGCTGGCGCGCCGAGCTGGGCGACCTCGCACCGGAACGGATCAGCGTCAACGCCTCCGCCCGCCAGCTCGCCCACCGCGGCTTCGCCGCCCTGGTGGCGTCGGCGCTGAAGGACAGCGGGCTGAGCGCCACCAGCCTGACGATCGAGGTCACCGAGACCGCGGTGTTCGAGGGCGGCCAGGCCGTCGACACCCTGCACCGGCTGCACGACCTCGGCGTCCGCATCGCGCTCGACGACTTCGGCACCGGGCACTCGTCGCTGGGACTGCTCCAGACCGTGCCGGTCGACGTGCTGAAGGTCGACAAGAGCTTCGTCGACACCATCACCATGGCGGGCCGGCACGCGGTCATCGCCACGGCCCTCATCCAGGTCGCCGACGGTCTGGGACTGACCGCGGTGGCCGAGGGGGTGGAGACCGCGGAGCAGGCGGCCGAGCTGGAACGCCTCGGGTACCGGCTGGCACAGGGCTTCTACTTCGGCAGGCCCGAAGCCCAGCCGGACTTCACCCGCGACCGGGGGGCCGCGGTAGGGCCCGCGACGGCCTGACGAAAGTAAGGGCCTCGCCCTGACCGACGCCGGATGGCGACCGGGTGAAGGCGACCTACGGTCGATGCACTCCCCCGAACCCGGGCACGGTGTGCAGAGAGCGTAGGTATGACGATGAACCGGACCGACACCATCACGAACGTGCCCGACGTCTTCGGGCGCTGGTACCTCGCCGTCGTGGAGTTCGCCGCGGGCACGCCGCGGCCGGTGCGGATCGTCATGGCGCACTTCACCGAGCTGGGCGTCGTCCTGCTCGCCGCGCTGCTCGCGCTGGTGTGGTGGCACGCCCGCCGCGGAACGGACCGCGCCATGGCGCTCACCCTGGCCGGTGGCGCCGGCGTCGTGGTCTCGTACGGCCTCAGCGAATGGGCCAAGACCTACCTCGACGCGGAACGTCCCTGCCGCACCTTCGCCCACGTGGTGATCGTCGCCGGCGAGTGCCCGCCACCCGGCGACTGGTCCTTCCCCAGCAACCACTCCACGATCGCCGGCGCCCTCGCCACCGCGCTCCTCCTCACCTCCTGGCGCATCGGCCTGCCGGCCCTGGCGGTCGGCGCGGCGGCCGCGTTCTCCCGCGTGTTCGTGGGCGTGCATTACCCGCACGACGTCGCGGCCGGGTTCCTGCTGGGCGCGGGCACCGTCCTGGTCCTGGCCCCGGCGCTCGTCCGCCCGTCCACCGGCCTGGTCGCAAGGATGCGGGAGAGGCCGCTGCCGGGCAGGATCCTGACCGCCGGCCGTTCTCAGTCCTCCGGGCCGGCAAGTCCCGCCTGATACGCCAGCAGTGCGGCCTGCACCCGGTTGCGGACCCCGAGCCGGCCCAGGATCGTGCTGACGTGGGTCTTCACGGTCCCCTCGACCAGCTGCAGGCGCGTCGCGATCTCCGCATTGGACAGACCCCGCCCGACCAGGCGCAGCACCTCGCGCTCACGGTCGGTGAGCGGCGAGAGCCGGGTGCGCGCCGCCGCGCCCCGCAGCAGGTGCCCGCTGGTCGTACCGCCGTTGAAGTGGGTGATGACCCGGCGGGCGACCTTGGGCGACAGGTAGGCGCCGCCCTGCGCCACCGCCTGCACCCCTGCGATCAGCTCCCGGGGATCGCCGGTCTTCAGCACGAACCCGGCGGCCCCCTGCGCAAGCGCACGGGCGATGTACTCGTCCTCGGAGAACGTCGTCAGCATCACGACGGCGCTTCCCGGGACCGCACGACGGATCTCCGCGGCGGCCTGGAGGCCGTCGAGCCGAGGCATCCGGATGTCGAGCAGCGCCACGTCGGGACGGTGCAACCGGGCCCGCTCCACGGCCTCGTGCCCGTCGGACGCCTCCGCGACGACCTCGATGGACGGTTCGCCGGCCAGGATGGCCCGCACCCCGGCCCGGATCATCGTCTCGTCGTCGGCCAGCAGCACCCGGATCACATTCCCGCCTTCCTCGCATGGCTTCTCGCCTTCTTCACATCGATTCTCGCCTCAGGGGTGCGGGCCGGCGGCGCGGGCGGGTTACCGCCGCGTCGACGGCGCGGGCGAGCCACCACCGGTCGTCGTCGCCTTGGTCGCCCTGGCGCCGCCACTCGGGTGGGTGGCGCTCGTCGATCGGGCACTCGAGGGTCCGCCGGGCCTCATCCGCCCGGCGACGGCAGCACGTCCTTGGCGACGAGCCGGCCGTCGCGGAAACACAGCCGGTAGACGTCGAACGGAGCCGGCAGAAATCCCGCGGCGGACCGGTAGTACTCGCAGGTGGCGCCGGGCAACGGGACCGGGCCGGCGGCGTCGCGACGTTCCGGCACCTGCCGGCCGGGGAGCCGGTCGGCGAGCTCGTCGCGGCCGGCACCGAGCGGCAGGGCGTGGAAGTCGGCCGGGGCGAGACGCGAGGTCACGCTGTCGTGCGCGTACACCAGCATCAAGGTGCCGGTCAGCGCCACGACGAGCGCCGAGGGCACGGCGACGGCGAGCAGGAGCCCGCGCCGGGCATTGTGGTCGGCCCTGCGGAAACCGGCCGCGTACCCGCCGGCTACAGCGTGTGGCTCCGGCCCGGCAGCCGGTGCGCGGCCGGGATCTGGATGTGCCGGGATCCGCGCCTCCACCTCGAAGCCGTCGCCACACGGCCCGGCGTGCAGCACCCCGTGGGCGAGTTCGACGCGCTCCCGCAACCCGGCAAGCCCGCGCCCGCCCACCGGACGATGTCCTCGCCGCGGCGGATGTTCGGGGCGGCTCCGCAGTGGCACGCCGGCACGGTGCGGGGACGCCCCGTTGCGTACGGACACCACGATGTCGTCCGCCACCCGGTCGAGGCTGACGTGCACCGGGCCGCCGGGGGCGTGCTTGGTCGCATTGGTGAGCGACTCCTGCACCACCCGGTAGGCAGCGCGGTATTGCATCGGTGCCACGTCGTCGTAGTCACCACCGGCGTCCAGAGTCACCGGGACGCCGGACGCCAGGGCGCGGGCGACGAGCTCCTCGATGTGTTCGCCGACCGGCCGCAGGGGCACCTCGTCCGCCTCGTCACGCAACAACCCGACGATCTCCCCGAGCCGCTCCGCGGCGGTCGCCACCCCGGCCCGCAGCTCGGACGCCGCCGCGCGGTGCCGGGACCCGAGCCCCTCGGCGAGCTCCAGCGCCCCCGCGCGCAGGGCGACCAGGCTCAGCTCGTGCCCGAGGGAGTCGTGCATCTCCCGGGCGATGCGCGCCCGCTCCCGCAGGCGGGCCTGCTCCGCCACGATGCGCTGCTCGCGTTCGAGCTGGGCGGCCCGTTCCCAGCCGGAGAGCACCAGCTCGGCCTGCAACCGGCGAAACGACCCGACGAGTACGGGGAACAGCCCGAAGACGATCGCGCCGCCGAGCCAGACCAGCACGGTGTAGAGATCCGAGCCCTGCAGTGACTGGACGATGCCGCCGAGGGCCCCTACCGCGGCGAACCCGCCGAGCGTCCCGGCGGACACCGGCCGGCGCCGGCCGGCGTGGTAGGCGAGGAACAGCACGGCGACGAACAAGCGCCGGTCCAGCACGCTGAAGGCCAGAACGGTCAGCACCGCGGCGAGCGGACGGAACCGGCCGCCGCGAGACCAGCGGGATGCTCCAGTAGCGCGACGAGGTCCGCCACGGCTCAGCCACAGCCCGGCGACGATCGCGGCTACGCTGAGCCCGGTCGTCCACAGCGGACGGCCGTCCGCCGGCGGGACTACGGCGAGGCACAGGCACATCAGCGCGCCGAGGGCGACCGGGCCCCGCATTCTCCACAGCCGCTCCATCAGCGCGCCGCTGGCGACCTGGCCCCGCATTTTCCACAGCAGCTCCATCAACGCCACCGTATCGACCGGGTTCTCGCACGTGACGGGATGCCGGGACCACGGGGTCAGGGGGGACAGGGATACGAGGACCGGCCCAGGGCTTGCCACAGGGGTCCGGCCGTCTTCGAGGGTGCGGCACGGTGCAGGGAAAGGCGGAACTATCTGACCGTGCAGATGCCCACGGCGCACGTCACTTCCTGTGTCCCGCGCGGCCCGTCGTACGTGACGATCCAGGTGATCATGGCGACGAGCGACACGAGGCTGAGAAGCCCGACGGCGGCCTCCTTAGCTTTCTGAATCGTCTGGTCTCCCGGCCCGATCCGATCGATCGTGCGGGCGGTGTCGCCGCTCGCCGTGGAGGCGGTGCCGCCACTCGCCATGCCGACAGTGCCGCCGCCCGCCATGCCGACAGCGTCCCCGCCCGCCATGCCGACAGCGTCCCCGCCCGCCATGCCGACAGCGTCCCCGCCCGCCATGCCGACAGCGTCCCCGCCCGCCATGCCGACAGCGTCCCCGTCGGCCGTCTCCGCTGCCAGAAGCAAGGCCCCGACTCCGGCCAGCCAGCTGACCAGTTCGATACCGTCGCGGCCGTAGACGATCCAGGCCAACCCGAGGAGGATCGCCGCAGCTGCCCGCCTCCGCTTCCGCGTCACTGGGGCATCATCGTGGGGATACGCCGATTATGTCCAGTACGCGAAGGTGTTGTCTCGTACCGGACTCGGCAACGCTCATGGACCAGCATGCGCGCATGTACTCGCCCGTGGCGACGCCCCCGTACCGGTGATCGTCGGGCAAGAGCCGTCAGATAAATACCGCTGCCCGCGGGCACACGAGCGGCAACGCAATCCGCGGGGGCACGGCGACAGCGAGCGGCGCCCGCATCTGCCCATGGCGATCCCGGACTGACGCGCGACGCTCCGACCCGACCAACGTCATGCTGACGGACCGGCAACACCAACCGCCCAGCTGTCGATCCGCCGGACCCTCAGGTCCGCAGTCGAATGCCGGATCTACGCAAAACGCGTTCGGGCAGTACTTCGCCCCCTCATTCGCGCCAGTCAACTAATGACCTTGCCCCCTCCCCATCGCAGTCGATCTCAAGTGCCGAGGTACTTGAGGACAGCCAGGACCCGGCGGTGGTCCGCGTCGGTCGGCGGCAGATCGAGCTTGGCGAAGATGTTGCTCACGTACTTCTCCACCGCGCTGTGGCTGACCTTCAACGCTTCCGTGATGCCGCCGTTGGAGCGGCCCTCCGCCATCAGCTTGAGCACGTCCTGCTCCCGCGGCGTCAGCCGCCGCATCGGATCGTCGTGCCGCACCAGCAGCTGGGAGATGACCTCGGGATCCAACGCCGTGCCGCCCGCGGCCACCCGGCGCAGCGCGTCCAGAAAGTCCGACACGTGCGCGACCCGGTCCTTCAGCAGATATCCCATACCGCTGGTGTCGACCGAGAGCAGATCGGTGGCGTACCGCTCCTCCACGTACTGCGAGAGCACACACACCGCGATCTTCGGATGCTGCCGCCGGATGACGAGCGCGGCCCGGATCCCCTCATCGGTGAAGGTCGGCGGCATCCGCACGTCGATCACCACGACGTCGGGCCGGTGCGCATCGACGGCGGCCAGCAGTTGATCGGCGTCGGGCACCGCGGCGACGACCTCGAAGCCACCGTCGGTGAGCAGCTTGGTGAGACCCGCCCGCAGCAGAACGGAGTCTTCGGCTAGCACTACTCGCATGGGATAGACACGGTAACGGTCGTCGGACCTCCCCGCGGACTCACCACCGTCAGACTGCCGTCGACGGCCGCCGCCCGCTGCGCCAGACCGCGCAGCCCGGTGCCGGTGCGCGAGCCCAAGCCGACGCCCGAGCCCAAGTCGGAACCGTAGCCGGCGTCCCATCCCTGGCCGGAGCCAGCGCCCAAGCCAGCGCCAGCGTCAGATCCCGAGCCAGCGACCAAGCCCGAACCCGCGCCGGCACCCGCGCCCGAGCTGTAGTCGGCGCCCGAACCCGAGCCAGGACCCGAGCCCGAGGTGAATCCCAGTCCTGCGCCCGGGCCGAACCCCGAGCCCGGGCCGAAGCTCGCGCCCTGTCCGGTGCCGTCCACCGATGCGCCGCCGTGCCCGTCGTCGGTCACCGTGATGATCAACCGGTCACCGAGGCGTTCCGCCACGACTTCGGCCCTGCTGGCGTTCGCGTGCTTGACGACGTTGGTCAGCGCTTCGGACACCGCGAAGTAGGCGATCGCTTCGATGCTCGGCGAGCAGCGCTGGGCCACGTCGACCCGAAGCTTCACCGGCAGAGGCGTCCGCGCGACGATGCCGGACAGCGCCGCATCGAGTCCCCGGTCGTTGAGCACGGCCGGATGCAGGCCGCGGACGAAGTCTCGCAGCTCGGCCAGTGCGGCTACGGCCTCCTCGTGGGCAGCGGCAACGACCTCCTGCACGTCCGGCGACCGGTCGGACAGCGTGGCGCGGGCCATGCCGAGGTTCATCGCCAGCGAGACGAGGCGCTGCTGCACACCGTCGTGCAGATCGCGCTCGATACGGCGTCGTTCGGCATCGGCGGCGTCCACGAGGTCGGCCCGGCTGCGCGCCAACAACTCGACCCGCTCGGCGAGCCTCTCGGCGCGGCCGGGTCCCAGCAGGCGGCGAGCCGCTGCGATGTCGGCCGCGGCGACACCACGCGCGACCCACGGCGCTGCCAACAGCAGAGCCGTGGCGCCACCGAACCACAGCACTGCGTCTTTCGGCGACAAATGGTCACTGGACAGGACCGCGAGCACCGGTGCAGACCAACAGAACGCGACAACGACCCCGCCCAAGCCGCCGAGCGGTGGAGCGAGGAGGTGGTAAGCGAGCTGACGCCAGGTGGGCGCGACGGTCCAGGCCCGGAGCATGCGGAGCCAGCCCGTGCCCGCGTCCAGCACCGGCGCGGCGATGTCGAGGCCGAGCACGGCCCGGAACCGCTCCCGCTGGATTGCGCTGAGGAACCGCACACACGCCAGCAGCGCCAGGGGGCTCGTGAGGGCGACGGCTACGTACAGCACGGGTAGCAGCCAGTGGCCGGTCGGACCCGCGACAAGGCTGGCGACCGACGCCCACCACACCACGAGCAGGAGCGAGATCACAGCGCCCGTCGCGGCGCCGAGAAGCGTCCCGGTCGCCACGTGAAAGGTAGCGCGCCACGCTTCCCGCGAAGCCAGCGATCGCAGCACGACCACCGGCCGGGAGAGCCGTGGGTGCGTCGCGACGTCGTTTGCGCTGCAGGTCATGCGTTCACGGTAGGGATGCCGGCGCGCGTCGGCCATCGGGCAGGCCCCATGCCCGGGGTGGGGAAAACCCCAAGGCGACGGGGCTGACAACCCCAGTTACAGCTCCCTCCCGCGCTGGCAGCGTCAACGCCGGACGGACCACATGAGGAGCAAGAGCAATGATCGAGGCACACAACCTGACGAAACGGTACGGCCCCAAGCTCGCCGTCGACGAGCTCAGTTTCACTGTCCGCCCCGGCGTGGTGACCGGCTTCCTCGGCCCGAACGGCGCCGGCAAGTCCACCACCATGCGGCTGATCCTCGGCCTGGACACGCCCACGAGCGGTTCGGTGCTGGTGAACGGCCGGCCCTATCGGGCACATCGGGCACCGCTGCACGAAGTCGGCGCTCTGCTGGAAGCACGATCGGTCCATCCCGGCCGCACCGCGTTCCACCATCTCCTGGCTCTGGCACGCACCAACGGCATCCGGCGCTCGCGGGTCGACGACGTTCTCGAGGCGGTGGGCCTGTCCGACGCGGCGCGGCGGCGGGCAGGCAGGTTCTCCCTCGGGATGGGGCAACGGCTCGGCATCGCCACGGCGTTGCTCGGCGATCCGCGCACGATCATCCTCGACGAGCCTCTCAATGGCCTCGACACCGAGGGCATCCGCTGGGTGCGCGCGCTATTGCAGAGCCTCGCCGCCGAGGGCCGCACGGTCTTCCTCTCGTCGCACCTGATGAACGAGATGGCGCTCACCGCTCAGCACCTCGTCATCGTCGGCAAGGGCCGCCTGATCGCGGACATCGGCATGGCGGATTTCGTGCGGGCGCGCAGTCGCAGCGTCGTCCGGGTGCGCACCACCGAGCCTCAGGCGCTCATCGACCGCCTGGCCGGACCGGACGTCGAGGTCACGGTCGACCAGGGTGAGGCGCTGACCGTATCCGGATTGACCACCGACCAGATCGGGAGGACGGCCGGCGCGGCGGGGATCACGCTACTTGAGCTCACCGCACAACAGTCCTCGCTGGAGGAGGCCTTCATCGACCTGACCGGCGACGCGGTCGAATACCGCGCGGCCACCGTGGGAGCGCCGTCGTGACGAACATCCACCTTCCTGCGTACACCCACGAGCAGCGTGTCACCCGCCTCCGCGTCATCGCGTCGGAGTGGACCAAGCTGCGTTCGCTGCTGTCGACGATCTGGTGTCTGGCGGCCGCCGTCGCGCTCGTGGTCGGCGTCGGGCTGGCGTATGCAGGCCTGCGCGTCGCCCGCCCGCCGGCGGACCCGTCCGTCTTCGACTCGACGGCGGTCAGTCTCGCCGGTGTGCAACTGGCACAGCTTGCGATCGGCACGTTGGGCGTGCTGCTGATCACCGGTGAGTATGCCACCGGATCGATCAGGGTGAGCCTGGCGGCGGTACCGGACCGCCTGACGATGTTGTGGGGCAAGGCAGTCACGTTCGGCCTCAGCACTCTCCTGCTGGCCGCGCCCGCGGTGCTGGTGGCGTTCCTCGCCGGCCAGTCGATCCTGGCCGCCGAAAGCCTCGACATCGGCCTCGGTGAGCCGGGAGTGTTGCGGGCGGTGCTCGGCAGCGCGCTGTTCCTCACCGCGGTGGGCCTGCTCGGCCTTGGCCTGGGCGCGCTGCTGCGCAACACCGCCGCCGCGATGTCGGCGTTGTTCGGCCTCCTGTTCGCCCCGCAACTCGTTCTCGGGCTGGTGCCGGAGTCGATGTCGGACGCCGTGTACCGCTATCTGCCGACCCCGGCCGGAGCGGCCGTCAGCAACGTCTACCGGGACCCGGACACGCTCGCTCCGTGGGTTGGGTTCGGGTTGTTCTGTCTTTACACCGCGATCGTGCTCGGGCTGGCCGCGTGGCAACTGCGACGGCGGGACGTCTGAGATTCCATCCCTTCACTTAGGAGCATTCAGTGAAACGACCACGATTGAGCGCTGCCCTGGCCGTCGTGATGGCCACCACGTCGGTGGCCGGACCGGTTCCGGCTCAGGCTGACACGACGTCCAAGGTCCACGAGGGACTGGCGCGGTTCCAGCATCAGCACGTCGACTGGAAGTCGTGCCGGCGCGGCGCGGACGATGCCGACGGACGCGCCCTGGACGAGGCCGGAGTGCAGTGCGGTGACGTCCAGGTGCCACTGGACTACCGTCGGCCACAGGGGCGCACCATCACGGTCGCCGTCGCGCGAAGCGAGGCCACCGACAAGGATCACTATGCCGGACCATTGATGATCAACCTCGGTGGACCCGCGAACCCGGTGCTCCCTCGCGTGCCGGACGCCCGGCAGGCCATGGGCGAGACCGGAGCCCGGTTCGACATCATCGGCATGGACATCCGGTTCTCAGGGCGTAGCACTCCGATCGACTGCGGTTGGCCGGCCAGCTGGTTGCCCCGCTCCGCCGGTGCCGACCGGGAGAGCTTCCAGCAGATGGTCACGATGTCGAAGGACTTGGCCTCTCGATGCGTCCGTGCTCATGCCGATCTCCTGCCGTACGCGTCCGCGGAGAACGCCGCCCGCGACATGGACATCGTCCGAGCCGTACTCGGCGCGCCGAAGTTGTCGTTCCTCGGGTACTCGCAGGGAAGCTACCTGGGCGCGCAGTACATTACGCAGTTCCCGCAGAGGGCCGGGCGGATCGTTCTCGACAGCGCCATCGACCCGAATCACCCCGGCGTGGCGATCCTGCGCGACCGCACCGCTACCGCACATCGTGAGCCAGCACTTCGCGAATGGGCTGGATGGGCGTCGGCGCGTGACGCGGGCCTCCACCTCGGGTCAACGACGGAGCAGGTGCTCGCGACGGTCAACAAGAGCTACCTGGCCGCCGCCCGCACGCCATTGCGCGTGGGTCCCTATCTGGTGGACGACACCGTCATCCCCGGTGTCATCGCCAATCTCCTGGTCGACGACAGCGAGGAGAGCGCCCTCGAGTTGGCGGCCACCGTGCGGGTGCTGGCACAGGCGACCGACCTTGGCAGCGCCGAGCCCACACCAGCTCTTGCGGAGACGCTGGCGGGCCAGCTGACCGGGCGGGACTCCGCTCAACGCAGCGCGGCGACCGCCATGTTGTGCGGTGATTCGCCGGCATCACGCAATGTCGAGAGGTACTGGCACGACGTGGAGAGGGCACGCGTCGGAGCACCCCTGTTCGGCCCGCTGGGCAGCAACATCACGCCGTGTGCGTTCTGGCCGAAGCTGCCGCAGGCAGGATCGCCCCGCATCCATAGCCGCGTACCAGCCCTCATCGTGCAAGCCGCCGGAGACATCAACGCGACCCTGGAGATGGGACAGGCCATGCACCGGGCCCTCGCCCGTTCCCGCATGATCACCCTGTCCGGCGTCCGGGACCACGGCGTCTATCTGTTCCGGGGTTCCACGTGCGTCGATGCAGCCGTGAACGCCTACCTCGCTAGCGGCAACCTGCCACCGGCCGACCTGACCTGCGCCCCATGACCTTCTCGCCAGACATGGCCCACACATTGTTCGCGGATTACCCGGTTATCAGGGCGGGAGGCACCGGCGTTGTTGGAACACGATTTTCCTAGCGATCCAGTTGATCATCCGGCGCCAGTACATCAGGACGCACGGGAGGCTGACGAGGCCGTCATGAATGTCGAGGCGCCGTTCCCAGCGCAGGGCGAGGCGGCGGAACTGGTGCAGCAGGGCGAAGGCCCGCTCGACGACGTAGCGCAGTTTGCCCGGTTCTTGGACGCCGGTGGGCCTGCGTTTCGAGATGACGGAGGGGTGCCGCAATCCACACGCGTGCTTCGGTCCACCGCTGCAGCCGGCGCCAGCAGGTTATGCCGGAGCCGAATCCGCTCAGTCCTGGAACGCCTCCGGCGACGGACAAGCTCCTGTGGCAGGTCCTCCCATCCCGGGACGCAGCACGACCAGGATGCCTTGCAAGTAGAGCCGGTCCGGCACCGGCCGCGGTCCAGGAGCCTCCTGCGGCCGCGGCGGTGGCGCCGGCTCGATCAGCCTCCACCACTCGTCATCGACGACCCATGCCTTGCTCACGCCGACCGAACGAGGTGACCTTCGCCTCGCGGCGCTGATCTTCGCCCGCAGCGCTGATCAACGTCGATTCAGCGGATCACGTGATGGTCCTCAGGACGGCGTCAGGACCAGCCATCCGAAGCCGACAACGCCGCGGTAGCCGTTGAGATAACCGTCCCGCCTCTGATCAGCGAACGAGCGCGCAGCCGGCGTGCCCAGGCGCTCAATGCCTGCGCGCCAGTCCGACTCGAAGTCGTCCCACTCGGCCACCGTTGACTCGGCGACATGCAGTGGCCGGAACCCGGCGTCCACCGCCGCCTGCGCCAAGGACGCCAGGTCCGGCAGATCACCGAACATCTCGTGGACACGCTCGTCGGGAGCAGTCCGGTAGAAACCGTCGGCGAACAGTGCCTTCCCTCCAGGCGCGGTGAGGCGATGCAACGCGGCCAGGGCCTGGCCGGCATCGCCCCAGATGTACCCGGCGCCCACGTTGACGACAAGCTCCGCAGGCTTGCACCAACTGGCTGCGTCTTCGCTGTGGAACGTGACCTGCGCAGACAGCCCCCGTTCCGCCGCGCGCAGCCGAGCCCGTTCACCGTCGGCGACGTCGCGTTCGACACCGTCACCGGCAATACCAAACGTCTCACACAGCCGCATCAGCAGCTCACCGTTGCCGCATCCCAGGTCCAGAGCACGCCATTGCGGCCCGGTCGGCGCCAGCCTCCGGATCAGATCAGCCACCCGATGCTCGCTCAAGGGAGCGTTGTAACTTATGCCGGCCGCAGCAGCAGCCAGGTAGGCCTTCAGCTCTTCGCTACTCACCGGCACACGGTACGGCAGCACGAAACTGAAGCTCCATCACTTTCGGCTCCGTTCCCGGGAGGCGAACTGGCCACCACGCGATGACCTGTGCTGCGCTGCCTGATCAACCGGCCGTGCCGAAGCTCGTGATAGGAGCTTCACGCGTCCAGGGACTTTCTCATGTGCTGGGTGACGACGCGGTATCCCGCGCTTTCGTAAAGGTGGATGGCCGGGGTGTTGAAGCCGAATACGTTGAGCTCCAGCGACTTCACCCCCTGCGACAGGGCAGCCTCTTCGGCCGCCGAGAGCAGAGCGCGTCCGTAGCCCGTTCCACGATGTGCCTCGTCGACCTCGATGAAGTACAGGAATGCACAGTCCGGGGTGCCCCGAGGGTGCGTCAGGCCGAGCCAGGCCGCGCCTACCGGAATGCCATCCGGCCGGAATCCCCTCAGAAAGAGCATGCCCGCCGTCGCGAGGCCGTCCGGCAAGAGCTCGCGGCGGGACCTGCGAGCCATCTCCGGGGCGTCTTCGGACGACCAGTTACCGACAGCGACCTGCGCTGCGGCCAGCACTCGGGTGGTCGCCTCGTTCCATTCGTCGAACTCGGATCCGTGCATCGGACGCACGATCAGCTCAGGCATCCTGTGATGCTGGCACACGGAGGTCGAGAGCTAGTCGCGGGAGCCTGCGGCAGGGAACGTGACGATCATGCGGGCTCCGGGATCGCCGGGTTCGTAGTGCGCCTCGCCGTCGTGTGCCTGGGCGAGCTGGCGGACGATCCAGAGTCCGAGTCCGACGCCCTCGCGGTCGCCGGCGCCGAAGCGGGTGAACAGGCGTGGCCGCACGTCCTCCGGGACGCCCTCGCCGTGGTCGCGGACCTCCAGGCGGTCGGTGGTCCCGTCGCTGGTGATGGTCACGGTCACCGGCGGGCCGCCGTAGCGCAGGGCGTTGCCGACCAGGTTGACGATGATCTGCTCGAACCGTTCGCGGTCCACGTCCAGCGTCAGGTCGTGGGGGATCTGGACTTGTACGTCCGCCGAACTGACGTACGACAGCGCCGACAGCACCGCCTCGCGGGCGGATGTCGGCTGCCGGTCGAGCCGCAGATGGCCGGTGGTGTCGATGCGGTTCAGGTCGAGCAGGCCGGTGGCCAGGCGGTCGATGCGCAAGGTCTGCCGCAGCGCCGCATCGACCATGCGCGCGGTGTGCCCGGTGGCGCCGTCACGCAGCTCCTCCAGGGTCATCTGTACGGTGGCCAGCGGCGACCGGACGTCGTGCGCGAGTGTGCCGATCATGGCGGCACGCCAGCGTTCGATCCGGGACAGGCGCTCACGGTCGTCACGCAGGTGCCGGGCCTGCGCCTCGATCAACAGCGCGACGGCGAGGGCGATCGGCAGCAGGATGAGGGCGCTGCCGAGCACGACCGGGGGCTGGGCGGTGACGATCAGCGGGACGACGTACGCGATCGCCGCCGGCGGAAGCAGGGCCAGCAGGATCCACCGCGGGAAGTGCAGCGCCGCCCAGGC
Source organism: Couchioplanes azureus (assembly GCF_014648355.1). Taxonomy (GTDB): domain Bacteria; phylum Actinomycetota; class Actinomycetes; order Mycobacteriales; family Micromonosporaceae; genus Actinoplanes; species Actinoplanes azureus. The sequence goes on from NZ_BMQY01000002.1 coordinate 562,390, forward strand.
ATAAAGCAGCACCAGGAACGGCCCGGTGCCGGTTGCCACCCCGCCGAAGGCCCAGGTGGAGAAGCCGAGGACGGCGAAGCCCGGCAGGGCAAGGACGGCGGGGGCCTGGCGGGACCATCGGTGCCACGGCAGGATCCACGCGAGGGCGGCGAGCAGGAGATCAGCGGCGGCGATCAGCAGCAGATCGTGGGCGCGCCCGGGGTCGTTCGTGATTCCGACCAGCGCGAGCGTCCCGGCGAGCGCGAACAGCGCGGCGGAATGCCGGGCCGCGATGCGCGGCCCGGCCCCGGAGAAGCGCTGCATCCGTCGACGGCTGATAGCAACAGGATATATCCGACAATTGCCAGACAAGTCGGCCTCAGTGAGATGACGCGGCACGATCCGGCCGCGACGAACCATGATTCGCAGACTCAACCGTTCAGCTTGAATGCGGCCCCGGAAGCAGCCGGATACATCCAGGTCGTTGTATGGTCACCGACGCCTCAGCCACTGCCGATGAACGAGGACAGACACGTGTCGAACACCCGCCGCGGCTGGCTGGCCGCGGGCCTCACCGCCGTCGTCGCCGGATCCCTGACCGCCGGCTGGACCCCCACCGCATACGCCCAGGAGGCGCCGGGACCCCCGGCCGCAGCCGCCGATGCCGGCCAGCCGGCGCCCGCAGCCGCCGATGCCGGCCAGCCGGCGCCCGCAGCCGCCGATGCCGGCCAGCCGGCGCCCGCAGCCGCCGATGCCGGCGAGCCGGTGCCGCCCGCCCTGTTGCCCTGGGGCGAACCGCCGTCCCGGCTGAAGCAGGCGCCGGCCGGGCTGAGCAGCGCCGCGGTGGCGGCTGCGGGCGCGGATGCCGCGCCGGCCGAAGCCGGCGACTCGCGCGAGCCCGAGCCCGTGTACGCGCCGAAGGGCCGCGTCCCGGTGACCGATGCGCCGGCGCAGACGACGGTCGCACAGGCGCCCCCCGCCGAAGCCGAGCAGGCCAACGGGGCCGCCCAGGCTGAAGGAAATCTTCACACCGAGACGGCCACCCAAGCCGAGACTCTCGCGGAAGCCGAGGCGCTCACCTGGGCGGAGACGGTGGCCCAGGCCGCGAGGATCGCCAGGGCCGAGACGGTCGCCGGGAGCAGGACGGTCCGCACGGGCGCGACGACTGCCCGAGGCGCGACGGCCAACCCGGCCGAGAGAGGCAACCGGGGTGACCGGGCCGGCAAGTTCTACCACTACGCGGCCGGTTCCCAGATCGGTGCTACCGACGGGACCTCGGCGAATCTGCACATCGCCAAGCCGGAGCTCGCCACGGCGGACGCGCACACCCTGACCGAGATCGCCGTGCAGTCCGCGGACAGCAAGCAGATCGTCGAGGTGGGCTGGACCGTCGACCGCAAGGTCAACGGCGACGACGACCCCCACCTGTTCGTCTTCCACTGGAAGGACGGCAAGCCGACCTGCTACAACGCGTGCGGGTTCGAGGTCTACAGCCAGGCCACGATCAAGCCCGGCGCCACGCTGCCGACCGGTGTGCAGAAGCGCTTCGGCATCCAGCGCTCCGGCGCGGCATGGTGGATCGCGTACGACTCCGAGTGGGTCGGCTACTTCCCCGACAAGCTGTGGAACGGCACCTTCACCCGGGCAGGGGCGACCCAGTGGTTCGGCGAGGTCGCCAGCGCCACCGAGCGCACCTGCACGGACATGGGTAAGGGGCTGCCGCCGACGGACGGTACCGCGTCGCGCATCGGCACGATCCAGATGGTCAACGGTCCCGATCCGAACGCCTCGGTGCGCAGCACCAACCCGGACTACGGCGTCCTGTCGCTCAGCCCGAGCACCTTCCGGTACGGCGGACCGGGCAACGGCGCCTGCTGACGGCAAGCGCCCGACGAGGTCGCAGACCCGGCCGGTGCCGGCCGGGTCACAGATCGCCAGGCGCCTGACAGGTCAGAGACCGGCGTCTCCCGCCGCGTAAGCCTCCGCGACGGCGGCAGCCCGGCGCGTGCCGGCACGCCGGTCGCCGGTCTCGCCTCGGTCGCCTGAATCTCTGACCGGCCCAGCAGAGATGACCTGCGACCGGCTGCCGGCCGCAGCCTCGGAGCGGCCGGTGGACGAGGCTTGGGAGCGGACAGCGGCGGCGTGTTCGCCGATCACGCCGCCGCGGATGCGGTTGGTCGGGGCGATGCGGGCGACCGGGTTGTTGGCGGTCACCGTGAGCTGCCCGTCGATGATGGTGTCGTCGACCGTGACGGCGCCCGTCGTGTTCGTGATGCTGACGTCGCGGCCCCAGTAGCCGCCGGAGGCGCAGCCGTCGAGGCTGCCGTTCGGGCCGAGCTGCACCCCGCCCAGATTCCCGGCGAAGGTGGCACGGCCGCGGACCGCGCTGCCGCACACGACGCTGCCGGTTGCGCTGTTGAGCACCGACAACGTCCCGTCGACGAAGGAGTCGTGCAGGTCCGTGTAATAGGTGCCCGAGCTGCTGACGTTGCCGGTGACCTGCGTGGTGCGGTCGAGGCGGACCTCGCCCGCGCTGGTGGTCACGTTTCCCTCGATCGTGCTGCGCTCGGTGAACAGGAAGCTGTCGACCGTCGCGGAGCCCTTGGTGCCGACGGTGACCGCGCCGCTGTGGACGTTTCTGAGGAACGTTCCGTAGCCACCGGACGCCAGCTCGATCGCCCCGCCGATGGTCGTGTCGGTGGCGTCGAGGTAACCGTCCGCGGCGACCTGGATCTCGCCGCTGAGACGTCCGCCGGTGACCACGAGGTTGGCACCCGCGGCGACCGTCACGTTGCCGGTGACGGTCGTTCCGGCCAGGGCGCAGGACTCGCCCGGCGGCACGTACAGGTCGTTGGGGACGGTGACCGCACCACCGGTGCCGACGCAGTGGGTGACCAGGCCGGCGCGGGCGGCGGGGGCGGCCACCAGCGTCGACACGACGACGGCGGTGCTCATGAGCGCCAACGTGGCGGCGGTACGTTTCATCGCGCTACTCCAGGTCGGTACGGGAGGGATCCCGACGGGTCAGTGAAGGAGAATGCCGGCGAATCGGCCGAGGAGACCGCCGACGGACCGGCCGAGGGGACGGCGACGGGGTGGGCCAGCAGGGTGCCGACGGTCGAGCGGGCCGCCGCCCGGACGATGACCCCCTGCTGCCGGCGGGTCAGGGTGCCGTCGGCGACCAGCGGTGCGGTGACCGCCTCGACGTGGCGGACGAAGGCGCCGTGATCCGGGTACGGAGCCCACTCGGCGATCAAGTCGTTGACCGTGCACCCGTCACCGGTGTCCACATTGGCGATCCCGGTGTCCTCGGCACCGATGACGACCGTCGCCCGGGTGTCGGAGCCGGGGCAGGCGTCCCCGCCCGGCGCCACCACCGTGAAGGCGACCGTCCGCTCCGGGGCGGTGTTGCCCGCCGCGTCCGTGGCCCGGTAGCGGACGGTGTGCGCGCCCACCACCGCCACGACCACCGGCGCGCCGTAACTCGTCCACGCTCCCGCGTCGAGTGCGTACTCGACCGTGGCGACGCCCGACCCGGCATCGGTCGCGGCGACGGTGACGGTGGCGCGGCCGAGGTAGGCGCCGGCCGCGTCGCGGGACCCGGACACCGCCGCCGAGACCTGCGGCGGCGTCGTGTCCTGCGCGGGCGGCGCGACGACGGTGAAACCCACCATCTGCTCCGCCGACTCGTTCCCGGCGACGTCGGTCGCGCGGAAGTGCACCATGTGCGTGCCGGCGACGTCCACCACCACGGGTGCGGCATACGTGACGAACGCGCCGCCGTCGAGGCCGTACTCCACTTCGGACACGCCTGATCCCGCGTCCGTGGCGGTGAGGGTGACGGTGGCCGTACCGAGGTAGGCGCCCGACGGGTCACGGGACCCGGACACCTGGGCCGTCACCGTCGGGGGTGTGGTGTCCCCCTGCGGGCGCTCGACGATCCGGAACGACACCACGCCGGTCTCGCTGACGTTCCCCGCCCGGTCCGTGGCGCGGTATCGCACCACGTGCTCACCCACCGTGCCGACCTCGACCGGGTCCGTGTACGGCACGAAGCCGCGGCCGTCGAGCTCGTACTCGACACCGTCCACGCCGGATCCGGCGTCCGACGCGGCGACCGTCACCACGGCCCGGCCCAGGTAGGCGCCGGCCGCGTCCCGCTCCCCCGCGATCTCGGCGGAGACCGTCGGCGCGGTGGTGTCCGGGCCGCCGCCGGTGACCACCAGTTCGCCGGTCATCTGGCCGTGGCCCGGAATCGCGCAGAAGTAGCGGTAGCGGCCGGCCGTGAGGGTGACCGTCGCCTCGTGGCGGCCGTTGTTCGTGTCGAACGGCCCGGCCAGGATGTTGAGGGTGACGTCGTGGTTGTAGCCCGGCGTCGTGGTGTCGAAGGTGAGCGTGTGCGGCATCCCGGTGCTGTTGCCCGTCGCCGCGCTGTTCTCGAAGACGATCGTGGTCGTCCCCGCCACCGCCTCGGCCGGCGCGGACCGGTAGCGGGTGATGTCGTCGTCCGCGGTCCACGTGAGGACCGCGGCGGCGGCGGCCGGCGGGGACGGCGCGGCGAGGCCCGCGGTCAGCACGAGGAGCACGCTGAGCAGCGCCCGGACGACCATCAGAGCTCCCGCACCCGGATGTCGCGGAACTCGACGAGGTCGGCGTTGCCATGGTTCTGCAGGCCGAGGAAGCCCTCGGCGAACTGGCGCAGATCGGTCGGGGGGTCACCGGCGCGGGCCGACTGCTGACCCGGCGCGTTGTCGAACTCGTTGACGACCACGCCGTCGCGCACGACCGTGTAGTGCTGGCCGGTGACCCGGACCTCGTACTCGCTCCACCGCTCCTTCGGCGTGCCTCCGGGCACGGCCACCGGGTCGAAGTTGTAGATCGAGCCGGTCTTCTGCGGCTCGCCGGTGTCGCCGTCGTAGATCTGGATCTCGTGCCCGCAGTAGATCGCCACCCAGGCCGCGGACGTACGGGCCGATCCCACGGTGCCGCAACTGCCGGGCGGGCGCTGGTCCAGCGGCGTCCGGGGATCGGGGAAGCGGGCGAAGACGCCGCTGTTCGACCGGACCAGGCCGGGTGCCACGTCGCGGACCTGCAGCTTCAGCGAGAAGTCGCGGAACGGGCGCCGGGCGTACCAGAGCATGCCCAGGCCGCCGCCCGTGCGCAGCGAGCCGTCCGGCTGGATGGTGAACGCTCCGGGCCCGGCCTGTTGCCAGGCGCGCAGCGACTCCGCGGTGCCGTCGAAGAGCGGCTCGTAGCCGGTGTGGCCCGGGCGGCCGATCGGCGAGCCGGCGGCCGCGCGGGTCAGCGTGCCGGCCTCGCGGGCGCCGAGCACGCCGTCGGCGCGCAGCCGGTCGGCGACGGTGGTGACGTGGCGGACGAAGCTGTCGTGGTCCGGCCAGGCGCTCTCGTCGTCGATGAGGCCGCCGACCGTGCAGTCACCGCCGGCGGGCCGGTTGGCGACCCCGGTGTCCACCTCCCCCAGCCACACGTGGTCCCGGTTGTCGGGCGCCGGGCAGCCGGCCGTCACCGTGATCCGCGCCGTGGCCGTCTCGCCGCCGGCGTACGTGACGGTCAGCTTCGCCGGGTACGTGCCCGGCCTTCCGTAGGTGTGCCGGGGGTTCGCCTCGGCCGACGTGGCGCCGTCGCCGAACTCCCACCGGTGCGACACGCCGCCGGAGCGGGCACCGGTGAACGCGACGGTCAGCGGCTTGTTCTGCACCGCCACCGACGACGCCGACGGCGCGGGCGTGGCGGGTCCGCCGTGGTAGGTCACCCGGATCAGCTTCTGGTTGGGGTGCAGGCTGAAGAATCCGCCGCCGTAGTCGAGCAGGTAGAGCGCGCCGTCCGGGCCGAACTTGGCGTCCATCCAGCTCTGCAGTCGGGTGTCGCCGTTGCCGGCCGGGATGATGGCGCGCAGCGACTCGCCGAAGAGCGGCGGCGCCTGCCGCGGCACCCCGGCCGGGTCGACGGTGACCGCGACCCGGTTCTGCGAGTTCGACTGGTCGCCGATGAACCACTTGTCGTCCCAGTACGCCGGCCACGCGACCCCGCTCGCGGTGTCGACGAGCTCCCGGTGGTACGTCGGCCCCGACATGATCGCCTGGCCGCCGCCGCGCAGGTAGGGCTGGGTGTAGGTGGCGTCGACGGCCTGGTAGGTGGGCACGCCGCTGCCGTCCGTACGGAGGGGGAAGACCGGCCCGCCGCCTCCGGGGGCGTACCAGATCATGTTGTCGCGCGCCGGCGGGATGTCGACCAGGCCGGTGTTGCGCGGCGACGTGTTCTTCAGGTTGTCGCAGTCGTACCAGCCGGTCAGGACCGTCGCGTCGGTGTCGCTGCGGTCGCGGTACGGCTGCCGGTTGCCCATGCAGTACGGCCAGCCCTGGTTCCCCGCCGAGGTGATGATCGTGGCGGTCTCGTACTTGGCCGGGCCGAGCGTGGGGCTCGGCGCGGGCGCGTCGGGACCGACCCAACCGGCGGTGAGCCACCGGTGCACCGGATCGAACGCCAGCCGCGCGATGTTGCGCACGCCCATCACGTAGATCTCCGGCCGGGTCCTGGCGGTGCCCGGCGGGAAGAGATTGCCCGGCGGGATCGTGTACGTGCCGTCGGGCTCCGGGTGGATGCGGATGATCTTGCCGGCGAGGTCGTTGGTGTTGCCGGACGTCCGCCGCGCGTCCTGGTAGGAGACGCCCTTGTACTCCGCGGTCCAGTTGTTGCCGGAGTAGCCGCTCGACCCCTCGGAGGAGTTGTTGTCGCCCGAGCCGACGTAGAGGTTGCCCGCGTGGTCGAAGGCCATGCCCCCGCCGGCGTGGCAGCAGCTGTGGATCTGTACCGGGAACCGCAGCAGGTCCTTGCGGGTGGACTGGTCGATCGTCGCGCCCGCGCGGTCGTAGGTGAACCGGGAGATCGTGCGCTGCCCGATCCGGTTCTCCCGGTCGATCGACTCGTGCGGCATCCAGTAGACGTAGAGCCAGCCGTTGGTGACGAAGCCGGGGTCGGTCACGATGCCGAGCAGCCCCTCCTCGTTCTTCACCAGCTCCGAGCCGCTGCCCCGGTTGCCCATCACCCGCAGCGTGGTGAGCAGCGTGACCCGCTTGCTCGCCGGGTCGTACGCGTGGATCGTGCCGCAGCCCAGGCCCACGCCCGGGTCGGACCAGTCGACGACCGGACCGGTGGGGCAGGCGGCCTTGCCGACGTAGAGGACCGTGCCGTCCGGCGCGATGGTGAGCCCGTGCGGCTCGCCGATCTGGTCGAGCCGGCCGGCCTGGTTGGCGGCGGTGAGCCGCTCGACGGAGTAGTTGGCGGCGATGGTGGCCTGGCAGTCGCCGCGCTGGATGCCCGTGGTCCAGCGCAGGGCGCCGGTCAGGTGGGCGCGGAAGCCGGATTCGGCGTACGCGTCCGCGGTGTGCCCCATCCCGGTGTAGAAGGAGCGGCCGCCGTCGTAGTCGCGGCACCAGGAGATCGGGTGGAACGGGCCGTTGGCGCCGGGCCCCGGGTCGTAGAAGCGCTCCTCGACCTGGGCGAGGGTGTGCACCGCGCCCACCGGGTTCGGGTCCCAGTTGGTCCAGCGGTCGGCGCGCCGCAGTGTCGGCGGCAGCGACCGGGTGGCCGGGTGGTGCCGGTCGAGGATGTCCACCACCGCCTCGCGGACGGCCGGGGGCGGCGGCGTGGTCACCGCACCGGTGAACAGCCGCAGGTCGGCGAGCTGGGTGAAGGGTTCGCCGGCGTTGGCGGTGACGGAGAGCCGGTAGCTCGCGAACTCGCGCGGGGCGGCGACCGCGAACCTGCGGGTCTGGAAGCGGTCCGGGAACGTCTGCTCGGTGCGCCGGTCGAGGTCCGTCCAGCTGGTTCCGTCGGCGGATCCCTGCAGCGTCCAGTCCCGCGGGTCGCGGCCGGGGGCGTCGTTGGCCGAGGTGAGGGCGTAGCCGCTGATCGCGGTGGGCCGGCTCAGCTCGTACGTGATCCAGGCGGTCGGCGTGCGCGCGAGCCACTTGGTGTTCGCGTCGCCGTCGGTCAGCTTCTCCTTGGTCTCGTTCGGCGGGTTCTCCGCGTTGGCGCCGACGCGGGCGACGGGTTCCGCGGCGGGGATGCTCCCGGCGGGACGGGTGCCGATCAGGCCGGTGAACCAGGCGGAGTCGAGCTGGGCGCGGGCCGCGTCGCCGATGCCGACGAAGCCCCCGCCGGCCTCGACGTAGCCCTCCAGCGCCGATTCCTGGTCCCGGCCGAGGGCGGCGCCGGTGGCCGACAGGAAGACCACCGCGCGGTAGGGCGCGAGCCCGGCCGCGGAGAACACCGCCGGGTCGCTCGATCGGGTCACCGCGATGTCGTCGGCGGCCGCCAGGTCCTGGATGGTCTGCGCGGCGCGCTCGACCGGGTCCTGCTGGTCCGCCGCCGGGCCGTGGAAGACGAGCAGCCGCAGCGGCTCCGGTGCCGGCCCGGCCGGGGCCGCCGTGACCGGGACCGGGCTCACCAGCAGCGCGGCCGCCATGGTCGCCACGAGGCCGATCCGATGTCTCATCCCAGCACCCCTTCGTGATGCGCCGTGTGCGCGTGGCCGTGGAACCGGTGGATGGCGTCCTCGGCGCCGGGCGGCATGCTGCCGTCGGCGTTGCGGACGAGGAAGAGCCCGGCCATGCCGCCGTCGGAGTGGAACTGGACGTGGCAGTGGTACATCCACACGCCCGGGCCGACGCCCTGGCCGGCGAGCACCTGGAAGCCGAAGGAGCCGCCCGGGTTCAGGTCCTTGGTGTCGATGACGGCGCTCGGGTCGGCGGGCCCCTCGAGCAGGCCGGTCCGGTTGTCGGCCCACCGGTGGCCGTGCAGGTGGAAGGTGTGGAAGGTGCCGCCGTGGCCGACGGCGATCCACTCGACGCGCTGGCCGAGGTTCGCCTCGAACATCGGGGTGTCCGGCGCCGTCCGGTTGTTGATCAGCATGTCGTTGAAGACGACGGTGAACTGCTTCTCCGGCAGCAGGTCGCCGCGCCGCCGTACGATCAGCGCGCCGTAGAGGCCCTTGGCGACCCCGGCGGTGCCGTGCTCGGTCCCCATCGCATGATCGTGGTAGTGCCAGTAGCCGGCGCTGCCGGGCAGGAACCGCCGTCCCTCGGCCGCGGTCATCTCGCGGGAGCGCCAGACATAGGTACGCGTCTCGCCGGGACCGTTGAAGGACGCGTTCAGCGGGCTGCCGTCGGAGTCGGTGCTGTAGTCGACGCCGTGCGGGTGGATGGACAGCCGCTGGTCGGTGCGGTTCACCAGGGTGATTTCGAGGGTGTCGCCCTCCCACAGCTCCAGCACCGGCCCGGGTACGGTGGCCCGCCCCGGCGCCAGGCCGTAGCCGTAGAGCCCGCCGGGCAGCGCCTCGGCGTAGAGGGTGACCTTGCGGGTGGCGCCCGACGCGGCGTGGGCGGGCCGCCCGGCCGGGGACGCGCCGGCCGCGACGGCGGGCACGGCGAGCCCGGCGGCCGCGGCGGTGAGCACGGCGCGGCGCGGTACAGCCCGGCCGACAACGTTGTCGTCCATGCGCACTCCATCCGGGGCCGGGACTTTCGGTGATTGACCGCAATCTATGCGTAGCGGCGGGCGGAAGTAAAGGTCCGTTCGTCGAAAGTCGTCGATGTGCTCCCCCACGATCGTGCGAAGATGGCGGTCGCAGGTTTGACCGTCGCGCTCACCCGGGTAAGCGCGTGCTCCGCATGACCGGCGGCGGGGAGAAAGACCGGAACCGACGATGAGTGTGTTGACGGCGCGCTTCGACGTGCCGCTGGGTCCCCATGCCGCCCGGACGGCGCGGCACGCCACCACGGCCGTGCTCACGGGCTGGGGCTACCGGGACGAGGCCTGGCTCGGCCATGCCGCCGTGGTGATCAGCGAGCTGGTGACCAACGCCGTGCGGCACGGCGGCGGATGCGTCGAGGTGAGCGTCGAATGCCACGACGGCCGGGTCACCCTGCTGGTCGCCGACGGCTCGTCGGTCGTGCCGCGGCGCCGGGAGGCGGACTGCGACGGAGGACGCGGGCTCGCGCTCATCGAGGCGCTGACCGACCGCTGGGGAGTCCGCGACCACGAGGGCGGCAAGCAGGTCTGGGCCGACCTCCCCCGGTGCCGGCCGGGCCCCGAGCATCACCGCTCGTAGACGTCGGGGATGGCGTTGCCGTCGGCGTCGACCTGCTCCGCCTCGTACAGCCGCCGGTAGGTCCGGTTCCGCACGCGCAGGATGACCGTCGCGAGCACCGCGGCCGCCAGGGAGCCGGTCAGCACGGCCACCTTGACGTGGCCGTCGCGGTCCGTCCCGGCGCCGAACGCCAGCTCGCCGATGAGCAGGGACACCGTGAAGCCGATCCCGCCGAGCACCGCCAGCGCCACGACGTCGATCCAGGCCAGCCCGGCGTCGATCGTCGCCCGGGTGAACCGGGCCGTCAGCCAGGTGGCGAGCGTGATGCCGACCGGCTTGCCCACGACCAGGCCCAGCACGATGCCGACCGCCACCGGGTCGGTGAGCGCCGAGGCGAGACCGTCCGGGCCGCCGAGCGTGACCCCGGCCGACATCAGCGCGAAGACCGGCACCGCGAACCCGGCGGACAGCGGCCGGAACCGGTGCTCGAAGTGCTCCGCGAGTCCCGGCTCGGCGGCCCCGTCGCGGCGCAGCACCGGCACCGCGAACCCCAGCAGGACACCGGCGACGGTGGCGTGCACCCCGGAGGCGTGCACCAGCGCCCAGGCGGCGCAGGCCAGCGGGAGCAGCAGCCACCACGACCGGACCCGGCGCTGCACCAGCACCGTGAACAGCACGAGCGGCACGAGCGCCCCGGCCAGCGGCAGCACGGAGAGGTCGGCGGTGTAGAACAGCGCGATGATCACGATGGCGAGCAGGTCGTCCACCACCGCGAGGGTGAGCAGGAACGTGCGCAGCGCGGCCGGCAGCCACCGCCCGACGACCGCCAGCACGGCGAGGGCGAACGCGATGTCCGTGGCGGTCGGGATCGCCCAGCCGCGGACCGCGCCGCCGAGGTTCACGGCGGTGTAGAGCAACGCCGGCACGACCACGCCGCCGACCGCGGCCGCCACCGGCACCGCCGCCCGCCGGGGATCGCGCAGGTCCCCGGCGACGAACTCGCGCTTGAGCTCCAGACCGGCGACGAAGAAGAAGATCGCCAGCAGCCCGTCGGCCGCCCAGGTGGCGAGGGAGAGGTCGAGGTGCCAGGCGGCCGGCCCGACCCGCAGAGCGAGCAGCGCGTGATAGCCGTCCGACCACGGCGAGTTGGCCCAGAGCAGCGCGGCCAGCGCCCCGGCGAGGAGCAGCGCCCCACCGATCGTCTCTTGACGCAGCACGTCGGCGATTCGCCGGGCCTCGGGCCACGAACCGCGACTGAACAGGTTGGGGGTCACAGGGCTCCGTTTCCGGGGTCGGTCGATCCACTTGCCGACCAGACTTCCCGGCGCACCGCCGCCAACCTTACCGGCCGGCGGCCGCGCGCGCCCCGGTCATGGCAGACGTGAGGTCCAGATCAGGCTCAGCGCCGCCGCCGCGAGGCCGAGCAGCAGCGCCGCGCCGGCGTACCACTGGGTGATCTCCTGAGGCTGCACCCGGTGCCCGATCGAGCTGCCCATGTCCTCGTAGACCTGCTTGAGCTCGCTGACCGAGGCGGCCTCGTAGAAGTAGCCCTTGGTCTTCTCCGCCAGCTGCTGCAACGACAGCCGGTCCACCGGTACGCGCTGCAGCACACCCCGGATGTCGACGACGCCGGCGTCCGTGCCGAAGGCGATCGTCGAGACCGGGACGTTCGCCGCCGCGGCGGCCGTCGCCGCGTCCTCGACCGAGCGCCCCGACGTGCGGTATCCGTCGGAGAGCAGCACGATCCGCGCCGGCGGCGCGCCGTCGGCCCCGTCGGCCGGCACCGAGCGGATCGCGTCCAGCGACGTGAACACCGCCTCACCGGTCGCCGTGGCCTCGGCCAGCGTCAGGCCGTCGATGCCGGCGATCACCGCGGCGCGGTCCTTGGTCGGGGAGACCAGGACGTTCGCGGCCTTGGCGAACGACACCAGGCCCAGGTTGTACGTCGGCGGCAGCTCCTGCACGAACGCCTTGGCCGCCTCCTGCGCCGCCTCGATGCGGTTGGGCGCGACGTCGTCGGCCTCCATGGACAGCGACACGTCGATGGCCAGCATCACGGTGGCCCGCTCCAGCGGCTCCTCCCGGTCGACCGACGGGCGCGCCATCGCCAGGGCGAGCACGAACAGGCTGAGCAGCAGGGCCCCGGCGGCCACGTGCCGGCGCCAGCCCAGGCCCTTGGGCGCGAGCGAGCGCAGCAGGTCCACGTTGGTGAACTTCATCGCGTACTGGCGGCGGCGGAACTGGCGCCAGACGTAGGCGGCGACCACCAGCAGGACGGGCAGCGTGGCGAGCAGCCACCACGGCTGCAGGAAACGGATCATCGGGTGGTCCCCCGGGTGCGAGCGTGTCGTTGGGCCGCGACGAAACGGACCATGTCCAGCAGCCAGTCGGTGTCCGTACGCAGTCTCAGGTGGGCGGCCCCGGCCGCGCGCAGCGCCCGGGCGATCTCGCCGCGCTGCCGCCCGGCCGCCTCGGCGTAGCGGGCCCGCAGCGCCGGATCGGCCGTCTGCACCTCGTGCAGCGCACCGGTCTCCGGGTCGGCGAGGGTGAGCACGCCGACGTCCGGCAGCTCCAGCTCGCGGGGGTCCACGACCTCGATGGCGAGCACGTCGTGGCGCACCGCGAGCTTGCGCACGGGCCGCGCCCAGCCCTCCACGGGCGCCAGGAAGTCCGAGACGATCACCGCGACACCCCGGCGGCGCGGGGGGCGGTTCAGCATGTCGATCAGCTCGCCCAGATCGGTACGCCCCGGCCGGATCTCCGTACGCGCGATGGCCCGCAGCAGCCCCTGCGCCTCCTTGCGCCCGGGTCGCGCGGGCAGGCGCACGATCGGCGCGGCCGGGGGCGCCGCCGGGGCCGGCACCGGGCGCCGGCGCCGCAGCCAGCCGAAGCCGCCGGACGGCTCCGCGGCCACCTGTCCCGAGCCGGTGCCGACGACCGCGCCGATCCGGTTGCCGCCGCGGACGGTGAGGTGCGCCATCGCGGTGGCGGCCGCGAGCACCAGGTCGCGCTTGAGGCAGCGGGCGGTGCCGAAGTCCAGGCTCGCCGACAGGTCGATCGCCATCCAGGTCTCGAGCTCGCGGTCGGCGACCGTACGCCGCACGTGCGGCAGCGTCGTGCGGGCGGTGACCGGCCAGTCCATGCGGCGCACGTCGTCGCCGGGCCGGTACTCCCGGCTCTCCCCCGCCTCGCTGCCCGGGCCGGGCAGCAGGCCGGCGTAGTCGCCCTGGAGCAGCCCGTCGAGCTTGCGGGTGACCAGCAGCTGCAGGCGCGAGAGGACGGCCTCGGCCCGCGCCGAGCCGGATCCGGCGGCCGGGGACGGGATGTCGGCGGTCGTCACGAGTGGACCGTCACTGCTGTCCCGGCCACGCGGAGTGCGGCGGCTGCTGTTGCGCCCCGTACGCCGGACCGCCGCTCGCCGGGGCCGGAGTGCCGAAACCGGGCGCGGGGGTGCCGAATGCCGGGCCGCCGCTCGCCGGGGCCGGAACCCCGGACGCGGGTGCCACGTGGCCGTTGACCGCGGCGTCCTGGCGGGACGCCACCGCCGGCGCCGGCACGCTGGCCATGATCCGGGCGACGATGTGGTCGGCCGGGATGTCGTCGGCGAGCGCGTCGTAGCTGAGCACGAGCCGGTGCCGCAGGATGTCCGGCGCGATGTCCTGCACGTCCTGCGGCAGCGCGTAGTCCCGGCCGCGCAGCAGCGCCAGCGCCCGGGTGGCGCGCACGATGCCGAGCGAGGCGCGCGGGCTGGCGCCGTACTGGATCAGCTGGGCGACGTCCGGCATGCCGTGCTGGGCCGGGGCGCGGGTGGCCAGCACGAGCCGTACGGTGTAGTCGACCAGCGCGTTGTGGACGAAGACCTGGTCCGCGCGGCGCTGCAGGCCGAGCAGATCCTCGGAGGTGAAGATCTGCTTCGGCTCGGGTGCGCTGACGCCCATCCGGTAGACGATCTCGCGTTCCTCGGCGTCGGTCGGGTAGCCCACGAGGATCTTCATCAGGAAGCGGTCGCGCTGGGCCTCCGGCAGCGGGTAGACGCCCTCCTGCTCGATGGGGTTCTGCGTCGCCATGACCAGGAACGGGTCCGGCACCCGGTGGGTCTCGCCGCCGATCGACACCTGGTGCTCGGCCATCACCTCGAGCAGCGCCGACTGCACCTTCGCCGGGGCCCGGTTGATCTCGTCGGCGAGCAGGAAGTTGACGAACACCGGGCCGAGCTCGACGTCGAACTTCTCGCTGGACTGCCGGTAGATCCGGGTGCCGACGATGTCGGCGGGCACCAGGTCGGGGGTGAACTGGACGCGGGAGAAGGTGCCGCCGACCACCCGCGCCAGGGTCTCCACCGCCAGCGTCTTGGCCACGCCGGGCACGCCCTCGAGCAGGCAGTGCCCCCGGGCCAGCAGCGCGACGAACATCCGCTCGACCATCCGGTCCTGCCCGACGATGACCCGCTTGACCTCGAACATGGCGCGCTCGAGCTGGGTGGCGTCCTGCGCGGGCGGCACCGGAGGGTCGGCGGGCTCCGTCGTGCCGGTCGTGCCCTCGGGTGTGGTCGGGTCGGCCACCGGTCCTCCAACAGCGTGTCGCACGTCTCGGTCGGCGTCGGCACGGGTGCCGACGCTCAAGACTTACACGACCATGCGCGAAGCGGTCCGGCGGAGCGGTATTACGCGCCGACCGCAAGGGTACGAACATGTCGATCTTTCTGCGCGATGCGCACGGACGGGCACGCCCATCGGGTAGACGACGGGCCGGATGAGCCGTGTAACATTCAGCGCGTCGCCGGGCGACTTCCCCCGTGGTCGCCCGGCGCTCAACTCCCCTCGCGGCCCTCGATAGGCTCGCGGAGTGGTCGAGGAGCTTGCACCCCAGTGTTCCGCCAAGGGCTGCCGCGCGGCCGCCGAGTGGGAGCTGCGGTGGAACAATCCCCGGCTGCACGCGCCCGACTACCGCAAGACCTGGCTGGCCTGTGCCCGGCACCGCGAGACCCTCGGCGACTTTCTGGGCGTCCGGGGTTTCCTGCGCGAGGTGACCGAGTTCCGCACCACGGCCTAGGCTTGCCCACGTGACCGAGCCCCGCGCACCGGCCGGCCCCGCCGACCCGGCACCGCCCCCCGCCGGCCCTGCCGCGGCCACCGGCCCTGCCGCCGCCCCGGGCCCTGCCGCCGCCCCGGGCCCTGCCGCGGCCACCGGCCCTGCCGCCGCCCCGGGCCCGGCCGCCGCCACCGGCCCGGCCACCGCCACCGGCCCGGCCGGGACGAGCGCGCTGGAGCCGTGGCCGGACACCGTCGACTGGCGCCCGGTCTCGCCGAAGCTGATCACTGTGGAGCTGCTGGAGCGGGCGGCCTGGATCCTGGTCCTGCTCGCCGGGCTGGCCGTCGGCTGGCTGGTCACCGGTTCCCGGGCCTGGCCGGCGGCCATGGCCGCGGTCCTGCTGCTCGGGATCTGGCGCTGCCTCGTCACCGTGCGCGCCGTCCGGGCCTGGGGCTACGCCGAGCGCGACAACGACCTGCTCGTCCGGCACGGCCTGGTGATCCGCCGGCTGTCGATCGTCCCGTACGCCCGGATGCAGTTCGTCGACGTGACGGCCGGGCCGCTGGAGCGCGCCTTCCAGCTGGCCACCGTCCAGTTGCACACCGCCGCGGCGGCCAGTGACGCGAAGGTCCCGGGGCTGCCCCCGGACGAGGCGGCCCGGCTGCGCGACCGCCTGACCGCGCTGGGCGAGGACCGGGCCGAGGGCCTGTGACCGAGCCGCCGGACCCCGCACCCCCGGGCGACGAGGCGCGCAGGCGCCTGCACCCGCTCAGCCCGCTCCTGCACGGCGCCAAGTCCATCGCCGTCATCGTGGCCGCGCTGAGCTGGCAGACGCTCTCCCAGGTCGGCCTGGAGCGTTTCGCCCTGGTCGTCGCCGTGCTCGCCGTCGGCGTGGTGGTCTTCTCGGTGATCGGGTGGCTGAACACCGGTTATCACGTCGTCGGCCGCGAGCTGCGGATCCAGGACGGGCTGCTGTGGCGCCGCAACCGGGCCATCCCGCTCGACCGGCTGCAGGCCGTCGAGCTGCGCCGCCCCCTGCTCGCCCAGCTCACCGGCCTGGCCGAGCTGCGCCTGGAGGTGGTCGGCGGCGGCAAGACCGAGGCGCCGCTGGCCTATCTGACCGTACGGGAGGCCGCGGCGCTGCGGGAGAGGCTGCTCGCCCTCGCCGGCCGGACCCCGGGCGGCCCCGCCGGGCCGGCCGCGGGCGTCGCCACGGATCCGGCCACCGAGCACCCCGTGGCGGCGCCCGAGCGGCCGCTGTTGCGGGTCTCCAACCGCGACCTGCTGGTCAGTCAGTTGCTCACCCCGCAGGCGTTCTTCCTGCCGGTCGGCGTGGCCTTCGTGGCCATGCAGTTCGTCCTCGACGGTTCCTGGACCTTCGTCGGCATCGCGAGCACCGTCACCGCGATGGCCGGGGTCGTCCTGCAGCCGATCCGCCGGGTGCTGCAGGACTGGGACTTCCGGCTGGCCCGCGACGCCGGCGGCCGGCTGGCGGTCCACTACGGCCTGCTGGAGACCCGCAGCCAGATCGTGCCGCTGCACCGGGTGCAGACCATCGGCGTGACCTGGCCGCTGCTGTGGCGGGTCAACGGCTGGCTGCACCTGCGCCTCGACATCGCCGGGTACGCCGGCCCGCAGTCCGGCGACGCCAAGGGCTCGGACCGGCTGCTGCCGGTCGGCGACTTCCAGGCGGGGCGCGAGCTGGTCTTCCAGGTGCTGCCCGGCGTCGACCTGGCGGCGCTGGCCACCGTCGCGCCGCCGCGCCGGGCCCGCTGGCGGCATCCGATCGGGCTGCGCTACCTGGGCATCGGTCTGACGTCCGAGGTGTTCGTGTCGCGCTCGGGGATGCTGACCCGCGAGCTGACGTTGGTGCCGTACGCCCGCCTGCAGAGCGTCCGGGTGGTGCAGGGGCCGGTCCAGCGCCTGCTCGGCCTGGCGTCGGTCTACGCGGACACCGCGGGCGGACGCTCCGGCGTCGCCGAGGACCGGGACCTGGCGGAGGCGTGGTGGCTCGCGGAGCAGTTGTCCGTCCGGGCCCGCGCCGCCCGAGGCCCGGCGCCCCTCGTGACGTCCACGGTCCCGGCCGGTCCGCGCGACACCCCCGATGCCGCACGACACCCCTAAGCTGGTGGCATGGAGCTTCCGGAGTTCACCGCCGGTCTCAGCGCACGGGTCGAGCTGACCGTCACCGATGCCGACACCGCCCAGTCCCTCGGCTCCGGCGACGTGCCGGTGCTCGGCACGCCCCGGGTCCTGGCCCTCGCCGAGGCCGCCACGGTCGCCGCGACGGCCCGGCAGATGCCGGGCGGGGTCACGACGGTCGGCACCCGCGCCGAGGTCGAGCACCGGGCGCCGACGCCGGTGGGGCGCCACGTGACCGCCCTGGCCACGCTGGCCAAGGTGGACGGCCGCACCCTGCACTTCGACGTCGTGATCCGCGACGGCGAGGAGCTGGTGGCCGAGGTGCGCGTCGAGCGGGTGATGCTCGACCGCCAGCGGTTCATCGCCAAGGCGCTGGGTGAGGCCTGAGGACGCTCAGATCAGCGCGCCCCAGCGGGCGGTGAGCTCGTCCTGCGTCGGCATGGCCACCGCCCCGCCGGGGCGTTCGCAGACCAGGCCGGCCACCGCCAGCGCGAAGGTCACGTACTGCTGCCAGCCGGCGACGCCGTCCGGGACGCCCCCGGTGAGCAGGCGGTGCACGAGGGCGGCCATGACCGAGTCCCCGGCGCCCGTCGCGTCGATCGCCGCGACCGCCGGGGCGCTCAGCATCGCCGAGCCGTCCGCCGCCGCCACATGGGCGCCGTGGGAACCGCAGGTGACGACGACCGCGCGGGCGCCGAGCCCGAGGATGCGGTCGGCGGGC
>NZ_BMQY01000002.1:580388-909631 GCF_014648355.1 Couchioplanes azureus
GGGGCCGCGCCGTTCCACAGCACCCCGGCGTCGGCGGAGCTGAGCTTCACCAGGTCCGCCGTCGCGAAGAACTCCTCGACCAGCTCGCGCAGGGCGCCCACCGCGGCGGCGTCCGGCAGCAGCTTCGGGCGTACGTTGGGATCGAAGACCCGCAGCGGACCCGGCACCGACCAGGCCTTGCGCGCCGCCGAGCGGAAGGGCTCGCGCATCAGCGCGATCGAGCCGGCGTAGAGCACGCCGGCGCCCGCGACCGTCTGCTCGTCGACGTCCTCGGGGCGCACCAGCGCATACGACGGGGGTTCGCCGTAGAACTGGAAGGTCGGCTCCGCGCCCTCGAACGTGGTGACCGCCAGGGTGGTGGGCACGCTCACCCGGGTCGTCGCGGCGGTGCCGACCCCGGTGCGGCGCAGGAACGCGGCGATCCGGTCGCCGAGCGTGTCGTTGCCGAGCGAGCCGACGTAGCGGACCTCGCCGCCGAGACGGGTGACGCCGACCGCGACGTTGAGGGGCGCGCCGCCGATCGCCTGCCGATAGATCAGCTCGCCGTCACGCTCGGTCTCCAGGAGATCCACGAGCGCTTCCCCGAGCACCACCGCGTACGCCATCTGCGAACCCTCCACGTCCCGCCGCCGTCTGCCGTCAGCCTTCCGTCCGCGGCGGGAGAAAGCCAGCACCCGGCCGATGCTCGCCGGATATGCCGGGTTTTGACATACTTCGCCCATGCGCCGTACTCTGCCGCTCCTGGCCGTCGCCCTGGCCGCGCTCGCCGGCTGCTCCGGGACGGGCGGCACCGCCCCCGCGACCACCGTCCCGTCACCGCCGCCGGCCGGCACACCCTGGATCGTCTCCAGCGGCATCGCCGATCCGGACGCCTCCGGTTCCCCGCTGGCGACCGCCTCCGGCCAGGCGCCGCTGACCGTCGGCACGGCGTCCGGCACGTTCCAGCCCGTCCCCGACGGCACCCAGGCCATCACCTACGACTCGGCGGCGGTCCCGCCGGGCGCGACGGCCCAGGTCAGCGTCGCCACGACCGTCCAGGGCATCCGCGTACGGCTGGCCGTCACCGGCCTGGTGAGCCGCCGGGCGTACGGCGCGCACCTGCACACGAAGACCTGCACGTCGGTGCCGGACGACGCCGGCCCGCACTACCAGCACCAGGCCGACCCGTCGCAGCCGTCGGTCGACCCGGCGTACGCCAACCCCCGCAACGAGGTGTGGCTCGACTTCACCACCGATCCCCGCGGCGCCGCCACGGTCGCGGCGCAACAGAGCTGGACGTTCGATCCGGTGCGCCCGCCCCGCTCGCTGGTGCTGCATGCGCAGCTCACCCGTACCGATCCCGGCAAGGCGGGCACCGCCGGTGCGCGAGTGGCCTGCCTGACCCTGCGCGGCTGACGTGTCGCCGGTCACGCCGCACTTCGCCCGCGGTGGCACTCCGGCCGCGAATTCCGTCGCACCGAGGCGGTAACGTCAGGGACGCCACGCGGGAGAAGGGGAGAGCCACCATGGCCGAGCAAGGCGAGAGCACGACGGCGGCGAAGACGGAATCGCACGACCCCGACTTCCCCGAGGCGTTCCTGCAGTTCATGCGCAGCGGCTGGCGGGAGGACGCGCTCGAGGTCACGACCAGGCCCGAGGCGCCCAACTATGCCAAGCGCCGGGCGGCGCTCTCCGACGCCTTCCCCGGCGAGACGCTGGTGATCCCGACCGGCAACGAGAAGGTGCGCGCCAACGACACCGACTACCCGTTCCGGCCCGGCAGCGACTTCGTCTACCTGACCGGCGACAGCGACCCCGACGGCGTGCTGGTCCTGCGCCCCAGCGGCTCGGGCCACGACGCGGTGCTCTACACCCACGACCGCAACTCCAAGGCCACCGACGCCTTCTTCCGCAGCCGCAACGGCGAGCTGTGGGTCGGGCGCCGGCACACCCTCGGCGAGAAGTCGGCGGAGCTGGGCATCGAGACCGCGTCCTACACCGAGCTCGGCCGGGCGCTCGCCGACTGCGCGCCGGGCCGCACCCGGGTGCTGCGCGGCCTCGACGCGGCCGTCGACCGGGCCGTACTGCCCTACGACCCCGACCCCGCGGTCCGCCGCGACCGCGCCCTGGCCAGCGTCATCTCCGAGCTCAAGCTGGTCAAGGACGAGTGGGAGATCGCCCAGCTGCAGGAGGCGATCGACGCGACCGTCCGCGGCTTCGAGGACGTCGCCCGCGTCCTGCCCGCCGACCGCGGCGTCAAGGAGCGCCTGCTCGAGGGCGTCTTCGCGCTGCGCGCCCGCACGGACGGCAACGACGTCGGCTACGGCAGCATCGTCGGCGCCGGTGCGCACGCCACGATCCTGCACTGGGTCCGCAACACCGGCGTCACCGTCCCGGGCGAGCTGCTGCTCATGGACATGGGCGTCGAGGCCCGCTCGTTCTACACCGCCGACGTCACCCGCACGGTCCCGGTCTCCGGCACCTTCACGCCGCTGCAGCGCCAGGTCTACGACATCGTGCACGCCTCGCAGCAGGCCGGCATGGACGCGATCAGGCCCGGCGTGAAGTTCCACGACGTCCACCTGACCTGCATGCGGGTGCTCGCCGAGGGCCTGCACGACCTCGGCCTGCTCCCGGTGAGCGTCGACGAGGCGATGTCCGAGCAGTCCACGGTCTACCGCCGGTGGACGCTGCACGGCTTCGGCCACATGCTCGGCATCGACGTCCACGACTGCAACGCCGCCCGCAAGGAGACCTACCGCGACGGCCCGCTCCAGGAGGGCTACGTCCTGACCGTCGAGCCCGGCCTCTACTTCCAGCCGGAGGACGACCTCGTCCCCGAGGAGCTCCGCGGCGTCGGCGTCCGCATCGAGGACGACGTCCTGGTCACCGCCGACGGCTGCCGCAACCTGTCGGCCGGCCTGCCCCGCTCCTCCGCCGACGTCGAGGCCTGGCTGACCTCGCAGCGCGAGGCCGGCCCCCGCCTGCCGGAGTAGCTCGCCACGCCGGGCCGGCGCAAGCCCGGCCCCTCCAGGGCCGGGCGCTTCGCGCACTGCACCGCGGTAGCGGGTTCGCGACGTCCGGATAGCGTTCTGTGCGCTACGCGAAGTCCATGACCGCCCGGCGGCCCAGCTGCTCGGCGCAGAGCCGATCGGCGCGTTCGCGGGCGAACTTCGCGTCCCGTTGCGCCGTGGCGGCCTGGTCGATCAGCCGGTCGGCGGCGACGGCGCGCTGGTGAGCGCGTTCGCGGGCCCGGGCGGCCTCAGCGCGCAGGGCTTCGACCCGTTCGCGGATCGGGGATCGGCCACTACTGTCTTCCACCCCTTCATGCACACGTGGGGCGGACGAGACGTCAACATCGACCCTTTCGGAGGCTCGTTCTCCGGTGAGGCTCGACGTGATTCGTGCAAACCTGACCGACGTGGGCCGGTTCGGGGTGCGAGGGTCGGAGGACCGCCATGGCGGTGACATCGGTACCGGTCGTGCGAGGCACGATGCAGTCGCGCGATCTCGGCGAAGTCCATGACGTGATGAGCCGGCGGTACGTCGAGCACCGCGCCCGGATGGTAGGAAACGCCGACGGGTTCATGTTCCGCACCGCGGCGGCGAGGCCGGTGCGCTGACCGTCGATCAGCTCACCTACCCGGCGTGCATGGCGATCACGGCGGAGCCGTTCACGTCGCTGCTGATCGTCTCGACACCCCCCACCGGCTACCTGCTGAGGGTCCGCCTCGAACGCGCCCACCGAGACCTGCAGCCGCAGAAAAGCCCGGAACCCGGCAGACCGCCGCCCATCCGCAGGTGGGACGAGCGAACCGCGCCAACGGCAGGCAGGCGTGACAAGGTCCGTCCCGGGGCGGACCATCTTCCGACGCGGCCGGAGTGGACCGCTCAGCCTGCGATCTCCCTGTGGGCGCAGCTCAAGACCGCCGTCGACGACCACATAGGCCGCAGCGAGCCGGTCCCGCGCGACCTGTACCACCGGATCGTCGGCTGGCAACGGCCCGGGGCGGCTCCATCAAGGGTTGAATTCTTGCGGGCTATGGAAGAATTTACATGGGCAAGGCATCGGTAACCGCCACTTAACGGCGCCCGGCGAGACTCCCCTGCGGCCGCGGGAACACCGCGGCCGCGCAGAGGGGGTAGATCGTTGTCTGTCCACCGCCGGCCGGGGAGGGCGCTCGTCGCGGCGCTCGCCCTGGCGTTGACCACCGTCGCGGTGCCCGCTCACGCGGCGCCCGGGGACTCCAAGATCGAGCCGCGGCTGCGCGCCCAGCTCGCGGCGAATGCCGGCGCCACCTTCTGGGTGGTGCTGCGGGACCGGGCCGACCTGGGGCCGGCCCGGCGCGCCACCGGGACCCAGCGGGCCGAGCGGGTCCACCGGATCGCCACCGAGCATGCCGCGCGCAGCCAGGCCTCGGTGCGCGCGCTGCTGACGGCCCGCCGGGCGAGCTTCACGCCGTACTGGATCGCCAACACCGTCCGGGTCACCGGGGACGCCCGCCTCGCCGCGGCCGTCGCCGCCCGGCCCGAGGTCAGCCGGGTGCTCGCGGACAAGGTGGTCCCGCTGCCCAAGCTGACGCCCGCCGCCGCGCTCCCCCGCGTCCGCAGCGGCGCGCAGAACGCCGAGTGGAACCTCGCCCGCGTGCAGGCCCCCCGGGTGTGGGACGACCTGAGCGTCCGTGGCGACGGGATCGTCGTCGCCACCGTCGACACCGGGGTGCAGTACGACCACCCGGCGCTCGCCGCGAGCTACCGGGGCCGGGCGGCGGACGGCACGCTCCGGCACGACTACTCGTGGTTCGACCCGACCGGCCTGTGCGCCGACGGCGTACCGTGCGACAACGCCGGGCACGGCACCCACACGACCGGCACGATGGTCGGCCTCGACGGTGACCACGCGATCGGCGTGGCGCCCGGCGCCCGGTGGATCGCCGCCAAGGGGTGCGAGTCGAACGCCTGCTCCACCGCGTCGCTGCTCGCCGCCGGCCAGTGGATCGTCGCGCCGACCGACCGGGCGGGGAACGCCCCGCGGCCCGACCTCGCCCCCGACGTGGTGAACAACTCCTGGGGCGGCTGGGGGTTCGATCCGTGGTACGCGCAGATCGTCGACGCGTGGGTGGCGGCCGGCATCTTCCCGGCGTTCTCCAACGGCAACGCCGGCCCCGGGTGCGCCAGCGCCGGTTCCCCGGGCAACTACGCCGCGGCGTACGCCAGCGGCGCCCACGACCCGGCCGGCGCCATCGCCTCCTTCTCGAGCCGGGGCGGCGGCCAGGACGGCACCGTCAAGCCCGACATCGCCGCGCCCGGTGTCGACGTCCTCTCCAGCGTGCCGGGCGGGTACGCCAGCTACAGCGGCACGTCGATGGCGTCGCCGCACACCGCGGCGACGGTCGCCCTGCTCTGGTCGGCGGTGCCCGGCCTGCGGCGCGACATCGCCACCACGCGCCAGGTGCTCGACGCCACCGCCACGGACACCGACGACACCTCGTGCGGCGGCACCCCGGCCGACAACCAGGTGTACGGCGAGGGCCGGCTGGACGCGTACGCGGCGGTGTCCGGGGCCCGGCAACCGTCCGGCGTGCTCGCCGGCACCGTGACCGCGGAGGGCGCCGCACTCTCCGGGGCGACGGTCTCCGTCACCGGCACGGTGGCGCGGCAGGGCAGCACCGGCCCGGACGGCGCCTACCGGCTGGCGCTGCTCCCGCCGGGCACCTACGAGGCCACGATCACCCGGTACGGCTACCGTGCCATCGCCCGTACCGTGGTGGTCGCCGCCGGAGAGACCGCCCGGCTGGAGGCAAACCTGGAGCCGGCACCGGCCGCGACCCTGACCGGAACGGTCACCGGCACGCGGGGGCCGGTCGCCGGGGCGACGGTCGGGTTCGCCGGCACGCCCGCCACCACCCGGACCGACGCCGGCGGCCGGTTCACCCTGACCGCCCCGACCGGCCGGTACGAGCTGCGGGTGCAGCCGCGCGACGGCTGCGACGGCGTACGCACCCGCGGTATCGACTTCACCGGCGACACGACGGTCGACCTCCCGCTGCCCGCCCACCGTGACGCCTACGGCTACTCGTGCGCGGCGACCGCCGGCGGCTACGCCGAGGGCACCCGGCGGCTGGAGCCGGACGGCCCCGACGACGGGACGGCCCGGATCGACCTGCCGTTCCCGCTGCCGTTCTACGGGGATCCGCAGCTGGCGGCATGGGTGTCGGTCAACGGCCAGATCGCGTTCGGCGGGCCGGAGACGGCGTTCACCAACCTCGCCATCCCGGACCCGCTGCCGCCCAACCACATGATCTCGGCGTTCTGGGACGACCTGTACGTCGACGAGCTGGGCGGCATCTACACCGCCAGCGGCGCCGACACGGTGGTCGTCGAGTGGCGCAACGTGCGGTTCTACGGTGACCCGTCGCAACGCATCTCGATCAGCGTGGTGCTGGGTCGCGACGGCACGATCGCCGTGCACCACCGGGGCCTGCAGGGCGCCCTGGCCGACGGCGGCAGCGCCACCATCGGCATCGAGAACGCCGACGGCACGGACGGGCTGCAGTTCTCGTACGGTGCCGGCGTGGTCAGCGAGGGCGGCGGCGTGACCTTCCGCCCGCCCGGCGCCCCACGGCTCCGGGGCCGCTGAGACGGCCGCCCCCGGCCGGACCGTGCCGGTCGGGGGCGGTCCCCGGAGGTCAGGCGCGGTCCGGGGACGTCCGGCGCACCGCAGAGACCGACGCTCAGGCCAGGTCGGCGACGAACACGGCCACCGAGCGCGGCGGCACGGTGAGCCGGCCGCCCTCGGCGGTGGCCGAGCGCAGCAGCGGGTCGGCCGACGCCACGAGCTCCGGGTGCAGGGACAGGCGGACGTCCGCCAGCTCCGGCACCTCCTCCTCGGCCGGGGACCCGGTGGCGTTGAAGACGGTGACGACGGTGCCCCAGCGCGGGTCGAGGCCGGTGCCGTCGAGGCACATCACGATCACGCCGGGGGTCTCGTCGGGACCGCCGAGCGGGAAGGTCAGGCGCCGCTGCACCTCCTCGGCCGTGGGCAGGCCGAACACCGGCGTGGAGCGGCGGATCCGGAGCAGCTCGGCATAGCGTGCCGCGGTGCGGTCCATGTGCTCCGCGGACGGGATCAGGGACGGCTCGGCGAGCAGCGGGCGGGCCCAGGGCCACTTGTCCTCGTTGTCCTCGGCCGGGGGCAGGCCGCGGCCGAAGCCGTTGCCCTGCGCGCCGTTCCACAGGATCTCGTTGAACCAGTCGCCGGAGTTGTAGGAGTTGCGGTCGAGGGACTTGGAGCGCAACCGCTCGGTGCCCAGGGTCACGAAGCCGACGCCCTGGCCCAGGACCACCAGGGCGAGCGCGAGGACCTGCATCCGGGCCCGGTCGGCCATCGGCAGGCCGACCGGCAGCTTGAACGCCATCGCGTCGTAGAGGATCTCGTTGTCGTGGGCGTCGACATAGGTCACGCACTCCCCCGGCGCGGCGGTGTAGCCGCTCGGGGAGCCGTTGTAGTCGATCTGCGCGCCGCTCAGCTCGACGCCGCTGTGGGTGGTGAACCTGTACGTGGCCAGCCCACCCGAGAGCCCCACCTTGATCCGGTCGTGTAGGGCGAGCGGGGTGTCCTCGCCGAGCCCGGTCGCGAAGCCGCGCACCGACGGGTCGTCGCCGAACGAACCGCCGCCGCGGACCGCGTCGCGCAGCCGGTCGTTGAAGGTGCCGACGCCGGTCCCGGCCATGTTGACCTGGCTGGCCTGGGCGAAGCGGGCGTCGTACGCGACCTCGCCGAAGTTCCAGCCCTCGCCGTACAGATAGATGCCGGGGTCGAGGGCCGCCCGGGCTTCGAGGATGTTGGCCCGCGGGTGGTGTCCCATGAGGTCGAACCGGAAACCGTCGATCCGGTAGTGCCGCGCCCAGGTACGCAGCGAGTCGATCACCAGCTTGCCCATCATCAGGTGTTCGGGCGCGGTGTTGGAGCAGCAGGTGGACTCGGCGACCGTCCCGTCCTCCAGCAGCCGGTGGTAGTAGCCGGGCACGATGCGGTCGAGGACGCTGAACGGCGCGAGGCCGTCCGCCATCGTGTGGTTGTAGACCACGTCCATGATCACGCGTAGCCCGGTGGCGTGCAGGGCGGCGACCATCCGGCGGAACTCCACGATGCGCGCGGTGCCGCAGGGATCGGTGGCATAGCTGCCCTCGGGCGCCGTGTAGTGCAGCGGGTCGTAGCCCCAGTTGAAGCCGTCGGCGTCGGCGACCGCCATGACCGCGTGCTGCTGCTCCGGCGAGTCCGGCGGGAACGACGCCAGGTCGCAGGCGGGCACGGCCTGGCTCGACCGCCGGTCGGGCACGGTCGCGAAGTCGAACGCGGGCAGCAGGTGCACGTGGGTGAGCCCGGCGTCGGCGAGCATGCGCAGGTGCCGCATGCCGGCCGTCTCCTCGTCGGTGAAGGCGAGGTAGGTGCCGCGGTGCGCCGCGGGCACGGTGGCGTCGGCGATCGAGAAGTCGCGGATGTGCACCTCGGAGATCTGCATCCGGGCCGGCGCCACGGCGGGGGGCCGGGCCTGGGTGTCCCAGCCGGGCGGGCACAGCGCCGGGTCGTCGAGGTCCACGATCTGGCTGTGGGTCGAGTCGGCGGACAGCGACAGCGAGTACGGGTCGGTGACGCTGGTGGTGACCACGCGCTGAGCGGCCGGATGCCACACCTCCACCCGGTAGCGGTAGTAACGTCCCATCCACTTGCGCTTGCCCGCGATGCTCCACACGCCGGTCGCCGGGTCGCGCTCCATCGGCAGGATCTTCGGCTCGTCGTCCGGCGTGCGGGACAGCTCGAGCGAGACGGCGTGGGCGGTCGGCGCCCAGACGGCGAGGGTGGGCCGGTCGCCGTCGACGGTGACGCCCAGCGCGGCACCGGCGGCCTCCGCGTAGAGGTCGTCGAGCACGCCGGGCAGTTGCACGGCGGTGGTGGCGGTGACGTGCCCCGCGTGGTCGCGGCCGACCACGAGCAGCTGCCCGCGCAGCAGGTGCCCGAGGGCCGCGTCGCCCAGCTCCGGCACCGCGAACGCCCGATAGGCCCGCAGGTGCGGGAACCGCCGGCTCTGCGCCTGGAAGAGCCCGCCGGGGCGCGGCGTCAGCGGCAGCATGATGCGCTCGCCGGACAGCTCGTCGCCGTCCCGGCGCAGGTCGCCGTCGGCCGCGGTGACCAGGGCGAACCCCTCGGCCAGGTCGGCGATCCGGGCCGGCAGGGCGATGGTGGTGCGGTCCACGAAGACCGCCAGCGCGCGGGCCGGGTCGAGCTCGGGACCCAGGGACCGCAGATCCGGACGTACGGGTGCGGGCTCCCCCGACAGCAACCACACCTCCCGCCCCACGGAGAGGTCCAGGCGCTGGTCGTCGGGCAGGTCCTTGTGGTCGTCGCGGTGGATGACGAAGCGCAGGCCCGCCGCGCCGGGCCGCACGGGCACGCGGAAGACCGCGCCGAAGGCGTCGAAGCGGGAGGGAGCCAGCGGGCGGTGCCAGACCGGCTTCTGCGGCGTGCCCTCCCAGGCGTGCACGCCCCAGCCGCGGTAGTCGCCGTCCGCCCGGCGGTAGTGGATGACGGCGACGTCGTCCTCCGGGAAGGGCAGGGTGACGCCCGCCTCCGCGGCGCTCAGGTAGATCCGGGAGTCGCCGGAGCGCAGCCAGATCTCGGGGGTGACCGCGGGGTCGACGTGCCGGTCCTCGGCGACGTCCTTGGCGCCCGTGCGGTCGACGACGAGGAAACCGACGTCGCGGGCCCCCTCGGCGAGCCGGACCCAGGCGAAGCGCCCGTAGGCGTCCTCACCGGCGAACGGCTGACCGCCCGGGAAGCCGGTGAACGCGGCGGGATGGATGTCGCCCCACGCGTAGAGCATCCGGTCGTCGGCGCCCGCGTCGAAGTGCACGACCAGCCATTGCGGCCGGTGCGGCGCGGTGCGGGCGTCGGCCGGAGCGATCTCGATCGTGGTCACCTCGCCATGATGGCATCGGCGTCCGACGGTTTTCAGCGCGTGGCGATGACCGTGGTGATCCGCGGCCCGTCGACGTCGGTTCGGATCAGGTAGCGGTAGCGCTCGCCGGGCACCGCGTTGCCGAGGCTGTCGAGGTATTCCCACTCGACCGCGACCATCGCCAGCGCGTCACTGAGCCACTGCACGTCGTGCAGCTGCGCGTGTGCGGCCACGATCTGCTGTTCCTGGTACGCCGGGGCCGCCCCGAGGAACGACAGCGCGACCGCCGCCGGCGAGGCGAACGTGAAGCTGTACGAGTCGGAGACGACCAGGCCGGGCAGCGCGTAGCAGCCCGCCACCGCCGCCACGTCGCCCCGGGTCAGCGCGGAGCCATAGCGGTCGAAGAAGTCGGTGAGAGCCTCGAGGTCGGTGAAGGACTGCACGGAACGCGGTGTTCCCGATGATCACCCCGGGTAAACCTCCGGACCGGGTTGCACGCAATAACAAGACGGACGTACGGTTTACGGAAGACGTGAACCCTGAGTTAGGTAGCCCTAACTGGCGGGCGGCCGTCACCGGTGCGACAGACTGCTGAGGACTACTCACAGTCGCTGGGTGTGAAGGAGATGACGTGGCCAGCCTCGACACCTTTGGTGCGAAGAGCGAGCTGCGCGTCGATGACGCGAGCTACGAGATTTTCACGATCGACAAGGTGGAGGGGCACGACCGTCTGCCCTACTCCCTGAAGATCCTGCTGGAGAACCTGCTCCGCACGGAGGACGGCGCGAACATCACCGCCGACCACATCCGGGCGTTGGGCGGCTGGGACCCGACCGCCGACCCGAGCGTGGAGATCCAGTTCACCCCGGCGCGGGTGCTGATGCAGGACTTCACCGGCGTGCCCTGCGTCGTCGACCTCGCCACCATGCGTGAGGCCGTCAACGACCTGGGCGGCGACCCGAGCAAGGTCAACCCCCTCGCGCCGGCCGAGCTGGTCATCGACCACTCGGTCATCGCCGACCTGTTCGGCCGCGAGGACGCCTTCGCCCGCAACGTCGAGCTGGAGTACCAGCGCAACCGCGAGCGCTACCAGTTCCTGCGCTGGGGCCAGACCGCGTTCAACGAGTTCAAGGTCGTCCCGCCCGGCACCGGCATCGTGCACCAGGTCAACATCGAGTACCTGGCCCGTACGATCATGGAGCGCAACGGCCAGGCGTACCCGGACACCGTGGTCGGCACCGACTCGCACACCACCATGGTCAACGGCCTGGGCGTGCTGGGCTGGGGCGTCGGCGGCATCGAGGCCGAGGCCGCCATGCTCGGCCAGCCGGTCAGCATGCTCATCCCGCGCGTGGTCGGCTTCAAGCTCTCCGGCGAGGCCCCGGCCGGCACCACCGCCACCGACCTGGTGCTCACCATCACCGAGATGCTGCGCCAGCACGGTGTGGTCAGCAAGTTCGTCGAGTTCTACGGTCCCGGCGTGAGCGCCGTGCCGCTGGCCAACCGGGCCACCATCGGCAACATGTCGCCGGAGTACGGCTCGACCGTCGCGATCTTCCCGATCGACGAGCAGACCATCGAGTACCTCAAGCTCACCGGCCGCTCCGAGGCGCAGGTCAAGCTGGTCGAGGCGTACGCGAAGCGCCAGGGCCTCTGGCTGGACCCGAACGCCGAGCCGGACTACTCCGAGAAGCTCGAGCTGGACCTCTCGACGATCGTCCCGTCGCTCGCCGGCCCGAAGCGCCCGCAGGACCGCGTCCCGCTGAACAGCGCCAAGTCGATGTTCCGCGACGCCCTGCCCAACTACGCCGCGCCGCACGGCCACGCCGACGAGGCCAGCGAGGAGTCCTTCCCGGCCTCCGACGCCCCGGCCAACGGCGTACAGGACGAGGCCGACAAGCCGCAGATCTTCAGCGCCGCGCACGGCGCCCGCGGCCGCACCTCGAAGCCGACCCGGGTCAAGGGCGAGGACGGCGTGGAGTACGAGCTGGACCACGGCGCGGTCGTCATCGCCGCCATCACGTCCTGCACCAACACCTCGAACCCGCAGGTCATGGTCGGTGCGGCGCTGCTCGCCAAGAAGGCCGTCGAGCGCGGCCTGACCCGCAAGCCGTGGGTCAAGACCACCCTCGCCCCGGGCTCCAAGGTCGTCTCCGACTACTACGACCGGGCGGGCCTCACGCCGTACCTGGACAAGATCGGGTTCAACCTGGTCGGCTACGGCTGCACCACCTGCATCGGCAACTCCGGCCCGCTGCCCGAGGAGATCTCCGCGGCGATCAACGAGGCCGACCTCACCGCGGTCAGCGTGCTCTCCGGCAACCGCAACTTCGAGGGCCGGATCAACCCGGACGTCAAGATGAACTACCTGGCGTCCCCGCCGCTGGTCGTCGCGTACGCCCTGGCCGGCTCGATGGACATCGACATCACCACCGAGCCGCTGGGCATCGGCTCGGACGGCAAGCCGGTCTTCCTGCACGAGATCTGGCCGAGCGCCAAGGAGATCGACGACGTCATCGCCACCGCGATCGGCGCCGAGGGCTTCAGCACGGCGTACCAGGACGTCTTCGCCGGCGACGAGCAGTGGCAGTCGCTCCCCACCCCGACCGGCAAGACGTTCGAGTGGTCCGAGGACTCCACCTACGTCCGCAAGCCCCCGTACTTCGAGGGCATGGCCGCCGACCCGAGCCCGGTGAACGACATCTCCGGCGCGCGGGTGCTGGCCAAGCTCGGCGACTCGGTGACCACCGACCACATCTCGCCGGCCAGCTCGATCAAGCCGGACTCCCCCGCGGGCAAGTACCTCGCGGAGCACGGGGTGCCCCGGCACGAGTTCAACTCGTACGGCTCCCGCCGTGGCAACCACGAGGTGATGATCCGCGGCACCTTCGCCAACATCCGGCTGCGCAACCAGCTGGTGCCGGGCGTCGAGGGCGGCTTCACGGTCAACCACCTGACCGGCGAGCAGACCACCATCTACGACGCGTCGGTGGCCTACAAGGAGGCCGGTGTCCCGCTGGTCATCCTGGCCGGCAAGGAGTACGGCTCGGGCTCGTCGCGCGACTGGGCGGCCAAGGGCACGATGCTGCTGGGCGTCCGCGCCGTCATCGCCGAGAGCTACGAGCGCATCCACCGCTCCAACCTGATCGGCATGGGCGTGCTGCCCCTGCAGTTCCCGCAGGGCCAGAACGCCGAGTCGCTCGGCCTCACCGGCACCGAGACCTTCACCTTCACCGGCGTCACCGAGCTCAACGAGGGCCGCACGCCGCGCACGGTCAAGGTCACCACGGACACCGGCGTGGAGTTCGACGCCGTCGTCCGCATCGACACCCCCGGCGAGGCGGACTACTACCGCCACGGCGGCATCCTGCAGTACGTCCTGCGCAAGATGCTGACCAGCTGACGCGTACGCTCGCGGAAACGCCCCGCCGTCCCGGATGGACGGCGGGGCGTTTTCCGTCGGCGTACCCGCGGCCTCGTCACAGGTCGTAAGCTCACGCCATGGATGACAAGTCGGTGCTGGACCGCATCCACGGCCTGGTGGACGAGGAGCACAAGCTGCGCGAGCAGCTCCGCCGCGGCGAGATCAGCGGCGAGGAGGAGCGCACCCGGCTCCAGGAGGTCGAGGAGTCCCTCGACCAGTGCTGGGACCTGCTGCGCCGGCGGCGGGCCGCCCGGGAGGCCGGAAACGACCCGGACGCCGAGCGGGCCCACAGCACCGGCGAGGTGGAGAGCTACCTCCAGTGACGCGGCACCGGCCGCGGCCGCCGGGTGGCCGGCGGCCGGGGGCCGGATCGCGCCCGGCGCGATGCCGCGCGGCTCATCGCAGGCCCGCCTCGTAGCAGAGCCGCTCGATCACCTCGTCGACGTCCACGGGCAGGCCCCGCGAGGTGAACCAGGCCGCCACGTTGCGCACGTCGCGGGCGAGGAACTCGCCGCCCTGCGGGTTGGCGATCACGTCGACCACCTGGGGCAGGTCGATGAGCACCAACCGGCCGTCATGGACCAGCGTGTTGTACGGCGACAGGTCCCCGTGGGCCAGCTGCGCACGGGCGAGCACGCTGAGCGCGTCCACCATCTGGCCCCACAGGTCCTCCAGACCGTCGCGGTCCGGGCGCACCTGGGCCAGGCGCGGTGCCGCCTCGCCGGTCTCCCAGTCGCCGATGAACTCGAGCATCAGCTCGGTGCCGATCAGCTGCACCGGGTACGGCACCGAGATCGTGCCGCCCTCCTGACCGGCCTGCCAGAGGCGGGACAGCGCCCCGAACTCGGCGGCCGCCCACTGGCCGGCGATCAGTTCCTTGCCGAAGGCCGTACGGTTGGTCATCGCCCGCATCTCGCGGGACCGGCGCACCCGGCGCCCTTCGAGATAGCCGGCGTCGCGGTGGAACAGGCGGTGCTCGCCGTCGCGGTAGCGCTTGGCCGCGAGCATGCTGACCTCGCCGGTGCCGGGGACCGCCCGGCGGACCAGGTGGACGTCGGCTTCCTTGCCGGTCTTGAGCACGCCCAGCTCGGTGTCCACGGCGCCGTGCTCGGTGCGGACCCAGGCGGGTCGCGGTGCGGGGCCGTGCAGGGCGCCGTCCCAGGTCGACCAGCGGTCGCCGGTCTCGGGCAGATCGGGGTCCTCGGCGAGCCGCGGCTCGAGCCGGCCGCGCCTTACGAAGTCGGAGTCGTCGTCGTCGAACTTGCGGCGGCCGCGGCGCATGGTGGACGGGCCGGAAGAGTCGTGCTCGCGCACTGGAGGGTCTCCTCGGAGAAGGAAGAAGGAAGTTTCGGAACCTGGGCACGGCGAAGGACAACGACAGCCATGAGGTCCACCCCCTTCTCTTCCGAGGAATCTCGCGGAACACGTACGGGAGCACTCTGTCGGGTGATCCCGGGTCACGCAACCTATTTAGTGGTCGCCATGATGGCAGACAGTCCCTGGATGACGTTGCCCACCACGCGGGTCGGCGCGAAGCGGTTGTCGATCCACTCGCGTCCCCGGTGCAACCACACGCTGGGTAGTCCCATCGCGGCCGCCCCGCCGATGTCGGCCTCCGGGCTGTCGCCGCAGATCCAGGCCCCGCTCAGCCGCATCCGGACCCGCTGGGCGGCGAGCGCGAAGATGCGCGGGTTGGGCTTGCTCACCCCGGCCTGCTCGGAGATGACCCAGTCGGCGATGTAGCGGTCCAGACCGGTGCGCCGGATCCGGGATTCCTGCTGCTCGTGGGGGCCGTTGGTGACCACGACCGGCACCCAGCCGGCGTCGCCGGCGATCTGCAGCGCGCAGGCGACCAGAGGGTCGAGGCGCTCGTAGGCGAGCGGCCCCTCGTGCAGCTCCTCCAGCAGGTCGATGGAGGGGATGTCGAGCTGGTAGCGGTCGCGGATCAGGTCGGCGAGGTCCCACCGCGAGGTGAGCCCGTCGGCATCCACGGACAGTAGCCAGTCGAGATCCTCCTGTGGTGCCGCGATCTCGTCGAGGAAGCCCTTCGCCCACAACTTGAACGCACCGCTGCGATCGAGCAGGGTGTCGTCCAGGGCGAGGAAGACGAGAGGCACCCGGGCACTGTACGTGAGTGAATACGGCAGCGAACAGCCCACGAGTGCTATCCAGGGTCCGTCTGCCGGGTCTTTTTGCACCATCAGGAGGCTGAGGCTCCGGCTGCCAAGCCGTACGTACGGATTGCAAGCGCGCCGGGCGGCGTGACACCATCGCTTCCGTGCCCAGGGTAAGCCAGGACCAGCTAGAGGCCCGCCGCCACGAAATCCTCGCCGCGGCCCGCGGATGCTTCGCGCGGTACGGCTACGAGGGCGCCACCGTGCGCCGCCTCGAGGAGGCCACGGGCCTGTCCCGGGGCGCGATCTTCCACCATTTCCGGGACAAGGACTCGCTGTTCCTCGCGGTCGCCGAGGACGACGCCGCCGCGATGGTCGAGACCGTCGCCCGCAACGGTCTCGTCCAGGTGATGCGCGACCTGCTGGAGCGGGCCGGGGCCAGCGGCGACACCGCGGGCTGGCTCGGCACCCAGCTGGAGGTCTCCCGGCGGCTGCGCACCGACCCCGAGTTCGCCCAGCGCTGGAGCGAGCGGGCCGCGGCGGTCGAGGCCGCCACCCGGGAGCGCCTGCAGCGCCAGCGCGACGCCCGCGTGCTGCGCGACGACGTGCCGGTCGACGTGCTGACGCAGTTCCTCGAGCTGGCGTACGACGGGCTCGTGCTGCACCTGGCCACCGGCCGCCCGCCGGGCGAGCTGGGCCGGGTCCTCGACGTCGTGGAGGAAGCCGTCAGGCGGCCGTGACCTGAATGTTGCACTGATCTGCACAATGAGGGCCAGCAACCCTGCGAACACGGGAGGTCACATGGCCCTCGCAGCACAAGGCGACACCTGGGGCATCTCCGGCCCGGCCTTCCTCCTGCTCTACGTCGCCGCCATGGTCGCGGTGGCGGTCATCGCGGTCGTCCACCGCCGCCTCCTGTTCTCCGGTCCCCGCGACGCCTCCGTCGACACGCTCGGTCCGCAGCAGGTGGCATACCTGAACGGCGGCGACAAGCTCGCCGTCTACGCATCCCTCGGCGGGCTGCGCGGTGCGGGAGCCATCGACAGCTCGGCGGGCAGCAAACTGAAGCAGAGCGGTCCCATGCCCGCCGGCGTCACCCCGCTCGACACCGCCGTCTACAACGCCGCGGGCCGGCGGATCCCGGTCCGTCAGGTCCTCGCCGACTCGTGGGTGCGCTCGGCACTCGACCAGCTGCGCGCCGGCCTGGAGGCGAACGGCCTCGCCGTCAGCGCGGCACAGACGCGCGCGGCCCGGTCCTGGCTCTTCGCCGGCCTGGCCCTGATCGCCCTGGGCGCCGCCCGGCTGGCCGCCGGAATCGCCAACGACAAGCCGGTCGGCTTCCTCGTCGTCGCCCTGATCCCCGCCGTCGTCCTCACGATCTTCCTGGGCCGGGCCAACCGCCGGGCCACCGCGGTGGCGCGCAAGGGGATGGCCGACCTGCGGCGCCGGTACGACCACCTGGCGCCCCACCAGTCGCCGTCCTACGCGACCTACGGCGCGGCGGGTGCGGCGATGGGCGTGGCCCTGTTCGGCGCGGCGTCGCTCTACACCATGGACCCGGCCTTCGCGGCGGAGGCGGAGATCCAGCGCCTCAACGCCACCGGCAGCCCCAGCACCTGGACCTCCACCAGCTCCTGCGGCAGCAGCAGCTCCTCCTGCAGCAGCGGCAGCAGCTCCTGCGGTGGCGGCGGCGGGTGCGGAGGCGGCGGCGGGTGCGGCGGGTGAACCTGCCCGCGTACGGCGTCGGCATCGGCTGGCGCCCCGAGATCTCCGGCTACGTGGCCGCGCTGCCCGGGCTGCGCTTCACCGAGGTCGTCGCCGAGTCGCTGCACGCGCACGCCGAACTGCCCCGAGGCCTCGCCGAGCTGCGCGCACGCGGCGTCTCGGTGGTGCCGCACGGCGTCAAGCTCTCCCTCGGCGGCGCGGAGCCGGTCGACCCCGCCCGGGTCGGCCACCTGGCGGCGGTCGCCCGGCGCCTCGATGCCCCGCTGGTCAGCGAGCACATCGCGTTCGTACGGGCGGGCGGGGTGGAGGCCGGGCACCTGCTCCCCGTGCCCCGCAGCCGGGAGGCCGTCGACGCGGTGGTCGCCAACGTGCGGCGTACCCGCGAGGAGCTGGACGTGCCGCTCGCCCTCGAACCGATCGCCGCCCTGTTCGACTGGCCGGACGACGAGCTCGACGAGGGTGCGTTCCTGACCGAGATCCTCGAGCGTACGGACGCCCTGCTGCTGCTCGACGTGGCTAACGTGTACGCCAACGCGCGTAACCGCGGCACCGACCCGGCCGCCCTGCTCGACCGGCTGCCGCTCGACCGGATCGCCTACTGCCACGTGGCCGGCGGCTCGGCGCACGACGGCGTCTACCACGACACGCACACCGACGCGGTGCCGCGGGAGGTGCTCGACCTCGTCGCGGAGCTCTGCCGACGGCACCGGCCCCCGGCGCTGATGCTGGAACGCGACGGCGCCTACCCGCCCGCCGCCGAGCTGTCTGCCGAGCTGGACGCGATCGCCGCCGCGTCCGGATATCCGGTGGTCACATGACGTCCCTGGCCGAACGGCAAGCGGCGCTCGTCGCGGCGCTGACCTCGGGCGCGCCCGTACCCCCGGGTTTCGACGCCCGGCTGGTCGGGATCGCCCGGGTCGCGCTGCTGCGCAAGCGGGCCGGCGAGGTCGCACGGCAGTGGCCCGAGCTGGCCGCGGCCCTCGGCCCGCGGTGGCCGGACGTGTGGGCCGGGTGGGCCGCGCACCGCCCGACCCAGGGTTCGCTGCGCGACGGCTGGGACCTGGCCCGCGACCTCGCCGGCCGGGGCGACCTGCCCCCGGCCGCCGCGGCCGAGCTCGCCACCCGCGAGGCGGCGATGCGCTACGACGGCCGGTCGGCGCCGCAGACCCGCCGCCTGCCCGCACTGCGCCGCGCCGGCGGCTGCCTCGCTCTCCAGGCCGGCGGCCGGGTACGCGTCCTACGCCGCCCCTGAGCCGCCGCTGCCCGTCGCCGTGGCGCGGGCCGTCGCGAGCAGCCGGTCGCGCAGCAGCTCGTCGTTGACGACGATGTCGTCGTCGGCGCCGCCGACGGTCAGCCGCTCGTCGCGCGCGGCCAGCCGGGCCGCCTCCGCCGTCGCGCCCAGCTCGTGCAGCAGGGCGACCGCCGCGGCCGGGCGCCGGCCCTCCTCGACCGCCCGCGCCGCGACCGGCACCAGCTCGCCGGCCGCGGCGCCGAGCCGCCACAGCGCACCGGCCGCCGCCACACCGGCCCACGGGTCGTCCAGCAGGGCTCGCAGCTCCGGCACCCAGACGGCCATCTCTCCCCGCCATCCGCCGCCGCTCGCCCCGGGACCGGCCGCGGCCAGGTCGGCCACCACGGCGGCGGCCAGCACCGCGCGGTGCCCACCGGCGGTGAGGACGGCGTGCAGGGTCGGCAGCGCCGCGGTGGTGTCCCCCGTCGCGGCGATCACCACCTGGGCCGCGAGGACCTGCGCGGCGCACTGGGGCGGGGCGGCGGCGGCCTCCCCGGTCAGCAGCAGCTCGAACTCGGGCACCAGCGGCAGCGCCAGCGGGCCGAGCAGCGCGACCACGCCGGGCGGCACGGGCGGCCGCGCGGTCAGCAGGGCCCGCAGGGCGGGCGTGGGGTCACCGGTGAGCCGGAACAACGCGGTGGCGGCCGGCAGTCCCCCGGGCCGGGACGCGGCCGCCCGCAGGCCGGGAACCATCGGCGCACCGAGATGACCCGCGGCGAGCAGCGCCCGGGTCGCCGCCCCCGGCGCATGCGGCAGGGCATCGAGCAGTTCCGGCACCGTCTCCCGGGCGTCGGTTCCCCACCGGGCCACGATCTCGCACAAGGTTGCGAGGGCGCCCGCTCCCCCGGCAGCCTCGCCGGCGCTTTCCCCGGCAGCCTCCCCGCGGCCACTCTCCGCGCGGGCGATGAGGGTGGCCAGGCGGCGGCGGACGGTGTCACGGACCTCGGGCGGGCACGGCAGCGGCATCAGGGCGTGTGGCAGCAGGGCGGCGCCCTCGCAAACGACCGGGTCGACCCAGCGCGGGTCACCGATCAGCATGAGCGTCTCGACCGCCCGGCGCCGCGTCGCCGGCTCCGGCGCCGCGGCCGCCGCCTCGCCGAGGAAGCCGGCATACCGCGCCGCGGCCCGGCCGCACCGGCGCAGGGCCACCACCGCGTCGTCCCGCGAGCGCGGATCGTGCACCAAGGGCTCCAGCAACGGTACGAGCCGCGCGGGCGCCGACCGGGCCGCCTGGCAGCGCGCGGTCAGCTCCCCGAGGGCGGCACGGCGGGCCTCGGGGTCCGTCCCGGTCAATGCCGCCTGGTCCACCCCGTCGTCGTCGAGCACCGGGGCACCCTACCCGTCACGACCCGCATGTCGTCGCACTCGTGCCGCCGCGGTGAGCCTCCCCGGCGGTGATGGCAGGATCGGGGTATGGATCTGGGCCTCGCCGACCGCGTCTACGTCCTCACCGGAGCCTCGCGGGGCCTCGGCTTCGCCACCGCGCAAGCCCTCGTGGCCGACGGCGCGCGGGTCGTGATCTCCTCCCGGTCGCCCGCCGGGGTCGAGGCGGCCACCGCCGCGCTCGGCGACGCCGCCGCCGGGGTGGCCGCCGACCTCGCCGATCCGGGCACGCCGGAGCTGCTGCTGCGCACCGCCACCGAACGGTTCGGCCGCTGCGACGGCGCGCTGATCTCGGTGGGCGGCCCGGCCCAGGGCACCGCCGCCTCCCGCACCGACGACGAGTGGCGCGCCGCCTTCGAGACGGTCTTCCTCGGCGCGGTGCGGGCCGCGCGCACCTTCGCGGCAACGCTGCCGGCCGGAGGCGCGATCGGCTTCGTCCTGTCCACGTCGGCGCGGACGCCGATCCCGGGCCTGGGCCTGTCCAACGGTCTGCGCCCCGGCCTGGCCGGCGTCGCCAAGGACATGGCCGACGAGTACGGCCCCCGCGGCGTCCGCGTCCTCAGCCTGCTCCCCGGCCGCGTACTGACCGACCGCAACCGGGAACTGTTCGCGGCCACCGGCGACCCGGAGCGCGCGGCGGCGGAGGCGGCCGCGGCCGTCCCCCTCGGCCGGCTCGGCGAGCCCGAGGAGTTCGGCCGGGTGGCGGCGTTCCTGCTCTCCCCGGCGGCGAGCTACCTGACCGGCATCTCGGTCCCCGTCGACGGCGGCGCGCTGCGCACGCTCTGATCCGGCCGATGGCCGGCGGCGCCGGGCCGGAGCGCCGGGCCAGGGCGCGAAGGACGCGCCGGTGCTCAGTGCACCGGTCCGTAGGGCGCGTGGGACGCGCCGGTGCTCAGTGCACCGGTCCGTAGGGCGCGTGGGACGCGCCGGTGAGCAGGGCCCAGTAGCGGTCGCCGTAGGACCAGTGCCACCACTCGGTCGGATAGTTCACCATGCCCACCGCGGAGAGCGCGTCGCTCAGCAGCCGCCGGTTCTCGACCGCCGCGGCCGGGATGTTGCGGGCGCCGGTGAAGCAGGCGTTGTCGCACTCGACCGGGGTCGCGTCGATCGGCGTACCCATGTCGAGCTCTTCGCCGTCCGCCGTGCACAGGGTGAGATCGACGGCGCCGCCGGTGCTGTGCGGGGCCACCTCGACCGGGGAGACGAACTTGCTCGTCTCCACCAGCAGCCGCCCGTCCGGCCAGGACGGGTGGAGCCGGCGCAGCTCGTCGCGGTACCGGGTCCAGATGGCGTGCTGCGTCGCGTACGGCCGATATCCCTCGACGATCAGCAGGCGCAGCCCCTCGGGCAGTTTGCGCTGGGCGTCCACCAGCCGCGACGCGACCTCGGCGCGCAACCGGGCGTAGGAGCCCTCGCCGTCGGCGGCGCGGCCGTCGAGCCGCAGCTCCGGCACGTCGCGCACGTCGATCATCGGCTCGCCGCCGTCCTCGCTGGGCACCGCGGCGACGCGGGGGTCGGAGAGCAGGATCATCGCGCGCACGCCGTTCCCGCGAGGCGTCCGGGCGCGGTCCCGTCGTGCGCCGTGCCACCCGGCATGGTGTCGAGCTCGTTCACGTCCACCGTCCCGCCGCCTCAGGCCCGCGACCAGCGTCGTGCGGAGCGTCGGTCGGGCGCCGCGTTTGCTCCTCGAACCACCCGTACGGGGTGGCACGCCGCCTCGTTCATGCCCACCGCGGATGCGCCCTACGCGCCCGGGTCAGGTCCCTGCCGGTGGTCAGCAGGTCGGCGACGAGCGCGGGTGCGACGTTGCCGCCGGTGAGCAGGACGCCGACCGTACGGTGGATGCCGCGCTCGGCCACCCGCAGCGCGCCGGCGAGCGCGGCCGCGCCGGACGGTTCGGCCAGGAGCCGCAGCTCCGACATGACCAGCCGGAACGCCTCCGCGATGGCGTCGTCGCCGACCCGTACCGCGCCGATCCCCGCCTCGTGCAGGATGCCGAACGGCAGCGCGCCGACGCACGTGGGCCGCAGGCCGTCGGCGAGGGTCGGGGCCGGGACGACCGGCACCCGGCGACCGGCCTCGAGGCTGCGGGCCAGCGAGTCGCAGCCGACCGGCTCGACGCCGTACAGGTCGATGCGCCGGCCGGTCGCCGCCAAACTCGCCCCGGCGGCGCCTCCCCCGCCGCCGACCGGGACGACGAGGGCGTCCAGCGGCGTGCCGGCCCGCTCCGCCTCCTCGATCAGCTCGAGGGCGGCCGTGCCCTGCCCGGCGACGACGTCCGGATGGTCGTACGCGTCGATCACGGCGTACCCGGTCTCGGTGGCGATGCCCTCGACCAGCCGCAGCCGCTCCTCGGCGCCCGCACCACCCACCACGACGCGCGCACCGGCCGCCTCCGCCTGCCGCACCTTGGTCGCGGGCGCATCCGGCGGCAGCACCACGACCGCGGCGAGCCCGTGCCGGCGGGCGGCGAGCGCGACGGCCAGCGCGTGGTTGCCGGTGCTCTGGCAGACGACGCCGGTCGCACCCCCGGCCGCGGCCAGCCGCCCCACGGCGACGGTCGCGCCCCGCATCTTGTACGAGCCGCCGTCCTGCAGGTTCTCCGCCTTGAACAGCAGCCGTGTCCCGGCCCGGGCGTCGAGGCCCGCCGAGCGCACCACGGGCGTACGCACGACCCGCCCGTCGAGGAACCGCGCCGCCGCCTCCACGTCGGAGCGCGCGAGCCGCCGCGTGACCGCCATCCCCATGCCCGTTCCCCCGCTCGATCGACCGACGGGCCCGAGTCTCACAGCGAACGCCCGGCGCGGCCTCGGTCCGCGGGTGGATCATGGGCCCGGCGGGTCTGCGACTTTCGGCGGATACGCTCGGCGCATGACGCCCCGGCCCGCACCGCCTCCCTCCCCGCGGGTCCGGCCCACCGCCGCGGAGGTCGCGGCGGCCGCGGGCCGGACGATCCCGGACCTGGTCGGCCCGGGTCTGCGGGTGCTGTTCTCCGGTATCAACCCGAGCCTGTACTCGGCCGCGACCGGCCACCACTTCGCGCGACCCGGCAACCGCTTCTGGCCGGCCCTGCACCGCTCCGGCTTCACACCGCGGCTGCTGCACCCGTCCGAGCAGTGGTCGCTGCCGGAGGCCGGGCTCGGCATCACCAACGTGGTGGCCCGGGCCACCGCCCGGGCCGACGAACTGTCCACGGCGGAGCTGGTGGCGGGCGGCGAGATCCTGGCCGCGCTGACCGGCCGGTGGCGGCCCCGGTTCCTGGCGGTGCTCGGCGTGACGGCGTACCGGACCGCCTTCGCCCGGCCCAAGGCGACGATGGGCCCCCAGGCCGAGCGCATCGCGGGCGTCCCGGTGTGGGTCCTGCCCAACCCGAGCGGCCTGAACGCCCACTACACGGCCGACACCCTCGCCGCGGCATTCGCCGAGCTCAGAGAGGCGGCCGACCGGTGACGTCCGCCCGGGGTCTCACCCCGGTCCTGATCCCGAGCGTGTACCTCGGCCCGGCCGCGTGGCAGCCCGTCGCCGAGGCCATGCGTCGCCTCGGCCTCACGGCCGTCGTGCCCACACCGCCGGTGCCCGCGGTGGCCGATCCCGCGGCGGTGCTCACTACCCTGCGCGACCAGCTCACGGAGCGGGACGACCTCGTGCTCGTACCGCACAGCAACGCCGGCTTGTACGCGCCGGGGCTGGTGGCCGCCCTGCCGGTCCGCGCGGTGGTGTTCGTGGACGCGGTACTGCCACCGCCCGCCGGTGACCTGCCGGCGGCTCCCCCCGGCATGCGGGACCTGCTCCGCGAGCGGGTGGACGCGGAGGGCCTGCTGCCGCCGTGGACCGAATGGTGGCCCGAGGAAGACATCGCGCGGCTGTTCCCCGACGCGGCCACCAGGCGCAGGGTGGCGGCCGAGCAGCAGCGGATCCCGTTCGGATACCTGTCAGCGAGGGTCGAGGTGCCGGCCGGCTGGGATCACGTCCCGGCGGCCTACCTCGCGTTCGGCGACGGCTACGCCGAGGAGCTCGCCGATGCCCGGGGCCGGGGCTGGCCGGCGCACGTCATGCCCGGCGGTCACCTCCACATGCTGTGCGACCCGGACGCGGTGGCGGCCGAAATCGTACGGCTGGCCCGAACCTCCCTACCGGCCTGACCGCCCATCTACCAGCCGGTGTGACCGCTTCCGCTACGCCCACGGGGACACGGGGCCGGCGGCGGCCGGCGACTTCACGGCGCGGCCGGCGGCGAGGTGCCCGGCAGGTTGCGAACGGGGTAGCGGCGGCCGCGGGCATGCCCTACGGTTCCCCGCCGTGGGAACAATGAGCAAGATCAGTGAATGGCGTACGAAGATCGGCCTCTGGATCGGCCTGCCGCTCTTCGCCGCCGCAGCGATAGCGTACGGCGCCACCGATCTCGTGCCCGCCTGGAAGGCGCACAACGGCGGCGGGACGACCGGCACCTTCACCGCGGAACGCGAGGAGTGCGGCAGGCGGTCGTGCAGCTTCTACGGAGCGTGGGAGGCGGCCGGCGGCGACCGGCGGCGGAGCGATGTCAAACTGTTCGACGAGCCCGACTCGCTCGTGGTCGGACAGGCCGTCGAGGCGGTGGACACCGGCGCGAGTGGCGTGTTCGCCGCCGCGGGCGGGTCGACCTACCTCTTCGTCACCGGGTTCATGGCGGCCGGCTTCGCGGCACTCGCCGGCTGGGTCTTCGTGATCCGCAACGCCCTGCGGCGCCGGAGGCAACGGAAGGCTGCGGCGCCCGTGGCCGCGTGACGACGTTCGCTGACCGCCTCGCCGCCGGCGAGGCGGTCACGACCAGATCTCAGGGAGCCACCGTCAGGCGCACGGTCACCGTGTCGCCCACCTCGATTCCCTCCGCCACCCGGACGGCCGACTTCACCGGCACGATGTAACGACCGTCCTTGGGCCACAGCGACGTGGTCCACCCGGTGCCGCCGATCCGGGCGCCGACCGGGATCATCCCCCACCCGTAGCTCACGAGCGCGGCGGCCGACTGCAGCTCGTGGCACTCGCGGTCCGGCACGGTGACGAAGTGCCACGGGGCCGGCCCCCGCCAGAACCACATATCGCCGCTGAACTCCAGGTCCACCCGGTCAGGATAGAAGCCGCGGCGCACCGCACTCCCGCTGCCGCGGATCAGGCCGTACCCGATGCGGCGTCCGGCCCGACCGCGCCCTGCGGTGGGTGGTCGGCGGCTCAGGGCTCGATCGGCGTCGGGACCGGGATGATGACCGGTTCCACCTCCGGGGTGAGAGGGCTGCTGTCGGCGAACTGGGTGCGGTACAGCTCCGCATACAGACCGCCGGCGGCCACCAGGTCGGCGTGGTTGCCGCGTTCGACGATGCGGCCGTCGTCGAGGACCAGGATCTGGTCGGCCTCGCGGACGGTGGACAGCCGGTGGGCGATGACCAGTGCGGTGCGGCCCGCCAGTGCCGCGGACAGCGCCCGCTGGACGGCGGCCTCGGACTCGCTGTCGAGGTGGGCGGTCGCCTCGTCCAGGATGACGATGGACGGCTGCTTGAGCAGCAGGCGGGCGATCGCGAGGCGCTGCTTCTCGCCGCCGGAGAACCGGTAGCCGCGCTCGCCGACCACCGTGTCCAGGCCGTCGGGCAGGGACCGGACGAGATCGGCGACCTGCGCGCCGCGCAGCGCCTCCCACATCTGTTCCTCGGTGGCGCCGGGGCGGGCGTAGCGCAGGTTCTCGGCGATGGTCTCGTGGAAGAGGTGGGAATCCTGGGTGACCACGCCGATGGTGTCGCGCAGCGAGTCGAGGGTGGCGTCGCGCACGTCGATGCCGCCGACGCGGACCGCGCCCTCGGTCACGTCGTAGACCCGGGACACGAGCATGGAGGTCGTGGACTTGCCGGCGCCGGACGGGCCGACGAGGGCCACCATCTGTCCCGGCTCGACGGTGAAGTCGACGCCGCGCAGCACGGGGGCGTTCTCCGTGCGGTCCAG
Organism: Couchioplanes azureus; assembly: GCF_014648355.1. GTDB lineage: Bacteria > Actinomycetota > Actinomycetes > Mycobacteriales > Micromonosporaceae > Actinoplanes > Actinoplanes azureus. The sequence goes on from NZ_BMQY01000002.1 coordinate 606,234, forward strand.
CGCCGACACGTCCTCCAGCGTGGCCAGGGAGACCTCGGCGGCGCTCGGATACCGGAAGTGCACGTCGCGGAACTCGAGCCGGCCCGCGCCGGCCGGGATGGCGACCGCGCCGGGCTTCTCCTCGATGCCCGGCCTGAGGTCGAGCACCTCGAACACCCGGTCGAAGGAGACCAGCGCGCTCATCACGTCGACGCGGACGTTGCTGAGCGCGGTCAGCGGACCGTAGAGCCGGGTGAGCAGCAGCGCGAGGGTCACGACGGTGCCGGCGGTGACGCTGCCGGTGACCGCGAGCCAGCCGCCCAGGCCGTAGGTGAGGGCCTGCGCGAGGGAGGCGACCAGCAGCATCGCCACGAAGAAGGTGCGGGAATACATGGCCTGCTGCACGCCGATGTCGCGGACCCGCTGGGCGCGCTCGCCGAAGCGGGCCGCCTCCGTCTCCGGGCGCCCGAACAGCTTGACCAGCAGGGCCCCGGAGACGTTGAAGCGCTCGGTCATCGTCGCGTTCATCTTGGCGTCGAGGTTGTAGGACTCGCGGGTGATCTCGGCGAGGCGCTTGCCCACCCGGCGCGCCGGGATGATGAACAGCGGCAGCAGCACGAGCGAGAGCACGGTGATCTGCCACGAGAGGCTGAACATCACGGCCGCGGTGAGCACGAGCTGGATCACGTTGCTGACCACGCCGGACAGTGTCGACGTGAACGCCCGCTGAGCCCCGGTGACGTCGTTGTTGAGGCGGCTGACCAGCGCGCCGGTCTGGGTGCGGGTGAAGAACTGCAGGGGCATCCGCTGGACGTGGTCGTAGACCCGGGTGCGCAGGTCGAGGATGATGCCCTCGCCGATGCGGGCCGAATACCACCGCTGGGCCAGCGACAGGAAAGCATCCACCACGGCCAGCGCGGCGATGGCGAGCGCGAGCCGGACGACGGCCGACGCGGCGTCGGCGCCGCCGGTGGTGATCGCGTTGACGACGTGGCCAGCGAGCACCGGGGTGGCGACGCCGATGCCCGCGGCCAGCACGACCGTGACGAGGAAGACGAGGATGTCGCGCCGGTAGGGCCGGGCGAACCGCAGAATGCGCCGGGTCGTGCCCTGGCTGAGCCGGTGCTGGGTGACCCGGTCGGAATTCTGAATCGAGCGCAGCATGGCCCAGCTCGATCCACCGGACATGGGCCCCATGCGTCACCTCCCAGGCGTCGTTCTGCTCAGCAGGCCACAAGTGTGCCCGCTGGGTATGACAACCCGAGCGGTAACCCCGTTGTTCCTCGTCGGTCCTTACTCCGTCCCGGCCAGGTCACGCAGCCGGCGCGTCTGTGCCTCCCGTTCGCTGCGGTCCTGCTCCTCGTACGAGCGCACCGACGCCCCCGCCAGCAGCGCCTTGATCTCCGCCACCGCGCCGCCGTCCGCGGACAGCACGGCCGCGGCGAGATCCGAGACCGCGGCGTCCAGCTGGTCGCGGGGGACGACGGCGGTGGCCAGGCCGATTCGGTCCGCCTCGTCCGCCGCGATCCGCCGGCCGGTGACGCAGATCTCCAGCGCCCGGGACGGGCCGACGAGCTCGGTGAGCCGCTTGGTGCCGCCGAGGTCCGGGACCAGGCCGAGGGTCACCTCGGCCATGGAGAAGCGGGCGTCGTCGGCGAGAATCCGCATGTCGCAGTTGAGGGCGAGCTGGAATCCGGCGCCGATGGCATGCCCCTGGACGGCCGCGATCGTGACCAGCGACGGCCGCCGCAACCATGTGAAGGCTTCCTGGAAGCCGGCAATGCGATCCGCGCACTCTTCCGGTGACAAGCGGGCGAGGGCGGGTAGCGAAGAATCGCCCTCTCCCCGCGCCACCGACAAGTCGAGTCCGGCGGAAAAAGAGCGTCCCGCTCCTTGGACAATGACGACTCGTACGTCCCCCGGCATTTTCCGGGAAATGTCGACGAGCTCGGACCACATCGCCGGCGTCTGCGCATTGAGCACATCGGGCCGGTTCAACGTCACCGTCGCGACCGGCCCGTCCTGCTGATACCGAACACCGGCCTCTGATCCGGGGGTTATGCTGGTCGTCACGCCTTCTTGCGACGCCGCGCGCCGCCCCGCTGGCGCAGTTGCACGCCCGACTCGGTGAGCACCCGGTGCACGAAGCCGTACGACCGTCCGGTGGATGCGGCCAAGGCACGAATGCTCTCGCCGGAGGTGTAGCGCTTCACCAGGTCTTTGGCGAGCGTCTGGCGCTCGCTTCCGACGATTCGACGACCCTTCTCAGTGCTGGTGGCTGTGCCCGTGGCTGCCATGTTGAATCCTCACGTCCCAGACTGTGCGGTTCGATACGGTCCCACCTATTAGACCGCCTCCAACGATCATGCGCTAGGTATCTCGGCTTAGCGAACGTGCCCTTTTGGCGGTGTCAGGAACCCGACGATGACCACGCTCATCAATGTCAGACAGTTGCCGGAGCGGCCCGATCGAGCGCCAATGAAGGGCCCGGGACGCCTTTCGCCGGGGCGCCGGCACCGCTTCCGGCACCGCCCGGGCCCACCCGATCAAGGGTTGTTGACCTGCACAAACATCATCCGGCCGAGGGACCGACAACGCTGTCACGCAGCGTCTAACGAGCGTTCACCCAGAGGCACGATCTTGCCGCCCCCGGGCCCCACCGGCAGCGTCCGGACGCGCCGCCGGGAGGCCGCGAGGGGCTGGATGCCCGATCGACGTCGCACTGTCTGTGTGGGCACCAGTTGACAACTGACGATGCCCATGATCCCCGATCAAGCGCGGCCAGGGCCCGCCGCGACGGGCGGGATGGTGGGCGGGATCACGCCAGCTCGACCAGCTCCAGCAGGTCGTCGCTCCAGGCGTCCTCGTCGCCGTCGGGCAGCAGGATCGCGCGGTCCGGCTTCAGCGCCTGCACCGCGCCGGCGTCGTGGGTGACCAGCACGATCGCGCCCGGATAGTTGGCGATCGCGTCGAGCACCTGCTCCCGGCTGACCGGGTCCAGGTTGTTGGTGGGCTCGTCGAGCAGCAGCACGTTGGCGCCGGAGCAGACCAGCGTGGCCAGCGCCAGCCGGGTCTTCTCCCCGCCGGAGAGCACACCGGCCGGCTTGTCGACGTCGTCGCCGGAGAAGAGGAACGCACCGAGGATCTTCCGCAGCTCGGTGTCGGTCTGCTCCGAAGCGGCGCTGCGCATGTGCTCGAGGATGGTGCGGTCGACCTCCAGGGTCTCGTGCTCCTGCGCGTAGTAGCCCAGCCGCAGGCCGTGCCCGGGACGTACGTCACCGGTGTCGGAGTTGAGCAGGCCGCCGAGGATGCGCAGCAGGGTGGTCTTGCCGGCGCCGTTCAGGCCCAGGATGACGACCCGGGACCCCCGGTCGACGTTGACGTCCACGTCGGCGAAGATCTCCAGCGAGCCGTACGACTTCGAGAGGCCGACCGCGGTCAACGGCGTCTTGCCGCACGGGGCCGGGTTGGGGAAGCGCACCTTGGCCACCTTGTCCGAGGCGCGCACCTCCTCCAGGCCGCCGAGCAGCTTCTCCGCGCGGCGCGCCATGTTCTGCGCGGCCACCGTCTTGGTCGCCTTGGCCCGCATCTTGTCGGCCTGGGCCATCAGGGCGCCGGCTTTCTTCTCCGCGTTGGCCCGCTCGCGGCGGCGCCGGCGCTCGTCGGTCTCGCGCTGCTCCAGGTACTTCTTCCAGCCGACGTTGTAGATGTCGACGACGGCGCGGTTGGCGTCGAGATACCAGACCTTGTTGACCGCGGCGTCGAGCAGCTCCACGTCGTGGCTGATCACCACGAGGCCGCCCTTGTGCTGCGCCATGTAGCCGCGCAGCCAGGCGATCGAGTCCTGGTCGAGGTGGTTGGTCGGCTCGTCGAGCAGCAGGATGCCCTTGCCGTTCTGGCCCGAGTTCGCGAACAGGATGCGGGCCAGCTCGATCCGGCGGCGCTGACCGCCGGAGAGGGTGCCGATGGTCTGCGCCAGCGCGCGGTCGGGCAGGCCCAGGTTGGCGCAGATCCGGGCGGCCTCGGCCTCGGCGGCGTAGCCACCCAGCGCGGCGAACTGGTCCTCGAGGGTGCCGTACCGCCGGACCAGCTTCTCGTCGGCGCTCTCCTCCAGCTCGACCTCGAGCTTCTGCATCTCGGCGAGGATCACGTCGAGCCCGCGGGCGGAGAGCACCCGGTCGCGGCCCGTGACGTTCAGGTCGCCCGTCCGGGGATCCTGGGGCAGGTAACCGACTTCACTCGTGCGGCTGACCTCCCCCGCGTACGGCTGGCCCTCGCCGGCCAGGACCTTGAGGGTGGTGGTCTTGCCCGCGCCGTTGCGGCCGACCAGGCCGATCCGGTCCCCCGGCTGCACCCGCAGGGTGATCGGGGACAGCAGGATCCGGGCGCCGGCGCGCAGTTCGAGTCCGGTGGCGGTAATCATGAGGAGGCGTCTCGCTCTCGGGGAGAAGGCTGGCTCAGGGCACACGGAAGCGCCGGCCGGTATATCACACGGTCGGCGCGGGGCAGTCAGCCTTCGCAGAGCAGCACCCGACGATTGTACCGGGCGCCCCGCGCGCCCACCCACCCGATTAGGCGGCGTGATCATCGGGTACACGCCCCGGCACGTGCCGCCACAGACCGACGAGGGCCTGCGGCCGGTGGGCCGAGTTGCGCGGGCCGGTGCCCGGGAGGACGAGATGGAACTCAACGAGAACGCCGAGATCGACACCAGCCAGATCGACGACCGGCGCTCCTCCGGTGGCGGAGGAGGCGGCTTCGGCGGCCTGCCCATCGGCGGTGGCGGCCTGAGCGGCATCATCGTGACCGTGCTGCTCGCCGTCGTCGGCGGCTACTTCGGCATCAACACCCTCGGCGGCGACGGCGGGGCTCCGCAGAGCGGCGACAACACGGAGCTGAAGCAGAAGTGCGCGCAGACCCAGAAGCTCCAGCAGCTGGACTGCCGCAACGCGCTGTACGTCAACGCGATCCAGGACTACTGGGTGGACGCGTACCCGCAGCACTTCGGGGAGCCGTACCAGCCGGCCAAGACGGTGTTCTTCGCCCGGGCCGTCAGGACGCAGTGCGGTGCCGCCGATTCCGGCGTCGGCCCGTTCTACTGCCCCGCGGACGACCAGGTCTACATCGACCTGACCTTCTACCGGCAGCTGGCGGACCAGCTCGGGGCGCCGGGCGAGTTCGCACAGCCGTACGTGCTCGCCCACGAGTACGGGCACCACATCCAGGACATCTCCGGCACCGAGAGCGCGATGCGCCGCGCCCAGCAGCGCGACCCGGACCAGGCGAACCCGCTGTCGGTCAAGCTCGAACTGCAGGCCGACTGCTACGCCGGCGTGTGGGCCAGGAACGCGACCGGCGCCGACGACCGCAGCGGCCGGAAACTGTTCAAGAGCATCACCGCGCAGGACATCCAGGAGGGCCTCGACACCGCCGCCCAGATCGGCGACGACACCCTGCAGAAGCGCGGCGGGGGCACCATCAACCCGGCCGAGTTCACCCACGGCACGAGCGCGCAACGGCAGCAGTGGTTCCAGACGGGGTTCGACAGCGGCTCACCGAAGAGCTGCGACACCTTCGCCGCGGGGGCCGTGTCCTGACCACCCCCGCCGGGCCGGGCCGGAAAACCCGTTGTCCGCGGGTGTCGGCGGGCGGCACCATGGCCGCGTGACCGTACCGAGCCTGCCGAAGCCCGCTGCCGCCGCCGCACCCGTCCGGGTAGCGCGACAGCAGCGTAGTCCCGGCGGCCCTGCGGTCCCCGCACCCGTGTCATGACCGGGGCTTTCCTGGCCGGCGTCGTCGCCGGCTACGGCGTCGCCGTGCCCGTGGGCGCCATCGCCGTCCTGATCGCCGGCCTCAGCGCACGCACCTCGCTGCGGGTCGGCGCCGCCGCGGGCCTGGGGGCGGCCACCGCCGACGGCGCGTACGCCCTCCTCGCCGTGCTCGGAGGGGCCGCCCTGGCCGGGGTCATCGCCCCGATCGCCGCTCCCCTGCGCTGGGCCGCCGCCGCGGTCCTGCTCCTGCTCGCGGCGCACACCGCCTGGTCAGCGCTCACCAAGCCGGCGACCACCCGCGAAACGGACCGGACCACCCCGCTGGGGGCGTACGCCGGCATCCTGGGCCTCACGATGCTCAACCCGGCCACCGTCGTCTACTTCGCCGCGCTGGTCCTCGGCCGTGGCGGCGAGGGCGGCGGCGCCTGGTTCGTCCTCGGGGCGTTCCTGGCCTCGGCGAGCTGGCAACTGCTGATCGCCGCCAGCGGCGCGCTCGCCGGCCGCTTCCTGACCGGCGAACGAGCCCGGCTCCTCACCGCCCTGGCCTCCAGCGCCGTGATCGCCGTCCTCGCCGTCGCGCTGGTGGTGTGACGCCGGTCAGGGCGCCAGGTGGTCGACGCTGTTGTAGCCGGCGAGGACCAGCCGCCCCGACGACCCGTCGAACCGGGTGATCGAGGCGTTGCGGACGGGACCGGCGCCGGCCACCGCGGCCACGCCGTCCCAGTCCAGGCCCTCGATGACGCACCGCATCATGAGCACCACCGAGTCGTGCGCGACCACCACCACCCGCCGCCCGGCATGCTCGCGGTGCAGGTCGTCCAGGAAGGCGCCGACCCGCGCCGCGACGTCCTCGAACGCCTCCCCGTTCGGCGGCCGGTAGCGGAACTCGCCGAGGGCCGCCAGCCGGCCGGGCTCGTCCGGGAACCGCTGGGCGACGGCCGCCCGGGTCAGCATCTCCAGATCCCCGAGCAGCCGGTCGACCAGCCGCTCGTCGGTGGCCGGCGCCGGCAGCTCCAACCCGGAGGCCTCCGCGGCGATCCGCCAGGTCTCCCGAGCCCGCACGTACGGCGAGGTGACGACCACCTGAGGCAGCCGGGCGGCGGGAAGGCCGGCGAGCCACCGGCCGACCGCGCGAGCCTGCTCGGCTCCCAGCCGGGTCAACGCCACGTCCGCGTCCCGCCCGGACAGCCCGGACTCCAGCAACCCGGCCGCGTCGGCCTCGGGAAAGGCCACGTTGGAGGCACTCTGCCCATGACGGATCAGGACCAGCTCGGCGACGACACCCACGATCGCCAACCCTATCCCCGGGTACGCCGCCGGCGTCATGCACGAGAACTCGGGCCGGCGGCCGAGCGCCAGGCGTCGCGCCCGGCGGCCGAGCGGAACGCACCGGCGGCCGCGCCAGCATGGGCTAGGGGTCGCGCACCAGGATGCGGACCGCCCGGGCGCGGGCGACGGCCTCCTCCAGCACGGCCCGCCGGGGCTCCGGCACGTCGAGGAAACGATCGTGGCGGAGCGGCACGAGGGCGGCGAGCGCCGGGGCGGCGAGGATGGTGTCCACCGTCGTACGGTCGCCGCCCGTGACCAGGACGCTCAGGGCGCCGGCCTCGGGCAGCAGGACCCGCGCGGCGATGGCGGCCCCGTCCGCGGCGGCGGCCCTGGCCTGATTGTCCCGGCGGCGGGCGAAGCGCTGCTGCGACCAGCCGCCGGCCGCGGTCCGGCCCTGCACGTAATGCGTGTCGACCTTGGAGACGACGAGCTCGGGGCCGTCGGCGACACCGGCGGCCACGGCACCCTTGCGCGCCAGCAACAGCCCGACCCGGCGCGGCGCCGAGGCGTGAAGGCGCAGGTCCTCGAGGTCTGTCACGGACGGCGCACCGGGCGGCGCGGACAACTCGGCCGTGGCGCCGTCCGCACCCGTCAGCACGAGGCCCCGCACGGTGTGACCGCCGTGCCGCGACGAGAAGTTCTCCACCCACCGGTCCAGCCGCTCCGGGGGCACATCCACCCACCGTCCCCCACCGGCCGCCGGACGTGCGCTCATGGGCCTCAGCGTACGGCGACACGCCCCGCCGCCGAGATCCCCGCCCCCCGAGACGGCGCGGCGCCGCCGAGATCCCCGCCCCCGAGACGGCGCGGCGCCGCCGCCCGGCAGCCCTGCCCGGATCCGTCACCCGGTGACACTTGCACCGCACATCGTCCGACCGCGCAGCCCGGCAGCGGGCCGGAAAGTTGTTCCCGCGGCGTCCTTCGCCGCGCAGCCCAACAACGTGCCGGAAAATGCCCCCCGTGCCGTTCGGTGGCGCAGGGCGACGGTGTCGTCCGGCAGTCGTCGGTGGCGGTTCGGAATGGCATGATCCGGCTCATGACGCGATCGCTGGCCGACGAGGTCATGGAGAGGCTGGGCCGGTCCTACGAGGGCGCCCGCGACCCTGACCGGGCTGTACGCGCGGCGGCCTACATGCGTGACCAGTTTCCCTTCCTCGGGATCGCGAGCCCGGCCCGGCGCGCGCTCGATCGGGCCGTGGTCGCCGGGCTTCCCACTCCCACCGAAGAAGACCTCGCTGCGGTGGCGGCGGCTTGCTGGGAGCGCAGGGAACGGGAATACCAGTACTTCGCCTGCGACTGGCTGCGAAGGCACGTGGCGGTGCCGGGGCCGGGCTTCCTGCCGACGGCCCGCTTCCTGGTCACCACGAAATCGTGGTGGGACACCGTCGACGCCCTGGCGTCCCATCTCGTCGGCGGTCTCGTCGCCTCCCATCCGGAGCTCGCCGCGCAGATGGATCTCTGGGTGGAGGACGACGACATGTGGGTCGTCCGCACGGCGATCCTGCACCAGCTGACCTACGGCCGGCGGACGAACGCCGACAAGCTCTTCGGTTATTGCACGCGGCAGGCCGGTCACCCGGACTTCTTCGTGCGCAAGGCCATCGGCTGGGCGCTACGCCAGTACGCCCGAACCGACGCCGAAGCGGTCCGCACTTACCTCTCCCGGCATCAGCACCTGCTGTCGCCGTTGTCCGTCCGCGAGGCCGCCAAGCACCTCTGAACCATCCGGACACGGCGAAGAGGTCACGCCCGCAGCGCCCGCACGGCCGCGACCCACCAAAGGTCCAGGTGAGTGAGTCGCTGCCGGTGCCGGTCAGTTGGTCATCGTCGGTCCAGGTCAGTTAGTCGTTGTCGGTCCAGGTCAGTTAGTCGTTGTCGGTCCAGGTCAGGAGTTCGTCGACGGCTGAGGTGTCTCCCTTGACGACGACCGCGTCCGTGCCGATGCGGCCGTAGAGGAGTAGGAGGAGGTCGCTGGCCGGTGCGTGGATTGTGGCGAGGGGATCGCCGCTGGGGGCCGGGTTGGCCTTTGCGCCGGCGGGGGTGAGGTCGAGGAGCCAGGTGGGGCCTTCCACCGCGGACAGGGCGATGCGGGCCGGGCGGTGTGGCCATGGGCCCAGGCTGCCGAGGCTGGCGACCAGGAACTCGGAGATCGCGTCGACGGCGATCGCGGCGGGGAGGGGCTCTGCCTTGCCGGCGGCCTCCTGCGCGTCGTATGCGTGCACTGCCGCCTCCTGCACCTGGTGGCGGGCGACCGCTGCGACGGTCGTCGGGGCCTCGGAGGCCTTCCACCACGTCCAGCATTCGCGGTCGGGTGCGGCGGACCGCAGGGCGTCCAGCAGCAGGCGGGTGGACTCCGCCGACCAGGCCAGCAGGTCTGGCTGCGGGGCGGTGTCGCCGATGGCCTGGGCGGGTGGGGGATCCTCGGACGGTCCGGCCGCGACGGTCGCCGCCCAGAAGCGGTGGACCTTGCCGAGGTGGGCGGTCAGGTCACGCACCGTCCATTGCGGGCAGCCCGGCACCCGGGCTGTGGGACCGGCCATGGTCACCGCCTCGCGGAACGCGGTCGCGCGCTCGTCGATCTGGTCCAGCAGGTCCGGGTACGGCGGCGTCGAGGTCATGCCCGTTTGTCTACCACCGGCCACCGACATTTCCGGGAACCGCAGGTCAGCGAATGTCCAGGAGTCGCGCCCCCGAGCCAACGCAGGGCACGGGATCCGGCGGCCGCGGAGTGGTGACGCGGGAAGCGACGGCCGCGGCCATGGCGGGTCCGGAAACGACCACGCCGGCCGGCGCGGGGTCGCGCGGGCCGGCGTGACGACGTCTCTGGTCGGCGTTCCCGGGGTGCAGGAGCGGTGGAGCAAACCCTGACTGCCGGGCGCGCCAGCCGCGGCCGGCGCGTCGAGCGCGCCGGCCCGGTGCGGTCAGACGTTGAAGCCGAGCGCCCGGAGCTGGTCCCGGCCGTCGTCGGTGATCTTGTCCGGGCCCCACGGCGGGAGCCAGACCCAGTTGATCCGGAAGTCCTTCACCAGGCCGCCGCCGGGGCCGGTGGTCAGGGCCTGGCGGGTCTGGTCCTCGATCACGTCGGTCAGCGGGCACGCCGCCGAGGTCAGCGTCATGTCCAGGGTGGCGACGTTGTCGTCGTCGACGTGGACGTCGTAGACGAGGCCGAGGTCGACGACGTTGATGCCGAGCTCCGGGTCGACGACGTCCTTCATCGCCTCCTCGACGTCGGCGACGGCGGCCTTGGCACCCGCGCCGCCGGCGGCCGGGGCCGCGGAGGAAGCCTGGTCCGCGGGGGCGGCACCCGCGCCCTCGGAGTCGTCCGGGGCGACCGGGGCCGTCGAGGCCCGCGACGTCGCGTCGTCCGGTCCGGCCGTCTCGGCCGCGTCCGCGGCGATCTCTTCCACAGTTCTGTCGGTCATGCCGTCACCTCCGGGTTGATGCCCACACCGGCGCGCGCCGCGGCGTCCTTGAAGGCCATCCATGGCAGCAGCGCGCACTTCACCCGGGCCGGGTACTTCGCGACGCCGGCGAAGGCGATGCCGTCGCCGAGCATTTCCTCGTCCGGTTCCTTCTGGCCCCGGCTCTGCATCAGGTCGAGGAACTCCGCGTGGATCGCAAAGGCCTCGGCCACCGGACGGCCCTTGAGCAGCTCGTGCAGGACCGACGCCGAGGCCTGGCTGATCGAGCAGCCCACCCCGTCGTACGAGATGTCGGACAGGTCGCTGGTGACCCGGACGGTGATCTCGTCGCCGCAGGTCGGGTTCACGTGGTGCGCCTCGCCCTGGTACGGGTCGCGCAGCCCGCGCCCGTGCGGATGCTTGTAGTGGTCCAGGATGATGTCCTGGTAGAGCTGGTCGATCATCAGGCGAACACCCTCCGCACCTGCTCGAGACCGCGCGCCAGGGCGTCGATCTCGTCGGTCGTCGTATAGAGGTAGAACGAGGCTCGGGTCATCGCCGGCACCCCGTACCGGGTGCACACCGGGCGCGCGCAGTGGTGGCCCACTCTCACCTCGACGCCGAGGCTGTCGAGGATCTGCCCCACGTCGTGCGGATGTACCCCGTTCACCTCGAACGACACCGTGCCGCCGCGCCCTTCCGGCGTGGCGGGGCCGTAGATGCGCACGCCCGGGACGTCGGTGAGCGCCTTCAGCGCGTACGCGGTGATCTCCTGCTCGTGGCGGTGCACGTTCTCCATGCCGAGCGCCGTCAGGTAGTCGACGGCGGCGCCGAGGCCGACGGCCTCGGTGATCGGCGGGGTGCCGCCCTCGAAGCGGGCCGGGGGCGGTGCGAACGTGGTGCCGCCGAGGCTGACCGTCTCGATCGTGGACCCGCCCGCGAGGAAGGGCGGCATCGACTCGAGCAGTGCCATGCGTCCCCAGAGCACGCCGATGCCGGTCGGGCCGAGCATCTTGTGGCCGGTGAACGCGATGAAGTCGGCGCCGAGGTCGCGGACGTCCACCGGGAAGTGCGGCACCGACTGCGAGCAGTCGAGCATGACCAGCGCGCCGACCTCGTGCGCGCGGGCGACGATGCGCGCCGGGTCGTTGATCGTGCCCAGGATGTTGGACATGTGCACGACCGAGACCAGCTTCGTCCGCTCGTTCACCAGGGAGGAGAGCTCGGACTCGTCGAGCCGGCCCTCGTCGGTGACGCCGAACCAGCGCAGGGTCGCGCCGGTGCGCTGGCAGAGCAGCTGCCACGGTACGAGGTTGGAGTGGTGCTCCATCTCGGAGACCACGATCTCGTCGCCGGGGCCGAGCGACAGGAACTCCGCCGCCGTCCACGCCACCAGGTTGATCGCCTCGGTGGAGTTCTTGGTGAAGACCACCTCGTCCGGCGAGGGCGCCCCGATGAACGCGGCGACCTTCGCGCGGGCCGCCTCGTACGCGGTGGTCGACTCGGTGCCCAGCGTGTGCACCGAGCGCGACACGTTGCCGTTGTGCCGCTCCTGGTGATCACGCATGGCGTCGATCACCTGGCGCGGCTTCTGCGAGGTGTTGGCGCTGTCCAGGTAGACCAGCGGATGCCCGTTGATCTCCCGGCCCAGGATCGGGAAGTCGGCGCGAACCCGGGCCACGTCGAAGGTCATCTTGATCTCCCTAGGGACGGACCCGGCTCAGGCGCGGGCGCCGGCGACGTACCGCTCGTACCCCTCGGCCTCGAGCTGCTCGGCGAGCTCGGGGCCACCCTCCTGGACGATCTTGCCGGCCACGAAGACGTGCACGAAGTCGGGCTTGATGTAGCGCAGGATGCGGGTGTAGTGGGTGATCAGCAGCAGGCCGGTCTCGCCGGTCTCGCGGACCCGGTTGACGCCCTCGCTGACGATGCGCAGCGCGTCGATGTCGAGGCCGGAGTCGGTCTCGTCGAGGATCGCCATCTTCGGCTTGAGCAGCTCCAGCTGCATGATCTCGTGCCGCTTCTTCTCACCACCGGAGAAGCCCTCGTTGACGTTGCGCTGGGCGAACGACGGGTCCATCTGCAGCTTCTCCATGGCGCCGCGCAGCTCGCCGGCCCAGGTACGCAGCTTCGGCGCCTCGCCGTCGATCGCGGTCTTGGCGGTACGCAGGAAGTTGGCCACCGACACCCCGGGCACCTCGACGGGGTACTGCATGGCGAGGAAGAGGCCGGCCCGGGCGCGCTCGTCGACGCTCATCTCCAGGACGTCCTCGCCGTCGAGGGTCACCGTGCCGCCGGTGATCTCGTACTTGGGGTGGCCCGCGATGGAGTACGCCAGGGTGGACTTGCCGGAGCCGTTGGGGCCCATGATGGCGTGGGTCTCGCCCGACTTCACGGTGAGGTCGACCCCGGCCAGGATCGGCTTCAGGTCGCCCTCGGGCAGCTTGACCGAAACCTGCAGGTCACGGATCTCCAGGGTGCTCACGGCTCTACTCCATTACTCGGTGTCGTCGAAACGTAGATGTCGCCGTCGCGGATCTCGACGGGGAAGGTCGCCACCGGCTCGGTGGCGGGCGGTCCGGACGGCTCGCCGGTACGCAGGTCGAAGCGGGAGCCGTGCAGCCAGCACTCCAGGGTGCAGCCGTCGGTCTCGCCCTCGGAGAGCGCGACGGCCGCGTGGCTGCACTCGTCGCGCACGGCGTAGAAGTTGTCGTCGTCGGCGTGCACCACGGCGACGTCGACGCCGTTCACCTCGACGGAGATCGCCGTGCCCTTCGCCACGTCGGCGGCGGGCCCGACAAGCTCGAAGGACATGGCTCAGGCCCCCGCCTTCGCCAGCCGGGACTCGATGGCGTCGCCCAGGCGCTCGCGCAGCTCCTCGACCGGGATCTTGTTGACCAGCTCGGCGAAGAAGCCGCGGACGACGAGCTTGCGGGCCTCGAACTCGGGGATGCCGCGGGCCATCAGGTAGAAGAGCTGCTCGTCGTCGAAGCGGCCGGTGGCGCTGGCGTGGCCCGCGCCGGCGACCTCGCCGGTCTCGATCTCGAGGTTGGGCACCGAGTCGGCCCGGGCGCCGTCGGTCAGCACCAGGTTGCGGTTGATCTCGTACGTCTCCGTGCCGGTCGCCGCCGCCCGGATGAGCACGTCGCCGACCCAGACGGTGTGCGCCGACGCGCCTTGCAGTGCGCCGCGGTAGCCGACGTAGCTGCGGCAGTCCGGCACACTGTGGTCGACCAGCTGGCGGTGCTCGAGGTGCTGGCCGGCGTCGGCGAAGTACAGGCCCCAGAGCTCGGCGTCGCCGCCGCGGCCGGTGTACTCCACGGAGGTGAACTGGCGGACCAGGTCACCGCCGAGGGCCACCTGCACGTGCTGGACCCGGGCGTCCTTGCCGACCCGGAACTTGACGTGCTGGGCCTGGACCGAGCCGCCGTCCCACTCGGCGAGCGTGACGAAGGTGAGCTGGGCGCTGTCGCCGAGCACGACCTCGATGTTGTCGGCCAGGCTCGCCGTGCCGGTCTGCTCCAGCACGACGGTGACCTTGGCGAAGTTGCCGACCCGGACGTACGTGCGCGCGGCCGCGGCCTCGGCGCCCTGCCCGACGACGCGGATCACGGCGGCCGTGTCGGACACCGTCTCGGCGGCGACGTCGATCAGCGTCACCTCGGCCGCCGAGCCGTACGCCAGCGCGCTGATCCGGTCGAACGGCGTCAGCACCGGGTCGACCTTGCCCGCGTCGACCTGGGTGACCGAGATGCCCGCCGGCAGGTCGCCCGGGGCGTACCCGGGCGCCGCGCCGGTGAGCGAGTTCGCCGTGATCAGGGCGCCCAGCCGCTTGACCGGGGTGAAGCGCCACTCCTCCTCCAGGCCGGTGACGGCCGGGAAGTCGGTGACGTCGAAGGAACGCAGCACCTGCGACTTGGTGCTCGGCGGGGCCATGGCCTCGGTAGTCATCTCGTCCTTGTTCTCAGTCTTCTCGCGGGCCGGGGGGTGGGCGCGGTCAGCCGACCGCGCCCTCCATCTGGAGCTCGATCAGGCGGTTGAGCTCGAGGGCGTACTCCATCGGGAGCTCCTTGGCGATGGGCTCGATGAAGCCGCGCACGATCATCGCCATCGCCTCGTCCTCGGTCAGGCCGCGGCTCATCAGGTAGAAGAGCTGGTCCTCGCTGACCTTGGAGACGGTCGCCTCGTGGCCCATGTTGACGTCGTCCTCGCGGATGTCGACGTACGGGTACGTGTCCGAGCGCGAGATGGTGTCGACCAGCAGCGCGTCGCACTTGACCGTGCTGGCGCTGTGGTGCGAGCCGTCCATGACCTGCACCAGGCCGCGGTAGGAGGTGCGGCCGCCGCCGCGGGCGATGGACTTGCTGACGATCGTCGAGGACGTGTACGGCGCCGCGTGCACCATCTTGGCGCCGGCGTCCTGGTGCTGGCCCTCGCCGGCCATCGCGACGCTCAGCACCTCGCCCTTGGCGTGCGGGCCGGTCATGTAGACGGCCGGGTACTTCATCGTCACCTTGGAGCCGATGTTGCCGTCGATCCACTCCATGGTCGCGCCCTCCTCGCAGGTGGCGCGCTTGGTGACCAGGTTGTAGACGTTATTCGACCAGTTCTGGATGGTCGTGTACCGGCAGCGGGCGTTCTTCTTGACGATGATCTCGACGACCGCGCTGTGCAACGAGTCCGACGAGTAGATCGGCGCGGTGCAACCCTCGACGTAGTGCACGTACGCGCCCTCGTCGACGATGATCAGGGTCCGCTCGAACTGGCCCATGTTCTCGGTGTTGATCCGGAAGTACGCCTGCAGCGGGATCTCCACGTGCACGCCCTTGGGCACGTAGATGAACGAGCCGCCGGACCACACGGAGGTGTTCAGCGCGGCGAACTTGTTGTCGCCGACCGGGATGACCGTGCCGAAGTACTCCTTGAAGATGTCCTCGTGCTCCTTGAGAGCCGTGTCGGTGTCGAGGAAGACGACGCCCTGCTCCTCGAGGTCCTCACGGATCTTGTGGTAGACGACCTCGGACTCGTACTGCGCGGCGACGCCGGCCACGAGGCGCTGCTTCTCCGCCTCGGGGATGCCCAGCTTGTCGTAGGTCGCCTTGATGTCCTCGGGCAGGTCCTCCCAGCTGGTGGCCTGCTTCTCGGTGGAGCGCACGAAGTACTTGATGTTCTGGAAGTCGATGCCGGTGAGGTCGGCGCCCCAGTTCGGCATGGGCTTGCGGTCGAACAGGCGCAGGCCCTTGAGGCGCAGGTCGAGCATCCACTGCGGCTCGTTCTTCTTCGCGGAGATGTCGCGCACCACGGCCTCGGACAGACCGCGCTGCGCGGCGGCGCCCGCGACGTCGGCGTCGGCCCAGCCGTACTCGTACTTGCCAAGAGCGGCCAGGTGCTCTTCCTGAGTGACGATCTGGTCGGTCATTATCCGTTCCTAACCGTGGTGTGGTTATGGGGTGGGCACTGCGGGGCGGGGATGTGCGTGGTGCACACCCCGTCGCCGTGCGCGATGGTGGCGAGGCGCTGCACGTGGGTGCCGATGAGCCGCGAGATGACCGCGGTCTCGGCGTCGCACAGCTGGGGAAACTCGGCGGCCACGTGGGCCACCGGGCAGTGGTGCTGGCACAGCTGCCCGCCGGACGCGATCGTGGTCGCGTTGGCAGCGTAGCCCTCGGCGGTCAGCGCCTCCGCGAGTGCCTCCGCCCGGGCGAGCGGGTCGTCGCCGGCCTCCAGCAGCGCGGCCCGGCAGCGCTCCTCCAGCGCGGAGACCTGGGCGGCGGCGAAGGCGTCGACGGCCTCGGGGCCGCCGTGCTCGGCGATCCAGCGCAGGGCCGCGGTGGCGATGCCGTCGTAGAAGTGCGGGAAGCTCTCCCGGGCGGCGGCGGTGAGCACGAAGACCTTGGCCGGCCGGCCGCGCCCGCGCGGGCCGCGGCGGGGCGCCTCACGGACCTCGACGAGGGCGTCGGCGAGCATCGCGTCGAGGTGCTTGCGGATGGCGGCCGGGCTCAGGCCGAGCTCGGCGCCGAGCTCGGCCGCGGTGGCCGTGCCGCGCTCGAGCAGCAGCTGCGCAACCCGGTCCCGGGTGCGCCCGTCGACGCCTCTACCCTCGGCGGAGGGCGTGCGGGAGCCAGCGGCCGGAACGGCCACCTGACTGCTCCTCGACAGCACTCCGTTTTTCACTACGGCAACGTTACGTAATTCGTTCCGTGCCTGCAAACCGGCGCTCGGGTGATCCAGGACACCGCGCCCGGGAGGGCCCGGAGGTGGCGGTCGATTTCGGGCGTACGATCGCGGAGGTGAACGAGACCACCCTGCTGCGCCGTCTGGCCCTGGCGTCCCTGGTCGCCAACATCGGCCTGGTCGTGACCGGCGCGGCGGTCCGGCTGACCGGCTCCGGTCTCGGCTGCCCCACCTGGCCCAAGTGCACCGAGGCGTCGTACACGACCACCCGCGAGATGGGCGTCCACGGCGTCATCGAGTTCGGCAACCGGCTGCTCGGCATCGCGCTGGGCCTGATCGCCCTGGCCACCTTCATCGCGGCGCTGTGGCGCAAGCCCCGCCGCCGTCCGCTGGTCCTGCTCTCGCTCGCGGCCGGTCTGGGCATCCCGGGCCAGGGCGTCATCGGCGGCATCACGGTCCTGACGGACCTCAACCCGTGGGTGGTCGGCCTGCACTTCCTGCTCTCGATGGCCCTGATCTCGGTCACCTGGGCCCTCTGGCAGCGCACGAAGGAAGGCGACGCACCCACCCGGGTGCTGGTCGCCGCGCCGCTGCGGCACCTGGCCGGCCTGACCGCCCTGGTCAGCGCGGCGGTGATCGTGGTCGGGGTGATCGTCACGGGCAGCGGCCCGCACGCGGGCGACGAGGACGCCAAGCGCAACGGCCTCGACCCGGCGACCATCTCCCAGGTCCACGCCGACCTGGTCTTCCTGCTCCTCGGCCTCTCCGTGGCCCTCTGGTTCGCGCTGCGCGCGGCGAGCGCCCCGGCCCCGGCGATCCGGGCGGCAGCCGTCTTCGTCGCGGTGGAGCTCGCCCAGGGCCTGATCGGCTTCGTGCAGTACTTCACCCACCTGCCGGTCGTCCTGGTGGCAGCCCACATGCTCGGCGCGTGCCTCGTCTGGGTGGCCACCCTCAACACCCTCTGGCGCCTCCGCGACCGCCCCGCACCGGCGACACCCGAACCGGCCCTGCCCTCCGCCACGACCAAGGCGAGCAGGGCAGACGAGGCAGATCCCGCCCGGGTAGTGGCCTGACCCGACGGCCCCGGCCCACACGAAAGCGGCCCGGACATCGCCCGGGCCGCACCGAAAGATCAGGAAGAACTACCTCGCCATGCTGCGGCGGGACATCGAACGCCAGAGGTCGTTGCTGGGGCGCATCTGCTCCATGAGCTCGCGCTCCCACTCGTTCTCCACCTCGACGCCCGCGGTCTCGCAGGCCTTGCGGGCCACGTCCGTGCCGGCGGCGGCGAACTGGTCCGTCCACTCCCCGTCCTCGCCCACCAGGACGATGCGGGCACCACGCTTGCCGACGTACTCGATGACCGCCTTCGCGCCGCCGTGGCCGGAGGCGAACGACCGGATTTCCGCGGTCAGTGTCGTATCGGAACCTTCTGCCATGGGCAAAGCCTAGGCAGACTCGGGCCCGGAGCAAGTAACGACAGGTGCTTTTTGTGATGCCAATTACCTGCGGGTTTGGTGGATCAAGGCATTGGTATGACCGGATATCGTCCGATTTATACCCCAGGTCACGTCCACTCGATCGAGGGACGGAGTGTCACCGCCAGGGTCGAAAAAACGGGCATTGTGTGCGAGGGCACGCAATGGCGTCACTCAATGCGATCGCACACTTTGTGCGTCAGACGAGGGCGTCGACGGCGACCGCGATGAAGAGGATCGTCAGGTAGGTGATCGACCAGTGGAAGAGCCGCATGGCGTTGAGCGGCTCCCCGCGGCGCGAGCGACCGACCAGGCGGACGGCCTCGAGGAGGAACAGGGCACCCGCCAGCAGGGCCGTGCCGCCGTAGATCGGGCCCATGCCCAGCGGCCAGGCCGCCAGCGACGCCGCGACCGTCAGCACCGTGAAGATCAGGATCTCGGCGTCGACCCGGCGTGCCGAGCGGACCACGGGCAGCATCGGGATGCCGGCGCGGGCGTAGTCGTCCTTGTACTTGATGGCGAGCGGGTAGAAGTGCGGCATCTGCCAAAAGAAGACAACCGCAAAAAGCGCCCAGCCGATGGGTGCCACCGTGCCGGTCACCGCCGCCCAGGCGATGAGCACCGGGGCCGCGCCGCAGATGCCGCCCCAGAAGGTGTTCTGCGGGGTGCGCCGCTTGAGCCAGAGCGTGTAGACCACGTCGTAGTAGACGATCGCGGCCGCGGTCAGCGCCGTCGCCAGCCAGTTGGTGAACACGGCCATGAGCACGAGCGAGACCACGGCCAGGGACAGACCGAAGACCAGCACCGAGCGCGGCGTGAGGCTGTGCGTCGCCAGCGGGCGGCGCTTGGTGCGCCGCATGAGCTGGTCGATGTCGCGGTCGATGTAGCAGTTGAGCGCGCTGGCCGCGCCCGCGGCCAGCGAGCCACCGACCAGCACGACCGCCATCAGGCCCAGGTCGGGGCGCCCGCCGGCGGCGAACATCATCGCCGGGATGGTGGTCACCAGCAGGAGCTCGACGATCTGCGGCTTGGTCAGCGAGACGTACGCCATGAGCACGGCGCGGATGTCGCGGCGGGCCGGGGCGGCCGCCCGCGGCGCCGCCTCCCGGAGACCCGGCGACCGCCCCTGGACGGGACGCTCGGTGATCATGCTCACGGACAGCCACCTTCCGGCATCGGCGAGGGCGCATTTCGTCAGCCGTCACCGGTGCGGACGGGCTGGCACGTTCGGACAGCCTACGCGCAGCCCCAGGCGCTGCCCGGGCGACCCGTCGGGGGTGCACGGCGTCACAGCAACTGCCGGTGTGTCCGCTCTCAGCGTATGGGCCTGCGGCGTTCCCGCGGCGGTGGTTTACACGGACTGGATAGGGTCACTTTCGTAGGGATCCCACACCATGCCCGAGGAGATCGACCGACGTGGCTGCCACTGACGATTTGAACTGGTCCGACCTCGACCGCCGGGCGGTAGACACCGTCCGTGTGCTCGCCATGGACGCCGTCGAGAAATCCGGCAACGGTCACCCCGGCACGGCCATGAGCCTCGCGCCGGCCGCCTACCTCCTGTTCAACCGGGTGATGCGGCACGACCCCACCGACCCGCTGTGGGCCGGGCGGGACCGGTTCGTGCTCTCCTGTGGCCACTCCAGCCTCACCCTCTACATCCAGCTCTACCTCTCCGGCTACGGTCTCGCGCTCGACGACCTGGCCTCGCTGCGGCAGTGGGGCTCGCTGACCCCCGGCCACCCGGAGTACGGGCACACCCCGGGCGTCGAGGTCACCACCGGTCCGCTCGGCCAGGGCATCGGCAACGCCGTGGGCATGGCGATGGCGGCCCGCCGCGAGCGCGGCCTGTTCGACCCGGACGCCGCCGACGGCACCTCCGTCTTCGACCACCACGTCTTCGCGCTCTGCTCGGACGGGGACATCGAGGAGGGCGTCAGCCACGAGTCGAGCGCCGTCGCCGGCGTGCAGAAGCTCGGCAACCTCACGGTGATCTACGACGACAACGAGATCTCCATCGAGGACGACACCCGCATCGCCAAGAACGAGGACGTCGGCGCGCGCTACGCGGCCTACGGCTGGCACGTGCAGACGGTGGACTGGCGCCAGGGCGACCCCGACAAGGGCGAGTACCACGAGGACGTGGAGGCCCTCTACGCGGCGATCCAGGCCGCGAAGGCGGTCACCGACCGGCCGTCCTTCATCGTGCTGCGCACCATCATCGGCTGGCCCGCGCCGAACAAGCAGAACACCGGCAAGATCCACGGTTCGGCCCTGGGTGCCGAGGAGGTCGCGGCCACCAAGGAGATCCTGGGCTTCGACCCGAACGAGACGTTCGCCGTCGCCGACGAGGTGCTCCAGCACGCCCGCCAGGTCTCGGCCCGCGGCCGCGAGGCGCACGCCGAGTGGGACAAGGCCTTCGCGGCCTGGGCGGCCGGCAACGCCGACGGCAAGAAGCTGTACGACCGCCTCGCCGGGCGCGCGCTGCCCGAGGGCTGGGCCGCGGCGCTGCCCGAGTTCCCGGCCGACGACAAGGGCCTGGCCACCCGCGCCGCCTCCGGCAAGGTCCTCGAGGCCCTCGCGCCGGTCCTGCCCGAGCTGTGGGGCGGCTCGGCCGATCTGGCCGAGAGCAACAACACCACGATGAAGGGCGAGCCCTCGTTCATCCCGGCCGAGTACGCCACCAAGGCCTTCCCCGGCCACGAGTACGGCCGCACCCTGCACTTCGGCGTCCGCGAGCACGGCATGGGCTCGATCCTCAACGGCATCGCCGCGCACGGCGGCACCCGGCCGTACGGCGGCACGTTCCTGGTCTTCAGCGACTACATGCGCGGCGCCGTCCGGCTGTCGGCGCTGATGAAGCTGCCGGTCGTCTACGTGTGGACGCACGACTCCATCGGCCTGGGCGAGGACGGCCCCACCCACCAGCCGATCGAGACGCTCACCGCGCTGCGGGCCATCGTCGGCCTCGACGTGGTGCGCCCGGCGGACGCCAACGAGACCGCCTGGGCCTGGCGCGGCGCGCTGGAGCACACCGACCGCCCGACCGCCCTGGCGCTCTCCCGGCAGAACCTGCCGACCATCGACCGCAGCAAGTACGCGTCCGCGGAGGGCGTCCTCAAGGGCGGCTACATCCTCTCCGAGGCGTCCGGCGGCGAGCCGAAGGTGATCCTCATCGGCACCGGCTCCGAGGTGCAGTACTGCCTCACCGCGCAGGAGCGTCTGGAGGCCGAGGGCACCCCGACCCGGGTCGTGTCGATGCCCTGCCAGGAGTGGTTCTTCGAGCAGGACACGGCCTACCAGCAGCAGGTACTCCCCCGCGGCGTCAAGGCGCGCGTCGCCGTCGAGGCCGGCATCCGGATGAGCTGGGACCGCCTGATCGGCGACGCCGGCGAGGCCGTCAGCATCGAGCACTACGGCGCCAGCGCCCCGGCGAAGATCCTCTTCGAGCAGTTCGGCTTCACCGCGGACAACGTGGTGGCCAAGGCCAACGCCGCCCTCGCCAAGGTCGGCGAAATCACCGGTCACACGACCGGCAACTGAGCAATTGAGGTGGCTTCGCCGCGGTGCGGCGAAGCCACCGATGAAGGAGTGACAATGACCGACAGGCTTGCCGACCTTTCCGCCGCCGGCGTGGCGGTGTGGCTCGACGATCTCTCCCGGGTCCGCCTGCAGAGCGGCTCGCTGGACAAGATGCGCCGCGAGCAGAACGTGGTCGGCGTGACCACGAACCCGACCATCTTCGCCAAGGCGCTCTCCGACGCCGACGCCTACGACGAGCAGCTGCGCGACCTCGCCGCGCAGAAGGTCACCGTCGAGGAGGCGGTGCGGCTGCTCACCTCGTACGACGTGCGCTGGGCGTGCGACGTCATGAAGCCGGCGTACGACGCGTCCAACGGCGTCGACGGCCGGGTGTCCATCGAGGTCGACCCGCGCAGCGCGCACGAGACCGAGAAGACCATCGCCGAGGCGAAGACCTTGTGGTGGCTCGTCGACCGTCCGAACCTCTTCATCAAGATCCCGGCGACCGAGGCGGGCCTGCCGGCGATCACGGCGACGCTGGCCGCGGGCATCAGCGTCAACGTCACGCTGATCTTCTCGCTGGAGCGCTACCGGGCCGTCATGGACGCCTTCCTGGCGGGCATGGAGCAGGCCAAGGCGAACGGCCACGACCTCACCAAGATGGGCTCGGTCGCCTCGTTCTTCGTGTCCCGGGTGGATACCGAGATCGACAAGCGGCTCGACAAGATCGGCAGCGACGAGGCCAAGGCGCTGCGGGGCAAGGCGGCGATCGCCAACGCCCAGCTCGCGTACCAGGCGTACGCCGAGGTGTTCGGCTCGGAGCGCTGGCAGGCCCTGGCCGACGCGGGCGCGCACCCGCAGCGGCCGCTGTGGGCGTCGACCGGCACGAAGAACCCCGACTACAAGGACACCATCTACGTCGAGGAGCTGATCGCGCCCGGCACGGTCAACACCATGCCGGAGTCGGTCATCACGGCGTACCACGACCACGGCGAGACCCGGGGCGACACCGTGACCGGCTCGTACGCGGCCGCCCAGAAGGTCATGGACGACGTCGCCGCGATCGGCGTCGACCTGCCGGACGTCTTCCGGGTGCTCGAGAGCGAGGGTGTCGAGAAGTTCGAGGCCAGCTGGGCCGAGCTGGTCGCCGACATGAAGAAGTCGCTCGACGCCGCGGCGCGCTGACCGCCCGGCCCGCTCCCGGCGCGACGCCGCCGGGAGCGGGCGCCCGGTCGTTGTGGGTAACCCTGCGGTACGACGAAAAACTGGCAGGATGTGACACGTGGGTAATCCGCTGCGCACCGCACAGGACCGACGGCTTCCCAGGATCCCGGAGCCCTGCGCTCTGGTGATCTTCGGCGTCACCGGTGACCTGTCGCGGAAGAAACTGATCCCGGCCGTCTACGACCTCGCCAACCGGGGCCTGCTGCCGCCCGGCTTCGTGGTCCTCGGCTTCGCCCGGCGCGACTGGGGCGACGGCGACTTCGAGTCGCTGGCCTACGAGGCCGCCAAGAAGGGCGCCCGGACGCCGTGGCGTGAGGACGTCTGGCAGCGGCTGTCGAGCCAGTTCCAGTTCGTCCCCGGCTCGTTCGACGACGACGCCGCCTTCGACCACCTGGCGGCCACCCTGGACGAGCTGCGCGAGCGCAACGGCATCGCGGGCAACGCCGCCTTCTACTTCTCCATCCCGCCGGCCGCGTTCCCGCTGGTGCTCAACCAGCTGAACCGCACCGGGATGGCCGACAACGCCAAGTCCGGCGGCTGGCGCCGGGTCGTCGTCGAGAAGCCGTTCGGCAACGACCTGAAGACCGCCATGGCGCTCAACCAGCTCGTCGACGAGGTCTTCACGCCGGAGGACGTCTTCCGCATCGACCACTACCTCGGCAAGGAGACGGTCCAGAACATCCTGGCCCTGCGCTTCGCCAACAGCCTGTTCGAGCCGGTGTGGAACTCCAAGTACGTCGACTCGGTGCAGATCACCATGGCCGAGGACGTCGGCATCGGCACCCGCGCCGCGTTCTACGACTCCGCCGGCGCCGCCCGCGACGTGCTGCAGAACCACCTGCTGCAGCTGCTGGCGCTGGTGGGCATGGAGGAGCCGACGAGCTTCGACCCCAACGAGATCCGCGCCGAGAAGCTCAAGGTGCTCAAGGCGATCAGCCTGCCGGCGGACATCGCCGCCGGCTCGGTGCGCGGGCAGTATCTGCAGGGCTGGGTGGCCGGCGAGCGCGCGGTGGGCTACCAGGAGGAGAAGGGCGTGCCGCAGGGCTCCACCACGGAGACCTACGTCGCGGTGCGCCTGGGCATCCAGAACCGCCGCTGGGCCGGCGTCCCGTTCTACGTCCGGGTGGGCAAGCGGATGCCGCGCCGGGTGACCGAGATCGCCATCCTCTTCAAGCGCGCGCCGCACCTGCCGTTCGACCCGGCCGACGTCGAGATGCTCGGCAACAACCAGCTCGTCATCCGGGTCCAGCCCGACGAGGGCGTGGTGCTGAAGTTCGGCTCCAAGGTGCCGGGCACCACCATGGAGGTCCGGGACATCGCGATGGACTTCCAGTACGGCGAGGCGTTCACCGAGTCCAGCCCGGAGGCGTACGAGCGGCTGGTGCTCGACGTGCTCGTGGGCGACCGGACGCTGTTCCCGGACGCCGCCGAGGTGGAGCAGAGCTGGCGCGTCGTCGATCCCCTCGAGGAGGCCTGGACCGGCACCCAGCCGGAGCCGTACCGCGCCGGCGAGTGGGGTCCGCGCGCTTCGGACGAGATGCTGGCCCGCGAGGGCCGGGCTTGGAGGCGGGCATGATCGGCTTGTGGGACACCACCGGCACCGAGGTCGTCAAGGCGCTCGCGGCCGAGCGGCGCAGCGCCGGCGGCGTGGCCTCCGGCCTGGCCCTCACCCTGGTCGCCGTGGTGGAGGAGAAGAAGGTCCGCGAGGCGGAGGCCGCCGCCACCATCGCGGCGTCCGCCCACCCGTGCCGCCTGCTCATCGTGGTCCGCTCCGATCTGGAGGGCCGCAGCCGGCTGGACGCGGAGATCGTCGTGGGCGGGCGGCTGGGCCCGGCCGAGGCCGTCGTGATGCGCATGTACGGCCGCCTCGCCCTGCACGCCGAGTCGGTGGTCATGCCGCTGCTCGCCCCGGACGTGCCGGTGGTGACGTGGTGGCACGGTGAGCCGCCGGACGTCATCGCCAACGACTTCCTCGGCGTCGTCGCGGACCGCCGCATCACCGACAGCAAGCTCGCCGCGGACCCGGTCGCCGCCCTGCGGCAGCGGGCGGTCGACTACGCGCCCGGTGACACCGACCTGACCTGGACCCGCATCACGCTGTGGCGCACGCTGGTGGCGGGCGCGTTCGACACCACCGACGAGCGGGTCACCGGCGCCACGGTCGTCGCCCCGGCCGACGACCCCACCGCCGCCCTGATGTGCGGGTGGCTGAAGTCCCGGCTGGGCATCGAGCCGACGTGGGAGTACACCGACCGGGCCCCGCGCATGCACTCGGTGCAGCTCTCCTGCGCCAACGGCGACTGCGTCACGGTCACCCGCGAGGAGGGCACGGCGCTGTTCAGCCGCACCGGGCAGGAGCCGCGTTACATGCCGCTGCCGAAGCGGCCGGTCGGCGACGAGCTGGCCGAGGAGCTGCGCCGGCTGGACGCCGACCAGATCTACGGCGAGGCGCTGGGCGCCATGGCCGGCCTGCCCGGCCTCGACCGCAAGCCGGCGATGCGCGTCCACGTGTGGAAGGACCCGGCGCTGGCGGCCCGCGAGGAGGCCGGTGCCATGGCGGGCCCCGGCGGTTCCGCCGCCTGAGTCACTAAGATCGACGGGGCCGCTCCGCCGTTGCGCGCGGGCGGCCCCGCCGTCCGGGTAGCCGGCCCGGCGCGGGGCGCCGAGGTGCTGAGGAGTCCGATGAGCGAGACCGTTGTCGTGGTAGTTCCGGACGCCGACATCCTGGCGTCGGTGGTGGCGGCCCGGCTGGTCACCGCGATCGTCGACGCGCAGGCGGTGCGCGGCCGGGCGGACGTGGTGCTGACCGGCGGCCGGGTCGCGGCGAAGGTGCTGCGTGCCGTCGGGGACCTGCCGGCGGCGGCCGCCGTCGACTGGTCCCGGGTCGACCTGTGGTGGGGTGACGAGCGCTTCCTGCCCTCCGGCGACCCCGACCGCAACGAGACCCAGGCCCGCGAGGCCCTGCTGGACAGCCTGCCCCTGGTTCCGGAGCGGGTGCACGCGATGCCGCCGGCGGACGGCCCGGACGGCGACGACGCGGCGGCCGCGGCGGCCCGCTACGCCCACGACCTCGCGGCCGGCGGCGCCACCTTCGACGTGCTCATGCTCGGCGTCGGCGAGGACGGGCACGTGGCCTCGCTGTTCCCCGGCCACCCGGACGCGACCGCCGAGGGCACGGTCACGGCGGTGCACGACAGCCCCAAGCCGCCGCCCACCCGCATCTCGCTCACCATGCCGGCGATCCGGTCGGCGGCAGAGGTCTGGCTGGTGGCGGCCGGGCCGGACAAGGCCGCCGCGGTCGGCGCCGCCCTCAGCGGTGACGCCTCCCTCCCGGCGGCCCGGGCGACCGGCGCGGCGAAGACGGTGTGGCTGCTGGACACGGCGGCGGCCGCCAAGCGCTGAACGAGACGAAAAAAGCCGCCCCGCGGTCTGCGGGGCGGCTCTCGTGTGTCCGGGTTCAGGACATCAGCAGCGTCGGGAGCTTCTCGAACAGCTGCGTCGTGTACGTCATCATCTCGTGCAGCATCCAGTTGCCCGAGAACAGCATCGCCGCACCCACCGCGATCGCCTTCGGCACGAACGACAGCGTCGCCTCCTGGATCTGCGTCACCGACTGGAACAACGAGATCGCGAAGCCGATCAGCAACGCCGTCAGCAGCACCGGCGCGCTCATCTTCGCCGCGATGGTCATGGCCTGCAGTCCCAGCTCAACGATCTGCGTGTCCGTCATGCCATCCTCTTCGGGCCCCCCGCGGATCCACCGAGTGCACAACGGGCGCACGACGGTTGCAGTCAGGTTCGCGCCGGCGGAATCCTCAAGTCAGGCCCGGGACGAGATCTGCTGCACCGCCCAGCCGTTGCCGTCGGGGTCGCTGAAGAAGAGGAACCCGACGTTGTCCAGCGGGTCCGGCGTGGGGCGGGGGTTCTCCCCGACCTTCTGCACGTCGCTGACCGGCACGCCGCGGGCCACCAGCTCGGCGTGCGCCCGGTTGATGTCCGGCACCACCAGTTGCAGGCCCCTCAGCGACCCCGGCACCATCTCCGGCACCACGCCGCGACCGATGACGATCGAGCAGCCGGAGCCGGGCGGGGTGAGCTGCACGATCCGCGCGTCGTCGCCGATGACGGTGTCGTGGTCGACGACGAAGCCGAGCTTGCCGGCGTAGAACTCCTTCGCCCGGTCGATGTCCGAGACCGGAACGATCACCACTTCCAGCGTCCAGTTCACCGGCCCATCCTGACAGGTACGCGGACCGCCCGGGGACCCCTCGCGGACGTCACGGCGACGAGGTGGGCGAGACGTTGTCCGGGCCGCCCGTCGGAAACCCGCTGTCCGACGGCGACGGGACCGACGGACCGGGCGATCCCGAGGGGTCCACCGGCCCCGGTCCGCCGGACGGATCCCACGACGGCTGCCCGGACGGATCCCACGACGGCTGCCCGGACGGATCGAGCGGACCCGGCGCGGCCGGGGCGTTCGGCGCCGGGCCGGAGCCGTCGTTCCCCCGGGGGAGGAGGGCGGCGCCGACGACGGCGAGCGCGAGGGCCATGCCCACCGCCGCCGCCACCAGGCGCCACCGCAGGGCCGGAATCCGCCGCCCGGGCGACATCGCGGTCGGCGGGACGGCGGGTGCCAGAGCGTCGGCCGTGACCGCGCGCGCCCGCGCCTCCAGCGCCGCCCGCAACCGCTCCTCGAGCGCGCTCATCGCCGCTCTCCCAGCAGGCCGCGCAGGAGGGTCAGCGCCCGGTGTGCGGTCGACTTCACGGTGCCCCGGGACACGTCCAGCACGTTGGCGATCTCTTGTTCCGACATCTCCGACCAGTAGCGCAGCACCATCACCTGACGCTGCCGTACCGTCAGCTTCGCTAGTGCCGCCAGCACCTCGTGGTCTCCCTCGCTCAGCAGCATCTGGTCCTCGGCGGCCGGCACGGTGCCCGCCGGCGGCGGCACGTACGCCCGCGCGGTGCGGCGGCGCCGCAACGCCGAGCGCGCCGCGTTCATCACCCCGGAGGTGAGGTAGGCGTCGGGGTCCTCGACGGAGCGCAGGTGCGCGCCGTGCCGCCGGAAGAGCGACGCGAACACGTCCTGCACGATGTCCTCGGCCGTGCCCAGGTCGTCGACCATGAGCACGGCCAGCCGCACCAGCCTCAACCGGCGTGCGTGGTACAGCTGGTTGATCGCCGGGGGCCCGGACGACGCCGTGCCCCGGACCGGCGCCGGGGATCCGGACAACGCGGAACGCCACCACCGCAGCAGGGGGCGGGCCAGGGGCAGAGCGAGAGACATGGGGCGCGGCCTGGGGTCAGCGGGTCCGGGTGGGCGACGGTACCGCGCTGGGTCCAATCGTCGTCGGCGTCACGTCCGGCCCGGGGACGGCGGATCCGCTCGGCATCGGCTCGGCGGCGGGTCCGCTCGGCATCGGGCACGGCGGGTACGACGGCGACGGCATCGGAATCTCGAGCCACGCCGACGACGAGGGCATCGGCGTTGCGGGCCACGCCGACGACGAGGGCATCGGCGTTGCGGGCCACGCCGACGACGAGGGCATCGGCGTTGCGGGCCACGCCGACGACGAGGGCATCGGCGTTGCGGGCCACGCCGAGGCCGAGGGGCCTTCGGGGCCGGGCGACGGCAGTCCCTCGCCCTCGCAGGGCAGGTCGCCGGCCGGCGGACTGGGCTGCACGCCCGGCGCCGGGCGCGGCCCGGTCGCCCCGGCGAACGCGGTGGCGGCATAGCCTCCCCCGAGCAGGACGAGGGCGGACACGGCGACGGTGTACGTGGCGGTACGGGCGGTCAGACGCATCGGGCGACTCCACGGCTCGGTGACGAGGTCTCACCGGGAGGGACGCGCGACGGCGGAAAAGGTTGGCGCCGAAATGGTGACGCAGGACACAGATCTTGGCCGCCTAGACTTCCGTAAGTGCAGCCTGTGATCCGCCCATTCCGTTCGAGTGACCTCGACGCCGTGTACGACATCTGCGTCCGCACCGCCGACGCGGGTGGCGACGCCCGTGGCCGCTACTTGTCCGACCGGCTCATGGGCGACATCTTCGCCGCGCCCTACGTCGTCCTGGAGCCCGAGCACGCCCACATCCTCGACGACGGCACCGGCACGGCGGTCGGCTACGTGCTCGGCACGGCCGACACCGCACGCTTCGCCCGCCGCTACCGCGACGAGTGGCTGCCCGCGACGGCCGGGCGCTACCCGGCGCCGAACGACCCGCCGGTGACACCGGACGACGAGATGCTGGCCCTGCACCACCACCCGGAGCACATGATCGTGCCCGAGCTGGCGGACTATCCGGCCCACCTGCACATCGACCTGCTGCCCGGCTGGCAGGGCAGGGGCTGGGGGCGGAGCCTGATCGGCAGGTTCCTGCGGGGACTCCGCGCGGCCGGCGTGCCCCGCGTCCACCTGGGCATGGCGTCCGCGAACACCGCGGCGAGAGCCTTCTACCGCCGCCTCGGCTTCGTCGAGCTGGACGTGCCGGGGGCAGCCACGGTCACCTACCTGGGCCGCGACACGACCCCGGTGTAGACCTACTCCCCGCGCCGCTGCCGGACCTTCGCGAGCGCCTCGGCCAGGATCGCCGCCCCGTCAGCCTCCGAGCGCCGCTCCTTCACGTACGCAAGGTGGGACTTGTAGGGCTCGACCCGCATCCGGCCCGGCGGGTTGGCCGGGTCGAGGCCGGCCGGCTGGCCGCACCGGGTGCAGTCCCAGGTCTCGGGCGGGGGTGCGTCGGCGGCGAACCGCACCTCCACCTCGTGCCCGCCCGAGCACCAATACCTCACCTCCCGGCAGGGTGCGAGCTCGCTGCGCTCATCGGGGCGCATCGGGCTGGAGCCGATGCGGCTGCCGCGGATGGCACTGCCACTGGACACGGATGTGACTCCTGTCTTTCAGGGGCGGTACAGCTTGTTCGAGGGCGATACAGCGGGAAAAACAACCGCGCGGCCCGGAAAACACCGGACCGCGCGGCAGAGTCTACGACTCCCTCAGGCGCCTCAGGAAGGGTTGTTGACGAACCGTAAGAAGCTGGTCGTTCTCAGGCGGCCTGGGCGAGCTTCAGCCAGAGGCCGAGGCCGACGATGCAGGCGAACCACACGATGCCCACCAGCACGGTGTAACGGTCGAGGTTCTTCTCCGCGACCGAGGAGCCGGCCAGGCTGGAGGTGACGCCGCCGCCGAACATGCTGGACATGCCGCCGCCCTTGCCGCGGTGCAGCAGGATCAGCAGGGTCAGCAGGATGCTGGTGATGATCAGCAACACGATCAACGTGTACGCGAACGCGATCGGCATGGTCCGGTCATTCCTCTCGAAGGGCACTGCAGCGCCACCACAATAGCGGGCGCAGGAGGAACCAGCCGCCCTGGGGCGGCCGGTTTCGCACGACGGACCATCGCGGGCCGTGCGCGCGGAACCAGGCCATGAGGATGGGGCGGCCGGTTCCTCATCTTAGAGCTCAGCGCTGGACGTGCTCGCGGAACCGGACGATCGAGGCGAACTCCTCGGCGTCCAGGCTCGCGCCGCCGATCAGCGCCCCGTCGACGTCCGGCTGCGCCATGATCGCGGCGATGTTCGCCGCCTTCACGGAGCCGCCGTACTGGATCCGCACCGCGTCGGCCGTCTCGGCGCCGTACTTCTCGGCGAGCCGCGCCCGGATGGCGCCGCACACCTCCTGCGCGTCCTCGGGCGTGGCGGTCTTGCCGGTGCCGATCGCCCACACCGGCTCGTACGCGATGACGATGCTCTTGACCTGCTCGGCCTTGAGCCCGTCGAGGGCGCCGTCGAGCTGGGTGCAGCAGTGCGCGACCTGCCCGCCGGCCTCGCGGATCTCCAGCCCCTCGCCCACGCAGAGGATGGGCGTGAGCTCGTTGGCGAGCGCCGCCTTCACCTTCGCGTTGACCAGGGCGTCGTCCTCGCCGTGGTACTCGCGGCGCTCGGAGTGCCCGACCACCACGTAGGAGCAGCCCAGCTTGGCGAGCATCGCGCCGGAGATCTCACCGGTGTACGCGCCGCCCTTGTGCTGCGACAGGTCCTGGGCGCCGTACCCGATCTTCACCTTGTCGCCGTCGATCGCCGTCTGCACGCTGCGCAGGTCGGTGTACGGCGGCAGCACGACCGCCTCGACGTCGGTGAGCTGCTGCTCGGTGAGGCTGGCGGCCAGCTTCTGCACCAGGAGGATCGCCTCGAGGTGGTTGAGGTTCATCTTCCAGTTGCCGGCCATGATCGGCCGGCGGGTGACGTCCGTCATGCTCAGCTCTCCAGCGCGGCGAGACCCGGCAGGGTCTTGCCCTCGAGGTACTCCAGCGACGCGCCGCCGCCGGTCGAGATGTGTCCGAACGCGGACTCGTCGATGCCCAGCGTGCGCACGGCCGCGGCCGAGTCGCCGCCGCCCACCACGGAGAAGCCGTCGATCTTCGTGATCGCCTCGGCCACGCCCCGGGTGCCGGCCGCGAACGGCGCCAGCTCGAACACGCCCATCGGCCCGTTCCAGAACACGGTCTTCGCCGACCCGATGGCCTCGGCGAACAGCGCCACCGACCGCGGACCGATGTCCAGCCCCAGCCGATCAGCCGGAATTTCCGAAATGTCGGAGATGTCGTGCTCCGCGTCCGCGGCGAACGCGGTCGCCGCGACGACGTCCACCGGCAGCACGATCCGGCCTTCGGCCGACGCCAGCAGCTCCGCGCAGGTGGAGATCATCTCCTCTTCGAGCAGCGACTTGCCGACCTCGTGGCCCTGGGCCTTGAGGAAGGTGAAGCACATGCCGCCACCCACGAGCAGCTTGTCCACCTTGGGCAGCAGCGCCTTGATCACGGCAAGCTTGTCGGAGACCTTCGAGCCGCCGAGCACCACCACGTAGGGCTGCTCCGGGCTCTCGGTCACCCGCCGCAGCACCTCGACCTCGCGCCGCACCAGGCCGCCGGCGAAGTGCGGGAGCCGGGCCGGCACGTCGTACACCGAGGCGTGCTTGCGGTGCACCGCGCCGAACGCGTCGTCGACGTACGCGTCGGCGAACGCGGCCAGCTGGTCGGCGAACGCGCCCCGCTCGGCGTCGTCCTTCGCGGTCTCCCCCGCGTTGAAGCGCAGGTTCTCCAGCAGCAGCACCTGGCCGTCGGCCAGGGCCGCGACCGACTCCGAGGCCGAGGCACCCACGGTGTCGGAGGCGAAGACCACCGGGTTGCCGAGCAGCTCACCGAGGCGGGTGGCGACCGGCGCCAGGGTGAACTTGGGGTCCGGGGCGCCCTTGGGGCGTCCCAGGTGCGAGCACACGATCACGCGGGCACCCGCGTCGCGCAGCGCCACCAGCGTCGGCAGGACCGCGCGGATGCGGCCGTCGTCGCTGATGACCGTGGGGTCGCTCTTGTCGAACGGGACGTTCAGGTCGGCGCGCACCAGCACGCGCCGACCCGACACACCCTCGCCGAGCAGGTCGTCGAGAGCCTTCACGAGACTCAGCCGACCAGCTTGACCAGGTCGACGAGGCGGTTCGAGTAGCCCCACTCGTTGTCGTACCAGCCGACGACCTTGACCTGGTTGCCGATGACCTTGGTGAGGCCGGCGTCGAAGATGCACGACGCCGGGTCGGTGACGATGTCCGCCGACACGATCGGGTCCTCGGTGTAGGTCAGGATGCCCTTGAGCGGGCCCTCCGCGGCGGCCTTGATCGCGGCGTTGACCTCGTCCACCGAGGTCTCCTTGCCGGCCTGGAAGGTCAGGTCGGTGGCCGAGCCGGTCGGGATCGGCACGCGCATCGCGAAGCCGTCCAGCCGGCCCTTGAGCTCCGGCAGCACCAGGCTGACAGCCTTGGCGGCACCGGTCGAGGTGGGCACCACG
The DNA here is from genome assembly GCF_014648355.1 of Couchioplanes azureus. GTDB lineage: Bacteria > Actinomycetota > Actinomycetes > Mycobacteriales > Micromonosporaceae > Actinoplanes > Actinoplanes azureus. The sequence continues at coordinate 638,955 of NZ_BMQY01000002.1, forward strand.
TTGAGCGCGGCGGCGCGGGCGCGGCGCAGGTCCTTGTGCGGGCCGTCCTGCAGGTTCTGGTCCTGCGTGTAGGCGTGGATCGTGGTCATCAGGCCACGCTCGATGCCGATCGTGTCGTTGAGGACCTTCGCCATCGGCGCGAGGCAGTTGGTGGTGCAGGAAGCGTTCGAGATGACCGTGTGCTGCGCGGCGTCGTACAGGTTGTCGTTGACGCCCATCACGATCGTGATGTCCTCGTTCTTGGCCGGCGCCGAGATGATGACCTTCTTCGCGCCCTTGTCGACGTGCGTCTTGGCCTTGGTGGCGTCGGTGAAGAAGCCGGTCGACTCGATGACCACGTCCGCGCCCAGGTCGCCCCACGGCAGGTTCTGCGGGTCCCGCTCGGCGAACGCCTTGAAGGTCTTGCCGGCCACGGTGATCTCGTCGGCGGTGGCCTTCACCTCGTGCGGCAGGCGGCCCAGGATGCTGTCGTACTTCAGCAGGTGAGCCAGCGTGGCGTTGTCGGTGAGGTCGTTGACGCCCACGATCTCGATGTCCGCGCCGGAGGCGAGCACGGCCCGGAAGAAGTTACGGCCGATACGGCCGAAGCCGTTGATGCCAACCCGGATGGTCACAGGTCGATCTCCTCGTTTCGGTCCGCCGGGCTCTGCGACCGGCGGAGGTGTGCGTGCCGCGCTTGCCGTTGAAAACCGCGTCGGTGGCGGCGTCCCGGCGCGTCCCTGCCGTGCTGCCGGCACCGTCGCCGTCCACCAAGACCCTAGCCGAGGAGGTCGGTCGCCCTCGCGTCGGGGCGCAACCTTATCGTTACTTCAGGCCCCTTCCGGGATACGGGCACACGAGTGCACAAAAGCCACACCGACCGCACCTGATCAGGGCGAAGGCGCCGTCGTGGTCCGGGCCGCGGCGCGCTGCCGGCCCGGGCGCCGGCCACCGAACCGGGCGCAGCACCCATATCGGCCCTACGCTGAGGCGTATGGGCCTTCACCCCGGCACATCCCTGGACGTCCCCGCCCTGATCGGCGCCCTCACGCTGGAGGAGAAGGCCGCGCTGCTCGACGGCGCCGACTTCTGGCGTACACCCGCGGTGGAGCGCCTGGGCATCCCCGCGCTGACCCTCACCGACGGCCCGCACGGCCTGCGCAAGCAGGCCGGCGAGGCGGACCACCTGGGCCTGAACGACAGCGTCCCGGCGACCTGCTTCCCGCCCGCCGCCGGCCTCGCGTCCAGCTGGGATCCCGAGCTGCTGACCCGCGTCGGCGCCGCCCTCGGCCGGGAGTGCCGGGCGGCGGAGGTCGCCGTCCTGCTCGGCCCGGGCGTCAACATGAAGCGCTCGCCGCTGTGCGGGCGCAACTTCGAGTACTTCTCCGAGGACCCGCTGCTCGCCGGCGAGCTCGGCGCGGCGCTGGTGGACGGCGTGCAGAGCCAGGGCGTCGGCACGTCGCTGAAGCATTTCGCGGCGAACAACCAGGAGACCGACCGGATGACGGTCTCCGCCGACGTGGACGAGCGGACGCTGCGCGAGATCTACCTGCCGGCCTTCGAGCGGATCGTCACGGGGTCGCAGCCGTGGACGGTCATGTGCGCGTACAACCGGATCAACGGCACGTACGCGAGCGAGGATCCCTGGCTGCTCACCACGGTCCTGCGCGACGAATGGGGCTTCCGCGGCCTGGTCGTCTCCGACTGGGGCGCGGTCCACCGCCGCGACGCGGGCCTGGCCGCGGGCCTGGACCTGGAGATGCCCTCCTCCGGCGGCGCCGGCACCCGGATCATCCTGGACGCCGTGCGCGCCGGCACCCTGAGCGAGAAGGACGTCGACCGCGCCGCCACCCGGGTCCTCGAGCTGGTCGGCCGGGCACTGCGGGCGCTCGGCCCGGGACAGGGCTTCGACGCCGCCGCGCACCACGCCCTGGCCCGCGAGGCGGCGACGGCCAGCGCCGTACTGCTCAAGAACGACGGCATCCTGCCGCTGCCCCGCACCGGCGGCCCGATCGCGGTGATCGGCGAGTTCGCCCGTACGCCCCGGTTCCAGGGCGCCGGCTCCTCGCAGGTCAACCCGACCCGCGTCGACACCGCCCTGGACGCGCTGCGCGACGCCCTCGACGGCGCCCGCGAGGTCGTCTTCGCCCCCGGCTTCACGGGCGAGTCCGGCGCGGCCGATGCCGCCCTGATCGAGGAGGCGGTCCGCGCCGCCGCCGGCGCCGAGGTGGCCGTGGTCTTCCTGGGGCTGCCGCCGGCGGCCGAGTCCGAGGGCTACGACCGCACCCACCTGGATCTGCCCGCCGGCCAGGTCGCGCTGCTGCACGCCGTCGCCGACGCGAACCCCCGGGTCGTGGTGGTGCTCTCCAACGGCTCGGTCGTCACCGTGGCACCGTGGCAGGACCGCGCCGGCGCCGTGCTGGAGGGCTGGCTCCTCGGCCAGGCCGGCGGCGCCGCCACCGCGGACCTGCTGCTCGGCACCGCCGCACCGGCCGGCCGGCTCGCCGAGACCATCCCGGTGCGCTACGAGCACAACCCCGCGATCGGCGCCTTCCCCGGCGAGCACGGCCACGTCCGGTACGGCGAGGGCCTGCTGATCGGCTACCGCTGGTACGACGCGCACCGGCTGCCGGTGGCGTACCCGTTCGGGCACGGGCTGTCGTACACGTCGTTCGCGTACGGCGACCTGGCGGTCACCGTGGACGGCCGCAGCGTGCGGGTGACGGTGACGGTGACCAACACCGGCGCGCGCCCCGGCACGGAGGTCGTCCAGGTGTACGTGACCGACCCCGTGGCCGGGGTCTACCGGCCCGAGCAGGAGCTGCGCGGCTTCGCCCGCGTCACGCTCGCGCCCGGCGAGAGCCGCGCGGTGACGGTGTCCCTCGGCGACCGGGCGTTCGCCTACTGGCACCCGGTGCTACGGCGCTGGACGGTCGAGGGAGGCGCCTTCGGCATCCGTGTCGGGGCGTCGTCGCGCGACATCCGCCTGGAGACCACGATCGAGCTCCCCGGCGACGACCTGACCACCCCGCTCACCCCGGGGGCGACGGTGGACGCCTGGCTCGCCCACCCGGCCGCCGGTGCCTGGCTCCGCGAACGGCTGGGCGACGACCTCGTCGAGGCCATGTTCCTCGACCCGGCGAACGGCCGGATGATGCGGGCGATCCCGCTGCAGCGGCTCTCCCGCTTCCCCGGCTTCCCGGTCACCGAACCTCAGGTGGAAGAGGCAGCAGCCCGCTTCGCCTGACGCCGCCCGGTACTAGCAGGCCATCATCTCCGGGGTGACCGCCGCCTCGGTGTCGGGGATGCCCAGGTCGCGGGCGCGCTTGTCGGCCAGGGCGAGCAGGCGCCGGATCCGGCCGGCGATGGCGTCCTTGGTCAGCGGCGGGTCGGCGAGCGCGCCCAGCTCCTCCAGGCTCGCCTGGCGGTGCTCCAGCCGCAGCCGGCCGGCCGAGGTCAGGTGGTTCGGCGCCTCGTCGGCGAGGATCTCCAGGGCGCGGGTCACCCGGGCCGCCGCCGCCACCGCCGCGCGGGCCGAGCGGCGCAGGTTGGCGTCGTCGAAGTTGGCAAGGCGGTTCGCCGTCGCGCGCACCTCCCGGCGTACCCGGCGCTCCTCCCAGGCGAGCACGCTCGCGTGCGCGCCGATCCGGGTGAGCAGCGCGGCGATCGCGTCCCCGTCCTTGATCACGACCCGGTCGACGCCGCGCACCTCGCGCTCCTTGGCGGTGATGCCGATCCGGCGGGCGGCGCCGCGCAGCGCCAGGGCCGCCTCCGGGCCCGGGCAGGTGATCTCCAGCGCGCTGGAACGGCCGGGCTCGGTCAGCGAGCCGTGGGCCATGAAGGCTCCGCGCCAGGCCGCGACGGCGCAGCAGACGTTGGCGGAGACGACGTGCGGGGGCAGGCCGCGCACCGGACGGCCCCGGACGTCGAGCAGGCCGGTCTGCCGCGCGAGCGCCTCGCCGTCCTTGACGATCCGGACGATGTAGTGGCTGCCCTTGCGCAGGCCGCCCGAGGCGAGGACGTGCACTTCGCTCGGGTAGCCGTACACGTCGGCGATCTCGCGCCGCAGCCGCCGGGCGACGGCGCCGGTGTCCAGCTCGGCCTCGACGACCACCCGGCCGGAGACGATGTGCAGGCCGCCGGCGAAGCGCAGGAGGGCGGCCATCTCCGCACGGCGGCAGCACGGCTTGGGTACGTCGACCCGGCTCAGCTCGTCCTTGACCGCTGCCGTCATCGCCATCTCGAAGTCACCTCATGCTGTTCTTGCGGTCTTCTTACGCGGTCTGTGTGTCGTGCCGGCCCGTCGCCGACTGCTGGACCCCTCGCCCGGTGCTCGCCGATCCCATAGCCAGTTGCTTAACGATCGGGGCCCAGGAGCGGCACCAACGCACTGCCCAACGACTCAGGATCATGCTTGGGACTGCCGTCCGCAACGGCGAGCGGCGCGAGTACCAGCCGCGCCCCGAGCGCCTCGGCGGCATGGTGCACCGGATCCGGCTCGCCGACCCACTTGGCGTCGGCGAGCACGACGTCGATCCGCAGCTCCGGCAGGTACCAGTGGAGGGCGTCGAGATGCTCGGCCACGGAGAGCCCGAGCGTCTCGTTGTCGGCGGCGAGGTTCATCGTCACGAGCCGCCGTGCCGGACTGGCCACGATCGCGGCGGCCAGCTCGGGCACCAGCAGGTGCGGAAGCACGCTGGTGTACCAGCTCCCCGGCCCGAAGATCAGCCAGTCGGCGTCCCGGATCGCGTCCAGCGCCGCCTGGCAGGCGGGCGGCGACGGGGGCACGATCCGCACCGCCTCGACATGCCCGGAAGCGATCGCGACGGCATGCTGCCCCCGCACGGTCACGACGTCCCCGGGCCGCGCCGGATCGGCGCCCCGCACATCGGCCTCGATCCCGACCGCGTGCGACGCCATGGGCAGCACCCGCCCCTGCGCGCCGACCATCTTCCCGGCATGCGCGAGCGCCTCGACGGGATCGTCCATGAGCTCAAGGAGCCCGAGCAGCAGCAGGTTGCCGACGGCATGCCCGGCAAGGGGGTCGTGCTTGCCCCCGAGCGAGGCGATCCGGCGATCGACGTTCCCCCAGCCGTCCTTCCCACCGACCTCGCCGGCGCTCGCTCCCCCGGCCGCTGCCGCCCCATCGCCCGCTTCGTCCCGCTGGCCCGGTTCGTCCCGCGCGCCAGCTTCGTCCTGCTGGCCCGGTTCGTCCTGCGCGCCCGCTTCGTCCTGCTGACCTGGTTGACCCCGCTGGCCCGGTTCGTCCTGCTGACCTGGTTCGCCGCGCTCGCCCGCTTCGTCACCGGCTGGCGTCGCCGCCGTCGCTCCTTGGCGGCGGTCCGGGTTGCCGACCGGCGCGAACCGGTGCTGCATGAGCCGCACGGTCGTCTGGTGGGCGGGATCGTCATCGGCGAGGGCGGCCAGCGCCATCCGCAGGTCACCCGGAGGAAGCTGGGCATCCCGCTCGGCCCGCAGCCGTCCGCTCGACCCCCCGTTGTCGCCGACGGTGACGACCGCGGTGATGTCGACCTGCAGCCGCGGCGAACAGAGCCGCAGCGCCCGCAGCGAGGCGGCCAGCCCGTGCCCGCCGCCGAACGCCACCACCTTGACCGGCCGGCGCTCCTGACCCGACGGTCCCGCATCCCCCGCCGCGGTCGGCCGGCGCACCTCGCCCGGCGGCCCCGCGTGGCCCGCCTCGGTCGGCCGGCGCGCGTCGCCCGGCGGCCCCGCGTGGCCCGCCTCGGTCGGCCGGCGCGCGTCGCCCGGCGGCCCCGCGTGGCCCACCTCGGTCGGCCGGCGCGCGTCGTCGGACGGGCCGGCGTGCTGCGCCGTCACTCCCGGCCCAGGTCGCGGTGCGACGAGTGGGCGGACAGGCGGATGTCGCACAGACGGGTGGTCAGCTCCTCCGCGATGGCCACGCTGCGGTGCTTGCCGCCGGTGCAGCCGACCGCCACCGTGAGGTAGCGCTTGCCCTCCCGCTCGAAGCCGGGCGCGGTCGACGCGATCAGGTCGGCGTAGGTGGCGACGAAGTCGCTCGCGCCCTCCTGGCCCAGCACGTAGCTGCTGACGCCCTGTTCCATGCCGGTGTGGTCGCGCAGCTCGGGCACCCAGAACGGATTAGGGAGGAACCGGGCATCCATCACATAGTCGGCATCGGGCGGCAGGCCGTACTTGAAGCCGAAGGACAGCACGGTGATCCGCAGCTTGCGCGCGTCCTCCCCGCCGAACAGCTCCTCGACGCGGCGGCGCAGCTGGTTGACGTTGAGGTGGCTGGTGTCGATGATCACGTCGGCCTGCTCGCGGGCCTCCTCGAGCAGCTTGCGCTCGGCGGCGATCCCGTCGGCGAGGCGGCCGTCGCCCTGCAGCGGGTGCGAGCGGCGCACCGACTCGAAGCGCCGGATCAGCACCTCGTCGTCGGCGTCGACGAAGACCACCCGCGGCGAGAAGCCGCGCTCCTTGAGCGCCCGGACGGCGCCGGCCAGGTCCGTGGAGAAGGCCCGGCTGCGCACGTCCAGCACCATCGCCGTACGCCGCGCGGCGCCACCGGCCTCGAAGGCGAGCTGGGCCATGTCCAGCATCAACGCCTGAGGAAGGTTGTCGACGACATAGAAGCCGACGTTCTCCAGGGCGCGGGCGACCGTGCTGCGACCGCCACCGGACACCCCGGTCACCACCACGAGATCGGTGGCGGCCTCGTCGGGAGACGGCTCCGGAGCGAACTCCGGCATCGACTCGGTCACGCACTCCTCCTGCACCGCACCGTTTGCCCCACCCGGCCGGGTGGACACTGCATCCTAGGCCGACGGACCCGCGGGAGCCCGCCGGACATCATGTCCGGTACCCGATCCAGGTGCCCCGGGGGACCCCCGACCGCCGCGACTCACCGTCTGACCCAACGCGGCACCCGCCTGTCGCTATTCCACCTTTTCCCAGCTCACGAGCCACTCCAGCGGAAGCCGGCCGATGTCCTCGCGCACGCCGGAGATGAGCAGCCGACCGCCGGAGGGTTCAGCCGTTCCCTAGCCTTCGCCGTCGGCCGCGGGCCGGGGCAACGGGCGCGCCACCCGGGACCGGTTCGCCCCCGCCCTGGTCCGCCCCGCACCGCCCGCCGGCATCGCCGCCGGCCCGCCGCCCGTCACCCCGTCGCCGTCCTCGCCATCCCCCTGGCCGGCGACACCATCCCCCTGGCCGGCGACACCATCCCCCTGGCCGGGGACACCCGTGCCCCCGGCACCGGAGCCTGCGGTGGTCGCGGCCGAGCTGTCCTTCGGTGAGGCGAGCGCCGCCAGGACCGCCTCGGCCGTGCGGCGGCCGATGCCCGGAACCTCGGTGATCTCCTCCGGGCTCGCCTGCGCCAGCCGCTTCAGCGAGCCGAAGTGCCGCAGCAGCGCCTTGCGGCGGGTCTCCCCCAGGCCGGGGATGTTGTCCAGCGCGGACGCCGTCATCCGCTTCGAGCGCCGCTGCCGGTGGAAGGTGATGGCGAAGCGGTGCGCCTCGTCGCGGACGCGCTGCAGGAGGTAGAGGGCCTCGGACGTGCGCGGCAGGATGACCGGGAAGTCCTCGCCCGGCAGCCACACCTCCTCGAGCCGCTTGGCCAGGCCGCAGAGCGCCACGTCGGTGATCCCGAGGTCGGAGAGCACCGCCGCGACGGCGTTGACCTGGGGCTGGCCGCCGTCGACGACGACGAGCTGGGGCGGATAGGCGAACCGGCGTGGCCGCCCGGTGAGCGGGTCGATGCCCGGCAGGTCGTGGGTGGCCGGCTCACCGACCCCGGCCGGAGACCCGGAACCGGACGCGAAGGCCCCGGCCACAGTGGAGCCGACCGGGGAAGAAGCCGGGGAGGAACCCTCCGAAAGCCGGGCCAGGGAAGAACCGGCCGCGGAGGAACCCCCGGCCGAAGAACCGTCCGCGGAAGCAACGACCTCGGGAAGGTCGGCCAAGGAACCCTCGGAGACCTCGCCCAGGGAAGCCTCGGAGACCTCGCCCAGGGAGGCCAGGGAAGCCCCGGAGGGCTCGGCCGGGGAAGCGTCGGTGGCCGGCACGGCCGGGTCGTCCGTGGACCGGGCGCGGTAGCGGGCGAACCGGCGCCGCATCACCTCGCTCATGGCCGCCAGGTCGTCGGTGCCGCTGCCGTCCGGGTTGCCCCGGACCGCGAAGCGGCGATACTCGCTCTTCCTCGGCAGGCCGTCCTCGAAGACGACCATGCTGGCCACCACGTCCGTGCCCTGGATCTGGGAGACGTCGAAGCATTCGATGCGCAGCGGCGCCGTGTCCATCCCGAGCGCCTCGGCGATCTCGTCGAGTGCCTTGCTGCGGGTGGTCAGGTCTCCGGCGCGGCGCAGCTTGTGGCGGGCGAGGGACTCGCCGGCGTTGCGGGCCACGGTCTCCAGCAGGGTGCGCTTGTCGCCTCGCTGTGGCACCCGCAGGGTCACACGGCTGCCGCGGTGCTCGGTGAGCCAGTGTTCGAGCGCGGCGGCGTCCGGCGGGAGCTCCGGCACGAGCAGCTCCCGGGGGACGTCGTTCTCGCCGTGCTCGTCGCCGTACACCTGGCTGCAGAAGTGGTGCACGAGGTCTCCGGTCGTCAGGTCCTCGACCTTCTCCACCACCCAGCCACGCTGGCCGCGCACGCGGCCGTCGCGGACGTGGAAGACCTGGACCGCGGCCTCGAGCGGGTCCTCGGCGAACGCGACGACGTCGGCGTCGGTGCCGTCGCCGAGCACGACGGTCTGCTTCTCCATCGCCTTGCGCAGCGCGGCGATGTCGTCGCGCAGGCGGGCGGCCTTCTCGAACTCGAGCTGCTCGGAGGCGTCGAGCATGTCGCGCTCGAGGCGCTTGACGAAGGTGTCGGTGCGCCCGGCCATGAAGTCGCAGAAGTCGTCGACGATCGCGCGGTGCTCCTCGGCCGTGACCGAGCCGACGCAGGGTGCGGAGCACTTGCCGATGTAGCCGAGCAGGCACGGGCGGCCGATCTGACCGGCCCGCTTGAAGACCCCGGCGGAGCAGGTGCGGGCCGGGAAGACCCGCAGCAGCAGATCGAGGGTCTCCCGGATCGCCCAGGCGTGGCTGTACGGCCCGAAATACCGCACGCCCTTGCGCTTGGCCCCGCGCATGACCTGCAGCCGCGGGAACTCCTCGTTGAGGGTGACGGCGAGGAAGGGATACGACTTGTCGTCGCGGTACTTGACGTTGAAGCGCGGGTCGAACTCCTTGATCCAGGAGAATTCGAGCTGCAGCGCCTCGACCTCGCTGCCGACGGTGACCCAGTCCACGGAGGCCGCCGTGGTGACCATCTGCTGGGTGCGCGCGTGCAGGCTCCACGTGTCGGCGAAGTAGGAGTTCAGCCGGTTGCGCAGGCTCTTGGCCTTGCCGACGTAGATGACGCGGCCGGTGGGGTCGCGGAAGCGGTAGACGCCGGGAGCGTCCGGAATGGTCCCGGGCGCCGGCCGGTAGCTGGACGGGTCAGGCACGTCTCCACACTAGTGCGGACCCCTGACATGATTACCCGACCGGAGGCCCGCTGCCGCCGCCACGGCGTCGGGCCTCCGGCCGTACGGTGGCGGGCAGGGCGAGATGGGGGCCGGCCGTGCCGGCAGGGCGTGTCCGCCGCGTCCCGTGGCCGCGGCGGCCATCACTGGCCGGCCCCCACGTCCTCACGCGGCGACGATGTTGTCGCCGTCCTTCTTGACCTTCGTCTCCGGCAGGGGCTTGCGGGCCGGTCCGCCCGTGGGCGAACCGTCGGAGATCGAGAAGCTGCTGTTGTGGCAGGGGCAGGTGATCTGACCGCCGTCCACCTTGGTCACCGGGCAGCCCTGGTGCGTGCAGATCTTGCTGAACGCCTTGTAGGTGCCCTTCTCCGGCTGGGTGATGACGTAGTCGCCCTTGATGATGCCGCCGCCCTCGGGCACGTCGACCGCCGCCACGAGGGTCTTGCCACCGGACGAGCCGCCGCCGTCGGAGCCGTCGTCGGAGCCTCCGCCGTTGGCGTCCGGGCCTGCGCTGCCCGCGGGGAGGGGATCGTTGCTGAAGTCGCCGCCGTCGGCGCCGACGCCGTTCTTGGTGTCCGTGCCGCAGGCGGCGAGCAGGCACCCGGCACCGAGCGCGCCGGCGCCCGAGAGTACGACGCGACGCGAGGCCACCATGCCGGCGGTCTCGCGGGTGCCCGTGATCTCCGTGTCGGGCCGCTGCACGTCAGTCATCTTTCGCCAAACCCTTCCCAGAACCCCTGGACCGCGCGCTTACGTCACGCGGCGTTGCCTGTATGTACGCGCGCCCGGCCGATGTAGTTCATGGGCACCCGAGAAATTATCCGCGCGGAAGCCCTGTTTTCCGGGGCCTTCCGCCAAGGACAGCACGGCGCCCGCCCCTTTCCCGCCGCTCGGCAGCGGCGGGAACAGGAACGGGCGTCGTAGCTGTGAGTTACCTGTGTCCTTCAACCATCAGACGGCGGTCTTGGCGCGGGACCGGCTCGCCCGCGGCTTGGCGGCCGTCTTGGCGGCGGCCTTGGCGCCCGTCCTGCCGCCGCCGTTGGCCTTGGCGGCGCGGGCCTCCGCCGCCTGCGCCCCGGCGGGCTCCCCGCTCAGCCCGAGCATCGGGCGCAGGAAGTGGCCGGTGTGGCTGGCGGCGACCTCGGCGATCTCCTCGGGCGTGCCCGTCGCCAGCACCAGGCCGCCCTTGCTGCCGCCCTCCGGGCCCATGTCGATGATCCAGTCGGCGGTCTTGATCACGTCGAGGTTGTGCTCGATGGTGATCACCGTGTTGCCCTTGTCGACCAGCCCGTTGAGGACCAGCAGCAGCTTGCGGATGTCCTCGAAGTGCAGGCCGGTGGTCGGCTCGTCGAGCACGTAGACGGTCCGGCCGGTGGAGCGCTTCTGCAGCTCGGAGGCGAGCTTGACGCGCTGTGCCTCGCCGCCGGACAGCGTGGGAGCCGGCTGGCCCAGGCGCACGTAGCCCAGGCCGACGTCGACGAGGGTCCGCAGGTGGCGGTGGATCGCCGGGATGGCCTGGAAGAACTCCGCGGCCTCCTCGATCGGCATCTCCAGCACCTCGGAGATCGTCTTGCCCTTGTAGTGGACCTCCAGCGTCTCCCGGTTGTAGCGGGCGCCCTTGCAGACCTCGCACGGCACGTACACGTCCGGGAGGAAGTTCATCTCGATCTTGATCGTGCCGTCGCCGGAGCAGTTCTCGCAGCGGCCGCCCTTGACGTTGAACGAGAACCGGCCGGGACCGTACCCGCGGACCTTGGCCTCGGTGGTCTCGGCGAAGAGCTTGCGGACGTTGTCGAAGACGCCGGTGTAGGTCGCCGGGTTGGAGCGCGGGGTGCGCCCGATCGGCGACTGGTCGACGCCGACGACCTTGTCGACGTGCTCCAGACCGGTGACGCGGGTGTGCCGGCCGGGGACCATCCGGGCGCCGTTGATCTGGTTGGCCAGCACGGTGTAGAGGATGTCGTTGACCAGGGTGGACTTGCCCGAGCCGCTGACCCCGGTCACCGCGATGAACTGCCCGAGCGGGAAGTCGACGGTCAGGTTGCGCAGGTTGTGCTCGCGGGCGCCCTGCACGACCAGCTCGCGGCCGGCGGTCTGCGGCCGGCGGGTGGCCGGGGTGGGGATCGACTTGCGGCCCGACAGGTATGCCCCGGTGGGCGACTGCTTGTTGGCCAGCAGTCCCTTCACCGACCCGCTGTGCACGATCTGCCCGCCGTGCTCCCCCGCGCCCGGGCCGATGTCGACGATCCAGTCCGCCGTGCGGATGGTGTCCTCGTCGTGCTCGACCACGATCAGGGTGTTGCCGAGGTTCTTGAGGCGCACCAGCGTCTCGATCAGCCGGTGGTTGTCGCGCTGGTGCAGGCCGATCGAGGGCTCGTCGAGCACGTAGAGGACGCCGACCAGGCCGGAGCCGATCTGGGTGGCGAGCCGGATGCGCTGCGCCTCGCCGCCCGACAGGGTGCCGGCGCCGCGGTCCAGCGACAGGTAGTCCAGGCCGACGTCGACCAGGAAGCGCAGCCGGGCGTTGATCTCCTTGAGCACCCGCTCGGCGATCATCTTCTGCCGGTCGTCGAGCTCGATGGTGGCCAGCAGCTCGGCGCACTCGCCCACCGAGAGGTTGCAGACCTCGGCGATGCTCTTGCCGGCGATGGTGACCGCCAGGACCTCGGGCTTGAGCCGCGCCCCGCCACAGGTCGGGCAGGGGATGTCGCGCATGTAGCCCTCGTACTTGTCGCGCGACCAGTCGCTCTCGGTGTCGTTGTGCCGGCGCTCGATCCACTGCACCACGCCCTCGAAGCCGGTGTAGTAGGAGCGCTCGCGACCGTACTTGTTGCGGTAGCGGACGTGGACCTGGTCCTCGGAGCCGTAGAGGATGGTCTTCTGCGCCCGGCTGGGCAGCGCGCGCCACGGGGTGTCGACGCTGAAGCCCTCGGCCTTGGCCAGCGCCTCCAGCAGGCGCAGGAAATACTCCAGGGTCGAGCCGCCGGACCAGGGCTGGATGGCGCCCTCGCGGATGCTGCGCTCCTCGTCCGGGACGATCAGCTCCGGGTCCACCTCCTTCTTGGTGCCCAGGCCGGTGCACTCCGGGCAGGCGCCGTAGGGCGCGTTGAAGGAGAAGACCCGCGGCTCGAGGTCCTCGATCGCGAGCGGATGGTCGTTGGGGCAGGCCAGGTGCTCGGAGAAGCGGCGCTCGCGGCCCGGATCGTCCTCCGGCAGGTCGACGAAGTCGAGCAGGACGATGCCGCCGGAGAGCGCGAGCGTGGCCTCCACCGAGTCGGTCAGCCGCTGCTTGCTGCTCGCCTTGACGCTGAGCCGGTCGACCACCACCTCGATGGTGTGCTTCTCCTGCTTCTTCAGCTTCGGCGGCTCGGCGAGCGGGTGGACCACGCCGTCGACCCGGGCCCGGGCATAGCCCTTGGCCTGCAGCTCGGCGAAGAGGTCGACGTATTCGCCCTTGCGGCCGCGCACGACCGGCGCGAGCACCATGAAGCGGGTGCCCTCGGGCATCGCCAGGACCCGGTCGACGATCTGCTGCGGGGTCTGCCTGCTGATCCGCTCGCCGCAGGCCGGGCAGTGCGGGATGCCCGTGCGCGCGAAGAGCAGCCGCAGGTAGTCGTAGACCTCGGTGATGGTGCCGACGGTCGAGCGCGGGTTGCGCGAGGTCGACTTCTGGTCGATCGAGACCGCCGGGGACAGGCCCTCGATGAAGTCGACGTCGGGCTTGTCCATCTGGCCGAGGAACTGCCGGGCGTACGACGACAGCGACTCCACGTAACGCCGCTGCCCCTCGGCGAAGATCGTGTCGAAGGCGAGGCTGGACTTGCCCGAGCCGCTCAGCCCGGTGAACACGATCATCGCGTCGCGGGGCAGGTCGAGGTTGACGTCGCGCAGGTTGTGCTCCCGCGCGCCGCGGATGATCAGTCGGTCGGCCACAGCCAGCCACTCCGTTTACGTCAGTTCGATAGGCGCCGCCACCCTAACCGCGGGGTACGACATTTTGCGGACCGCCGAGGTACAGCACTCCGCCGGGACCTCGAATTCCCGTCACCCCGGCGGGTGAACCTCCCTCGAACATCCCCCGCGCTCCCGGTCAGCGTCGCGGTCGGCGCCGACCCGGGCCGGCCGTCCCGGCGAGCCGCTCGGCCCGGCGCCCGCTCTCCACGGCGACCTCACGGTGCAGTTTGCGCCAGCTTTCCAGCCGCCGCGGCACCAGGGTCCCGTCGGCCAGCGCGGCCTGCACCGCGCAGCCGGGCTCGCCGTCGTGACGACAATCACCGAAGCGACAGCGCCCGGCCACCGCGGCGACGTCCGCGAACGCCCGGTCCAGCCCCGCGGCCGTCTCCAGCAGGCCCACCCCGCGGATGCCGGGCGTGTCGATCACGGCGCCGCCGCCGGGGACCGGCACCAGATTCCGGTACGCGGTCGTGTGCCGCCCCTTGCCGTCCGCCCGCCGGATCTCCTGTACGCCCATCACCTCGGCGCCCGCAAGCGCGTTGACGAGCGTCGACTTGCCCGCTCCGGAACGGCCGAGCAGCGCCAGGGTGCGCCCGGGCGCCACGAGGTCACGCAGCTCGGACAGGCCCGCACCGGTGCGGACGCTGACCGGCAGCACCCGTACCCCCGGAGCCAGCTCGCCGAGCTGGCGCGCGATCGCCTCCGGATGGCGCGCGGTGTCGCTCTTGGAGAGCACGATCAGCGGCTGCGCGCCGGACTCCCAGGCCAGGGCCAGCAGCCGCTCCACGCGGGCGTCGTCGGGCGCCGGATGCATCGGCTCGACCACCGCGACGGTGTCCATGTTGGCGGCCAGGACCTGGCCGGTGGAGTCCTTGTCCGCGGTACGCCGGATCAGCGCACTGCGCCGCGGCAGCACGATCTCGAGCGTGAGCCGGCGGTCCGGCCAGCGCCGCAGCACCGCCCAGTCACCGGCACAGGGCAGGTCGGCGGGGTCGGCCGCGGCACCGATCAGCAGGCTGCCGGCGAGGCTCGCGCGGTGCACGCCGTCGGCGGCGAGCACGGTGCAGACGCCGCGATCGGCGCGCAGCACCCGCGCCGGGACGGTGTCGGCGCGGTCGAAGGGACGGTAGGCGGACGCGAGCGTCGCGTCCCAGCCCAGAGCGGGCAGGTCAGACATGGGAAACCCTCTGTGGTGTGGGGAGCGGCGCCGACGGGTGTCAGGCGCGGGCTCCCGGGCGAAGTCGGGACGCACGAACGGAAGGCACGGTTCCCACCTCCTCCGGGGGTCTGCGACGCGTCTGAGCGAACGGTACGGTCGCCGTGACCGCGCCGAAAGCGAGTTTCTTCGTCGCTGCCCGCGCGGGCCACCCACTAGGTTGAGGGGGTGACCATCGATCCACTTGTGCTGATGACCGATGTCGATCAGGCGACCGCCCGCCTCGTCCGGACGGCCGAGGAGCTGGAGCCCGGCGCCGAGGCCGCCCCGTCGCCGCTGCCCGGCTGGACCATCGGGCACGTGCTGACCCACGTGGCCCGCAACGCCGACTCCCTCACCAACCTGCTCACCTGGGCCCGCACCGGCGTGGAGACGCCGCAGTATCCGACGCCGACGGCCCGGGCGGAGGGCATCGAGGCCGGCCGGGGCCGCCCGCTCGCCGAGCAGATCGCCGACCTGCGCGAGTCCCACGAGCGGTTCGCGGACGCCGCGGCGGCCATGCCGGCCGAGGCCTGGACGTTCCACCTGCCGTCCTGGGACCGCTCCGCCGCGTACGTGCCGTGGGCCCGGCTGCGCGAGGTCGAGGTGCACCACGTCGACCTGGGCCGCGGATACACCCCGGAGGACTGGTCGGACGCGTTCGCCCTGCGGCTGCTGCGCGAGATCGTCGGCGGCGTGACCGACGGCTCGCCGGCGCTGGTGCTGCGCCCGCACGGCCTGGAGCACCCGCTGACCATCGGCGATGTGCAGGAGACCACCCCGGTGGTCGCCGGTCCCACCCGCTCCCTCGCCGCCTGGCTCGCCGGCCGCGCCGACGGTGCCGACCTGACCGTGTCCCCGGACGGCGAGCTGCCGGCCGTACCGAAATGGAAGTGACCATGGGATACACCGGAGACGTCAGCCGCGGCTCGGCCCCGGCGGTCCGCGAGCTCCACGGCCTGACCGTCACCAAGGTGTCCGTCGGTCCGATGGACAACAACGCCTACCTGCTGCGCTGTGCCTCCGACGGCACGCAGGTGCTCGTCGACGCCGCGAACGACGCGCCGACCCTGCTGGAGCTGATCGGCGACGGCGGCCTGGCGGCGGTGGTGACGACCCACCGGCACCACGACCATCACGGCGCGCTCGCCGAGGTCGTCCAGGCGACCGGCGCACGCTCGATCGCCGGCGCGGACGACGCCGAGGCGATCCCGGTGGTGACGGACACGGTGCGCGACGGCGACACCATCGCGGTCGGCGACTGCACGCTCGAGGTCATCCACGTGGTCGGTCACACCCCGGGCTCCATCGTGCTGCTCTACCGGGAGCCGGACGGCATCGCCCACCTCTTCACGGGCGACAGCTTGTTCCCGGGCGGCGTCGGCGCCACCAACGGTGACGAGAACTTCAGGTCGCTCATCGGCGACGTGCAGGCCAAGCTGTTCGACCGGCTTCCCGACGACACCTGGTTCTACCCCGGCCACGGCAAGGACTCGACGCTCGGCGCGGAGCGTCCCCACCTGCCCGAATGGCACGCCCGCGGCTGGTGAGGCCGGACGGTCAGCCCTGGGCGGAAACATGCCGGACGGGCTCCGGCGCGGACGTAGGGTCGGAACACCCCTCGAGCCTTCGGAGGTCCCGATGGATCTGCGCCACGACCCGATGCGCTGGCAGCCGTTCCCACCCTCCCCCGAATCCTGGCCGCCGGGCACGCCGGGCGCCGGCGGCCCCACCATCCCCGGCTGGCTCGAGGAGCGCCTCTTCGACCAGCGCATCGTCATGATCCGCGGTCCGCTCACCGGTCAGGCCGCCACCGGCATCGCCGCGGCGCTGCTCACCCTGGACGCGGCCGGCCCGGAGCCGGTGCACCTGCACATGGCGAGCGGCGGCGGCGAGCTCAACGCGGCCCACGCGGTCGTCGACGTGATCGACGCGATGACCGCGCCGGTGCACGCGGTGGTCACCTCGGAGGCGGGCGGCGCGGTCGTCGCGGTGCTCGCGGCCGCGCAGCGACGGTCGGCCTACCGGCACGCCCGGTTCAAGCTCGCGGAGCCCCGCGCCGCCGGAGTCACGGGTACGGCGGACGAGGTCGCCGCGGCGGCCGGGCAGCACCTGCGGGAGCTGGAGGAGGTGATCCTGCGCCTCGTGGAGGTGACCGGGCAGACCCGCAGCCGGGTGGAGGACGACCTGTCGGCGGGCCGGATCCTGTCGGCCGAGGAGGCGAAGGACTACGGCCTCATCGAGGTGGTGATCGCGGGCAAGACCCGGTAGCCCCGCAAAATACCGCGGCGCGGTCCCCCGGAGGGAACCGCGCCGTGGAGAGAACCGGTGACCGGGATTACTCGGCGACCTTGACGCCCATCGACCGGGCCGTGCCGGCGACGACCTTGATGGCGGCGTCGACGTCGTTGGCGTTCAGGTCGGGGAGCTTGCGCTCGGCGATCGACCTGATCTGGTCCGCGCTCAGCGTTCCCACCGTCTGGGTCAGCGGGTTGGACGCGCCCGACTGGATGCCCAGAGCCTTGCGGATCAGGAAGCTCGTCGGCGGCGTCTTGTAGGTGAGCTGGTGGGAGCGGTCCTCGAAGACGGTGACGATGACGGGGATGATCTCGCCACGGTTCTTCGCGGTCGCCTCGTCGTACTCGACCTTGACGGCACGCATGTTGGCGCCGGTGGGGCCGAGCATCTTGCCGAGGTCCACCATCGCGGCGTTACCCGCCTCAAGCGCGAGGGTCACCTCATGGGTCTTCTTCTTGGGCGGCATTGCGCAAAAGCTCCTTAGTGTGTGCTGCACGGGCCAAAGTCAGGAGCTCGCCAGCATCATCAACGCACGACAACCCCGAGACTTTACTACCGCGCTCGGTCCCGGGTCAAAACGCCACCGGGAGAGCAAGCGGGTGCACCGTCTCGGGTTCCACCTGCCAGTGTATCGCGACCTCCGCCGGGCCCGGCGGCCCCCTCGGGGGTTGCCGCGGTTCATCGACAAAAGGGACGTACGGGACGGCGGTTGACACCGATCACGCAGATGAACCCCGGGGCGCCGACGGCAACCCAGACCGGCGAGAATGAGGTCATGCAGACCCGCACCGACCTTCGCAACGTCGCCATCATCGCCCACGTCGACCATGGCAAAACCACCCTGGTCGACGCCATGCTGCGCCAGGGGAGCCAGTCCCACGCGCGGGGCGAGATGGCCGACCGCGTCATGGACTCCATGGACCTGGAGCGGGAGAAGGGCATCACCATCCTCGCCAAGAACACGGCGATCAGCTACCAGCCCGCCGACGGCGAGCCCGTCACCATCAACATCATCGACACCCCCGGCCACGCCGACTTCGGCGGCGAGGTCGAGCGCGGCCTCACCATGGTCGACGGCGTCGTCCTGCTCGTGGACGCCTCCGAGGGCCCGCTGCCGCAGACCCGCTTCGTGCTCCGCAAGGCGCTGCACGCCAAGCTGCCGATCATCCTGGTGATCAACAAGGTGGACCGCCCCGACGCGCGGATCAAGGAGGTCGTCGACGAGACGTACGAGCTCTTCCTCGACCTCGACGCCGACGAGCACCAGATCGAGTTCCCGATCGTCTACGCCTGCGCGCGCGACGGCATCGCCTCGCTGACCCAGCCCAAGGACGGCACCGTCCCGGAGGACAGCACCGACCTCGAGGTGCTGTTCAGCACGATCCTCGACACCATCCCGGCCCCGACCTACACCGAGGGCGCGCCGCTGCAGGCGCACGTCGTCAACCTCGACGCCTCGCCGTTCCTCGGGCGCCTCGCGCTCTGCCGGGTGCACGAGGGCACCATCCGCAAGGGCCAGACCGTCGCCTGGTGCAAGACCGACGGCACGATCAGCAACGTACGCATCTCCGAGCTGCTGATCACCGAGGGCCTGGAGCGCAAGCCCGCCGAGAGCGCCGGCCCGGGCGACATCATGGCGGTCGCCGGCATCGCCGACATCATGATCGGTGAGACGCTCGCCGACGCCGAGAACCCCAAGCCGCTGCCGCTGATCCAGGTCGACGAGCCGGCCATCTCCATGGTCATCGGCACCAACACCTCGCCGCTGGTCGGCAAGGTCAAGGGCGGCAAGGTCACGGCCCGCATGGTCAAGGACCGGCTCGACAAGGAGCTCATCGGCAACGTGTCGCTGCGGGTCCTGCCCACCGAGCGCCCGGACGCCTGGGAGGTGCAGGGCCGCGGCGAGCTGGCCCTCGCCATCCTGGTCGAGCAGATGCGGCGCGAGTCGTACGAGCTGACCGTCGGCAAGCCGCAGGTGGTCACCAAGATGATCGACGGCAAGCTGCACGAGCCGGTCGAGCGGCTCACCATCGACGCCCCCGACGAGTACATGGGCGCGATCACGCAGCTCCTCTCCACCCGCAAGGGCCGGATGGAAGAGCTGATCAACCACGGCACCGGCTGGCTGCGCATGGAGTGGCTGGTGCCCGCCCGTGGCCTCATCGGATTCCGTACGGAGTTCCTCACCGAGACCCGCGGCACCGGCATCATGCACCACCTCTTCGAGGACTACGAGCCGTGGTTCGGCGAGCTGCGCACCCGCCAGAACGGCTCGCTCGTCGCCGACCGGGCCGGCGTGGTGACGGCGTTCGCCATGACCAACCTGCAGGAGCGCGGCCAGCTCTTCGTCGAGCCGACCACCGAGGTGTACGAGGGCATGATCGTCGGCGAGAACAGCCGCCAGGACGACATGGACGTCAACATCACCAAGGAGAAGAAGCTCACCAACATGCGCTCGTCGACCGCCGACGAGACCGAGAAGCTGATCCCGCCGCGCAAGCTGTCGCTGGAACAGGCCCTCGAATTCTGCCGCGAGGACGAGTGCGTCGAGGTGACGCCGGCCGCGGTGCGCATCCGCAAGGTCGTGCTCGACCAGCAGACCCGCGGCCGGGCTGCGGCCCGGCGCAAGCACCAGCAGTAGGACACGTCGCGGGTACGGTGCTCGGCACCGTACCCGCGCATGGTTTTCGAAAGGCCCCGCTGCCGTGACAGCGGGGCCTTTGTCGTCGGGTGGGACGGAGGTCTTGAGCGGCTGCTTCTCGTCGGCCGGAGGTCTTGGGCGGCTGCTTCTGGTGGGACCGACGTCTTGAGCCGGCTGCTTCTGGCCGCGCGTCGCCTTCCGGTCAGGCGGAGGTCTTGAGCCGCCGCTTCCCGTCGGGCGGCGCTGCCGGCTCAGGCCGAGGTCTTGAGCCGCCGCTTCCCGTCGGGCGGCGCTGCCGGCTCAGGCCGAGGTCTTGAGCGGCTGCTTCTGGTCGCGCGACGATTTGACCAGGCTGGCGACGGTGGCGATGCCGAGGGTGCCGATGATGACCAGCAACGAGAGCCAGATCGGGATCTCCGGCGCCCACGACACCCCGTGACCCTGGTTGATGAACCCGACCGAGTTGGTGTGCAGCGCCTCGAGGAACAGCTTGACGCCGATGAAGGCGAGCACGAACGCCAGCCCGATGTTGAGGTAGACCAGGCGCTCCAGCAAGCCGCCGAGCAGGAAGTAGAGCTGGCGCAACCCCATCAGGGCGAAGACGTTGGCGGTGAAGACGAGGTACGGCTCCTTGGTGATGCCGAAGATCGCCGGAATCGAGTCGAGCGCGAAGATCAGGTCGGTGGTCCCGATGGCGATCATGACGATGAGCAGCGGCGTGAACACCCGCTTGCCGGTCTCGGTGATCGCCGTCATCTTGCCGGAGTCGAAGGAGCTGGAGATCGGGAGCGCCCGCTTGGCCCAGCGGATCAGGATGTTCTCCTTGAAGTCCTCCTCGTCGTTCTCACCGCCCTTGAGCAGCGTGATCGCGGTGTAGACGAGGAAGACGCCGAAGATGTAGAACACCCATGAGAACTGCTGGATCAACGCGGCTCCGGCGGCGATGAACGCACCCCGCATGAGCAGCGCCAGTACGATCCCGATGAGCAGCACCTTCTGCTGGTACTGCCGCGGCACGTTGAACCGCGCCATGATGATCATGAAGACGAAGAGGTTGTCGACGCTCAGCGAGTATTCGGTGAGCCACCCGGTGTAGAACTCCCCCGCGGGCCCCCCGCCGGCCGTGACCCACAACCCGACCCCGAACGCCAGGGCGAGGCCGACGTAGAAGGCGACCCAGCCACCGGCCTCCCGCATCGACGGCTCGTGCGGACGCCGCCCGACGATCAGCAGATCGACGGCGAGCATGAGGACGAGAGCGGCGAGGGTGACCAGCCACACCCAGGTGGAGACGTTCAACGAGGACCTCCGGCAGACACGGCTCATCGCCGCACCGGAAAGAGGATCCGAAGCGGCGAAGTGACTGTCGGAGGTCTCTTCCGCCTTCGCCCGGCGAGCGAAGACCACCGGCCCCGGGCGCGCCGCTAGGACGCTGACCGTGCTGACGAGACCGGCGCAGAGGAATACTCCCCTCCTACGGGAGCCATTGTGTCGCATCCCGGGCTCCCATGACACGTCACCCCGGCCAATCGTGTCAGGGCTCTCGCAGACGGTTCCCCAGGTCAGCGATTTCGACCCCACACCGCCTAAGGCATCCTAGGAGGCTAGTTTGTCTTCAGTTGGCGCGAAACCGAGTCCGCCGCCTGCCATTCTCCGAGCCGAGCGCACCTTCCCCGGTTCGCTGAGCCGAGCCCCTTGCCTGCGGTTCTCCGAGCGGAGCGCACCTCCGGCGGTTCGCTGAGCCGAGCCCACCGCCCGCGGTTCTCCGAGCCGAGCCCACCGCGCCGCGGTCCCTAAGCCGAACGCACCGCCCGCGGTTGTGCGCGCCCAAGCCCACCGCGCCGCGCTTTCCTAAGCCGAACCCACCGCCCGCGGTTGTGCGCGCCCAAGCCCACCGCGCCGCACTTTCCTAAGCCGAACCCACCGCCCGCGGTTCTCTGAACCGAGCCCGTCGCCCCCGGTCCTCGAAGCCGAGCCGCCGGTACAGCCCGCTCGCGGGGTTGTCGACGTTGACATCGAGCCACGCCTCATCCGCTCCCCCTGCCCGCATCCGCCGCAGGGCCTCCGACACGAGAGCCGCACCGAGCCCACGCCCCCGAGCCGCGGGAACGACACCCACCTGCACGATCCATCCGACGGCAGCGGTCACGAAGCCGGCGTCGCCCACTCCGGGAACGGTCGCCAGCACGGACCACCCGGGCCGGAACTCGTCGTCCCCGGTCACCCCGGCGATCCACCGCCCCGCGCTCCACCCGGGGAAGCCCGGCCGCTCCCGGAAAGCGGCCTCATAAACCCGGAAGAACCGCTCGGCCTCCGCATCCGACCACACGGCGAGGGTGGTGCCAGCCGGCCACACCGCATCGGGTACGCGCCGAGCACCCAGATCGAACCGCATGACGTCCTCGGCGAACACCTGTCGCAGACCCCGCTGGTGGAACAGCCGGAGGGAATCAGCGGTCAGGGACTCGGTCTCGACCGTCACCGGTCCCCCACTGCGCCGGCATTCGGCCAGCCCCCAGTCGATGAGCCGGCGCCCCAGACCGCACGCCCGAGCCGCGGGATCGACCAACCCGACGAACGTCGCACCACCCGCCCAAGGATCCGGACCGTCACCGGACGTCGGCCGGACAGCCCCCACGGCGAGAAGGCGGCCCCCAGGCCGATCCGGTGCGGGCGGACCGGGCGCGGCCGGAGACGACGCGGCTGGCGACGACGCCGCCGAAGACGACGATGCCGGAGACGGCGCGAGGTGAAACGACCCCGCCGGAGAGGACGCCGCCGAAGACAACCCCGGCTCGAACGACGCCGCCGAAGACGACGATGCCGAAGTCGACCCGGGCTGGAACGACGCCGCTGGAGACGACGCCACCGCAGACGGCCCGGGCGGCGCCGCCTCGAGGGTTCGGTGGGGCGGCTCCGCTGCATGATCGGATCGGCTCGGCGGGGCGCCGGCCGCACCACTCGAACGGACCTGCACGGTGGTCACGGAGTCTCCCGCCCACCGGCGCCGGAGGAAGCCCGGGTCGACGGACAGGGGCAACCCGCCGTCGGCTTCGAGGCAACGCTCAGCCAGCGGAACGAGTTCCGCCTCGACGGCGACGGGGCCGACGATCCATTCCACCTCGTCAATCGAGACCACGGGCGCGAGCCTAGTGAGATTCCGGTCCCGTCCCCACCGAGTTCCGCTTGTCTACTTCACTCCGGCGACGTCCATTCCCCGGAGCTCCTTCTTCAGTTCCGACACCTCGTCTCGGATGCGGGCAGCCAGCTCGAACTGGAGTTCGCGGGCCGCCGCCAGCATCTGGTCGTTCAGATCCTGGATGAGCTGGGCGAGCTCCGCGCGGGCCATGCCTTCTCTGGCGGGGCCCGACGACGTCCTGGCCTTGGAGCGGGTCTCCGGCACCGGGCCCTTGCCGCGCGACATCTGGCGGCCGGCGCCGCCGACGACGTGGCCGCCGGGGCCGTGACCGCCGATGGCCGTGTCGGTGTCCTCGGCCTCGCGGTAGATGTCGTCGAGGATGTCGTGGATCTTCTTGCGCAACGGCTCGGGGTTGATGCCGTGGGCCTTGTTGTGGGCTATCTGCTTGGCACGCCGGCGGTCGGTCTCCTCGATGGCGTCGCGCATGGAGGGGGTCATCTTGTCGGCGTACATGTGGACCTGGCCCGAGACGTTTCGCGCCGCGCGGCCGATCGTCTGGATGAGCGAGCGGCCGCTGCGGAGGAAGCCTTCCTTGTCCGCATCGAGGATCGCGACCAGGGACACCTCCGGCAGGTCGAGGCCTTCCCGGAGCAGGTTGATGCCGACGAGGACGTCGTAGTCGCCCTTGCGCAGCTCCTTGAGCAGCTCGACCCGGCGCAGCGTGTCGACCTCGGAGTGCAGGTAGCGGACGCGGATGCCGTTCTCGAGCAGGTAGTCGGTGAGGTCCTCGGCCATCTTCTTGGTGAGGGTGGTGACCAGAACCCGTTCGTCCCGCTCCGTACGCTCCTTGATCTCGTGCATGAGGTCGTCGATCTGGCCCTTGGTGGGCTTGACCACCACCTCGGGATCGACCAGGCCGGTGGGGCGGATGACCTGCTCGACGTATTCGCCGCCGGACTGCTGCAGCTCCCACGGGCCGGGGGTCGCCGACAGGAAGACCATCTGCCCGACGCGTTCGAGGAACTCGTCGAAGCGCAGCGGGCGGTTGTCGGCCGCGCTGGGCAGGCGGAAGCCGTGCTCGATGAGGATGCGCTTGCGGGAGGCGTCGCCCTCGTACATGCCGCCGATCTGGGGGATGGTCACGTGCGACTCGTCGATGACGGTCACGAAGTCGTCCGGAAAGTAGTCGAGCAGGGTGTACGCGGGATCGCCGTACGACCGGCCGTCCATGTGCATCGAGTAGTTCTCGATGCCGTTGCAGAAGCCGACCTGGCGCATCATCTCGATGTCGTAGGTCGTGCGCATCCGCAGCCGCTGCGCCTCGAGCAGCTTGCCCTGCCGCTCCAGCTCGGCGAGGCGCTCGGCGAGCTCCGCCTCGATGTCGCGGATGGCACGCTCCATGCGCTCCGGACCGGCGGCGTAGTGCGTCGCCGGGAAGATCACCAGCTGGTCCACCTCGCGGACGATCTCGCCGGTGAGCGGGTGCAGGTAGTAGAGCTTCTCGATCTCGTCACCGAAGAGCTCGATGCGGACGGCAAGCTCCTCGTACGCCGGGATGATCTCGAGGGTGTCGCCCCGGACCCGGAAGGTGCCGCGCTGGAACGCCATGTCGTTGCGGGAATACTGGATGTCGACGAGGCGGCGCAGCAGCTTGTCGCGGTCGAGCTCCTCGCCGACCTTCACCCGGACGGCCCGGTCGAGGTATTCCTGCGGCGTGCCGAGACCGTAGATCGCGGAAACCGTCGCGACGACGATGACGTCGCGGCGGGTGAGCAGGGACATCGTCGCGGAGTGGCGCAGGCGCTCGACCTCCTCGTTGACCGACGAGTCCTTCTCGATGTAGGTGTCGGTCTGCGCGATGTAGGCCTCAGGCTGGTAGTAGTCGTAGTAGCTGACGAAGTATTCGACGGCGTTGTGCGGCATGAGCTCGCGGAACTCCTTGGCGAGCTGGGCACAGAGCGTCTTGTTGGGCGCGAGCACCAGCGCCGGCCGCTGCAGCTTCTCGATCAGCCAGGCGGTGGTCGCGCTCTTGCCGGTGCCGGTGGCGCCGAGCAGGACCGTGTGGCGATCACCGCGGCGCACCCGGCGCTCGAGCTCGGCGATGGCCGTGGGCTGGTCACCGGCCGGCTGGTAGTCGCTGACGACCTTGAAGGTGCCGTCGAGTCGTGGGATGTCGAGCGCCATGCTGACCACGGTACGTCGGGGGTGTGACAAGTTTGGGCCGGCTCGGACGGCCGCTGTTCGGAGGGTGCACATTCGGCTCGGTCACCGGGCATTGTCCGGCTTGCCGTGCGCATCTACCCTGGGCGGGTAGGCCGCTCGCGGCGGCCGCCCGGCCGATCCGGCGCCACCACACGGCGCCACGGACGGGACGGGACTGCAGCCCCGGTCATGCCGGAGAGCGCATCTCGAAGGGTGACGCGACAGGCGTCGACCGGCCGCCGCGAGCGCCCCTGCCTGTCCGGGCCGGGACGAGTCGGCCCGGAATCCACCCTTGCTCGGACGAGTCGAGCCGGAATCCGTCCATACGACGTCCCGCTCCAAACCCCGGCCACGGGAAGTGGAAGGCGCGCCCGGACGTGAGGAAGCGGTCGGGGCAGGACGAGACGTGGGCCAGCGCGAGCGGCGGCAACCGGCGCGGGCTGGCCCAGGCGGCAGCAACCGGCGCGGGCTGGCCCAGGCGGCAGCAACCGGCGCAGGCTGGCCCAGGCGGCAGCAACCGGCGCGGGCTGGCCCAGGCGGCAGCAACCGGCGCGGGCTGGCCCAGGCAGCGGCAACCGGCGCGGGCTGGCCCAGGCAGCGGCAACCGGCGCGGGCTGGCCCAGGCAGCGGCAACCGGCGCGGACGGCGGGAACCCGTTGGGGCGGGGGAACCGGTTGGGGCGGACCACCGCGGACCACCGCGGACCCTGAGTGGCGGGCGCGGGAGCGGGGTTCGCGGAGCGGACGGCTAGGACCGGAGCGGTGGCTGCCAGCCCGTGGCCTCCGCCCACTCGTGCGCCGCCGTGGCCTCGGCGTCGAACCAGGGTTCCTTGGCCGCCGCGTACCCTTCCGGGTCGCCGTGGATCTCGGCCCAGTGGGCCTTCGCCGCCGCGTATTCGTCGCGGGCCTGCGGGACCGCGCGGAGGTGGTCGCGCATCAGCAGGGCGAAGCGCCAGCCCGGGGAGCCGGCGACCCGTACGTGGAGGTTGACGGACCGGCCGGGATCCGCGCTGCCGTGCAACCGCTTGGGCCAGGTTTTGCCCGGTATGCCCCGGGCGTTGTCGAACCACTCGCCGTTCCTCGGCGGCAGGCCCGCGCCGGCCAGCGCGTCGGCGAGCTTGTCGGCCAGCTCGAGCGTCGGGACCGCGAGCATGAGGTCGATCAGGTCCTTGGCGGGCAGCCCTGGCACGGATGTCGATCCGATGTGCGAGATGTCGGCGTCGCGGCCGAGCTGTGGGCGCAGGGCGTGGTTGATCCGGGCGATCAGCCGGGCAGCCTGCCCGGGCCAGGCCGGATCCGACGCCACGACGGGCGCGGTTGCGTCGACGGGCGCGTGCCTGCGGAGCCGGAGGTTCTTCCCGTACGGCCGGAGCCGCGCGCGCCACAGCTCGTCGACCTGGGCGGTGAGCTCGTCGAGCCCGCCGTTGTTGTCGATCACCACGTCGGCGGCGGCGCGCCGGTCGGCGTCGTCGGCCTGGGCGGCGATGCGGGCGGCCGCGTGCTCCGCGGTCATGCCCCGCGCGCCGACCAGCCGGGCGATGCGCACCTCCGCGGCCGCATCGACGACGATCACGAGGTGGAAGGTGGGCGCGAGCCCGGTCTCCACCAGCAGGGGAACGTCGTTGACCACGATCGCGTCGGCCGGGGCGGCGGCCGCGAGCTCCGCGGTGCGGGCGCGCACCCGGGGATGGATGATGCTCTCCAGCCGGCGCCTGGCCGACTCGTCGCCGAAGACGCGCGCGCCCAGGGCGGGACGGTCGAGCTCGCCGTCGGCGCCCACGACCTCGGACCCGAAGGCCGCGACGACCGCGGCGTGGCCGTCGGTGCCGGCGGCGACGACGTCGCGCGCGATCTTGTCGGCGTCGAGGATCACGGCGCCGAGCTCCTGCAGCCGCTGCGCGACGGCGCTCTTGCCCGCGCCGATCCCTCCGGTCAATCCCACTTTGAGCACGCGTCAAGTATCGCCGGTGGATCGGTTGGTGTCATTGCCGCCTCGACGGCCTGTGGACAACACAGGAAAGGGCAGGGCGGCGACGAAGAAACCCCGCCCACCCCGGCCCGCAGGCCCAGATGGACGGGGTTTCCCTCGTCAGTCCGGCCCGAGGGCCGGTCTCAGTTTCACTGGCCCGGAGGCCGGTGTGAGGTTCGCCGGCGAGCGGGCCGGGTCACCGTGGTGCCGTGATCAGCTCTTGCCGCCGGCGAGCTTCTCGCGCAGAGCGGCGAGGGCCTCGTCGGTGGCCAGGGTGCCGGCCGGCTCCTCCGCGGTGCGCGCCGGGGCCGACGTGCTCGTGGAGGTGGAGGAGGACGAGGTGGTCACGCCGCCGGCCGGAGCCGGGTTGAGCGCGGCCTCGGCGTCGGCCTCGCGGGACGCCTGCACCTGCTTGGTGTGGGCCTCCCAGCGCTCGCGGGCGTCCGCGTACTGCTTCTCCCACGCCTCGCGCTGCTTGTCGAAGCCCTCGAGCCACTCGCCCGTCTCCGGGTCGAAGCCCTCCGGGTAGATGTAGTTGCCCTCGGCGTCGTAGGTGGCCGCCATGCCGTAGAGGGTGGGGTCGAAGTGCTCCTCGCCCTCCACGAAGTTCTCGTTCGCCTGCTTGAGCGAGAGCGAGATCCGGCGACGCTCCAGGTCGATGTCGATGACCTTGACCATGACGTCCGAACCCACCTGGACGACCTGCTCGGGCAGCTCGACGTGACGCTCGGCCAGCTCGGAGATGTGCACCAGGCCCTCGATGCCGTCGTCCACGCGGACGAACGCACCGAACGGAACCAGCTTGGTGACCTTGCCCGGCACGATCTGGTTGATCGCGTGGGTCCGGGCGAACTGGCGCCACGGGTCTTCCTGGGTCGCCTTCAGCGACAGCGAGACGCGCTCGCGGTCCAGGTCGACGTCGAGCACCTCGACCTCGACCTCCTGGCCGACCTCGACGACCTCGGACGGGTGGTCGATGTGCTTCCAGGAGAGTTCGGAGACGTGCACCAGGCCGTCCACGCCACCCAGGTCCACGAAGGCACCGAAGTTGACGATGGAGGACACGACGCCCTTGCGGACCTGGCCCTTCTGGAGCTTGTTGAGGAACTCGGTGCGGACCTCGGACTGGGTCTGCTCGAGCCACGCGCGGCGGGACAGGACCACGTTGTTGCGGTTCTTGTCCAGCTCGATGATCTTCGCCTCGAGCTCACGGCCGACGTACGGCTGGAGGTCGCGCACGCGGCGCATCTCCACCAGCGAGGCCGGCAGGAAGCCGCGAAGGCCGATGTCGAGGATGAGGCCGCCCTTGACGACCTCGATGACGGAGCCGCGCACGACGCCGTCGTCCTCCTTGATCTTCTCGATGGTGCCCCAGGCGCGCTCGTACTGCGCGCGCTTCTTCGAGAGGATCAGGCGGCCTTCCTTGTCCTCCTTGGTGAGGACGAGGGCTTCGATGTGGTCACCGACCGACACCACTTCCGCGGGGTCCACGTCATGCTTGATCGACAACTCGCGCGAGGGGATGACACCCTCGGTCTTGTAGCCGATGTCGAGCAGGACCTCGTCCCGATCGACCTTGACGACGGTGCCTTCGACAATGTCGCCGTCGTTGAAGTACTTGATGGTCTCGTCGATGGCTGCGAGGAAAGCTTCCTCCGAGCCGAGATCGTCGACGGTGACCTTGGTGGCGCTCGAGGTGGCCTCGATGCTGCTCGTCATGTGGACTGTTGCTCCGAACGGATGGTTTCGTGGTGTCTCTGCGCGCCGCGGAACTGCCGACGGGCACAGCACGAACAACCGGTGATCACAACGCTGGAACGTGACGATCAAGCGAAGACGATCATGCGAGCAGGATCATGCTGGGACCGACGACTGCGGAACCTGCTCCCTGCCGAGGCACACGATCCGCGAGCGCATCGACTAGCTTACCGTGCGCATTACCACAGGTTGCAAGCCCTCCTGATGACCGAGGCATATTGTTCTCGCGAGGCCGGTCTTCACGCCCGTTTTGTGGCGTTTATGCACGCTAGGACACCGGCTGGGCCGGGCGATCCGGAGATCGGCGTCGATGCACCAGCTCAGTGGTCGGGTGTGCCACAGATCTCCGCACCACAGAACCGGCCCGGTTTCCATGGAGGGCGCGGCACATGCAGGGCCCCCGGTGGACCTCCGCCCCGCTCGGGGCGGCCAAAGCTGCCCCGCCGCCGTCGGCGATCGCCGGGCCGGACGGCGGCGGCCCGTTCAGCCGCCGGGGAGAAAGTGTCGTACTGCCCCCGTACGGTGGCTTGGTGATCGAAGCGCAACCCACCGACCAGGCCGCCACGCTGCGCCGGGCGGTGACCGACGACGAGAGCCGCGCCGCGAGCCGGCACTGGTGGGACCTGGACGCCGACGACTACCAGGAGGAGCATGGCGCGTTCCTCGGCGACGTGGATTTCGTCTGGTGCCCGGAGGGTCTGCGGGAGGCCGACGCGCGCCTGCTCGGCGACGTGCGCGGCCGGCGGGTGCTCGAGCTCGGGTGCGGCGCGGCCGCGGCCGCGCGCTGGCTCGACGGCCAGGGCGCCGACGTGGTCGCGATGGACCTGAGCGGGGGGATGCTGCGCCATGCGCAACAAGCGGCAGACCGCGCGGGGGTACGGGTGCCGCTCGTGCAAGCCGACGCCCTCGCGCTGCCCTTCGCGACGTCCGCGTTCGACGTGGTCTGCACGGCGTTCGGGGCGGTGCCCTTCGTCGCCGACTCCGCCGCGGTGATGCGCGAGGTGGCCCGGGTGCTGCGACCGGGCGGCAAATGGGTATTTTCCATCACCCATCCGATGCGGTGGATCTTTCTCGACGAACCGGGAGAGGAGGGCTTGCGGGCGATACACCCCTATTTCGACCGCCGGCCATATGTGGAGCAGGACGCCGACGGCGTGCCGACGTACGTGGAACAGCACCGGACCCTGGGCGACCGCATCCGCGAGCTCGTGGCGGCGGGCTTCGTGCTGACCGACCTGATCGAGCCGGAATGGCCGGAGGGGCACGACCAGATCTGGGGGCAGTGGAGCCCGCTGCGCGGCCGGCTCTTCCCCGGCACGGCGATATTCGTCAGTTACTTGCCCTGAGACACCGGGTATCCCCTGGTCATGAGCGTGAGAAACGGCGACAGGGTGACCTGGAAGAGCCACGGCCAGCTGGTGCACGGTGTCGTGGAGAAGAAGATCACGGCGCGGATGTCGGAATCCGGACGGACGGTGAACGCCTCCCCGGAGGCACCGCAGTACAAGGTCAGGAGCGACAAGACGGGGCGTACGGCGGTGCACAAGCCGGAAGCGCTGAAGCATGGCAAGTGACACGTACACGGGGTTCCGGGACGCGGTGAACATGACCGCCTCGGAGCTCGAGAAGTGGCTGGCGACGGCCGAGGCGAAGGACGTCGGCCAGAAGCCGCCGGGCGGTGGCGAGTCGGTCGGTCACGACAGCGGCCGGAAGATCATCCAGCTCCTGCACACGAAGAAGGGCGACCTGAGCGACGCGGACGAGGCGCACATGCGGAAGGTGGTCGGGTACGTGCACCGCCACCTGGCCCAGCGCCCGTCGGGCGACGTGGCGGACACGAAGTGGCGGTATTCGCTGATGAACTGGGGCCATGATCCGCTGAAGAAGTGAGGCGGCGGTCGCCAGGGGCGATCGGCATGACTGACCGGCGGGCGCGGGCTGGATCCTGAGGACCTGCGGCGCAGGCGCGACCTTGCGAGCGGCTGCACGCTTGCAGTCAACACCCGCCGGAGCGTGACTCTGCCAGCCGACACCTGAGGACCTGCGGCGCAGGCGCGACCTTGCGAGCGGCTGCACGCTCGCAGTCAACACCCGCCGGGGCGTGACTCCGGAAGCCGACACAGGCCGGCGCGGACGGCCGCCACGTGGGCCCGACCCTGCGAGCTGACACCGCGAGCACCCGCTCCACGGCCACAGACTTTGCGAGCTGACAGGCGGGCCGCGGACGCCCGCCGCACGGCCACGACCTTGCGAGCCGACGTGGGCCGACGCTGGACCGCTGCGGAGCGAGCGCAGCTCCGAACCGGCAGAGATGCGGCCCCCAAGCCGGCAGAGATGCGGCCCCCAAGCCGGCAGAGATGCGGCCCCCAAGCCGGCAGAGATGCGGCCCCCAAGCCGGCAGAGATGCGACCCCCGAGCCGGCAGAGATGCGGCCCCCGAGCCGGCAGAGGTGCGGGCTCGGGGCCGGGCTGCGGGCGGGTGGGGTTAGGCGGCCGGGCTGCGGGCGGGTGGGGTTAGGCGGCCGGGGTGGTTGCGGCGCTGACGTCGAGGAGGCCGGCCAGGAGGGTGAGGGCCTCCGGGACCATGCGGTAGTAGACCCACGTTCCCCGGCGGTCGCTGTCGACGAGGCCGGCCTCGCGGAGGACCTTGAGGTGGTGGGAGATCGTCGGGCCGGTCAGGTCGAAGGCGCCGGTGAGGTCGCAGACGCACACTTCGCCGCCGCCGGCGGAGGCGATCATGGATAGCAACCGCAGTCGTACGGGGTCGCCCAGGGCCTTGAACATCGGCGCGAACGCGCGGGCCTGGTCGGCCGCGAGGGGCCGGCGCACCACGGGGGCCCATGCTCCCGACAGCGATGTCATCTCGATGGAACTGCTCGGCATGGAAACTACCCTTGCAGAGCCGGGCAAGTTCGCGACGCCGGAATTCCGACAGCTTGCGTTTCCTGGTGAGATCGGGGTCGCGCAGCGCCAGAATGCATTACGCAGACGAACGCTCCCCGAGTGCCGCGAGCCGTCCTCGTAGGACTGTCGCGATGACAAATTCGCTGGTGAGCAGGGTGTACGGCCGCTGCGAAGCCGATGGTGGCGGAGGGAATGGCCACAACGATCTGTAGCCGAAATGGCTCCGGCCGGCGACCGATTGGGTCATGAATCACATTTTACGGCCGCTACACGATCGAGTACTCGTGAAGTTCGGTGTCACGCTGAGAGTGTCGGGCACGCGATTGGAGCCCAGGCGGAGGCAATTCTTTCAGCGAGCGTTCAGAAAACCTTCTGATGTGGGCATTTGGCCACCGCAGCGGGTGCCGCGCCGGCGGTGGCGACGGCAGCAATGGCCGCCAACGGTGGCGACGGCCGACGGTGGCGACCGGCGACATCGGCGACGGCAGCAGTGGCGACGGCCGACGGTGGCGACGGCCGACGGTGGCGACGGCCGACGGTGGCGACCGGCGACATCGGCGACGGCAGCAGTGGCGACGGCCGACGGTGGCGGTCGGCTGACCGTCCCGCCGACCGACCGGTGCCGCCCGGCCAGCGGGTGGCGCAGGCGCCGGGTGGCAGTGGCCCCGGGGAGAGAACAACGCCGTCGGGGTAGCTGGGTAGCGCCCGGTGTGATCGGTAGGACCGGACGTGGCGCCGCATGCCGGGCGGTGAAGGAGGGCTCCGCATCTGAGCGAGACGTCGAGGAGGGCGCCGGGTGCCGAGCGGCGATGGGATAACAGGCGACAACCGCATCCGTGGCCCGGTGGTCGGCAGCGCGGGCCGGTGTCGTGGGATGCCGCGCGCTACCGGGTGCCGGGTGGTCCCGCGCGGGCGCCGGCATCAGCTAGCGCGCGCCCCGTGCCAAACGTCGCGCACGAGGCGCTTGGCAGCGGGCGCCCGGTCGGAAGCGCCGCACGCCAGGTGCCTCGTGGTCGGCGCCCGGCGGGATCAACGATCACCGCCCGCCGGCATCAACGATCACCACCCGGCGGCATCAACGGTCAACCCTCCCCCGGCGGGATCGATGGTCACCGCTCCCCCGGCGGGATCAAGGCGGGATCGATGGTCACCCCTCGGCGGGGCCGCGGTCAGCGCCGGGTCGGGTCAGTGGTCGGCGCCGTTCCAATCCCGGCCGATGCCCACGGAGACTTCCAAAGGCACGGACAGTGGGTAGGCGGCGCCCATTTCGCGGCGGACCAGGGTTTCGAGGGCTTCTCGTTCGCCCGGGGCCACGTCGAAGACGAGCTCGTCGTGGACCTGCAGGAGCATGCGGGAGGCCAGGCCCGCCTCGCGGATGGCCGCGTCGACGTGGAGCATGGCCACCTTGATGATGTCGGCCGCCGAGCCCTGGATGGGTGCGTTCAGCGCCATGCGTTCGGCCATCTCGCGGCGCTGGCGGTTGTCGCTGCTGAGGTCGGGCAGGTAGCGGCGGCGGCCGAGGATGGTGGCCGTGTAGCCGTCCTGGACCGCGCGGCGGACCACGGCCTGGAGGTAGTCGCGGACGCCGCCGAAGCGTTCGAAATACTCCGCCATGAGGCCGCGGGCTTCCTCGGTGGAGATGTTGAGCTGGTTGCTCAGGCCGAAGGCGCTCAGACCGTACGCCAGGCCGTAGTTCATGGCTTTGATCTTGCGGCGCTGGTCGGGGACGACCTCCTCCAGCGGCACGTGGAAGACCGACGAGGCGGTGGCCGCGTGGAAGTCGGCGCCCGAGTTGAAGGCCGCGATGAGCGCCTCGTCGCCGGAGAGGTGCGCCATGATGCGCATCTCGATCTGGCTGTAGTCGGCGGTCATCAGCGACTCGAAGCCCTCCCCCACCACGAACGCGCGCCGGATGCGGCGGCCCTCCTCGGTGCGGATGGGGATGTTCTGCAGGTTGGGGTCGGTCGACGAGAGCCGGCCGGTGGCCGCCACGGTCTGGTTGAACGTGGTGTGGATGCGGCCGTCGTCGGAGACCGACTTGAGCAGGCCGTCCACCGTGGACTTGAGCTTGGCCACGTCACGGTGCCGCAGCAGGTGCTCCAGCAGCGGGTCGCCGGTCTGGGCGAACAGGCTCTGCAACGCGTCGGCGTCGGTGGTGTAGCCCGACTTGATCCGCTTGGTCTTGGGCAGGTTGCGCTCGACGAAGAGGATCTCCTGAAGCTGCTTGGGCGAGCCGAGGTTGAACTCGCGCCCGACCACCTCGTGCGCCGCCTGCTGGGCCGCCTTGACCTCGGCGGCGAAGTGGGCCTCGAGCTCGGAGAGGTAGCCGGTGTCGGCGGCGATGCCGACGTGCTCCATCTCGCCGAGCACGATCTCGAGCGGCTGCTCCACCTCCGCGAGCAGGCGCTGCGAGGCGCCGTCGTCGCGGGAGAGCTCCTCGGTGAGGGTGTCGGCGAGGTCGAGGGTGGCGCGGGCGCGCAGCATGACGTTCTGCTCCGCGGCGCCCTCGTCGCCGAGGCCGTCCAGGGTGAGCTGGCCGTCGTCGGGTGCGTCGACGCGCAGCTCGCGCTTGAGGTAGCGCAGCGCGAGGTCGGTCAGGTCGTAGGCCCGCTGGTCGGGCTTGGCGAGGTAGGCGGCCAGCGCGGTGTCGACGCGCACGCCCTGCAGCGCCCAGCCGTGCGCGCGGAACGCCAGCATGGCCGGCTTCGCGTCGTGGATGATCTTGGGGCGGGAGGGGTCGGCGAGCCATCCGGCGACGGCGCGCTCGTCGGCCTCGTCGAGGGTGGTGGGGTCGAACCAGGCCGCCGGGCCGGCGCCGGTGGCGACCGCGATGCCGGTCAGGGCGCCGGTGCCGCGGCCGAAGCGGCCGGTGACGGCGACGCCGACCGGGGCCTCCTGGGCGTGCTCGGCCAGCCAGGCCGCCACCTCGCCCGTGCGCAGCACCGCGCCGGAGAGGTCGAAGCCGGACTCGGCCTCGGGCTCGACGGCCTCGAGGTAGGAGTAGAGCCGCTCGCGCAGCACCCGGAACTCCAGCGCGTCGAAGACCTGGTGCACCGCCTCGCGGTCCCAGCCCTGCCACTTGACGTCCTGCGGCCCCAGCGGCAGATCGAGGTCGCAGACCAGCGCGTTGATCTCGTAGTTGCGCATGACGTCGGCCAGGTGGGCGCGCAGGTTCTCGCCGGCCTTGCCCTTGATCTCGTCGACGTGGGCGATGATGCCGTCGAGGCCGCCGTACTGATTGATCCACTTGGCCGCGGTCTTGTCGCCGACGCCGGGGACGCCGGGCAGGTTGTCGCTGGTCTCGCCGACCAGGGCGGCCTTGTCGCGGTAGCGCTCGGGGCGCACGCCGTATTTGGCCTCGATGGCCTCGGGGGTCATCCGCCAGACCTCGGAGACGCCGCGCACCGGGTAGAGGATGGTGACGTGCTCGCCGGCGAGCTGGAAGGCGTCCCGGTCGCCGGTGGAGATGACCACCTCGAAGCCGAGGTCGCGGGCCTGGCAGGCGAGGGTGCCGATGACGTCGTCGGCCTCGTAGCCGGGCTTCTCCACCACCGGGATGCGCAGCGCCTCGAGCACCTCCTTGACCAGGCTGACCTGACCCTGGAACGGCTGCGGGGTCTCCGAGCGGCCGGCCTTGTAGTCGGCGTACTTCTCGGTGCGGAACGACTGCCGTGAGACGTCGAACGCCACCACGATGTGGGTCGGCTTCTCGTCGCGCAGCATGTTGATCAGCATCGAGGTGAAGCCGAACACGGCGTTGGTCGGCTGCCCCGTCTGCGTGGAGAAGTTCTCCACCGGCAGCGCGAAGAAGGCTCGGTAGGCCAGCGAATGGCCGTCGAGCAGCAGCAAGCGGGGGGTCTTGGCGTCGTCGCTCACGTCCGAGAACTCTAGTCCCGGGGTACGACAACTCCGCCGACCGCCCCGCCCGCCGGAAGGCCTTTCCGCCGATCATGACCGGCGGAAAGGCCCCTTACAGCACCTTGCTGAGGAACGCCTTGGTGCGTTCCTGCCGCGGATTGGCGATGACCTCCCGCGGTGGGCCCTGTTCGACGACGACCCCGCCGTCCATGAAGATCAGCGAGTCGCCCACCTCGCGGGCGAAGCCGATCTCGTGGGTCACCACGACCATGGTCATGCCGTCGCGGGCGAGGTCCTTCATGACGTCCAGCACCTCGCCGACGAGTTCCGGGTCGAGCGCGCTGGTCGGCTCGTCGAAGAGCATCAGCTTGGGCCGCATCGCCAGGGCCCGGGCGATCGCCACCCGCTGCTGCTGGCCGCCGGAGAGCTGGCCGGGGTAGTTGCCCGTCTTGGCGCCGAGGCCGACGCGTTCGAGCAGGGCGACCGCGCGGTCGCGTACCTCCGCCTTGCTCTCCTTCTTGACCCGGCAGGGCGCCTCCATGACGTTGTCGAGGACCGTCATGTGCGGGAAGAGGTTGAACCGCTGGAAGACCATGCCGATGGACCGGCGCTGCGCGGCGACCTCCTTCTCCTTCAGCTCGTGCAGCTTGCCGCCGCGCTCCCGGTAGCCGATCAGGTCGCCGTCCACGAAGATGCGGCCGGCGTTGATCTTCTCCAGGTGGTTGATGCAGCGCAGGAAGGTCGACTTGCCCGAGCCCGAGGGGCCGAGCACGCACGACACCTCGCCCTTCTTGACCACCAGGTCGACGCCCTTGAGGACTTCCAGGGAGCCGAAGGACTTGTGCACGTTGTCGGCGCGCACCATCTCGTCCGTCATATCCCTCCTCCTCCTCCGATGTTTCGGGGTCCGGCGTAGGGCGGCGGGGTTCCGCCCGTCTCGGCGGCGACGCCCGCCAGCTTCTGCTGGGCCTTGCCGGCGGCGCCGTAGCCCTTGCCGAAGTGCCGCTCGACGAAGTACTGCGCCACCATGAGCACGCTGCAGATGATCAGATACCAGATCACCGCGGCGATGAGCACCGGCAGCACCACGAACGTCCGGGACTTGATGGCGTTGAGCTGGAAGAACAACTCGGCGCTCACGGGTACGAACGCCACCAGCGAGGTGTCCTTGACCATGGCGATGATCTCGTTGCCGGTGGGCGGCACGATCACCCGCATAGCCTGCGGCAGCACGATCCGGCGCAGTACCTGTCCCCGGGACAGACCCAGGGCCACCGCCGCCTCGCTCTGACCGGGGTCGACCGACTGAATGCCGGCCCGCACGATCTCGGCCATGTACGCCGCCTCGGACAGCCCCAGCGCCAGCATGCCGGCGACGAACCCGGTCAGCAGCTCACTCGCCTTGATGCTGTAGAACTGCCCGTTGAAGTTGTCGAGGCCGAACAGAGCGCCGATCTGCTTGTCGAACGGCAGGCCGAAGCCGATCCGCTCCCACAAGATGCCCAGGTTGCCGAAGAGAATCGCGAGGACGAGCCGAGGCACCGCCCGGAAGAACCACGTGTACACGAAGCCCACGCCGCGCAGGACCGGGTTCTCCGACAACCGCATCACGGCGACGACCACGCCCAGCCCCACGCCGATGACCATCGCCGTGATGGTGAGCAGGATCGTGCCGCGCAGACCCTCGAGCACCGGCCCGGTGAACATGACACCGTGCTTGCCGGGCTCGTACGAGGAGAAGATGAACGACCAGCGGAACTGATCGTTCGTAACCAGCATGTGGATGAACATCGCGGCGAGCACCGCGAGCACCGCCACTGCCAGCCAGCGTCCCGGGTGCCGTACGGGCACGGCCTTGATGGCCTCCGGCCGTGCCCGTTCGGTAGTTGCCTGGTCGCTCATCCGCGCCTCAGGAGACCGCGGGGTTGACGGCCGGGTCGGTGATGCCGCCGGCCTCCACGCCCCACTTGGTGAGGATCGTCTTGTACGTGCCGTCGGCGATCAGCGCCTCGAGCGCCTTCTCGATCGCCCCGCCGAAGTCGGCCTGGTCCTTGGGCAGGACGTAGCCGTACGGCGCCGAGTCGTAGATCTCGCCGACCAGGGCCAGCTGGCCGTTGGTCTGCTTCACCGCCCACGCGCACACCGGCGAGTCGGCCAGCATGGCGTCGTCCTTGCCGGTCACGACGGCGTTGGTGGCGTCGCTCTGGGCCTGGTACTGGTCGATGGTGATCTTCGGCTTGCCGGCGTCGGTGCACTTCTTGGAGCGGGCCGTGATGTCGTCGACCTGCACCGTGGCGGTCTGGACCGCGATCTTCTTGCCGCACACGTCGTCGATGTTGATCGTCGTGCCGGCCTTGGCCGCCCACTGCGTGCCGGCCGAGAAGTAGGAGACCATCGTGGTCTCCTTCATCCGCTCGGCGTTGACGGTGAACGAGGAGACGCCGATGTTGTACTTCTTGCTGGTGACGCCCGGGATGATGCTGTCGAACGTCGCGGACTGCCACTCCGTGGTGAGGCCAAGCTTCTGCGCCACCGCGTTGAACAGGTCGACGTCGACGCCCTTGACCGTCTTGCCGTCCGCGTCGAGGAACTCGTTCGGCGCGTACGTCGAGTCCGTACCGATGATGATCTTTCCGGCGGACTTGATGGCGGCCGGGACCTTGTCGGCCAGCGCGGCGTCGGCGGCGGCCGACGGGACGGGGGCTCCCGTGCCGGTGCCGGAGGTGGACTCCTCGCCACAGGCGGAGAGCGACACGGTCATCGCCGTCGCGACGGCCAGACCGAGAACCGCCCTGCGGCCAGATGAGATGCGGAACATCGTCGAATACTCCTTCGGGGGGTGTGGCTAAGCAACGCCGAGATACGCGTCCTTAACGGAGGGGTCGTGCAGCAGTTCGGCGCCGGTGCCCGACTTCACGATGCGGCCGGTCTCCAGCACGTACGCGCGGTGCGCCCGCGACAGCGCCTGCTGAGCGTTCTGCTCCACCAGCAGGATGGTGGTGCCCTGCTGGTTGATCTCGACGATGATGTCGAAGATCTGCTGGATCAGCATCGGCGCCAGCCCCATCGAGGGCTCGTCGAGCAGCAGCAGCTTGGGCCGGCTCATCAGCGCGCGGCCGACCGCCAGCATCTGCTGCTCGCCGCCGGACATCGTGCCGCCGACCTGCTTCTCGCGCTCCTTGAGCCGCGGGAAGAGGGTGAAGGCGCGATCCATGTCCTCGTTGATCTCGGACCGGTTCCGGCGGGTGTAGGCGCCCATCTCCAGGTTCTCGCGCACCGTCATGCCCGGGAAGATCCCCCGGCCCTCGGGCGACTGCGACACGCCCCGGACGACCCGCAGGTCGGCGCGCATTCTGGTGATGTCCTCGCCGTCGAAGATGATGCGTCCCTCGGCGACCGGGCGCAATCCCGAGATCGCCCGCATCGTCGTCGACTTTCCGGCGCCGTTGGCGCCGATCAGGGCCACGATCTCACCCTGACCGACGGTCAGGCTGATCCCGTGGAGCGCCTGGATGCGGCCGTACAGCAGCGTCAGGTCCTGCAACTCAAGCAGCATCGGTCGGGACCCCCAGGTACGCCGCGATCACCTTCGGGTTGTCCCGCACCTCGGCGGGGGTCCCCTCGGCGATCTTCTTGCCGAACTCCAGCACCACGATCCGGTCCGTGACGCCCATGACCAGGCGCATGTCGTGCTCGATGAGCAGCACGGTGACACCGCTGTCACGAATCTTGCGGATCAGGACGAGCAGCTCTTCCTTCTCCGCCGGGTTGAAGCCCGCCGCCGGCTCGTCGAGGCACAGCAGCGTCGGGTTGGTCGCCAGTGCGCGGGCGATCTCCAGGCGGCGCTGCTCGCCGTAGGACAGGTTGCGCGAGACGTCGCCCGCGCGGTGGGCGATGCCCACGAAGCGCAGCAGCTCCAGGGACTTCTCCCGGCCCAGCCGCTCTTCCTTCCAGTGCCGCGGCAGGCGGAAGAGGGCGCCGATGACGCTGGTCTTGTGGTGGGCGTCCGCGCCCACCATCACGTTCTCCAGCGCCGTCATCTCGGGGAACAGCCGTACGTTCTGGAACGTACGGGCGATGCCGCCCCGGGTGATCTCGTGCTTCTTCTTGCCGACGATCGACTGGCCGTTGAAGCGGATCGCGCCGCTGGTGGGCCGGTAGACGCCGGTCATCGCGTTGAAGCAGGTCGTCTTGCCGGCACCGTTCGGGCCGATCAGACCGAAGATCTCACCCTTGCGCAGGCTGAAGCTGACGTCGTTGAGCGCCACGACGCCGCCGAAGCGCAGCGTGACGTTCTGGACCTCGAGCAGCGCGTCGCCGGCGCCGCCGCGCGGCGCCGGGGCGCCGCCCGACCCCTTGCCGGTCGGGATGGCCCGGTCGACCGGGCGCGCGTTCCTCTCGTCGAGCTCCTGCGGAGACTCGATGTGTGGCTCGCTCACTGGGGAGCCACCTCCTTCTCACGGTCCTTGAGCTCCATCGCGCGACGGCGGCTCGGGATCAGACCCTGCGGCCGGAAGACCATGATCGCGATGATCACGAGGCCGAAGATCGCAAACCGGAAGCCGAACAGGTCGGTGCCCCAGATCGGGTCCTCGATGCCGCGCAGCCGGTCCGGGATGTACGAGATCAGCGCGCCGCCGAGGATCGCACCGAAGATGTTTCCGGAGCCACCCATGACGACGCCCGCCAGCACCAGGATCGAGAACTGCAGGATGAAGGTCTGCGAGTTCATGAAGCCCTGCTGACCGGCGAACATGACGCCGCCCAGGCCGCCGATGAAGGCGCCGATCGCGAACGCCCACAGCTTGTACTTGATCGTCCGCACACCCATGATCTCGGCGGCCTCCTCGTCCTCGCGGATCGCGAGCCACGAGCGGCCGACCCGGCTGCGGTCCAGGTTCCGCACGCCGAAGATGACCAGGATGATCACCGTGAGACCGAGCCAGTAGTACGGGGTCGCGTCCGCCACGCCGAACCACGGCTTGCCGTCGGCGTACTCGCCCGGCGGGTGCGGGATGCCGGAGAAGCCCCGGTCACCGCGCAGCGTCTCCGAGCTCGTCGCGAAGATGCGGATGATCTCGGCGAAGCCCAGCGTCACGATCGCCAGGTAGTCGCCGCGCAGCCGCAGCGTCGGCCAGCCCAGCAGCAGGCCGGAGACCATCGTGACCGCCAGCGCGATCGGGATGGACATCAGCCAGCCCCACTCGGTCTTCAGGACGCTGTCCGGCGAGGTCAGCATCGCGACGGTGTAGGCACCCACCGCGAAGAAGCCGACGTAGCCCAGGTCCAGCAGGCCGGCGAAGCCGACCACGACGTTGAGGCCGAGAGCCAGCAGGACGTAGTACGACATGTTGAACAGGGCGCTCGGCCAGTCGATGCCCTGGGTGATGATCTGCGGGCCGATGCCCGGTACCTGACCCACGTACGGCAGCAGGTAGGCGAGCACCGCGAAGGCGATGCACAGGACCGCACGGACCGCCCAGTGCTGCCGGCCGAACCAGCCGCGGGTGCCGCCGGACTCACGCCAGCTCTTCTTCTCCGGCGCGGAGGCCGGAGTCATGGTCGCTTCGCTCATGCTCGAGCCCTCCCGAGAGACTCGCCCAGCAGGCCCGTCGGACGGACCAGCAGGATCAGGACCAGCAGCACGAACGACGCGGCGTGCAGCCACTCCGTGCCGAACAGACCGGCCGCGTAGTTCTGCAGCACACCCAGCAGCAGCCCGCCCAGCAGGGCGCCGCGCAGGTTGCCGATGCCGCCGAGGACCGCGGCGGTGAACGCCTCGATGCCCAGCAGGAAGCCGGCGTCGAAACGGGTGACACCGATCTTGAGGTCGTACATCACCGCCGCCACGCCGGCCATCAGGCCGCCGAGGAGGAAGACGAGCGCGATCACCCGGCTCTTGTTGACGCCCATGAGCGCCGCGCTGTCGGGGTTCTGCGCCACCGCGCGGATGCCCCGGCCGAGCCGGGAACGGTTGATGAAGCGGTCGAGCACGAACATCATCACGAGCGCCAGCACGATGATCAGAATCTGCAGATTCGTCACGTGCATGTTGCCGATCACGAAGACGTCGGTCGGCCGGATCAGCGGCGGGACACCGGTGATGTTGCGCTGGGTGACCACGCCGACCGTCTCGGAGATGAAGAGCGACGCACCGATCGCGGTGATCAGGAACGCCAGCGGCGGCGCGTTGCGCCGGCGCAGCGGCCGGTACGCGACCAGCTCGACACCGAGCGCGGTGAGGCCGGATATGACGATCGCGGCGACCAGGCCCAGCAGGAGCAGGCCGATGACCGAGATGAGGTTGGGAGTAGCCGAGTTCTGGTCCAGCCCGAACATGCCCCAGACGACGAGGCACGCGTAGGAACCGAGCAGGAAGACCTCGGAGTGCGCGAAGTTGATAAGGCGAAGCACGCCGTACACCAGGGTGTAGCCGAGCGCGAACAAAGCGATGATCGCGCCCTGGGCCAAGCCCGTGATCGTGTACGGCCCGAAGTTTTCAATCAGACCGGAGAAGTTCACAAGGGGCTCCTGAAACGAGAAGGTCGGTGCGGCCGGAGATCATCCGGCCACACCGGCCCTACAGAGAGTTACTACAGAATCAGGCGGTCTTGACCTCTTGGTCGGCGACCGTGTTGCCCGCTGCGTCGAACTTGAACGCCCACACCTTGATGGACGCCGGGTCCA
Source organism: Couchioplanes azureus (assembly GCF_014648355.1). Taxonomy (GTDB): domain Bacteria; phylum Actinomycetota; class Actinomycetes; order Mycobacteriales; family Micromonosporaceae; genus Actinoplanes; species Actinoplanes azureus. Next base: position 681,025 of record NZ_BMQY01000002.1, read on the forward strand.
GCTCACCGGTCGAGGTGAACTTGTACGTGTTCGCGATGCCGGTGTAGTTGATCGACGAGAGGTAGGTGTTCATCTTCTCGACGGTGGTGTTGCCGGCGTCGATACCCGCCAGGAAGATGTTCGCGGCGTCGTAGGCCACGTCACTGTACGTACCCGCGTCGACGTTCCACTTGGCCTTGTAGTCGGCGACGAACGTGCCGCCCGCCTTCTCCGGCGGGGAGCAGGGGCAGGTGACGACCGTGCCGACGGCGGCCTGGGTGCCCGCGGCCTTGGCCAGGCCCGGGTCCTTCATGCCGTCGCCACCGACCAGCGTGCCCTTCCAGCCCGCAGCGCTGAGCTGCTTGCGGATGAGGCCACCGTTCTGGTAGTAGCCGCCGTAGAACATCGCCGTCGCCTTGGAGGCCACGACCTTCTGCACGACCGCCGAGAAGTCGGTCTGCTTGCCGTCCGCCTCGGTCTTGTCGGTGTCGACGACCTTGGCGCCCAGCTTGGTCTTGACGACCTCGGCCAGACCCGCGCCGTACGCGGACTGGTCGTCGGCGACGAAGACCTTCTCGGCCTTCAGCACGTCGCTGATGTAGTTCGCGGCCGCCGGGCCCTGCGCGTCGTCGTTGGCGACCGCGCGGTGGAACGTCTTCCAGCCCTTCGACGACAGCGAGGTACGCGTCGCGGACGGGGTGATCGTCGGGATGCCGGCCTCTTCGAAGATGGGGTCCGCGGCCTCGGACTCACCCGAGAACGGCGGGCCCACGATGCCCAGGATCTTCTTGTCGGCGACCAGGTTACGAGCGACACCGGGTGCGACGGCCGGCTCGCCCTGCGAGTCGAACTTCGCCACCGTGATGCACTCGGAGCCCTTCTTGGTGTTGTACTGCTGGATCGCGAGCTCGAAGCCCTGCTCGATGTTCACACCGAGGTTCGCAGCGGATCCCGTCAGGGCGCCGAAGAACGCGAGCTTGTAGCCGCAGTTACCACTGGCCGTGCCGTTGGAGCTGCTGCTGCTGTTGCAGGCAGCGGCACCGGCGACGAGGCCGATCACGGCCAGTCCGCCGATGGCTCGTGCGAGAACCTGCCTCAAGGTTGGAACCCTCCTCCATACCGAACCCACCGAGCCACCGCAGGTCGATTGGCACTTGCAGTGCTCCACGACACAACGCCGCCCGTCATGGGGCCGGACGCTATCCCACCTTCCAGTGAACTCGTAAGGGTTCACACGGGCATTCACCGAACCGTTACGTCCGGTGATGCAGGGACGAGAAAGGTGTAACAAACAGGCAGTCCCTGGGGCAGGTGCGGTTACTCAGCGGTAGGGCTGGCGGGCTCCTGGCCCTCGGCGATGATGCGGTCGGCGACCTCACGCATCGTCATCCGGTGATCCATCGCGGTGCGCTGGATCCACTTGAACGCCTGCGGCTCGGTCATCGAATACTTGGTCATGAGCTCGCCCTTGGCGCGTTCGACGGACTTGCGCGTCTCCAGCCGGTCGGTGAGCCCCGCCACCTCGGACTCCAGCGCGGCGATCTCCGCGTAGCGGGAAAGCGCGATCTCGATCGCCGGCACCAGGTCCGACTTCTGGAACGGCTTCACCAGGTACGCCATCGCGCCGGCTGCCCGCGCCCGCTCCACCAGGTCGCGCTGGCTGAAGGCGGTGAGGATGACCACCGGCGCGATCCGGGCGCCGGCGATGCGCTCGGCGGCCGCCAGGCCGTCCATGATCGGCATCTTGATGTCGAGGATGACGAGATCCGGGGTCAGCTCCTCGGCCAGCCGCACGGCGGTCTCGCCGTCGCCCGCCTCCCCGACGACCTCGTAACCCTCCTCCACGAGCATCTCGGCCAGATCCAGCCGAATGAGAGCCTCGTCCTCGGCGATCAACACCCGCCTGCGCTCGGCACCCGCCTGCGTGTCGGCCACGGAACTCCTATCCCCACCGCTCTGCGAACTCGCGACATCCGGGTATCCGGACATCGTCCCTGACAGCGTAGAGGGTGCCGGGCAGCGGCCCGCCACGCAGTGACCGGGCCCCCAATTCCCTGATCCGGTCCCGTTCCGACACTCCGGTATCCGGATGTCCGCCCTGGGGCTGGAGTGGGTAGGGTGTACTCCGGCCCGGCGCGGCCGGGCACGACTCGTCCCCGTAGACCAATCGGCAGAGTCGATGGACTCAAAATCCATTCAGTGTGGGTTCGAATCCCACCGGGGACACCAGGCACCGGCCCTGCGGGCCGCGGGAACGGTGGTGTTCCTGCGGCGAGGGTTACCCCAGCGACCGGCGGACGTCCCGGGTTTCCGGGAAAGGCCGGTTCGCCGGGGTCCACGATGTTGTCATGGCAGTACCAGCACTGCCAGGAGGCTTCATGTTGTGGTCCGGCTCGTCGCCCCTGACCGTCGTGCGAGACGGGATGTGGGGGTTCCTTCTGCTCGCCGGGGTGGCGTGGCTGGCGATCGCCTGGAGCGTACTGCGCCTCGAGCCCGCCGACATCGCGGACGTGGCCGGGCCGGTCGTGCTGTTCGCCGCGCTGACCGAGGCGGTACGCGCCCTCGCCGGGACGCGCACGTGGTGGCTGAACGCGGGCATGGCCCTGCTGTTCGCCGCCACCGGGGCGGTCCTGATGAGCGACGGGAGCGACACCTGGACGACGCCGGCGGCGCTCATCGGCTGGTACCTCATGGTCCGGGGCGCGGCCGACCTCGCGATCTCGATGATGACCCGGGAGACCGACCGGATCTGGGGCCTGCTCACCGTCGTCGGCCTCGCCGAGCTGGGGCTCGGCTTCTTCGCCGCCGGCTCGTTCGCGCGCACGGCGGAGATGGTCGCCGTCATCCTCGGCGGGGCGGCGCTGATCCGCGGGGTCGCGGACCTGGTGGCGTCGCTGCGGCTGCGCGAGGCCTCGGCGCTGGCGCGGGCCGGGCGGCTGCTGGAGGAGCTTCCCGCCGAGCGCGCGGTCGGGGTGGCCGGCTACTCGGCGGGCATGACGGACTTCGAGGAGGCGCCCGCGCACGGGTCGCGACCGCGGCACCGGGCCATGCCGCGCGCCTCCGCCGCGGGGATGAACGATCTGTCCGGCTCCCGGCCGGGTCAGGCCGGCGCGGGCCCGGCGCCGGCCGGCGGGCGCACGGGCAGCTTCCACGACGAGGTGCTGCGGACCACCGCGGATCTGGACGCGATGCTGGCGCTGGCCGGCGTGACCGGCGCGGCCATCCCCGGCGCGGCGGCGCACGCCGCCGAGGCGGAGCGGGTCGAGGTGCCGGACACGGCCGAGGGCGCGGAGCTGCCGCCCCGCTCGCCGGGCGCGGAGCGGCCGGGGCCGCCGGAGATCGGGTCGCGGCCCGGGACCGCCCACGGCCAGGAGTGGACCGGCCATGGAGAAGGAGCGGCGCGGGCCGCCGCCCCGGAGAGCGCGGGCCGGCCCGGGGACGCGACGGCCCACGCACCGACCGGCGCCGGGACGCCGCCCGGCAATGCCGGGAACAACTTCGCCATGCCCGGTAACGCCGGCGGCAACGCCGGCGCGCCCCGCAACGCCGGGAGCAACTTCGCCCCGCCGGCGAACGCCGCGAGCAACCTGGGGACGACCGCGACCGGACGGCAGCAGCCGCCGGGCGCGGAGGGGGCACTGCCCCTGCTGGACCCGACGGCACAGGCCACGCGCGCCGCGATGCCCGGCATGGACGACACGTCGATCATCACGCGAGGGCGGCTGGTGGACTGATCTCCCCTGCCCGCCGGGGTGGGACCGCATGACGGCCAGTCGCCGGGCCGGGTCCCGCTCCGGCCGGGCCCCTCCCGGAAGCCGGGCCGCTCGGGGAAGCCGGGCCGCTCGCGGAAGCCGGGTCCCTCGGAGAAGCCGGGCCCCTCGCGGAAGCCGGGTCCCTTGCGGATCCGCTGGCCGGGGAGCCGGTCAGGCACCGATGCGGCGCAGCAACCCTTCCTGGACCGCGCTGGCGATGTGGACCCCGTCGCGGGTGAGCATCCGGCCGCTGGCCAGTCCCCTGCTGCCGCTGGCCGAGGGGCTGCGGCAGTCGTAGAGGAACCACTCGTCGGCCCGGAACGGCCGGTGGAACCACAAGGCGTGGTCCAGGCTCGCCCCGATGACGCCGCCCGGGCCCCACACCTCGCCGTGGACCGACAGCACCGAGTCCAGCAGCGACAGGTCCGACGCGTAGGTCAGCGCGCACGCGTGGATCAGCGGGTCGTCGGGCAGCCTGCCGTTGATGCGCATCCAGACGCGCTGCTCCTTGGAAGCGTCACGGTCGCCCGGCGGCACCCAGCCGGGGGTGTTCACGTAGCGCACGTCGATCGCCTGGGGGCCGAAGCTCAGCGCCGCCCGGCGTTCCGGGTACTTGGCGAGCCAGTCGCGGGTCGTCGGGACCTCCTCCGGGCCGGGCACTCCCTCGGGCGCCGCCGCGTGGTGGTCCAGGCCTTCCTCGACCACCTGGAACGACGCCGACATGAGGAAGATGGCCTTGCCGTGCTGCCGCGCCGTGCACCGGCGCACCGAGAAGGAACGGCCGTCGCGGATCGTCTCGACCGAGAAGTCGATCGGGACCGTGGGGTCGCCCGGACGCACGAAGTAGCCGTGCAGTGAGTGCACCGGACGCTCCGGATCGACCGTCCGGCCCGCGGCGACGAGGGCCTGGCCGGCGACCTGGCCGCCGAAGACGCGCTGGGCGCCGGTCTGCGGGCTCTCCCCCTGGAACCGGTCCGCGTCCAGCTGCTTGAGGTCGAGCACCTCGAGCAGCTGGTCGACCGCGGCCTGGCCCCGGTCGGCGCTCACACGGTCCTCGGGTCGACGAGCGAGCCCAGCTGGTGCACGCGCAGGGTGTTGGTGGAGCCGGGCGCGTTCGGCGGGCTGCCGGCGACGACCACCACGTAGTCGCCGGGCTTCGCCAGGCCGAGGCCCAGCATGCTCTGGTCGACCTGGCGGAACATGTCGTCGGTGTGCTCGACGAAGTCGGTCAGGAAGGTCTCGACCCCCCACGAGAGGGCGAGCTGGTCGCGGACCGCCGCGACCGGCGTGAACGCGAGCAGTGGCAGTTCGCAGTGCAGCCGGGAGAGGCGGCGCACGGTGTCGCCGGTCTGGGAGAACGCGACCAGGGCCTTGGCCCCGATGTTGCGGGCGATGCGCGAGGCCGCCACGGTCAGGGCGCCGCCGTGGGTACGCGGGTCGTGCTGCAGGACCGGCACGCCGAGGGCGCCGTTCTCGGTGGTGGTGACGATCTTCGCCATGGTGCTGACGGTGAGCACCGGATACTTGCCGACCGAGGTCTCGCCGGAGAGCATGACCGCGTCGGCGCCGTCCAGGACGGCGTTGGCCACGTCGGAGGCCTCGGCCCGGGTCGGCCGGGAGTTCTCGATCATCGAGTCGAGCATCTGGGTCGCCACGATGACCGGCTTCGCGTTCTCCCGGCAGAGCTGCACCGCACGCTTCTGCACGAGCGGCACCTCGTCCAGCGGCAGCTCGACGCCGAGGTCGCCGCGCGCGACCATGACGCCGTCGAAGGCCAGCACGATCGCCTCGAGGTGGGTGACCGCCTCGGGCTTCTCGACCTTCGCGATGACCGGGACGAACCGGTCCTCCTCGGCCATGATCTGGTGCACCAGCTTGATGTCGTCGGGCGAGCGCACGAACGACAGGGCCACCAGGTCGACGCCGAGCCGCAGCGCGAAGCGCAGGTCCTCGGCGTCCTTGTCGCTGAGCGCCGGCACGCTGACGGCGACGTTGGGCAGCGACACACCCTTGTTGTTGGAGACCGGGCCGCCCTCGGTGACCAGGCACCGGATGTCGGGGCCCTGCACCGCGGAGACCTCGACGGCCACCTTGCCGTCGTCGATCAGCAGCCGGTCGCCGATCTTGACCTCTTGCGGGAGCCGCTGGTAGGTGCAGGAGACCCGCTCCCGGATGCCCAGGATGTCGTCGCTGGTGATCGTCACCACGTCGCCGGTGTTCCACACGTGCGGGCCGTCGGCGAACTTGCCCAGCCGGATCTTCGGCCCCTGCAGGTCGGCGAGGACCGCCACGGCCCGCCCGGTCTGCCGCGCGGCCGTCCGCACCAGCTCGTAGATCTTCTGGTGGTCCTCGTGGCTGCCGTGGCTGAAGTTCATCCGGGCCACGTCCATGCCCGCCTCGACCAGGCCGAGCATGCGCTCGGGCGAGGCGGTGGCGGGGCCCATGGTGCAGACGATCTTTGCGCGGCGTGTCACAGCCATCAGGCTAGTCTCTCTTTCGCATCGGCCCCCAGGCCGACACCCGGTCGGGATGCTGAACTGCGGGTGACGGCGAGGTCTCTCCCTCGGGGGACGCTGCGCCGGCACAGCGGGCGTCATCGACCGCAGGGCCAGCTTATCGGGCGTCCGCCGGCCGGATCGCGCGCATCCCACTTCCCATCCTCACCGGATCGTCCCCGCACCCACTCGAGACCCCGTCCGTATCGCCTGGAGCGGGGCCGGGGCGGCCCGGCGCCGGGTCACCGTGGACGGTCGGGGCGATCGGGCGCCGGGACGGGCGCGGGCGGGCCGGGCCGCGAGGCCGTTCCCCGCCCGCGGCTGTCAGCGGGCGGCGGCCAGGGGCTGCGAGGACGGGCGTACCGGTGCGGGCAGCTCGCCGGGCGCGCCGAGGTAGCGGTGGATCGCCGCGGCCGCCGACCGGCCCTCGGCGATCGCCCACACGATCAGCGAGGCGCCGCGGTGCATGTCGCCGGCGACGAACACGCCGTCCGCCGAGGTCTGCCAGTTCGCGTCGGCGTCCACCGCGCCGCGGGCGTTGCGGGTCACGCCGAACTGCTCCAGCAGCGGCTGCTGCTCCGTACCCTCGAAGCCGATCGCGAGCAGGACCAGGTCGGCGCGCAGGTCGCGCTCCGAGCCGGGGGTGACGGTGACCGTACGGCGCCCGTCGACCCGCTCCACGACGACGTCGGCGACACGGACCGCGCAGACGTTGCCGCGCCCGTCGTCGACGAACTCCTGCACCGCCACGCCGAAGACGCGCTCGCCGCCCTCCTCGTGCGCCGGGTAGTTGCGCAGGATGACCGGCCAGGTGGGCCACGGGTGCAGGTCGGCGGCGCGGACCTGCGGCGGCAGCGGGTACTGGTCGAGCTGGATGACGTTCGCCGCGCCCTGGCGGTGGGCGACGCCGAGGCAGTCGGCGCCGGTGTCGCCGCCGCCGATGATCACGACGTGCTTGTCGCGCGCGTCGATCGGGGTCGACTCCTGCAGACCGGCGACCACCCGGTTGGCCGGGACGAGATGGTCCATGGCCAGGTGTACGCCGGCGAGCTGCCGCCCGGGCGTCTCGGGGGTGTCCCGCCCGGCGAGGGCACCGCAGGTCAGCAGCACCGCGTCGAAGCGCTCGCGCAGATCCTCGGCGGTCACGTCGACGCCCACGTTCACGCCGGTCTGGAACAGCACGCCCTCGGCCGCCATCTGCGCGAGCCGGGCGTCGATGCGGTCCTTCTCGAGCTTGAAGTCCGGGATGCCGTAGCGCAGCAGGCCACCGATGCGGTCGTCGCGCTCGAAGACCGTCACCGCGTGCCCGGCCCGGGCCAGCTGCTGCGCGGCGGCCAGCCCGGCGGGTCCGGAGCCGACCACCGCGACCGACCTGCCGGAGCGGGTCGGGCTCGGCTGCGGCCGGACGTACCCGTGGTCGAAGGCGTGGTTGGCGATCTCGACCTCGACCTGCTTGATGGTGACCGGGTCGTCGGCGATGCCGAGCACGCAGGCCGCCTCGCACGGCGCGGGGCAGAGCCGGCCGGTGAACTCCGGGAAGTTGTTGGTGGCGTGCAGGCTCTCCGCCGCCGACGCCCAGGCCCCGGTGCGCACCAGGTCGTTCCAGTCCGGGATGCGGTTGCCGAGCGGGCAGCCCTCGTGGCAGAAGGGGATGCCGCAGTCCATGCACCGCGTCGCCTGGTCGCGGATGAGCTCCTCGCCGGCCGGCGGGTAGACCTCCCGCCAGTCGCGGATGCGCACCGGCACCGGGCGCCGGGCCGGCAGCTGGCGCTCGTAGCGCAGGAAACCGTTCGGATCAGGCACGAGAGACCCCCATGACCGCCTCGTCGACGTCGCGACCGGCAGCCTCGGCGGTCTTGATCAGTTCCATCACTCGCTTGTAGTCCCGCGGCACCACGGCGGTGAACTCCGCCACCGCGGTGGACCAGTCGGCCAGCAGCCGCTGCGCGACCGCCGATCCCGTCTCGGCATGGTGCTTGCGCACCAGCTCGTGCAGCAGCTCCCGCTCGTCGCCGGTGAGCGGCGCCAGGTCGACCAGCTCGGGGTTGACCCGGCTCTGGTCCAGGCCGAGCACGAACGCCTTGCCGCCGCTCATGCCGGCGGCGAAGTTGCGCCCGATCTCGCCGAGCACCACCACGACACCGCCGGTCATGTACTCGCAGCCGTGGTCGCCGACGCCCTCGACGACCGCCGACGCGCCGGAGTTGCGCACCGCGAACCGCTCCCCCGCGCGGCCGCGCAGGAACACCTCGCCGGCGGTGGCGCCGTACAGGATGGTGTTGCCGGCGATGATGTTCTCCTCGGCGGCGAACGGCGCCTCCTCGGCAGGCCGCACCACGACCCGGCCGCCGGAGAGGCCCTTGGCGACGTAGTCGTTGGTGTCGCCGATGAGCCGCAGTGTCACGCCGCGCGGCAGGAACGCGCCGAAGGACTGGCCGCCGGTGCCTCGCAGGGTGAAGGCGATGGTGTCGTCGGGCAGGCCGTTGCCGCCGTAGCGCCGGGCGACCTCGCCGCCGAGCATCGCACCCACGCTGCGGTGGTCGTTGCGCACGGTGAGCTCGGCGCGGACCTCGCGGCCGTCGGTGAGCGCCGGCTGCGCGAGCGCGACCAGCTCGTTGTCCAGCGCCTTCTCCAGGCCGTGATCCTGCGCGACGACGCCGCGCCGGGCGGCGCCCTCCGGCAGCTCCGGGACGTACAGCAGCGGGGACAGGTCGAGGCCCTGGGCCTTCCAGTGCTGCACGGCCGGGGCCACGTCGAGCACCTCGGCGTGCCCGATGGCCTCGTCGATGCTGCGGAAGCCGAGCTCCGCCAGGTAGCCGCGGACCTCCTCGGCGAGGAACAGGAAGAAGTTCTCCACGAACTCGGGCTTGCCGGTGAACCGCTCGCGCAGCACCGGGTTCTGCGTGGCGATGCCGACCGGGCAGGTGTCCAGGTGACAGACGCGCATCATGATGCAGCCGGAGACGATCAGCGGCGCGGTCGCGAAGCCGAACTCCTCGGCGCCCAGCAGCGCCGCGACGACCACGTCCCGGCCGGTCTTGAGCTGGCCGTCGACCTGCACGGTGACCCGGTCGCGCAGCTTGTTGAGCAGCAGCGTCTGCTGGGCCTCGGCGAGGCCCAGCTCCCACGGCGAGCCGGCGTGCTTGAGCGAGTTCAGCGGTGACGCGCCGGTCCCGCCGTCGTGGCCGGAGATCAGGATCACGTCGGCCTTGAGCTTGGCCACGCCCGCCGCGACGGTGCCGACCCCGATCTCGGAGACCAGTTTCACGTGTACGCGCGCAGCCGGGTTCACGTTCTTCAGGTCGTGGACGAGCTGGGCCAGGTCCTCGATGGAGTAGATGTCGTGGTGCGGCGGCGGGGAGATCAGCCCGACGCCCGGGGTGGCGTGCCGGGTCTTGGCGATCCACGGCCACACCTTGTTGCCGGGCAGCTGGCCGCCCTCGCCGGGCTTCGCGCCCTGCGCCATCTTGATCTGCAGGTCGTCGGCGTTGACCAGGTATTCCGTGGTCACGCCGAAGCGGCCGGAGGCGATCTGCTTGACACTCGAGCGCCGGACCGGGTCGTAGAGGCGCTCGACGTCCTCGCCGCCCTCGCCGGTGTTGGACTTGCCGCCGAGGCGGTTCATCGCGATCGCCAGCGTCTCGTGCGACTCGGCGGAGATGGAGCCGTACGACATCGCGCCGGTGGCGAACCGCTTGACGATCTCGCTCGCCGGTTCGACCTCGCTGATGTCGATCGCCGGGCGGTCCGAGCGGAACCGGAACAGCCCGCGCAGCGACCCCGCCTCGGCCGCCAGGCTGTCGACCTTCGCCGTGTACTGGCGGAAGACGTCGTACTGCCGGGAGCGGGTGGCGTGCTGCAGCAGGAACACGGTCTCCGGGTTGAACAGGTGGATCTCGCCCTCGCGGCGCCACTGGTACTCGCCGCCGACCTCGAGGCGGCGGTGGCTGCGCTCGGCCGGGTTGCTGGGGTACGCCTTCGCGTGCCGCGCCGCGACCTCGGCGTGGATCTCGGCGAGCCCGGACCCGCCGATGCGTCCCGAGGTGCCCGCGAAGTAGCGCTGCAGCAGCTCGTCGGAGAGGCCGACCGCCTCGAACACCTGGGCGCCGCAGTACGACGACACGGTGGAGATGCCCATCTTGGACATGATCTTGAGGACGCCCTTGCCGAGCGCCTTGACGTAGTTGCCGATCGCCTTGCCCGCCTCCATGCCGGCGAGCGGGCCGGTGGCGATGAGGTCCTCGACGCTCTCGAAGGCCAGGTACGGGTTCACCGCGGCGGCGCCGTACCCGATCAGCACGGCCGCGTGGTGCACCTCCCGGCAGTCGCCGCTCTCCACCACGAGCGCGACCTGCGTGCGGGTCTGCTCCCGCACCAGGTGCTGGTGCACGGCGGCGGTGAGCAGCAGCGACGGGATCGGCGCCAGGTCGGCGTTGGAGTCGCGGTCGGACAGCACGAGGATGCGCACGCCGTCCTCGATGGCCTCCGAGACGTGCCGGCAGATCTCGGTGAGGCGCGCCTTGATCCCCTCGGCGCCGTCGCGCAGCGGGTAGAGACCGGAGACCCGGACCGCCTTGAAGCCGGGCAGGTCGCCGTCCTCGTCGATGGAGAGCAGCTTGGCCAGCTCGTCGTTGTCGAGGATCGGCCACGGCACCACCACCTGGCGGCAGCTCGCCGGTCCCGGGTCGAGCAGGTTGCCCTCCGGCCCGAGGGTGGACGACAGGCTGGTCACCAGCTCCTCGCGGATCGCGTCCAGCGGCGGGTTGGTGACCTGCGCGAAGAGCTGGTGGAAGTAGTCGAACAGCAGCCGCGGCCGGGTGGACAGCGGGGAGATCGGGGTGTCGGTGCCCATCGAGCCGAGCGGCTCGGCGCCGGCCCGGGCCATCGGCGCCACCAGGATCTTCAGCTCCTCCTCGGTGTAGCCGAAGACCTGCTGGCGGCGCATGACCGAGTCGTGCGTGTAGATGACGTGCTCGCGCGGCGGCAGGTCACGCAGGTCGATCAGCCCGGCGTGCAGCCACTCGTCGTACGGCTTCTCGGCGGCGAGCTCGGCCTTGATCTCGTCGTCGTGCACGATGCGGCCGGACGCGGTGTCGACCAGGAACATCCGGCCGGGCTGCAGCCGCCCCTTGGCGACGACGGTGGCCGGGTCGAGGTCCAGTACGCCCGCCTCGGAGCCGAGCACGACCAGCCCGTCGCTCGTGTGCCACCAGCGGCCCGGGCGCAGGCCGTTGCGGTCGAGGACCGCGCCGATGACCGTGCCGTCGGTGAACGCCACGCTGGCCGGGCCGTCCCACGGCTCCATCAGGCTGGCGTGGAAGCGGTAGAACGCCCGCCGCGCCGGGTCCATGCCCGGGTCGTTCTCCCACGCCTCGGGGATCATCATCAGGACGGCGTGCGGCAGGCTGCGCCCGGCCAGGTGCAGCAGCTCCAGCACGGCGTCGAAGTTGGCCGAGTCGGAGGCCTCCGGGGTGCACACCGGGAACAGCCGCTTGATGCTGCCCGGCAGGGCGGGAGAGGCGAGCAGCGCCTCGCGGGCGGCCATCCAGTTCCGGTTCCCGCGGATCGTGTTGATCTCGCCGTTGTGGGCGATGAACCGGTACGGGTGCGCCAGCGGCCACGAGGGGAACGTGTTCGTCGAGAACCGCGAGTGGACCAGGGCGATGGCGCTGGCCACCCGCTCGTCGGTCAGGTCCGGGAAGAACTCCGGGAGCTGGTCCGGCGTGAGCATGCCCTTGTAGGTGATGGTGCGGGCGGACAGCGACGGGAAGTAGGCGCCGATGCCGCGCTGCTGGGTCTCCCGCTCCGCCTGCTTACGGATGCAGTAGGCGACGATGTCCAGCTCGATGCCGGACAGCTGCTCGCCCGCCTTGCCGTTCCCGGTGCCGGTGAGCCGGCGCGCGGCCAGGAAGACCTGCTTGATCGCGGGCCGGGCGGCCTCGGCGGTCTCGCCCAGCCCGGACGGGTCCACGGGCACGTCGCGCCAGCCGAGGATGTCGCCGCCCTCGACCAGGGCGTACTTCTCGAAGACCGCGATCGCGCGGGCCGCCTCGGAGGCGTCGGTGGGCAGGAAGACCAGGCCGGTCGCGTACGCGCCCGGAGCGGGCAGCGCGAAGTCCACCACCTCGCGCAGGAACGCGTCCGGGACCTGGATCATGATGCCGGCGCCGTCGCCGGTGTTGTACTCGGCGCCGCGCGCACCCCGGTGGTCCAGGCGGATGAGCGCGGACAGACCCTTGGCTACCACATCGTGGGATCGCCGGCCGTGCAGATCGGCGACGAAGGCGACACCGCACGCGTCGCGCTCGTGCTGCGGGTCGTACAAACCCTGGGGGTGCGGAACAGCCACCGGGCCTCCGATCGTCACGGGTTTTGCTTCAGGTCGGGACGACGTCGGCCCAGCAGAGTCTCTCGATACTACGTTAGTAGTCACCGATCTCCGCCAGGTACGGATGGATCACACTTTGTGGTGCCGGGTTCGGTAGTCTCGCGCGGTGGCGCTAGAGGATACCGACATGTTCCCCCGGCTGGAACGTTTCTACGATTCCGTGCCCCGCGATGCCACCGTCACGGAGGACATCGGCGAGTTCGTGCTCTTCATCCGCGAAGGGGCAGGCTGGCCGTACTACGCCAGGCCCCGGCTGGGCGGCACGACACCGTCCGCCGCCGACGTCACCGCCGTGCGGTCCCGGCAGCGGGAGCTCGGCGTCCCCGAGGCCTTCGAATGGGTGCACGAGACGACTCCCGACCTGCTCGCGGTGGCCCGCTCGGCCGGACTCGACGTGCTGCTCGCCCCGCTGATGGTGCTCGACCGGGCCGCGCTGGTGCCGGACCTGCCCGTCACCGGCGCCGCCATCCGCTTCCTCGACCCGGCGTCTCCGGGCTTCGCCGCCGACATCGCGGCCAGCCGGGCCGTGGCCCAGCTCGGCTTCGGCGCGCCCGCGTCGGCGACCGGGGCCGCCCCGGCCACCGACCGGGCCGGGGCGCTGGTGGTGGAGCCGGCCGATCCCGCAGAGCGGGACGCGGCCCCGCCCCCGAGCGAGGACGTCGTCGCCGACCAGGCCCGCCGGCACGCGTCGGGCCGCTTCCTCACCGCGGTCGTCGAGTCCCCGGCCCTGGGCATCCTGGCCACCGGCTCGGTGCAACGCGTGGGCGGCGTCGCCGAGGTGGTGGGCGTGGCGACCCTCCCGTCCGCCCGGCGCCGCGGCTACGCGTCGCAGCTGACCGCCAGCCTGGCCCGCCGCGCCCTCGAGGCCGGCGACGACCTGGTGTTCCTCTCGGCCGGCGACGACGACACGGCCCGCCTCTACTCCCGGGTGGGCTTCCGCCGGGTCGGCACGGCCTGCATCGGCTCCCCGGCCGTCGCACCGGTCTGACCGGCGCCCCCGGTCACCGGGAGGATCGACTGGTCGATCATGCCGCGCTCACGGTGTTCGCCGTGACGCGAGACCGCGACGACTTCGTCACCGTGGCAACCGGGCAGAACGCCGGGGCGGACGAGGCCGCCCTGACCGGCACCTATGCGCGGCGACTCCGCTCGGCCGTGGCCCAGGGCTGGAACTTCGACCCCGCCGCGGTGAACCTTGTCCAATGCGGTGCGGCAAGCCATTCCTGGATGAGAGGGGCTGCGGCGCCCAAAGTGTCGGTGATGTGGTGGGCGGCGGTCAGTTGGTCGCGGGGGTGGGTGGTGGTGAGGGCGATGACCGTCATTCCGGCCGCGCGGGCGGCCCGGATCCCGGCCGGGGCGTCCTCGACGACCAGGCAGCGCCGCGGTGCGGTGCGCAGCAGTCCGGCGGCGCGCAGGTAGCCCTCCGGGTGCGGCTTGCCCGCGGCGACCTGGGTGCTGTCGACCAGGACCGGCGGGTCGGGCAGGCCGCCCGCCCGGAGGCGGTGCAGCACGGTCGGCGTACGGCCCGAAGTGACCACTCCCCACCGGAACCGGCGGACGGCGTTCAGCACGTGCCGCGCGTCGGGGTACACGGGGAAGGCGTCGCCTTCGTCCGCCATGAAGGCGCGTACCAGGCGGTATTCGGTTTCCGGGTCGAGCAGGGGGGCGACCGCCGCGATGGTGTCGACCGGCCGGCGGCCGTGGGTGTGCGACCAGACGGTCGCGGGGTCGAGGCCGCGGTGCACGGCCCAGCGGTCCCAGATGCGACGGTACGCCGGGTAGGAGTCGACGAGCACGCCGTCGACGTCGAACAGCACGGCGGCGTCGTGGCCGGTGGACGGTGGGAGGCTCATGGTCGCGCCGTGCGACGCAGCCCTGCGATGACGTCGAGGGTCTGTGCGGTGAGCTCGGAGACGAGCGATTCCGCGGGGCGGATGTCGCGGACCAGTGCGACCGACTGGCCGGCGTAGAGGGCCATGTCCGCGACGTCGCCGGTCATGCCCGGCAGCGGGATCAGGTCCTCGTACCGGCGATGGGGGCGGCCTTCGTCGTCGACGGTCAGCACGTCGCCCTCGCCCGGCCGCCCCGGCGCCGGAGGGCAGCCGGCGGCCTCCCAGCGCTGCACCGTGGTGTTGCGCAGGGCGCGGTGCGGCGCGCCGGGCCAGCCGCCGTCGAAGCAGCGGGTGTGCACGGTGTCGTCGGCGCCGGCGGCGAGGAGACGTTCCCGGTACCGCGGGTGGGTGCGGGCCTGCGTCGCGGTGAGGAAGCGGGTTCCCAGCCAGACGCCCTGCGCGCCGAGGGCGAGGGCGGCGGCGACACCTCGGCCGTCGGCGATGCCGCCGGCGGCCATCACCGGGATCGGGTGCACCGCGTCGGCGACGGCCGGCACCAGGACCATCGTGGTGGTCGTACCGCGCACGTGGCCGCCGGCCTCCCAGCCCTGCGCGACGATCACGTCGACGCCGCAGGCGGCGGCGTGCAGCGCCTCGGGCACGCTGCCGACCGTGTGCATGTGCAGCGCACCGGCGTCGCGGATCCGCCGGCTGACGGATGCCGGATCTCCCCAGAAGGTGGAGACGACCGGGACCGTCTCCTGCAGACAGACCGCCAGGATGTCGTCCACGGGGAAGTCGAGCACGAGATTGACTCCGAACGGCCGGTGGGTCCGCCGTCGCACCGCGCGGACGCCGTCGCGTGCCCGGCCGGCTCCGCTCCAGGTCAGGGCCAGCATCCCGAGCCCGCCGGCCGCGGACACCGCCGCGGCCAGCCCGGGCGCCGCCGCCGAGCCGACCGGCGCCTGCACCACCGGCACCGCGATGCCGAGCCGCGCGCTGAGGTCGGTGCGCAACCCGCGCCCGAGCGATTCGGAAAGCGAATCATCCACGAGGCGGTACTGTATCGGAAACCGAAGCAGTGGAGAAGGGATCGGGCAGGCGATGACGGCGCCCAGGCCGGGCAGACCGGTACGCGGGTCGAGTACCGGGCGCCCCTTGATGGCGGCGCTGGACCTCTTCGGACGGCGGTGGAGCCTGCGCGTCGTCTGGGAGTTGCAGCCCGGCCCGCTCGGCTTCCGGGCCCTGCGGCAGCGCTGCGACAACATGTCGTCCAGCGTCCTGCGGCAACGGCTGACCGAGCTGCTGGAGGCCCGCATCGTCGAACAGCATCCCGACGCCGCGTACGCCCTCAGCCCGCTCGGGCACGCGGCCTACCGAGCCCTGCGCCCGCTGGTCCGGTGGTCCGACGACTGGGCCGCAGCCCTCGCCGGCCAGGAACCGCACGAGCGGACGACCGCGCACGCATCCCGGCGTGATCTCGATACGTAGCATGTCGGCATGTCGTGTGCCGTCGCCCCGAGGAGAACCGCCCGGCTGGAACTGCGGCCGTTCACCGCCGGCGGCGTGGACGACGTCTGGGCCTACCAGGGCGACCCCGCGGTGGCGCGCTACCTGCCGTGGCACGCACGGACCCGGGACGAGGTCGCGGCCGCCGTGCAGCGGATCGACCTGCACCGCATCGTCGGTCGCTGCGTGACGGGCAACAGCGCGTCGGGAGCGCTCCTGCGGCGGCTGGGGATGCGCCAGGAGGCCCACTTCGTCGACAGCCTGCTGTTCAAGGGTGGCTGGGAAGGGCAGTTCGTCTACGCGATGCTGCAGAGCGAGTGGCGGTCGGGCACCTCGCCGTACCGGAGGACTTCCGCGAGGAACTGCTCGCCGCGGTCGACGCCGCGGTGGACGCGCGGATCGCGGCCAAGGGCGGCTGGTACGGCGAGACCGTGCACGTCGCGCCGGGCCTGGACGGGCTGCTGCTCCCGGACCAGCTCCGCGCCACGGCACAGGGGCTGGTGCAGGTCGAGCGGGGCAGCCGGCTGCCCGCCGGGCGGGCCGAGGTCGTACGGCTGTTCGTCCACTGGCGGGAGGCCGGCCGCACCAGCGACCTCGACCTGTCCTGCATCGCGCTGGACGCGTCGTTCGGCATCGCCGACCAGGTGTCCTGGACCAACCTCGGCAACGGGGTGCTGACCCACTCGGGCGACCTCACCTCCGCGCCGGACGGCGCCGAGGAGTTCATCGACATCGACCTGGCCAGGGCGGCCCGGATCGGACGCGCGCGGGGCTGGCGCTACCTGGTGCCGGTGGTGTTCCGCTACGCCGGGCCGGCGTTCGAGGCGCTGGCCGAGGCGTACGTGGGATGGATGCTGCGCGACGATGCGACCAGCCGGAACCGCGTGTTCGACCCGGCCACGGTGGCCAACGCGTTCGCACTGACCGGCCGCAGGCGCTACGCCGTGCCGATGCTGCTCGACCTGGACACCCACGAGATCCTGTACGTGGACGTCTACCTGGACGCCCGGCCGCGGGCCCGGGTCGAGCAGGACGGCCGGGACATCGCCACCCTGGTGTCCGCGGTGGCCGGGCGGCGCCACACCAAGACGAGCATCGCGGCGCTGGCCCTGCGCCACGCCCGGGTCCGCGGCGCCACGCTGGTCGACGACCCGGAACAGGCGACGATCACCTTCGGCACGAGCGCGGACTGCACCTACGACGCCCTGCACCCGGAGAAGCTCCTCGCCGACCTGCTCTGAGCGCCTCCGGGCCGGTACGGCGCTAGTCCGGCGGGTGCCAGTCCGCGGCGAGACCGTGGGCCTGGCCGAGGATCCGGGGCCGCAGGGAGCCGAGCGCCGCGTCCCGTGCGCGCAGCGCCAGGCGGCCCCGCGCCTGGACCACGGCGGACATCCGCCGGCTCTGCCGGACCACCGTGGTCGTGCGCGGCCGGCGGACCCGGTCGTACGCCTCGACGGCCTGGCCCAGGGCGGCACCCGGCTCCGCGGTCGCGACCAGGGAGCGCAGCGTCGCCGCGTCCTCGAAGGCCAGGCAGGCGCCCTGGCCCAGGTGGTGGGGCATGGCGTGGGCGGCGTCGCCGAGCAGGACGACGCCGCCGGGGCCGCAGCGGAAGCCGTACGTGCGGGGCAGCGGTCGCAGTTCCCGGACCTCCTGCGGGACCAGATCCTCGGGGCGGGTCGCGGCGAGCAGCTCGCCGATCGGCTCGTGCCAGGTGGCGAACCACCGGCGCAGCAGCGTCAGTTGCGTCGCCGGCGGCTCCGGGCGGGGTGCGCCCGCCGCGGTCGCCACCCAGTAGATGCCGCCGCGGCCGGCCGCGCGGTCGCCGAGCGGCACCGACACGAAGCGGTAGCCCGCGCCGAGGGTCTCGCCGCCGGCGCGGTGCTCCGGAGGCAGGGCGGGGGCGCGGAAGCCGGGCACGACCGCCTGCCAGGCGGCGAAGCCGGAGCCCACGGCGACCGCCTCGGGGGCCAGCGAGCGTCGGACCGGGCTGTCGATGCCGTCGGCCGCGACGATCAGGTCGGCCTCGACCAGCGTCCGGGCGTCGCCGACCGCCGGGCGGGCCGCGCGCCGGACCCGGACCCGGGTGACCTCCACGCCGGTACGGAGGTCCACGCGGTCGCCGAGGCCGGCCATCAGGGCGTCGTACAGGTCCCCGAGGTGCACCGCGGCGGGCGTCGCCAGGCCCGTGCCGGTCCGGGTGTGCGGTGTGACCAGCCACTGGCCGTCGGGGCGGCGGACGCCGCCGTCGGCAGCGGCGCGGCGATGGCGGGCCAGCCGCCCTCCGGGTGCAGCGACTCCAGGGCGCGCCGGCCGTTCGGCCAGAGCACCAGCGCGGTCGGCGGCGCGGCCACCCGCTCGCCGCGTTCGAGGAGGGTGACCTGCCAGCCGTCGCGGGCGAGGGCGCCGGCCGCGGCGAGGCCCGCCATGCCCGCTCCCACCACCACGGCCGTGCGCATGTCGCCGGCCCGGTCGCTAGCGCTCGTCGGCGGACGTGGAGGCGGCCGGGTGCGAGTCGTCGTCGGCCGGTGAGGCGGCCGGCTCCGGGAGGGGCGGCAGCACGCCCGTACGCTCGTACGCCCGGAACCGTTCCTCGCTGACGACCTGATAGGCCTTGGGGGTGGTGGCGACCCGCTCGGTGGCGCCGACGTCGACCTGGCTCACGTCGCCGGCCGGCTCGTCGACCGGCTCGGTCTCCGGGGCGTCGATCGGGACGACGTACTCGCGAGGGCCCTTGACCAGGAGGAAGTACGTCAGCGCCCCCAGGAAGACCACGATCGAGGTGAAGACGTTCAGGCGGACGCCGAAGAACTTGCTGGCGTCGTCGATGCGCAGCATCTCGATCCAGCAGCGGCCCACCGTGTAGGCCATCACGTACAGCGCGAACGCGCGGCCCCGGCCGAACTTGAAGCGGCGGTCCAGCAGCCAGACGAACAACGCCACGCCGACGTCCCAGACCGCCTCGTACAGGAAGGTCGGATGGTAGAGGTCCGGCAGCGTGACCGGCTTGCCGTCGATGACCGTGGCGTGGCCCGGGTCGGCGCGGTCCATGTCGTGCACGCGCAGGCCCCACGGCAGGGTCGTGACGCTGCCGTACAGCTCGTTGTTGAACCAGTTGCCGAGCCGGCCGACCGCCTGGGCCAGCGGCAGGCCGGGCGCGAGGGCGTCGGCGAACACCGCGAACGGGATGCCGAGCTGGCGGGCGGCCAGCCAGGCGCCGAGCGCGCCACCGGCGATGGCGCCCCAGATGCCGAGGCCGCCCTCCCAGATCTGGAACACCCGGATGGGCTGGCCGCCGTCGCCGAAGTAGTCGCCCGGCGAGGTGAGCACGTGGTAGATCCGCGCGCCGACGATGCCGAACGGCACCGCCCACACGGCCATGTCGAGCGAGGCCCAGGGCGCCACCCCGCGGCGGCGCAGGCGGTGCTCCATCACGAGGACGGCGACGACGATGCCGGCGACGATGCAGAGTGCGTACGCCCGGATCGGGATGCCGGCGACGTGCCACACCGACGTCGCGGGACTGGGGATTGCGGCGAGGGTCACGCGCGCACCCTACCGCCGATTCCTGCCGGCGATGTCAGGAGGGCTTGCCCTCCCGTACGCCCGCGGCCAGCTCCGCGCTGAGCGCGCGCAGCCGCTGATGTCCCGTGGCCAGGTCAGGGGCGTCGAGCACGCAGCGGATGAGCGCGCTGCCCACGATCACCCCGTCGGCGAACGCGGCCACCTCGGCCGCCTGCGCGCCGGTACCGACGCCCAGCCCGACGCCGACCGGCATCTCCGGGTCCGCCGCACGGACCCGCGCGACCAGCTCCGGCGCCTGCGACGACACCGAGGTGCGGGCGCCGGTGACACCCATCAGCGCGGTGGCGTAGACGAAGCCGCGGCAGTTCGCGACGGTCATCGCGAGGCGCTCGTCCGTCGAGGACGGCGAGACCAGGAAAGTACGGTCGATCCCGTGCCGGTCGGACGCGGCGATCCACTCCGCGGCCTCGTCCGGGATCAGGTCCGGGGTGATCATCCCGGTCGCTCCGGCCGCGGCGAGGTCGCGGGCGAACGCGTCCACGCCGTACTTCTCGATCGGATTCCAGTACGTCATCAGTACGACGGTGGCGCCGGTGCCGGCGACCGCCTCGATGATGCGCAGCGTGTCCCGGGTGCGTACGCCGCCCGCCAGGGCGATGTCGGAGGCCTTCTGGATCACCGGGCCGTCCATCACCGGGTCGCTGTAGGGCAGCTCGACCTCGATGACGTCGCAGCCGGCCTCGGCCATGGCGACCATCGACGCGATGCTGTCGTCGACGGTCGGGAAGCCGGCGGGCATGCACCCGACCAGCACCGACCGTCCCTCGGCCCGCGCCTTGCCGAAGGTCTCGGAAATACTCACTCCTGCTCCCCCGGTACGAGAACCTCGCGCTCGTCGAGGATTCCGAAGTAGGCCCCGGCGGTGTGCACGTCCTTGTCGCCGCGCCCGGACAGGTTGACCACGATCGTCGGGGTGCGCCCGAGCTCCTCGGCCAGCCGCGGCGCGATGCGGGCGGCACCGGCGAGGGCGTGCGCGCTCTCGATCGCCGGGATGATGCCCTCCGTGCGGCAGAGCAGCTGGAACGCGGCCATCGCCTCGGCGTCGGTGACCGGCTCGTAGACCGCCCGGCCGGTGTCGTGCAGCCAGGCGTGCTCCGGCCCGACGCCCGGGTAGTCCAGGCCCGCCGAGATCGAGTGCGACTCGATCGTCTGGCCGTCGGAGTCCTGCAGCACGTACGTGCGGGTCCCGTGCAGGACCCCGGTCGAGCCGCCGGTGATCGACGCGGCGTGCCGGCCGGTCGCGACGCCGTCGCCGCCGGCCTCGAAGCCGAAGAGCCGGACCCCCTCGTCGCCGACGAAGGCATGGAAGATGCCGATCGCGTTGGAGCCGCCGCCGATGCAGGCGGCGACCGCGTCGGGCAGCCGGCCCAGCCCGGTCAGGCACTGCTCGCGCGCCTCGGTGCCGATGCCGCCGACGAAGTCCCGGACGATCTCCGGGAACGGGTGCGGCCCGGCGGCCGTGCCGAGCAGGTAGTGGGTGGTCTCGACGCTGGCCACCCAGTCCCGCAGCGCCTCGTTGAGGGCGTCCTTGAGGGTCCGCGAGCCGTTGGTCACCGGCACCACGGTCGCCCCGAGCATCCGCATCCGCGCCACGTTGAGCGCCTGCCGGTCCATGTCGACCTGGCCCATGTAGACGACGCACTCGAGGTCGAGCAGGGCGGCCGCGGTGGCGCTGGCGACGCCGTGCTGCCCGGCGCCGGTCTCGGCGATCACCCGCGGCTTGCCCATCCGCTTCGCGAGCAGGGCCTGGCCCAGCACGTTGCGTACCTTGTGCGCGCCGGTGTGGTTGAGATCCTCGCGCTTGAGCAGGATCTCCGCCCCGAGCTCCGCGGAGAGCCGCTCGGCCCGGTAGAGCAGCGAGGGCGTGCCGGCGTAGTCGCGCAGCAGGCCGGCGAACCGGTCCTGGAAGACCGGGTCGCTCTTGGCCTCCCGGTACGCCGCGTCCAGCTCGTCGAGCGCCCGCACGAGCGCCTCGGGGACGAAACGCCCGCCGAACCTGCCGAAGTGCCCGGTCAGGTCAGGAAGGACCGGGGCGCTCATGCCGGTCCTCCGCTTCGCTCCGGACCGCCATGAGGCACAAGCGCACTGAGCCTGATGATTCGCTCCCTCCGGGCGCTCATCGGACCGGCCTCGGCGTCGCGGGGTGGTTGCCCGCGTTCACCAGCTCGGCCACCGCGTCGCGGGGGCTCTTCTTGGTCACCAGCCCCTCGCCGACCAGGACGGCGTCGGCGCCGGCCGACGCGTACCGGATCAGGTCGTGCGGGCCGCGCACCCCCGACTCGGCGATCTTGACGACGTTGTTGGGCAGGCCGGGCGCGATCCGCTCGAAGACGGACCGGTCCACCTCCAGCGTGCGCAGGTCGCGGGCGTTCACCCCGATGACCTGGGCGCCGGCGTCCAGTGCCCGGTCGGCCTCTTCCTCGTTGTGCACCTCGACGAGCGCGGTCATACCCAGCGACTCGATCCGCTCCAGCAGGCCGACCAGGACGTTCTGCTCGAGCGCCGCCACGATGAGCAGCACGAGGTCGGCACCGTGGGCGCGGGCCTCGTGCACCTGGTAACTGGAGACGACGAAGTCCTTGCGCAGCACCGGCACCTCGACCGCCGCCCGCACCGCGGCCAGGTCGTCCAGCGAGCCGCCGAACCATCGGCCCTCGGTCAGCACGCTGATGCAGCGGGCACCGCCCGCCGCGTACTCGCCCGCGAGCTCCGCCGGGTCGGGGATGTCGGCCAGGGCGCCCTTCGACGGCGATGACCGCTTGACCTCGGCGATGACCGCCACACCGGGCTTGCGCAGCGCCGCGTACGCGTCGATCGCCGGCGGGGCCGCCGCCGCGAGCTCGCGTACCTGTTCGAGCGAGACCTGCTCCTGGCGGGCCGCGACGTCCTCGCGCACCCCCGCCAGGATCTCCTCGAGCACGTTCTGCGATCCCGCACCACGCTGATCGGATGTCACCTAAACGACTCCCCTCTCCGGGTGTCCTCGGCCCGATGCTAGGTGGCCGCCGACGTGTCCAGCCGCCCGGGGTATGGCGCGCCTCACGAGGTGGGCTGCGGCATAATGCGCTGCCGGACCGAGCTTGTCTCCTCGGTCACATCCTCCCCCGACGCCTCCGGCGACCAGCTGGGACCCCCTGGATGATCGGCTGACGACCCGCTGCGTTGACGGTCGTGTCATCGTTCGGAAATACGACTCCGGCACCATGGGACTCGGGCAGACTGGTCCGCGGTGTCCCGCCCCGCGGGCCCCACGCGAGCACTGTGGAGGTGACCATGTCCAGCGACGAGAACCGCTTCGCCGCCGTCTCCCGCACCGTCGTCTCGTATGCCGCCGTGCTGATCGCCGGCGTGGAGCGCAGGCTCGTCGGGGAGGAGAACGTGCGCACCGCCCAGGGCAACGCCTGGGCCGCGATGTGCGCCGACCGCGCCCGTGCCCAGGCCCGCGCGGACATGGACGCGCTCGTGGCCACCCTCGCCGCCCGGCCCCGCCGGCGCAACGCCGGCCAGGGCGCCACCCCGCGGCCGGCGACGGCCCCCGGCGCGCTGGTCTCCGCCCGCTGACATTTCCCGGCCCGGCGCTCAGGCCTCGGTGGGGTCGTCTCCGCGATCGAGCGCGTCCCACGCCGCCCTCGTGTCGACCGGCCGGTCGGCGCCGGCCCGCCCGGCCTCGCCGGCCGGCGGCGCCGCGGGCGCCGGCGGGCGGCGCTCGTAGCGCGCCCCCATGGACGGCCACTCGTGGCCGTGCCGCAGCGCCCGCCAGCCGCCGGCCACCACCAGCAGCCCGCCGAGGACGCAGACGACCGGCCCGAGCGTGGCGCCCGCGCCGGCCGCTCCGGCCTCGGCCCCGCTGCGGCCCAGGACCGCCCCGGCGGCCACCGCGGCGCCGGCGAGCGCCAGCAACGCGCCCAGCCCGCGCCGGGCCACGCCCCGGGTGGCGAGCAGCGCGCCGGCTCCGGCCAGCGCGGCCAGTGCCAGGCCGACCACCCACGGCGCGAGGTCGGCGCCGGTGCGCGCCGTGGTCAGGTCGCTCAGGCCCGGCCGGGTGGTCACCTCGACCGCCCAGGTGCGGGTGATGCCGTAGAGCGCCAGGCCGGCGCCCGCGGCGCAGCACAGGACCGTCACGCCGAGCCTGCGGCCGGAACCGGTCACCGGGCGGCGCGCAGGGTCTCGGCGGCGGCGATCGCGGCGAGCACGGCGGCGGCCTTGTTGCGGGTCTCCTGCTCCTCGGCGGCCGGGTCGGAGTCGGCCACGATGCCGGCTCCCGCGCCGACGTACGCCGTGCCGCCACGCATCAGCGCCGTACGGATCGCGATGGCCATGTCCATGTCGCCGGCGAAGCCGAAGTAGCCGACCGTGCCGCCGTACAGGCCGCGGCGGGTCGGTTCCAGGCTCTCGATGATCTCCATGGCCCGGACCTTCGGCGCGCCCGACAGCGTGCCGGCCGGGAACGTCGCGGCGAGCGCGTCGAAGGCCGTCCGGTCGTCGCGCAGCTCGCCGACGACCGTGGAGACGATGTGCATGACGTGGCTGTAGCGCTCGATGCGCGCGAAATCCGGCACCTCGACCGTGCCCGCGCGGCAGACCCGGCCCAGGTCGTTGCGCCCCAGGTCGACGAGCATCACGTGCTCGGCGCGCTCCTTCGGGTCGGCGAGCAGCTCGGCGGCGAGGGCGTTGTCGCGCTCCGGGGTCGCACCGCGCCACCGGGTGCCGGCGATGGGGTGCAGCAGGGCCCGGCGTACGCCCCCGTCGGCGGCGCTGACCTTGAGGTGCGCCTCCGGCGACGAGCCGACGATGTCGAAGTCGTCGAACCGCAGCAGATACATGTACGGACTGGGGTTCGTCGCCCGCAGCACCCGGTAGACGTCCAGCGGGTCGGCGTCGGTGGCCCGCTCGAAGCGCTGCGCGACGACGATCTGGAAGCACTCGCCGGCCCGGATCGCCTCCTTGGCCGCGGCGACCGCCTTCTGGTAGTCGCCCGGCGCGGTACGGCTGACCACGTCGCCGGCCGGCGCCCGCTCCACCGTGGAGATCATCGGCGGGGTGGGCCGGGACAGCGCGGTGGTCATCGCGTCGAGACGCCCCACCGCCTGGTGGTACGCGGCGCGCGCGGTCTCCGCGTCGGCGCCGGCGGGCAGCACCGCGTTGGCGACCAGGATCGCCGAACCGTCGAAGTGGTCCAGCACCACGAGGTCGGTGGCGAGCATCATGCCCAGCTCGGGCAAGGGAAGGTCGTCCTCGGCGGTGGCGGGCAGGCGCTCGAACCGGCGGACCAGGTCGTAGCTGAGATATCCGACCATGCCGCCGGTCAGCGGAGGCAGCCCGTCGCCGGTCCGTTCCCCGCCCGGCGCGGCGAGCGCCGCGACCGTCTCCCGCAGGGCGGCCACCGGGTCACCGCCCATCGGTACGCCCGCCGGCGGGCTGCCCAGCCAGACCGCGGCACCGTCGCGCTCGACCAGCGTGGCGGCGCTGCGCACCCCGACGAAGGAGTAGCGCGACCAGGCCGCGGACCCGGCGCCCTGCTCGGCGGACTCCAGCAGGAAGGTGCCCGGGCCGCCGGCGAGCTTGCGGTAGACCCCGATGGGCGTCTCCCCGTCGGCGAGCAGCCGCCGGGTCACCGGCACCACCCGGCGGCGCGCCGCCTCGGCGACGAAACCGGCCTCGTCGGGCGTCACGGCACCGCTGGTCATGAGTTCTCCTCCGGGCGCTCGACGGGCAGCTCGTCGCTGAAGCACGTACGCGTCCCCGTGTGGCAGGCCGCGCCGACCTGGTCCACCGTGACCAGCAGGGCGTCGCCGTCGCAGTCCAGGGCGACGGAACGGACGTACTGGTGGTGCCCCGACGTCGCGCCCTTCACCCAGTACTCCCGGCGGCTGCGCGACCAGTAGGTGGCCCGGCCCGAGGTGAGGGTGCGGTGCAGCGCCTCGTCGTCCATCCACGCCAGCATCAGGACGTCGCCGGTGGCATGCTCGCGCACGACGGCGGCGACCAGGCCGTCCGGGGTGCGGCGCAGGCGGGCGGCGATCGCCGGGTCGAGGGCGGACGGCCGGGCGGGCTGATTCTCGAGGTCTGTGACAGGCACAGTGCCAGATTGTCTCGTACGCGCCCGGGCGGTCGCGCGCCGAGACTCCCCTCGGTCCTCTAACGCACGATCCGGTCACCATCGCGCACAGGGGGTGTGACGGCGCAGCCGGGGACGGTACCGTCGTCCTGCGCCGTGCCTGCCCCGCAGGCGGCGCGTCCGCGCCCGCCCGCCCCCTCCGGACGGGTCGCGCCGCCACCGCGACGGGAGTCTCGAAGATGGAGCCGACGGCCAGCCCCGAGGACGGCCGGCAGTCCCGTGACTTCGC
Organism: Couchioplanes azureus; assembly: GCF_014648355.1. Taxonomy (GTDB): domain Bacteria; phylum Actinomycetota; class Actinomycetes; order Mycobacteriales; family Micromonosporaceae; genus Actinoplanes; species Actinoplanes azureus. The sequence goes on from NZ_BMQY01000002.1 coordinate 706,909, forward strand.
CCGCTTCTGGCCACCCACGGGGCCCGCACCGGCCCGCGACAGCCCGCTCACCCGACCTACGCCGGCCCGCGAGACCGACGAAGACGAGATCGGCGGCACCAGGCCGCGGCTCGGCGGCGGCGAGCCGGGGGCCGGGCGCGGCAACCCCGGTGGCGACAGGCCCGGGGGCTACAAGCCCGGGGGTGACAAGCCCGGGGGTGACAAGCCCGGGGGCGGCGAGCCGGGAGCCGGGGACGGCGTGCCAGGAGCCGGGGACGGCGTGCCAGGAGCCGGGGACGGCGTGCCAGGAGCCGGGGGCGGCGTGCCGGGCCCGGGGAGCGCCGGGCCGCGGCCGAGCGGCATCAGCAACGGATCGCGCTGGAACGATCAGGGAGGCTTCCACCCCGTGGAGACGAACGGGCACCGCAACGGACAGACCGGACCGCGACACGGCGGCCGGTCGCAGACCAACGGCACGCCGCTGAACGGGCAGTCGCCGGCGATCAACGGCGCGCTGCCGATGTCGCGCTCGCCGTTCGCGCCTCCGCCGGAGACCCCGCCGCTGTACGCACCGTCGCCGTTCGCGGCGGCCGGGAACCCGTTGCTGCCGGACCTGCCGGCCGACCCGGACGGCGACATCGCCGCCCGCCGCCCGGTGAGCGGGCCGCCCGCCGCCGGATCGGCCCCGGTCCCGCCGCTCACCGGCGCCCCGGGCCCGGCCGCCGCGGACGAGGACCGGTACGCCACCGACGACGCGGTGCAGGACCCGCGCGAGGCCGGGCGCGAGGCCCAGGCGCCGCGGCGCGAGTCGCGGGACGCCGGCAGCGGCGCGCACGACGCCTGGGCGCTGCCGTCGCACGGCGACGCCGCCGTGCCCGGCCCGCTGAGCGCCGCCGACGGGATCCCGGCTCTCGGCCCGTTCCCGGGCGCCTTCATCCCGTCCGGCGGTGATCCGCTGGCCGCTGCGCCCGCGGCGGAGCAGGCGGGTCAGTGGATCCGCCCCGAAACCGGCGCGGGTACCGCCGGCCAGGGGGCCGTTCCGGAGCCGGCCGAGCGCCACGCCGCCGACCAGGAGCAGGCGGCCAGGCGCCGGGCCGCCACGCCGGGCACGACGGCGGGCGCCCGCGCGGCCGGGGGCGACGACGCGACGGCGGGCCGTCCGGGGAGCCGGCGGGCCGCCGGCGAAGGCCCGGCCGGGCGGCGGGCAGCGGAGGACGGCGGGCCGCTGCGCCCCGGCGACCTGGACCACCGCCCGATCGCGTTCTGGGACGAGGCGGCCAGCGACCGCTTCCGCAGCGAGTGGCACGAGGTCAAGGCGCTGTTCGTCGACGACCCGGCGGCCGCCCTCGCCCGGGCGCACGACCTGCTCACCGAGGCCGCGCACGAGCTGACCGAGTCGATGCTGCGGCAGCGCGACGAGCTCGACCCGATGCGGGGCACCGCGATGCCGGACACGGAGAGCATGCGCATGGCGATGCGCGGCTACCGGGAGTTCCTCGACCGCATCCTGGCCCTCTAGGCCCGTCCGGGCAGACCCTCAGGCCGCGGTCCCGCTTCGTGCGGGACCGCGGCCTTTGTCATGCCCGCGTGCCACCTTGCCGGCGCGTCGTTGCCCCCGCCGCGAAATTCACCTACCGTTGAACTCAACACTTGATGAGTTCTTCGGAGGCAACCATGACCAGCGCCATCGAGGTCCGGGACCTCGTGGTCGAGCGCGGCGGGCGGCGGGTCCTGCACGGGATCTCCTGCACCGTGCCGGCCGGGAGCGTCACCGGGCTGCTGGGGCCCAGCGGCAGCGGCAAGACGACGCTCATCCGGGCGGTCGTCGGGGTGCAGATCGTCCGCTCGGGCACCGTCACCGTGCTGGGTCAGCCGGCCGGCACGGCGGCCCTGCGCCGCAGCGTCGGCTACGTGACGCAGGCTCCCAGCGTCTACGCCGATCTGTCCGTACGGGAGAACGCCCGGTATTTCGCCTCGCTCCACGGCCTGTCCGCCGCCGACGCCGAGCGGGCCCTCGCCGACGTCGGCCTGAGCGGCGCCGCCGGGCAGCTGGTCGGGAACCTCTCCGGCGGGCAGCGCAGCCGCGCCTCGCTCGCCTGCGCGATGATCGGCAAGCCGCGCCTGCTGGTGCTGGACGAGCCGACCGTCGGGCAGGACCCGGTGCTGCGCGCCGACCTGTGGGCGAAGTTCCACGCCCTCGCCGCCGAGGGCACGACGCTGCTCGTGTCGAGTCACGTCATGGACGAGGCGGGGCGCTGCGACCGGCTGCTGCTGATCCGCGAGGGCCGGCTGATCGGCGACGACTCGCCCGCGGCCATCCGCGCCGCGGCCGGCACCGAGGACCTCGAGGAGGCGTTCCTGCGCCTCATCCGCGACCGCGAGGAGGTCGACGCCCGATGAACGTCCGGATCACGCTGAGCACGGCCGCCCGGATCCTGCGCCAGCTGCGCCACGACCGGCGTACGGTCGCGCTGCTGGTCGTCGTCCCGGCGGCACTGCTGACCCTGCTGTTCTACATGTACGACGCCGGGCCCACGTTCGACCGGATCGCGCTGGTCATGCTCGGCATCTTCCCCTTCGTGATCATGTTCCTGGTGACCAGCATCGCCATGCTGCGCGAGCGCACCACCGGCACCCTCGAGCGGCTGCTGACCACCCCGCTCGGCAAGCTCGACCTGCTCTTCGGCTACGGGCTCGCGTTCGGCCTGGCCGCCACGGTGCAGGCGGCGGTGGCGGTCGGGGCGGCGTACCGGCTGCTCGGGCTCGACACCGTCGGCAGCCCCGGGCTCGTGGTGCTCATCGCCGTGGTCAACGCGGTGCTCGGGGTGGCGCTGGGGCTGTTCTGCAGCGCCTTCGCCCGCACCGAGTTCCAGGCCGTACAGTTCCTACCGGTGGTGGTCGTGCCGCAGCTGCTGCTCTGCGGGCTGTTCGTGCCGCGGGGCCAGATGGCGGGCTGGTTGCAGGCCACCAGCGACGCCTTCCCCCTGTCCTACGCGGTGGACGCCCTGATGCAGGTCGGCCGGCACGCCGACCCCACCGCGACGATGTGGCGCGACCTGGCGATCGTGACGGGGGCCGCGATCGTGGCCCTGGTGCTGGCGGCCGCGACGCTGCGGCGCCGCACCGGCTGAGACGGACGGGAGAGACCTTCTTTGGTACGGCGCAGCGGGCGGCGTCCGGGCAACCAGGACACCAAGCAGTCCATCCTGGAGGCCGCCCGCACGGTCTTCGCCGAGCGCGGCTTCGACAAGGCCTCGATCCGGGCCATCGCCGGTGAGGCCGGGGTCGATCCCGCACTGGTGCACCACTACTTCGGCACCAAGGAGAAACTCTTCCTGGCGAGCATGAACTCGCCGGTCGACCCCGCCGAGCTCGTGCCGAAGGCGCTCGCCGGGCCTCGCGAGGAGGCCGGCGCGCGCCTGGTCGCGCTGGTCCTGAGCGTGTGGGACTCCCCCGCCGGCTCGGCCGCGGTGGCGCTCATGCGCTCGGCGATGAGCAACGAGTGGACCGCCCGGCTGATGCGCGAGTTCGTGGTCACGCAGGTGCTGCGCCGGGCGGTGGCCGAGCTGAGCATCGACGCGCGGGAGGCACCGATGCGCGCGGCCCTGGTCGCCACGCAGATAGCCGGGCTGGCCGTGGTCCGCTACGTGCTCAAGGTGGAGCCGGTCGCCTCGGCCGACCCGCAGACGCTGGTGGCCGCGGTCGGCCCGAGCGTGCAGCGCTATCTGACCGACGAGTTGCCCGGAGTGTGCTGAGCGCACCGGCGGCAGAGCACCGGGTGCAGCAGATGGGCGAGGTCGTGGCGGTCGGCCACCGGGCGCGGGAACGACAGCCGGGCCAGCCGGGTACCGAGGCGGACCAGGAAGCCGTAGCGGTCGAGACGGACCACGCGGGGCTCGTCGCCGGGCTCGGCGGCCGGGCCGAGCTGGCGGCGCACGTAGCCGGCCATCTCCTCGACGTGGTGGTCGGCGAGGTCGGTGATCAAATCGAACTCGATGGCACGCAGCGGGTCCGGCCCGGCCTCGGCGAACTCGTCCGGGTCGACCTCGACCAGGACGCCGTGCCGCTCGTAGCGCACCTCGGCGACGTCCATCCGGTGGATGACCTGGGTGGTGCCGACGTCGAGCAGGTCGGAGGCCGGGTCGCTGTCGGCGTAGTCGAGCGCGGCCCGGCGGGCCTCGTCGCCGGTGAGCAGGGTGGCCCACCCGGAGACCCACACCCGGCCCAGGGAGGGCGCGCCGGCCACCGGCGGCACGTCGGGGATGTCCAGGACCAGGGCCGTGTCGTCGGCGCCGGGCGCCGGGCCGAGCGCGGCGGTGACCGCGCCGTCGCGCGGCGAGAGCAGCAGCACCCGGCCGTGCGCGTCGGTCACGTGGCGCACCGGAAGCGGTCCCGGACGGCAGGCGATGTGTGCGGTGGCGGGCAGGTGGCCGGCCGCGAGTGTCCGCGCGAGCTCGGCATGGGTGGGCTGCATGTCAGGAACCTCCGGGCCTCGGTTAGGCTAACCTTAGTAAGGCGAGGCTAACCGTAGCATCCCGTACCGAAGGAAAGATCGCCCGTGAACAACTCCCGACCCAAGGCCCGGCTGTCGCGGGCACTCGGCATCCCGCTGACGCGCAAGTGCGTGAAGTACTTCGAGCGGCGCCCGTTCCCGCCGGGCGTGCACGGCCGCGGCCGGCGCAAGCAGTCCGACTACCAGGTACGACTCCTGGAGAAGCAGCGGCTGCGGCACCAGTACAACATCAGCGAGGCGCAGATGCGCAGGGCGTACGACGACGCGCACCGTAAGGAGGGCAAGACCGGCGAGAACATGGTCGCCCTGCTGGAGAGCCGCCTCGACGCGACCGTGCAGCGCGCCGGCCTGGCCCGCACCATCTACCAGGCCCGCCAGCTCGTCGCCCACGGCCACTTCACGGTGGACGGCAAGAAGGTCGACCGCCCGTCCTACCGGCTCAAGCCCGGCCAGGTGGTCGAGGTCCGCGAGAGCAGCCGGCAGAAGCCGCCGTTCCAGATAGCGGCGACCGGCGTGCACCTCGACGGGCCGACCGCGCCGTACCTGTCGACGGTGATCGAGGAGCTGCGCACCACGGTGCTGCGCAAGCCGGAGCGTGCCGAGGTGCCGGTGGTCTGCGACGAACAGCTCGTCGTCGAGTTCTACGCCCGCTGAGGCGCCCGTCCCGCACACCGGGCCCCGGCACGCGACGACGGTGCCGGGGCCTCAGTGCGTCTGCTCGAGCCAGCTCGCGTACAGCTTGGCGTAGATCGACTCCGGGTCCCGGAGCAGCTCGGCGTGCGGGCCCCGCTGCACCACCCGGCCGGCGTCGACCACGATCACCTCGTCGGCGGACTCGGCGGTGGACAGCCGGTGCGCGATCGCCACTGTCGTCCGGCCCCGGGTGACCGCGTCCAGGGCGTGCTGCAGCCGTACCTCGGTGGCCGGGTCGACGGCGCTGGTGGCCTCGTCGAGCACCAGCAGGTCGGGGTCGGCGACGTACGCCCGTACCAGCGCCACGAGCTGCCGCTCCCCCACGCTCAGCGCCTCGCCGCGCTCGCCGACCGGGGTGTCGAGCCCGCGCGGCAGCCCGGCCAGCCAGTCCGCGAGTCCCAGCTCCCCGAACGCCGCCGTCAGCTCGCCGTCGGTGAGGGCGGGCCGGGCGAAGCGGATGTTCTCCGCCACGGTCGCGTCGAAGAGGAAGCCGTCCTGCGGGACCATCACCACCCGCGAGCGCAGCGAGTCGAACCGTACGGCGGTCAGCGGCGTCCCGCTCAGCAGCACCTCGCCGCCGGCCGGGTCCATCAGGCGGGTGAGCAGCTTCGCGAAGGTCGTCTTGCCGCTGCCGGTCTCGCCGACCACCGCGACTTTGGTCCGTGCCGCAATCTCCAGGTCCACCCCGGAGAGCACGACCGGACCCCCGGGGTAGCGGTACGAGACGTCGCGGAACCGTACGGACAGCGGCCCGGCCGGCAGGGACACACCGCCGGCGCCCGGGTCGGCGACGTCCGGGCGGACGTCCAGCACGTCCAGCACCCGGCGCCAGCCGGCCACCGCGTTCTGGGCCTCGTTGAGCACCTCGGTGGCGATCTGCACCGGCTGGATGAACAGGGTCACGAGGAACAGGAAGGCGGTGAGCTCGCCGATGCTGAGCCCGCCGTCCACCCCGAGCAGCACCCCCACCACCACGGTCGCCGCCAGCGCGGCACCGGCCGCGATCTCGCCGGTCGAGAAGCTGATCACGCTGGTCCGCAGGGCGCGCTGCTGCGCGACGCGCAGCTCCTCGACGGCCGTGTCGAGGCGCCTGCCGGTACGCCCGGCGACACCGTACGCGCGGATCACCGTGGCACCGACGACGCTCTCGGCGATCACGCCGAGCATGACCCCGGTGCGTTCCCGCACGACCCGGTAGGCCCCGGCGAGGCGCCGCTGGAACAGCCGGATCACCACGACCGCCGGCACGAACGCGGCGAAGACCACCAGCGTCAGCTGCCACGAGTACACGACCATGACGACCGTGGTGACCACCACCTGGCCGCTGGTCAGCAGCAACATGACGCCGCCGGTCTGCAGGAACTGGGTGATCTGGTCGACGTCGCCGGTGACCCGGGAGACCAGCGAGCCGCGCCGCTCCGACTGCTGGTGCAGCATGGACAGGTCGTGGATGTGCCGGAACGTGCGGGAGCGCAGCCCGGCCAGGGCGGTCTCGCTGACCGTGAACAGCCGGCGGGTCATCGCGTACCCGCAGGTGGTCGAGACCGCGAGCACCGCGAGGGTGAGCAGGACGATCAGGCCGACCGTGCCCAGGTCCGGGCCGCCGCTCGCGCGGATGCCGCGGTCGATGCCCTGCTGGATCGCGATGGGCACGGCGACCCGGCCGGCCATGGACACGAACGCCAGCACCAGGGTGCCGGCGAGCCCGGGCCGCAGCTCGGGCGAGAGCGCGATGCCGCGCCGTACGGTCGCGAGCATGCCCTCCTCTGCGACGGCCGCGGTCATGGCTGCACCACCTCGGAAGCGTGGGTCTTCTCGTACGCGGTGACGAGCGCGCGGTAGCCCGGCTCCGTCTCCATCAGCCGGGTGTGGGTTCCGGTCGCGACGACCTTGCCGTCCTCCAGGTAGACCACCTCGTCGGCGAGTGCGATCGTGGCCCTCCGGTAGGCGACCACCAGGATCGAGGCACCGGCGTCGGCCCCGCGCAGCGACGCCAGGATCGCCGCCTCGACCCGCGGGTCGACCGCGCTGGTGGCGTCGTCCAGCACGAGCAGGCGCGGCCGCCCGGCCAGGGCCCGGGCCAGGGTGAGCCGCTGCCGCTGGCCGCCCGAGAGCGAGGTGCCGCGCTCGCCGACCGCGGTCTCCAGCGCCTGCGGCAGCTTGGCCACGAAGCCGTCGGCCGCGGCCAGCCGCAGGGCCGCCCACGCCGCGTCCTCGTCGATTCCCTCGCGGTCCAGCGTCACGTTGCCGCGGACGGTGTCGTCGAAGACGAACGGCACCTGCGACACGAGCGCGGTGGCCGCCGCCAGGGCCCGTTCGCTGAGCTCGGGAAGCGGCGTGCCGTCCAGCCGTACCGTGCCGCTGTCCGGGTCGACCAGGCGTACGGCCAGCGACGCGATGGTCGACTTGCCGGAGCCGGTCGCGCCGACCAGGGCGACCGTCCTGCCGGCCGGGACGGTGAAGGAGACGTCGTGCAGGACCTCGGCGTCCTCGCCGTACGCGAAGTGGACCTGGTCGAAGGTGAGCGCCGCCGGGCCGTGACCGACCGGCTCGACCGGCCCGTACGCGAGGTCGCCGTCGGCGGCGAGCACGGCCTGGACCCGCTCCCAGCCGGCGACGCTGCGCGGCAGCTCGGCGACCACCCAGCCGATCGCGCGGACCGGGAAGGCCAGGACGGTGAACAGGAACGCGACGCTGACCAGCTCGGCGACGCCGAGTGCGCCGGTCTGCAGCCGCCAGGCGCCGAGCAGCAGCACGGCCAGGGTGCCCACGCTGGGCAGGCTGTCCATGAGCGGGTCGAAGAGGCCGCGCAGCCGGCCGACGGAGACGAGCGCGTCGCGCAGCTCGGTCACCTGCTCGCGGAAGCGCCGGTCCTCGTCGGCTTCGCGGCCCATGGTCTTGACCACCAGGGCGCCGTCGAAACTCTCGTGCGCGACCGCGCTCACCTTCGCCCGCAGCCGCTGGGCGCGGATCTGCCGCGGCGACATGCGGCGGGAGTAGACCAGGTTGAGGCCGAACAGCGCCGGGAAGAGGGCCACGCCGACCAGCGCGAGCACCCAGTCGGTGAGGAACAGCGAGACCATCGCGCCGAGGATCATGACGATCGTCCCGACCGCGAACGGCAGCGGGGCGATCGGGACGAAAGCCGCCTCCACGTCGGAGTTGGCGTTGGACAACAGCGTGCCGGTGGCGTGCCGCTGGTGCCAGGCGGGCGGCAGCGAAAGATAGCGCCGGGTGACCGCCCGGCGGTAGCGCGCCTGCAGCCGGAACTGCATGAAGCCCGCGCCGAGCCGGCGGCCGAAGATCGCGGCCACGCGCAGGACGGCGATGCCGAGGAACACCGCCGCGATCGTCGCCAGCGCGGCCGCACCGGCGCGGCGCTCGGTGAAGGCGGGCACGACCACGTGACCGATGACGGCGCCCACCACGTAGGCGTTGGCGATGACGAGCAGCCCGAAGAGGCTGCTGCCGGCGGTGCCGACCGCGAAGAGACGGGGCTCGGTGCGGATCGCGCGGCCGAGGACCCGAAGGCCGCGGCCGAGCACGTCGCGGCTGGCCTTCGTGGTCAAGTTCCCCCGCCTCTGGTAAGTCCCCGCCGCCCTGTCCGGCCTTACCATTCCATCCTGCCGAACCGCCGGTCCGTTGCCACGGGATTTCCATTGTGTCCGCCGTTACACCGGGGCGCAGCCCGCGGCGGCCGCCGGGCGGATCGCGGGGGACCTGCCTACCATCGCTTCCATGAGTGACTATGCGCGTACGGAACGGGCGCTGCTCGCCGGCCTGCTGCGCGAGGTGGGCCCGGACGCCCCGACCCTGTGCGCCGGCTGGACCACCCGGGACCTCGCCGCCCACCTGGTCGTCCGCGAGCGCCGCCCGGACGCGATGGTGGGCGCCCTCGTCCCGCCCCTGGCCGGGCACACCGAGCACGTCCGGCAAGCCGCCGCCGCCCGGCAGTACGCCGACGTGGTCCACGACGTCCGCAACCCGCCCTGGTGGAGCCCGGTCAGCAACCCCCTGACCGACGAGCTCGCCAACGCCCTCGAGTTCTTCATCCATCACGAGGACGTCCGCCGGGCCCGCCCGGGCTGGGAGCCGCGAACGCTGGACCGCGGCCAGCAGGACGCGATCTGGCGGGCGGTGCGGTTCACCGCGCGGCTCACCCTGCGCCGCCTGCGCCGGCCGGTCCGCGTGCAGGCGCCCGGCTTCGGCGAGTTCCAGGTGGGCGACGGCACGCCGGTGACCGTCCTGACCGGCGCCCCGGGCGAGCTCGCGCTCTTCCTCGCCGGGCGGCAGCAGGTCGCGCGGGTCGAGGTGACCGGCGACGAGAGCATCCGCACGGCGCGGTTGAGCATGTGAGCCGGCCCCGCTGACCGGCGAAATCGGCTCGGAGGCGGGGCCGGTCGACCCCTAGGTTGGGCGCATGATCTCCACCGGCACCCTGTCCCGGGCCCAGGGCACCGCGCTCTGCGTCGGCGCCGTCCTCGGCACCGGCGTGATCTCCATGCCGGCGCTGGCCGCCCGGGTGGCCGGACCCGCCTCGCTGCTCGCCTGGCTCGCCCTCATCCTGCTGTCGGCGCCGCTGGCCTGGACCTTCGCCGCGCTCGGGGCGCGCCATCCGGACGGCGGCGGGGTCTCCACGTACGTCCGGCTCGCCTTCGGCCCGCGCGCCGCCGCCGCGGTGGGCTGGTGCTTCTACTTCGCCGTGCCGCTCGGCGCCCCGGCGGCGGCCGCCTTCGCGGGCGGATACGTCGCCGACGTCACCGGCGGCGGCCGCACCGCGATCGTGGCGACGTTCCTGGGCGTGCTGACCGTCGTCGCCACGATGAACTGGTTCGGGCTGCAGATCTCCGGCCGGGTGCAGCTCTACCTCGCCGGCGCCCTCGCCATGCTGCTGGTGGTCGCCGTCGTGGCGGCCCTGCCGCACGCCCGCCTGGCCAACCTCACGCCGTTCGCCCCGCACGGCTGGGCCGGGGTCGGCGCAGCCGCGGCCATCCTGGTGTGGGGCTTCGCGGGCTGGGAGGCCGTCTCGTCGCTGTCCGGCGAATACCGCGACCCGCGCCGGGACGTGCCCCGGGCCACCGCCGCGGCCGTCCTCGTCGTGGGCGTGCTCTACCTCGCGGTGGCCGCCGCCAGCGTCCTCGTGCTCGGCCCGGCCGTCGGCGACAGCCCGGCTCCCCTGGCCGACCTGCTCGCGGCGGGCATCGGCGGGCCGGTCCGCGCGGTCACCGCGGTCGTCGCGGTGCTGCTGACCGTCGGCGCGGTGAACGCCTACCTCGCCGGGGCGTCGCGGCTCGGGGTCGCCCTGGCCCGCGACGGCGCGCTGCCCGCCGGGCCGGTCGGCACCCCGCGCCGGTCGCTGGCCGTGGTGACCGCCGGGAGCCTGGTGGCGATGCTGCTGCCGATCGGCCTGCACACCACCATGCTCCTGGTCACCGGGTGCTTCACGCTGGTGTACGTGCTGGGCACCGCCGCCGCGCTGAAGCTGCTCCCGCGGGGCTGGTCGCGCCGCGGCGCCGCTCTCGCCTTCGCGGCGACCCTGGGCCTGCTGGTGCTCAACGGCCCGCCCGCCCTGCTCAGCCTGGTCGTCGCCGGAGGCGCGGTCGCCTACGCCTCCCGGCCCGGCGCCGGCCCGATCGCGCCGGAGCCGGCCACGGACCCGGTGGAGTCGCTGCCGTAGGCGCCCCGGCCCGGCGGACGAAGGCGGCGCTGGAGAGCGGCGCCGCCTTCGGAAAGCACGATCAGTCGTCGGAACCGCGACCCCGGTCGTCGTCGCTGTCGTCGCCGCCGTCGTCGTCGCCGCGGCCCCGGTCGTCACTGCCGCTGTCGTCGCCACCCCGGCCGCCGCGGTCGTCGCCCGCGCCGTCGTCGCTGCCCCGGCCGCGGCGGTCGTCGCCCGGGCCGTCGTCGCTGCCCCGGCCGCGGCCCCGGTCGTCCGCCCCGGTGTCGTCGCTGCCCCGGCCGCGGCCCCGGTCGTCGCCGGTGCGGTCGTCGGTGCGGTGGCGCAGCACCGCGCCGGTCGCCCGGTCGACGTGGATGTCGTGCTCCACGCCGCCCACGATCACGTCGACGTCCCACACCGCGCGCCCGTGCTCGGTCTCGGTCTCGACGCTGTCGACGCGGCCGCCCCCGGCCGCCCGGATCGCGATCGCCTTCGCCGCGTCGAGGCTGATCGCCCCCGCGGCGGCCGGGCCGGCGCCCGAGGTGGCCGAGGCCGACGGCGACGGCGAGTCGTCGGACGAGTCGTCGCCGGACGTCGGCGAGGGCGAGACGACGTCGCCGTTGGGCAGCATCCGCACCGCGCCGGACGAGTCGTCGGCGCCGTCGGCCGCGAGCGCCACGCCGCCGAGGGTGAGCGCGGCGACGGTACCCGCGGCCAGGGCGGAAGCCGTACGAAGCCTGATCATGAGAACCTCCGTGGTCGGTGAAGCTGACCTGGACAAGGTGCCTCGGCGCGGGCTATGGCGGCGCTGTGTGATCCCTAAGGCCGGGTTAAGGCCGGCCCGGCGACCTCGACGGTCACCCGGGCGCCGCCGCCGGGGGCCGCGCCGGCGCGCAGCGTGCCGCCACCCGCCTCCGCCGCCCGGCGGGCGATGTCCAGCCCGAGGCCGGTCGAGCCGCTGCCGGACGCGCCGCGGCGCAGGGCGTCCGGCGGGAAGCCGGGGCCGTCGTCGGCCACCGTGAGCACCGCGCCGCCGCCGGGCCGGGGCGCCAGCGTCACCTCGAGCGCCGTGCCGTCGGGGGTGTGCGCGAAGACGTTGCCGAGCAGGGCGTCGAGGGCCGCCGCCAGCTCGTCGGCGGGGATCGCCACCGGGAGCGGGCCGCTCGGCAGCTCGCGGCGTACCGGACGGTCGGTGTCCTCGGCGAGCACGGTCCAGAAGGCGACCCGGTCGGCGACGACCGCCGCCGCGTCGCAGGCGCGCCGCTCGCCGCCGCGGCGGCGGGCCTGCTGGATCACCGCGGTGACCGCCCGGGCCACGCCGTCCGCGGCCGCGGCCACCCGGGCCGCCTCCTGCGGGTCGCGCAGCGACTCGGCCTCCAGCCGCAGCGCGGTGAGCGGGGTCCGCAGCCGGTGGGACAGGTCCGCCACGTGCTCGCGTTCCTCCCGCAGCAGGTCCTGGATCCGCCCGGCGAGGTGGTTGAGCGCCGCCGCCACCTCGCGCACCTCGGGCGGGCCGGCGGGCGCGGCCCGCGCGGACAGCTCCGCCCGGGCCAGGCGGTGCGAGACCGCGGAGAGATCGGCGATCGGGGCGACGAGGGTACGCGCCAGCCGGTCCGCGACCACCAGCCCGAGCACGACCAGCGCCGCGCCCAGCGCGGCGAGCGCCAGCCAGGACCGGGTGACGCCCCGGGTCAGCTCCGCGGCGGGCACCACGGTACGGATCACGTACGTGTCGCCGCCGCTGACGACCGGCACGACGAGCTCGCGGTCCGCGCCGGTCGCGACGGTGAACGACTCGCGCCGCGCGGCGGCCAGCTCGACGGCCGGCGTACGCCCGGCCGGCTGCCCGATCACCTCCCCGGCCGGGGTGAAGACGGTGACCGGCACCGGCTGACCCTCGACGGCGAGAGCGAGCTCCCCGGTGCCGATCAGCGGGACGATGGTCTGCAGCACCCCCTGGGCCCGGCTGATCGCCCGGTCCTCGGCGACCTGCCGGACCAGCAGCGCCAGCGGCACCAGGAAGGCGATCAGCACCAGGCAGGTGGTGGCCGCGACGAGCAGGGCCAGCCGGCGTCTCATGCCGGCTCGCTCAGGCGTACGCCCACCCCGCGCACCGTGTGCAGGTAGCGCGGCTCCTGCGCCGTCTCACCCAGCTTGCGCCGCAGCCAGGACAGGTGCACGTCGACCGTCTTGTCGGCGCCGCCGTACGGGACCTGCCACACCTCGCTGAGCAGCTCCCGCTTGGTGACGACCTGCCCGGCCCGCGCCGCGAGGTGGTGCAGCAGGTCGAACTCGCGCGGGGTGAGGTCGAGGCTCGCGCCGTCGAGGGTCGCGGTCCGCGCGCCCGCGTCGATCCGCAGGCCCCCGACGGTCAGCGCCGCCGACGCCGCCTCGGGCCCGGCACCGCGGCGCAGCACCGCCCGCACCCGCGCGTCGAGCTGCGCGGCGGTGAACGGCTTGACGATGTAGTCGTCCGCGCCCGCGTCCAGCACCTGGACGATCTCGGTCTCGTCGTCGCGGGCGGTCGCCACGATCACCGGGACCCGGCTGACCGCGCGCAGCATCCGCAGCAGCTCCCGCCCGTCGAGGTCGGGCAGGCCCAGGTCGAGCACGACCAGCTCGGGACGCTCGTCCAGGGCGGTCCGCAGCCCGTCCATCGCGGTGTGCGAGGCGGCGACGGCATGGCCGCGCTCGCGCAGGGCGCGCAGCAGGGTCGTCCGGATCGCCGAGTCGTCCTCGATCAGCAGCAGGTGGGCCACGCAGGGAACCTATCCCGGCGTACGGCGCCGCAGGCGCACCTTAACCTCGCTTTATCGTTCCCGCGGGCCCGCCTTAGCCTCCGGGCGGGCATAGTCGAGCGGGTGAACCGTCGCACGTTGCTCGTGACCCTGGGCTGGGCCGGCGCGGCCGTCCTCGCGGTGCTGGCCGGCATCGCCGGGATCGGCGTGCTCGGCGCCGGCCTGACGTCGGCCGGCACCAGCCCGCGCACCGAGGCCCAGGTGGCCCGCGAACTGGCGGAGCTGGCGCCGTCCGCGGTGTCCGGCCCGCCGGCCGGGCAGTCGCCCACCCGGCCCGGTTCGCCGTCCGCGCGGCCCCAGCCGTCGTCCGCGCGGCCGTCCTCCGCGCGGCCCGGGACGCCGCGGCCGAGCCGGCCGGCCACCGGCACCAGCCGTACCCTGCCGACCCGCGGTGGCACGGTCGTCGCCCGCTGCGTCTCCGGCGCGCCCGAGATCGTCTCCATGTCGCCGGCGCCGGGCTTCGCCCTGCACGAGCAGGAAGGTGACGAGGGCGAGTTCCGCAGCACCTCCGACAATCACGACCGGGTCCGGTTCACGGTCGTCTGCTCGCTCGGCCGTCCCGCCGTGGAAACCCGCTGAAATCTTTACGTCGCCGAGTTTTACCGGCAGCCGTTGAGCCGTTTCGCGTCCGAGATGCGTACTGACCGGCGGATAGGATTGATCAGGGGGCCCGAGACACTCTGGTGTTCTCACCTACCGAAGCTCTACTCTCCGGTAACACGGCTGTAACCCCCTTAGACGCAAAAGGCGGCGCCTTATGGTTCTCGAGGTTCCCTACCGCTCGATCCCCGACATGTTTTTGCAGCGTGTACGAGCAACCCCGAACGGCCGGGCGTTCGCCGCTCCCACCGCCGACGACACCGGCATGACCTGGCTGACCTGGGCCCAGGTGGGCGAGCGGGCCAAGGCGATCGCGGCCGGCCTGGTGGGGCTGGGGATCGGCCTGGAGGACCGCGTCGCGATCCTGTCGAACACCCGCCTGGAGTGGGCGCTGGTCGACCTCGGCATCAACTGCTCCGGCGGGGCCACCACCACCGTCTACCCGACGACGGAACCCGAGGACGCCGCCTACATCGTCGCGGACTCCGGCTCGAAGGTCCTCGTCGCGGAGAACCCCCAGCAGGCCCTCAAGATCGCCGGTGCCACCACCGCGGTGACCCATGTCGTGCTGATCGACGGCGTCGCGGACGCCTCCGCCCAGCCGCCCCAGCTGACCCTTGCCGAGCTCGAGGAGCGCGGCCGTGCGGCGCTCGCCGAGACCCCCGACCTCATCGAGCGGATCACCGAGACCGTCGGCCCGGACAACCTCGCCACGCTGATCTACACCTCGGGCACCACCGGCCGGCCCAAGGGCGTGCAGCTGCTGCACGGCGGCTGGACCTGGGAGGGCGTCGCCCAGGCGGGGCTCGGCCTGTTCGAATCGAGCGACCTGCAGTATCTCTGGCTGCCGCTGTCGCACTCGTTCGGCAAGACGCTGCTCTGCGGGATACTGCACGTGGGCGTGCCGACGTACATCGACGGCCGGGTCGACAAGCTCGTCGACATGCTCGCCGTGGTCAAGCCGACGCTGATGTGCGCGGCGCCGCGCATCTTCGAGAAGGTCTACAACAAGACCGTCACCACCGCCATGAGCGCGGGCGGCCTCAAGGCCAAGATCTTCACCTGGGCGGTCGCCACCGGCAAGCGCAAGGTCGCCCTGGAGCTGGCCGGCAAGCCGCTCCCGGGCCTGCTCAAGCTGCAGTACGCGCTCGCCGAGAAGCTGGTCTTCAGCAAGCTCCAGCAGCGCCTGGGCGGCCGGCTGCGCGTGCTGGTCTCCGGGTCGGCGCCGCTGAGCCGCGACATCGCCGAGTTCTTCGCCGCGGCCAACCTGCCCATCTCGGAGGGCTACGGCCTCACCGAGAGCAGCGCCGCCAACTTCGTCAACCGCCGCGACGAGCTCCGGCTCGGCTCGGTGGGCCGTCCCCTCGGCGACCTCGAGGTCCGCATCGACACCGACGGCGAGATCCTGCTGCGCGGCAAGCCGGTCATGCGCGGGTACCACAACCTGCCCCAGGAGACCGCGGAGGCGTTCACCGAGGACGGCTTCTTCCGCACCGGCGACATCGGCGAGCTCGACGCGGACGGCTTCCTGCGGATCACCGACCGCAAGAAGGACCTGGTGAAGACCTCCGGCGGCAAGTACATCGCGCCGTCGGCGATCGAGGGCATGTTCAAGGCGGTCTGCCCGTACACCTCGCAGGCGGTCGTGGTCGGCCAGGCCCGCAACTTCGTGACGATGCTGATCAGCCTCGACGAGGACGCGATCGCCTCGTGGGCGGCGGGCGGTCCCCTCGAGGGCAAGCCGTACGCCGAGATCGTCGCCGCGCCGGAGACCGAGAAGATGATCGCCGACTTCGTCCAGGAGCTCAACGGCAAGCTCAACCGCTGGGAGACGGTCAAGAAGTTCGCCATCCTCCCCCGCGACCTGAGCATCGAGCACGGCGAGATCACTCCGTCGATGAAGATCAAGCGCCGCAGCGTCGAGTCCAACTTCGCCGAGCAGATCGACAAGATGTACGCGGGCACGCTCGCCCAGATCTGACCCGACCGGGATGGGGGCGGAGATCCTCCGCCCCCATCGGCTCGTTCCCGGCCCCGCTGTCCTAAGCGATCACCGCGGGGGTGCGCCAGGCCGGGCGGGCCGCCCGGTCCAGGTCGTGGCGCACGGAGGCGATGCGCCGGATCGCCTCGGTCAGGTCGTCCGCCGCCAGGGTGAACGGGAGCCGGACGAAGCGTTCCAGCGTGCCGTCCAGGCCGAAGCGCGGCCCGGGCGCGAGCCGGACGCCGACGTCCTCCGCCGCGCGGGACAGCGCGCTGGAGATCGGCCCGTCGAGCTCGGCCCACAGGGTCACCCCGCCGCCCGGGACGAAGCAGCGCCACTCCGGCAGGTGCTCGCGGAGTGCCCCGATGAGCGCGTCGCGCCGGAACGCGAGCTGCTTGCGGCGCGCCGCGACGATCGTCTCGGACTGGGCGAGCAGATGCACGGCGACGAGCTGTTCCAGCACCGGGCTGGCCATGTCGACCCCGACCCGCAGCGCCGCCAGCCGCTGCACCAGCGGCGCGGACGCGCGTACCCAGCCGATCCGCAGGCCGCCCCAGTAGGCCTTGCTCATCCCCCCGATCGACACGACGCGGGAGTGCCGGTCGTAGACGGCCACCGGCGGCGGCATCTCGGCGCCGTCGAGCGGGAGATCCACGAAGGACTCGTCGACGACCAGCTCGGTCCCGGTCGCGTGGGCCGCGGCCACGAGACGCTCGCGCAGGGCGGCCGGCATCAGGTGGCCGGTCGGGTTCTGGAACTCCGGGATCACGTACGCCAGCCGCGGCCGGGTCTGCCGCAGCGCCGCGAGCAGCAGCTCGCCGTCCCAGCCGGTCGTCGCGTCGAGGCCGTGCGTGCTGATCCGGGCGCGGCGGGCGGCGAGGGCGGCCAGCGCGTTGGGGTAGGTCGGCGACTCCACCAGCACCGGTGCCCCGGCCGGCACGGACAGCCGCAGCACCAGGTCCAGCGCCTGCTGGGTGCCGCTGGTGACGAGGATCTGCTCCGCGCTGGTGGCCACGCCCCGGGCGGTGTAGGCGGCGGCGACGGCCTCCCGCAGCTCCCGCAGCCCGCTCGGGTGGTAACCGGCGCTGCCGAGGAAGCGGGGCAGGTCGTCGGCGGCGGCGCGGGCGGCGGGCACCAGCTCGACCGGCGCGGCGGAGGCCGCCACGCCCAGGTCGATCATGTCCATGTCGTCGTCCGGTGTCCACAGGCCGGAGCTGGCGACCCGGTGGCCGTTCGGCAGGGTGGTCCAGCTCCCGGCGCCGCGCCGGCTGGTGAGGTGGCCCGTCTCGCGCAGGTTCCGGTACGCGGCCGTGACCGTCGTCCGGCTCACGCCCAGCGCCTCGGCGAGCTCGCGCTCGGCGGGCAGCCGCACGCCCAGCGGCAGCCGCCCGTCGGCGAGCAGCCCGCGCACCGCGGCGGCGAGCGCCGCATAGTCCGGGCTGCGGTGGCGCCCGGGAAGCGAGTGCCACTGGCCGAGGAGGCGGGCCAATTGGCCTCCGCGCACCGACGTCGTCATAGCCACCCCCGGGAAATTGGCTCTATCAGCCGCCGCAATTGGCCTTCAGAGTGGCACTCATGACGATCCCAAGCAACTCCGCCACCGCCGGGCGCCGCCTGCCGCGCCGCGTCGGCCAGCTCTTCGCGGGCCTGGTCCTGTACGGCGTGAGCATGGCGTTCATGGTCGAGTCCCGCCTCGGGCTCACCTCCTGGGACGTCTTCCACCAGGGTGTGTCGAAGGTCACTGGGCTGAGCATCGGCTGGGTGGTGATCCTGGCGGGCGTCCCGATCCTGCTGCTCTGGATCCCGCTGCGGCAGAAGCCGGGCTTCGGCACGATCGCCAACCTGGTCGTGATCGGTGTCGTGGTGGACGTCGCCCTGGTCGTGCTCGCTCCCGGCGAATCGATGACGATGCGCGTCACGTACCTGATCGGCGGCATCCTGCTGAACGGCGTGGCGACCGGCATGTACCTCGGCGCCCGTTTCGGCCCGGGACCCCGCGACGGCCTGATGACCGGAATCGTCCACCGCTTTCCGCGCCTGTCCCTGCGCCTGGTCCGGACCGCCATCGAGGTGATGGTGCTCGCGACCGGATTCCTGCTCGGCGGCACGGCCGGGGTCGGCACGGTCGCGTATGCACTTGTGATCGGCCCGCTGGTGCAGGCCTTCCTGCCGGTCTTCACCGTCGCACCACCCGCGGCGGAGGGGCCCGCGGCGGCCTCCTCGGTGGACGCGGGCCCCCGAGAGGGCGAATTGTCCGGGCGTTGCGGCACGGCTCGGTGAACATCTGCCACACCTGCGCTTTCCGGTTGGACGACCAGGCGGCATCATTGCGGCATGGGGGCTGGCGGGTGGCATTGGAACGACGCATGGATCTTCGTATCAGCGGTCATCGCCGAGCGTCTGGAGCGCGACCGGGCGATGCATGCCGCGCTCCCGACGACCGGCGCCACCCTGGCCGACCTCCTGGCCGCCGCGGACTTCCTGCACCACAGCGTGCCTAGCCGGGAGGATCTTCAGGAGTCGGTCCGCCGCCTGGCCGGCGCGGGGCTGCTGACCATCGACGACGACCTGGTGGCGGTCGCGCCGGCCGGTGAGCAGCTCTGGCGCACCCGCCCCTTCAGCGGCCTCTCGTCGGCGGTGCTGACCCTGCAGACCCAGCTCAACCGGGCGGTGACGCCCGGCGACGCGGAGTGGCACCTCGACGAGAGCACCTACCACGCCGCGGTCCGGGAATACTCCCTGCGCCTGGCCGACGGCCGCTGACCGGTCGGTCAGCGGACCGGGTGGCCCGCTGCCCGGAGGCTGTCCTTGACGTCGCCGATCGTGAGCTCTCCGAAGTGGAAGACGCTCGCCGCGAGCACCGCGTCCGCACCCGCCGCCACGGCCGGCGGGAAGTGTGCCACCGCCCCCGCACCGCCGCTGGCGATCACCGGGATGCCGGCCACCGCCCGCACCGCCGCGATGAGCTCGAGGTCGAAGCCGGCCTTGGTGCCGTCGGCGTCCATGGAGTTGAGCAGGATCTCCCCGGCGCCCAGCTCGGCCACCCGCCGCGCCCACTGCACCGCGTCCAGGCCGGCGCTGCGCCGCCCGCCGTGCGTGGTGACCTCCCAGCCCGAGGAGCCCGGGGACGAGCCGGCCACGCGCCGGACGTCCAGGGAGAGCACGAGGACCTGGTTGCCGAAGCGACCGGCGATCTCGGAGATCAGCTCCGGCCGGTGGATCGCCGCGGTGTTGACGCCGACCTTGTCCGCGCCCGCCCGCAGCAGCGTGTCCACGTCGTCGACCGAGCGGACGCCGCCGCCCACCGTCAGCGGGATGAACACCGACTCGGCCGTGCGCCGGACCACGTCGAGCATCGTCCCGCGGCCGTCGGACGACGCGGTCACGTCCAGGAAGGTCAGCTCGTCGGCCCCCGCCGCGTCGTACGCCGCCGCCAGCTCGACCGGGTCGCCCGCGTCGCGCAGGTCGAGGAAGTTGACGCCCTTGACCACGCGGCCGGCGTCCACGTCCAGACACGGGATCACCCGCACCGCGACCGTCATGCCCGCTCCTTCCCGCCCACGTACGCATCGATCTCGACCTCGACCAGGTGGTCCTCGTGCAGCAGGCCGGCGACCACGATCAACGCCGTCACCGGGCGTACGTCCCGGAACAACTCACCATGCACGGCGGTGACGGCGCCGGCGTACGACCGGTCGGTGACGTACATGCGGGTGCGGACGACGTCGCCCAGGGCCGCACCGGCGCCCGCGAGGGCGTCCAGGCCGATGCGGAACGCGATCCGCGCCTGCTCCCCCGGGTCGCCCACCGCGACCACCGCGCCGTCGACCGTGGCGGTACAGCCGGCGGTGACGAGAAGGTCTCCGGCGCGCACCACGCGGGAGTAGCCGTACCGTTCCTCCCAGGGCCCGCCCGAGGCGAATCGCTCGATCATGCCGACCGCAGCGTCTCGAGCGCCTCGGCCACGGTGAAGGCGCCGGCGTAGAGCGCCTTGCCGGCGATCACGCCCTCCACGCCGGCCGGCTCCAGGGTCGCCAGGGCGCGCAGGTCGTCCAGCGTGGACACGCCGCCGCTGGCGATCACCGGGGCCGGCGTCCGCGCGCACACCTCGCGCAGCAGCTCCAGGTTGGGTCCCTTCATGGTCCCGTCCTTGGTGATGTCGGTGACGACGTACCGCGCCGCGCCGGCCTTGTCGAGGCGGGCGAGCACCTCGTAGAGGTCGCCGCCGTCGCGGGTCCAGCCGCGGGCCGAGAGCGTACGGCCGCGCACGTCCAGGCCGATCGCCACGCGGTCGCCGTACTCGCCGCAGATCCGGTCGCACCAGTCCGGGTCCTCCAGGGCCGCGGTGCCGATGTTGACCCGTGCGGCGCCGGTGGCCAGCGCCGCACGCAGCGACTCGTCGTCGCGGATGCCGCCGGAAAGCTCCACCTTGACATCGAGGCGGCCGACCACCTCGGCGAGCAGGGCGGCGTTGGAGCCGCGGCCGAACGCGGCGTCGAGGTCGACCAGGTGCACCCACTCCGCGCCGTCGTGCTGCCAGGCCAGCGCCGCCTCCAGCGGGTCGCCGTAGGCGGTCTCGGAGCCGGCGGCGCCCTGGACGAGGCGCACCGCCTGGCCGTCGGCGACGTCGACGGCGGGCAGCAGGGTCAGGGTCACGGCGGAACTCCGATCAGAGGAAGTGACGGCGATCAAAGGATCAGCGGCGGCCCAGGATCACGACGACCAGGGCCGGGAGGACGAGGATGATGAGGGCGATGAGGACGATCCGCAGCGCGACGTCCGGCACCAGGAACCAGATCAGCGCGGACGCGACCGCCGGGACGACGACGATGCCGGCGCGCTCGGCCCGGCCACGCCGGTAGAGCCGGCCGGAACCGCGGCGCTGCGGGGTGAGCCGGCGGGCCAGGGCGCGGCGGCGGTCGCGGCGGGCGACCCGGCGGGCCCGTGCCGCCTTCTCCTTCTCGTGGACGGCGAGCCGTTCGGCCCGTCTGCGGGCCCGTTCCTTGCTCACGCGCCCGGCAGCCCGGCGACCCAGGTACGCAGCAGCGCGAACCCGGCGTCGGCGGACTTCTCAGGATGGAACTGGGCTGCTGACAGCGGGCCGTGTTCGACCACGGCCGCGAAGGGCTCGTCGTGCGCGGCCGTGGTCACCGTGGCGCCGGCGGCCTCGAGGGCGGCGAGGTCCGAGGCGGCGTACGAGTGGACGAAGTAGAACCGGGTGTCCGGCGCCAGCCCGGCCAGCAGGACCGAGCCGGCCGGGACCGACACCGTGTTCCAGCCCATGTGCGGGATGCGGCGCGCGGTCAGCCGGGTCACCGCACCGGGCAACAGCCCCAGCCCCGGGGTCTCGACGCCGTGCTCCACACCGGACTCGAAGAGGATCTGCATGCCGACGCAGATGCCCAGCACCGGCCGGCCCGCCGCGACCCGCTCCGCGATGACCGGTCCGGCGCCCAGCTTCTCGATGCCGGCCATGCAGGCCGCGTACGCGCCGACGCCGGGCACCACCAGGCCGTCCGCCGCGGCGGCGGCCTCCAGGTCGCTGGTGACGGTCACGTCCACGCCGGTACGCGCCACGGCACGCTCCGCCGACCGCAGGTTGCCCGATCCGTAGTCCAGGACGACGACCCGGGTCATGCCGACTTCCCGGGGAACATCCAGAGCACGCCGCCGGCCAGGGCGAGCAGGGCCAGCACGGCGACGAGACCGATGGAGAACTTGGTGGCGCCCTGCTTCACCAGCGAGATGACGCCGCCGACCAGGATGCCGGCGATCATGAGCAACAGGACCGGCAGGAAGCTGCTCACAGCACACCCTTCGTGGACGGCAGCGCACCGGCGTTGCGCGGATCGATCTCGACGGCCTCGCGCAGCGCCCGGGAGAACGCCTTGAACTGCGCCTCGACGACGTGGTGGGCGTCGGGCCGGCCACCGTCGCGGGCCGCGCGCAGCACGCTGACGTGCAGGGTCACCCGGGCGGCGTGGCCGAACGACTCGAAGATGTGCCGGGTCATGCTGGTCGGATAGACCGGGCCGATGTACGGCGCCAGCTCCGGCTCGTCGTGCACCACGTACGGCCGCCCGGACAGGTCGACCGCGGCCCGGACCAGCACCTCGTCCATGGGGATGGTGGCCGAGCCGTACCGCCGGATCCCGGCCTTGTCGCCCAGCGCCCGCGCGAAGGCCTCGCCGAGCGCGAGGGCGGTGTCCTCCATGGTGTGGTGGGCGTCGATCTCGAGGTCGCCCTCGGTGCGCACGGTCAGGTCGAAACCGCCGTGCTTCGCGAGCTGGTGCAGCATGTGGTCGTAGAACCCGACGCCGGTGGAGAGCTCGGCCTCGCCGGTGCCGTCCAGGTCGATGGCGACGAGGACCTTGGTCTCGTGGGTGACGCGCTCGATGCGTGCGGTGCGGCTCACGGCAGAATCTCCTCGGCGGCGGTCAGGAAGGCGGACGTCTCGGCGGGATCGCCGGCGGTGACCCGCAGCCAGCCCGGCAGCCCCACGTCGCGGATCAGCACCCCGCGATCCAGGAACGCCTGCCAGGCCGCCTTCTGGTCGGCACCGGCGCGGAACAGCACGAAGTTGGCGTCGCTGTCGGCCACCTCGGCGCCCCGGGCGCGCAGCGCGCGGACGATCCGGTCGCGCTGCTCCTTGATCGCGTCGACGGTGGCGAGCAGCGCGTCGCGTTCGGCGAGGGCCGCGCGGGCGGCGGCCTGGGTCAGCGCCGACAGGTGGTACGGCAGGCGGACCAGCTGCACCGCGTCGACCACGGCCGGGTCGGCGGCGAGGTAGCCCAGCCGTCCACCGGCGAAGCCGAACGCCTTGCTCATCGTGCGGGTCACCACCAGCCGGGGATGCCCGGGCAGCAGCGCCAGGGCGCTCGGGGTGCCAGGGCGGGCGAACTCCGCATATGCCTCGTCGACCACGACCATGCCGGGCGCCACGCCCAGGACGGCGTCGAGGACCGCGGGGTCGAGCGCGGTACCGGTCGGGTTGTTCGGCGAGCAGAGGAACACCAGGTCGGGCCGGTGCTGCTCGATCTGGGCGACGGCGTCGGAGGCGGTGAGGCCGAAGTCCGGGCCGCGACGCGCGCCGATCCAGCGGGTGCCGGTGCCGGCGGCGAGCAGCGGGTGCATCGAGTACGACGGGCCGAAGCCGAGTGCCGAGCGCCCCGGGCCGGCGAACGCCTGCAGGAGCTGCTGCTGCACCTCGTTGGAGCCGTTGGCCGCCCACACGTGCGCGGCCGTCAGCCCGTGCCCGAGATAGCCGGCGAGGTCGGTGCGCAGGGCGACGGCGTCCCGGTCGGGGTAGCGGTTGAGGTCGCGCAGCTCGGTCTGCACCGCCTTGGCGATCGCGTCCACGACGGCGTCCGGCACCGGGTACGAGTTCTCGTTGGTGTTCAGCCGCACCGCCACGTCCAGCTGGGGCGCGCCGTACGCGGACCTGCCGCGCAGGTCGTCGCGCAGCGGCAGGTCGTCGAGGGTGGTCACGAGGCGAACCTCGCCGTCACGGCCTGTCCGTGCGCCGGCAGGTCCTCGGCGTTGGCGAGCGCCACCACGTGCGGCGCGACGTCGCGCAGCGCCGCCTCGTCGTACTCGACGACGTGGATGCCGCGCAGGAAGGACTGCACGGACAGGCCGGAGGAGTGCCGCGCGCAGCCCGCGGTGGGCAGCACGTGGTTGGACCCGGCCGCGTAGTCGCCGAGCGACACCGGCGAGTACGCCCCCACGAAGATCGCGCCGGCGTTGCGGACCCGCATCGCCCACTCGCGCGCGTCGCGGGTCTGGATCTCGAGGTGCTCGGCCGCGTAGGCGTCCACGACCGCCAGGCCGTGCGCCAGGTCGTCGACGAGGACCACGCCGGACTGGGTGCCGCCGAGCGCCTCGCGCACCCGCGCCTCGTGCTTGGTGGCCGGCACCTGCACCGCGAGCTGCGCGTCGACCGCGTCGGCGAGGGCCGGCGAGTCGGTGACCAGCACGCTGGCGGCCAGCGGGTCGTGCTCGGCCTGGCTGATCAGGTCGGCGGCGACGTGCACCGGCGAGGCCGTGTCGTCGGCCAGGATGGCGATCTCGGTCGGGCCGGCCTCGGCGTCGATGCCGACCGTGCCCTGCAGCAGCCGCTTGGCCGCGGTGACCCAGATGTTGCCCGGGCCGGTGATGATGTCGACCGGTGCGCAGCCGTCCGTCTCGTCGGCACCGGTCGAGCCGTAGCCGAGCATGGCGATCGCCTGGGCGCCGCCGGCCGCGTACACCTCGTCGACGCCGAGGAGGGCGCACGCGGCGAGCACGCGCGCGTCGGGCAGGCCGCCGTTCTCCGGCTGAGGCGGGCTGGCCACGACCAGCGAGCCGACGCCCGCCTCCTGGGCGGGCACCACGTTCATGACCACGGTGGACGGATAGACGGCGAGCCCGCCCGGGACGTAGAGGCCGACGCGGGACACCGGCACCCACCGCTCGGTCACGGTGCCGCCGGGCACGACCTGGGTGGTGACGTCGGTGCGGCGCTGGTCGGCGTGCACCTTGCGAGCGCGTTCGATCGCCACGAGCAGGGCCGCGCGCACGTCCGGGTCGAGCGTGTCGAGGGCCGCCGCGATCCGGTCCCGCGGCACGCGCAGGCGCTCCAGCCGTACGCCGTCGAACCTCTCGGTGGCCTCGCGGATCGCTGCGAAGCCATGGTGCCGGACCGCCTCCACGACGGGCCTGATCTTCTCGACCGCCTGGGAGACGTCGAGCTGGGCACGAGGCAGCAGACCGCGCGGGTCACGGCGGGCGCCGCGCAGGTCGATCCGGTTCAGCACGCGGCCAAGTCTAGGCGGCGGGGCCGGGCGGGCCCCGCGGCCGTACCAGGCAGTGGGACCGGACACTATGCGGCTTTTGTCGATCGCCGGGCAAAGATCACCGCCGCGGGACCTGCGCGGACGGCGACCAGGCCGATACGCTCGCATCGTGGGCGCGATTCTCCCGGTCTTTCCGCTGGGCACGGTGCTCTTTCCCGGCCTGGTGCTGCCCCTGCACATCTTCGAGGAGCGATACCGCACGCTCGTGCGCGACCTGGTCGCCACGACGGGCGACGAGCCGCACGAGTTCGGCGTGGTGACCTTGCGGCACGGGTCGGAGGTGCTGTCCGGCGAGGGCGACGGCGAGCCGCCGGCCGGCGAGCCGCCGGTCTCCGCCGACAACCTCTACGCCATCGGCTGCACCGCGGAGCTGCGCCAGGTGACCGAGCTGCCGGACGGGCGCTTCGACGTCGTCACCGTCGGCCGGCGGCGCTTCCGGTTGCTGAGCATCGCGGCCGATCCGCATCCCTACCTGACCGCCGAGGTCGAGTGGCTGCAGGACGAGGAGCCGGCCGACGAGACCGCGCGGCTGCTCGCGCCGCGGGTGCTGGCCGCCTTCCGCACCTACCTGGATCTGCTGCGCCCCGAGTCCGAGGTGCTCGACCAGGTGCCGGACGACCCGACCGTGCTCTCCCACCTGGTCGCGGCCACCGCCCAGCTGACCACCGACGAGCGGCAGGAGCTGCTCGCCGCACCCGACACCGCCAGCCGGCTGCGCACCGAGCTGCGGCTGCTCAACCGCGAGGCGGGTCTGCTGGCCAGGGTGCGGGCGGTGCCGGTGCCGCTGTCGGACCTGGCGCGTCCGGTGAGCCCGAACTGAACGGCACGGGCCCGGCCTGGTCCGGGTTCCCCGCCGCGGGGCCCGGGTCCGCCCCGGCGTCGTGGCCGTAGCCCGGCTTGGCGCCCGGCCGGTCCAGGTCGGGGTCGTTGGACCAGCCGGCCAGCAGCGTGGTGACGATCACCGCCGCGAACGCGGCGACCAGCAGCGCGCCGTGGGCGTGCAGATCCGGCGGGCGGCCGTAGGTGTCGCCCGCGACCGAGGTCTCCTGCCAGTCGCGCCACGCGGAGAGCCCGATCAGCCGCCCGGTCCCCCACATCGTCAGGGCCGAGGCCAGGCCGCCGAAGGTCACCCCGAGCAGCACCCCCGGCCCGCGGTCGCGGCGCAGCACCAGCCAGGCGGCGATCGCCGCCACCAGGCCGAACGAGAAGCCGATGATGGTGAACCAGCCGTCGGCCGCGATGTACTCCTCCGGCGACGGGTCACTGACCACGATCCCGTTCTGCCCGGCGTTGACCACCGGCACCGCGGGGGCCAGCCAGGACCAGAGCAGGCCGAGCGGCACGCCGATCACGGCCATCACCACGGTGGTCACGGCCGCGACCGCGACCGTACGGCGCCACGGCCGTCGCGACGGCGGCGGGAGCTCCCAGCCGGCAGGCTCCGGCATCGGTCCGTACGAAAGCTCGTGGGGCTGCGGTCCCGGCTCCGGACCGGGTGTGCCGGGAACCATCAGGCGACCGCCGACGGGCCGAGGATCATCTTCAGGTCGGCGCGCAGCGCGGGCGTCGGCGCGACCTTGAACCCGCCCAGGCGCATGACCGTCTTGCGGCTGCCGTTGAGCAGGTGGACGTGCACCTCGCTGTCCCCCGGATGGCTGACCAGGATCTCCTTGAGCTCGGAGACCAGCGGCGGCGTGCACCGGGTGATCGGCATGGTCAGGGTGATCGGCTTCGAGTCCGGGTTGTGGGTGACGTCGGGCATCGACATGTCCATCGCCATGATGCGCGGGGTGTCGTCGCGGCGGTCGACCCGGCCCTTCACCACGACGATGGCGTCCTCGGCGATGTACTGGCCGATCACCTCGTAGGTGTTGGGGAAGAAGAGCGTCTCCACCCCGCCGGCGAGGTCCTCCAGCGTGGCCGACGCCCAGGCGCGGCCCTGCTTGGTGATCCGCCGCTGCACGCCGGTGAGGATGCCGGCGAGCGTGACGACCTGCCCGTCGGGGACCGAGCCCTCCTCGTTGAGCGCCGCGATCGTGGTGTCGGCGGCGTTGGCCAGCACCTGCTCGAGGCCGGCCAGCGGATGGTCGGAGACGTAGAGGCCGAGCATCTCCCGCTCGAAGGCGAGCTTGTCACGCTTGTCCCACTCGCCGTCGGTGATGGGCGGCATCGCCACCGTGGCCGAGCTGCCCGCGTCGTCGCCGAACGCGCCGAACAGGTCGAACTGGCCGGCGGCCTCGTTGCGCTTGACGTCGGCGTACGCGTCGATCGCCTCGGCGTGCACCGCGAGCAGGCCCTTGCGGCTGTGCCCCATGGAGTCGAAGGCGCCGGCCTTGATCAGGGACTCGATCGTCTTCTTGTTGCAGGCCACCGCGTCCACCTTGGACAGGAAGTCGTAGAAGTCCTGATACTTGCCCTTCTCCTCGCGGCAGCGGGCGACCGCCTCCACCACGTTGTGCCCCACGTTGCGGATCGCGGCGAGACCGAAGCGGATGTCCCGGCCGACCGGGGTGAACGGACCGGCGGACTCGTTGACGTCGGGCGGCAGGACCTGGATGCCCATGCGCCGGCACTCGGCCAGGTACATCGCCATCTTGTCCTTGTCGTCGCCGACGCTGGTGAGCAGCCCGGCCATGTACTCCGCCGGGTAGTGCGCCTTGAGGTACGCCGTCCAGTACGACACCAGGCCGTACGCGGCCGAGTGCGCCTTGTTGAACGCATATCCGGCGAACGGCACGAGGACGTCCCACACCGCCTGGATGGCCTCGTCGCTGTAGCCGCGCTCCCGGCAGCCGTCCCGGAAGGGGATGAACTCCTTGTCGAGGATCTCCTTCTTCTTCTTGCCCATCGCCCGGCGCAGCAGGTCGGCCTGGCCCAGGCTGTAGCCGGCCAGGATCTGCGCGGCGCGCTGCACCTGCTCCTGATAGACGATCAGACCGTACGTCGGCTCCAGGATCTCCCGCAGCGGCTCCTCGAGCTCCGGGTGGATCGGGGTGATCTCCTGGAGGCCGTTCTTGCGCAGTGCGTAGTTGGTGTGCGACTCGACGCCCATCGGACCGGGCCGGTAGAGCGCCAGCACCGCGGAGATGTCCTCGAAGTTGTCCGGCTTCATCAGCCGCAGCAGCGACCGCATCGGCCCGCCGTCGAGCTGGAAGACGCCCAGGGTGTCACCGCGGGCGAGGAGCTCGTAGGCGGCCTTGTCGTCCAGCGGCAGAGCCAGCAGGTCCAGCTCCATGCCGTGGTTGAGCTGGATGTTCTTCACCGCGTCGTCGATGATCGTCAGGTTGCGCAGGCCGAGGAAGTCCATCTTCAGCAGCCCGAGCGTCTCGCACGTCGGATAGTCGAACTGCGTGATGATCACGCCGTCGGTGGCGCGGCGCATGAGCGGGATGTGGTCGATGATCGGCTCGGCGCTCATGATCACGCCGGCCGCGTGCACACCGGTCTGCCGGATCAGGCCCTCGATGCCCCGCGCGGTGTCGATCACCTTCTTGACGTCGGGGTCCTGCTCGTACAGGGCCCGGACCTCGCCGGCCTCGCCGTAGCGCTTGTGCTCCTTGTCGAAGATGCCGGAGAGCGGGATGCCCTTGCCCATCACGTCCGGCGGCAGCGCCTTGGTGATGCGGTCGCCGACCGCGAACGGATAGCCGAGCACCCGGGCCGAGTCCTTGATCGCGGCCTTCGCCTTGATCGTGCCGAACGTCGCGATCTGCGCGACCTTGTCCTCGCCCCACTTCTCGGTGACGTAGCGGATGACCTCGCCGCGCCGGCGCTCGTCGAAGTCGATGTCGACATCGGGCATGGAGACGCGCTCGGGGTTGAGGAACCGCTCGAAGATCAGGCCGTGCGGCAGCGGGTCCAGGTCGGTGATGCCCATCGCGTACGCGACCAGCGAGCCCGCCGCCGAACCGCGGCCCGGCCCCACCGCGATGCCGTTGCGCTTCGACCACTGGATGAAGTCGGCGACCACGAGGAAGTACGAGGGGAAGCCCATCTGGATGATGATCCCGAGCTCGTACTCCGCCTGCTTGATGTGCGTCTCGGGGATGCCGCCGGGGAACCGCCGCTTGAGGCCCTCGAACGCCTCGTGACGGAACCAGGACTCCTCGGTGTGCCCCTCCGGCACCGGGAAGCGGGGCATCAGGTTCTTGAACGAGAACATCCCCTCGGTGTCGACCTTCTCCGCCACGAGCAGGGTGTTGCGGCACCCTTCCAGCCAGGCGTCCGAGGAGTCGACCGCGCGCATCTGCTCGGCGGACTTGATGAAGTAGCCGCCGCCGTCGAAGCGGAAGCGGTTGGGGTCGGCGATGTTGCTGCCGGTCTGTACGCACAGCAGCACGTCGTGCGCCTCGGCCTGCGACTCGTGGGTGTAGTGCGAGTCGTTGGTGACCAGCGGAGGGATGCCGAGCCGGCGGCTGATGTCGAGCAGCCCGTCGCGGACCCGGTTCTCGATCTCGAGGCCGTGGTCCATGATCTCGAGGAAGTAGTTCTCCTTGCCGAAGATCTCCTGGTACTGCGCGGCGACCCGGTAGGCCTCCTCGTCCTGCCCCAGCCGCAACCGGGTCTGCACCGCGCCGGACGGGCAGCCGGTCGTCGCCATGATGCCCTCGGCGTGCTCGGCGATGATGTCCATGTCCATCCGGGGCCACTTGACGTAGTGGCCCTCCATGGACGCCCGGCTGCTGAGCCGGAAGAGGTTCTTCAGGCCCCGGGCGTCGCGGGCCCACATCGTCTTGTGGGTGATCGCGCCGTTACCGGAGATGTCGTCGGCCTTCTGCTCGGGACGGCCCCACTTGACCCGGGCCTTGTGCAGGCGCGACTCGGGTGCGACGTACGCCTCGATGCCGATCACCGGGGTGATCCCGGCCGCGGTGGCCTGCTGGTAGAAGTCGTACGCCCCGTGCATGTTGCCGTGGTCGGTGATCGCCACGGCGGGCATGCCGAGGCGATTCGCCTCGGTGAACAGGTCCTTCAGCCTGGCGGCGCCGTCGAGCATCGAATACTCGGTGTGCACGTGGAGGTGCACGAACGAGTCAGACACCCAGGGCCCCCTTACTCCCGCGGCGAATCCGGCCCTGAGAGCCTAGTCCTTCGCACCGCGACGGAGGCACCGGTGACACCCGGCTATTCGACGAATGGCTCGATCATCACAGCGGCGGCCCGCAGCCAGGCCTGCTTCGTCTCCGGCTGCAGCACGGAGTACTCGATGGAGGAGCCCACCTCGAGCGCCGGGTCGTAGGGCACGACGGCCACGGCGCGGGTCCGGGTGGCGAAGTGCTTGGCGAGGTCGTCGAGCAGCGGCAGCCTGCCGGGCGACGGGCACGAGATCAGCGTCACCGCGTTGGCGACGAGGTCCTCCATGCCGGTTTCGTTGAGCACGTCCAGCATCCAGTCCGCGGTGAAGGCGGCGTCCTCGCGCGGCACGGTGGTGACGACGAGCTGGTCGGCGCTGCGCATGACCGTCTGCCAGTTGACGCTCTCCACGTTGTTGCCCGTGTCCACGCAGATCACGTCGTGGGTACGCCGCAGCAGGTCCATCACCCGGCGCACGGTGCTCTGGTCGAGCCGCTGGGCGAACCGGGGGTTCTCCTCGCCCGCGAGCACGTCGTAGGACCCGTCCGAGGCGTGCCGCAGGTAGCCGTCGAAGAACTGCATCAGGTCGTTGCCGTGCATGTTCTCGATCTCGATCAGATCGCCGACCAGGTGCCGGATCGTACGGGCGTGCCGGGCGCTGCCGGCGCGCAGGCCGAGCGTGCCGCGCAGCTCGTTGTCGTCCCAGGCCAGCACGCCGCGGCCGCGGACGCTGCCGATGGTCGCCGCGGCCAGCACGGTGGCCGTGGTCTTGTGCACGCCGCCCTTGGGGTTGGCGAAGGCCAGCACCCGCGGCTTGCCCAGCAGGCGGCGCAGCACCCCGGCGGCGCGGTCCTCCGGCTCCGGGCGGGTCTGGCGCCACTCGATGCGCGCGCCCGCCGGCGAGGTCGGCGCCGGCGCACCGGCCGGCGGCGCACCGGGCGCCGACAGGGCACCGGGCGCCGGCGACAGCGGCGCCCCGAGCAGCGCTCCCGGGCCGTGCGACGGCGCCGTGGGGGCCGGCGACAGCGGCGCCCCGAGCAGCGCTGCGGGACCGTCCTGCGGCGCCGGGAAACCATGCGACGGCGCACCGGGGGCGTGCGGCGACGGGTGGTGCTGAGTCGGGTGGTGCTGCGGCGGTGCGGTCAGCGGCGGGGCGGCGGCCTGCGGCGAGCCGGCAGGCGGGCGCGGCACCGGCGGCGAGCCGGCCGGGGCCGCGCCACGGCCGTGCGGCATGCCGGAATCCGGCGCGACCCGGCCGATCGACGGGGGCACCGCGCGGGTGGCCGGGTTGAAGAAGCTGTGCGGCTCGGCGTCGGGCCGGGCGTGGAACCCCTCGCCGATGCGCGACTGGCGGCGCCCCTCGAGGGAATGGCCCGGGCGCGGGTCGGCCGGGCGCGGATCGGCCGGCAGCGGCTCGGTGGCGCCGAGGCGCTCGCCCAGGCTGGCCCGGCCGGGACGCCGGTCGAGCGGGTTGATCGGGGGCCGGCGCGGCGGCTCCGCCGGGCTGTAGCCGTTCGGCTCGCGCCCGGCCTGATCGCGCATCCGCGGATCCAGCGGGTTGTACGGCCGGCCGACCGGGCGGCTGGGCAACGGCGCCCCGCTCGCCGGGCGGCGGCCCTCCGCCTCGGCGTCCTCGGTCTCGTCACCCGTCCGGGAGGCGTGCCGGGCGCGGTCGAGCAGCGCCCGCCAACGCGGGGCTGGTTCCGCAGGCCGGCCCCAGCCGGTCTCGGTCCCGTCCACGGCTCGTCCTCCCAGCGCCTACTCGATCTCGGTGTCCTCGGCGAGCGTCACCGCCCTGCAACAGGCTACGGACGCCAACCCCCTTCGGGCCACACCTGACAGCCGCAAATGCACGAGCTGCCGGACACGTACGTCCACCGGTTCATACGGCTCACATGGCCGTCCCGGCCGACGCAGACGGAAAAATTAACGCCCGGACGCGCTCCGGGATGCTCCCGGGGCCGAGGACGGCACGCCGGGAGCCGGATTCGCGGGCGGGGCAGGGGGCACGGCTGCGCTCTCCTCCGATGCCGTGGCAGCGGGTCCGGTCTCCCGGACGGGGCCGGCGGGTGAGGCCGATGTCACACCCGCTCCGGCCGATGAGGGTAGTGGCGCGGACCCGGCGGGGGCAACAGTGACCGCCTGCGACGGCACGGACGACTCCTTGTCCTCGCGGACGGTCGTCGTCTGCTCCGGCAGCACCGGGCGGAACTCCGTGCGGTCGAGCTGGCGCACCTCCGGCGCCGGATCCACCACCCGCACCTCGGCCCGGCGGGCGACCCGCGCCAGCACGGCCGGATCGGCCCGGACGACCGCGGCGAAGACGCAGGCACAGTGCGCACGGAAGGCGGCGGCCTCCTCGGCGGCGGTCTGTGCGGCGCTGTCGTACGCCCGCCGCAGCCGCAGCTCGTCCACGCCGTCGCCGGGCAGCTCGCCGCCGAGCTTGCGGTAGTCCGCCTGCTCCTGGTCGCGGGCCAGCGCGGCGTTGAGCATGCCGGCGACCACGTCCTGCGGCATCCGGTAGACCGGGATCTTCACCACCTGGGTCCGGACCTGCGGCAGCGGTACCCGGGCGTACACCTGGGCCACCGCCGCGCCCTCCAGCACGCCGGGCAGCTTGTCCGGTCCGAGGTAGGCGGTCAGGCTCACCAGCGCCCAGGTCTCCCCGGCCGCCGGCGCCCCCGGGGCCGGGAGCAGGGCGGCGAGCTCACGGTCGCTGGAGCCCAGATAGCCCGAGACGGACTGGCCCTCGACCACGCCGACGCGGACGACGTCGCCGTCCGGCCCCGGCAGGCGGTCGGGACCGCGGTCGGTCATCGTCACGACCGCGACCAGCAGCGTGACGGCCACCGCGAGGCTCAGCCCGGTCAGCATCCACAGCCGCACCGGTCCGGCGACGGCCGGAGGCAGGCTGCGCGCCGCCGCCGGCATCATCCGGTCCCCGGGCCTCATGGGCGTGTCCTCCTCGGTGCGGAGGTCGTCAGCTCGCGTCGCGGAGCACGTCCAGCGCGTGCCCCAGATCCTCAGGGTAGTCGCTGACGAAGC
This sequence comes from Couchioplanes azureus, assembly GCF_014648355.1. Taxonomy (GTDB): domain Bacteria; phylum Actinomycetota; class Actinomycetes; order Mycobacteriales; family Micromonosporaceae; genus Actinoplanes; species Actinoplanes azureus. The sequence continues at coordinate 740,084 of NZ_BMQY01000002.1, forward strand.
GAACCTCATCGTGCGTACGGGGGTGGACGAAGCCGAGCTCACGGGCGTGCAGCCACTGGCGGCCCAGCCGCAGGCGGGCGGCGAGGGTCGGGTCGGCGCCGTAGGTGAGGTCGCCCACGCACGGGTGCCGCATGGCCGAGAAGTGCACGCGGATCTGGTGGGTGCGCCCGGTCTCCAGCTTCACGTCGACCAGGCTCGCGGAGCGGAACGCCTCCAGCGTGTCGTAGTGGGTCACGCTGGGCTTGCCCCCGGACATGACCGCGTACTTGTAGTCGGCGGTGGGATGCCGGTCGATCGGGGCGTCGATCGTGCCGCGCAGCGGGTCGAGGTGGCCCTGCACGACGGCGTGGTAGCGCTTGTCGACCTCGCGCTCCTTGAAGGCGCGCTTCAGCACGCTGTACGCCGTCTCGCTCTTCGCCACGACCATGAGCCCGGTGGTGCCGACGTCGAGGCGGTGCACCACGCCCTGGCGCTCCGCGGCGCCGCTGGTGGCGACGTTCTGCCCCATCGCGGCGAGGCCGCCGATCACGGTCGGGCCGGTCCAGCCCGGGCTGGGGTGCGCCGCCACGCCGACCGGCTTGTCGACCACGACGATGTCGTCGTCGCTGTAGACGATGCCCATCCCGTGCACCGGCTCGGCCACGACCGCGGGCGCGGTGACCGGCGCGGGCAGGGTGACCTCGAGCCATGCGCCCGCGCTGACCTTGTCGGACTTGGGTCGCGGCACGCCGTCGACCAGGGCGTCGCCGGCCTCGACCAGCGTGGCGGCGGCCGTACGGGACAGCCCGAACAGCCGGGAGACGGCCTGGTCCAGGCGCATGCCGTCCAGACCGTCGGGTACGGGCAGGGAACGCGCGGTCATGCTGTGGTCTTCTCTCCCGGTTCGTCGCTGGCGGTCGCACGCTTGGTCAACCGGGTGCCGTCGCGCTGGCGGCCGGTCAGCTCCAGCAGGACGGCGAGCACGACCCCCACGCTCAGGCAACTGTCGGCGATGTTGAACACCGCGAAGTGCTCACCGTACGGCCCGAAGAGGCTGATCATGTCGACGACGTGCCCCTGGAACACCCCGGGGGCCCGGAACAGTCGGTCGCCGAGGTTGCCCAGCGCGCCGCCGAGCACCAGGCCGAGCGCCACCGCCCACGGCACCGAGCGCAGCCGCAGGGTCATCCACCCGATCCAGCCCACCACGGCGAGCGTGACCAGCGGGAACACCCAGGTGTACCCGCTGCCCAGGCTGAAGGCGGCGCCGCTGTTGCGCAACAGGGACAGGTGCACGAGGCCGCCGAGGATCCGCACCGGCTGGCCCTCGGTCAGCCCGTTGGTGGAGAGTTCCTTGGTGAGCTGGTCGAGCACCACGCCGAGCAGCGCGGTGGCGCCGAGGACGACCACGGCCTTGCGCCGCATCCCGGAGGGGGCCGGCGCCACCTCGGCGCCGCCCGGCTCCGGGGCGGGGCCGGCTGACCTGCCGGCGCCGCCCGGCTCCACACCGGGACCGGCTGACTTGTCGGCGTTCAGCGTCGTTCCTCCAGCTGCTTGCACGTCACGCACCGGGTCGCGACCGGGAACGCCGCCAGCCGCTCGACCGGGATGGCGTTGCCGCACCGCTCGCACCAACCGTAGTTGCCCTCGCCGAGGCGCTCGAGGGCGCGTTCCACCTGGTTGATGCGCTCCAGCAGATTGTTGGCCAGGGTGATCTCCTGCTCCCGCTCGAACGTCTTCGTGCCGGTGTCCGCCTGGTCGTCCCCGGCGGAGTCGGCGAGCCGTTCCCGCTGCAGCTCGGTGATCTCGGTGAGCGACTGGTCGTACTCGGCCTGCAGCTCGTCGCGGCGCTCGACCAGCGCGGCGCGGATCTTCTCGGTCTCCGCCGCGCTGCGGGACCGCTCGGGCGCCGCCTTCTCGGTTGCCTTGGCCATCGTCGCTCCCCTGAGCCGCGCGGGGCGCGGCGAAATCGGCGGTGTCGGTGAAATGCAGGATGCGGTCGCCCACCGCCCCGCGTGTCGTCGGGCCACCTCCGCGCGACGGGTCACGCCCCCGCGCGACCCGGTGCACGGCCCCCACGTGCACGAAAGGCGCGGCCGACTCTGCCGCGCACCCCGGAGGCTCGCAAGGATACGGAACGTGAAGAGCAGCGACAACATGGCGCACCGATCCGGCCAACCGTCAAATGCTGATGAAACGCCCACGCCGAGGGTCGGATTCCCGACGCTGAGGTCACCGTCCGCCCGCCCGCTCGGCGCCGTCCTCGCCGAACCAGCGGGCCAGCCGTCCCCGGCGGCTGACCGCGCGCAGCCGGCGCTCGGCGGTGTCGCGGACCTCCGCCGTCGTGACGATCAGCATGCTGTCGCCCGTACGCAACCGGGTGTCCGGACCCGGCACGAAGCCGGCGCCGTCGCGGACGACCAGCGTGACGCTGGCGCCCACCGGCAGCCGGAGCTCGTCGATGTGCACCCCCGCGAGCCGCGACCCGGGCGCCACGTCGAGCTGGAGCAGGTCGGCGCGCATCCGCTCCAGCGGCGCCGTCTCGACGTGGATCTCCGCCGCCTCGTCCGGCGCCGTGACCCCCAGCCGGCGCGCGGCCGGGGCGAGCGTCCCGGCCTGCACCAGCGTGAAGATGATCACTAGCAGGAAGACGGCGTTGAAGAGGCCGTCCGCGCCCGGGGCGGCGCTGGAGAGCGGGATGGTCGCCAGCACGATCGGCACCGCGCCGCGCAGCCCGGCCCAGGAGAGGAAGGCCTGGCCGCGCCAGCCGAGCCGCCCGGCGCTGCGGGTCGCGAGCGCCGAGACGCCGACCGACAGCGGTCGCGCGAGCAGCACGAGCACGCTTCCGACGACGAGCGCCGGTACCAGCGCGGCGGGCAGCTCGCCGGGTGACACCAGCAGGCCCAGCAGGACGAAGAGGCCGATCTGCGCGAGCCAGGCGAGCCCGTCGGCGAACCCGAGGATGGACCGCCGGTGCGGCAGCCGCGCGTTGCCCAGCACCACCCCGGCCACGTAGACGGCGAGGAAGCCGGAGGCGTGCGCGACGGCACCGGCCGCGTAGGCCAGCACGGTCAGGCCCACCGCCGCGATCGGATAGAGCCCGGCCGACGGCAGCGCGGCGTGCCGCAGCAGCCACCGTCCCGCCAGGCCGACGCTGACCCCGACCGCGGCGCCGGCGACGAGCTCGAAGGCGACGACGAGCAGCTCGTACCACCACGGGTGGGTGAACCCGGCGGTGGAGAGCAGCACCACGAGCAGCACGACCGGGGCGTCGTTCATGCCGGACTCGGCCTCGAGCGTCGCGACCAGCCGGGGCGGCAGCCGCAGCCGGCGCAGCGTGGCGAAGACCGCCGCGGCGTCGGTCGACGACAGCACGGCGCCGTAGAGCAGGGCGAGCCGCCAGTCGATCCCGAGCACCCAGTGCACGACGGCGCCGACGACCGCGATGCTGACGGCCACCCCCAGGGTGGCCAGGACCGCGGACAGGCCCAGCACCGGACGCAGGGTGCTCCAGCGCGCGGTCAGCCCGCCCTCGGCGATGATCATGATCAGGGCGCAGAAGCCGAGCGTACGGGTGAGCTCGGCGTCGTCGAACCGGATCCCGATCCCGGCCTCGCCGAGCGCCATCCCGATGAGCAGATAGACGAGGAGGCTGGGCACCCCCATCCGGGTCGACAGCCGGACCGCGGCGACCGCGACGAGCAGGACGGCGGCCCCGACGAGCAGGGCGAGGTCCAGCCCGCCGCTCATGCGGTCCCGTCGCGAGCGGCCCCGCCCCGGGCGGTCGCGTCACCAGCAGCCTCGTCCCGCAGGTGCGCGAGCCGCGGGCCGACGTCCCCGGCGACCGTGAAGACCTTGTCCCGGCTGGTGGCACCGATCTTGAGGGTCACGGCGGCGGGACGGACGCCCAGGGCCTCGGCCAGCGCCCGCCGGACCGCCTCGGTGGCCTTGCCGTCCACCGCCGGTGCCGCGACGGCGACGATCAGGGCCGGACCGTGCGGGCCGTCGTACCGGCCGCCGACCCGGTTCCGCCCGGCGCCGGGACGTACCCGCACCGCGACCGAGGAGTCGACCGGCCCGGCCCCGGCCCGGGACGCCCGCGCCGGGGCCGGGGCACCGGTCTCGGTGGAGGACACGCGCCGCTTGGCCATGCCCCATTGTGCCGATCTTCGCAGCCGCGCCGAAGCGGGGTCGGCCGACAGCCCACCGTGACCCCGTTCCCGGGCTCAGGCCCCGACGGTCAGTGCCGCAGAGCGGCCGCGACCAGGCGGTCGACCGGCCGGCACTGGCCGCACGGGCTGAAGCCGAGCTCGACCGCCTCCGCCACCGGCAGCGCCTCGGTCTGCCGGGCGCTCAGGTGCGGGCAGTCCGCCAGGTGGTAGCGCGGCCGTCCGTCCACGACCACCACCTCGGCGTCGAGTCGCGCCACCCGCACCGCGTCGGCGGGCCGGACCCGCTGCGGCAGCGGTTCGTCGTCCGGATCGTCGGGGTCCGGGTCTCCGAACTCGTCCGCCGATACGGACGCGCCGCGGCCGGACCAGGCCGGCTCGTCCCGCGGCCCGGCCTCGGACCAGGCCGGCTCCTCCCGCGGCCCGGCCTCGGACCAGGCCGGCTCCTCCCGCGGCCCGGCCTCGGACCACGCCGGCTCCTCCCGCGGCCCGGCCTCGGACCACGCCGGCTCCTCCCGCGGCCCGGCCTCGGACCACGCCGGCTCCTCCCGCGGCCCGCCCTCGGACCACGCCGGCTCCGATGGGGGATCGCCGGCGGGTGCGGCCTCGGAGGCACGGCGCCACGAGTCGTCGTCCTCCGCGCGGGCTCCGCCGATCATCGACGATGCCTGGTCGTAGTCCCCGGCGGCACGGTCCGCGTCCGGACCCGAGTGCGGGGCGCGGGCCGCGCCCGAGTGCGGGGCCCGGAGCCCGCCCGAGCCGGTCGGCCCCTCGGCGCGGGCCGTGCCGAGGCCGGCCTGCTCCTCGCCGTCGTGCTCGAGGCGCTGGGTCACGTCGGGGCCGGGCCCGCCGGCCGCCGTCCGGGACCGGTCCGCGAGGATCGCCTCGGTGTCGCGCTGACCCGCGGCACGGGCGGCGGCGCGGTCCGGTTCGCTGTCGGAGGCGACAGCGCCGTCCCGGGCCGGATCATGGTCCTCGCGGGATTGGCCCGGCGAGAGCTCCGCACCCTCGTCCGGAGTGTCCGCAGGCGACGGACCGGAGGCGGACGGGCCCGCCTCCCCGAAGCCGGCCCGCCTCACCGGCAGGTCGGCCTCGGCGAAGGCCGCTGCCATGGCGGAGCCACCCGGGCTCGCGGAGGCGGCCTGCCCCGCACGGACGCCGGGCTCGCCGCGGACGGCGGAAACGCGCTCTGCGCGCCCAGGGGGAACCGGCTCACCGCGGGCGGCGGAGGCGGGCTCGCCATGAGGCGGAACGGGCTCGCCGCGGGCGGCGGAGGCGGGCTCGCCACGAGCCGCAACCGGCTCGCCGCGGAGGGCGGAAGCGGTGGTGGACGGGGGGTCTTCCAGGTCGGCGGGGAGGGGTTCGCCGACGGCGCGACGGCCGGCCGAGGCCTGGCGGGCGCCGATGACCAGGGCCACCGCGGCCAGCAGGCTGGCGACGATGGAGCCGATCAGCAGAGTGCTCGAACCACCGGCCAGGCCGAGGACGAGCAGAACCACAGCGACGAGGATGAGCAGCAGACTTGCAACGATCATGGCTCATCCCCGCCGCAGTGGATACGTCGTTCAGGGGTGACGCAGGGGGTCAGCGGCCCGTCTCGATCGACGTGGCGCGGCTGCCGCCGTACGAGCCGGCGAGGCCGGCCGCGGCGAGACCGCCCGAGCCGCCGACCGTGCGGTTGGCGTCGGCGCGGGTCATCTCCGCCTCCAGGCCCTGGCCACGGCCGTCGAGGTCGCGCAGCTGGCTCTCGAGGTAGGCCTTCAGCCGCGTGCGGTACTCCCGCTCGAACTGCTTGAGCTCCTCGATGTGCTTCTGCAGCGCGGACCGCTTGGCGTCCAGGCCGCCCATGGCCTCCTGGTGACGCTGGCGCGCGTCCCGCTCGAGGGCGTCCGCCTTGGCGCGGGCCTCGCGGGTGACCTCCTCCGCCTTGGAGCGGGCGTCGGAGAGAAGCTTGTCGGCCTCGCGGCGCGCGTCCGACACGTGGTCGTCGGCGGTGCGCTGGGCCATCATGAGGACGCGCAGCGCCTGCTGCTCGCCGTCGCCGCTGCCCGACGACGACGGGGCGCCGACGGGGCCCTGGGCACGGACCTGCTCGAGCTCGGCCTGCATCTGCCGCGCCGCCTGCTCGGCCGCCGTCTTGTCGCGCTGGACGCGGTCGAGCTGCGCCTTCATGTCGTTGAGCTCGGCCGCGAGGCGCGGGTCGGCGCTCGGGCCGGCCGGTGCGCCACCCCGTCCGCCGCGCTCCACCTGGGCACGCAGCTCGTTGTTCTCCTCGATCAGACGGGCGAGTTCACGCTCGACCTCGTCAAGGAAGGCGTCGACCTCCTCCTCGTCATACCCCCGCTTGCCGATCGGGGGCTTCTTGAAGGCGACGTTGTGCACGTCCGCCGGGGTCAGCGGCATCGAAACTCCTCGGGTCAGTTGCGGCCGCGTGGGGAGCAGCCGATCGCCGGCGTCCGCGGTCAGGCGAACGCGATGATCAGACGCTCTAACACGAATCTCAAAAGCACGAACAGGATAACCAGCAGGACCAGGGACGCCAGGTCCAAGCTCACGGTACCAATTCGAAGCGGTGGGATCACACGCCTCAACGCCCTGAGGGGTGGATCAGTGACGCTCCACACCGATTCCAATGCCGCCGACGCACCCCGTCCGGGCTGCCATCTCCGCCCATACTGCAGCACTGCACCCAGTACGAACCGGGCCAGCAGGGTCAGGAAGAACACATAGACCAACAGATAGATGATCTGAAACACGATCGACAGCACGTCAGGCGGGTCCCTCGTTAGGGGTCAACTCTGGGTGAAGAAGCCGCCCTCAGCGATCTTGGCCTTGTCCTCCGCGGTGACCTGGACGTTGGCCGGCGAGAGCAGGAAAACCCGGTTGGTCACGCGCTCGATCGTACCGCGAAGACCGAAGGCGAGCCCGGCGGCGAAGTCGACCAGGCGGCGGGCGTCGCCCTCATCCATCTCGGTGAGATTGATGATCACCGGCACGCCGTCGCGGAAGTGCTCGCCGATCGTGCGGGCCTCCCGGTACGTCGTCGGGTGCAGGGTGGTGATCTGGTACCGCTGCTCGTCCTCGGCCGGGCGCTGGTGCACCTGGGTCTGCGGCGCGAGGGCCAGATTGTCGCGGGTGGAGTAGCTCAGCGCACCGGAGGGCTCGCTCACCGATGCGGACGGACGGGTGATCGAGCGCACACTGCCCCGCTCGGCACGCTCGTGCTCCTCGCGGTCGAGTGCCGCCGCGGCCCGCTCCAGCCGGCCGCTCCCCCGCTCGGACGCGCGGGCCCGTGGCAGCGACGGTGCGTCGTCGACGTCGTCCTCGTCGTCGGCGTACTCGTCGGCGTAGCGGTAGCCGGAGTCGCGTTCCCGGTCCCGATCCCGGTCGCGATCCCGCTCGCGGTAGCCGCTGTCGCGGTATCCACGGTCGTCGTACTGGTCGTCCTCCTCGACCAGGCCCAGCCACACGCCGGCCTTGCGCAGCGCGCTCATGCCATCACCAGACCCTGCTCGGCGCCGAACCGCTCGTCCATGCCCCCCACCTCCATCCGTGTGCGGCCCGCGCCCCCAGGCGTGCCGCTTCCCCCCTTGCACGGATTCCGTGATCTTCAAACCTTCGGACCCCGGCGCCCGCTCACGACGCTGCGTCGTCGGACGCTCCGCCGGCGAGCACGTCGCGCGTAAACAACACGTATGTAGTTTGCTGCCCGCCGCAAGGCTACCGCAGCGTGTTTCGCATCCCGAGTAAAGATGTGCCGATCCGCACGTGTGTCGCTCCGTGCCGGACGGCCTCCTCGAGATCGCCGCTCATGCCCGCCGACAGCACCGTCGCGTCCGGATGATCGGCCCGCAGCCGGGCGGCGGTCGCCGCCAGCGCCGCGAACGCCCGCGCCGGTTCCCAGTCCCGCGGCGCGACCGCCATCAGGCCGCGCAACCGCAGTATCTCGGCGGATGCCAGGACGTCCGCGATCCGCCACAGGTCCCGCTCCGGATCGGCGAAAGCCGCGGACGACGCCTCCGGGAAGGCACCGGACGGCGAGCGGCCGGCGGCCGGGTCGACCGCGCCGCCGCGGGCCGGGTCGCCGTCGATGCTGACCTGGATCAGCACGTCGAGCGGCCGGTCCCGGTGCTTGGTCGCGGCGGCGTCCAGAGCGGACGCCAGCCGCAGCGAGCCGACCGACTCGACCACGTCGGCGTAGCGCACCACCGAGGCGGCCTTGTTGCGCTGCAACTGCCCGACGAAGTGCCACCGGACCGAGGTGCCCGCCGCGGCGACCGCGGCCGCCTTCGCCGCGGCCTCCTGGTCCTTGTTCTCCCCGACGTCGGTGACGCCGAGCTCGGCCAGCAGGACGACGTCGGCGGCCGGGTACGTCTTGGTGACGGCGACCAGTTCCACGCCGCCCGGGTCGCGGCCGGCCGCCGTGCAGGCGCGCGCGATCCGCTCGCGCACCTCGGCGAGCGAGGCGGCCAGCTCGTCCCGGCGTGCCTGCTCCGGCAAGCCGTCAGGAACCGTTCTTGAGGAAGTCCGGCACATCGACGTCATCGAAGAGCACCCGGCGCGGCGGCGGGGTGGTCGCGGCCGCGGGCGGCGGCGTCACCGCCGCCGGGCTGACCGGCGCGGGCACGCTGGGCGTCACCGCGGGCGGCGCCGTCGGCTGCTGCACCACCTTGCGGGCCGGCTCGGTCGGCTTGTACGACGGCGTCCCCCCGTCGAAGCCGGCGGCGATCACGGTGACCCGCACCTCGTCGCCGAGCGCGTCGTCGATGACGGCGCCGAAGATGATGTTGGCGTCCGGGTGCGCCGCGTCGGTGACCAGCTGCGCCGCGTCGTTGATCTCGAAGAGACCGAGGTCCGAGCCGCCGGCGATGGAGAGCAGCACGCCGCGCGCGCCGTCCATGCTCTGCTCCAGCAGCGGGCTGGAGATGGCCTTCTCGGCGGCCTCGACCGCGCGGTTGTCCCCGCGGGCGCTGCCGATGCCCATGAGGGCGCTGCCGGCGCCGCTCATGACGCTCTTGACGTCGGCGAAGTCCAGGTTGATCAGGCCCGGCGTGGTGATCAGGTCGGTGATGCCCTGCACGCCGGAGAGCAGCACCTGGTCGGCCTGGCGGAAGGCGTCCATCATGCTGATGCCGCGGTCGCCGAGTGCGAGTAGCCGGTCGTTCGGGATCACGATCAGCGTGTCGCACTGGTTGCGCAGCTCGTCGATGCCGGACTCGGCCTGCACCTGGCGGCGCTTGCCCTCGAACGAGAACGGCCGGGTCACCACGCCGATGGTCAGCGCGCCGAGCTTGCGGGCGATGTTCGCGACCACGGGCGCCCCGCCCGTGCCCGTGCCGCCGCCCTCGCCGCAGGTCACGAAGACCATGTCGGCCCCCTTGAGGACCTCCTCGATCTCGTCGCGGTGGTCCTCGGCGGCGTTCTTGCCGACCTCGGGCTGCGCACCGGCGCCGAGCCCGCGGGTCAGTTCGCGGCCGACGTCGAGCTTGACGTCGGCATCGGACATCAGCAGCGCCTGGGCATCGGTGTTGATCGCGATGAACTCGACTCCCTTGAGCCCTACCTCGATCATGCGGTTCACGGCGTTGACGCCACCGCCACCGATGCCGACGACCTTGATGACCGCAAGATAGTTGTGCGGAGGTGTCATCGGGCTCAGCCTTCCCTTCCAGGGTTGGCGGACGTCGAGGCCCCAGCGGTCCGGCCAAGAACCGCCATCGACGTCCGCTCCGTACAAGGGAGGGCGAGGAAACCCTCACCCTCTACTAGAGGCTTAGTGTTATGTCAACTACTGAACCTCTCGGGGCAACGTAAGCGGACGTGTCGCCCGATCCAAGGACCAACGCGGCGTGTCGGCGTCCGCTGATGAGGCGAGTATCCGACTCAGCCGTAACCTCCGACGTAATAAGCCGTTTGGCGTGTCTTGTCCGATTACCGGATGGTGACCACCGTCGGCGCGCTCACGTCGATCGTGTCGCCCTTGCGCGGCAACAGCGCGGTCGCCACCTGAGCCTTCTTCTCGCTCTCGGTGTCGTCGCCCCAGATGATTGTTCTGTCCTTGCGCAACCCCAGCCTGACCTGCGCCGGCGCCGGCACCGAGATCGAGACGAGCTGCTCGCGCAGTTCGGCGGTGAGCGAGGAGAGCACCACCAGCGCGGACCGGGTGTTGACGTCGGCCGGCCCCGGCGCCGCGAGCTTGGCCACCGGCAGCCCCGCCGGCCGCTTCGCGACCGTCCGGAAGGCGACCCCCTCGGCATCGATGAGGGAGAACTGCTTGCCCACGGGTACGGCGGCCACGGCCGTACGCTCCACGACCTGCACCTCGACCGTGGCAGGCCAGCTGCGCGACACGATCGCCCGCTCGACGGCCGGCAGCGCCTGCACCCGGTCCCGGATCGCGTCCAGGTCCACCCGGGCGAGCGGCTCGCTCATCCGCACCGAGGCCGCCTCCTCGACCTGGACGGGGGTCAGCGTGTCGGTGCCGACGACCCGCACCTCGCGGACGCCCAGCACGGAGGTGCCGTACACGGTCCAGACCAGCGCGCCCACGGTGACCAGCACGCCGAGACCGACCGCCCAGGGCAGCGCCGCGCGCAGCCGGCGCTGCCGGGCGCGGGCCATGAACCGCCGCACCGACGGCGGGACGGCATCCGTGTCCGCCCGCACCAGCCGCCAGTTCCGTCCGCCCCCGTCGCTCACCGCACCCCCCGGTCGTCCGTCACCGCCGCCTGCCGGCGGCTCGCCGTCGATCAGCCGTCCGCCAGCGCGGCCGGAAGTTCATGGCTGCCCGATTCGTGGCCGCTCAAGAGGAAGAATCCGCGAGGGCGGCCAGCAGCTCGTCGCCCATCAGCGAGATCGGCGGCGCCCCCATGGTCACCACCACGTCGCCGGGCCGGCTGCGGCGCACCACCTCGGCCGGCACGTCCTCCCAGGACGGCACGAACACCTTGCGCTCCGCCGGCAGGTCGATCGCGGCGGTGAGCGCGACGCCGCCCTCACCCGGGCCGCGGGTCTCGCCCGGCCCGAAGACCTCCATCACGATCACCTCGTCGGCGATCGCCAGCCCCTCGGCCAGCTCGGCCTGCAGGTCACGGGTGCGGTACACCCGGTACGGCTGGAACACCACCACCAGCCGCCCGGAGCCCGCCACCTCCCGCAGGGTGCGCAGCGCCGCCTTGACCGAGGTCGGGTGGTAGGCGTACTCGTCGTAGACCCGCACGCCCGCGACCGTGCCCTTGCGCTCGAAGCGCCGCCGCACACCCGGGAAGGACCCGAGCGCCTCGGTGATCTTCTCCAGCGGGATGCCCAGCCGCAGGGCGGTCAGCACCGCGGCGGCGCTGTTGAGCCCCATGTGCCGGCCGGGCAGCGCGAGCGCGATCTCGCCCAGCGGCTTGCCGTCGAGCGTCGCCTGGTAGCGCACGCCCTGCACGGAGGAGACCACGTCGGTCAGCCGGAGGTCGGCGTCCTCGCTCTCCCCGTACGTGTAGACGGTCCGGCCCCTGGCGCGCAGCGCCGCGAGGAGGTCCTGCACGCCCTCGTCGTCGGCGCAGGTGACGACGAAGCCGTCGGGGTCGGCGAGCTCGGCGAACTCCAGGAACCCCGCTTTGAGCCCGTCCAGGTCTCCCCAGTTGTTGAGGTGGTCGCCCTCGATGTTGGTGACGATCGAGACGTAGGGCCGGTAGACCAGGAACGACTTGTCGCTCTCGTCGGCCTCGGCCACGAAGTACGAGCCGGTGCCGTGGTGCCCGTTCGAGCCGGCCGCGGAGATCTCGCCGCCGATGACGAACGACGGGTCCTCGCCGGCGTGCTGCAGGATCACGGTCATGATCGACGTCGTGGTGGTCTTGCCGTGCGTGCCGGCGACGGCGATGGTGCGCCGGCCGGTCATCGCCGCCGCGAGCGCCTCGGAGCGGTGCAGCACCCGCAGGCCGCGCCGGCGGGCCTCGACGATCTCCACGTGGTCCTGCGGGATCGCGGTGGAGTAGACGACGGTGTCGACCCCGTCGAGGTTGGCGGGTTCGTGCGCCATGTGCACCGTGCCGCCGAGCGCGCGCAGGGCGGTGAGGGCGGGCCACTCGCGCAGCTCGCTTCCCGAGACCGGGACGCCGCGGGTCAGCAGCAGGCGGGCGAGCCCGGCCATCCCGACGCCGCCGATGCCGATGAGGTGCACGGTGCCCAGGTCCTCGGCGGTCAACCCGCCGGCCGGCTTCAGCTCCGCCGTGTTCACGCCGTCACTCTCCTGTATCCGAGATGGGTCATCGGCGGGCGACCGCCTCACACACGAAGTCCAGCAACGCCTCGTCGCCGTCGCGGCGGCCGTAGGCACCCGCCGCGCGGCCCATGGCGGCGAGCCGCTGCGGGTCGCGGGCCAGTGGGACGACCGTACGCTCGATCCACTCCGGAGTCAGCTCGGCGTTGTCCACGAGCAGCCCGCCGCCGGATTCAACGACCGGCAGGGCATTACGCTTCTGTTCCTGGTTGCTGTGCGGGTACGGCACGTAGACGGCGGGCATGCCGATGGCCGTGGTCTCGGCGACCGTGATCGCCCCGCCCCGGCAGAGCATCAGGTCGGCGGCCGCGTACCCGAGCTGCATGTCCGACAGGTACGGCACCACGACGTACGGCACCGGCAGGTCGCTGGGCACCTCGAACGGGTCGTTGCGACCGCCCTGCACGTGCAGCACCTGGATGCCCGCGTGGGTGATCTTCTTGGCCGCCGCCGCCACCGCCAGGTTGATCGTGCGGGCGCCCGAGGAGCCGCCGGAGACGAAGAGCACCGGCAGGTCGGGGCGCAGGCCGAAGTGGTGCAGCGCCTGGGGGCGCAGCGCGGCGCGGTCCATCCGGGTGATGGCCGTGCGCAGCGGCACGCCGACGACCCGGGCGTGGCGCAGCGACTCGACGGCCTTCGGCTGGCTCGGGAAACCCACCGCGACGTTCTTGGTGAACCGCATGCCCATCTTGTTGGCCACGCCCGGCGGCACGTTCACCTCGTGGATGACGATGGGCAGCTCGCGCCGCCACGCCGCGAGGTACGCCGGCACCGACACGTACCCGCCGAAGCCGACCACGACGTCGGCCTGCACCTCGTCGAGGATCTTCCCGGCCGCGGCCGCGGACTTGTACATCCGGTCCGGCGTGCGCAGCAGGTTGAGGTTGATCGCGCGCGGCAGCTGGAACGCGGGGATCACCCGCAGGTCGTAGCCGGCCGGCGGGATGAGCTCGTTCTCCATGCCCTTCGGGCTGCCGAGGGTGGTGATGCGCACCTCGGGGAAGTGCCGCCGCAAGGCGTCGGCGAAGGCGAGCAGCGGATAGATGTGACCACCGGTGCCACCCCCGGCGAGCACGACAGACCGCAGCACACCCATCACCGTCTCCCCACACCCCCCTGGTCAGCGGGTGCCCGGTTACCCGGCTTGCGGGCGGAAGGGCGCGACGGACCCGGCCGCCGCGGCGGGGGGAGCGGCGGCAGCGGAGCCCACACTAGTCGTACCCATCGCGACGGCGGACGGGCATGCAGGGCTCGGGCCGCGTCCGGCTCGGCGCGGGCGAAGGAGGCGAGGATGCCGACGCCGGCCATCGTCACCACCAGCGCGCTGCCGCCCGCCGAGATCAGCGGCAGCGGCACGCCGGTCAGCGGCAGCAGACCGGTCACGCCGCCCATGTTGATGACCGCCTGCGCCACCAGCCAGGTCGTGATGCCGGTCGCGACCAGACGGCGGAACGGGTCGCCGACCCGCCGGGCGATCCGGAAGCCCGTGTACGCGAGCACCGCGAACAGCACCGCGATCACCATGCAGCCGACCACGCCCAGCTCCTCGGCGACCACCGCGTAGATGAAGTCGTTGTCCGCGGCAGGCAGCCAGTTCCACTTCAGGGCGCCCTTGCCGAGGCCCACGCCGAACCAGCCGCCCTCGTAGATCGCCGAGCGGGCCTGCAGGATCTGGTAACAGAGGTCGGCGGCGCAGTCCTTCGGCGGGTTCAGCCAGGTGGTGATGCGCAGGAGCCGGTAGTTCGGCTCGCCCTGCGTACCCGAGCCGGCACCGCGGGAGGCCGCCGCGATCAGCAGGCCGACGCCCGCGAGTCCCAGCACGCCGAGGGCGGCGAAGACCCGGCTCCTCACCCCGGCGGCCCAGAGCAGGCCGACGATCAGCGCCAGCACGACCAGCATGGTGCCGAGGTCGTTGTACCCGACCAGGACGAAGAGCAGGCCGACGATCGGGAAGATCGGCATGGACAGTTCCCGCCAGTACCCGAGGTCGGCGCCCTTGCGCGCGATGATGTCCGCGCCCCAGAGCACGACGCCGACCTTGACAAGCTCGGACGGCTGCAGGCCCACCGGACCGATGTACAGCCAGAGCAGTTGGGCGCGCAGCGGCCCGAGCGACACACTGCCGTCCGACGCGACGGGAAGAATGCCGACGGCGCCCAGGGCCTGCAGCAGGTCGAGGATGGCCAGGAGCACGACGGCCACGGCGAGGATGTAGACGCCGAAGAACCGCAGGGTGGTCGCGGGCAGGCGCTGGCAGACCCAGAAGCCCACCAGGCCCAGCACGGCGAAGACCAGCTGGTTACGGACGGCGCCGAAGGCGCTGCCCTGCTCCGCGTACGCCATGACGCTGGTGGCGGAGAACACCATGGTCAGGCCGATGACCAGCAGCAGGACGGAACTGGAGATCAACAGGTAGTACGAGGACAGCGGCCGGGCGAGCAGGCCGTGCACCCCGGGCAGCAGCTGCTGGCTCAGCGTCCTGGGCCGCACCGGTGACGACGCGGGCTGCACGGTCGCGGCCGGTGAGACGGTGACCGTGGTCCGGGTCTCGGGCTTGTCCTCCCCCATGCCCCCATCATGGTGGCGCGACACGCCACGCCGGGGGTACCGCCGTGGCGTGTCGCGGGAGATCTATCCCATGACGCGCAGGAAGTCGCTGTAGAAGAGCCCGAGCCCGATCGCGACGCAGATGCCGGCGACGATCCAGAAGCGGACCACGATGTTGACCTCGCTCCAGCCCGCCAGCTCGAAGTGGTGCTGCAGCGGCGACATCCGGAAGACCCGTTTGCCCGTGGTCTTGAACGAGATGATCTGGATGACGACCGACATAGTGATGATCACGAACAGGCCGCCGATAATGATCGACAGCAGCGTGGTCCGGGTCGCGATGGCCAGGCCGCCGATGAGACCGCCCAGCCCCAGCGCGCCGGTGTCGCCCATGAAGATCCGCGCCGGCGAGGTGTTCCACCAGAGGAACCCGACGCAGGCGCCCGCCGCGGCTGCCGCGATCATGGCGACCTCCAGCGGGTCGCGCACCTCGTAGCAGTAACGCCCGGTGTACGCGGTGTCACCGCACCAGTGGCGATACTGCCAGAAACCGATCAGCGTGTACGCCCCCAGCACCAGGATCGACGCGCCGGTGGCCAGGCCGTCGAGGCCGTCGGTCAGGTTCACGCCGTTCGACATCGACATGATGACGAAGACGAAGACGATGACCGAGCCGACCTTGCCGACGTCGAGGAAGCTGATGTCGCGGATGAACGAGATGTGCTCGCTCGCCACGGTCTGCCCGTTGGTGCTCTTCCAGAACAGCGCCGCGACGCCGAGGCCCCCGCCGACCAGCAACTGCCCCAGCAGCTTGCCCTTGGCGCTCAGCCCCCCGGAGTGCCGCTTGCGCACCTTGAGGAAGTCGTCCAGGAAGCCGACCGCGCCGCAGAAGACGAAGAGGCCGAGCAGCACCAGGCCCGTCATGGTCGGTTCGACCTGGGCGATCTGCTGCTCCGGCAGCGTGGTCAGGGCGACGTGCCCGGCCACGTACGCGAGCACCGTCGCGACGATGAACGCCACGCCGCCCATCGTGGGCGTGCCCTTCTTGCCCTGGTGGCTGGCCGGTCCGACCGAGCGGATCGGCTGGCCGGCCTTGAGCGCGGTGAACACCCGGATGGCGACCGGGGTGCCGAACAACGAGATGATGAACGCGACCGCGGCCGCGACGATGACTGCCCTCACGGGCTTACCTCCTCGGCGGCCGCATGCACGCGCAACGCATCGGCCACCTTCCACGTGCGGTAGCGCGAACCCTGGACCGGCACCACGTCGTCGGGGCGCGGATCGGCGGCGACGGCCCTGCCTGCGGTGAATCGAATCGCCGTTGGATCGCCCGGCGTCATGCGGATCAAGCGGCACCGCCCGTGCGCCCGGCCAGTGCGGCGGCGAGCTCGATCCGGTCGTCGAACGGCAGCACCGCGCCGTTCACCTCCTGGCCTCGTTCGTGTCCCTTGCCGAGGACGGCCACGACGGCGCCGGGACCGGCCAGCCGTACCGCCTCGTCGATGGCGGCCCGGCGGCCCGCCACCTCGATGATCTTCGTCGGCACGCCGGCCTGTTCGGCGCCCTGCCGGACCGCGGCGCGCACCGCGGCCGGATCCTCGGTACGGGGATTATCGTCGGTGATCACCACGATGTCCGCACCGCGGGCCGCGGCGGCGCCCATCAGCGGCCGCTTGCCCCGGTCCCGGTCGCCGCCGGCGCCGATGACGCAGACCAGCGCCCCGCCGCGGGCCGCGGCGACCTCGCGCAGGGCGGCCAGCGCCGCCACGACGGCGTCCGGCTTGTGCGCGTAGTCGACGACGCCGGTCACGTCGCCCGGCGAGTGGACCCGCTCGAGGCGGCCCGGCACACCCGGGCAGGCGGCGATGCCGCGCGCGGCGACCCGCGGGGCGATGCCGGCCGCGACCAGCACGGCGAGCGCGAGCAGCGCGTTGGCGACGTTGTGCCGCCCGGGCAGCACCACCCCCGCCGGCACGGCCCCGCCCGGGCCGTGTGCGAGGAACCGCTGCCCGGCGGCGTCGCCCGTGATGCCGGTGGCGTACCAGGTGGCCGCCGGGTCGCCGGACGCCGAGTAGCCGATGGTGTCCGGCTTGGCGAGCGGTGCGAGCGCCGGATCGTCGGCGTTGAGCACCTCGAAGCGGCAGCGGCCGTCGAAGAGCTTTGCCTTGGCCGCGAAGTACTCCTCCGCGCTGGCGTGGAAGTCGAGGTGGTCCTGGCCGAAGTTGGTGTACCCGCCGACCGTGAAGCGGACGCCGCCGACGCGGCCCAGCGCCAGCGCGTGGCTGGACACCTCCATCACCACCGCGGTGACCCCGCGCTCGACGGCGACGGCCAGCATGGCGTGCAGGTCGGTGGCCTCCGGGGTGGTCCGGGCGCTCTTCACCGACAGGTCGCCGAGGCGGGTCTCCACCGTGCCGATCAGCCCGGTGGTCAGCCCGGCGGCGCGCAGCCCGGCGTCGGCCAGGTACGCCGTGCTGGTCTTGCCCGCCGTGCCGGTCAGGCCGATGACGGTCAGCTTCGCGGACGGGTCGCCGTAGACCGCGGAGGCCGTCGTGCCGAGCACCGCCCGCGGATCGGGCACCGACAGCACCGGCAGCCCCGAGGCGGCCGCGGCGTCGCGCCCGGCCGGGTCGGTCAGCACGGCGGTGGCGCCCGCCCGGGCCGCGGCGCCGGCGAACTCGGCGCCGTGGCGGTGGGTGCCCGGCAGGGCGGCGTACAGATCGCCGGGACGGACCTCGCCGCTGGCGTGGGTCACGCCGGTGACCGTGGCATCCGCGCCGGCCGGCTCCGCGTCGACCAGCGCCGCGAGGTCGCTCAGCCGCGACGGCCGGGCGGTCTGGGGACGGGGAATGCCGGACACGGCGTCAGACCCTACCCGGTCAGGCGGACCCGGCGGCGAACGCCGTCCGCGTGGCTCACTCCTTCCACCGGAACGTCGGCGGCTTCGTGCCCGACGGCGGTACCCGATAGTGCAGCAGGGCCGAACCCATCATCTTGCTGAAGGCCGGCGCGGCGATGACGCCGCCCGTGCCGTTCGGGACGTCGGCGAAGACGCCCACGACGAAGCGCGGCTTCTCGGCCGGCGCCATGCCGATGAACGACCCGGCGTTGTGGTTGGTGTACTGGCCGTCGACCAGCAGGCTGCCCGTGCCGGTCTTGCCGGAGACCCGGTAGCCCTCCACCTTGGCCGCCGTGCCGGTGGCGCCCTTGGAGTCGACGACCGCCTCCATCATCTCGCGCAGGTCGCGGGCCACCTGGGTGTCGAGCACCCGGTGGGTCTCCGGGGGCGCGGCCGGGGTGACCGTGCCGTCCCGGCCGGAGATGGTGCCCTTGATCAGGTGCGGCTGGATGTAGACGCCGTCGTTGGCGATGGCGGCGTATCCGGCGGCCATCTGCAGCAGGGTCGCGTCGACGCTGTGGCCGATCGGCACCGAGCCCCAGGCCGAGCCGCTCCACTCGTCCGGGTGCAGCAGCCGGCCGGACGCCTCGCCGGGCATGCCCTCGTTGGTGGGCCGGCCCAGCCCGAACTTCTGCTGGTACTCGTACATCTTCTCCTTGCCCAGCTTCTGGCCGATGCGGATCGAGCCGATGTTGGACGAGTACGCCAGGATCTGCGGGATGCTGAGCTTCGTGCCGTTCGGGAAGGGATGCGTGTCGGTGAACAGCTTCCCGCCGAGGCGCATCGCCGGCCCGACGGTGATGTCGGTGTTCTTGTCGACGAGCCCTTCCTGCATGGCCGCGCCGATGGTGAACGCCTTGTGCGTCGAGCCCGGGTCGGAGATCACGCTGGAGACCGCGTCCTCCCGCTCCTTCGGCGTGAAGTCGAACGGCTTCTGCGCGTTGTACGGCGGGTAGCTGGCCTGCGCCAGCACCTCGCCGGTCTGCACGTCCAGCACGACCGCACCGGCCACCGTCGCGTTGATCTTGTCCATCCGCTGGCTGAGGTAGCGCTGCACCTCGAACTGCAGGTCCCGGTCGATGGTGAGCTGGATCGACGAACCCGGCGCGGCCGGCGTCTCCCGGCGGTAGCCGCCGGGGATCTCCTTGGCGAGGTCGCCGCGGCCGGTCTCGTACACCTTGACGCCGTTGGTGCCGCGCAGCAGCTCGTCGTAGCGGGCCTCGATGCCCTCCAGTCCGGTGTGGTCCTCGCCGGTGAAGCCGATCAGGTTCGCGGCCAGGTCCGCGCCCGGGACGTCGCGGCGCTCGTCGCGGCGCGACCCGATGCCGGCCAGGTTCAGCTTCTCGATCTTCTCCGCGACCGCGATGTCGACGCCGCGGGCCAGGAACTCGAAGCGCGAAGCGCCGCCGCCGGGGCGCTTCTTCTTCGCCATGAGCTGCACCAGCTCGGACTTCGGCACGCCGAGCAGCGGGGACAGCTGGGCCGCCGCCGCGGCAGGGTCCTGCACCAGCTCGGGGTCGGCGTAGACGTAGCGGGCCTCGACGCTGTGCGCCAGCACGGCGCCGGAACGGTCCAGGATGCTGCCTCGCGGCGCCGGCAGCACGACCTCGGTCAGCCGGTTCTTCCGCTGCTCCAGCAGGCTCTGCGCCGCGGCCGGCGAGTCCATGACCTGCAGCACGACCAGCCGTACGCCGATCATGACGAACAGCGAGAGCGCCAGCACCGTGCCCAGCCGAAGCCGCTTGGCGCTGTTGGCCAGCCGCGGCGGTTCGGCCGCGACGGCCGGCTTCAGGCGGCGTTCGGCGGTCCGCGGCGCGGTGGCGCCGGCCCGGGTCCCGCCCGAGCGCCGTGGCCCCGGGGCGGCGGCGACGCGGCGGTCCCGTCCCGCCTCCGTGCGCCCCGCGGCGGTCCGGCGCGAGACCGGCCGCCCCCGGCCGGCACCCGCGGTCGTGCGTGTCGGCTCACCACGGCCGGCCTGAATCCGCCCGCGGTCCGCCGCACGGCCGCCCCGGCCGGCCTCTCTGCCGCCTCGCCCCGCCTCTCTGCCGCCTCGGCCGGTCTCCTTGCCGCCTCGGCCGGTCTCCTTGCCGCCTCGGCCGGTCTCTTTGTCGCCTCGGCCGGTCTCCCTGCCGGGGCGGGCGTCCCGGTCACCGCGGGCATCCCGACCCCGGCCGGTCCCCCGGGTGTCGGCGTCGTCCGCGCCGCGACGGTTGCGCCCGCGCGTGCCCTCCGGAGCGGCGCCGTCGTTGCGGCCACGCCGCTGCGGCGGCAGGTCCTCGTCGGCGTCACGGCGGCGCTCCGGCGCCGGTCGGCCGCCGTCGAGCACCTGCAGCGACGGCCGGAAGGGGTCGCTGGTCCGCCCGGCCCGCGGCGAACGGGTGCGCTGGTCACCCTCGCGGACGGTCCGGCCGCGAGGGGTGTAGGCGCGCGCGTCCCCGATGCCGCCGAAACCGCGGCCCGGCTCGCCGTCGCCGGGCGTCCGGTCCTGTGCAGAAGCGCCGCGCCGGGGCTGGGAGCCCCGGCGCGGCGTCTCGTCCGAGCGCGGCGTCACCGCGCTACTGCCCGGCTGCGGGAAGCGCGCCCTGACCAGGGACCGCCTGACCGGGAACGGCCTGACCCGGGACCGCCTGACCCGGGACCGCCTGACCCGGAACGGCCTGACCCGGAACGGCCTGACCCGGAACCGCCTGACCCGGAACCGCCTGACCCGGAACCGCCTGACCCGGAACCGCCTGACCCGGAGCGACCTGGGCCGGCGCACCGGCCGGGTTGGCCGCATCCGGCGTCACGTCGCGGGTGGTGGCGTCCTGGGCGGAGGTGCCCTGCCGCGCCGTGGCGGCGTTCTTCTCCGCGGTCGTGGCGGCGGCCGGATCCTGGGCGGTCACGGCCTGCGGTCCGCTGCCCGGCTTCATCACGCCGAACACCTTGCCGTCGGGCATCCGCAGGTAGGCCGGCGAGTCGGCCTTGACCAGGCCCAGCCGCCGCGCGGCGGCGTCGAGGTTGCCCGGCATGTTGTTGGCCGCGATCTCGTTCTCCAGCGCCTGCTGCCGCGCGTTCAGCTCGGCCTGCTGCTTCTGCAGCGTGTCCAGCTCGAACGAGTTCTCCGCCGTCTTGGTGTTGATAAGCAGGATGCCCAGCACGCCGGCCACGACGACCGCCACCACCAGCGCGATGAACGGCGCCCGCGGCGCGTTGATCGGTGCGGGCGGCGCAACCCGCAGGCGCGGCGCCGCGACCGTGTCCCGCTGCTGCTCGGCGTCGAGCTTCAGCGCGGTGGTCCCCTGGATGGGGAACTGGCGCGCCCCCCGCGCCGTTCCCTTCGTGCCGGCCGGCGTACGCCGGCCCTTGTCGACCCGCTCCGCGGTCCGGCCCCCCGACCGCGGCGCAGTGCTCATGCGCTCGCTCAATGCCCCTCCCCCTCCTGGTGTTCCCCCGGGCGTCGCCGCCCTCGTCCCCCGTGCACGGACATCCGGGGCCGTTCGCGGGCGGCCCCTCGTCCCTGGTCTCGTTCCTCGATCCGTTCCGCGGCGCGGAGTTTCACCGACGCCGCACGCGGGTTCTCCGCCACCTCGGCCGCCGTGGGCGGCTCCGAACCACGGGTCAGCAGCCGCAGGCTCGGTCCCGTCCCGGGCAGCTCGACCGGCAGATCGATCGGCCCGGTGCTGCGCGCCCTCTCGGCCAGGGCACGCTTGACGATCCGGTCCTCCAACGACTGGTACGACATCACGACAAGGCGCCCTTTCGGGGCCAGTAGGTCCAGCGCGGACGGCACCGCCGACTCGAGCGCGGTGAGCTCCGCATTTACCTCAATACGTAGTGCCTGAAACGTTCTTTTGGCGGGATTGCCACCCGTTCGCCGCGCGGCGGCCGGGATGGCGTCCCGGACCAGGTCCGCGAGCCGGGCGGACGAGACGATCCGGGCCTTGGCCCGCTCGCGCACGATCGCCGAGACGATGCGCGGCGCGAACTTCTCCTCGCCGTACACCCGCAGGATCCGGACGAGCTCGCCGGGCTCGTAGCCGTTGACGACCTCCTCCGCGGTGATGCCCCGCGACTGGTCCATCCGCATGTCGAGCGGTGCGTCCTTCGCGTACGCGAAGCCGCGGTCCGCCTCGTCGAGCTGCAACGAGGACACGCCCAGGTCGAACAGCCCACTGTGGAAGACCGGGCGACCGAGATCCGAGAGGACCTCGGGAAGCTCGTCGTACACGGCGTGGACCAGGTGGACACGGTCGGCGAAGCGCTGGAGCCGGTGCCGGGAGTGCGCGAGCGCCTCCTGGTCCCGGTCCAGTCCGATGAGGACCACGCCCGGGTGCCGCTCCAGGACGGCCTCGGCGTGCCCGCCCAGGCCGAGCGTGAAGTCGACGTGCACCGCTCCGGGACGGTCGAGCGCGGGAGCGAGCAGCTCGAGGCAGCGCTCGAGCAGCACCGGCACGTGCGTGCCGCGAAGCTCCCCCATGTCGACCCCCATCGCCCTGCTCTTTCCCGCGCGCCCCACGGCCGTTCTTTCCCGATGCACGCCCGATCGTCTTCCGTACCGCCAGATCCCCATCCGCTCGTGCCCGTTGCCATCGGGCGCGCCCCACCGGACACACGCCTGGCACCGGGGAAGAGGCGCCAGGAGCGGGAGCGGCTGGAGATCTCGCAGTACGGCGGCAGCGACGTCCGGACCACCTCGGCGGCCGACAGGTAACGACGCCTAGAGTCCGCCGGGCAGCACCCCCTCCTCGATGTCGGCGAAGTCGTCCTCGCTCGCCGAGAGGTACTGCTCCCAGGACTGTCTGTCCCAGATCTCCACCCGTGTGCTCGCCCCGATCACCACGAGCTCACGATCGAGAGCCGCGTATTCCCGCAGGTGCGCCGGGATGGTGACCCGGCCCTGCTTGTCAGGGATCTCGTCGTGCGCGCTGGCGAAGAACACCCGGCTGTAGGCCCGGGCGGCCTTGTTGGTGACCGGCTGGTCCCGCAGCTGCCCCGCGATCCGCTGGAACTCCGGCATCGGGAACACGTACAGGCAGCGCTCCTGCCCCTTGGTGATCACGACACCTCCCGCCAGCTCGTCCCGGAACTTCGCCGGAAGGATCAGCCGGCCCTTGTCGTCCAGGCGAGGGGTGTGCGTGCCGAGGAACATCGGCCAAACCCCCCTGCCCTGTGGCGCCGCCGTGAATGCCTCAGCGCGGTCGACCGGTTCACTCGGGCCGGCAGGTCCGCTCCGGCCCTGCCACTGCGCTCCACTCTACTCCACTTCCCTCCACCCGCAACCGGAATCGGCCCGTCTGCGAACCGGATTCGCGGATGAATCCGCACGTCAGAAGCGGTGGGGCCGGGGTGGAGGGGCGGACCGCTCCGATCATGGTCCACTTTCCGACAAGCCGCCCAGTCGGGCACGAAACTCCACCGAAAAAGGGCGTTCCGCGTGTGCGGAACGCCCTCGGGGAGGGAAGTGGAGGGATCATGGGGAGCGAAGTGGAGGAAAACGCGCGCCCGCGCTCGCAAGGCCGGCGGCACCGCGGCCCGCTCCCACCGCATCGGCGGGCGACGCGACGACCCCCTCCCGCCGCACCGGCGGGCGACGCGACGACCCCCTCCCGCCGCACCGGCGGGCGACGCGACGACCCCCTCCCGCCGCACCGGCGGGCGACGCGACGACCCCAGCCTCCGCGCCACCACGGCGCCGGCAACCCCAGCCCCGCGAGCGCCGCAGCGCCGAGCAACCGCCGCGCCCGGAGCGGCTCCCGAGGAAACGGCGACGTGGACGACGCCACCACCGGCAGCACAGCGCCAAGCAAGCGCGCCGCGCTGATGCGCCATCCAGCCTCGCGGAGGGGGCAGACGCCTGCCGGGTGATGTGAGCCGCGCGCTTACCCGATGCCCCGTGGGCTCCGGCTGGCAGCGCGCTGAGGGTCCCCCGAATGCGCAACGCGGTGGGGAGCTCGCCGTGCAGGGCAATGTGCGCCACGCGCGTGCGCAATGCGGCCTGGACCCCGCCATGCCACGCAATGTGCGCCACGCGCATGCGCAATGCGGCCTGGACCCCGCCATGCCGCGCAATGTGCGCCACGCGCATGCGTGATGCGGTGTCGACCGCGCTGCCCGGCGGCGGTCCGGACCGCCGCCGGGCAGCGCGGTGTGGCCTCGACGAGCACGCGCTTGCGAGGTGAGCCGTGCTCGTTCGCACGACGACAGTGGGGCGTGACCCGAACCGGGTCACGCCCCACTGAGTTGTCGTACCGCTCTTATCGCATCCGCGTCAGGCGGCGATGCGCCGCACGACGTAGTTGTTGCTCCAGATCTTGTGCTTGCCCACCGTCATGCCCGGCCGCGGCGAGTCGTACATGTAGCCGCCGCCGGCGTAGATGCCGGCGTGGTAGCCGTGCGAGCCGTTGCGGAAGATGAGCAGATCGCCCACCTGCTTGTTGCTCTTGCTGACGGCCTTGCCGTACCGCTGCTGCGAGTTGGCACTGTGCGGCAGCTTCTTGCCGACGGCCTTCTTGTAGACGTACTTCGTGTAGCCCGAGCAGTCGAAGCGGTTGGGGCCGGAGGCGCCGAAGCTGTACCGGGCACCCCGGTGCTTCTTGGCCTCGGCGAGGATCTTCGCCCCACCGAACTTGACGGTGATCTTGACGCCTCCGGTGGCGCCGGGAGCCACCCCGGCCTGGCCCTCGTACGAGGTGCGGAACACCATCGTGCCGCCGGGCTTGGTGAGGAACGTGACCGTCCCGGTGGTGTTGCGGCGCCGGTCCCAGGTCTTCCACTTGCCGCCGACCTTGGACTGAAGGCGCACCCAGCCCTTGGTCAGCTTCTTGCCGGACCTGGGGTCGATCAGCTTGGTGGTCACCCTGACCTTGGAACCCCAGCTGACCGTCCGCCTGTCGTACGAGGCGGACACGCGGGGCTTGACCGGCTTCGTCGCCGCGACCGCGGTGACCACGGGGGTCGTTGCGGCGGAGGCGGCCGGCGTCGCGATGAGCTGACCGGCGCAGAGGCAGAGACCCAGGGACAGTGCGACGGTTCCGGTGCCGGCGGACATGCGGCGGCCCCGGCTCGAACTGCGTTCGTGCACGGTAGAAGATTCCCTCCGGCACGCCTGCGAGGTTAGCTGTCGGGTTCGGGCGGGAAGGTGTGCCCGGTCGCCGGTCGGCGACTTCACCCCGAGGTCCGCCGGGCCTGACGACCCGGGTGCGGACCGGATATGGGTCCCCCGTCCCTGCCCCCGTATGCCTTTGTGGTTGTTCGCTTGCTCCGTGGTCGTACCGCGCGGACCGGGGCAGGGCTCGGCGTGATCCGTGCGGTGCGAGCGGTGGGCGGTCGCTCACCGGCCCACCCTGCCTACCGGATTTTCTGATCCACCGCATGCCCGCCGTCCGTCACTCTTCGTATTTGGCACAGTGGACAGTGTCCGGTTCGCAACCAGTCTGTGACATATGCCGCCACTTTCTGTGTTCAGTCAACTACGGACTGTCGAAAGTTACGGGTGAATCAGAACACATAAAAATCGATGACCCGGTTGAGCATGGAACGGCGCAATGTCGGGCGAATGCCACCGCAAACCTTCCCACCGGCCCAAACGGCACCCCGGAGGACGGGGCGCCGATCGACCGTTCGGCCCACCCGCGGTCGGCCGGGCGGTGTCGCACTCGCCGCCACTCGACGTAGTGTCCGTTTCCGGTACCCTCGTCGCCGTGACGGACGGGAAGATGCCCCTACGGGCCAAGGTGGCGACCTCCGTGTCGCGCACGGCGGCGGCGCTCTCGCGGGCCGCGGGACGCGGCGACGGCTCGGTGATCGGGGGCTGGATCGGCCTCAAGATCGACCCTGATCTGCTGCGGAACCTCGCCGCCGGGCGGGCGATCGCGCTCGTCTCGGGCACCAACGGCAAGACCACCACGACCCGTTTCGCCGCCGCGGCGCTCGGCGTCCTGGGGCCGGTCGCCACCAACTCGTTCGGCGCCAACATGCCGACCGGGCACACCTCCGCGCTGGCGAAGGCCGGTGCGACCCCCTTCGCCGTGCTCGAGGTCGACGAGCACTACCTCGCGCGCGTGATCGACGAGACCGCGCCGCGCGTGGTCGCCCTGCTCAACCTCTCCCGCGACCAGCTCGACCGGGCCAAGGAGGTGGCGATGATGGCGCAGATGTGGCGCACCGCCCTCGCCGGCCACCCGGACGTGCACGTGGTCGCCAACGCCGACGACCCGATGGTGGTCTGGGCCGCCGTCGGCACCGGGCACGTCACCTGGTTCTCGGCGGGCCAGCGGTGGACGGACGACTCGTGGGTCTGCCCCGAGTGCGGCGGGTCCATCCAGCGTGCCCAGGGAGACTGGTGGTGCACCGGCTGCCCACTGCGCCGCCCGCAGGCACAGTGGACGGTCGAAGAGGACGGCGTGCTCGACCCCCGGGGCGACTGGCACCTGGTCAAGCTGCAGCTGCCGGGCCAGGTCAACCTCGGCAACGCGGCCACCGCGCTGGCCGTGGCCGCGGAGTTCGGCGTACGCCCCGTCGAGGCGGTCCCCCGGCTCGCGAGCGTGGCCTCGGTGGCCGGCCGCTACGCCCAGGTGGAACGCGACGGGCGCACCATCCGGCTGCTGCTGGCGAAGAACCCGGCCAGCTGGCTCGAGGCCTTCGACATGGCGGAGGTCGCACCCACACTGCTGTCCATCAACGCGCGCGACCCCGACGGCTTCGACACGTCGTGGCTCTACGACGTGGATTTCTCGCCGCTGCGCGGACGGCCCGTCCTGATCACCGGCGACCGCGCGTACGACCTCGCGGTCCGGCTGGAAGTGAACGATGTGGCCTTCCGGCACGTTACTTCCTTCGACGAGGCACTCCGGGCCACTCCGCCGGGCCGCCTCGAAGTGATCGCCAACTACACGGCGTTCCAAGACATCCGAGCGGAGCTGGACCGTGTCAACTGAGCCTTCCCGCGGCGGAGAACCGAGGCCAAGAGCATGAACGAGAGCAGTCTGCGCATCGTCTGGATCTACCCGGACCTGCTGTCCACCTACGGCGACCGGGGCAACATGCTGATCCTGGCCCGCCGTGCCCAGCTGCGCGGGATCCCGGTCGAGACCTACCAGGTCCGCTCGGACCAGCCGATGCCCACGTCCGCCGACATCTACCTGATCGGCGGCGGCGAGGACGGGCCGCAGGCGCTGGCCGCCCAGCGGCTCATCGCCGACGGCGGCCTGCACCGCGCGGTGGCCCAGGGCGCCGCCGTGCTGGCCGTCTGCGCCGGCTACCAGCTCTTCGGGTCGTCGTTCTCCGCCAAGGGCGCCATCTGCGCCGGGCTCGACCTGCTGGACATCCGCTCCGACCGGGGCGAGACCCGGGCGGTCGGCGAGGTGCGCGGCGACATCGACCCACGCCTGGGCCTGCCGCCGCTGACCGGCTTCGAGAACCACGGCGGGCGCACCCACCTCGGCCCCGGCGTCGCGCCGCTGGCCCGGGTCACCGCCGGCATCGGCAACGACGGGCAGACCGAGGGCGCCTGGCACGGCAAGATCCTCGGCACGTACGCGCACGGCCCGGCGCTCGCTCGCAACCCAGCGATAGCCGATCTGCTACTGCGTTGGGCGATCGGCGCGGATAGTCTTCAACCGCTCGACGACACCTGGGCCGACCGGCTCCGGGGCGAGCGGCTCGCCGCAGCGGGCGCCGTGTGACCCGATTCCACGCCTGACCAGCAGTTCTACTGGACCGACGAGAAGTAGGGGCGGTACGCCTGCATGACTGACACCCTGATCGCCCCGCCAGGCGCGCACTCCCCCGCCGCGGACCCTCAGGCCAGCCAGCAGGCCCCGATCGGGTGGCGGCACCGCCTCGTCCGGTTCGGTCTCCTCGGCGCCGTCGTCGCCGCGCTCGGCGTCGCGGCCGCCGTGCTGCCGCTGAAGGAGATCGCGGACTCCGTGCTCGCCCTCGGCCCGGCCGCCGCGGTCGCCATCGCGGTGGTCGGCGGGCTGCTGCTGTCGGTGCTGGTGCCGCGGACGGCGATCACCCTGGCCTGCGGCGCGCTGCTCGGCCCCGCGACGGGCGCGGCCACCGCGCTGGCCGCCGCGGTGATCGCGGCGATCGCCACCTACTACGCCGGCCGCTGGGCGGGCCGGGGGGCGCTCGGGGCGAAGGCCGGCGGCCGGATGGCCCGGCTCGACGGCTGGCTCAACCGCCGCGGTCTCGCCGCGGTGCTGCTGGTGCGTTTCCTCCCGCTCGCGCCCTATGGGCTGATCGGCTACGCCTACGGCACCACGTCCGTCTGCCGCAAGCGCTACCTGCTCGGCACCACGCTGGCCGCCGTGCCGTCCGCGGTCTCCTACGCCGTGATCGGTGCCGCGGTGACCTCGCCGCACTCGATGAGCCCGCTGACCCTGACCCCGGCCCTCATCGGCTTCGCCCTGACCACCGGGATCGTGCTCCGCTGGCGCTACACCGCCCGCCGCGACGCGGCCGCCGTCCCGGCCTGACAGACACACGACGAGAAGGGCCCGCCGCGCTCCTGCGCGACGGGCCCTCTCTCTGTCCGCGGCTCAGACGACGACGCTCACCAGCCGGCCGGGAACCACGATGACCTTGCGGGGCTCACGACCTGCCAGCGCCTCGGCTACGGCGGCCAGCGCCGCCTGCCGTACGGAGTCCTCGGCCGTGTCCGGCGCGACCTCGACCCGCCCGCGGACCTTGCCGTTGACCTGCACCGGATAGGTCACCGACTCGGCGACC
Source organism: Couchioplanes azureus (assembly GCF_014648355.1). Lineage (GTDB taxonomy): Bacteria > Actinomycetota > Actinomycetes > Mycobacteriales > Micromonosporaceae > Actinoplanes > Actinoplanes azureus. The sequence continues at coordinate 768,663 of NZ_BMQY01000002.1, forward strand.
AGCTGGGCCGGGTCGGCGACCGGGAAGTCCGCGTACGCCACCGTGCCGTCGTGGCCCAGCTTGCGCCACAGCTCCTCGGCCAGGTGCGGCGCGAACGGCGACATCATCAGCACCAGCGGCTCCACCGCCTCGCGCGACGTGGTCTCCAGCGGCGTCAGCGTGTTGGTCAGCTGGATCAGCTTGGCGATCGCCGTGTTGAAGCGCAGCTCGTCCATGTCCTCGCGGACCCCGGCGATGGTCTGGTGCAGCGTCCGGCGCACCTTCGGGTCCAGCGGGGTGTCGGTGACCCGTACCGCACCGGTGTCCTCGTCCACGATCAGGCGCCACACGCGCTGCAGGAACCGCTGTGACCCCACGACCGCACGGGTCTCCCAGGGGCGCGAGACGTCCAGCGGGCCCATGGCCATCTCGTAGACCCGGAAGGTGTCGGCGCCGTACTCGTCGCACATCTGGTCGGGAGTGACCACGTTCTTCAGCGACTTGCCCATCTTGCCGTACGACCGGGTCACCTCCTTCTCGCCGTGGAAGTACTTGCCGTCGCGCTCCACGACCTCCTCGGCGGGCACGTAGAAGCCCCGCTCGTCCTGGAAGGCGTACGCCTGGATGTAGCCCTGGTTGAACAGCCTGCGGAACGGCTCGAAGGACGAGACGTGGCCCAGGTCGAACAGGACCTTGTGCCAGAAGCGGGCGTACAGCAGGTGCAGGACCGCGTGCTCGACGCCGCCGACGTACAGGTCGACGCCGCCGGGGTCGCCCGGACCCTGCGGGCCCATCCAGTAGGCCTCGTTGGCCTTGTCGACCAGCGCCTGGTCGTTGCGCGGGTCCAGGTAGCGCAGCTCGTACCAGCAGGAACCGGCCCACTGCGGCATGGTGTTGGTCTCGCGGGTGTAGGTCTTCGGGCCGTCACCCAGATCCAGCTCGACCTGCACCCAGTCCTTCTTGCGCGACAGCGGCGTCTCCGGCTCGGTGTCGGCGTCGTCCGGGTCGAAGGTGCGCGGCGAGAAGTCGTCGACCTCGGGCAGCTCGACGGGCAGCATCGACTCCGGCAGGGCGACCGGCAGGCCGGTCTCGTCGTAGACGATCGGGAACGGCTCGCCCCAGTAGCGCTGCCGGCTGAACAGCCAGTCGCGCAGCCGGTAGGTGGTCGCGCCGGTGCCCTTGCCGTGCTCCTCCAGCCAGGCGATCATCGCGGCCTTGGCCTCGGCGACTCCCATGCCGTTCAGCCAGTCGCTGTTGATCGCCGGTCCCTCGCCGGTGAAGGCGCCCTCGAACCCCTCCGGCGCCTCGACCGTACGGATGATCGGCAGCTCGAACACCTCGGCGAACGCCCAGTCTCGCTCGTCCTGGCCGGGCACCGCCATGATCGCGCCGGTGCCGTAGCCGGCCAGCACGTAGTCGGCGATGAACACCGGGATGCGCTCGTCGTTGACCGGGTTGGTCGCGTACGCGCCGGTGAAGACGCCGGTCTTGACCTTGGCGTCGGCGGTGCGCTCCTCCTCGGTCTTGGCCGCGGCGGCGGCACGGTAGGCCGCGACGGCCTCGGCCGGCGTCGCGTGGCCGCCGGTCCAGGCGTCCCTCGTTCCCTCCGGCCAGGCCGCGGGCACCAGGGTGGAGACCAGCTCGTGCTCCGGCGCCAGCACCATGTAGGTGGCGCCGAACAGCGTGTCGGGGCGCGTGGTGAAGACGGTGATCTTCGCGTCGCCCGCGGTGCGGAAGTCGACGTGCGCGCCGCGCGAGCGGCCGATCCAGTTGCGCTGCATCAGCTTGACCGGCTCGGGCCAGTCCAGCGCGTCCAGGTCGTCGACCAGGCGGTCACCGTACGCGGTGATCCGCATCATCCACTGCTTCAGCGAGCGCTGGAAGACCGGGTAGTTGCCGCGCTCGCTGCGGCCCTCCGGGGTGACCTCCTCGTTGGCCAGCACGGTGCCCAGCCCCGGGCACCAGTTCACCGGCGCCTCGCTGACGTACGCCAGCCGGAAGCCGTCGATCACCTTGCGCCGCTCGACCGGCGTCAGCCCGGACCAGTCCCGCCCGTCCGGCACGGCGCGCGTGCCCGCCTCGAACTCCTTCACCAGCTCGTCGATCGGGCGCGCCTTGCGCAGCTCCGGGTCGAACCAGGAGTTGTAGACCTGCAGGAAGATCCACTGGGTCCAGCGGTAGTAGTCCGGGTCGGTGGTGGAGAAGGTGCGCCGCTCGTCGTACGCCAGCCCCAGGCGCCGCAGCTGGCCGCGGTAGCGCTCGACGTTCGCCTCGGTCGTGGTGCGCGGGTGGGTGCCGGTCTGCACCGCGTACTGCTCGGCCGGCAGCCCGAACGCGTCGAAGCCCATCGGGTGCAGCACGTTGAAGCCCGCCATGCGCTTGTAGCGGGTGTAGGAGTCGGTGCCGATGTAGCCCAGCGGGTGCCCGACGTGCAGGCCGGCGCCCGACGGGTACGGGAACATGTCCTGCACGTGCAGCTTCGGCGCCCCGGCCCGGGGGTGGCCCGGGTCGGCCAGCTCACCGGTGGGGTTCGGCGCGAAGAAGGTGCCGTTCTCGGCCCAGTACGCCTGCCAGCGCGGCTCGATCTGCGCCGCCATCGCGGCCGTGTAGCGGTACGGCGGGACGTCCGCGCCGGTCTCGGACTCGCTCATCGTCACCATCTCGTTCTCGTCGGCCTGCCTGTGGACACAAAAAAGCCCCCTACGCAGGAGGGGGCGCCGCGCTGGGACTCGTCCGCCGGACGAGCAGCACGGCTAGCTAAGAAGCAGGAAGGCACGGGCCATAGGGGGATGATACCCGCCCCGGTTCGGCGCCGACGACCGGTATCGCCCCCAGCGATTCGTAACCCATCCGATATGTGTATCTGGTTGACCCCATGCCGAATTAGGCCTCAACGCCCCACTCGGCGAGTTCGTGTGACCGGGATAACCTGTGGGGAACGGGCGGCGGCGCCGGAGGCCCACGGACACCCCGGCCGCCCGCGAACCTTCGGCCCCTGACCGGTGCGCGGCACCGGGAAGGGGCTTGAACGACATGGAGGAGGCCCGTGACAACCCCCACCTGGGACGAGCCCGGCGGTCCGCTGTCGGCTGACGACTTCCGCGCCGCCAGCGAAGCGATCATCGCCAACATCGAGCAGGTCATCGAGGGCAAGAGCGCGACCGTACGGCTCGCGCTCGCCGTGATGCTGGCCGAGGGCCACCTGCTGATCGAGGATGTACCCGGCGTCGGCAAGACCACACTCGCCAAGGCGCTGGCCCGCTCGATCGACTGCTCGGTGCGCCGTATCCAGTTCACCCCGGACCTGCTGCCCAGCGACGTGACCGGCGTCAGCGTCTACAACCAGGAGACGCGCGACTTCGAGTTCAAGCCGGGCGCGGTCTTCGCCAACCTGGTGGTCGGCGACGAGATCAACCGGGCCTCCCCGAAGACCCAGTCCGCCCTGCTCGAGTGCATGGAGGAGCGGCAGGTCACGGTCGACGGGACCACGTACGAGCTGCAGTCGCCGTTCATGGTCATCGCGACCCAGAACCCGATCGAGATGGAGGGCACGTACCCGCTGCCCGAGGCGCAGCGTGACCGGTTCACCGCCCGGATCGCGATGGGCTACCCGGACCCCCGCGCGGAGATGGCCATGCTCAACGGTCACGGCGCCCACGACCCGTTCACCGACCTGCGGGCCGTCGCGGACGCCGCGCTGGTGCGCCGCCTGATCGCCACCGCGCGCGACGTGCACGCGGCCGAGGCCGTCCAGCAGTACGCGATCGCGCTGGTCACGGCCACCCGCGAGGCGCCGGAGATCCGCCTCGGCGCGTCGCCGCGGTCCACGCTGCAGCTCCTGCGCACCGCCAAGGCGGTCGCCGCGCTCGAGGGACGCGACTACGTGCTCCCCGACGACCTGCAGGCGCTGGCCGTGCCGGTGCTCGCCCACCGGATCATCCCGACCGCCGACGCGCAGCTCAACCGCCGCACCACCGACGCGATCGTGGCCGAGATCGTGCACCGGCTGCCGCTGCCGCACGACCGCGGCCGCTCGCCGTACGACACCCGCGCCGCGGGCGGTGGAGGCACGCAGTACGAGTCGCGGGGGCTCTGACATGCGGGAGGCCTTGCGGGGCATGACCACCCGCGGCCGCTCGTTCCTCGCCGCGGCCGGCGCCGCGGCGCTCTCCGCGGTGATCCTCGGGGAGAAGGACCTGCTGCGCGTCGCGATCCTGCTGGCGGCGCTGCCGCTGCTGGCCGCGGCGTACGTCGGGCGCAGCCGGTACAAACTGGCCTGCACCCGGTCCCTGGAGCCGGCCCGGGCGCCGGTCGGCTCCAGCGCGCGGGTCGTGCTGCGCCTGCAGAACCTGTCCCGGCTGCCCACCGGGACGCTGCTGATGGAGGACCGGCTGCCGTACGCGCTGGGCAGCCGGCCGCGGGTGGTGCTGGAACGCCTGGGCGCGCAGATGGCCAGCTCGGTGGCGTACACGGTGCGCGCCGACATCCGCGGCCGCTACCCGGTGGGCCCGCTGGTGATCCGGCTGACCGACCCCTTCGGCCTGTGCGAGCTGACCCGCTCCTTCCCCAGCGTCGACCGGCTCACGGTCATCCCCGAGGTGACGCCGCTGCCGGCGGTGCGTCTGGCGGGCGAGTACGCGGGCACCGGCGACAGCCGCGCCCGCTCGGCCGCCGTGCACGGCGAGGACGACGCGGCCACCCGCGAGTACCGCCGCGGCGACGACCTACGCCGGGTCCACTGGCGCTCCACCGCCCGCACCGGCGAGCTGATGGTGCGCCGCGAGGAACAGCCCTGGGAGTCGCGGGCCACCGTCGTCCTCGACACCCGGCTCTACGCCCACCGCGGCGACGGCCCGACCGCCAGCTTCGAGTGGGCGGTGTCGGCGGCCGCCAGCATCGCGGTCCACCTGCGCCGGTCCGGATACAAGCTCCGCCTGGTCACGGGTACGGGCATCGACCTCGACGCGCTGGAGGCCGGCGGCGAGGGCGCCCTGCTGGACACCCTCGCGGACGTCAAGCTGACCCAGACCGGCGACATCTCGGTCCTGGTCGACCTGGTCCGGCGCCGCTCCGACGGCGGACTGGTCATCGGCTTGTTCGGCGCGCTGACCGTCGCCGAGGCCGAGATCCTCTCCGGGCTGCGCGGCAACGGCGCCACCTGCATCGGGTTCGCCGTGGACAGCTCCACCTGGGTTTCCCTGACGCCCACCGACCGGCAGGAGGCGGACCGGCAGCACGCGGCGACGTCGCTGGCCCTGATCCGCAGCGGCTGGCGCTCGGTGCCGGTGAAGCACGGCGACTCGCTCGCGACGCTGTGGCCGGCGGTCGGGCGCGGATCGCAGGGCTTCGCCTACCGGGCCGCGATGGCCGAGACCGTGGCGGGCATGTGATGAACGGAGTTCTGCTGTGACCGGGCGACGACGACTCGGACTGGTGGCCGCGGGGGCGACCCTGCTCTCCGCGGCGCCCCTGTCGGCGATCTTCGAGACCTGGACCTGGCTGCTGCAGTGCGTCCTCGCGGTCGGCCTGGTCGCCGGCGCGGCGGTGCTGACCCGCAGCATGCGCCTGCCCACCTGGGCCCAGATGGCGGGCATGGCGCTGACCCTGCTGCTCACCCTGTCCTGGATGTTCCCCAGCGGCGACGAGCTGCTGTCGGTGATCCCGACGCCGCCGACCTTCCAGCACTTCGGCGAGCTCTTCCAGCAGGCCGGCGTCGACACCCGGTCGTACGGCGTACCGGTCCCCGACCGCGACGGCCTGCTCTTCCTCGCCACGCTGGGGATCGGCGCCGTGGCCATCGTCGTCGACCTGCTCACCGTGGTGGCCCGCCGCCCCGCGCTGGCCGGCCTGCCGATGCTGGCCATCTACTCGGTGCCGGTCGCGGTGTACGTGGACAGCGTCCCGGTCGTCCCGTTCGCCGTGGGCGCGATCGGCTTCCTCTGGCTGCTGGTCGCCGACAACGTCGACCGGGTCCGCCGCTTCGGCCGCCGCTTCACCGGCGACGGCCGCGACGTGGACGTCTGGGAGCCGTCCCCGCTGGCCGCGGCCGGCCGCCGGCTCGCCGTGCTCGGCGTCGCCGCCGCCGTGCTGCTCCCGCTGATCGTGCCCGGCCTCGACACCGGCCTGCTGAACCGGCTCACCCAGGTCGGCGCGGGCGCGGGCGGCGGCGGCACGGGCGGCGGCAGCGGGCGCATCAACCTGTTCGCCTCGCTCACCGGCTATCTCAACCAGAGCGAGACGGTCGACTTCATGAGGGTCAGGACCAACGAACCGGACCCGTTCTACCTGCGCATCGCCACCGGGGACGTGCTCACCGCCGAGGGCATCGCCAACCGGACGCCGGCCGGGCGCCCGCTGCCGCGCGGCCTGGCCGACCCGCGGGACAGCACCGTGCTCGGGGAGTTCCGGCAGTACCGCGCCGAGGTCGAGATCACCAACAAGTACGCGCAGAACCTCGCGCCGATCTACTCCTCCACCATCAAGATCGACGGTCTCGACGGCGCCTGGTCGTACGACCCGTCCGCCCAGGCGGTCTTCTCCGGTCGCAGCACCACCAAGGGCCAGAAGTACTCGTTCGACTACGTCCGTGCCCAGTACACCCCCGACCTGCTGCGGGAGGCCGGGCCGCTGTCGCAGGACAACCCGGTCCGCCAGCAGTTCACCGCCGTGCCGGACGACCCCAAGGTCAAGGCCCTGGTGGCGCGCCTGGTCAAGGGCAAGGACACCGAGTACGACAAGTTCCTGGCGCTGTACCGGCACTTCTCCCGGGACAACGGCTTCACGTACAGCCGGAACACGGCCGAAGCCGAGGACGGCGCCTCGGCGATCTCCGCCTTCCTGGACAACAAGACCGGCTACTGCCAGCAGTACGCGACGGCGCTCACCTGGATGGCCCGCGTGGCCGGCATCCCGGCCCGGGTGGCGTTCGGCTTCACCCGCGGCACCCGCGACGGCGACGGGTACGTGATCACCAACCGCAACGCGCACGCCTGGACCGAGGTCTACCTCGACGGCTTCGGCTGGATCCCGTTCGACGCCACCCCGGCGGCGTCGATCGTGGGCTCCAGCCGCACGGGCTGGGCACCCGACATCGACCGGGTCGACGTCCCCTCGGCCTCGCCGACGGCGTCGAGCGTCCCGGGCGCCGCAGGCTCCCCCGGCCCGGGCGGCGCGAACCGCCCCGACCGGGACCCCGACGAGAACACCCTCGGTGCCGCCGACGCCGAGACCCCGTCGGGCGGCTCCTCCACCGGCCTGCTGATCACCGGCCTCGCCGCCCTGGTCGTGGCGTTGCTGCTGGTGCCGGCGTTGCGCCGGGTGCTGGTCCGCAGGCGCCGGCATGCGGCGACGGCCCCGGCCACGACGGCGGCGGCCGCGGCGGAGACCCCACCGGGCACCCGCGACGTCACCGTCACGACCGAGTCGGTACGCGCCCGCGAGGACGCCCACGCCGCCTGGGACGAGCTCGTCGACACGATGGTCGACTACCGCGTGCCGGTGGACCCGACCGAGACGCCCCGGCACACCGCCCAGCGGCTGATCCGCGAGGCGGAGCTGACCGGCGCGCCGGCCGATGGGGCGGTCCTGCTGGGCCAGGCCGAGGAACGCGCCCGGTACGCCCGCCGCCCGCTGCAGGGCGAGGGCCTCACGGCGGCGCTGGCGCAGGTGCGCAAGGGACTGGCCGGCACGGCGTCTCGTCCGGTCAGGCTGCGGGCGGTGCTCCTGCCGCCGTCGGTGATGCTCCGCTGGCGCATGGGCCTGGCCGAGCAGTCGACCCGCTGGCTGAGCTCGTTCAGCCGGATGCGCGACCTGCTGGTCCGCTTCAGTCCCCGCCGGCTGCTCGCGGGACGCGCCCGCTGACGACGGTCGCCGCCGGGCGGTAGTCAGGCCGCCGGGTGGTGGTCGGACCGGACAGCCACGGCCCGCCGCCCCATGACCTGGGGCGGCGGGCCGCGTCGTTCCTGGACCGGGTGGCGGGCCGCGTCGAGGCGCGGATATGGCGATGGCGGCCGGGTGGCCGCCATCGTGTCGCCGTGGGTCGCCGGGCTAGCGGTGGCCCTCCGGGCGCTGACGCCAGCGGTCCTCGAGCCGGTCGATGAGGCCCGCCTTGCGCGTCTGCCGGGTGCGGCGGGTGGCGGTGCCGCCGACGGCGTGCAGGTCGGGTGCCTGTCCCTTGCGGCGGGTCTGCATCGCGAACGCGGCCGCGGACAGCATGACCACGAAACCGGCCACGCCGAGCGGCGTATTGCTGCTCACGGTGCCGTAGACAACCAGTGCGAGACCCAAGGCGATCACGAACGCCCCGGCGACCAGCCGGCGCCGGGCGTGGAAGCGCGGGTCACTGTTTCGCACAGCCGAGGCGAACTTGGGGTCCTCGGCAAGCGACCGCTCGATCTGATCGAACAGCCGCTGCTCGTGCTCCGAGAGCGGCACGGCATTCCTCCCCGGGCGCATGTCCGGCCCCCCGGCGTTGGTGCGGGCGGGCCGATGGTGCGAGGCAGCCGACCGGCTGCCTTACCCGCAAGTCTACGAGGGGGTTGGCGGGTCGGAAAGCGGGACGACCGTCGAGTGCGGGTGATTTTCAGTCCGGCGGAGATCGGTTCGTCCCAAAAGACTGGCCGGTCCGACGATGGAGCGGCCGAACCGGGCCGCCGCCGCGTCGGCTGCGGCCTCCGCCTCGCGCCAGCCGCGCTCCGGCTCACCCAGCGTGAGCTGCCGCGATGCGGTCGCCGCGGCGGCCAGACCCTCGACCCGGACGCCGACCAGCCGGATCGGCTCGCCCGGGCGCAGCGCCTGGAACAGCGCGAGCGAGACCTCGAAGATCTCGCGTGCCACATCGGTGGTCGTCCGCATCGTGCGTGAGCGGCTGACCGTGCGAAAGTCGGCGAGCCGGATCTTTATGGACACCGTCCGCCCGACGTTGCCGCTCGCCCGCAGCCGGGCGCCGACCTTGTCGGAGAGCGCGAGCAGGCTGCGCCGGATCGTGGCCGGGTCGGTGACGTCGGTATCGTAGGTGAGCTCGGCACCGATCGACTTCTCCTCGCGCTCGGCGACCACCCGGCGCGGGTCGCGGCCCCAGGCCAGCTCGTGCAGGTGGGCGGCGGACGCCTCCCCGAGCGCCGCGCGCAGCATGCCCGCCGGCGCGCGGGCCAGGTCGCCGACCGTCGTCAGCCCGAGCCGGTGCAGCTGCGCGGCCGCCTTCTCGCCCACGCCCCACAGCGCGCCCACGGGCAGCGGGTGCACAAACTCCAGGACCTCGCCGGCCGGGACGACCGTCATGCCGTCGGGCTTGGCCCGGGCCGAGCCGAGCTTGGCGACGAACTTGCTCGGGGCGACCCCCACCGAGCAGGTCAGCCGCTGCTCCGCGAGGACCCGCCGGCGGATCGACCGGGCGATCTCCGCCGGGCGCCCGAGCAGCCGCTGCGCGCCGGCCACGTCGAGGAACGCCTCGTCCAGCGAGAGGGGCTCGACCAGCGGGGTCACGTCGCGGAAGATCCGCATGACCGCCTCGGAGGCGGCCGAGTAGGCGCCGAAGTCGGGCGGCAGGAACACGGCCTGCGGGCACAGCGCCCGCGCCCGCAGGCCCGGCATCGCGCTGCGCACGCCGAAGCGCCGGGCCTCGTAGCTCGCGGAGCTGACCACGCCGCGCGGGCCCGCCCCGCCCACCACGACGGGCCGTCCCCGCAGCTCGGGCCGCCGGCGCACCTCGACCGAGGCGAAGAACGCGTCCATGTCGACGTGCAGGATCGTGCACCCCGCGTCGTCGGCGTCCGGGCCGAACCGCGGGTCACGCCCCTGCCCGATCGCCTGACTGCGTCCCACGGCAGCAGACTAGACAGGGGGTCCGACAAGAACGCCTCAGGCAGCGAAGCTGAGCAGGGGAACCGTCATCTCCGTGGCGGTGACGGAGCCGTGGTAGGCCACCAGCCGGCCGACCGTCGGCGGCTCCCATCCGCCGGCCAGCACGACGGTGTGGTCGAGGCACACCACCACCACGTCCCCGATGCGCCCGAGGTGATCCGGCGGCACCGGGCCGTAGAGACCGCTCTCGACGGCCTCCTGGCGGGTGAGCACCCACGCCGACGTGCCGAGCACCGCGCGGTACGCCGCCACGACGTCGGCCACCGCGCCGTCGGTGACGTGGAGGTAGCGGACCCGGGGCTCCCCGGCGACCCCGGCGATCCCGGCGCTCAAGGCCGGATTGGCGGCCAGGTCGACGCGGGTGTGCGCGGGAATGTCGAGCTGCCCGTGGTCGGCCGTGACCAGCAGGGCGGCGCCCGGTGGCAGCCCCTCGGCCAGGCGCCCGACCAGCTCGCCGACGGTCGTCGCGGCGGCCCGCCACGGATCGGAGTCGATGCCCGAGGCATGCCCGTGGTGGTCGAGGTCGGGGTGGTAGCCGTACACGAGGCCGGGCTCGGCCAGCGCGGCCAGCATGGCGGTGGCGAGGGCGTGCGGGTCACCGGCCCCGGTGAACGTCGCGCCGCGGTAGGCCGCGACGGTCAGCCCGGTGCCCTCGAACTCGGCCTTGGTGACCAGCGCGGTGCGCGTGCCGGCGGCGGCCGCCGCCTCGAACCGCGTCGGGACCGGCTGCCAGACGGCCGGGTCCGGGTCGGCGCCCCAGGCGATGTGGTTGAGCACGCCGCCGTCCGGGCGCCGCACCGTGAAGCCCAGGACGCCGTGCGCACCGGGCGGCGCGCCGGTGCCGAGGGTGACCAGGCTGACCGGTGTGGTCGAGGGAAAACCGGAGGTGAGCGTCCGGCCGGGCAGCTGCGTCAGAATCGGCGCGTGCGGCGCCGCGACCGGGATCTGGTACGCCCCCAGCCCGTCGACCAGCAGCACCGCGATGCGGTCGACGCCGCCGAGCACCTCGCCGAGCCCCAGCACGTCCGTGGCACCGGGCACCCCGAGCACGGCCATCGCGCTCGGCAGCAGCTCGGCGAGGCTGCCGGAACCGTAGGCGGGCCGCACCACCCCGAGCGCGGACTCACCCTGCGGTCCGCAGGGCGGCAGAGAGGACGTCACGGGCGGCGCGCGAAGACGTGGAGCTGGGCGGCGATGTCGCGGAACGGCGGCCGGGCGGACAGTGCCAGCTCCAGATCGAGCATGGTCCGCGGGTCCGCCTCCACCACCGCGGCGGGCAGGAGGTCCGCCAGGACCCGTACGCCCCGGGTCTCCTCGACCGTGAGCCCCGCCGCCGTGAGCAGCGCCTCGGCGGTCTCCACGTCGTAGCGCCGGCGCAGTGTGTCGCGCCCGCCGGCGCGGCCGTCGGGGTCGTCGAGCAACGCGGACGCCGCGTCGAGATGACCGTTGAAGGCCCGGCCGAGCACCGCGGCGGCCCGCCCGGCGACCAGCAGGCTGACCGCTCCCCCGGGCCGCAGCGCCGCCGCGACGGCGGCGACCACGTCCGCCGGGTCGTCGACGACCTCGAGCACGGCATGGCACAGGATGAGGTCGGCGCTGCCCGGCGCGACCAGCCCGGCGAGCGCGTCACCGTCGCCCTGGACGGCGCGGACCCGGTCGGCGACGCCCGCGTCGGCGGCGCGCCGGGTGAGGGCGGCGAGCGCGTCCGGGCTGGCGTCGACGACCGTGACCCGGTGCCCGGCCTCGGCCAGCGGTACGGCGAAGCCTCCCGTCCCGCCGCCCACGTCGACCACGGTCAGCTCCCGGCCGGCGTGGCGCTCGAGCTCGCGGCGGAGTACGGCCCAGACGGCGGCCGTGCGCGGGGTGACGGGTGGTCGGGGGCTGCGCGTCGGTGCGGTGTCCACACGCGCAGCGTATCGGCCGGCGGCTCGCCGAGGACGCCGCGCCGGGCCGGTCACCCCCGGTGTCGGACGCCGGGCACCGGCGGACCATGGACGCCGGGCACCGGCGGACCATGGACGCCGGGCACCGGCGGACCATGGACGCCGGGCACCGGCGGACCATGGACGCCGGGTCTCAGAAGGCCAGGACGACTCCGGTCGCGAGGTGCATCTCGCAGGGATTGCCGAACTGCCGCGTCCAGTCGACCTTGGCGCCCTTCCACCGGCCGGTGATCTCGGCGGTGATCGGCGCGTACTCCATCGTGCACACGCCGGGGACGGGCCTGATCCGCGCCGGGTCGCCGCCGGCCCTGGCCAGCGCCGCGCACGCCCTGCCCTTCTTCGGATGCGCGCCGCCGGTCGGGTTGCAGCGCAGCACGACCGCGGCGGCGAAGCCCGCGTCGGCCATATAGCTCAGGGTCAGCTCGCTCTTCTTCGCGGCCGCCGGGGCCGCGTCCGCGGCGGAAGCCGGGCTGGCGGCGGTGAGGCCGGCGAGGACCAGGACGGCGGACAGGCCGATGGTACGGATCATGATGTCGCTCCCCCGTCGTGCGTTTCCTGCGCATCCGGTGTACGCCCCAAAAGGTGCGGTACACGCAGAACGGAAATATAGTGTCCGTTCAGCGGAAGTCGCGGGACGCGGGCGTGACCGGCGGGGTGAGCGCGTCGAGCCGGTCCGCGACCAGGTTCAGCACTCCCTCCACCTTCTCCAGCCGCCCCCGCACCACCAGCGCCGTACTGGTCCGGGCCACCCGCCGGTAGCGCTGCCACAACCCCGGCGAGCAGGTGACGTTGAGCATCCCGGTCTCGTCCTCCAGGTTGACGAAGGTGACCCCGCCCGCGGTCGCCGGCCGCTGCCGGTGGGTGACGATGCCGCCGGCCCGGATGCGGGTGCCGGCCTCGACGCGGCCGAGCCGCGCGATCGGCAGCGCGCCCCGGCGGGTCAGCTCCTCGCGGAGGAACTGCGCGGGGTGCGCGTCCGGGGACAGGCCCGTCGCCCACACGTCGGCGACCAGCTTGTCCACCTCGCCCATGCCGGGCAGCGTGGGCGCGTCGGTGCCGGTGACCGTGCCCGGCAGGCGGTCCGGCCGGTCCTGGGCGGCGGCCCCGGCCGCCCACAGCGCCTCCCGGCGGGACAGCCCGAAACCCGCGAAGGCGTCGGAGGTGGCGAGGGCCTCCAGGTGGGCGGTCGCGCATCCGGTCCGGCGGGCGAGATCCGCCATGTCCCGGTACGGGCCGTGCGCACGGCGCTCCTCCTCGACGGTCTTCGCCATCTCCTCGCCGAGGGTACGGACACTCGACAGCCCCATCCGTACGGCCGGCCCGCCCAGTCCCCACGCGTGCGGCGGCTCCCCGGGCGCCGAGCCCCACCGGGTGGTCGCCGTGGACTCCAGCGTCGCCGCGGCGTCGCTGAGGTTGATGTCCGGCCGGCGGACCTCGACCCCGTGCCGGCGGGCGTCGTCCACCAGCGACTGCGGCGAGTAGAAGCCCATCGGCTGGGCGTTGAGCAGGGCCGCGCAGAAGGCGGCCGGGTGATAGCGCTTCAGCCAGGCGCTCGCGTACACGAGAAAGGCGAAGCTCATGGCGTGGCTCTCCGGGAAGCCGTAGCTGGCGAACGCGGACAGCTTCAGGAACAGGTCGTCGGCGAGATCTCCGGTGATCCCGCGCGCCGCCATCCCCTCGTAGAGCCGCTTCTTGATCCGCTCCATCTTCTCCATCGACCGCTTCGACCCCATGGCCCGCCGCAGCTGATCCGCCTCGGCCGGGTCGAACCCCGCCACGTCGATCGCGAGCTGCATCAGCTGCTCCTGGAACAGCGGCACACCGAGCGTCTTGGCGAGCGCGTTGGCCATGAGCGGATGCGGAACCGACGGCTCCTCGAGTCCGTTTTTTCGCCGTATATAAGGATGAACAGATCCACCTTGGATCGGCCCCGGACGGATCAGCGCGACCTCGATGACCAGATCGTAGAATTTGTCCGGCTTGAGCCGGGGCAGGGTGGCCATCTGCGCCCGGCTTTCCACCTGGAAGACCCCGACGGAATCGGCGCGGCACAACATCGCGTAGACCTCGGGATCGTCGAGCCGCATGGTGCCGAGATCCAGATCGGACTCGATCATGTCGTACGCATAGTGCAGGGCCGACAGCATCCCCAGGCCGAGCAGGTCGAACTTGACCAGGTCGACCGCCGCGCAGTCGTCCTTGTCCCACTGCAGCACCGTGCGCCCCGGCATCCGCCCCCACTCCACCGGGCACACCTCGATGATCGGCCGGTCGCAGATCACCATGCCGCCCGAGTGGATGCCCAGGTGCCGTGGAAAGTCCTGCACCTCGTTCGCGAACGCGACCACCTGCTCCGGGATGTCCTCCACGTCGACGGCCGCGACGCTGCCCCACCGGTCGATCTGCTTGCTCCACGCGTCCTGCTGCCCGGGCGAGAAACCGAAGGCCTTGGCCATGTCGCGTACGGCGGAACGCGGACGGTACGAGATCACGTTGGCGACCTGCGCGGTGTGCTCCCGGCCGTGCTTGTCGTACACGTACTGGATCACCTCCTCGCGCCGGTCCGACTCGATGTCCACGTCGATGTCCGGCGGGCCGTCCCGCTCCGGCGCCAGGAACCGCTCGAAGAGCAGGTCGTACTCGACGGCGTCCACATTGGTGATGCGCAGCGCGTAGCAGACCGCGGAGTTCGCCGCCGAGCCCCGCCCCTGGCAGTAGATGTTCTTCTCGCGGCAGAACCGCACGATGTCGTACACCACCAGGAAGTAGCCGGGGAAATCCAGCTCCTCGATCATCCGCAGCTCGTGCTCGAGCTGCGCGTACGCCTTCGGATGCGCCTGCGGCGGCCCGTACCGCTCCCGGGCGCCGCGCATGGTCAGCTCCCGCAGCCAGCTCATCTCGGTGTGCCCCGGCTCCGGGATGGCGAAGGCCGGCAGCCGCGGCGCGACCAGCTGCAGGTCGAAGGCGAGATCGTCGCCGAACATCGCGGCGTTCTCCACCGCACCCGGGTACGCCGCGAACCGCCGCTTCATCTCGGCCCCGCTGCGCAGGTGGGCGGCGCCGGCCGCGGGCAGCCAGCCGTCGATCTCGTCGAGGCTGCGCCGGGCCCGGACCGCGGCCAGCGCCGTGGCCAGCCGGCGCCGGCCCGGGGTCGCGTAGTGCACGTTGTTGGTGGCGACCACCTCCAGCCGGCGGCTCTGCGCCAGGTCGTACAGGGCGTCGTTGCGGTCGCCGTCGTACGGGTCGCCGTGGTCGGTCAGCTCGACGGCGACGTTGCCGGCGCCGAAGAGGCCGACCAGCCGGTCCAGCTCGCGCGCCGCGCCGCGCGGCCCCTCGGCGGCGAGGGCCCGCGGGACGCTGCCCTTGCGGCATCCGGTCAGCACCAGCACGTGGTCGCGCAGCACCTCGGCGATCTGCTCGAGGTCCCCGTACGCCGGTTTGCCCTTCTCCGCGCCGTCGAGCTGGCCGCGGGAGATCGTCCGGGCGAGGCGGGCGTAGCCCTCCGGCCCGTGCGCGAGGGCGAGCAGATGCCGGCCCTCCGGGTCGGCCGCACCGTTCTGCGGCTTCGACAGGTCCAGGGAGAGCTCGGCGCCGAAGATCGTGGGCAGGCCGAGCTCGCGGGCGGCCTGCGAGAACCGCACCACCCCGTAGAAGCCGTCGTGGTCGGTGACGGCGAGCCCGGTGAGCCCCAGCCGCACCGCCTCCTCGGCGAGCTCCTCCGGATGGCTCGCACCGTCCAGGAAGCTGAAGTTGGTGTGGCAGTGCAGCTCGGCGTACCGCTCCTCGGGCCGGGTGCGGATCAGGGCGGGCGCCTCGTACGGCTGCCGCTTGCGGCTCCAGGCAGGCGAGTCGCCGCCGTCACCGTCGACGGCGAGCGGGTCGACGACGTGCAGATGCCGCCTGGCCCGGCCGGTGAGGGCGCTCTCCAGCTCACCCCACGGCTTCGGCGGATTGTGGAAGCCCATCACGTACCCCTAGTCGTAGATCGCCTCGATCGCCCAATGCCCCGACGACAGGGACAGCAGGAACGCCCGCCCGTCCGCGACGGCCATCTGGAACCGGGCCCGGCGGCGCGACTCGGCCGGCGCCCACCACCGCTCGTCCACCGGCCACGGCCCGGCCCACCCGGTGATCTCGGCGGGCTCGTCACCGATCATCAGGACGGCCGGGTCGCCGCTCAGTTCGAGGCGGGCGCTGACGGCGACCGGCGTACCCGTCCCGTCCAGCACCACGGCGGGCGCGGGCAGCGGCAGGACCAGCGCGGGCGAGGGCGCGGGGATACGGCCCGGCCACGGTGGACGGTCATCCTTCCGGGCCTTCCTCCCCGTACCTTTCCCTCCCTTTCCTCCCTCCCCTAGTTGTCCCCTCTGCCCTGGCTGCCCTCTCTCTCCTGGCTGCCCTCCCTCTCCTGGCTGCCCTCCCTCTCCTGGCTTCTCGATTTGTTCGATATCTCCCATATGCGGGATATTTTCTCTTTCCCTTATTTGTTCCACTTCTCCGTCAGCGACTGCCACGAAGGTCGGCATCGGCACCGGCGAGGAGCCCGGCCGGGCCGGCTCCCGCTCGTCACCCCACGGCACGAACCGCACCCGGTCGTCGGCGGACCGGCCACCGCCGGCCACCGCGGTGAGCACCGACTCGGGGCCGAGCAGACCCTGGATCCGGCTCAGCGCCCGGTGCGCCCGCTCCCGTTCCGCGCCCGCGTCACCCCACAGGCCGGGCTGGAGTCCCAGGTGGACGAGGACGCCGTCGGGCACCAGCCGGAGCCGGACCAGGCCCGCGGTCGGCCGGACGGGCGCGCCGCGGCGGGCGCCGGTCAGCCAGCCGTCGAGCTGCCAGCGCACCCGTTCGGCGATGGCCGCGGCGGTGAGCATCCCGTCGTGGCGCCACACCCGGTGCAGTTCCTGGCCGTCGGCGGTGACCGCCTCGATGCCCAGCCGGGTGCAGGCCAGACCGTGCGCGGCGAGCCGGTCGTGCAGCCGCTCGGCCAGCGCCCGCCCGGCGAACGCGGCGACGTCGACCCGTTCGAGCGGCTCGTCGTACGTGCCGGACACCTCGAGGTCGGGCGGCGGCTGCCGGACGGCGAGCGGCCGATGGTCGAGCCCGGCGGCGAGCCGGTGCGCGAGCGCCCCGTCGAACCCGAACCGGCTCAGCACGTCGGAGGCGGGCAGCGCGGCGAAGTCACCCAGCGTCGCCACCCCGAGCCGGCGCAACAGGTCGGCCAGCGCGGGCCGCTCCAGCGCCTCGATGGTCACCGAGGCGAGAAACTCCCGGGTACGCCCGGGGGCGACGATCCGCCCGGCCCGAGCGGCCAGCCCGGCGGCGAACACCCCGTCGGCGATGCCCACCTGGCTCTCGACGGCACAGGCCTGCGCCACCTGCTCGACGATCCGCTCGGCGGCCCGCTCCTCACCCCCGAAGTAGCGCGAAGGCCCCCGCGCGGCCAGTGCACAGGCACCGGGTCGCACCACCTCGACCCCGACGGCAACCTCCTCGACGGCGGCGACCACCGGCTCGAAGGCCCGGGCGTCCCGCCTCGGATCGTCCTCGACGACGACGAGCTGAGGACAACGCCCCTGGGCCTCCCGCCGCCGCAGCCCCCGCCGCACCCCCTCGGCCCGGGCCGCCTCCGAACAGGCGACAACCCGGTTGCCCCGCAACACGACAACCGGCCCGGCAGCGGAAACCCCCTCCACGATCTCAGCGGCGACGACCGGCCAGTCCGGGCACCAGACCAGCAAGGTACGAGGCCCCGAAGCGGCACTCACGTCGACTCCACGATGGACACCCGCACCCCGGCCGACGGCCCACCCTCCCGGGCCGAGCACGAGTCGACCCCCACCGGCCAAGACACCAGCGACCCGGACGCGGCCCTCCCGGACGCGGACGACGTGGGTGAGACGGACGCAGGCCGGGCGGACGCGGACGGCCCGGGCACGGGTGTTGCGGGGATCCCGGGCATCCACATGGTCAGCTCCTTGGGCCGAGCGGCAGCCCCCCGCCCCCGGGCGACCACGGTGACCTCCCGCCGCCGCAACCGCCCCCGCCCCGCGCCGAGCCCCTCCCAACGCCCCCGGGTGACCTGCAGGGTGACGTCGGCCCCGTCCCACCGCCCGTATGGCACGAGCACACACCCCCGCTGCCGAGCCCGGGCGACGAGCCGGCTGGCGACGGAGGCGGAGACAGACCCGGGAACGGCGACGACCACGACATCGACCCCGTCGATGAGCGCGGCGACCACGGTCGGCCACTCGGGGCCCGGGTTCGGCACCAGAGCCAGCCGCTCGAGAGCAATCCCGCTCTCGGCGGCCGCAAGCACCCCGAGCGCCGGAACACCCACCACGGCACACCACGATCCGGCACGGGAGGCAGCGGCGAGAAGAGCAAGCAGAAGAGAGGTATTCCCACCTCCCGTCCCCACCGAGACGCCGGCGCCTGCGGAGGCACCCACCCTGGCCATCGCAGCTGTGGAGGCACCCGCCCTGGCCACCGCTGCGGCGCCTGCTCCACTGCCCACAGCGGCTCCCGCGCCGGCATCGGCGAAAGACAGGGGAAGCTGCCGCTTCTGCGACGAGCCGGACCGTGCGGGGCCGGGGCCGGGTCCGGCACCGTGTGCAGGGCCGGTTCCGTGCTTCCAGCCGTGCTCCGAGCGGTGGGAAGGACCGGAGGCCCGGTCCCTCGGGAGGCCGGAGCCGGAAGGAAGTCCGATCGCGACGGTGCTGCCCCGGCGAAGCCCCCGCCCGGGCAGCAATCCCCCCAACGCGGGAAGTACCGGCAGCACCCGGTGCATCCCGCTCTCGACGATCTCGCCGGCAGGACGCACCAGGTCGGCAAGAGCCGCAGCCCCACCGATCATGCGCCCGGCCATCGTCCCGCCCCGCTGTACACATTCACCAAAGATCAGTAGTCGGTCGGCCGGCCGGCAAGCCGGCCCGCGTCAGACCGTCAGCACCTGGACGAGCAGGCAAGTGGCCGACCAGGAAAGTGGACGGTCAGCAAGCGCGCGGCCAGGAAGGCGACGGCAAGCAAGCACACGACCTCGAAGCGACCAGCCGGCAGCGCGCCGTCCGGCAGCGACGGCCGGCGAGCGCATGACCGGGTGGCGACGGCCAGCCAGCACACGGCCAGGCGGTGGCAGGCAGCGACCGGCCGACCGGCAAGTGGACGGCCAGGCAACGATCAGCGTCGCCGCGACACACCGCCAGGCGAACTGCCGCAACACACCAGCCAGGCGAACTGCCACAACACACCGCCAGGGCGAGAACACACCGCCAGGGCGAGCTGTTGCAGCACATCAGCCAGGCGAGGCGCTGCAACGGCTGGGGGTGCGGGCCAGGCAGGGCGGTTAGCCGGGTGGCCGGCTAGGCGGCTTCGAGGGTGGGCTGAAAGGCGAGGCCGAGTGCCGACTGCACCAGGGACACGAAGGTCTCCGCCGCTCTCAGCAGGTCGTCCGCCTCCCGGGTGGTCACCACTCGGGGAATGCCGGCCTCCGCCGCCGCTCGTTTGGCGGCGCCCAGGGCGAAGTAGTTGGCCCAGTCGCCGAACTCGGGGGCCACCAGGACCAGGAGCGACCAGACGCTGGTCACGCGGTTGCGGCGGCTGGGGGCGGCCGGTCTGGCGCGGGCGGCGAGGACCGCGGCGGCGGCTCGGAGGGCGGCCAGGTGGGCCGCCGCGTAGCGCAGCCCGTCGGGGCGGGTGCGGGCCGCCTCGACCAGGCCTTGGCGGGCGATCGCGAGCAGTTGGGCCGGGGTGCGGTGCGGCAGGAGGTTGGCGGGAATCGTCGGAGCCGCCTGCGTCCCCGCCGTGGGGGCGTGCGCCAGGCCGAACGACTGTGGCTCCGGCGGACCGGACCGCGACACACCGGTCCGCGGCGAACGCGCCTCCGGCAGCCCAGGATCCGGCATGCCCGGCACCGCCAGCCCAGGATCCGGCGTGCCCGGCACCGACAGACCCGGCTCTCGCGTGGCCGGCCCCGACGGACCACGGGCCGGCAAGCCACGAGCCGACCGAGCATGGGCCGACCGAGCATGGGCCGGCAAGCCACGGGCCGACGGAGCACGGGCCGGCAAGCCGGGATCGGACGAGCCGGGATCGGACGAGCCGGGATCGGACGAGCCGGGCTCCGGCAGACCGGACTCCGGGAAGCCGGGGTCGGAGACGCCGGTATCCGGGGGGCTCGGCGGCGGGACGGGTGCTCTCGCGCCCGGTGCCGGGTTGCTCACCATGGGTCTCTCCTCGCGTGTATCGCATCCGACGTGCTGGTCGAACCGTCGCTGCGGAGGAAGGCACAGCGGGGTGGCGCTGCCGGCCGGGTGTGAAGCTTCCCCACACCACACCCGGCCGGACTTCGCCGGCGGGGTCCGTCGTCCGCCGCCCGGGGGTCGAGGGCGGCGGACGACGGTCCTGCCTGGTGCAGGCCCGGACCCGCGAATGCCCGGACCTTGCGTGCGGCGCTTCGCGGGCGCCACACCCGGGAGCCGCGCCGCGAACGCGGCCTCCCGATCAGTCAGCCCGGGTGCCCGATCGGTCCGGAAAGCCGTTCCCGCGCCGGCCGGTGGTGGGCGCCTGCCCGGAGGGGACAGCCACCCGACCGGGTGCGACCGGCAGGGAACAACCGTTCGACTTAATCGAACACTCGTTCTAACTACCGGAGAGAGTAACACTCCCCTCCGACAAAAAAGCAACGCCGAGAAGAGCGACGTCACGCACCGAGGCGGCGAGAAAGACAGCGACACGGGAGAGCGAGAAGGAACGGGGCCGAGGCGAGAAGGACGCGAGACACCGGAGGTGAGCAGGGACGCGGGCACCGGAGGCGAGAGGGGACGCAAGGCGCGGAGGCGAGAAAGGACGGGACGCGGAAGGGTGGCGGTGGCGCGGGAAGGGCGGCGGTGGCGCGGGAAGGGCGGCGGTGGTGCGGGGAGGGCGGCGGTGGTGCGGGGAGGGCGGCGGTGGTGCGGGGAGGGCGGCGGTGGTGCGGGGAGGGCGCGTCGGGGGTGGACCGTGCGGACGGCCGGTTCGTTGATTCCGGGCGTATCGGTTGTCAGGATGCATACGGGTACGGCACCCCCATCCGTACCCCGCGGCGAAGGGACGGGACATGCGCACGATCGTGGTCACCGGGGCGAGTTCCGGGGTAGGGCTGGCCGCCGCGACGGAGCTGGCCGCGCAGGGCGACCAGGTGGTCGTCGTCGGGCGTGATCCCGGCCGGTTGCGCGCGGCGACGGCGGCGGTCCGGGCGGCGGCGACCGGCCCCGAGCCGGGCGAGTTCCGGGCGGACTTCGAGTCCCTGGACGAGGTACGGCGGCTCGCGGACCGTCTGCTGGAGACGTACCCGGCGATCGACGTCCTCGCGAACAACGCCGGCGGCATGCTGGGGGCGTACCGCAAGACGGTGGACGGCTTCGAGGCGACCCTGGCGGGCAACCACCTCTCGCCCTTTCTCCTGACCCACCTGCTGCGCGAGCGGCTGCGCGGCGGCCGGGTGGTGAACACCGCCTCCCGGCGGCACCAGCCGGACGGGCTCGATCCCGACGACCTCGCCGGCGACCCGGCGTCGTGGGGCGGCTGGCGGGCCTACGCCGCGAGCAAGGCGGCCAACATCCTCTTCACCGCGGAGGCGGCCCGGCGCTGGCCGGACGTCCTGTCGGTGGCCTTCCATCCGGGCGTGGTGCGCACGAACTTCGGCGTGGGCCCGGTGACGCGGTTCTTCTACCGGGCCGCCCCGTTCCTGACCACCCCGCAGAAGGCGGGCGCGCTGCTGGCGTGGCTGGCGACCGCGTCCGCGGCCGAGCTGCGCAACGGCGCGTACTACGTCGGGCGCGAGGTCACCGCGCCGGACCGGCGGCTGGCCGATCCGGCGCTCGCCTCCCGGCTCTGGGAGACGAGCGCCAAGGCGGTCGGCATCTAGCCGGCGGCCGAGCCGTCCAGCAGTTCCCGCAGGGCGGCGTGCGTCTCGTGGTCCGCCGCCACCACCAGCCCGCCGGCCCCGGTGTGCAGCGGCTGTCCGTCGATCCCGGTGACCACGCAGCCCGCCGCCTGGCACAGCGCGATCCCGGCGGCGAAGTGGACGCTGTCGCGCAGCCGGCCGTCGGTGACGTACGCGGCGCGCCGGCCGGCGGCGACCCAGGCCACGGCGAGGGTGCTGGACACCACCCGCGGCCCGAACCGCTGCCCGAAGCGGGGGTCGGCGAGCAGGTCCGCCGCCCGGAAGCGGGGCGCGTTGGGGAACGGCGGGTCGAGGTTGAGGTCCACCAGCAGCGACTCCGCCGACGGGGTGAGCGGCTCGTCGGCGCCGTCGCGGCGTACCCGGGCGGCGGTGCCGTCGGTCCAGAAGACCTCGCCGGAGAACGGGTCGGCGGACGCCGCCGCGGTGATCTCCGAGCCGGTGCGCAGGGCGACGTTCACGGCGACCAGCATGGTGCGGGCCGCGAAGTTGCGGGTGCCGCAGAGCGGGTCGACGAGCCACATCCGCTCGGTGCCCGGTCCGCCGGTACGGCCGCTCTCCTCTCCGGTGACGGCGTCGCCGGGGCGGGCGGCGCGCAGCACGTCGACGATGACCTGCTCGGCCTCGACGTCGGCGGAGGTGGCGAAGTCGCCGGCGGACTTGGCGAAGCGGGTCAGCGCCGAGCCGTACGCGCGGAGGACGACGCCGGCCCCCGCCTGCGCCGCCGCGATCGCCAGCTCCACATCCGTGATCATCGTGCGTTCCGGACGGAGATCGTGATCGGCATGGACCGACGATAAAGATCGCGATCAACACGGGCGAAGAGCAGGACGGCGCAGTAGCGTGACGGCATGGTCTCCGTCCCGCCGCTGGTCACGCTGCACGTGTGGCGGGTGCCGCGGCGCTCGGTCGGGCGGGCTTTCGCCCGGATGGCGGCGGATCCGCGGCGGTTGCGCCGGTTGCCCGGGGTGCGCTTCGGCAAGCTGCTCGGCACCGGGACGGGAACGAGTTTCGGGCCGGGCGACGCCGACCTGACCCGCTATGCGGCCGTGGTCTCCTGGGACAGCGGCAGCGGCGGCGACCTGGGCGGGGTCGGCTCGGCGTGGGAGTCGATCGCGACGTCCGCCGCGCGGGTCGACCTGCGGCCGCTGACCAGCCGGGGGCGGTGGTCCGGGACGGCGCCGTTCGGCGAGCCGTCCGGTGGCCCGCGGGCGGGACGCCGGGAGACGAGCCCCGGCGACGGGCCGGTGCTCGCGCTCACCCGGGCCCGGCTGCGGCCGGCGAAGGCGCTGACGTTCTGGAGGGCCGTGCCGCCGGTGGCCCGCGAGCTCGCCGCCGCGCCGGGGCTGCTGGCCCGGTTCGGTGTCGGCGAGGCGCCGGTCGGCTGGCAGGGCACGGTCAGCGTGTGGCGCGACGCGACGGACCTGACCCGCTTCGCGTACCGTCAGCCGGAGCACCGCGCGGTGATCGCGCGGACGGCGGCCACGCGCTGGTACGCCGAGGACCTGTTCGCCCGGTTCACGGTGCTCGGCATCAACGGCGACAGGGCCGTGCTGGGCTGGCGGGAAGGAGAGCGATGAGGCTCGTCCCCTGGCAGCCGGACGACATGCTCCGGCGGCTGGACGACGTGGTGAGCGTGTACGGCGAGGCGATGGGCTACCGCGCCGAGCTGCTGCAGACCCGCCGCGGGTACATCGGCGCGCACGTGCGCCGGGCCGGCTTCCGCGCCGTGGCCACCCTGACCACCGACGGTCACCTCGCCGGTTTCGGGTACGGCTACGCGTCCGGCCCCGGCCAGTGGTGGCACGACCAGGTCCGCGCGGCGCTGGACGAGACCGCCCGGCGGCGCTGGCTGTCCGACTGCTTCGAGGTGGTCGAGCTGCACGTACGCCCGAGCGCGCAGGGGCACGGCATCGGCGCCCGCCAGTTGCGGGCGCTGCTGGCGATGGCGGACGGCTCGACCGTGCTGCTGTCGACGCCGGAGGCCGACGAGCAGCGGTCGCGGGCCTGGCGGCTCTACCGCCGCTTCGGGTTCTCCGACGTGCTGCGCGACTTCTACTTCCCCGGCGACGAGCGGGCGTTCGCGATCCTCGGCCGCGGCCTGCCGCTGACCGAGCGCCCGCCGGCCGAGGAAACCGCGGCCGAGGACGCCCCCGGCATTGTCGGCATCTGACCGGCCGCCGGAAGGACGGCCGCCGAACGGTCCGCTGTGGGCGCTGCTCGGCGCCCTCGTGCTGGTGCAGATCTGCTATCCGCTGACCCGCGGCGAGGTCCGGGCCGGTCTCACGGTCACCACGGTCGTGCTGGGCTACGTGCTCTCGGTGGCGCACGCCTGGCGCGGGAGGGGCGCCCGGACCGCCCTCGCGCTGGTCGCCACCGCGACGCTGGGCGGGTTCGCGGTCGAGGCGCTCGGCGTGGCGACCGGCTTCCCGTTCGGCACGTACGACTACGCGGGCCGGCTCGGCCCCGAGGTGCTCGGCGTCCCGCTGATCATCCCGCTGGCCTGGACCTGGATGGCCTGGCCGGCGTGGCTGGCCGCGCTGCGCCTGGCCCGGGCCCGGGCGGCGCGGATCGCCCTGGCCGCGGCGGGGCTCGCCGCCTGGGATCTCTTCCTCGACCCGCAGATGGTGGCCGAGGGGTACTGGGTCTGGGACTCCCCCACCCCGGCGCTGCCGGGTGTGCCCGGCGTCCCGATCGGCAACTACCTGGGCTGGCTGGGCTTCGCGCTGCTGCTGATGACCGTGCTGGCGGTCGCGACCGGGCCGGCCGGTCACCGCCGCGACCGCGGGGACGGCCCGATGCTGGCGCTGTGGCTGTGGACGTACGCTTCGTCCGTGCTCGCCCACGCGGTCTTCCTGGGCCTGCCCTGGTCCGCGCTCTGGGGCGGCGTGCTCATGGGTGCGGTCGTGCTGCCGCTGGTCCCCGCCGTCCGGCGCGCCGCATGATCTGGTTCGCCCTGCTGCCGCTGCTCGCGCTCACCGGGCACACGCTGGTCAACGCCGCGCTGCTGCGCAGACCCCCGCGGAATGCGACGGTCACCGAGCGCGTCGCCGTGTTGGTGCCGCTGCGTGACGAGGCGGACCGGGTCACGCCCTGCCTGGAGGCGCTGCTCGGTCAGCGCGGGGTGCCCGGCCTGGAGATCGTCGTGCTGGACGACGGCTCGGCCGACGGCACCGCGGACGTCGTGCGCCGGGTCGCCGGGGAGCGGGTGCGGCTGCTGACCGGTGCGCCGCTGCCCGCGGGCTGGCTCGGCAAGCCGTACGCCTGCGCGCAGCTCGCCGAGGCGGCCCGCGACAGCGACGTGCTGGTCTTCGTCGACGCCGACGTCGTGCTGGCGGCCGACGCGGTGGCCGCCGGCGTCGCCCTGCTGCGCTCGGCGCGGGTCACGCTGCTGTCGCCGTACCCGCGGATCACCGGGGCGGGGCGTCTCGTCCAGCCGCTGCTGCAGTGGTCCTGGCTCACGTTCCTGCCGCTGCGGCTCATGGAGCGCTCGCCGCGGCCCTCGCTGTGCGCCGCCGGCGGGCAGTGGCTGGTCGCCGACCGGGCCGGCTACCGGCGGGCGGGCGGGCACGCGGCGGTGCGCGGCGACGTGCTCGAGGACATCGCCCTGGCGCGGGCGGTCAAGCGCTCCGGCGGACGGGTCGCGCTCGCGGACGGATCGCGGCTGGCCACCTGCCATATGTACGCGTCGTGGCGGGAGCTGGCCGACGGCTACGGCAAGTCGTTGTGGGCGTCGTTCGGGTCGCCCGCCGGTGCGGCCGCCGTCGTGCTCCTGCTGCTGCTTCTGTACGCGGCGCCGCCCGTGACCGCGGCAGCCGCCCTGACGACGGCCAGCGTGGACCTTGCGTGGTGGAGTGTGTGCGCGTACGGGATCGGGGTCCTCGGCAGGGTGATCTCCGCGGCCGCGACGGGCGGGCGGACCTGGCCCGACCCGCTGGCCCAGCCGGTGTCGATCGTGGTCTTCGCGGCCCTGGTGGCGCGCTCGTTCGCGCTGCGCCGCCGCGGCCTGCTGAGCTGGCGCGGACGGCCGGTATGACCCGGGCGGGGTGGCGCCGGTGAGCCGGGTCGTGGTGGTCGGGGCGGGCGTCGGCGGCCTGGCCGCGGCGGTCCGGCTCGCGGCGGCGGGCCACGAGGTGACCGTGCACGAGCGCGCGGCGACCGTCGGCGGCAAGCTCGGCCGGTACGAGCGCGACGGCTTCCGCTTCGACACCGGTCCGAGCCTGCTGACGCTCCCGCAGGTCTTCGCCGATCTCGGCACCGCGCTGGACCCGGTGCCGCTGGACCCGGTGGTGCGGCACGTGTTCCCGGACGGCAGCGTCCTGGACTCCTCGGCCGACCCGGAGGTGTTCCGCGAGCGCATCGCCGGCGCGTTCGGGGCGGCGGCCGCCGCGGACTGGGCGCGTTTCTGGCGGCGGGCCGAGCGCATCTGGCGGGCGTCGTGGGGTTCCGTGCTGCAACGCGAGGTCTCCCCCGCGACGCTGGCCCGGCTGTCGTGGCGGGTCGGCGACCTGGCGGCGATCGCCCCGGGCCGCTCGCTGCGCGCCCTCGGCCGGCGCCACCTGCGTGACCCGCGGCTGCGGATGATGCTCGACCGGTACGCCACCTACACCGGCACCGACCCCCGCCGCGCCCCGGCCGCGCTCGCCGCGATCCCCTACGCGGAGCTGGCGTTCGGCGGCTGGTACCTGCCCGGCGGACTCGGCGTCCTGGCGTCGTCGCTGCGGCGCCGCTGTGCCGCGCTGGGCGTCACGGTCCGCACGTCGTCGGCCGTGACGGCGATCCGCACGAGCGGGGGCCGGGTCACCGGCGTCGAGGTCGCGCCCGGCGGCGAGGTCCCGGCCGACGTCGTCGTCTCCGATGTGGACGCCGCCACCCTCTACCGCGACCTGCTGCCCACCCCGGACCGGCTCGCCAGGCTCACGGATCGCAGCCTCGCCGGCTTCGTGCTGCTGCTCGGCGTCCGGGGCGAGACGCCGCGGCTCGCCCACCACACCGTCTTCTTCCCCCGCGACTACGACGCGGAGTTCGACGCGGTCTTCGGCGACCCGGGACGCGGCCGCCGCGCCCGGCCCCCGTCGGATCCCGCCGTCTTCGTCACCCGCGCGGCCGACCCGGCCGTGCACCCGCCCGGCATGGAGGCGTGGTTCGTCCTGGTGAACGCGCCCCGGCACGGCACCGACGCCGGCGCCGTCGACTGGCGCCGGCCCGGTCTCGCGGACGACTACGGTACGCACATCCTGAACGTCCTCGCCGCCCGCGGCCTGGACGTCCGCGACCGGCTGGAGTTCCGGGAGACGCGCACCCCGGCCGACCTCGCCGACGCCACGGCCGCGCCGGGCGGAGCGATCTACGGCACGGCCGGCGGGCTGCTGCGGCCGGCCAACCGCGGCCCGGTCGAGGGGCTGTTCCTGGTGGGCGGCTCCGCCCATCCGGGCGGCGGCCTGCCGATGGTCACCCTGTCCGCGAAGATCGTCGCGGACCGCATCGGCCGCGCGGACCCGGCACGAGCGAGGGTGACGGGCCGGTCTCAGGCGGGTCGACTGCGCCGGTAGTGGCGGGCGGCCTTGGACCGGCTGCCGCATCCCTCCATCGAGCACCAGCGGCGGGTGCCGTTGCGCGAGGTGTCGTAGAAGTACAGCACGCATGCCGGGTGGGCGCAGCGCCGGATCCGCTCGGGCCGGGCACGCAGCAGGTCGAGGTAGGCGGCGGCCGCGGTCCAGGCCGGCAGCCAGGCGGGGTCCACGTCGGACACGCTGACAGCTGATCCGTCCCGGACGGCATACCGGAGGTGCCCGCGCGCCAGGACGTCGTTGAGAGCCTGCTCGGCTGTCGACCCCGGCCGTTCGAGCAGCTCACGCAGCGTCGCCCTGGCCTGCCGGAGCGGCGCCTGCACCTGCGCGGGTTCGCCGGGGAGGCCGTGCCCGGCCAGCCACTGCGCCAGGCCGCCGGGCTCGTCGAACAGGTCGCGGGGCTCGCCGCGCTCGACCCACTCGGTGTTGACCAGGTCCAGCGCCAGCGGCTCGCCGGTCAGCGGGCGTGGCACCATTCCGCGATCTTACCACCGTCGAACGGTTGACAGGTGAGAAAATCTCTCCCTACGATTCTTACCATTCAACCGGCGCAAGAGGGTAAGAGAAACCTCGGGCGCCGACCCCGGCGAAGGAGCACGTCCATGAGCCAGACGACCGACCACAGCACGCTCGCCGGCCCGGCGGTGGTGCATCACCGGACGGCGAGCATCCAGGGCCGCACGGTGTTCTACCGAGAAGCCGGCGACCCGGCGGCGCCCGCCGTGGTGCTGCTGCACGGGTTTCCCGCCTCCTCGCACATGTTCCGGGCGCTGATCCCGGCGCTGGCCGACCGGTACCACCTCATTGCGCCGGATCACCTCGGCTTCGGCTTCTCCGACGCCCCCGCCGTCACCGAGTTCGAGTACTCCTTCGAGAACTTGACGAGGGTCACCCTCGGCCTGCTCGACCACCTCGGGCTCGACCGCTTCGCTCTCTACATCCAGGACTACGGCGCCCCGATCGGGCTGCGGATCGCCTCTCGGCAGCCGCAGCGGGTCACCGCGCTCATCTCGCAGTCGGGCAACGCCTACACGGAGGGGTTCACCCCGTTCTGGGACGTCCTGTTCCGCCACGCGAAGGACCGCGAAGCCAACGAGGCAGGGGTGCGCGAGCTTCTCACTCCCGACGCGACCCGCTGGCAGTACACCCACGGCGTCCCCGCCGACCGCCTCGACCGGCTCAGCCCCGACACCTGGACCGTCGACCAGGCTCGCCTGGATCGCCCGGGGAACGCCGCGGTGCAGCTCCAGCTGTTCTGGGACTACCAGTTCAACCTCGACGAGTACCCGGCGTTCCAGGAGTACTTCCGCACCTCGCGGCCCCCGACACTGGTCACCTGGGGCGAGCACGACGAGATCTTCGGCCCGGACGGCGCCCGCGCCTTCGCCCGCGACCTGCCCGACGCCGAGATCCACCTCCTCGACGCCGGCCACTTCGCGCTCGAGACCCACGGCCCCGAGATCACCGCGCTCATCCGGGACTTCCTCGCCCGCACCCTCGCCTGAGGACCGGGCGACGACCCGGAACTCCCGGCACCCCACCCGAAGGGAACCACCTCATGACAGCGCCGCGCCCTCCGTTGCCGCCCTTCACCGCCGAGACGGCACGCATCAAGGTCCAGGCGGCCGAGGACGCCTGGAACACCCGCGACCCGGCACGTGTGGCGGCCGCGTACACGCCCGACAGCGTCTGGCGCAACCGCGACATCTTCCTCACCGGCCGCGCCGAGATCGAGGCCTTCCTCGCCCGGAAGTGGGCCCGTGAACGCGGCTACGCCCTGCGTAAGGAGCTGTGGGCGTTCGACGGCAACCGATCGCGGTCCGCTTCCCATACGAATGGCACGACCACACAGGCCGCTGGTGGCGCAGCTACGGCAACGAACAATGGGAGTTCGACCCCGACGGCTACATGAGCCGCCGCGAAGCCAGCATCGACGACGTCCCCATCGACCCCGCGGACCGCCGCATCCACGGCCCGCGCCCACCGCACGAACGCGCGGAAGGCCTCCCCCTGCGGTAGACCCGGAAGGCGGGCGGGTCAGAGGGGCTGGACGCCGATCGGCAGCTCGCCGGTGGCGATGTGGTCGAGCAGCGTCGCGCGCAGCGCCTCGGCCGCGTGGGGCAGGACCGCGCGGCGCCGGTGGGCGAGCGCGACCGTGCGGCGCATGCCCGGCGGCGCCAGCGGGGTCGCGCGCAGCAGCGGCCGGTTGACCAGGACCATGCTCGGTACGAGCGCCACGCCCAGTCCCGCCTCCACGAAGGCCAGCACCGCGTCCATCTCGCCGCCCTCGACCGCGAAGCGCGGGACGAAGCCGGCGCGCCGGCACGCCTCCAGGGTCACGTCGCGCAGGTCGTAGCCGGGGCGGAACATGACGAGCGGGGTGTCGCGCAGGTCGGTGAGGGCCAGCTCGCGGAAGACGGTCGGCGGCGGCCCGGAGGCCACCGAGGCGACCACGAGGCTCTCGCGCAGCACCGGCGCGGCATGCAGGGCCGGGTCCACCCCCTGCTCCGGCTGGACGATGAGGGCGAGGTCGAGGTCGCGGGCGAGCAGGTCGGCGATGAGGTCCTGGGAGCTGCCCTCGTTGACGTGCAGCGCGATGTCGGGGTGTT
The DNA here is from genome assembly GCF_014648355.1 of Couchioplanes azureus. Classification (GTDB taxonomy): domain Bacteria; phylum Actinomycetota; class Actinomycetes; order Mycobacteriales; family Micromonosporaceae; genus Actinoplanes; species Actinoplanes azureus. The sequence continues at coordinate 798,568 of NZ_BMQY01000002.1, forward strand.
CGGCGCGGAAGCGGCGCAGCACGGCCGGCACCAGCGAGGAACACAGGCTGGGGGTGGCGCCGACCCGGACCCGGCCGCGGCGCAGGCCGACGATCTCCTGCACCGCGTCCCGGGCCGTGTCGGCGTCCGCGATCATCCGGCGGGCCAGCGGCAGGAGGGTCTCCCCGGCGGCGGTGAGGGCCACCGCACCGCGCGCCCGCTCGAAGAGAGGGGCGCCGAGCGTCGTTTCGAGGGTGTGAATCTGCTTACTTAAAGTCGGCTGTGAGACGCCGAGCACATCGGCCGCCTGAGTGAAATGCCGGGTTTCCACCACTGCTAGGAAGTACCGGAGCTGTTGAAGCTGCACTTCGATAGCCTACGTCTATGAGTACCTACACGATCATGCATTAGACGAATCGCGTCGGCGTTCTTACCGTCCAGGTGTGGCGGTAGATACCAGAACTCCTCCCCCCAAGGCGACGGCCGAGCCCGCGAGCAAGGCCCTCGACAAGAAGGCGCCCGCCAAGCGGCGCCCCCGGGGCCTGCGATCCTCGATCGCCCTCAAGCTGCTCATGGCGGTCACCGGCCTGCTGCTGGTCGGCTTCCTGTACGCGCACATGATCGGAAACCTGAAGATCTTCGTCGGCGCGCAGGAGTTCGACCACTACGCGCACTGGCTGCGCACCATCGGTGTGCCGCTGCTGCCGGAGACCTGGTACCTGTGGATCCAACGCGGCGTGCTGACCCTGGCCCTGGTCGCGCACATCGTCGCCGCGACGGTCCTCACCCGGCGCGCCCGCAAGGCGCGGCCGGTGCGCTACGTGCGCCGCACCAAGGTCCAGGGCAGCTACGCGGCGCGGACCATGCGCTGGGGCGGCGTGATCATCGCGCTGTTCGTGGTCTACCACATCCTCGACCTGACCACCGGCACGCTGAACCCGGTCGGCGACCGGGAGCACCCGTACGCCAACGTGGTCGCCGACTTCGAGCCCGATCGCTGGTACGTGACGCTCTTCTACACGCTCGCCATCGTGAGCGTCGGCTTCCACCTGCGGCACGGGCTGTTCAGCGCCGTCCGCACCATGGGCCAGCGCACGCTGCGCGGCGAGCGCATCGCCCGCGCCGTCGCGCTGGTGCTCTCCGTCGTCCTCGTCGTCGGCTACCTCGCGGTGCCGTTCGCCGTGCTCACCGGATTGGTGGACTGACATGACCGAGTCCTTCTGGAAAGACGGCGACCCGATCGCCGACACGGCCGCCCCCGACGGACCGATCGAGACCCGCTGGGACCGTCGCAAGTTCGCCGCCAAGCTGGTCAACCCGGCCAACCGGCGCAAGCTCAGCGTCATCGTCGTGGGCACCGGCCTGGCCGGCGGCTCGGCCGCGGCGACGCTGGCCGAGGCCGGCTACAAGGTGCGCTCGTACTGCTACCAGGACAGCCCGCGGCGCGCGCACTCGATCGCCGCGCAGGGCGGCATCAACGCCGCGAAGAACTACCGCAACGACGGCGACTCGATCCACCGGCTGTTCTACGACACGGTCAAGGGCGGCGACTTCCGCGCCCGCGAGTCCAACGTGTACCGGCTGGCCCAGGTCAGCGTGAACATCATCGACCAGTGCGTCGCGCAGGGCGTGCCGTTCGCCCGCGAGTACGGCGGCCTGCTCGACAACCGCTCCTTCGGCGGCACCCAGGTGTCGCGCACCTTCTACGCCCGGGGCCAGACGGGCCAGCAGCTGCTGCTGGGCGCGTACCAGGCGATGGAGCGCCAGATCGGGCTCGGCAACATCGAGATGTTCGCCCGGCACGAGATGCTCGAGCTGATCGTGGTGGACGGCAAGGCCCGCGGCATCGTGGTGCGCGACATGGTCACCGGTGAGATCACCACCGACCTGGCCGACGCGGTCGTGCTCGCCTCCGGCGGCTACGGCAACGTCTTCTTCCTGTCCACCAACGCCAAGGGCTGCAACGTCACGGCGAGCTGGCGGGCGCACCGCAAGGGCGCGCTGTTCGCGAACCCCTGCTACACGCAGATCCACCCGACGTGCATCCCCGAGTCCGGCTCGCACCAGAGCAAGCTCACGCTGATGAGCGAGTCGCTGCGCAACGACGGCCGGGTCTGGGTGCCGAAGCGCCGCGAGGACTGCGGCAAGCCGGCCGCCGAGATCGCCGAGGCGGACCGCGACTACTACCTGGAGCGGATCTACCCGTCGTTCGGCAACCTGGTCCCCCGCGACATCGCGTCGCGGGCCGCCAAGAACGTCTGCGACGAGGGCCGCGGCGTGGGCCCCGGCGGCCTCGGCGTCTACCTCGACTTCGCGGACGCCATCGCCCGGCTGGGCCGCGACGCCGTCGAGGCCAAGTACGGCAACCTGTTCGAGATGTACCAGCGCATCACCGGCGAGGACCCGTACGAGGTCCCGATGCGCATCTACCCGGCCGTGCACTACACGATGGGCGGCCTCTGGGTCGACTACGACCTCCAGTCGACGATCCCCGGCCTGTTCGTCGTCGGCGAGGCCAACTTCTCCGACCACGGCGCCAACCGGCTGGGCGCCTCCGCGCTCATGCAGGGCCTCGCGGACGGCTACTTCGTGCTGCCCCACACGCTCGCGAACTACCTCGCCTCCGGCCCGTACGAGAAGATCGCGCCGGACCACGAGGAGGTCGTCGCCGCGCGGACGCAGGTCGAGGAGCGGATCCAGAAGCTGCTGTCGATCGACGGCGACCGGACCGTGGACTCCTTCCACCGCGAGCTCGGCCACATCATGTGGGAGTACTGCGGCATGGAACGCACCGAGGAGGGCCTGACCAAGGCCATCGGCCTCATCCGCGGCCTGCGCGAGGAGTTCTGGACCCGGGTCAAGGTGCCCGGCACCGGCGAGCAGCTCAACCAGAACCTGGAGAAGGCCGGCCGCGTCGCCGACTTCCTCGAACTGGGCGAGCTGATGTGCATCGACGCGCTGCACCGCGCCGAGTCGGCGGGTGGTCACTTCCGCGCCGAGAGCCAGACCCCGGACGGCGAGGCCCTGCGCCACGACGACGAGTTCAGCTACGTCGCCGCCTGGGAGTACGGCGAGATCCCCACCCTCCACAAGGAACAGCTGGACTTCGAGTACGTCCACCCGAGCACGCGGAGCTACAAGTAATGGACATCCAGGTACGCGTGTGGCGTCAGTCCGGCCCCGAGGACCAGGGCCGGATGGTCACGTACGACGTGAAGGACATCTCGCCCGACGCCAGCTTCCTCGAGATGCTGGACGTCCTCAACGAGAAGTTGATCCTCGACGGCGACGACCCGATCGCCTTCGACCACGACTGCCGCGAGGGCATCTGCGGCATGTGCGGCATGATGATCAACGGCGTGGCACACGGCCCCGAGCGGGCCACGACCACCTGCCAGCTGCACATGCGCCACTTCGACGACGGCGCCGTGATCGACGTCGAGCCGTGGCGCGCCTCCGCCTTCCCGGTCGTCAAGGACCTGGTGGTCAACCGGGGCGCGTTCGACCGGATCATCCAGGCCGGCGGCTACATCACCGCCCCCACGGGCACGGCCCCGGACGCGCACGCCACCCCGGTCCCCAAGCCGGACGCGGACGCGGCCTTCGAGGCGGCCACCTGCATCGGCTGCGGCGCCTGCGTGGCGGCCTGCCCCAACGGCTCGTCCATGCTCTTCACCGCCGCAAAGGTGGCCCACCTCGGCCTGCTGCCCCAGGGCCAGCCGGAGCGGGACAGCCGGGTCGTCGACATGCTGGAGGCCCAGGACGAGGCGGGCTTCGGCGGATGCACCAACATGGGGGAATGCACCACGGTCTGCCCCAAGGGAATCCCGCTGACGCTGATCGGCCGCCTCAACAGCGACTACCGCAAGGCCATGAAGAAGCGCTGACCCACCCGGAGCACCACCACACCGGCGACCCGTCCCCCGACGGGTCGCCGGTCGTCGTTGCGGAGGCGGTGCCGGCCGGCGCGACCCGGATCGGGGTCGACGGCGTCGACGGCGTCGGCAAGACCACCTACGCCCGCGCTCTGGCCGCCGCGCTGACGGCCGCAGGGCGGCCCGCGATCCACATCTCCGCGGACGGCTTCCATCACCCCCGGGCGATCCGCTACCGGCTCGGCCGGGACTCGCCCGAGGGCTTCTGGCGCGATTCGTACGACCATGCCGCGCTGATCGCCAACGTCCTGGCGCCGTTCGGCCCGGGCGGCACGCGCCGATACCGTACGGCCGTGCACGACGTCGGCACGGACGAGGTGCTCGACCTGCCGTGGCACACCGCCGCGGCGGACGCGGTCGTCGTCGTGGACGGGCTGTTCCTGCACCGCGACGAGCTGGTGGGTCACTGGGACTTCTCGGTGTTCCTCGCCGCGCCGTTCGAGGTGACGGTCCCCCGCATGGCGGCGCGCGACGGCTCCCATCCCGACCCGGCCCATCCCACCCAGCGGCGGTACGTGCAGGGTCAGCGCCGCTACTTCGCCGCCTGCGAGCCGTGGAACCGGGCGTCCGTGGTGATCGACCACTCCGACCTGGCCGCGCCGCGGCGGGCGGCGGTCGGCGGCTGAGAGCACCCGAGCTGGGCCGCACCCCGGCGGTCACCCGGCCGACGTCCGCCCGCCGTCCATTCTGGCGACGTACCTGGACCGTCACCGACATCACACGGGCTGACGCTGCCCAGGTCAGAGCACCCGGCGCAGGCCCATCCCGGCGAGTTGATCTCCGAGTGAGCGAAATTGGCGGGCGCCTCCGGCAGGAATCCCCGAGGATGAAGATCCACATTTGACACATCTACGAAGGAAGGAGCTGCGCTTCGGCCTACAGCGCAATTCGCTGTATCCGTGGCCGCTACCGGGCACCAACCCCGGGCACCGGCCACACGCCATCGGGGGAGGGCACATGCGCCACTGGCGTAACGATCTTTTCGACACCATCAGGAACCGACTCACCAGAACCCGCGCCGACTCGCCCGCTTCCGCGAGTCATGCACGATCCCAGGACGCCCACCGGCCCTCCTGCGACACCGCCGCGCGAGCCCTGCGCGCTGAGGACGCCCGCCTTCTCAGGTTGCCAACCGACGATCGGCCCGGCACCACCTTGATCGACTACTACCCGCGGCGGTAGCCCCGCACCAGCGCGAAACAGCCGAGCACGACGCCGCGGCGGCGCTGCGGGTGTCTGCATCTGCTCACCAGCGGATGGCATGCGTCGAGGCCTCACCCGGAGTCGAACCGGAAGTCACCCGCTTTGCAGGCGGGGCGCTCCACCGGGAACGTCGCAAGGCCGCCGGGTGCGCAAGAGCGAACCCGGCTTGTCCCGCACGAAGACGCGGGACGCACACGTGCCCCCGGCTGGACTCGAACCAGCGGCCTCGACGCCCGGAACGTCGAACTGCTCCACCCCGCAGGTACGCCGTCGGGGGCTCGACCCCCGGACCAGCCGCTTGAGAGGCGGCTGCTCTACCCGCTGAGCTAACGGCGCATGGCGGAGGAGGAGGGAGTCGAACCCCCAAGGCTGTCGAGCTCGTCCCGCTTCGAACGGGGTGCCGTCACCACATCGGCTGGCTCCTCCAGGTGGTGCGTCGGGCTGGCCGGATTCGAACCGGCGTCCTCTCGGTCCCGAACCGAGCGCGCTGACCAAGCTGCGCCACAACCCGTGAAGTCGGGACGGCCGGATTCGAACCGGCGACCCCCGGTCCCCCAGACCGGTGCGCTACCAAGCTGCGCCACGTCCCGATGCGTACCCCTGGCAGGAGTCGAACCTGCGACCTTCCGGTTCGTAGCCGGACGCTCTTTCCACTGAGCTACAGGGGCATGGTCTCGCCGGCAGGAGTCGAACCTGCGCCCTCCTCGTCATCAGCGAGGCGCCCCTACCCACTGGGCCACGGCGAGAAGATGAAGCGGAAGGTGCAGGGATCGAACCTGCGCAGGACCATCAGCCCTGTCGACGGCTGAGCAAGCCGCAGCCTTTCCACTCGGCCAACCCTCCAAGCGTCGACGACGGGGCTCGAACCCGCGGCCACCCGCTCGACAGGCGGGTGCTCTACCACTGAGCTACATCGACATGAGTGGACCTGATCGGACTCGAACCGACCACCTTCCGTGTGCAAGACGGACGCTCTCCCAGATGAGCTACAGGCCCAGAGATCGTGCTGCGTACCCGGAACAGGATTCGAACCTGCACTGCCCGCGTCCTGAGCGCGGTGCCTCCTGCCAGTTGGGCTACCCGGGCATGGTGGTGCGTTTCCGCGCACCAGAGCCAACGGCACGACCTGTCGTGCTGCGCTGGCGTGGAACCGACGGCCGCGCCCGGACCGGCTGCCGCTGCCACGGCGGCTGCCCGGTCCTGCGTCGGCGTCGCGTGCCCCCGGCGCGATTCGAACGCGCACTGGACGGTCCCTCAGACCGTTGCCTCTGCCGTTGGGCTACGAGGGCGGGAAGCTGCGAGCGGAGGATTCGAACCTCCATCGCCCGGGTCAGAGCCGGGTGTGCTGCCGGTTGCACCAGCTCGCATAGTCCGGCCGGCGGGGGTAGCGGTCCCGCCGGCCGGATCTCAGCGCGCGGTGAGCTCCGTCCAGCCGGGGACCCAGGGAGAGGTCCGCAGCGGCATCCCGGCCTCGGCCGGGGTCCGGTCACCCTTGCGCTGGTTGCAGCGGCCGCAGGCCGCCACGGTGTTGAGCCAGGAGTTCGCCCCGCCGCGCGAGCGCGGCACCGCGGTCACCGGGTCCACCTCTTTCCTATGTCGTCGTCATCGCTGGACACGAGTGGCTACGGGGAGTCGAACCCCGGTCTCCGCCATGGCAAGGCGGCGCACTGACCGTTGTGCTACAGCCACGAACATGCGCCTGGCAAGGCGCCGAGAACCTTCGGCGGGCCTCGAACCGCGACGCCCGCCGTACCGGGACGGGGCCCGGCCCTCCGGGCGAAGGCGAGACAGCCCGCCCGAACCGCGCGGTGCCTGCCACGTGGACCCGGGCGGAATCGAACCGCCGACCCCCGGTCTGCCGAACCGGTGCGCTACCGCTGCGCCACAAGCCCAGAAATGCGTCCGGACCCCCCGAGTCGAACGGGGTGTCTCCTCTTCGAAGAAGTAGGCGGGTTGCCGTCTCCCTCGGTCCGGTCACGCCCGGCGTGCACACTTCGGTGCCCACGCCGGGTCGTCGGCAGCCCGATGGAAAGGGGCTGCCGCAGATACATGCCATCCACTGTCGAGTTGACAACGAGCAATTCCCTGAAAGGCATTCAGGGCACGCACGGGCGGCAGGATTCGAACCTGCAACCTCCGGTTTTGGAGACCGGTGCTCTAGACCGTTGAGCTACACCCGTAGGACATCGTCGGGGAATGAAAAAGCCGCCCGTTCCTCAGCTGCGAAGGTGGGCGGCGTAGGCGCAGATTCCGCTGCGTTACCCGCTCCACCGCTCCAGGCCGCGACCAAGCTCGCGACCTCGCAGGTGCAGCTTCACCGCCTTGACGGGCATGGCAATCCCATACGCCGCCCACGGTTGGGCGATCGCGCAGTTCGGCTGCCACGACATGACGGTTCACTTCCTCTCGAGAATGCTGCTGCGGCGTCGGCATCCGACGATGCCCGACGCCCTTCTTCTTCGTCAACGCTTTTGTGAGCTGCTTTCATCGGCGCTGACAGAAGTTTGCCCGACACGAACACCTCGCGCCAGCGAATAACGAACAGCGACCCAGCAAAATGGACTTCCACCGTCACGGCGCGGTCCGGCGTCACTTCCGCGGGCGGGTCCGCTGCGTGGCGCGTTCGATGACGTCGCCGCGTCTCCCGCCGGGACGGGTCACCGGTAGGCGCTCACGATATCGATCGGGCCGGGAGTGTCCCGCCCCACGATCATGGCGGATGGGTGCGACAACCTACGGCGCGGCCGGATGTCCCCGTGGCCAGCTCTTCGACTCGTTCGCCTGCCGAGGCCGACCGCAGGCTGTCACTCGACAGGAGGAGATGCCGTCGACGGCTGAACCGCAGCGCCGGTCACGGGAGTGTGGCGGTCGATCCGCTGAGCCACGGCGGATATCACAGAGATGGAGTCGTCGACATGAGCAGCAGCCGCATCTCTCCCCGCCGAACCCTCGCCACGATCCTGCTGGCGGTCGGCATCACCGCGACGGCCGGGGCACCCGCTCACGCCGCCAGCGACGATCGGGGCAAGGACGCCGTCCGCACCTGCGGGCTCGTGACCTGCAGCGTCTACTACAGCCACAACGTAACGGTACGTCTGGACAACGTCCTGCGAGGACCGGCCGACTCCACGGATGCGCTGGCGATCTCCGGAAGCGTATGTGCCCTGGCGAGCGCGCTGTCTCCGGTGACTGCCATCCCGTGCATGGCGCTGGCGGCCGTAGCCGTCGGCGACTGGAACGTGCGGCGCATCATTCACCACGCCGCCACCACGAACGGCTGTCTTCGGATCCGGACGGTGCGGGGAGCGGACCGGACTCCGGGGGCGTTCTATGCCGATCACAGCGACACCTGTCACTCGATGAGCTGATCGCGTGGCCATGGTGGTCACCAGCCCGGCTGCGACCGGACCGGTGGCCGGTGAGCTCGACCGTCACGCGACGAACGGGCGCGTGACGAGCGCCGCGAGCCATGCCAGTCCCGGCACGTCCGACACGCAGGCACCGACGAGCGCCGCCACCGCCAGGACCAGGATCACGAGGAAGGCGACCAGCGTCGCGAAGGCCGTCCCCTGGGCGGCCAGATAGCGGCAGAGCGGCGGCCGGGGCTCGACCTCCACATCATCACCCTCGAAGTCGAACAGAGTCATGGCGCGAACGGTACGGCCAGAAACTCACGACCGGCGGAATCCCCGCTCCTTCTCCTCGACACCGTCACAACTTCGCCACAGACCCATGCCGACGGGCAGCGCAGTGGGCGCCGGTTGCTGTCCGGGTGACGATCCGAGTGGTGCTGCATCGTCATCTCGGTGTAGGCGTCATCGGGCGTCACACTGAGACTTGGAGGAGAGACCATGCGCTACGCGTTGCTGATGCACTACCAGGAGATGTCCGAGGGAGAACTCAGCGAGGAACTGCTCCGTGAGGGGCAGGCGGCCTTCGACGCGTACGGCCGGGCGCTGCAGCAGGCCGGTGTGCTGATCTCGGCCGACGTGCTGCAGCCGAGCGCCGCGACGACAACCGTCACCCGCAGGGACGGTGTCACGCAGGTGCAGGACGGGCCCTTCGCCGAGACGAAGGAGAACCTTGCCGGAGTGTTCCTGCTGGACGTGCCCGACCTTGACGCGGCCATCGGCTGGGCCGAGAAGTGTCCCGGTGCCCAATGGGGCACGATCGAGGTACGCCCGACCGCGACCGCCTTGGTCGAGGGCGGGTGGACGCGCTGACGTCCGGCGACGACGGACGGGTAGCCGGCCCCGACCCGGGTGGGACGGGGCCGGCGCCCCAGGTGGCGCAGGTGGCGGGCTTGGCGGCCCGGGACAGCTACGGGCGGCTGCTCGCCCTTCTGTCTGCCTCGACGAGCGATCTCGCGTCCGCGGAGGACGCGCTTGCCGACGCTTTCGAACGCGCGCTGCGAACCTGGCCCGATCACGGCGTACCGGGCAATCCTGACGCCTGGCTCCTGGCCGTGGCCCGTAACCGGCTCCGCGACCGTTGGAAGTCGGCCGAGTCGCGGCGGACCCTCCCGCTCGACATCGAGCAGCACGCACCGGTTCACCTCGACGACCTGACCATCGACGCGATCCCTGATCGGCGCCTCGAGCTGATGCTCGTGTGCGCGCACCCGGCGATCGAGCGTGCGGTCCACACCCCGCTGATGCTCAATACCGTCCTCGGCTTCACCGCCGATCAGATCGGCCGGGCCTTCTCCGTGCCGACGTCGACGATGGCCACCCGCCTGGTCCGGGCCAAGCGACGGATCAAGGCGGCCGGCATCCCGTTTCGTCTTCCCGACCGCGGCGAGCTGCCCGCGCGGATGGCGGCGGTGCTCGAGGCCGTCTACGGTGCCTACGTCATCGACTGGGCGACGACCGGGCCGCAGGAACGCCGACTGCCAGGAGAGGCACTGCACCTCGCCGAGGTGCTCAGCACGTTGGTGCCCGATGATCCCGAGGTGCACGGGCTCGCCGCGCTCGTTCAGCTCTCGGCCGCGCGCGCCCGGGCGCGAATCGACCGTGAGGGCCGGTTCGTCCCGCTCGCCGACCAAGACCCGTCCCGCTGGGACCACCGCCTGATCACCCGGGCGCACGAACACCTGCGCACGGCGCACGCGCGCGGGCAGCTGGGCCGCTTCCAGCTGGAGGCCGCGATCCAAGCAGTGCACTGCGCACGGCGACAGACCGGCACGACCGACTGGCCCACCCTGCTGACCCTGCACCGCCTCCTGCACACGGTCGCGCCGTCGCTCGGAAGCGGCGTCGCGTTCGCCGCGGTCACCGCCGAGGTCGACGGTCCCGCCGCCGGGCTCGCCATGCTCGACGCCCTGCTGGACGACGCGGGCGCGCACGCCCGACGCTTCCAGCCGGCCAGAGCAGCCCGGGCACATCTGCTCGACCGGCTCGGCCGCAGCGAAGAAGCCGTAACCGCATACGACAGCGCGATCGACCTGACCCACGACACCGCCGAGCGGCAGTACCTGCAGCATCGCCGGGACGACGCCGGCCGCCGGGTCGGGCAGCGCGGGTCTGCCGCTCCGAGATCCGGCCCTGACTCCGGCGTCGTGTGACCCGAGGATGTCGTACCCGGCGGGCAGGATGGCGGGCATGGTGATGACGTCGGTAACCGAGGTGGAGCACGCGATCCGGTCCGGGTGGTCGCCGGAAACCTGCGATCCCGTGGACCTGGCGGACTGGTCACCGGCCAATCCCGCCCGCGGACAATGCGGGGTGACCGCGCTGCTGCTGCACGAGCTGCTCGGTGGCCGGCTGCTGCTGGCGACCGTGCTGCACGCGGACGGCACCCGCCAGGGCGTGCACTACTGGAACCGCCTCGGCCGCATCGAGCTGGATCTGACGCGCGAGCAGTTCACCGCCGGAGAGGTGGTGCAAGCTCCCGCCGTGGTGGACCCACCCTCGGGACCGCCCGTGCGGCTGCGGGCGCAATACCTGCTGCTACACCGTCGGGTTCACGACGCTTTGAGCCTCACCCCGGCGTCGCCGCCGCAGTAGCCATCGACCCGGCGCGCGGATCGCTTCGCGGTGACCGCGGTGGCGACCTCGTCGTCGCTTGCCACGCCGCCGGCCGCCGGCACCGATGTGGACGGCGCTTAGGCCGGAGGTGCCGGGCCGGAGCCTGGTGGCGACGGCGGCGGCCGGCACCGATGTGGACGCTGCTTCAGCCGGAGGTGCCGGGCCGGAGCCTGGTGGCGACGGCGGCCGCGGCCAGGCACGCCACCGCCGCGGCGATCAGGCTCGGGCGTCCGCCGAGGTGGACCGCGGCGGACCCGAGCGGGTTGGCCAGCGCGATCGGGCCGAACATCGCGGTGTTCGCGGTCGCCGAGACGCGGCCGAGCAGGTGGGCGGGGGTGTGCGTCTGCACCGCGGTGACCGCCGCGACGAGCGTCCAGGGCAGGCCGGCCCCGGCGACGACGGCGCCCGCCACGATCGCCGGCCACCACGGCAGGCAGCGGGCGAGCAGGCCCGCCGCGAAGAGGGCCGTGCCGGCGGCGCCGGCCGCGATGGCGCCGTGCCGGGAGACGACCCGGCCGGCCGTCAGGCCCGCGACGATCGAACCTGCGCCCTGCGCACTCATCAGGAGGCCGAGGAAGGTGCTGGGCAGGTGCATGTCCTCGGTGACGACCGCGTAGCCGGGCGCCGTGGAGAAGCCGGACAGAGCGATCGAGACGCCGGCAAGCGGCACGGTCACCCGCAGCACCGGCCGGGCGCGCAGCACGGCCAGTCCGGCTCGGAATCCCCGTTCGACGGCCGCAGGGGTGGCACTGCCGGTGAGGCCCAGCAGGGGGTAGAGGAGCGCGACGATCATCGGCATCAGCGCGCTCAGCGCCGCCACCGCGGAGCCGCCCTGCCAGGCGTACAGACCCGCCCCGGCCAGCGGGGAGAGCAGTTTCATGCCCTCGCGCGCGGCCGAGCGCCAGCCGTTGACGGTGCCGAGGTGCTGTGGGGCGAGGGCCGCGGGGAGCAGCGCCGACTCGCCCGCGTCCAGCACCACATAGCTGATTCCGTACGTGAACGAGACGAGGTAGATCAGCCACGCCTGCTGAGCCGAGTGGACGGCGAAGAGTGAGAGCAACGCCGCGGCGAGCACGAGGTTCGTCGCGACCAGCAGCGGGCGGCGCGGGATCCGGTCGGTGATCGCGCCGAGCCAGGGACCGGCGAGGGTCGGCGCGTAGACGCAGAGCCCCGCCAGTCCGGCGCGGCCGGGCGAGCCGGTCAGGTCGAGGATCCAGACGCCCGTGACCAGCGACATCGCGCTGCCGCCGAAGCCGGACAGCAGGGAGATCGTCACGAGTAGCACGGCGTTGCGGCGCACATCCGCCTCCAGGGAGTTGAGTCAAGAAGACTCATATCCTCAGGATCCGCGTCGGGCACCGGCAAGAAGGTGAGAGAGCGTCAATGCTTCGTTGACAACGCCTGCCGTACCTTGCGGAACGCGAGCCGGACGTGCCCGGGCAGGGCCTTCGCGCCGGCCGCCGCGAGGTCCCGGGCGGCCTGCTCGGCGAGGGCGTAGAGGCCGCCGGCCGGCGCGTCCACGGCGGCGGCGACCGTGTCGCGCACCAGCGCGGCGCGGACGAAGCGACCGGCCCAGCGCCGGTCCGCCGCGATGGCCCGGTGCAGGTCGCAGACGGCCTCGCGGAGGACGACGATGGAGTGCGCGTACCGCAGGTCGCGGTGGTGCAGCCGCGACCGGGCGGCCGCCACCAGGCGCTGCCGGCGCTGCTCGGCGGCCTGCCGGCTGCCCAGGCCCAGCGCCGCGGCGACCTCGGTCCAGGTGGCCCCGGCCTGCCGGGCCCGGTCGATCAGCTCCAGCTCGCGCTCCTCCAGGCGCGCTCGTGCCGGTCCGATCTCCGCGAGCTGCTCCAGAACAGACACCTGTCAACGATACGTTGACGTGCTCAGATCTCCTGGCGGTGCGGGCGGATCTTGACGTCGACGACGTCGCAGCGGCGGGGCTGGGTGAGCACGTACAGGACGCAGGCGGCGATGTCCTCCGCGCGCAGCATCTTCAGCTGCTCGATCTGCTCGCGCTGCTGCTCGGGGGAGAACTCGTCGGCCTGCATGTCGCTGCCGACCGCGCCCGGCTCGATGAGGCTGACCTTGATGCCGAGCGGGTTCACCTCCTTGCGTAGCGCCTCGGCGAAGCCCTGGATGCCGGCCTTCGTCGCCACGTAGACCGAGCTGCCCTCCTCCCGGACGTCCGCGCTCATCGAGCCGAGGCAGACGATGTGACCGCGGCCGCAGGTCCGCATGCGCGCGATGGCCTCGTGGCAGACGGCCAGGTAGCCCAGGAAGTTGGTGCGCACCACGTACGACCACTCGTCGTACGTGCCGTCGACGATCGAGCCGGCGCCCAGGGCCGCGTTGGTGACCACGACGTCGAGGCCGTCCAGCCGGCTGTCGATCTCGGCGAAGATCCGCTGGATGTCCGCGGACTCGGTCAGGTCGGCCTGCAACGCCACCACCTGCCCGCCGGCCCGCTCGATGTCGTGCACCGCGTCGTCCAGCTCCCGCTGGTGCCGGCCCACGATCACCACCTGGGCGCCCGCCGACGCGAGCAGGATCGCGGTGGCCCGGCCGATCCCGGTGCTGCCGCCGGTGACGAGCACGGTCTTGCCCGCCACCGGTTCCGGCCCGGCGGCCTGGTCACTCCGGTGTTCCTCCGTGAGCACGTTGCTGGTCATGTGTGCTGTCCCTCGTTCGGTCGCCAGTGGATGACCGCGGTCTGGTCACCGCGGAGCTCGAAATCGAGATGGCCCTCGGGTGTCACGGTGCCCGGGAGCGTCCCGGGGCTGCCGGCGACGCTGACGGTGACCTCCGGCAGCGGCGCCGGGCCGGCCGGGATCAGCCGCAGGCGGCACGGGAACCGCGGGTCGCCGATGACCCGCAGCCTGGCCTCCCGCTCCCCGGTGTGCGCGAAGTCCGCGACGGGGTAGTCGGTGAACACCAGCAGTCCCGCGTGCACGATGCGGTGGTACTGCCGGGGCACCAGGGCGAAGGCGGCGCCGGCCCCGTACACCTCCTGCCCGACCTGCCCGGCCTGCTCCCAGCCGTCGTGCAGGTCCTCGAGGGGAACCCACAGCTGGGGATCGATCGCCCCGACGCGCGGCCGGTCGCTGACGACGGCTTCCGGCAGGTTCGGCGGATAGTACGAGCCGGCCCGCGTCAGCAGTCCCCGGCAGAACTCGGGCAGCAGGACGGTCATCCACTTCGGCATGTCGCCGGCGTACAACCGCAGGTAGTGCTGGGCCGCGCTGAAGCTCTCGATCGCCTCCAGAATCGCGATGTAGGGGGCTCCGCGCAGCGGGAACAGGGCGAAGAACGTCGGGTAGTGCCGGGCGTGGCCGTAGTCGCACTCCCACAGCCAGGCGTTGTTGACGGCACTCGCCATCGCCACGTGCGTCAGGCGCCGGAACCTGTCCTCGCCGGTGATCTGTGCCAGGCGCAGCAGCGCGGCCGCGCCGAACAGCGTCACGTTGGCCTGGTAGAACATGCTCATCCCGAGGCCCTCGAGCATGTCGGCGGCGGCGGCCGCCTCGGTCACGTAGCGGCGGTCGCCGGTGAGCTCGAACGCCTCCAGCATGACGTGCGCGTACAGGGCGGCGACATCGCTCTCGCCGGACTCCCCGTCGCCGGACAGGGCCACCTCCACGTCGAGCGTGTGCAGGTTGAACAGCACCGGCCAGCGGTACGCGAACCGGTGGGCGATCTCGACGGCACGGTCCAGCGAGTCCAGGAACAGCGTTCTCGCCGGCTCGTCACCGCGCCGGGCCAGCCGCGCGAGGTTCAGCAGCGAGTGGTAGAGGTACCAGGAATCCATGGTTCCCGGCTTCTTGTGCGGCTCCGAGGCGTCCAGCCGGTCCTTCTCGCTCATCAGCCAGCGCCCCATGACACCGGCCTCCGCGTCGAAGAACCTGCCGAGCCCGGCCAGGAGGTCGCCGGCCAGCGGGATGTCCTCCCGGCGCCACTCGGCGTACTCCAGCAGCGGCAGCAGGACGGCGAGCTGCACCATGCTCTCCGGCGGTGTCTCCGCGTCACCCACGTACGCGTTGAGGAACCGGTTTCCCCGCAGCTCCATGCTGCACAGGGGTGACTCCGACAGGTCGCGCAGCGACCGCTCGGCGAGGTCGGGCCAGTGCACGTAGGCGGGGCTGCGGCGCGGGAGCGCCACCACGATCTCCGCCGTCGCCGTGAGGAACTGCTCGGCCATCGCGACGTCGTCCTCGGGTACGAGCGGCGAGAAGGCGAGGTACGCGTCCGAGATCACCGTGTCGTGGCCCGGCCGGAGCGCGCCGCCGGCCGAGGCGGGCAGGGCCAGACCCAGCTCGGGCCAGGTCCCGCCCACGACGTCGGCCAGCGAGGTGCCGGTCTGCTGGGCGTAGTCGTTCAGCGCCGTGAGGTTCTGGAAGTAGAACACGGTGCCCGTGTCGGGCCGGGTGATGCTGAAGTGAACGCAACCCGTGCGTAGCCCCTCCTGCCGGGCGTAGACCCGCCCGGCGGAGCCCTCGCCCAGCACGACCAGGTCTCGGGGCCAGTACGGCACGGTCGTCGGGACCGACGGTCTCAGGGTCGTCGTGACGTGCAGCAGCGGGTGGTCGTCGCCGGCGAGGTCGACGTCCGTACGGAAGGCGCCGAGCGCCGCATCGATCCGCAGCCGCACTCCCGACGGGGTCCGGCGGGCCTCGACGACCGCGAGCCTCCCGCGGGGGCAGTACGCCACCCGCAGCGCCGTGCCGGCTCCGGAGGGGAAACGGGCGACGATCCAGACCGCGTCGCCGCCGGGCACCGCGGAGAACTCGACACCATGGGACGAGGTGGTCCACAACGGCTCCCGGACGGAGTCCTCGCCGGGTGGCGGGAACACCCACGGCGAGACGGCCTCCGCGTGGTACTCCTCGTACCAGCGCGGTGAGTCGCGGGTAATCGCCGGGCTCGGCGTGGACGACGCCATCGGTGGGCTCCTCGGGCAGGTGACAGCGCGGCATACCCGGCGAAAACGGCAATAAACGCACACACCGCTCCGAGGGGACGCCCGGCGGGCCCCCGTGCGGTCCCGCCGGCCGTCGTCCTCAGTGCGCGGCCAGTTCCGCCCAGCCCGGCGCCCGCGGCGCCCGGCGCAGCGGCATCCGCGCCTCCGCCGGCGTGCGGTCCCCCTTGCGCTGGTTGCAGCGCCCGCACGCGGCGACGGTGTTCTCCCAGGTGTTGCCCCCACCGCGGGAGCGCGGCAGGACATGGTCGATCGTGGAGGCGGCTGCGCCGCAGTAGCCGCAGCGCCGCCCGTCGCGGCTCAGCACGCCGCCGCGCGACCAGGACGGGCCGCGGCTGTGCCGCCAGCGCGTCACGACGTAGCTCACCAGCCGGACGACGGTCGGGATGGGGAAGACGCCGATGCGCTCGTCCGGCCGGGCCTCCTGCACCACCGCGACCTCGCGGAACAGCATGCGGATGGCGTGCCGGACGCTGACCCGGTGCAACGGCCCGTAGTCGGCGTTGAGTACGAGGACCACGCTCATGGCGGGTCACCTCCCGTGTCCTGGCAGGACATGAAAAAGCCGCCCGGCCCCGGACAGCACGGGGCGAGCGGCGACGGTTGTCGCTCGTGCGTCAACCGCGTCGGTCGTCCCTGCTTCCGTGCCGGCAGGCCGTCATGTCGTCTCCTCGCTGCCCGGTGTCCCGGGCACGTCGTCGCCTCACAAGGTAGGGACGCCGACCGCGCCGGACAACGGATTAATCGATCAACGCACGGCGGACGGCCGCCAGCAGCTGTCCGAAACCGATCACCGAGAGGACACTCCAGACGGTTACCGCGAGCGTCGCGCCGGGCCGGTCCCATCCCGGCTGCACGAGGCCCGCCACGCCGGCCACCGCCAGCCCGGCGGCCGCCACCGACACCCGGGAAGGGCGCTCGCCGACGGTGACCACGCCCACGCCCTGCATGCCGCCGGCCGCGGCGCGGGCCCGGACGTACTCGTGCAGCCAGCTCAGCGCCAGGCCGGTCACGACGAGCCAGCCCGGCGCGCCGGCCACCCAGAACGCCGCCAGCCAGGCGAGCTCCCCGAGGCGGTCGGCCACCGAGTCGTAGACGAAGCCGAGCCGGGTGGCCCGGCCGGCGACCACGGCCACCGCCCCGTCGAGGGCGTCGGCGATCCCGGCGAGCAGCACCAGCAGCGCCCCGGCCAGCGGCGGCACGAACGGCACGCCCGCGCAGAGCAGCAGGCCGGCGAGGGTCACCGCGGCCGGGCCGACGCCCAGCGACGCGAGCAGGCCGCCGCCGCGATACGCCAGGCGGATCCAGCCGCGCACCACCGGGGTGGCGGTGCGCGGGTCGAAACCGCCGTGCAGCGCCGACCAGGCGGCGGCGTACTGCTCCCAGGTCACCGTCAGGCGGCGGCGGGCGCGGCGGCCGCGCCGGTCAGGTGTTGCCAGACCTCGCGGGTCGCCGGGGAGCGGTTCATGGTGATGAAGTGGATGCCGGGCACGCCCTCGTCGAGCAGCCGGCGGCACATCTCGCTGCACAGGTCGATGCCGAGCCGGCGCACGCCGGCCTCGTCGTCGGCGATCCGCTCGAAGCGCTTCAGCAGGGCCGGCGGGAACGGCGCGCCGGAGAGCTGCGCCGCGCGGGCGATCGTCGCCATCCGCAGGACCGGCATCACACCCGGCACGATGGGCGTGTCGCAGCCCGCGGCGGCCACCCGGTCGCGCAGCCGCAGATACTCGTCCGCCTCGAAGAACATCTGGGTGATCGCGAAGTCGGCGCCGGCCCGGCACTTGCGGATGAAGTTGCGGGTGTCGCTCTCGATGTCGGGCGAACGCGGGTGCTTGTAGGGGAACGCCGCCACGCCGACGCTGAAGTCGCCGGCCTCGCGCAGCAGCCGCACCAGGTCCTCGGCGTAGAGCACGCCCTCGGGGTGGCGCACCCACTCTCCGGTCGGGTCGCCCGGCGGGTCGCCCCGGACCGCGAGCACGTTGCGGATGCCCGCCCCGGCGAGGCGCCCGATGACGTGGCGCAGCTCGGCGACCGAGTGGCCGACCGCGGTGAGGTGCGCCATGGCCAGCAGGGTCGTCTCCGAGGCGACCCGCTCGGTGACGTCGACGGTGGTGTCGCGGGTGCTGCCGCCGGCGCCGTACGTGATCGAGACGAAGTCGGGGCGCAGCGGTTCGAGCTCGCGAATGGTGCGCCAGAGCAGTTGCTCGCCCTCGGGGGTCTTCGGCGGCATGAACTCGAACGAGAAGGTCGGGGTCGGACGACGGATCAGCTCACCGATCGCCGGAGACGCCGGTAGGCGGGAAGGAAGTCCGAGAGACACACCGGGGATTCTACCGGTCCGGCCCGCGCGGCCGACCGGCTAGGTTTGCCCCGTGAGCTCCCCTGCCCCGACCTCTCCCCTCGACCGTGCCGGCCTGCGACCCCGGGTGGACAAGGCCCTCGCCGCCTTTCTCGCGGCGCAGCGCACCCGGCTGCTCTCCATCGACCCGGCGCTGACGGACGTCGCGGACGCCCTCGAGGCGTTCGTGCTGCGGGGCGGCAAGCGGCTGCGGCCCGCCTTCGCGTACTGGGGCTACCGCGGCGCCGGCGGCCCCGACGGCGACGAGGTCGTCGCCGCGGTGTCCGCGCTCGAGCTGGTGCAAGCGAGCGCGCTCATCCACGACGACCTCATGGACCGCTCGGACACCCGGCGCGGCGAGCCGTCGGTGCACCGGCGGTTCGCCGCCCGCCACGCCGCCGCCGGGTGGCACGGCGCGGCGGACGCCTTCGGGGAGAACGCCGCGGTGCTGCTCGGCGACCTGGCGCTGGTGTGGTCGGACGAGCTGCTGCACACCTCCGGGGTGGCGGGTGCCGACCTGGCCCGGGCCCGGCCGGCCTTCGACGAGATGCGCACCGAGGTCACCGTCGGGCAGTACCTGGACGTCCTCACCTCGGTGACCGGCGACACATCCCTGGCCCGCGCGGGCAAGGTCGCCCGGTACAAGTCGGCGAAGTACACCGTCGAACGGCCGCTGCTGCTCGGCGCCGCCCTGGCGGGCGCGCCCGCGGCGCTGAGCGCGGCCTACTCCGCCTTCGGGCTGCCGCTGGGCGAGGCCTTCCAGCTCCGCGACGACGTCCTGGGCGTCTTCGGCGACCCGGAGCTCACCGGCAAGCCCGCGGGCGACGACCTGCGCGAGAGCAAGCGGACCTATCTGATAGCGGCGGCCTGCGAGGCGGTGCCCGAGGCCGGGCGGGCGGAGATCGAGCGCGGCCTGGGCGACCCGGCGCTGGACGAGGCGGATGTCACCCGGCTGCGCGAGATCATCACGAGCAGCGGGGCACTGCGCCGGACCGAGGCGCGCATCGCCGCGCTCACCGAGGAGGCGCTGGCCGCGCTGGCCGCCGCCGACCTCGACCCGGAGGCGCGGAGCGTGCTGCTGGAGCTGGCCGACGCAGCCACCCGCCGCGCGGTATAGAGGTCAGGGCCGCCGGCCCGGGCGCTCCCGTAGCCACCGCAGCAGCGCGCTGCCCTCCCCCGCCCGGGGCTCGCGCTGCACCCCGCGGCGTCCGAGCCAGACCCAGACCGAGAGGGTGAGCAGCACCATCGCGAAGCCGAAGAGCAGGTCCTCCACCGGCGCGTACGCGATCCGCCACCCGACGATCGCCGCCGGGTCGTAGACGACGATGCGCCGCCCGGTGAGGATCCCGTTGGAGAGCAGCTGGAAGGCGATGATGATCGGGTACGTGGCCCAGAACACGAGCCGCCGCACCAGCCGCGTGCGCAGCACGAACAGGTCGGTCAGCACCGCCGCGGCCACGCCGAGCACGGCCGCCACCGTGTAGCTCATCCGTCGCCGTCCCCGGCCGGACGGCGCAGCACCGCCCGGACGGCCTCGAAGCCCAGCACCGCGCACACCGGCACGACCAGGAAGAACAGCACCTCGTCGAGGGGCAGCCCGCCGGGGAGGACGATGCCGGTCGTCTGCTCGGGATCGAACGTCCAGTGCCCGGCGGCGATGGCGGCGAGGTCCCACAGCACGAAGACGACGGCCACCGGCAGCAGCGTCAGCAACAGGCGCCGGCCGCGGCGCAGCACGTTGACCTTGAGCACCGGTTCGAGCCAGAGCGCGCAGGCCAGGCAGCCGGCGAGCACGGCCAGGTACGACAGGTGACGCATCCGCCGGCTCAGAAGCCCAGGGCCTGCGCGCGCCGCTTGACCTCGCGGGCCCGGTCGCCGCCCAGCGCCACCGCGCCCGAGCCGCCGAGGGTCTCGTCCGGCTCGTACAGCCACCGGAGCGCCTCTTCGTCGTTGTACCCAGCGTCGCGGAGCAACGTGAGGATGCCGGGGAGGTGCTTGAGCACGATGGCGTTCGCCACCAGCTCGGCCGGCACGACACGGACGCCGTCGCGCTTGACGGCGAGCAGGGCCCCGTCGCGGATCATCTGGTGCACCTTGCTGATCGACACGCCGAGCCGGTCCGCCACGTCGGGCAGGTTGATCCACTCGGTCGGCCCGGCGGCCGGGTCCACGGTTGCATCGGTCACCGGACCAGCGTGCCATGCCGTCCGCGCACCGCGGCACGCGGAACCCCTGACGACGCCGGGAACGTCCCGGCTCGAGCGGATCGGAGAGGTGTCCCGATGACCCTGTGGCGGAGAACCCGCGCCGAGGTGGCCGGAGCGTGGCGGTCGCTGCGCTACGACCTGGGCCGGCGGGACCCGGAGCCGGCGGCCGCGCAGCCCGGGCAGGCCCTGGCCGGGCACGGCGCGCGGCGGGCCGCGTACCAGGATGTGACGGCCACGGGGTTCAGCACCTTCGGCGGCGCCGGTGTCACCGGCGGCCTGCACACCTCGTACGGCGTCGAGCACGCCCGCGGCCCGCGCCGGCTGGTCGCGGTCACGGCGTTCGGCGTGCTGGCGGTCGCCGGTGCCACGGGCAGCTACGTCGCGGTGGTCAACGGCCTGGGTTCGCTGCTCGGCGAGGCCGGTACGGAGCCGTACCCGCTGGCGGCCGCGGCTCCCGGCGAGCGGGGCGGCGAGTCGAACCAGGGCCTGGGCCGGGGTTCCGGCGAGGGCCCGGCGACCGCGCCGGAGGGGACCGGCGGGACGATCCGGGTGCTGCCGAACCCGGCCGCGGCCACCCCGGCGCCGGGCGCGCCCGCGGCCGCCGGGGGAGCCACCGCTCCCCGCCCGCGGCGGACCTCGGTGGCCGGGACGGCTCCGGCGGACCGGCCGGAACCGTGTGACTGCCTGACCCCGCCGGTGCCCACCCCGACGGCGGCGCCGTCCTCGCACGACCCGGCGCCGGCGCCGTCGCCCAGCGCCACCACTGAGGATCCGGTCACTCCGGCGCCGAGCGATTCGCCCAGTTCGACCGCTTCCGCGGGCGCCGGTGACGACGACGGCAGGACGGAAAGGGCGGGCCGCACTCGCGACCGCTGATCCGATTTGTCATGATAAAACGCCCCGCGGTGCCGGGCACCGCGGGGCGTTTTCAGGCTTATGCGCCGGTCCGCAGGTCGTGCCGTACCCGTTCGGTCTCAGCTCGGTCATCCTGGTCCGCCTTTTCCTGAAGGGCACATACACTTCACGCCGATGGACACGACTGTCGCCGACACGTTGATCGGCACGACGATTGACGGGCGCTACCGGATCACCGGGCGCGTCGCCCGCGGTGGCATGGCGACCGTCTACACCGCCGTGGACGACCGGCTCGAGCGTACGGTCGCACTGAAGATCATTCACCCGTCGCAGGCCACCAACGTCCACTTCGTCGACCGCTTCACCGACGAGGCCAAGACGATCGCCCGGCTCACCCACCCGAACGTCGTCGCGGTCTACGACCAGGGCCGCCACCAGGGCCTGCCCTACCTCGTGATGGAGTACGTGCAGGGCCGCACCCTGCGCGACCTGCTCAACCAGCGGCGCCGGCTCAACCCCGTCGAGGCCCTGGCCATCCTCGAGCAGATGCTCGCCGCGATCGCCGCCGCGCACCGCGCCGGCCTGGTGCACCGGGACGTGAAGCCGGAGAACGTGCTGGTCGCCGAGGCGCCCAGCGGCGGCATCGCCAACCTCGTGGACAGCGTGGTCAAGGTGGCCGACTTCGGCCTGGCCCGCGCGGTCGAGGCGAGCACCACCGACGACACCGGCCAGCTGATGGCGACGGTCGCCTACGTCGCGCCCGAGCTGGTCACCGACGGGCACGCCGACGCCCGCACCGACGTCTACTCGGCCGGCATCGTGCTGTTCGAGATGCTCACCGGCCGCGTGCCGTACGACGGCGACGTCCCGGTCGAGGTCGCGTGGCAGCACGTCGACAACGACGTGCCCGCCCCGTCCAGCCTGGTGAAGGGCCTGCCGAACGTGCTGGACGACCTGGTCGCCCGGGCCACCCGCCGCGACCCCGGCGCCCGGCCGACCGATGCCGGCGCGCTGCTGGCCGAGGTCCAGGTGGTGCGCGACGACCTGGGCGCCGCCAACGTCGAGACCGCGCTCCTGCGCCAGGTTCCCGCCCGGGCGCCGCTCGCGGACCCCACCGCGCTCGTGCCCGCCGTCACCTCCGTCTTCCCGGCCGCCACGGACCGCCCCACCTGGGCCCGCCTGCCGGAGCAGAACAAGGGCGGCCGCGGTCAGCGCCGCTCCGCGCCGCTCGCCGAGGCCCCGGCGGGCCGCTTCGACGACCGCCGCCGCATCTTCATCGTCGCCGCCGTCGCCCTGATGGTGCTGACGATCCTGGGCAGCACGTGGTACGTCACTCTCGGGCGCTACACCGAGGCACCGCAGTTCGTGAACATGACCCGGACGCAGGTCGAGCAGGAGGCCCGCGCCAAGGGCTTCGCGCTCGTCTTCGGCGACGGCCGCTACGACGAGAACGTGCCCAAGGACGTGGTCCTGGCGCAGGACCCGCCGGCCGCCGAGCGGATCGTCAACGGCGGGCAGATCACCCTCACGCTCTCCCTGGGTCCCGAACGTCACCCGGTGCCGGACGTGGTCGGCCTGGAGGTGGCCGCCGCCCGGGGCGAGATCGAGAACATCAAGCTGAGCTTCCAGGAGGGCACGGGCGAGTACAGCGACACCGTGCCGCAGGGCGTGGTCATCTCCACCAACCCCAAGGCGGGCCAGACGCTCAAGCCTGGCGAGACGGTCACCGTGGTGGTCAGCAAGGGCAAAGCCCCGATCACCGTGCCGCCCGTCGTCGGAAGGACCATCGACGAGGCCCGCAACGTGCTCCAGGGCCTCGGACTGACGGTGGTGGAGCAGTACAAGGACAGCACCCAGCCGGCGAACACGGTCATCGCCCAGTCCCCCGGGCCGGGCGCCGGCGCGGAGCGGGACGACGAGATCAAGCTGGAGGTCAGCAAGGGCCCGCCGCTGGTCAAGGTCCCCGACCTCACCAACCAGCCGTGCGCGCAGGCCGCGCAGACGCTGACCAACCTGGGCCTGACGCCGAAGGTGGGCATCATCCAGACCGGTTCCGTCCGCGCGCAGCTCCCGCCCGCCAACACGGAGGTCGCGCCGAAGTCGGAGGTCGTCCTCAGTTGCCTGTGAGCAGTCCGATCGGATCGCACACCAAGACGTCGGGCGGACTGGCGAAGGCGGCGCTGCCGTACGCCGACGCGGCCGGCTCCGAGGCCGTCCAGGTCTACGTCTCCAACTCCCGCGGCTGGGCGTTGCCGCCAGGCGACCCGAAGCAGGACACGCTGTTCCGGGACGGCTGCGGCGAGCGGGGGCTGTCGGCGTACATCCACGCCTCCCTGCTGGTGAACCTGGGCTCCCCCACCGAGCTGACGGTCTCCCGGTCGGTGGAGACGCTGGAGCACGCGCTGCGCCGCGGCGCGGCGATCGGCGCCACCGCGGTCGTCTACCACGCCGGCAGCTCGGTCGACCCGGCCCACGACGACAAGGCGCTGCACCAGCTCAAGGAGGCCCTGCTGCCGCTGCTCGACGCGGCGGCCGCGCAGGGGCTGCCGAGGCTGCTCGTGGAGCCGAGCGCGGGCGGCGGGCGCAGCCTCGCGTCGAAGATGGCCGACCTCGGCCCCTACCTGGCGGCGGTGGAGCACCACCCCTGGCTCGGCGTCTGCTTCGACACCTGCCACGCCTGGGCGGCGGGCCACGACCTGGCGACCCCCGGCGGCATGACGCGGACCCTGGACGAGCTGGTGGCGACGGTCGGGCCGGAGCGGCTGATGCTGATCCACGCCAACGACTCGAAGGACGACTGCGGCTCGACCCGCGACCGCCACGAGACGATCGGCGCCGGCCGCATCGGCGCCGCCGCCTTCGGCGAGCTGTTCGCCCACCCCGCCACGGCCGGCGTCCCGGTGATCGTGGAGACGCCGACCCGGGAGCACGAGGGCCACGCCGCCGACATCGCCCTGCTCAAGGAGCTGCGGGCTCAGTGCGGGGCGAGCTCGTAGTCGAAGACGTAGCGGTGGTGCTCGGAGTCGTTGTCGATCCGGAACGTGCCGCTCAGGCCGGTGAGCTCGTCGGTGCCGGAGTCCGGCACCACCTCGACGACGAGGGTGCCCGCGCCGCGGTTCATCAGGCCGTAGTGCTGCAGGACGAAGCTGCCGCTGCGGCCGTGCAGCGTGCCGGTGACCCGGTCGATGGCGACGTAGCCGGCCGAGCCGTCGATCGGCGTGCCGACCGAGAGCATCTCCGCGCTGGCGGTGCCGGTCAGGTCCCCCTCGATGGTCTTGGTGACCCGCATCCGGCTGAGCGCGTCGTCGTCGATGGGCAGCGGCTCGAAGACGGTGGAGAAGGTGCCGGTGGCGCGGCGGGTCATGGGAGCTCCTCGGCGGTCGCTGACGGCGTGCGACTCCGATGTAACCAGATCAGTGGCCGCGCAGGAGGGCGGTCAGCACCTCGATCGCCCGGTCGACGGCGTCGTCGTCCAGGTCGAGGTGGGTGACCAGCCGGGCCGTGCGCGGCAGCATCGCCGCGATCAGCACGCCGCGCTCGGCCGCCGCCGCGGCCAGCGAGGGGGCGTCCAGCGGCGAGCGGCTCAGGTCGAGCGGCACGAGGTTGGTGCGGACGGCGGCCGGGTCCACGACGCCGAGCGGCTCGAGGGCCTGCGCGAGGCGGCGGGCCCGGGCGTGGTCGTCGGCGAGCCGGTCGACGTGGTGGTCGAGGGCGTGCCGCCCCGCGGCGGCGAGGATGCCCACCTGGCGCATGCCGCCGCCCATCCGCTTGCGCAGCGGCCGGGCCCGCGCGATGAGCTCGGCGGAGCCGACGACCAGCGATCCCACCGGCGCACCCAGGCCCTTCGACAGGCAGACCGCCAGGGTGTCGAACAGCTCACCGTACGCGGCGAGGGGAACCCCGTCCGCCACGTGCGCGTGCCAGATGCGGGCCCCGTCGCAGTGCAGCGCCACCCCGGCCGCGGCCGTCGCCTTGCGCAGCTCCTGCAGCGTGCCGAGGTCGGTGACGCCGCCGCCGCCGAGGTTGTGCGTCTGCTCGACCGCGACCGCCCGGGTCGGCACCGACGGGTAGCCCGCCGGCCGGATCATGGCGGCGATCTCCTCGACGTCGAGCGCCGCGCCCACCGACGGCCAGGTGCGGGTGGAGATGCCGCCCAGCGCGGCGGCACCGCCCAGCTCGTACGTGACCACGTGCGCGTCGGCGCCGGCCAGCAGCTCCTCGCCGCGGGGCACGAGCAGCTGCAGGGCGAGCTGGTTGGCCATCGTGCCGGACGGGGTGAACAGCGCCGCCTCGTGCCCGAACAGGGCGGCCACGTGCGCTTCCAGCGCGTTGACGCTCGGGTCGTCGCCGAAGACGTCGTCGCCGACCTCGGCCGTCGCCATGGCCGCACGCATGGCCGCGGTCGGCCGGGTGACGGTGTCCGACCGCAGGTCGGCCACCTCCGGACCGGTGGACGCGCCCGAGGGCAGGTCAACCACGAAGCATCTCCGCCACCAGGAACGCCAGTTCGAGGCTCTGCTGCGTGTTGAGGCGCGGGTCGCAGGCGGTCTCGTAGCGGCCCGGCAGGTCGAGGTCCTCGATGCCCTGCGCCCCGCCCAGGCACTCGGTCACGTCCTCGCCGGTCAGCTCGACGTGGATGCCGCCGGGGTGGGTGCCCAGGCCGCGGTGCACCTCGAAGTAGCCCAGGACCTCGTCGACGATCCGGTCGAAGTGGCGGGTCTTGTAGCCGTTGGAGGACTCGTGGGTGTTGCCGTGCATCGGGTCGCACTGCCACACGACCTTGGCGCCCGCGGCGGTCACCTTCTCCACGATCGGCGGCAGCGCGTCGCGGACCTTGCCGTTGCCCATCCGGCTGATCAGGGTGAGCCGGCCGGGGACGTTCTCCGGGTTGAGCTTCTCGCACAGCTCGATGGCGGTCTCGGGGGACGTGCCGGGCCCGAGCTTGACGCCGATCGGGTTGGCGAGGCGGCTGACGAAGTCGATGTGCGCGTGGTCGAGCTGACGGGTGCGCTCGCCGATCCACAGGAAGTGGCCGGAGAGCCCGTACGCCCGGCCCTGCGAGACGCGGGTGAGCGCGCGGTCGTACTCCAGCGCCAGCGCCTCGTGCGAGCAGTACAGGCTGACGGTGCGCAGCGCCTCGTCCTCGGTCATGCCGCAGGCGCGGATGAAGTCGAGCGCGCGGTCGATCTCGCGGGCGATGGCCTCGTAGCGCTCGCCCGCGGGCGACGCGCGGACGAAGTCCTTGTTCCAGTCGTGCAGGCCGGCCAGGTCGGCGAGGCCGCCCGCCAGGTACGCGCGCAGCATGTTCATCGCCGCGGCGCTGTTCGCGTACGCCCGGATCATGCGCTGCGGGTCGGCCACCCGGGCGTCCTCGTCCGCCTCCAGCGAGTTGATCATGTCGCCGCGGTACGCCGGCAGCCCCAGCGAGTCGGTCGGCGAGGAGCGGGGCTTGGTGTACTGCCCGGCGACCCGGGCGACCTTGACCACCGGCATCGAGGCGCCGTACGTCAGCACCACCGCCATCTGCAGCAGCGTGCGGGCGTTGGCGAGCAGATGGCTCTCGGTGTTGTCGGCGAAGGTCTCGGCGCAGTCGCCGCCCTGCAGCAGAAACGCGCGGCCCTCGCAGACCTCCGCGAGCTTGTGCCGCAGCTGGTCCACCTCGTACGGCGCGACGATCGACGGCACGTTGTCGAGGACCTTGCAGACCTCCGCCACCTCGTCGAGGTCCGGCCACGGCGGCATCTGCACCCGCGGCAGCTCGCGCCACCGGTCCAGGCCGAGCGCCGAGTCCTCGGCGGAGTCGGTGGACGGGCGGGAGGTCTGCAGGGCCGTCGCGCCGACCCCGGGATGACTGAGCTGATGCCACTCTCGGCGCATACCAGCAGCCTAACGAGAGGCACGAGCGCGGCGCCGGGAGGATCCCCCCGGCGCCGCGCCCCGTGTGCCGGCGGCTCAGCCGAGACCGTTCCTGATCGCGGTGATCAGCTCACCGTTGCCGGTGTCGCCGGAGAATTCCCAGAAGAACGCGCCGCCGAGGCCCTGGTTCTTCGCGTACGTCATCTTGCCGCCGATGGTGGCCGGGGTGTCGTAGCCCCACCAGTTGCTGCCGCACTTGGCGTAGGCGGTGCCGCCGACGGTGCCGGTGGCCGGGCATGTGTTCTTGAGCACCTTGTAGTCCTCGATGCCCGCCTCGTAGGTGCCCGGCGCCGCGCCGGTGGCCGTGCCGCCCGGGCCGCTCTGCGTGACGCCGGTCCAGCCGCGGCCGTAGAAGCCGATGCCGAGCAGCATCTTGTTCGCCGGCACGCCCTTGCTCTTGAGCTTCTGGATCGCCGCGTCGGACCAGAATCCCTGCTGCGGAATGCCCGGGTACGACGTCAGCGGCGAGTGCGGGGCGGTGGGGCCCTGCGGGTTGAAGGCGCCGAAGTAGTCGTAGGTCATCGGGAAGACCAGGTTGAGCTTCGCGATACCGGAGGCGTAGTCGGCCACGTCCAGCTTGCCGCCGGCGGAGCCGTCGGCCGAGATGGCCGAGGTGATCAGGAAGGAGTTGCCGAACCTCGTCCGCAGCGCGGAGATCACCCGGTCGTACGCGTCCGCACCGCTGGCGTCGCAGGACAGGCCGCAGGCGTTGGGGTACTCCCAGTCGATGTCGATGCCGTCGAAGACGTCGGCCCAGCGCGAGTCCTTCACGAGGTTGTAACAGGAGTTCGCGAAGCCGGCCGGGTTCGCGGCGGCCTGGGTGAAGCCGCCGGACCACGTCCACCCGCCGAACGACCAGATCACCTTGATGTGCGGGTACTGCTTCTTCAGCTTGCGCAGCTGGTTGAACGAGCCGCGCAGGGCGCCGGTGTCCCAGGTGTCGGCGACGCCGTCGACGCTCTCCGCCGCGGTGTAGGCCCGGTCGTAGTCGGCGTACGAGTCGCCGATGGTGCACTGCCCGCCGGTGGTGTTGCCGAAGGCGTACAGGATGTGGGTGAGCTTGGCCGCGGAGCCGCTCGTCACGATGTTCTTCACGTGGTAGTTGCGGCCGTAGACGCCCCACTGGGCGAAGTAGCCGACGAGGTACTTGCCCGCGCCCGGGCCCTGGGTCGGCGGAGTCGTGGGTGGCGTGGTGGGCGGGGTCGTGGGTGGCGTGGTCGGCGGCGTCGTGGGCGGGGTCGTGGGTGGCGTGGTCGGCGGCGTCGTGGGCGGGGTGCCGCCGCAGGCGCCGTTGTCGGTCCAGACGTCCCACTGGCCGCTGTGCGTGGCCGGTGACTCGTTCTGGGTCCACCACTTCGCGGTGTAGTTGTGGCCGGACTGCGAAGCGGTCATGTCCTTGGTGTAAACGGCGGAGGAGCTCCACGCGGGAGCGCAGGCCGCGGCGGCGGACGCCTGGACCGCGGGCATCGTGGCGGAGGCCACCGCCACGACCACCCCGGCCCACAGCGCGCGGCGGAGGGTCTTCTTCACTACGCCTCCTCAAACTTTTAGGAAACTTTCCAAATGGAAGTTGAAGAGACGGTAGTCACATCTATGAACATCAGTCAAGAAGGTCACGCAGGTTTGACGGACCGCTTAACTTTTCGACAGTGAGCGCCACAGCGTGCACTCACACAGGCACTACGCGTAGTCTGCCGTCATGACCATCTTCGACGTCGACATCGACGCACTCACCGGCGGATCCGCCGATCTGCGGCAGTACCGCGGCAATGTCGTCCTCGTGGTCAACGTCGCCTCCCGGTGCGGCTACACCCCGCAGTACGCCGGGCTGGAGAAGCTGTGGCAGACGTACCGGGACCGGGGCCTGGTGATCCTGGGCGTGCCCTCGAACCAGTTCGCCGGGCAGGAACCGGGCACGGCCGAGGACATCCAGCAGTTCTGCTCGGTCAACTACGGCGTCACCTTCCCCCTCACCCGCAAGGTCGACGTCAACGGGCCCGACCGGCACCCGCTCTACGGCGAGCTGATCGGCGAGGGGGCGGCCGTCCAGTGGAACTTCGAGAAGTTCGTCGTCGGGCCCGACGGCACGCTCGCGGCCCGCTTCGACCCGGCCACCGAGCCGGACGACGAGCGACTCGTGGCCACCATCGAGAAGCTCTTGCCGCGCTGAGCCGCCGATGAGCCTCCACGTGATCGGCGTCGACGCGTACGCCCTGGGCTGGGTCGGCGTCGAGCTGCGCGACGGACACTTCGGCCGGGCGATGCTGGCGTCCACCCTCTACGAGATCGTCGCCGGCAGCTCCGGCGCCGCCGTCATCGGCGTCGACATCCCGCTCGGCATGCTGCCCGACCGCTGGCGCGCCGCCGACACCGTCGCCGCCGACCACCTGGGCCCCCGGCGCAGCAGCGTCTTCCGCGTCCCGCCGCGCGCGGTCTGGCAGGAGACCGACTTCGCGGCCGCCAACCGGCTCTGCCGGGAGCTCACCGGCGCCGGGCTCAGCCGCCAGTCCTGGGCGATGCGGCCCAAGCTGCTCGAGGCGAACGCGATCTGGGAACGCCACCCCGGCCTGCTCTTCGAGGCGCACCCCGAGGTGTCGTTCCGGGAGATGGCGGGCGAGCCGCTCGCGTACGCGAAGAAGACCTGGACCGGCCAGGCCCGCCGCCGCGACCTGCTCGCCCGGCACGGGATCGTCCTGCCCGACCAGCTCGGCCCGGCCGGTCAGGCGCCCCCGGACGACATCCTCGACGCCGCCGCGGTGGCCTGGAGCGCCCACCGGATGGCGACCGGAAAGGCCCTGAGCCATCCCAGCCCGCCCGAGGAAGCCAACGGCGCCCGCATCGCCATCTGGTACTGACGGTCAGGCGCTCTGCGCGGCGATCTCGCGGGCCCGGTCCCGAGCCGCCTCCAGGGCGGCCAGCAGGGCGGCCCGGACCCCGTGGTTCTCCAGCTCGCGGATGGCCGAGATGGTGGTGCCCGCCGGGGACGTCACCGCCTCGCGCAGCTTGACCGGGTGCTCGCCCGAGTCGCGCAGCATCACCGCCGAGCCGATCGCGGTCTGCACGATCAGGTCGTGGGCGACCTGCCGCGGCAGCCCGAGCAGGATGCCGGCGTCGACCATCGCCTCCACCAGCAGGTAGAAGTACGCCGGGCCGGAGCCCGAGAGGGCGGTGACCGCGTCCTGCTGCGACTCCGGCACCCGGATGGTCGCGCCGAGCGGCTTGAACATCTTCTCGGCGACCGCCAGGTGGTCACCGGTGGCGTGCGGGCCGGCCGAGATCGCCGTCATCGCCTCGTCGACCAGGGCCGGGGTGTTGGTCATGACCCGGACCACCGGGGTGCCCTCGGGCAGCCGGGCGGCGAAGAAGCTGGTCGGCAGGCCGGCGCAGAGCGAGACGACGAGCTTGCCGGCCGGGATCGCCGGGCCGATGTCGGCGAGCAGGGCGCCCGCGTCCTGCGGCTTGACCGCGATCGCCAGCACGTCCGCCTGGGCCACCGCGTCCGCGTTGCCGACCGCCCTGATGCCGTAGCGCTCGTGCAGCTCCTCGCCGCGGGCGGGGCGGCGGGTGGTGACGAGCAACTTGTCCGCCGGCCAGCCGGCGCGGAGCAGGCCGGACAGCACCAGCTCACCGATCTTGCCGGCGCCGAGCACCGCGACGACGGTCATACGTCCTCCGTGGAAAGCCGGAGGGGCGGGCGTCGTCCGCCCGCCCCTTGGTGGATCGGACTCAGCTGCCGAAGAAGACCTCGGCCTCGTCGTACCGCGAGATCGGCACGGTCTTGAGCTCGCCGGTGCCCTCGGCGAGCGGCACCCGGACGATGTCGGTGCCGCGCAGCGCCATCATCTTGCCGAAGTCGCCCTCGTGCACGGCGTCGATGGCCTGCAGGCCGAAGCGGGTCGCGAGGACCCGGTCGAACGCCGTCGGCGTGCCGCCGCGCTGGATGTGACCGAGGACGACCGTGCGGGCCTCCTTGCCGGTCTTCTCCTCCAGCTGCTCGGCGAGCCACTGGCCGATGCCGCCGAGGCGGACGTGACCGAACGAGTCCAGCTCCTGGTTGTGCAGGACCATCTGGCCCTCGAGCGGCTGGGCGCCCTCGGCGACCACCACGATGGGGGCGTACTCGACCTGGAAGCGCTTGGTCACGTAGGTGGCGACCTGGTCCACATCGAAGTGACGCTCGGGCAGCAGGATGACGTTGGCGCCGCCGGCGAGGCCGGCGTGCAGCGCGATCCAGCCGGCGTGCCGGCCCATGACCTCGACGACGAGGGTGCGGTGGTGCGACTCGGCCGTGGTGTGCAGCCGGTCGATGGCCTCCATCGCGATGTTGACCGCGGTGTCGAAGCCGAACGTGTAGTCGGTCGCGTTCAGGTCGTTGTCGATGGTCTTCGGCACACCGACGACGTTGACGCCCAGGTCGGTGAGCTTGGTGGCGACGCCGAGGGTGTCCTCGCCGCCGATCGCCACGAGCGCGTCCACGCCCTGCTCGGCAAGGTTGGCCTTGATCTTCTCGACGCCGCCGTCGATCTTGAACGGGTTGGTCCGGGAGGAGCCCAGGATGGTGCCGCCGCGGGGCAGGATGCCGCGGACCTCGGCGATGCCGAGCGGCTTCGTCAGACCCTCCAGGGGGCCCTTCCAGCCGTCCCGGAAGCCGACGAACTCGTGACCGTAGACGGCGACGCCCTTGCGCACCACCGCCCGGATCACGGCGTTGAGACCGGGGCAGTCGCCGCCGCCGGTGAGCACGCCGATACGCATAGTGACTCGTCCTCCCTTATCGGGTTTGCGAGAGATGCCCGGCACCCGGGAAAGGTCGGTCGTCCGGCTTCGCTGCCGGGTCCGGGGGCGGGCCGCATGCGCACTGTAGTCGGCGGCCCCATCCGGGACCATCACCGCCCCGCTACAAACGTACGGTTTCGTTCTCCCCCGCGTCCGGGGTCTTCCCGGTGACCGCCGCCTTCACGTATCCCAGCAGGGTGACCACCCGTGAGCTGTGCGCGGCCTCCCAGTACTCGGCGCTGTGGGCGTGCACCTTCACCAGGGTGAGGTTCGGCGTCTCGAGCCCGTCCGGGAACCACGCCTTCAGCGGCGGGCTCCAGAGCTCCTCCGCCTTCGCCCGGTCGTCGGTCTGCACGGCGACGCCGGACACCGAGGTCCACGCGTGCTGCTTGGCGTCGCTGAACGAGACGTTCACCTCGGGGTGGGACCGGATCTGCGCGACGAGGTCCGAGTCGGCGTACGCGAAGAACCAGAGGTCGCCGTCGAACTCGACGTCCTGCAACGCCATCGGCCGGCTGACGTGGTGGCCGTCCGCGGTCATCGTGGTGAGCATCCCGATCCGGGCGTCCTTCACGAGCTGCTTGAGCTTGTCGCGCTTCTCCTGTTCGGTGTGCTCGGCCATGGCGACTCCCTCCGTCGGGTTTTCCCGCAGGACTTCCCGCGGCCCCGGACGCGAAACGAACCGGTCCTACCTTTCCGCCATGCCGGCCCGGCGGCGCAGCGCCGAGACGTCGGTGACCACGATCCGCCGGCCCTCGGTGCGCAGCCAGCCGCGGGTCGCGAACGAGCCGATGGCCTGGTTGACGCTCTGCCGGGACCCGCCGGCCATCTCGGCCAGCTGGCTCTGGTTGAGCTCGATCGTGATCATCGGCGCCTGGCTGTCGCCGGCGAGCCGGACCAGCGTCTTGGCCACCCGGCCGGGCAGGTCGAGGAAGACGTGGTCGGCGTTCTGCTCGGTGAGGCGCCGGATCAGGCCGCCGACGGAGCGCATGACCGCGTCGAGGATGCGCGGGTTGGAGTGCACCAGGTCCATGAACGCCACCCGGGACAGCGCCAGCGCCTGGCTGTCCTCGATCGCCTCGGCGCTGGCCGACCGGGTGGACGCGTCCAGCAGCGAGACCTCCCCCAGCACGTCCGGCGGGCGCACCACGTGCAGCACGGCCCGCTCGCCGGTGGGCGCGGTGCGGAACACCGCGATCGCGCCGCGGCGCAGCACGATCAGCGAATCGCCCGGATCGTGCTCGACGAACAGGATCTGGCCCTTGCGGTACGTACGGGGCACGGCGGCGGCGATCACCCGCTGGCGCACGTCGGGCTCCAGCCCGGCGAACATCTCCACGCCCGTGAGCGCGTCACCCGGCTCCGGCAGCCGATGATCCACGGTCAGTCCTTCCCCCGGTCGGGACCACCGCCGGACATGCCCGACGTCGCTCCCTGGACGTGAACGATCACTCTTAGCATGAAGAGCGCCATCAACGCCATTTGATACCTCCAGCGCCTGCCTTTCGATCATTTCGCGTATGTCGCTCGCTGTATAGCCCCAATCGCGAGGGGTAACAAATGCATCGAGTTCGGGACCGACCACCCGGCGAAACCGCGGCCAAACCACCCACGGTGTCCGTCGCTACTACTCAGTGTGCCGACATAATCGCGGCCGTGCCGGACCACGACCTCCTTCGATCCACCCTGCGGGAGCAGTGGCATCTCGTGCCCGCCGAGATCTCGGCGCTGCCCGGGGGCCTGTTGTCGCACGGGTGGGACGTGACCGCGGGCGGCGAGCGCTTCGTCGCCCGCCTCGCCGAGCCGGCCGCCCGCCAGCCGGTGGAGGCGGGGCTCGCCGCCGCCGAGCACCTGCGCAGCACCGGCATCGAGGCCGGCGAGCCGGTGCGGACGCTGGCCGGGGGCCTGACGGCCGACACCCCGTTCGGCGCGATGGCGGTGCTGCGCCGGGCGCCGGGCCGCATCCTCGACGGCCGGGACCCGATCGACCAGCAGTTCTGGGGCGACCGCCTGGGCGCCGTGCACCGCACGCTGCAGACCTTCCACCATCCGGGCCTGCGCCGCTGGAACCTGCTCGACCCGGACGCCCCGCACCTGGCCGTGGAGCCGTGGCTGCGGGAGGCGGTCGCCGGCGCGGTCACCGCCATGACCCGCCTGTCGGTCACCGACCGGCTCACCTACGGGGTGCTGCACGGCGACCCGGCCCCGGAGATCTTCCTGGTGGATCCGGCGACGGGCCGGGCGGGCCTGCTCGACTGCGGTGCGAGCGGCACCGGCCCGCTGCTCTACGACGTGGCGGCCGCCGTGGTCTACGCGGGCGGCCCGGAGACCGCGGCGGAGCTGCTCGACGGCTATCTCGCGGCCGGCCCGGTGGACGAGGGCGAGCTGCACGCCGCGCTGCCGGTGATGCTGCGCTTCCGCTGGGCGGTGCAGGCGGACTGGGCGGCCCGGCGGCTCGTCACCGGCGAGGGCGACGGCAACCGGGAGGTGCTGCGGCGCTCGCGGGCGGCCCTGGTCGCCGAGGCCGACCCGCGGTAGGCGAGGATGGGCCGCGATGGTCTACCGCTATTTTTACGACTGCGAATTCATCGAGGACGGCCGCACGGTCGACCTCGTGTCGATCGGCGTCGTCGACGAGCACGGCCGCACCTTCTACGCGGTCTCCACCCAGTTCGACGACTCCCGGGCGGTGCCCTGGGTGCGCCGCAACGTGCTGGACAAGCTGCCGTCCCCGGCGGACCCGGCGTGGCGCTCCCGGGAACGCATCCGCGACGACCTGTACGCGTTCCTCACCGAGCCGATCCACGGCCGGGACGAGCAGATCGAGCTCTGGGCGTGGTACGCCGCGTACGACCACGTGGCGCTCGCCCAGCTCTGGGGCGCGATGCCGGCCCTGCCCCGGGAGATACCGCGCTTCACCAAGGACCTGCGCCAGCGCTGGGACGACGTGGGCAACCCGCCCCTGCCCGGCGCCGAGGGCCGGCACGACGCGCTGGTGGACGCCCGGCACAACCTGGCCCGGTGGAGGGCCATGGAAGCGGGCGGCCACGCGCCGCGGTGACGGCAGGGTGACCCTCGACGAGGACGGGCCGCGGGGGCGGGCGCCGGATCTGACGGCTTACTTCGCCCGGGCCTTGCGGTCGCTGCGCCTGTTGGCCTTCTGGATGGCGTCGACCAGGTCGGACTTGGTCATCCGGGAGCGGCCGCGGATCTCCAGGCGCTTCGCGACGCCGAGCAGGTGCTCCTTGCTGGCGTTGGCGTCGACGCCGCCCTTGGCCTGCGCCTTCGTCCCGCGGCCCCCCGCGGCCTTGGCGTCGCTGGGCCCCTTCTTCGCCTTCGGCTCCCAGTGGTCGCCCACCTTCTCGAACGAGTGCTTCACCGCGGAGAACGCCGTGCGGTGGGCGCGCTCGCCCTCGCCGTACTGCTCGACGGCCGAGTCGTGGGTCTTGGCCCAGGTGTCCTGAGCCTTCTTCGGTGACCGCTTCAGCGTGCTGGGCATCTCCTCGCGTGCCGGCATGTCGAACCTCCTCACTGTGACCCGATCACCGTGCCCGGTCCTCCACCGGCTCAAACGCCGGTGCGGCGGCGGGCCGGCGGGTGGGGCGCGACGACCGACGTCTTCAGCGACGCGGCGTAGACGTCGACGTACTCGCGGCCGGTCAGGGTCATCAGCTCGTACATGATCTCGTCGGTCACCGCGCGCTCGACGAAGCGGTCGCCGACCGAGCCGGAGTACCGGGAG
Source organism: Couchioplanes azureus (assembly GCF_014648355.1). Classification (GTDB taxonomy): domain Bacteria; phylum Actinomycetota; class Actinomycetes; order Mycobacteriales; family Micromonosporaceae; genus Actinoplanes; species Actinoplanes azureus. The sequence goes on from NZ_BMQY01000002.1 coordinate 834,517, forward strand.
AAGTCGAGCGGGGGGCCGAAGCGCAGCCGGACCCGCTTGATCTTGGGGATGAGCTTGCCGGTCGGCTGGATTTCGTCGGTGTTCAGCAGCGCGACCGGCACCACCGGGGCGCCGCTCTCCAGCGCGAGGCGGGCCACGCCGGTCTTGCCGCGGTAGAGCCGGCCGTCGGGCGAGCGGGTGCCCTCCGGGTAGATGCCGGCGATGTTGCCCGAGCGCAGCACCCGCAACTGGGTGTCGAGGGCCGCGCGGGCGGCCTTGCCGCCCGAACGGTCGACCGGGATCGTCCCCGTGCCGACGAAGAACTGCCGCATCAGCCAGCCCTTGATCCCCTTACCCGTGAAGTACTCCGCTTTGGCGACGAATGTCACCTTCCGCTTCACGATCAGGGGTGTGAAGATCGAGTCGGAGAACGACAGGTGGTTGCAGGCCAGGATCACCGGACCGGTCGCCGGGACGTGCTCGAGTCCCTCCACGTCGGGGCGGAAAAGGCATTTCAGGACAGGTCCGAGAACCACGTACTTCAGCAGCCAGTAGAACACCGAGGTCCTTTCCCGCGCGCCGCGGCCCATGTGGAAGGGAAAGCGTACGAAGCGGGAGCGGCACGCCACAACGCACTCCCGCAAGCGGCACCTGTCGTGTCACCATTCAAGGCACGCGCGAGCGGCGCGGGGCGAGGAGTGTGCAGGGGTGTCTGCGGGTGGCGCCCGTCGCGGGCGGCGGGACAACGGGCTCGACGCGGCCGATTACGCGGCCGCGGGCGACGTGGATCCACGCGTCGGCGAGCATCTGCTCGACGTGCTGGCGGCCGGCGGCATCGCCGCCTATCTGCAGCCCTCCGCCGATCTCAACCCGATCCTGCGGGCCACGACGCTCCCGGCCCGGCCCACCGACCGGCTCTACGTCGACCGCACCCATCTCGACACCGCCCGCGAGCATCTGCAGAAGCTGACCGGTGACGCCGGCACCGCCTCGCCGGCCACGCCGCCGAAGGAGCGCCCGAGCGGCGACCAGCGGGAGGTCGACGCCGCCTGGGCGCAGATCGTCGCCGGTTTCCACACCGCCGTCGACCCGGCCTCGCCGCCGTGGCCGGCCGCGGAGGGCATCGACGCCGCCCGGGCCCCGCAGCCGCCGGCCGAGCCCGGCGACAAGATCACCTCGGCCACCGACGTCGCGGGCATCCAGCTCAACCGGCGCCGCACGGACCGGGTCGACGAGCCCTCCCTGCTGGACGGGCTGGACACCTTCGGCACCGGCCCGGGCGGCGAGGACGACGACGAGCGCTACGTGCCCCCGCCCCCGCCACCGCTGCCGCACATCTCGAAGTACGCGATCGCCGGCGTGGCGGGCGTGGTGCTCGGGTTCGTGCTGTTCCTGTTCCCGTGGCTGCTCCCGGTCGACCGCAACCTGGTCACGCTGATCGGCTTCACGTCGATCGTCGCGGGCGCGGTGACCCTGGTGTGGCGGCTGCGCTCCGGCGACGACGACGACGAGTTCGACGACGGGGCGGTCGTCTGAGGCCCGCCGCCATGGCATAGATCACCGACGTTGTATCTCTCGGTAGTCATCCATTAACCTTTCGTGAATGCGCCAGAGCTCGCTCGTGGTCGTCGCCAATCGCCTCCCCACCGACGACAGCGCCGCGCCCGACGGCGCCTGCGAATGGCGGCGCAGTCCCGGCGGCCTCGCCAGCGCCCTGCACGCGATCCTGCAGCAGACCCCGGCGACCTGGGTCGGCTGGGCGGGCGGGGTCGGCGCCGCGCCCACCCTCACCGACATCGGCAGCCTGCGCCTGCGCACCATGGCGCTGTCCGAGCAGGAGCTGCGCGGCTACTACGAGGGTTTCGCCAACTCGACGCTGTGGCCGCTCTACCACGACGCCGTCGAGCAGCCCGTCTTCCACCGGGGCTGGTGGGAGACCTACTCCGAGGTCAACCGGCGCTTCGCGGAGGCCGCCGCCGAGGTCGTCGAGCCCGGCGGGGTGCTCTGGGTGCAGGACTACCACCTGCAGCTCGTCCCGGAACTGCTGCGCCGGCTCCGCCCCGACGTGCTGATCGGGTTCTTCCTGCACGTGCCGTTCCCCCCGCCCGAGCTGTTCATGCAGCTCCCCCGCCGCATCGAACTGCTGCGCGGGATGCTCGGCGCGGACCTCGTCGGCTTCCAGCGCCCGCAGGCGGCGCACAACTTCGCCCAGCTCGCGGTGAAGCTGCTCGGCGCGCGGGTCACCGCCAACGACCAGATCACCGTCGACGGCCGTACGGTGCGCACCGGCGCCTTCCCCGTCTCGATCGACGTGGCCGAGATGCAGGCGCTGGCCGCCCGCCCCGACGTCCGCGAGCGGGCCCAGCAGCTGCGGGCGGACCTCGGCCGCCCGCGGCGGGTCCTGCTGAGCGTGGACCGCCTCGACTACACCAAGGGGATCGAGCACCGGCTGACCGCGTACAGCGAGCTGCTGCACGACGGCCGGGTGAAGGTCCGCGACACGGTGATGGTGCAGGTCGCGGTGCCGAGCCGGGAGCAGGTGGAGAACTACCGGGTGCTGCGCGACCGGATCGAGGGCGAGGTCGGGCGGATCAACGGCGAGTACGGCCGCGTCGGCGAGCCCGCCATCCACTACCTCAACCAGCCGTTCGACCGCGCCGAGCTGGCCGCGCTCTACCAGACCGCGGACGTGATGGTGGTGACCCCGCTGCGCGACGGCATGAACCTGGTCGCCAAGGAGTACGTGGCCGCCCGCGCGGACGCCTCCGGCGCGCTCGTGCTCAGCGAGTTCACCGGCTGCGCCGCGGAGCTGGAGGACGCGTTCCTCGTCAACCCGCACGACGTGGACGGGCTCAAGGAGACGCTGCTGCGCGCGATGGAGGCCGATCCGGCGGACCTGGCCCGCCGGATGGCCGCCATGCGGGCGCACCTGAGCAGCCACGACATCGTGACGTGGGCCCGGGCCTACCTCACCGCCCTGGACCGCACCGGGAGGGTCGCGGCGCGGCTGCGCCGCTGAGCAGGATCAGGGGATCCAGATCCAGACGTCCCGGTCCTGGCGTGCCGGCCCGTAGACCTGCTCCACCAGGGCGCGCGTCGGCTCGTACCTGGCTTCGGCCTTCATCACCAGCACCCCGCCGTTCCACCGCCGCACCTCGGCGCGGATGGTCTCCTTCTCCGCGTCGGTGAGTGGGGGAGCGACCCCCTCCTTGCGGACCCTGAGGACGAAGTGGGTGAACCAGCTGGCCCGCGCGGGGCCCATCTTGCCGATGCCCGCCGGGTCCGGCCCGAGGAAGTAACCCTCCGGCACCACGAACTCGTGCCTCGCCTCCGCGCTCCAGCTCAGCGTCTCCCGGCCCAGCCAGTCGCTCGGCAGGGGCACCGGGACCAGCGTCTGGCCGGGCTTCACGTACGGGCGCCAGGCACCCGAGCTGATGAACTCCGGCGTCGGCCAGTCCGGCCGGGCCGGGATCGGCTTGGGCACCAGCGGCAGCACCGACAGGGCGATGAGCACCCGGGCGACCGGCACCGGTCCGGCCTGCCACCGCAGGTGCTCCCAGCCCAGGGCGAGCAGCACCGTGGTCGCGCCGATCACCACGAAGGTCAGGCGGCTCGGCATGAGCAGGCCCAGCACCGGCATGTGCTCCGGCATCGCGGCGAACGGGCCGGGGATCTCGGTGAGGATGCCGGCGAAGCGCAGCGCCGGGCCGAGCGAGAGCAGGCCACCGGCGATGCCGGTGACGACCGCCAGCCGCGCCGCCACCGACCGGCTCCACAGCACGACGGCCAGCACGATGAGCATCAGCACCAGCGGCGGGCCGAACCAGCTGTTCTGCTCGGTGCGCCCGACGGTCAGCTCGGAGGCCTTGGTGCCGGCGATGGTGTCGCGCGCAAAGGTCAGGTAGGCCAGCGGGTCCTCGCCCCAGTCGACGAACAACGGCAGCGCCGAGAACGACCCCGGCCCGTTGAACTGGAACCAGATCGGGTACGCGCAGAGCACGCCCGCCACGACCGCGGTCAGCCCCAGCGCCCGCGCGAAGTCCGCCACCCGCCGGCGCGCCTCGGCGCGGCACAGCACCGCGTACCCGAGGGTCAGGAACAGGCAGCCGACCGCCGTGATGAGCAGCAGCTCCTCGTTGAGGAAGAGCTGGTAGGTGACCAGCAGCCCGAGGATCACCCCGTCGCGGCGCCAGCGGCCGTCCAGGCCGAGCCGGGCCACCCGCGCCACGATCAGCGGCAGCAGGAAGTTGGAGACGAAGTTCGGCTGTCCGTTCGCGTGGTGCACGACGCCGGGCGCGAAGCCGGCGAAGGCGCCGCCGAGGAACGCCGCCACCCGCGACGTGACGAGGTAGCGCCGCAGCACCCAGTAGGTGCTGAACGCCGTGCCGGCGAGGGCGCCGACCATCCAGACGAAATACGCGACGCGCGGCCCGAACAGCATGGTCACCGGCGCCATCGGCAGCGTGACGCCCAGCACCGAGGTGTTCGCGATCATGTTCACGCCGTCGGGCGCGTTCTGCTGGTGCGAGAACAGCGGGTTGCTCAGGTGCCGCACCGAGTACGCCCCGTGCGAGAGCAGCCACTGGAACCAGGTGTTGTCGCTGGCCAGGTGCCCGGAGACCCGTCCGGCCGGATCGGCCAGGTAGCCGCCCATGACGACCAGCGCGAGCCCGAGGTAGGCACCCGCCGCGGGCAGGTGCGAGCGGGCCCGGCGCCATCGCGACGGGGCGGGCGCCTGCGCCGCGTCGGCGGGCTGCGGGCGCTCGGAGGTGACCGGACTGACCATGGGCGCCGACAGTACCGGATGACCGGGTAAGTCCCGGGTAAAGGGCCTTAGGGCGAGAGCTCCTTCACCAGCCAGTCCAGGATCGCGTCGATCGGCTCCCGCCAGCCGGCGTCCAGCATCAGGTCGTGCCCCATGCCGGGGAACAGCAGCGGCGCACCGCCGTGGCCGGCCGCGACCCGGTCCAGCGCACCGCGGGTGACGATCCGGTCGTCCGGGCTGCCCAGCACGAGCACCGGGGGCGTGCCGACCGGCCGGGCCGGCGCGGGCGCCGCCAGCAGGGACCGGCAGACGGCGGCGGGCGTCCGGACGAGACGCCCGGCGTACGCGTCCACGCCGGCGAACCCCGCGCTGAAGAGCTGCCCGGCGCGGAGCCTGAGGCCGCCGCCGAAGCAGGCCGGCAGGGTGCCGAGCGGGTTGGCCCGCAGCGCCGCACCGAGCGCCGACCATCCCCGCAGCACCGGCGCGGCCAGCACCGCGGCCCGGGCGGGATAGCGCGCCAGCGCGTGGGCCACGATCCGCGCGCCGGTCCCGTGGCCGATCAGGACGGCCTGGCGGGGCAGCGCGGCGGCGGCCTGCACCACGTCGTGCACGTACGCACGCAGCGTCCCGTTCGCGCGCGGGCTCAGCGCGTACGCGGCGAACCCGCGCGACGCGGCGTGACCGAGCCAGTGCTCGCGGAAGGCCCACGCGCCGTGCCCCAGCCCGGGGACGAACAGCAGCGGCGGCTGCCCCTCGTCCGGATGCGGCAGCGCGCTGAGGACCTCCCGGCGCACCGGGGGCACCGGGTCGGTCCAGTCCTCGAAGCGCAGGATCATGCCTTCTCCAGGCGCGCGAGCAGCTCCTCGACGGCACGCAGATAGCCGACCGCGCTCACCTCGAACCAGTGCCGCGACGACCGGACGTCCCGCGGCCGGGACCAGGTGCGCAGCGGCCGCGACGACTCCTTGCGCTGCACCTGCGCGGCTCGCTCCGGATCCTCCCGGCGCAGCCTCAGCCAGCGGGCGACGGCCACGCTCTGCCAGTGGGCCAGGGGCAGCAGGCCGTGGTCGGACTCCACCAGCCCCACCACCGCCAGGGTGGGATGGCGCCGGGCGAACGCGTGCAGGTGAAGATCGGGCCTGCCGTTCTCGTCGATGTCCAGCGCCTCGGGGGCGAGGAACTCGAACCGCGGCAGATAGCCGGTGGCGGCGACGACGAGGTCCGGATCGGCGCGCCGGCCGTCGGCGAACGTCGCCGTGGTGCCCTCGAGCCGCACGACGTCCGGCACCAGGGTGATCCGGCCGTGGCCGACGTAGTGGACCAGCTGGCTGTCGACCACCGGACGGCTCTCGTACGTGCGGCGGTCGGGTGCCGGCAGCCCGAAGCGCGTGACGTCGCCGACGGTGAGCCGCACCGTGCGCCGGTAGATCCACCGGCGCACCCGCGGCGGCAGGCGCAGCCGGTGCAGCAGGGCGCCGAGCTGATCGGCCGGGCGGCCGAGGACGTACTTGGGGGCGTACCAGTGACCCCGGCGGATCGAGTGCCACACCGCGTCGGCGTGCTGGGCCGCGTCGACCGCGATGTCGCAGCCGGTGTTGCCGCCGCCGACGACCAGCACCTTCCGCCCGCGCAGCTGCGCCGGATCCTGGTACGCCGAGGCCGGCAGGACCTGCCCCCGGAAGCCCGACGAGTCCACCTCGAACGGCTTCGGCGACCAGTTGTGCCCGTTGGCGACCACGACGGCGGCATAGCGCTGGACCCGCTCCGCGCCGCCGCCGGTGCCGCGGGTCGTCACGTCCCAGCGGCCGTCGCCGACCGGGGTCACCGCGACCACCTCGGTGCCGAACCAGATGCTGTCCCGCAGCCCGAAATGCTCCGCGTAGCGCTCGAGGTAGGTCAGGAACGCGCTGTGGTGCGGATAGTCCGGCCAGTCGTCCGGCATCGGGAAGTCGGGAAACTCGGACAGCGCCCGCGACGAGACCAGATGGGTGCCCGCAGAGACCGGGCTGCGGTCGTGGCGCCAGTTCCAGGCGCCGCCGACGGACGCCTCGCGCTCGTAACAGTCGACGGAGAAGCCCTGCTCCCGCAGATTCTTGAGCGCGGCGAGGCCGCTGCCGCCCGCACCGATCACGCAGACCGCGTCGTGCCGGTCGGCGATGTCCGGGGTGTCGTGCATCGGGGAATCCTCGCAGAAGCCCGGGCACCCCGGAAGGGTCAATCGGGGGGCAGGGCCAGGTCGGCCAGCACCGGCAGATGGTCGCTGGCCCGGCGCGCGGCGTCGGAGTCGACCACCTCGTAGCGGACCACCTCGATGTCCGGCGAGACGAAGAGCCCGTCCAGCCGCTGCCGCGGCAGGGTCGCCGGGAAGGTCAGGGCCGCGCCGCCGCGCCGGGCGCCGGTGTCCACCAGGCCGTCGGCGACCGTGCGCCACGCTCCCCCGCCCGGGCCCTCGTTGAGGTCGCCGCCGGCGATCAGCGGACCCTCCACCGCGGACAGCGCCTCCTTCCAGCACGCCGCCTGGTCGGGACGCTCGGCCGGATCCGTGGCGAGGTGCGATCCGGAGACGGTGAACCGGGCGTTGCGCACCGAGCAGCGCGCGAAGGCCGCGCCGCGCAGGTGCCGGCCCGGCGTCAGCGGATAGCGCAGGCACCAGGTCTCGTGCACCCGTACCCGCAGGCTGACCAGCAGCAAGTTCCCCAGGGACGGCAGCCCGCCGGCCGCGACCACCATGCCGAAGTCGTCGGCGAGGGCCGCGCACTTGTGCCGCCAGCGCCACCGGCGCGGCGCCTCCTGCACGACGACGACGTCCGGGGCCAGCTCGCGGACCAGCCCGGTCAGCGCGGCCCGGTCGTCCCGCAGGCCGTGCACGTTGTAGCTGAGCACCCGCAGCGGTACCCCGGACACGTCGTCTCCCTCAGATCCGGCGGGCCAGGTCGGCCGCGCCGAGCACCCCGGCGGTGTTGCCGGTCTCCGCGGCCCTGATCTCCGCGACCGGGAACCGGCTCCGCTGGGCCAGCTGCTCCTGATAGGTCCGCACCGTCGGCCCCATCAGCAGCTCCCCCGCGTCGATGACCCCGCCGCCGACGACGAACACCTGCGGGTCGAACGTCTGGGCCAGGTCGGCCATCGCCACCCCCAGCCAGTAGCCGATCTGCGCGAAGGCGTCGCGGGCTACCGCGTCGCCGCGCTGCGCCGCCTCGGTGATCATCCGGCCGCTGATCGCCTGCGGGTCACCCCCGGCCAGCTCCAGCAGCGTCCCGGCGCGCTCCGGCTCCTGCCGCGCACCCGCCTGGGCGAAGCGGACCAGGGCGTTGCCGCTCGCGTACTGCTCCAGGCAGCCCAGCCGCCCGCAGCCGCAGGGATGCCCGCCGTTCACCGACTGGATGTGGCCGAGCTCCCCGGCGATCCCGTTGGCACCGCGCCACAACGCGCCGTTGAGCACGATGCCGCCGCCGATGCCGGTACCCACGGTGATCATCACCATCGAGTCGTCGGCCTGCCGCGCGGCGCCGAACCGGAACTCGGCCCAGGCCGCGACGTTGGCGTCGTTCTCCAGCACGGTCGGCAGGCCCACGGCCTTGGCCACGTAGTCGCGCACCGGCTCGTCCCGCCAGGCGAGGTTCGGCGCGAAGAGCACCGTCGCACCGGCGGCGTCGATCCAGGCGGCGGCACCGATCCCGACGGCCTTCGCCGCGGGATACCGGGCCGCCAGCTCGGCGGCGACCGCCACGATGGTGTCCCGCGTGCCGGCCGGGTCGTCCGCCGGGGTCTCGCGCCGCGTCTGCGCGATCACGACACCCTGGTCGTCCACCACCCCGCCGGCCACCTTCGTGCCGCCGACGTCGACTCCGATGGTCAGCGTCATGCCGTCCCCTCTGTTGTGTGGCACGGTGTCGTGTCACACGTTGTTGCCTCACACGTCTGCGGTGTCACACGTCGTTGCGTCACACGTCTGCCGTGCCCGGGGTGGGGTCCGTCCTGTGCCAGGTCGTGTCACAGGGTGCTGCCCCACGTTGTTGTGTCACACGTCGCCGGTGGCTCGCGTTTCCCGCGCCTCGGGGGTCCGGGGCCGGGCCGACACATCATGATCTACGGTGCCGGATCCCGCAGCGGCACTTTCCCGCCGCGATTCCCCGTTTTCGTCGGCGGGGGATCGTTCGGGTCCGGCATTTTTTTCGGTACGGGCGGCGGCGTCCCCGGAAGCAGCGGCGGACCTCCGCCCCGACGGGGACGCGGCCTTACGGGCGGGCCGCGCTCTGGGACGCGCCCCGGCGTCGTGCCGCGCCTCGGCCGGGCTTCCGTCGTGGTCCCGGCCGCCGGCCGCTTCTCTGCCCGTGCCGGCCGGGCTCCGGGTGGCCGCGGCCCACGGGTCGGCGTTCCTGTCCGCCGGCGGCTCCACCCGCTCGCCGGCGGCACGAGTCGCGCTCTTCCCGCCGGCGGTCGGCGCGGTCCTCGCGGTCTTCGCGCTCTTCGCGCCGGCGGTCGGCGCGGTCTTCGGCTCAGCGGTCGGCGCGGTCTTCGGCCCGGTGCGGGTGGTGCTCTGGGCGTCGGTGCGGGTTGCGGCGGACCACGCCTCGTCCGGGGTCGAGGGCGGGTAGCGGGCCGGGTCCCGGTCCGAAGCCGGCTCTTGGTGGCCTGTCGAGTCCCGGTCGGGGGTTCTGGTGGCGCCGAGGACGGCGGAGAGGCCGCGCATCAGGGTGGCCAGGCCGGTGGCGAGATCGCCGGCGCCCGTGGCCAGGCGTTCGGCGGTCTCGGGGGTCGGGTCGCGGAGGGCGGCCATGGCCCGGCAGATCGGGCAGACGCAGCACTCGGCCGTGCCGGTGGCCCAGCCGGTGCTGCTTCTGTGCTGCTGTGTGCCCGTACCGGAGAGGAATTGACCCACCGCCGATCCGAGCAGGTCTCCCAGGCCGTCGCGGCCGCCCTGCGCGGCCCTGGCGAGCAGGGCGGCGACGAGCCGCTCGGCCTCCTGGCGTGCCGTCCCTGTCATCGCCCTGCCCCCTGCTGTATGCCGCCACCGCCGTCCGGCTGCCGCCGCTCCCGCTGTCGTGCCGGATCCAGGCCTGCCGGCGCTCCTGACACGTGCCGGTCTAGGCCTGCCGGCTCTCGACGCGGCGCTTCAGCTCCTTCAGCGCCGTATCCATGATCATTTTCTCGGCCTTGCGCTTGAACATGCCGAGCATGCCGATGTTGAGCTCCACCTCGAGCGAGTACGTCACCTCGGTGGCGCCGTTCCCCGCGTCGACCAGGTCGTAGGAGCCGTTCAGCATCTTCTGCATCTTCGACGGTGCCACGAGATGCCACTCGATGCGCGACAGGTCGTCGGCATACGCGTATTCGAGCGTGTAGTCGTCGGAGAGCGGCCCGGCGTCGATGACGAACCGGACCTGGGCCGCGTAGCCGTCGTCGTACTCCTCGAGCACCTCCACCCGCTTCATCGCGTCGGCCCACTCCGGATAGCGGGGGAAGTCGCAGATCACCGCGGCGACCTGGTCGAGGGGCGCCTGGACCTGGATGGACTGCGTCGAGGTGTCCGCCATGGCAGGCAGGCTACCGCGTGCCGGACGCCATGCGACTCACGGCCTCTCCGCTGGCGCCCACGCCGCCCCGCCCGGCCCCCGCTCGCCGGCGCCGCCCCCACGCCGGCCACCCCGACGCCAGACCGTCCCATGCCACGGCCGTCGCGGCGGGAGCAGGGACGTGGACGCATCGGGCGATGGGCCGATTCCCGATGGTGCGGCTACGATCCGTCACGTGCCCGCCTCAGCCAGCGTTCTCGTGCGCGTCCACCCGCTCGCGGTAGCCGCTCGCCTCGTCATGCTCGCCCTCGTCTCGGCGCTCACCCTGATCGCCACCCAGGACGCGGGCCAGTTGCGCTGGATCGCGTTGCTGCTGGTCGCGGCGCTGCCGGCGTTCTTCCTGCCGCATCACCGGGTGGTCGCGCCGCTGGGGCGGGTCGCCGAGGTGGCGGTCACCGGGCTGGCCGCCGGGTCGGTCGCCGCGGCCGCGAACGTCTCCGGGACGGTCGAGGCCGGGTTCGGTGCCGAGGCGGTCCTTCCGTACCTGGCGGTCCCGCTGCTGACCGCGGCGCTGCGCCGGCGGCCGACCGAGGGGGCGGCGCTGCTCGGGGTCGCGGCCGTCGCGATGGTGATCGGCGGGGTGATCGCCGAGGACGGTGAATCGATCGTCACCCAGCCGGGCTATCTCGCCGCCGGCGGGCAGTGGCTCGTGCTCGGTGCGATCGTCACCTTCGCCGCGGACACCATGCGGCAGCTCATGACGCCGGTCGAGAACAAGCCGCAGCCGTACGCGGAGGCCACCCGCCTGCTGACCCAGCTGCGCAGCGTCGCCCGGTCGCTGCCCGGCGCGACCCTCGACCCGGGCGGCATCTCGGAGCACCTGCTCGAGGAGCTGCGCGTGGTGGCGCCCGGTCACCGGGCCGCCGTGCTGTCGGCCAGCGGCGGCGGGCGGCTGGTCGTGCTCGCCCAGACCGGCGCCGAACGCGTCGACTGGGAGGTCACCCTCGACGCCGACTCGGCGATCGCCGACGCGTGGGCGAGCCAGCAGCCGCAGACGGCGACCCGCTCGCAGGCCCGCTCGCACCAGGGCGGGGAGGCGTCGTCGCTGGTCGTGCCGCTGGTCGCCGGCGTACGCACGATCGGGCTCGTGATCCTCGAGGCGGACGTGCCGAACGCGTACCCGTCGGCGGTGATCGCGAGGGTGACCGAGGTGACCGGCCCGGCCGCCCTGCGGCTGGAGGCCGCGCTGCTCTTCGACGAGGTGCGCTCGCTGGCGACCAATGAGGAGCGTCAGCGCCTGGCCCGCGAGATCCACGACGGCGTCGCGCAGGAGCTCGTCATGGTCGGGTACGGCATCGACAACGCGCAGGCGACCCTGCCCGAGGGCGCCGACGAGACCGCCGAGGAACTGCGCACCCTGCGCGGCGAGGTCACCCGGGTCATCACGGAGCTGCGACTCAGCCTGTTCGAGCTGCGTTCCGAGGTGGACCGCAACGGCGGGCTCGCGGCGGCCATCGCCGAGTACGCCCGCACCCTGGGCACGTCCGCGGGCCTGCGGGTGCACTTCACGTTCGACGAGTCCACCGCGCGGCTGCCCGCCGCCACCGAGGCGGAACTGCTGCGCATCGCCCAGGAGGCGATCACCAACGCCCGCAAACACGCCGGCGCGTCCAACCTGTGGGTCACCTGCACGGTCGACCCGCCGTACGCGGAGATCGAGGTCTCCGACGACGGCAAGGGCTTCGCCGACGACCGCCCGGACGGGCGGTACGGCCTTGCGATCATGGCCGAGAGGGCGGAACGTATCCGAGGCCGGCTGGAGATCAGACCACGACACCCCAGCGGGACAACCGTTGCGGTAGTGCTCGGAACCTCGGCTCGGCGCGATAGCGTGCGGGATAGCGTTTCCGCACCAGAAGGGGAGTAACCCGAGCATGTCGACCAGTCCGATGCCGACGACCCGCACCAAGGTGCTCCTCGTCGACGATCACGACCTGATCCGTAAGGGGCTGCGGCACGCGTTCGAGCGGGACCGCCAGTTCGAGGTGGTCGGCGAGGCAGCCACGGCCGCCGAGGCCGTCCGCCAGGCCGGCGCGCTCCAGCCCGACGTGGTGATCATGGATCTGCGGCTGCCCGACGGCAGCGGCCTCGAGGCGACCCGTGCCCTGCGCAAGAACAACGCCAACATGGGCATCGTCGTCCTCACCATGTACGCGGGCGACGACCAGCTGTTCGGCGCCCTGGAGGCGGGAGCCAGCGCCTTCGTGCCCAAGACCGCCCCGGCCGACGAGGTGGTGGCGGCGGCGCGGCACGCGGCCTCGGCCCCGAGCGCGTTCACGGCGGCCGACCTCGCCGAGGCCATGAAGCGGCGGCTCGCCCCGTCCGGGCCGCAGCTCTCGCCCCGCGAGGGTCAGGTCCTGCGCCTGCTCGCGGACGGCATGAGCGTCGCGGGCATCGCCAAGCAGCTCTTCGTGTCGGAGTCGACGGCGAAGACGCACATCTCCAAGCTGTACGAGAAGCTGGGCGCGGCGAACCGGGCCCAGGCGCTGATGACGGCGCTGCGGCTGGGCCTGCTCGAGGCCCCGGACGCCCCGAAGTTCTAGCCGGCCCGTGTGCCGAACCGCCCGTCGCCCTCCGCAGGCGGCGGGCGGCACTGTCTGCCCGTCGTCATCCACCGATCGGTGGATCGGACTCTCCACCGATCGAGCTCCCGGCGGTCGATCCACTGCTGACGATGCGCGGCCAGGCTGGACCGCATGACCGTCTCTTCATTCCGCAGAACCCTGGCGGCCGGCCTGCTCGGCCTGGCCACGACGCTGATCACCGGCGCGGCGCCGGCGACCGCCGGGAACCCCGCCATCGTCCGGACGGACGCCGGGCTGGTCCGCGGCACCCTGCACGACGGCTACCGCACGTTCCACGGCATACCGTACGCCGCGCCGCCCACCGGCGACCTCCGCTGGCGCCCGCCGCAGCCGGTCGCGCCGTGGCCGGACGTGCGCGAGGCCGACGCACCGGGACCGGCCTGCAAGCAGAACTCGCCCGGCCACGGCGGGCCCCGCAGCGGCGCGGAGGACTGCCTCTACCTGAACGTCACCACGCCGCTCGGGAAGCCCCACCGCCGGCCGGTGGTGGTGTGGCTGCACGGAGGCAGCTTCCAGACCGGCTCGGGCGGCATGTACGACGCCCACCGGCTCGCCGTCCGGGGTGACGTCGTCGTCGTGACCGTCAACTACCGGCTGGGGGTCTTCGGCTTCCTCGGCCTGCCCGGCCTGGCCGGCTCGGGCACCTTCGGACTCCAGGACCAGCAGGCCGCGCTGCGCTGGGTACGCCGCAACGCCGCGGCCTTCGGCGGCGACCCCCGCAACGTCACGCTCGCCGGGCAGTCCGCGGGCGGCCTGAGCGCGTGCGCGCACCTCGCCTCGCCCGCGGCGGCGGGCCTGTTCGACCGGGCCGTTCTCCAGTCCGGACCGTGCCTGACCGACTGGCCCGCCGAGCTGTCCTATCCGGACGTCGAGGCGGGTTCCCCGTTCTCGCCGGTGGCCGACGTACGGCGTGCGGGTGCCGAGCTGGCGGCCACGTTGCACTGCGGCGCCGACGTGGCCGCATGTCTGCGCGCCCAGCCGGCGGACGCGCTGCTGCAGCACACCGAGGGCGTCGGGCTCGACGCGTTCCTGAACCCCGCCCACGGCACCGCGCTGCTGCCCCGGCATCCCGCCGACGCGCTGCGGGCGGGCGCCTTCCACCGGGTGCCGGTGCTCTCCGGCAACACCCGCGACGAGCACCGGGGCATGATCGCCTTCGTCGAGGCCGGCTCGCCGGTCACCGCCGAGCGGTACGCCGCCGTCCTGAAGGCCGCCTTCGGCGACCGGGCCGGCCAGGTGGCGGCAGCGTATCCGGTCGAGGCGTACGCCTCCCCCGCCCAGGCCTGGGCCGCCGTGGCCACCGACCGGATCTGGGCCTGCCCCACGCTGGCGGGCAACCGGCTCTTCGCCCGGCACACCCCGACCTTCGCGTACGAGTTCGCCGAGGGCCAGGGGCCGTGGGGCGCCTACCACGGGTCCGAGCTGCCGTACCTGTTCGACGTCGCACCGCTGCCGCCACCGGCGGGGCCGGCCCTGGCCGAGGAGATGATCGACGCCTGGTCCCGGTTCGCCGCCACGGGCGGGGCCGGCTGGCCGCGGCTGCGCCCGGGTGCCGCCACACCGTACGTGCGGACCCTGGCGACCGGCGCGTCCGGCGGCGTCGACCTGGCCGCCGAGCACCGCTGCGGGCTGTGGACGGCATCGACGCCGGTCGCCGGCTGACAGAATGCGGGTCATGGGGAAAACGTACGAGCGGATCTCAGGACGGCTGAGGACCTTCATCGAGGCACAACCGATCTTCTTCACCGCGACGGCGCCGCTGGCCGGGTCGGGCACGGTCAACCTGTCGCCGAAGGGGCTCAACGGCTCGTTCGCCGTCGTCGACGAGCTGACCGTCGCCTATCTCGACTGCGCCGGAAGCAACGCGGAGACCATCGCGCACCTGCGCGAGAACGGCCGCATCACGCTGATGTGGTGTTCCTTCCAGGGACCGCCCACCATCGTGCGCATCCACGGGCGCGGCGAGCCGATCTTCCGCGATGATCCACGCTGGACGGATTACGTCTCCTACTTCCCGGACCTGGACACCTCGTCGCACGGGGTACGCACGATCATCGTGGTCCGCGCGGAGATGATCCGCGACAGCTGCGGCTACGCCGTCCCGCTGATGACCTACGAGGGTGACCGGGAGCTGCACGGCCAGCGGTTCGCGAGGGAGGACGACGCGTCGCTGAACGCGTACTTCGAGAAGAAGGAGTTCATCGCGGCCAGCCTGGACGGCCTGCCCGCCCTGCCGCTGCCGCTGCCGCCTCTGCCGGGCCCGGCGCCGGCACCGGCGGTGAGCGCCTCCCCGGAGCAATGAGGTCGGCGGTTCGAGAACGGGGGCGCTCCGCCGGATCCGGGTTCGCCCGGGTCCGGCGGAGCGGCCGTCACTGCCAGGTCATGTCGATCTGGCGCTCGAACGTGACGTAGCCGGCCCGCGCGAAGGCGGCGGCCATCGGTGCGTTGCCGACGTCGGTGGCCGCCCGGATCCGCGGCACGCCCTGCGCGGCGAGCAGGCCGGTGCCCACGGCGAGCAGGTCGTGGATGTACCCCCGGCCGCGGTGCGCCGGCACCACGCCGACGTACGCGATGATCGGGTTGTAGCCGTTGTGCGCGGGGATCACGAAACCGACCGGTTCCCCGCCCGGGAGCGTCGCGATCCGCCACCACTCGTGCGGGCTGGCGTAGCGGGCGAGCTCGGTGCGGTAGTGCTCGCGCGCGGCCTCTTCGGGGGTCATCCGGGTCAGGTCGTCGCGGCCGTGCGCGTCGAGCGTGCCGTCCAGCACCAGCGTCATGAGCGCGACGAGCTCGTCCGGGTCGCGCACCGGCCGGAAGGCGAGCCGTCCGCCGGGTTCCGGAACGGGTGAACCGGCACGCCATTCCAGCCGGAGGCGCTCGACGAAGAGCTTCGCCCCGACCCGGTGCAGCGCCTCCATCCGGTCGTCCACCGCCTGCCGGGTGGCCGGGTGGTCCCGCCAGTCCGGCGGCAGGAACCGGCCGTACTCCGGCGGGGTCGCGCCGGGCGGGACCACGGCGGCCAGCGCGGTCGTCAGCAACCGCACGCCGTCGCCGACGTCGCCGTCGATGTCGAAGACGTCCATCAGCAGGGGGTGCGGGTCACCGGACCGCGACCACCACCCGGCCCGGGCCACCACGCGGTCGTCGCGCAGGGCGAGCCACAGCCATTCCGGACGGCGGCGGCCCGCCGCCAGGTCGTCGCCGATCTCGCCGTTGAGCACGTACGGCAGGCGGTTGAAGAGGTCCAGCTCGTCGGGTCCGACGATCGGACGCAGGGTCAGAGTCAAGGCGGTCTCCTGGGGAGGCACCCTGTCCGCTCCGGGATCAGCGCGAACGGCCGTCCCGGGAGGACACGAGCGCGGTCTGCACGGCGTACACGGCTCAGCCCTCCTTTCTCGAAGATCCGGCCACCAGTTCTAGGCGGAACCGGCCGGGCCCGCAACCGATTACCGCTGCCTCAGCATGGCGGCGAGGCCGGCGGCCTTGGTCTCCCAGCGCCACTCGCGCTCGACCCAGGCCCGGCCCGCCGCGCCCATCGCCCGCGCGCGGGCCGGATCGGACAGCAGCCCGGCGAGCCGGTCGGCGATCGCCGGCACGTCCCGGCCGCCCACGACGTGGCCGGTCTCCCCCTCGCGGACCGCGTCGGGAGCGCCGCCGGAGTCCCCGGCGAGCACGGGCAGGCCGGTCGCCGACGCCTCGAGGTAGACGATGCCCAGGCCCTCGACGTCGAGGCCGGCGCCGCGGGTACGGCACGGCATCGCGTACACGTCCCCGGCCGCGTAGTGGGCGGGCAGGTCGGCCCAGGGCACCGAGCCCGTGAAGACCACATCGGACTCGACGCCCTCGGCGCGGGCGAGCGCCTGGAGCTTCTCCCGGTACGGCCCCCCGCCGACGATCAGCAGCGCCGCTCCCGGGACCCGCCGGCGGACCGCCGGCAGCGCGCGGATCAGCATGTCCTGGCCCTTGCGGGCCACGAGCCGCGAGACGCACACGACGACGGGCCGGTCGCCGAGCCGGTGTCTCGCCCGCACCTCGGAGCCGTCGACGTCCGGGTGGTACGCGTCGACGTCCACGCCGGGAGTGAGCCGTTCGAGGGAGGTGAGCCCGTGCAGCGCCCGGTCGAGACGTACCCGCTGGAACTCGGTCAGAAAGGTCACCACGTCGTTGTCCCGGGCGATGCGCCGCAGCAACTGCCGGGCGCCGGGCAGGGCGGCCCAGCCGATCTCGTGGCCGTGGGTGAGCGCCACCGCCCGGGTGATGCCGGTCCGCCGGCGCAGCCCGCCGGCCAGCAGCCCGAGCGGCGCCGCGGCCCCGAACCAGACGCTGTCGCAGTCGTACGACCGCGCGATCTCGGCCGCCCGCCGCGCGACGGCGGGCGTGGGCAGCAGCACCCCGGTCTTCTCCCGGACGACCTCGAACGGCTGCTCGGCGTCGAACTTCGCGGCTCCCCGCCACGTGGAGGCGTAGACGACCACGGACCCGGAGGGCTGCCGCACCGCCAGGTTGTGCACGAACTGCTGGATCCCCCCGGGCCGCGGCGGAAAGTCGTTGGTGACCAGCAACGTCCGCGCCATCAGCGCTCACCCTTCCCGCCACCGCGGACGGCGACCGCTCCGCACGACCCCGGCATCAGCGCTCGCCCCGGGCGTAGGCGCGAGCGGCGGCCATCCGTTCGACGGTGGACGGATGCGAGGCGGTCATGAGGTACTCCCAGGGCGGCGGGTCGGGGTCGGACAGGTTGACGCTGCCGAGGCGGCGCTGCATCGCCTCGAAGGCGGCCGGGTCGCCGGTCAGCGCGAGCGCGTGGGCGTCCGCGCGGGCCTCGACGCGGCGGGAGACCAGCGCCTGCACCGGGCCGGCGGCCAGACCGGCGAGCGTCACCAGGGCGAGGAGCAGCGCGATCGCCCGCGGCTCGCCCATCGCGTCGACCCCGGCCCGGCGCAGCAGCCAGCCCAGCGAGCCGAGCAGGTAGAGCGCGATCACCGCCGCGGCCGCACCGAGCGCGCCGACGATCGTGCCGGTGAGGACGTCGTGGCGCTTGGCGTGGCCGAGCTCGTGCGCGGCCACGGACACCACCTCGGCGGGCGCCGCCTCGGCGAGCAGCGTGTCGTACACGACGATCCGCCGGGTCGGCCCGAAGCCGGAGACGTAGGCGTTCACCGCCCTGGTCCGCCGGGACGCGTCGGCGACGAGCACGTCTCCGACGGGTACGCCGTCGCGCGCCGCCAGGTCCATCAGCTCGGTGCGCAGCGGTCCGGCGGCCATCGGGGTGAACTTGTTGAAGATCGGCTCGACCACCACGGGCAGCACGAACGACAGCAGCACCACCAGGGTGGCCGCGCCCACCGCGCCGAACGCCCACCACCAGCGGGGCGCCAGGCGGGTCACGGTGAAGAAGCCGAGCAGCGCGATCGCACCGATCACCGCGCCGACGGCGAACGACTTGGCCACGTCGACCGCCCACGGGCCCCAGGTCTGCGTCGAGATGCCGTACCGGACGACGACGGTGTGCCGCCAGGCGGCGAAGGGCAGGGTGAGGAGCTCGGCGACCAGGACGACGAGCAGCCCGCCGAGGACCGCCTGGGCGATCCAGTGGTCGCCGAACGGGCGGCCGGCCCACGCCACGAGCCGCGAGCCGAGCGGGGTGAGGCCGAGCAGG
This sequence comes from Couchioplanes azureus, assembly GCF_014648355.1. Classification (GTDB taxonomy): domain Bacteria; phylum Actinomycetota; class Actinomycetes; order Mycobacteriales; family Micromonosporaceae; genus Actinoplanes; species Actinoplanes azureus. The sequence continues at coordinate 853,081 of NZ_BMQY01000002.1, forward strand.
AGCGCGCCGAGGAGGCCGATCGCCAGCCCACCGTAGGCGCCGGGCCGCAGCGCGGAGTGGAACTCGCGGGCCCGGGCCACCTGCTCGGCGGGCAGCTCCCCGAGCGCCGCGATCTGGTCGGCCCGGGGTGCGGGCGGCCGCTGCCACGGCACGGTCACCGCGGCGTAGCCGATCAGCGCGACCAGCAGCACACCCAGCGTGCATGCGGCCCACAGCCGTGGCGTCACCCTCGTGCCTCCATCCTGGCCCTCCGGCCGGCAACGCCGCCGGCCGACCCACACCCGTCGCCCCACGTCCGTCAGCGCCGCACGCCCGCCGGCCCACACCGGCCGGGCCCGCGTCCGTCAGCGCCCACACCGGTCGACCCACGCCGCCGCCCGCCGGCCCACACCGGCCGGTCCGCACGCGTCGGGCCTGCGCATCGGCCGGGGCAAGGACCCGACCATCCTAGGCGCGGACCCCGCGGTGATCACGCCACCCGGACCCACCACGGCCCGCACCGCGTCGCCGTGCCGTGCGCCGCCGCCCGCCGGGTCATGATCACGCGACGTGTCCGCGGCGGCGGACCAGAGGGACCGAGACGGGCGGCTCCGGGGTCTCCAGCAGCTCGACCTCGAACCCCGCCAGCTCGAAGACCTCGATCGCCCGCAGCTCGCCCGGGGTCAGGTCGCCGATGCCGTCCGGGGTGTCGGCCATGGCCTTGATCAGGCATCCTTCGCATCCGCGTCCCCTACCGGGGCAGCGGCCGCAGTCGATGATCATCACTTCCTCCTCGCGGGCGACGGTGGCCCGGCCGCGATCCGGGGGAAGTGCCTGTCGCGGACCGACCACCATCGGTGACAGTCACGCTATGGAAGGGGTACGACAAAAATCAGGACCGCGCGAGCCGGCGCAGCAACGAGTCGGCACCCATCGGGTACGCGCCATGCCGGCGCACGCCGTCCGCGACCTCCCGGTCCGACGAGATCACCACGAGCGGACGGCCCGCCGGCTCGGCCCGGACCAGCTGCCGGATCAGCTCGTCGGCGGTGTCGCCCTTGCGGGAGAACAGCACGCGTACGCCGCGGGGCGCGGGGGGCAGGCCGTGGACGCGTTCCGCCCCGTCGAAGACGACCGTGACCTCGTCCCCGGTCTGCGCGGCGATGCCGCCGAGCCCGGTGATCAGCCGCTTGCGCTGGTGCTCGAGCGACATCTCGGCGAAGCCGCGCTTGGTGACGTTGTAGCCGTCCACGATCAGGTGGGCGCGGGGCAGCGCCAGCAACTGGTCGAGACGGCCCGGGTCGTCGGTGTCCTGGGCGCGGGGGCGCGACCGTTCCGCGGCGCCCGGCCGGTCGGCGGCGACGTCCGCCACGAAGTCGGCGGGAAGCTTGTCGGCCGGCCCGAGGGCCAGCTCGCGGCGCAGACCGGACGCGGCCTGCCCGATCGTCTCCAGCAGCAGCCAGAGGCGGGCGTCGTCGGCGGCCCGGGCGTCCTTGGCGCTCTGCTTGCCCGAGGCCGCCGCGGCCTCCGCCTCGGCCAGGCGGGTGCGCAACCGCCGTACCTCCGCGTCGTGGTCCGCGGCCGCCTTGGCCGTACGCCCCTTCTCGGTGGCCAGCAGGTCGGCGGCCCGCTTGTGGGCCGCCTGCGTCTCGCGCAGCGCCCGGGCCGTGGTCCGGGCCTCCTCGCGGAGCTGGCCCAGTTCCTCGCGCACCCGGGCGAGCTCGTCGCGGAGCTTGTCCGCCTCCACCTTGGCCACGGCACGGTCGTGCTCGGCCCGGGCGGCACGCTGCTCCGCCTCGCGGATCTGGTGGGCCACGGCCGCGCTGTCGACCTCGGCACGCACCGACTCGCCGGCGGCCGTCACCAGGTCGCGCCAGCCGGCCGGCCGGGCCAGATAGGCCAGGGCGGCGACCTCGACCGGGTCGGCCGCGGCGGGCGCCATCCCGGCCGCGACCGCGGCACCCAGGTCTCCGCTCTCGGTCACCACCCGGGAGCCGATGCGCTGGCGGAACAACGGGTCGGCGGTGAGCTGCGCGGCGAGCGCGGCACCGCCCAGCCGGGCGCGACGGTTCGGGGCGAACCGGGCCACCCGCCGCAGCGCGACGGGAATCTCGTCGGCCGGCATGCCGGGCAGGGCGGCGGCCGTCAGGGCGGTGATCCGCTGACGCACCGGCTCGGGCAGCACCGGCTCCGGCACCCCGGCATCCTCATCCGCCGCACCGCCGTCATCCCCGGTGTCCGCACCCACGGCACCCGGACCCACCGCACCCGGGCGCTCAGCATCCGAGCTTGCCGCACCCGAACCGATGGCATTCGAACCCGCAGCCTCCGAGCCCAAGGCGTGCGAGCTTTCGGTGCCCGCGCCTTCGGCGCCCCCCGCACCCTCCGAGACCGCCGTGTCCGGATCCACGCCGACCACGCCGGGGCCGTCCGGGCCGCCCGCTCCGGGGCCGGGCGGGCCGGCCGCTCCGGGGCCGTCCGGGCCGCTCGGGTCCTGGTCCGGCGCACCGAGCAACGCCGCCTCCTCCTCGGAGGGGCGATCGGCGTACTCGTGCGGCGCGGACATTTTCCCATTCTCCCACCGTGGGCTGCGGAAAGCTTGCGGAGGCAAGTGATCTTTTCGGGTACGGACCCGGCAGAATGTCGTACCCCACCCCTACATTCCCCGCCGTGGCACAACCGGCATACGTCCAGGGCACTCTGGACACCCTCCTGAGCGCCGACGGCTCGGTCGACCCGGCGGCGCTGTCGCTGCGGGACACCACGTTCGTGGTCCTCGACCTCGAGACCACCGGCGGTGCGCCGGACGGCGGCGGGATCACCGAGATCGGCGCGGTCAAGGTGCGTGGCGGCGAGGAGCTGGGGGTGCTGGGCACCCTGGTCAACCCGGGCGAGCGCCTGCCGCCGTTCATCACCGTGCTGACCGGCATCACCGAGGCCATGCTGGCGCCCGCCCCGCCGATCGAGGCCGTCCTGCCCAGCCTGCTTGAGTTCCTCCGGGGTGCGGTGCTGGTCGCCCACAACGCGCCCTACGACGTGGGTTTTCTCAAGGCCGCCTGCGCGCGGCACGGGCACGCCTGGCCGCAGCTGCGCGTGCTGGACACCGCCGCCCTGGCCCGCCGGGCGCTGACCCGCGACGAGGTGCCCAACCGCAAGCTCGGCACGCTCGCGCAGTTCTTCCACGCCCGGGTGCAGCCCACCCACCGGGCGCTCGACGACGCCAAGGCCACCGTCGACGTCCTGCACGGGCTGATCGAGCGGCTGGGCAGCTTCAAGGTCCACACCCTCGGCGACGCGATCGAGTTCGCCAAGGCGGTCACCCCCGCTCAGCGGCGCAAACGTCATCTGGCCGACGACCTGCCGCACGTGCCGGGCGTCTACGTGTTCCGGGCGGCCGACGACCGCCCGCTCTACGTCGGCACGTCGGTCGACATCGCCACCCGCGTGCGCAGCTACTTCACGGCGAGCGAGAAGCGGGCCCGGATGTCGGAGATGATCGCCGCCGCCACCCGGGTGGAGGCGGTCGAGTGCGCCCACGCGCTGGAGGCCGAGGTGCGGGAGCTGCGGCTCATCGCCACCCACGCCCCGCCCTACAACCGCAGGTCGAAATATCCGGAAAGGGTGGTCTGGCTCAAGCTCACCGCGGAGGCGTACCCGCGGCTGTCGGTGGTCCGCCAGTTCGCCGACGACGGCGCCGCCTACCTCGGGCCGTTCTCGTCGCGGCGCACCGCCGAGCTGGCCGCCGCCGGGGTCTACGACGCGGTGCCGCTGCGCCAGTGCACCCACAAGCTCTCCACCCGGACCACCACGCCGGCCTGCGTACTGGCCGAGCTGAGCAGATGCGCGGCGCCCTGCGAGCACCGCATCACCCCCGAGGAGTACGCCCTGAGCGCCGCGCTGCCCTTCAGCACGGCGACCGAGGGCGACCCGGAGCCGCTGGTGGAGGCCCTGATGGCCCGGATCGAGGCGCTGTCCGACCGGCAGCGTTACGAGGAGGCGGCGGTCGTGCGGTCCCGCCTGGTCGCCTTGCTGCGAGCCACCGTGCGCATGCAGAAGCTGCGGGCGCTCACCCGGCTCGGCGAGCTGGTCGCGGCGCGGCGCAACGACGCGTACGGATGGGAGATCATCGTGGTCCGGCACGGCCGCCTGGCCGCCGCCGCGACGTCTCCCCCGCGGTTGCATCCCCGGCCGACCCTCGACCTGGCCCGCGCGACGGCCGAGACGGTCCTACCCGGACCGGGTCCGGTCCCGGCGGCCTCGGCCGAGGAGAGCGAGCGGATCCTGGCCTGGCTGGAACGACCCGACACCCGGCTGGTGGAAACTTCCGGCGACTGGGTGTCACCCGCGCGGGGCGCCGCGCGCTTCACTACCCTGCTCAGCAAGGCCGAAGCCGCGGCGTCGAGAAGAGACTCGTCCATTCGCTCATCGGTAACTGACCGTTCGGACGAGGCTCGCTCGCATAGGCTGTAAGGACGCGGCCGCGAAGCCGAGCAATCCGCGGCTTCCCTGCGTAGGGTGTGGTCGATCGGTGAGGGGGTGTCCGGGTGGACGTCGACGCCGGCCACGGCGCCGCGCTTGGACGTGCCCTGCCGGCGGCACCGCTGTCCCAGCGGCTCCGATCGTTCCTGAGTTTTCAGGGCAACGACGACGATCCGGTCACCACCCTGACCCGCACCCACCGCGCCATCCACCCGTCGGCCGACGCGGGCATCCTGCGCCGCAGCTACGCCGTCGCGGAGAACATGCACCGCGGCCAGTTCCGCAAGAGCGGCGACCCGTACATCACCCACCCGCTCGCCGTCGCGCAGATCTGCGCCGAGCTGGGCATGGACACGACGACCCTGGTCGCGGCCCTGCTGCACGACACGGTCGAGGACACCAGCTACACGCTGGAGACGTTGCACGGCGACTTCGGCCCCGAGGTGACCCACCTGGTCGACGGCGTGACCAAGTTCGACAAGGCGTTCTACGGCAAGGTCGCCGAGGCCGAGACGATCCGCAAGATGATCGTCGCGGCGGGCAAGGACGTCCGGGTCCTGGTGATCAAGCTGGCCGACCGGCTGCACAACATGCGCACCCTCGACGCCCGCTCCCCCGCCTCCCGGGCCCGCATCGCGACGGCCACGCTGGACGTGCTCGTGCCCCTCTGCGACCGCCTCGGCATCCAGGCCCTCAAGCGCGACCTCGACGACGTGGTGCTCTATCACCTCGAGCCGGAGTCCTACTCCCGCATCGACGAGCACGTGAAGAACCGTCCGGGCTGGGACGAATACCTCGCGGGCGTCTCCGCACAGGCCCGCACGGCCCTGCGCCGCCAGCGGGTCAGCGCCGACGTCAAACCGCGCCCGCGGCACTACTACTCGATCTGGAAGGACACGGTCGCGGGCGGGCACACCGTCCCGTTCGATCTGCCCCGCATCGCCGTCGTGGTCGACGGGCCGGAGACCGACTGCTACGCCGCCCTCGGCGCGATCCACGGCAAGTGGCGCCCGGTGGCCGGCCGCTTCAAGGACTTCATCGCCTCACCCAAGAACAATCTCTACCGCTCCCTGCACACCACGGTCACCGGTCCCGAGGGCCGCCTGGTCGAGGTGCTGATCCGGACGGTGTCGATGCACCGCTGCGCGGAGTACGGCGTGGCCACGGGCTACCGATACCCGAAGTCCGACTCCGAGACCGCCCCCGGCACCGACCAGCTGACCTGGCTCAAGCGGGTCCTCGACTGGGAGCAGGACACCACCGACGCGGGACAGTTCCTCGCCTCGCTGCGCTGCGACCTCGCCGAGGCCCAGATCACGGTCTTCGCCAAGGGCCGCACCGTCGAGCTTCCGGCGGGCTCCACGCCGGTCGACCTCGCGTACGAGCTGAATCCCGACCAGGGCGACCAGACGCTCGCCGCGACCGTCAACGGCCGGCTGGCCCCCCTGAGCTCCCAGCTCCGCGACGGCGACGTCGTCGAGATCTTCTCCGAGACGGACGGCCACACCGGCGCCGGAACGGGCACCGGCGTGCGCGGGCCCCGCAAGGAGTGGCTCGGCTTCGTCAAATCGACGCAGGCGCAGATGCAGATCAACCGCTACTTCGCGGAAGAGAACGCCCCGGGCATCAGCATCGCCGACAAGGTCCGCCTCGGCCGCGCGACCATCGGCCTGACCCTGCGCAAACACGACCGCGGCCTGGCCAGCGAGGTCCCGCTGCGCCGGCTCGCGGAGGAACTGGGCTACCCCGACCTGGAAACCATGCTGGTGGCGGTGACCGAGCGCAACCTCGAACCGGACCAGGTCGTGGAGCAACTCATCGCCCTGGTGGACCACCCCGACTGACCCGGGCGGCGCCGGCGGGCCCGTGCCACGACTCCCACAGGGCCGCGTACGCCCCGCCCTCGCGTACCAGCTCTTCGTGGCTGCCGACCTCGCTGACCCGCCCGCTGTCCATGACCACGATGCGGTCGGCGTCCCTGGCGGTTTGCAGGCGATGAGCGATCGCGATGACGGTCCGGTTCCGTAGTACGGCGCTGAGGGCGCGCTCGGTGTGCCGGGCAGTGATCGGATCCAGCGACGCGGTCGCCTCGTCCAGTATCACCGTGTGCGGGTCGGCCAGGACGACCCTGGCCAGGCTGAGCTGCTGGGCCTGCGCGTCGTCGAGCGTGACCTCCTCACCGAACGTGGTGTCCAGACCGTCGGGCAGTTCACCGGCCCAGTCGGCGCCGACCACCTCGAGCGCGGTGAGCAGGTCGGCGTCGCCGGCGTCAGGGGCCGCGAGAAGGAGGTTGTCGCGCAACGATTCGCGAAACACATGGTGGTCCTGGGTCACGAGGATCACGTGCCGGCGCAGCTTTTCGGCGGGCAGGCTCGACACCGGCACGCCGCCGACCGTGATGGTGCCCGCCCGTGGCGCATCCACACCGGCTACCAGTCGGCCCAGGGTGGACTTGCCGGCGCCGGACGAGCCGACGATCGCCAGGCGTTCACCGGGCCGCACATCGAGGTTCACACCGTTGAGCACATCGCGGCCGGTGCCGTAGGCATAGTGCACATTCGAGATCTCGATCCGATCGCCGACCGGCTCGCTCGCCACCTGGTACGGCGTCTCGGCGCCCCGAACGCCCTCGACCCGGGCGAACGCGGCACCGCCGCTCTGGAGGCTCTCCATCCAGGTGAGGATCAGGTCCAGCGGTACCGACAGCTGGCGTAGGTAGAGCGCCGAGGCGGTCACCACGCCCAGGGTCACCGCGCCGCGGTGGTACAGCAGTCCGCCGACGATGAGCACGCCGACCACGGCGATCACGTACGACGAGTCGACGACCGGGTACAGCACGCTGCGCAGGGAGAGGGTTCGCATCCGGGTGCGCATGCCGTCGTCGACGGCTCGGTCCGCGACCGCGCGGCGCTGCTGCTCGAGGCCGAAGGCATCGACCGTGCGGGCGCCGGCCGACGTGCTGACCAGGACGTCGGTGATCGCCGAGCCGGCGGTTCCCTCGGCCAGGTAGGCCGTGCGAGCCCGCCGGAGGTACCACCGGCTGACGAACACGATGCCGGTCATGCCGACGATGCCGCAGGCACCCAGCAACGGGTCGAGGAAGAAGGTGAGCACGAGGATCAGCACGGCCTGCACGGCGGCGACGAGGACTTCGGGGATGCCGTCGCGCAGGATCCGGGCGACCTCGGAGACGTCGTGGACCACGCGTGCCGTGATATCGCCGGGCGACGTACGTTCGACCAGCGAAGCGGGCAGCCCGAGGGCACGGTCGACCGCCTGCTCGCGAACCCGGGCGGCGGTCCGCTCGCCGAACCGGAACCCGATGAGCAGCGCCGACCGGGACAGCAGAATCTGCAGGCCCGCGGAGAACACGATCGACAGGGCCAGCCAGTTGATCGTGGTCAGGGCGCCGGCCGACGTCGCCGGGTTCCGGGTGGCGTCGGCCACGGTGTCGATGATCCGGCCGAGCAGCCAGGGTCCGGCCAGCGCTGCCAGCGCGGCCGAGCCGTTGAGGAGCAGCATCCAGACGACCGATGCGCGATCGGCACGGATGAGATGACGGGCTGCCCGCCGCAACTGGGCAGGTCCGGCCACCGCGAGGTGGTTCTCCGGCGGCTCGGGGTGGCCTTCCATCTCACACCCGGCCGGGTGCTGCCGCTTCGGCGCGGTCCTCGCCGCCCCGTTCCACCAGGGCGCGGTAGCCGGGCTCGTCCGCCATCAGGTCACGGTGCGTGGCGCAGGCCGCGACCCGGCCATCGATGACGTGGAAGACGACATCGGCCTGTTCAAGGAGCAGCGGTGAGGTGGTCGTCACGACCGTCGTACGGCCCGCCCGGGCCGTCTTGAGGCGCTGGGCGAGCGTGGCCTCGGTGTGGGCGTCCAGCGCCGAGGTCGGCTCGGTGGCCAGCAACACCTCGGGATCGGCGAGCAACGCCCGGACCAGCCGGAGTCGCTGCCGCTGGCCACCGGACAGGTTGCCGCCGCGGGCGGCGATCACCGATTCGAGCCCGGCCGGTAGCGCCTCCACGATGTCCTCGGCGACCGCCGCCTGCACGGCCCGCCTGATCGCCTCCGCGCTGCGGTCGCGCCGGCCGGAGACCACATCACGGAGCCGGCCTTCGAACAACTGCGCGTCGTTCTCCGTGACAAGGATCCGAGCACGCACGGCCGTCCGTGCGATGTCGGATACGCGCAGGTCGCCCCACACGGCTTCCGAGTCGGTCAGGCGCCCCAGCCGTTCGACGATCGCGGCCGAATCCGCCGAGCGACCAGCGACGATGGCCGTCATCAGACCGGGCTCGATCACCACGCCGGATACCGGGTCCCGCAGCAACGCCGGTGACGCCGGCCCTTCGGGCACGGCGTGCGGGAGATCGACCGGTCGCGGCAGCGACAGCAAGCGCGTCACGCGGCGAGCGGCAACCGCTGCCCGGCTGAGATCCGATCCGCCCTCGATGAGGGACGACACCGGGACCACCAGTACGGCCGCGTACCCGTAGACCGCCACCAGTTCTCCCACGCTGATCTCACCCCGTACCGTCATCGCCGCTGCCAGCCAGGTGACGGCGGCCAGGAAGACGGCCGGTAGCCCGACGCCGAGGGCTTGCACCCAGCTGGTCACGGAGCCGACCCGGTACCCCGCCGCCTGGAGCAGTTGCGAGCCGCTGCGGTAGCGGTCGCTGTGCACGGACTTGCCGCCGAAGCCGTTGAGCACCCGCAGACCGTGGACGATGTCCACGACCTGGTCGGAGAGGCGGCCCTCCTGTTCCCGGTAGGCGTTGCTGCGGCGCTGCAGCCGCCCGAGCAACGGGCCGACGATCGCCACGAGGGTCGGCACACCGGCCAACACCACGATGGCCAGCAGCGGAGCGATGGACAGCAGCAGGCCGGCGACCACGAGGTAGGCGACAACCGCACCGAATCCCGGGCCGGTCACGGTCAGGGCCTGCGCGATGACCCAGATGTCGCGGCTGCCGACGGCAACGATCTCGCCGGACGAGACCAGCCGCGGCAACCGGACCCCCAGCGCCGTGGTCTGGCGGACGACCGCACGCACCACCCGGTACGCGGCGTCCAGCCTGATCCGGGTCATCGTGCGGTGCCTCATGATGGCGAGGAAGGCATCGGCCAGGCCGACCGCCGCCAAGACGCCCGACCACAGAAGGAGACGGCCGAAGTCCCTGTCCCCCAGCCCCCGGTCGATGGCCAGCGACAGGACGTAGGGCGGCAGCGTGAGACCGACCATCCAGCTGACGCCGAACAGCGCGCCGCAGGCCACGCGCAGGGACTGACTCCTGACCAACCACCACAGAAATCGCCACGGGCGCCGCAGGTCGGTCGCCGACGGGTCGCTGTGCGAATCGGTCATCCTCGCCCACCCCCACCTTTCCCGGCGCAGGCAGCAACCATACGAGCAAGATCACGGATCGCCGCGGCCGGGCCGTCTTCGTTACGCAGCGTCCACAGACGCGGTGGCGGGGCCGGCCCTCAGCGAGGCCGGATCCGGGCGGCGTGGAGACAATCAAGCTGATCGCGGTGCCGGAAACGGCGGCCGCGGCGGGGCGGGAGGCGGCTCCCCGCTAGCCTGGGGGTCGTGAAAATGCCTCGGCGGTTGCGCGGCGCCGCATATCAGGCGTTCTACCGGCTGCCGCATGGGATGCGCCGGCGGATCGTGCGGCTCGTCGTGCCGAAGTACCTCGTCGGGGCGGTGTGCATCGTGCGCGACGCCGAGGCGGCCGATCCCGGCCGGCTCCTGCTGCTGCGCCAGCCGCCGGGCCGGAGCTGGGGCCTGCCCGCCGGCCTGCTCAAGAAGGCGGAGCGGCCGGCCGTCGGCGCCGCCCGGGAGCTGCGGGAGGAGTCGGGCGTCGACATCGACCCCGCCGACCTCACGCCGGCGGTCCCGAACGCGATCGTGCACACCAAGGGCTGGGTCGACACCGTCTTCCTGGCCACCGTGCCGGCCTCCACGACCACACTCCAGGTCGACGGCGGCGAGGTGCTGGAGGCCGACTGGTTTCCCCTCGACGCCCTCCCGCCGCTGACCCCCAGCACCGCCCACCTTCTCGGCATCTACGGCATCGGCCCGCACGCCGTCCCGCAGTCCTCCTGACGCCGCCATGACCCCCACGAACGACGCCACCCCCACCGCCGCCGCGAAGGCCGCCACCCCCACCGCCGCCGCGAAGGTGGCTGTGGCGGCCGTCATCCTGGCCGCCGGGGAGGGGCAGCGGCTTCGTCCTCTGACGACGCTCGTACCCAAGGCGCTCTGTCCGGTCGCCAACGTGGCGCTGCTGGACCGGGCCCTGGCCCGGCTGGCCGGCCTGGGCATGCAGGGGCCGTCCACCGTGGCGGTCAACGCGGCGTATCTGGCCGACCAGATCGTCACCCACGTCGGCGACCGCGCGCATCTCTCCGTGGAACCCGACGGCCCCGTGGGCACCTCGGGCGGCATCGGACGGCTGCGCGGCTGGATCGACGGGCGCGGGGTGCTGGTCGGCAACGCGGACGCGTACCTCGCCGATCCGCTGCGGGAGCCGGGCAAGGACATCGCCGCCCTGCTGGACGGCTGGCGCGGCGACACGGTACGCATGCTGACCAAGCCGGTCCTGCCGGGCGACACGGGCGGCTTCAGCGGGCGCCGCTTCGCCGGTTTCTCGCTGCTGCCGTGGCGCTACGTCCGGGACCTCACTCCGGAGTTCTCCGACCTGGTGCACACGGTGTGGCGGCCGGCGGAGGCGGCGGGCGAGCTGGAACTGATCCCGTACGAGGGCGTCTACCTCGACACCGGCACACCGGCCACCTACCTGGCCGCCAATCTGCACGCCGCCGCTGCGAGCGGCGACGGCGACCGGCCGGGGCCGGCCGCCGGGAGCGGGCGGCCGATCGCCCCGGACGCGACGGTGACCGGGTCGGCCGAGGACTCGGTCGTCGGGGCCGGGGCCCTGGTGGCCGGGCGGATACGCCGGTGCGTGGTCTGGCCGGGTGCCCGCGTCGCCGCCGGCGAAGACCTGACCGACGTGATCCGCGCCAGCCACGACATGACCGTGCCCGCGTCGCCGCCGGCGAGGATCTGACCGGCGTGATCCGCGCCGGCCACGACATGACCGTGCCCGCGCCCTGAGCGCGCCGCCGGTGATCGGTGGATGGTGGTCCCGGCGGGCGGCCGGGGATCGTTAGCATGAACCGACGCCGACCCGAGGGAGCTTTTCGTGAACACCGCGATCGTGCACATCGACTGCGCCACCGACTCGATTCCGGAGGTCGCTCAGGCGCTGGCCGAGCTGCCCGGCGTCAGCGAGGTCTACTCCGTCGCCGGAAACGTCGATCTCATCGCGATCGTCCGGGTGCCGCAGTTCGACGACATCGCCGAGGTGATCGCCGGGCGGATCTCGAAGACGCCCGGCGTGGTCGGCACCGAGTCGCACATCGCGTTCCGGGCGTACTCGCGGCACGACCTCGAGGACGCCTTCGCGATCGGCCTGCCCGACGCCGACTGAGCGCGCCCCGGACGACCGGAAGAGCAAGACGAGGAAGGGGGCCCCGGCCGGGGCCCCCTTCCTCGTGTCACGGCTCAGCGCCCGGAGGTGATCTCCTGGCGGTCGTCCCGCCCGGTCACCGGCGGCACCGCCGGCGAGACCGGGGCCTCGACCGGCTTCTCGACCGGGAAGAAGAAGCCCTTCACCGCCGGCGCCAGGGCGCCGAGGCGGTTCATCTTCTTCGGTACGACCCAGCCCGCGTACTCCAGCGGCAGCGGGTGGCCGTGGTCGTCGACCGGGCCGAGCGGCTGGTGGACCTCCACGAACCGGCCGTCCGGCATGCGCTTGATGATGCCGGTCTCCGCGCCGTGTGCCAGGACCTCGCGGTCGTGCTGCTGCAGGCCGAGGCAGATGCGGACGGCGATGTAGTAGGCCAGCGGCGGCAGGAGCACCAGGCCGATGCGGCCGATCCAGGTCATCGCGTTCAGGCTGATGTGGAACTTGTCGGCGATGACGTCGTTGCCGCCGGACACGGTCGCCACCACGAAGAACGTGAAGGCCATCGCGCCGAGACCGGTGCGCTCGGGCGCGTCGCGCGGGCGCTGGAGCAGGTGGTGCGACTGGGTGTCCTTCAGCCGCCGCGCCTCGATGAACGGGTAGAACATCGGCACCGTGGTCAGCGCGCCGAGGCCGACGACCGCCGGCCAGAACAGCGGCGGGATCACGTAGCCGTCGCCGATCGGGATGTCGATCTGCCAGGCCGGCATGAGGCGGACCAGGCCGTCCATGAACATGACGTACCAGTCCGGCTGGCTCGCGGAGGAGACCTCGGAGGCACGGTACGGCCCGAACAGCCAGATCGGGTTGATCTGGAACAGGCCGGCCATCAGCGCGATCACGCCGAAGACGGCCATGAAGAAGCCGCCCTGCTTGAGCGCGTACCGCGGGAACATGCGCTCGCCCACGACGTTGTCGTTGGTGCGCATCGGGCCGGGCCACTGGGTGTGCTTCTGCTTGAAGACCAGACCCAGGTGGATGCTGATCAGCGCCAGCAGGCCGCCGGGGATGAGCAGCACGTGCGCGATGTAGAAGCGCCCGATGATCAGCTCGCCGGGGAACTCACCGCCGAAGACCGACGCCGACACCCAGGTGCCGACGACCGGGATGGACAGCATGATCGCCGAGGCGATGCGCAGGCCGGTGCCGGAGAGGCCGTCGTCCGGCAGCGAGTAGCCGGTGAAGCCGGCGAGGAAGCCGAGCAGGAACAGCGCGACGCCGATCGCCCAGTTGGCCTCGCGGGGCTTGCGGTACGCGCCGGTGAAGAAGACGCGCGCCATGTGCACGACGATCGAGGCCATGAACAGCAGCGCCGCCCAGTGGTGCATCTGCCGCATGAAGAGGCCGCCGCGGACCTCGAACGACAGGTGCAGCGAGGACTCGTACGCCGCCGACATCTCGATGCCCCGCATCGCGGTGTACGAGCCGTCGTACGCGACCTCCTTCATCGACGGGTCGAAGAAGAGGGTCAGGAACACGCCGCTGAGCAACAGGACGATGAACGAGAACAGGGCGATCTCGCCGAGCAGGAAGGACCAGTGGTCGGGGAAGACCTTGTTCAGCAGGGCCCGCAACGGGGTCGCGGCCTGGAAACGGTCGTCAACTCCCTTGCCGACGGCAGCGGGGACCTGTGCGAGGTCCAGCTTTCGGCGCTTCACGGCCGCTCCCAGAAGTCGGGTCCGATGGCTTCCCGGTAGTCAGACGCTGCCACGAAGAACCCCTCTGCGTCCACCTCGAGGGGCAACGCGGGCAGGCGGCGGCTGGCCGGGCCGAAGATCGGACGGGCGTTGTCGGTGATGAGGAACTGGGACTGGTGGCACGGGCAGAGCAGACGGTTGGTCTGCTGCTCGTACAGGCTGGCGGGGCAGCCGGCGTGGGTGCAGATCTTGGAGTACGCGATGTAGTTGCCCCACATCGCGCCCTTGTTGACCTCGTCCTCGTCGAACGCCTTCCGGGCCGCCTCCGCGTCCTCGTCCCGCAGGTGGATGAGCAGGGTCGGCGAGTCCGCGTAGTGGTTGGTCGCGCCGCCCGGCACGCCGGGGAAGACGGTGATCTGGCCGCCGACGCTGACGTCCTCGGGCCGGATCGGGGTGCCGTCCTCGTGGGTCAGGCGCACCGGCTTGCCCTGGTTGGGCACCGGGTCGAAGCCGGTGTGGTACATCATCGGCTCGTCGGCCTTGTGCGGGTTCTGGATGAGCCCGCCGATCAGCGGCGCCGCGGCGGCGACCCCGAGCGGGGCCATGCCCAGCGCGATCGCGCCCTTGAGCAGCGGCCGCCGCTGCACGCCCAGCTCGTCCGCCACGTACGCCAGCGTCTGCCCGGCGATCAGCCGGTCGTCGTCGCTGGACGGGCTGTTGTGCCGGTCCTGGATCGAGACCTCGTGCGGCAGCAGCTTCTTGGCCCAGGCCAGGATGGCGAAGCCGAGGGAGAGCAGCGAGATGCCGAGGCAGACGCCGAGGATCGGGGTGTAGTAGTCGTTCATCGAGTGGCCGAGCTCGAACTCCCAGGGCCAGACGATGTAGAAGACCACGAACGCCGCCGCGCCCAGCCCGGAGAGCAGGAACAGCAGGGCGATGTTGCGGACGATGCGCTTCTCCGCCTTGGAGTTCGTGCCCTCGAACTGCGACTCGTACGTGACGATCTCGATGTCGTCGCGCCGGGCGCCCTCCCGCACGATGTCGAAGCGGGACAACCGGGGGTCCTGGACGTCGACCGGCTCGGTGCCGGCGCCGTGCGCCCCGTGCTTCGTGACCGTCATGACTTCCCCGCAATCCACAGCGCCGCGAACACCAGGACCGTGATGCCGACCAGGAAGATGGCCAGCCCCTCGGTGACCGGGCCGTACCGGCCGAGGTTGAACACGCCGCCCGGGTCCTTGTCCTCCTGGAGCTGCTGCGTGATGTACGTGATGATCTCGCGCTTCTGCTCCGGCGTGATCTCGTTGTCGCCGAAGACCGGCATGTTCTGCGGGCCGGTCAGCATCGCCGCGTAGATCTCCTCCGCGGTCGCGTCGCTCAGGCCCGGCGCGAACTTGCCGGACGAGAGGGCGCCACCGGCACCGCCGTAGCTGTGGCAGGAGGTGCAGTTGATCCGGAACAGCTTGCCGCCCTCGGCCAGCGCCTCGGGGTTCTCCTCGATGTCCTCGACGAGCGAGCCCTTCGGAATCTGCGGGCCGCCGCCGAGCTCCTGGATGTACTGCCCGAGCTGCTTGGTCTGGCTCTCGGTGAACTGCGGCGTCTTCTGCTCGGCCTGGCCCTCCTGGCGGGTCATCGGCATGCGGCCGGTGCCCACCTGGAACTCCACGGAGGCGGACCCGACGCCGACCAGGCTGGGACCACGGCCCTCGACACCCTCGGCATTGCGGCCGTGGCAGCTGATGCAGCTGTTGTCGTAGAGCGCCTTACCCTCCTGGGCGGCGGCGGAGAGCTGCCGGGTGTCCTCGGCGAACGCTCCCGGCGTGAAGGCGGTGTAGACGCCTCCGGCGAGAGCGAGGGCGGCGACCATGCGGACCGCGGCGCCGAGGCGCCGGCGCGCCCGGCTCGGCGCGGACCGCCGCCGGTTGAACACCCGGAAACGCCGTCCGGCGGGGGTGTCAGAAGTCATGGGCTGTGTCCCTCTGGGTCTTGACCTTGAAACTCACGGACGGCGGCTATTACTGAAGCCAATAGATCATGGCGAACAGCGCGATCCACACGATGTCGACGAAGTGCCAGTAGTAGGACACCACGATCGCGGAGGTGGCCTGCGCCGGCGTGAACCGGCCCATGGTGGTGCGGATCATGTAGACGATGAAGGCGACCAGACCGCCCGAGACGTGCAGGCCGTGGAACCCGGTGGTGAGGTAGAACATCGACCCGTAGCCGTCGCTGTTGATCTTGATGCCGTCCTCCACCAGGTGGCGGTACTCGTTCGCCTGGCCGAGCACGAAGATCAGGCCCATGACGAAGGTGATGGTGAACCAGCGTCGCAGCGCGAACACGTCACCCTTCTCCGCCGCGAAGACGCCGAGCTGGCAGGTGACCGACGACAGCACGAGGATCACCGTGAACGTCGTCGCGTACGGGATGTTCAGGGCCTCGGTGTGCTTCTCCCACTGGCCGGGGTCCGCCGCGCGGATCGCGAAGTACATCGCGAACAACGCCGCGAAGAACATGAGTTCGCTGGAGAGCCACACGATGGTCCCGACGCTGACCATGTTGGGTCGGGTCAGCGAATGGATCCGGCTCTTGTCGATGGCTGCCGCTGTCACGGGCTCATTATTGCCCCGCGATCACCTCTACATGTCGCGGGGGGCCCAATCCGGCATGTGTCGCAGCCCGGTGGCGGGCCGGCCACCCGGTTGGGCCTAGCCTCGAATGGTGCAGCTCGCCGAAACGCCCACCGTCGCCGCCGCGGCAGGGGATACTGTCCTCCCGCCGTTCAGCGTCGCCCAGATCTTCTCCCAGATCTCCCTGACCAGCCTGATCGCGCTCTTCCTGCTCGTCGCGGCCGCCGTCTACCTGTACGGCGTGCACCGCATGCGGCAGCGAGGCGACCACTGGCCGCCGGGACGCACGGCCGCGTTCCTGGCCGGAGGGCTCGGCAGCATCGCGGCGGTCACGGTCACCGGGATCGAGGCGTACGACACAACCCTGATCAGCGTGCACATGGTGCAACACATGGTCCTGTCCATGGTGGGCCCGATCTTCCTGGCCCTCGGCGCGCCGGTCACGCTGGCGCTGCGGACGCTGCCGGTGCGCCACCGCAAGCTGCTGCTGGCCGTACTGCACAGCCGCGTGGTGCGGGTCGTGACGTTCCCGCTGGTCGCCTTCGGGATCTTCATCGCGAACCCGTTCGTGCTCTACTTCACCGGCCTGTACCGGGCCACGCTCGAGCACGCCTGGCTGCACGAGTTCATCCACGTGCACTTCATCGTGACCGGGTGCCTGTTCTTCTGGCCGCTGCTGGGGTTGGACCCGCTGCCCAACCGGTGGCCGTACCCGGCCCGCGCCCTGCTCATGGTGCTGTCCGTGCCGTTCCACACGGTGCTGGGCCTGACGATCATGCAGAGCAAGACCCTGCTCGGCGGCGACTGGTATCCGAACCTGCAGCTGAGCTGGATGGACCCCTTCTCCGACCAGGTCACCGCCGGGGGCATCCTGTGGGCCGGCGGCGAGATCGTGAGCGTCACCATGCTCGGCATCCTGGTGCTGCAGTGGATCAGGCAGTCCGAGCGCGAGGCCAAGCGCATCGACCGCGCCCTGGACCGCGCCGAGGCCGAGGACCGGGCGGCCACGGCGCCGGCCGCGACCAAGATCACAAAAGAGCCGTCCACCGTACGCCCGGAGCCCGACGCCGACTGACCGGTTCGGTACGATCAGCGGGCACCTACGAGCGTGGGGAACCGGGGCACACCATGAGCGACGACAGCAAGCCCAAGCCGGACACGTACACGGTCCTGCTGTACAGCGACGACATCGAGGTCCGCGACCGGATCCGGCTGGCGATCGGCGTGCGCCCCGCTGCGGACCTCGCGGTCGAGTTCGTCGACGCCTCCACCTGGGAGGAGTGCCGGCGCCTGCTCGACGACTACGAGATCGACCTGATGGTCCTCGACGGCGAGGCGAGCCCGGCCGGCGGCCTCGGCATCGCCCGCCAGACCAAGGACGAGTACGCCGACCCCCCGCCCACCTGCGTCGTCATCGCCCGCGCGGCGGACCGCTGGCTGGCGGCCTACGCGCAGGTCGACCAGACCCTGGTCTACCCGCTCGACCCGGTCACCACCGGCCAGACGATCGCCGGCATGCTCCGGGCCCGCCGCAACGGCGCGGTGCCGCTCGGCACGCTCGGCACCCTGGGCTGACCCACCCGCCGCGCCCGGCCGGCGCCTCCGCCGCACACAGGCTGACGCACCGCCCGCACGGCGGTCGTCGCACCGGCAGCGCGCCGGGGCTTCGGCCGCCGGTCACTCCCCCGACCGCACCTCGCCCCTCCGGAGGCCCCTCATGGGCGCACCCACCTGGCCAAACCTGCTGAGCGCCCTGCTGCGGGGCGAGGAACTGCCGGCCCAGGACACCGCCTGGGCCATGGGCGAGATCATGGCTGGCAACGCCTCACCGGTGCAGGTGGCCGGCTTCGCCGTGGCGCTGCGCGCCAAGGGCGAGACGCCGGTGGAGCTGGCCGGCCTCGTCGAGGCGATGCTGGCCAACGCGACGACCGTGGACCTGCCCGAGGAGGTCCGCGCCGGCGCGGTCGACGTGGTGGGCACCGGCGGCGACCGCGCCCACACCGTGAACATCTCCACCATGGCGGCGATCATCGTCGCCGCGGCGGGGGTCACGGTGGTCAAGCACGGCAACCGGGCCGCCTCGTCGGCCTGCGGCACCGCCGACCTGCTCGAGCACTTCGGCATCCCGCTCGACCTCGGGCCGCGGGGCGTGCGGCACACGGTGTCCGAGGCGGGCATCGGCTTCTGCTTCGCGGCCCGCTACCACCCGGGCATGCGGCACGCCGCGGTCACCCGCCGCGAGCTGGGCCACCCGACCTTCTTCAACGTCCTGGGCCCGCTGACCAACCCGGCCCGCCCGCGCAACGCGGCGGTGGGCTGTTTCGACCAGCGGATGGCCCCGGTGATGGCCGAGGTGTTCGCCCGCCGCGGCGACTCCGCGCTGGTCATGCGCGGCGAGGACGGCCTGGACGAGTTCACCACGGCCGCGCCCACCCGGGTCTGGCTGGTCAAGGACGGCACGGTGACGGAGTCCGTGGTGGACGCCGTGGACCTGGGCCTCCCGCGCAGCAACCCGGGCGACCTGCGCGGCGGCGACGCGGCCTTCAACGCGGACGCGGCGCTGCGCACCTTCGCCGGCGAGCAGGGACCGATCCGGGACGCGGTGCTGGTCAACGCGGCCGCGGCGTTCGCCGCCCAGGCGGGCTTCCCCGGCACCTTCGCGGACACGATGCGCGAGGGGATCGCCCGCGCGGCACACACGGTCGACTCCGGCGCCGCCACCGCACTTCTGCACCGCTGGGTGGCGGCGGCCCAGGCCGCCAAGGCCGCCGAGCAGGCCTGACAACGCCGTCGGTCAGGCCTCGAGCGGGCCCGGCGCCGCCGCCGCGAGGGCCCCACCAGCCGACGTCGGTCGACGATGACGGGCAGCGGGTGGCCTGGCGCGGCGCCGAGGCATGTCCGCAGATGAAACGTGGATGTGAAAAGGCCCGCATTTGTCACAACACGCCGGGGCTCGTCCACCGCTGCCCGGCCAACCCGTGACAACGTTCGAATGACATTCGGGTAATCCCACCTTCCGACGAAGAGGAGCCACCCGTGAACGAACGAGAGCTACGCTGCATCGTCTGCGACGCGGAGATGACGTTCGAGGTGCCGCCCTGCGTGGACGGCCACGAGGACGACTGCCCGGAGCTGGTCTGCACCCGCTGCGACACCGCCGAGATCCTGGCCCCGCTCGAGGTCCGCGTGTGGTTGCGGCCCGGCGGCGACCGGATCGCCCCGCTCCAGCGCCGCGCCGCCTGACTCCCTCTGCCGCTGAAAGAACTTCAGGCCCGCGCCATCCGGTGCGGGCCTGAAGCATGTCTCCCGGACCCGAACTCGATCAGCGGTCGAACTCCCCGGCCTTCGCGCCCGCGACCATGGCCTCCCACGCGCCGAGCGGTGGAGCATGTCGACTCACCGAGATGGACTTCGTGCGGCCGCCGTCGTGTGGGACGCCCTCGAAGAGGCGGTGCACGACCTTCCTCCCACGCCGGCCACCGAGCTGTTCCAGCGATTCCTGAGCTGGATCCTCGGACGCGACGAAGGCCCGCACCTCGCGTGAGGTACGGGCCTGTCGGCGAAGCGATACGAGTCAGTGCTCGGCGGGGTGCCGGGTGCCGGAGTAGTACTCGAAGAGCAGGCCGCACGCGGCGAAGATCACCATGACCAGGCCCAGCAGGAGCAGCCACCACATCCAGAACACCAGGCCCATGGCGGCGACCGACGCGGCCAGCGCGAGGCCGAACGGCCAGTAGCTGCCCGGGCTGAAGAAGCCGATCTCACCGGCGCCCTCGGCGATCTCGCCGTCCTCACGGTCCTCCGGGCGCAGGTCGATGCGCCGCGCGACGAACCAGAAGAAGCCGCCGCACATCGCGCAGAGCAGGCCCGAGAGGATCAGCGCCACGGTGCCGACCCATTCGGTCTGGCCGACGCCGTTGGTGTAGAGGCCGTACACGGCCGCGGCGCCGAAGAGGAAGACGGAGACGCCCGCGAAGATCTTGTATTCGGTCTTCAACTCGTTCCCCTACTTCCCTGCGGCCATGGGCTGGTTCCACGACTGACCCTGGCGACGGGTGTCGAACGGCTTCGTCGTGGTGGCGAAGCGCTCGTCCCCGGTGAAGCCGATGGCTCCCATCGCGTCCTGGGTGCTCGCACCCTTCTTCTTCGCCTCGAGGAACTGGTTGAAGCGCTCGGGCGAGACGACGACCAGCTCGAACTGCATGAAGGCGTGGTACGTGCCGCAGAGCTCGGCGCACCGGCCGACGTAGCGGCCCTCCCGGTCGAGGGTGACCTCGAAGACGTTGCGCACGTTGCCCGGGAAGACGTCGCGCTTGAACAGCATCTCCGGCACCCAGAACGAGTGGATGACGTCGCGGCTCGTCTCCTCGAACCGGATCTTCTTCCCGGTCGGCAGCACCAGCAGCGGGATCACGTCGGAGGAGCCGAGGTTCGACGCCACGGTGTTGGCGTCCTCGCCGGGCGCGTCGCGGTAGTTGAACTGCCAGTTCCACTTGAACGCGACGACCTCGACGGTGTGGTCGGGCTTGGCCGACAGCTTGTCCACATCGGTCTGCACGATCGCCGTGTAGTAGAAGAGCACCGCGACGATCAGCACCGGGGTGACCGTGTAGAGCACCTCCATCGGCATGTTGAACCGCGTCTGCACCGGCAGGGTGTCGCCCCGCTTGCGGTACCGGATCACGCACCAGAAGATCAGGCCCCACACGAAGAAGCCGACGACCAGCGCGGCGATCGTCGAGGCGATCCACAGGTCGTACATCTTGTGGGCCTGCTCGGTGATGCCGTGCCGCGGCCAGCCGAAGCCGCCGAGCCGGTCACCGATGTCATTCGCGGAACAGCCGGACAGCAGGGCCAGCAACACGGCACCACTGACACCGAGCCCGGCGAGCCGTACGACGCGCGGCCGTGCGACCGAACTCCTTGAGACCACCTGCTCCTGCCTCCCTAGAGCACCGCCCGGTGCGACGAATCCGGACACCGGCGGCAAGGTGTCACCGACGGTCGCACACTACTCGACCAGGCCCCGCCGCCTGGCTACCGGGGGTCGGATCTTCGACCGGGCGGGCAATACCCCTGATCCTGTGGACGATACCGTTCCCAGAGTGGAATACACGGCGGAACAAGCCGGTGGCCCCGCGTACCTGGACGCGGCCAGCGCGGCCCCGATGCATCCCGTGGCCCGGCAGGCCCTGCTCGCCTCCCTGGAGGACGGCTGGGCGGACCCGGACCGGCTCTACGCCGCGGGCCGCCGGGCGCAACAGCTGAGGGACGCGGCGACGGCCACCGCGGCCGAGTGTCTGGGCGTACGCCCGGACGAGCTGACCTTCCTGTCCTCGGGCACCGCCGCGGTGCACGCCGCCGTCCTCGGTGGCCTCGCCGGACGCGCCCGAGCTGGGCAGACGCTGGTTCACTCGGCCATCGAGCATTCCTCGGTGCTGCACGCGGCGGCCCGGCACGGCACGTCGGCCGAGGTCGGGGTGGCCCGCTCCGGGCGCCTCGACCTGGCCGCCTGGCACGACGCCGTGGGCCGTCCCGGCGTGGCCCTGGCGAGCCTGATCAGCGCCAGCCACGAGGCCGGCACGCTGCAGCCCGTCGCGGCGGCGGCGGAGGCCTGCGCGGAGGCCGGGGTGCCGCTGCACGTGGACGCCGCCCAGTCGATCGGGCGCGTGCCGGTGCCGCCGGGCTGGTCCCTGCTCACCGCGAGCGCCCGCAAGTGGGGCGGGCCTGGCGGGGTGGGCGTGCTCGTGGTCCGCAAGGGCACCCGCTGGCTGTCGCCGTACCCCGGTGACGATCTTCACAGACCGCACCCGCCCGGCGCGCTGGACCTTCCCGCGGTGGTCGCGGCCGCGGCGAGCCTGCGGGCCGTGCTCGGCGAGGCACAGACCGAAGCGGTACGCCTCGGCGCCCTGGTCGACCGCATCCGCGCGACGGTCGCGGCGACCGTGCCGGACGTCGAGATCGTGGGCGACCCGGTGGAGCGGCTGCCCCACCTCGTCACCTTCTCCTGCCTGTACGTCGACGGCGAGACCCTGCTGCACGCGCTGGACCGGCGCGGCTTCGCGGTCTCGTCGGGCTCGTCGTGCACCGCGTCCACGCTGCGGCCCAGCCACGTGCTGGAGGCGATGGGGGTGCTCAGCCACGGCAACGTGCGCGTGTCGCTGCACCGCGGCACGACCGAGGCGGACGTGGACCGGTTCCTGGCCGTGCTGCCCGGCGTGGTGGCCGAGATCCGGCAGGAGGCGGGGATGTGATCGAGGTGGACTCCCGCGGCCGGCGCTGCCCGCTGCCGATCATCGACCTGGCGAAGCGGATGCCGTCGGTGCCGGTCGGCGACGTGGTCCGGGTCCTCGCCGACGACCCGGCCGCGGCCAACGACATCCCGGCGTGGTGCCGGATGAAGGGTCAGCAATACCTGGGCAGCCCCGCGCCGGACGCCTACGACGTCCGGCGGGTCAGCTGAGGTAGTCGGCGACCGCCCCGACCGCGTCCACGGCCAGGGACGTGTCGACCACCAGGCGGGGGCCGAGGTACGGCTCGTACTCGCTCTGCCGTTCGAGGACCCGCACCCAGTCGGGGACGCCGTCGTGGGTGCGCTGGGCGTAGCGGGCCTCGACCCGGCGCCGGTGCTCGGCGTCGTCGCCGCACACCACCTCGACGACGCGCAGCGGCACGCCACGGCGCTCGGCCAGCTCGGTCCAGAGCTGCCGGGCCGCCTTCACCGGGCTCACCGCGTCGATGATCACACTGTGGCCCATGGTGAGCTGCGTCTCGGCGAGCGCCGCCACCACCCCGTACGCGGCATGGCCGGGGCGGGGCTCGGTGACGTCGTAGGCCTGCAGGGTCTCGTCGACGGTGTCGACGGCGAGCACGGCGGCCGGCAGCACCGCGCCGACCTGCTGGGCGAGCGTGCTCTTTCCCACGCCCGGCAGGCCGGCGAAGACGGCGAGGACCATGGCCTTTACGCGGGGAGGTGCGGGTGGATCTCGGCGGCCGCCGCGTCACCGTACGAGTCGGCGAAGCGCTTGAGGAAGTCGTCGCTGCGGACGTCGTACTCCTGCGGGCCGACGGTCTCCAGGACCAGGGCGGCGACCAGCGAGCCCACCTGCGCGGCCCGTTCGAGGCCGAGGCCCCAGCTGATCGCGGCGAAGAAGCCCGCCCGGAAGCCGTCGCCGACGCCGGTCGGGTCGTCGGGCACCACGTCGCGGGCGACCGGCACGTGGATGGTCTCGATGCCGCGCCCGCTGATCTCCACGCCGTCCTTGCCCAGCGTGGTGACCCGGATCTTGACGTGCTCGAGGACCTGGTCGGCGCTCAGCCCGGCCTTGGTCTCCAGCAGCGAGCGCTCGTACTCGTTGGTCATGAGGTATTCCGCGCCGGAGATCAGCGTCATCACGTCGCTGCCGTCCATGCGGGCGAGCTGCTGCGACGGGTCGGCGGCGAACGCGTAGCCGCGGGCCCGGCACTCCTGGGAGTGACGGATCATGGCGGCCGGGTCGTTGGCGCCGACCAGGACCAGGTCGAGACCGCCGGCGCGGGTGGCGACCGGCTCCAGCTCGATGTTGCGGGCCTCGGACATCGCCCCGGCGTAGAACGAGGCGATCTGGTTGAGGTCGTCGTCGGTGGTGCACACGAAGCGGGCCGTGTGCGCGACCTCGCTGACGTACACCGAGTCGCAGTCCACCCCGTGGCGTTCGAGCCAGGAGCGGTAGTCGGCGAAGTCGGCGCCCACCGCACCGACCAGCACCGGCCGCAGGCCGAGCTTGCCCATGCCGTACGCGATGTTCGACGCCACGCCGCCCCGGCGGACCACGAGGTCGTCGACGAGGAACGAGAGCGAGACCTTGTGGAGCTGGTCGGCGATGAGCTGCTCGGCAAACTTGCCGGGGAAGTGCATCAGGTGGTCGGTGGCGATCGAGCCGGTGACGGCGATCTTCATGTCGGCCCTCGGGGGTCGGGTGCGATTACCCCCGGAGCCTACCGGCCGTTCGCACCCCGGACATCTTCGCGTCACGGGCGAGGGCCGCCCGCCCCCGCAGGGGTGGACGGCCCTCGAAGTCCCCGCGGGCGCGGCTCAGTGGAAGGAGTCGCCGCAGGCGCAGGAATTCTGCGCGTTCGGGTTGTCGATGGTGAAGCCCTGGGCGTCGATGCGGTCGGCGAAGTCGATCGTGGCACCGGCGAGGTACGGCGAGCTCATCCGGTCGACGACCACCTCGACACCGTCGAAATCGGTGACCACGTCGCCGTCGAGCGAGCGCTCGTCGAAGAAGAGCTGATAGCGCAGGCCGGAGCAGCCGCCGGGCTGCACCGCGATGCGCAGGCGCAGGTCGTCGCGGCCCTCCTGCTCGATCAGGGCCTTGACCTTGGTCGCCGCGACATCGGTCAAAATGACGCCGGTCGGCGCGGCCGTGGTGGCCTCGGTCGACTCGGTGTGCGATTCAGTGGTCACGTGCGGTTCTCCCTGCCGGTCCGGTGATGTGCCGTACCGGCTAACGCTAGCTCCGCCGGGCCTTATTCCCAATTCGGTGCGGCGAGATGTCGGACACCCACGGTCACCGGCGCCGCGGTCACCGGCTCCATTGCCCGGCGAGCCTCGCCCCGATCTCCCTCAGGCCGCGGGCCGGCTCGGCCAGCGCCCGCTCCTCGGAGCCGAAGTGCTCCAGCAGCGCGAACGTCTCGGTGACGCCGGCGTTGGCGGCCTCCCGGTAGCCCGTCTCGTTGCGGCCGGCGACCACCACGCACGGCAGGCCGCGGTCCCGGGCGGCGTTCGCGACGCCGGCGGCCACCTTGCCGCGCAGCGACTGGTGGTCGAAGGACCCCTCCCCCGTGATCACCAGGTCCGCCCGGTCGAGCTGCTCCTCCAGCCCGATGATCCGGGTGACGAGGTCGATACCGGACACCATCCGGGCGCCGAGGGCCAGCAGCGCGGCGCCGACCCCGCCCGCCGCCCCGGCACCCGGCATCGCCGCCAGGCCGTCGATCTCGAAGGCCCTTTCCAGGACGCCGGCGAAGTGCTCCAGCGCGGCGTCGAGGCGCAGCACGTCCTCCCTCGTGGCGCCCTTCTGGGGGCCGTAGACGTTGCTGGCGCCGTGCAGGCCGAGCAGCGGGTTGTCGACGTCGGTGGCCGCCACCAGGCGGACCTGGCGCAGGCGGGGCGGGCCCTCCAGGCGGTCGGCCGCGCCGAGGACGGCACCGCCGTACGGCAGCGCGTACCCGCCGGCGTCGACCGGCCCGGCGCCCAGCGCGGCCAGCATCCCGGCGCCGGCGTCGTTGACCGCGGAGCCGCCCAGGCCGACGACCACCTCGACCGCGCCCGCCTCGACCGCGGCGGTCAGCAGCAGGCCCAGCCCGTACGACGTGGCGGCGCCGGGGTCGAGCTCCTTGCGGGTGAGCAGGTGCAAGCCGCACGCCTGGGCGCTCTCCACGTACGCGGTGGCGCCCACGAGCAGGACCTCGCCGCGCACCGGGCGCCCCAGCGGGTCGACGGTGGCCACCGGGACGCGCCGGCCGTCCAGGGCGCCGCCGACCACCTCCGTGAAGCCGGGACCGCCGTCGGAGAGGGGCCGCAGCACGCACTCGTCGCCCGGGGCCGTCTCGCGCCAGCCCTCGGCGACCGCGGCGGCCACCTCGGCGGCGCTGAGCGTTCCGGCGAACTTGTCGGGGCAGATGAGGACGCGCACGAGGTGAAAGTACAGGTTTCGCCCAGGCAGGCCGGGCAACCTTGTCTCCATGCCGACCCTCATGCAGCGCGTGCAGAAGTTCCTCCGCAGCCCCCAGGGGCAGCGCCTCATCCAGGAGGGCCAGCGCCAGCTCGCCAAGCCCGAGAACCGGGCCAGGCTGCGGCAGCTGGTCACCCGGCTGCAGAACCGCCGCCGCTAGTGGTCCACAACACCGCCTCGGGCCCCTGACAGGCGGCGGGGTTGTGGAACCATGGTCTTGTGACGTCGACCTGGACCGAACCCTCGAACACCCCGCTCGCGCTGCTGCTGCTCGGCAAGGGCACCGACCCGGCCAGTGAGCGCGGCGTCGACTGCCCCGGGGACCTCCCCGCGCCGAGCGACCCCGACCTGGTCGCCCGGGCCGCCGCCGCCAAGGCCGCGCTCGGCGACCGCGTCTTCGTGCTGGGCCACCACTACCAGCGCGACGAGGTCATCCAGTTCGCCGATGTCACCGGCGACTCCTTCAAGCTGGCCCGCGAGGCGGCCGCCCGGCCCAGCGCCGAGTTCATCGTCTTCTGCGGCGTGCACTTCATGGCCGAGAGCGCCGACATCCTCACCACCGACGCGCAGCGGGTCGTCCTGCCCGACCTGGCGGCCGGCTGCTCGATGGCCGACATGGCCGTGCTGGGCCAGGTCGAGACGGCCTGGGACCACTTCACCGAGCTCGGCATCGCGGACGAGCCTGCCCGCGGCGGAAAACAAAAAGGGAAAAACGGGATAGTCCCGGTCACCTACATGAACAGCTCGGCGGACATCAAGGGCTTCGTCGGCCGCAACGGCGGCGTGGTGTGCACGTCCTCCAACGCCAAGCGCGCCCTGACCTGGGCCTTCGAGCAGGGTCAGAAGGTGTTCTTCCTGCCCGACCAGCACCTGGGCCGCAACACCGCGGTGCTGGAGATGGGCTTCTCCCTCGACGACTGCGTGCTCTACGACCCGCACAAGCCGCACGGCGGGCTCACGCCGGAGCAGCTGCGCGACGCCAAGATGATCCTGTGGCGCGGGCACTGCTCGGTGCACGGCCGCTTCACGATCGACAGCGTCCGCGAGGTCCGCGAGCGGGTGCCCGGCGTCACCGTCCTGGTCCACCCGGAGTGCCGCCACGACGTCGTGCGCGCGGCCGACATGGTCGGCTCGACCGAATACATCATCAAGGCGCTGGAGGCCGCGCCCGCCGGCTCGGCCTGGGCGGTCGGCACGGAGCTCAACCTGGTCCGCCGGCTGGCCCTGGCCCACCCGGACAAGCAGATCATGTTCCTCGACAAGACGGTCTGCTACTGCTCCACCATGAACCGCATCGACCTGCCGCACCTGGTGTGGGCGCTGGAGGAGCTCGTGGCGGGCCGCGTGCCCAACCAGATCACGGTCGACGAGGACACCGCGAAGTTCGCCCGGATCGCCCTCGATCAGATGCTGGCGCTCCCTTAGTCCGTCACACTCAGTAACCAACGGCGAGCCCTGTGCTCGCCGTTGTCTTTTTGTTGCCTTAATCATCCGGTATTCGTGCCACCTTGAGCGGTGTGATGATTTCTGCAACGGTCACGCAGCGCTATGCTGCCCGGGCGGCTGCGCCGGGATCCACGACCAGGCGCAGCACCAAGTCCCGCTCCGGACGCCCCCGCGTCCGACACTGGAGGTTGCGTTGACCGACGACGTCCTGGCCGTACACGGCGGTGCGCCGCTGCACGGGCAGATCCGGGTCCGAGGCGCCAAGAACCTGGTCTCCAAGGCCATGGTCGCCGCCCTGCTGGGCGAGTCCCCGAGCCGGCTCTACGACGTCCCGCGCATCCGCGACGTCGAGGTCGTCCGCGGCCTGCTCGGCCTGCACGGCGTCAAGGTGACCGACGGTGCCGAGGACGGCGAGCTGGTCATGGACCCCACGAACGTGGAGAGCGCCAGCAGCGACGAGATCAACGTGCACGCCGGCTCCTCCCGGATCCCGATCCTGTTCTGCGGCCCCCTGCTGCACCGGCTCGGGCACGCGTTCATCCCCGACCTCGGCGGCTGCCACATCGGCCCGCGCCCGATCGACTTCCACATCCAGGCGCTGCGCCAGTTCGGCGCCGTCGTCGACAAGACGCCCGAGGGCATGCACCTGACCGCGCCCAACGGGCTGCACGGCACCAAGCTGGAGCTGCCGTACCCCAGCGTCGGCGCGACCGAGCAGGTGCTGCTCACCGCGGTCCGCGCCGAGGGCGTGACCGAGCTGCGCAACGCCGCCATCGAGCCGGAGATCGTCGACCTCATCTGCGTGCTGCAGAAGATGGGCGCGATCATCACCGTGCACACCGACCGGGTCATCGAGATCCTGGGCGTGCCGAGGCTGGGCGGCTACCACCACAAGCCGATCCCGGACCGGATCGAGGCGGCCAGCTGGGCCGCCGCCGCCCTCGCCACCCGCGGCGAGATCGAGGTGCTCGGCGCCCAGCAGGCCGACATGATGACGTTCCTGAACGTCTTCCGCTCCATCGGCGGCCAGTTCGAGGTCACCGACCCCCGGGTGACGCGGCCCGGCGTGCAGGGCGTCGAGGGCGGCATCAAGTTCTGGCACCCGGGCGGCGAGCTGCAGGCCGTGGCGCTGGAGACCGACGTGCACCCCGGGTTCATG
Source organism: Couchioplanes azureus (assembly GCF_014648355.1). GTDB lineage: Bacteria > Actinomycetota > Actinomycetes > Mycobacteriales > Micromonosporaceae > Actinoplanes > Actinoplanes azureus. The sequence goes on from NZ_BMQY01000002.1 coordinate 881,662, forward strand.
ACCGACTGGCAGCAGCCGCTGGTGGTCGCGCTGACCCAGGCCCGCGGCCTGTCGATCATGCACGAGACCGTCTACGAGCAGCGGCTGGGCTACACCGAGGCGCTCAACTCGATGGGCGCGACGATCCAGGTCTACCGCGACTGCCTCGGCGGCACCCCCTGCCGTTTCGGCCGGCGCAACTTCATCCACTCCGCCGTGGTCGCCGGCCCCAGCAAGCTGCACGCGGCCGACCTGGTCATCCCGGACCTGCGCGCGGGCTTCAGCCACCTGATCGCGGCCCTCGCCGCCGAGGGCACCTCCCGGGTGTACGGCGTCGACCTGATCAACCGCGGCTACGAGGACTTCGAGGGCAAGCTCGCCGCCCTGGGCGCGCAGACCGAACGCCTCTGAGCGTCATCACGCGCATACGCCGCGTCGCTGATCCGTGGATCGGCGGCGCGGTTTCGGCTTTCCGGCGGCGCTTGGCTACTCTGCTGGGGTGCCCTCGCTGTTTCGCCGAAAGTCCACCGATCTCGTCGCCGACGCCGTCGAGGAGGTGACGCCCGAGCCCGCCGCACCGCGGCCCAAGGGCTACACACCTTCCAAGAAGGAGCTCGGGCTGCAGACGCCCAAGCGGCAGAGTGTCCAGCGGCGGCACGACGCGGTGCAGGCCCCGGCGAACCGCCGCGAGGCCTACAAGCAGATGCGGGAGCGTCAGCGCGCCGAGCGCGCGGAGGCGTCGGCCGGCATGCGGGCCGGCGACGAGCGCTACCTGCTCGCCCGCGACCGGGGGCCGGAGCGCGCCCTCGTCCGCGCCATCGTCGACTCCCGCCGTACGGCCGGCACCTGGTTCTTCGTCGGCGCGATCATCGTGTTCATCGGCTCGACCGGCACCATGCCGATGGCCGTGCGGCTCGGCTCCAACCTGCTCTGGGCCGTCCTGGCGATCACCGTGATCATCGACAGCTTCCTGATCTCGCGCCGGATCAAGAAGCTGGTGACCGAGCGCTTCCCGAACACGACCCAGCGGATGGGCTCGCTCTACCTCTACGGCATCATGCGCGGCCTCACGTTCCGCCGCATGCGAGTCCCGAAGCCGCAGGTCGAGCTCGGCGACAAGGTCTGAGCCGCCGGCCTCGCTCGGCTCACCCCCTTCCATCCGCGGACGGCCGTCCGCGGACCCGGCCGGCGGGCCGGCTAGGGCACGCCGGCCAGCCGCAGCAGGGCCGCGGTGAGCGCGGCGGCCAGGACCACCACGACGAAGGGCGCGCGGCGCCAGGCCAGCAGGGCGCCGACGGCCACCCCGGCCGGGCGGGCCACGCCCGCGAACGTGGCCCCCTCCATCAGGGCCGCGGTGCCGGCCAGGGCCGCCAGCAGGGTCGCGGCGGCCATCGGGAGCAGCCGCTGGAGCCGGTCGGAGAGCTCCAGCCGGTCGCGCAGCAGGACCCCGCTCAACCGCATGACGTACGTGCCCAGCGCCAGCACGGCGATCGACGCGATCAGCACGGCACCTCCTCCTTGCGCACCTTCCCGGGAGCTCGCCGGCGGGGGCCGAGGACGGCGAGGAGGCCCAGGAGCGCGCACAACACCGGCAGTCCCGCCGGGAGAACCGGGGTGAGCAGCACCGCCACCGCAGCCCCGGCGAGGGCGGCGGTGCGGGTCGCCCGGTCGCGCAGCGACGGCAGGATCAGGGCGATGAGCCCGGCCGGGAAGGCCGCGTCGAGGCCCAGCGCGGCCGGGTCGCCGGTGGCGCCGCCGAGCAGGACGCCCAGCGCGGTGCCGGCGTTCCACGAGGTGAACAACGTGACGCCGATCAGCCGGTAGGTGCGCCGCCGCCGGGCCGGATCCTGCTCGCGCAGCGTGAAGGCCACCACCTCGTCGGTCATCAGATGGCTGCCGACGAGCCGGTCGCGCCACCGGGCGCCGACCGTGCCGGCGACCGCCAGACCGAACGGCAGGTGGCGGGCGTTGAGCAGCAGGCCGGCGAGGACGGCCGCCACCGGGTTGCCCGCCGCGATGAGACCGACGGCGAGGAACTGCGAACCCCCGGCGAACACCGCGGCCGACATGGCGAAGGGCACCCAGGACGGCAGCCCGTACGCGATCGCGATGGCCCCGAACGACGCGCCCACCGCGACCATCGCGGCGGCGATCGCGGCCGCGTCCCGCAGCAGAGCGCGGTCCGGTGTTCGGGAAGTCGTACGCATGGTTCAAAATAATGAACGAAGTGCCCGCCGTTCGTCAAACCGAACGAAACGACCGATGGAGCGAACCATGTCCCAGCCGGCTCCGCCGCTCGCCACCATCGCCGCCGCCCTGCGCCGCGAGCGGGAACGCGCCGGCATCTCCCTCGCCGAGCTCGCGCGCCGGGCCGGGCTCGCCAAGTCGACGCTGTCGCAGCTGGAGAACGGCAGCGGCAACCCGAGCATCGAGACGCTGTGGTCGCTGGGCGTCGCGCTGGGCGTGCCCTTCAGCCGGCTCGTCGAACCTCCGGCGCCCACCGTCCGCGTCGTGCGCGCGAACGACCAGGTCCGGCTCCGCGCCGACCAGGCCGACTTCGCCGCCAGCCTGCTCGCGGCCGGCTCCACCCACGCCCGGCGCGACCTCTACGTCCTGGAGCTGGAGCCCGGCCAGCCCCGGCAGGCCGAGGCACACATCCCGGGCAGCGTCGAACACGTGGTGGTGGCGGCCGGACGGCTCAGCGCCGGCCCGGTGGGCGAACTCGTCGACCTCGGGCCCGGCGACTACGTGGCCTTCCCCGGCGACGTCCCGCACCACTACGAGGCCCTGGCGCCGGGCACGTGGGCGGTGCTGCTGATGGAACACCGCTGACCGGCACCGCCCCGGCGGCCGACGGCGCTACGACCGGTAGAGCCGCGCGACGACGTCCTCGATGTCCGGCTCGACGAGCGACAGGTCGCGCACCGACGCCAGGGCGGTCAGCTCACCCACCACCGCCCCCGCCGACGAGGACAGCAGGTCGAACGACGCCCGGTGGCCGTCCGCCTCGAGCGACACCAGCTCCGCGCCGGGCACGGTGAAGCCCGGCCGCAGCGGCACGTCCAGGTCCGCGACCAGGCGGCGGCGCGAGCCGTACCGGGAATGCAAGGCCTCGATCGTCCCGTCGTGCACCACCCGGCCGTGGTCGATCACCACCAGCCGCCGGCACAACCGCTCGATGTCGGCGAGGTCGTGCGTCGTCAGCACCAGCGTCACCGCGCCGGTGGCGCCGAGCTCGGCGAGGAACGAGCGGACCGCCTGCTTGCTGACCACGTCCAGCCCGATCGTCGGCTCGTCCAGGAACAGCACCGACGGCCCGTGCAGCAGGGCGGCGGTCAGCTCGCCGCGCATCCGCTGGCCCAGCGACAACTGCCGCACCGGCGTGTCCAGGAACCCGTCCAGCTCCAGCAGCGCCCGGCAGCGGCGCAGCCGGGCGGCGTGCGCGTCCGCGGGCACCCGGTAGACGTGGCGCAGCAGCGCGAACGAGTCGCGCAGCGGCAGGTCCCACCAGAGCTGGGAACGCTGCCCGAAGACCACGCCGATGCGGAGCGCGAGGCGCGTGCGCTGCGGCACCGGGGTCAGCCCGCAGACCGACACCGCGCCCGCCGACGGGGCCAGCACCCCGGTCAGCATCTTCAGCGTCGTCGACTTGCCGGCGCCGTTCGGGCCGATGTAGCCGACCATCTCACCCTCGGCGATGGTCAGGTCGATGCCGTCCACGGCGGTCACCGTCCGCTTCTCACGGCGCAGCACACCCTTGCGGACGCGTACGGTGAAATCCTTGCGCAGACCCTGCATCTCGATCATGAGCCCGTACTCCGGTAATGCCTGATCCCGGCGCGCCACACGACGGCGGCGGCGCCCGCGGCGACCAGGGCGGCCAACGGTGAGACGAAGCCCGCCCAGGCGGGCAGGCCGAGCGGGTCGGCGCGGCCCAGCAGGGCCAGCGCCGGCTGGTAGGCGACGAACCCGAAGCCCATCGCGTACGCGAACAGCACCCGGAACCAGCCGTCGTAGACGGGCACCGGATAGGCCGCGAAGTCCCGGCCCCCGTAGGTGAAGGCGTTGCCGACCTCGCCCGACTCGACCCACCAGAAGGCGAGGCTGGCGCTGACCACGAAGACCGACCCGAAGAACAGCGCACCGGCGACCGGCGCGGCGACGACCAGCGCCAGCCGGGGCGCGGTCCAGTCGAGGTCGTTGAGGCGCAGCGCCACCCCGAGCACCGCGGCGGCGACCACGATGCGCAAGGCCTTGCGCATCGGCAGGTCCATGAGCACGAGCTGCGGCAACGCGCCGAGCGGACGCACCAGCACGGCGTCCAGCGTGCCGGTGCGCACGTAGGTCTTGAGCCGGTCGATGTTGCCCACCACGAAGTCGGCGACGGCGAACCCGCACGACGAGAGACTGACGACGAGCAGCCCCTCGGCCACCGTGAAGCCGGCGATCGTCCCGGCCGTCCGGAAGAACACCAGCACGGCGATGACGTCGAGCAGCCCGCCGACGACGTTGGTGCCCAGCTCCACCACGAAGGACGCCCGGTAGGAGGCCAGGGACCGCCACTGCCCGGCGAACAGCGCCGCGTACGCCCGCAGCTCAGCCACGCCGCACCCCCGCGCCCGCCCGCCCCGGCCCGCCGCCCGGCTCAGCCACCCTGGACCACCAGTCGCCTTTCGGCGCGCCGCTGGACGAGGGTGGCCAGCGCCAGCAGTGCCGCCGCCCACGCCGCCTGCAGGGCGACCAGGCCCAGCTGGACCGGCGCCGGGTCGCGCTCGACCAGCACGTCCAGCGGCGTCTGCAGCAGGCCGGGGAACGGCGTGCCGACCCACAACGTCACCGCCAGCCAGTCCGGCAGGAACCGCAGCGGGAAGTAGAGCCCGGCCAGGATGCCCGCCGACAGGGTCCAGAGGATGATCGGGCCGCGCGCGTCGTGCAGCCAGTACGCGGTCGCGTTGACCAGGAACCGCAGGCCCAGGCTCGCGACCACGGCCAGCCCGACGGAGAGCGCGAACAGCGGGACGGTGAACCATCGGCCGGGGGCGTACAGGTCGAAGAAGAGCGCGCCGACGGCGAGCGGCGGCAGGAAGCGGAAGATCATCGCATGGCCGGCCCGCCCCAGGTCGGGAGCCAGATACCCGGCCACCACGGGTACGGGACGCAGCAGGTCGGCGGCCACGTCGCCGGAGCGCACCCGGTCGGCGAGCTCGGTCCATCCCCACAGCGACACCACCGTGAGCAGACCCTGACCCACCCAGACGAACGTGACGAGCTGCGTGGTGCCGTATCCGCCCGGCCGTCCCCCGGCGGCTCCGGCGGCGACGGCGAGCAGCACGTAACACCGGAGGAACCCGAAGACGATATTCGTGAACGATCCGGCTATGGTCGCCTGCCGGTAGGTCGCGTACCTCCGGAAACCCGACCACGAAAGCGCACCGAACGTAGTGACAGAATCCCGTAACGGACCGCGGGGAGAGATCGCAGGCACCCTGGCGTCGAGCCGTTCCACGCCGCTAATCTCCTCTCACCATCCCGTGGTCCGCACACCCCGCCGTTCGCACAACCAGCCGTTCTCAGAGCCAGCAGTTCTCACAACCAGCAGTGGAGCCGGGCGACTGTATCCGGTGCGCCGCCCCGCCACCGAGCCAATTTCTCGACAAGGTGGAACGTCGTCGTGACGCAGCGTAGGCAGACATCCGAGACCCGCACGGGTTCGGAATGAACGGCTGGAGCTCACACGTCGGCGCCGGCGGCTGGGACGACGAACCGGCCTGGGTGTACGAGATCACCTGGGAGTGGCAGCCCCTGCCGGGCCAGCGCTACCCGGGCGACCCGGGCCGCCGCCGGGCCGTCCACCACCCGGTCTACGACGCGGCCGCGGCCGCCGAGGCCGCCGCGTCCTGGGACGCCGACTTCCGGGCCATCGCCCAGGCCTCGGGGCCGCCGGTGTCCGAACCGGGCCGGCCCGCGCCCGATCACCCGGTCTCACCGCCGCGCCCGCCGGGCGGATGGTCCGGCCGGCCCGGCACCCCGGGCCCCCCGATCTCCCCGGCCGGAAGCCACCCGGTCTCTCCCGCCGCGAGCCACCCGGTCTCCCCGGCCGGCGGACGCCCGACCTCGGCACCCCCGGGACGCCCGGTCTCCCCGGCCGCGGGACGCGCCACGGTCGGCCGCCCACCCCAGCCCCCGCCGTCCTGGACCGCCCCACCCGACCAGCCGGCGGCGACACAGCAGCCGTCCTGGACCGCGCCACCCGAGCAGCCGGCGGCACCCCAGCAGCCGTCCTGGAACCGCCCCATGCCGCTGCCGGAACGCCTGCTCGACCCCGACCGCCGACCCGACCCACGCCGGGGCGGCCCCTACGGCCCTGTCCCGAACGGCCCTGTCCCGAACGGCCCGCACGGCCCTGTCCAGAACGGCCCTGTCCAGAACGGCCCTGTCCAGAACGGCCCGCACGGCCCAGGCCAGAACGGTCCGCACGGCCCCGGCCAGAACGGTCCGCACGCCGCCGGTCAGCCGCCTCGGCCATATCCCGGCACGCGACCGCCGGCTCCGGACGCCACGCCCCGCGCGCCCCGGCAGGATGCGCCACGTCCGGGCGCACCATACGGTCCCTACGGCCCCGAACCGTCTCGTGCTTCGGACGCACCCTTCGGTCCCGGCCGCCCGCAGGGCCCGGCGGCCCCGCACGGCCCGGGCACGGGCCGTGGCCCTGGCGACGTTTACGGCCCGAACACATCCCATCGCGCAGGGGCAAGCTCCGGCATGGGAGCGCTCCACGGCGCCGGAGCGACCCAGGGCTCGGATCCGTCCCACCGCTCGGATGCGCCCCACCGCTCGGATGCGCCCCACCGCTCCGATGCGCCCCACCGCTCCGATGCGCCCCACCGCTCCGATGCGCCCCACCGCTCCGATGCGCCCCACCGCTCCGATGCGCCCCACCGCTCCGATGCGCCCCACCGCTCCGATGCGCCCTACGGCTCGGATGCGCCCTACGGCTCGGATGCGCCCTACGGCGAGCCGCGGTTCGCCGGACCTCGTCCGGAGCCGCGCTCCGCGAAGCCCTACGGCGATCCACGCCCGGCCGCGCCCTACGCGGCGCCCCACGGCGTGCCCCAGCCCGGCGCCGTCTACCCGCCACGGCCGGAAACCCGCGCCTACCCCCAGCCGGCCCCGGACCGCTCGGAACTGCCGGCCCCGCACCGCCCGGACCTGCCGGCCCCGCACCGCCCGAACCTGCCGGCCCCGCACCGCCCAGATCTGCCGGCCCCGCACCGCCCAGATCTGCCGGCCGCAAACCGCTCGGATGTGGTCGACGCCCGCCGCCCGGATGTGGACATGCGCCAGTCTGCACCGCGGCGCGGGATGCACAATGCCGAGCCGCCGACCGACCCGCGCTTCCCGGCGCCGCTGCAAGCACGACAGGACGTGGAGACTCCTCGCCAGGCCTGGTATCCGCCGGAGACCACCCAGCAACTGTCCGCTCCGCCGTCCGAGCACACCGCGGCAGCTCCGAACCCGTGGGCACCGCCGCCGGTCCCCGCCGTGCCCGCCCCACCGGTCTTCGTCGCGCCGGAACCCGCCGCTTCCCGGGCCGCCGAGCCGGCTCCTACCGCGCCCGAACCCGCCGCGCCCGAAACTGCCGAGCCGGTCACTGCCGCGCCCGAACCCGCCGCTCCCGAAACTGCCGAGCCGGTCACTGCCGCCCCCGAACCCGCCGCTCCCGAAACTGCCGAGCCGGTCACTGCCGCCCCCGAACCCGCCGCTCCCGAAACTGCCGAGCCGGTCACTGCCGCGCCCGAACCCGCCGCTCCCGAAACTGCCGAGCCGGTCACTGCCGCGCCCGAACCCGGCGTTGCGGAAGCTGTCGAGCCGGTTCCTGCCGCGGAACCCGCCGCACCGGAGGCCGCCGAGCCGGTTCCTGCCGCGGAACCCGCCGCACCGGAGGCTGCCGAGCCGGTCGCTGTTACGCCCGAACGCGCGACGTCGGAGGCAGCGGAGACCGGTGCGGAGGAGGACGGCCGCGGTCTCGGGTGGCTGCTTTCCCTGAGCGGGCTCGGCGCCGTCAGTCCCGTGCCCGTGTCGCCCGCTCCCGAGGTGGCTGCCGACGCGTCCCAGGACACTCCGATCAGCGGCGCTCCGGTCAGCGCGGCGCCGGTCAGCAGCGCACCGACCAGCGGCGCGCCGGGCAAGTCCGACTGGTTCTCGTCCTCGCCCGAGACTGCGGACGAGGGCGAGAAGGTCGTAGAGGCTCCTCACGAGCCGGTCCAGGCTGCGGACGAGCCGGCCCAGCTTGCCGACGAGGCGACCGAGACTTCGGACGCGCCGGCCGACGTCACGAGTGAGCCGGCCGATGAGCCGGCCGATGAGCCGGCCGACGTTGCGGATGAGCCGGCCGATGCTGCCGCCGAGCCCGCGGCGGCATCCGACGACCAGGCGTCGGCCGCCGATACCGCGGACGATCTCGCGGCGGCAGACACCGAGGCACCGGTCCAGGAACCGGCCGAGACGCCGACCGAGCCTCACGCCGAGGAAACGGGTGAGGAGCGGGCCGAGGCGCCGGCGCAGGAGCTGGCCGAGGCGCAGGCCGAGGTGCCGGAACCGGTCGCCGAGGTGGCCGAGCCAGTCGCCGAGGTGGCGGAACCGGTCACGGAGGTGGCCGAGCCGGGTACCGAGGTGGCGGAACCGGTCACGGAGGTGGCCGAGCCGGGTACCGAGGTGGCGGAACCGGTCACGGAGGTGGCCGAGCCAGTCGCCGAGGTGGCCGAGCCGGGTGCCGAGGTGGCCGGGCCGGGTGCCGGGGATGGTGGGGCCGGGCGGGTCGAGAGAGCGGTCCGGGCGCCCAGCATGCAGCTGCCCACCGTTTCCGTCGTTCCTCCGCCGGAGCCCGAGGCCGAGCCCCTGCCTACCCTCGTCGACCCGGAGCAGGTGCTTGCCGCGTACCCGTGGGAGGTCGATCCGGTCACCCTGCGGGAGACCGCCGCCGAGCCGGACCGGATGCGGGCCGTGCGGGATCGGCTGACCGACAAGCTGGAGTATGCCGAGCGGGATGCCGTGCGGGCGCGGCTGCTCAGCCTGCGGGCCGTGGTGAGCCGGGTGCTCGGCGAGTACGGCCGGGCGCTGGCCGACGCGCGGGAGGCGTTGCGGCATGCCGAGGCCACCGGCGAGCTGCCGCGGATCGCGATCGTGCAGGCCCGGCTCGCCCATGTGCAGCACTGGCGCGGGGACTTCGCCGAGGCGGACCGGCTCTACGAGGAGGCGAACTCCGTCGAGCTGCCCGGGCTGCTGCGGGCCGAGATGCACGTCAACGCCGGGAAGTGCTGTTACGAGCAGGGGCGCTATCTCGAGGCGTGCAACCATTTCGAGCTGGCGCTGGAGCTGCGGCGGGTCGAGGATCCGGAGCTCGTGGCCCGGACGGAGGCCGCGCTGGACGCGGTGATGGCCCGGGTGCAGGAGACCGGGTGGGGGCCCTACCCGCGCTCGCGCGAGGAGATCCTGCAGCAGAGCCGTCCGCCGCAGCCGGCTTCGGACCATGAGACCGGGTTGCGCGGGTACGCCGACAGCAACGGCGATCTCGTCGTCCCCGCGGACTACGCGCAGGTCCAGCCGTTCAGCGAGGGTGCCGCGTGGGTGCGCCGCCCGGATGCCGAGGCGTGGGAGCTGATCGACGAGACGGGGACGCTGCTGATCGACGGCGCGTCCGCGTACGTGCGGGTCATGCCCTTCTCCGACGGGCTGGCGTGGGTGTCGCGGGAGCCGGAGGGCGGCTGGTTCGCCGTCGACTGGCACAACCGGGTGATCGTGCCGGGCGGGTTCGACGACGTGCGGCCGTTCCGGCGGGGCGTGGCGCCGGTGCGCCGGGACGGCTGGGGCGCGCTCGACCGGCACGGGCGGATCGTGGTGCCGCCGGCGTACCGGAGTTTCGCCACCGCGCTGACGCCCGCGGGCCGGCAGGTCGACGGGTTCACCGAGGAGGGTCTCGCGGTCGTCGGGGCGGAGGACCGGTTCGGGGTCGTGGACCGTACGGGCCGGCTGCTCGTGCCGCCGGTGCACGCGCGGGTGCTGATCCACCCGTCCGCGTACGTGATCGGTGACCCGCAGGGCCGGTGGGGTGCCCTCGACCGGCAGGGTGAGCCGCTCGTCGACGTGGTGCACCCGGAGCCCGCGGACGTCGTCCGGGAGATCGACCGGCTGCACCCGGACGCCAGGCCGGTCCTGTAGGCGACATGCGCAGCGAGCGCCCGGCCGGTCCGGCGCGCGACGGGTAACGTCGGCGGACATGGAGTTCCGTCATCTCGGCCGTTCCGGGCTGCTGGTCAGCGAGATCGCGTACGGGAACTGGATCACCCACGGTTCCCAGGTGGAGGAGGACGCCGCCGCGGCGTGCGTCCGGGCCGCGCTCGACGTGGGGATCACCACGTTCGACACCGCGGACGCGTACGCCGGCACCCGCGCCGAGGAGGTCCTGGGCCGGGCGCTGAAGGGCGAACGCCGCGACGGCCTGGAGATCTTCACCAAGGTCTTCTGGCCGACCGGGCCGGGCCCCAACGACCGCAGCCTGTCCCGCAAGCACCTGATGGCGTCGATCGACGGTTCGCTGCGCCGGCTGCAGGTGGACCACGTCGACCTGTACCAGGCGCACCGCTACGACAACTCGACGCCGCTCGAGGAGACGATGGAGGCCTTCGCCGACATCGTGCACTCCGGCAAGGCGCTCTACATCGGCGTCTCGGAGTGGACCGCGGCGCAGATCCGGGCGGGCGCGGAGCTGGCGCGGGAGCTCAAGTTCCGGCTCGTCGCCAACCAGCCGCAGTATTCGATGCTGTGGCGGGTGATCGAGGCCGAGGTCGTGCCGGCGTGCGAGGAACTGGGCCTGGGCCAGGTGGTCTGGTCGCCCATCGCGCAGGGGGTGCTCACCGGCAAGTACGAGCCGGGCAAGCCGCCGCCGGCCGGTTCGCGGGCCACGGACGACAAGTCGGGCGCCGACTTCATCAAGCGCCTGATGACCGACGAGGTGCTCGGCACGGTGCAGCGGCTGCGCCCGCTCGCGGAGCAGGCCGGGCTGTCGATGGCGCAGCTGGCGGTCGCCTGGGTGCTGCAGAACCCGAACGTCTCCTCGGCGATCATCGGCGCGTCGCGTCCGGAGCAGGTCCGCGACAACGCGCAGGCCTCCGGGGTACGCCTCGGCGCGGACCTGATGGCGGCGATCGACGAGGTCGTCGGCGGCGTCGCCGAGCGGGACCCGGCGCTGACGGTCAGCCCGGCCCGCCGCCCCTGAAGGGCGCGGCGGCGCGGAAGGCGGCTCCCCCGCGAGCCCGGGTCAGGAGCCGAACTCGGACCAGAAGCGCATGAACTCGAGGCCGTACCGGCCGATCTCCGGCACGCCGATCGCGGCGCCCGCCCAGTCGACCGCCGCGAAGAACCACCGGTTGATCTGCGGCTGCCAGAGCAGGGCGAACAGCAGGATGAAGCCGTACGGGGCGAACAGGTCGTAGGTCCGCCGGTAGGCCGGGCTCAGCCAGGGCTGCAGGATGTTGCCGCCGTCCAGGCCGGGCACCGGCAGCAGGTTGAGCAGGCTCGCGGTCACCTGGAGGAAGGCGAGCGCGCCCAGGGCGAGCCAGAAGGCGCCGTGCTCGCCGACCACCACGATCTCGCCGGACACGTCCCGGGCCAACCCCAGGTCGTCGCCCGCCCCGAAGGCGAACGGCGCGGCGAGCACCAGGGCGAACAGCACGTTGGTCGCCGGCCCGGCGGCGCTGATCAGTGTCTCCTTGAACTTGTTGCGCACGTGCGCGTGGTCCACCCACACCGCGCCGCCGGGCAGGCCGATGCCGCCGAGCAGGACGGCGACGATCGGCAGCACGATCGACAGCAGGGGATGGGTGTACTTCAGCGGGTCGAGCCGAAGGTAGCCGCGGTCGGCGACGCCCCGGTCGCCGGAGAAGTAGGCGACCAGGGCGTGCGCGTACTCGTGCAGGCAGAGCGACAGGACCCAGCCGGAGAGGACCAGCAGGAAGACGTCGACGCGGACGTTGCCGTACCCGGTCCAGGTCATCCAGCCGCTGACCCCGGCGAGCGCGAGGATGCCGACGAAGACGGGGCTCGGCACGAACGCGCTGCGCGGCGCCCCGCGGCTGACCTGGAAGCTGCTCACTCGGCCGGCAGCAGACTCATCGTGTAGTCCACCCGGTCGTCCTCGACCAGGGTGACCTGGGCGACCCCGCCGGCGCCCAGCTCACGCCACGCCTGGCCGATCCAGGACTCCGCGTCGGCCTGGCTGCTGAACGTCTCGGCCGGGCCGTCGACCGGCTGCCCGTCGACGCCCTCGTACCGCCAACTCCACGCCATCGGCGTCGCCCTCCTCGATGTCGGACACTGCTTGCGTCCCACCCTACGGTGTGCGCGCCGCTCCGCTGTGTCAGGTGGTGCCGGCGCGGAGGCCGGGTCGGCCCGCATGATCGCCGGGCGCGGATCTAAGGTACGGGGCATGTCTGCTGACGGGTGGAGTTCGGTCCTGGTGCTCGGCGGGATCCGGTCGGGGAAGTCCGCATTCGCCGAGTCCCTGGTGGCCGGCGCGCCCTCGGTGCGGTACGTCGCGACCGCGGCCGGCGGCGAGGACGATCCGGAGTGGCGCGGGCGCATCGAGGCGCACCAGCGGCGGCGCCCCCAGTCCTGGACCACCGAGGAGACCGGCGCCGACCCAACCCGCCTCGCCGAGCTGCTCACCGCGGCGAAGCCCGGCGAGACGCTGCTGGTCGACGACCTCGGCGGCTGGGTGACCGCGCTGCTCGACCCGGCCCGGCAGCCGAACGACGACGTCGCGACGGTGGTGGCGCTGGCCGAGGCGGTGCGCGCCTGCCCGGCCCGGGTGGTCGTGGTCAGCCCCGAGGTCGGCCTGTCGCTGGTCCCGGCGACGGCGGTGGGCCGCGCGTTCGCCGACGCCCTGGGTACGGCGAACCAGGCCCTCGCCGACGCGTGCGACCGCGTGGCGTTCGTGGTGGCGGGCCGCCCCACCTGGCTGAAGTCGGCCGCCGGCGAGCCCGGCATCGTCACCGACGTCCAGGCCGAGGACGCCACGGCGGACCAGGAGGCGACGGCGGCCGCCGCCCGGGCGTCGGTCACCGCGCCGAACGCGCCGACCGCATCGCCCACCGCGCCGACCGCATCGGCCACCGCGCCGACCGCATCGGCCACCGCGCCGACCGCATCGGCCACCGCGCCGACCGCATCGGCCACCGCGCCGACCGCATCGGCCACCGCGCCGGCGGCGGAGGTCCGGGCGACGGCGGTGACGGCGGCGACGGCGGCGCTCCCGCTGACCCAGGAGGCGCCGCGGGAGCCGCGGGCGGCGGACGAGGCCGACCTGGCCGGGGTGGTGATCGAGCCGGGCATGGATCTGCCGCTGCCCGACGGCGACGCCGGCCCCGACGCCCGCGACCGCCTGGACCGCCTGGACATCCCCGGCGCCGGGATCGGCGTCCTGCTCGAGGCCGTCGAGTTCGCCGCCGCGACCCAGGGCACCGCGACCCCGCGTCCGTGGGGCCCGGTCCGCGTGCTGCTGCTCGACGGCCGGCACGGCGGCGGGGCGGCGGCCGGGACCGACCCGGGCGACGCCGACCGGCGGGCCGCGCAGGCCGAGGCGGGCGAGGGGGCGCTGGCCCGGCTCGCCGCCACCGCGGACGCCGACATCGCCGTGGTACGGGTGCCGCCCTCCGGGGCGATGGAGGACGGCCCCGTGCTCGACGAGGCCGCCGTGGACGCGGCGCTGCGCGACGGCTGGGACCTCGCCGGTGCGGCCGCCACGGCCGGGCGCGAGGCGCTGGTCATCGGCGCGTGCGGCACGGGCGCGGAGGCCGCCGCCACCGCGGTCGTGGCCGCGATCACCGGCGTCGAGCCGGTCGCGTTGCTCCCCCGCGTGCTGGCGCCCGGTGCCCGCTACGACGACGAGGCCTGGATGCGGCGCTGCGCCGCCGTCCGCGACGCGATGCACCGGATCCACCAGCAGTCGCGCGGCGCGAAGGACATGCTGGCGCAGCTCGGCGGCGCGGACATCGCCGTGGCCACCGGCGCGCTGCTCGGCGCGGCCGCCCGGCGCATGCCGGTGCTGGTCGACGGCCCGGTCGGCATCGCGGCCGGCCTGGTGGCGCGGGACCTGGCCGCGCAGAGCCGGCATTGGTGCCTGCTCGTCGACGCGGGGACCGACCAGCTCGTCCGGCAGGGCGCGGACGTGCTCGGCCTGACCCCGGTCCTCCAGCTCGGCCTGGACCTGGGCGAGGGCGCCAACGCCCTGGCCGCCCTGCCGCTGCTGCGCGCGGCGATCGCCCTCGCGGGCGCCCTGCCGGTGCACCCGGCGCTGCTGAGCGCGCCCGGCGACGCCGGCCTGGGCGCCGACGTCGAGGACGGCCCGCACGAGGGCGAGTACGAGCCCGGTGCGTGACGGGCTCCGCCTGGCCCTGACCACCCTGACCGTCCTGCCGGTCAAGCCGGGACGCATCGACCGCCGGTCCGCGGCCGTGGCGATGGGCCTCGCCCCGCTGGTCGGCGCGCTGCTCGGGCTCGCGCTGGCCGGGGTGCACGCCGTGCTGCCGGCCGGCCTGCTCGGCGCCGCCCTCACGGTGGCGGCCGGCGTCCTGCTGACCCGCGGACTGCACCTGGACGGGCTGGCGGACACGGTCGACGCCCTCGGCTCCTACCGCTCCGGCGACGCCGCCCTGGAAATCATGAAAAAGCCGGACATCGGCCCGTTCGGCGTCGCGGCCATCGCGCTCACCCTGGTGATCCAGACCGCCGCCGTCGCCGAAGCCGGAGCCGCGGCTCCGACCGAGGCCGGCGCCGGAGCGGGCGCCTGGGCAGGCGCCGGAGCGGTCGCCTGGGCAGGCGCCGGGTTGGGCGCCGGAGCGGGTGCCTGGTCGGGCGCCTGGGCGATCGTCGTCGCCTGGGCCACCGGCCGCCTGGGCGTGACCCTGGCCTGCCGCCGCGGCGTCCCGGCGGCCCGCCCCGGCGGCCTCGGCGCCCTGGTGGCCTCGACCGTCCCCGTCCCGGTGGCGGCGGCACTCACCCTCGCCGTCGCCGCCGCGGCGATCCCCGCGGTGCCGGGCCGGCCGTGGGCGGGCCCGGCGGTCGTGGCCGGGGTGGTGCTCGCCCTGCTGCTGCTCCTGCGGCACGCCGTCCGGCGCTTCGGCGGCATCACCGGCGACGTGCTGGGCGCCGCCACCGAACTGGCGACGACTCTGACCCTGGTCGCCCTCGTCCTGACCTGACCGGCCGGCCGTCGTTCCCGGCCGGCGGCGGCGTGACCGGGCCGGGACGGCAGCTCGCGCGGCGGGTGCCACGCGAGCCTGCTGGGCCCGTACGGAAAAAAAGCCGGAACTACCGCACCGACGTCTGGACGAACGGCGGCTTCACGACCTTCGCCTCCGTCCGCCGTCCCCGGATGTCCACCTCGACCACATCCCCCTCGGCCAGCCCGGCCGACGTGTCCAGCAGCGCCAGCGCGATGCCGACCTTCTTGGTGGGCGAGAACGTGCCGCTGGTGGTCTCGCCGACGAGCGTGCCGCCGGCGTACACCTGCATGTGGCCGCGCGGGATGCCGCGGCCCGTCAGCTCCAGGCCGCGCAGCGACCGCCGGGGACCCGCCGCCTTCTCGGCCAGCAGCGCGTCGCGGCCCCAGAACGCCGGCTTCGACCATCCGACCGCCCAGCCGGAGCGGGCCTGCACCGGGGTGATCTCCAGCGACAGCTCCTGGCCGTGCAGCGGGTAGCCCATCTCCGTGCGCAGCGTGTCGCGCGCGCCGAGGCCGCACGGGCGCACCCCGGCGGCGACCAGCGCGTCCCACACCCGGGTCGCGTCGTCCCAGGGCACGACCAGCTCGTAGCCGTGCTCACCGGTGTAGCCGGTGCGGCAGACGATCAGCTCGGCGCGATCGAGGACGGCCGTGGAGAACGACATGTACTCGTGCTCGACCGGCAGGCCCAGCGACTTGACCGTCTCCGCCGACCGCGGTCCCTGCACGGCGAGGACCGCGTAGTCGCGGTGCTGCCCGGTGACGGTGATGCCGGCCGGCGCGGCCGCGGCCAGGCGGCGGACCACCTCGGCGGTGTTGGCGGCGTTCGGGATGAGGAAGACCTCGTCCGGGCCGATCAGGTAGGCGATCAGGTCGTCGACCACCCCGCCGGAGGCGTCGTCGCAGCAGAGCGTGTACTGCGCCTTGCCCGGCGCGATGCGCCCGAGGTCGTTGGTGAGGCACGAGTTGACGAAGTCCGCGGCGCCCGGGCCGGACACCCGCGCCTTGCCGAGATGCGACACGTCGAAGACGCCGACACCCTCCCGGACGGCGGCGTGCTCGCGCAGGACTCCTCCCCCCGCGTACTCGAGGGGCATCTCCCAGCCGCCGAAGGCGGCGAACTTGGCGCCCAGAGCGAGGTGACGCTCGTGCAGCGGCGAACGGAGCAGGGGCGTGGTGTCGGTGGACATGAGTGGCAACTTACCCGTGACCTTGCATGTGGTTAGCATCGGCGGGACAGACCACCGCCGTCCGGTGCGACCCGCGCCGGACGCAGCCATGCCGCCGGAGCCGCCCACGACGGAGCTCCGGCCCCAGCCGCCGCGGAGAGCCCGAGTGACCCATCCCGCCCCCTCAGTGCGCCTGGTCGACAGCGACCCCGCCGAACTCGCCGTCGACGCGCTCGTCATCGGCCTGCACAGCCAGCCCGAGGAAGGTGGGGCGCTGCTGCCGGCCGCCGGTGCGGAGAGCATCGCCGCCGCGTTCGACGGCAAGCTGATCGCCACCCTGTCCCTGCTCGGTGCGACCGGCGCTCCCGGCGAGGTCACCAAGCTGGCCACCCTCGGCACGGTCACCGCCCCGCTGGTCGTCGCGGTCGGCCTCGGCGACGAGCCGACCGGCTCCGCGCCCGCCGCCGAGACCCTGCGTCGCGGCACCGGCGCCGCCGTGCGCGCGCTCGCGGGCAGCCGGACGGTCGCGCTGGCCCTGCCGGTGCCCGACGACGCGGACGGCGCCGGGGCGCTGCGCGGCATCCTGGAGGGTGCGCTGCTGGGGTCGTACCGGTTCGCCGGTTACAAGACCAAGCCGCAGCCGAGCCGCCGTGAGCCGGTGGAGGCCCTGCAGGTGGTCGTGCCGGACGCGGCCGACGCCGTCGCGGGCGGCGAGGTGACCCGCGCGACCGCCGTCGCCGAGGCGGTCCGGCTGACCCGCGACTGGGTCAACACCGCCCCCAACAACCTGCGTCCCCCGGCCTTCGCCGACGCGGTCGCCGCGGCCGCCGAGGGCACCGGCCTCGAGGTCGAGGTGCTGGACTTCGACCAGCTCAAGGCCGGCGGCTACGGCGGCATCGTGGCGGTGGGCCAGGGCTCCGAGGCGCCGCCGCGGCTGGTGAAGCTCAGCTACACCCCCGAGGGCGTGCCGAACCCGAAGCGGGTGGCGCTGGTCGGCAAGGGCATCACGTTCGACACCGGCGGCATCAGCATCAAGCCGACCGCCGGCATGTGGGAGATGAAGTCGGACATGGCCGGCGCCGCCGCGGTCGGCGCGACGATGCTCGCGGTGGCCGCGCTGAAGCCGAAGGTCGCCGTCACCGGCTACCTGGCCATGGCGGAGAACATGCCGTCCGGCACGGCGTACCGCCCGGGCGACGTCATCACCATGTTCAACGGCAAGCGCGTCGAGGTGCTCAACACCGACGCCGAGGGCCGCATGGTGCTCGGCGACGCCATCGCGCGCGCCTGCGCCGACGGCACCGACTACGTCTTCGAGACCTCCACGCTCACCGGCGGCCAGGTGGTCGCCCTCGGCAAGCGCATCGCGGGCGTCATGGGCACCCCGGAGACCTGCGAGCGCGTCAAGGCGGCCGGCGAGGCCACCGGCGAGCCGGCCTGGCCGATGCCGCTGCCCGACGACGTGCGCAAGGGCATGGAGTCGGACATCGCCGACATCTCCCAGGTCAACGCGAGCATGGACCGCGCCGGGCACATGCTGCAGGGCGGGGTGTTCCTGCGCGAGTTCGTCGCCGAGGGCGTCGAGTGGGCCCACATCGACATCGCCGGGCCGTCGTACCACACCGGCGAGGCGACGGGTTACTGGACGAAGGGCGGCACGGGCGTCCCGGTCCGCACGCTTCTCACCCTGATCGACGACGTCGCGATGAACGGCTGATCTTCTTCCGGCACTGGGAAAAGCGCTGTCCGGTTCCGTGCCGGGTGGCGCTTTTTCTATAACTACGGCCACAGAAAGCGCTCGTGGCACACGCCGCGCAGGTGCCGTCCCGGCCTGATCACGCCACCGCCGGCCGCGGCCGGCGCTCCCCCGCGTTCTTCCGCCGCCGCCGGCCGAGGCCGGCGCTTCGCCCGCTGGGCCTGCGGTTTGCAGGCTTATGACGCGGGGCGGCGCTTCTGGCGGGCGTTGTAGTCGCGCATGCGCTGCGGATAACCCATCAGGCGGATGTCGTAGATGGGCATGGCCTGCTGATGGGCGAAGCGGCGGGCGGCCTCGGGCGACTCGATGCGGCGACGGGTCCACTCGCCGTCGTGGGCGACGAGCAGGATCGTGGTCTCGGTCACGGTGGTCTGGGGCTCGATGTAGGCCTCCACGCCGCGGCGGGAGCGGATGAACTCGGCGAGGTGCTCCAGATCTGCTCGGTCCGCAGGCCGGCCGCTCCGGCGGACCGGTTCCCTGCGCCGCCGGAACCAGGCCACGGACGACTCCTTCGGGTCAACTGCGGCAAGGGTACGACGAACGCACGTGTCGTTGGGCACCTGACTGCATCGATTGGTTCGTCAAGTGACAAGATGGCCTGGAAAGCTGTGACCGTTTCCACCATGCGACCCATGTGGCAACGACGCGATCTGGGAGTAGACGTGAGCCAGCCCGGCGGAACCTTCGACATCGTGATCCTCGGCGCGGGAAGCGGCGGCTATGCCGCGGCCCTGCGCGCGGCCGAGCTCAACCTCTCGGTGGCGCTGATCGACAAGGCGGAGCTGGGCGGCACCTGCCTGCACCGCGGATGCATCCCGACCAAGGCGCTGCTGCACGCCGCGGAGCTGGCCGACCAGACCCGCGAGAGCGAGCAGTTCGGCGTCAAGGCCGACCTGATCGGCATCGACATGGCCGGCGTCAACGCCTACAAGGACGGCGTCGTCTCCCGGTTGTACAAGGGCCTGCAGGGCCTGCTCAAGCAGGACAAGATCACCGTCGTGCAGGGCGCCGGCAAGCTGGTCGCCAAGGACACCGTCGAGGTGAACGGCCAGCGCTACACCGGCCGCAACATCATCCTGGCCACCGGCTCGTACTCGCGCAGCCTGCCCGGCCTCGAGGTCGACGGTACCCGGGTGCTGACCAGCGAGCACGCCCTGAAGCTGGACCGGGTGCCGAGCTCGGCGATCGTGCTCGGCGGCGGCGTCATCGGCGTCGAGTTCGCCAGCGTGTGGAAGTCCTTCGGCGCGGACGTGACGATCCTGGAGGCGCTGCCCCGGCTCGTCGCCGCCGAGGACGAGGAGGTCTCGAAGGCGGTCGAGCGGGCGTTCCGCAAGCGGAAGATCAACTTCAAGGTCGGCAAGCCGTTCGAGAAGGTCGAGCACACCGAGAACGGCGTGCGCGCCACCATCGCCGGCGGCGAGACCGTCGAGGCCGAGATCCTGCTCGTCGCCGTCGGCCGCGGCCCGACGACCCAGGGTCTGGGCTACGAGGAGCAGGGCATCACGCTGGACCGCGGCTTCGTGATCACCAACGAGCGGCTGCACACCGGCGTCGGCAACATCTACGCGGTCGGCGACATCGTGCCCGGCCTGCAGCTCGCGCACCGCGGCTTCCAGCAGGGCATCTTCGTCGCCGAGGAGATCGCGGGCATGCGCCCGGCGGTCATCGACGAGGCCGGCATCCCGCGGGTCACCTACTCCGACCCCGAGGTCGCCTCGGTCGGCCTCACCGAGGCCAAGGCCAAGGAGCAGTACGGCGCCGACAAGGTCACGACCTACAACTACAACCTGGGCGGCAACGGCAAGAGCCAGATCCTCAAGACCCAGGGCTTCATCAAGCTCGTCCGCGTCGCGGACGGCCCGGTCGTCGGCGTGCACATGGTCGGCGCCCGGATGGGCGAGCTGGTCGGCGAGGCGCAGCTGATCTACAACTGGGAGGCCTTCCCGGCGGAGGTGGCGCAGCTCGTGCACGCCCACCCGACGCAGAACGAGGCGCTCGGCGAGGCCTTCCTGGCGCTCGCGGGCAAGCCCCTGCACGCGCACGCCTGACCATCGATCCGTACCCAAAGCGGTTAAGGAGTTCTGAGACATGCCGGTATCGGTCACCATGCCGCGGCTGGGTGAAAGCGTCACCGAGGGCACTGTCACACGCTGGCTCAAGCAGGAGGGCGAGCGGGTCGAGGCGGACGAGCCGCTGCTCGAGGTCTCCACCGACAAGGTCGACACCGAGATCCCGTCGCCGGCCGCCGGCGTGCTGTCGCGCATCGTCGTCGGCGAGGACGAGACGGCCGACGTCGGCAGCGAACTCGCGGTCATCTCGGGCGACGGCGAGGACGCCGGCGGCGCGGCCCCGGCACCCGCCCAGCAGGCGCCCGCCCAGCAGGCGCCGGCCCCGCAGCAGGCTGCCCCGCAGCCGCCGGCGCCCGCGGAGCAGCCCGACCCCGAGCCCGCCGCGCTCACCACCCCGTCGATCGCGAAGCCGGTCGAGCAGGAGGCGCCGACGCCGCAGACCGGGCAGGCCACCGGTGACGGCGTTGCGGTCAAGATGCCGGCCCTGGGTGAGAGCGTCACCGAGGGCACGGTCACCCGCTGGCTCAAGCAGGTCGGCGAGACGGTCGAGGTCGACGAGCCGCTGCTCGAAGTCTCCACCGACAAGGTCGACACCGAGATCCCGTCGCCGGTCGCCGGCACGGTCATCGAGATCAAGGTCCAGGAGGACGAGACGGCGGACGTCGGCGCCGACCTCGCCATCATCGGCACCCCGGGCAGCGCCCCGGCCGCCGAGCCCGCCCCGTCGGCGCCCGCGCCGCAGCAGGCCCACGCGCCCGAGCAGGCCCAGGCGCCGCAGCCTCCGGCCCCGCAGCAGCAGAGCCCGCAGCAGGCTTCGCCGGCGCCCGCGCCGCAGCAGGCCGCGGAGCCGGCGATCGAGTCGAAGCCGGCGCCGGCGGTCGAGCCCGGCAGCTCCTACGCCGACCCGGCCCCCGCGGCCGAGACGGCGCAGAACCCGTCGGCCGCCGAGCGCGCGGCCGAGCCGGCCCCGGCCCAGCCCGCCGGGCCCGCCGCCGAGGCGGTCAGCGGCAACGGCGCCGGCGACGCCGGCTACGTGACCCCGCTGGTCCGCAAGCTGGCCGCGGAGAAGGGCGTGGACCTGGCGTCGATCACCGGCACCGGGGTCGGCGGCCGGATCCGCAAGCAGGACGTCATCGAGGCGGCCGACGCCGCGGCCAAGGCGGCCTCCGCGGCTCCCGCGGCGGCCTCCTCCGGAACCCCGGCCACGGGAGCGCCCGCGGCGAAGCCGGCGCCGAGCCCGCTGCGCGGCCGCACGGAGAAGCTGACCCGCATCCGCGCGACGATCGCCCGCCGCATGGTGGAGTCGCTGCAGATCTCCGCGCAGCTCACCACCGTCGTCGAGGTGGACGTCACGAAGATCGCCCAGCTGCGCAGCCGGGCCAAGGCCGACTTCCAGGCCAAGCACGGCGTCAAGCTGTCCTTCATGCCGTTCTTCGCCCTCGCCGCGGTCGAGGCGCTGCGCCAGCACCCGGTGGTCAACTCCTCGATCGACCAGGAGGCCGGGACCGTCACGTACCACGACGGCGAGCACCTGGGCATCGCGGTCGACACCCCGAAGGGCCTGGTCGTCCCGGTCCTGCGCGACGCCGGCGACCTCAGCCTGGCCGGCCTGGCCAAGCGGATCGCCGACGTGGCGGAGCGCACCCGCAACAACAAGATCAGCCCGGACGAGCTGTCGGGCGGCACCTTCACGCTGACCAACACGGGCAGCCGCGGCGCGCTCTTCGACAC
This sequence comes from Couchioplanes azureus, assembly GCF_014648355.1. Classification (GTDB taxonomy): domain Bacteria; phylum Actinomycetota; class Actinomycetes; order Mycobacteriales; family Micromonosporaceae; genus Actinoplanes; species Actinoplanes azureus. Next base: position 903,646 of record NZ_BMQY01000002.1, read on the forward strand.
GCCGATCATCAACCAGCCGCAGGTCGGCATCCTCGGCACGGGCGCGGTGGTCAAGCGCGCGGTGGTCGTCGACGACCCCAACCTGGGCGAGCTGATCGTGCCGCGCTCGATGGTCTACCTGGCGCTGAGCTACGACCACCGGATCGTGGACGGTGCCGACGCCGCCCGCTTCCTGGTCACCATGAAGGAGCGGCTCGAGGCCGGCCAGTTCGAGGGCGACCTCGGCCTGCACGGCTGACGCCGCCGAGGATCCGGTCCTTCCGACTGGGCCGCAAATCACAGAGAAGGGGCGCTGCGGCGCCCCTTCTTCTGTTTTGAGCGGGTTCGCGGTCGGGAATGATGGGGACATGCGGATCGTCATGGCCGGCTCGTCGGGTTTCCTGGGCACCACCCTCGCCGAGCGGCTGCGCCGCGGCGGGCACGAGGTCGTCCGACTGGTCCGGCGCCCCGCCGAGGCGCCCGACGAGGCCACCTGGAACCCGTCCGGCGGCCAGCTCGACCCCACCCTGCTGGTCGGCGCCGACGCCGTCGTCAACCTGGCCGGCGCCGGGGTGGGCGACAAGCGCTGGACCGCCCGCTACAAGAGCCTGATCCGCAGCAGCCGGGTGGACAGCGCCGGCACCATCGCCCGCGCGATCCGGCTGCTGAGCACCGAGGACCGGCCCCGGGCGCTCCTGCAGTCGTCCGCCGTCGGCTGGTACGGCGACACCGGCGACCAGGAGGTGACCGAGGAGGCGCCGGCCGGCACCGGCTTCCTCGCCGACGTGTGCCGGGTGTGGGAGGCCGCCGCCCGCCCCGCGGAGGACGCCGGCACCCGCGTCGTCCTGCTGCGCACCGGACTGCCCCTGGACGCCCACGGCGGCCTGCTCAAGCCGCAGATGCCGCTGTTCCGCCTGGGCGCCGGCGCCCGGCTGGGCGGCGGCAAGCAGTGGGTGCCCTGGATCGCCCTCGACGACTGGCTCGCCGCCGTCGAGTTCCTGCTGCGCCGCGACGACCTCGCCGGCCCGGTCAACCTCGTCGGGCCGCAGCCGGTCACCAACGCGACCTTCACCCGCACGCTGGGCAAGGTCCTGCACCGCCCGGCGGTCCTCCAGGTGCCGGGCATCGCGCTCCAGGTGGCCCTGGGCGAGTTCGCCCACGAGGCGCTGCGCAGCCAGCGGGCGCTGCCCGGGGTGCTGGAACGGGCCGGGTTCCCCTTCGCCCACCCCACCCTGGAGTCGGCCCTGCGAGCCGCCGTCCGCGACGACTCCCCCGCCGCCGCCTGACAGCCTGCCCGGCCGGGAGCAGGGCTCCACGCCGACGTGGCCGGCCGGGGCCGGGGCGACCGGGCATGCCGGGCCGTGTGCGGTCTTGCTAACCTGCGGCTGGTGTCCGTCGTCGCCGCAGCCCCGTCCGAGTCCGCCGAGCCGCCGGCACCGTCATCGGCCCGCCGCCGCTCCGCGGGCTGGCGCTCGCATCTGATCGTCGCGTTCGTCGCGGTGGCCGTGGCCGGATACGTGACCAACGGCCTGTGGCGTGATCCCACCGGGCACGGCCTCGCCGAGAACCTCGGCGACCAGGCCTTCTTCGAGTGGCTGCTCGGCTACGGGGTGTACACCCTCGGGCACGGCGCGGATCCCTTCTACACCTGGCTGCTCAACGCGCCGCTCGGGGTCAACCTCGCCGCGAACACCTCCATCACCGTCTACACGACGCTGTTCGCCCCGCTGACGTTCCTCGCCGGCCCCCCGGTCAGCTTCGTGACCATCCTGACCCTCAACCTCGCCGGCTCGGCCTTCGCCTGGTACCTGTTCCTGCAGCGGTTCTTCGTCGCGCACCGGGCGGCCGCGGTGCTGGGCGGGTTCTTCTGCGGCTTCGCGCCCGGCTTCGTCTCGCACGCCAACGGCCACCTCAACTGGTCGGCCGGTTGGGTCGCGCCGGTGATCCTCTGGTGGGTGCTGCGGCTGCGCGAGCCGGGGCGGTGGCTGCGGCACGGCCTGATCCTGGGCTGCCTCGTCGCGGTGGGCTTCTCCATCGCCGCCGAGGGGCTCTTCTTCACCGCCCTCGCCAGCGGCGTCTTCGTGCTCGTCTGGTCGCTGGTGCCGGCGACCCGCGCCGAGGCCCGGGCGGCGGCACCGACCATGCTCGCCGGGCTGGGCGTCACGGCGCTCACCGCGGGGCTGCTGCTGGCGTACCCGCTCTACATGCACTTCGGCGGGCCGCGGACCTTCACCGGCACCGGCTTCAACCAGTCCTACTTCGCCGAGGACCTTGCGGCCTACTTCGAGTACCCGACCCTGTCCCTCGCCGGGTGGCTGGGGCACGCCAGCAAGCTGGCACCCAACCAGACCGAGGAGACGTCGTACTTCGGCGTACCGCTGATGGTGCTCGCGGTCGTGGCCGCGGTGACGCTCTGGCGGTACGCGGCACCCGGCCGGCGCGCGACGGTGGCCGCGGTCTCGACGGTGGGCCTGGTCTTCCTGGTGCTGTCCTGGGGGCCGAAGCTGAAGCTCTACCAGGAGGAGACCGACGTCACGCTGCCCTACGAGGCGCTGCGTCACCTGCCGCTGTTCGACTCGGCACTGCCGGCCCGGCTGGCCCTCGTGGTCGTCGGCGTGATCGGGATCCTGCTCGCCCTGACCGCCGACCGCCTGCTGAGCACCCGGTTGCGCCTGCGCACGCGCGCCGCCTGGGGGGCCGCGTTCGCGCTGGCCCTCGTACCGCTGCTGCCGGTGCCGCTGCCCACCAAGGAGCGGGCGGTGGAGCCCGCCTTCATCGCGGACGGGATCTGGCGCGACTACGTCGGCGACAACGGGGTCATGACCGCGCTGCCGTTCGCCACCACCGACACTCAGGACGGGCAGCGCTGGCAGGCGTACACGATGGCGCGCCGCGGCCCGCAGTTCCGGATGCCCGGCGGCTACTTCCTGGGCCCCGGCGGCCCGAACGGCACCGGGCGCATGGGCGCGCCGGCCCGCCACACCGACTGGATGTTCTTCCAGGCGGGCTACTACGGGACCGTCGCCGCGATCGACGACGCCGCCCGCCGCCAGGCCCGGGAGGACTTCGCGTTCTGGGGAGTCGAGGCGGTGTTCCTGCCCGAGCAGATCACCGGCTCGCACACGACGCTGTTCCGTTCCGCGGTCGAGACCACCGCCACGGACCTGCTGGGTCAGCCGGAACGCGTCGGGGGGGTGCTGCTGTGGCGCATCCGGCCCGGCATCGACCCCGTCGACCGGGACGGCGGCGCCTGACGGCCGGGGGCGGGCCTCGCCGCAAACGGTGGCGGCACGCGGTGGTCGCGGCCGTCTGTCTCGGCGCGAGCGTCTGGGTGACCTCCGGGCTGTGGGCCGACCCGCTGGGGCGTACGGTCGCCCACAACGAGGGCGACCACGCCTTCTTCGAATGGCTGCTCGGCTACGGCGTGCGGATCGTGACCGCCGGCGCCGACCCCTTCCACACCGATCTGCTCAACGCGCCGGTCGGGGTGAACCTGGCCGCGAACACCTCCGTCACGGCGTACGCGGTCGTCTTCGCCCCGCTGACCCGGGTCGCCGGACCGCAGATCAGCTACGTCGTGATCCTCACCCTGAACCTCGCCGCCTCCGCCTTCGCGTGGTACCTGCTGTTGCGTCGGCACGCCGTACGGCACCGGGCCGCGGCCGTGCTGGGCGGGCTGTTCTGCGGCTTCGCCCCCGGCTGGGTCTCGCACGCCAACGGCCACCTCAACTGGACGGCCGGGTGGCTGGCGCCGGTGATCCTCTGGTGGGTGCTGCGGCGGCGCACCTCGCGGCGCCGGCTCCGCGACGGCATCGTGCTCGGGGTTCTGCTCGCCGCCGGCTTTCTCACGGCCGCCGAGATGCTGATGCAGATCGCGCTCGCGACCGGCGTGTTCGTGATCGTGTGGAGCTGCGGCCGGGTCACCTGGCCGCAGGCCCGCGCGGCGGCGCCCGCCGCGCTCGCCGCGACCGCGGTCGGCGCGCTGGTCGCCGGTGCGGTGCTCGCCTACCCGCTGTACCTGCACTTCGCCGGGCCGGGCTCGTTCCGGGGGAGCGCGTACCCGCAACGCCTGTTCGCCGAGGACGCGGCCGCGTACCTGGTGTGGCCGGACCGGTCGGTCGCGGCGCTGCTCGGGGTGGCGCGCGGCGACCTGGCGCCGAACCCGACCGAGGCGACGTCGTTCTTCGGTGCCCCGCTGCTGGTGCTGGTGCTCGCCGGCACCGTGCTGCTGTGGTGGCGCGCGGATCCCGCGCGCAAGGCGCTGCTGCGCGCGCTCACCGTGGTGGGTCTGCTGTTCGCGGTGCTGTCGCTCGGGCCGCGGCTCCGCTGGCTCGGCGAGGATCACGACATCGCGCTGCCGTACGCGGCCCTTACCGGCCTGCCGCTGTTCGACGCGGCGCTGCCGGCGCGGTTCGCCCTGACGGTCGCCGTCGTCATCGGTACGACGCTGGCGCTGCTCGCCGACCGGCTGCTGAGCCGGCCGCCGGCGATCCACCTGCGGGTGCCGGCGGTCGTGGCGCACGCGCTGGCGCTCGTGCCGCTGGTGCCGACCCCGGTCCCGACCGTGGAGCGCACGGCCGAGCCCCGGTTCGTCGCCGACGGCACCTGGCAGCGGTACGCCGCCGACGGCGAGGTGATCACCGCACTGCCGCACGGCTCGGCCGTCGCGCCGGACGCGCAGCGCTGGCAGGCGTACACCATGGCCCGCGGCGGACGGCAGTTCCGCATCCCGGAGGGCTACTTCCTGGGCCCCGGCGGCCGCAACGGCGCCGGGCGGGTCGGTGCGCCGGGGCGGCGGGCCGGCGGGATGTGGACCCGCACGGCCGTCACCGGCCACCGGTACGACATCGACAACCGGGACCGGTACACGGTGCGCAGCGACCTCGCGTACTGGAAGGTGCGGGCGCTGTTCGTGCCGGACCGGATCGTCGGCAAGGACGGCACGCTGTTCCGGGAGTCCCTGGTGCACACCCTGACGGAGTTGTTCGGGCCGGGCGAGCGGGCCGGCGACGTGCTGCTCTGGCGGGTGCGCCCCGGCATCGACCCGGCGCCGGTACCCGGCGACGGACCCGACGGCCCGCCCCGGCCGACGGACTAGGCTGGGGTGGTGACGACTTCCACGTTGCAGGTCCTGCGTCCGGGCCTGGTCGACTACCGCGAGGCCTGGGACGAGCAGCGGCGCCTGCACGAGGCCGTGGTGGCGGGCGAGCGGCCCGACACGATCCTGCTGCTCGAGCACCCCAGCGTCTTCACCGCGGGCAAGCGCACCGAGCCGACGGACCGCCCGGTCGACGGCACCCCGGTCGTCGACGTGGACCGGGGCGGCAAGATCACCTGGCACGGGCCGGGCCAGCTCGTCGGCTATCCGATCGTCAAGCTCGCCGACCCGGTGGACGTCGTGGCGTACGTGCGCCGCATCGAGCAGCTGCTCATCGACGTGTGCGCGGAGTTCGGCGTGACCGCGGAGCGGGTCGAGGGCCGCAGCGGCGCCTGGGTCCGGGCCGACGACCGGGGCCCGGACCGCAAGGTGGCGGCGATCGGCATCCGGGTGGCCCGGGGCGTCACCCAGCACGGCTTCGCCCTCAACTGCGACTGCGACCTGTCGCACTTCGACCGCTTCGTCCCCTGCGGCATCCGCGACGCGGGCGTCACCTCGCTCACCGCGGAACTGGGCCGCCCGGTGACCGTCGCGGACGTCCTGCCGGTGGTCGAGCGACACCTGCCGACGCTGCTGTGAAGCTCTACAACAACCCCCGCGACAAGCGCGTCTTCGTCCCCAACAAGGCGGGCGGCGTCTCCCTCAACTTCGGCCACCCGATCGCCTGGTGGATCCTCATCCTCATGACGATCCTCCCCCTGGCCATCGTCGCCGGCGTCACCATCGCCGTCCTCGCCTGACTGTGAGGCTGGTGGTGTCGGCTCATTGATGATGGGCTGGCGGCTGGCGGCGGTGGACGTGACCCCTCGCCTGACTGGCTTCGTGCCTTGGAGTGGACTTGTCCGTCTG
>NZ_BMQY01000003.1:0-88974 GCF_014648355.1 Couchioplanes azureus
GGCGGTGACCGGGCCGGCCGGAACCGGGCTGGCCGGGCTGGCCCGGCGGGCCGCCGCCCTCGACGGCCGCCTCGAGGTCGACTCGCCGGTGGGCGGGCCGACGACCGTGACCATGCTGCTGCCCCGGGAGGAGTGACGTGCGGGTCGTCATCGCGGAGGACAATCCACTGTTGCGGGAGGGCATCGCGCTGCTGCTCGGCGAGCACGACATCGAGGTCGTCGCCGCCGTGGCCGACGCCGGCGCCCTGCTCGACGCCGTCGCGGCCGAGCGGCCGGACGCCACCGTGGTCGACGTACGGATGCCGCCCTCGCACACCGACGAGGGGCTGCGCGCCGCGCTGACCATCCGGTCGGCGTACCCGGGGACCGGGGTGCTGGTCTTCTCCCAGTGGGTCGAGACGAGCTACGCGCGGCGGCTGCTGGCCGAGCACACCGGGCACGTGGGCTATCTGCTCAAGGACCGGATCGTCAGCACCGGCGAGTTCGTCGGGGCGCTGCGGCGGGTCGCGGCCGGCGGCACCGCCCTCGACCCCGAGGTGGTCCGGCAGCTGCTGGCCGCGCCCGCGGTGGACGCGGGCCTGGCCCGGCTCTCCGCCCGGGAGCGCGAGATCCTCGGGCTGCTCGCCGAGGGACGCTCCAACGTGGCCATCGCCGACGCGCTGCACCTCGCCGAGCGCAGCGTCGAGAAGCACGTCACGGCGATCTTCACCAAGCTGGACCTGCCCCGGGACCGGACGGACCACCGGCGCGTCCTGGCCGTCCTGCGATTCCTGCGCTCATGACGGACTGTCGTCACACCGCCGTGTCGTCCCCGGGCCGCCGTCCGTTGAGCGATACCGTGCCGCCGGACCACCGCATGATCGAGGGAGCACGATGCCTGCCCACCTGTCCCGCCGTTCCGCACTCGGACTGGGCGCCGCCGCGGCGGCCGTCTCCGCCGGCATGAGCGGCCCGGCCGCCGCCGCGCGACCCGACGACGGCGTGGATCCCACCGGCGCGAGCGCCATCCGCCGCGTGTACGAGCGGGAGAAGGCCAGGGCAGGCGGCACCTGGCACAGCCACATCGCCGCCGCCGACCCGGCGGGCACCCTCCGGCCGATCGTCGAGGACGACGCCGACCACGTCACCGAGGGCTACAGCGTGCAGAAGCTCGCCGTGGCCACCGCCGTCATGGACAAGATCGACCGTGGCGGGCTCACCCTGGGCACGAAGCTGGACCTGACGCAGGACCTCATCCTCGAGGGCTCCGGCATCTACTTCCTGCACACGGTCTGGGGCGACGAGATCACGGTCGCCAACTTCCTGACCGCGATGCTGCTGATGTCCGACAACACCGCCGTGCGCATGTGCGGCCGCGTCGTCCCCGCGGCGGAGATCAACGACATCCTCGCGGCGAAGGGCTTCACCCACACCCGGGTCGAACCGGTCGACAACCCGAACCGCTTCTACCTGGGCACCACCACTCCCCGCGAGATGCACGACCTGCTCTGGCGCCTCGCCACCGGGACCCTGCTCTCCCCCTCCTCCTGCCGCTTCCTGCTGAGCATCACCCGCTCGATCAACGGCTACCACGACGGCATCCGCCGCGCGATGTCCTCGGCGGAGCGCAGCCGCATCGCCACCAAGTACGGCGCCGACAGCAACGATCTGGGCGCCTCCCGGCACGAGGCCGGCATCATGTTCGGCCCGGACGGCAAGCCCCGGCTGACGTACGCCCTCTTCGCCGAGGCGCTCGCCGACCGCGACAACTACGGCGCCACCCACCCGGCGGTCCAGGCGCACGCGGTGATCGGCCGCACGCTGCTCGACAACCTCCCACCCGGCGACAGCTGACCCGGCCCGGACCGTAGGCTTGCGATCATGGCCTCCATGGAGGATCGCCGCTGGCTGACCGCCGCGGCCGAGCTGTCGCGCCGGTCGACCCCGACCCTCACCAACTACGCGGTCGGTGCGATCGTCGTCGACCGCCACGGCCGCGTGCTGGCCACCGGCTACACCGGCGAACGGGATCCCCGGGACCACGCGGAGGAGGTCGCCCTCGCCAAGATCGCCGCCGGGCCGCGCCTCGACCTGGCGGAGGCGACCATCTACAGCACGCTGGAACCCTGCACCGCACGCAGATCACGGCCGGGCACGTGCACCGACCTGATCCTCGCCCACGGCATCGGGCGCGTCGTCTTCGCCCTGCGCGAACCGCTCATCTTCGCCGACTGCCGCGGCGCGGAGTCGCTGCGCGACGCGGGCGTGGACGTCCACGAGATCGGCAGCCTCGGCCACCTGGTCCGCGAGATCAACGCCCAGCACTTCATCGCGGCCCCGTAGCGGTCCGCGCCACCGGTGGGGTGGCCGGTGAGTGTCGCCGGGCGGAAACCGCCCGCGGTCCGTAGCTTGAAGACATGCTTGTGACCGTCGTCGCCGACTACGGTACCGGAGATCTCGCGTTCGCCGAGGTACGGCAGCGGTTCGCCCTGCTGCTGCCCGGTGCGGACGTCGCCGCCATCCCGGTACCGCCGTTCGACACCGTGAGCGCCGGGTTCTGCGTGGCTCAGCTCGCCTTCGGGGAGGGGCCGGCCGACCGGGTCGTCTACGCCAACGTCGCCCCGCGCCAGGACGAGGACGATCCGCGGCAGGACAACGCCGGGGAGCGGCTGGTGGCCGCCCGGCTCGACTCCGGGGTGCTGGTGGTCGGGGTGGCCGCGGGGGCGAGCCTGTCGTTCCTCGCCGCCGAGGGGGTGCCGCTGCGGGCGGTGAACGTGCCGGACGCCGGTTCGCAGTTCCGGTCGCGGGACGTCTTCCCCACCGCGGTCGCGCGCCTCGCCCGGGGCGACGGCAGCCTGCTCGGCGAGCCGGTGAGCGTCGCGCCCGCGCCGGAACGGGCCGTGGTCTACACCGACGGCTACGGGAATCTGAAGACGAGCTGGTACGACGCCCCCGCGGGCACCGGCACCACGGTCCGGGTGCGCATCGGTGACGCCGAGGCCGAGGCGATGGTCAGCGACGGTGTCTTCACCGTACCCGCGGGCACGATCTCGTTCGCGCCGGGCAGCTCGGGATGGGCCGGCCGGGCCTGCTACGAGTTGTTCGCGCGGGGCGGGAACGCAGCCGAGATCTTCGGGCGTCCGCGCGCCGGCACACCGGTCGAGATCGGACGGTGAGGGAGGCGGGAGGCCGGGCCCCTGCTGGGCCCGGCCTCGTCGTCGCTCAGGCGCCGCGCAGGGTCGCCCCCGTGCGGGCCGACGCCTCGGCCACCGCGGCGTCGCGGGCCGCCACCGCCTCCTCGACGGTCAGCGTCCGGTCCGGGGCACGGAAGGTCAGCTTGTACGCCAGGCTCTTCAGCCCCTCGCCCAGCTGCTCCGACGCGTACACGTCGAAGAGCCGCACCGACTCGAGCAGCTCGCCCGCGCCCGCCACCAGCGCCGCCTCGACCGTGGCCGCCGGCACCGCCGCCTGCACCACCAGGGCGACGTCGATGAGGGCCGGCGGGAAGGTCGAGATCTTCGTGGCCTGGGTGACCGGCCTGGCCGGGATCGCGTCGAGGTCGAGCTCCATCGCGCAGGTGCGCTTGGGCAGCTCGAGCGCCGACAGGACGGCCGGGTGCAGCTCGCCCGCGTGCCCGACGACCGTGCCGTCGACCGCGATCGCGGCGCAGCGGCCCGGGTGCCACGGCGCGTACGCGGCCGCCTCGACCGTGACCCGCTGCGGGGTCATGCCGGCCGCCGACAGCGCGATGCGGGCCGCCTCGACGGCGTCCGACCAGGTGGCCGGCCGTCCCGGGCCCCACCAGCCGGCCGGGGTCACGTCGCCGGTGAGCACCACCGCGAGGTGCCACGGCTGCTCCGGCACGATGGCGTTCGCCGCCGCCCAGTCCTCGGCGGACGGCCCGTGGTCCACGCCCAGCGGCGGCGGCGCCGTCGTCGCCAGGTGCGGCAGGAACACCGTACCCGTCTCGTAGAGCGCCAGGTCCCGCTCGCCGCGGCCGAGGTTGCGCTTCAGCGTGGCCAGCAGCGGCGGCAGCAGCGAGGTGCGCAGCAGCGGCTCCTGCTCCGACAGCGGGTTGGTCAGCCTGACCGCGCTGCGGCGCGGGTCGTCGGGCGCCAGGCCGAACGCGTCCGCCGCGCCGGGGGCGACGAACGGGTACGAGAGCACCTCGACGTAGCCGTTCTCCGCCAGGGCCCGGCCGACCGTACGCCGCCGCAGCTGCTGCTCGGTGAGGCCCCGTCCGCCGCGGGCCGGCGGGAGCACGCTCGGGATGGCGTCGTAGCCGCCGAGCCGGGCCACCTCCTCGACGAGGTCGATGGGCGCGACCAGGTCGGGCCGCCAGGACGGCGGAGTCACCTCGAGCGGCTCGGCGCCGGCGACCGCGCAGCCGACCTGGCCCAGCAGCTCGGCCACCTGCTCGACCGGGTAGGCCAGGCCGATCCGGCGGGTCGCCAGGTCGGTGGGCAGGTGCACCGGCGCGGGCGCCGCGACGTGGTCGAGGTCGAGCACCCGCTCGTCGACCGTGCCGCCGGCGTGGGCGGTCAGCAGGTCGACCGCCCGTTGCAGCGCGACCAGGGGCAGCCGCGGGTCGACGCCGCGCTCCCAGCGCTTGGCGGCCTCGCTGAACAGCTTGTGCCGCCGGGCCGTGCGCCCGACCATGACCGGGTCCCAGTGGGCGGCCTCGAGCAGGACGTCCACCGTGCCCGGCTGCACCTCGCTGGTCTCGCCGCCCATGACCGCGGCGAGCGAGATCGGGCCGGTGTCGTCGCAGATCACCATGTCCTCGGCGTCGAGCACGCGCGCGACGCCGTCCAGGGTGGTCAGCTTCTCCCCCGGCCGGGCGCGGCGCACGACCAGGCCGCCGCGCAGCAGGTTGAGGTCGAAGACGTGCATGGGCTGGCCCAGCTCGAGCATCACGTAGTTGGTGATGTCGACGGCGAGCGAGATCGTCCGGACGCCGGCCGCGATGAGCCGGCGCTGCATCCAGGCGGGCGACGGCGCGGACGGGTCGATGCCCCGCACCACGCGCGCCGCGAAGCGGTCGCAGCCGTACGTGTCCTCGATCGTGACGTCGTACGGCACCTCGTCGGTGGCGGTCGCCGCCGGGGTGAGGCCCGGGTCGGTGTACGCCGTGCCGTACGCGTACGCGAGCTCCCGCGCGATCCCCCGCACGCTCATCTGGTAGCCGCGGTCCGGGGTGATCTCCACGTCGACGACGACGTCGTCGAGCCCGACCACCGGGCGGGCGTCGGCGCCGGGCACGGCCGTCTCCGGCGGGAGCACGATGATCCCGTCATGGTCGCCGCTGATCCCGAGTTCGGCCGCGGAGCAGATCATGCCGTGGGAGTTGCGCCCGTACGTCTTGCGCGCACCGATCGTGAAGCCTCCGGGCAGCTCGCCGCCGGGCAGGATGACCACGACGAGGTCGCCGGCGGCGAAGTTACGGGCACCGCAGACGATCTCCTGTGGCGCCGGCTTGCCGACGTCGACGTGGCAGAAGCGGATCGGCTTCTTGAAGCCGGTGAGTTCCTCGATCTCCAGCACCCGGCCGACGACCAGGTCACCCTTGATCGTCGCGGCTTGGTCGACGATGGACTCGACCTCGATGCCGAGGCCGATCAGCCGCCGCTCGAGCTCGGCGACGTCGACCGGCGCCGGCAGCTCGACGTACTCGCGCAGCCAGGACAGGGACAGCTTCATGATCAGACCGCCATACCGAAGTTGCGGGTGAACCGGGCGTCACCCTCCACCATGTCGTGCATGTCGCTCACTCCGTTGCGGAACATCAGCGTGCGCTCGACGCCGATGCCGAAGGCGAAGCCGGAGTAGCGCTCCGGGTCGATACCGCAGGCGACCAGGACCCGCGGGTTGACCATGCCGCAGCCACCCCACTCGACCCAGCGCGCGCCGTCGCGGTGCCCGGCGAACCAGACGTCGAACTCGGCGGACGGCTCGGTGAAGGGGAAGTAGTGCGGACGCCAGCGGGTGCGCGCGTCCGGGCCGAACATCGCCCGGGCGAAGTGGTCCAGCGTGCCCTTGAGGTGGGCCATGGTGATGCCCTCGTCGACGACGAGCCCCTCGAGCTGGTGGAACACCGGGCTGTGGGTGGCGTCGAGGTCGTCGGTGCGGTAGACCCGGCCGGGGCAGACCACGTAGATCGGCGGCTTGCGCGTCAGCATGGTGCGCACCTGGCCGGGCGACGTGTGGGTCCGCATGACCAGGCCGGGAAGGTCCACGTAGAACGTGTCCATGAGCCCGCGCGCCGGGTGGTCCGGCCCGATGTTGAGCGCGTCGAAGTTGGCCCACTCCAGCTCCAGCTCGGGCCCGTCGACGACGTCGTAGCCCATGCCGGCGAACAGGTCGGTCATGTGCTCGGTGAGCGTGGTCAGCGGGTGCCGGGCGCCGCGCGGGCGCCGGTCCCACGGCAGGGTGACGTCGACGCGCTCCTCGACCAGCACGCGGGCGGCGCGCTCGCGCTCCAGCTCGGCATGGCGGGCGTCGTACGCGGCCTGGACGGCCTGCCGGGCCACGTTGACGCGCTTGCCGGCGTCGGACTTGGCCGCGGGCGGCAGGGAACCGATCTCGCGGCGCGCCAGCGACACGGGCGAGCGGTCGCCGAGATGCGCCGGCTTCAGCGCGCCGAGCGCGTCGAGGTCGCCCGCCGCGGCGAACGCCTGCCGGGCGTCGGCGACCGCGGCCTCCAGGGCCTCGGGGGCGAGCAGGGCGGCCTGCTTGGGATCGTATGGATCGTTGCGGTAGGACATGGTCGGGCGAACTCCCTCACACCGGATGAGCCATCGGGCAGTGTACGGAGGCGCGGCGGGGCCGCAGCCCGCCGGTCAAGGAAGTCGCGCGAACCAGTTGCTTTTTCTTGCAGTGCGGCGGAGCCGCTTCTCGGCAACTCGAGTCAGCCCACGCGCCCGCGACCAGCGGGCTGGGTAAACATCTGACTCATGGTTGTCTCCTCGGGGAGCGCTGCGCTCTCGCCGAAGCATACAAGCAGACCGCCGCCGCGGCAGCCAGGTTGAGACTCTCCGCGCCGCCGTAGATCGGCACGCGCACCCGCCGGTCCGCGGCCTTCAGCAGGTCGTCGGGCAGCCCGTGGGCCTCGGACCCGAACAGCCAGGCAGTAGGCCGGGCGAGCGAGCCGTCGTCGAGCATCTCGTCGAGGTCCGCGTCGCCGTAGCCGGTGGTGGCGAGCACCTGCAGCCCGGCGGCGCGCAGCTCCTCGGCGACGGCCAGCGGCGAGCGCACCACGTCCACGTTGAACAGACTTCCCGCGGAAGAGCGCACACATTTGCCGTTGTACGGGTCCACGGCGTCGCCCGCGAAGATCACCGTACCGGCCCCGGCGGCGTCGGCCGTGCGCAGCACCGTGCCCGCGTTGCCCGGGTCGCGGATCTCCGCGACCACCGCCACCAGCCGGGGCCGCTTGGCCAGCGCCCCGGCCAGCGGCACGTGGGCCTGCTCGCAGACGGCGACCAGGCCCTGCGGCTGGACGGTCTCGGCCAGGGCGGCGAGCCCCTCGTCGGTCACCGGGGACACCACCGGGGCCTGCATCGCAAGGTCGCCGTGGCGGGTCAGCGCGGCGTCCGTACCGAACAGCTCGAGGACGACCCCCGCGGCCAGGGCCGACCGCACCGCCTGCGGCCCTTCCGCCAGGAAGCGGCCGGTCTGGTCGCGGTCGCGGCGGCGTTGCAGGCGCCGGGCCGCGACGACCCGGGGCGTACGGGGGGTGAAGGTCACGCTTGCTCCTGGGAAAAGCACCGGGGCGCCTCCCGGACGAACCGGAAGACGCCCCGAGAGGATGTGCTCAGGCAGCCTGGGCGGCGGCGCCGCCCGTGCCCTCGGCCGCGACGGCGGCGCGAGCGATCTCCACGATCGCCGCGAACGAGGCGGCGTCGTTGACGGCCATGTCGGCCAGGATCTTGCGGTCCACCTCGACGCCGGCCAGCTTCAGGCCCTGGATGAGGCGGTTGTAGGTCAGGCCGTTGGCCCGGGCGCCCGCGTTGATGCGCGTGATCCAGAGCTGACGGAAGTCGCCCTTGCGGTCACGGCGGTCGCGGTACGAGTACTGCATCGAGTGCAGCACCTGCTCCTTGGCCTTGCGGTACAGCCGCGAACGCTGACCGCGGTATCCGCTGGCGGTCTCCAGCAACGTGCGACGCTTCTTCTGGGCGTTCACTGCCCGCTTGACGCGTGCCATTTCGGTACTCCTAACAGGGGAACGGGTGTGGCGCGCGCGTCAGCGGCCCAGCAGCTTCTTGACTCGCTTGGTGTCAGCCTTGGCCACGACGACCGTACCGGTCATCCGGCGCGTGACGTGGGAGGACTTGCCCTCGAGCAGGTGGCGCTTGCCGGCCTGCTCACGGACGATCTTGCCCTTGCCGGTGACCTTCACCCGCTTGCCCATGCCGGTGTGGCTCTTCATCTTCGGCACTTGAACGCCTACTCTCTCTGCCCCACCGGCTGCCAGGCCGGTGGGGATATTCAAAAACCTACTCTGCGGTGGTGTCGGCGCCTGCGGCCTGCGGTGCCTCGGCACCATCGCCCTCGCGCGGTTCCCGCGGCGGGCGGGCGTTGGCCGCGACTGTCGCCGCGGCGGCTGCCTTGGTCGCCCGGTGGGGAGCCAGCACCATGATCATGTTGCGGCCGTCCTGCTTGGGACTGGCCTCGACGAAACCCAGGTCCGAGATCTCCTCGCTGAGCCGGCGCAGGAGCCGGAAACCCAGCTCGGGGCGGCTCTGCTCGCGACCGCGGAACATGATCGTCACCTTGACCTTGTCGCCCGCCTTGAGGAACCGCACCACGTGACCCTTCTTGGTCTCGTAGTCGTGCGGGTCGATCTTCGGCCGGAGCTTCATCTCCTTGATGACGGTCTGTTGCTGGTTGCGCCGGGCTTCGCGCGCCTTGAGTGCACTCTCGTACTTGAACTTGCCGAAGTCCATGAGCTTGCACACCGGCGGACGTGCCATCGGCGCGACCTCGACCAGGTCCAGGTCGACGTCCGCGGCCAGCTGCAGGGCGCGCTCGAGCGGGACGATGCCCACCTGCTCACCCTCGGGGCCGACCAGTCGGACCTCTCGTGCCCGGATCTGTTCGTTAACGCGTGGTTCGACGCTGATGGGGCCTCCTCAGAACGATGTCATGTTGTGGGCGGTTCCCCGGCCGTGCCGCGGAACGCCCTGCCAATGTCGGTCGGCCTCGCGCCACCCCAGGTTCACGGGCGACGGGAAAGCAGAAGGCCCCGGCACATGCCGGGGCCCGCTCGACCGGTCATCGGCGCCCATGAGGACGCACACCCACCCCGGGATATTCCCGGAATCGGTTGACCGGACCCGGCCGCGAGAGCGACTCGGGTGGGAACCAGCGGGCTCCTCTTTCGCGCCCGCGGGACGCGGACGTGGTCGACTGTGAGGAAGTCTACCAGCTCACGCGGAAGCGGCCGAATGAAGGGCCCGCAGCGCCCGGACCCCCTCGACCGCGTACTCCTTGTCGGCCGCCTGGAGCGCGTGCACGGGCACCGTCTCGTCGTCGTGCAGCTCCAGCATGGCCCAGGCCGAGTTGCGGTCGAAGCGCACCGCGCGCACCGCCGACCAGGGCAGATCGAAGTTGCCGACGACGTTGCGGATCTGCACGTGGTCGGCGTCCGCCCGCACCCGGGGCCGGGTGAAGCTCAGGATGCCCAGGCCGGCGAGCACACCGAGGCCGATCATCGCGCTCTGGTCACCGCGCGCGAACTTCCCGAGCCCGTCGCCGGTGGAGCCGTGCAGGCCGAAGCTCAGCACGGTGAAGAGGATCACCACCGCGGCCGCGGAGACGCCGGCCACCCAGCGGATGCGCCGCGGCCGGAAGGCGACCGCCTCATGCGTGGAAGTACTCACGTCTACCACTGTGCCACTGCGGCGGTCCGTCCCGCCGGGCAGGTCCCCCCGCCCGGCGGGACGCGGCGTCACAGCCGGCAGTTGGCGATGTCGGTGACCAGGATCGCCCGCGCGCCCAGCTCGTACAGCTCATCCATGATCCGGTGCACGTCCACCCGGCGGACCATGGCCTGGACGGCGACCCAGCCCTCGCGGTGCAGCGGCGAGACCGTCGGCGACTCGATGCCCGGCGTCAACGCGGTGGCGTTCTCCAGCAGGTCCGCCCGGACGTCGTAGGCGAGCATCACGTAGCTGCGGGCCACCAGCACGCCCTGCAGGCGCCGGACGAGCTGCGCGGCCCGGGGCTCGGTCGCTTCCTGCCGGCCGATCAGGATCGCCGACGAGCGCAGCAGCGGCTCCCCGACGGTCACCAGCCCGGCCTGGCGCAGCGTGGTGCCGGTCTCCACCACGTCCGCGATGAGGTCGGCCACGCCCAGGCGCACGGCGTTCTCCACCGCCCCGTCGAGGCGCACGACGTCGGCCTTGAGGTCGTGCTCCTCCAGGTAGCGCTCAACCACCCCCGGGTACGCGGTGGCGATGCGCCGCCCGCCGATCTCGGCCGCCGAGCCCAGCGAGCCGGCCGGGGCGGCCCAGCGGAACGTGGCCCCGCCGAAGCCGAGGTCCAGCACCTCCCGGGCCGGCACGCCCGAGTCGACCAGCAGGTCCCGGCCGGTGATGCCGAGATCCAGGTCGCCGGAGCCGACGTACGTGGCGATGTCGCGGGGACGCAGGTAGAAGAACTCGACGGCGTTGTCCTCGTCGCGGCAGACGAGGTCCTTGCCGTCCGTGCGCTGGCGGTAGCCGGCGTCGCGCAGCATCTGGGCGGCCGGGGCGGACAGGGTTCCCTTGTTCGGTACGGCGATGCGCAGCATCGGACGTGCTCCTTCGTTCGAGACGATGCGGGCGGAGGGCACGTCAGAGATGTCGGTAGACGTCCTCCAGCTCGAGACCGCTGGCGATCATGAGCACCTGCGCCTGGTAGAGCAGCTGCGAGATCTCCTCGGCGGCCCGCTGCGGCCCCTCGTGCTCGGCCGCCATCCAGGACTCGGCGGCCTCCTCGACGACCTTCTTCCCGATGAAGTGCACGCCGGCGTCCAGCGCCGCCACGGTGCCCGAACCCTCGGGTCGCTCCGCCGCCTTCGTCCGCAGCTCGGCGAACAACTCTTCGAACGTCTTCACGGGAGCCGATTGTGGCAGCTCATGCGTCCCAGGCGGCGCACGGCCCCAACCCTTGGGATCCTGGTTGGCCCGCCGTACGCGGTCGGGGTTAGCCTGCGGCACATGGTCAGCAGAAACACCGTCGCGGCGCTGGCGGGCGCCACCATGCTCCTCACCGCGCTGGGCGCCTGCGCCCCGGCGGACGAGGCTCCCTCGCCGAACGACGGCGCGGCGACCGCCGCCGCCTGCCCGAGCGGCGCGCTGGGCACCCGGACGCCGGGCAAGCTCACGATCGGCACCGACAACCCGGCGTACGAGCCCTGGTTCAGCGACAACAAGCCGGCCAACGGCAAGGGCTTCGAGTCGGCCGTGGCGTACGAGGTCGCCGAGCGGCTCGGTTATCCCGCGGCGAACGTGGTCTGGACCCACGTGACCTTCAACAACGCGATCGCGCCCGGCCCCAAGACCTTCGACTTCGACATCAACCAGTTCTCGATCACGCCGGAGCGCAGGAAGGCGGTCGACTTCTCGTCGCCCTACTACCTCGTGCGGCAGACCGTGATCACGACGAAGGGCTCGAAGATCGCCGGGGCGAAGACCATCGCCGAGCTCAAGGACGCGACGCTGGGCGCCCAGGTCGGCACCACCAGCTACAAGGCGATCACCGATCTGCTGAAGCCGGCCGCGAAGCCGCAGGTCTTCAACAACAACGACGACGCCAAGAAGGCCCTGGAGAACAAGCAGGTCGACGGCATCGTCGTGGACCTGCCGACCGCCTTCTACATGACCGGCGCCGAGCTCGAGGACGGCGTCATCGTCGGGCAGCTACCCCAGGTCGGCGTCCCCGAGCAGTTCGGTCTGGTCCTGGACCTGGGCTCCAAGCTCACCCCGTGCGTCAGCAAGGCCGTGGACCAGCTGCGCCAGGACGGCACCCTCGCGACGCTGGAGAAGACCTGGCTGGCCGGCTCCGCCGGGGCACCCGAGCTGTCGTGACCGCCGAGCTCCACCGGCTCAGCGAGATCCAGCGGGACCGCATCGCCTACCGCAGGCGGCAGACGATCCGCTCGGTGCTGCTCGCGGCGGTGTCCACCGCCGTGGTGGGCGGCGCGCTGGCCGTCGCGGTCACCGGCGCGCCGGGCTGGGAGCGCGTGCAGACCTCGTTCTTCGACTGGCAGGTGGCGAAGAAGTACCTGCCCGACGTGCTCGACGGGCTCTGGCTCAACATCCGTCTGCTGGCCGTCTGCGCGGCCGCCGCGCTAGCGCTCGGCCTGCTGGTCGCGGTCCTGCGCACGCTGCGCGGCCCGGTCTTCTTCCCGGTACGGGCGCTGGCCACCGGCTACACGTACGCGTTCCGCGGCCTCCCGCTGATCATCGTGCTCTACGTGTGCACCCTCGGCGTGCCGGGGCTGCGGCTGCAGGGCATGCCCAGCGTGCTGGTGCTCGGCGGGGCGGCGCTGGTGATCACGTACGGGGCGTACCTGGCCGAGGTGTTCCGGGCCGGCATCGAGTCGGTGCACCCGAGCCAGCTCGCCGCCGCGCGGTCGCTGGGCCTGACCTACCGGCAGACGATGCGCCACGTGGTGCTCCCCCAGGCGGTACGCCGGGTCGCCCCGCCGCTGCTCAACGACACCGTGGCGCTGCAGAAGGACGTGGGCCTGGTGTCGCTGGCCGGGCCGATCGACGCCGTGCGCGCGGCCCAGATCGCCACCGCGCAGGATGCCAACTTCACCCCGTACATCGTGGCCGGGGTGCTCTTCGTCCTGCTCGCCCTGCCGCTCATCGGCGTGACCGACTGGGTCACCCTGCGCGCGGCCCGCCGCCAGTCCGCGGGGTCCTGAGATGCTGCTGTCCTGCGAGAGCCTGCGCAAGACCTTCGGGCCCACGGTGGTGCTCGACGACCTGTCGCTGGAGGTGGCCGAGCACCAGGTGGTGGCGCTGATCGGCGCCTCCGGCTCGGGCAAGTCCACGCTGCTGCGCTGCGTCAACCTGCTCACCGAGGTCGACGACGGCGTCATCAGGCTCGACGGCGAGGACATCACCGACCCCCGGGTGAACCCCGACCTGGTCCGCCGCCGCATCGGCATGGTGTTCCAGTCCTACAACCTGTTCCCGCACATGACGGTGCTGCGCAACATCACCCTCGCCCCGGACAAGGTGCACGGGCGTGCGGCCGCCGAGATCGAGGAACAGGCCCTGGCGTGGCTGGACCGGGTGGGGCTCGCCGGCAAGGCCGGCAGCTATCCCGACCGGCTGTCGGGCGGCCAGCAGCAGCGCGTCGCGATCGTGCGGGCCCTGGTGAACAGCCCGCGGCTGCTGCTCCTGGACGAGGTGACCTCGGCGCTGGACCCGGAGCTGGTCGGCGAGGTGCTCACGATGATCCGCGGCCTCAAGGACGACGGTATGACCATGGTGCTGGCCACCCACGAGATGGGCTTCGCCCGGCAGGTCGCCGACCGGGTCGTCTTCCTCGACGGCGGCCGGGTGCGGGAGGCCGGGCCGCCCGAGCAGGTGCTCGGCGACCCGGTCGAGGCACGGACCCGCCAGTTCCTGGCCCGCATCATCGAGGCGGGCCGGCTCTAGGTTCTCAGCCTTTCTCGACGTCGCGGATGGCGAGGACGGCGTCGAGCACGGCCACCGTGCTCTGCCAGCCCTTGTCCTCGATCGAGTCCTCCAGGCCGGCCCGGTCCTTGGCCTGGCCGAGGCTCTCCACGGTCAGCACGCCGTGCGCGACCGGGGTGCGCTCGTCCAGGGACACCCTTGTCAGCCCGGCGGTCACGGCGTCGCAGACGTAGTCGAAGTGCGCCGTCTCCCCGCGGATGACCACGCCGAGCGCCACGACCGCGTCGCACTTCTTCGCCATCGCCTGCGCGACCACCGGCAGCTCCACCGAGCCCGCCACCCGGGCCACGACCACGTCCTTCACGCCGCACGCCTCCGCCGCGGCCTGCGCCCGCGCGACCATGTGGTCGACCAGGTCGGCATGCCAGCGCGAGCCGACGATGCCGAGCTTGAGCCCGGCGCCGTCGACGGTGTTCAGGTGCGGATCACCGAAACCGGCCATGTTGCCCCCTTTACGATCAATGTTTCCACGCCCCGAGGGGGCTTATCAGCCCAATGCCTCGAACAGGTGCCCCATACGGTCCCGCTTGGTCCGCAGGTAACGGACGTTCTCCGGGTGCAGCCGCACGGGCAGCGCCTCGCGGCCGGTGATCGTCAGGCCGTACCCCTCCAGCCCGGCCCGCTTCGCCGGGTTGTTGGTGAGCAGCCGCATCGAGCGCACGCCCAGGTCGTAGAGGATCTGCGCGCCGGTGCCGTAGTCGCGGGCGTCGGCCGGCAGCCCCAGCTCCAGGTTGGCGTCCACGGTGTCCAGGCCGCGATCCTGCAGCTGGTACGCCTGCAGCTTGTGCAGCAGCCCGATGCCCCGGCCCTCGTGCCCGCGCATGTAGAGCACGACTCCGCGCCCGGCCTGCGCCACCCGCTCCAGGGCGGCGTCGAGCTGCGGCCCGCAGTCGCAGCGCACCGAGCCGAAGACGTCGCCGGTGAGGCATTCCGAGTGCACGCGCACCAGGACGTCGTCGCCGGCGCCCAGGTCGCCGTACACCAGCGCGACGTGCTCGGCGCCGTCGACGCCGGTGCGGTAGCCCACCGCGGTGAAGTCGCCGTGCTCGGTCGGCAGCCGGGTCTCCACGACCCGCTCCACCTGCCGGTCGTGCCGCCGCCGGTACGCGATCAGGTCCGCGATGCTGATCAGCGCGAGGTCGTGCTCGACGGCGAACTTCTCGAGGTCGGGCAGGCGCATCATGGTGCCGTCGTCGTTGACCATCTCGCAGAGCACGCCGGCCGGGCGCAGCCCCGCCAGCACCGCCAGGTCGATGGCGGCCTCGGTGTGCCCCGCCCGGCGCAGCACGCCACCGGGCTTGGCCCGCAGCGGCACCACGTGACCGGGACGCGACAGGTCGGTCGGCTGGGTGTCGGCGCTCGCCAGCAGCCGGATCGTGTGCGCCCGGTCGGCGGCCGAGATGCCCGTGCTCACACCCTCGCGGGCGTCCACGGTGACCGTGTACGCCGTGCCGCGCCGGTCCTGGTTGGTGTGGAACATCGGCGGCAGGTCGAGCCGGTCGGCCTCCTCCTCGGTGAGCGGCACGCAGATGTA
Organism: Couchioplanes azureus; assembly: GCF_014648355.1. GTDB lineage: Bacteria > Actinomycetota > Actinomycetes > Mycobacteriales > Micromonosporaceae > Actinoplanes > Actinoplanes azureus. The sequence continues at coordinate 15,214 of NZ_BMQY01000003.1, forward strand.
CCCCGAGGTGTAGCGCACCATGAACGCCAGCAGCTCCGGCGTGGCGTGCTCGGCGGCGAAGATCAGGTCGCCCTCGTTCTCGCGGTCCTCGTCGTCCACGACGATGACCGGCCGGCCGGCGGCGATGTCGGCGACGGCCCTCTCGATGTCATCCAGCATGACGTGCCCCCAGCATCTTCTCGACATACTTCGCGATGACGTCGACCTCGAGGTTGACCGGGTCGCCGACGTCCTTGGACCCCAGGACGGTGAGCTTGAGCGTGGTCGGGATCAGCCCCACGCTGAACGTGCCGGCGGTCACCGCCATGACGGTCAGCGAGACGCCGTCGACGGTGATCGAACCCTTCTCCACCACGTAGCGGGACAGCTCCGGCGGCAACGAGAAGGTCACCACCTCCCACTGGTCGGCCGGCTCGCGGCCGACGATCGTGGCGACGCCGTCCACGTGGCCCTGCACGAGGTGGCCGCCGAGCCGGCTGCCGACCGTCGCGGCCCGCTCCAGGTTGACCGCGCTGCCGGCGCGCAGCGCGCCGAGCGAGGAGCGCCGCAGGGTCTCACCCATGACGTCCGCGGTGAACACGCCGTCGACGCTGTCCAGGACCGTGAGACAGACCCCGTTGACCGCGATCGAGTCGCCGTGCCGCGCGTCCGACGTGACGAGCGGCCCCCGGACGGCGAGCACCGCCGAGTCTCCCCCCGCGTCGGTGAGGTGCACGACCTCACCGAGTTCCTCGACGATTCCGGTGAACATCAGAGCTCCCTTTCCGGTGCGGGGTGGTCGGACGGCTTCTGCCGCAGCGTGGCGGTGAAGCGCAGGTCGGCGCCGATCTGCGCGATGTCGGTGAGGTCCAGGTCGATCGCCTCGGCGATGGTGCCGATGCCCGCGTCCACCAGGGCGGGCCGGCCGGCGCCGAGCAGCTTCGGCGCGACGTATCCGACGACCCGGTCGACCAGCCCGGCGGCGAGGAACGCGCCGGCCAGCGTGGGACCGCCCTCCAGCAGCACCGCGCGGATGCCGCGGGCGTACAGCTGGGTCAGCAGGGCGGAGAGGTCGAGGCGGCCGTCCGGGCCGGTGCCCACCTCGGCGGCCGTGGCGATCCAGCTCTCGGCCGCGGCGTCGCGCACCCGTGCCTTCGCCGGGGTCCGCCCGGCGGTGTCGGCGACCACCCGCAGCGGCTGCTTGATCGCCAGGCTGCCGTCGCGCAGATACCGGACGGTGAGCTGGGGATCGTCGGCGAGCACGGTGCCGACGCCGACGACGATCGCGTCCACGGTGGCGCGCAGGCGGTGCACGTCGGCGCGGGCCGGCTCGGAGGTGATCCACATGCTGGTGCCGTCGGCCGCGGCCGAACGCCCGTCGAGGGTGGCCGCGTACTTCCACGTCACGAACGGGCGGCCGCGGCGGACCGCGGTCAGCCAGGCGACGTTGCCGGCCTCGGCCTCCTCGCGGCGTACCCCCGTCTCGATCTCGATCCCGGCGGCGCGCAGCGTCGCCGCGCCCCCGGTCGCGACCGGCGTGGGATCGTCGACGGCGATGACCACCCGCCGGATGCCGGCGGCGATCAGCGCCTGGGCGCACGGGCCGGTGCGCCCGGTGTGGTTGCAGGGCTCGAGGGTGACGACGGCGGTGCCGCCCCGGGCCCGCTTGCCGGCCTGGGCGAGCGCCACGATCTCCGCGTGCGGCCCGCCCGCGTAGACATGGAAGCCCTCCCCGACGACCTCGCCGTCCGGGTCGAGCAGCAGGCAGCCGACGACCGGGTTGGGGCTCGTCGTGCCGAGGCCACGGGCGGCAAGCGCGATCGCGCGGCCCATCGCCTCGTGCTCGGTGACCATCTCAGTGCCTTTCCCTGGCGCGGTACGGTCACGCGCCGAGGGAAGGGGAGAAACGATAAGAACAGGACATCAGGGGACGCTTCGCGCCACCCCGGGCCGGGCACGCCGCGACGAGCCCCGGTCCTGCTCCGCGCGCTGTCTCCCATCCGGACTGTCTGACCGATCGGCGTGTGTGCCGGTCGATCAACCGTCGGCCCCGGATTCTCACCAGGTCCACCGTCCGCCGACGAACGACGTCCGGGTCGCGGGCTTACCTCCCCGCGAAGGGAGGATCACCGCCGGTTCGGAATTTCACCGAGTCCCGCCAGCGCGTGGTGGGTTACCGATCAGTCTTGCACGCCGGCGCCGAAATGACACAGGGCGATCCCCGTCACATCGGATCGTCGATGTTCTCCGAGTCGCTGCGGCGGCGGTCGATCGCCACGTACGAGCCGGGCTGGCTCTTCGCCACCTTCTTCATCTCGGAGGCGACCGCGACCACCGCCCGGTGGTCGGGATAGGGCCGCCCGCCCGCGGTGGACTGCGCGACGCCGATGGAGAGGGTGACCAGCGCGGCCCGCTGCTTGCCGCCGCGGCGGTCCGGCACCTCGACGTAGCCCCGGCGGGCGTCCTCGGGGTCGTAGAGCCGGTCGGCGGTGGCCTCGAAGTCGGTGACCATGTGCTTGGTCAGGGGCAGCACCTGGTCGGGATGGCAGATGAAGACGAAGTCGTCACCGCCGATGTGGCCGAGGAACACCGGCGGGCGCCCGGCGGCGGTCGCGGCCCGGTGCAGGCTGCGGGCCAGGGCCGTGATGAACTCGTCGCCACGGTCGAAGCCGTACACGTCGTTGACCGGCTTGAAGCGGTCGATGTCGACGTAGCCGACGGAGAAGTCCCCGCCGGCCTTCATCCGGTCGGCGATCTCGCGGGTCACCCGGGCGTTGCCGGGCAGGCCGGTCAGCGGCGACACCTCGCGGAACTCCTTGGTGCGCCGCAGCGTCGAGGAGACCCGGGCGATCAGCTCCGCGGTGTCGAAGGGCTTGACCAGGTAGTCGTCGACGCCGGCGGTGAGGCCGACGACCTTGTCCACGGTCATCGCCTTGGCGGTCAGCATGATCACCGGCAGGGCGGAGGTGAGCGGCTCGGCGCGCAGCCGGCGGGTCAGCTCCACGCCGTCCATCCGCGGCATCATCCAGTCGACGACCGCCAGGTCGGGGCGGCGGCTCTCCATCAGCTCGAGCGCCTCCTCGCCGTCGCGGGCCCGCATCACCTCGAAGCCGTGCACCTCGAGATTGAAGGCCACGAAGCCGGCGATGTCGTCGTCGTCGTCGACGACCAGGACGAGGTCGGGCCGGTCCTCCGGCTCCGAGCCGGGTCCGTCACCGGGCGGGCGCGCGACGCCGGTGCTCATGCTCGTACGGCGGTGCGCGCGGCTAGCGCCCGTAGCTTGCGGACCGCCTCGGCGGGGTCCTCGGCACCGTAGACCGCCGTGCCCGCGACGAACGCGTCGGCGCCGGCCTCGGCGGCCTGCTCGATCGTGTCGGCCGCGATGCCGCCGTCGACCTCCAGGCGGACCTGGAGATTCTTGGCGGTGATCCGCCGGCGCACGTCACGCACCTTGTCGAGCATCTCGGGCAGGAACTTCTGGCCGCCGAAGCCCGCCTTGATCGTCATGATGAGCACGGTGTCCACGTAGGGCAGCAGCTCCAGGTACGGCTCGACGGCGGTGTCCCGGTCGATGGCGAGCCCCGCCTTCGCGCCGGCCGCTCGCAGCGTCTTCGCCAGCGCCACCGGGTCCTCGCAGGCCTCGGCATGGAAGGTGACGTTGTAGGCGCCGGCCTCGGCGTACCCGGGCGCCCAGCGCTCCGGGTCGGCGATCATGAGATGCACGTCGAACGGGATCGTCGTCGCCTTGCGCAGGCTCTGCACGACCGGCAGGCCGATGGTCAGGTTGGGAACGAAATGGTTGTCCATGACGTCGACGTGCACCCAGTCGGCGGCACCCTCGATGTCGTGCACCGCGTCCGCGAGGTGCGCGAAGTCGGCGGCCAGGATGCTGGGGGCGATGATCGGGGATGACTCCACCGCTGAAGTGTATGGCCTTCTTCCGCCGGGCCGGGATACTCATGGTGTTCTCCGGGAGGACGGCATGCGGCGGGTGGCCATGGCGCTGACGGCGGTGGTGCTCACCGCCGGATGCACCGGCGCGCCCCCGGGCGGCGCGGACGGCGACCTCACCGACGACTGGGCCCCGCCACCGGCGCCGGCGCCCTACCGCCCGGCGGCGGGCGTGTGCCACGACGAGCTGGCACCGACCGCCGGACCCGGCGACGACCGGCCGGCCGACTGCGACGAGGTCCACGTCAGCGAGACCTTCCACGTCGGTACCCCGCCCGGCACCGACGTGCCGCCCGCGCCGGGCACGGCGGGCGCGAGGGCCGCCTACCGGGAATGCTCGGCGCAGGCGGAGGACTTCCTCGGTGGGGACTGGCGCACCGCCGGCATCGCGGTGCACGTGGTGTGGCCGACCCGGCGCGCCTGGTCCGGCGGGGCGCGCTGGTTCCGCTGCGACGTCACCCAGTCCGACCTCGACGGGTACGGTCAGAGTGGCCGGCGCGGCAGCCTCGAGGGCGAGCTGGCCGGGCCGTCGCCCCTGCGCCTGGGCTGCTTCGACCCGGCCGTCGAGGGCGAGACGGTGACCGAGATGCGCCCGGTGCCGTGCACCGGGAAGCACCGCGCCGAGTTCGCCGGGCTGTGGCACGCGCCGGACGTCTCGTACGCGCAGCTGCAGGCCGGAACCGCCCGCGCCGCGGCGGCCTGCCGCAGCGTGATCGCCCGCTTCGCCGCGGTGCCGGACGACTCGGACATGCAGTACCGAAGCGGCTGGATCTCCTACAATCCGACGCGTACGGAGTGGCTGGCCGGCGAGCGGCGGGTGCGCTGCTTCGTCTACTTCGCCGAGCGCACGCTGACGCGCTCACTCGAGAACGCCGGCCCCGAGGCCCTCCCGCTCGACTGACCGGCCGCTTGCCGCAGCTCTCCGCCCATTCTCGTCCGGTAGCGCTTCGTTGCGCGGTCTGTCGCACTGCGGCTCGGCTTGTGCGGCCGGCCCCGCGGCGGCGTCGGCCTCTGCGGCCCGGCTTCGGCTTGGGCGCCTGCCCCCCAGGGCTTCGGCTTGTGCTGCCGGGCCTGCCACGGCTTCGGCTTGTGCTGCCGGGCCTGTTGGGCGACCCGGCCCCGCCACGGCCCCGGCCCGGGCGACCCGGCCCCGCCACAGCCCCGGCCCGGGCGACCCGGCCCCGCCACAGCCCCGGCCCGGGCGACCCGGCCCCGCCACAGCCCCGGCCCGGGCGACCCGGCCCCGCCACAGCCCCGGCCCGGGCGGCCGGGCCTGCCGGCCCTCAGCTCGTGCGGCGCAGGACCGCCAGGAACATGGCGTCCGTGCCGTGCCGGTGCGGCCAGAGCTGGACCGTGGGGCCCGACCCCAGCTTCGGCATGCCCGGCGGCAGGAGCGGCCGCGCGTCCACGAAGTCCACCTCGACGCCGCTGCGCCGCGAGCCCTCGGTGACCGTCACCTGGGTCTCCACCATGTGCGGCGAGCAGGTGACGTAGGCCACCACGCCGCCCGGGCGGACCGCCCGCAGCGCCGCGACCAGCAGCTCGCGCTGCAGCCGGGTCAGCGGCGGCAGGTCGGCCGGCTGGCGGCGCCAGCGCGACTCGGGACGCCGGCGCAGCGAGCCCAGGCCGGTGCAGGGCGCGTCGACCAGGACCCGGTCGAACGACTCCTCGGGCAGGTCGGGATCGCGGCCGACCGTACGCCCGTCGGTCGGCAGAACGGTGACCGGCAGCCCGGCGGTGGCCTGCTCGACCAGCCGGGCCCGATGGTCGGCGACCTCGACCGCGGTGACCTCGGCACCGCGCTGCGCGGCGATCGAGCCGAGCAGACCCGCCTTGCCGCCCGGCCCGGCGCACAGGTCGAGCCAGCGGGTGTCGCGGCCCTCGATCGGCGCGGCGAGCAGCGCGGCGGCGACGAGTTGGGAACCCTCGTCCTGCACGTGCGCCCGGCCGTCACGCACCGCGGCGATGTCCGAGGGCGCACCGCCGTGCAGGTAGACCGCGTACGGGGAGAACGCCCCCGGCACCCCGTCCACGGCGTCCGCGAGCTCGACCGCGTCGGCCCGGCCCGGACGGGCGCACAGGTGCACCCCCGGCGGCTGGTTGTCCTCCAGCAGCAGGCGCGCGGTGTCGTCCAGGTCACCGCCCAGCGCCTCGGCGAACGCCCGGATGATCCACTCCGGGTGATGGTGGACCACCGCGAGGTGCCCGACCGGATCCGCGTCGTACGCGGGCGCGACCCGGGCCAGCCAGTCGTCGAGACCGGTCTCCGAGATGCCGCGCATGACCGCGTTGGCGAACCCCGCCGCGCCCGGCGCAACCGAGCGCACCAGGTCCACGGTCTGGTTCACGGCGGCATGCGCGGGAACCCGGGTGAACAGCAACTGGTAGGCGCCGAGCCGCAGCGCGTCCCGGGCCGGCGGGTCGATGCGCGCCACGTCCCGCCCGGCCGCCGCCGCGATGATCAGGTCGAGGGTGCCGACCGCGCGCAGGGTGCCGTAGGTGAGCTCGGTCGCGAACGCCGCGTCCCGCCCGTGCAGTCCCATGCCGCGCAGGATGTCGCCGAGCACCAGGTTCGCGTACGCGTCGTCGCGGTGCACGGCGGCGATCGCCTCGTACGCGGCCTGCCGTGCCGGATCCGACGGCGGCCGGCCGGCGCGCGGTCCCCGGCCGGTGCGGGCGTCACGCTCCTGGGTCCGGCCGTAGCCGGGCCCGCCGGGACGCCGGGGACGCCCGGAGTTGTGCGGCCGGTCGGCGCGGTGCTCGGCACCACCCGGGCGGTCGCCACGAGACCCACCCGCACGGTCGGCACGAGCCTGGGCTCCGCCCGGCCGCTCGGCGCGAGGCCCGGAACCACCCGAGCGGTCAGCGCCGGGCTCGGAACCACCCGGCCGCTCGGCGCGGGGCTCGGGACCGGTCGGGCGATCGGCGCGGGGCTCGGGACCGGTCGGGCGATCGGCGCGGGGCTCGGGACCGGTCGGGCGATCGGCGCGGGGCTCGGGACCGGTCGGGCGGTCGGCGCGGGGCTCCGGGTTGTCCGGGCGGTCGGCGCGGTGCTCGGCGCTCACTGAAGCTGCTCTCCCGGGTTGATCCGCAGGCCGCGCGCCCAGTCGCTCGCGGACATGGGCTTCTTGCCGGCGGCCCGGACCTCGCCGAGGATCACCGGGGTGGTGGCCGTGCCGGCGAGCACCTGGGTGCGCTCCACCAGCAGCTCGCCCGGCTTGAGCGCGGCCGCGTTGGCGACCGGGCGCACCGGGCCGAGCTTGAGCCGCTCGCCACGCAGGGTCGTCCACGCGCCGGGCGCGGGCGTGCAGGCGCGGATGCGCCGGTCGACCGCGAACGCCGGGTCGTCCCAGCGGACCCGCGCATCGTCGACCGTGATCTTCGGGGCCATGCTCACGCCGTCCGCGGGCTGCGGGTGGGCCCGGGCCGTGCCGGCCTCGATCGCGTCGAGGACCGCGACGAGGAGCCCCGCGCCCTCGGTCGCGAGGCGGCCCAGCAGGTCGCCGGAGGTGTCGGTGGCGCGGATCCGCTCGGTGAGGGTGCCGTACACCGGGCCGGTGTCCATGCCCTCCTCCAGTTCGAACACGCTCGCGCCGGTGACCTCGTCGCCGTGCAGGACGGCGTGCTGCACCGGCGCGGCGCCGCGCCAGGCGGGCAGCAGCGAGAAGTGCAGGTTGATCCAGCCGTGGCGCGGGATCGCCAGGGCGGGCGGCGGCACCAGGGCGCCGTACGCGACCACGGGCACGCAGTCCGGTGCCAGCTCGCGCAACCGCTCCTGGAACTCGGGCTCCCGCGGCCGCTGCGGGGTGAGCACCTCGATGCCGCGCTCGTCGGCCCAGGCACCGGCGGGCGAGCGGACCAGCCGCCGGCCCCGCCCGGCCGGGGCGTCCGGGCGGGTCACCACGGCGACCAGCTCGTGCGAGGACGCCGCGATGGCGTCGAGGGACGGCAGGGTGACCTCCGGCGTACCGGCGAAGACCAGGCGCATGGTCACCGCCCCAGGCCGAAGATGCCGCGGCCGTGCGGGCTCGCCTTGACCACGGGCGGGTTGCCGGCGTCGTACCAGTCGGCGGAGCGGATCTGCTTCATCGCGTCCTTCCGGGCGGCGGCGTCGAGGCGGTCGAGGAACAGCACCCCGTCGAGGTGATCGGTCTCGTGCTGCACACAGCGGGCCATGAGCCCGGTGCCGACCAGGCGGATCGGGTCGCCGTGCTGGTTGAAGCCCTCCGCGACCACGTTCTGGCGGCGCTTGGTGTCGACGTAGACACCGGGGATGGACAGGCAGCCCTCCGGACCGTCCTGCTCCTCGTCGTCGGGGAAGCTAAGCACCGGGTTGACGATGTGACCCACCACGTCGTCGACGTCGAAGGCGAACACCCGCAGCCCGACGCCGAGCTGCGGGGCGGCCAGGCCCGCGCCGCCCTCGTCGAGCATGGTGTCGGTGAGGTCCTTCACGAGGGTGCGCAGTTCCTTGTCGAAGTCGGTGACCGGGTCGGCCTGCGTGCGCAGCACCGGATCGCCGAAGAGACGGATGGGCTGGACGGTCACGCGGTGCCACTCCTGACTCGCCGAAGACGGGGTGCCCTCAGTCTACGGAGCCCGGCGGGACCGGAAGAGTCGCCCGTCCCGGGCTGTGGACAACCGGTCGCGGTAAGGCGAGCTGTGGACAACGGGACGCGGCGAGACCGGCTGCCGTGACCGGTCCCGGCGACCCGCGCCGCTCGGCTCACAACAGCTCCGCCGGGTCGATCTGGACGCGTACCGGCAGTGCTGCCTTCTTGGCGCTGCGTACCGCGGCGGCCTCGTGCAGGGCGCGGGCGAGTGCGGCGGCGTGGCTGCGGGAGACGCGCACCAGCATGCGTTCCTGCTCGTCGGGGGCCGGCACGGGCCCGAGCACCTCCGCGTCGCCGGGCAGGCGGGCCGCCGCGAGCAGCTCGGCGACCGCCTCCGCCCGGCCGGTGAGGCTGGCGAACCGGGCCGCCGGGGGAAACCGCAGCTCACGGCGTTCGGCCAGCTCGCGGGCCGCGAACCAGCCCGGATCCCAACGCAGCAGCGCCTGCACGGGGGCGAGCGACCCGTCCGCGACCACCACGACCCGTCCACCCGCCGGGCCCGGCCGGGCGAGCGCGGCGGCGGACAGCCACCGCCGCATCGTCTCCTCGGCCGCGCGCAGGTCGGCACGGGTCAGCAGCGCCCAGGTGTCCAGCAGCAGCACCGCGCCGTACCCGCCCTCGGCGATCGGCTCGGCGCCCGGCGTGGCCACGACCACCGCGGCGTCACCCGGGACGGTGTCGAGGATCTCGTCCCGCCCGGAGGTGCGCACGGGCACGCCGGGAAAGGCGCGCCCCAGTTCCTCGGCCGTCCGCCGGGCGCCGGTCACCGAGGCGCGCAGGCGGCGGCCACCGCAGGCCGGACACGCGTACGCGGCGGCCGCGCGCCCGCACCAGTGGCAGGCCGGCACCGAGCGGGCACCGGCCAGCCCCAGCGGCCCCGAACAGTGCGGGCACCGCGCGGGCGTACGGCACTCGGCGCAGGCCACCGACGGCAGGTAGCCCCGCCGGGGCACCTGGACGAGCACCGGCGCGCCGGACTGCAACGCCTGCCGGGCGGTCTGCCAGGCCAGGCTCGGCAACCGCGCGGTCACCGCCCCCGGGTCCCGGGCGAGCTGCGGATCGTCACCCGTGGGCGCGATCACGGGACAGCGCGCCCGCAGCACGTCCCGGCTGGCCGTGATCTCCTTCGCCCAGCCGGTTTCCAGGAGCAACTGCGCTTCTCCCGTACGCGCGAAGCCCCCGACGAGCGCAGCGCACCCGGCCAGCTGGGCCCGGGTGAGCAGCACCTCCCGCGCGTGCGGATAGGGCGCCCGCGGCTCGGCGTGCAGGTCGTCGCCGTCGTCCCAGATGACCACGAGCCCGAGATCGGCGACCGGGGCGAACATGGCCGCCCGCGTCCCGGCGACCACGGGAACCTGGTGGCGGCTCGCCGCGAGGAACCTCCGGTACCGCTCGGAGGGCCCGGCCGCGGCGTGCAGCGCCACATGCCGTCCGTCCCCGAGCGCGGCGGTCAGCGCCCGGTCGAGCCGGTCGAGATCGCGGGCGTCCGCCACCACGACGACCACGCCCCGCCCCGCCCGCACGGTGGCCGCCGCGGCCTCGGCGATCCGGGCCGGCCAGTCCTCCCCGGGCAACGCGGACCACACGGCTCGCGCCGCCCTCCCCTGGGCCAGCGCACGAAGAAAGGGAACGCCGGCGCGATAGGCGCCCCAGCCACTCCCGCCGTCGGCATCGGAGAACGTGGCGGACCCGGCACGGCCACCCGGCGCCGCAGCATCGGCGGACGCGACGAGACCGGCCGGCACGTCAGGACCGGGAGGCCCGACAGGATCGGCGGCCGCGCCGGTGGTGGTCTCGGCGGCCGCCGTGCCGGTAGCGGCAATGGCGTCGTCCGTGGCGGCCACGGCGGCGGCGATCCCGGCGTCCGCGGCGATCGCGGCGGCGGTGGAGGCCACGGCGGCGGCAGCGTCCGTGGTGGTGGGCGCGACGGCGGCTGCGGCGCTCGTGGTGGGCGCGACGGCGGCTGCGGCGCTCGTGGGGGGCGCGACGGCGGCTGCGGGGCTCGTGGTGGCCGCTCTGGTGGCGACCGCGGGGGTGCTCTCCGCCTCGACGCGGGCGTGCCGGGGTGGGACCGCCAAGCGCAGGACGTCCGGGAGATTTCCGGAATATCGATCGGCGATCGCGCGGGCAAGCCGGGCGATCTCCGGGTCGAGGACCCGCTCGGGCGAGACCACCTTGTCCACATAGGCGAGCTTGGCGTGCGAGCTGGAATCCACCCGCTCGAGCAGGAAGCCGCTGACCATCTGGCCCGCGAACCGCACCTTCACCCGCACGCCGGGCTGCGCGGCGGCGTCGTCGGCCGCGGAGACGAGGTAGTCGAAGGGCCGGTCGAGGTGCGGCAGGGGAACGTCGACGCAGACGCGGCCGACCGGCAGCGTCGCCGCCGGTTCCCGCTCCCCGCCCTTCGTCGCCACGCGGCCATTCTTGCGCCGGGGTACGACATCCTCCGCGCCCGCCGCGGGCCGAGCCGAAGACTCCCCAACGCCTCCCCCGGCGAACAGCGCCGACTGAGCCGAAGACTCCCCAACGCCTCCCCCGGCGAACAGCGCCGACTGAGCCGAAGACTCCCCAACGCCTCCCCCGGCGAACAGCGCCGGCTGAGCCGAGGGCTCCGCAACGCCGGGAAACGGCGAGGGTGCCCCGGGCTCGGCCGGGGCACCCTTCTGCCGTGTCATTGCGATCGGACCTTCGACCCGGCCGGTGGACTCGGCCGGCCGGGCGTGGTGGCCTGGATCAGGCCGCCGCGGACTTGAGGTCCTGGGCGCGGTCCGTGTTCTCCCAGAGCAGCTCCGGAAGCTCGCGGCCGAAGTGGCCGTAGGCCGCGGTCTGCGCGTAGATCGGGCGGAGCAGGTCGAGGTCGCGGATGATCGCGGCCGGGCGCAGGTCGAAGACCTCGTTGATGGCCTTCTCGATCCGCTCGACCGGGACGTTCTCGGTGCCGAACGTCTCGACGAAGAGGCTGACCGGGTGCGCCTTGCCGATCGCGTACGCGACCTGGGTCTCGCAACGCTCGGCGAGGCCGGCGGCCACCACGTTCTTGGCGACCCAGCGCATCGCGTACGCCGCGGAGCGGTCCACCTTGGACGGGTCCTTGCCGGAGAACGCGCCGCCGCCGTGGCGGGCGTAGCCGCCGTACGTGTCGACGATGATCTTGCGACCGGTGAGGCCGGCGTCGCCCATCGGGCCGCCGATCTCGAAGCGGCCGGTCGGGTTGACCAGCAGCCGGTAGCCCTCGGTGTCCAGGCCCAGGCCCTCGAGCTCGGGGGCGATGACGTGCTCGCGGACGTCCGGGGTCAGCAGCGACTCGAGCGAGATGTCCGCGGCGTGCTGCGACGACACGACGACCGTGTCGAGGCGGACCGGGCGCAGGCCGTCGTACTCGATGGTGACCTGGGTCTTGCCGTCCGGGCGCAGGTAGGGGATCGTGCCGTCCTTGCGCGCGGCCGACAGGCGACGGGCCAGGCGGTGCGCGAGGGCGATCGGCAGCGGCATCAGCTCGGGGGTCTCCGAGCAGGCGAAGCCGAACATCATGCCCTGGTCGCCGGCGCCCTGGGCGTCGAGGACGTGCTCGGAGTTGCCCTCGCGCAGCTCGACCGCGCTGTCGACGCCCTGGGCGATGTCGGGCGACTGCGAGCCGATGGAGACGCTGACGCCGCAGGAGGCGCCGTCGAAGCCCTTCTTCGACGAGTCGTAACCGATGCCGAGGATGGTCTCGCGCACGATGCTGGGGATGTCGGCGTACGCCTGGGTCGTCACCTCGCCGGCGACGTGCACCTGACCGGTCGTGATCAGGGTCTCCACCGCGACGCGGCTGCGCGGGTCCTGCGAGAGCAGGGCGTCGAGAATACCGTCGCTGATCTGGTCAGCGATCTTGTCCGGGTGGCCTTCCGTGACCGACTCGGAAGTGAACAGGCGGCGTGCCACGGTGCTCCTCAGATTTCGTCGAAGGTTCGTTCCGCGGCAGTGTAGTCGCCGCGGCGTCGGGGGTGGGGGCCCGGCCTCACGCCGTCCCATCCTGCTTGGCCTGCGGCGCGAGGCGCGACACGACCTCGTCCCATATCGCATCGGCCACATCGTCTTTGGGGAGTTCGCCGAGCTGCCGGGTGCTGCCGTCGGCGCCCAGGATGGTCACCGTGTTGTGGTCGGCGCCGAAGACCAGGTCGGTGCCCACCTCGTTAACGACGATGAGGTCCGCGCGTTTCCGGGTGAGCTTGCCGCGGGCGTTCTCCAGCGCGTCGCGCGTCTCGGCGGCGAAGGCCACCAGCAGTTGACCGGGTCCCTTGGCCGCACCGATCTCGGCCGCGATGTCCGGGTTGTTGACCAGTGCGATGGTCGGCGCCGCGCCGCCCTCCGTCTTCTTGATCTTGTGTTCGGCCCGGTCGGCGGGGCGGAAGTCGGCCGGGGCGGCGGCCATGACCACGACGTCGGCCCCCGCGGCGGCCTCGACGGTGGCCTTGCGCAGCTCCTCGGTCGTGCCGACGGTCACGAGGTCGGCGCCCGCCGGGGTGCCCAGTGTGACGTTCGCCGCAATCAAGGTCACCCGGGCCCCGCGGGCGACCGCCGCGCGGGCGAGGGCGTACCCCTGCTTGCCCGAGGACCGGTTGCCGAGGAAGCGGACCGGGTCGAGCGGCTCCCGGGTGCCGCCCGCGGTGACCACCACGTGCCGACCGGCCAGGTCGGCGCCGGCGGCGGCGCCGCGCCGCAGCACCCGCAGCGCGGTCGTGAAGATCTCCTCGGGGTCGGGCAGCCGCCCCTTGCCGGTGTCGGCACCGGTCAGCCGGCCGACCGCGGGCTCGATGACGACGTGGCCGCGGCGGCGCAGCGTGGCCACGTTGGCCCGGGTGGCGGGGTTCTCCCACATCTCGGTGTGCATCGCGGGGGCGAAGACCACCGGGCAGGTCGCCGTCAGCAGCGTGTTGGTGAGCAGGTCGTCCGCGATGCCGTGGGCGGCCTTGGCGAGCACGTCGGCGGTGGCGGGCGCCACCACGACGAGCTCGGCCTGCCGGCCGATCCGCACGTGCGGCACCTCGTGCACGTCCGCCCAGACCTCGGCGGTGACCGGCCGGCCGGACAGCGCCGACCAGGTGGGCTCGCCGACGAAGCGCAGCGCCGAGGCGGTCGGGACGACCCTGACCCCGTGTCCGGATTCGGTGAAGAGCCGCAGCAGCTCACAGGCCTTGTAGGCGGCGATGCCGCCGCACACGCCGAGTACGACCTCGGTCATGACCTACTCCCGTCGTACGAGAAGACCCGCGGCCGCAGCAGAGCGGACGCGGGTCGGAACCTGCTCGCAAGTGCCCGGAGGGCGCTCAGGGCTGGTCGGTGGCCTCGGCGGTGAGCAACCCCGCGTTGATCTCACGCATCGCGATGGAGAGCGGCTTCTCCTGGGGCGTCGTCTCCACCAGGGGGCCGACGTACTCGAGGAGACCCTCACCGAGCTGGCTGTAGTAGGCGTTGACCTGGCGGGCGCGCTTGGCCGCGAAGATCACCAGCGAGTACTTCGACGAGGTCTTGTCGAGCAGCTCGTCGATCGGCGGGTTGGTGATGCCTTCGGGGTTGGCGATGGTTCCCACGGAATTGATTTCCTCACGATTCGGGAGCTGAGCCTGCGGGTTCGCGCTCCTACGACTCCGGCGCCTGTGCGGGGGTCAGGAATGACGAACCGAGCAATCCTACCAGCTCGTCCGCGGCGCGCTCGACGAAGTCGTTGACCACGGTACGGTCGAATTCCTTCTCCGCGGCCAGCTCCTCGTCGGCGTGGGCGAGGCGGCGGCGGATGGTCTCCTCGTCGTCGGTGCCGCGGCCGATGAGGCGGCGGCGGAGCTCCTCGACGCTGGGCGGGGCCAGGAAGACGAGCTGCGCGTCCGGCATCGAGGCGCGGACCTGGCGGGCGCCCTGGAGGTCGATCTTCAGCAGCACCGGCCGGCCCTGCGACAGCCAGCCCTCGACCTGCGCCCGGGGCGTGCCGTAGAGGTTGCCGGCGAACTCCGCCCACTCCAGGAGCTGGTCGCCGTCGACGAGGCGCTGGAACTCCGAGCGCGTGACGAAGTGATAGTGCTCACCGTCGGTCTCGTAGTCGCGCTTCTTGCGCGTGGTCACCGACACCGACAGCTTGATCCATGGCGAGCGCGCCCGGATCAGCTCGATCACGCTGTCCTTGCCCACCCCCGAGGGGCCGGACAGGACGGTGAGTCGGGCCGCCGGGCGCGCGTCGTCATCCATGCTCACAGGCTCATTCAACACGAGCCGGTGAGTCAGTTCGCAGCGAACTCCCCCAGGAGGGCCTTACGCTGCTGCTCGCCGAGGCCACGAAGGCGACGGCTGTCGGCGATCTTGAGCTTCTCCATGATCTGGGTAGCCCGGATCTTGCCGATGCCCGGCAGCGCCTGGAGCACGGCCGAGACCTTCAGCTTGCCGACGACGTCGTCGCCCTCGGCCCGGTCGAGCACGGCGGCGAGGGTGGTCTTGCCAGACTTGAGCTGATCCTTCAGCTCGGCCCGGGCCTTGCGAATCTCCGCAGCCTTCTCCAGCGCGGCGGCACGCTGCTCGGGGCTCAGTGACGGGAGCGGCACCAGTTCTCCTCAGGTCCCTATCGCGTCGGTAGCGAATACCGGCGCATCTGTGAAACGTGGTGTGCCATGGAACCAAAGGGGCATGTGGTTCCCGGCGCCGGGAAAACTAGCGGTCAACGGCGCTTTCGGCAACGTGGGGGTACCCCCCACCGGCGTGCGGCCGGGCCTGGTAGGCGGCCCGTTTCACCCGATCACGGCCCCGCAGGCGGCCGCGGCACGGTCCGCGGCGGCCCGCAGCGCGCCCGTGTCCGGTCCCGCCGAGAGAACCTCGCGTGAGTACGACGGCAGCACGTTCCGCAGGCTCCCGCCGAAGATCGCCGCGAGCCCGGCGGGGTCGCCGCCCTGCGCCCCGAGGCCCGGCGCGAGCAGCGGGCCGTTGACCGCGGAGAGGTCGTGTCCGGTCTCGCCGATCGTCGCGCCGACCACCAGCCCGACGCTTCCGAGTTCGCTCGCACCTGCGTTGAGCTGGGAAATCTCGTCGATGACGGTCTGCGCGACGGTCGGGCCGGCGGCCGTGCGGGCATGTTGGACGGACGGGCCCTCGGGGTTGGAGGTGAGCGCCAGGACGAAGACACCGCCGCCGTTCGCGGCCGCCGCGTCGAACGCCGGCCGCAGCGAGCCGACGCCGAGATAGGGACTCACAGTAATCGCGTCAGCACACAGTGAACTGTCCGGATCGAGATAGGCGCTCGCGTACGCGGCCATCGTCGAGCCGATGTCGCCCCTTTTGACGTCCAGGAGCACCAGCGCGCCGGCCTCTCGTGACTGTCGGATAATTGACTCGAGGATCGCGATGCCACGTGATCCAAATCTCTCGAAAAACGCCGACTGCGGCTTCAGAACGGCGACCCGATCGGCCAGTGCTTCGACAACCGTAAAGCTGAAGCGTTCCAGGCCGGCGGCGTCGTCCGGCAGTCCCCAGCGAGCCAGCAGAGCGGCATGGGGATCGATGCCGACGCATAGCGGTCCCCGGGCATCCATGGCGGCGCGCAGCCGTCGTCCGAAGGTCTCCATGGGGGCGATTCCCCTTTCGTGTCAGGTGGCGGACACCGCGGCGGCGATTCCCCGGGTAATGAGGGCGACGTCGGCCTCCTCCGCCACGTACGGCGGCATCGTGTAGATCAGGTCCCGGAACGGGCGGAGCCACACCCCCGCGCCGACGGCCGCCGCCGTCGCCCGGGCCATGTCGACCGGCCGGTCGAGCTGCACGACGCCGATCGCGCCCAGGACGCGCACGTCGGCGACCCCCGGAGCGCCTCTGAGCGGCTCCAGACCGGCCCGCAGCCCCTGCTCCACCGACCGCACCCGGGCCCGCCAGTCCTGGCCCGTCAGCAGCCCGATGGAGGCGTTGGCGACGGCGCAGGCGAGCGGGTTGCCCATGAAGGTGGGTCCGTGCGCCAGCCCGCCCGCGCTCCCGGCGCTCACCGCATGCGCCACCGCCGAGGTGCACAGGGTCGCGGCCAGGGTCAGATATCCCCCGGTCAGGGCCTTGCCCAGGCACATGATGTCGGGAGACACCCCGGCGTGGTCGGCGGCGAACAGCTCGCCCGTACGCCCGAAGCCGGTCGCGATCTCGTCGAAGATCAGCAGCACGTCGTGGGCGGTTGTCACCTCCCGGAGTGCCCTCAGGTACTCCGGATGGTGGAAACGCATGCCGCCCGCGCCCTGCACGACCGGTTCGACGATGACGGCGGCCAGCTCGTCCGCGTGCCGCTCGACCATCGCGACGAGCTCGGCGGCGTACGCCTCGTCGTAGCCGGCCGGCGGGGCACCCGCGAAGACCTGGGCGGGCAGGACGCCGGTCCACAGCGCGTGCATGCCGCCCACCGGGTCGCAGACGCTCATCGGGTGGAACGTGTCGCCGTGGTAGCCGCCCCGCCAGGTCGCGAGCCGCCGCCGGCCCGGGCGTCCCCGCGCCAGCTGGGCCTGCAGGGCCATCTTGATCGCGACCTCGACGCCGACCGAGCCCGAGTCGGCGAGGAAGACGTGCTCCAGGCCGTCGGGGGTGAGCTCCACCAGCGTGCGGCACAGCTCCACCGCGGGCGCGTGGGTCAGGCCGCCGAACATGACGTGGCTCATCCGGGACGCCTGATCGGCCAGGGCCGCGTCGAGGACGGGATGGCGGTAGCCGTGGATCGCCGCCCACCACGAGGACATGCCGTCGACCAGCTCGCGCCCGTCGGCCAGGCGCAGGCGCACGCCCCGCGCGCTGTCGACCACGTACGGCTCGGAGCGACCGGGCATCGGCCCGTACGGATGCCAGACGTGCGCCCGGTCGAGATCGAGCAGGTTCATCGGCGGGCCCGGGCCGCCGCCCTGACCAGCGCCGGCCCCCGGTAGATGAAGCCGGTGTAGAGCTGCACCAGCGACGCGCCCGCGTCGAACATCCGGGCCGCGTCGTCCGGCTCCACGATGCCGCCCACCCCGATGATCGGCAGCCGGCCGCCGGTCTCGGTGTGGACGAAGCGGACGACCTCGCGGGCCCGCTCGGTCAGCGGCCGCCCGGACAGCCCACCGGCCTCGGCCGCCCGCGCCCGGTCGGCGGGGGCCAGCCCGTCGCGGCTCAGCGTGGTGTTGGTGGCGATCACCCCGGCCGCCCCGTACGCCAGGCACACGCCGAGCAGCTCGGCGATGGCGGACTCGGAGAGGTCGGGCGCGATCTTCACCAGCACGGGCGTCTTGCCGACCAGGGCGCCGAGCAGCGCGGCGATCGCCGACTTGTCCTGCAGCGTGCGCAGGCCCGGCGTGTTCGGCGAGGAGACGTTCACCGCGATGTAGTCCGCGTACGGGTGCAGCAGCTCGTAGGAGGTGAGGTAGTCCTGCACCGCCTCCTCCAGCGGCGTCACCTTGGACTTGCCGAGCGAGACACCGAGCGGGATCCCCAGCGGCCCCAGCGCCCGCAGCCGGCCGGCGAGCGCCGCCGCGCCGTCGTTGTTGAAGCCCATCCGGTTGATCACGGCCTCGCTGTCGCGCAGCCGGAACAGCCGCGGGCGGTCGTTGCCGGGCTGCGGGCGGGCGGTGACCGTGCCGACCTCGACGAAGCCGAAGCCGAGGGCCGGCCAGGCGGGCAGCGCGACGCCGTTCTTGTCCATGCCGGCGGCGAGCCCGACCGGGTTGGGGAAGCGCACCCCGAAGAGCTCCACCGGGGCGCTGACCGCGTAGCGGCGGCGCAGCACGGCCCGGGCCGCGGAGCCCAGCCCGGCCAGCCGGTCCAGGGTGAACTCGTGCGCCCGCTCGGCGTCGCCGCCGCCCACCCGGAACAACACCGGGCGGACGGCGGTCTCGAAGAGGGTCACTCCTTCTCCCGCAGCGCGGCGTGCAGCTCCTGCAACGGGCGTACGGACATGTCGCCGCGCATCAGCGCCTCGATGCCCATCACCGCGGCGGCGGCACCCGGCACCGTCGTGATGCTCGGGATGTCGTACGTGACCGCCGCGCTGCGCAGCTCGTAGCCGTCCGAGCGCGCGCTCGCGCCGGAACCCTGCGGCGTGTTGATGATCAGCGCGATCTCCCCGGCGGCGATCAGCGCCACCGCGTTGCGGCCGGGGCTCTCGAAGTGCTTGGGGACGATCTCGCACTCGATGCCGTGCCGGCGCAGGACCTCCCCGGTCCCCGCGGTCGTGACGATCTCGAAGCCCAGGTCGGCCAGGCGCTTGATCGGGAAGATCATCGAACGCTTGTCCCGGTTGGCCACCGAGACGAAGACCTTGCCGCTGGTCGGCAGCGAACCGTAGGCGGCCGCCTGCGACTTCGCGAACGCCGGCCCGAACGACGGGTCGATGCCCATGACCTCGCCGGTCGACTTCATCTCGGGCCCGAGCAGGCTGTCCACGCCCTTGCCGGCCGGGGTGCGGAACCGCTTGAACGGCAGCACCGCCTCCTTGACCGCGATCGGTGCCTCCGGCGGGATGTCGCCGCCGTCCCGGCTGCGCAGCAGCATGCCCTCGGCGCGCAGCTCCGCGACGGTCGCGCCGAGCATGATCCGGGCGGCCGCCTTGGCCAGCGGCACCGCGGTCGCCTTGGAGACGAACGGCACCGTGCGCGACGCGCGGGGGTTGGCCTCCAGCACGTAGAGCGTGTCGTCCTTGAGGGCGTACTGGACGTTGAGCAGGCCCTGCACCCCGACGCCGCGGGCGATCGCCTCGGTGTAGCGGCGCACCTCGGCCAGGTGCGACCCGGCGAGGGTGACCGGCGGCAGCGAGCAGGACGAGTCGCCGGAGTGGATGCCGGCCTCCTCGATGTGCTCCATCACGCCGCCGAGGTAGACCTCGCCGGTGGCGTCGCAGAGCGCGTCCACGTCGATCTCGATCGCGTCGTCCAGGAAGCTGTCCACCAGCACCGGATGGTCGGGCGAGATCTCGGTGGCGCGGGCGATGTAGTCGGCCAGGGTCGGCTCGTCGTACACGATCTCCATGCCGCGGCCGCCGAGGACGTACGACGGGCGGACCAGGACCGGGTAGCCGATCGCATCGGCGATCGCCTTGGCCTCCTCGAACGAGGTGGCCGTGCCGTGCTCGGGCGAGCGCAGCCCGGCCCGGGCGAGCACCGCGCCGAACGCCCCGCGGTCCTCGGCCAGGTCGATCGACTCGGGCGAGGTGCCGACGATGGGCACCCCCGCCGCCTTGAGCCGCCGGGCCAGGCCCAGGGGCGTCTGGCCGCCGAGCTGCACGATGACGCCCACCACGCCGGGCCCGCCCGCGGCCTTGCCGGAGGCGTCCTCGCAGTGGAAGACCTCGAGGACGTCCTCGAAGGTCAGCGGCTCGAAGTAGAGCCGGTCGGCGGTGTCGTAGTCGGTGGAGACGGTTTCCGGGTTGCAGTTGACCATGACCGTCTCGTACGCGCCCTTGAGCGCCATCACCGCGTGCACGCAGGAGTAGTCGAACTCGATGCCCTGCCCGATGCGGTTCGGCCCGGAGCCCAGGATCAGCACCTTGGGGCGGTCGGAGGGCGCGACCTCGGTCTCCTCGTCGTACGTCGAGTAGTGGTACGGCGTCTGCGCCTCGAACTCGGCCGCGCAGGTGTCCACGGTCTTGTAGACGGGCCGGATGCCCAGCCGGTGACGCAGCGCCCGGACCCCGTCCTCCCCGGCGAGCTCCGGGCGGAGCGCGGCGAGCTGGCGGTCGGAGAGACCGGAGCGCTTGGCCCGGCGCAGCAGCACCTCGTCCAGCACGGGGGCGGCGAGGATCTCCTCGCGCAGGTCGGAAAGGGCCTTGATCTCGTCGAGGAACCACGGGTCGATGCCGCCGCTCGCCTCGTGCACCTGCGCGACGCTCGCGCCGAGGCGCAGCGCGGCCTCCACGGTGTAGAGCCGCCCGTCGTGCGGCATCCGCAACGCCGCGAGCGCCTCGTCGCGGTCGGTGAAGGTGGGGGCCGTCCAGAACCCGGCGGCCTTGGTCTCCAGCGAGCGCATCGCCTTGTTGAGCGCCTCGGCGAAGTTGCGGCCCACGCTCATCGCCTCGCCCACGGACTTCATCGTCGTGGTCAGCTCGGGGTCGGCGCCGGAGAACTTCTCGAAGGCGAACCGCGGGATCTTCACGACCACGTAGTCCAGCGCGGGCTCGAAGGCGGCCGGCGTCTGGAGCGTGATGTCGTTGGGGATCTCGTCGAGGGTGTAGCCGATCGCGAGCTTGGCCGCGATCTTGGCGATCGGGAAGCCGGTGGCCTTCGAGGCGAGCGCCGAGGAGCGCGAGACCCGCGGGTTCATCTCGATGACGACCAGGCGCCCGTTCGCCGGGTTGACCGCGAACTGGATGTTGCAGCCGCCGGTGTCGACGCCGACCTCCCGCAGCACGGCGATGCCGAGGTCGCGCAGGCGCTGGTACTCGCGGTCGGTCAGGGTCATGGCCGGGGCCACGGTGACGCTGTCGCCGGTGTGCACGCCCATCGGGTCGAGGTTCTCGATCGAGCAGACGACCACGACGTTGTCGTTCTTGTCGCGCATCAGCTCGAGCTCGTACTCCTTCCAGCCGAGCACGCTCTCCTCGATGAGCACCTCGTGCACCGGGGAGGCGGCCAGGCCGTCGCCCGCGATGCGCTCGAGGTCCTCGTCGGTGTGCGCCATGCCGGAGCCGAGGCCGCCCATGGTGAACGACGGCCGGATCACCACCGGCAGGCCCAGCTCGGCGACGGTCGACCGCACCTCGTCCATCGAGTGGCACACGCGGCTGCGCGGGGTCTCGCCGCCGGCGCGGGCGACGATGTCCTTGAACAGCTGCCGGTCCTCGCCGCGCCGGATCGCGTCGATGTTGGCGCCGATCAGCTCGACGCCGTACTTGTCGAGGACGCCGCTCTCGTGCAGGGCGACCGCGGTGTTGAGCGCGGTCTGCCCGCCGAGGGTGGGCAGGATCGCGTCCGGCCGCTCCCGGGCGATGACCATCTCGACGAACTCGGGCGTGATCGGCTCGACGTACGTGGCGTCGGCGAACTCCGGGTCCGTCATGATCGTCGCGGGGTTGGAGTTGACCAGCGAGACGCGCAGCCCCTCGGCGCGCAGCACCCGGCAGGCCTGGGTGCCGGAGTAGTCGAACTCGCAGGCCTGGCCGATCACGATCGGCCCCGAGCCGATCACCATGACGTGCTGGAGGTCGGTGCGCTTCGGCATCAGGCGTCCACCTTCTCGACGAGCTCCACGAAGCGGTCGAACAGGTAGTCCGCGTCATGCGGGCCCGCGGCCGCCTCGGGGTGGTATTGAACGGTGAAGGCGGGCACGTCCAGCGCCCGCAGCCCCTCGACCACGTCGTCGTTGAGGCAGACGTGGGAGACCTCGACGCGGCCGAAGTCCGTGTCGATCACGGCGTCCCGCGGCGCGTCGACCGCGAAGCCGTGGTTGTGGCTGGTCACCTCGACCTTGCCGGTGGTCTTGTCGAGCACCGGCTGGTTGATGCCGCGGTGGCCGTACCCGAGCTTGTAGGTGCCGAAGCCGAGCGCCCGGCCCAGGATCTGGCTGCCGAAGCAGATGCCGAACAGCGGCACCCGGCGCGCCAGCGCGGCGCGGGCCAGCCCGACCGGCCCGTCCGCGGTGGCCGGGTCGCCCGGGCCCGGGGAGAGGAAGACCGCGTCGGGACCGACCGCGAGCAGGTCCTCGATGGACGAGGTGGCCGGGAAGACGTGCGTGGTCACGCCCCGCTCGGCCAGCCGGCGGGAGACGTTGCGCTTGATGCCGAGGTCGAGGGCGGCGACCGTGTACCGGTGCTCGCCGACCGCGTCGACGGTGTAGCGCTCGGCGGTGGTGACCTCGGCGGAGAGGTCGGCGCCGAGCATCTGCGGCGCCGAGCGCACCCGGGTCAGCAGCGACGCCGGGTCGAGGTCGACGGTCGAGATGCCGACCCGCATGGCGCCGCGCGAGCGCAGGTGCCGGGTCAGCGCGCGGGTGTCGACGCCGCTGATGCCCACCACGCCCTCGGCGGCCAGGCGCTCGCCCAGGTCGCCGGTCGCGCGCCAGTTGGAGGGCCGGCGGGCCGGGTCCCGCACGACGTAGCCGGCGACCCAGATGCGGCCGGACTCGTCGTCCTCGTCGTTGACGCCGGTGTTGCCGATCTGCGGTGCGGTCTGCACCACGACCTGCCGGTGGTACGACGGGTCGGTCAGCGTCTCCTGGTAACCGGTCATGCCGGTGGTGAAGACGGCCTCGCCGAAGGTCTCCCCCTCGGCGCCGTAGGAGCTTCCCGAGAACGTGCGTCCGTCCTCGAGGACAAGAATTGCTGGTTTCACTTGACGGCCTTCCCATCCAGGACGGTCGGCTCTCCCCGGAGGAAGGTCGCGACGATGCGACCCGGCAGGGTGGTGCCCGCGTACGGTGTGTTGCGGCTGCGGCTCGCCAGCTCGCCCGGGTCCACGACCCGGCGGGCGGACGGGTCCACCAGCGTGAGGTTGGCCGGCGTGCCGGCGGTGAGATCGGTGCCGTGCCCGGCCAGGCCCGCGATCCGGGCGGGGGCGCGCGACATGCGCTCGGCGATCAGCTCCCACTGCTCACCGAGGACGCTCAGCACGACCGGCAGGGCGGTTTCGAGGCCGACCATGCCGGGACGTGCGTACGCCCACTCGCACTCCTTGTCCTCCACGGCGTGCGGGGCGTGGTCGGTGGCGACGATGTCGATGACCCCGTCGGCCAGGGCCTGCCGCAGCGCCTGCACGTCGGCGGCGGTACGCAGCGGCGGGTTGACCTTGTAGACCGGGTCGTAGCTGGCCGCGAGCTCGTCGGTGAGCAGCAGGTGGTGCGGCGTGACCTCGGCGGTCACCCGGACGCCCCGGGCCTTGGCCTGGCGCAGCACCTCGACCGACCCGGCCGTGGAGACGTGGCAGACGTGCAGGCGGCTGCCGACGTGCTCGGCGAGCAGCACGTCGCGGGCGATGATCGCCTCCTCGGCGACCGCGGGCCAGCCGGTGAGGCCGAGCCGGGTGGAGACCTCGCCCTCGTGCATCTGGGCACCCTCGGTGAGCCGGGGCTCCTCGGCGTGCTGGGCGATGATGCCGTCGAAGGCCTTCACATACTCCAGCGCGCGGCGCATCAGGCGCGGGTCGGCGACGCAGAAGCCGTCGTCGGAGAAGATGCGCACCTTCGCGGCGGAGGTCGCCATCGCGCCCAGCTCGGCGAGCTGCCTGCCGGCGAGCCCGACCGTGACCGCGCCGATGGGCTGCACGTCGACCAGGCCCGCCTCGCGGCCCAGCCGCCACACCTGCTCCACCACGCCGGCGGTGTCCGCGACCGGCGAGGTGTTCGCCATCGCGCAGACCGCGGTGTAACCGCCGAGGGCCGCCGCGCGCGAACCCGTCTCGACCGTCTCGGCGTCCTCGCGGCCGGGCTCGCGCAGATGGGTGTGCAGATCGACCAGGCCGGGCAGGGCGACGAGGCCCGCGGCGTCGATCGTCTCGTCGGCCCTGCCGCCCTCGGCGATCACGCCGTCGGCGATCAGCAGATCGGTGGGCGCTCCACCCACGACGGAGACACCCTTGATGAGATACGAGGTCATGCCTTGCCTCCCAGCAAGAGGTAGAGAACGGCCATCCGGGCGCTGACGCCGTTGGCGACCTGTTCGACGATCGTGGAACGCGTGGAGTCGGCCACCTCGGGAGCGATCTCCATGCCCCGGTTCATCGGCCCGGGGTGCATGACGATCGCGTGCTCCGGCAGCTTCCTCATGCGCGGAGCGTCGAGCCCGTAGCGGCGGCTGTATTCGCGGGCGGAGGGGAAATACGAGTCCTGCATCCGCTCGGTCTGCACCCGCAGCATCATGACGACGTCAGCTTCGGGCAGGACGCTGTCGAGGTCGTACGACACTTTCGTGCTCGCGGAGAGCGCGGCCGCGACGTCCAGGGGGATCAGAGTCGGCGGGCCGACCAGGGTGACCTGGGCGCCCAGCGTGGTGAGCAGCAGGACGTTGGAGCGCGCGACCCGGCTGTGCAGCACGTCACCCACGATCGCGACCCGCAGGCCGTCGATCTTCCCCAGCCGGGACCGCATCGTGTACGCGTCCAGCAGCGCCTGCGTCGGGTGCTCGTGGGTGCCGTCGCCGGCGTTGATCACCGAGCCGTCCACCCAGGACGCGAGCCGGTGCGGGGCCCCGGAGGCCGGGTGCCGGATCACGACCGCGTCGGCGCCCATCGCCTGCAGGGTCAGGGCCGTGTCCTTGAGGCTCTCGCCCTTGGAGACGCTGGAGCCCTTCGCGGAGAAGTTGATGACGTCCGCGGAGAGCCGCTTGGCCGCGGCCTCGAACGAGATGCGGGTACGCGTGGAGTCCTCGTAGAAGAGGTTCACGACCGTACGCCCGCGCAGGGTCGGCAGCTTCTTGACCTCGCGCCCGGCCAGGGTGGCCATCTCGGCGGCGGTGTCCAGGATCAGCGTGGCGGTGTCCGCGTCCAGGTCCGCCGCGGAGCGCAGATGCTTGATCATGCGGGACCCCCGGAGAGCCGGACCTCGTCCACGCCGTCGTCGGTCTCGGCGAGCGACACCCGTACCGTCTCGGCGAGCGCGGTCGGGATGTTCTTGCCGACGTAGTCGGCGCGGATCGGCAGCTCCCGGTGCCCGCGGTCGACCAGGACGGCGAGCTGCACCGAGCTCGGCCGGCCGACGTCGCCGAGGGCGTCCAGCGCGGCCCGCACCGTACGCCCGGAGAACAGCACGTCGTCGACGAGGATCACCCGGCGGCCGTCGAGCCCGCCGGCCGGGATGTCGGTCTTGCCGAGCGCCCGGGTGGCGTGCCGCCGCAGGTCGTCGCGGTAGAGGGTGATGTCCAGCGCCCCGACCGGGATGTCGATGCCCTCGAAGGCGTGGATGCGGGAGGCGAGCCGGCGCGCCAGCGGGACTCCACGGGTCGGGATGCCCAGCAGCACGGTGTCCGTGGCGCCGGACGTCTTCTCGAGAATCTGGTGGGCGATGCGGTCGACCACCCGATGCAGGTCGGACCCCGAAAGAATGATCTTCGCGGGACCTGTGTCGGCGCGTGGGTATGCCACGGCGGACCTCCTTCCCCGCCTCACGGGACGGGTCGTTAAAGGACGTCTGTGCTCTTTTGTTGTCGCATCGGGCACCCCGATCAAGGGCCGCCCGACGGCTGACGCTACGTTACCAGTGCGCACCGCGATGACCATGGTGACGTGGCTGACCCACGGACCAGACGGACGAATACGGGCAACTCCCTCCCCGGCGCAGCGACTCATCGGCGACCGACACTTGACCAGGGCTGGCAAACTCCGTACCGTCACGCAGCGTAGCGATCCGGGGGAAGAACCCCCCGGGCCAGCACAGTTTTGGAGTGTCCGAATGCCGTCTGAGTACGCCAAGTCGTTGGGCGCCCGCCTGCGCTCTATCCGCCAGCAGCAGGGCCTGTCCCTGCAGGGCGTGGAAGAGAAGTCGAACGGCCGCTGGAAGGCCGTCGTGGTGGGCTCGTACGAGCGCGGCGACCGTGCGGTCACCGTCTCGCGTCTGGCCGAGCTGGCCGACTTCTACCGCGTGCCCGTCTCGGAGCTGCTGCCCGACGGCAGCGGCGTCCGGCTCGAGGCCACCAACAAGATCGTGCTGGACCTGGAGAAGCTGTACGACGCGGCCGGCGAGGACCTCGCCTACGTCGCCCGCTACGCCCGGGCCATCCAGCAGCAGCGCGGCGACTACAACGGCCGCGTCCTCTCCATCCGCGCCGACGACCTGCGCGCGCTCGCGATCGTCTACGACATCTCGCCGTCCGGCCTGATCGAGCGCCTGACCGAGGCCGGCGTCCTGGTCGCCGACCCGCGCGCGTTCTTCGCCAGTTAAGTGCTGTTACATGGCCTCGCTTCGCTCGGCGGGGATCGCGCCCCTTGACGTCGTTGTCGAGGACACCGAAACGGACCACGGCAAAGGGCGCCTTGTCCGTTTCGGCGCCCTCGACAACGACGGGCGCGATCCGGCTCGGGTTGCGGTCCGGCGAGAGCAGAAAGCCCGCATCGCATGCGATGCGGGCTTCTTTGTGGGCCGCCGTGGTCCGCACCTCCACGATCCTGGGCGCGGCAGCCTGCGCCGACTTCGTCGGGCAGGCTGCCGTGAACGCGCTCAGCGGGTGGCGAACTCGGCGATCCGGCCGAGGATGCCGTTGAGGAAGCGGGGGCTGTCGTCGGTCGACATCTGCTTCGCGAGCTCGACGGCCTCGGTGATGGCCACCGGGTCGTCGATCTCGGGCAGGTAGAGCAGCTCGTAGACGGCGATGCGGGCCAGGTTGCGGTCCACTACCGGCATGCGCTCCAGGGTCCAGCCCTCGGCGTAGCTGGCGATCAGTTCGTCGATCCGGTCGAGGTGCTTGGCGACGCCCTCGACCAGGCCGATGGTGTAGTCCATGTGCTCGGGGCGGGGCTTGGCGACCCGGTCCAGGTAGGTGGCGAGGACCTGGCTCGGCGGCAGGTCGCGCAGGTCGGCCTCGTAGAGGACGTCGAGCGCGCGCTTGCGCGCCTTGCGGCGCGCAGGCATCTGCGTCTTGGGGCCTTCGGCCATCAGCTGCGGCCGAGGTAACGGCCGTCGCGGGTGTCGACCTTGATCTTCTCGCCGGTGGTGATGAAGAGGGGGACCTGTACGGTGGCGCCGGTCTCGACGGTGGCCGGCTTGGTGCCGCCGGTCGAGCGGT
Source organism: Couchioplanes azureus (assembly GCF_014648355.1). GTDB lineage: Bacteria > Actinomycetota > Actinomycetes > Mycobacteriales > Micromonosporaceae > Actinoplanes > Actinoplanes azureus. Next base: position 42,418 of record NZ_BMQY01000003.1, read on the forward strand.
CGCCCTGCAGGCCGGGCTCGGTGTAGGTCACCTCGAGGAAGACGCTGGTCGGCAGCTCGATGTAGAGCGGAACGCCCTCGTGCGTCGCGACCGTGGCCTCCGCCTCGGGCAGCAGGTAGTTGGCCGCCTCGCCGACCGTGCCGTTGGGCACCGTGATCTGGTCGAAGGTGTCCAGGTCCATGAAGACGAAGTCCTCGCCGTCCTGGTACAGATACTGCATCGTGCGCTTGTCGACCGTGGCGGTGTCGACCTTGGTGCCGGCGTTGAAGGTCTTGTCCACGACCTTGCCGGAGAGCACGTTCTTGAGCGTGGTGCGCACGAACGCCCCACCCTTGCCCGGCTTGACGTGCTGGAACTCGACCACGGCCCACAGCTCGCCGTCGAGGTTGAGCACCAGGCCGTTCTTCAGGTCGTTGGTGGAAGCCATGTCCTGCCTTGTTCTGGAAACGTAGAGGTGACCGGTGGAGTTTACCGGCGCCGCCGGTCACCCGGCGAATCGGGTCAGAGCAGCCCGGCGACGTGGCGCAGGGCCAGCCGGTAGCCGTCCACGCCGAGCCCGGCGATCACGCCGGTCGCCACCGCCGAGACCACCGAGTGGTGCCGGAACTCCTCCCGGGCGTGGATGTTGGAGATGTGGACCTCGACCAGGGGCGCCCGCAGCAGCGCGCAGGCGTCGCGGACCGCGTACGAGTAGTGCGACCAGGCGCCCGGATTGAGCACGACCGGCGCCTGCTCGTCCGCGGCGGCGTGCAGCCAGCCGAGCATCTCGTGCTCGGCGTCGGTCTGCCGGACCACCACGTCCAGGCCGAGCTCGCGTCCGGTCTCCTCGCACAGCGTGACCAGATCGGCGTACGAGGTCAGTCCGTACACGTCGACCTGGCGGGTGCCGAGCCGGCCGAGGTTGGGCCCGTTGAGGACGTACACGCGGGTCATGCCGCCACCGCCTGGTAGGCACGGGCCAGCACGGACTCGTCCGAGACGGCGAGGATGCCGGGCCGGGCGAGGCCGTCCAGCACGACGAATCGCAGCGTGTCCGCGCGGGCCTTCTTGTCGATGCGCATCGCGGCGAGCAGGTCGGGCCAGGCGTCCGTGCGGTACGAGACCGGCAGGCCGAGCAGGGACAGCACCGAGGAGTGCCGGGCCGCCGTGGCGTCGTCGAGCCGGCCGGTCAGACGGCCCAGCTCGGCGGCGTACACCAGGCCGACGGCGACCGCGTGACCGTGCTTCCAGCCGTACGCCTCGTGCTTCTCGATGGCGTGCCCCAGGGTGTGGCCGTAGTTGAGGATCTCGCGCAGCCCGGACTCGCGCAGGTCGACGCCGACGACGTCCACCTTCACCCGGATCGCCCGCTCGACCAGCTCGCGCAGGACGGCGCCGGCCGGGTCGGTGGCGGCCGCCGGATCCGCCTCGACCAGGTCGAGGATCGCCGGATCGGCGATGAAGCCGCACTTGACCACCTCGGCGAGCCCGGCGACGAGATCGTCGGCGGGCAGCGTGGCGAGCAGGTCGAGGTCGCACAGCACCCCGGCCGGGGGGTGGAAGGCACCGACCAGGTTCTTGCCCGCGGCGATGTTGACGCCGGTCTTGCCGCCGACGGCCGCGTCGACCATGCCCAGCAGCGAGGACGAGACCGGCACCCAGCGCACCCCGCGCAGCCAGCCGGCCGCCACGAACCCGGCGAGGTCGGTCACCGCTCCCCCGCCGACGCCCACCACCACGTCCGTACGGGTGAAGCCGGCCGCCCCGAGCTCGTCCCAGCAGCGGGCGGCGACCTCGATGCTCTTGCCGGCCTCGGCGTCGGGGACCTCGATCGGCAGGGGCCGCACGCCGGCCCGCCGGAGCACGTCGGCGACCGCCTCGGCGCGCTGCTCGAGCGGCGCGGCGTAGAGGACCGCGGCGCGCACGGCGCCGTCGATCGGCCCGGGCAGCTCGCCGAGGAGGCCGTGCCCGACGAGCACGTCGTAGGGCCGGTCGCCGGCCACGGAAATACGGGTCATCTCGTCCATCGGCATCGAGGGTAGTGACGACCACATGGGGTTATAGACAACTAACCCCTCCTGGGGTTACCTGTAGCCATGCCGAAAATCAACGTGTATCTCCCCGACGCTCTCGCCGACGCCGTCCGGGAGGCCGGCGTCCCTGTCTCGGCCGTGTGCCAGCGCGCGCTGGAGCAGGCGGTACGCCGGGTGACCGCCATCCGGCAGACCGTGCTCAGCGACCTGGACCCCGAGCAGCTCGCGAGCCGGCTTCCGCACTTCACCGCCCGTACCGTGAGCGTGCTGTCGCTGGCCGCCGAGCGGGCCCGGGCCACCGGCGCGTCGGCGGTGACCACCGGGCACCTCCTGCACGGCATGCTCGCCGAGGGCGGCAACATGGCCCTGCAGGTCCTGGGCGCGATGGAGATCGACCCCGTCTCGATCACCGTGCCCGACGGCACGGAGGCCGGCGGCGGGGGCGACGGGCTGCGGTTCAGCTCTCCCGCCGCCAACGCCGTCGAGCTGGCCGTCACCGAGGCGACGGGCCTGGGACACAACTACGTCGGGTGCGAGCACCTGCTCATCGGCCTGTCCGCCGAGCCGGACGGGCTGGCCGGGCGGGTGCTGGTCGAGCGGGGCGCCGACGCGCGCGCCACCCGGCGCGCGGTGGCCGCCGCGCTGGCCGGCTATGCCCATCTGCGCGCGAGCGCCCCGGCACCGGCGGCGACGGCGGACCTGCTGACCGCCGTACGGGCGGAGCTGGCGCCCCTGGTCCGGCGGATCGAGGCGCTGGAGGCTAGCCGGCCCTGACCAGCGCCGCGACCTCGGCGGCGAGCTCGGCGGGGGTGCGCCCGTCGGTCTTCACCGTGTGCGTGGCCACCGACTCGTACAGCGGGCGGCGCTGGTCCATGAGGTACTTCAGCGTCGCCCGCGGGTTGACGCTCAGCAGCGGACGTCCGGCGCCGAGCCCCACCCGCTTCACCGCGTCGGACAGCTCGACCGACAGGAAGACCACCCGCTGGGTCCGCAGGGCCTCGCGGGTGCCGGGGTCGAGCACGGCACCGCCGCCGAGGGCCAGCACGCCGGAGAAGGAGGCGAGCTCGGCGGCGATCGTCTCGCGCTCGAGCCGGCGGAACTCGTCCTCGCCGTCGTCGAAGAAGATCTCCGGGATGGTCTTGCCGGCGCGCTGCGCGATCACGTGGTCGGTGTCGGCGAACGCGACCCCGAGCTGTGCGGCGACGGCCTCGCCCACCGTCGTCTTGCCGGCGCCGGGCGCTCCGACCAGCACGACCAGCGGCGCCATCAGCGGATCAGCAGACTGTCGACGTATCCGGCCAGGTTGCGTCGGATCTCCGCCACCGAGTCGCCGCCGAACTTCTCGGTCGCGGCTTCGGCGAGCACCAGCGCCACCATCGCCTCGGCCACCACCGCGCCGGCCGGCACCGCGCAGACGTCCGAGCGCTGGTTGATCGCCGTGGCGGGCTCGCCGGTGGTGACGTCCACGGTCTGCAGGGCGCGGTTGAGCGAGGAGATCGGCTTGAGCGCGGCGCGGACCCGCAGGCCCTCGCCGTTGGTGATGCCGCCCTCCAGGCCGCCCGCCCGGTCGGTGACCCGCTTCACGCCCTCCGGCGTCGGAACGATCTCGTCGTGCGCCACCGAGCCCCGCGAGCGGGCCTGGGTGAAGCCGTCGCCGATCTCCACACCCTTCACCGACTGGATGGACATCAGCGCGGCCGCCAGCCGGGCGTCCAGCTTGCGGTCCCACTGCACATGCGACCCGAGGCCCGGCGGTACGCCGTAGGCCAGCACCTCGACGATCCCGCCGAGGGTGTCCGCATCCTTCTTCGCCGCGTCCACCTCGGCCACCATGCGCGCGCTCGCCTCGGGGTCGAGGCAGCGCAGCGGGTCGGCGTCGATCCGCTCGGCGTCCTCCGGGACCGGGACGAGTCCCGCCTTGGCGGCGACCGAGCCCAGCTCGATCACGTGCGAGACCACCTCGATGCCGAGCGCCTGCCGGATCAGGGCCTTGGCCACCACGCCGACGGCGACCCGGGCCGCGGTCTCCCGGGCGCTGGCGCGCTCCAGGATCGGGCGGGCGTCGGTGTGGCCGTACTTCTGCATGCCGGCCAGGTCGGCGTGGCCGGGCCGGGGCCGGGTGAGCGGCGCGTTGCGCGCCTGCGCGGCCAGCTCCTGCGGGTCGACGGGGTCCGCGGCCATCACCGTCTGCCACTTGGGCCATTCGGAGTTGCCGACGCGGATGGCCACCGGGCTGCCGAGGGTCACGCCGTGGCGGATGCCACCGACGATCTCAACCTCGTCCCGTTCGAACGACATCCGCGCGCCCCGCCCGTACCCGAGACGGCGGCGCGCGAGATCGCGGCCGATGTCCTCGCTCGTCACCCGCACTCCGGCGGGCACGCCCTCCATCAGGGCGACGAGCGCCGGTCCGTGCGATTCCCCTGCGGTCAGCCAGCGCAACACGGATGACAGTCTGGCATGCGGCCCGCGCGGCGCGCCGCCAGCCCGCCGTGGTCCCGCTCACCGGACGACGGGCACCCGCCGCCAAAAGGTCAGAGGTATCGTCCACGGGTGTCCTCGCAGCCCGCCGCCCCGACCGCGGAAGCCGTGCGGCCGCCGCACGGCCCTCTGCTGGTGGTCATGCTCGGGCTCGTCACGGCGATCGGGCCGCTGTCGCTGGACATGTACCTGCCCGCTCTGCCCGCCATCGCCGACGACCTCACCGTGGCGCCCACCGAGGTGCAGCTGTCGCTCACCACGTGCCTGATCGGGCTGGCGCTCGGGCAGCTCGTCTGCGGCCCGCTCAGCGACCGGTGGGGACGACGCCGGCCGATGCTGGCCGGCGTGGGCGCGTACGCGATCCTCTCCGTGCTCTGCGCCCTCGCCCCGACCGCGCCGCTGCTGGCGGGGTTCCGGTTGCTCCAGGGCTTCGCGGGCGGGGTCGGCGTGGTCGTGGCCCGGGCCATCGTCCGGGACCTCTACTCCGGGGTGGAAGCGGCGAAGTTCTTCTCCCGGCTCACGCTCATCTTCGGCGTGGCGCCCATCGCGGCGCCGCTGCTGGGCAGCGCGCTGCTGAAGGTGACCTCCTGGCCCGGCATCTTCGTCACGCTGGGCGTCATCGCCGCCCTGCTGACCGCCCTGCTGGCCGCGCGCATCCCGGAGACGCTGCCGGTCGGGCGGCGCAGCCCCGGCGGCCTCGGGGACACGGCCCGCGCGGCCCGCACGCTGATCACCGACCGCGGCTATGTGGGCTACACGCTGGCGCAGTCCTTCGCCTTCGCGGCCCTGTTCGGCTACATCTCCGGCTCGTCGTTCGTCTTCCAGGACGGGTACGGCGTCTCGCCGACGCTGTTCAGCGTCCTGTTCGGAGTGAACGCCTGCGCGCTGATCGCGCTGAGCCAGGCGAACGGCCGGCTCCTGGACCGCGTCGCGCCCCGCGGGCTGCTGCTGGCGGCGCTGGTGACCCAGGCGCTGGCCGGCCTCGCCGTGCTCGCGGGCGCCGTGTCCGGCTCGCTGGCCGCCCTCGCCGCCGGCCTGTTCGTGGTGGTCGGCGCGATCGGCATGGTGATGCCGAACGCGACCGCGCTGGCGCTGGACGGGCACCCCGGCCGGGCCGGCACGGCGGCGGCGGTGATGGGCGGGATCCAGTCCGTGACCGCCGCGCTCGCCGCGCCCCTGGCCGGCCTGGGCGATCCGGGCCTGGGCGTGCCGATGGGCCTGGCCGTGCTCGGGTTCGCCGTGCTCGCGCTGCTCTCGATGCTGCTGCTCACCGGCCGCGCGGGGCGGGCCTAGCGGCAGACCGGAATGCCGTTGGCACAGGCCTTGTCGCGGTTCGCGTCGTGTTCCGCGTTGGTGATCGCGAAGGCCGACCTGCCGGTCTTGTCGACGGCGGTGAAGAAGATCCAGTCGCCGGTCGCCGGCTTCCCCGCGCCCTGCAACGCGAGCTTGCCCGGGTTGTTGATCGGCCCCAGCGGCAGGCCGGGCTGCACCGTCGTGGTGTACGGGTTCCGCGGATCCTCGAGCTCGGCGGTGGTCATCTTGCCCGAATGCTTCTTGCCCTTGTTCTGCAGCTGGAGCCAGTAGTTCGTCGTCACGTCGAACTGCAGGGGCATGTTCTTCTTGTACGCCCGGTTGTAGGCGACGCGCGCCACCTTCGGCAGGTCCTCGGCGATGCCCGCCTCCGCCTGCGACAGCGACGCCACGATCAGCGCCTCGTACGGCGACACCTTGAGCTTGCTCTCCACCGTCTTGACGAAGTCCATCTCGGCGGTGGTCGTCAGGAACTTGGCCACCATCGCCGACAGCATCTCCGCGGCGGTGGACTTCGGCTTGAACTCGTACGTGTCCGGGAACAGGAAGCCCTCGACGGTGCCGGAGGCCTCCTTCTCGTCGCGGCGGTTGAACCAGAAGTCCGGCACGCCCAAGGCCTTCGGATTCTTCGCGGCGGTCTCGAAGTCCTTCAGCGGAACGCCGGTCTTCTTCGACAGGAGCGCGTAGATCTCCATTGTGGTCGCGCCCTCGGGAACGGTGATGCCCCTGGTGATCCGCGCCTTCGGGTCCAGCAACAAGGCTACGGCGTCCCTGGCCGACATCTGCTTGCGCATCTTGTACGTACCCGGCTGGATGTTCTTGCCGCGCGGATTCTCCTCCGCCGCCTCGATGAACGCGGCCGTGCTCTTCACCACGTCCTTGTCGACGAGCGCGTTGCCGATGTCGGTCAGCGAGCCCTCCGCGAGAGACACCTCCACCTGACCGGTGCCCGTGCCCTCGTAATCGCCGGCGACGAAGAAGCCCTTGACCGTCCCGAAGCCCAGATAGCCGCCCGCGCCGAGGACGCCGAGCAGGAGGAACACCATCAAAAACGCGACGGTGGACCTGCCTTTGCCGGCGGGACGCCGATGGCGGGGCTTGCCGCGTTCGATCGGTCCATCGACCGCCCGGTCCCGTTCGTCGAGCATCACGTCCGCCTCCGCCGCGCGTCCAGCCGGCTCGGCAGGATCTCCACCGCGGCTGCCCTGGGGGCCGCCGAGCATAAGAGCGGCTGTCAACGCGGTGACCGCCCGAACACCGCTGGTCAGCGTCCTGTTCGGAGGGTGGCTCAGCGCACCGCGGCCGCGGCGGCCAGCGCCTCGCGCATGGCCGCCTCCGGGGCCGGGCTGACGCCGGTGAACCGCTCGAACTGGCCGAGCGCCTGAGCCAGCAGCAGATCGAGGCCGGACACCACCCGGACGCCGTTCGCCGCCGCCGCGGAGGCCAGGGGGGTCGGCCACGGGTCGTAGATCGCGTCGAAGAGCACCGTGCCCGGCCGCCACGCGACCTGCACCGCCAGGCCGTCGGCGGCGCCCTTCGGCACGGTCGAGACGATGGCGTCCGCGCCGAACGCGGCGGGGGCGTCGGCCCAGTCGACACCGGTGATCGTCACACCGAGCGCCTCGGCGGCCGGCGCGAGCTCCTCGCGGGCCTCCGGGCGGCGGGTCACGACCGTCACCTCGGCGGCGCCCAGTGCGGCGGCTGCCGCCAGCGCGGCGCGAGCCGTGCCGCCGCCGCCGAGCACGGAGATCGACGGCGACCCGGCCAGTCCCGCGTCCCGCAGCACCCGGACCATGCCCGGTACGTCGGTGTTGTCGGCGAACCACGTACCGTCGTCGCGGCGTACCAGAGTGTTGGCCGCACCGGTCGCGGCCGCGACCGGCGAGACCTCCGCGGCGACCGCCAGGGCCGCCTCCTTGAGCGGCATGGTCAGCGACAGCCCGGCCCACTCCGGGCCGAGGCCGGCCACCAGCTCGGCGAGCTCGGCCTCGCCGCACTCGATGGCCGTGTACGCCCAGTCGAGCAGTCCCGTGGCGGCGTAGCCCGCGGCGTGGATCACCGGCGACAGCGAGTGGGCGATCGGCTTGCCGCAGACGGCGGCGCGGCGGTTCACGGTCATGCGGCGCGCTTTCGGTGGGCGTCGGGATGCCCGCTCAGCAGAGCGGGATGCCGTTCTGGCAGGCTTTCTGGATATTCGCGTCGTGCTCGGCGTTGGTGACCGCGAACGCCGACCTGCCCGTCTTGTCCACGGCGACGAAGAACAGCCAGTCGCCGGTCGCCGGCTTCTCCGCACCCTGCAACGCCAGCTTGCCCGGGTTGTTGATCGGCCCCAGCGGCAGGCCGACCTTGAGCTCGGTGGTGTACGGGTTCTTCGGATCCTCGAGCTCGGCGGTGGTCATCTTGCCCGAGTGCTTCTTGCCCTTGTTCTGCAGCTGCAGCCAGTAGTTCGTCGTCACGTCGAACTGCAACGGCATCTTCTTCTTGTACGCCCGGTTGTAGGCGACCCGGGCCACCTTCGGCAGGTCCTCGGCGATGCCCGCCTCGGCCTGCGACAGCGACGCCACGATCAGCGCCTCGTACGGGGAGACCGACAAGCCGCTCTCGACCGACTTGACGAAGTCCATCTCCGTGGTCGTGTCGATGAACTTGGCCACCATGACCGACAGCATCTCCGCGGCGGTCGACTTCGGCTTGAACTCGTACGTGTCCGGGAACAGGAAGCCCTCGATCGTTCCCGATGCCTTCTTGTCGTCGCGGCGGTTGAACCAGAAGTCCGGCACGCCGAGCGCCTTCGGATCCTTGGCGGCGGCCTCGAAGTCCTTCACCGGAACGCCGGTGGCCTTGGACAAGATCGCGTAGATCTCCAGCGCGGTCTTGCCCTCGGGGATGGTGACGCCCTTGGTCACCCGGGCCTTCGGATCGAGCAGCAGCGTGACGGCGTCCTTGGCCGACATCTGCAGCCGCATGGTGTACGTACCCGGCTGGATGTTCTTGCCGCGCGGATTCTCCTCCGCCGCCTCGATGAACGCGGCCGTGCTCTTCACCACGTCCTTCTCGACGAGCGCGTTGCCGATGTCGGTCAGCGAGCCCTCGGCCAGCGACACCTCCACCTGACCGGTGCCCGCGCCGTCGTAGTCGGCCGCCGTGAAGAAGCCTTTGACCTTCTCGAAGCCGAGGTAGCCACCCACGCCCAGGACGCCGAGCAGGAGGAACACCATCAAAAACGCGACGGTGGACTTGCCTTTGCCGCCGCGGCCGCTGCGCCGGTGGCGGGGTTTACCGCGTTCGATCTGTTCGTCGAACGCCAGGTCCAGCTCGTCGATCATCTCGTCTGCCTCCGCTGTGCGTCCAGCCAGCTCTGCAGGATCTCCACGGCGGCCGCCTGGTCGACGACCGCCCGTTGCCGCTTACCCCGGACTCCTCGCTCGGCAAGCCTACGGGTTGCGACCACGGTCGACATCCGCTCGTCCGCGAGGACGACGGGAACCGGTCCGACCGCCTGTTCCAGGCGGTGCGCATAGGTACGGATGTCAGCGGCGGCATCTCCCTCGGCGCCGTTGAGGCGCACCGGGAGTCCCACCACGATCTGCACCACCTCGTGCTCCCCCACGAGGCGGACGAGCTCGGCGATGTCACCGGGGACGGCGCCGGGCGCCGCCGCCATGTCACGGGCCACCGTGGCCAGGGGGGTGGCCAGGATCCCGTCGGGGTCACACAGCGCGACCCCGACGCGCACCTTACCGACATCGACGCCCAGCCGCCTACCCCGCGGCAGTGCGTTCATCGGGCCACCCTTCCTCTCAGACGGCCTCACCGACCGCCTTCTCCACCGCCGCCAGCAGCGCGGGGACCTGGTCAGCGGGCACTCCGCCGCCCTGCGCGAGATCGGCGTTGCCGCCGCCCCGACCGGACAACGCGCCCTTCACCAGCTCGGACGCGGACAGTCCGCGATCCTTCGCCGCCGCGTTGATCGCTACGATCAGTGACGCCTTGCCGTTCGCCCGGGCCGCCACCGCGACCACCGCCGGACGACCGGCGTCGATCTTGCCACGAATCTCCTGGGCAAGGGTACGCACATCGTTGGTGGCCGCCCCCTCCGGTGCCTCGGTGCCGACGAACGCCACCCCCCGCAGGTCCTTCGCCTGCTCCGCCAGCGTGCCCGCGCCGCCGAGGACCATCTGCGCGCGCATCTTCTCGAGCTCCTTCTCCGCGTCGCGCAGCGCCGTGACGGTCTGCTCGACCCGGTCGGCCACCTGGTCGCCCGGAACCCGGAAAAGCTCCGCCAGACGGGTGACGAGCAGGTGCTCCTTGGCGAGGAAGCCGAACGCGTCGATGCCGACGAGCGCCTCGACCCGGCGGACCCCGGAGCCGATCGACGACTCCGTGAGGATCTTCACAAGGCCGAGCTGGCCGGAGCGGGCGACGTGCGTGCCACCGCAGAGCTCACGCGCGTAGTCGCCGACTTCAACCACTCTGACCTCATCGCCGTACTTCTCCCCGAACAGGGCCATCGCGCCGAGCCGGCGCGCCTCCTCCTGCGAGGTGATGAACGCATGCACTTCGAGGTCGCGCAGCAGCACCTCGTTGACCTGCTGCTCGACGTCGTGCAGGACGCTCGCCGGGACCGCGCCCGGGGTGTTGAAGTCGAACCGCAGCCGGCCGGGCGCGTTCAGCGAACCCGCCTGGGTCGCCGACTCGCCCAGGAAGGCGCGCATCGTCTGGTGGATCAGGTGGGTGGCGGTGTGCGACCGCGAGATGGCCCGGCGGCGCGTCACGTCGATCTCGGCGAAGCCCGCCTCCCCCGCGCGCACCTCGCCGCGGACCACCCGGGCCTTGTGCACGATGAGGCCGGGCAGCGGCTGCTGCACGTCGACGACCTCGACCTGACCGGCCCCGACGTTGATCAGGCCGGTGTCCGCCTGCTGGCCGCCGCCCTCGGCGTAGAACGGGGTGCTGTCGAGCACGAGCTCGACGTAGTCGCCCTCGCCGGCCGCCTCGACGCGCGCACCACCGGTGCCGAGCAGCGCCCGCACCCGCGACTCGCGGGAGACCTCCGCGTAGCCGGTGAACTCCACCGGGCCGCCCGCGTCGAGCACCGACCGGTAGGACGACAGGTCCGCGTGGCCCGTCTTGCGCGCGGCGGCGTCCGCCTTCGCGCGGGACCGCTGGTCCGCCATGAGCCGGCGGAAGCCCTCCTGGTCGACGGTGAGGCCCTGCTCCGCCGCGATCTCCAGGGTCAGGTCGATCGGGAAGCCGTACGTGTCGTGCAGCTGGAACGCCTGCGCGCCGGAGAGCGCCTTGCCGCCCTTCGCCCGGGTGTCGGTGATCGCCGTGTCGAGAATCGTGGTGCCCGCGCGCAGCGTCGACAGGAACGCGTCCTCCTCCGCGTACGCGTACGTGGAGATCCGCTCGAACTCCTGCGCCAGCTCCGGATACGACGGGGCCATGCAGTCGCGCGCCACCGGCAGCAGCTCGGGCAGCGCCTTCTCCTGCCAGCCCAGCAGCCGCATCGCCCGGATCGCCCGGCGCATGATCCGCCGCAGCACGTAGCCGCGGCCCTCGTTCGACGGCGTGACCCCGTCGCCGATCAGCATCAGCGACGTCCGCACGTGGTCCGCGATCACCCGCAGCCGCACGTCGTCGGGGTGCGACTCGCTCGCCGCGTGCCCGGACCGCGCGCCGTAGGTCTTGCCGGTCAGCTCCGCCGCCCGCGCCAGGATCGGCCGGACCTCGTCGATCTCGTACAGGTTGTCGACGCCCTGCAGGATCGAGGCGATGCGCTCCAGGCCCATGCCGGTGTCGATGTTCTGCGCGGGCAGGTCACCGACGATGGTGAAGTCTTCCTTGCTCTTCACGTCGGTGATCTCGTACTGCATGAAGACCAGGTTCCAGAACTCCAGATACCGGTCCTCGTCGACCTCGGGGCCGCCCTCGCGGCCGTACGCGGGGCCGCGGTCGTAGAACAGCTCCGAGCACGGGCCCGCCGGCCCCGGGATCCCCATCGACCAGTAGTTGTCCTTCTTGCCGCGGCGGACGATGTGCTCGACGGGCACACCGGTGGCACGCCACAGCTCGAACGCCTCGTCGTCGTCGAGGTAGACGGTCGGCCAGATCCGCTCCGGGTCCAGCCCGAACCCGCCCTGCTCCACCGGCTTGGTCGACAGCTCCCAGGCGAGCTTGATCGCGCCTTCCTTGAAGTAGTCGCCGAACGAGAAGTTGCCGTTCATCTGGAAGAACGTGCCGTGCCGCGACGTCTTGCCGACCTCGTCGATGTCCGGCGTCCGGATGCACTTCTGCACGCTCACCGCGCGCTGGTAGGGCGGGGTGCGCTGACCGAGGAAGAACGGCACGAACTGCACCATGCCCGCGTTGATGAACAGCAGGTTGGGGTCCTCGATGGCGGGCAGCGGGGCACTCGGCACGACCGTGTGCCCGTTGGCCTCGAAATGCGCCAGGTAGCGCCGCTTGATCTCCGCCGTCTTCATCGCTGACCCTCCTGGGCGTGCCGCCCGTGTGAACCGCCCTGTGCGTCGTCGCGCAGCTCGGCGAACTTGTCCTCGTAAAGCTCTCCCGCGGCGAAGGCCGCGTGGATCTCCTGCTCGCGCTCGGCCATCCCCTCGCGCACGTCCTCCACGAAGCTACGCAGGGACTCGACGAGGCCGCCAGCGGATTGCGACAGCGACGTGGCGATGCCGGACGGGGTGAACTCGTCGGCCTTCCGCGAGATCTTGCGCACGACGATGGCACCGACGGCCAGGCCCACGCCCAGCCAGAGCAACCGCTTCATGAGTCTTCTCTCCGGTTCTTCCGCTCCGGTTCTGCTGATTTCCCGGCGCTCGATGTTCGCGACGCGCCGCCGGCCCTGACGGGCCACGCGCCCGGACGTCCGCGGCGCCCCGCCGGCTCGGCGGGCGGCGCGCCCGGGCGTCCGCGACGCGCCGCCGGCCTCGGCGGACGGCGCACCCGGGTGCCGAGCGACGCCGCCGGCGTCAGTGAGCCGCGCGCTCGGCCTTGCGGCGCTGCTTGAGGGCGGCGCGGACCTCGCGCTCCTGGTCGGCGTGCCGGCGGGCGGCGGCGGCCTTGCGCAGCCCGTACCCGAACGAGGCCACCTTGACCAGCGGGTTGGCGGCGGCGGCGGACACGACGGTGACCAGGTTGGCGACGTTCGCCGTGACGTTCTGGGCGTGCTCGGTCATCGTGTCGACCTTCGCGAGCTGCACGTTCACACCGTCCAAAGAGACCTGGACCTGGCCCAGCGCGGTGTTCACGTTGTCCACCGTCTCGGTGACACCGCCGAGCAGCGGACCGGTCCGGTCGTTCAGGTCGTTGATGGCCCGGGTGGCCGCGTCCACGGTGTGGCGCAGCTTCAGGATCGGGACGGCCAGCACCAGCACGAGCATCAGGAACGCGCCCGCCGCGATCAGGCCTGCGATTGCTCCGGCGTTCATTACACGCGTCTCCTCTACCGACGGACCCCTAAGCGTGACAACGTGCAGACCCTACCGTCCGTCACCGCGGTCCGCGTCACGACGCCGAGGGTGTCGGCTCCAGCAGGGGATCATTCGTCAGCACCGGGTCCGGCGTCTCGCCGACCAGCGACGGATCCACCGAGGGCTCCGGCCTGCCCCGCACGTCGATCACCGCATTCTGCACCTTGATGCTGACGGTCGACCCGACACACTTCTTCGGGTCGGCGGTGGGCACGGTCCCGTCCGGCCCGGCCGAGGGAACGGTCGCCGGATCCTTCGCCGCGACGGCGTCCACGGCGCACTCGGGCAGGCGCACCCACAGGTCCAGAGTGAACTCGTCCCGGCTCCAGCAGGTGTACTTGCCGGTGGTCGTCGGCTGGTCGGTGCACTGACCCTTGCGCACCTTCCACCCGGCGGACTTCAGCGCGGCCGAGTACACCTGGTTCGTGTCCTCGAACGGCCGGTCCGACTGGGCGGTCCGCTCCCGGAACCGGCAATCGAGGAAGCACCACCGGCTCCCGGCGCTCTGGTCGTCCACGTTCCGGCCGGCCCACTCGGGCACCTCCAGGGCGTCGAGCGAGGTGAAGACCGGGTCCTGGGTGGCGGCGCGGATCCCGAACACCAGCGGCAACAGGCCGAGCACCAGGACGCTCAGGGAGAGCAGGGTCATGACCCGCAGGCGGCGCTTGGCCCGCATCTGCTTGCGCAGCTCCGAGCGGGCGACGCGCAGGCTGCCGAGCGGACCGCCGGAGATCTCGGCGTCGTCCGCCGCGTCGGCCGACGAGGCCGTCGCGGCCCGCACCCTGAGCGAGCCGTCACCGCCGTCACCGCCGGAGGGTACGGAAACCCGCCCGGAAACCGCACCGACGGAGGCAGTCGCGGTCACCGGGGCGGCACCGCCACCGGAAGCCGGGGCAGCACCGGGCACCGCGGCGGCCCCGACGCTGCTCGCCCCCACCGCTCTCGCAGCCCCTGCGGCACTCCCCGCGGCCCCCGCGGCACTCCCGGCGGCCCTCGCGGCCCCTGCGGCACTCCCGGCGGCCCCTGCGGCGCTTCCAGCGGCCCCGGCGGGGTTTCCGGCGGCGCCCGCCGCGCTCCCCGCGGCCCCTACGGCCCGGGCAGCGCTCCCGGCGGCCCCGGCGGCGCTGCCCGCGGTCGGGGCGGCGCTGCCCGCGGTCGCGGCGGCGCTGCCCGCGGTCGCGGCGGCGCTGCCCGCGGTCGCGGCGGCGCTGCCCGCGGCCCCGGCCTGGCGGCCCGCCGCACTGGCGCTCCCAGCCCGGGCCCTTCCGGCCGTGCCGGCACTCCCGACCCGGTCCGGGGCGTGAGCGCCGTCCGCGGCACCAGCCCGGCCCGGAACCGCAGCGCTCGCCGCACCACCAGCCCTAGGCGGAACCGCAGCGCTCGCCGCACCACCAGCCCTAGGCGGAACCGCAGCACTTGCCGCACCTCCGGCCCTAGGCGGGACCGCAGCGCTCGCCGCAGCAGCGGCCCGGCCCGAGACCGGGGGGCTCGCCGCCACGCCAGCCTTGCCCGAAGCTGCGGTGCCTGGCGCAGTTCCGGCTCTGCGCGCGGGCTGACCCGCGGCGCTGTTTCCACCGACCGAAGGAGTTCCACCTCCGGCTGGCATGTCGACATTTCCGGTATTCCCGGAGTTCCGGTCGTTTCCGGCGCCGAAAGCGGGCCGAACTGGCCCAGCCCCCGAGGTAGGCCGCATGGCCCCGGCTCCCGAGGTAGGCCTCATCGCCCCGGCTCCCGAGGTAGGCCTCGTCCCCGGTTCCGGAGGCGAACCCATCGGCCCGGCCCCCGAAGTCGGCCGGGTCGCCCCGGCCCCCGAGGTGGGGCGCGGAGCACCGGCGCCCGCCATGCCCGAAACCTCGGTCGCACCCCGGCCGGACTGCCCGGGCACGGCACGACCCGCGGCGGGCCGTCCCGCTACCTGCTGCCCCGGCCCGGCGCGGCCCTGAGGCAGAGCGCCACCCTGGCCACCGGGGCGGCCCTGAGGCAGAGCGCCGCCCTGGCCACCGGGGCGGCCCTGAGGCGGAGCGCCATCCTGGCCGGACCCGGGATGCCCCTGAGGCGGGGCGCCGCCCTGGCCACGCCCCGGACGCCCCTGAGGTGGAGCGCCACCCTGCCCGGGCCCCGGCCGACCGCGACCGGGACGACCCGGACCCGGCTGGCCCGCTCCGGGCTGGCTCGCTCCCGGATGACCCGTTCCGGGATGACCCGCTCCTGGCCGGCCCGCTCCGGGCTGGCCCGGTCCCGGCTGACCCGCTCCCGGCTGGCCCGGTCCTGGATGACCCGCTCCCGGCTGGCCCGGTCCTGGATGACCCGCTCCCGGCTGGCCCGGTCCTGGATGACCCGCTCCCGGCTGGCCCGCTCCGGGCCGGACAGGACCGAGCCGTCCGTGTGGAGGGTGAACAGGTCCGGAACGCCCGCTCCCCGGGAACTCAGGACCCGGTCGGCCCGGGGACACCGGCTGTCCCGGAATCGGCTGACCCACGATCGGCTGTCCGGAGACCGGCCGGCTTGCCGAAGGAGTGCGGCCCGGCGCGGACGGCTGCCCCGAGACCGGCCGGCTCCCGACAGGCGGGTGGCCCTGCGCGGACGGCTGGCCCGAGACCGGCCGGCTCGCCATGGGCTGGCCTGGCGTAGACGGGTGGCCTGGCGTAGACGGGTGGCCTGGCGTAGACGGGTGGCCTGGCGTAGACGGGTGGCCTGGCGTAGACGGGTGGCCTGCCGAGGGCGGCCGGGCTGGCGTAGACCGGTTGCGTGAGGTGGAGGGCTGGCCTGCGGTGGAACGGTGGCCTGCGGTGGACGGGTCACCTGGTGCAGGCGGCTGACCCGGCCGGCCGGGCGACACCGGCTGCCCCGCCCCCGCGCGACCGGACTGCCCTGGGCGGGGCACCTGACCGGTCCCCCTGGTGGGCGCGCCCGCGGCGCGACCTCCGGCCTGGGCGATCTGTCCGGTGGTGCCGATCACCCCTGAGGTGCTCCCGGCCATCGCGCCGGCGCGACCGGGGATCGGAGGGGTGCGGACACCCTCACGTCCCGGCACGACGGGCGGTACGACCGACGCCGAGGCCCGTGCCTGCGGGGACCCTCCGGCCGGCCCGGACTGCTCCGGAGCCGCACGGCGGCCGGTGCTGGCCTCCCGCCCGCCAGCTCGGCCGGAGGCCGTGCCCACTGCCCCATGTCGACCGGTGGGGGCGTCCTGCCCACCGTGACGACCGGCAGGCGCATCCTGCCCACCGTGACGACCGGCAGGCGCATCCTGCCCACCGTGACGACCGGCAGGCGCATCCTGCCCACCGTGACGACCGGCAGGCGCATCTTGGCCACCGTGACGACCGGCAGGCGCATCTTGGCCACCGTGACGACCGGCAGGCGCATCTTGGCCACCGTGACGACCGGCAGGCGCGTTCTGGTCCGCGGCATAGGCGTCGACCGCGCCGTGGCGGCCGGTGGGGGCGTCCGCCGGGTTCTGCCGGGTACGAGGTCCGGTCCGCGTGATCGGCCCGGTGGCCGCGCGACCGACCGGCATCGGGCCGGAGTTCTCCTCCGGATCGAGCCGACCGTGGCGGCCGCTCTGCTCGCCGTGCCGCGGCGGTGGCCCCGACCGGCCTTGCATCGGCCCACCGCGACCGGCAGCAGGGCCCGCCTGTCCCGCCCTGTGACCGGCGTGACCGGGCATGGAACCCGCGTGGCCACCCTGACCCGGCATGGAACCCGCGTGGCCCGCCTGACCCGGCACGGAACCGACGTGGTCCGCCTGACCCGGCATGGGACCCGCGTGAGCCGCCTGACCAGGCAGCGGACCGGCTTGGCCGGGCGTCGGGCGGCCACCACGGCCCGGCTGCTCGGGCCTCGGCGCGGCACCACGCCATGCCGGGCCGCCACCGGGTGAGACGGGACGGCCGGGGAGCGGCTGGCCGGGTGCGCCCGCATGGCCCGGTGAGACAGGACGGCCGGGGAGCGGCTGGCCGGGTGCGGCCGCATGACCTGGTGAGACAGGACGGCCGGCGGGCGGCCTTCCCGGGGAGACGGGGCGGGCGGCGGGCGGGATCTCCGGGGCGTTGCCCGAGGCGGGCACTCCCGCAGCGGCCGGCGGCCGCGGGGCGCCCGCCGAGCCGGGGGCGACCGGCGGCCGCGAGCCACCCGCAGCGCCGGGTGGCACCGCCGACCGCGAGGCGCCCGCGGCGCGGGGACCGGCCGGCGAGGCCGGAGCGACCGGCGGGCGCGGGCCACCGGCGGGGCGCGGCGCCGCAGGCGAGCTCGGTGCCGCGGCGGGCGGTGGTGACGCCGGTGCCGGTGGGAACGGGTCGTCGCCGTCCGGGTCGTCGGGGCCGGGGGCGCGGCGGCCGCTCTTGCTGGTGCGGGCCTCGCCCGGGGCGGTGCCCGGGCCGATCGATCCGCCCTGTTCCTTGGCCGTGCGCAGGTCGTCCAGCCAGCCGGTCTCCTCGCGGGGCACCTCTTGCTCGAGCGGCTCCGGACGGCCGCGACCGAACAACCGGCGTCCGCGGCCGGTCTGCTCGGTGCGCTGGTCGTCGTAGTCGTCGGGCCTTTCGGCGCCGCGCCTGCTCACGGCTGGTCCTCTCCGGCGGCGGGGCCGCTGTCGTCGCGTTGCGGTGCGGGGGCCGGGCCGGCCGGGGACGGGCCCGCTCCCCGGACGATTCTGCGCAGCCGGGGCAAACGGTCCGCCACCGCCCGCTCGGCGCCGTGCTCGGTGGGGGTGTAGTACTCCGCGCCGATCAGATCATCCGGTACGTACTGCTGCCTCACAACACCCTTGGGGTCGTCGTGTGGATAGCGGTAGCCCTTGCCGTGACCCAGGCCACGTGATCCGGGGTAGTGGGCGTCGCGCAGGTGGGGTGGCACGGCGCCGCCCCGGCCTGCGCGGACGTCGGCGATCGCGGCGGAGATGGCGGTGGTGACGCTGTTGGATTTCGGGGCGGTGGCCAGGTGCACCACCGCCTGTGCCAGGTTGAGCTGGGCCTCCGGCAGGCCCACCGACTGGACCGCCTGGGCCGCGGCGGTGGCGACGAGCAGGGCCTGCGGGTCCGCCATGCCCACGTCCTCGCTGGCGAAGATGACGATGCGGCGGGCGATGAAGCGCGGGTCCTCGCCGGCGACGAGCATCCGGGCCAGCCAGTGCAGGGCGGCGTCCGGGTCCGAGCCGCGCATGCTCTTGATGAAGGCGCTGGTCACGTCGTAGTGGGCGTCGCCGTCCCGGTCGTAACGCACGGCGGCGACATCCACCGCCTTCTCCGCCGTGGCGAGGTCGATCTCGGTGGCTCCCTGCGCGGCCGCCGAGCCGGCCGCGGCCTCCAGCGCCGTCAGGGCCTTGCGGACGTCGCCGCTCGCCAGGCGTACCAGATGGTCTTCGGCCTCGGCGGTGAGCGTGACGGCACCGCCCAGGCCGCGTTCGTCGGTGACCGCGCGGCGGATGAGGTGGCGGACGTCGTCCTCGTCGAGGGCGCGCAGGGTGAGCAGCACGCAGCGGGACAGCAGCGGTGAGATGACCGAGAAGTACGGATTCTCGGTGGTCGCCGCGAGCAGCGTCACCGTGCGGTCCTCGACGGCAGCCAGCAGCGAGTCCTGCTGGGTCTTGCTGAAGCGGTGCACCTCGTCGATGAACAGGACGGTGGGCGACCCTCCGGCGCGGCGTTCGCGGCGGGCCTTGTCGATGACCGCGCGCACGTCCTTGACGCCCGCGGTCAGGGCGGACATGGCCACGAACGTACGGTCGGTGGCCGCGGCGACCAGGTGCGCGATGGTGGTCTTGCCGGTGCCGGGCGGCCCCCAGAGGATGACCGACATGGGCGTGCTGCCGGTGACGAGCTGGCGCAGCGGCGCGCCGGGCGCGAGCAGGTGCTGCTGGCCGAC
Source organism: Couchioplanes azureus (assembly GCF_014648355.1). Classification (GTDB taxonomy): domain Bacteria; phylum Actinomycetota; class Actinomycetes; order Mycobacteriales; family Micromonosporaceae; genus Actinoplanes; species Actinoplanes azureus. The sequence continues at coordinate 61,574 of NZ_BMQY01000003.1, forward strand.
GAGCTCGTCCAGCCCGGTGGGCCGCATCCGCACGGGCAGCGGCGAGTCGGCCGCGGGCCGGGTGAAGCCGGACTCCGCGCCCGCCGGTGGCGCGGTGCGGACGCCGCCCGGTCCGGTCAGGGGGAAGAGTCCGTCGAATTCCATCGGCACAGACAGTACCGGCCCGCTCGACGGTGCCGGAAATACACCGATGTGAGCGGACCGGCAGGAACCCGTCAGCCGCGGCCGGGGCGCCGGCCGTAGAAGCGGCGGCCGGTGCCGGTGCCGGCGCGCGGGCCGCTGCCGACCCCGGCCAGGTAGAGGGAGAGCAGCAGCAGGCCGAGGGAGGCGAACGTGTTGAAGTTGAACAGGTCCGAGGTCTGCACGTCGAGCAGGTCGAGAAGCAGGTAGATGCCGAAGACGACGGCCGCGGCGATCGCGAGCATGGGGGCCTCCATCGGGGGGTGAGAGCACGTGACCTGCTGATACCCCGGGGGTGGTCGCGCGCAAACCCCGGCCTCAGGGCACCGGCGCCACCTCCGGCGCGCCGGCCGGCGCGGTCTCCGGCGTGGCGCGCCGCGCGACCAGGTAGAGCGGCGCGGCCGCGGCCAGGACGACCGCCCCGGTCAGCAGCGCGGCCACCAGGCTCGCGCGCGTGGCGATCGCCGTGAGGACGACCAGGCCGAGGGCGCCCGCCGGCTGGGCCACCATCGAGTTCAGCGAGACGAGGCTCGACCGGTACGGCCCCTGGACCTGCCGGTGCAGCAGCCCGCTGTGCACCGGGTTGGACGCGCCGTGCACGGCGTAGCAGAGCAGGAACGCCGCGACGACGCCGGCCGGCCCGGCCAGCAGGGCCATCCCGGCCACGGTGACACCGTGCACGATCCGCAGGGCGAAACCGGTCCAGGCCGCGCCGATGCGGCGGGCGAGCACGGGAACCAGCGCGGCGCCGGCGGCGGAGGCCAGCCACGCCACCGAGCCGACCGGTCCCATCAGCGCGGAGGCCCGGTTGGCGTCGCCCAGCACCTCGGCGAGGCGTACGGACGTCAGACTCTCGAAGGCGATCATGCCGAAGCCCCAGAACACCTCGACGGCGATGAGCGCGACGATGATCCGCGACCGGCGCAGCAGTCCCAGCGCGCCCCCGATGGCCGCCGGCACGCCGCGGACCGAGGCGGCCAGGGCGCCCGGCCCCCGCCGGGGACGCGGCTCGGTCATCAGCGTCGCCACCGCGGCCAGGGAGACGAGCTGCAGGCCGAGGGCGACGTAGACGGGCGCGCTGAGCGCGGTGACGGCGCCGAACGGGCCGAGCGCGACGAGGCCGCCGGTGAGCAGGGCGCCGCCGGCGATGGCCACGCCGACCACCGCGCCGCCGCGGCTCAGGCCGGTCTCGATGTCGGCGTGCTCGTCCGCGGCCAGGGCCTGGTCGACGTACCAGGATTCGAGGGGGCCGCTGTCGAGGGCGCGGTAGACGCCCTGGAGCAGGTAGAAGATCACGAAGAGCAGGACCGAGTCGGCGATGGTCAGCACGCACAGCGACGCGACGTCGACGAGGCCCGCGAGCAGCAGCACCGGCCGCCGGCCCAGCGCGTCGGACAGGCCGCCGGTCGGCAGCTCCAGCAGCAGGACGACGATGCCCTGCAGGGCCGCGGCCGAGCCGTACTGCGCCAGGGTGAGCCCGCGCTCCAGCGGGAGCAGGACGATCACCGGGATCATCAGCCCGACGGGCAGCCAGCGCAGCGCGGTCAGCAGCAGGAAGCGGCGCCGGGCCCGGGTGGCGGTGAGTCCGCTCATGAGGGGTCCACTTTCGGCATGCCGTAGAGGTAGTAGACGATCCGCCGGGCGTCCGGTGCCGGACCGGCGGCCCGGTAGCGCTCGATGACGTCGAGCAGCTCGGCGTTGAGCGCGTCGAGCTGCGCCGCCGAGAGGTCGAGCCAGACGTCGGAGAAGCTGCTGGCCCGGCGCCACTCCGGCGGTTCGTCGTGCTGGACGCGGTGCCAGCCCTCGACCTGCTCGACGAATCCGCGCAGCAGGGAGGCTTCGAGCCAGTCCGCCGCGGCGGTGGCGTCGGCGTCGCCGGCGAAGCTGTCCCGCTGCCAGCTCGACACGTCGTGCGCCGAGCGCCACCAGCGCTCCCGGCCACGGCCGGGCCGCTGCTCCTCGAGGACCAGCCCGACCTCGGCCAGCTGCCGCAGGTGGTAGCTGGTCGCCCCGGTGTTGGTCCCGAGCGCCCGGGCGAGCCGCGTCGCCGTCGCCGGGCCCTCCAGCCGGAGCCGCCCGAGCAGCCGGAAGCGCAGGGGGTGGGCCAGCACCCGGATCTGGCGGGAGTCGAGATGCACTTCGCGCTGTTCCATAGTTGCACAATACTTGTGCACGGAAATTGTGCAAGATTTCTGTGCAACCATGGCCCGCATGATCGAAGCGAGACAGGCGACGCCGGCGGACGCCCCGGAGCTCATCCGTCTGCGCAAGGTGATGCTCGACGCCATGCGACCCGAGCCGGCATCGCCGGGCGACTGGGAGCACGCCGGCATCGCGATCCTGCGCCAGCAGCTGGGCGACCCGCTCGGCATGCTGGCCGCGTTCGTCGTGGACCGTCCGGACGGCCCGGGGCTCGCGGCCTGCGTCGTGGGCGCGGTCGACCAGCGGCTGCCGAATCCGTCCGACCCGACCGGACTGCGCGGGTACGTGTACAACGTCGCGACCGACCCCGCGTACCGTCGCAGGGGTTTCTCGCGGGCCTGCATGACCGCCTTGATCGGCTGGTACGCGACCCGCGGCGTCCGCGTCGCCGACCTGCGCGCCACCCGCGACGGCGAACCGCTCTACACCGAGCTCGGCTTCCGGCGCACCGACGACCCGGCGATGCGCCTGAGCGTCCCGGCGCCTTGACCTCAACCGCGCTTCAGGTCGGAGGCTGGCGTCATGATCCTCGACGAAGCCCTGCACCGCCTGCGCCCCACCGGCCCCGAACGCGACGGCTGGCTGTCCAACCACGCCCCGATGGCGGTGGAGGCGCTCGTGCGCCACGGCCGCGCCGACGCCGTGCACCGCTGGCTGGACCGCTACGCGCCGCGGCTCGAGGACCGGCCGCGCGGCATCGCGCCGATCCCGGCAGCCGAATGGCGTGACCCGCTGGGCGATCCCGTACGCACCGGCGACTGGCTGGACTTCTTCGCGCGGGAGACCACGCGGGCGCCGTGGCGCGACGTGCTCGCGCTGTGGTGGCCGCGGCTGCTGCCCGGCATCGCCGCCGGCGCCACCCACGGAGTGATCCGGACCGGCCACGCGGTGCGCGCCCTGCTCGACGCCGAGACGCCGGCCCGGGTCGCCGAGCTCGCCGACGGGCTCGCGTACTGGGCGGCCCGCTGGCAACCGCTGGCGCCGGCCGGGCGCGGTCCGTACCGGCGCGACGATCCCCGGGCGGCGCTCGACGCCGTACCCCGCGTACCGGACCAGCGGTTCGGCATCCGCAACCGGCTCGCCCAGCTCGCCCACCTGCCGGACTGGCCGCGGGCCGCCGGTGCGGTGCCGGGCGACGGCGCCACGGCGGCCCGGCTCGCGGCGATCGTCGCGGCGGCGGTCCGCCGGCACACCACCCACGGGTACGCCAGCCCGGTCATGCTCGTCCACGCCGCCACCGCACCGGCGGCCGTCCTGCGCACCCTCCCGGCGCTACCGGCCGCCCTGCACGCGCCGAGCCTGGAGGCGGCGTGGGCGGCGAGCGCGGCGGTGACGGCGGCCTACTCTCCGGCGGCGGCTTCCCCCGCCACGACGGCGCAGGGTTCGCCCGACGCCGACGCCGTGATCGACGGCGCGGTCGCCTCGGGCGACGCCCATGCGATCAAGTTCGCGGACGCGGCGGTCGAGGCCTGGAGAGGCAGCGGCGATCCCGCGCTGCTCGGCGCGGCGCGCCACGCCACCGAGCTGATCAGCCGGCCAGTTTGAAGAGCAGCACCGTCTGCCACTTGTGCATGTCGGGCTCCTCGGCCGGGTCGGTCATCAGGATCTCCAGCCGGGCACCCCACACCTCGCCCTCCGGCGTCGGCGTCCGGTCCCACTCCAGGCCGCGCCGCTGCGCCCAGTCGAGCAGGCTCGCGGTGACGCCCATGAGCTCGTCCGGGTGGCCGACATGCGTGACGGTCGCGTACCGCCCGGCGGGCAGCACGTCCAGGAAGACCGGCTCCTCGACGGCGACCGGCCCGGGCACCGGGATCCCGGCCTCGACGACCAGCTCCGCGGACATGTCGATGACGCGGTACCGCAAGAACGGCGCCCCGGCGGGCGCGACGCCCTGCTCCCCCAGCCACCCGAACATCGTGGGGAGATGGTCGGCGACGCGGGCGAACTCGGTCATGGTGATGGACTCGCGCCGTCCGACGTAGACCTGCTCGGAGCGCTCGACGATGGTGGGTTCCGCCAGCATGCGACCCATCATGACGGGTCCGGCGGCACCGCGCCGCCGGACCTCGGCGTCCGTCTCAGTTGGAGCGTTCGACCGGTGCGGCCTGGCCGTCGGTGCCGGGCATGGCCGTCGTGGCCTTCGGCGTGGCGTCGATGCCGGCCTCCTTGCGCTGCTCCGCCGTGATCGGGGTGGGCGCGGTGGTCAGCGGGTCGTAGCCGCCGCGGGTCTTCGGGAACGCGATGACCTCGCGGATGGACTCGTTGCCGGACAGCAGCATGCAGGTGCGGTCCCAGCCGATGGCGATGCCCGCGTGCGGCGGCGGGCCGTACTTGAACGCCTCGAGCAGGAAGCCGAACTTGTCCTGTGCCTCCTCCGGCGTGATGCCGAGCTGGGCGAACACCCGGCTCTGCACGTCGGCCCGGTGGATACGGACGCTGCCGCCGCCGATCTCGTTGCCGTTGACCACGATGTCGTACGCGTAGGCCAGCGCCTGGTCCGGCGCCTCCTCGAAACGGTCCAGCCACTCCGCGTTCGGCGAGGTGAACGGGTGGTGCACGGCCGTCCAGCCGCCCTCGTCGGTCTTCTCGAACATCGGCGCGTCGACCACCCAGCAGAACGCCCAGGCGGACTCGTCGATCAGGCCGGCCCGTTTGGCGATCTCGATGCGGGCCGCGCCGAGCAGCTCCTGGGCCTCGCGGCGCTCGGTCGCCGCGGCGAAGAAGATGGCGTCGCCCGGCTTCGCGCCGACCTGGTCGGCGAGACCGGACAGGTGAGCAGCCGACAGGTTCTTCGCGACCGGGCCGCGCGGTTCCCCGGTCTCGGCGTCGAGGACCACGTACGCCAGGCCACGGGCGCCGCGCGCCTTGGCCCAGTCCTGCCAGCCGTCGAGCTCCTTGCGGGTCTGCGAGGCGCCGCCCGGCATGACCACCGCGCCGATGTAGCCGCCGGCGTCGATGGCGCCGGCGAACACCCGGAACTCGGTGCCGCGCAGGTAGTCGGTCAGCTCGGTCAGCTCGACGCCGTAGCGCAGGTCGGGCTTGTCGGAGCCGTACCGGTTCATCGCGTCGTGCCAGGTGATCCGCGGGATCGGGGTCGGCACGGTGTAGCCGGCCAGCTCGCCCCAGAGCCGGCTGACGATCTCCTCGCCCAGCTCGATGACGTCCTCCTGGGTCACGAAGGACATCTCGATGTCGAGCTGGGTGAACTCCGGCTGCCGGTCGGCACGGAAGTCCTCGTCGCGGTAGCAACGGGCGATCTGGTAGTAGCGCTCCATGCCCGCGACCATCAAGAGCTGCTTGAACAGCTGCGGCGACTGGGGCAGGGCGTACCAGGTGCCGGGCTGCAGGCGTACGGGGACCAGGAAGTCGCGGGCGCCCTCGGGGGTGGACCGGGTGAGGGTCGGCGTCTCGATCTCGTGGAAGCCGCGGGCGTGCAGCACCTCGCGGGCGATGTGGTTGGCGCGGCTGCGCAGCTTGAGCGCCGCGGCCGGCCCGGAGCGCCGCAGGTCGAGGTAGCGGTACTTCAGCCGCAGGTCGTCGCCGGCCTCGACGTTGTCGTCGACCGGCAGCGGCAGCGGCGCCGCCTCGGAGAGCACCACCAGCTCGCTCGCCACCACCTCGATCGCGCCGGTGGCCAGCTCGGGGTTCTCGTTGCCCTCGGGGCGCGCGGTGACCTCGCCGGTCACCTTGACGCAGAACTCGTTGCGCAGCGCGTGGGCGTCCTCCTCGCGGAAGACGACCTGGACCACGCCCGAGCCGTCCCGCAGATCGACGAAGATCACGCCGCCGTGGTCGCGCCGGCGGGCCACCCACCCGGCGAGCGTCACCGACTGGCCGGCGTGGTCGGCCCGGAGGCTGCCGGCGTCATGGGTACGGATCACGGAAACGTCTCCTCACACGGGTTCACAGGGCGCACCCGACATTCTGTCAGCACCCGCCGGGCGACACCGGCACCGGCCCGGAACTCCCGCGCTCAGCCGGCCGGCCAGGCGGTCGCCCGCAGACTGGCGGTGCCGTCCTTGCTCACCTGGTCCACCTGCACCCGCACCAGCCGGGTCGCCGCGGTGGGCGGGGTCCCGGTGCCGGTGAGCACGCACATGACCAGCCCGGTACGGACCGGCACGATCAGGCCACCGCCCAGCGGGCTGGTCCGCACGGCCTTCGCGCAGCCGGGGCCGTCCACGACGGCGTCGCCGACGTCGCTGCCGCCCACCGCGCCGGGAGCCAGGGTGAGCTGGGGTGCCTCGTCGCCGCAGCGGCTGTCGTAGCGCAGGTCGCTGATCGGGCCGGCGGCGTTGACCCTCGGCTCGTCGAGGTCCAGGAAGGTCACGCCGGTGCAGCCCGCCTGGATCCGCAGGACCTCCTCCCCGTACGCGCCGCCGGCGGCCGGCGCGGCCCCGGAGGGTGCCCCAAGCGGGCGGTCGAAGGCCTGGTCCGCCCGCTCCAGAGCCCGCCAGGCGAGCAGCCCGGACCCGGCGGCGGCCAGCAACGCGAGCATGGCGAGCAGGACGGCGAGGACGGCACCGCGCCGTGGCGACGGCGGCGGCGCGGGCGACCGGTCCGATTCGGGAGCCAGTCGCTCGGTCGGGCCGTCCGGGTACGGGTCGGCACCCTCCGGCCAGGCGGTGGACGAGTTCGAGCCACGGAAAACCGACATGGACGACTCCGCTCGCGGGACAGCGTGAGGGCACCGGCGATCGGGGCGAAACACCCCAGATCGGCACTGACCGACCCTAAGATCACGGCCCGGCCACGCCCATCCCCCAAAAGGGAGGTCACCGGAGCGGATGACCGTGCATCACGGCGTCATGCCGCCAGTTCCGCCAGGGCGGCCCGGACCTGTGCGTACCGCTGGGCGCGGTGGCCTCCCTCCGGCGGCTCGCCGAGCGCGGAGACGCTGTCGGTGATTCCGTACGTGATCCGGTAGAGCGCGACCCGGGTGGCCACGTCGCACCACACGGCGGCGCGGGCGGCGCTCGGCCGGTGCCCGAGCTCGGTGATCGTGAACCAGGAGGGGAACAGCGCGTGCGTCTCGACGGCGTCGCCGATGCGCCGTCTCAGGTGCGCGGTGAGCTCGGCGACGGCGGCCGAGCCTTCATGCTTGCGGAACTCCTCCTGCTGCCGCAGGTCGGCGGCGAGTTCCGCCTCGGCGGCCGCCACCGTGTCCCGCGTCGCGGCCAGCTCGGCGTTCTGCGCACCGAGTCGCCGCCAATGGTGCCGGTAGGACGTCGCGGCCCGGCGGAAGTCGCGCCGCCCGGGTCGCGCGCGGGCCAGGACGGCGCTGGCGTCGAGTGCGCGGGCCCGGCTCTCCGCGGCGAGACGGCGCAGCTCCGCGTACGCGTCGAGCGCGCGGTGATGGTCCTCGCGGGTCCGGTCGTCGAGCATGCCGGACCGGATCGCCTCGGCCTCGCGCACCTGGGCGACCACCGCCTCCAGTTCCGGCGGCACGGCGTCCAGGTCGACGGGCCGTACGCCGTGCTCCAGCCGCAACCGCCCCTCGATGAGGTGGACCTCGCCGGTGAGCCGGGTGATCGCCTGCCGGGCGCCGCGAAGCTCCGCCTCGGCCTGCCGGCGCAGCTCGTCGTGGGCCTCGGCGAGGCGCGCGAAGCGGCCGTCGGCCTCGTCCAGCCGCCGGGCCAGCTGCGCCGACCGCTCCTCGGCGGCCCGCGCCACCTCCCGAAGGTCGTCGGTGAGCTGCAGGCGAAGGGTGTTGAGCTTGCGCTTGATCTCGTTGCGCAGCGCCTCGGCGACCCGGGCGAGATCGGTCGGCGCCTCGGTGCTCGTCATGCGCCCGCCTTCCGGGACGCACCCGCTCCGGTGCGCTGCAGCGTCCCCGGCCGGGCGAGGGCCGCGTCCTGGCGGCGAGGTCGCGGAAGGCCGTCGGATCCCCGCGGGGCCCCGGCCGGCACCGGTTCGTTCCCGGCCGGCGCCTTGACGGTCGGAGGCTCTCCGCTCGGCGCCTGCGGTGCGGGCTCCGCGGCGGCCGGGCTGTCCGACGGCGCGGTGGCCCGGGCGACGACGGCGAGGGTGCCCGCCAGCACGAGCGCGACCGCGGCGCCGATCAGCCCGTAGACCGGCACCGCGCCGGCGGCGACCAGCCCGGCGACGACGAGCGCGACGAGAACGAGCCCGGCGGCCACCACCCGGCGGCGGCGCGCGGACCGCGCCCGGAGCCGGTCGAGATCCCTGACGAGATCGTTGGTGGCGTCGAAGACGCGCAGGAGCAGGTCCTCGTAACGGCCGGGATCGCGCCCCTCGCGGCCCAGTACCTCGTGGCGGGAGGCCAGCTCCCGCTGCCTGATGACGATCACATTCCGAAGATCAGCAGAACTCACCCGGACTCCTCAAAGCCTCGCGCAGCGGGCGAAAAGGCTAGGAAAAGCCTATGGCGTCCCCGAGGCCGGTCAATCCCACGGAAGTGTCCGCGATCAGAAGTACGTGTGCAGCACGTCCACCACCACGTCGGCGTCGTCGGCCACGGGGATGAACCGCCACTTGTCGAACGCCGTGCACGGATGCGACAGTCCGAAACGGATCACGTCGCCGACGGCCGCCGCGGCGGTGCGCACGTACGTGTGGTGGTCGTTCATGCGGACCACCTCGCCCACCTCGGTGACCGGGAGACCCTCGTCGAGCGGCGCGTCCCGCTTGCCCATGCCGACGATCGCCAGGCCCGGCTCCGGAGTGGACAGGACCTGCGCGTACAGCTCCAGCCCCGGCGTCAGTGAGCCCTCCTGCGGCTCGCGGCCGAAGGGCGTACGCGCCCGGTAGAAGCCGTCGTCGTGGGTGACCGACGCCCCGCTGCGCAGGACCGCGCGCACGGTGTGCCCGTCCAGCCACTGCCCCTCGAACGCCTTGACGACCCGGTCGAACCAGGCGCTGCCGCCGGCGGAGACGACCACCTCTTCCGGAAGCAGTTCCGCGATCGCCCGGACCGCCTCGACCTGGGTGGCCAGCAACGCGTCGACCGCGCCCGCGTCCGGCAGGGCGCCCTCGTAGGCGGTCACCCCCGCGAGGGTCACCCCGGGTGCGCCGGCGGCGGCCCGGGCGACCTGCGAGACCGCTTCGACCGTACGGCATCCGGTGCGCCCACCCGCATGACCGAGCTCCACGAGTACACGCAGCCCACCGGCGTCGGCGACCCGCTCCACTCCGGTCACCGAGTCGACCTGGACGAGCACCTCCCAGCCGCGCGCGGCCTGCGCCGACAGCCAGCGCAGCGCGGTGGGATCCAGCACCTCGTTCGCGATGAGCACCCGGGGCACGCCGAGGCGCCGCAGCACCAGGGCCTGGTTCGCGGTGGCCACGGTGAGCGCCCAGGCCCCGGCCTCGAGCTGCGCCTGCAGCAGGCTCGGCGCCATCGTGGTCTTGGCGTGCGGGGCGAAGGAGAAGCCGTGCCGGGCCGCGTACCCGGCCATCGTGGCGATGTTCGCCCGTACCGCGGAGTCCCGGACGACCAGCAACGGCCAGGTGAAGGAACCGTCGAAGAGGTGGTGCCGGGCCGCGGCGAAGGCGCGGGCCGGCACCTCCCCCTCGGGCAGCCAGAAGCCCTTCGCCCGCCAGTCGAGGAACTCGTCGGGGACATCGAGCATCATGGAAGGCTACTACGGGAGACCGACACCGGACGGCCGCATGGGCCACTGCGGACCATGCGGCCGTCGGCGGCGGTCAGGCGGCGAACGCGATGGGTACGCCGTGACTGTCGGTCAGCGCCAGGCGGGTGTGCAGGTTGCCCTGCTCCGCCACCCGCGCGAAGTACTCGCTGCGGCGGCGCTGCAGGCAGCCCTTGCGCGTACGCGGGCCCCCCGCGGCCACCGTCAGCAGCTCCGGCGCCAGCGAACTGTTCAGGCCCTCCCGCAGCAGCCGCAGCGCCTCGGTGCGCAGCTGGGAGATCCGGGACTCGGTCACCCCCAGCTCGGCGGCCACCTCGCTGAGCGGCTGCTCCTGCAGGAACGACTGGGTGACGACCATGCGCAGCCGCTCCGGCAGCGCCTGGATGGCCTGGTGCAGATAGCCGAGGCGCTCCCGTTTGAGCAGCAGGTCCTCGGGTCCCTCGGACAGCTCCGGCACCATCTCCTCGGCCGCCCCGGTGGGGAATCCCTGCAGGCTGAGCAGCGCCGCCTTCTGCACGTCGTCCTCGACGGCGGCCAGCTCCGCGACGCCGATGCCGAGCATCTCGGCGACCTCGGCCTCGGTCGGCGTGCGCCCCAGGGCGGCGGTCAGCTCCTGCCGGGCCTGGGCGGTACGGCGGGCCCGGGCCCGCACGGAACGGCTGGCCCAGTCCTGCCCGCGCAGCTCGTCCAGGAGCGCGCCGCGGATCCGCACGGCGGCGAACCGGTGGAAGGGTATGCCACGGCTCACGTCGAAGGAGCGCGCGGCACCGAGGAGCGCGGCGAACCCGGCGGACGACAGGTCGTCGGCGTGGACATGGCCGGGCACGCGGTTGAGCAGCTCCCGGACCAGGTGGCCCACCATCGGCATGTGTTCGCGGACGAGGTCCTCGATGTCGCGCGCAGACGGCGCGTCGTGGGTCGTGCCGATGGTGGCGGGGAGTTCGGTCGTGACGGTCACGTAGTCCTCCTCGCTCGTACATGGGCCGGCAGGTGAACCGGCCGATGAGGAAGACATTTGCGGCCGACGGGTGCAGGGGCGGCCAAACTCGGTTGCTTTTATGGAGTTTTTTCACAAAAAGGCTCAGGTGCTGTGGGGCCCTCCCGCCCGGCACCCGCCCTCGACGAGGTGGCGCGCCGCGAGGGGCCGCGCTTCGGGGGCGCCGCGTGCTCGGGAGGCGGCGGGCTCAGCAAGGGGCGGCGCGTCCGGCAGAGGGCGGCGCGACCGGCAGAGGGCGGCGCGACCGGCAGAGGGCGGCGCGACCGGCAGAGGGCGGCCCGCTCGACAGGGGGCGGAGCGTCCGGCAGAGGGCGGCCGGCTCAGCGCGCCCGGCAGGGGCGCGCTCGGCAGAAGGCGGCCCGCTCGGGCGCCGGGCTTGACGGCGCCGCGGTCGGGCAGGCCGCCGCGGCTCTCTGGGTCAGAGAGCACCGCAGAGGATCTGAGCGGGTGGCAGATCCGGGACAGCCCGCGACCTGTGGGTCTACGGCGCTGCGATGGGCTCGACCGGCAGGGCGGGTCGCCCTGGAAGTCAGCTGGCGGAGCGACGGAGCCCGGGTCAGCTGGCGAAGTGCGGGCGGCGCTGGGCCGCCATGATGTTGCGGAGCTCCCGGTGGACCCAGTTCATCCGGCGGACCGCGACCTCCGGGTGGTCGCCGAACTCGACGGCGACGCCGGCGGCGCATCCGTCGCTGCCGTGGCGCAGGATCATCGCGGTGACGGTCTCTTCGACCGTTTCGCGGCTGGGGCACTGGGAGGGCTGCAGGTCGGAGACGAACAGTGCCTCCGCCGCGAGCTCTCGAACGGTGCTGATCATGTCGGACTCCCCGATGTGCGACGACTTGCTTGTGATGCAGCTAACGCTCGCGCCGGTGCGGACCGGAACCAATCGGGTTGCCGACTGGTGTCAACAATCTTCCTCGCGGGCGTCCGGCGGGCCCGGAGGCGCGCCGATGCAGTTTGCATTGATTCGGCGTCGGCGACTCCGGCGGCCGCCCCGTCCAGCGCGGGCGGGGCGTCCGCACGGGGACGTATATGCCTGCCGGGATCGATATCGACTTTATCGCGCAAATGGGCGGCCGACCGGCACTCCGGTCGACCGCCCATGCTTTTTGTGCTGTTTATCCGAATGTTCGGGGTGGCTCGTCCCGATCCACGTCCTCCGGCGGCACGGATTCGATCGAGGGCGGCGCGGACGGTTCCTCGTTCTGACCGTCGTCCGGGCCCGTGGGGGGCTCCTCCGGCAGCGACGGCGGAGCGGGCGGGGCCGGCTCCTCGTCGTCACCACCGCTGCCGTTGCCGTTCCCGGTGCCGGGCTGCTCCCCACCGGTGTTCCCCGGCGGGCCGCCGGACGACGGGGTACCGGGCGCCGGGGGCTGCTGCTGCCCGGGCGGCACCGGCACCGGCACGACCACGCCGCTCGGGTCGATGGAGATGCCCGGCTGCGGCGAGCGCTTCGACGGCACCGGGCCGAGCCGCACCGTGCCGTTGCTCAGGTGCTCGACCGGCCGGGACGGCTCACCGGGCTTCGGCGACACGAACGTCTCGCAGGTCTGCCCGTCGAGCTGGAACACCATCGGGGCGGCGTTGCTGGCCTTGTACCGGCCGGTGAACTGCATGGTCTCGGTCGCCTGCGGGCTCAGCACCCTGCCGGTCTCCACGGTCACGGCGCGCGACTGCTGGTCGAGCCGGAGCTTGCCGTTGCCGGAGACCACCTGGTCGCCCGGCATGAGGAACCAGAGCTTCCAGTCCTTGATCGCCTTCATGTCGCGGTTGGCGATGGTGACGGCGGCCTTGAACCGGCCGCCGTCGTCGGACCAGACCGCGTAGCTGACCACGCACTTGCTGGCGCCGGTGAGCTGGGTCGGCTGCGGGCCGGCGGCGTTGGCCACCACATTGCGGGGCGACCCACCGGCCGCCTGGCCCAGCGCCCACGCGCCGGCCCCGACCACCAGCGCGACCGAGCCCGCCACGACGAGGAGCCGGCGTCGCGGGGTCGCACCGGCCCAGCCGCCGGGCGTCCCGGGCGGCGCTTGCGCGACGGGCCGGTTCGGCGGGCCCCCCGCGTCCGCACGGGGCGGCGCCCCGGCGCCGTCGGGACCCGTCGGTGCCGGGCCCGCCATCCCGCCGAAGGCCGGACGCAGGGCCGGCCCCGCGGCGGCACCGGACGTGGCCGAAGCACCGAACGCACCCGCCATGTCGGCATCGTCCGGGCCCGGAGACAGCAGTCCCGAAGGCGCCGGGGTCCCGGAGACGGACCCCGGGAACACCGGGCCCGCGGACGCCGGAGCGGCCGGACCGGCCGCCGGCGTGACGTGCGGCAGCGGGCCGAAGCGGCTGTTGCGCCCGCCGCGCTGCGGCGGCGTGGTCGGCCCGGCCGGTGCGTTGTTCGCCGCGTGAGCGGGCGCACCCACGGCCGCCGCGGCGGACATCGGGGAGGCGGGTTCGGCCCCCGCCGGAGAATCCCGCTCGTCCTGCACCGGGACAGCCGCCACGCCGAAATCCGCGGCACCCGCCAGGGAGCCACCCGCACCCGCCAGGGAGCCCCCAGCACCCGCCAGGGAGCCCGCAGCACCCGCGAGGGAGCCCGCAGCACCCGCGAGGGAGTCGTCGGCGCCCGGGATGGCCGCGCCCGGAATACCGGCGCCGGGCACCGCGGCGCCGGGAACACCGCCGCCGGGCGCGGCGGCACCAGGGACGGCCGCGATGCCCCGGCCGGCCTGGGCCTCGGAGGCCGGCGCCTGCGCGGCACGGAGCCGGCCGGCGACGTCGGCGTACGAGTGCGCGGTCGGCAGGATCGTGGTGTCCTCGCCGTTGTCGGCCCACTCCGGCACGAACGCCCGGGCTGCGGGCACGCCGGCGGAGACCGTGCCGAGGACGTGGGCGAGCTCGGCGCTGGACGGGCGGTCGGAGGGCCGCTTCTCCAGGCACCGGGCGATCAGGGCGGACACCGCGGCGGGCAGCCCCTCGACCGGCGGCAGTGGCTCGGGCTCGGTGTACTGGTGGGCGCGCAGCAGCGCGGTCGTGGTGCCGACGTCCCAGGGGAGCTGGCCGATCAGGGTGCGGTAGATCAGCAGGCCGACCGCGTACACGTCGGTGGCCGGGCTGACCTGGCCGCCCTCGAGCCGTTCGGGCGCGAGGTAGGCCGGCGTGCCGAGCAGGCTGCCGTCCGGGTCGATGTCGTTCTCGCCGATCAGGGCCGAGATGCCGAAGTCGACGACCTTGGCGCCCGCGGGCGTGAGCATGACGTTGGCCGGGGTGACGTCGCGGTGCACGATGCCGCGCGCGTGGGCGGCGGCCAGCGCGGCGGCCACCTCGGAGGTGACGCGGACGGCCGCCGGCCAGGGCAGGCGGCGGGAGCGGGCCAGCACGGCGGCGAGCGACTCGCCGTCGACCAGCTCCATGACGACGTACGGGACCGGCTCACCGTCGACGGTGGTCGCCTCGCCGTAGTCGTACACATTGGTGATGTGCGGGTGGCTCAGGCGCGCGGCGGCCTGGGCCTCCGCCCGCAGCCGGCGCCGGAACGAGGGATCTGCGCTGCTCGACGGTGGCAGGACCTTGACCGCCACCTGCCGCCCGAGGACCTCGTCGAAGCCCCGCCACACCACTGACATCCCGCCGGCGCCGAGCCGCTCGACCAGTCGGTACCGACCGGCCAGCAGGCTCGAACCGGGCAGGTCCGTCGTGCTCATGTGCCCCCACATGCGCGATCGGATGAAACACCGGGAGCACACCGCCATGTGTCCCGGCGCCGGGGCGACTACCGGTCCGGCGTCGGACCGAAATGCGTTCCCCATCGACGGCCAGGATCGTAGCCGACAATCGGCTTCCGCCTCGACCGATGGAGGCCGCGGATGACCTGCGGCTCGTCACGATCCGTTCCATCGCGTGCGCCCGCGGTGTGCGTCTCGGAGCGGGCCCGAAAGGCCTGGTCAGGCCAGTGTGGATGATCATGCCTGGTGGCCGTTGCGGCTATTGCCCGCTTCGTCGGTACTTGCGGGTATCCCCCGATAGGGAGGCATCCACAAGGGAATGAGCACGGGCAGTCATGCTTGCATCACACTCGGCGATATTTGACCACCCGTGGCCGCTGCTCACCGAGGGTGCCCGCGGCAACCTCCGCGAGGGGCAGTGACCTGCGCCACCCCGCCCGATCGGATGAAAGTTCGGCGCCGATCATGTCTTATTGGGGCCGCTCACCGGAACGTAGGACAAATGGGTCAGCCGACGCCGGCCGCGGAGTCGAGGACGCCGGGGCGGCCGCGCCCCGCGAGGCTCACCGGCGCGTGCCGCAGGCCGGCCACCGGCGGCGTGTCCACCGGCACCGCGCCCAGCTCCTCGAGGTAACCGAGCATCGGCGCGAGCTTCTCGTAGAGCACCAGCACGACGTCACCCGGCGCGGCCAGACGCACGGCCTCGTCGACCGCCGCCCGGAAACCCTCGGCACGCACCGCGCGCAGGTTCGGCCGCCGTCCGCGCATCTCGCGCTCGATCAGCGCCGACACCTCTCCCGGCTCCCGCCCGCGGTCGTCCTCGTCGTCGTAGAGGACCGCCCGCGTGACGCCGTCGGCGAGCACCTGCGCCGACGCGGCGAGCAGGTCGTCGCGGCGGTCGCCCGGCAGCGTCACCGCCGCGACGCAGCGGCCCGGACCGTAGAGGCGCTCGAGCGTCCGCAGCACCGCCGCGATCGCGGCCGGGTTGTGCGCATAGTCGACGAAGAGGCTCACGTCGCCGAGGCGCAGCACCGTGCCGCGGCCGGGGTTGTGCACGCGCGGCTCGAAGTCGGCCAGGCGCTCGGCGACCACGCGCGCCGGGGCGCCGAGGGCCCGCGCCGTCGCGATCGCGGCCAGCGCGTTGACGGCCGCGTACGGCGCCGCTCCCCCGAACGTGCCGGGCACCTCCGCGACCCGCACCAGCGGCGTGCGCCGCGCCCCGGTCGCCTGCACCAGCCAGCCGTCCTGGATCAGGTACGCCATTCCGCCCCGGCCGAGGTGACTCACGAGCACGGGCTGCGCCGGATCGGCGCCGAACCAGACGATGCGCTTGCGGTCGGCGCGTACCCGGGGCCGGTCCGCCAGGCAGCGCACCCACGGGTCGTCGGCGTTGAGCACGAGCGTGCCCCCGTCCCGGACCCGCTCCGCCACCAGCGCCTTGACGTGGGCCACGTCCTCGATCGACTCCAGCCCGTCCTGGCCGAAGTGGTCCGCGGTGATGTTGGTGATCACGCCGACGTCGCTCCAGTCGTACCCGAGGCCGCGGCGCAGCATGCCGCCGCGCGCGGTCTCCAGGACCGCGGCCTGCACCCCCGGGTCGCCGAGGACCATCTGGGCCGAGCGCGGCCCGGTCGCGTCGCCGCGGTAGACGACGCGCCCGTCGATGCTCACCCCGTCGGTCGTGGTCAGCCCGATCTGCACCCCGGCGCCGGCGAGCAGGTGCGCCGCCATCCGCGCCACGGACGTCTTGCCGTTGGTGCCGGTGACCGCGGCGACCGGGATCCGGCCGTCGGAGCCGCCCGGGAACATCGCCCGTACGATCGCGTCGCCCACGTCACGGGCCCGCCCGCGCACCGGCGCCAGGTGCATGCGCAACCCCGGTACGGCGTTCACCTCGATGACGCCCGCCGTGGCCTCGTCGGGGTCGCCGCTGGGCGGCACGGGCGCGGCGATGTCCGGCAGGCGCAGGTCGACGCCGGCGACGTCCAGTCCGACGACCGCGGCCACCCGCAGGCAGAGCCGGGCCACGTCGGGATGGACGCGGTCGGTGACGTCGCAGGCGGTGCCGCCCGTGGAGAGGTTGGCGTTGTCGCGCAACCACACCTGGCGACCCGCGTCGGGTACGGAGTCGACGGTGCAGTTCTGCCGGGCCAGGACGGCGTCCGCGGTGTCGTCGAGGGCGATGCGGGTCAGCGCCCGGGAGTGCCCCAGGCCCCGCCGCGGGTCGGCGTTGACCCGCGCGACCAGCTCCGCGACGGTGTGCTGCCCGTCCCCGACGACGTGGGCGGCGGTCCGCTCGGCCGCGGCGACCACCTCGCCCGCCACCACCAGCACCCGGTAGTCCCGGCCGGCGAGCTGGCGCTCCACCACCACGTCCGCGCCGGCCGCCGCGCACGCGGCCGCGACCTCCTCGCGGGTACGCAGGTTCAGTGCCACGTGCTCGCCCTGCCGGCCCCGACGCGGCTTGACCACGACCGGGGCGCCGAGGCGTTCGAACAGCCGCACGGCCTCTTCCGCGCCGTGCGCCGCGCCGCCGGGGGCGACCGGGATGCCCGCGTCGCCGAGCAGCCGGCGGGTCACGAGCTTGTCGGCGGCGACGTCGATGCCGACGCCACCGGTGCGGTCGGTCATCGCGGCCCAGACGAGGCGGCGGCGGGCGCCCCAGCCCAGGCGCAGGAGGCTGAGGTCGCCGTACCGTTCGACCGGGATGCCGCGGCGGCGGGCGGCCGTGATGATGGCCGTGGTGCTGGGGCCGGTCGCCTCCCGCTCGGCGCGGGCGGCCAGGTCGCCCAGCCGCCCGGAGAGGTCGGCGGCGGACACCGAGGCGCCCGAGGCCACCGTGGTGACCAGCTCGACCGCGGCCTCGAGGAGCCGCTCGGGCAGGGTGGACTCCGGCGACTCGTCGCGCGGGCACTCCACGATGAGGTCGTAGACGCCCGGCTCCGGGGTCGACACCGTACGCCCGAAGCTCACGTCCCGCCCGATGCGCTGGGACAGTTCGAGCGCCACGTGCTCGGTGACGTGCCCGAAGTAGGTGCCGCCGCGCATCCGGCTCACGAAGCCGCCCGGGGCGCCGGCCGCACAGTGGTGCTCGGCCAGCCCCGGCAGCACCCGCAGCAACCGCTCGGCGAAGCCCGTGACGTCCGTGGTCTCCAGTCCGGTGAGCTCGTCGAGCCGCACCCTCGCCACCGCGGCGGGCCGGGACAGGTGGACGTTGGGGCCGCGCAGGTGACGCAGGCTGAGAATCTTCATCGGACGGATCCCCGTTCCCGGTCGGCCCCGTCGACGATCGAGGGGCGGCGGCTGGACAGTTCGAAGGTGCTGCCGGCCGGCAGCACGTGCAGGCGCGCCCCGGCGAGCGCGATGGGCCCGGAGGCCGGGACGTGGATGTCGGTGGCCGCGCCGGCGTCGACCACGGTGACCGTGCCGGAGCCGAGCACCTCGAAGTGGTCGCCGTCGGCGAGGATCGCGGTGTCCTCGTCGATCCCGAGCCCGAGCTCGTGCGGGTAGAGAGCCACGGCGCTCAGCAGCCGGTTGAGCCGGCCACGCTCGGCGAAGTGCATGTCGATCACCACGCCGGGCAGGAACTCCAGCCCGGGGCCGGTCCGTACGCCGTCGCGGGTGATCCCGGGCGCCTCGCCGCCGTGGATCATCGTGCCGGCCATCATCGCGGCGCCGGCGCTGGTGCCGCCGAGCACGATCGTCCCGTCCCGCACGAGGGTCTGCAGGACCGAGTCCGTACGGGTCCCGCCGATGACGGTGGTGATCCGCGTCTGGTCGCCGCCGGTGAAGAACACCCCGGTGGCGGTGGCGAGGGCCCGGACGACCTCCGGATCGTTCGCCTGCGCCCGGGTGGTGATCCGCACCCCGCGGGCCTGGCCGGCGCCGGCGCGGGTGAAGAGGCCGGCGTACTCGGCCTCGAGGACGGCGGGCTCGCCGCTGGCGGTGGCGACGACCACGATGTCGGCCGCCGGTCCGCGCGCGAGCTCCACGAAGCGCCGCAGGATGGCCGTGCCGCTGGCACCGTGGCGCTCGGCACCGCCGATGATCAGCAACCGGGCCGCCACGACCTACCTCCTCCGCATGCCGCTGCCGGCTGCCGGCACCGGCGGGAAGCCGGGCGGCGCCGCGGTCCGTCGTCCGGCTCGGAACGCCGGGCGCGCGAGAAGAGAGCGGCTCGCTTATGAGGTTAAACGGAACAAAACCGAAACATCTGGCTAATCCATGTAGTGGGAGCTTGATACCGGTTCGTTGATCGCCCCGCGCTCAGCGGCGGCGGCGGGCTCCCGGGCCGGGGCGGGGCACGACGTCGCGGAACTCCGTCACCGGATGACCGCCGGCGCAGTGCAGCGCGGCGTGCACCTGCTCGCCGCAGTCGCGGTGGACCATCTCCAGCGGCGGACCTTCCGCGTCGGCCAGGTAGCGGTCGCCCCACTCCTTGACCGCGACCAGCAGCGGATACAGATCGAAACCCTTCTGGGTGAGCCGGTACTCGTGCCGCACCCGCGAACCCGGCTCCTGGTAGGGCTCCCGGCGCAGCACCCCGTGCTCGACGAGGGAGGCGAGCCGGTTGGCCAGGACCTGCCTCGGAATGTGGGTGCGTTCGCGCATGTCGGCGAAGCGGCGTACGCCGTTGAACACCTCCCGCAGCACGACGAAGGTCCATTTCTCGCCGAGCACCGCCATGGCGCGGCCGATGGTGCAGGTCTCCACGGACCAGTCGAGGGCCTCGGGGCGCGCTGTGGTCTGGGTCATACGTACAGAGGCTAGGTCTCATTGACAGACACAGCAAGCCCGTGACAGCCTGCGTCCATGACGCAGACCCAGACCGCAGAACGCTCCCGGACCTTCGCGTGGTCGGACCCGGCGCAGCACGCCGCGCTGCTCGGCCGCCGCTCCGGCCTCGAGCTGCTGCAGGCCATGTCGACCGGCGAGCTGCCGCCGCCCCCGGTCATGCACATGATCGACATCGTCGGCATGGACGTCACGGAAGGCAGCGTCACGCTCCACCTGGACCCGCAGGAGTTCCACTACAACCCGCTCGGCACCGTGCACGGCGGCGTGCTCTCCACGCTGCTCGACACGGCCGCCGCGTGCTCGGTGCACTCGACGCTGCCGGCCGGGGTGGGCTACACCAGCCTGGACCTCACCGTGAAGTTCCTGCGCCCGGTCACGGTCGCCTCGGGACGGCTGACGACGACCGGCACGGTGCTGCAACGCGGGCGGCGCACGGCCCTGGCCGAGGCCCGGATGACCGACGCCACCGGCCGCCTGGTCGCCCACGCGACCTCCAGCTGCATGCTCTTCGAGGCCGGCGCGCACTGACCCCGCCGCACCCGGCACAGCCCGCGCGACCGGAGAAGGCCGGCGCGGGCTGTTCGGTGTGGACGGTCAGCTCGCGCTGATCGCCGGCAGGAGATCCTCCGCCGGGGGCGTCCAGCTCGCGGCGTCCGCCTCGACCTGCTCACCCGAGCGGATGTCCTTGACCGTGTCCGGCTCGCCGTCGGCGCCCGGGAACCACACGTACGGAATGCCGCGCCGCTCGGCGAAGCGGATCTGCTTGCCGAACTTCGCCGCGGACGGCGCCACCTCGGTGCTGATCCGCCGGGAGCGCAGGCCCTGGGCGATCTTGTCGCAGCGCCCCCGCATCTCCTCCTGCGGCAGCGCGACCACGACGCACGTCGGGACGCTGCGCGAGACGGTCAGCGCCTGGTGGCCGAAGAGCAGGCCGAGCATCCGGGAGACGCCGATGGAGATGCCCACGCCCGGGAAGCGTTCGCTGCCCGTCGACGCCAGGTTCTCGTACCGGCCGCCGGAGCAGATCGAGCCGAAGCGCTCGTACCCCCGCAGCTGGGTCTCGTAGACGGTCCCGGTGTAGTAGTCGAGCCCGCGGGCGATCTTGAGTTCGGCCCGGACCAGCCCGGGCGAGTGCTCCGCGGCGGTCTCGACCACCCGCGCCAGCTCCTCGAGCCCCTCGTCGAGCAGCTCGTCGTCCACATTGAGCTTGCGGACCCGGTCCACGAAGGAGCCGTCCTCCGCCGAGATCTCGGCGAGCCGCAGGCAGGCGTCGATCTGGGCCGGCGTCGCCCCGGCCTGGCCGGCCAGCAGGTCGCCGACCTTCGCCGGGCCGATCTTGTCGAGCTTGTCGATGATGCGGAGCACCTCGCCGGGGTCCGCCAGGCCGATCCCGCGGTAGAAGCCCTCGCACACCTTGCGGTTGTTCACCAGGATCGTGGCCGGCGGGATCGGCAGCGACCGGAACGCGTCGCCGATCACCAGCGGCATCTCGGTGTCGTAGTGGAACGGCAGGGTGTCGCGGTCCACCACGTCGATGTCGGCCTGCAGGAACTCGCGGTAGCGGCCCTCCTGCGGACGCTCGCCGCGCCACACCTTCTGGATCTGGTATCGCCGGAACGGGAACTGCAGCTTGCCGCTGTTCTCCAGCACGAACCGCGCGAACGGCACGGTCAGGTCGAAGTGCAGGCCGAGCGCGTCGTCGCCGCCGCCGGTGGCCGGGTCCTCCTGCAGGCGGCGCAGGACGTACACCTCCTTGGAGGTCTCGCCCTTGCGCAGCAGCTGGTCCATCGGTTCGACGGCGCGGGTCTCGAGCGGGGCGAAGCCGTACAGCTCGAAGGTGGCGCGGATGCGCTCGACGACGTTCTGCTCGATCATCCGCTGGGCGGGCAGCCACTCCGGGAAGCCGGAGATGGGCGTGGGCTTGCTCATGGTGCTTGTTCTCCTAGCGAGGGTCTAGAGGCCTCGGCTGGGCGCTTCGGTCAGCTCCCGCAGGTACGGGTTGACCGCGCGCTCGCGGCCGATCGTCGTCTCGGGTCCGTGGCCGGGCAGCACGACGGTGTCGTCGGCGAGCGGCAGGATCTTGTCCCGCAGGCTCGCCATCATCGCCGTGGTGTTGCCGCCCGGCAGGTCGGTGCGTCCGATGGAGCCGGCGAAGAGCACGTCGCCGGAGAGGCAGAGCTGCTCCGCCTCCCACGACGTGCCGGCACCGGGCAGCCGGAACAGCACCGACCCGCCGGTATGGCCGGGCGCATGGTCGACGGTGATCTCCACACCCGCCAGGGTCAGCGTGGCGCCGTCGGTGAGCTCCGCGACGTCGTCGGGCTCCGAGTAGGTCAGCCGGCCGCCGAACAGGTCGTCGAGGCCGACGCCCAGCCCCTTGGCGGGGTCGGCGAGCAGCTCCCGGTCGGCCGGGTGCACGTACGCGGTGATGCCGCGCGCACCGCAGACGGGGGCGACGGAGAACGTGTGGTCGAGGTGGCCGTGGGTCAGCAGCACCGCGGCCGGGTGCAGCCGGTACTGCGCGAGCACCTCGTCGAGCCGGTCCAGCACGCCGATGCCCGGATCCACCACCAGGCACTGCTCGCCCGGGCCCGGAGCCACGACGTAGCAATTGGTGCCGAAAGCCTCGGCCGGAAAGCCGGTGACGAGCACTCGGCACCCCTCTCTAGCTGTCCCATTCCCCCGAAAGCCTAGCGGGACGCACCGTACACACCGCCACGCAACCTCGCACACCACATTCCCAGGCGTTACCCGTACACTCTTGCGGGCGTGTGGCGTGGCGCACGGGCGCGAGTGAGGAAGGAAGCCCTAGGTGGTCTCCAGCAAGGATCGGGCGCGGAAACTGGCGCGGGAGAAACTTGATCGCCAGCTGGCGCGCCGGGCCGCCAAGCAGCGACGACGGCGGCAGATCCAGGCGGGCGTCGGCGCCGCGGCCGCTCTGCTCCTCGTGGTGGGCGGCGTCGCCTGGCTCGGTGGCGCGTTCGACAGCGACAAGTCCGGCACGGATGCCGCGGACTCCGACGTCTGCGCGTGGACCCGGCAGAACGCCTCGACGAACACCAGCCTCAAGGACGTGGGCGAGCCGCCGACGTCGGGCATCCCCACCTCCGGCAGCCGGACGATGACGATCACCACCGACAAGGGCGCGCCGATCGTGGTGAGCCTCGACCTGGTGAACGCGCCGTGCAGCGCCGCGGACCTGGCCTACCTCGCGGGCAAGAAGTTCTACGACAACACCACCTGCCACGAGCTCACCACCGAGGGCGCGATCCGCTGCGGCGACCCGAGCGGCACCGGCCAGGGCGGGCCGACGTACAGCGTCTACAACGAGAACGTCCCGCTGAAGCCGGAGCCCGAGCCCCGCCCGAGCGGCTCTCCCGCGCCGTCGAAGGCGCCCGCCGCCCCGCTCTATCCGAAGGGCACGGTGGCGCTGATCGGCGATCCTCCGGGCACCAACGGCAGCCAGTTCCTCATCTTCTTCAAGGACTTCACGCCCAAGGGCGAGCCGCAGTACCCGATCGTCGGCACGGTCACCGGCGGCATGGAGACGGTGGCGGCCATCGGCAAGATCCCGGTCGTCGCCAATGCCACGGGCGACAAGGTCAAGCCCAAGGAGAAGATCACCGTGCAGAGCGTCACCGTCGGCGAGCCCAGCGCCGCCGACCCGGTGACCCCACCGGCCGTGACCCCGTCGGCGGTCGCGGCCCCGTCGGCCGCCCCCTCGGCGTCCCGCCGGTCCTGAGCATCCGCCCGCCGCATCCACCCGACCGCAGCCCCCTCACCGCACGAAGGCATATCAGGAGGAACACCGTGTCGACGATCAAGGACAGGCAGCGCGCCGCGGCGCGGGCCCGCCTCGAGAAGGAGATGGCCGAGCGGGCCGCCGCCGCGAAGAAGCGCCGGCAGCGCCAGGCCATCATCGGCTCGGCCCTCGCGGTGGTCGTGATCGCCGGCGCCGCCGTGTGGATCGTCGCCGCGCTCGGCAACGACGACTCGCCGGGCGGGGAGGCCGCCGCGCCGCCGCCGGGGACGGTGGCCTGCCACTGGATCCCGGAGGATGGCAGCACCGGCGGCAAGGTCAAGGACACCGGTGGTCTCCCGCCCGCCAACGTGCCGAACACCGGCAAGAGCACGCTGACCATCGACACGAGCCTGGGCGTCGTCACGGCGGCGGTGGACCTGTCGAAGACGCCGTGCACCGGCGCGGCGTTCACCTACCTGGCGGGCAAGAAGTTCTGGGACAACAGCAAGTGCCACCGGCTCACCACCGAGGGCATCAAGGTGCTGCAGTGCGGTGACCCGTCGGCGTCGGGCAAGGGCTACCGGGAGACCGACGGCCAGGGCGGCCCGAACTTCAAGTACCCGGAGGAGAACCTCCCGACCAACGCCAAGCCGACGTACCCGAAGGGCACGATCGCGATGGCCAAGACCTCGGCTCCCAGCACCACCGGCAGCCAGTTCTTCATCGTGTACGCCGACACCGAGCTGCCGCCCGACTACACGGTCCTGGGCACGGTCACCAAGGGGCTCGACATCGTCGAGGGCGTGGCCAAGGCGGGCAGTGACAACGCCAACGGCCAGGGCGACGGTCACCCCAAGAAGGAGATCGACATCAAGAGCATCACGATGGCCGCGGCCTGATCGGCGCTCACGAAGAAGGGCGGGCCCCGTCGGGGTCCGCCCTTTCTTTCCGCCCGGCTCAGGCGCCGGAGGTGACCCGGTAGGCGTCGAACACGCCGTCCACCTTCCGCACCGCGGCCACCAGGTGACCGAGGTGCTTCGGGTCGGCCATCTCGAACGTGAAGCGGCTGACCGCCACCCGGTCGCGCGTCGTGGTCACCGTCGCCGACAGGATGTTCACCCGCTCCTCGGAGAGCACCCTCGTCACGTCGGCGAGCAGCTTGTGCCGGTCGAGCGCCTCGACCTGGATGGCCACCAGGAACGTCGACGCCGAGGTCGGCTTCCAGCTCACCTCGACCACGCGCTCGCTCTGCTCGCGCAGGTCCTCGGCGTTGGCGCAGTCCTCGCGGTGCACGCTCACGCCGCCGGAGCGGGTGACGAAGCCGAAGACCGCGTCGCCCGGCACCGGGGTGCAGCAGCGGGCCAGCTTGACCCACACGTCGCTGACGTCCTTGACCACGACGCCCGGGTCCTGCGCGGTGCTGCGGTTGCGCGGCGGGCGGGTCGCGACGGCCGTCTCGGCGATGTCCTCGACCGCGCCCTCCTCGCCGCCGAATCCGGCGACGAGCTTCTGCACCACCGACTGGGCCGAGACGGTGTTCTCCCCCACCGCCGCGTACAGCGAGGAGACGTCGGCCAGGTGCAGGTCGCGGGCGATGGTGGTGAGGTTCTCGCTGGTGAGCATGCGCTGCAGGGGCAGGCCCTGCTTGCGCATCGCCTTGACGATCGCGTCCTTGCCGGCCTCGATCGCCTCCTCGCGGCGTTCCTTGTTGAAGAACTGCCGGATCTTGGTGCGGGCGCGCGGGCTCTTGACGAAGCCCAGCCAGTCCTGGGTCGGGCCGGCCGTCGCCGACTTCGACGTGAAGATCTCGATCACGTCGCCGTTCGACAGCGTCGACTCCAGCGGCACGAGCTTGCCGTTGACCCGGGCGCCGATCGTCTTGTGGCCGACCTCCGTGTGCACCGCGTACGCGAAGTCCACCGGCGTCGACCCGGTGGGCAGCGGGATCACGTCGCCCTTGGGCGTGAAGACGTAGACCTCCTGGCTGGACAGGTCGAAGCGCAGCGCGTCGAGGAACTCGCTCGGGTCGCTCGCCTCCCGCTGCCAGTCCAGCAGCTGGCGCAGCCACGTCATCTCGTCGATGTGCGCGGGCGGGCCCACGATGGTGGCGCCCTTCTGCTCTTTGTACTTCCAGTGCGCGGCGATGCCGAACTCCGCCGTACGGTGCATGGCGAAGGTGCGGATCTGCATCTCGACCGGCTTGCCGGTCGGGCCGATGACCGTCGTGTGCAACGACTGGTACATGTTGAACTTCGGCATCGCGATGTAGTCCTTGAACCGGCCGGGCACCGGCTGCCAGTTCGCGTGGATGACGCCCAGCGCGGCGTAGCAGTCGCGGACAGTGTCGACCAGGATGCGCACGCCGACCAGGTCGTAGATGTCGTTGAAGTCGCGGCCCCGCACGATCATCTTCTGGTAGATCGAGTACAGGTGCTTGGGCCGGCCGGTCACCTCGGCCTTGATCTTCGCCGACTTGAGGTCGAGGCCGACCCGGTTGGTCACCTGCCGCAGCAGCGCCTCGCGCTGCGGCTGATGCTCGCCGATCAGGCGGTTGATCTCCTCGAACCGCTTGGGGAACAGCGTGCCGAACGCGAGGTCCTCGAGCTCCCACTTGATCGTGTTCATACCGAGGCGGTGGGCCAGCGGCGCGAGGATCTCCAGCGTCTCCTTGGCCTTCTGCTCCTGCTTGGCACGGGGCAGGAAGGTCAGCGTGCGCATGTTGTGCAGCCGGTCGGCCAGCTTGATGACCAGCACCCGCGGATCCTTGGCCATGGCCACGACCATCTTGCGGATCGTCTCGGCCTTGGCGGCGTCGCCGAGCTTGACCCGGTCGAGCTTGGTGACGCCGTCGACCAGCAGCGCGACCTCGCCGCCGAAGTCGGCGCGCATCTGCTCGAGCCCGTAGTCGGTGTCCTCGATCGTGTCGTGCAGCAGGGCGGCCACCAGCGTGGTGGTGTCCATGCCGAGGTTCGCCAGGATCGTCGCGACGGCGAGCGGATGCGTGATGTACGGGTCGCCGGACTTGCGGTACTGCCCCGAGTGCCACCGGGCGGCCACGTCGAAGGCGCGCTGCAGGGCCCGCCCGTCGGCCTTGGGGTGGCTGGCCCGATGGGTCGCGATCAGCGGCTCGAGCACCTCGCTGACCTGGGTGCTCTGCCAGGGCGCGTTGAACCGTGCGAGCCGGGCCCGCACCCGGCGCCCGGTGGGCGCGCTGGCCAGCCCGAAACCGACGGTGGGCTCGTCGCCCGGCGCCAGCGGCTGGGTGGTCTCACCGTCGGGCAGCGGCACCCCGGTGACCGGGGTCTCGGTGGCCCCGTTCGCGGGCTTCTGGGGCGAAGCCCCGGCAGGCTTCGACGGCGCCGCCGAGTCGCTCGACGGCGAGGAAGCCTTGGTCGCGTCGGTCGGCTGCACCGTGCCCTCCGTCGGAGGGGCGACGTCGCTGGACACCGGCCTCCTCACGTCGCTACTGCTCACCTGGTTGGAAAAGCCATCGTACCCGCCCGGAGTTCCCGGTAGGCCTGGCCCGAAGCTCCGAAAGAGTACCGCCACGTGGGGCGAAAAGCATCAAACGGTCAGCAGGGCATGGACTGTACGAGGGCTCAGCCGCTCCCGTCCCGGCAGGAAGCCGAGCTCCATGACGACCGTGAATCCGCAGACGGTGCCGCCGGCCCGTTCGACCAGCTCCAAAGCGGCCGCGGCGGTGCCCCCGGTGGCGAGCACGTCGTCGACCACCAGCACCCGCTGCCCCGCCGCGAAGGAGTCCCGGTGCAGCTCCAGGGTCGCCTCGCCGTACTCCAGGGCGTAGGACGCGGCGTACGTCTCCCGCGGCAGCTTGCCGGCCTTGCGGATCGGCACGACCCCCGTGCCGGTCGCGTAGGCGAGCGCGGCGGCCAGCACGAACCCGCGCGCCTCGATCCCGGCGACGACGTCGAAGGAGCCGGCGCCGTGGTGCGCGACGATCCGGTCGACGACCTCGCGGAACGCCGGCCCGTCGGCGAACAGCGGGGTCAGGTCCTTGAAGGCGATGCCGGGCTTCGGGAAGTCGGGCACGTCCACGACCCGGCCGGCGACCAGCGCGGCGACCTCGGGGCCGCTGTCCCCGCGTACCTCTGCAGCAGTATCCGTCACGCGCCACAGCCTAGACAAAGCCGACGGCC
>NZ_BMQY01000003.1:89007-120175 GCF_014648355.1 Couchioplanes azureus
CGGGGCGTTCTTCCTCAGCGGCGGCGTTCAGCCGCCGGGGCGTTCTTCCTCAGCGGCGGCGTTCAGCCGCCGGGGCGTTCTTCCTCAGCGGCGGCGTTCAGCCGCCGGGGCGTTCTTCGTCAGCGGCGCTTCTGGCCGCCGCTGGGGCGGTTGCCCGCGCCGCCGCCGCGGTTGGTGGCGCGCTTGCCGGTCGGGCGGGCGCCGGGGCGCGGCGTCGAGCCGGGCGTCGTGCCGGCCAACGCCGGCTCGTCCTCGGCCGCGGTCGCGCCGGTGCGGCCGCGCTCGCCGCGGGCGACGTCGCCGGAGCGGGCCGAGGAGCGGCGGGCGAGCACCCGGGCGTTGTGCGACTTGATCCGCGGCTCCTGGTCCTTCAGCGCGACCAGCATCGGCGTGGCGAAGACGATCGAGGAGGCCACGCCGAGCCCCATGCCGACGAAGAGCACCAGGCCGAGGTCCTTCAGCGTGCCCGCGCCCAGCAGGCCGGCGCCGATGAAGAGCAGGCCGCCGACGGGCAGCAACGCCACGAGGCCGGTGTTGATCGAGCGCATGAGGGTCTGGTTGACCGCCAGGTTGGCCGCCTCGCCGTAGGTCCGGGAGCTGCCGGCGGTGATGCCCCGGGTGTTCTCCTGCACCTTGTCGAACACCACCACGACGTCGTACAGGGAGAAGCCGAGGATGGTCAGGAAGCCGATGACCGTGGAGGGCGTGACCTCGAAGCCGACCATCGAGTAGACGCCGGCGGTCAGCACGAGGTCGAGCAGCAGCGAGGAGACCGCGGCGACCGCCATCCGCCACTCGAAGCGCACCACCAGGTAACCGAGCACCAGCACCAGGAAGATGGCGAGGCCGAGCAGCGCCTGCTCGGTGACCTGGCCGCCCCACGCCGCGGAGACGCGGTCGTCGCTGATCTTCTCGGCGGGCACGCCCAGGTCCTTGACCAGGGCGCTCTTGACCGCGTTCGCGTCGTCCTGCTCCAGCTCGCCGGTCCGGACGTTGAAGGTCGCGTCGGGACCGTCGCCGACCTTCTGGGCCGCGCCGACGTTCGCCTCGTCGGCCACCCCCGCGGTGTCCACCGCCCGCTTGACCGCGCTCTGTGCGGCCTCGGCGGTGCCGACGCTCGCGGGCAGCGAGAACTGGGTGCCGCCGGAGAACTCGATGCCCAGGTGGAAGCCGCGGACGAAGAAGCTGCCGACGGCGAGGACGATCAGCGCGCCGGCGATCGCGAACCACATCTTGCGGCGCCCGACGATGTTGAGGTTCGCCTCGCCCATGTAGAGGCGTTCGGCAAGGCCCTTGGCCATGTCAGGCCTCCTTCTCGGTCGGGGCGCGCTTGAGGGCACGGCCGAGGCCGCTGACCCGCGGCGACAGGAACGCCTTGGTGTTCGCGAACATCGTCATGATCGGGTGCCGGAAGAGGAACACCACGATGAGGTCGAGGATCGTGGACAGCCCCAGCGCGAACGCGAAGCCCTTCACCGCGCCGATCGACACGATGTAGAGCACCACGGCCGCCATGATGGTGATGGTGTTGGCCGAGATGATGGTACGCCGCGCGCGGGCCCACGCCCGCGGTACGGCACTTCGCGCACTCCGGCCCTCGTGGATCTCGTCCTTGAGGCGCTCGAAGTAGATGACGAAGGAGTCCGCCGCGACACCGAGGGACACGATGAAACCCGCGATGCCGGCGAGGGTCAGCGTGAAGCCCGTGGTCCGGCCGAGCACCACGAGGGCGCCGAAGGTCAGCAGACCGGACAGCAGCAGGCTCAGGAAGATCACGGAGCCGAGCAGGCGGTAGTAGAAGAAGGCGTAGATCGCCACCAGGCCCATGCCGATCGCGGCGGCGATGAGACCGGCCTGCAGCTGTGCGATGCCCAGCGTGGCGGAGACGGTCTGGGTGGTGCTCGGCTCGAACGTGACCGGCAGGGCACCGTACTTGATCTTGTCGGCGAGCTCCCGGGCCGTGACGGCCGTGAACGAGCCGGTGATCTGCGACTGGCTGCTCAGCACGGCCTGGATCTCCGGCGCCGAGATGACCTCCTTGTCGAGGACCACGGCGACGAGGCAGTGCGTGGCGCCGGTCGACATGGCCTGCGCGGCGGACAGGCACGGGTCGTTGGCGGCCGGCTGGAACGCCTCCCGCGTCAGCTCGGTCCACTTGGGCTGGCCGGTGCTGGTGAAGTCCAGCGAGACGACCCACTGGCCGGTCTGCTGGTCGAGCTGCGGCGAGGCGGTGTCGATGTCGGTGCCGACCACCTTGGCGACGTCGAGGAGCATCTTCGCGCCGCTCTGGCACGCGACGACCTTGGACTTCTCGTCGTCGATGGCGCCGGCGGTCCGCTTGTTGAGCTGGTCGCAGCTGATCGTCGGGACGTTGAACTGCATCTCCGGCGTCAGCGCGTTGACCTCTTCGCCGCTGAGCGTGCTGAAGGGCTTGTAGGGCAGGCCGGCGGCCGGGTTGGTGGAGAGGTCGACCGGGTCGGTCAGCTTCTCGGCCGCGGACCACGCCGCCGCGCCGACCTTCTTGGCGATCGCGGCGCGCTGCTGCTGGATGTCCGGGGCGACCGGGGCCGGAGCCGAGGCGGACGGGGCCGGCGCCGACGGCGCGGCCGCCGGCGCGGAGGCGCTGGCGCTGGGCGCGGGCGCCCGCTCGCCGCCACCCTGGCCGCCGGTGGAGGCGGACGGGACGGCGCTGCCGGTGACGGCGGGCGCCTTGGGCGCCTTGGCCGAGGTGCTCGGCTTCGGCGCGGCGCCGCTCGGTGCCGCGCTCGGCGTCGCCGTGGGCGGGTTGACCGCCACCGCGGCGGCGTCGCCGGTCACCTTGAGAACCTTGCGGAAGCGCATCTGCGCCGCCTGGCCGACGGTCTTGAGCTGGTCGTTGGCCTCGCCGGCGACGGACACCACGATGTTGCGGTTGCCCTCGACGACCACCTCGGCCTCGGTCACGCCGAGCGCGTTGACCCGCTGGTCGATGATCTTCCGGGACTCCTCCATGCTCTCCCGGCTGGGCGCCTGGCCGTTGGCGAGCGAGGCGACGTACGTGGCCTGCGTGCCACCGATGAGGTCGAGGCCGAGCCGGGGGTGCAACCGCTCCTCGTAGCCCAGCCCCTTGGTGCCCGGGCCCCAGAACACCAGCGCATAGAGGATGGCGAAGAGGAGACCGAGCACGGCGAGTTGCCGCCCGGGATGCGGTTGTCCCTGTGGTGGTCGTGCCACGACTGTCGATCTCCTCGTGCTGAGAGAGGCCGCGGGAGCGCGGCCGCAGGTGGGGAAAGGGCAGGGCAGGCGGCCTCGGACCGCAAACGGCGGCCTGGCCGGAGCACCCCGCGACGATTATTCACAACGACGGGCCGTTCGGGTGCCCCGCCCCGCGGCCCGCGGTGGATTACGCCTCGGCGACCCGCGGGTCACGGGCCGCCGGGGGCGACGTCAGTCCTTGCTCTTGCGGGTCTCGACGACCGGGCTCTGGACCGGCTCCTCGGCGGCCGGCTCGGCCACGACGGGCTCCGCGGCGGCGGCCGGCTCCGGCTTCACCACGCGGGCGATCGCCGGGCGTGCGTACCGGGCGTTGACCCCCGGAGCGATCTCGACCGTGACGACCTCGTCGTCGACCGCGACGACGGTCGCGTGCAGCCCGCCGATGGTGACGATCTCGTCGCCCGGACCCAGCGCCGCCTGCATGGCCTGGGCCTCACGGCGCCGCTTCTGCTGCGGACGGATCATCATGAAGTACATGACGCCGAAGAGCAGGACGATCAGAAGCAACGGCATGAAGCTGCCGCCGCCCTGCGCTTGAGCTGCTGAAAACACGAGGAAGAACCTTCCGTGGGGCCACCACCGCGGCACCGGGCTCGGGGTGTGGCGAAATAGACATCCCGTTGGACGGCGGCGAGTCTAATCCTTCTACCTGGGAGATCCGTACGCGGCACACGTCACGTTCACATTACGGAGAGGAATCCGCATCCCGGGCGAAGAGGTCGGGTTGGTGCGGCGCCGCCGGCCGGCCCTCGGGGGGCGTCCTGCCCAGATGGCGCCACCCGGCGTCGGTGGCCACCCGCCCCCGCGGCGTCCGCGCCAGCAGCCCGGCCCGGACCAGGAAGGGCTCGCACATCTCCTCGACCGTGTCCGACTGCTCCCCCACCGCGACCGCCAGGGTGGACAGGCCGACGGGGCCACCGCGGAAGGACTCGACGAGCGCCCGCAGCACCGCCCGGTCCAGCCGGTCCAGGCCGAGCTGGTCGACGTCGTAGACGGTGAGGGCCGCCTTGGCGGTCGACTCGTCGACGACCCCGTCGCCGCGCACCTCGGCATAGTCCCGCACCCGCCGCAGCAGCCGGTTGGCGATGCGCGGCGTGCCCCGCGACCGCCCGGCGATCTCGGCGGCGCCCTCGGGCGTGATCGGCACCCCCAGGATCCGGGCCGAGCGGTGGAGCAGGGCGTCCAGGTCGGCCGGCGAGTAGAAGTCCAGGTGCGCCACGAACCCGAAGCGGTCCCGCATCGGCCCGGACAGCAATCCGGCCCGCGTGGTGGCACCGACCAGCGTGAACGGCTCGACGTCGAGCGGGATCGCGGTGGCACCCGGGCCCTTGCCCACCACGACGTCGACCCGGAAGTCCTCCATGGCGCTGTAGAGCAGCTCCTCGGCGGGCTTCGCGATCCGGTGGATCTCGTCGATGAACAGCACGTCGCCCTCGCCGAGGCTGGTCAGGATGGCGGCGAGATCCCCGGACCGCTCGATCACCGGCCCGCTCGTGGTCCGGATCCCGGTCCCCAGCTCCGCCGCCACGATGTTCGCCAGCGTCGTCTTGCCCAGGCCAGGCGGGCCTGAGAGGAGGATGTGGTCGGGCGGGGAGCCGCGGCCCATCGCGCCCTTGAGGAGGAGTTCCAGCTGGTCGCGGACGCGATGCTGGGCGATGAAGTCGGCCAGGCGGCGGGGCCGGACGCTGGCCTCGGCGTCCAGTTCCTCGTCTCCCGCGTACGGCGAGACCAGGCCCTCGGTCATCGGGTCCGGCCCAGCAGGCGGATCGCCTGGCGCAGCAGGATCGGCACCGGAGGCGTCTCGCCGTCGAGGGACTCGGCGACCGCGGCGACCGCCTGGTCGGCCTGCTGGGCGGACCAGCCCAGCGCCACGACGCCCTGGCGGACCTGCTCCTGCCAGCCGCCGGTGAGCGCGCCGGCGACCCCGTCCGGGCCGGTCGAGACGGCGCCGATGCGGTCGCGCAGCTCCAGGACCAGGCGTTCGGCGCCCTTCTTGCCGATGCCCGGCACCCGGGTGAGAGCGGCGATGTCCCCGGCGGAGATCGCCCGGCGGACCGCCTCGGGCTGGTGCACGGCCAGGACCGCCTGGGCGAGCCGGGGCCCGACGCCGCTGGCGGTCTGGAGCAGCTCGAACAGGTGCTTCTCGTCGTCGTCGGCGAAGCCGTAGAGGGTGAGCGAGTCCTCGCGCACGACCAGGCTGGTGGCCAGGCGGGCCTCGGCGCCCGCCTTCAGGCCGGCGAGCGTGCCGGGCGCGCACTGCACGGCGAGACCGACGCCGCCGACCTCGATGACGGCGCTGTCGGGTGCGATGGCGGCGACCACGCCACGAACGCTGGCGATCATCCACGAGCTCCTGTCCTGCGGGCCGGTGCGGAAGAACGGGCCGGGGCGGAAGAACGGGTGCGGGCCGAGCGGGCGGCTCGGGCGGCCTGCACCGCGGCGGCCTGCAGCCGGGCCCGGGTGCCGCCGCGCCAGATGTGGCAGATGGCGATGGCGAGGGCGTCCGCCGCGTCGGCGGGCCGGGGCGGGCCGTCGAGGCCGAGCAGTCGCGTGACCATGCTCGTCACCTGCGCCTTGCCGGCCGTGCCGGAGCCGGTCACCGCCGCCTTGACCTCGCTGGGCGTGTACGTCTGCACCGGCAGCCCGGCGCGCGCCCCGGCCAGGATGCCGATGCCGCTGGCCTGCGCCGTACCCGTGATCGTCTGGGTGTTGTGCTGGCTGAAGACGCGCTCGACCGCGACGCTGTCGGGCCGGTGCTCGGCGACGAGGTCGGCCAGCGAGCGGTCGAGGTGCAGCAGCCGCAGGGCGATGTCGTCGTCGGGCTCGGTGTACACGACGTAGTAGCCGACCAGCGTGCAGGGCCGGCCGGGCACGCCCTCGACCACCCCGACGCCGCACCGGGTGAGACCGGGGTCGATGCCGAGCACCCGCACGAGCACTCCCCTCTCCTCGGACGTGTGTTCGACACCCTAGTACGCCCGGTCCCGCCGGCCTCGAGCGACACACGCACCTCGAACCCTTGTGCGGTGACCGGCGTCACTCGACCATGGAACGATGGACGCCGACCCGCCAGCGGACTTCCTCGCGTACGTGGCCACGCGGCTGGACCCCCTGCGCCGGGAGGCGGCCCGCCGGTGCGGCGGCGACGGCACCACGGCCGCGGCTGCGGTGCTCGCCGACCTGGCCGGCCACTGGCGCCGGCTGGAGTGGAAGAGCCGGCTGCACCGGCGCGACGTCCGCGGCGACTACCTCGCCCGCCGCATGGCCCTGCGGACCGAGGAGTGTTCCCACCCGGTCGAGGTCACCGTCCGCCCCGGCGCGCGGCCGGGCGCCCCGGGATACCGCCGGGCCGCGCCCGCGTCGGTGGCCCAGCGGCTCGCGGCGCTGCTGCCCACGACCGTCCGTGCGGACACCGGCGCCGTCGCCGACGCGGAGATCGCCTGGGTGCACGCCTACCGACGGCATCTGTGGCGCCACTACGCCCGGCTGTGCGCAGGGGGCGTCCTGCTCGTCGGCGGCCTGGTCCACGTCATGTCCCGGGCGTCCGGGGCCGGATGACAGCACCACGGCCGCCCGGGACGGGACCCGGACGGCCGTGGGGAGAAGGCGGGAGTCAGGCGTCGATCTTCGCCATGACCTCGTCGCTGACGTCGAAGTTGGCGAAGATGTTCTGCACGTCGTCGCAGTCCTCGAGCACGTCGATCAGCTTGAAGACCTTGCGCGCGGCCTCCTCGTCGACCTCCACGGTCATCGTCGGCACCAGCGAGGACTCGGCCGAGTCGTACTCGATGCCGGCGTCCTGCAAGGCGGTGCGGACGGCGACCAGGTCGCCGGGCTCGCAGACCACCTCGAACGACTCACCGAGGTCGTTGATCTCCTCGGCGCCGGCGTCCAGGACGGCCAGCATGACGTCGTCCTCGGAGAGCTCGCCCTTCGGGACGATCACCACGCCCTTGCGGTTGAACAGGTACGACACCGAGCCGGCGTCGGCGAACGTGCCGCCGTTGCGGGTCAGCGCGGTGCGCACCTCGGTCGCCGCGCGGTTGCGGTTGTCGGTGAGGCACTCGATGAGCATCGCCACGCCGTTCGGGCCGTAGCCCTCGTACATGATGGTCTGCCAGTCGGCGCCGCCGGCCTCGAGGCCGGAGCCGCGCTTGACGGCGCGCTCGATGTTGTCGTTCGGGACCGAGCTCTTCTTCGCCTTCTGGATGGCGTCGTAGAGCGTGGGGTTACCAGCCGGGTCACCGCCGCCGACGCGGGCCGCCACCTCGACGTTCTTGATCAGCTTGGCGAACATCTTGCCGCGCTTGGCGTCGATGACGGCCTTCTTGTGCTTGGTCGTCGCCCACTTTGAGTGGCCGGACATGCGTAACCTCCGTGTCTTGCTACCGTGCGGCTGCGGCTTGGCCGACCATCTCGACGAAGTACCGGTGGACGCGCAGGTCGCCGGTGAGCTCCGGGTGGAAAGCCGTGGCGAGCAGGTTCCCCTGCCGAACGGCGACAATCCTACCGGCGGCGGGCCCGTCCGCGACGCGGCCCAGCACCCGCACGTCGGGGCCGACCTCCTCCACCCAGGGCGCGCGGATGAAGACCGCGTGGAAATCGTCGCCCTCGACGTCCTCGATGCGCACGGCGGCCTCGAACGAGTCGACCTGCCGGCCGAACGCGTTGCGCCGCACGGTCATGTCGATCCCGGCGAACGACTCCTGGTCCGGCCGCCCGTCGAGGACGGTCGTGGCCAGCATGATCATGCCGGCGCAGGAGCCGTACACGGGCATGCCGTCGGCGATCCGCTTGCGGATCGGGTCGAGCAGGCCGAAGGTGACGGCCAGCTTGCTCATGGTCGTGGACTCGCCGCCGGGGATGACGAGTGCCTCGACCTCGTCGAGCTCCTCCGGCCGGCGGACCGGGCGCGCCAGGGCGTCGCTCTCGGCGAGGGCGGTGAGGTGTTCGCGCACGTCACCCTGGAGGGCGAGGACTCCGATGTTCATGGACACCTTCAAGATCAAGAGCTTTTCGTCGTAGGTCCGTGCGTGGTGCAGACCGTCGCTCCCGCCGAGGCCGGGCCCGGAGATCCATTCGCCTGGCGGCTCATGGGCGGATCTCCGGACCCTTCATTCTGCGTGAGTGGCAGAAGAACGCCGCGCCGGTCTCGACCGGCGCGGCGTGGGAGATCCTTACCAGCCGCGCTCGGCGAGGCGGTGGGGCTGGGGGATCTCCTCGACGTTGATGCCGACCATGGCCTCGCCCAGGCCGCGGGAGACCTTGGCGATGACGTCGGGGTCGTCGTGGAAGGTGGTGGCCTTGACGATGGCGGCCGCGCGCTGCGCCGGGTTGCCCGACTTGAAGATGCCGGAGCCTACGAACACGCCCTCGGCGCCCAGCTGCATCATCATCGCCGCGTCGGCCGGGGTGGCGATGCCGCCGGCGGTGAACATCACGACGGGCAGCTTGCCGGTGGTCGCGACCTCCTTCACCAGGTCGTACGGCGCCTGCAGCTCCTTGGCCGCGACGAACAGCTCGTCCTCGGGCAGGGAGGCGAGGCGGCGGATCTCGGCGCGGATGGTGCGCATGTGGGTGGTGGCGTTGGAGACGTCACCGGTGCCGGCCTCACCCTTGGAGCGGATCATGGCCGCGCCCTCGGTGATGCGGCGCAGCGCCTCGCCGAGGTTGGTCGCGCCGCAGACGAAGGGCACGGTGAACGCCCACTTGTCGATGTGGTTGGCGTAGTCCGCCGGGGTGAGCACCTCGGACTCGTCGATGTAGTCGACGCCGAGCGACTGCAGCACCTGGGCCTCGACGAAGTGGCCGATGCGGGCCTTGGCCATGACCGGGATGGAGACGGCGGCGATGATGCCGTCGATCATGTCGGGGTCGCTCATCCGGGACACGCCGCCCTGGGCCCGGATGTCCGCGGGGACCCGCTCGAGGGCCATGACGGCGACCGCGCCGGCGTCCTCGGCGATCTTGGCCTGCTCCGGCGTGACCACGTCCATGATCACACCGCCCTTGAGCATTTCGGCCATACCGCGCTTCACGCGGGCGGTACCGGTGGTGGGCTGGCTGTCGGGCGCGCTCTCGGACACGGTGTCTGGACTCCTCACGAGGTCGGGATTCGTGAGAATTTTACGCACCCGGCACGTCCCGGCCGATGGCCAATCGACCCCTCGGTGGCCTGCCCCGCGACGGCGGGCTCAGACCGCCGGGATGCGCAGATCGGCGGGCTCCGCCGGGCGCGGGGTCAGCGGCACGGGCAGCGTCGGGTCGACGATCTCGAAGTAGCGCGGCCGCTCGTACTGCCGGGCCATCCGCAGCAG
Source organism: Couchioplanes azureus (assembly GCF_014648355.1). GTDB lineage: Bacteria > Actinomycetota > Actinomycetes > Mycobacteriales > Micromonosporaceae > Actinoplanes > Actinoplanes azureus. The sequence goes on from NZ_BMQY01000003.1 coordinate 98,580, forward strand.
CCGCACCAGCAGGCGGCCGCGGGCGGTCAGCGCGTCGCGAACCAGGTCGGTGTGCACCTGGCGGGCGAGCACGACCCGGCGGCTGGTGGCGACCAGGATGGCGGTGGCCGGGTCCGCGCCGGGCAGCTCGGCGGCCTGCAACTGGCGGGTCAGGTCGTTCTCGGCCGCCTCCCGCTCGTCCGGCGCGGCGTCGAGGGCGAGGCGGGCGGCCAGGTAGAGCTCGGTGAGGTCGGCGCGCTCGGCGACCACGGCCGCCGCGGCGGCACGGCGCATCAGGTGGGCGTCGAGGGCCCGCGCGCCCGACTGGGCCCGGACGTGGACCCGTTCCACCCGGTGGGCGGTCCAGGCGAGGTACGCCAGCACAGCCACCACCATGAGCGCACCCACGAGCCACCACATGCCGGGCATCGTAGTGCCTGATCGTGTCGGACAGTCACGTCCCGTGACGTGGTTCCGCCCACTCGTCGTCGAAAACCCGGCCGTCCGTCGCCTCGATCGCCGTGGCGTACACCTCCAGCACGCGCTGGGCGACGCTCGGCCAGTCGAACGTCCTGACTACGCTCTGTGCACACTCTGACAACCCAGCGCGACGCTCCGGATCGTCCAGCAGTTCCCCGAGCAGCGTGGTCAGGGCGGCCGCGTCGCCGGTCGCGAAGAGGGCACCGGCCCGTCCGCCGTCGAGGACCCGGCGGAACGCGTCCAGGTCGCTGGCCGCGATCGTGGCGCCGGCCGCCATCGCCTCGGTGAGGATCATGCCGAAGGACTCGCCGCCCGTGTTCGGCGCCACATAGACGTCGACGCTGCGCAGCATGCGGGCCTTGTCCTCCTCGCTGACCAGCCCGAGGAACTCGACCCGGGCGCGCAGGTCGGCGGGGATGTCCTTGAACAGCTCCTCGCGGTCGCCGGGCCCGGCCACCAGCAGGCGCAGCCCCGGGCGTTCGCGGGCGAGCGAGACGAACGCCGTCCGCAGCAGGTCGAAGCCCTTGCGCGGCTCGGTGAAGCGGCCCAGGAAGCCCAGCGTGCCGCCCTCGCCGGGCCAGCCCGGCAGCGGCCGCGCGGCGGCGAACCGGGCCACCGCCACGCCGTTGGGGATCTCGACCGCACCGCCGCCGAGATGCTCGACCTGCACCTTGCGGGCCAGCTCGCTGACCGCGATCCGGGCGGTGATCTTCTCGACCACGAGCTGGAGCAGGCCCTGCGCCGCGGACAGCGCGCGGGACCGCGTCATGGCGGTGTGGAAGGTCGCGACGACCGGCCCGCGGGCGGAGAGCACGGCGAGCAGCGACAGGCTCAGCGTCATCGGCTCGTGCACGTGCAGCACGTCGAACCGGCCGCGGGCCAGCCACCGCCGGACCCGGGCGGTGGAGACCGGCCCGAAGGCGATCCGCGCGACCGACCCGTTGTACGGCAACGGCACCGCCCGCCCGGCGGCCACCACGTACGGCGGCAGCTCCGCGTCCTCGTCGGCGGGCGCCAGCACGCTGACCTCGTGCCCCAGCCCGATCAGCGCCTCGGCGAGGTCGACGATGTGGTTCTGCACGCCGCCGGGCACGTCGAAGGAGTACGGCGAGACGATCCCGATCCGCACGCTGGCTCGCCCCTCAGACCCGGGCGCTCTGGTCGAGCCACAGCTTCTGCAGCATGTGCCAGTCCTGCGGGTGCTGGGCGATGCCCTCCGCGAACGCGTCCGCGACCCGCTGGGTGGTCTCCTTGACGCGCACGTCGAGCGGGCCCTCGGCGGCGGGCTCGATGCGGCGTACCCGGGCCATGGTCCGCTCCGGGGAGAACCAGAGGTCCACGGCGAAGAGCGGGGCGCCCGTGCGCAGCGCGAGCAGCGCCGGGCCGGGCGGCATCCGGGTGCGGCCGCCGAAGAAGCGCACCTCGACCCCGCGCGCCGACAGCTCGCGGTCGGCCAGCAGCGCCACCGCCCAGCCCTGCCCGAGCCGCTCGGCGAGCACGTCGAGCGGGGGACGCTCGCCGCCGGTCAGCGGGAGCACCTCCATCCCGAGCTTCTCCCGGTACGCGACGAAGCGCTCGAAGAGCCCCTCGGGCCGCAGGCGCTCGGCCACGGTGATCATCTTGTAGCCGTGCGAGACGAGCCAGGCGGCGGCCGCGTCCCAGTTGCCGACGTGCGGCAGCGCGAGGACGACGCCCTTGCCCTCCGCGATGGCCGCGTGCAGTTCCTGCTCGTTGACGAGGTCGAAGTCGGCCAGGAACTGCTCGCGGGTCCGCGACGGCAGCCGGAAGGCCTCCATCCAGTAGCGGGCGTACGAGCGCAGCCCGGCCCGGACCAGCTCGTCCAGCTCGGCGTCGCCCAGCTCCGGACCGACCACCTGGCGCAGGTTGCGGCGCAGCCGCTGGGTGCCCGGGCCGTTGCCGCGGGCGGCCCGGTCGGCGGCGGCGTTGAAGACGGCCCGGGCGGCCGGCAGCGGCAGCATGCGCACGAGCCGCCATCCCGCGGCGTACCCGAGCTCGGTGAGCCGGTCCTTCACGGGGCATCGCCCGCCGGGGCGACGGGGGCGGGCGGCGCGGCGCCGGGCCGGTCGCTGCGCGCGGCGTGGACCAGTCGCTGCAGGACGGTGATCAGCGACAGGACGGCGAGCACCCAGAGCGCGGCCGGCAGACCCCACTCCAGGTCCGCGCTGCCGAGCAGGCCACCGATGCCCAGGATGACCAGCCGCTCCAGGCGCTCGGCGATGCCGACGTCGGCGTTGAGGCCGAGGCTCTGCGCCCGCGCCTTGACGTACGAGACGACCTGCCCGCCGACCAGGCAGACGAGCGCCGCCCACACGCCGCCGTACGGATTACCCTCGGTCGCCAGGTAGTAGACGACGGCGCCGAAGACGGCGCCGTCGGCGAGGCGGTCCATCGACGAGTCGAGCAGTGCCCCGAACTGGCCGGCCGGGCCGCGCATGCGCGCCATCGTGCCGTCGAGGGCGTCCGTCAGCGCGCAGGCCGTGACGATCACGGTGCCCCAGAAGAGCATGCCCTGGGCGCCGAACCAGGCGCCGACGAAGACGCCGACGGTGCCGGCGACGGTGACCGCGTTCGGCGACACGCCGAGGCGCAGCAGGAAGCGGGCGGTCGGGTCGACGCCGTACGCGACGACGGCGCGGGCGGGCACGCTGACGATCTTTGCCATGGCCGTCCCACCATATCGGCGCCCGGCCACCGACGGTACGGCCCCGGTACTGCGTCGCCGAATCGTCACCGGGAACCCTGCTCACGGCCCCAGTCGACTACAGGGGGTTGCGCAGTCGACTGCGGTGGGTGTCAGATCCAAGGACAGCGTCGTAACAGCCGGGAAACTCCCCGTTCGGCACGGCCGGGTGGTGCGACGCGCCATCGCACCAGGCGGCCAATACCCCCTTGTCGACCGGGGCGGAGGAGAATGGCCGCGACCGGCTGACAGGAGGTGCGTCAGGGATGGCGCAGAAGACCCAGGACAACTCGGCGGGGCCGGTGGTGACCGAGCCCGGCAGAGTACGCAACGTGGTGCTGGTGGGCCACTCCGGAGCGGGGAAGACGACGCTGGTCGAGGCGCTGCTCGCGGCGACCGGCACGATTCCGCGCGCCGGGACGGTGACCGACGGCACCACGGTCTGCGACCACGACCCCGCGGCGATCCGCCAGCAGCGCTCCGTATCGCTCGCGTGCGCGTCCGTCGTGCACGACGGCATCAAGATCAACCTTTTGGACACCCCGGGGTACGCCGACTTCGTGGGCGAGCTGCGCGCCGGCCTGCGGGCCGCGGACGCCGCGCTCTTCGTGGTGTCCGCCGTCGACGGCGTGGACGAGGCGACCACCGCCCTGTGGGAGGAGTGCGCCGCCGTGGGCATGCCCCGCGCGGTCGCCATCACCCGGCTCGACCACCCGCGCGCCGACTACGACCAGACCCTGCAGGACTGCCAGGAGGCGTTCGGCGAAAACGTCATGCCGATCTATCAGCCGATGCTCGGCGACGACGGCAGCTCGGTCGCGGGCCTCATCGGGCTGGTGACCCTCGAGGTCCTGGACTACTCGCAGGGCTATCCGCCGCGCACCGCCGAGGCGGAGCCCGAGCACCTCAACCCGATCCGGGACGACCGCGACCTGCTCATCGAGGGGATCATCGCCGAGAGCGAGGACGAGACCCTGATGGACCGGTACGTCGCCGGCGAGCTGATCAGCACCGACACCCTCGTGCCGGACCTGGAGAAGGCCGTGGCCCGGGGCAACTTCTACCCGGTCATCCCGGTCTGCGCGCTCACCGGCGTCGGCCTCGACGCGCTGCTCGACGGGCTGGCCACCTCGGCGCCCTCGCCGCTGGAGCACGACCTGCCCGTGGTCACCGGCGTGGACGGCAGCCCGCGCCCGCCGCTGACCTGCGACCCGGCCGGCCCGCTGGTCGCCGAGGTGGTCAAGACGACGATCGACCGGCACGTGGGACGGGTCTCGCTGGTCCGGGTCTTCTCCGGCACCCTGCGCCCCGAGCTGACGGTGCACGTCTCCGGGCACGGCCTGACCGACCGCGGCCACCCCGACCACGACGCCGACGAGCGCATCGCGCACATCTACTCGCCGCTGGGCGCGCAGTTGCGCGAGGTGCCCGCCTGCGCCGCCGGGGACATCTGCGCGATCACCAAGTCGGGCAGCGCCGAGACCGGCGACACGATCTCGGGCAAGGACCAGCCGCTGCTCATGCGGCCCTGGACCATGCCCGAGCCGCTGCTGCCGATCGCCGTGGTGGCCAAGACGCGCTCCGACGAGGACGCCCTGGCCAAGAACCTGGCCCGGCTGGTGGCCGGCGACCCGACGCTGCGCCTGGAGCGCAACGCGAGCACCCACCAGCTCGTGCTCTGGTGCATGGGCGAGGCCCACGCCGACGTCGTGCTGGAACGGCTCCGGGCCGGCGGCGCCGACCTGGACACCGAGCCGGTGAAGGTGGCGCTGCTGGAGACCTTCGGCACCGCGTCGAAGGGACACGGCCGGCACGTGAAGCAGTCCGGCGGGCACGGCCAGTACGCGGTGTGCGACATCGAGGTGACGCCCCTGCCCCGCGGCGCCGGCTTCGAGTTCGTGGACAAGGTCGTCGGCGGCGCGGTCCCGCACAACTACATCCCCTCGGTCGAGAAGGGCGTACGGGCCCAGCTCGAGCGCGGCATCGTGGCCGGCTACCCGGTCGTCGACCTGCGCGTGACCCTGGTGGACGGCAAGGCGCACAGCGTCGACTCCTCCGACGCGGCGTTCCAGACCGCCGGCGCGCTGGCCCTGCGCGAGGCGGCCGAGCAGGGCCAGATGACCCTGCTGGAACCGGTCGACGAGATCGTGGTGCGCGTGCCGGACACCTACGTCGGCGCCGTGATGAGCGACCTCTCCGGCCGCCGCGGCCGCCCGCTGGGCACCGACACCGACGCCGACGGGGAGCACAGCCTCGTCCGCGCCGAGGTGCCCGCGTCGGAACTGCTGCGCTACGCCGTGGAGCTGCGCGCGCTCACGTCGGGGGCGGGCACGTTCTCCCGCACGTACGCCCGGCACGAACCGATGCCGGTCCACCTGGCCGACGCGGTCCGCAAGGAGCACGCCGCCGCGAAGTGACCGCCGCCCGGGCGGCGGCGATCGTCAGGTCGCCGCCGCCCAGGCCTTGGCGAGCAGCTCGCGGGTGTCGCCGAGCAGCTGGGGCAGGACCTTGGTGCGGCCGATCACCGGCATGAAGTTGCCGTCGCCGCCCCACCGCGGCACCACATGCTGGTGCAGGTGCGCGGCGATGCCCGCGCCGGCCACCGCGCCCTGGTTCATGCCCAGGTTGAAGCCGTGCGGGCTGCTGGCCCGGCGGATCACGCGCATCGCGCGCTGGGTGAACTCCGCGAGCTCCGCCGTCTCCGGCCCGGTCAGGTCGGTGTAGTCGGCCACGTGCCGGTACGGGCACACCAGCAGGTGCCCCGGGTTGTACGGGTACAGGTTGAGCACCACGAAGACCGCGTCGCCGCGCGCCACCACCAGCGTCTCGCCGTCCGGCAGCCCCGGCGCGACGCAGAAGGGGCAGCCGGACGGTTTCTCGTACCCTTCCTCGGGCCGGTCCGCACCGGAGATGTACGCCATCCGGTGCGGCGTCCAGAGCCGCTCGAGACCGTCCGGTTCCCCTACGTCAGTCACCCGTTCACCCTAGGCCGCGGACGGCCCGGTGTTGACCCGGGAGCGGACGACCTCGACCACGTGCGCCACGGCCTCGTCGAGGGCCATGCCGTTGCGCTGGGAGCCGTCGCGGTAGCGGAAGGAGACCGTGCCCGCCTGGACGTCGTCGTCACCGGCGATGGCCATGAAAGGGATCTTCTGTTGCTGGGCGGTGCGGATCTTCTTCTGCATCCGGTCGGTCGAGTGGTCGACCTCGGCCCGGATGCCCTCCGTGCGCAGCCGCGCGACGAAATCCTCCAGGTAGCCAGCGTGGTCGTCGCGGATCGGGATCCCGACCACCTGCACGGGCGCCAGCCAGGCCGGGAACGCGCCGGCGTAGTGCTCGACCAGCACGCCGAAGAACCGCTCGATGGAGCCGAACTTCGCCGAGTGGATCATCACCGGCTCCTGGCGGGAGCCGTCGGCCGCCTGGTACTCCAGACCGAAGCGGGACGGCTGGTTGAAGTCGTACTGGATGGTCGACATCTGCCAGGTGCGGCCGATCGCGTCCTTCGCCTGCACGCTGATCTTCGGGCCGTAGAACGCCGCGCCGCCCGGGTCGAGGACGAGCTCGAGGCCGGACTCGACCGCCACGTCCTCGAGCACCTTGGTGGCGACGTCCCACTGCTCGTCCGAGCCGATGAACTTGTCGCTCTTCGGGTCGCGGGTGGACAGCTCCAGGTAGTAGTCGTCCAGGCCGAAGTCGCGCAGCAGCGACAGCACGAAGTTCAGCAGGTGCTTGATCTCGGCGGGGGCGCCCTCGGCGGTGACGTACGAGTGGGAGTCGTCCTGGGTCAGGCCGCGCACCCGGGTCAGGCCGTGCACCACACCGGACTTCTCGTAGCGGTAGACCGAGCCGAACTCGAACAACCGCATCGGCAGCTCACGGTACGACCGCCCGCGCGACCTGAAGATCAGGTTGTGCATCGGGCAGTTCATCGCCTTGAGGTAGTAGTCGGCGCCCTCCATGTGCATGGGCGGGAACATGGTGTCCGCGTAGTACGGCAGGTGGCCCGAGGTGTGGAAGAGGTTCTCCTTGGAGATGTGCGGGGTGCCGACGTACTGGAACCCCTCCTCGATGTGCCGGGCCCGGACGTAGTCCTCCATCTCCCGCTTGACCACGCCGCCCTTGGGGTGGAAGACCACCAGGCCGCTGCCGATCTCGTCGGGGAAGGAGAAGAGGTCCAGCTCGGTGCCGAGCTTGCGGTGGTCGCGGCGCTCGGCCTCGGCGAGCCGGTTCAGGTACGCCTTCAGCTCGTCGCGGCTCGGCCAGGCGGTCCCGTAGATCCGCTGCAGCTGCGGGTTCTTCTCGCTGCCACGCCAGTACGCGGCGGCCGAGCGCATCAGCTTGAAGGCCGGGATCATCCGGGTGCTCGGCAGGTGCGGGCCGCGGCACAGGTCGCCCCAGACCCGCTCGCCGTCCTTGCCGAGGTTGTCGTAGTGGGTCAGCTCGCCGGCGCCGACCGCCGCGGCCTCCTCGTCGACGTCGCCCTTGATGTCGACCAGCTCCAGCTTGTACGGCTCGTGCGCCAGCTCCGCCTTGGCCTCTTCCAGCGAGCCGTACTCGCGCCGGCGGAAGGTCTGCCCCGCCTTGACGATCTCCTGCATACGCTTTTCCAGCTTGGCCAGGTCGTCGGGCTGGAACGGCTTCTCGACGTCGAAGTCGTAGTAGAACCCGTCGCGGATCGGCGGGCCGATGCCGAGCTTGGCCTCCGGGAAGACGTCCTGCACGGCCTGGGCGAGCACGTGCGCGGCCGAGTGGCGCAGCACGTTCAGCCCGTCCGGGGAGTCGATGGACACCGCCTCGACGTCGGTGTCCCGCGCGGGCGTCCAGTCGAGGTCGCGCAGGCGCCCGTCCGGGTCCCGCACCACGACGATCGCCTTGGGACCGGACTGCGGAAGGCCGGCGGCGGCCACCGCGTCGGCCGCCGTCGTCCCCGCCGGTACGACCAGAGCTGCGGACACGGTGGTTCTCCTTCAGTTGACGAGCGATTCGCCCCCGATGCTAGTAGGTCCGTTTCCTCACCCTCACGCGACGCGGCCACCCGATCCGGCGGTGCGGAGGCCGGTGCCGGGAAAGCGTGCGGACGCCGCCGGTGAGCCGTTCCGGCCGCTCTTTCAGTGACTCTGCGTATTCGAGCGACACCGCTGAATGACGAATTCGGTTCCCCTTGCCAAGGGCAGTACCTTCTCTGCATGGCCACGGTGTTGCTCGTCGAGGACGACCACGTCGTGCGCGGTGCGATGCTCCGGTCGCTGGCCGACCGGGGGCACGCCGTGCACGCCGTCGGGACGGCCCTGGACGCCCTGCGCCGGGTGGCCTCGGAGACCCCCGACCTCGTGGTGCTCGACCTCGGCCTGCCCGACCTCGACGGCTCGGACGCGCTGCGGATGCTGCGCGGCATCACGGACGTGCCGATCATCATCGCGACCGCCCGCGACGACGAGCAGACCGTCGTGAAGCTGCTGCGGGCCGGCGCCGACGACTACATGGTGAAGCCGTTCACCGGCGCCCATCTCGACGCCCGGATCACCACGGTGCTGCGCCGCGTCGGCCGGGCCAGCCGGACCGCGCAGCCCGCCGTGCACGAGGTCGGCGAGCTGCGGGTCGACGTCGGCGAGCGCAGCGCCACCCTGGCCGACCAGCAACTGGCCCTGACCCGCAAGGAATTCGACCTGCTGGCCTACCTGGCCGCACGCCCGGGCCGGGTGGTCTCCCGTCGTGAGCTGTTGGAGGAGGTATGGCGACAGCCGTCAGTCGGCGAGGACCAGACGATCGACGTGCATCTGTACTGGCTCCGCCGGAAACTGGGCGAGTCCGCGGCGAAACCTCGTTACCTGCGCACCGTGCGGGGAGTCGGATTCAGGTTGGTGGCCCCGGACTGAGGGCCCGGCTGGCCTGGGTCACCGCCGCCACCACCGCCGTCGCCGCGCTCGCGTTCCTCATCCCCCTGGGCTGGGAGCTGCGCACGAACCACCGTGACGGCGCCATGGCCGAGGCCGAGCGGCGCAGCGCCACCGTCGCCGGCGCGGTCGCGGCCAACGCCGGACGCAAGGGCGTCGACGCGGCCGTCAAGGCGGCCGGCGGCGGGGTCGTCGTGCACGCCCCCGGCACCACCCAGAACAGCCGCGTCTCGGCGGAGGATCTCGTGGCTGCCGGCCGCGGCACCGAGCCCGCCGAGATCGAGGTGGACGGGGGCGTCGTCCGGTTACAGCCCGTGACGGCCGGCGGCAAGACGTCGGTCGTCGAGGTGTTCGTCAGCGACGCCGAGCTCGCCGACGGCACCGCCCGGGACTGGTGGATCCTGCTCGGCATCATGCTCGGGCTGGTGATCGGCTCGGTGATCGTGGTGGACCGGCTGGCCCGGGGCGCCGTCGCGTCGGTGCGCAACCTGGTGCACGCCGCCATGGCGGTGGGCGGCGGCGACCTGGGCGTGCGCATCCAGCCGTCCGGGCCCCGCGAGCTCGCCGAGGCCGGCTACGCCTTCAACCGCATGGCCGACCGCCTGGTCACCTCGCGCACCAGCGAGCGGGAGCTGGTCGCCGACCTGTCCCACCGGCTGCGCACCCCGCTGACCGTGCTGCGCCTGGACGCCGAGGCGCTCGACCCCGACGACACGCACATCGGCGAGTTCTCCGCCGCCGAGCTCGACCGCCGGCGCGGCATCCGGCGCATCCGGCAGGCCATCGTGACCCTCGAGGGCGAGGTCGACCAGCTGATCAACACCACCCGGGCCGCGGTCGCCGCGCAGGTCGCCGACGCGCCCGAGGAGGGGCTGTGCGACGCCGCCGAGGTGGTCCGCGACCGGATGGTCTTCTGGTCCGCCCTGGCCGGCGACCAGAACCGGCCGTACCGCGTGGTCGGCGCCCAGCTGCGCATCCCGGTGCCGGTGGCGCGCGCGGAGCTCGCGGCGGCGCTCGACGCCGTGCTCGGCAACGTCTTCCGCTACACCCCGCAGGGCACCGCGTTCGAGGTCGGACTCTCCCGCCGTGACGGCTGGGTGGGTCTGCGGGTCGACGACGCCGGACCGGGCATCGACGATCCGGAGAAGGCGCTGCAACGCGGCCAGAGCGACCAGGGTTCGACCGGGCTGGGCCTGGACATCGCCCGGCGGGCCGCGCAGGCCGCCGGCGGCTCGGTCAGTCTGGCCCGGGCCGCGATGGGCGGCGCCAGCGTGGTGATGCTGCTCGCCGACGCCGAGGCCCCGCCGAAGCAGGCGAGCCGGTTCGGACTGGTGGGCCGCCTCGCCCGGGAGCGCGATCCGGCCAAGCGCAAACGGCCGGGCCAACGTACGGATGATGCGTGAAACGGCCCCGGCGCGCGCACCGCGCGCAATTACCCCGGACGGTCGAAGTATTGCTTAGATCTGTATTAAGGGCGTTCCCCTGGCGGGGCCGGGCTGGCACGCTCGACGGCGATCCCATCCGGCTTCCCGGTGCCGAACCCACACCACGTCCCCAGTGGCGGAACCGGCGAAGCCCCCTCGCGGTGGGAGGTGGTCACCCCATAACCCCCTCCCACCGCGCTCCCGAAGCGCGAGGAGAAGGTTTGTCCGCCCACCGACGGCCTGCGAATCGTGGGGAGGCTCCGCAGCGGCGGCGCACCGCCCCCGACCGCGGCCGGCGGCACGCGACCCCGGCCGCGCACCGGCTGCTGCCCGTGCTGCTCGGCGTCACCGTGCTCGTCATCGGCGGCGTGATCGGCCCCAGCGTCGTCGACGGCGGGTGGGGTTCCGGCGCGGAGGACCGCGAGCGCATCACGTACGCGTCGCTGCCGGACGACGACCCGGGCCGGGGCCTGGTCTACGACGGCCTGGTGCCCGCGGGCCGGGACTCGCTCTGCGCGGGCACGTACGAGCTGGACGCGGAGACCTGCACCCACGGTCCCGACCCGGCCCCCGCCGGGCTGGAGGTGGGCCGGGACGTCACGCCGGTGACCGGCAAGGTGCCGGAGCCCGCCGAGCCGCAGCGCGAGACCGCCCCGGTGCCGGCGGACGCGGAGATCGTGCGCGACGAGGGCGGCAGCTCGCTGGCGCCGGGCTCGCCCGCGCTGGTCCCGGACGCGGCGCCGGGCCAGGCCGACTTCGTCATGGGCGCCCACGGCGTGGCGTGCGAGGGCGACGGGCGTACGGGCAACCGCGTCCAGGCGCTGTACGTGCACGAGTTCGGCACGCCGAGCCGTTACACCGGCTACCTCGGCTCGATCCGCAGCTGGGCGGCCGGCGTCGACCGGATCTTCGACGCCAGCGCGGCCGAGACCGGCGGTTCCCGGCACATCCGGTACGTCACCACGCCGCAGTGCCGCGTCGACGTCGCCGAGGTGCAGATGCCCGAGGGCGCGCTCGGTTCCTTCCCGAGCACCATCGCCGCGCTGCAGACGCTCGGCTACAACCGCAACGACCGTAAGTATCTGATCTTCGCGGATGCGCACGTGTACTGCGGCATCGGCACCTTCGTCGCCGACAACCGGCCGGGGCTGGGCAACCGCAACAACGGCGGGCCGTCGTACGGGCGGGTCGACGCCGGCTGCTGGAGCCCGGCGGTCGCGGCGATCGAGACGACGCACATGCTCGGCGCGCTGCTGCGCGACTCCCCCAACGCGACGGGCGCGGGCAGCTGCACCGACGGCCACGACCCGCTGTGCTACCCGGACCGCTCCGGCGAGCCGCTGCGGTCGGTGTGCCCGGCGAAGCAGGAGATCCGCCTCGACTGCGGTCACGACGACTACTTCAGCACCGACCCGCGCCCGGACAGTTACCTGGCGAAGAGCTGGAACGTGGCGCAGAGCGAGTTCCTGCTGCGCAGCGACGGCGGCGACGAGCCGGCGGGCGCCCCGAACACCACGGCCCTCCCGGAGGCCACGACCGTGGCACCGGGCGCCACCGCGGACGGCGAGGCCGACGGCGGCGCGACCGGGGCCGGTGCTCCCCATGGCAACGCCACCGGCAACGGCAAGCCCGGAGGCGGCAACGCCACCGGGGGCGGTGACGCCAACGGCAACGGCCGGCCCGGAGGCGGCAACGCCACCGGAGGCGGCGACGCCACCGGCAGCGCCACCGGAAACGGCAAGCCCGGCGGCGCCGACGCCGCCGGGGGCGGCGAGGCCGACCGCGGCAACGCCACCGGAGGCGGCGAGGCCGGGGGCAACGTCACCGGAGGCGGCGAGGCCGACGGCGGCGGCGACGCGCCGGGCGGACCCGCGGCCGGCGGGCCCGCGACCCAGCCGGTCGCCCACGCCGCCGGCGGCCGGGCCGCCCAGCAGGCCGCCGTGCAGGCCGTGATCGAGGTTCGCGAGCCCACCAGCACCTCGGTCCGGCTCACCTGGAGCGCGGCGGCGCCGAAGGCGGACTACCAGGTGGAGGTCGACGGCAAGACCGTCGCCACCACCGCGGCGACCCGGGCCCGCCTGATCGGGCTGCGGCCGGACACCAAGTACCAGGTCACCATCCGCAGCGAGGCCGGATACACCGCGCGGGCGGTCGCGCAGTCGGCGCCCGCGGCCCGGCCCGCGGCCAACTCCTGGTTCGTGCTGAAGAACTCGCTGACCGGCGGTGCGGCCGACCTGTACGCCGCGCGCACCGCCAACGGCACCCCGCTCACGCTGGGCGGCGCGGACGGCGGTTCCCAGCAGCAGTGGAAGCTCGTCCCGGCCGGGAACGACAGCTTCTCGCTGCAGTCGCGGGCGACCGGCAAGTGCGTGGTGCCGCTCGGCGGCAACCCGGCGGCCGGGGCACCGCTGGTGCAGGGTGAGTGCGCCGGGTCCGACGGCGGGCGGTGGAAGCTCTTCGCCACGGACCACGGCTTCAGCCTGCGGACCACCGCCGGCGACCTGACCGCCGGGGTGGGCGTCCAGCGCTTCGGCACGGCCCGGCTGCTCGTGTTGCAGCGCCCGGAGCAGGCCCGGCACCAGAGTTGGACGGCGGTGCCCGGCTGAGGCCCGGGCGAGGGGGAGAGACGATGCTGGACACGGACGTAGGCACCGGACCGGAGACCGACGAGGACGACAGCGGCCCGTTCTTCCACCGGCGGCGCATCGTGCGGGTGGTGGCGATCCTGACGATCGGGATCGTCGTGGTCCTGGCGATCTGGCAGGACCCGCTCTACGCCCACCGCCACTGACCCGCCACCGCGGCCGGCGCGGATGCGGCGGCCGGCGCGGATGCGGCGGCCGGCTGTCGCCGGTCGTCCGCCGCGGCGGCCCGGTGCGGGTTCGTCAGGCGTGGCCGGCGGCGTAGTCGCCGATCTCGGTGAGCAGCCGCTCCTTGCCCGCGTGGGGCAGGAACGACGCGGTGACCGCGGCCCGGGCGAGGTCCGCCACGCCGGCCTCGTCGAGGCCGAGCAGGTGCGCCGCGACGGCGTACTCCTCCTCCAGCGTGGTGCCGAACATCGGCGGGTCGTCGGAGTTGATGGTGACGGGGACCCCGGCGGCGACCAGCGCCGGGAGCGGGTGCTCCTCGATCGAGGCCACGGCCCGGGTCCGCACGTTCGACGTGGGGCACACCTCGAGCGGGATCTGGTGATCCGCCAGATAGGACATGAGCTGGGGGTCCTCGGCGGCGGCGATACCGTGGCCGATCCGCTCGGCGCCCAGGTCGCGCAGCGCGTCCCAGATCGTGCCCGGCCCGGTGGTCTCGCCCGCGTGCGGGACGCTGCGCAGCCCGGCCGCGCGGGCCTTGTCGAAGTACGGCTTGAACTGCGGCCGCGGCACGCCGATCTCCGGCCCGCCGAGGCCGAAGCTGAGCAGACCGTCGGGCCGCTCCTCCAGCGCGATGCGCAGGGTCTCCTCGGCGGCGGGCAGCCCGGCCTCGCCCGGGATGTCGAAACACCAGCGCAGCTCGATGCCGAAGTCGCGGGCCGCGGCGGCGCGGGCGTCCTCGATGGCCGTGCAGAACGCCGGCGCCGGGATGCCGCGGCTCACGTGCGAGTACGGCGTGACGGTCAGCTCGGCGTACCGGACCTGCTGGCGGGCGAGCTCCCGGGCCACCTCGTAGGTCAGCGTCCGCACGTCCTCGTCGTCGCGGACCAGGTCGACGACGCTGAGGTAGACCTCGATGAAGTGCGCGAAGTCGCGGAAGGCGAAGTAGTCGGCGAGCGCGGCCGGGTCGGCCGGGACCGGGGAGTTGCCCTCATGCCGGGCCGCCAGCTCGGCGACGATGCGCGGCGAGGCCGAGCCGACGTGGTGCACGTGCAGCTCGGCCTTCGGCAGGCCGGCGATGAACGAGGCCAGCTCGGTCACTTTTCCTCCTGGACGTGGGCCACGACGAAGACGCGGCGGAACGGGAAGGCCACCTTTCCGCTCCGCGCAGGGTAGACCGCTGCCAGCTTCGCACCGAGCGTGGCCCGGAAGGCGCGCCACGCCGTGTCGTCCAGCGCCGCCTTGACGGGCCGCAGGGCGGTGCCTTCCATCCAGCGCAGGACCGGGTGGTCCGCGCCCTCGGCGCTCAGCAGGTGCACGTACGTCGTCTCCCACGCGTCGACGCTCGCGCCCTCGGCGAGCAGGCGGGCCGCGTATCCGGCGGCGTCGTCGACCGGGGCCTCGCGCACCAGGTCGCCGAGCACGGCCGCGTACGGCCGGCTGCGCGCCACCTCCCGCAGCAGCCGGTGCGACGGCGCGTCGAAGTTTCCGGGCACCTGCAGGGCGAGCCAGGCGCCGGGCGGCAGCGCCGCGGCCCAGCGGGTCAGCAGCTCGTCGTGACCGGGGACCCATTGCAGCGCGGCGTTGGTGACGACGACGTCGGTGTCGGGACCGGGCCGCCAGTGCGCCAGGTCGCCGAGACGGAACTCGGCGCGCCCGCCGCGCGCGCCGGCCGCCGCGATCATCTCCGGGGACGAGTCCAGTCCGGTGACGCGGGCCCCGGGCCATCGCACGGCGAGGGTCTCGGTGAGCTCACCGGAGCCGCAACCGAGGTCCACGACGACGCGCGGGCGGTCCGCACCGACACGCGCGAGCAGATCGAGGAAGGGACGTGACCGCTCGTCGCCGAAGCGGTGGTAGGTGGCGGGATCCCACATCGAGTCCTCCAAACCGTACGTACGTTTTGTTTGCAGCGTATCACCGGCAGACTAGGCTCGCCGTCGTGGAAAAGCGCAGGTTCGCCCGCCTCGGGCGGGAGGTCACGGTGATCGGGCTCGGCGCCTGGCAGCTCGGCGCCGAGTGGGGCGAGGTGAGCGAGGACGACGCGCACGCCACCCTGCGCGCGGCCGTCGACGCCGGCATGACCTTCATCGACACCGCCGACGTGTACGGCGACGGCCGCAGTGAGCGGATCATCGGCAGCTTCCTGCGCGAGGCGCCCGCCCTGACCGTGGCCACCAAGATGGGCCGCCGGATGCCGCAGGAGCCGGGAAACTACACACTCGACAACTTCCGCGCCTGGACCGACCGCTCCCGGGCCAACCTCGGCGTCGACACCCTGGACCTGGTGCAGTTGCACTGCCCGCCGGCCGCGGTCCTGCACACCGAGGCGGTCTACGACGCGCTCGACACGCTGGTCCAGGAGAAGCGCGTCGCGGCGTGGGGCGTCAGCGTCGAGACGACCGACGAGGCCCTCGCGGCGATCGCCCGCCCCGGCACCGCCAGTGTGCAGATCATCCTGAACGCCCTGCGGCTCAAGCCGCTGGAGCGGGTCCTGCCCGCGGCGCAACAGGCCGGCGTCGGCATCATCGCCCGGGTCCCGCTGGCCTCGGGACTGCTCTCCGGCCGCTACGACGAGCACACCTCGTTCGGTGCGGACGACCACCGCACCTACAACCGCCACGGCGAGGCCTTCGACGTGGGCGAGACCTTCTCCGGCGTCGACTTCGGCACCGGGCTCGAAGCGGTGCGCCGGCTGCGGCCGTACGTGCCGGAGGGGATGACGATGGCGCAGTTCGCGCTGCGCTGGATCGTGGACCACCCGGCGGTGACCGTGGTGATCCCGGGCGCCCGCAACGCCGGCCAGGCCCGCGGCAACGCCGCGGTGGGCGACCTGCCCGCCCTGCCCGCCGAGGCCCACGCGGCGGTCGAGGCGGTCTACGACGAGCTGATCCGGGGACAGGTCCATGACCGCTGGTGAGCAGGAGCCGCAGGCGCAAGGGGCGGAGGCGCAAGGGCCCCACGGCCAGGGCCCGGATGGAGCAGGGCCGCGCGAGCAGGGCGCGGCGGCGGGCGACGGCGTGCCGCTGACGGGCTGGCTCTGGCTGACCGGGGGCCTGCTCGGCCTCGTGCTGGGCGTCCTCTGGACGGCGCAGGGCCTGGACCTGGTGCACGACAGCGTGCTGAGCGGGGTGAGCGCCCTGGCCGTCCTGGGTCCGGTGGTGGCCGTGGCCGGGCTGGCCCTGATGGTGACGGGGGTCCGGGTCCGCGCCCGGTTCAAGCAGCGCCTGGCCGCCCAGCGGGACGGCGCGGGCTCCTGAGAGTCCCCGGGGCCGGAAAGAAGTCGGCCCCGCCTCCTGTCACCAGGATGCGGGGCCTCCTTGCTCGAGCCGATCTCCGGCCAGGCGATCGACTGCCGGCTCACGGCCGGCCGGTTGGTCTCAGAGGGGGCGAACCTGCTCCGCCTGCGGGCCCTTCTGACCCTGGGCGATCTCGAACTCGACCCGCTGGTTCTCTTCCAGAGTGCGGTAGCCGCTCGTCTGGATGGCCGAGAAGTGGACGAACACGTCAGCACCCCCGCCGTCGACGGTGATGAAGCCGAAGCCCTTGTCTGCGTTGAACCACTTCACGGTTCCTTGCGCCATGCTGAACTCTCCTTCTGAAAATGCCGGCCCGGTGATGCGGGGCCGATGGTCGTTTTCGAGCAGCGGCGCCGCGAACGGCCTTTCAGAAGGAGCGGCCTCCTGCAGAAGACCTACCACCTGAACCACATACACAAAAACTGGCCACACTGTACCCGAAGAACCGCCCCGAAAGCTTCCCCTTGGCCGAATCCCATCGACTCCCGCAGCATTGGAAAAGGCCCCCGACGACGCCGGGGGCCTTGACGGTTGTCGATACAGTCAGCTCGGATCAGTCCGGCCAGGTGCCGGTAATCTTGCGGACGCCCGCCGCCCCGCCGCGGTCGACGAGGGCCTTCACCGTCGCGAAGATCGCGCCCTGCAGGGCCGCCGCGGCGATGATCTCGCCCCAGCCACGATCCTCGTCGGTGGCGTTCGGGGCATCGTCGTCGCCGGAGGCCAGTTTCCAGACCTTGTTGAAGATGACACCGGCCACGGCGCCCGCGCCGATGCCCAGCAGCAGGCCCACCGGCTTGTACGCCACCTTCTGCAGCTTGCCGCTCACCGGCGCCTCCCCCGCACGACCAGGATGATGCCCACCAGCGCCACACCGGCCGCGAGCACCGCCGCGAACGGGACGGGGTTGCGCTTCACCTGCTCGCGGGCCTCCTGCGCCTTGTCGAGGGCGCCGGTCTCGCGGACCTTGTCGAGGGCGGGCGCGAGCTTGTCCTCGGCCTGCGAGGTGGCCGCACGGACCTTGCCGGAGGCCGCCGCCGCGGCGGTCGCCGCCGCGTCGCGGACCTTCTCGGTCGCCTCGTGCACCTGGGCCTTCGCCTTGGCCTTGGTGGCCTCGACCTGCTCCTTCGCGCGCGCCTTCACGTCCGCCTTGGCGGCGAGGGCCTGGACGGTCTCCCCCAGCTCCGCGCGGGTCTGCTGGATGTCCGCACGAAGTGCGTCCACGTCGGGCTTGGTTCCCGACCCACCGTTCTTGTCGCTCATGCCCGGCTCCTAGCGCTCTTGATCGCGTGCTTGACCTCGTCGACGTCCGCCTTCGCGCTCTCGATGGCGGACTTCGGCTCCGGAGGGACCGCCTGGGTCACCTGCTTCTTGCCGAGCAGCGCCAGCACGCCGGCCGAGGCGAACAGCACCACGGTGACGATGAGGCCGGCGACCCACAGCGGCAGGAAGAGGTCCAGCACGATGATCAGCGTGGCGAGGAGCGCGCCGACGCCGTACAGGGCGAGCACGCCGCCCCCGCCGAACAGACCCACACCGATGCCGGCGTGCTTGCCTTTCTCCGCGAGCTCCGCCTTGGCGAGTGCGATCTCGTCCCGGACGAGGCGGGAGATCTGCTCGCTCGCCTTCTGGACCAGTTCCGAGGTGGACTGGTCGGTCCCCGGACGGGCCGGGCTACCGTTCAGGACATCGGCCATGGTGTCCTCCTTTCCCTGCACGCCTGTATGCCCTGCCCAACGCCGAATCAATCCTCGTGTCGCAGACGTGGTCGAAGTGGTCACCGCGAAGGCGCGGAAACCACCGGAACTTCCGGCTCCCCGGCGGGCCGCCCGTCGCCGGAGGCCTTCTCGTCCGGCCCGGAGAAGGTCGCGGCCCGCTCGTCGCCGTCTCCCGTACCGCTGAAGACCCGGGCGTCGTCGACCGCCTCGGCGTCGTGCCGGGTGAGCCCGCCCCGGCGGCCCCGGAACAGGCTCGCGGCGGCGTTGCCGTCCAGCACGTCGGCCCGCACCCGGGGCAGGGAGTCGCGCCGGTGCTCGAAGACCCAGGTCACCAGCCGCTCCCGCACCAGGCAGCGCAGGTCCCACAGCGATCCCGCGTCCTGGGCGCTCACCAGTGCCCGGAGCCGGATCATGCCGCCGACCGCCTCGGTCACCTGCAGCACGCAGACCCGGCCGTCCCAGAGCTCGGTGCCCTCGCACACGGCGCGCAGCTCGGCGCGCAACGACTCGACGGGCGCCGACCAGTCGACGTCGATCTCGGCGGTGCCCAGCACGGCGGATCCGGTCCGGGTCCAGTTCTGGAACGGCTTGGTGGTGAAGTACGAGGTGGGCAGGATGAGCCGCCGGTCGTCCCAGATCTGCACGGCGACGTACGTCAGCGTGAGATCCTCGATGCGGCCCCATTCGCCCTCGACCACCACGACGTCGTCGATCCGGACGGCGTCGCTGAAGGCCAGCTGGAGGCCGGCGAAGACGTTGCCGAGCGTGCTCTGCGCGGCGAGCGCGGCGATCACCGAGAAGAGGCCGGCGGAGGCGAGCACGCTGGCGCCGAGCGTCCGTACGGCGGGGAAGGTCATCAGCACGACGCCGAGGGTGATCACCACGATGGCGGCGACGGTGACCCGGCGCAGCATCTGCACCTGGGTCTTGAGTCGGCGGGCTTTCATGTTGTCCGGGACGTCCACCCGCCACTTGGCGAGCGCGACGTCCTCCACGACGAGCAGCAGCGCGCCGATCAGCCACGCTCCCGCGACGATCACCAGGATCACCAGCGTGTGCAGGACGCCGCCGCGGGCCGGGAAGTCCCCCGCGAAGCCGCGGACGGCCACCTGCACGGCGAAGACCGTGGCGGTGGCCAGGAACGGGCGGTGCGCGGTGGTCGTCAGGTCGCAGAGCAACTGCGAACGACGGCCGAGACGCTGCAGGACCCGGTGCAGCGTCTCGACGATCACGATCGCGGCGCCGGCCGCCACCGCGACGGCGAGCAGGGCGCTCAGAAGGCTGGTCACGGTTCCCTCTCCTCACCAGGGTTCGTTGCCAGCGATCCAGCTTGCCCTGCCCGCGGTGCGAAACAAGCCTCGCCGGGGAAGGTCAGACCTTGGTCACACCTTGCGGTAGCGGACCTGGAAGAAGCAGTAGACGCCGAAGGCCGCGATGCCCAGGGCGATCAGGGCCAGCAGCCAGGGGCCGTACTCCTGACCGGCCAGGGTCTTGAGCGCGGCGTCCAGGCCGCGGGCCTTGCCCGGGTCGTAGGTCACGGCGGCGGCCACGATCAGGCCGCCGGCGATGCCGTACGCGACGCCCTTGCTGGAGTAACCGGCGACGCCGAGCCGGCGGGTGGTCTGGTGGACCGTACCGCTCATCTCGTGGGTGTTCAGGTGCTTCTCGAACTTCTTCTTGACGCCGTAGACCACCAGACCGATGCCGATGCCGACGACCACCACGCCGATGAGGCCGACGAGGAACCTGCCGCCGCTGTTGTCCATGAGGCTGGACGCGCTCTGCTGCTGACTGTCGCCGGTGGAGGCGTTGGCGCCGCGCAGGATCTTGATGCCCAACCAGGCGAAGTAGAGGTACAGGATCGTCCGGCAGCCCGAGATGAAGCGCTCGGCCAGCGCCGTGCGGTCCCGCTCGCCGCTCTCCCCGATGGCCGCCTCGAGGGCCTGCCACAGGGCCAGGCCGATCATGCCGACCACGGTGATCACGACGAGGGTCCGGCCCATCGGCTGCTGCGCGAGCGTCTGCAGGGCGCCGGACTGGTCGCTCTCCCCGGCCCGGTCGCCGAAGGCGAGCTGCAGTGCGATCCAGGCGAAGATCAGATGGATGAGCCCGTACGCGACGAACCCGCCGCGGGCGAGATATTCGAGCGGCTTGCTGTCCGCCGCACGGGACGCCGTGGAACGAACGTGCGAGGAGGCTGTCATGGCCGCTAATGTGACCGGCGGCGAGTTTTTCCAAACCTGCCCCGGACCGGGCGGGGTGTGCTAGCGGGAGACCTGGAAGCTCACCGAGTCGGAGTCGATGCTGTCCAGCGAGACCTGCAGCCCGCCGACGTCGACCGCCTGCTGGCCCTTGGTGAGCTGGATCCGCTCCCCGGCCACCTCCAGGGTGACCGTGTTCTGGTCGGCGCTGACGAACTTCGCCTCGACGCCGAGCACCTCGGCGCGGGCGTCGACGCTGCGGTCGATCGTGACGGTGCACTGGTCGAGCCCGCAGGAGACGTTGTCGCTGCTGCATCCGGTGAGCAGGGCGAGGCCGAGGGCGGCGGTGAACAGGGCGGTGAGCGGGCGCGCCGCGGTCTTCGTCACGTGATCGAGTCTACGAGCACGATGCGAGCCCACGGACTCCTCCGGCCTTCGCCACCCGCACCGCACGGCCGACCGACCGCGCCGCGGGCCGCCCACCGGCCCGCGGCGCGGGGCCGCCGCTCGCCACCCTCAGGCGGCGAGGGCCCGTTCGGCGCGCTCCGGGACGGCCGCGCCGGCGAGAATCTCGGCGGCGGCCTGGCCGCAGGCCCGCGTGGCGCCGTGGGTGGCCAGGTGCAGACCCCCGCTGACCGCGACCGGAACGCCCATCTCCACGACGATCGCGTCCGGGCGTACGGCCAGCGTGCGCGCGAGCGCGTCGGCGACCCACGGGTGCCGGTGCGCGTCGCGGACCACGAGCACCAGCGGGCGTCCCCGGCTCCCGTCGAGGACCCGGGCCGCCGGATCGCCCGTCCCGGCCAGGTCGTCGGCGCCGAGCCGCACGGCGGTGGTGCCGGGCAGCAGCCGGCTCAGCGGCGCGCCGATGCCCCACGGCGTCTCGGCGCCGATCGCGATGTTGCGCGGCGGCGCGAACTCCACCACGTGCGGCGCGGCGGTGAGCGGGAACGCCGGCGCGTCCCCGGTCGTGGTCACCTTGACCGCGCGGCGGGCGGCGTCCTGACCCACCGCCGAGCCGGCGATGACGGCGACGCCGGGGCCCGCCGCGGCGCCCGCCGCTTCCGCGGCCGCGCGGACGCCGGTGGCCGAG
>NZ_BMQY01000003.1:120185-269897 GCF_014648355.1 Couchioplanes azureus
CTCCAGCGTCCAGGCGGCGAGCCGGCGGACGCGGGCCGCGGCGTCGCGCACCCGCTCCTCGGACAGCTCGCCGGCACGCACGGCCGCCACGACGGCGTCGCGCAGGCGGACGGCCGTCCCCTCGTCGGCGTGGTCGCCGCCCACGCAGATGGCGTCGGCGCCGGCGGCGAGCGCGCGCACCGTGGCGCCCTCCAGCCCGTACGCCCGGCGCACGCCCTGCATCTCGATGCCGTCGGTGACGATCAGGCCCTCGAAGCCGAGCTCCTCGCGGAGCAGCCCGGTCAGGATGCGCCGGCTCAGGGTGGCGGGCAGCTCCGGGTCGTACGCCGGCACGAGCAGGTGACCCGTCATGACCGCCTGGACCCCGGCCGCGATCGCCGCCCGGAACGGCACCAGCTCGCATTCCCGCAGCCGGGCCCGGTCGTGACCGATGACGGGGAGGTCCTGGTGCGAGTCGACGGCGGTGTCGCCGTGGCCCGGGAAGTGTTTGGCGCAGGCGGCCACCCCGGCGTCCTGCAGCCCGCGGATCCAGGCCGCGCCGTGCCGGGCGACCAGGTGCGGCTCGGCGCCGAACGCGCGTACCCCGATGATCGGGTTGTCGGGGTTGTTGTTGACGTCCGTGTCCGGCGCGTAGTCGAGGGTGATGCCCGCGTGGGCCAGCTCGAAGCCCAGGTCCCGGGCCACGGCCTCGGTGAGCTCCGGATCGTCGACGGCACCCAGGCCGAGGTTGCCGGGACGGGAACTGCCGTGCCGCGACTCGAACCGGGTGACGTCGCCCGCCTCCTCGTCGATGGCCACGATGACGTCGGGCCGCTCGGCGCGCAGCTGGGCGGTCAGCGCCGCGACCTGCGCGGGCGACTCGACGTTGCGGGCGAACAGGGCGACGCCGCCGAGCCCCTCCGCGAGCCGGCGGCGCACCCAGTCGGGCACCGTCGTGCCGGCGAACCCGGGCTGCAACACCGTGGCCGCGAGCTCGGGCAGTTCGCCATAAATCGGCATGAGTCCGTATACCTCCGGTGACGGTCGACGCCCTATGGTCGCCCACGCCGGCGGCTTCAGTCAACAAACCTTTCTATTAGACCCGGTAGGCTCCGCCCGTGTCTGGTGTCGACTGGTCCGAGGTGCACGCCGTACGCCTGCTCGGTGTCGCCCTCGCGGCGCTGATCCTGCTCTGGGCCATCAGGAGAATGTTCGGCGGCAAGTAACCGGGGTATCCGCCCGGTATGCGAATCGGATACTTCCTGTCCAGCGAGGAGTACACCCCCGCCGAGCTGATCGCGCAGGCCGAGGGGGCGGAGCGGGCCGGCTTCTCGGCACTGTGGATCTCCGACCACTACCACCCCTGGGTCGACGCGCAGGGGCAGAGCCCGTTCGTCTGGTCGATGATCGGGGCGCTCAGCCAGGCCTCCCGGCTGCCCATCACCACCGCGGTGACCTGCCCCACCGTGCGCATCCACCCGGCCGTCATCGCCCAGGCCGCCGCGACCAGCGCCGTCCTGACCGGAGGGAGGTTCCGGCTCGGCGTGGGCACCGGCGAGGCGCTCAACGAGCACATCCTCGGCGACGCCTGGCCCGAGACGGAGGTACGCCTCGAGATGCTCGAGGAGGCCGTCGAGATCATGCGCGAGCTCTGGAAGGGCGGCGTGGTCTCGCACCGCGGCAAGCACTACACGGTCGAGAACGCCCGGATCTACACGCTGCCCGAGAAGCCGGTCGAGATCCTGGTCTCCGGCTTCGGGCCGAAGGCGGTCGACGTGGCCGCCCGCATCGGCGAGGGGTACATCCACGTCAGCCCGGACGGCGAGATGGTGCGCAGGTTCCGCTCCTCCGGCGGCGGCGACCGGGTCTGCCAGGCCGGGTTCAAGGCGGCGTTCGCGGCCACCGAGGACGAGGGCGCGCGGATCGCGTACGAGAAATGGCCGAACGCCGGCGTGCCCGGCGAGCTGTCCCAGGTCCTGCCCTCGCCGAAGCACTTCGAGCAGGCGTCCCAGCTCGTCACGCAAGACATGATCAAGGAGGCGTTCGTCTGCGGCAACGACCCGCAGGCCCACCTCGAGATGATCGACAAATACGCCCAGGCCGGCTTCGACGAGGTCTACGTCGCCAACTCCGGGCCGCATTGGCAAGGTCTCTTCGACCTGTACGCGGAGCACGTCCTGCCCAAGCTGTCGTAGCGTTTCGGTGTCGACCCGCCGGGGCACAATGGCCGCGCGATGAAGATCCCCGTCTACGGGCCACGTCTGCGCAGGGCCGCCCGCAAACACTTCGGCTGGCCCTCGCTGCGCCCCGGCCAGTTCAAGCCCATGCGAGCCGTGCTGCGGCGCAAGGACGCCCTGGTCGTCCTCCCCACCGGCGCGGGCAAGTCGGCGATCTACCAGATCCCCGCGGTCCTGCTGCCCGGGCCCACGGTGGTGATCTCGCCGCTGCTGGCCCTGCAGCAGGACCAGCTCGCCGCGCTCAACGAGCGCGACGACCCCAAGGTCCGCGCGGTCCGGGTCAGCAGCGCGGAGACCCCGGCGCAGCAGCGCGAGGCGATCCGGGAGGTGCAGGAGGGTCGCGCGGAGTTCCTCTTCATCACCCCCGAGCAGCTCAGCGACCCCCAGCGGATGGCGGAGGTGCGCGCCCTGCGACCCGGCCTGGTGGCCGTGGACGAGGCGCACTGCATCTCGGCCTGGGGGCACGACTTCCGCCCCGACTACCTGTCGCTGGGCCACCTCATCAAGGGCATCGGCCGCCCGCCGGTGCTGGCCCTGACCGCCACCGCCTCGCCGCCGGTGCGCGAGGACATCATCGAGCGGCTGCAGCTGCGCCGCCCCGAGATCCACGTGTCCGGACTGGACCGGCGCAACCTCTTCCTGGAGGTGGCCCACTGCCCGGACGAGGACTACCGGTGGCGGCGGCTCACCGCGCTGCTGGACGACTCGCCGCGGCCGGGCATCGTCTACGTCGCCACCCGCCGCGCCGCCGAGGACCTCGCCGCGCGGCTCACCGACGCCGGGTACGCCGCCGACTTCTACCACGGCGGGATGGCGGCCGGGGCGCGCCGGCAGCGGCACGAGGACTTCACCGACGACCGGGTCGGCATCATGGTGGCCACCTCGGCGTTCGGCATGGGCATCGACAAGCCGAACATCCGCTGGGTCGCGCACGTCGCCCTACCGGACTCCCCGGACAGCTACTTCCAGGAGATCGGCCGGATGGGCCGCGACGGCGAACAAAGCCGGGCGCTGCTGCTCTGGCGCGCCGAGGACGAGGCCATCCAGCGGTTCTTCACCGGCGGCGCCCCGGACGTCACCGAGCTGCGCGAGCTCGCCGCCGCGCTGCGCGCCGGACCGGCGACGAAGACCGCGCTGAAGGAGAACACCGGGCTCGGCCCGCGCAAGCTCGGCCAGTTCCTCGCCCTGCTCGAGCAGGTCGGTGCGGCCACCGCGGGCCAGGGCAACAAGTGGACGGTGCCGGTCTTCGCCCCGCTTCCGGCCGCGGCGGCGGAGGCGGCGGTCGCGGCGTACGAGCGCCAGCAGGTCGTCCAGCGGTCACGCACCGACATGATGCGCGGCTTCGCCGAGACCCGCGCCTGCCGCATCCAGACCCTGCTCGCCTACTTCGGTGAGGACGTGCGCAAACCCTGCGGCCACTGCGACAACTGCGTCGAGGGCGTCGCCGCCGACGTCGAGGAGGCCACCGGCGACGAACCGTTCGCGGTGCACAGCACCGTGCGGCACCCGGAGTGGGGTCCCGGCATGGTGATGGGCTACGAGGAAGATCGGGTGACGGTGCTCTTCGAGGAGGTCGGTTACAAGACCCTCTCCGTACCCGTGGTCGAGGAGCATGCTCTGCTGGTCGCCGAGAAGAGGAAGTGAGGACATCCGTGACGGACGAACCGTTGTACGCGAAGTTCGGTTTCACCGACGCCGAGTGGGGGCTGCTCGTCGGCCTGCCGCAGTCGGTGCTGACCGCCGCGAGCGTGGCGACGCACGACAGCGCCCGCAAGACCCGCCAGGAGACCGCGGCGGGCCTCGACGAGATCTCGGACGCCCGGGCCTCGGCGAGCCCGCTGGTGACCGCGGTCGCCGGCGCGGTGCTCGACGCGACCGGCGACCCGGACCGCGGCGAGGAGCTGCCCGCCATCGAGCCCGCGGACCCGGTCGGCTACGCCCAGGACGTCGTGACGCGGGCGCGGGAGGCGGCGGCGCTGCTGTCCGCCAAGGCCGCCCCCTCCGACGCGGAGACGTACAAGCACTGGCTGGTGGAGATCGCCGAGAGCGTGGTCGGCGCGGCCTCGACCGGCGGCGTACTGGGGATCGGCGGCGACCAGGTCACCGAGAGCGAGCGCGCCTTCCGCGACGAGCTGGCGAAGGCCCTCGCGGGCTGACCGTCCGTCCCCGCCTGCGCCCGTCAGCCGTCGGCGGTGCCGAGCAGGCCGCGGGCGAAGGCGGTGGCGACGGCCGCCGCCCGGTCGCGCACGCCCAGCTTCGCGTACGCGTGCAGCAGGTGGGTCTTGACCGTCGCCTCGCTGATGAACAGCCGCGAGGCCGCCTCCCGGTTGGTGCATCCCCGCGCGATCAGGCCGAGCACCTCCCGCTCGCGCGCGCTCAGCGGCTCCCGCTCGGGTGCGCGCAGCCGGCCCATCAGCCGGCCCGCCACCGCCGGCGAGAGCACCGCCTCGCCCCGGTGCGCCGCCACGACCGCCCGGAACAGCTCCTCCCGCGGGGTGTCCTTGAGCAGATAGCCGGTCGCCCCCGCCTGGATCGCGGGCAGCACGTCGCCGTCGGTGTCGTAGGTGGTCAGCACCAGGACCCGGGCCGGGCAGCCCTGCTCGCGCAGCGCCCGGATGGTGCTGACCCCGTCCATGCCCGGCATCCTCAGGTCCATCAGCACCACGTCGAGGTCGGCGGCGCGGGCCACCGCCAGCGCCTCCCGCCCGTCGGCCGCCTCGCCGCGCACCTCGAAGCGGTCGTCACCGGCGAACATGCCGCGCAGGCCGTCGCGGACCACCGGGTGGTCGTCGACGATCAGCAGGCCGATCACGCGGCGGCTCCCGCCGGGATCGCCGGGACGCAGGCGGAGACGGCCGTTCCGGCGCCCGGGTGCGACTCGACCGCCAGGGTGCCCGCGATCCGCCGTACCCGCTCGCGCATGGCCGTGAGGCCGTAACCGCCGTCGTCCGCGCACGGGCGGGGGGCGGCCGGGTCGAAGCCCCTGCCGTCGTCGTGGACGTCGAGCGTCACCAGATCCTCCAGATAGGACAAGGTCAGGGCCACCCGCCGCGCGCCGGCGTGCCGGGCCACGTTGGCGAGCGCCTCCTGCGCCGTACGCAGCAGGGCGGTCTCGATCTCGGGCAGCAGCGGACGGGCGGTGCCCGTGGTGATCAGCTCCGCGGGCACGCCGTGCCGTGCCGACCAGCCGTCGACCACGCCGGCGAGGGCGTCCGGCAGCGTGGCCGCGTCCAGCGGCTCGGGGCGCAGAGCACGGACCGAGCGCCGCGCCTCGGCCAGGCTCTCCCGGGCCAGCCGCCGGGCGTTGCCCAGGTGCCGCCGCCGGTCCGCCGGGCGGCCGTCCGCCTGCTCGGCCGCCTCGAGCTGGGTGACGATGCCGGTGAGCCCCTGGGCGAGCACATCGTGGATCTCCCCGGCCAGCCGCTGCCGCTCGTCGCGGACCCCGGCCTCGCGCGCCTGCACCACCAGTCTTGCCTGGAGGCCGGCGTTCTCGGCCAGGGCGGCGGCGAGCTCGTCGTTGGCCTGCGCGAGGCGGCGTACCATCTCGGCGCGCTGCGCATGATGTTCCCGCGTCCTGGTGGCGAGGACGGTCATCGCCGTGCCGATCGCCACGTTGAGGGCCACGACCACCGCGAGGGTGCCCCAGTCGTCCGGCACCCGGACGGCCCCCGCGCCGCCCACCTGGGCCATCGCGGTGCACACGCCGACCCCGGCGGCGCCGAGCAGCCTGCCGCGGCCGCGCAGCGCGTGCATCACATGGACGTAGCCGGTCCAGGCGAAGAAGCCGTACAGCGGGTTGGTCCAGACCAGCGCCGCGATGAGCGTGAGCAGGCCGGTGAACCATGCCGCGCCGGGCCGGCGCCATCGCGTCCACGACAGCCAGCCGGCGGTGACCGCGGCGACCGCGAACGACACCGGCAGCGGCTGCCGCGCGATCTCCCCGGTGTCGCTGGCCAGGAGCACCAGCACGGTCGATCCGGCCAGCGCCGCATACGGCAGCAGCCCGAGCCGCCGGTCGCCGCCGTCCACCAACACCGTCTTCCACCTCCCCCTGCGCCGACCCCACGGTAGGCGATGCCCGGCCGGCTCACGAACCGGTCGTCAGGCCGGGTGCAGGCGGCCGCGGAGGAAGGCGAGGATCTCGCGGCGCCCGTGGTCGGCCACGGGATCCAGCGCCCCCGTGACGACCAGCGCCGGCGGCAGGCCGGCGAGGCTGTCGAACCGCAGCGGGGACACGCTGCGGGCGTCGAGCGACGCCGGCACGCTCAGCCTGCGGTACGTGCGCAGCTGAGCCGGCGAGAGCCCGGGACTCCCGGCGTTCGCGGCGATCGACGGGTAGCCGGTCAGCCGGACGAGCGTGTCGTAGCCGTCCTCGACCGGCGCCGGCAACGGCTGTCCCGGGGCGAGGCGGTACCCCACCGACACGACCACCGCCGGGCAACGGGCCGCAAGGCGGCTGTTGAGCCAGTCGTTCTGCGCCGGGGCGCCGGCGACGAAGCCTCCACCGTGGAACGACAGGACCAGCGACAGTCGCGGGCCGGCGTTTCCCGGCCGGTGCACCCGCAGCGTCAGGCGACGGCCCGGAAGGTCGATCGTGCGCTCCTCGATGCGGGCGCGGCGGTCGGGCAGGCCGGTGACGAGCCGCGCCGCGCGCGACGTCGCCGTCCTCACCGAGATGGTGCGGCGCGCCTTCTAGGCGACGGCCTCGGCCTCGTTGGTGCGGCGCCCGGCGACCGCCGAGTAGACCGAGCCGAGCTGCGACGCCACCCGCTTCCAGGAGTACGCCTGGCGCGCCCGGTCCAGCGCCGCCGTCGCGTACGCGAAGCGCCGTACCTTGTCGTTGACCAGGCGCCGCAGGGCGCCGCCGAGCGCGCGCGGGTCGCGGGCCGGCACCAGGTCGCCGGTGAGGCCGTCCACGACCGTCTCGTTGAGACCGCCGATGGCGGTCCCGACGACCGGGACGCCGCAGGCCATCGCCTCGAGCGGGGCCAGCTCGAACTGCTCCTGCCAGGGCGCGGCGACGAACAGGTCGGCCGAGCGGTACCAGCGGGGCATGTCCGTGGCCGGGACGCCGCCGACGAGCCGCACCCGGTCGGCGACCTGGCAGCGCTCGGCGATGGCCCGCAGCTTCTCCGCCTGCGGGTCGGCCGCGAGCTGCCGCGCGGGCGGGCCGCCCACGACGACGCACTCGGCGCCCGGCACGTACCGCATGGCCTCGATGACGTCACCGAAGCCCTTGCGCTCGACGAGACGGCCGACGCTGAGGATGCGGGGGCGCTCGGGGTCCCGCTCGGCGGCCGGCCCGTCCGGTGTGAAGCGCTCACTGTCGACACCGGCCGGTACGACCGCCAGCCGGGCGCGGGGCACACCGATGCGGATCAGGCCGCGCAGCTCGTCCTGGCTCTGGGCGACCACCCGGTCGACGGCCCGGCCCAGCGCGCGCTCGTAGCCGGTACGGGAGGCGCCCGGCCCGGGCTGCGTCCCGGTCGCGATCTCGTGGAAGGACTGCACGACCGGCACGCCGACCTGGCGCGCGGCCGTGATGGCCGCCAGGCCGCTGGTCCAGTAGTGCGCATGGGCCACGTCGGGCAGCCAGTCGGTGTCACGCCACTCGGTGCGCAGCCACTGCGCGAAGTCGGCCATGTGCCGCGGCAGCTCGTTCTCCGGCAGCGTCTGTGCCGGTCCGGCCGGCACGTGCAGCACGCGGACCCCGCCGGTGAGCGTGGCGATGGCGGGCAGCTCGGGGTCGTCGCGGCGGGTGTAGACGCGGACGTCGTGACCGAGCTCGGCCAGGGCCGCGGAGAGCTCCGCGACGTGCCGCTGCTGGGCGCCGGCCGGGGCGTCCCCGGCGGGCAGCGGGCTCGCCTGCTCCGAGATCATCGCGATGCGCAAGTCATCCTCCTGGCGACAAGCTTCATTCCGGGAGAAGACCGGAGTCGAGGTGGCGATACGCGGTGGTCTTGCCCGTCGCCCGAAAGCGTAAACATCGCCTGGTGGGGGTATGCCGGACTCGTGGCTATCGTGCAGCGTATCGTTCCGGCCCGTCCGGACCAGGTGTTCGCCGTCCTCGCGGACGGGTGGACCTACAGCGACTGGGTCGTCGGCACGGTTCACATCCGGGACGTGGATCCCGGATGGCCGAATCCGGGCTCGCGACTGCATCACAAGGCCGGCCCCTGGCCGTTCTCCCTGCACGAGAGCTCGGAGGTGCTGGCCTGCGTGCCCGAGCGCGAGCTGACGATCCGCGCCGGCCTCTGGCCCCTGGGCGAGGCGCACGTGCGGATCCTGCTCGAGCCGGTCGAGGGCGGCCGGACCCGGATCACGATGGAGGAGACGTTCGGCGCCGGTCCGCTGCGCTGGGTGCACACCAAGCTCAACGATCTGGTGCTGCACCGGCGCAACATCGAGTCGCTGCGACGCCTCTGCGACATCGCCACGCGGGAGAAGAGCCGCCCGTGAGCCAGAACGTGGTGATCACCGGCGGCAGCGCCGGCGTCGGCCGCGCCGTGGCCGTGGCCTACGCCCGGCGCGGGGCCCGGGTGGCCCTGCTCGCCCGCGGCCGCGCCGGCCTGGAGGGCGCGTCCCTGGAGGTCCGCGCCGCCGGGGCGGCCGACGTGCGCACCTACCGGGTCGACGTGGCGGACGCGGCGGCGGTGCAGGACGCGGCCGACGACGTGGCGGCGGCCTGGGGCGGCATCGACGTGTGGGTGAACGACGCGATGGCGTCGGTCTTCGCGCCCGCCTGGGAGGTCAGCCCGGCCGAGTACCGCCGGGTCACCGAGGTCAACTACCTGGGCACGGTCCACGGCACGCTGGCCGCCCTGCGCCACATGCGCCCGGCCGGCCGCGGCGCCATCGTGCAGATCGGCTCGGCGCTGGCGTACCGGGGGATCCCGTTGCAGGCGGCGTACTGCGCCTCGAAGCACGCGATCCAGGGCTTCAACGACTCCCTGCGCGCGGAGCTGCTGCACGACGGCGACCGGGTCAAGCTCTCCATGGTCCAGCTCCCGGCCGTGAACACCCCGCAGTTCTCCTGGGTACGCACCCGGCTGCCCCGCCATCCCCAGCCGGTCCCGCCGATCTACCAGCCGGAGGTGGTGGCCCGCGCGGTGCTCTGGGTCGCCGACCGGGGCAAGCGCGAGATCAACGTGGGCGGGCCCACCCTGAAGACGCGCCTGGGCAACATCGTGGCGCCGGCGTACCTGGACCGCCTGCTGTCGCAGGACAAGCGCGGCTACCAGGGTCAGCAGACCGGCGAGCCGGTGGACCTGGCCACCTGGCAGGACAACGTCGACAAGCCGGTCGACGAGGACCGGGACTTCGGGGCGCACGGCGTCTTCGACGCGCAGAGCCGGACGCATTCGTTCGCGCTCTGGGCGACCATGCACAAGCCGCTGGTCACCGCGGCCGTGGGCGCCGGACTGGGGGCCGTCGCGGCCGGGCTGCTGCGCCGCCGCTGATCCACCTGCCGTCCGCCGCGCCGCGGCGGGCGGCCGCTCAGCGGTAGATCGCGGCGTGCGCGGCGTCGATCACCGCCTGGTAGGCCCGCCCGGTCAGGAAACGGTGGCGGGAGAGCGCCGCGCGGGCCGCGTTGGCCCCCGGGGCGCCGTGCACGCCGCCGCCCGGATGGGCCGACGCGCTGGCCAGGAAGAGCCGGTCCACCGGGGTGTCCGCCCGGCCCAGCCCGGGGATCGGGCGCAGGAACAGCTGCTGGAACGCCGCGGCCGTACCGCCGCCGAGCGCGCCGCCGACCAGCGAGGGGTTCTCCGCCTCCAGGCCGGCCGGGGAGAACACGTTGCGCCCGGTGACCATGCGCCCGAAGCCGGGGGCGTGCTCCTCGAGCACCGCCTCCATGCGGGCGACGTGCGCTTCGATCTCGGCCGGCTCCCAGTGGGCCCGGTGCGGCAGGTGGGTGTACGCCCACACCGACTCGGTCCCCTCCGGCGAGTGCGACGGGTCCGCCGTCGTCATCTGCCCGAGCAGCAGGAACGGGTGCGGCGGCATCGAGTCGGTGGCGAGGTGCGCCGAGTAGCGGGTCAGGCCGTCGAGGTCCGCGCCGAGGTGCACGGTGCCCGCGCCGGCGGCGGCCGGGTTCTTCCACGGCATCTTGCCGTCGACCGCCCAGTCCACCTTGACCGTGGCGCCGTCCCAGCGGAAGAAGGCGAGGTCCTCCACGAGCCGCGGCGGCAGCCAGCGCTCGCCGACCAGGTCCAGGTAGAGCGCCGGGGCCGGGACGTCCGCGACCACCGCCCGGCAGGCGCGCCAGTTGCGGCCGTCCGCGCTGCGCACGCCCATCGCCTTGCCCCCGCCGACCAGGACCCGCGTGACCGGGGTCTCGTAGTCGATCCGGCCGCCGCGCTCCAGCAGGCGGTCCACCAGCGCGCTGGTGATCCGCTGGGCGCCGCCGACCGGGACCGGCCAGCCGTACTGCTGGCCGAGCATGGCGAGCAGCCAGCCGTAGACCCCTCCCCCGGCCTCCTCCGGCGACAGGTCGGTGTGCAGCGCGCAGCCGGCCAGGGCGAGCTGGGCGCCCTCGCCCCGGAACAGCTCGCTGCCGAGCTCGCGGACGGACAGCACCAGGCGCCGGGCCAGCCGCAGCGAGCCGCCGACGCCCAGCCGGCGGGCCAGGCCCAGGCCGGGCCGCACCGGCGGGAACGGCGTGAAGAGCACCTTCAGCATGTCGTCGGAGACGGCGCACCAGTCGTCGTACGCATGCTTCCAGCGTTCCCCGTCGCCCGCCGCGAACTCGTCCATCGACGCCATGGTCGTCGCCAGGTCACGGTTGACCGTGGCCGCCCGGCCGTCGGGCAGCAGGTGGGTCAGCACGTCGGGTGCGTGGGTCCACTCCAGGCCGTACGCGTCCAGGTCCAGGCCCTGCAGCACCGGGGAGGCGAAGCCGAGCGGATAGAAGGAGCTGAAGAGGTCGCTGAGGTATCCGGGCGCGGTCACATAGCCGGAGCGGACCGCGCCGCCGGGATGCGGGGTCGCCTCGAGGACCTGGACGTCCCATCCCGCGTCGGCGAGCAGGTTCGCCGCTACCAGGCCGTTGTGTCCCGCACCGATGACGATTGCGTCCGCTCGTTCCACGGCCGGACCGTACCCCGCCCGGTTTGCGGCAAACCCCCTTTGGGTAGTGATCAATGCGCATACAGTGACGGATGGGAGCCGGATCCGATGACAGCCGCCACGACCCGGCCGACCGTACGGCCCCTGCCCCGCGGCATCCGCCAACTGCGCTGGTCGACCTGGAAGGGCGTGCTGTGGCGCAGCGCCAACGGCTACCTCGACGACGAGTGCGCCGATCTGGCCGCCGCCCTCACCTACAACGCCGTGCTGGCGGTCTTCCCGGTCGCGATCGTCGTGGTCGCCCTGGTCAACCTCGTGACCGACGGGCGTACGGCGGTGGCCACCATCCTGGGCATCCTGGAGGACCTCGGCGCCGGCTCGGTCGTCGGCGACGAGAACTTCCGGGCGGTGCTGGACGCGGTCATCGTCGAGCAGGGCTCCCCCAAGACGCTGCTGGGCTTCGGCCTGCTGGGCGCGCTGTGGTCGGCGTCGGCCTACGTGGGCGTGTTCACCCGCGCGTCGAACCGGATCTACGGGGTCAAGGAGGGACGCCCCGTCTGGAAGCTGCGGCCGCTGCAGATCGGCCTGAGCGCCATCGCCCTGGTCCTCATGGCGCTGGTCGGAACCGGACTGGTGATCAGCGGCCCGGTGGTCGACGCGGTGGGCAACGTCCTGCACGCCGGCAGCAGCGCGCGCCTGGCCTGGTCGATCGGGCGCTGGCCGGTGCTGGTGATGATCCTGATGCTGCTGCTGTCCCTGCTGTTCTGGATCGCGCCCAACGTGCGGCAGCCCCGCTTCCGCTGGCTCACCCTCGGCGGCGCGGTGGCCCTGCTGGTGTGGGTCCTCGCCTCCTTCGGCTTCGGGCTGTACGTCGCCAACTTCGGCTCGTACGACGAGACGTACGGCAGCCTCGGCGCGATCATCGCCTTCCTGGTCTGGCTCTACCTGGCCAACTCCGCGCTGATGCTGGGCGTGGAGATCAACGCCGAGGTGCAGCGGGGCCGGCACCTGCAGGCGGGCGAGACGGATCCGGACCCGCCGCTGCCGCCGAAGGAGCCCGCGGACGACGAGCGGGACACGACGGTTTAGCCGCCGGGGCGCCGGGCACCTTGAGCGCAGGCGGGAAAGCCATAAGGAGGGAAACACCGTGAGTACAGTCACCGAGTCCGTTGACGTCAACGTGCCGGTACGCACCGCGTACAACCAGTGGACCCAGTTCGAGGAATTCCCCCGGTTCATGGGCGGCGTGACGGAGATCCGTCAGCTCGACGACACGACGACCCACTGGAAGACGAACATCGACGGGGTGAAGCGGGAGTTCGACGCCAAGATCACCGAGCAGCTTCCCGACGAGCGGGTGGCCTGGACCACCATCGAGGGCAGCAAGCAGGCCGGCGTCGTGACCTTCCACCGCCTGGACGAGACCCACACCCGGGTCACGTGCCAGATGGACTTCGAACCCGACGGAGTGGTGGAGCAGGCCGGCGACAAGCTGGGCTTCCTCGACCGTCAGGTGAAGGGCGACCTCAAGCGCTTCAAGGAGTACATCGAGGGCCGTGGCGGCGTCGAGACCGGCGCCTGGCGCGGCGAGGTGGACCGCCCGCAGCCGTGAGGCAACCTCCGCGATCGAAGGCCGCCGGGATTCCGGCGGCCTTTCGTGGGTACGCGGTAGAGCATGACTGATCGCGAGAACGACGGCGTGTGGCGCGACGAGGACAAGCTCTCCACCAAGGCCCTCGGCGACGCCATGGCCAGCTGGGACACCGACGGACAGGGCGACCCGACCGGCAACGACGCGGGCGCGGAACAGGCGTTCGGCCACGACGTGCACGTGCCGGACGAGCACGGCCGGACGGACCCGGACCGGGAGTTCCGGCCGAGCACCACCGGGCGCACCGGCCCGCACTGAGGCCCTCCCGGGGCGCGGCCCGGCCCTGCACCGGCACTGCGGGTTCAGCCCCAGACCGTCACGCTGCCGACCTCGGCGGCGGCGTCGACCTGGTAGCGGTTGCGGGCCGCGGCCCAGCCGGGCGGCGCGACGGCGGCGCCCGGCGCGGCCGGGGCCCGATCCGCCCACGGCACCGCGACGAGGCCCGCGCCCGCCCGGAGCCGCAGCTTGACGGCGGTTCCGGCGGGCACCGCGACGGCCAGCTCGCCGACCGTGCCGGTCAGGCTGATCGGCACGGCACCCGCCGGGTGCGGCAGCCGCATGCTGACCAGCCCGGCCCCGGAGAGTTCCAGCCGCCGTACCCGGCCCGCGGCGAGGTCCAAATGATGTTCCCCGGCACCCGCGGGCAGCCGCAGATCCCACCGGACCTGCCGGTTGAGCAGCACCTCGACGGTGTCGGGGCCGTCGCCGCCGGTCGGCACGAGGGCCAGGCGTACCCGTCCCGCCACGCCGGTGACCTGCGGCGCCAGCCCCGAGTCCGCCGGGGTGGTGACCCGGTAGAGCAGGCCGGGCAGCTCCGCGAGCCGCACCTCGACCCGGGAGGCGGCGTCGCGCACGGTGAGGAAGGCCGCCGTACGCCCGTGCAGCGCGCCGGCCTGGACGTGCGGCTGCGGTCCGTCGTCGGCGGGCACCTGGCGGGCGGCGAGGGTGGTCACCGGTGCGCACGCGGCCAGCGCCACGACCAGCAGCGCGAGGGCGGCGGGGGCGGTGAGCCGCCGCAGGTTTTTCTCCACGAAAGGTACAAACGCCGGAGAACCCCACAAAGAACGCAATAAGCCGGCACGAACTCCGGGCGGACCCCCTGCCGATTGCCCCAAGAGCCCCATGAGCAGCAGAAACAGGCCGCACGTACCAGCGGTGCGAGGACGGCAACGCTGCGCACTGGGCACCATCGGTCAACCCACCATCGGCCGAATGGGTGACGGCGAAGCGCCCGAATCCGGCAACACTAGCCGGATGCGATCTGCCGGTTTCCTCTCCGAGCGTCAGCGCCGTCTCGCCTGGGTGGGTTTTCTGCTTGCCGCGTTCCAGGCGCCCGTGGCGGCGTCGCTCATCGATGACGCCTCGTGGCTCTTCGCGGTCGTCGTGGCCCTCCTGGTCGCCACGGTGATCATCGCCGACGACGCCGAGCGCCGCCGCCCGCGCGCCGAGCTCGAATAGCCACCACGGCGGGTCAGGGCAGGGCCTCGTGGCCCGCCCGCCCGTGGGTACGGCGACGCTCCTTCAGCTCGGCCTCGTAGAGGTGCCGCCTGCCCTGGGCGAGCTGCTCCCGAGCATCCCGTTCGATGCCCTGGAACTCGGCGTAGTACCCGTCGTCGAACTCCTCGACCACCTGGAACGTCCAGCGGCCGGGGAGCACGTTGCGCCCGATCAGCTCGTGCTGGATGCGCTGCGCCAGCGCCGGGTGGCCCGCGCGCTCGAAGAGCTCCACGGCGTCGTCGAGCTTGAAGTCGGCCTCGCCGATGAGCTGGTGCACCGCATAGAGGTGGCCGCGGACGCGCTCCACCATCTCCAGGGCCTCGCTCAGCTTGCCGAGGGCTTCGACCGTGGCGTCGTCCAGCCCCGGGGGCCGGCGGTGGGCAGCGTCGGGACCATCGCTCATGCCGGGGTCATTTCCCCACCGGGACGCGGTTCAACCGAGCTGCACCGATCAGGCGAACCGTTGGCTACCCCGGCCTCCCTACCTTTCTTCTCATGAATGGTCTGTTCAGCGGCGCTGCCGCCCGTGCTGCCCTGCGTTCCGCCCACGCCTGCCTTGCCGAGCTGATGACCATCGTCGGCGTCGGCGGCTTCGAGGCCGCGACCCGGAATCCCGGCCTGCTGGCCGCCGTCGACCAGCACGAGGCGGGCATCCGCGACAGCCTCTCGACCGACGTGCGCCCGCTCACCCCGGTGATCCTGGCGGCCTACGCCGAGGGCGTGCGGGACGCGGCCTTCAAGC
Organism: Couchioplanes azureus; assembly: GCF_014648355.1. Taxonomy (GTDB): domain Bacteria; phylum Actinomycetota; class Actinomycetes; order Mycobacteriales; family Micromonosporaceae; genus Actinoplanes; species Actinoplanes azureus. The sequence goes on from NZ_BMQY01000003.1 coordinate 135,358, forward strand.
ACGGCTGGCGCGCGCCGGAGGGCCCGATCGACTGGACCGCCGACGACTGGGTGCTGACCCGGCTGCTCGCGGTCTGCGCGCTGGCCCGCACCCTGCCGCAGGGCCGCTGACGACCACCCAACCCGACAGGACACACCGACCGTTCCGGGCCGGCGCCGCACCGCGGCGCCGGCCCTTGTCATGTCCGCCACCTCGCCCGCACGTACCGGTCTGAACCGGACGTCCGTACAGTGGCCATATCGTCCGAACGGCGGAGGCGGGCTACGCTCATTCCATGGTCGGCATGGGGAGCCCTTCGGCTACGGCGCTGCCCGCACAGGAGGCGGTGACGGCGCGGCACGTTCCCGACTGCGCCGAGCTCGTGCGTCTCCAGCCGTGGGACGCCACGTCGCTCGGTCCGATGGAGAGCTGGGACCCGGTCGTCCGGGCCACCGTGGAGGTCGTGCTCGCCTCGCCGGTGCCGATGGCCCTGGCCTACGGCGACGACTACCTGCTCATCTACAACGACGCGTACGCGGAGGTCATCGGCGCCAAGCACCCGGCGGCGATGGGCAGCCCCGCGGCCCAGGTCTTCGGCGACCTCTGGCAGGCGCCCGGGATCGGCGGCGTCATCGACGACGTGTACCGCACGGGCCGGGCCTTCTTCGAGGCCGAGGCGCAGATGCCGGTGCCGCGGGGCGGAACGGTGGAGCAGGCGTCGTTCACCCGCGGGCACTCGGTGGTGCGCGACCGGCACGGCTCGGTCGTCGGCGTCCTCACGGTGGCGGCCGAGACCACGCAGGTGACCCGCCGGCTGCAGAGCCTCGGCGAGCTGACCGCGCGGCTGGCCTCGGCGCTCACCATCGACGACGTCGCCCGGGTCGTCCTGGCGTACGCGATGAGCTCCTTCGACGTGGATCACTGCGTCTTCGCGGTGGACGACGGCGCGGAGTTCCGCTACGTCCGGCGCATCCGGGGCGAGATGGTGGACGAGGTCGACGAGCGCCTGCCGCCGCTGTGGAAACGGATGGGCAACGACATGCGGTCCCCGGTGGTGATCGCGGCGCAGAGCGGCCGTCCCTCGTTCCAGCCCGACGGCTCGCCGCTGCTGCGGGTGGCGACGGACCGGCACGAGCGCCGGATCCGGGCCCTCGCCGCGATGCCGCTGCGCACCCCGTCCCTGCACGGCGCCCTCACCATCGGCTACCGCACGGCGCACACCTGGCTGCCGGCCGAGCGGGCGCTGCTGTACGCCGCGGCCGAGCTGGTCGCCCAGGCGGCGGAGCGGGCCCGGCGGTTCGAGGCGCAACACGGCACCGCCCAGCTCCTGCAGCGCAGCATGCTCCCGGAGCACCTGCCCGAGCTGGACAGGTTCCGGATCGCCGCGCGCTACGACGTCGGGGTGGACGGCAACGCCGCGGGCGGCGACTTCTACGACGCGTTCGAGCTGGGCGACGGCCGGCTCGCGATGGTCCTCGGCGACGTCGCCGGCCACGACGTCCGCGCCGCCGCGGTGATGGGGCAGGTCCGGGCGGCGCTGCGCGCTCTCGCGCTGACCGATCCGGCGCCCGAGACCGTGCTGGCCGGCCTCGACCGGCTGGTGGGATCGCTGGGTGCGGAGTCCCGCAACGAGGAGATCTTCGTGACCGTCGTCTACGGCGTGCTCGATCAGAGCGACGGGACGATCACGCTGGGCAGCGCGGGCCATCCCCCGCCGGTGCTGCGCCGGGCCGGGCCGGACCGGGCCACGGCCGAGCTGGCCGCCGTGCCGCCGGGCGCGCCGCTGGGACTGGGCGGGACCTGGCGCACCGGCACGGTACGGCTGGAACCGGGCGACTCGATCCTGATGTTCAGCGACGGCGTGGTCGAGCGCCGGGACCGGCCGCTCAGCGCCGGCCTGGCGGACCTCGTGGCGGTCGTCGCCGGCGCCGCCAGCGGTGATCCCCGCAACCTGTGCTCGCTGGCGACGGCGGCCGTCACCGGGCGTACGGACGACGACGTGGCCGTCCTCGCCGTCGAGCGGGCGGTGGCGCTGAGCCGGTCCGCGACGATGCGGGTCCCGGCGGAACCGACCGGCCCCAGCCGGGTGCGGCAGTGGATGACGACCCGCCTGCGCGACTGGGGGGTGCCGGAGCCGGTGATCGGCGCGGCGATCCTGTGCACGAGCGAGCTGACCACGAACGCCCTGCTGCACGCCGGCACCCCGGCGCACGTGCGCATCGACCTCAGCGCGGAACGCCTGCTGGTCTCGGTGGCCGACACCGGCACGCGGGGCAGCGTGACCCGCGCGCACACGGACACCCTCAGCAGCCGGGGCCGCGGTCTCGGCCTGATCGAGGAGCTCAGCGACACCTGGGGCACCGACCCCGCCGTCCGCGGCTCCACGGTCTGGTTCGAGATGTTGCTACCCCCGCCGGATCGGGGTAATCCGGACGCATGACAACCACACGGGGAGTCCTCTTCGACGTCGACGGCACGCTGGTGGACACCACGTACCTGCACGCGGTGGCGTGGTGGGAGGCGTTGCGCCAGCATGACCGGGACGTGCCCATGGCCAGGATCCACCGGGCGATCGGGATGGGCTCCGACAAGATCCTCGATCATCTGCTCGGCACCGATCGCGACACCGGCGCCGACGACCGGCTGTCGGCCGCCCACGACGTGCTCTACGGCGCGTGGTGGGAGCGGTTGCGCCCGCTGCCCGGCGCGGCCGATCTGCTGCGCGCCTGCGCGGGCCGGGGCCTCGCGGTGGTGCTGGCGTCCTCGTCGAAGGGTCCCGAGCTGGCGAAGCTGCGCCGGGTCGTCGACGCGGACGACGTGATCACGGCGGCCACGTCGTCGGCGGACGCCGAGGAGAGCAAGCCGGCGCCGGACATCCTCGAGGCCGCCCTCGACCAGTCCGGGGTCGACGCGCGGCAGTGCGTCTTCGTGGGCGACTCGGTCTGGGACGTCAAGGCGGCGGCGAAGCTCGACATTCCGTGCATCGGGCTGACCTGTGGCGGCACCGGCGCCGACGAGCTGAGCCAGGCGGGCGCCGTCGAGACGTACGAGGACCCCGCCGGCCTGCTCGCCGCGCTGGACCGCTCGGCGATCAAGAAGCTGTCCGGCTGATCAGGGCCGGCGCCAGTCGTCGTCCGCCAGATGGGAGCCGGCCTGCGGACCCATGAGCAGCATCCCACCGTCGACGGGCCAGGTGGCACCGGTGACATAGGACGCTCCCGCGCCCGCGAGGAACGCGACCACCGCGGCCACCTCCCGGGCGTCGCCCGGCCGCCCCAGCGGCACGCCGGGCCGCCGCCGGGTGTGCGGATCGACGTCCTCCTGGCCGGTCATCGCCGTGGCGATCTCCCCCGGCGCCACCGCGTTGACCGTGATGCCGTGCTCGGAGAGCTCCTGCGCCAGCACCTTGGTCAGCAGTCCCAGGCCGCCCTTCGCCGCGCAGTAGGCTCCCGCGCCGACCCGGGGTGCCGTCTCGTGCACGCTGGTGATGTTGATGATCCGCCCGCCGCGGCGGGCCTCGACCATCCGGCGGGCCGCGCGCTGCGAGCACAGGAAGGGCCCGTCGAGGTCGACGGCGAGCACCTGGCGCCACTGCTCCCACCGTGTGTCGAGCAGGGGCGTGGCGGTGCCCGTACCCGCGCAGTTGACCAGCACGCCGATGCCGCCGAGCGCGTCGGCGAGATCGTCCACGACGGCGGCCGCGTCCGGCAGCCGGGTGAGGTCCAGCGACCGGATCTCGGCACGCCGGCCGGCCTTGCGCACCTCGTCGGCGGTGCGCTGGGCGTGGGCGGTGTCGCGGTGGCGGGTGATGCCGACGTCGTACCCGTCCTCGGCGAGCGCGACGGCGATCGCCCGGCCGATGCCCGACTCCGAGCCGGTGACGACGGCGACCCGGGGATGGCAGGCGCCTTGCACGGTCATGCGGTGCGGCTTACCCGGCTCCGCGCCCGGCAACCGCGCCACGCGCGGCATGTTTTGCCGCCCCGGCGGGCAGTCTCGGCCCGTGCAGATCCCCGATGTCCTCTTCGCCGTCTTCGGTGTGGGCGCCCTCCTGGCGGGCATCCTGCCGCGGGTCCTCGAACGCCGCCCGATCTCCATGCCGATCGTCTTCCTGGCGCTGGGCATGGTGCTCTTCGCCGTACCCCTGGGTCTTCCGGAGGCCGATCCGCTCGCCCACCCGCAGCTGACGCAGCACCTGACCGAGATCTGTGTGATCGTCGCCCTGATGGGCGCCGGGCTGAAGATCGACCGGCCGCTCAGCGGGCGGCGGTGGGCCTCGACCTGGCGGCTGCTGGCCGTCGCCATGCCGGTCACGATCGCGGCCGTGGCGCTGCTCGGCTGGTGGTGGGCCGCGCTGGCGCCGGCGGCGGCCCTGCTGCTGGGCGCGTCCCTCGCGCCCACCGACCCGGTCCTGGCCTCGGACGTGCAGGTGGGCGAGCCGACCGACGAGGAGGACTCCGAGGACGAGGTCCGCTTCGCGCTGACCTCGGAGGCCGGGCTCAACGACGGGCTGGCCTTCCCCTTCGTGTACGCGGCGATCGCGATGGTCACGGCCGCGGCGACGCACGAGAGCTGGTGGCGGGAGTGGTTGCTCGTCGACGTCCTCTACAAGGTCGTCGTCGGGGTCGGCGGCGGCTGGCTCGTCGGCAAGCTGCTCGGCAGGCTGTTCTTCCGCGCCCGCAACCGCAAGCTGCGCCTGGCGCACCATTCCGAGGGCTTTCTCGCCCTGGCCGCGACCTTCCTGGCGTACGGGCTGGTCGAGGTCGCCGGGGGCTACGGCTTCCTGGCGGTGTTCGTCGCGGCGCGCGGGATCCGGGCGGCGCAACGCTCGCACGAGTATCACCAGGTGCTGCACGACTTCGCCGAGCAGATCGAGCGGCTGCTGACGGTCCTGCTGCTCCTGCTGCTCGGCGGGGCCGTGGTCGGCGGCCTGCTGGCGCCGCTGACCTGGCCGGCCGCGCTGGTGGGACTGACGCTGATCTTCGTGGTCCGGCCCCTGACCGGGGTCCTGTCGCTGCGCGGCGCGCCCGGCCATGCCGCCGAGCACTGGGTGATCGGCACCTTCGGCATCCGCGGAATCGGTACGTTCTACTACCTGGCGTACGCCATGAGCCACGCCACGTTCCCGAAGGTGGATGTCGTATGGGCGACAGCGGCCTTCGTCGTTCTGGTGAGCGTGGTGTTGCACGGCGTCGCGGCGACGCCCGTGATGCGGCTTCTGGACCGATACAACGAGCGGTCACGTACCCCGGAAGAGCGACACGCTCAGTAACCGACGCAACTCTGAGTAATCGCAGCCTCGCAAAATCACGGTTTAATAAGGACATTGAACCCCTGGCTAGTGGCAGAGCGTATTCATGGCTGTAAAGTGAGGCACCTCCCCAGCAGGTGATCCACGATGGAGCGACGAAAGGTGCGGCCGATGCGTATACGGGGCTTTGCGCCGGGGACACCCTGCTGGGTCGAGCTGGCGAGTGCGGATCCCGACCGGGCGGCGGACTTCTACACCCGCCTCTTCGGCTGGGAGACGGACGGCGACCGGTTCACGCTCCAGGGCCGCGCCGTCGCCGGGCTCACCCGCGTGCGCGCCGACCGGCCGATGGGCTGGATGACGTACCTCACCGAGCACAACCTCGAGTCCTCCATCATGCGGGTGCGCGAGGCGGGCGGCTCGCTGGTCAGCGAGCCCACGGACGCGGCCGGCGGCCGCAGCGCCGTCATCGCCGACCCCGCCGGCGCGCGGCTGGGCATCTGGGAGCCGCGCGGCTTCACCGGGGCCCAGCTCGGGGGCGAGCCGAGCACCATGACCTTCCCGGAGCTGCTCACCGACGACGCCGTGGCCGCGGCCAACTTCTACGGCCAGGCGTTCGGCTGGCTGCTGCGCGACGAGTACGGCAGCGACGGCACCCGGGGCGAATGGATCACCACCGCCCACGACGCGATGGCCGGCCTCGCCCCGAGCCGCGGCGGTAGCTGGTGGCGGGCCGCCTTCCAGGTGGCCGACTGCGTCGAGACGCTGGAGGACGCCCGGGCCTACGGCGCGACGGTCGTCTCCGGCGCCACCGCGATGGGCTTCGGCACGTACGCCGAGCTGCTCGACCCCGCCGGCGTGCCGTTCTCCATCGCGGCACCGGCGGCGATCCCGATCGAACTGACCATGTCCTACACGCCCCACTCGGGCATGGAGCTGACCTTCGGCGGGTAGTGGTACGCCTGTTCGAATCACATCGAGGAGGCGGCGTCATGGCGGCGACAGACCCTGAACCGGCATCGAACACGATCAAGGATCCGGCCGACTGGACCACCGGCGACGAGCCGGCCACCGGGGCGCAGCAGTCGTATCTGCACACGCTGGCGTCGGAGGCCCACGAAGAGGTGCCCGAGGACCTGACCAAGGCGGAGGCGTCCCAGCGCATCGACGAGCTCCAGGAGAAGACCGGCCGCGGCCGGTAGCGGCATCCCGTCGACAAAGGGCCGGCCGGTCGGGCCGGCCCTTTCTTGCGCCCACCCTGTCAACCCGGGTTGACACAGGGCGCCTGTCAACGTAGGTTGACAGGCATGACCGAAGCGACCGATCTCGCCGCCGCCGCCGGCAGCGCCGACCCCCGGGTCGGGCTGCGCGCGGTGGTGGCGCTGCGCCGCCTGCTCGAGGGGCTCGAGCAGCTGCAGGTGGCCAACGCGCGCCGGAAGGGCTGGTCCTGGCAGGAAATCGCGGACGCCCTCGAGGTGACCCGCCAGGGCGTGCACAAGAAGCACGCGAACCGCGTGCCGATCCAGGATCTCCGGGAGGACTGAGATGTTCGAACGATTCACCCGCGCCGCCCGGGAGGCGGTCGTCCGCGCCCAGGCCGCGGCCCGCGAGCTGGGCCAGGCCCCGGTCGGCACCGAGCACGTGCTGCTCGCGCTGCTGGCCGAGCCCGCCGGGCCGATCGCCTCGGCGCCCGCGCTGCGGGACCGGCAGGTCGACGCCGGCTACGCCCGCGCCGAGATCGTCCGCCGGGCCGGCCGGGACACCGGCACGACCGCGACGGACACCGACGCCGCCGACCGCGAGGCCCTGCGGGCGATCGGCATCGACCTGGACGCGGTCCGCCGGGCCATCGAGGAGAACTTCGGGCCGGGCGCGCTGCACCTGCCGCGCGATCCGGCCCCGAGGCGCAAGGGCCTGTTCCGGCGGGGCAACGGCCACATCCCGTTCTCCCGGCGGGCGAAGAAGGTGCTGGAGCTGTCCCTGCGCGAGGCGATCCGCCTGAAGCACAACTTCATCGCGCCCGAGCACATCATGCTCGGCATCCTCCGGGAGGGGCAGGGACGGGGCTCGCAGATCCTGGCGGACCGCGGCGTCGACGTCGACGGGCTCCGCGCGGACCTGACCCGCTCCCTACACGCCGACGCCGCGTGACTTCTCCGTCACAGGCCTAGGTCGCGGGGCGAACGGGTATCGGGGGCGGCATGACGTACCGGGTCGAGTACAACGGCGAGGACCTCGAGCTCGCCACCCTGGATGCCGCCCTCGACAACGCCAAGCACGCGATCGCCGCCGACGTCGGCCCGGTCAGCGGCTGGGCCGTCGAGCACGACGAGACGATCAACGACTGGTTCGTCCAGGGCGTCCGCGACGGCCGGGCGATCGGGGCGACCGCCGTGGTCACCGGCCCGGAGCCGACCATGACGACGGAGGCACTACCCCGCCACGCACCCGCATCCGGCGACACCGAGGCCCGCTGTATGAGCTTCACCGGCGCGACCCCGGCCGAGACCCTGGGCATGGCGGCCACCTGGCTGGCCGGCCGCCCCGAGATCCTCGACGTCGACGACCTCGGCTGGCACCCGGGCCGCACCGGATACGAGGTGCGCGTCTACTACCGCGCCTGACCCCCGCGGTGCAGACGCCGGCCTGCCGCGCCGCTGGGCGGGGCGCCGGCCGGCCCCGCGATTCTGTCGGTGGTCGCCGATACCCTCCCGGCATGGCTGTGGACATCGGCGAGATGCTGGACCGGCTGCTGGTCGAGGACGCGCGATACGTCGACGACACCCATGACTACCGCCTGACCATGGTGCCGCTCGGCGAGGTGACCCTGCCCAGCGGCCGCGTGGTCGCGTGCGATCCCCTGGTGCATCCGGGCGAAACGCCGCCGTTCACCGTCACCGTCCCGCCCGGGCGCTATCCCCTGCGGGCCTGGGTGGCCGTGGTGCACCCGGCCGCCGGCGACCGGCCGGGCGGCCGCCGCCTCGCCGACCAGCGTGTCCTCGCCTCCGGTCCGCCGCCGGGCGGACCACTCACCCGTGACCGGGCGTCGCCCGCCCGCGACCACGCGGCGTCCACCCGCGACCGGGCGACGCCCGGCCGGGACCGGCCGGAGTCGGACCGGCGGACGGCCGCGCTGCAGCTCGTCATCCGCGAGGAACCGGTGGTCGCCTGGGAACCTGCCGTCGTGCCCGGCGCGGATCCCGGCCTTCTCGACGAGGACGGCTTCTGGGCTTACCCGGTCGATTCGGGCGTCGGCACGCTCGCCGACGAGTGCGCCCTGGCCGCGCTGGAGACCTGGGCCTATGCCCGCGTCGAGCGGGTCTTCCTTCCCGAGCCGCCCCCGCCGGCGCCGGGCGCGCTCCGCGCGATCGCCGACCCGGCGACCGGGGCCGACGTGGTGGCGGTCAGCACCGGCTGGGGCGAGGACGCGTATGCCACGTTCGTCGGCCGGACGGCGAGCGGAGAGGTCGCTTCCTTCGTCACCGACTTCCGGGTGGTCTGAGCCCGGTGATGAGCGGGCCCGGCCCGGCCGGTCGCACCGGAGTGCGGGCCGGGTCAGTTGGGGAAGGTGCTCGGGTCGACGTCGCTGGTCGAGGCGTTGCCGCCGACGACCGGGGTCAGGGTGATCGTCCAGACGGACGTGGAGGAGGACGTCGTCGTGAACGTGAAGGTGTCGTCGAACTTGCTGTACGCGCAGTCGCGGGTGAAGCCCTTCCTGCCGGCGTCCCAGTCCTCGCCCGACGCCGTGTAGATGCGGTACGTGCCGTCCTGGATGCCCTTCACCGTGTAGGTGCCGCCGCCCCGCACGTACACGGTGAAGACGGGCCTGGGTTTCCTGCCCTTGCCGGGGACCAGCGAGATCGTCGTGTCGGACGCACCGTTCTTGATCTTCAGGTGGCCGAGGCCGCCGGTGCGGGACTGCTTGACGAAGGTGCCGTTCCCCAGCCGGCGGTTCTGTTCCTTGGGGGGCGCCGGCAGGAACGTGCCGAACTTGTAGGTGGCATCCGCCGCCGCGAGTTTCCGGGCGTTGTCGCGCAGACCGCCGGCCCAGCCGGACCGCAGCACCGCCGCGTACGGCGAGGCGGCGGGGCATTCCCGCTTCGCGGCCGCGGTGTCCTCGACCATGTCGCCGAGGCTGTCCAGCTGATGGGTGAGCTGGGCGTGCACGGCCTCCGCACCCGCCGGGGGCTCGGTGTTGCGCAGCTTGCCCGCCTCGGCGCGGATCACGGTCGCGGCCGCCGGGGCCGCCTTCGCGAACGCCACGGGGTCGCCGGTGTCCAGCTTCGCGAACGGCGCCTTGATGGCGCCGTCGGAAGCGGCGAGGAGCTGGGCGTACTGCTGAGGGGTCACCGGGCCGGCCGCGGCCGGCGTGGTGGCCTTTCCGAGGCCGCTGCGCTTGCCCGCCGCCGGCGTGCCGTCGCCGGATCCCGTGAAGGCGCGGAAGGCGCCACAGCAGCCGAGCAGGAGCACGACCGCCAGCGAGAAGCCGATGATCTGGTTGCGCCGGCCGGTGCGGGGTCCGGCAGTCGGCGGACCGGCGAACGCGGCCGGACCCGGGCCCGGCGGATAGCCGCCGGGCGGGGCGTATCCGGGTGGCGGATGGCCGCCGGGCGGCGGCGCGAAGGGCGAGGGCACCCGGATCGTCACCGCGACCGTGCCGGCCGGGGCCGGCACCCACACCACCGCGCCGTCCACCGTGCCCGGCGGAATCGTCACCGTCAGAGGCCCGTGCGCCGGCGTCCAGACGACCTTCGTCGCGCCGGTCGCCGCCTCGGCCGGTAGAACCTCGATCAATGCGGTGCTGAAAGCCGCCTCCCCCGTCATGCCGAGGAGTATGGAGGAAAGCGCGGCCCCGGCGCTGCCCGCTTTCCGTCACGAAAAGGACACCGGTACGCGTCGTCAGGAGATCATGAACATGGCGCCCACGCCCAGCACCACCATGAGCAGGAGAGCGATGAGCAGACCTCGCTCGGAGGCGGCGGTGGCGTCGGTCGGGGTCAGCGGCTGGCTACTCATAAGAGGGGTCCTTCGCACAGGTGGCTACGGCTCAGGGTGCGGGCGGCCGTCGAGGGGCCTACCGTGAGGGCGTCGTCGACCTCGGAAGGGCTGCCCGTGTCACACCAGGAGTGGTTCCTGACCGCGGACGAGCGCGGCAACCCCGACACCCAGATACCCACCTGGTCGCCGGGAAACACCGTCGAGCCCCTCTTCCACGGCGAGAACTACTTCCATCGTCTGGTGGCCGAGGTCGAGACGCTGGGCGACGGCGACCACCTGTTCTTCACCGACTGGCGTGGCGACCCGGACGAGCGGATGCGCGATCACGGCCCCACCATCGTCGAGCTCCTCGCCTCGGCCGCCAAGCGCGGTGTCGTGGTCAAGGGCCTGCTCTGGCGCTCGCACCTCGACAAGCTGGCGTACAGCGAGGAGGAGAACCGCAGCCTCGGCGAGGAGGTCGAGGCGGCCGGCGGCGAGGTGCTGCTCGACCAGCGGGTCCGCCGCGGCGGCTCGCACCACCAGAAGCTGGTCGTGCTGCGCCACCCGGGGGCACCCGAGAAGGACGTCGCGTTCGCCGGCGGGATCGATCTCTGCCACAGCCGCCGGGACGGCGCCGACCATCACGGCGATCCGCAGGCGGTGGCCATGGCCGCGGCGTACGGCGGCAATCCGCCCTGGCACGACGTCCAGCTCGCGCTGCGCGGCCCGGTGGTCGGCGCCCTCGACCTGGCGTTCCGGGAACGCTGGACCGACCCGGCCCCACTGGACCAGCACGGGCCGATCAGCACGCTCACCGACCGGCTGCGCCACGCCGACATGCGCGCCGACCGGCTCCCGCCGCAGCCGCCCGATCCGGCCGAGTGCGGGCCGCACGACGTGCAGGTGCTGCGCACCTATCCGGCCATGCGCCCGCCGTACCGTTTCGCCAGGCTCGGCGAGCGCAGCATCGCCCGCGGATATACGAAAGCCATCAAACGGGCGCGACGCCTGATCTACCTCGAGGACCAGTACCTGTGGTCCAAGGAGGTCGCCCAGCTGTTCGCGGACGCGCTCAACGACAACCCGGGACTGCACCTGATCGCGGTCGTACCCCGGTATCCCGACGTGGACGGCCGGTTCGCCCTGCCGCCGAACCAGGTGGGCCGGGCCGAGGCGATCGCGCTGTGCCACAAGGCCGCGCCCGACCGGGTGCACGTCTTCGACGTCGAGAACCACGAGGGCACACCCGTCTACGTGCACGCGAAGGTGTGTGTCGTGGACGACGTGTGGGCGAGCGTCGGCAGCGACAACTTCAACCGTCGATCGTGGACGCACGACAGCGAGCTCTCGTGCGCGGTGCTGGACCGCACGCGCGACGAGCGGGCCCCGGCCGATCCGGCCGGGCTGGGCGACGGCGCGCGCGTCTACGCGCGCGAGCTGCGGCTCACCCTGCTGCGCGAGCACCTGGACCGCTCCGGCGACGAGGACCTTCTCGACCCCGATGCCACCGTACGGACGGTGCGCGCGGCCGCCGACGCGCTGCGTGACTGGCACCGCGACGGCGAGCGGGGGCCCCGGCCGCCGGGACGCCTGGTGCCGCACGAGACCGAGCGCCTCGCCTGGCATCAGCGGCTCTGGGCGGTGCCCGCCTACCGCCTGGTGTACGACCCCGACGGCCGCCCGTGGCGGGAGCGCCGCGCCGGCACCTGGTAGGGCTGGGTATACCCCGGAACTATCCGTGGACGGCTGGGGCCGCCGTCCCCCGGTCCCCTACGGTGACGCGGTGACCATCGACGAAGCTCCGCTGCGAGCCCTCCTCAGCCGCCGCTACCTGCTCTCGGCCGGTCCCTGGCGGGCGTTCGCCTACGTCGTGACCACCCTGCCCGTCATGGCGCCGGTCGGCGCGGCGATGGCCGTGGTGGCGCTGCCCTGGGTCGCCGCGGTGTCCCGGCTGAGCGACGGCATCCTGCCCGGCGGCGGGATGCTGGTCCTCATGGTGGTGTCGCTGGTCCTGTTCGCCGGCGTCGGCCCGCTCGTCGCGATCCCCCTGGCGACGGTCGAACGGGCCCGGATCGGCCTGATCGACAGGCGGCCCCTGCCGTCGCCGCACCCGCCGGCACCGGCGGACCCGCTGGCCTGGATCCGCGCCCGGTACGCCGAGACGGCCACCTGGCGGGAACTGCTGTACGCCGCATTCCTCGGCCTCGTCGTCCCCGTCACCTACGGCGCGTTCGGCCTGCTGCTCCTGGTCGACGTGGCCTTCCTGACGAGCCCGATCCTGGCCGGCACGGACGGTGGAGACCTGACGGTGGGGACGTTCACGGTGCGCTCGCCCGGCGAGGCGATCCCGTTCACGCTGCTCGGCATGCTGCTGGTCCCCGTACTCGGATATCTGTGGGGGTTGATCGCCGCCGGCCAGGCGGCCACCGCGCGGGCCCTGCTCGGCGACCGGGCCGGAGCCGCCCTGCGAGAGGTGGCCCAGTCACGGGCCCGGCTGGCCGACGCGTTCGACCTCGAACGCCGCCGCATCGAACGCGACCTGCACGACGGCGCACAGCACCGGCTGACCAGCCTCACCCTCCAACTGGGACTGGCACGCCTGGACGTACCCGGGGACTCACCCGCCGCCGGGCCGCTCGCCCTGGCCCACGACCAGGCGAAGGAGCTGATGGTGGTGCTCCGCGACCTGATCTACGGAATCCGCCCCCAGACGCTGACCGATCTCGGACTGCCGGCCGCGCTGCGCGAGCTGGCCGGCCGGTCGCCGCTGCCGGTCACCGTGACGGTCGCGGACGGCGTGACCCGGCCCTCCGAGCAGGTCGAGGGTACGGCGTACTTCGCGGCCTCCGAAGCACTCGCCAACGTGGTCAAGCACGCCGCCGCCGACCGGGCGGACATCCTGCTCGCCCGGGCCGGGGAGGCCCTGGTGCTGGAGATCCGCGACGACGGGCGGGGCGGCGCCGACCCGGCGGGCGGCACCGGGCTGACCGGGCTCGCCGACCGGGTCGCGGCGGTCGGCGGCCGCTTGCTGCTTTCCAGCCCCGAGGGCGGGCCCACCCTGGTCCGGGTGGAGCTACCGTGTCGATCATGACGGGAGGCGCGGGGGTGGCGACCCGGGTGGTGGTGGCCGAGGACGGTGTCCTGCTGAGGGAGGGACTGACCGGGGTGCTGGCCCGCTTCGGCTTCGAGGTGGTGGCGGCCGTCGGCGACGCCGAGGAGCTGGTCGCGGCGGTCGCGCAGCACACCCCGGACCTGGTGCTGACGGACATCAGGATGCCCCCGGGCTTCCGCGACGAGGGCCTGCGCGCGGCCGTCGCACTGCGCCGGGAACGCCCGCGGCTGCCGGTCGTGGTGCTCAGCCAGTACGTGCAGGACGAGTACGCGGCGGCGCTGCTGGACAGCGGCTCGGGGTCCGGCGTGGGTTACCTGCTGAAGGACCGCGTGGTCGACGTGCAGGACTTCGTGACGGCACTGCGCACGGTGGCGGGCGGCGGGACGGTCGTGGACCCCGAGGTGGTGCGCCGGCTGCTGCACCGCCCCAGGGACCCGCTCGCGAAGCTGTCCACACGGGAGCGTGACGTGCTCGCTCTGGTGGCGGAGGGGCACTCCAACTCGGCCATCGCGGCCCGGCTGTTCGTGACGGAGGCGGCGGTCGGCAAGCACGTCGGTAACATCCTCGCGAAGCTGGACCTGCCACCGGCCGAGGACACCAATCGCCGGGTGCTGGCCGTGCTCGCGTTTCTGCGCGCCTGAGGTCTCCGGCGGTCTCTGGGCTCTCCGCCCGCTTTCTGTCCGACCGTGCTGGCGCCGCCCGGGTTTCGGCGCGTGGCTCGTCCTGGCCGGGGCGTCCACCGGGGCCCGGCCGCCGGCTCAGCGGTCGCGCTGCCCGGCCGCCGGCTCAGGGATCGAGCTGCCAGGTCGCCGGGGACCAGATCGGGGCGGCGGGGTCGCCGGTCAGGGTCAGGGTGATCCGCCAGGCGTGCATCGGCGGGCGGTTGGCCGACTCCCAGCGGTCGAGGATCTCACTCGCCTGTGCCGCGTAGCGGGGTGCCTGGGCCCCGGCGGCGAGGACCGAGCCGTCGGGCAGGATCGCCGCTCCGCCCGTACCCGTTTCGTCCAGCAGGATCAGGGTGCTGCTGTCGCGTCCCGGCACCGCCGCGTGGGTGGCGCGGGTGCTCCACACACCGGCCGCGTACCAGAAGTCGCGGTAGGTGAGTGAGTCAAGTGGACGGTCCCAGCGGGAGGGAGCGGCCGGTCCGAAGGGAAGGAGGGCGTCGGCCGGGACGGGGTGGGGATGGGAGCGGGCGTGCCGGGCGGTGAGCGGGCCGGCCGCGGTCATGAAGCCCGACGGGCAGACGACCCGGGCAGTGACCAGGCCGTGGGTGGACCCCTCCAGCGAATCCGGCTGGCCGAGTGCCGCACCGCCCTCCGCACCGCCCACCGCGCGACTCGCCGCACCACCCTCCGCGCCGCTCGCCGCACCACCCTCCGCGCCGCCCCCCGCACCACCCTCCGCGCCGCTCGCCGCACCACCCTCCGCGCCGCTCGCCGCACCACCCTGCCGCCCGAGAGCCGCACCGCCCTCCCGGCCGGGAGGTGAGCCGGCCGCCTGTCCGGCCGGGCCGTGGACGACGAGGACGGGATGGGTTCCCGCGTGTTCGACGGGCACGACGATCGGGCCGGGCCGCTCGCCGGGCGGGCCGGGCCGGGTCTGTGCGAGCCAGTGCGGGGACACGCCGGCGACCCCGACCGTCACGATCACGCGGTCGAAACGCTCGCCCGGTGCGCCCGCGTAGCCGTCGCCGGCGAGGACCCGTACGCCCTCGATGCCGGCGCGGGCGAGAGCGGCCCGGGCTCGTTCGACCACGTCGGTCTGCACGTCGACCGTGGTGACCTGGGCGCCGAGCACGGTGAGCAGGGCGGCGTTGTATCCCGTGCCGGCACCGATTTCCAGGACCCGGTCCCCCGGCCGGACGTCCAGGGCGGCCAGCATGATGGCCATCAGCGACGGCTGGCTGGAGGAGCTGACCGGCATCCCCGCGTCGACCTTGGTGACCAGCACGTCGTTGCGGTAGACGTCTTCCAGGAACCCGGCGCTGCCCGGCCGGGCCCAGGTGCCGTCCCGCCGCTGGAAGCCGTCGGCCACGAACGCCTCGCGCGGAACCGCGGCGAAGGCGGCGGACAGCTGGGGGCTGAGCGGCGCACCGTCGCGGCGGATCCGCTCGACGAAGCGACGGCGCAGATCGGTCACGCCCTCCACCGTAGACGTGCCGCTCCCCGTCGCCGCACCGGATTCTCTCCGCCCCGGGCTCGGACGATCGGCACCAGCGACGACACGATCAGTGTTCCGGCGACGAACCACAAGCCGCGAAGCCGGGGCTAGCCCCGCCCTCTGTCGCGCCGGCATCACCCCTTCCTGCGCCGAGCCCCCGGAGCGGCTCCCGAGGAAGACGACGTGGACGACGCCCCCACGTGACGTCATGTGAGGCAGGCGGCTGCGACGGCCGCGGTCAGCCGTTCCGGGACGTCCGCCTCGTGATAGGGGCGCTCGCTCTCCTCGATCTGGTCCAGGAAGTCCTGGTAGACCGCCGCCGCCCGCAGCGCCGCCACCGGGCGGGTCAACGCCGCCGCCGTCTCCGGATCACAATCCGGGACGACCTGCCGCCACCATCCCGCCCACTCCCCGATCAACGCCGTGGCCTCGCGCTCCGGCAGCTCCTCGGTCAGCCTCAGGATGTCGTACGCCGGGTTCGCCACGGCCGCGTCACCCCAGTCCAGGATCACCCGCCGCCCCGCCGCCGACTCACGCACGTTACCCGGGTGCAGGTCGCCATGGACGAGCGTGTCCGGCAGGCCGCAGGCGTCGATGGCGGCGAGCCGGGCCGGCAACTCCTCCATCAGCTCGTCCAGGCCCTCGACGGCGTCCCGCCACGGTGCCGCCACCCGCGCCAGCCGGTCCTGGTCCAGCCGCCGGTCGGGCACACCCGCAGCGAGCAGGTCGCACACCCGGCTGGCGAAATGCACCTGCACCGGGTGGAAGTCGCGGGCCACCTCCGCGCAGAACGCCGCATCCGCACCATAACGGTCCTCCCCCGGCACGTGGGCGAGCAGGACGCGTCCCGGGTCGCCGGCCGCCAGCACCGCTGGCACCAGCCCCGGCGCCGCTTGCGCGACGAGTCTCAGCAGCGGAGCCTCGTGCGCGAAGAACGCCGGGACCTGTTTCAGCCAGGCCACCGGCACGCCGCCGGCGTCGAGGCGCCAGATGCTGGAGAGATTCCACGTACGCTGCTGCGCCGCCACGACGTCGTCGCGGCCGAGCCGGCCGAGCGCCCAGCGCAGCGACGCTGCCGGCCCACCCGGGACGGCCCACGGCGCGCGCCGCGGAGACTGACCGGTGCCGGCGTCGTACGGTCGCAGCGGCACCCGCACCGGCTCCCCGACCTGCGCCAGATAGGTGACCGGTCCGCCCGGCGGCCCCGCCGCGCCGGCCGCGAGCAGGCGCAGCACCGTGACCGTCACGCCATGACGGACCCTGGCCTCCTCCACCACGTCGGCGATCTCCTGCCACCAGGGCAGCGCGACGTCGAAGGGCGGCAACGCGCCGAGCACGTCACCGGCCGCATCGACGAGTACGAGAGTCACGGTCCGTCCCACGCGAGAGACCGTAACGCCTCACAGCACCCCGCGCCGGACCCTTGTGGACAACGCCGGCGGCGATCGGCCGGGCTGTGGAAAACCCGCGGTGACCGCCGGCGGGCACGGTAGAAATCCCGTGTGGAGAATCGACGACGACCGTACCCGGACCACCCGCGCCGCGATCCTCGGGGCACGGAGGTTCCGAACGGATCAGGTAGCGGCCTCGAAGCGTGCGCGGAGCACGGCATCGTCGGGACGGCCGTAGAGACGCAGCCGGGCCATCCCACCGTCCGGGAAGATGTCGAGCCGGACGTGGGTGGCGACCGGCACCACCGGAACCGGGAAGCGGTGCCGCGTGTCGGGGCTCAGCCTGATCTGCGGCAGCAGCTCGAACCAGTCGTCCGGGTCGTCGAGCAGACCCGTGCGTGTGTCGATCCCGCGCAGGGTCGCGCTGCCCGGCGCGTTGCCCTTGAAGTGGCTGGTGTCCAGCTCGGCCAGCTCGACGACGGACGGCGCGGCGAGCTGCACCAGGACCCAGTCGTTGCCGTCGTCGCGACGGCGGGAGGTCTCCCAGCCGTCCCCCATCGACCGGGCGATCCCAGGGTTGATCATGTTCTGCGGATGTCCGTAGAACATGTTGCTGCAACTGGCGATGCGGGCGCCGTGCTCGGCCGCGGCCACGTCGATGACCGCGGGCAGCAGGCGGGGATCGGGCACCACGTCGCCGTGCACCCGCAGGCGGGCCACGCCGCCGTCCGGGTAGATGGTGAGGCGGACGTGGGTGAAACGCTGCTGCGAGTCCACGGCGAACAGATTCTGGCTGTCGCCGGCCAGCGGCGAGCGCGGAACCAGCGGCACCCACTGCGCCTCGGCCAGCTGCTTGGCATCCGGATAGCCCTCCAGCGCGCAACCGTCGACCGATGCGTACGGCGGGTAGTTGCCGGTGAAGAACGCCGTGTCGATGTCGACGCCGTGGATCACGCCGGGAGCGCCCAGCCGCACGATCGCCGTGTCGTGGCCGGGCTCGCGGCGGCGGCGGGTCTCCCAGCCGTCGTACACCTGACCCTTGTGCCCGAAGGTCTGCGGCGCGAACACCGGGGTGGCCGGGTCGACCAGGTGGTCGGCGGCGGCGAAGAACTCGTCGTTGGCGTACACCACCCCACCGCCGAAGATGCGCGACGCGAGATCGGGCAGGCGGGTGAACTCTTCCATCAGGAGACCTCCCGGATGAGGAAACGGCCCTGCGGAGCGTCGCCGGTCACCGCCCGGCCGCGCAGCCAGGTCGTGCGGACGACACCGGTCAGGGTCTTCCCTGCGTACGGTGTGACGGGGTTGCGGTGGTGCAGCCGTGCGGGGTCCACCACGAAGGTGGCGTCGGGGTCGAAGGCGACGAGGTCGGCGTCGGCGCCGACGGCGATCCGGCCCTTGCCCTCGAGCCCGACGAGGTCGGCGGGCCGGTGCGCCATCCACGCGACCACGTCGGCGAGGCTGTGCCCGCGAGCCCGGGCGGCCGTCCAGACCACCGGCAGTCCCAGCTGGACCGAGGCGATGCCACCCCAGGCGGCGGCGAAGTCGCCCGTGTCGCGGCGCTTGAGGTCGGGCGTGCAGGGCGAGTGGTCGCTCACGACGCAGGTGATCAGCCCCTCGGCGAGGGCCGACCACAGCTCGTCGCGGTTCGCGGCGTCGCGGATGGGTGGGCAGCACTTGAACTCCGTCGCGCCGGCCGGGATCTCCGCCGCGTCGAGGGTCAGGTAATGCGGGCACGTCTCGGCGGTGACCCGTACCCCGTCCGCCCGGGCCGCGGCGATCAGCGGCAGGGCGCCGGCGGCGGACAGGTGCAGGATGTGCAGGCGGGCGCCGGCGGCACGGGCGGCCTCGATCGCGGTGGCGACGGCGGCATGCTCGGCGTGCGGTGGCCGGGAGGCGAGGAAGTCCGCGTACGCGGAGGACGGCACGGCCGCGTGCAGGTGATCGGCATCCTCGGCGTGGACCACGAACAGGGCCGGCACGGCGGCGAACGCCTCGGCGAGCTGGCCCGCGTCCAGCGGCGGGAACT
Source organism: Couchioplanes azureus (assembly GCF_014648355.1). Taxonomy (GTDB): domain Bacteria; phylum Actinomycetota; class Actinomycetes; order Mycobacteriales; family Micromonosporaceae; genus Actinoplanes; species Actinoplanes azureus. Next base: position 154,257 of record NZ_BMQY01000003.1, read on the forward strand.
CGGGGACGCCGGAGTCGGCGAGGAAGGCCTTGAAGCCGTACACCCCGGCGGCGTGCAGGGCGGGCAGGTCGGCGGCGTTGCCGGGGATCGCGCCGCCCCAGAAGCCCACGTCCACGTGGATCTTGCCGGCTGCGGCGTCCTTCTTGACGACGAGGGCGTCGGCGGTGACCGTCGGCGGGAGGCTGTTCAGCGGCATGTCGACGATGGCGGTCACCCCGCCGGCGGCGGCGGCCCGGGTGGCGGTGGCGAAACCCTCCCACTCGGTGCGGCCGGGCTCGTTGACGTGCACGTGCGTGTCGACCAGGCCGGGCAGCAGGGCGAGCTCCCCGAGATCGACGACCTCGGCGGCGTCGACGCTGGCCTCGTACGCCCCGACGGCGACGATGCGGCCGCCGCGGACCGAGACGGCGGCCGGGCGCTCGCCGTCGGGGGTGACGGCACGGCGGGACCGCAGGACGAGATCGACCATGGACCGAGCCTATCGGTCCATGGTCCCCGGGCGGCGACGTCACGCGAAGCCTCCGCAAGAACACCCGCGCCCACGGGGTTGTCGGGTTTCCGATCATGGCGGCTCCGGGGGCCGAGGGGAGTCGCCCGGTGCCGCTATAAAGGAGCTCCGCGAGCGCCCCCGGCTCGGCGGAGGACGAGGACGGAGCCCCGCGACCCCATGACCCGACGCATGAGTTCCCGCAAGGTCGCGCTGAGCGCCGCATTCCTCGCGCTCGCCGCCGGTGGCGCTGCGGCCTGCGACGCCTCGGCAGACGACGACCCGGACTCCTGGGAGTCCGGATACAGCTCGGGCTCGGACGGCTACAGCACCGGATCCGACGGCGCCAGCTCCACCTACGGCGGCTCCGGCTCGGGCAGCTCCAGCTCGCGCAGTTCGAGCGGCGGCAGTTCGAGCGGCGGCAGTTCGAGCGGCTCCAGTTCGAGCGGCGGCAGTTCGAGCGGCTCCAGCTTGAGCGGTTCGGGCGGCACCAGTTCGGGCGGCACGAGCCCGGCCGGCACGAGCCCGGCCGGCACGAGCCCGGCCGGCACGAGCCCGGGCGCCACCAGCTCGGGCGACACCAGCTCGGGCGACACCGATTCGGACGGCTCCGAATTCGACGAGGTCTTTTACTGTGCCGACGAGGATGGCGAGGTGGTCGACGAGGACAACTGCGACGACCCCGGCGGGAGTTCGGCGTTCTTCCTGTGGCATTCGCCGGGCTACGTCCGGGGATTGCCGACGGGCACCCTCCTGGACGGCGGCGACTACTTTCCGGCGGGCGACCGCACGGCTCGGCGCTCGTTCAAGCTGCCGCCCACCGGCAAGATCGCCAACGGCACCGTCAAGACCAACGTCGTGGGACGCGGCAGCGGCGGCTCCGGCACCAGCAGCGGCACCTCGGGCGGCTGAGCGCCGACGACGGCGACGGCTGAGCAGCCACAACGACGGCTGAGCGGCGGCGGGTGAGCGCGACGACGACGGCGGCGGCTGAGCGGCGGCCAGCTGAGCGGCGACAGCGGCGTGTCCCGCGCGGAGCACAGACGGCAGCGTGTCCCGCGCGGAGCACAGACGGCAGCGTGTCCCGCGCGGAGCACAGACGGCAGCGTGTCCCGCGCGGAGCGCAGACGGCAGCGGGTCCCGCGCGGAGCACAGACGGCAGCGTGTCCCGCGCGGAGCACAGACGGCGGCGCGACCTCAGCGACGGCCACGACGGCGTTGTGCATGTCATGGAGGCGGGCTAGCCGCCGGCGGTTGCGGGGGCGTGGGCCTCGAAGCCGCCCGGGTTCAGGTCAGGGCGGTGAGTTGCTGGCGGGTGAAGCCCACGCTGTCCAGGGCGCCGCAGTCGAGGCCCCGGAGCAGATAGCCGGCCAGGGCGCGGGCGGTCGCGGGCTCGTCGAGGATGCCGCCCGACTGGCGGTCCAGGTAGCGGCGGAGCCGGAGGGTGGCCGCGTCCACGCCGTCGGCGAAGAAGGCGTAGGTTGCCGCGAAGCGGGTCGGCAGCTGCGCCGGGTGCAGGTCCCAGCCCTGATAGAAGCCGCGTTCCAGGGAGCGGCGCACCAGGCGGTAGTGCAGGGCCCAGCCGTCGTGGACGGCAACGTCCGAGCCGACCGGGAGGATGTTCGTCGAGCCGTCGCTGAGCCGGACGCCGGTGCCGGCCGCGGCGGCCTGGATGACCGCCTTGGCGTAGTCGGCGACCGGGTGGTCCATGGCCTGGTAGGCCGCCGCCACCCCGGCCGCCGCGCTGTAGTCGTACGTGCCGTAGTGCAGGCCGGTGCAGCGGCCGGCGGCTGCCGAGATGAGCCGCGCCACCGTGGCGGTGCCGTCCGCGCCCAGCACCGCCGCCGGCAGCTCGATCTGGATCTCGAAGCGCAGGGCGCCGGCGCCCAGCCCGTACGCCTCCTCGAGACGCTCACACAGCGTGACCATTGCGGCGACCTGGTCGGGGCCGCTCACCTTGGGCAGGGTGACGACGAACGGCTCCGGATACAGCGAGAGCCACATGTCGAGCGTGCGCAACGCGCGGCGCCGCGTCGGCGCCTCCAGCGACTTGACGCGGATCCCCACGAACGGCGGCCGCGGCCCGTCGAGCAGTACCGCGGCGGCCTGCTTCACCGCGGCGTCCTCCTGGTCGTCGTCGCGGACGCCGTAGCCGTCCTCGAAGTCGACGCGCAGGTCCTCGATGGGCTCGGTGGTGAGCTTGGCCCGGACCCGTTCCTCGAGCGCGGCGGGGAACGGCAGCGGCGGGTGCTCGGCGAGCACCCCCAGCGCCCGCGAGCCCCACTCGCGGAAGCCGGCGATCCGGTCGGCGGGGATGTAGACCGTGTGCACCGGCTGCCGCCCGGCCCGCTCGCCCGGGTAACGCGCGCTCAGGAACGCGTCGTGGGCGGCGAGCCGGGCGTCGAGCGCGGCGTAGTCGTCGTCGCTGAGGCGCACGTCAGTCGATGGAGTCGTATGCGGCGGTCGTGAGGAAGTCGGCGAAGTCGTCCGCGAGCGCCACCCGCTCGAACAGCTTGCGGGCGTCGTCGAAACGGCTCGCCGTCCAGGCCTCGTCGCCCAGGGACTCGCGGATCTTCACCAGCTCCTCGTCCTCGATCCGGCCGACGAGCTCCGCGGTGATCGGGGTGCCGTCGTCCAGCCGGACGCCGTTGTGGATCCACTGCCACACCTGCGACCGCGAGATCTCGGCGGTCGCCGCGTCCTCCATCAGGTTGAAGATGGCGACGGCGCCGTTGCCGCGCAGCCACGCCTCCAGGTACTGCAGGGCGACGGAGACGTTGGACCGCAGGCCCGCCTCGGTGACCGCCCCGCCGGTGGCCGCCACGTCGAGCAGCTGGGCCGCCGTGACCTCCACGTCGTCGCGCCGCTTGTCCAGCTGGTTGGGCCGGTCGCCCAGCACCCGGTCGAAGATCTCCCGGCACACCGGCACGAGGTCGGGGTGGGCCACCCAGGAGCCGTCGAAGCCGTCGCCGGCCTCCCGCTCCTTGTCCTCGCGCACCTTGCCGAGCGCGACCTCGTTGACCGCCGGGTCGCGGCGGCTCGGGATGAAGGCGGCCATGCCGCCCATCGCGAAGGCACCGCGCTTGTGGCAGGTGGAGACCAGCAGCTCCGTGTACGCCCGCATGAACGGCGCGGTCATCGTCACGGACGCCCGGTCGGGCAGCACCATGGCCGGGTTGTCGCGGAAGTACTTGATGATGCTGAAGAGGTAGTCCCAGCGGCCGGCGTTGAGCCCGGAGATGTGCGGGCGCAGCGCCCACAGGATCTCGTCCATCTCGAACGCGGCAGGGATCGTCTCGATCAGCACGGTGGCCCGGATGGTGCCCACGGGGATGCCGAGGGCTTCCTGCGCGTAGGTGAAGACGTCGTTCCAGAGCGCGGCCTCGTGGTGCGACTCCATCTTGGGCAGGTAGAAATACGGCCCGCTGCCGCGCGCGATCAGCTCGGCGGCGTTGTGGAAGAAGTAGAGCCCGAAGTCCACCAGGGCGCCGACGGCCGGCTCGCCGTCGACCGGCAGGTGCCGCTCGTCGAGGTGCCAGCCGCGGGGACGCATGACGATCGTCGGGTAGGGCCCGTCCCCGAGCTCGTAGGTCTTCTTCTCGGTCTCCAGCCGGATCGTGCGCCGGATCGCGTCGAAGAGGTTGCGCTGGCCGTCGACGACGTTGGACCAGTGCGGGGTGTTCGCGTCCTCGAGGTCGGCGAGCCACACCTTGGCGCCGGAGTTGAGCGCGTTGATGGTCATCTTGCGCTCGGTGGGTCCCGTGATCTCCACCCGCCGGTCGGCGAGGTCGGCGGGGGCGGCCGGCACCGTCCAGTCGCCGGAGCGGATCTCGGCGGTCTCGGGCAGGAAGCCCAGCGACGCCCCGGCGGCGATCTCGGCCCGGCGCTGGGCGCGACGGGCCAGCAGCTCGTCACGGCGGGGACGGAACCTGCGGTTCAGGTCCTCGACGAACGCCACGGCCTCGGCGGAGAGGATCTCGGTCACGGGCGGGAACTCCCTTCACGTTCTGACTCCCCGTACCGTATCGGTCGGGGGGCCGCGCGCGCCCGGGCTGTGGACAACCCGGGGCCGCACGCGGTGATCACTGACGATCCCCGACCGGGCGCCGTGAGTCAGGCCCTGGAGGGTGCGAAGTGGGTCACAGATACCACTGGTTGGGAGCCGGCGGCACGTCGTCGCGGGTGACCGTGCCCTCGATGAGGCCGTACGGGCGGTCCCCGGCGATGAAGACCTCGCCCGGGTTCTCCAGGTCGAACGGGGACAGGTCGACCAGGTAGTGGTGTCGGTTGGGCAGCGCGAGGCGGATCTCGGCGATCTCCGGGCGGCTGTCCAGCACCCGCGTCCCCATCGAGAACAGCGTCTGCTGCAGCGAATAGCTGTACGTGTTGACGAACGCGTTCACGAGCGCGTCCTTGGCCTTCTCGAAGGACTCGCCCCACTCGGTGGTGTCCGAGAGGTGCCGCCAGCGGGCGTCGACCGCCGTGGCGAGGATCCGGTCCGTCGTCTCGGGCAGAGTCGTGTAGCGGTCGCGCGGGAAGCCGTGGAACTCCGAGGCCGTCGAGTTGAGCAGCACGAAGTCCTTGAGGCCCGACACCACCTGGGTCGATTCCTCGCCCACCGTGACCAGGCACAGCCGGGTGAAGTCCCCCTTGCGCCGGAACGAGTGCGGGCCGAGCCGCTCCCAGCCGTACGCCTCGATGCTCACCCGGGCGGCCGAGACCTGGGACTGGGTGCCGACGAAGTGGCGGCCCAGCCGCAGCGCGAACGCCTCCGGCTCGCCGACGCCGTGTTCGCGGGCGAACGCGTACACGGTGTTCTTCATGGTGTCGGTGGGCAGTACCCCGGAGTTGTCGCCGGTGAGGTGGGTCGCGGCCAGGTCGCCGGAGAGCGCGATGCTGACGTTCAGATCCCGCAGGCCGTGGGTGTCGCCCTCGCGCGTGACGTGCACGAGCCGGGTTTCCGCCTTGCCGTATCGGTTGGGTCCCAGCACGATCGCCACGCGTCAGCTCCCTCGGTAGGTGGTGTAGCCGTAACGGCTCAGCAGCAGCGGCACGTGGTAGTGCCGGTGCGGGTCGTGCACGTGGAAGGCGATCGTGATCTCCGGGAAGAACGCGTCGCCGCCCAGGTAGGGCTCCACCTGGAAGACGAGGCGGTAGCCGCCCGCCTGCCAGTCGCCGGCCGGGATCTGCGGCTTCAGCCGGCCGTCGCCGTCGGTACGCCCGTCGGCGAGCGTCCGCCACCCGTCGCCGTCGCGGCGCTCCAGCCGCACCTGCACCTCGCGGGCGGGATCGCCGGTGACGGTGTCGAGGACGTGGGTGGAGATCTTCGCGACGAACCGCTCATCCGAGCCCATCGAGCAACCTCTCCAGCCGCAGCATCGCGATCTTGCGCAGCTCGCCGGCGACGACGGGCCGCTCGGTCTGCTCGTCGTGGGCCAGGCGTTCGCGGGCCGCGGCCAGGATCTCCTCCTGCGTCTTGCCGCTGGCGAAGATGAGGAAGACGTGCCCGAACTTCTCCTCGTACGCCCGGTTGGCCGCGACCAGCTCCGGCGAGGGGCCGGCGCTCGCGGCGGTGGACTGCTCGCGGCGCGACCAGGCCGCCTCCTTCGAGTCGCCCTGGGCCCGCTCCCCGATGCGCGGATGCGCGGACAGCCCCGCCAGCACGTCCGGCCAGCTCAGCTCGCGGGCCGCGGCGTCCGCCGCGGACAGCAGCGCGGCCCTGGACGGGTACGGCCGGCCGGCCGCGACCCTGGCCGCCCAGGCCGGGACGGCGCAGACCGCCATCAGGTCCGCCTCCAGAACGTCGGCGGGCAGGGAATTGAACGCCTCCACCTGATCTATTTACCACGCTGTCCGGCCGTGGCACGGGGTAGGCGAGACTTGTCCGGTGCTGATCGCCGCCGACGCCCTCCCGGATCTCCCCATCCGCGCGGTCCTTGCCGACGTGACCGCCGCCCTCGCGGATGCCGGCACGGCGGTCCTGGTGGCCCCGCCGGGCACCGGCAAGACCACGGTCGTCCCGCTGGCACTCGCCTCGGGACCGGACCGGGTGGTGGTCGCCGAGCCCCGCCGGGTGGCGGCGCGGGCGGCGGCCCGGCGGATGGCCGCCCTGCTCGGCGAGGAGGTGGGCGGGCGCGTCGGCTACACCGTGCGCGGCGACCGCCGGGTGTCCGCGAGCACCCGGATCGAGGTGGTGACCACCGGGGTGCTGGTCCGGCGGCTGCACCGCGACCCGGAGCTGGCCGGCACCGCCGCGGTGGTGCTCGACGAGTGCCACGAACGGCACCTCGACTCCGACCTGGCCCTCGCCTTCCTCGTCGAGGTGCGCGCCGCCCTGCGCCCGGACCTGCGCCTGCTCGCCACCTCCGCGACGGCCGAGGCCCAGCGCCTCGCCACGATCCTCGGCGGCGCGCCGGTGGTGACCGCCGCGGCCGCGCTGCATCCGGTCGACGTACGGTGGTGCCCGCCGCCGCAGCCGGTCGACGCCCCGCACGGCCTGCGCGTCGATCCCCGCCTGCTCGCGCACGTGGCCGCGACGGTCCGCCGTGCGGTGGCCGAGGGCGACGGCGACGTGCTCGTCTTCCTGCCGGGCGCCCGGGAGATCGCCACCGTCGCGGGATTGCTGCACGGCATCGGCGCGGACCTCGTGCCGCTGCACGGCCGGCAGACCGGCGCGGCCCAGGACGCCGCCTTGCGGCCGGGTGCGTCCCGGCGGGTGGTGCTGGCCACGGCCGTCGCGGAGAGCAGCCTCACGGTTCCCGGCGTACGCGCGGTCGTGGACGCCGGGCTGAGCCGGGTCCCCCGGATGGACCACGCGCGGGGTCTCGGCGCGCTGGTGACCGTGCCGGTGTCCCGGGCGGCGGCCACGCAGCGGGCGGGACGCGCCGGGCGCGAGGCGCCCGGCCGGGTGTACCGCTGCTGGTCGCCGGCGCAGCACGAGCGGCTTCCGGCGCAGCCGGAGCCGGAGGTGGCGGCCGCGGACCTGACCGGCTTCGCCCTCGACCTGGCCCTGTGGGGGCATCCGGACGGCGACGGGCTGGCCCTGCCGGACGCGCCGCCGCCGGGTGCGTTGCGCTCGGCCATGGGCACTCTGCGCACGCTCGGGGCGACCGGCCCGGACGGCCGGGTGACCGCGCGGGGTCGCCGGCTGGCCGACGCCGGCCTGCACCCGCGCCTGGCCCGGGCGCTGCTCGACGGGGCTCCGCTGGTGGGCGGGCGGCGCGCGGCGGAGATCGTCGCGGTGCTCGACGCGGACCGGACCGCGGACGACCTGGTCGCCGCCTGGCGCCGGGCCCGCTCCGACCGCGACCGCGCCTGGACCACCGAGGTCCGCCGCCTGACCGCGACACTGGGCCGGGAGAAAAGCCCGGAAGCGGACGAGGCACCGAGCCCGCAGAGAAGCCCGGAAGCAGCCGAGGGCCCGAACTCACAGAAAAGCCCCGAGGCGGACAAGGCACTGAAGCTCACCGACGATCTCGCCGCCGGGCTCATCGTGGGACTCGCCTACCCGGAACGGGTCGCGCGGGCCCGGGAAGCCGGCTCCCGCGCGTACCTGATGGCCGGCGGGACCGCCGCGGAGCTGCACGGCGGCAGCGTGCTGGCGGGCACGACCTGGCTGGCGGTCGCCGACGCGGACCGCGCGCCGGGTGCCCGGACCGCGCGCATCCGCGGCGCCGCCCCGCTCGACGAGGCGACGGCCCGGATCGCCGCCGCGACGCTGGCGGCGACGGCCACGGAGATCGGCTGGGCCGACGGCGACGTGGTCGCACGGCACGTGGAGCGGCTCGGCGCGATCGTCCTGGCGGAGCGCCGGATCGAGGACCCGGACCCGGACCTCGTGCGGGCCGCCCTGCGGGAGGGCCTGCGCCGGGAGGGGTTGGGGCTGCTGACCTGGCCGCGGGCCGCCACCGAGCTGCGGTCCCGGCTGGCGTTCGCGCATGCGACGCTCGGCGAGCCCTGGCCGGACGTGTCCGACGAGGCCCTGGCGGAGGCGGACTGGCTCGACCTGGGTTCGGCCCGGCGCCGCGCCGATCTGGCACGGATCGACGTGGCCGGCGCGCTGCGCCGGTTGCTGCCGTGGTCGGTGGCGGGGCGCCTCGACGAGGTCGTGCCGGAGCGCCTGCCGGTGCCGAGCGGGTCAGCCGTGCGCGTCGACTACTCGGACCCGGCCGTGCCGGTGCTGGCGGTGAAGCTGCAGGAGACCTTCGGCTGGCAGGACACTCCCCGGGTGGCCGGCGTTCCGGTGGTGCTGCACCTGCTCTCCCCCGCCGGCCGGCCGCTGGCCGTGACGAGCGACCTCGCGTCGTTCTGGACCAACGCCTATCCGGGGGTACGGGCGGAGATGCGCGGCCGCTATCCCCGCCATCCGTGGCCGGAGGATCCGGTGACCGCCACGCCGACCCGGCGCACCAACCGGCGGGCGCCGTGACGCACCACCCCTACAGCGTCCTAGGAGGCCAGGTGTGCGGTGGAGGACGGGTCGGTCTGCGCCGGGATCGTCGCCGTCAGGAGGTGCGCCGGACCGGGCTGGCCGAAGAGGTAGCCCTGCCCGAGCTCGCAGCCGAGCGCCGCCAGGGCCCGCGCCCGCTCCGGCGTCTCCACTCCCTCGGCCACCACCGACACGCCCAGCTCGGCGCAGATCCGCACCACCGACCGGCACAGCGCGCCCGCCCGCTCGGGGCTGACGTCCACATCGGTCAGACCGGAGTCGAGCTTGACGATGTCCACCGGCAGCGAGTGCAGCTGCGCCAGCGCGTTGTAGCCGCTGCCGAAGTCGTCCAGGGCCACGCGCACCCCGTACTGCCGCAGGCGGTGCAGGACCTCCACCGCGCGGGACAGGTCGGGGATGCGGCGGGTCTCGGTGATCTCCACGACCAGGCGGGAGGCGCGCACCGAGTGCCGCTTCACCGCGCGCAGCACCGCGTCCTCGAGACCGTGCCGGCCGAGCCGGGCCGCCGACACGTTCACGTGCACGTCGATCGGGCGGCCGTACGCGGTGGCCAGCGTCCCCGCCTGGTGGCACGCCCGGTCGAGGACGAAGTCGTCGATCGCCGCGACCAGGCCGGTGCGCTCCGCGACCGTCACGAACACGTCCGGGTCGACCGGGCCCGCGACCGGATCCGTCCAGCGGGCCAGGGCCTCGACGGCCACCACCGCGCCGTCCGAGAAGCGCACGATCGGCTGGTAGTGCACCTCGAAACCGAAGTCCGCCGGCGCGCTGACGGCCCGGGCCAGCAGCGCCGGCAGATCAGCGTTCGGGCCGCCGTCGGCGCCGGCCGTGTAGCGGGCCATGGCGTTCTTGCCGCGGCGCTTGCTGACGTACATCGCCGCGTCGGCCCGGCGCAGCAGGACGTCGGCGGTCAGCTCCTCGTCCGCGCGCTCCGGCAGGACCAGGCCGAGGCTGGCGCTGACGCCGAGGGTGTGCCCGTCGATGACGTACGGCTCCCGCAGCGCGGTCAGGATCCGGTGCCCGGTCTCCTCGGCCTGCTCCCCCGGGCGTTCCAGCAGCACCGCGAACTCGTCGCCGCCGAGCCGGGCCACCAGGTCGCCCGGGCCGACGGCGGCGGCGAGGCGCTCGGCGATGAGCCGCAGCAGCTTGTCGCCCACGGCGTGGCCGAAGCCGTCGTTGATGAGCTTGAAGTCGTCCAGGTCGGCGAAGATGAGCGCGACCGGCACCCGGCGGTACCGGTACGCGTCCAGGGCGAGCACCAGCCGTTCGCGGAACAGCGCCCGGTTGGCGAGCCCGGTCAGCGGGTCGTGGTAGGCCTGGTGGTGCAGCTCCCGCCGGCCCTCGGAGACCCGGGCCAGCAGCACGGCGTTGTCCACGATGGTGAACATCTGCCGCGCCACCACCAGCCCCAGCACCAGCCAGCCGAGGTACGCCTCGGAGGACGTCAGCTGCCCGCCGCTGCCGGTGCGGACGGCGAGGAAGACGCCGGTCGTCACGACGGGCACGTACGGCAGCAGCAGATGCAGCCACTCCCCGTCGCCCCGCTCGGCGACGTCCATCTCGACGACTCCCTTGTTGCTCGTGGCGGCGAGGGCCAGCAACGCGGGGCCGAGCAGCCAGCCCGCCGATTCGAGCGGCGTCATGACCGTGTCGTCCAGGTGCAGCAGCCGCAGCGTGTCGGAGAAGCCCAGGGCGAGCATGGCCAGCACCAGCAGCCGCAGTGTCACCCGGCCGGGCCGCGACGCCGGGCGGGTGCCGAGCAGCAGCAGCGTCATCACCACCAGGACCAGGTCCGCCACCGGGTACGCCGCGGCGAACCCGGCCGTCCACGGGTCCCGGCCGGCCCGTTCGAGGAACTCGTGGGGCAGGGCCGAGCGGACCAGGGCGAGCAGCGACCCGCAGATCAGCACGCTGTCGATGACCAGCACCGTGCGGTCGCGGCGCATCGAGTCCTGCACCGGCCGCGGCAGGGCCAGGGAGCCGGCGATCAGGCCCACGAAGATGAGGACGGGCAGCGCCAGGGGCCCGGCGTCGGCGAACGTGACGTCCGGCGCCCGGTCCGGTTCGAGGATGTCCCGCAGCGTCCAGCACAGCCGCGCCAGCGTCCAGGCGGCGAGGCCGGTGCCGAGGATCACCCGCCAGTGTGCCCGGGCGCCGGTGTGGTCGCGGGCCGCCACGAGGCAGACCCCGGCGGCGATCGCGCCGGCGGCGAACTGGGCGGCGTCGGTGTAGAGGCGCTGGCCCGAGCCGGCGGGGACCGCGTACGTGCCGACGGCCGTGACGGCGGCGACGAGCGCCAGCGTCACGGGCACCCGCGCCGACAGCCGTACCGTCGTCATCACCACCCGCCGCGGCCAAGAGGAACGAACCCGTGCCGGCCGGTCATCGGCCGCCAGTAAGGTACCGCAGCCCGGGCCGCCCGCAACCAGCGTGCGCCGGGGACCGGCCGGGACGCCTCAGACGCCGACTGTCAGATCGGCGACAATCACGGTGATGTTGTCCGGGCCGCCGCCGTGCAGGGCGAGGTCGAGCAGGCGCTCGGCGCAGGTCTGCGGCACGTCACAGGCGAGCAGCTCGGCCTCGATCCGCTCGGGGGACACGACCGCGGTGAGGCCGTCGCTGCACAGCAGCCAGCGGTCGCCCGGCTCGGGCTCCACGATGACGTACGACGGGCTGACCGGCTCACCCTGCAACGCCTGGGTCACCACCGCGCGCCGCGGGTGGCTGCCCGCCTCCTCGGGCCGGATCAGGCCCTGGTCGACGAGCATCTGCACGTAGGTGTGGTCCTTGGTGAGCTGGTTGAGCCGGCCGTCGCGCAGCAGGTAGGCGCGGCTGTCGCCGACGTGGGCGAGGGCCGCGCGGTCGCCGGAGAAGATCACGGCGGTCAGCGTGGTGCCCATCCCCTGCAGGGCCGCGTCGCCGGCGACCGCCTCCGCGATCCGCCCGTTGGCCACCTCGAGCGCCTTGTGCAGCGCGTCCATCTGGTGCTCGTTGTCGATGCCCACGTCCAGGGAGACCATGGCCTCGACGGCGATACGGCTGGCGACGTCACCGGCGGCCATCCCGCCCATGCCGTCGGCGACGACCAGGAGCCGGTCACCGGCGTAGTAGCAGTCCTGATTGCTGCTTCGCACGTGGCCTTTGTCGGTGACGGCCGCCCACCGCAGGTGCAAGGTCATGGCGTGCAGCCTGCCAGGTCCGGTCCACCCTGTCTGCACGCGGTCGGCGGCGCGCCGGGACAACCGTCCGCGAACTGCGGAAAAAGGCACTCCGTCACGGATGGAGCGGCCGGCCCAGACACCGGGGATCGACGTCGGCGACCGGCCGGGTGGGCGCCACCCATTCCAGCGCCGACTCGTCCACCGGCCAGCCGCGGACGGTGATCCGGCTGTGCTGGGTGCGTACCGGCTCGGGGCAGAGCGTCTTCGACCGCACCTGGTCGTTGGGCACGAAGACGACGTCGCCGCCGCGACCCAGGATCGTGGTCGCGGTGTCGTCGACGTTGATGAGCTGGCCGCGCAGCACCCGCATCGGCTCGTTGCCGGCCCGGACCTCGACGGCGCTGTTGGGCAGCACGGGTGCGCGCAGGAACACGACGCCGATGACGAACGGGGCGACCAAGGCCGCGCCGACCGCGGGCCAGTGGGTGGCGAGCCGGGCCGCGCGCGGCGGCACCGGCCCGGTCAGCAGCCAGCCGAGCAGCGGCGGCGCGAGCAGCAGGACGGCCGTACCCGTGTCGCCCGCGGTCAGGGCCGCCCGGATGCCGGGCCGCAGCCAGAGCAGCTCCAGCGCGCCGATCGCGATCGGGACGACCAGGGTGACCACCACCAGCATCCGGCGCTCGTGCGGGTGACGCTGCACGGCCGTCAGACCGAGGATCGCGACGACGAGCATGAGCAGCGTCGGCAGCATGCGCATCTGCCAGGTGAAGCCGGCGAGTGCCACGGCGAGCAGCACCACCCAGTCGGGCATGCGCAGCGCGGTGAGCGCGAGCAGCGAGCGGCGGGCGGCCTCGCCGGCGTCCGGGGTGCTGACCAGCAGGATGCCGCCGAGCATCCGCAGCACGAGCACCACCGCCGGCACGATCCAGATCAGCGTGATCACCAGGGCGCTGATCATGCCCAGCGGGCTGACGTACTGCACCAGCAGCAACATGGTGGGCAGGTCCTGCCGGCTCAGGTACCAGAGCCGGAGCACGAGCAGGACCAGCGGGAACGCCGGCAGCGCGGTGAAGAGCCAGTTGAGCTGGGCGCGGCGGCGGCGCGGCCGCTCGAGGGTGCGCAGCACGGTCACGGCGCGATCTCCTCCCAGGGCAGCTCGCGCACCTCGGGGCGGCGGGCGAGCGGCTGCTGGGGGCGGGCCAGCGGAACGGGTGCGCCGCCGGGCTCGACGTTGGCGCGTACCTCGGCCGCGATGTTGTTCTGGAAGGCCCGCTCCCAGCGGGAGTCCTTGGGGTCGGCATAGGAGCGGTAGAGGCTGAGGTCGACCAGGTCCAGCAGGGCCTTGTTGTCGCCGACGCTGACGCCCCAGGCCTCGGTCTTGTCGTCGCCCAGGTCCCAGTGGTCGTAGCGGCCGGGATCGCGCGCCTTGAAGCCGCCCAGGATGGCGGCGTCGGTGCTCACCGCGCCGACGTCGCCCTTCTCCATCGCGGTGAAGCACTCCGACACGCGGTTGCGCCGCACGAGCTGGGCGCCGGACGCATTCGCCGTGACCGCACTGGTGGAGGCGGAGAGGGTGCAGACCTTCTTGTCCTTGAACTCCTCGAGGCTGGCGACCTTGGGGTGACCGCGCAGGGTGATGACCGACTGCTCGGTGTGCAGGTAGGACGCCGAGAACATGACGTTGGGCATGGCCTCGCGCTCGGCCGTGATGCTGTAGCTCGCGATGACCATCTTCACCGGCACCGGGTTGCCGTCCGGGTCGGCGGCCTCCATGCGGGCCCGGTCCTCGCTCTCGATGCCGTAGAAACGCACGTCCTCGCGGCGGAAGCCCAGATCCTCGGCGATCATGTACGCGATGTCGATGTCGAACCCGCTCCAGGCGCCCTGCGGGTCGCGGTAGGCGACGCCCGGCTGGTCGTCCTTGACGCCGATGGCCAGCGTGCGCCACTCGTCGACGCCCGCCGCCCGGCGCAGGTCCTCCACCGACGGCGGGCCCATGTGGAACAGCCGCACCCAGGAGAAGCCGAGCACCAGGGCGATGACCACGCCGACGGCGGCCAGCCGCCACGGTGCCAGCGAGTCACCCCAGCTGCGGACCGCCTCCGGGCGGGCGAAGGTGCGCTGGAGCCCGCTCAGCGCCCGCTCGGCACGGCGTTGCCGGGGTGCGGCACCGCGCCGGGGCGGCGCGCCGCGCTGCCGCGGCGGCCGGCGCACCACGATCTTGCGGACCGGCGTCCGTTCCCGCTCGCCGTCCATGGTCGACATCCCCGCACCCCCGTCCCCGTCGCGGAGGGATATCGTGCCGGACGAAGGTCACGGAACGGGGTCGGCGGTACCGTACGAGACCCCCGGCCGGCAGCGACGCAGGCGCTCGGCCGCGAGCCGCAGGCCGCGGCGGGTGCCGTAGCGCTGCACCGCCTCGAGTCCGTAGGCGCTGCAGGTGGGCGTGAAGCGGCAGCGGGTGGGCAGCCGCGGCGACACCCGGCGATAGCCGCGGATCGCGGCGGTCACCGCGCGGTCGGTGCCGGTCTCCCGGGCCCTGCGCTCGCCGCCGAACCGGGAGAAGGCCAGCAGAGTGGTACTCAACAGGCCGAAGTCGCAACCCGGGATGTCACAGACATCGCAGTCGCAGTCACCGCAGTCGCCGAGATGCCTCTTGCGCCGCTTGCGGCGCCGCTTGAAACCCCACATGGTCACCATGGTGGCGCATGGCCGCGACCCGGCCGGGTATATCGGCCGCCATGACGATCGGGCGTGGCCTCCTGGCGGCGGGCGCCGTCGCCGTCGGCGTGCGGATCGCGCGCTCGCGTACCCGCCGGTTCCTGCACCCCGACGGGCGCTCGTTCACCGGCGAGCTGGAGGTGTGGGGCCTGGGCACGCCGACCGGCGTGGGCCTGCTGGACCGTCCGGGACGCCATCCGGTCACCGTGCGCGTCTCCAAGGGCGCGGGCACCCCGCCGGGCTGGCCGGACGTGCTGGGCGTCGCCGTACGGGTGCACGGGCCGGCCGCCGGTCAGCGCCGCGACCTGCTGTTCTCCACCACCGGCCGGAGCCGGCTGCTCCGGCACGTCCCGGTGCCGCGGCGCCGGTTCGACGCGACGTACGCGACGATCCTGGCGCACCGCGCGGGCACGGGCCGCAAGCTCTACCTGACCGTCCGGCCCGACCCCGACGGCGCCCCGCTGGGGCGTACCCTCGCCGACGTCGTCGCCGCGGCCGCGCACGACGGCGCCTGCCTGATGCTCGGCGTCACCGGTGGTGACGCCGAGGGGTTCGCCGGCCGGGTGCGCTTCGGCGCCGTGCTCAGCGCGGAGACGGACGCGAGGCTGGCGTTCGACCCGATCCGCAACGCCCCGCCGGACCTGCGCCCGGCCGGGCTGGTCCACGGCTCACGAGCCGTCGCCTACCGGCTCGGCCAGCGCTGGCGCCGCGCGGACCCGGCGGTCGCCGGTGCCGAGGTGACACGGCACCGGCGGCGCTGATCAGCGGGCGAAGACCACCACGGCGGTCTCCGGCGGCAGCTCCACCCGGTCGCGCTGGAGCACCACGCCGGGCTCGGTGGCCAGCAGCACCTTGCTCGGCACCGAGCGCAGGCTCACCGTCTGCGGCACCGGCGCCAGGTTGGCCGCCACCACGCACCGGCCGCGGCGCATCACCACGTACTGGTCGCCGTGCCAGACGTCGACCCGGTCGAGCCGGGGGTCGGAGAGGTCGGCCTGCTCGCGGCGCAGCGCGATGAGGCGCTTGTGCAGGTCGAAGATCTCCTGGTGGCCCGGCTTGTCGCGCTCCGACCAGTCGAGCTTGGAGCGTTCGAAGGTCGCCGGGTCCTGCGGGTCCGGCACCTCGGCCTCGGCCCAGCCGTGCGCGCCGAACTCGCGCCGCCGGCCGTTCTGCACGGCCGCCGCGAGCTCCGGCTCCGGGTGGCTGGTGAAGAACTGCCACGGGTTGCTCGCCGCCCACTCCTCGCCCATGAACAGCATGGGCGTGAACGGCGAGGTCAGCAGCAGGGTCGCGCCGACCTTCAGCAGCCCCGGCGACAGGGTCGCCGAGAGCCGGTCGCCGACCGCACGGTTGCCGATCTGGTCATGGTTCTGCAGGTACGCGACGAAGCGGTGCCCCGGCGTCCGGGCCCGGTCGATCGGCCGGCCGTGGTTGCGGCGGCGGAAGCTGGACCACGTGTTCGCGTGGAAGAACGCCCCGGTCAGCACCGTCTCCAGGCATTCGAGCGAACCGAAGTCGCCGTAGTAGCCCTGCCGCTCCCCGGTGAGCAGCGCGTGCAGGGCGTGGTGGACGTCGTCGTCCCACTGGGCGTCGAGGCCGTAGCCGCCGGCCTGCCGCGGCGTGATCAGCGTGGCGTCGTTGAGGTCCGACTCGGCGATCAGCGACAGCGGGCGGCGCAGGTGCACCGAGAGGCTCTCCACCTCGGCCGCCATCTGCTCGAGCAGATGGATCGCGTTGTGGTCGACCAGCGCGTGCACGGCGTCCAGCCGCAGGCCGTCGACGTGGTAGTCGCGCAGCCAGGCCAGCACGCTGTCGATGACGTAGCGGCGGACCTCGCCGGACAACGGGCCGTCGAGGTTCACCGAGGCGCCCCACGGGTTGCTGCCGGCCGCGCTCAGGTACGGCGCGAACATGGGCGCGTAGGCGCCGCTGGGCCCGAAGTGGTTGTAGACCACGTCCAGCACCACGCCCAGCCCCTTGGCGTGCGCCGCGTCGACGAAACGCTTGAGGCCGTCGGGGCCGCCGTACGCCTCGTGCGGGGCGTACCAGCAGACGCCGTCGTAGCCCCAGTTGTACTCGCCGTTGAAGGCGTTGACGGGCAGCAGCTCCACCAGGTCGATGCCGAGCTCCACCAGGTGGTCCAGCCGCTCGACGGCGGCGTCGAAGGTGCCTTCCGGGGTGAAGGTGCCGACGTGCAGTTCATAGAGGACGGAGCCCGGGAGCTGACGTCCGGTCCAGGCGCCGTCCGTCCAGGGGAAGGCCGCGTGGTCGTACACCCGGCTGGGACCGTGCACGCCCTCAGGCTGCCACCTCGACCGCGGGTCGGGAAGCGGGGTGTCGTGATCCGGCAAAAGGTACGCATAGTCGGTGCCGGGGCCGGCCTCGGGCACCTCCAGGCGCCACCACCCGTCCTCGCCGCGGGTCATCTCGCGGTCCGTCCCGTCGAGCCGCAGCTTGACGGTTTTCTCCGGTACCCACACTTCGAAGAGGGTCATGGTCACTCTTTCACCAGCAGGGCGACGGGATAGGTGTGCAGCAGGTCGGCCACGGCGAGGCGGCTTCCGCCGTAGCTGGTGCTGGTGAAGGCTTCCGTCCAGGTATGGCCGTCGAGTGTCAGCGTGGTGTCGTGCCAGCCGCCGTGGCGTGACAATCCCACCGGCAGGCGGGTGGCGACCACCACCACCCCGCCGCGGTCGAAGGCGAGCACGTGCTCGGCGACGCGCCCCTCGGCGTACACGCGGCGGTAGTCGCTGAACAGTTCCGGGCGTTGCCGGCGCAGGCGCAGCGTACGGCTGGTGACCAGCAGCTTGGCCGCGCCGCCGGCGTCGATCGGCGGCTGCCAGCCGTCGTCGAGGCGGGCGAGCAGCTCGCGGCGCATGCCGAAGTCGACCGGCCGCCGGTTGTCGGGATCGACCAGGGAGTGGTCCCACAGCTCGGTGCCCTGGTAGACGTCGGGGACGCCGGGCATGGCGAGCTGCACGAGCTTCTGGCCGAGCGCGTTCGACCAGCCGGGTGCGGTGATCGAGCGGGCGAAGCCGTCCACCTCGCCGTGCAGGGCCGGGTCGTCGTAGATCCGGTCCACCATGGCCCGCAGCGCGGCCTCGAACTCCTCGTCCTGCCTGGTCCAGCTGGTGCCGACGCCGCCCTCGCGGGCCGCCTTCAGCGCGTACGCCTGCAGCCGCTCCCGTTCGATCGGCCAGGCGCCGACCGCGGCCTGCCAGATCAGGTGGGCCAGCGCGGGATCCGGCAGCGGGGCGACGCGCACCCAGCGGCGGACCACCTCGGTCCAGTCGCCGGGCACCTCGGCCAGCACGGCGAGCCGGGCCCGGACGTCCTCGCTGCGCTTGGTGTCGTGGGTGGAGAGGGTGGTCATGCCGTTCGGCCACCGCCGCTGCCGCTCGTCGGCGAAGTCGTGGAACTCGTCGGGGCTCACCCCGAACTTGGCCGGGTCGTTGCCCACCTCGTTGCGGGCGGTGAAGCGGGTCCACCGGTAGAACGCGGTGTCCTCCACGCCCTTGGCCATCACCGCGCCGGTGTACTGCTGGAAGCGCAGCGCCAGCTCGTCGGCCGGGTTGCGCAGCCGGGCGGTGAGCTGGTCCAGGGCGGGGATCAGGCCCGGCCGCCGGCGGCCCGCCTCGGCGCGCGCCCTGGCCAGGTGCCGGGACCCGAAGGGCAGGTACGAGCGGTAGACCGGGAAGCAGGCGGCCAGCTCGGCGAGCGCCGGGCCGGCGCCCTCGATCTCCGGCACGAGTCGGCCCATCCGGGCGAGCTCGGCGGCGAGCTGGGTGGTCGCCAGCTGGTACTTGGTCTGGTGGACGAGGTCCTGCCAGCTCGTCTCGCCGCCGGTCAGGTGGTGGTCGAGGGTGTCGAAGAACGCCTCGGTGGTGGGGTCGACGAAGACGCCGCAGACCTCGGCCAGCGCGTCGTAACCGGTGGTGCCGGCGACCGGCCAGTCCGGCAGCTCCTCCCCCGGCTCCAGGATCTTCTCGACCACGATCCAGGCGTCCGGCGCCGCCTCGTGCAGCCGCCGCAGGTACTCGCCGGGATCGCGCAGGCCGTCCGGGTGGTCGACCCGGATGCCCTGCACGGCGCCCTCGGCGTACCAGCGCAGGATCTCCCGGTGGGTGGCCTCGAAGACCTCCGGGTCCTCGACCCGCAGCCCGGCGAGGTCCACGATGGCGAAGAAGCGCCGGTAGTTGAGCTCGGCGTCGCCGCGGGTCCAGTTGACCAGCTCGTAGTGCTGCCGGTCGTGGACCTCCCGCGCGCTGCCCCCGCCGGTGCCCTCGGCGATCGGGTACCGCTTGTCGAAGTAGTGCAGCTCGCCGTCCTCGACGCGCAGGTGGTCGAGGGCGTCCGGCTCGTCGGCGAGCACCGGGATCAGCAGCTTCCCGCGTTCCCAGTCGATGTCGTAGAACTTCGCGTACTGCGACTGCCGCCCGTTCTTCAGCACGTCCCACCACGTCGGGTTGGCGGCGGGCACGGCCACCCCGGCGTGGTTGGGCACGATGTCGACGACCAGGCCCAGCCCGGCGGCGTCCAGCGCTTTGCGGAGCGCCTGCCGGCCCTGCTCGCCACCGAGCGCCGGGCTGGCCCCGCCGTGGTCCACGACGTCGTAGCCGTGCTCGGAGCCGGGGACGGCGGTGAGGATCGGCGCCGTGTAGAGGTGGCTCACGCCGAGGTCGGCCAGGTAGTCGGCGAGTTCCGCGGTGCTCTTGAAACCGAAGTCGGGACGGATCTGGACGCGGTAGGTACCGGATGGGGCGTCAGCGGCTGAGGGCATTAAACCGTCCTGTCCAAGACGATGAGCGAGCGGTCCGGAACGAGGATCGTGGAGCCCGCCTCGACCACGTTGGGGCGGTCGGGCGACGGTTCGGCCGTCTCGATGACCTTCTCCCACTTCTCGCCGTACTCGGCGGGCGGGGTGACGAACTCAATCGGCGCGTCGTGGGCGTTGAAGAAGAGCAGGAACGAGCTGTCGACGTGGCGCTGGCCGTACTGGCCGCGCTCGCGGATGCCCTCGCCGTTGACGAACAGCGCGACCGCGCGGCCGAAGTCGTTGCCCCAGTCGTCGCCGGCCATCTGGCGCCCGTCCGGGGTGAACCACTCCAGGTCCGGCAGCGGGTCGCCGCCGCCACGGGCGGTGACCGGCAGGCCGGTGAAGAACCGGCGCCGCTGGAAGACCTGGTGGCGGTGGCGGAACGCGGTCAGCTTGCGGGTGAACTCCAGCAGCGTCTCGTCGGCGGAGTCCCAGTCGATCCAGCTCAGCTCGTTGTCCTGGCAGTACGCGTTGTTGTTGCCCTGCTGGGTGCGGCCGAGCTCGTCGCCGTGCGAGATCATCGGCACGCCCTGGCTGAGCATCAGCGTGGCCAGGAAGTTGCGCCGCTGCTTGGCGCGCAGCGCGAGCACGGCCGGGTCGTCGGTCGGGCCCTCGGTGCCGCAGTTCCAGGAGCGGTTGTGGCTCTCGCCGTCCCGGTTCTCCTCGCCGTTGGCCTCGTTGTGCTTGTCGTTGTACGAGACCAGGTCGTTGAGCGTGAAGCCGTCGTGCGCGGTGACGAAGTTGATCGAGTGGAACGGCTTGCGGCCGTCGTCCTGGTAGAGGTCGGCCGAGCCGGTGATCCGGCTGGCGAACTCGGCCAGGGTGGCCGGCTCACCGCGCCAGAAGTCCCGCACGGTGTCGCGGTACTTGCCGTTCCACTCCGTCCAGTTCGGCGGGAAGTTGCCGACCTGGTAGCCGCCCGGGCCGACGTCCCACGGCTCGGCGATCAGCTTCACCTGGCCGACCACCGGGTCCTGCTGCACGACCTCGAAGAAGGTGGACAGCCGGTCGACGTCGTAGAACTCGCGGGCCAGGGTGGACGCGAGGTCGAAGCGGAAGCCGTCGACGTGCATCTCGGTGACCCAGTAGCGCAGCGAGTCCATGATCAGCTGGAGGCTCTGCGGGCTGCGCACGTTGAGGCTGTTACCCGTACCCGTGTAATCCATGTAGAAATTCGGCTGGTCGTCCACGAGCCGGTAGTAGGTCCGGTTGTCGATGCCCTTGAGACTCATGGTCGGGCCCAGGTGGTTGCCCTCCGCCGTGTGGTTGTAGACGACGTCGAGGATGACCTCCATGCCGGCCGCGTGCAGGGCCTTGACCATGCCCCGGAACTCCTGGGTCTGCTGGCCGAGCGAGCCCATCGCGGAGTATCCGTGGTACGGCGCGAAGAAGCCCAGGGTGTTGTAGCCCCAGTAGTTGCGCAGGCCCAGGTCGTCGAGGCGGTTGTCGTGCACGAACTGGTGCACGGGCATCAGCTCGAGCGCGGTCACGCCCAGCTTGGCGAGGTGTTCGATGATCGCCGGGTGGCCGATGGCCGCGTACGTGCCGCGCATGTCCTTCGGCACCTCGGGATGGCGCTCGGTGAGGCCCTTCACGTGCGCCTCGTAGATCACCGAGTGGTGGTACGGGATGTCCGGCCGCCGGTCGTTGCCCCAGTCGAAGTACGGGTTGACCACCACGCCCTTGGCCATGTGCGGCGCCGAGTCGAGGTCCGACATCTGGTCCGGGTTGTCGAAGTCGTACGCGTAGAGGCTCGGATGCCAGTCGATGTCCGAGTCGACCGCCCGCGCGTACGGGTCGAGCAGCAGCTTGTGCGGGTTGCAGCGCAGCCCCCGCGAGGGGTCGTACGGCCCGTACACGCGGTAGCCGTACCGCTGCCCCGGCTCCACGCCCGGCAGGTAGGCGTGCCACACGAAGGCGTCCTGCTCGTGCAGCTGGACCTTGCGCTCGTTCCCCGACGCGTCGAACAGGCACAGCTCCACGGCCTCGGCGACCTCCGAGAAGATCGCGAAGTTCGTGCCCGTCCCGTCGTACGTCGCCCCCAGTGGATACCGATGCCCCGGCCACACCTGCATGCGCTGCTCCCACCCTCGACCGTCGGTGCCCGCGGCCGCGAGGGGCCTCGCCGCGAGCGGGGCACGAATGCCCCGCCTTGGCGCGGTTCAATCCTGTACGGCCGGTCAGCGGTCATTCTCACCGATGCGGCGGGTGACGTCTGCGCGACTGTCCGGTTACCCGCAGATACTTCGCCGGGTGGGTCGTACCGGGTGGATCAGGGGCCGAGCACCTCGTCGACGAAGCACCACCGCCACTTCTCGCCCGGCTCGTACGAGCGCATCACCGGATGCCCGGTCTGCTCGTGGTGCCGTGACATGTGCCGCCGCGGCGAGGAGTCGCAGCAGCCCACGTAGCCGCATTCCAGGCAGACCCGCAGATGGACCCAGTCCCGGAAGCCGGCGGGCACGCATTCCGGGCAGCCGGCCTGGTAGGGCGAGGCGGGGACCGCGTCGGTGGCCTTCTCGAGATGCTCGCAGGTCAATCGTCACTCCGGGTCAGCTGGGACTCCTCCAGGTCGAGCTCGCGCTGGGCGCGGTTGAGCACTTCCTCGGAGATCCGCCCCTCGTTGCGGGCGACCTTGAAGACGTGCCGCTCGGCGGAGATCATCTCGCGCCGCAGCCGGCCGTACGCCGCCGAGGGGGTCTCCTGCTCCTGGCTGCCGAGCCGCTCCCAGGCCACGTTGGCCCGGCTGTCGGTCAGCGCGCGCAGCCGCTCGACCACCGAGGCGGGCGCGCCCTCGGCGTGCTCCTCCAGCCGCTCGCGGGCCGCGCGGCTCGCCGCGTGCTGGACGCTGGCCTCGGCGAGCGCGTCCTCGGCGGCGGTGTCCTCGCGCACGCCCAGGCGCCGCGCCAGCATCGGCAGCGTGGTGCCCTGGACCAGCAGGGTCAGCACGATGGTGGCGAACGCCACGAAGACGAACAGGTCACGCGGATACCCGCCGGCCACCTCGTCGGCCTCCGGCAGGGTCAGCACCGCGGCGAGCGTGACGACGCCGCGCATGCCGGCCCACGCGACGACGGTGGGCACCGCGGGCGGCGGGCGGTCCTCGCGGGCCCGGATCCGCGGCACGAGGCGGGCCAGGTAGGTGGCCGGATACACCCACACGAAGCGCGCGGCCACCAGGGTCAGGAACACCAGTGCGGTGACCCGGGCGGTGCTCGCCACGCCGGTCTCCAGGTGGCCGATCAGCTCGCGCAGCTGCAGACCGACGAGAAGGAAGACGACGCCCTCCAGCAGGAAGGTGATCAGCCGCCAGACCGCGTCCATCTGCAGCCTCGACGTCGGCGACAACAGGTACGGGATCCGGTGCCCGAGGTAGAGGCCCGCCACCACGACCGCGACCACGCTCGAAGAGTGCACCTCCTCGGCGACGATCACCACGACGAACGGGGTGAGCAGCGACACGGCGTCGTCGAGCAGCGGGTCGACGATCCGACGGTGCAGCCAGGCCGCCCCCACCGCGGCGACGAGGCCGAGCAGCACGCCGCCGCCGGCCTTCAGCGCCACCTCGCCGGCGATGTCGAGGAACCCGACCGCCGAGCCGAGCAGCGCCGCGGCCGCGATCCGGACCATGACCAGGGCGGTGGCGTCGTTGAGCAGGCTCTCGCCCTCGAGGATGACCACCACCCGCCGGGGCAGGCCGATGCGGCGGGCGATCGCGGTCGCCGACACCGCGTCGGGCGGGGCGACCACCGCGCCCAGGGCGACGCAGGCCGCCAGGGGCACCTCGGGCAGCAGGGCGTGCAGCACGAAGCCGGTGACGAAGGCGGTGAAGATCACCAGCCCGACGGCGAGCAGCAGGATCGGGCGCAGCGCCCGGCGGAAGGCGACGAGGTTGGTCTGCAGGGCCGCCACGTAGAGCAATGGCGGCAGGATGCCGATCAGCACGAGCTCCGGCTCGACCCGGATCTCCGGGACGCCGGGCACGAAGGACAGGCCCAGACCGGCCACCAGCAGCACCAGCGGCGCGATGAAGCCGAGCCGCCGGGCCAGCGCGGCGCCGAGCACACAGATCGCCACGATCACGACGGTGTCGACGATGGGTTGCATGCGCGCAGCTTAGGGCCTAGAAAATTTGAGCCGTTCTACTCACGCACCCGGCCCGGGCGATGCTGGAGGCTGGCGGCCATGACCTCGATCGTTCCCCGCGTGGGCATCACCGCGGTGGCCAGCGCCCTGCCCGAGCGGGAGGTGAGCACCGCCGACCTGCAACGGCGGGTCGCCACGGCGAGCGGCCTGCCGCTGCCGGCCGGGATGTTCGCGCGGGCCACCGGCATCGACCGGCGCCGGGTCGCCGCCGCCGACGAGTACGCCTCCGACCTGGCCGTCCGCGCCGGCCGGCGGGCCCTGGCCCAGGCCGGGCTGGACGCGCTCGACGTCGACCTGCTGCTGTTCGCGTCCGCCACCCGGGACATGGTGGAGCCGGCGACCGCGCACGTGGTGCAGGCGGCGCTGGGCAGCCGGGCGCACGCCCTGGACGTCACGAACGCGTGCAACAGCTTCCTCAACGGCATCGACCTGGCCCGCTCGATGATCATGGCCGGCCGGGCGGGTCGGGCCCTGGTGGTCACCGGGGAGACCCCCACCCGCGCGATGCGCCCGGCGCTCGACGGCATGGCGCAGGCGCGTACGGCGATGGCCGGCTACACCTTCGGCGACGCGGGCGCGGCCGTGCTGGTCGAGCCGGTCGAGGCCGGCGGCATCCTGGACGTCGACAGCGAGACCCATTCCGAGCACTGGCCGGCCGGCGGCATCTTCGGCGGCGGCTCGCGGCACCCGCGCGGCGACGAGCACACCTACTTCACCGGCGACGGGCACCGGCTACGGGGCATCTTCGAGAAGATCGGGACCGGCGTGCTGGAGCGGGTCGCGTACCGCACCGGCCTGGGCTGGGACGACTACGCCAGGGTCCTGGTGCACCAGGTGAGCGTGCCCTACCTGCGGCGGTTCGTCGAGGTGGCCGGGGTGCCGGCCGACAAGCTCGAGGTCACGGTGACCGAGCTGGGCAACATGGCCAGTGCCACGCTGGGCGTGCAGCTGGCCCGGGTCCACCACCGGCTGCGCCCCGGCGACCGGGTACTGCTCGTCGGCCTCGGCGGCGGCGTGAGCCTGATGACCATGGTCTGGGAAGTGTCATGACGACGGACCTGTGGGTGATCGTGCCGGCGTACGACGAGGGGCTGCGGATCCGGCAGACGCTCGACGCCCTGGCGGCGCAGACCGACACGAACTTCACGCTGCTCGTGGTGGACAACGGCTCCACCGACGGCACCGCGGAGATCGCGCGGGGCTTCGCGGCGCCCTTCGGGGTGCATGTGCTGGTCGAGCCCGAGAAGGGCGTCGGCTGCGCGGTCGACACCGGTTTCCGGCACGCCATCGCCCAGGGGGCCACGCTGCTCGCCCGGACCGACGCGGACTGCCTGCCGCGGCGCGGGTGGCTGGCGGCGGCGCGGGCCGAGCTGACCGGCGGCGCGGGAATGGTGTGCGGCCGGATCACCGCGCGGCGCGACGAGCACGGGCCGCTCGGCCGGGCGGCGTTCCGCGGCCTGGTGGCCCTCGCCGCCGCCTTCGGGCGGCTGCGCCCGGCGCACCGGGCGCAGGGGTATCTGGCCCCCTACCGCATGCACGCGGGCAACAACATGGCGATCACCGCGGAGCTCTACCAGGCGTGCGGCGGCATGCCCCGGCGTCCCTCCCCCACCGACCGCACGTTCCTCAACCGGGTACGCCGCACCACCGCGGCGATCCGGCACAGCCGCGCGATGGTGGTGGAGAACTCGACGCGGCGGCTGGCGGCGTACGGGATCGTCGGCACGGCCCGGTGGTATCTCGACCGCGGCAGCGGCTCGCGCACGGTGGACCCCCGCTGATGCTCGCCGACCTCATCGCGGGCCTGCGCGACGACGACCCCCGCCCGGCCGTACTCGGCTGCGGGCGCGGCGGCCGGCCGGTGGTGCGCGTCACCCGCGGCGAGCTCAGCCGGCTGACCGGCGGCTACGCGGCCGCCCTGCACGCGCGCAGGCTGGCCGCCGGCGACACGGTGGGCGTCGCCGTACGTCCCGGGCCGCGCTCGCTCGCCGTGCTGCTGGCGGCGTACCACCTGGGGCTGCGGGTGGCGGTGCTGGATCCGGCCGCGGGCCCGGACGTGCTCCGGGCCCGGCTGGCCACGGCCGGACCGAGGCTGGTCCTCGCCGACGCGGCGGCGCAGGCCGTCGCGGGCTGGGCGGCGCCGCTGGCCCGCCGGGCCCGCCTCGCCCTGCCCGACCTCGCCGCCCTGGCCCCGGTCGTCACCGTGGGGCGGCGGCTGCCGGGCTGCGCGGCGGCGATGACGCCGGCGGCCGGGCCGGTCCCCCGCGGCTACGACGGCGACGGCGACGCGGTGGTGGTCTTCACGTCGGGCACGACCAGCCGGCCGCGGGCCGTGGTGCACAGTCGGGCCGGCCTCGACGCGGGCCTGCGTACCGTCCACGACCTGGTCCGGGTGCGGGCGGACCGGCCGGTGCTGGGCGGCACGTTCTTCGTCCTCGTCCCGGCGCTGGCGGCGGGGGCACCGGTCGCGCTGCCGGAGCGCCGCCCCGAGCGGCTGGTGCGGCAGACGGCCCGCCTGGCTCCCCAGGCGACCTACCTGACGCCGCCGCAGGTGCGCGCCGCGCTGGCCGCCGGCGTCCGGTTCACCGGGCGGGTCTACAGCGGCTCCGCCCCGGTCAGCGCGGAGCTGCTCGGGCGGGTCCGCAGGGCGGGCGCGGACGAGGCCTGGGGCGTCTACGCGCTCACCGAGGTCTTCCCCGCCGCGGCGGTGGAGGCCACCGAGAAGGCGGCGTTCACCGCCTCCGGCGACCTGGTCGGCGAGCTGGTGCCCGGCGTGCGCGCCCGCACCGACGAGCGGGGCCAGCTGCTGCTCGCCGGGGCCAACGCCGCGCACCGCTATCTCGGCGAGGAGCCCCGGGAGTGGATCGCCACCGGCGACGTCGGCCGGGTCGAGGGCACCCGCGTGGTGCTCGGCGGGCGCTGCAAGGACATGATCCTGCGCGGTGCCGAGAACATCTATCCCGGACTGTACGAGCCCGCGCTGCACGTCCCCGGCGTCGAGCTGGCCGTGATCGTGGGCGTACCGCACGGCGACGGCGACGAGCGGGTGGTCGCGGTGGTGCAGCCCGCGGCCGGCGTCTCCGCCGGGACGGTGCACGCGGCCCTGCGCCTCCCGCTCCAGCGGATGGGCTCGGCGCGGCCGGACGCGGTGGTGCTCGCCGAGGTCCCGCTCTCCGGCCGGTCCCGCAAGCCCGACCGGGCCGCGGCGGCACGCCTGGCGGCGCTGTCATGAGGGCGCTCGCCGTGGTGGTCCCCGCCTTCGACGAGGCCCGGCTGCTGCCCGGGACGCTCGCCGCGCTCGCGGCCCAGTCCGACCGAGACTTCACGCTGGTGGTCGTGGACAACGCGTCCACCGACGGCACCGCGGCGCTCGCGGCCGGTTTCCCCGGCGACGTCCGGGTGGTGACCGAGCCGCGCCCGGGCGCGGGCACCGCCGCCGACACCGGATTCCGGTACGCCATCGCCGGCGGCGCCACCAAGCTGCTGCGCACGGACGCCGACTGCCTGCCCGCGCCGGACTGGGTCGCCACCGGCCGGTCGCTGCTCGACCGGGTGGAGCTGGCGTGCGGCCGCAGCGTCCCGCGCGGCGACGAGCACCCGAGCTGGGCGCAGCGCAGGATCTATCCCGCCGTGGTGCGCGCCGCGGCCCGCGTCGGCCGGTGGCAGCACCGCTCGGCGACCGCACGGGCGCCGTTCGTGCTGGTCCACGGCCACAACCTGGCGATCACCGCCGACCTGTACGAGCGCTGCGGCGGCACCCCCCGCGAGGCCCTGGAGGACGGCGCCGAGGACGTGACCCTGCTCAACCGGGCCCGCGAGCACAGCGACCGGATCGTCCGCGCCGAGGACCTGGTCGTCGAGACGAGTTTGCGGCGGCTGCGCGGCTGGGGACCGCGCCGCACGCTGCTGTGGCACTGGGACCGGCGGTACCGGCCCACCGGTACGGTGCACGTGCGATGAACGCCCGTACCCGCGACCGCAGGGTCTACCTCGGCAGCCACCCGGTGTTGTTCGCCCTGCTGGCGGCCACCCGCCGGCGTCCCGCCCTGCGGCTGGGCGGCACGCTGCTGGTGCACGACCGGGCCGCGTTCGTCGCCGCGCTCACCCGGGTGCCGCTGGACCGGACGGCGCCCGGCACCACCGGCGGCGCGGCCGGCCGGCTCGCCGGCGGCGCCCTCCTCTTCGACCAGCAGGGCGCCGAGCACCGCCGCGCCCGCCGGGCCGCGTCCGGCGCGCTCGGCGCGGAGGCGGTGGCCGGGCTGCGGCCGGGATGGGCGCGGCTGCTCGAACGGCGGCTCGGCCCGCTGGCCGGCGGCGGGGAGGTCGATCTCGTACCGGTCGCCGCCGAGCTGGCCGGGAGCACCGCCGCCGCGCTGCTCGGCGTGGCGGTCGACGGGCCGGCGCTCGCCGCGGCGGCCCGTGACGCCGCCGACGCGGCGGCCCGGGCCCACCTGCCCGGACTGCGCCGGCGGAGCGCCCAGGCGGCGGCGCGGGTGGCCACCGGGAAACTGACGGCACTGGTCGCGCCGGACGGCGGGGAGCATGCCGCGCTCGCCGCCATGCTGGCGGTGGCCGCGGTCACCACGACGATCGCCGCCGTGCCGCGCGCCGCGGCGTGGGCGTGCGACGCAAGCCTCTGGGAGTACGCCGCAAGCCCGGCGCTCGCCGACGAGCTCCTGCGGGTGACCGCCCCCACGCCGCTGCTGCCCCGGGTCGCGGCGGGTCCGGGCGAGCTGCCGGTGCCCGGCGGCTGCCCGGTGCGCTCCGGCGACCGGATGCTGCTGGTCGCCCGCCACGCGCTGGACGCACACGGGCTCGACCCCGATCCGCGCCGCCCGGCTCCCGCGCAGATCGCCCAGCTCGCCTTCGGCGCCGGGCCGCACGCCTGCCCCGGGGCCCGGCTGGCCCGTACCCAGCTCGGTGACGTGCTGCGGGCGCTGGCGCCGTACCGGCCGGTGGTGGTCCGGGCCCGGGTGGACCGCCGCGCGGCCCTGCCCTCGTGGCGGTCGCTGGTGGTGCGGGCGTCGTGAGGCTGGCGGTGACCGGCGCGTCCGGCTTCTGCGGTACGGCCGTCGCTCGGCTCGCCGCGGCCGCCGGCCACGACGTGGTCTGCGTCGGCCGGCGCCCCGGACCGGTGGGCGGGCACGTCCGCTGGGACGCCGCGCGCGAGCAGCCCGATCTGGCCGGCGCCGACGCGGTCGTGCACCTGGCCGCCGCGGTCGGCGATCCCGGCCCCGGCGAGCGCGCCGAGGCGGCCTACCGGGCGGTCAACGTCGACGGCACGGCCCGGCTGCTGCGCGCCGCCCACGGCCGCCCGGTGGTGTGGGTGAGCAGCGCGAGCGTGTACCGGCCGGGGCCGTACCGGGGGCCGGTGGCCGAGGACCACCCGGTGGACGGCCAGCGGAGCGCGTACGGCCGCACGAAGGCGGCCGGGGAACGGCTGGCCCTGGCCGCGGGCGCGGTCGTGCTGCGCCCGCGCGCGGTCTACGGCGACGGCGACCGGCACCTGCTGCCGCGGCTGCGCCGGGTCGTCCGGGGCGGGTACGCCTGGCTGCCCGGCGCCGACGTGCCGCTGAGCCTGACCTCGGTGGAGAACCTGGCGGCGGCCTGCCTGGCGGCGCTGGACTGGCCCGCGGGGGCGTACAACATCGCGGACGCGGCGGCGTACCGGCGCGACGAGGTCCTCGGCCGGGTGCTCGGGGTCCCGGTGCGCCACGTACCCGCCGCGCTGGTCCGGGGGCTGGCCGCGGTGACGCCGTCGCTGACCCGCTACGCCGTCGACCAGCTCACCGACGGCATGGTGCTGGACCTGGCCCGCGCTCGCGACCAGGGCTACCGGCCACGGCTGAGCCTGGCGGACTACTTGGTGTAGACGACGCCCGAGCGCAGGATCGTGCCGGCGCGGGTGCCGGAGCCGCTCTGCCGGGTCACCACCGCGTCGAGCGAGAACACGTAGCCGGTCTTCCGGTCGAGTTTCTTGACCGTGGCGGTCAGCATCGCGCAGTCCCGCTTCGGGACGACCTCGATCCAGCCGATGTCGCGCTGCGGGCCCAGCATGACGTCCTGGCTGATCGCGGTGAGGCGGTACTCGACGAGGTTGTAGCCGTTGATGTCGGGCCACCTGACGGTCGCCGTCGTGGTGCCCGGGACGACCTCCAGCGGACCGATGTGGGTGAAGTGCACGTCGGTCGCCGCGCACGTCGCGCCGGGAGTGGGCCGCGCCGGCGTCGTCGCCGCCACCGTACCGACGGTGCCGGCGGTCGGGAACGGGTACGGCGGCACGCCGCTCGTGGGCTTGGGCGAGGGCGTGGCCTTGCCCCGGGAGACCACGAGCCAGTCACCGCTGCTGTCGGGTGCCTGCGTGGACGTCGTCGGTGTGGGGATGGCCGAGGAGCCGCCGAGCCCGCCGCAGCCGGCCAGCAGGAGGGGCGCCAGGAGCAGCAGCCATCGCCGGCGGTGCTTCATGCGTGCCTCCCCCCCTCGTCGCACGGACCTCTCGATGTCCGCAAGAGATCGTCGGGAGCGGGGGCGACTTTAGGAGTCGGCCGCGTACAGCTCCCGGGTGCGCCGGGCGAGGTCCTTGGTGGCGGTGGAGTTGACCCAGGTGCCCAGGACCACCGCGGCGCCCGGCACGACCTTCGCGAACATCCGCTTGGCCGCGCGTACCCCCGCCATCTGGGCCAGCTTGACGCCCAGCCGCAGCATCACGCCGGTGAGCGGCCGGTCGGCGGCGCCGGCGAAGAGCCGGCTGGCCCGCTCGCGGCCCGCGGCCACGCCCAGGGCCAGCCGCGCCGTCTCGGCGACCTTGTGCACCTTCTGCAGGACGAGCAGGTCGGTGGCGCGCTCGGGGCCGGCCGGGTCGACGCCGTACGCGGCGGCGATGTGCAGCACCATCCTTGCCTGCGTCCAGGCGAGGACCCCGACGTCGACCACCGCGCCGGGCAGCCCGGCGGCGCCCGAGACGGCACCGGAGAGCCGGGCGTGGTTCATGAAGCGCTTGACGGCCTGGTCGGCCAGGTCCGCGCCGGTGATCCCCGGCTGCTCCTGCCGGGCACGCTCGGCCCAGCGCCGGGCCTGCGGCCCGATCCGGCGGACCGCCTCGAGGGCGAGGTGTTCCGGAGCGTACTGCGGGTCGGCCTTCATCCTGGCCCAGAGGGATCCGGGCAGGCCGGCATCGTCGGGTTCGATCACCAGTTCACTCCGAGGGGACGGGAAATGCTCGTGCCATTGTGCCTTGCAGATGCACGTGCACGACATGGGTTCACCATATTGCCCCGCTTTACCGCACCTGAGCGGCCCTACCGGCCGCGCTGTTCTGCTCATGCGATACCCCGTCCGACCGATAGCGATGGACAGAGGCACCAGAGCCGACGGGGAGGCATCGCCGCATGACGGTCGACGAACAGCAGGTGGAGCGGCTGCGGCCGACTCCGGTGCTGCTGACGGCGGCCGGGGTCCTCGTGGCCTCCATCATGCTCTTCGCCGTCAACCACGCCGAGCAGCGCACCCCGGTCGTCTGGGGCTGGCTGCCGGCCCTCGTCGGCACCGCCGTCGCGGGCTGGGCGTGCTGGCACACCGCGTCCACCGAGGGCCTGGACCGGGTGACCGCGCGTGTCTGGCGGTGCCTGTCCCTGGTCTGCCTGTTCATCGCGCTGGGCGTCGCGGGCGACGCCCGGTACTACGCGCGGAATCCCGGTGCGATGGACCAGGACCACGACGTCCCCACCACGATCGCGTACGCGGTGGCCATGGTCGTCCTGCTCTGGACCCTGCTGTGGCTGCCGATGGACGCCCGCGGGCGGCGGGACCGGGTCATGGTCCGGTTCCTCCTGGACGCCGCCACGGTCACCGTCACGCTCGGCATCTTCTCCTGGTACCTCATCACCCGGGTGCTGCACGCCTGGCGGGACGGCAGTGGTGACGCCGTACCGATCCTCACGCTGACCGCGCTCGGCCTGATCGGCGCGCTCGCCTTCGTCAAGGTCGCGGTGAGCGGCTTCGGCGGCCTCGACCGGATCGCCGTCCGGCTGCTGGCCGTCGGCGCGGCCGTCGGGGCGGCCGGGGGCGGGCTCTTCCCGATCTTCGTGGAGCTGCACCCCGGCCTGAGCGGCTCGATGATGTTCGTTCCGGCGACCCTGCTGTGCGTCGCCTTCGCGGCCGACCGGCAGCGCCGGGCCGCCCGCCTGGACGTGCCGGTGCAACAGGGCGACTCCTTCAGCACCGTGACCTACGTCGCGGTCGCCTGCACCGACGGCCTGCTGCTGGTGGTCAGCAGCGGCGCGGGTCACGTGGTGCTGACCGTCGCCCTGGCGGCCGTCGTGCTGACCGCGCTGGTGGTGGCCCGCCAGATCAACGCGCTCGCCGAGAACGGCCGGCTGCTGCGCCGCGTCGACGCCAGCCTGCTGGAGCTCAACCGCTTCCAGGACCAGCTCGAGCACCGCGCCAGCCACGACGCCCTCACCGACCTCGCCAACCGGACGCTGTTCGAGCAGCGGACCAGCGAGGCGCTGGCCGCCACCGGCGGCTCGGCGGACGGCGCCGACACGCTCAGCCTGGCGCTCATCGACCTGGACGACTTCAAGGCGATCAACGACCGGCTCGGGCACGCCGTGGGCGACGCCCTGCTCGTCGTCGTCGCCGACCGGCTGCGCGAGGCGGTCCGCGAGGACGACGTGGTGGCGCGGCTCGGCGGCGACGAGTTCGGCCTGCTGCTGCACGGCCTGCGCAGCGACGAGGCGACCGAGGTCCTGGACCGGATCGCGGAGTCGCTGACCCGGCCGGTCCACGCCCTCGGCTACGACCTGCTGGTCAAGGCGAGCATCGGCCTCGCCGAGGTGTGGCCGGAGGCCAGCCCGCAGGAGCTGCTGCGCCGCGCCGACCTCGCGATGTACGCCGCCAAGGAGCGCGGCAAGGGCCGGCACGCGGTGTACGACGCCCGCCTCGAACAGGACCAGGCGGCCGACGCCCAGCTCGGTGCCGAGCTGCGCCGGGCCCTGGACAACGGCGACTTCTCGCTGGTCTACCAGCCGATCGTGGCGCTGCCCGGCGGTGAGTGGACCTCGCTGGAGACGCTGATCCGCTGGAAGCACCCGGAGCGCGGCTTCATCGGGCCGGACGTGTTCATCCCGATCGCGGAGCGCACCGGACTGATCGTGCCGCTCGGCGACTGGATCCTGCGGACCGCGCTGCGGCAGGCCGCCGAGTGGCAGCAGCGCTACGGCGCCGCCGCGCCGGGCGAGATCGGCGTCAACGTGTCCGCCCGCCAGCTACGGGAGCCCGGCTTCGCCGCCGACGTGCGCGCGGCCCTGGCCGACACCGGCTTCGACCCGGAGAAGCTGGTCGTCGAGGTGACCGAGACCGCGGTCTTCGACGGCGGCGTCGCGCTCGACACGCTGCAGAACCTGGTCACGCTCGGCGTACGGATCGCGCTGGACGACTTCGGCACCGGGCACTCCTCGCTCGGCCTGCTGCGTACCTGCCCGGCGGACACCCTCAAGGTCGACAAGTCGTTCGTCGACGGGATCGGCGGCCGCTCGGAGGAGGCGGTCATCGCCACCGCGATGATCCAGATCACGAACGGCCTGCACCTGCAGGCCATCGCCGAGGGTGTGGAGACCGCCGAGCAGGCCGACACCCTTTTCCGGCTCGGCTACCGCTTCGCGCAGGGCTACCACTTCTCCCGCCCGCTGTCCGCCGCTCAGGTCGACGAGCACCTGGACGCGCACCGGCCGCTGACCGTCTGAGCCCGGTCTGCCGGATACCACCTCAGCGAACCCGGACGACAACCGATAGTGGGAGGGGACGATTCCGTCCCGTGCCCACTATCGCGAGGTCGCCACCACATGCCTGCCGCCCCGAAGACAGCATCGTCGTCCCGTCACCGGACCGCGGACGGCAACCCGTTGCGCGCCTGGCTCGGCAACCGGTCGCTGAACGCGAAGATCCTGATCATCGTGGGCGCGATGACGATCGTCGCGGCCATGGTGGCCATCGTCGCCCTCGCCCGCCTGGCCCAGGTCAACACGGTCGGCGC
This sequence comes from Couchioplanes azureus, assembly GCF_014648355.1. Classification (GTDB taxonomy): domain Bacteria; phylum Actinomycetota; class Actinomycetes; order Mycobacteriales; family Micromonosporaceae; genus Actinoplanes; species Actinoplanes azureus. Next base: position 188,070 of record NZ_BMQY01000003.1, read on the forward strand.
GAAGCTCTACGAGGAGAGCTACGTCGGGTTGCAGCAGCTCAACCGGGTCACCTCGGACGTCGGCTCGATGCACGGCTACGTGATCGCCTACGGCCAGACGCCGGCACCCGAGCTCGCGAGCATGATCAAGGAGCTCGACGGCCGCATCGAGACGACCGTCGCCGCCTACCGGACCAAGTCGGTCGACCCGGCGCTGACCGACGAGACGATGGCGCTCTGGGGCAAGTACAAGACCGCTCGTGACGCCTTCCTGAAGACCGCCGACGCCGGCGACCCCAGGGCCACCATCGCCGCCCGCCAGGAGCAGCTGATCCCGGCCATCCTCGCCTCGAAGGAGAAGCTCGAACAGCTCACGGTGAAGGAGGACGCGGGCGCCAAGAAGCGGGTGGCCGCGGTCGCCGAGGCGAACAGCTCGGCCCGGACGATCGTGATCACCACGCTGGTGGTCGGCCTCGCCCTCGCCACCCTGCTCGGCCTGGCCATCGCGCGCAGCATCGTGGCGCGGGTGCGGGCGGTCTCCCAGGTCATCGACGGCATCGCCGAGGGGGACCTGACCCGTACCGCGGGCCTGCGGACCAGGGACGAGGTCGGCCGGATGGGCGACCAGCTCGACCGGGCCACCGCCACGCTGCGCGAGACGATCACCCGGATCACCGGCAGCAGTCACACGCTGGCCGGCTCCGCGCAGGAGATGGCGGAGGTCAGCAGCCGCATCGCGGTCAACGCCGAGCAGACCAGCTCGCGCGCCGAGCTCGTCTCGACCGCCGCCGGCTCGGTGAGCGGCAACGTGGACACCGTGGCCGCTGCCAGTGAGCAGATGACGGCCTCGATCCGGGAGATCGCCGGCAGCGCCGCCGACGCCGCCGGCGTGGCCCGCGGCGCGGTGGAGGTCGCCCAGTCGGCGAACAACACGGTCGCCAAGCTCGGCGTCTCGTCCGCCGAGGTCGGCAACATCGTCAAGGTGATCACCTCGATCGCCGAGCAGACCAACCTGCTCGCCCTCAACGCCACCATCGAGGCCGCCCGCGCCGGCGAGGCCGGCAAGGGCTTCGCGGTGGTCGCCAGCGAGGTCAAGGACCTCGCCCAGGAGACCGCCAAGGCGACCGAGGAGATCTCCAACCGCATCCAGGCGATCCAGAGCGACACCTCCGCCGCGGTCGACGCCATCGGCGAGATCGCCGCGGTGATCGAGCGGATCAACTCGTACTCGGACACCATCGCCTCGGCGGTGGAGGAGCAGACCGCCACCACCACCGAGATCGGGCGCAGCGTCGCCGAGGCCGCGAACGGCTCGACCGAGATCGCCCACACGATCGCGGGCGTGGCCGAGGCGGCGCAGAGCACCAACGAGGGCGTGACCGAGTCCCGGCGCACCGCCGACGAACTGGCCCGCCTCGCCGAGGAGCTCCAGTCGCTGGTCGGCAAGTTCCGCGTGTAAGGGGGGCGCCGGCGCGGGAATGAACCCCCGGACGAGGGCGTTGTGCTCCTATCGCCCGTGGGTCCACGGGCGTGACATGAGGAGGTCCGCAGCGTGCTCGACCCACACGGGCTCTACGAGTTGGCCGACGACCTGCCTGAGCTGGACGGCGTGGTGCTCGTCCAGGCGCTCACGGGGTTCGTCGACGCGGGGAGCGCCATTCAGCTCTCCCGGCAACACCTTCTGGAGCAGTTCGGGGAACGCGTCCTCGCGACGTTCGACCTCGACCAGCTCCTCGACTACCGCTCCCGCCGCCCTCCGATGATCTTCGTCGAGGACCACTGGGAGAGCTACGAGCGGCCCAGCCTGGCGCTGCACCTGTTGCGGGACCTGACCGGCACCCCGTTCCTGCTGCTCGCCGGCCCCGAGCCGGACCTGCAGTGGGAACGCTTCATCAAGGCCGTCCGCGGGCTCATCGCGCGCTTCGGCGTGAGCCTGACCGTCGGTCTCAACGCGATCCCGATGGCCGTGCCGCACACCCGGCCGGTCAGCGTCACCGCGCACGCCACCGACCGCCGCCTGCTCGGCGAGCGTGACTCGTGGCTGCAGCGGGTGCAGGTGCCGGCCAGCGTCGGCAACCTGCTCGAGTTCCGCCTCGGCGAGGCCGGCCTCGACGCCATGGGCTACGCCGCGCACGTCCCGCACTACCTGGCCCAGACCGCGTACCCGGCCGCGGCCGAGCTGCTCGTCGAGTCGGTCGCCAACACGACCGGCCTGGTCCTGCCCACCGCGGCGCTGCACGAGGCGGCCGCCGAGGTGCGCGATGAGATCGACAAGCAGGTCGCCGACGACGAGCAGGCGAGCCGCCTGGTGACCTCCTTGGAGGGCCAGTACGACGCCTTCCTGCGGGGCCGCACCGGCAACCTGCTGGCGGAGCCCGGCGGGGCGCTGCCGAGCGCCGAGGAGCTGGGCGCGGAGCTGGAACGCTTCCTCGCCGAGCAGGCGCGCGACACCGACTGAGCGGCCCGGCCGGGGCGGGTCCGCCCGTCCCGGCACGACCGTCCTTCCGGGACGTCACCGCACGTGGCTACCTGTTCGGTCAATCGGCATCCGAAAAGGGCTGACCTGCCCCAGAATGGGACGGGTCAGGCGGGCGTCGAGTGACAGGAGTGTCCCGGTGATCTCATTCCGATCGCGGGCTGCGGCGGACCCGGTAGCGCTGCGCCCCGTCCCCCGCGACGTCGAGGCGCTCGAGAAGCTCATCTCCGATCTCGAGAACGTCCGGGACGAGGATTCCGCCTGGCAGGTCACCGTGGACAGCACGGTCGCCTCGCACAACTTCAGCTACGGCGCCGTCTGGCGCCCGGACGGCAACGGCCAGGTCGTCATCCAGTACGAGACCGGCTCGATCGTCCGGGAGCTGGACTCCGTGATCTCGGGGCACTCCGCGCCCGCGGACGCCGGCCTGGTCGGCCGGGCGGCCCGCACCAAGCAGCCGGTGTACGTCGACGCGCTGGAGCAGTGCGAGGACTGCCTGCGCTGCCAGGCGGCGGCGCGGGCGTCTATGGAGGCGGCCGTGGTCATGCCGGTGCTGCGGGACAACCAGGTCATCGCGGTGCTCGAGTACTATTCGGCCGAGCCCCTCTACATCGACGGTCCGCGGACCGAGAAGTGGGCTTCCATCGCCCGCATCGCCGAACGCGCCCGCTTCTCGGCGCTCGCCGCCGCCGAGCTGCGCCAGGTCGCCGACGACCGGCTCGCCGTCACGAACGTGGTCACCGCCCTCGGCCAGGCCAGGGACGTCCCGACCACGCTGCGGATCGCCCTCGACTCGGTGCGGACCGCGTTCGACTGGGCGTACGGCTCGTACTGGGAGATCGACGAGGTCGACCAGGTCCTCAAGTTCGCGGTGGAGTCCGGCTCGGCCGGCGACGAGTTCCGCAAGGTGACCCTGGCGGCCACCTTCGCCGAGGGCGTCGGGCTCTCCGGACGCGCGTGGCGCAGCAAGGACCTGGTGTTCGTCCGCGACATCGGCGAGCTGACCGACTGCGTCCGGGGGCCGGCGGCACAGCGGGCCGGCGTCCGGTCGGGGGTCTGCTTCCCGGTGGTGAGCCACGGCCGGATCATCGGCACCATGGACTTCTTCACCACCGAGTACATCGAGCTGTCGGAGTCCCGCGCGTCCGCCCTGCGCAACGTGGCCCAGCTCGTGTCGCAGCGGCTCGACATCGTCCGCGGCAACGAGGTGGCGGCGGCGAACGCCCGCTCGCTGCTCGACACGGTGTCCCGGCTGCGCGCCGCCAGCGACGACGCCACCCGGGTGGCCCAGGACGCCGTCTCCCGGGCGTCGGAGATGACCCAGGAGGTCGAGGCGCTGGGCCAGGCGTCGACCGCCATCGGCGACGTCATCAAGATCATTTCGTCCATCGCGGACCAGACCAACCTGCTCGCCCTCAACGCGACCATCGAGGCGGCCCGGGCCGGCGAGGTGGGCCGCGGCTTCGCGGTCGTCGCCGGTGAGGTCAAGGACCTGGCCCGGGAGACCGCAGAGGCCACGCAACGCGTGTCGGAACAGATCAACGGCATCCAGAACAGCGCGCGTACGGTCTCGGCGGGCATCCTGACCACCAGCGAGACCATCGGGCAGATGGACGCCGTGCAGGCCCGCATGAACGAGGTGCTCGAGGAGCAGGCGCGGATGGCGTCCGCGCTGCAGTCCTAGTCCTTCAGCGGCAACCAGTCCAGGACGGTCTGGATCTGGGCGTCCCAGTAGCCCCACTCGTGCGCGCCCGGTCCGAAGCCCGCGTCGATGTCGACGCCGTGCCGGCGGCAGGCCGCGACGAAGCGCTCGTTCTGGGCCATCAGGGGATCGTCCGTGCCGCAGCGCAGCAGCAGCCGGGGCAGCTCCCCGCCGGCGTGCGCCACCAGGTGGAGCAGGTCGTCGTCGGTCCCGGCGACCGGCCGGTCCCCGAAGACCCGCGCCATCAGTTCGGTGATGTGCGGCCGCTTGTCCCACTCGGACATGTACGCCAGGTCCAGCGCCCCGGAAAGGCTGGCCGCGGCGGCGAACCGGCCGGGCTGACGCAGCGCCCACCTGAAGGCGCCGTACCCGCCCATGGAGAGCCCGGCGACGAAGGTGTCCTCGCGGCGGGTGGAGACCCGGAAGAAGGACGAGACCACCTCGGGCAGCTCCTCGGACAGGAACGTCCAGAACTTGGCACCGTACCGCTCGTCGGCGTAGAAGCTGCGGTGCACCTGCGGCATGACGACCGCGATCCCCTTGGCGGCGGCGTACCGCTCGACGGAGGTGTACCGGGTCCAGGCGGTGTCGTCGTCGGTCAGCCCGTGCAGCAGGTAGAGCACCGGCGGAGCGGCGCCGCCCGCCCGGCCGCTGAGCCCGATCTGGTTGGTCGCCGCCTGCGGCAACAGCACGGTCATGGACGTGGCGAGCGCGAGCGCCTCGGACGAGAAGTCACACCGGATCAGAGCCATCGCACCAGTATCGGCGGTCCCCGCACGGCGCAGGTCGCCCGGGGCGGGGTTCCGGGCCGTTGGGAATGTCGTACCCGTCGATTAGAATGTGTGTACGAAAACAGCGCCTGACCTGCGGGGAGATCACAGTGACCACGCCCGTTTTGTCCGCTTCGGTGCCCTCGATCCCGCCCTATGCGACCATGCTCGGCTTCACGCGCTACGTGGCGCGCACGGGGCCGGCGAAAGCGACGTTCGTCGGCGGCCTGCGCCGCCAGCGCGAGCGCCGCACCGGCTTCAACCCGCACGGCCAGCTCGTCAAGGCCCTCAAGGCCGACATCGCCTTCCGCACCGGGGGCAGCTACCTGACCGGCGTCGTCGACCTGGTGAAGCCCCGGTGGAAGCCGCTCTACGAGGCGGTCAGCGGCGGCGCCCTGACCTACGTGCACTCCCTCGGCGATCCGGCGGACGTGAGCCTCGCCCAGATCCGCGAGGCGCTGGCCTCGGTCGGGCCGCTGGCAGTGAAGATCAACCCCCACTTCGGACTCCGGCTGGCGGACGACCGCCGGGAAGCGGTCCGCCTGCATTTCGACGAGCAACCACCCACGCCGGAGGTCGTCACGGCGACCCTGCACCTGATGGCCCGGCACATGGACCAGATCCTGCCGGACGCCGAGCCGGTCCTGGTGGATCTGCGGCGCGGGACGACGCACCGGATCGACCCGGCGGCCAGGACGGGCGACGTGGAGCGCTGGCTGGCCGGCGAGGCCGCGGCGTTCACCGCCATGTGGACCGCTACGGCCGCCTGACGCGCCGAGCCGTGATCGGCCCCGTCCGGCCCCGAGGCCGGGCGGGTCGGGAGCGGGGCGAGCCAAGCCGGGCGGTCCGGAGCGCACCGGGCGGGGCCGGGCAAGGCGGGGCCGAAGCCGGGCCGGACGCGGTTGAGCAAGGCCGGGCCGGACGGACGGAGACGCCGGGGCCAGGCGGGGCCGGTCCGGCCAGGCGGGGCCGGTCCGGCCAGGCGGGACCGCGCCGGGCGGGACCGCCGGGTGAAGGCTGAGCGGGGCGGGGCCGCGCTGGGCGAGGGCTGAGCAGGGCAAGGCTGGGCGATGGGGCTGGAGGCCGGGCGGCGGGGCTGGGCTTGGGCGTGGGTGGGGGTCGTCCGAACGGTCCGGATTTTTTCGGTTTCGGAGTGGGAACCTCTTAGGTGCAGCGCGGTTGCGACGATGTCTCCGGTGTAAGCGGGGGCAAGACGTCGGGGGGCGTTGGTCATGTCGGTCATCGGGCGGGTTACGGGAAGTCTTCTCACGGCGGCGGCGGGGATTGCCGGGGTGGCGATCGCGGCGCCCGCTTCCGCGGCCTCGGTGCCGAGCATGGCGACGCTGGTCGCGTACGTGCGGGGCGGGGACGTGTACGTCAGCAAGGGTGCCGCCGAGACCCGGCTGACCACCGGCGGCGGATGGTCTCGGCCGCAGTGGGCTCCCGACGGGAAGTCGATCGCGCTGCTCAAGGGCGGGCAGTTGTGGACCATGAAGGCCGACGGCAGCGCCAAGCGGCGGGTCACCACGCGGGCCGCCGCCGGGGCCTCGTGGTCGCCCGACGGGCGGTTCCTCGCCTTCGCGTCGCTGTCCTGCTCGGGTGGGCCGGGCGTCTACAAGATCTCGACCACCGCGGTGAACGCCGTGCCGGAGGTCGTGTTCCCCTCGTACTGCCGGGGCGAGGAGCTGCCGGCCGAGCCCGCGCCGCGGACCGCGCCCACCGGGTCGCTCAGTGAGCGGCTGCGGACCGACGACGCCGTCGCCTGGTCGCCGGACGGGACCAGGGTGGCCTTCCGGGGCGGGGACTGCGAGTCGATCTACGACGCGTGCCTGACCGTGGGCACCATCGCCACCGGCGGGGAGAAGACCGTGGCCGCGTACGGCGGGGGCAGCCGGCAGAACTCCGGTTTCGCCGTCCTGCCGAGCTGGCGCCGCGACGGGGCCAAGCTGGCGTGGACCGCGTACCAGAAGGGCGAGACCGCGGCCGAGGACCAGCCCGTGCACGTCGTGGAGTACGACACCGCGACCGGGTCCACCCGGACCGTGGGCGCCAGCCAGGACCGGGAGCTCGCGTACGTCGACTCGGCCCGCGCCGTCGCCACCGGCACCTACCGGAACGGGTCCTGGGTGATGGTCGTCAACCTGACCACCGGCGCCCGCACGCCGTTCCACCAGGGTTCGCAGCCCAGCGTCCAGCCGAAGCGGTAGCCCCGGCACGACCCCACCCCTAGAACCGAAGAACAGCACGCCGGTCCGGATTCGGGCCGGCGTGGTGCGTATCGTGGGGCGCCTGATGAGCGACACGACCGAGCGGGCGATCCGTACCTTTCATCCCCGTCGCGGCCGGATGAGCAACCGGCATGCCGACGCCTTCGCCGAGTTGTGGCCCGAGCTGGGCCTGACCGTCGTCGACGGGGACCGCAGCCCGCTCGACCTGCGTGACGTGTTCGGCCGCGACGCTCCCCGGGTTCTCGAGATCGGCTTCGGCATGGGCGAGACCACCGCGGCCATGGCCGCGGCCGACCCCGGCCGGGACTATCTCGGGGTCGAGGTGCACACCCCGGGCATCGGCAATCTGCTCGCCCTGGTCCGCGAGCGGTCCCTGACGAACGTACGGGTGGCGCACGGCGACGCGATGGAGCTGGTACGCCGGCTCGCGCCCGGCAGCCTGGACGCCGTGCACGCGTTCTTCCCGGATCCGTGGCCCAAGGCGCGGCACCACAAGCGGCGGCTGATCCAGCCCGCGCACGTCGCCCTGCTGCGGGAACGGCTGCGGCCCGGCGGCACGCTGCACTGCGCCACCGACTGGGCGCACTACGCCGCCGCGATGGCGGAGACGCTCGACGCCGACCCCGGGCTCGCCAACGCGTACGGGGGCTTCGCGCCGCGTCCGGCGCACCGGCCGCTGACGAAGTTCGAGCAGCGGGGCGTGCGGGCCGGCCGGGAGATCTTCGACCTCGTGTACCGGCGACGCTGAGCCGGTTTGCCGTCTTTACCGCTTTCGCGCCCGTACCCTGGGAGGCGGAGGGCGGAGCATGCCACGAAGCGATCTGGGCCTCACACGCCTGGAGAGCCCGCAGGGTCCGAGGCCGGTGGGGCGGGTGGGAAGTGGTGATGCGGAGCCAGCCTCCGCGACCGAGGCGGCGCCGCCCGCCTCCCCGGACCGGGCCGGCATCCCGCGGGCGGCGCTGATCAGCGACGCCGCCGACCAGGTGGCCGCGCTCGTGGCCCGGGCGGTGCACGCGCAGTGCGGCGTCGTCTACTTCGTCGACGGCGACCGGCTGGTGCTGTACGGCGAGTACGGTCTCCCGCTGCCCCGGGCCGACTACGCGGACATCCCGTTCGAGAACACCCTCGCGGGCACCGTCGTGCGTACCGGTGCCGATCTGGTCATCGACGACCTCACCACCGACGAGCGGGTCCCCGCCGGCTCCCCGATCCGCCGGCACGGCCTGGGCGGCTCCTACCTCGGCCGGCCGATCCGCGACGAGCGGGGTGAGATCATCGGCGCGTTGGGCGCCTTCGACGCGCAGACCCGGCGCTGGAACGACGACGACCGGGCCGCGGTCGCCGCCGCCGCCCAGGTCGGCACGCTGCTGATCACCGAGCGGCTGTCCGCGTACGAGATCGACCGGCAGCGACGGTTCCTCGACGCCGTGCTGGACAGCCTGCACGACGGGGTGACCGCCTGCGACGCGGAGGGGCGGATCCTGCTGGTCAACGCCCGCATGCAACAGCTCTGGGACGCCGCGCGGATGCCCGGCGACCTGGACGGCGACGCGGTCCTCGCCCAGCTCACCGACGGCGACGGGAACGCGGTCAGGCCCGAGGAGATCTCGCTCTACCGGGCCCTGCGCGGCGAGCGGCTGCGCGACCACGAGCTGACCTTCTCCGGGCCGGGGCGGCGGACCCGTCACTACGTCGTCGACGCCCAGCCGATCATCGGGCCGGACGGGCGTACCCTCGGGGCGGTCCAGGCCGTGCAGGACATCACCCGGCGCAAGCGGGCCGAGCGGTTCCGCACCTGCGAGCTCAACGTCATCACCGCGCTGGCCGAGGCGCCCGGCGTGGAGGCGGCCGGCCCGCGGGTGCTGGAGGCGATCGTCCGGACGCTCGGCTGGACGCATGCCGAGTTGTGGCTGGCCGACGACGCCGCCGGGGTGGTCCGGTCGGCCGCGCACTGGCACGTCCCCGGGTGGTCCGCGGAGATCCGGGTGCCGCCGGAGCTGCCGTACGGCACCGGGCTCGCCGGGCGGGCCTGGCAGGCCGGCAAGCCGTTGTGGATCCGCGACGTCGGACGGCCGCAGAGTCTGATCTCGTCGGACACCGCGACGGGATCGCAGTTGCACGCGGCCCTGGCGATCCCGGTGCGCAACGGGCTGGATACGCTCGGCGTGCTCAGCGTCTTCGCGGACAGTGCCGAGGACCCCGACGACGAGCTGGTCGCCCTGTTGTCCGGGATCGCTGCGCACATCGGCCAGTTCGTCGAGCGGCGGATGGTCGAGGACCTGCAGCGGCAGCTGACCCGCACCAAGAACGAGTACCTGGCACTGATCGGGCACGAGCTGCGCACACCGCTGACGTCGATCGGCGCGTACACCGAGCTGCTGCGCGACGCCGATGCCGAGATGCTGGTGCGGGAGGGGCCGCGGATGCTCGAGGTGATCGACCGCAACACCACCCAGCTGCGGCACATCATCGAGGAGCTGCTGGAGCTCTCCGCGCTGGACACCGGGCACGCCTCCGTCCATCTTGCCCCGGTCGACCTCGTCGAGGTGGTGCGCGAGTCGATCACCCGTACCCGTCAGGCGATCGAGAACGAACCGCTCACCGTCGACGAGAGCCTGCCGGACCGGCTGGTGCTGCCCGGCGACCGGCGGCGGCTGGGGCAGGTCGTGGACAACCTGCTCGGCAACGCGGTCCGGTTCAGCCCGGACGGCGGGCGCATCACCGTACGCCTGCGGGTCGCCGGCCGCGCCGCCGAGCTGGCGGTCACCGACTCCGGGGTGGACGTTCCCCCGGACGAGCGGGAGAAGATGTTCACCGGCCTCTACCGGACCAGCCGCGTCCGGGACCAGGCCATCCCCGGCTCAGGGCTCGGCCTGACGCTGAGCCGGGCCGTGGTGCAGCGCCACCACGGCAGCATCCAGCTCACCGAGGACCACGGCCCGGGCACCACCGTCCTCGTCCGGCTGCCCCTGGACGCCCGTTGACCACCTGTTGACAGGTATGACCCTGTTCACCGGGCGGCCGCCGGACGAGGATGGCGGTATGACCCGGTGGACACCCGATCCGACGTTCTACGCCTCGCCGCGGGACGCGCTCACCGCCCCCGCCGAGCGCCTCGCCTACGTCGCGGCCTTCGACCGCTCCGCCACCCGGCCGGACGCCATCGCCGTCCTGGACACCGACCCCGGTTCGGCGGCGTACGGGAAGGTCGTGGGGTGGACCGATCTTCCGCACCCGGGCGACGAGCTGCACCACTTCGGCTGGAACGCGTGCAGCAGCGCGCTCTGCCCCACCGCGCCGCACCCGCACGTCGAACGCCGATACCTGATCGTTCCCGGCCTGCGGTCCTCCCGGCTGTACGTGCTCGACACCAAGGACGACCCGCGCAACCCGGTGCTGGTCAAGGAGATCCCGGCGGAGGAACTGGCCGGCAAGGCGGGCTACTCCCGCCCGCACACCGTCCACTGCGGACCGGACGGCATCTACGTCTCGGCGCTGGGCGGCGCCTCCGCCGAGGGCCCCGGCGGCATCGCGGTGCTCGACCACACCACCTTCGAGGTCCGCGGCCCGTGGGAACGCGACCGCGGCGACCAGTACCTGGCGTACGACTTCTGGTGGCACCTCACCCGGGACGTGCTGGTGTCCTCGGAGTGGGGCACGCCGTCGATGATCGAGAACGGGATCGACCCCGAGCTGCTCCTCGGCCGCAAGTACGGCCACCGCATCCACTTCTGGGACCTCGCCAAGCGCTCCCTCGTGCAGACCGTCGACCTCGGCGACCAGTACCAGATGCCGCTGGAGCTGCGCCCGGCCCACGACCCGCGCCAGGAGTACGGCTTCGTCGGCGTCGTGACCAGCGTCGAGGACCTGTCCGCCTCGGTCTGGGTCTGGCACCGCGACGGCGGCGGGTTCGCCGTCACCAAGGTCGTCGACATCCCCGCCGAGCCGGCCGACGTGGCGGACCTGCCCCCGGCCCTGCAGCCCTTCGGCGCGGTTCCCCCGCTGGTCACCGACATCGACCTGTCCGTCGACGACAGGTTCCTCTACGTCTCCTGCTGGGGCACCGGCGAGCTCAAGCAGTACGACGTCTCGGACCCCTTCCACCCTCGCCAGACCGGCTCGATCCGCCTCGGCGGCATCACCGGCCGCGTGCCCCACCCCGCCTCTCCCGGCGAACGCCTCGCGGGCGGCCCGCAGATGGTGGAGATCTCCCGCGACGGCCGCCGGGTCTACGTCACCAACTCGCTGTACGGGTCCTGGGACGACCAGTTCTACCCGGACGGCGTCGGCGCCTGGATGGCCAAGATCGATGTGGACACCCAGTCCGGCGGCATGACGCTCGACGAGCGCTTCTTCCCGCACGGCGACGACTTCCGGGGCCTGCGGGTGCACCAGACGCGACTGCAGGGCGGCGACGCCTCGTCCGACTCGTACTGTTTCCCGTGACGGGTGGCCACCTGGCCGCGCTCGCCGCACTGGGCGCCTTCCACGGGCTGAACCCCGCGATGGGCTGGCTCTTCGCGGTCGCGCGCGGCATGCAGGAGGCCAGCCGTACGGTCCTGCTCACCTCCCTGCCCCCGATCGCCGCCGGCCACCTCGCCTCGGTGGCGATCGTGGCGGCCGTGGTCTCGGCGACCGAGTCGGCGGTGACCGGAAACACGGTCGCGATCGCGGGCGGTGTGGCGCTGGTCGGCTTCGGCCTGTGGCGGCTGCTGTCGGCGCGGCACTTCCGGTGGGCGGGCATGCGCCTGTCGTCCGGCCAGCTCGCGGGCTGGTCGTTCCTGATGTCCTCGGCGCACGGGGCGGGCCTCATGCTCCTGCCGGTGCTGACGACGACGTCGGGGGCCGCTTCCCCGCACCCGACCCACACGGCGCTGTGGGGCAGCGCACCGGCCGGCGCCCTCACCGGCATCCTCGCCGCGACCGTCCACACCGTGGCGATGTTCGCGGTGCTGGGTGCGTGCGCGGTCGGTGTCTACGAGTGGGCCGGGCTACGGATGCTGCGCCGTGCCTGGTTCAACGTGGACAAGCTGTGGGCGGCGGTGATGGTCACGGCGGGCGCCCTGACCATCGCCCTGACGGCATAGCAGGCACGGACGTCACCACCGACGGCCGATCACGCCCCACCGATCCCGGTCCAGACCATCGGCACACGCCGGATCCCCGTGCTGCTCGCCACGGCCGCCACGGCGTCGTCGACCGGCGCGTGGCCGGCGCGCACCTCGATGGCCGCAATGAAGAGCGACCACCCGTCGGGGTGCCGGTGCGCGACGGCCACGAGGCGGCTGCACAACGGACGTGGCTCGTCCGCGTCCCGGAAGGTCACGATGGCGTCGACTGCGGTGGCGAACTACTCCGGGGTCTGGCTGAGCCGTTACGAGTACTTCTCCAGCGGCCGGGACGGCATGTTCGTCGGACGGCACTACGTGGTGGTCTTGCAGCACGGCGATCGGTTGACCGTGCGGTCGTTGCCGGGGTCGGCGGAGTCGGCGCTCACCATGGACCTGACCGTGGACGGGCCGGTGCTCACCGGAACGTGGGTCGAGCAGACCGAGCAAAGCGGCTACTACCGGGGCGCCCGCTACCACGGTGCCATCCAGATGCTGGCCGAGCCGACCGGGTGGCGGGTTCGCGGCAAGTGGGTGGGCTTCGGCAAGGAGAGGGACGTGAACACCGGGCCGTGGGAGCTGACGTTCCAGGACGAGTCCACCCGCCGGGCCACGTTGGATTCCTACAACCGGCCGCCCGGGGAGGAATGAGCGAAGAGAAGGGGCAGAGACGCCGGTCCACCCCTTCGAGGTGCTATCGGGGCGTCCTTGGCAGGAGGCGGCTCCGGCGGCGCAGCGCCGTCGTGACGGTCGTTCCGATGAGTACGAGGAGAGCGCCTCCCGCCGCGAGAGTCGCCGTGGTGCCTCCCGTGACGGGAAGTCCACCGCCACCACCACCGAGGCGGAGCGTGATGGGGGCGGTGTTGTTGCCCGGGTCCCGATCGACGGAGTTCTCGCTGTCGAACATGATGACGTCGACCGAGCCCTTGCCGTCCCGGGCGCCGGGGGCGACGGCGACCGCGAAGGTGAACGACAGACGCTGGCCGGGCCGCAACTGCACCGACTCGGGCGAGCAGTGGTATTCCGGCGGTCCGGAGGCGACGGACGCGCCGGCGGCCGTCGACGGTGGCGGCTGGGGCAGGTCGTCCTCGCGCAGCGTCCAGCAGCGCTTGTCGGCTCGCAGGATGGAGACGTCCGGCGGCAGGGTGACGGAGATTCCTGGCAGGTTGTTGTCGAACGGCGGGTAGTGCAGCGTGCCGGGGCCGCGGTTGACGAGCCCGACCTCGATGGTGCGCGCCGTGCCCGGCGGGCCGGTGAGGGTCGCTCCGACGGCGGCGACGTCGGCTCGGCGGCCCCCGGTGACCGTGACGGTGGTGGAGGTGCCGTTGTCGTCGCGGTCGATGTCGGCCTGGGGGTCTTGCGCTGCCGCGGCCGACTCCCACTCGGCCAGCTTCAGGTTCGGGCCGGTGCCCGGCCGCCCTCCCGTCCAGCCGTGCCACGTGGCCTGCCAGTCCTGCCATTCGGCCAGGGTCAGCCACTGCGCGTTCACCTGGGTCTGGCTGCCGACGGCCGCGTCGGGCGGGACTCGGACCGGCAGGGGCGTGGAGGTCTCGTACGTCCGCCCCGCCGCCAGTGTCGTGTCGAAGGTGCAGGCGGCGGAGTCGCCGTAGTAGGTGCAGTTGCCGAAGTCGGTGCCGGTCAGGGCACCCTGGCCGGACTCCACGAGCACCGGGCCGCGGACGTCCCGCGGGCCGGTGTTGCGCACCCGTGGGCGCAGGGCGACGCTGCCGCCGGGCGCCACCGCACGTGACCGCGCGTCGACCGCCGTGAGGTTCACCGCTTCCCCGACGCGGACCCTGGCGGTGAAGGTGCTGGCGGGCCCCTGGTCGGCTGTCGCCGTGACGGTGAGGGCGCCGGTGTCGCCCGGCTTCGCTCCGGGCTTCGGCGTGAGGCTGAGGAGCACGCTCGCCGTCGTGAGCATGCCGAAGCTGCCGCTGCTGGGCAGGACGACGACCCGGTGTGGTCCCGGCACGGTGCACCGCACCACGGGTCCGGTCGTCGCGCACGCCACCTCGGCGTCGGCTTCCTCGACGGCCACGTCGGCCAGTTCCGCGGCCGCGGAGGTGTCGATCGAGAGGGTCACCTCGTTCGCCCAGCCCTCCCGGTCGGAGCTGAGGAAGACGCTCACGTCCTCGTCCACGGTGGGACCGCCGGCGGCGAGCGTGAGGTGGCGGACGAAGATGTCCGCCTCGACCGTGCCGGTGGGCGCCGCGCCCGCCGGGGAGCCGAGCAGGGCGAGTGCGGGGATGGCGACCATGGCCAGGGCAAGGAGGCGGTACGGCCGGATCATGGGCTCCCCGTTCGACGTGGCAAGCGGTCGCGGAGGCCGAACGCCTGGATGAAACGGGTGAACCACCGCGAAGCGGATGTTACCGCCATCGCAGGTGGGCCGGGTGCCGCAGTGTCAAACACCGGAGGGGCGACCGGACCGGAGGACCCTGTTCACCCCGGCGAAACCGGCGTTGAGTGACCAGCCCGAGACCGTGGCGACGAGGTCGGCGCGGGTGATCCGCGAGCCGTCGGGCTGCGGGCAGGGCTGGCCGACCGCCGGCGGCACGGAGGTGCCGGAGACCCCGGCGTGCGGGCCGATGATCCGGAAGCCGACCAGCCGGAAGCGGTGGTCGTAGCCAATCGAGGTGCCGCGGCGCGGCTCGCGGACCACGCGGTCGCTCAGCTCGAGCCGGCCGAACTCCCGGGCATGCCGCACTCGGAAGCTCGCCTTGCCGCACGAGACCGAGTAGGTGTCCTCCGTCCAGAAGTCATGGTGGAAGACCAGCCTGTCGGCGCGTGCCGCCAGCACCGCCTCGCTCCAGCCGAAGGCCCTCCGGACGTCCGCCGCGTCGGCGAGGCCGGACTTGGTCTGCGGGTCGTACCGCACGGACGCCGCGGCCGGGACCGCGTACCCGAGGCCGGCGGCAAGGGTCGCACCAGCGACAGCGAGCGGGAGAACACGGCGCGCAAACATCCCTGAACCGACTCCCTCAGCCTCGACCGTCGGGTTCCTACCTGGACCAACGATCATGTCGGGGTCAGCGCAACGTTCTCCCGACCGGTGCGGGGACGGGTGGGGCGCACCCGGGGTACGCCCCACCCGTGGATCAGTACCGGGGGTGGACCACCGCAGCCGTGCCGCCGCCGCGGCGGGCGGGTTCGGCGGAGGCGATCATGCCGCCGTGGCCGGTGAACTCGATGGCCGTGGCCGCGCCGAGCTCCGCGACGTCGGGGGCGAAGGTGTGGCCGAGTGCCTCGAGGCCCGGGCCGTAGCGCTCGTGGAAGGCCGGTTCGGCCTGGATGCCGGCGGTGTTGCGCTGGGAGGCCCGGGGCGCCGCCATCGCTTCCGGCAGCGTCATGCCGAGGTCGATGCGGTTGACGAGGATCTGCAGCACGGTGGTGATGATGGTCGCGCCGCCGGGGGTGCCGAGGGCCAGGAAGGGCTTGCCGTCGTCGTCCAGGACGATGGTCGGGGACATCGAGCTGCGGGGGCGCTTGTTCGGGCCGGGCAGGTTGGGGTCCGGGGCGGTGCCCTGGGTGGGAGCGAAGTTGAAGTCCGTCAGCTCGTTGTTGAGCAGGAAGCCGCGACCGGGGACGACCATCGCGTTGCCGCCGGTCTGCTCGATCGTCAGGGTGTACTCGACGATGTTGCCCCAGCGGTCGGCCACCGTCAGGTTGGTGGTGCTCTGGCCCTGCTCCACCGGGCCGCCCACCGTCGCCGGGGTGCAGCCGGTCGCGGTGAGGTCGCCCGGTGGCACCGGCTTCGTCATGGCGCGGGCCGGATCGATCCGGCAGGCCCGCTGGCTCGCCCAGTCGTCGCTGATGAGCCGGTCGAGGACCGGCTGCGGGGTGTACGCCCCCACGTAGCGGTTGCGGTCGGCGAACGAGAGCGCGGTGGACTCGACGTACCGGTGCAGCGCCTGGGTGATCGGCTCCTTCGACAGGTCGGTCCGCTCCAGGATGTTCAGGGCCTCGCCCACGGCCGTGCCGCCGCTCGACGGGGTCGACATGCCGTAGACGGTGAGGCCGCGGTAGGCGGACCGGGTCGGCTCGGGGTGCCGTACCTGGTATCCGGCCAGGTCCGACAGTTGCAGGCCGCCGGGGCGGATCGGGTACGCCCAGGTGCCGGTCGGGTCGTCCGCGACCGGCGGGTGCTGGACGGTCTCGACGATGTCCGCGGCGATCGGACCCCGGTAGAACGCTCCCGTGCCCCGCTTCGCGATGAGCCGGTAGGTGTCCGCGAGGTCGGGGTTGCGCAGGATGCTGCCGACCGTGGGCGGCGCGCCGCCCGGCAGGTAGAGCTCGCGGGTGGAGTCGAACTGCCCGAACGCGGCGGCGTTGTCGGCGACCTGCTGGCGGAAGGTGGCGTCGACCAGGAACCCGCGGTCCGCGAC
Organism: Couchioplanes azureus; assembly: GCF_014648355.1. GTDB lineage: Bacteria > Actinomycetota > Actinomycetes > Mycobacteriales > Micromonosporaceae > Actinoplanes > Actinoplanes azureus. The sequence continues at coordinate 204,718 of NZ_BMQY01000003.1, forward strand.
GTCCGCGGCCGGGCGCAGCAGGCTGCCCAGCGAGCGGGTGCCCCACTGCCGCGCCGCCGCCTCCCACGTGGCGACGGTGCCGGGGGTGCCGACCGAGAGGCCGCTGACCCGGGCCTCCGCGAAGTCGTACGGCCGGCCGTCCACCGGGTCGATGAAGGTGTTCTCGGTCATGGTGGCCGGCCCGGACTCGCGCCCGTCGATGGTGCTGACCTTGCCGGTCCTCCCGTCGTAGTGGACGAAGAAGCCGCCGCCGCCGATGCCCGCGGAGAAGGGCTCGGTGACGCCGAGCGTGGCGGCCGCGGCGATCGCGGCGTCGACGGCGTTGCCGCCGCGGCGCAGCACGTCCAGGCCGACGGCGGTGGCGGTGGCGTCGACCGTGGCGACGGCTCCGCCGAAGCCGGTCGCGGTGGGGCCCGGGTCCCGGGTGCGGGCCGTCGCGCCGGTGGGCACGAGGGTGACGCTGGACAGGACGAGGGTGGCGGTGGTGGCGAGCGCGAGAGTGAACCGCATCGTGCCTCCGGCGGAAAAGGTGAGTGTGGACGAACCCTTCCCTGCCTACCGGCCGCGGCGGGCCGGCACAACCCGGGACACGCCCGCCGGGCGCCTGCCGACCCCGGAGGGCTTCGGCTCGACGCCGGGGCAGGAGCTGCCGGCGGCGGGCGGCCGCACCGTGAGCAGGTACCGGTCGACGAGGTCGGTCACGCAGCCGGTACGCCCGTACACGGTGTGGCCCCACCCCTCGTACGTGACCAGCGACGCCCGCGGGCCCAGCTGGCGCGCCACCGCGGCGGCCCAGACGTGCGGCGTCGCCGGGTCGTGCCGGGCGTTGATCAGCAGGACCGGACCGGTGCGCGCCGCCGTCAGCGCCCGCTGCGGGTTGTCCGGGGCCAGCGGCCAGCCCAGGCAGCCCGCCACCGACGTCATGGCCAGCGGCGACACCGGCATCTGCGGGTTGCCACGCGCCAGCGTGGCGAGACGGTCGCGCAGGTCCGCCCAGCCCCGCAGCGGCACCGCCCAGTCGTCGCAGAAGACCGCCGGGAAGCTGTACTCGGCGTCGGTGAAGGGATCGTGGGCGCGCCGTCCCGCCGGCCCCGACGCCTCCTTGATGTAGCGGGCGAGCGAGTGCCACTGCGGGTCGTAGAAGGAGCCGAACGCCACGCCCAGCAGATCGTGCAGGCTCAGCCGGTACGACGGGTCGAACGGGTCGCGCAGGGTGCCCCGGCGCGCCCGGTCCATCAGGGCGGCCCAGGCGGCCCGGACGTCGCGGCCGTGCATCGCGCACGCGCTGCGGCGCTCGCACCAGGCGACGAACTCGTCGAAGGCGTCCTGGGCCGCCCGGGTCTCGGCGTCGAGGAAGGAGCCCGTGTCGCCGCTGTGGTCCATGACGCTGTCCAGGACCAGGGCCCGGACACGCCGCGGATAGCGCTCGGCGTACTGCGCGCCGAGCAGGGTGCCGTACGAGACTCCGTAGTAGCTGATCGTCTCCTCGCCGAGGGCGGCCCGGACGGCGTCCATGTCGTCCACCACGCTCAGCGTGTCGGCGTGCCCGAAGACGGGACCGCTGCGGCGGGCGCAGTCGGCGGCGAGCCGGCGGTTGTAGGCGGCCAGCTCGGCGTAGCGGCGGGCGCTGTCCACCTGGACGGACGGCCCGGCGGCGAGCAGGGCCGCGGAGCACTTGACCGGGTTGCTGCGGGCGACGCCGCGCGGGTCGAAGCCCACGATGTCGAAGCGGCGGCGGATCTGGTCGCTGAAGAACCAGGGGCTGTCCAGGGCGAAGTCCACGCCGGACCCGCCGGGGCCGCCGGGGTTGACCACCAGCGTCCCGATCCGGTGCCGCGGATCGGTGGCCGGGCGGCGGGCCAGGGCGACGGTCAGCGACGGGCTGTAGGGTACGGCGCGGTCGACCGGCACCCGCAGGCTCGCGCACTGCGCGGTCTTGTCCTCGATGCACGGCTTCCAGGTCAGCGTCCGGTCGCGGGCGGCCTGTGCGGGGCCTGCCGCGCCCGTCACCGCGGTGAGGACAGCCAGGAACGCGGCCAGGACCGGCCGGGTGGTTGATCGCACCGCGATGTCTCTCCGCCCTGCACGGCCCCGCGCCGCGCGCCTCCTGTCTAGACGAAGCGCGCGGCGCGATCTACCGATTGCGGACTTTAGCCCCGGAAGGAGGGAACCTTCAGGTGCTTCATCGCGCGCCGGACCAGCTCGTCGCGGTCCGGGCGCGCCAGCGTCTCCAGGCCGAAGCCGACGTAGACGCTGTCGGTGGTGGTCACCGCCGCCCCGGAGTCGAAGGCGAGCCGGCTGCGCGACCAGTCCGTGCTGTTGGTGCCCGAGCCGGGCGGCGGTCCGGCCACCGTCCAGCCGCCGAGGTCGCTCTCGAACGAGGTGCGCTCGGCCACCGTGCCACCGGTCTCGACCCGGACGTCGTCGAGGAAGACGCCGAGGCCCTGGGTGCCCCAGTCCGACATGTAGCTGATGGAGAGCTCGACCTTCTTGCCCGCGTACGCGGACAGGTCGGCGTCGAACTCCTTCCATCCGCCGCTGGAGCCGGTGGCCGCGTTCCAGGTGCCGGTGGTGCCGGTCGGCGTGCACTCCGCGCCCTGGTAGTGGGCGACGAACGGGTGCAGGTCCGCGATGCCGGACTTGCAGCTCTCGCCGGTGCCGGTGGTGGTGAGCCCGCCCGCGTCGGGCAGCGTCGTCCAGGCGTCGGTGCCCACCTCGTGCGCCTCGACGAACATGAAGTCCCAGCCGGACTCGACGTCGAAGGAGGTCCGGAACTTCAGGCGCGCGGCCTGTGCGCCGGTGAGGTCGACGGTCTTGGTGAGCCGCTTGTACGAGCTGTCCGACTGCCCGCTCCAGACGTACCAGTCACCGTCGTACGGCTCGTACGGCGCGGCGCCGGGCAGCTTCCAGTCGAGCGGCGCGGCCGAGGACGCGAACTGCGGGAACTTCGCCGGGTCCAGGAAGCTGGACGTGGCCAGGAACGCGGCGGTGTGGCCGGCGCCCGGCGTGGCGGAGTAGCCGTCGAACGCGCCGGCGTTGCCGACGACCGGCAGCGGGTTGCCGTCGGCGCCCGCACCGCCCTCGTCGACGTACGAGTACGCGCCCAGCCAGTACTGCTGGAAGTCGTTGAAGAGCTGCAGACACGCCGGGTTCGCCGGGTCGGTGCACTCCCCCGGGCCCCCGGGCAGGTAGCGGTACGCGCCGTCGGCGCCCTGGGCCAGGCCCGCGTTCTTGCCGGCGAGCAGCAGCTTGCCGCCCTCGTTGAGGTAGTCCCGGACGGCCAGCTCGGTCTCCAGCGCCCACCGGGCCACGGTGCCGGCCGGCTGGCCGGATGCGCGCGGGATGACGTCGTCGCCGGTCTCCCAGACGACGGCCCGGTAGTGCGACAGCACGCCGAGCGGGTGCGGCGCGGCCCGGTCCCGGGCGTCCAGGTCGTAGACGTCGGCGCGGTATCCGGCCTTCTTCAGCGAGGCGACGTGCTCGTCGGCGTACCGGGCGCCGGTGGCGCCGTCGGGGTTGGCGGGCGAGATGCCGGTGACGTCCTCGGCGGCCAGCACCAGCACGTCACCGCCGATCTTGTCGGCGACGGTGTACGTGAAGTCGGCCGAGGTGACCGTGGCGCGGCCCTTGCGGGCGGTGAACCACACCTTGACCTTGTCGCCGGGCCGGGCTCGTGGCACGGTGCCGCGCCGCTCGGCGAAGTAGCGGTCCAGGGTGTCGCCGTAGCGCTCGCCGCCCCGGAACTCGGCGGTGCGGGCGGTCCGGGCCCGGCCACCGTTGATCGAGTAGTGCAGGGTGACGGCGCGCAGCCCGCGCCGGGCGGTCACGGCGACCTGCTGTGCCGAGCCGTACGAGATGCCGAACGCGTCCACGGCGAGGTCGGGCGTGCTGCGGCCGACCACCGAGACCGGGTTGGCCGGGTCCTTGGCGGACTGGGCGACGGAGAGCGCGAACGGCAGGTTCTTGACGAACTCGTCCTGGATCAGCTTCTCGTCGTCCGGGAAGTTGAAGCCGCTCTCGCAGTCCTCGGGCTTCCACTGGTCGTCCGGGTACAGCCCGGAGATCGTCTCGCAGGTGCTCATCTCCGGCGTGAAGCCGATCGCGCCGGTGCGCGCCTGGGCGTGGTAGTCGGTGTCGCCGTTGGTGGTGTAGAGCTCGGCGGAGATGTCGGGGTCGTAGCCGGGCACCGCCGGGTGGGCGTCGTCGCCGGCCATGGCCACCGCGATCGTGTCGTCCGGGCTGGGGGTGTTCACCTGCCACCCGATGCCGTAGAGCAGCAGCTCGGCGGCGGAGTGATAGTTGATCAGGAACTCGAAGCCGACCCGCTTGAAGAGCCCGTCCAGGGCCTTGGTCTCCGGCTCGGAGCCGGGCGCGGGACCGCGGAAGGTCTCGCTGGCCGGGTCCGGCGAGGAGCCCTCGTTGTCGTAGCCCCACTTCTCCGGGAAGTTGCGGTTGAGGTCGACGCCGTCGCCGGCCGTGATCTGGCCGTCGCCGTTGTTGTCGCGCAGGTTCTTGCGCCACAGCCGGTGGCCCTCGGTGAACGTGAAGTCGTAGCCGTCCGGGTTGGCGACCGGCACGAACCACAGCTCGGTGGTGTTCAGCAGCGTGGTGACGGTGGCGTCGGTGCCGTACGAGTCGAGGACGTGGTGCAGCAGCCGGCGGTTCATCTCCGGGGTGATCCACTCACGGGCGTGCTGCCCGCCCATGTAGAGCACCGCCGGACGGCGCCCGTCGCGCAGGACGCGCGCGTCGCGGGTCACCTTGACGGCCTGGATGGGTACGCCCCGCAGTGACTTGCCGATGGTCACGAGCTTGGCGAGCCGCGGGTGGCGGGCGGCCGTGGTGGACAGTTCGTCGCGGATGCCGCCCGGTGCGGCGTACGGCCGGAAGACCGTGGGCGCGCTCGCCTGGGCCCGCATCCGGGCCGTGGTGCGCTTGGCGCTCAGCGGTACGCCGGCGGCGACGAGCCGCTCGGCCTGGCGCTCGCCGAGGATGGTCTCGACGGCGATCTTTCCGTTCGCCGCGGCGGTCACCGCGCTCTCGTCGTGGTCTATGCCGACGGCACGCAGTTGTTCGAGCTGCGCGGCGTCGAGGGTGCCGACGTAGACCCTCAGGGGGTCGTCGGCGGGAGCCGCGGCGGCCGGCGCGATCCCGGGCAGGACCGCGGCGGCCGCGGTCACGAGGGAGAGCGCGCAGGCGGTCGCCCAGCGGGCTGGTGTCATGGTGGAGGCCTCCATGGATGGGAAGGTCGTGAGTGGACCTTCTCCGCAGGCCAGGGGCAAGTCAAGCATCCGAACCGGTCGATTTTCAGTTTTCTCCCAGGTGGTACGGGCACGGTAGGGGGATGACTTCCGCCACACGCTGGGGATTCGCGGTCGCGACGGCCAGTGTCGTCATGCTTACAGCCTGTTCAGGAAACGACGACAAATCACCCGCCGCTCCGGTCGTACCGGCCCCCTCCACCTCGGCGGCGGCGCCCGCGGTCGCGCCGTCCGCCACCGCCGGCGAGCCCGACCTGGGCCGGCCGGAGACGGTCGCCACCGGCCTCGACATCCCCTGGGGACTCGCGTTCCTGCCGGACGGCGGCGCGCTGGTGGCCGAGCGCGACAGCGCCCGGGTGCTGCGGATCCCGGCCGGCGGGGGCGCGCCCCGCGAGGTCTACCGGGTGCCCGGCGTCTCCGCCTCCGGCGAGGGCGGCCTGCTCGGTCTCGCGGTGGCGAAGGACCACGAGAAGACCCGCCACGTGTACGCGTACTTCACCGCGGCCGCCGACAACCGCATCGTCCGGTTCACGCTCGGCGGCACCGCCGCCCCGAAGGTGATCTTCGACGGCATCGACAAGGCGGGGATCCACAACGGCGGCAGGATCGCCTTCGGCCCGGACGGCATGCTCTACGTGGGCACGGGCGACGCGGGGAACCCGTCGGCGTCGCAGAACCCGGAGGACCCGAACGGCAAGATCCTGCGGCTCACCCCGGAGGGCGAGCCCGCGCCGGGCAACCCGCGGGCGGGTTCACCGGTCTGGAGCCTGGGGCACCGCAACGTGCAGGGCCTCGCCTGGACCGCCGACAAGACGATGTACGCGGCCGAGTTCGGCCAGAACCGCTTCGACGAGCTCAACGAGATCGAGCCGGGGCGCAACTACGGATGGCCGGAGGTCGAGGGCAAGGGAGACGACCGCAGGTACGTGAACCCGCTGGTCACGTGGTCGACCGAGGAGGCGTCGCCGTCGGGCGTGGCGATCGCGGGCAGCACCGCGTACGTGGCGGGCCTGCGCGGGGAGCGGCTGTGGGCCGTACCGCTCGGCGGCGGCACGGCGAAGGCCGAGCTGACGGGGCGCTACGGGCGGCTGCGCACCGTGGAGGTCGCGCCGGACGGCGCACTGTGGCTCACCACGTCCAACACCGACGGGCGCGGAGACGTCCGCGACGGCGACGACCGGATCCTGAGGTTCCCCGCCCGATGACGGGCCGCCGGGCGGGGAACTCGGACGTCAGGCGACGCGGTTGTTGGGGGGAAGCAACGGCAACTGGCTGATCGCCATTGCGTACTGGGCGATCAGCTTCCCGTTCGGCACGACGCCGACACTGCGGAGCTGATCGATGATGGCCTGGGCAACCGCATCCTCGTCCTGGCCGCGATGCGTCTGCCTGACCTTGTTGACGACGTAGTCAACACGAAGCTGCACCTGCCAGCCGACGGGTCGTTGTGACGCGCCGCTGGCGAGGCTTACGGAGGCGACGGGTTCCATGCCCCTGAGTATCGGAAGGTCGGCGCGGCAACTGGAAGGTATGGGGGTGCGGTGCAACCTACCTGCACCCGAGTGGCACCGACTTCTCCATCAACACGTTCTCACGGTTGCCACTCAGTTACGGTCCGTGTTCTGGCGCGGGGGCGCGGATGCGGGACGCCACCACTGCCAGAGCAGGAAGAGCACGCCCAGGGCCAGCATCGCCAGGCCCATCCAGAGGTTGATCCGCACCCCCGCCGCCTTGTCCACCTCGGCGCCCGAGTCGAAGATGCCGAGCAGGGCCACGATGACGCCGTACACCACGAACAGGCCGCCGATGACCCGGCGGACGTCGAACAGCCGGGCGGCCGCCGACCTCGTCTGAAGTTCCTCGCCCCGCGCGAGCTGTTCGTCGGGGGGATGGCTGTCGCTCATGAGGACCCTTCCTTCACCAGACGGGGATGTAGAGCACGAAGGCGAGCACCACGGCGATGCCGCCGAGCAGGGCCGGGTTGCGCCACCAGACGCGGTCGGCGGCGAGCACCGTCTCGCCGGAGGTGGCGCTGCCGCCCAGGCCGTAGACCAGTCCGCGCAGGTCGCTCTCCGGCTTGGGCGCGGTGACGAGGGTCACCGCGACGGCGACCGCCACGGCGGTGACGAAGGCCAGGCCCGCGCCCCAGAAGCTCTCCTCCAGGTCGGAGTTGAACGCGACCACGTCGCCCAGGTGCAGCAGGTAGAGCGTCAGGGACGCCAGCGTGCCCAGCAGCAGTGACCAGAAGCCGGCCCAGGCCGACATCCGCTTCCAGAACATGCCGACGATGAAGGTCGCGAACAGCGGCGCGTTGATCAGCGAGAACAACGCCTGGATGTAGTTCATGATGTTGTCGTAGCCGGCGGCGATGAAGGCCGTACCGATGCTGATGACGATGCCCGCGACGGTCGCGATCCGGCCGACCCGCAGGTAGTAGTCGTCCGAACGGTCCTTGCGGACGTACGACTGCCACAGGTCGTAGGTGAACACCGTGTTGAAGCCGCTGACGTTGGCCGCCATGCCCGCCATGAACGAGGCCACCAGGCCGGTCACCGCGACCCCGAGCACCCCGTTGGGCAGCAGGTCGCGCATCAGCAGCGGGATCGAGTTGTTGTACGTCAGGTCGCCCGTCTTCGCGCCCAGCCCCTGGACCGTGACGATCGCGATCAGGCCGGGGATCACCGTGACGATCGGGATGAACAGCTTGGGAAAGGCACCGATGATCGGCGTACGCCGGGCCGCGCTCATGTCCCGGGCCGACAGCGCGCGCTGGACCTCGGCGAAGTTCGTCGTCCAGTAGCCGAAGGACAGCACGAAGCCGAGGCCGAAGACGATGCCGATCCAGTTGGCGCCGAGCGGGTTGCCCGACCCGGCGGTGCCCTGCCAGGTGTGCAGGGCGGCGTCGCCGAGCCTGCTCTCCCGGACGGCGGCGAACAGAGCGTCGATGCCGCCCACCTTGACCAGCCCGACGATGGTGATCGGCAGCAGGCCGGCGAGGATCACGAAGAACTGCAGCACCTCGTTGTAGATGGCGGAGGAGAGACCGCCGATGGTGATGTACGTCAGCACGATCGCGGCGCCGACGACGATCGACGCCCACAGCGGCCAGCCGAGCAGCGCGTCGAGGATCAGCGCGAGGGCGTAGAGGTTGACGCCGGCGATGAGCACCTGGGCCACGGCGAAGATCACCGCGTTGAGCAGGTGGGTGGGGCGGTTGAAGCGCAGCCGCAGGAACTCCGGGACGCTGCGGACCTTGGAGCCGTAGTAGAAGGGCATCATCACGATGCCGAGGAAGGCCATCGCCGGCACGGCGCCGATCCAGTAGTAGTGCAGGGTCATCAGGCCGTACTGGGCGCCGTTGGCGGCCATGCCGATGATCTCCAGCGCGCCCAGGTTGGCCGAGACGAACGCGAGGCCGGTGACCCAGGCGGGCATGGCGCGGCCGGAGAGGAAGAAGTCGGCGCTGGTGCTGATCGCCCGGCGGGCCGCGAAGCCGACGCCCAGGACGGTCGCGAAGTAGATGACGAGGATGAGGTAGTCGAAAACGTCGAGATCGAGCCGGAGCCCGGGCCCCTCCGCCGCGAACACGCCCATGCGCACCTCCCGTGCAGTCGGACGCGACGTACCCGAGGTGAATGTCTTTCACACCTGAGCGGCCTTCACTCCGGCGGCCGAATGCGATCGAATGTCATCTATGTCGATCCCGCGCCTTCTCGTCGTGACCCTGCTCGCCGTGCTGGCGACGCCGGCACCGGTGTCCGCCGCGCCCGGCCCCGCGGCGGCACCGCCGTACACAAGAGACGGTGCGACCGTTGCCGTTTACGACTACGCCGACGCCGTCCGGGAGAGCGTCTGGGTGCGGACGGCCGGCGACGCCGACGAGGACGGCGAGCCGGACCGCGTCGCCGTCGACCTGGTCCGGCCGCGGACGGAGCCGGACGTCCAGGTCCCGGTCATCATGGTCGCGTCGCCCTACTACGCCTGCTGCGGGCGCGGCAACGAGGGCGAGCTCAAGGAGTACGACGCCGACGGCGTGATCAGCAAGGCACCGCTCTTCTACGACAACTACTTCGTGCCCCGCGGATACGCGTTCGCCGCCGTCGACCTGAGCGGCACCAACCGCTCCACCGGCTGCGAGGACGTCGGCGGCCCGTACGAGGTGGCCGGCGCGCGGGCGGTCGTCGACTGGCTCAACGGGCGTGCCCCGGCCTTCTACGCGGACGGCACGCCGGCGGTCGCGGCCTGGACCACCGGCCGGGTCGGCATGATCGGCAAGTCCTGGGACGGCTCGGTCGCCAACGGCGTGGCGGCGACCGGCGTCGAGGGGCTGGAGACCGTCGTGCCCATCGCGGCGATCTCCAGCTGGTACGACTACACGCGCGCCGGCGGCACGCTGCGCATGGCCGGCTACCCCTCCTTTCTGCAGTCCGCGGTCAGCGGCCGGGTCGCCGCCTGCGCGGCGGTGACCGAGTCACTGGCCACCGACAGCGCGGAGGAGACCGGTGACTACAACGCCTTCTGGCGGGACCGCGACTACCGGGCGGCGGCGGCCCGCGTGCGGGCCAGCGTCTTCGTGGTGCACGGCGTCAACGACCTGAACGTCACCACGCCGCAGTTCGCCCGGTGGTGGGACGAGCTCGCGCGCCGGGGCGTACCCCGCAAGATCTGGCTGCACCAGGCCGGCCACGTCGACCCGTTCGACCTGCGGCGCGGCGCCTGGGTGGAGACCCTGCACCGGTGGTTCGACCGCTGGCTGCAGGGGCTGGACAACGGCGTCGAGCGCGAGCCGCGGGCCACCCTGGAGAGCGGGCCCGGCGTCTTCACCGACGCCCGCGACTGGCCGCTGCCGGCCGCCCGGCCGGCGCGGGCCCCGCTGGGCACCGGCGTCGTCTCGTTCACCGACGAGTCCCTGCCCGAGGACCTGGCGGTGGCCTACCCGGCGGCGGTGGTCCCCGGCCGGCTGGCCGTCCGCTACGGGCCGCTGACCGCGCCGCTGCGCCTGTCCGGGTCGCCGTCGGTGCGGCTGCGGGTCCGGGTGGACCGGCCCACGACGCAGCTCACCGCCCGGCTGGTGGACTACGGCACGGCACCGCGCGTCCAGTACGCCTGGGGCGAGGGCGTACGCACCCTGGAGACGGAGTCGTGCTGGGGCGGGTCGACCGCCGCGGACGACGCCTGCTACCTCGACGTCGCCGAGGAGGTGTCCACCACCGACCACGCCGTGCTGACCCGCGGCTGGCAGGACGCCGCCCACCACGTGACGCTGCGCCGTACTACCCCGCTGCGGCCGGACCGGTGGTACACGATCACCGTGCCGATCGGCGCGTACGACGCCACGGTGGCGGCCGGGCACACGCTCGGGCTGGTGCTGACCCAGAGCGATCCCGGCTACACCGCGGCCGCGAACACCGGGGCGACGGTCGAGGTGGACCTGGCGGGCAGCACGCTGACCCTCCCGGCCGCCGGTCCGGTCACGCTGACCCCGTCGGCGGCGGCGCCGCGGACCGCCCACGGCCTGACCGCCTCGGTACGCCCGCCGCACCGGCTGCCCTGAGCTCCGTAGTGGACGGAATGCTCAGCGCAGCTTCGCGACCGCCTCGACCGTCAGCTCGGACAGGTCGTGGACGACCAGGCTCGCCAGTGCCAGGGCGTCGTCCGCCGGCGGATAGACACCGTGCGGGACGGCGACGACCGCCAGCCCCGCCGCGCCCGCCGCCCGCAGGCCGTTGCTCGAGTCCTCGACCGCGGCGCAGACCCGCGGGGTGAGGCCGAGGCGCTCGACCGCGGCGAGGTAGACGTCCGGCGCGGGCTTGCCGCGGGCGACCTCCTCCGTCGAGAGCGTGACGCGGAAGGCGTCCCGCAGCCCGGCCGTCTCGAGCACCTGGTCGATGAGGACCCGGGCCGACGAGCTGGCCAGCGCGAGCGGGAAGTGCGCGGCGAGCCGCCGGACGGCCTCCACCGCGCCGGGGATCAGGGGCAGCGCCTCCCGGTAGCGCCCGGCCATCCGGCCGAGCACGTCCGCGGCCACCTCCTCGGGCCGGCGCGGGACGCCCACCTCCTCGCTGAGGTGCCGGGACCACTCCCCCGTGCTCATGCCCATCATCCGGGTCTGGCTGTCGGGGAGGAACTCGCGGCCGTGCTCGGCGACGTAGGCCCGGCGCACCTGCTCCCAGACCTCCTCGGTATCGATGATCACGCCGTCCAGGTCGAAGACCACCGCCTCGATCGTTGTCACGGACCTTCCCTTCCCGTACGCCTCCCCGCACCCTACTGGCGCGGTTGACGCACCGTAGTCCGTTGGTAAGTTGAGGTCCGACCCAGCGACTTGCCCCCGCCCGCCGCCGAGGAGCCCCCCATGTCTCCCTCGTCGCGACGCCCCACGCCGCCCACCGGCGCACCGTCACCCACCGTGACCGTCGTGATCCCCGCCCTCAACGAAGAGGACAACCTCCCGCTCGTCCTCGAGAACCTGCCTCCCGTCGACGAGGTCGTCGTGGTGGACGGCCGTTCCGACGACGACACCGTCGCCGTGGCCCGCGAGGTGCGTCCCGACGTGGTCGTCGTGCGCCAGACGCGGTCGGGCAAGGGCAACGCGCTGGCGTGCGGGTTCGCCGCGGCCACCGGTGACATCGTGGTGACCCTCAACGCCGACGGGTCGGCGGACCCGGGCGAGATCCTGCGCTTCGTCGACGCGCTGCTGTCCGGCGCCGAGGCCGCGCACGGCTCGCGCTTCCGCTACGGCGGCGAGCACCGTGACGCGCGGCCCGTCGAGCGCCTCGGGCACGCGCTGCTGAGCCGGGTCGTGAACCTGCTGTTCGGGACCCGGTTCACCGACCTGAGCTGCGGTTACAACGCGTACTGGCGGGAGCTGCTGCCCGTGCTCGAGCTGCCCGGGCCGGACGTGCCGGGGCTCAAGCGCGGGCGCCGGGCCTGGGGCGACGGCCCGGAGATCGAAACGCTCATCACGATCCGGATGGCGACCCGGGGGCTGCGGGTGGTGGAGGTGGCCACGGTCGGCTACCCCCGGATCTACGGCGACCGGCAGCGGCGCCTGCTGCCGGCGGCCGTGCGGATGGTGCGCACCGTGGCGATCGAGTTCTCCCGGCGCCGGCGCCGCGTCCGGCTGCACCCGGCCGGCCGCCCGTCCCCCGGCACGATGCCGGGCACGACGCCCGGTACGGCGCCAACCCCGCAGGAGCAGGGAACGGGCCGGCACGGCGCCCGGCACTCCGTGCCCGCCCCGGCCCGGCCCCGGCGCCGCTCGGGCCCGCGGATCGTCCGGGGCGAGCGGCGCGACAACCCCTAGCCCTGCGCGACGCGCTCGCGCAGCCGGGGCAGGACCTGCTCGCCGTAGACCCGCAGGAACCGGTCCTGGTCCGGCCCGGGTGCGTGGAACACCAGGTGCCGGAAGCCCATGTCCAGGTACTCGGCGACCTTCGCCGCGTGCTCGTCGGGATCCGAGGAGACGATCCAGCGGGTCACCGTACGGTCGATCGGCAGCGCGTCGGCACGGCGCTGCATCTCGATCGGATCCTCCACGCCGGTCTTCTCCTCGGGCGAGAGCGCCAGCGCACCCCAGTAGCGGGTGTCGCGACGAGCCTTCTCGAGGTCGGGGTCGAAGGAGACCTTGACCTCGATCATCAGGTCGAGGTCGTCGAGCGGGCGGCCCGCCTTCTCCGCGCCCTCCCGGACGGCCGGCAGGAGCGTGTCGGTGTAGAGCTCGTGGCCCTTGCCGCTGGTGGTGATGAAGCCGTCGGCGACGCGGCCGGCGAGCCGGGTCGCCGCCGGGCCGGAGGCGCCGATGTAGATGGGGACCTGCTGCTCGGGCTTGTCGTAGATGGTGGCGAGCTCGGTGCGGTAGTACGTGCCCTCGAAGGTCACGCGGTCGGAGGTCCAGAGCTGCCGGATGAGCGCCACCGCCTCCTTGAGCCGGGCGAACCGCTCCTTGCCCTCCGGCCAGGTGAGGCCGAGCGGCACCTCGTTGAGCGACTCGCCGGAGCCCACGCCCAGGATGACCCGGCCGGGGGCGAGGCAGCCCAGCGTGGCGAACGCCTGCGCGATGACCGCCGGGTGGTAGCGGAAGGTCGGGGTCAGCACGCTGGTGCCCAGCAGCACCCGCTCGGTGCTGGTGGCGAGGGCACCGAGCCAGGGCAGGGCGGCCGGGGCGTGCCCGCCGTCGTGGCGCCACGGCTGCAGGTGGTCGCTGACGAACACGGAGTCGAAGCCGTGCTGTTCCGCGTCGATGCCGTAGCGGAGCAGTTCCCGCGGGGCGAACTGCTCCGCCGATGCCTTGTAGCCGAAGCGAATCATGGTCCGACCCTATCGCCGTCACACCCGGTGTGATTAGCCCGGCTTTCCGGCGGGAACACAGAGGGTGTCGACACCGGCGCGGTCACCGCGAGCGGAGGGAGGACGGATCGCATGCGCATCTCGGTTCACCTGAACCTGCCTCGTGAGGTCGACAGCGTCCCCGCGGTGCGCCGGCTGCTGCGCTGCGCCCTGTCGGTCTTCCAGGTCGACCGGGAGGCCGGCCACGATCTGGAGGTCGCGCTGACCGAGGCCTGCGCCAACGTGGTCAACCACGCCGCGGGGGCGGACAGCATCGAGGTACGCCTCGACGTCGCCGAGGACCACTGTGCGATCGACGTCGCCGACAACGGCACCGGCTTCGAGACGGGCACGGTGGACAGACCCGACGCGGACAGCGACCGCGGGCGCGGCCTGTTCCTCATCAAGGCGCTGAGCGAGAACGTGCGGATGCAGTCGACTCCGCGTCGCGGAAGCCTCATCCACTTCGAGAAGTCCTTCGCCACGGCGCGCTGACGCGCCGCTCTCCGCAGAGGAAACACCCCGCCGCGCGGCCCCGCGCGGAGCCGCCGCGCGCGTTCCCTATCATTCTTGCTCTACAGCAAATATTGTCGCTCCCGCGCGAAAGAGGGGTCCCTTGTCAGAGCGTCCGACACCGGTGGGCGCGTTGTTGCGTGCGGCACCCCCGGACCGCCTGCCGGAGGTGGCGGCCGAGCACCTGCGGCGGCACCACTGTGCCACCCGGGTCGAGGTGCTGCTCGGCGACCTCAGTCTCACCGCCCTGCGGCCGCTGATCGACCCGGACGGCCCGCTCGGCAACGCGCTCGCGCAGCGCTGCTTCGGCAGCCAGCGTCCGGTGGTCGACGCCGCGTCCGGCACCCACCGCGCGTACCTGCCGCTGAGCGCGTGGGGCGACCGGCTCGGGGTCCTCGTCGTGGAGACCTCGCTGTCCACCGACAACGGGGCCTCCGAAGCGCTCGGCACGGTCGCCGACGAGCTGGCGATGGCGCTGCGGGCGGCCGACGTGTCGACCGACCGCTACCGGCGCGCCCAGCGGCGCCAGCGCCTCACCATGGCCGCCGAACTGCAGTGGGAGCTGCTGCCGGGACGCTCGCTGGGCGACCACCGGTTCCTGCTCGCCGGCCAGCTCGACCCGGCGTACGCGGTGTTCGGCGATCACTACGACTGGTCGCTGACCGGGGACCGGCTCACCGTCACGGTGCTCAACGGGCACGGCGACGGCCTGGAGGCGGCGGTCCTCACCACGGTCGCCGTCAATGCGATGCGCAACGCCCGCCGCTCCGGCGCCAACATCGTCGAGCAGGCCGAGCTGGCCTCCGACGCGGTCTACGCGCGCTTCGGCGGCGCCGGGCACGCCGCCACCCTGCTGCTCGAGATCGACCTCGTCGACGGCCAGGTGGAGGCGGTGGACGCCGGCTCACCCCGCGCCATGATCGCCCGCGACCGGGAGATCCAGACGGTCACCCTCGAGCAGCAGCTGCCCCTCGGCATGTTCGGCGAGACCCGGTACGAGACCCAGAAGTTCTCCCTCGAGCCGGCCGACCGCCTGCTGGTGGTCAGCGACGGGGTGCACGCCGCCGCGCCCGCCGGGCGGTCCCCGTACGGTGAATCCGCCCTGCTGACCGCGTTGCGCCGGACTCGGTTGCAGCCAGCCACCGAGGCAGTCGGTACGGTGATGCGCAACCTCCGCGAATACCACGGGGGTGTGGAGCCCGAAGATGACGCGGTCACCGTCTGCCTCGACTGGCGGCGATGACGCGCCGTCCATCCGGCGAACGGGTGCGGGGCTGCACGCACCACTCACCTGCGCACAGAGGACCGGCATGGAGCGCCTGACGGACGTGGCTGCGGCGGTCGAGTCGACCGTCGAGTCGTTGCTGGGCGTCTTCGAGAGCGCGCGGCTGGCGCAGTCGCCCGCGGTGCCGCCCGCGCAGCTGCGCGTCCTGACGATCATCTCGCGCAACCGGCACACGAACATGAACCGCCTGGCCGAGGCCCTCGACGTGGTCCCCTCGTCGGCGAGCCGCCTGTGCGACCGGCTGGAGGCCACCGGCCTGCTGCGGCGCGTGCCGGATCCGCGCGACCGCCGCGAGGTGCGCCTGGTGCCCACCCCGGCCGCCCACCGGCTGCTGGACGAGCTGCGGGAGCGCCGCCGGACGGCGCTCGGCGAGGTGCTGGAACGGATGAGCCCCGCGCGGCGCAGTGAGCTCGTCCGCGCCCTCGCCGCCTTCGACGTCGCGGCGACGGTGGACGCGAACGGCGACAGCGACGGCCTGCGGCTGGCCTGACCAGGCCCTGCGGTACGGTCCCCCGATGCGTATCGGCATCGTGATCCTTCCGGAAGAGCGCTGGGCCGCGGCCCGGCACCGCTGGCGGCTCGCCGAGGAGTACGGCTTCGACCACGCCTGGACGTACGACCACCTCGGCTGGCGCGACCTCGTCGACGGCCCGTGGTTCGACGCGATCGCGACCCTGACGGCCGCGGCGACCGTGACCACGCGGATCGGCCTGGGCACCTTCGTCGCGTCCCCGAACTTCCGTCACCCGGTGCACCTGGCCCGCGAGGCGCTGGCCGTCGACGACGTCTCGGACGGCCGGCTCCTGCTGGGCGTGGGCGCCGGCGGCACCGGCTTCGACGCGGAGGTGCTGGGCCAGGAGCCGCTGACGCCGCGCCAGCGGGTCGACCGCTTCACCGAGTTCGTGGAGCTGCTCGGCCGCCTGACCCGCGAGGACCACGTCTCGTACGCGGGCCGCCACTACCGGGCGGTCGACGCCCGCACGCTGCCGGGGCCGGTCCAGCAGCCCCGGCCACCGCTGATCGTCGCGGCGAACGGGCCGCGCGCGCTCACGGTGGCGGCCGAGCACGGCGACGGCTGGGTGACCACCGGGGCGGTCCAGCCGCTGGACGACGAGCAGGCCTGGTGGCGCTCGGTGCGCGACACGGCCGACCGCTTCGGCGCCGCGCTGGAGCGCACGGGCCGGCCGGCCGTCGCCCGTTACCTCAATCTGGACTCGTCGCCGGTCTACTCGCTGAGCAGCGTCGAGGCCTTCGAGGACGCGGTGGGCCGCGCGGCGGAGCTGGGATTCACCGACGTGATGACCCACTGGCCACGCTCGTCGAGCTGGTACGCCGGCGACGAGAAGGTGCTCGAATCGGTCGCCGAGATGCTGCCGCGCCTGCGGGATTGCTGAGCCCCCGAGCGGCAAAGTCGGGGCGAATCCCCGCGGGCGGCCGAATCCCCCGCTGAGTGCAGGACTTTCTGCGTAGGACCCGGCCGATCCGGCCTATCGCCGCGCGGGGACTTTGCTCCTCGCGCGCGCGACCGCCGCCGCCGCGCGGCATAAAGCAAGGCTTGCCATAACACGAAGCCGGGGCGCGAGGCCCCGGCATTCACCATCTGCGATGCCTTGACTGCGGACCGCTATTGTCGGGCGCCACCGCGGACGGTCAGCGGCCGTGCGCCGCCCGATAGGCGCTGCTGACGCTCTGCGGGATGCGTCCGCGCTCCGAGATCTGGTGTCCGTGCTGGGCCGCCCACTCGCGAATGAGCCTGTTCTCGTCGCGGCTGCCGGCCGTGCGCACCGGCGTGGTGCGCGTGCCCGAGCGCCCCGACCCGGAACGGCCGATTCGCGTGCCCGCGTTGATGAACGGGTCCAACGCCTTGCGAAGCTTGCCGGCATTGGCTTCGGACAGATCGATGGTGTAGGCCGTGCCATCGAGACTGAACTCCACCGTGCGGTCGGCCGGCTTTCCGTCGATGTCGTCGATGAGGGTGGTGATTACCTGCCGCGCCATAGCGACTCCTGAAGAGAATCCTAAGAACCGGGCTCAGTGTGGCGCGGGATGGACTCCGCGCGCAACAGTTCTGCCGTAGTTCACAGAATATCGCCGACGGCGGGCAATTATCGAGCCATGGCCTTCACGAAATGCGGAGGCGCAATTTGCGCGCAATCACCGGCCGGGCCGCACGGCGCCGTGTCCGTTAGAGTCGACGTCATGGCCGCCGGCGTCGAGTCCGCTCCCGCGGCCGCCCTGCCGTGATCACCGGCGGCGCGTGCGGGATCCGCCGCCGTGCCGCGGCGGCGGCCACGGCCGCCCTCTGCGCGGGCACTCTCGGCACCCCGGTCCCCGCGACGGCCACCCCGGCCGGCCTCGCCGCGGCACCCCCGGCACTCGCCGCACCCGCCGCACCCGCCGCAGCCGCCGCGCCGGCGGCACCCCCGGCCGTTGCCTGCCCGCGGCCCGACGTGAAGCCGCCCGCCGGGCGACCGCCGCGACCCGCGCCGCCGGAGGACGACCCCGTCCTGCGGGCGGTCGGTGGCGACGCCCTCGCGACGGACGGGCTCGTGATCCCGGAGGGCGCGCCGCGACCGCCCGCGCTGACCGCCACGAGCTGGCTGGTCGCCGACCTCGGCACCGGCGAGGTGCTCGGGGGCTGCGGCCCGCACGTGTACGGCACCCCGGCGAGCGTGCAGAAGCTCCTGCTCGCCGCCACGGTGATGGACAAGCTGGACCCGCGCCGGACGATCACGGTCACGAAGGGCGACCTCGACATCGAGCCGGGCAGCTCCGCGGTCGGACTCCTCGAGGGCGGCCGGTATCCGATCGCCACGCTCTGGCTCGGCCTGCTGCTGAACTCGGGCAACGAGGCGGCCAACGCGCTGGCCCGGCTGGGCGGCGGTGCCGGCGGCGTGAAGGCGACGATCGCCGCCATGAACGCGCAGGCGCAGCGGCTGGGCGCCTTCCAGACCCACGCGGTGACGCCCTCGGGCCTCGACGGTCCCGGGCAGTTCACCAGCGCGTACGACCTCGCGCTCATCGCGCGGGAGTGCTTCGCGGACCCCGCCTTCCGGCGCTATGCGCTCACGAAGCAGGCCCGGATCCCCGCGCAGAAGCGGCTGGGCACGCGCGGCTTCGAGATCCAGAACGAGAACCCGCTGATCTTCGAGTATCCGGGCGCGCTCGGCGGCAAGACCGGCTTCACCCAGCTCGCCCGGCACAGCTACGTGGGCGCGGCGGAACGCAAGGGACGGCGGCTGGTCGCCACGCTGCTGGGCGCCGAGGCCCGGCCGCTGCGCGGCTGGCAGCAGGGCGCCGCCCTGCTGGACTGGGGCTTCTCGCTGCCCCGGGACGCCTCGGTCGGCAAGCTGGTGGACCCGCACGGGGTCGAGGGCACGGCCGCGTCGGCGGCCCCGCCGGCGCCCTCGGCGGCGACCGGCCCGGCCCCGGCGCCGGCCGCCGCGCGCGCGGGCCGGCCGGGGCTCTCCCCCGCCGTGGCCGCGGCGATCGCGGCCACGCTGGCCGCGCCGCTGCTCCTGCTGCTCGGACGGCGGCACCTGCGCCGCCTCCGACGCCGCACGCGCCGCTCCCGGATCATTCCCTGAGGTCACGCCGCCGGCGGGCCGAGCACCCGGGAGCGGCGCCGCGCGCCGGTCCCGGGCCATTCCCCGACGTCACGTCGCCAGCAGGCCGAACATCCAGACCACCGCGACGCCGAGGGCCGCGGCGAACTCGACCAGCATCGACAGGCCCACCGCCGTGAGGGCCCCGCGCGTCGACGGCCCGGCCTGTCCGGGCCCGAGACGCGCCCGCTCGGCGAGGAAGAGGCCGAGCACGAAGCCGAGGACCAGGCCCACCACCGGCACGACGAAGAATCCGACCAGGCCGAGCAGGCCGCCCGCGGCCAGCGACGACGTCGGCACGCCGGTGTTCTTCAGGCGCCGGCCGGGCCACAGGTACTTCGCGACCGTGCCGCCGAGCGCCACCACCGTGGCCAGCGCCAGCACCAGCCACCGGCCACCGGACGCGTCGCCCAGCAGCGCCCAGAGCAGCACCGCGGCCCAGCACAGCAGCAGCCCGGGCAGCACCGGGATCACCACGCCCAGGACGCCCACCAGCATGGCGACGCCGGCGATGACGGTGACGGTCGTACCGGTGTCGCTGAGATCCATGGGACCAGCGTGCCGCAACCGCGCCACAACCCTCAACCGCGGGGTGGGGCCGCCGATGGACACTCAGCGCCGGCACCCGGCCCGGCGCCGAGGAGGGCGAGGAGGTTCCATGGCACGCAGCGTCCTCGCCGTCGGCGCCCGCCCCGGCGACCTCGAGCTCGGGTGCGCCGGCACGCTCGCCGCGCACCGGGCCGCCGGGGACTCCGTGACCATGCTGGTGCTCTCCTGCGACGGGCCGGACCATCCGCTGACCCGCCGCACCGAGACGTCCGCCCGCACCCTCGACTGCCTGCTGGTCTGGGGCCCCGAGGCCGCCGAGCGCCGCCGTACGGCCGACCGCCGGAGCCGGGTCCGCGGCGGCGACCGGCGCACCCGCGACCTGCCGGCCGGGACCTGGGACGGCGCCGCCGTCGCGGCCATCGAGAACGTGCTCACCGGGGTCGACGCCGACGTCGTCTACGTGCCCGCGCCCGACGACTCCGACGCCGAGCGGCGCTCGGCGGCCGCGGCGACCGCGTGCGCGGCCCGGCACAGCGGCCGCATCCTGCACTACCCCGGCGAGACGACGCTGGCCTTCGCGCCCACCCTGTACGTCGACATCACCGCGCACCTCGACCGCAAGCTCGCCGTGGTCACCGACCCCGAGCTGCCCACGGCCACCGCCCGGCACTACGGCGCCCAGGCGCGGGTGCGCTACGCCGAGGCGTTCGCGCCGGAACGCTTCGTGTGGGACCTCGTCCGGCCCACTTGAGGAAAAGAGACGAAGCAACCAGGCGGCAACTGTCCGCGACCGTTTCCTCCACCCTGGGTCACCCAGAGTTTCTCCCTGTCAGCCGGTACGCCCACCAGCCGCGGGCCACCGACGAGAACCGGGGGAAACGACATGACCAGCACCACGACGACCGCTGCCGACTTCGACGCCGACACCGCGACCGCCGTGCCGGCCCTGTCCGCCGCGGAGCAGGAAGAGCTGATCCGTACGCACATGCCGCTGGTCGGTCACCTCGTGCGCGACATGCTCACCCGCATCCCCAACCACATCCACCGCGACGACCTCACCAGCGCCGGGCTGCACGCGCTCGTGACCGCCGCCCGCGGCTGGGACCCGACCCGCGGGATCCCGTTCCACCGGTTCGCCACCACCCGCATCCGCGGCGCCATCCTCGACGAGCTGCGCTCGCTGGACTGGGCGACCCGCTCGGTGCGGACCAAGGCCCGCGCCACCGACGCGACCCGCCAGCACCTGACCACGACTCTGGGCCGCACCCCCACGGCCGAGGAGCTGGCCCAGGCGCTCGGCACCACCACGTCCGACCTGCACCAGACGGACAACGACGTGCAGCGCGCGACCGTGCTGTCGCTGCAGGGCTTCACCACGAGCAGCGCCGACGACCTGGTGACCGAGCCGACCCCCGGCCCGGAGGACATGCTCATCCGCCGCGAGCAGATCGGCTACCTGCACCACGCGATCGACTCGCTGCCGGAGCGGCTGCAGTACGTCATCTCCGAGTACTTCCTCAAGGAGCGCCCGATGGCGGAGATCGCCGCCGACCTGGGCGTCACCGAGAGCCGCATCTCGCAGCTGCGCGCCGAGGCGCTGTCGCTGCTCAAGGACGGCCTCAACACCCACCTCGACCCGCACCTGGCCCCGGTGCCGGAGAACCCGGAGGGCATCACCGCCCGCCGCCGGGCCGGCTACTACGCCGCGATCGCGGGCAACACCTCCATGCAGTCGCGGCTGGCGATGACCAACGCCTACGGCCACACCCCGTACGCCGTGGGCGCCGCCTGACAGATCGTCTTCCCGCGGAGGGGCCGGCGCACGTGCGCCGGCCCCTCCGCCGTTTCACGCCAGGGCGGCGAGCACCTTCGGCAGGTCCGCCGTGTGCAGCACGCCGAGCCGCCGCGTCGCCCGGGTCACCGCGACGTACAGGTCGCTGAGACCGCGCGGGCTCTCCGCGACGATCTCGCCGGGCTGCACCACCAGCACGCTGTCGAACTCCAGCCCCTTGGCCTGCCGTACGGTCATCAGCACCACGGGGTCGCGCAGGTCGGGCTGCTCCCCCACCGCCGCGCCGGGGATCGCCGCGGTGAGCGCGCCGCCGAGGGACTCCTCGACCGCGGCGGGGACGATCACGCCGACGCGTCCGTCCGGCACCGCGGCCGTCTCCCGGCGCACCGCGGCGACCAGCTCGGCGGCGAGCGCGTCCGGCCGCACCCGGCTCGCCCAGGGCGTACACCCCGACTCCCGCACCGAGCGGGGCGGCGACAGCGACGGGTCGACGGCCGCCAGCACGTCGGCCGCGACCGCCATGACCTCGGCGGGCGTGCGGTAGTTCACGGTCAGTTCGGTGAGGCGCCAGCGCTGCCCCACGTACGGCTCGAAGACCTGCTCCCACGTCGTCGTCCCGGACAGGTCCCCGGTCTGCGCGACGTCGCCGACCACCGTCATCGACCGGCTCGGGCAGCGGCGCATCAGCAGCCGCCAGGCCATCGGGGACAGCTCCTGGGCCTCGTCGACGATCACGTGGCCGAAGACCCAGGTCCGGTCCGCGGCGGCGCGCTCGGCGGCCGTCCGCGTGTCGAGCACCTCGTGCCGCTCGACGAAGGCGCTGGCGCTCACCACGTCGAGCGCGGAGAGGATCTCGTCCCGCTCCTCGGCCTCGTCCTCGAAATCGAGCGAGCGGGAGCCCTCGACGATCTCCAGCACGCCCTCGGCGTACTCGACCGCCTGGCGCCGTTCGCGCGCCGCCGCCCGGGCCCGCAGGGTGTCGTCCACGCCGAGCAGCTCGGCGAGCTCGTCCAGCAGCGGCACGTCGGCCGGGGACCAGCCCACCGCGCGGTCGCGCAGCAGCAGGGCCCGCTCGTCCGCGCTCAGCTGCGCGGCCGCGGACTCCAGCCGGTCCGGGTCGCTCAGCAGGTCCCGCAGCACCTGCCGCGGGGTCAGCACCGGCCACAGCTCGAAGAGCGCCCGCTGCACGTCCTCGTCCTCGCGCAGCTCCCGGCGGGTCTCCGCCAGGTCGGCCTCCTCCAGCAGGTTGTCGCCGCCCAGCGGGTCGGCGCCGATGCGCTCGGCGATCTGCAGCGACAGCGCGTGCACGGCCTCGGTCACGAACATCTGCCGGGCCACGTTGTGCGGCCGCCCGGACCGCCGGGCCGCGGCCCGGGCGTCCTCGCAGACGGCCCGCTCGATGCGCAGCGGATAGCCGTCGTGGTCCACCTCGACGTAGTCGTCCGGGACGGTCTGCCGGTCGGCCACCGCGCGGGCGAGCACGTCGAGCATGTCGAGCCGGCCCTTGAGCGCCGCCGTCTCCGGCGACTCGCTGGCGCGCGCCTTCACGCCCGGGAACATGTCGCCGAGGGTGGCGAGGAACACACCGGTCTCGGCCAGCGACGGGAGCACCTGGGAGATGTAGCGCAGGAACGTCGCGTTGGGACCGAGGATCAGCACACCCTGCTTGGTGAGCTGCGCGCGGTGCGTGTAGAGCAGGTACGCGGCCCGGTGCAGGGCGACGGCGGTCTTCCCGGTGCCCGGCCCGCCCTGCACCACCAGCACGCCCGGCAGGCCGGAGCGGATCACCTCGTCCTGCTCGGCCTGGATGGTCTCGACGATGTCGCGCATCCGGCCGGTACGCCCGGCGGTGAGCGCGGAGAGCAGCGCCGCCTCGCCGGTCACGTCCTCGCGCCCGCCCGCCCGGCCGGCGTCGAGGTCGAGCACCTCGTCGTCGATGCCGGTGAGCTCGCGGCCCCGGGTCCGCAGGTGCCGCCGCCGGGTCACCCCCTCGGGGGACACCGCCGTGGCGAGGTAGAACGGCCGGGCGGCGGGGGCCCGCCAGTCGATCAGCAGCGGATCGCGCTCGCGGTCCTCGGCGAACATTCCGAGCCGGCCGATGTAGCGCGGATTCTCTGCCGAGAAGTCGAGCCGGCCGAAACACAAACCGTTCTCGACCGCATTCATCTGCGCGACCTGCTCGGCCCAGTGGCTGCGGGTGGCCTCCCGCTGCGAACGGCCCTGCGGGGTGCCGCCGGCCTCCAGCAGGATGGCGCGCAACCGCTCGGCGGCCTGCTCACGAAGCTCGTCGAGGCGGGTGTAGAGGGCGGTCAGATAGGCCTGTTCGGACTCGATGTCATCGTTCCGCAAGGTGTCCGTACCGTCGGCGGAGCTTGACAAAACCACTCCCTGTCGTGGTAGTATTTCGCAGGTCAGCGGCCATTCGTGGTCGCCTTTTTTGTTTCCCGTGAAATGCTCAGAATAGCCGACGGTCGTTTCCGGCGCCGACCCCGCGCGCCAGGCTACGGGCGGTGCCGCGGGTGTCAGGAATCCGTCAACAGCGACGCTCGCCGTTACGTGTCGGCCTGTCCCGGGTTGAACCGGGTCATGAACCACAACCACCCGTTCCGGCGTGCCGGCGCCCTGGTGCTCGCCGCCGTCGCCGCCCTCGCCTTCACCTCCGCCTGCTCCGACGACGCCGAGAACGCCCCCGCCGGCAATGCCGCCGCGGCCGCGGCCGGCGGTCCCGAGCCGAAGACCCTCGAGG
The DNA here is from genome assembly GCF_014648355.1 of Couchioplanes azureus. Lineage (GTDB taxonomy): Bacteria > Actinomycetota > Actinomycetes > Mycobacteriales > Micromonosporaceae > Actinoplanes > Actinoplanes azureus. The sequence goes on from NZ_BMQY01000003.1 coordinate 228,797, forward strand.
GCGCCAAGGCCGCCGCGCAGACCGTGTTCGACCGCTTCAGCGGCGGCGACTTCGGCGGCGCCTGGGAGATGTACACCGCCGCCGGCAAGGCCGCCATCAGCAAGGCCGACTACGTCAAGCTCAACGAGGCCTGCTCCCGCAAGGGGCTGGCGATCCAGCTGACCAGCGCCCGCATGGAGGGCCAGGACAAGGCCGTGGTCATCGCCAAGCAGCTCGTCGCGGCGCAGTCGTACACCATGGTCTACGAGCAGAACTCCTGGAAGCTGGAGCCCGCCAAGGAGGGCCTGGCGCTCTACGCCAAGGGCGCCGACAAGGCCATCGCCGCCCAGAAGAAGGCCGGCACCTGCGCCAACGCCTGATCAGTCCCGCACAAGCCACCGGGCTCGGTCATCGCGCGATGACCGAGCCCGGTGGACGTCTCCTGCCGTCAGGCGGCGACCGGAAGGCCGTCCGGCCCGGTGACCGCCAGCCGGTCCCGCAGCGTGCCGCGGGTCGCGATCTGGTCGTAGTACGCGGCACGGCGACGCGCCACGCAGCCGTCCTTGGGCGCCGTCGCCAGGCCCGGCTCCAGGTGGGTGTTCAGGCCGTCCTTGAGCAGCGACAGCGCCTCGGCCCGCAGCTGCGAGACGCGCGACTCGGTGACCCCGAGGTCCGCGGCGATCTGCGCCATCGGGCGCTCGTCGAAGAAGTAGCCGGTGATGACCGCCTTCAACCGGTCGGGCAGCACCTCGACCGCGTGCCGCAGATATCCCATCCGCTCCCGGCGGATCAGCATCTCCTCCGGCCCGGCGCTCGGCTCGGTCACCATGTCGTCCGCGCCCGCCGTGGCGAAGCCCTGCAGGCTGAACACCACCGCGCGCTGGACGTCGTCGTCCGCCGACTCGATGTCCTCCACGGAACAGCCGAGCCGCTCGGCGACCTCGGCGACGGTCGGCGTACGGCCCAGTTCCGCGGTCAGCTCCTGCCGGGCCGAGTCGGTACGCCGGGCGCGCTGGCGCACCGAACGGCTCGCCCAGTCCAGGCCGCGCAGCTCGTCGAGCAGGGCGCCCCGGACCCGGGCCGCCGCGAACCGCGCGAACGGCACGCCGCGGGAGTCGTCGAATCCACGGGCCGCGGCGACGAGGGCCGCGTACCCGGCCGACAGCAGGTCGTCCCGGTTCACGTGGGAAGGCACCCGGGCCAGCATCTCGCGGACCAGGTGGCCGACGAGCGGCATGTGCGCCCGTACGGTGTCCTCGCGACGGCGGTCGACCTCAACAGCGCCGTTCACGGTGTCCTCGCGACGGCGGTCGACCTCAACAGCACCGCTCATGGGGGGGTCTCCTCTGCGTACCTGGCCGGGTCGGGGGGAGACACCGGCACTGAGGAGAAACAGTCCGGTCCGCCAGGTGCAGGACGGGTCACACTCGGGTGCAGCGGGGTTGCGCTCGGGGAGGAGTACACTTGATCTCGCGGTCACGACCAGTTCTGCCTCGGACCGCGTACGGATCGACCACCACGCGCCGCGACCCGTGAGGTCTGCGCCGGGCAGGACGACCCCTCAACCGTTCGGAGTTCACACCTACATGTCCTCGTTCATCGACCTCGGCGTGCCCACTGAGCTCGCCGGGGTGCTTGCCGGTCTCGGCATCAGCTCCCCCTTCCCGATCCAGGCCGCGACGCTGCCCGACTCGCTCGCCGGCCGGGACGTGCTCGGCCGCGGGCGGACCGGCTCCGGCAAGACGTACGCCTTCGCCCTGCCGGTCGTGGCCCGCCTCGCCGCCTCCCGGACGCCCCGCCGGCCGGGCCGTCCCCGGGCGCTGATCCTTGCGCCCACCCGCGAGCTGGCCACCCAGATCGACGCCACCCTCGCCCCGCTGGCCACCGCGATGGGCCTGCGCACCCTGACCGTCTTCGGCGGGGTCGGCCCCCACCCGCAGATCAAGGGCCTCAAGGCGGGCGTCGACATCGTCGTGGCCTGCCCCGGCCGGCTCGCCGACCACCTGCAGAGCGGGCACGCCAGCCTGGACGCGGTGGAGATCACCGTGCTGGACGAGGCCGACCACATGGCCGACCTCGGCTTCCTGCCGGTGGTCCGGCGGCTCATGGACGCGACGCCGCGCGACGGCCAGCGGATGCTCTTCTCGGCCACCCTCGACGGCGGCGTCGACGTGCTCGTCCAGCGCTTCATGCGCAAGCCCGTGACGCACCACGTGGACGCGGCCGCCGAGGCGCCGGTGGAGATGGCCCACCACGTGCTGCACGTGCAGCACGACGACCGCTTCCCGGTGCTGGTCGACCTGGTCGCCGCGCCGGGCCGCACGGTCGTGTTCACCCGCACCAAGCGCCGGGCCAAGACGCTGACCCGCCAGCTCGTCGCGGCCGGGGTGCCCGCCGTCGAGCTGCACGGCAACCTCGCGCAGAACGCCCGCAACCGCAACCTGTCGGCGTTCTCGGACGGCAGCGCGCAGACCCTGGTCGCGACCGACATCGCCGCCCGCGGCATCCACGTGGACGACGTGGCGCTCGTCATCCACGCCGACCCGCCGGTGGAGCACAAGGCCTACCTGCACCGCTCGGGGCGTACGGCCCGGGCCGGCGCGCAGGGCACGGTGGTCACCCTGATGACCGACGACCAGCAGGGCGACGTGCGGGACCTGACCCGTAAGGCGGGCATCAAGCCCACCACGACCAAGGCGCGGCCCGGTCACCCGCTCCTGGCCCAGCTGGCCCCGGGCGAGCGCAGCTTCACCCCGCCGCCCGCGCCGGCCTCCGCCGAACCGGCCGCGGGCCCCGGCGAGGCCCGGCCGGGACGGTCGCGGCGCGGCCGGGCCCGGGCCGCCGGCCGCCCGGCCGGCGGCGGCCACGACCAGAGCACCCCGAAGGGCGGCGGCCGCGGCCAGGCCGAGGTGCCGGCCCAGGGCGCCCGCTCGCAGGGCACCCGCTCCCCGGCCGCCCGCGGCGGCCAGAGCGGTTCGCGCGGCGGTCAGCCGGCGCGGACCCAGAACGGTCAGCCGCGGAGCCGGCGCACCGGGGGCACGGGCTCGACGCCCGTGCACACCAGCCAGTCCGGCGGCGCCGCCGCGTTCTCGGCCGGCACCCGGGTGGGCGGGCGTCGCGGCCGCTGACCCGTCGGGGCTGTCGACCCGCCGGCGGTCGTGACCAGTCACGGCTGCCGGCGGCGACGCCGGCGTCAGGGAATGCTGACGGCGATCTCGGCGCCCAGCCGGTAGCCGTCGCACAGCTCCAGCTCGTCCCCGCTCCAGAAGCGGCCGGGGTCGTACCAGTTGGGCTGACGGCCGCGCGGCAGCAGGCCCATCTCCTCATAGGTCACCGCGACCACCTCCGCGCAGTAGGCGAACTCGAGGTCGCCCTCGGTCCGGACGCCGCGCTGCCAGGGCAGGCGGATCTGCGGCACCCGGCCGCGCGCCCAGCGCCAGGCGAGCCGGGCGGTCGAGGGAAAGGGCGTGCCGTCGAGCCGGGCGACCGTCTTGAGGGCACGGTCCTCCATGTCCTCGGTCACCGGCTGCTCGAGCTGGCGCAGCCAGCCCCGCTGGCCGTACCGGTGCGCCCATACGGTCACCGCGTCGCGCAGGTCGTGCAGCTGCACACCGCGCTGGAAGGTCCCCGACCACAGGTCCGGCAGGGACTTGCCCAGCTCGGCGTGCCACATCAGCGGCGGCATGTCCTCGATGACGATCGCCATGCCGACGTGGTTGACCGGGCTGTTGGTCATGGCCTGGATGGCGCGGTCCGGGCCCGAGCGGCCGCGGAACAGCCAGACGTCACCCGTACGCGTCAGATCGATGGCCTCGTCGAGGCTGATGTCGGCAACCACGTGTCTATCCTCGGCAGATGCGTTGGTGGAAAGTAGCGGGATTGGCCGGGCTGGCGGGAGTCGCCGCCACCGGGGTGGTGCTGGCGCGCCAGGAGCGGCGCCGGCGGGCGTACACGCCGGAAGAGATCAGGGAGCGGCTGCACGCCCGGGTCGCCGAGGCGGACACACCGGGGACGGCGGCACCGTCGCAGGACTGACATCCGCGGCGCTCAGACAACGTCGGTGTCCCGCAGCAGCGACCAGAGGCCGGCGCCGTCCGGCGCGGAGAACCAGGTCTTGCCGCCCGAGCCGACCGCCTCCGCGCCGCCCGTCGGCCCGGGAATGGCGCCGGCGAGCACGGCCTGCGTCGGCGACAGGCGGCGGATGGCGACCGCGGCGACGCTGTCCGGGTGCGCGTGCGCGAACTCGGAGTAGATCTCCTGGTCGTGCTGCCCGTCGTCGCCGATGAGCAGCCACCGGATGTCCGGGAACTCGGCGGAGAGCCGGGAGAGGGTGTTGCGCTTGTGCTCCTGACCGCTGCGGAACCAGCGGTCCGGGGTCGGGCCCCAGTCGGTCAGCAGCAGCGGGCCGGCGGGGTACAGGTGGCGGGACAGGAAGCGGGTCAGCGTGGGTGCCACGTTCCACGCGCCGGTCGAGAGGTAGAAGACCGGCGCGCCCGGGTTGGCGGTGACCAGCCGCTCGTAGAGTACGGCCATGCCGGGCACGGCCGCGCGGGCGTGCTCGTCGAGGACGAAGGTGTTCCAGGCCGCGAGCAGCGGACGCGGCAGGGCGGTCACCATCACCGTGTCGTCGATGTCGCTGATGAGGCCGAACTTCATCGCCGGATCGACCACCCGGATCGGCGCCTCCACCGGATCTGCGCCCTCGGTGAGCAGCCGCACGCAGCCCCACCCCGGCGCGAGGTCGCCCTTGACCCGGGCGTCGACGTAGCCGCTGCGGTCGGTGCGCGTCTCGTGGACCTGATCGCCGATCTCGATCTGCACCGTCGCGTTGTTCACGGGCGAGGTGGTGAAGCTGCGCCAGCCGCGCACCTTCTCCCGCCGTTTCGGCGCCGCGGCGCGCCGGGAGAGCACGACCCGGGCCATGACCCGCGCCCAGCCCGGGGCGCCGTATCCGGTGTACGCCGTGATCACCGGGCGCCAGCCGCGCTGACGCAGCCGGCGCTCGACGACCTCGTGGACGGCATCCTCGATCCGCGCGGCGCGGTGCAGCCGCGCGGCGGGCGGGAGGCCCGCCGGGGTCAACGACACTGTGGCCTCCTGCCTTTCACCCGTCGACGCCTCTGTGACGGTACCCGGCCCGCCTGAGTCCCGCGCCGCAACGACCGGAACGGGCGGGCGATCCACACTGGAGGATCAATGCGCCGTCAGGGTCGCCGCCGGGCGCGCCACCGGCTCGGCGGGGCTCCATTGTCCGGCTCGCCCGCGCCCGCCGACCGGCCGGGGATCGCCGACGGGACGCAGGTCACGACCGGCACGCAGGCGCGCGGCCAGCGCCTCGGCGCGCAGGGTGCGCAGGGCGGCCGCGGCCTTCTCCGCTTCCTCCCACGCGGCACGCTCGTGCTGGGTGGCCGCCTGGTACGCCGCGAAGCGATGCTCGCGCACGGCGGACCGCAGCGCCGCCTCCTGGGCCACCGGGTGCTTGCGGGGATTCCATCCGCCGCGGTGCGCCAGGGCCTCGTTGAGCTGGGCGATCGACAGTTCCTTGCGCCGGCACGCGGCGACGGCGGAGCGGTGCAGGAACCGCTCCCGGTCGGCGATCTCGGCCCGGGTCCGGCGCTGCCGGAGGATCGGGAACGCGGCCGCGGCGGTGCAGCGGCGCGCCGTGCGGTCGGCGGCGTCGAACGCGGCCCAGGCCTCGTCCACCCCTTCCTGGGCACGTTCCCAGTCCGCGCGCCGGCGGGCGGCGATCTCGGCGGCGCGTACGACGGCCCGCGCCACCTCGTCGGCGTACCGATCGGCCTCGCCGTCCGCCGCGGTGGCGACGGCCGGCCGCCCATCCCGGCGGCGCAGGGCCGGGCGGACCCGCCCGGCGTCCCCGCCACGGACGGCGGGGAGGCCACGCCGGCCCTCCCGGCGGGGCAGGGCCAGAGCGGCCGCCGCGGCGGCGACGGCGAGCAGCAGGGTCATCCAAAGAACGACAGCGGTTTCCACGATTGGCACCGGTTTCTCTCGTGCGTCGGGGGGTTCGCTTTCGGCGAGGGGAACGACGTCGGTGACGCCCGGCATGCCGCGCACGGGCACGCGAAGGCCCGGGTGGCACGGGTGGAGGAACGGTGGCTCAGACGAGCGGCGGACCGCGCCCGGAGTGGGCGCACGGTGCGACGCCGCCGGGCAGCGGGAGCCTTCCGTCGCCGAGGCGCGCGACATCCTCCGGCTCGAGCACCGGGATGCGGGCGGCCGGGGCGGCGTCGATCCGCCCGGCCGGCACGGCGGCCGGGTCGGCCACCTCGATCCGGCCGGTCAGGGCCGCGCCGGGGCGCGGGGCATCCACGGTGGTGACCAGCACGCCGGTGGCCGGCGGCGCGGGCGCGGCGGCCAGGGCCGGGGCGGCGAAGGCCAGGGCGATCAGCGCCAGGCCGGTCAGGAACTGCAGCAGGCGGCGCCCGTCCCAGAGACGGGGAAGCAGGCGCGCGACGACAGCCACCCGATCAACTTACCGTCATCCGCAGGTCCGTGCACAGAACGTATCGACTGGGTACTTCGTCCCACTCCGGCGGGTGACCCCGGCGAGGGATCATGGTGTGGTGGAGCGAGTGGACGAGCTGGCCGGCTGGGTCGGCGACGGCGGGGTGGTCGTGCTGAGCGGCGCGGGGCTCTCCACGGAGTCCGGCATCCCGGACTATCGCGGGCCCTCGGGGGTGGCCCGGCGCGCGACCCCGATGACGTACCAGACGTTCACCGGCGATCCGGCCGCCCGGCGGCGCTACTGGGCCCGCAGCCATCTGGGCTGGCGCACGATCGGCGGCGCCCGCCCCAACGCCGGGCACCGGGCGGTGGCGCGCCTGCAGGAGCTCGGGCGGCTCGACGGCATCATCACGCAGAACGTCGACGGGCTGCACCAGGCCGGTGGCGCGCACGCCGTCGTGGAGCTGCACGGCAACCTGTCCCGGGTCGTCTGCCTGGACTGCGGAGCGCTCAGCGGGCGCGCCGAGCTCGGCCGGCGGCTCGACGCCGCCAACCCGGGCTTCGCGGCGGCCGTGTCCGCGGTGAACCCGGACGGCGACGTGGAGATCGACGACGCGGCGCTGGACGGCTTCGAGGTGGTCGCCTGCGCAACCTGCGGCGGCGTGCTCAAGCCGGACGTCGTCTACTTCGGCGAGACGGTGCCTGCCGAGCGGGTCGCCCGCGGCTTCGAGCTGGTCGCGGGCGCCCGGACCCTGCTCGTCCTGGGCTCGTCGCTGACCGTCATGTCCGGTCGGCGGTTCGTGGTGCGCGCCGCGAAGGAGGGCGTGCGCGTCGCGATCGTCAACCAGGGCGCCACCCGCGGGGACCCCTACGCACAGCTCGTGGTCGACGCCCCGCTGGGCCGGGTGCTGCCGGAGATCGTCCGGCGGGTCGAGGGCTCGTGGTGCGCGGAAGGAGCATAACGAGCGGGCATCGGGACAGTCACGTTTCGAAACCTGAATAAAGCCCGGGTCTCGTTGACGTGACGAGAGTCATAAATGTTTACTTCCGGAACCGCTACCGAAACCGGTTCCGAAGCGACGGTGTGCCGTCCGCTCGGACGTCACGCCGGAGGACCCGTGCCCATCACCATCGCCGACGTCGCGGCCCGCGCCCAGGTCAGCAAGACCACGGTGTCGCGCGTGCTCAACGGCAAGGGTGAGCTGGACGCGTCCACCGCCGCGCGGGTTCGCGCGGTGATCGAGGAACTGGGCTACGTGCCCAGCGCCCGGGCGGTCGGGCTGGCCCGCGGACGAACCCGCGTGGTCGGCATGCTGGTGCCCTCGCTGACCTGGCCGTGGATCGGCGAGGTCCTGCAGGGCGCGGTCGACGTGCTCGAGACCGAGCGCTACGGCCTGCTGCTGTTCACCTGCAACCGCGGCGACGAATCGATGCGCCAGTTCAGCGCGCAGGTGTCCGCCAAGAGCTTCGACGGCCTGCTGGTCATCGAGCCCGAGGGCACCCTCGACCACATCGCCGCCCTGCACGCCCGCGGACTGCCGGTGGTGCTCATCGACGACCGCGACGTCCAGCCCGGACAGATCCCGAGCGTGGGCACGACGCACTTCACCGGCGCCGGCGCGGCCGCCCGGCACCTGCTGGAGATCGGCCGCCGCCGGCCGCTGGTGATCGCCGGCCCGGCGCACTTCGGCTGCACCGTCCAGCGCCTCGACGGCTTCGCCGCCGAGTACGCCGAGGCGGGCCGTCCCATCCCCGCCGGCCACGTGCTCCCCGGCGACTTCACCATCGCCTGCGGCGTCGCGGCGGTGACCGCGGCGCTGGAGGCGGGGCTCGAGTTCGACTCGGTCTTCGCCCACAACGACCTCTCCGCCACCGGCGCCATGCGGGCCCTGCTCGACGGCGGCCGGCGCATTCCGCACGACGTGGCGGTGGTGGGCTTCGACGACATCCCCCTGGCGGCACACACCCGGCCGCCGCTCAGCACGGTGCACCAGCCGCTGCGCGAGATGGGCGAGGCCGCGGCGCGCATGCTGCTCGCCCATTTCGAGGGCGCACCCCTGCCCAACCGTCCGACCGTCATTCCCGCCACCTTCGTGGCCCGCGCCTCCACGGGCGCACGCACGCCCGCCGCTGAGTGACCCCGACTCGTCCGCCGGCACCCCGGCCCCCTCCTACCCCTGCCGTACGTATCACCTGAGGAGATCCGAAATGCGTAGAAGGACCTTGTTCGCGGCTGCCCTCGCGGGTGTGCTCGCCACCGGCGGGACGGCCGCGTGCAGCGACTCGCCGAACGCGGGCAACCGCAACGCGGCCGGCGGCACCGCCTTCCTCACCGTCGGCATGCCGAACGGCCCGCAGACGGAGAACCACAACCCGTTGCTGACGACCTCGGCCGCCGCCTCCCTGGGCTACAAGTGGATGATCTACGAGCCGCTGATGATGTGGAACCCGGTGAAGCCGGCCGACCCGTCGAAGCCGTGGCTCGCGACCGGCGCCGAGTGGACGCCCGACCACAAGAAGGTGACCATCGCCGTCCGGGACAACGCCACCTGGTCGGACGGCCGGAAGCTCACCGGCGACGACGTGGCCTTCACCTTCGACCTGATCAAGAAGAACCCGGCGGTCAACATCGCCGCCACCCCGTACGGCGACATCTCCGCCAGCGGCAACACCGTGACGGTGACGTTCACCCGGTCGATGTTCGTCTACAAGGACAAGTGGCTGGGCCAGACGCCGATCCTGCCCAAGCACATCTGGGAGAAGATCGGCGATCCCAGCAAGGACCCGAACAAGAACCCGGTCGGTTCCGGCCCGTACACGCTGAAGTCCTTCACCCCGCAGACCACCACGCTGTCGCTGCGCACCGAGGGCTACTGGCAGGACCTGCCGCAGGTCAAGGAGCTGCGGTACACCTCCTACACCGACAACAACGCGCAGACCACCGCCCTGTCGGACGGCTCCAACGAGTGGAGCTTCGTCTTCATCCCCAACTACAAGACGGTCTTCCTCGACAAGGACCCGGCGCACTACAAGGTCTGGGCGCCGGCGGTCCTCGGCATCCACGGCCTCTACATCAACACCACCCGCAAGCCGTTCGACGACCCGAAGCTGCGCCAGGCCGTGAACATGGTCGTCAACCGCGAGGACATCTTCCAGCAGGCCGAGGGCGGCTACTTCCACCCGCTGATCACCAGCGTGACCGGTCTGCCGACGCCGGCCGGCGACGCCTTCATCGCCCCCGAGTACCAGGGCAGGAACCACACCGTCGACGTGGCGGGCGCCAAGGCCCTGCTGGCCGAGGCCGGTTACCGGCTCAACGGCAGCACCCTGACCGATCCGGCCGGCAAGCCGGTCACGCTGAGCCTGACCGACCCGAGCGGCTGGTCCGACTACCAGACCTCGATCGAGATCGTGAAGAGCAACCTCGCCGAGATCGGCATCGCGGCCACCGTCGAGATGGCCAACCAGGACGCGTGGTTCCGCAACGTCGAGGAGGGCAACTTCGGCGCCACCGTGCGCTGGACCAACGGCGGCTCCACCCCGTACGACATCTACCAGACGATCATGGACGGCAAGCTGCTCAAGCCGATCGGCACGGCGTCCCCGGGCGGCAACTTCGGCCGGTTCGACAACGAGGCGGCCACCACGGCGCTCGAGGCGTACGCGAACGCCACGGACGACGCCGCCCGGACCAAGGCGCTCCACACCGTCCAGAAGATCTTCGTCGAGCAGGTCCCGATGGTCCCGCTCGGCGCGGACAACGTCGGCATGGCGTACAGCACCAAGAACTGGGTCGGCTGGCCCGACGACACCAACCCGTACGGCGCCGGCCAGCCCACCCAGGCCAACGCGCTCGACGTCGTCCTGCACCTCGAGCCCGCCAACTCCTGACCCGCACCGCCCCCGGGGCCCGCGTCCCGGGGGCGGCACGGCGGCGGATCCGACCCCCTCTGCGAAGGAATCGGCATGACGCTGAGCCCCGAGGCCACCGCGCCGGCCCACGAGGTGGTGCTGGAGGCGATCGGCCTGACCAAGCACTTCCCCGTCCGCCGCAAGCTGCGCGACCTGTTCCGGCGCGAGCACGAGGCCGTGCACGCGGTCGACGACGTCCACCTGACGCTGCGGCGCGGCCGGGTGGTCGCGCTGGTCGGCGAGTCCGGCTCCGGCAAGTCCACCGTCGCCCGGCTGCTCGCGCAGCTCCATCCGCGGACCGGCGGGGACATCCGGCTGCACGGCGAGTCGGCGCGGGTCAAGGGCGGCCGGCAGTTCCGGGCGTACGTCCGGCGGGTCCAGATGATCTTCCAGGACCCGTTCGCGTCGCTGAACCCGGTGCACACCATCCGCTACCACCTCACCCGGTCGCTGCGCATCCACGGCAACGCCGGCAGGTCGGCGGCGGAGCTCGAGCGGGCCCTCGCCGACCTGCTCACCCGGGTCAGCCTGACACCTCCCGAGCGCTACCTCGACAAGTTCCCGCACGAGCTCTCCGGCGGCCAGCGGCAGCGCGTCGCGATCGCCCGGGCGCTCGGCGCGAACCCGGAGGCGCTGCTCGCCGACGAGCCGGTGTCCATGCTGGACGTCTCCATCCGGCTGGGCGTGCTCAACCTGCTGCGCGACCTGAAGGAACGGCTCGACCTCGCGATCCTCTACATCACCCACGACATCGCGTCGGCCCGCTACTTCGCCGACGAGACGCTGGTGATGTACGCGGGCCGGATGGTCGAGGGCGGCGACAGCGAGAGCGTCACCCAGTCGCCGGCGCATCCGTACACCCGGCTCCTGATCGACTCGGCGCCGGACCCGGACCGCCTGCTCACCCTGCGGCCGGACGCCGCGGACCGGGGCGACGGCGAGCCGCCGAGCCTGATCCGGCCGCCGTCCGGCTGCCGGTTCCACCCGCGCTGCCCGGCGGCGATGCCGCGCTGCGCCACCGACCTGCCGGTACGCCTCGAGATCGGCGACGCACCCGGCCACTGGGCGGCCTGCTGGTTGTACGCCCGGGAGGAGGCCACACCATGAGGTTCCTGCTCCAGCGGATCCTGTTCTACGCGTTCACCGCGTGGGCCGCGATCACCATCAACTTCTTCATCCCCCGCATGATCCCGGGCGACCCGGTCAAGTCGCTGCTCGCCCGCTACCAGGGCCAGATGAGCACCGAGGCGATCGACTCCCTCTACGTGCTGTTCGGCCTCGACCAGGACGCCACCCTCTGGAGCCAGTACGTCGACTACTGGCAGCAGCTCTTCCAGGGTGACCTGGGCCTGTCGTTCACCGCGTTCCCCGCGACGGTCTCCGAGGTCATCGGCGACGCGCTGCCCTGGACCGTGGCGCTGGTCGGGCTCACCACCGTCATCAGCTTCGTCCTGGGGACCGGCCTCGGCGTGCTCGCGGGCTGGCGGCGCGGGTCGTGGATCGACGGACTGCTGCCGACCACCACGTTCCTGTCCTCGGTGCCGTACTTCTGGCTCGGCCTCCTGGCGATCTACCTGCTCGCCGGTCCCGGCAGCTTCTTCCCGTCCTCCGGCGGTTTCGAGCCCGGGCTGGTCCCGGCCTGGGACCAGTACTTCATCCCGAGCGCCGTCCGGCACAGCCTGCTGCCCGCGCTGACCATCCTCGTCTCCTCGGTGAGCGGCTGGATCCTCGGCATGCGCAACATGATGGTCACCGTCGCGGCGGAGGACTACATCACCGTCGCCCACGCCAAGGGCCTGCCCGAGCGCCGGGTCGCGGTGGGCTACGCGGCCCGCAACGCGCTGCTGCCCAACGTCTCCGGCTTCGCGCTGGCGCTGGGCTTCATCGTCGGCGGCACCCTGCTGGTGGAGATCGTCTTCTCGTATCCCGGGCTGGGCTTCCTGCTCTTCCGGGCGGTCGGGGCCAAGGACTACCCGCTGATGCAGGGCATCTTCCTGGTCATCACCGTCTCGGTGCTGCTGGCGAACCTCGTGGCCGACATCGCGTACCTGCTGCTCGACCCGCGTACCCGCAAGGAGGGCTGACCGGTGACCATTCCCGCCTCCACCATCGAGCAGGTCGCCGTGGCCCCGGCGCGGCGCAAACGGTTCCGCTTCGTCGCCAACGCCAAGGCCGCCACCGGCCTGACGCTGCTGGGCGTCTACGTGCTCTTCGCGGTCATCGGGCCCTGGATCGCCCCGTACGACCCGGACGCCCGCGGACCGGCGCTCGTGGCACCCCCCTCGGCCGACCACTGGTTCGGCACCACGCACCTCGGGCAGGACGTGCTCAGCCAGGTGCTCGTCGGCACCCGCGGCGTCATGCTCGTCGGGCTCACGGCCGGCGCGCTCGCCACCGTGCTCTCCGTCCTCATCGGAGTGACGGCCGGCTACCTCGGCGGCGGCTGGGACGACTGCCTCTCCGCGCTCTCCAACGTCTTCCTGGTGATGCCGGCGCTGCCCCTGATCATCATCGTGACCGCGGCGGCGCCGGGCGGCGGCGACACCCTGGTCGCCCTGATCATCGGATGCACCTCCTGGGCCTGGGGCGCGCGGGTGCTGCGGGCGCAGACCCTGTCGCTGCGCCGCCGCGACTACATCGAGGCGTCCCGGGCCACCGGCGAACGGACCTGGCGGATCATCCTCTTCGAGATCCTGCCCAACCTCACCGCGATCATCGCCTCGGGCTTCGTCGGTACGGTCATCTTCGCGGTCACCTCAGAGATCACCCTCGCCTTCATCGGCGTCGGCACGGTCTCGGAGTGGAACTGGGGAACGATCCTGTTCTGGGCCCAGAGCCAGCAGGCCCTGGCGCAGGGCGCATGGTGGTGGTTCGTCCCGGCCGGCCTGGCCATCGCCCTGCTGGGCACCGCCCTGTCACTGGTCAACTTCGGCATCGACGAGTTCGTCAGCCCCCGCCTGCGCAGCGCCGGCAAGACGAAGATCAAGACCACCTCCGGCCACACCGTACGGATGCGCGTCGGCTTCACCCCCGTGCTGAGCAACTCCCCGGCGCCGCACACCCAGGCGCGCCCCGTTCCGGCGATCACCACCGCGGCGGCCACGCCGGTGAACCGCGGCAAGGAGGCGACGCAGTGAGCCGCGAACCGGTCCTGGAGATCACGAACCTCGACGTCGACTACGGGCTGGGCGACCACGCGGTGCACGCGGTCCGCGACGTGAACCTCACCCTGCACCGCGGCGAGGTGCTCGGCCTGGCCGGAGAGTCCGGCTCCGGCAAGTCCACCCTCGCGTACGGCCTCACCCGGCTGCTCGCCCCGCCCGGCGTGATCACCGGCGGCAAGGTCGTCTACCACCCGCGCGACCGCGAGCCGTACGACGTGCTCGGCCTCGACGACGACGGCCTGCGGCGGTTCCGCTGGGCGCAGACGGCGATCGTCTTCCAGGGGGCGATGAACTCGCTCAACCCCGTACACAAGATCTCGACGCAGTTGACCGACGTCCTCCAGGCGCACGAACCGGCTATGCCGGCGCACACCCGCAACACCCGGGCCCGCGAGATGCTCAAGCTGGTCGGCATCTCGCCGGACCGGATGGACGCCTATCCCCACCAGCTCTCCGGCGGCATGCGGCAGCGGGTGATGATCGGCATGGCGCTGATCCTGCAACCGCAGGTCGTCATCATGGACGAACCGACCACCGCCCTCGACGTGGTGATGCAGCGGCAGATCCTCGGGCAGCTCATCGAGCTGAGGGAACGGCTGGGCTTCTCGGTCATCTTCATCACCCACGACCTGTCGCTGCTGGTGGAGTTCTCCAACCGCATCGCCATCATGTACGGCGGCCGCATCGTCGAGGAGGCGCAGGCCGCCACGCTGTACCGGGACTCGCTGCACCCCTACAGCTCGGGCCTGCTCGGCTCCTTCCCGGCACTGCGCGGCCCGCGCCGCCGGCTCAGCGGCATCCCCGGCTCGCCGCCCGACCTCAAGGGCATGCCCGGCGGCTGCTCGTTCCACCCGCGCTGCCCGAAGGCGTTCGACCCGTGCGCCGGGAACATCCCGGTGCTGGGCAACCCGGACACCCCCGACGGGTCGGCCCGGACCGTGGCCTGCTGGCTCCACCCCACCCGCATCCCCCACCCAGGAGACGCATGAACGCCACCGCCTTGCCCTCGTTCTTCCAGTGGGGCGTCGCCACCTCCGCGTACCAGATCGAGGGCGCCGCCGCCGAGGACGGCCGCACACCGTCCATCTGGGACACCTTCTGCCGGGTACCCGGCGCCGTCACCGGCGGCGACAACGGCGACGTCGCCTGCGACCACTACCACCGGATGCCGCAGGACGTGGCGCTGATCAAGAGCCTCGGCGTGGACACGTACCGCTTCTCGGTGGCGTGGCCGCGGGTCCAGCCGCACGGCCGCGGCCCGGTCAACCCGGCCGGCCTGGCCTTCTACGACCGGCTCACCGACGAGCTCCTCGGCGCCGGTATCGCGCCCTGGGTCACGCTGTACCACTGGGACCTGCCGCAGGCGCTCGAGGACGCCGGGGGCTGGCCGCACCGGGACACCGCGTACCGCTTCGCCGACTACGCGATGCTGGTCTTCGAACGGCTCGCCGACCGCGTCGGCACCTGGACCACGCTCAACGAGCCGTGGTGCTCCGCGTGGCTGGGCTACCAGGCCGGCGTGCACGCGCCGGGCCGCCGGGACTTCGACGCCGCCGTCGCCGCGGCCCACCACCTGCTGCTCGGCCACGGCCTCGCGACGCGGCGGATGAAGGCGGCGGCGACCCGCGAGCACACCTTCGGCATCACCCTCAACCTCGCCACCGCCGACCCGGCGACCGACGCACCGGCGGACCACGACGCCGCCCGCCGCGCCGACGGCCTGGGTCTGCGCGCGTACCTCGACCCGCTGTGCAAGGGCTCGTACCCGCAGGACGTGCTCGACGACCTCGCCGAGCGGGGCACCGCCTTCCCGGTCCGCGACGGCGACCTCGACGTCATCGCCACGCCGATCGACGTGCTGGGCGTCAACTTCTACTTCGGCCAGGACTTCAGCGGCACCGACGAGCACGGCCGCCGGGTCGGCGCCGACGGCCATCCGGTCGTCCGCGTGGTGCCGCTGGACCGCCCGCGGACCGCGATGAACTGGCCGATCACGCCGGAACGGCTCACCCGGCTGCTGCTGCGGCTGCACCGCGACTACCCGGGTCTGCCGCTCGTCGTCACCGAGAACGGCGCGGCCTTCGACGACGCGGCCGGCGAGTCGGGCTTCGTGGCGGACGAGGAGCGCACGGCGTACCTGGCCGAGCACATCGCGGCGGTCGCGGCGGCGTGCGAGCAGGGCGCGGACATCCGCGGCTACTTCGCGTGGTCCCTGCTGGACAACTTCGAGTGGGCGGAAGGGTACGCGAAACGGTTCGGCATCGTGCACGTCGACTACCAAACCCAGCGGCGTACGCCGAAGCGATCGGCTCTGTGGTTCCGCGACACGATCGCCCGCCACCGCGGGAGGTCGTAGCCGCTCGGGGCCGTTCTCGGGGACGGATCCTAGCTTGTTTGCTTGCGGGCGGCGCGGCCGTCCTTGCGGGCACCGCCCACCCGCTTGTGCGGCCGCGGCTCTTCTTGCGGCGCCAACCGCTTGCCGGCGCCCTCCCCGTCTGCCGGGCGCCATGCCCACCGGCCGGACGCTGCCTTGCTGGCCCGCGCCACCCCTTCACGCCGAGCGCACCATGCATGCCGGCGCGGCGTTGGCTGCGGCCGCGGCGCTCTGTGCGGGCGCGGCGTTGGCTGCGGCCGCGGCGCTCTGTGCGGGCGCGGCGCTCTGTGCGGGCGCGGCGCTTGTTCGCGAGCGTTTGCGTTTGGGCCGCGCGGGGCGTCAGGTGCGGTCGCGGGCCAGGGCGCGGCGGTGGGCGGCGCGGGACAGCGGTGCCGGGCCGGTCGCCGCCGGGAGCCCGCCGTCGGCGAGCAGCCGGGCGATCGGCAGGGTGGCCGCGCCCATCGCGACCGCGTCCGGCCCGAGCTGGCACAGGTCGATACGGGTCCGCGAATAGGGATGCCGCAACGCGTGGCGGGCGGCGGCCTCACGGATCTCGGTGAGGAAGCGCTCGCCCAGCGCCAGGCCCGCGCGGCCGCCCAGCACGATCCGCTCGGGCGAGAAGAGGTTGATCAGCCCGCCGATGCCCGCGCCGAGATAGCCGACGGTCTGGCGGAGAGCCTGCGCCGCCGCATCGGTGAGCGGCTCGTCGGCGAGCACCCGGGTCAGCAGGTCGGACCCGGCCTCCAGGCCCGTCGCCCCGGCGAGGCGGGCGGCGACCCGGTCGGCGCCGAGGTAAGCCTCCAGGCAGCCCCGCGCGCCGCAGCGGCACGGTTCGCCGTCGTACACGAGGGTGGTGTGCCCCCACTCCCCGGCGTCGCTGTGCGCCCCGCGGTGACCACGCCCGTCCCGCACGACCGCCGCGCCGACACCGTCGCCGACCAGGACGACGACCACCTGTCCCGCCCCCCGCCCGGCGCCGAACCACATCTCGGCCTGGCCGACCGCCTGCGCGCCGTTCTC
Organism: Couchioplanes azureus; assembly: GCF_014648355.1. Taxonomy (GTDB): domain Bacteria; phylum Actinomycetota; class Actinomycetes; order Mycobacteriales; family Micromonosporaceae; genus Actinoplanes; species Actinoplanes azureus. The sequence continues at coordinate 245,711 of NZ_BMQY01000003.1, forward strand.
GACGTGGATCGCCACGTCGGTGCCGTCGCGCAGCATCGCCCCCAGCGGCACGGCGTTCCAGCCGGTCGGCTGCGAGTGCACCACCGGCGCATCGCCGGACTGGTCCACCACGCCCGCGACGCCCACGCCGAGACCCAGCACCTCGGGCCGGGTGACGCCGGCCTCCGCCATCACCGCGTCCAGGCCCTCGAGCAGCTTCTCGGCGGCGAGGCACGGGTCGGGCGTTCGTCCGGGCAGGGCATACTGCGCCACGGCCAGCCGGGACATCGCGAGGTCGTACAGCTCGACCAGCACGCGTGTCTCGGTGACGTCGGCGCCCGCGACGTACCCGAAATCGGGCGCGACCCGCAGCAGCGACCGCGGACGGCCGCCGTCCGAACCGACCAGGCCGGCCTCCTCGACCAGACCCTCGTCGATCATCTCGCCGATGAGGTTGCTGACGCTGGCCTGGCTCAGCGCCGTGGTGTCCCCGAGCTGCTGCCGGCTCTGGCGCCCGCCGTGGAAGAGATCGGTGAGCAGGCTGGCCCGGTTGGCGCGGCGCACGTCCCGCACCGTCGTACGCCTCGTCTCCACACCCGCACCGCCTTCGATCCGTCCGTGCCGAGGTAATGATGCGCCCCGCGCCGGGCGGAAGCCAGGCGGTGAACGGCCCGCGATCCGCAATGCGCGATCCGCAATCCGCCATCCGCGATCCGCCATTCGCCATCCGCCATCGGCCATCGGCCATCCACCATCGCGATCCGCCATCCGCCATCGCGATCCGCCATCCGCCATCCGCCATCCGCGATCCGCCATCCGCCATCGGCCATCGGCCATCCACCATCGCGATCCGCCGTCCGCCATCCGCGATCCGCCATCCGCCATCGCCCTTCTCCGCCGCGACCGACGACCGCGACGCGCACCGTGCCCGCGGCGCCCCGCGGCCTACTGGTCCAGGCCGGGGCACGGCCGTTTAGAGATCGCCGGGTTCGGGGTATGTCGCGGACCAGTCCCCCCACCTCGCTGAGGAGCCCCCGATGCGCGCAGGATCTATCGGCGGAATCATCGTCGTCATATGGCTGGTGCTCGGCGCCGTCGCGGCGTTCGAGCGTGGTTACTTCAAGGACACCGGCGACACCAGTTGCGCCGAGGCCGGCACGGTCATGGTGACGGTGGTGGCCGGGCCGCTGAACTGGCTCGGGGTCAACCCGAAGATCACCTGCGACATCCCCGAGCCGTCGAAGTAGGCCCTGACCGTCCGTAGTAGAGCGTCACCGACAAAGCGGATACCGGGGCGCACGCGGCGGCAGGCGCGGGCAGGTCGTCACCGCACGGCCCGCCGTCGACGCCGCCGCTCACCGAAGGCCGCCGACGCCGCCCCCGCTCGGCGTAACACCGCCGCTGCTGGCGCTCCGCTGGCCGTAACGCCGTGGACACCGCGCCGCCTGCCGAAACGCCGCCACTGCTGGCACGCCGCTGGCCGTAACGCCGTGGACACCGCGCCGCCCGCCGAAACGCCGCCACTGCTGGCACACCGCTGGCCGTAACGCCATGGACACCGCGCCGCCCGCCGAAACGCCGCCACTGCTGGCACACCGCTGGCCGTAACGCCATGGACACCGCGCCGCCCGCCGAAACGCCGCCACTGCTGGCACACCGCTGGCCGTGCACCGCCGCGGGCCGCGTTCGTCGTCCCGCCGTCGTCCCGCCGTCGTCCCGTCGTCGCACCGTCGTGGTTCTTCATGCGGGTAACGCGGCCCAGCTCGGGCGGCGTAGGGCAGGAGCGGCAGCGGGCGGCGTAGGGCAGCGGCGGCAGCGGGCGGCGTAGGGCAGGAGCGGCAGTGGGCGGCGTGGGGCAGGGGCGGCAGCGGGCGGCGCAGGCGAGCTCGGGCGGCGCGGAGAGCGCCAGGTGAGCGGCGCGGGAGCGGGAGGGCGCGGTTCTCCAGCGATGTCGGATCCCGGTCAGGCCGCCCACGGCGGGCTGAGCTCGGTGCCGTCGGCGAGCGTCGCGCGCAGTCCGGCGCTCGTGGTCACCCAGGCGGTGGCGGGCTGGCCGGACGTGTTGTCGATGGCGAACTGCGCGCCGGCGGGCACGAATGCGGCCTCCCCGGCCCGCACGGTTGCCGTTTCGCCGTCGATGGTCGTGGTGACCTCGCCGGAGAGCAGGAAGAGGACCTCCTCCCGGCTGACCCGGTGCGGCATCCCGATGGTTCCGTGGGCGATCTCGAGCCGCCAGGCGCTCAGCTCGCGGCTTCCGCGCGACGGGGCGACGTACGAGTGGAAGGTTGCACCGTGCATCCGGTGCTCGACGGCGTCCTGTTCACGGATCACAGCCATGGTCACTCCTCAGTTGGTCAAGTAGGTTGACTATATGGTCAAGCAAGTTGACGTGTCTGTCAAACTGGTCTGATGGAAAGCGGCCTACTCGATCTGCCGGTGTTGCTGCTGAGCGCGGCCCGGGCGCTGGTGGACGGCATCGACGCCGGCGTGCGCGCCCGCGGCTTCACGGATCTGCGCCCCGCGCACGGCTTCGCCTTCGCCCGCCTGTCCGGGCAGGGCGCGACAACGGTGCAGCTGGCGGAGCATCTCGACGTCAGCAAGCAGGCGGCCAGCCAGATGGTCGAGGAACTGGCGAAGAAGGGCTATGTGGAGCGCCGGCCGCACCCGGACGACGCCCGGGCGCGGCTGGTGGTGCTGACCGAGAAGGGGCGGGCCTGCACGCGGGCGGCCGACGAGGCCGCCGCCGAGATACTTCGGCCCTGGGCCGCGGCGCTGGGCCCCGAGCGCCTGGCGGCCCTGCGTCAGGACCTGTCGAGGCTGGCCGTCCCGGGCCGGATGCGCCCGATCTGGTGAACCGCGATCGACGTCAAGCGGCGGGAGACGACCAGCCGCACCCGGTCACGCCAACCCCGGCCAGACATGATCAGCCGCCTCGGGAGATACCAACCCCGCGGAGATGACCGGCCCGGCGGACGTGGCCGACCCGGCAGAGGAGACGGACGCGGTCGAGGAGACGGACCCCGCGGAGGAGACGGACCTGCGGAGGACACGGACCCCGCGGAGGACACGGACCCCGCGGAAGAGACGCACCCCGCGGAGGACACGGGCCCGGCGGAGGACACCGGCCTCGCGGAGCAGACGGGCCCGGACGCGTCTACCCGTCGTTGGACCAGCTTCGGGTCGACAGGACGAGGCGGTAGCCGTCGGGATCCGCCACGGTGACACCCCAGCGATCCCAATACTCGCTCTGTGACACGCGTTTGCCACCGGCCTGCTCGATCCGGGCGACGAGCTGCTCGTCGACCGGCGCGCCCAGGTAGAGCACGAGCAAATCTTCCGGCGTCGGTGCGGGCTCCGGGACCTCCGGGCCGGCGACCAGTTCCAGGTGCCAGGACGCCTGCCGCCAGCCCAGCATGACGAGGTCGTGCTCGCCGGCGGCCTCGGCCGTGGCCCGGTAGAGCAGGTCCAGCCCCAGTCCCTCCACATAGAAGCGTTCGGCGGCGGCGAGGTCGCGGCTCGGTCGGGCGATGCGGACGGCGGCGGTCGGTGAGATCACTGGATGCCCTTTCTTGACACCGGGGGCCCGAGGCCGGAGGGATGGCCCCGGCATATGGGGCCAAGGTCAGCCGCACACCCGAGAGCGGAGGGAGGGCCCCACGGTGTGCGGCCCACGATCAGCCGCGCTCGATCAGGTGGCCGATGATCTGCGGGCCCATCAGGACCGCCTCGCCGGAGCCGTCGCGCCGGGAGTCCTGTTCCGGCAGGTCCACCGGGTCGCCCGTCGCGCTCGCGCCGACCGGGCGGGGGCCCACCCAGGCGACCGCCAGGCGGGACTCGCCCTTGAGGAAGCGCTGGGCCCGGACGCCGCCGGTGGCCCGGCCCTTCGCCGGGTACGCGGCGAAGGGGGTCACCTTCACCTGGGTGCCGGTCGAGGTCACGACCATCGGCTCGCCGTGCTGCTCGTCCCGGGTGTCGACGGCGTTGAACGACAGCACCTCGGCGTCCTCGGAGAGGTTGATGCCCGCCATGCCGCCGCCCTTGAGGCCCTGCGGGCGGACCAGCTTGGCCGGGAAGCGCAGCAGGGACGCGTCGGACGTGACGAAGACGAGGGACTCCGCGCCGTCGGTCAGCCAGGTGGCCTGGACGACCTCGTCGCCCTCCTTGAGGGTGATGACCTCGAACTCGTCGGAGCGGACCGGCCACTCCGGCGCGCACACCTTCACCACGCCCTGGCGGGTGCCGATCGCCAGCCCCGGGGACTTGCCGGGCAGGAGCGGGGCCAGGCCGACGACGCGCTCGCCCTTCTCCAGCGGGATCAGCTCCGAGGCCGACATGCCGCCGCGCAGCGAGACCGTGCCGGACTGCTCGGGCAGCACCGGCAACGGCAGCACGTCGGTCTTGAAGGCGCGGCCCGCGCTGGTCACGAGCAGGACGCGGCCGCGCGCGGTGGAGTGGACGACGGAGCGGACGGCGTCGTGCTTGACCCGGCCGCTGCGGCGCCGGGCCTCGGTGGCCTCCTCGCTCTCCGCCGCGGTGCGGGCGATGAGCCCGGTGGCCGAGAGGATCACCTGGCACGGGTCGTCGGCGACCTCCAGCGGCCCCGCCGGGACGGAGGCCGCCAGCACCTCCTTGAGGTCGCCGTCGATGAGCGTGGTGCGCCGCGGCGCCCCGAACTCGGCCGCCACCTCGGCGAGCTCGTCGGAGACCACCTGGCGGAGCACGCCGGTGTCGTCGAGGATCCGGGACAGCTCGGCGATCTCGGCATTGAGCCGCTGCTGCTCGGCCTCCAGCTCGATGCGGTCGAAGCGGGTGAGCCGGCGCAGCGGCGTGTCCAGGATGTAGTTGGCCTGGATCTCGGTGAGCCCGAACTCGCTCATCAGGCTCGCCTTGGCCGCGGCGGCGTCGTCGCTGCCGCGGATGATCGCCACCACCCGGTCGATGTCGATGAGGGCGATGAGCAGGCCGTCGACGAGGTGCAGCCGGTCCTGCCGCTTCGTCCGGCGGTGCGTCGTACGCCGCGTCACCACCTCGTAGCGGTGCGCCAGGAACACCTCCAGCAGCGCCTTCAGCCCCAGGGTCTGCGGCTGGCCGTCGACCAGCACGAGGTTGTTGATGCCGAACGAGGTCTCCAGCGGGGTGAGCCGGTAGAGGTCGGCGAGCAGCGCCTGCGGGTTGACGCCGACCTTGCACTCGATGACGAGGCGGGTGCCGTGCTCGCGGTCGGTGAGGTCCTTGACGTCGGCGATGCCCTGCAGACGGGCCGCCTGCCGCTGGCCCTTGCGGGGGCCGGAGGTGATGAGCTTGCCCTTCACCTCGTCGGTGATCGCCTCGATGATCTTCTCGGTGCCGACGCCGTAGGGCAGCTCGACCACCGTGATGGCCTGCCGGCCGCGGCCGCCCTCCAGCGGGCCGGTCGTGGCGCGGGCCCGCATGCGCACCACGCCGCGGCCCGTCTCGTACGCCCGGCGCACCTCGTCCAGCCCGAGCAGCTGCCCGCCGGTGGGCAGGTCGGGGCCGGGCACGAAGCGCATGAGCGCGTCGAGGTCGGCGTCCGGCTCGGTGATGAGGTGCCGCGCCGCCGCGACGACCTCGGCGAGGTTGTGCGGGATCATGTTGGTGGCCATGCCGACCGCGATGCCCGAGGTGCCGTTGACCAGCAGGTTGGGGAACGCCGCCGGCAGCACCGTGGGCTCCTGCTCGGAGCCGTCGTAGTTGGGCTTGAAGTCGACGGTGCCCTCGCCGAGCTCCCCGACGAGCAGCATGGCCTCGCGCGACATCCGGGACTCGGTGTAGCGCTCGGCGGCCGGGCCGTCGTCGGGCGAGCCGAAGTTGCCGTGGCCGTCGATCAGCGGGACGTTCAGCGAGAAGTCCTGGGCGAGGCGGACCATCGCGTCGTAGATGGCCAGGTTGCCGTGCGGGTGGTACTTGCCCATGACGTCGCCGACGACGCGGGCCGACTTCACGTACGCCCGGTCCGGCCGGTAGCCCTGCTCCTGCATCGACCAGAGGATGCGCCGGTGCACCGGCTTGAGCCCGTCGCGCGCGTCGGGGAGGGCGCGGGAGTGGATGACCGAGTACGCGTACTCCAGGTAGGAGTCCTCGACCTCGGTGGTGATCGGGTTGTCGATCACCCGGGCCCCGGCCTGGTCGAAGGCCGACAGGTCCACCCGGGACTGCTCGTTCTTGCGGCGTGCCATGTCTGTGACCCGTTCCTCAGGCGTCGATCGTTTCCCGGTCGATCCGGCCGGCGGCCTCGATCAGCCAGTTCTTGCGCGGCTCGACCCGCTCACCCATCAGCAGCTCCAGCGTGGCCTCGGCGCGCTCGGCGTCGTCGAGGGTGATCCGCCGGACCGTGCGGGTCGCGGGGTTCATGGTGGTGTCCCACAGCTCGTCGGCGTCCATCTCGCCGAGGCCCTTGAACCGGGGCACCGGCTTGACGACGGTCTTGCCCGCCTTCTCCAGCCGGGCGACGGTCGTCTCCATCTCCTGCTGGGTGTACGTGTAGATGGTCTCGGGGTTGCGGCCCTTGGTGACCACCTTGTGCAGCGGGGGCATGGCGGCGAAGAGCCGGCCGCTCTCGATCACCGGGCGCATGTACTTGGCGAAGAGCGTGATCAGCAGCGTGCGGATGTGCGAGCCGTCGACGTCCGCGTCCGCCATGATCATGACGCGGCCGTAGCGCATCGTGCTCAGCTCGAAGGTGCGTCCGGAGCCGGCGCCGAGCACCTGCACGATGGCCGAGCACTCGGCGTTGTCCAGGACCTGCTGCAGGCTGGCCTTCTGCACGTTGAGGATCTTGCCGCGGATCGGCAGCAGCGCCTGGTACTCCGAGCTGCGGGCCATCCGGGCGGTGCCGAGCGCGCTGTCGCCCTCGACGATGTAGATCTCGCTGCGGTCGATGCCGGTGGATCGGCAGTCGACCAGCTTCGGCGGCATCGAGGCGCCCTCGAGGGCGGTCTTGCGGCGGGCCGCGTCCTTCTGCTGCTTCTGGGTGAGCCGGACCCGGGCGGCGTCGACCACCTTCTGCAGGACCGTGCGCGCCTCGCTCTTGGTGCGCCGGTCCTCGATCCACTGCTTGAGGTGCTGCTCGACCAAGCCCTGCAGCACCCGGGTGATGCCCGCGGTGGAGAGCTCGTCCTTGGTCTGCGAGGTGAACTGCGGCTCGGGCACCCGGACGTGGATGACCGCGGTGAGCCCCTCCAGATAGTCGTCCAGGACGGGCGCGTCCTCCTTGGGCTTGAGCAGGCCGCGCGCGTTGCGGACCGCCTCGCTCAGGGCGCGGACCAGCGCGCGCTCGAAGCCCTTGCGGTGGGTGCCGCCGTGCATGTTGCGGATCGTGTTGGTGAAGCACTCGACCGTACGCTCGTAGCCGGTCCCCCAGCGGAACGCGACCTCCACCTGGGCGCGGCGCTCGACGTTGGACTGCATCACGCCGTTGGCGTCGGCGGCGTTCTCCTTGTAGGTGCCCTCGCCGGTGACCATGAGGATGCCGGAGACCGGCTTGTCGCCCGAGGGCGTGAGGAACTCCACCATGTCGCCCAGGCCCTGCGGGTAGTGGAAGGTCTCCTCGGTGGGCTCCTCGCCGGTGAAGTCGCGCAGCACGTACGCCACGCCGGGCACGAGGAACGCCGTGTTGCGCAGCTTGGCCCGCACGGTGGCGACGTCGAGCCGGGCGCCGGTCTCGAAGTAACGCGCGTCGTACCAGTAGCGGATCGACGTGCCGGAGCTCTCGCCGCGCTTCATCTTGCGCACGACCCGCAGGCCCGGCTCGGCCTGGAACTTCGCCGCCGGGCCGTCGCCGGCGAAGACCCCGGGCACGCCGCGCTGGAACGAGATCTCGTGGACCTTGCCGTCGCGCCGGACCGTCACGTCGAAGCGCAGGGACAGCGCGTTGACGGCCGAGGCGCCGACGCCGTGCAGGCCGCCGGAGGTCTTGTAGCCCGAGCCGCCGAACTTGCCGCCCGCGTGCAGCCGGGTGAGCACCAGCTCGACGCCGGTCAGGCCCGACTTCGCGTTGATGTCGGTGGGGATGCCGCGGCCGTCGTCGTCGACCTGCACCGAGCCGTCGGCGTGCAGGATGACCTCGACCTGCGTGGCGTGCCCGGCGACGCCCTCGTCGGTGGCGTTGTCGATGATCTCGTTGGCGAGGTGGTTGACCCCCCGGCTGTCGGTCGAGCCGATGTACATGCCGGGACGCTTGCGCACCGCGTCGAGACCCTCGAGATGCGTGAGGTCGTCGGCCCCGTAGAGGATCTCCTGTTGCGCAGTCACGAGGTGCTACTCCTCCAGCGGTGGCGGGCCGTCAACGACGCGGCGAGCCTACCGGGGAGGTGCGACGAGTTTGGTGAGACCGACCCGGAACGCCACCTCGAAGAGGAGCACCAAAGGGACGAATGTCACTCGTCGTGAGCCATCACACGGTTCCGGCCGGCCTGCTTGGCCGCGTAGAGGCCCGCGTCGGCCCGGCCGAGGAGCGCGTCCGCGGTGGCGTCGGTGGGCCGCAGCCGGGCCAGGCCCACGCTGATCGTCGCCGGGATCGGACCGGTACGGGTGTCCAGCGGCGTGCCGTCGATCGCGGCGCGCAGCTTCTCCGCCAGCACCGGGCCGTCCTCGCGGATCCCGGGCAGCAGGACGGCGAACTCCTCGCCGCCGTACCGGGCCACGAGACCGTCCGGCGGCAGGCAGGCCAGCAGCCGGGTGACGACCGCGCGGATGACGTCGTCGCCGGTCTGGTGCCCGTACGTGTCGTTGATGCGCTTGAAGTGGTCGATGTCGATCATCAGGGCGGTGACCGGGCTGCCGGCCGCCCGCGCGGCGCCCAGCGACTTCTCGGCCAGCTCGAAGAACCGCCGCCGGTTCGCGACCCCGGTCAGGCTGTCGGTGGTGGCCAGCTCGTTGATCCGGCTGAACAGCCGGGCGTTGTCGTACGCGACCATGCCCTGGCCGACCAGCGCGGCGGCGACCCCGAGGTCCGCGGCGGCGTACGCGTTGGCCCGCTCGGAGGCCAGCACGAGGACGCCCACCGCGCCCTCCCGGTCGTCCAGCGTGACCGTCAGCCAGCTCGCCCCGGCGTAGTCGCCGAGCGCGGACGCCCAGGCCGGCGTACCCGAGATCATGTCGGCCTGGCGGTTGTCGAGCAGCGCGAGCAGCGCCGGGTGCTCGGCCGGGCGCACGGTGAACGGGCTGCCCTTGTCGCCCAGCACGGTGATCTCGGCGGACGCCGAGGTGCCCAGCAGCAGCCAGCCGCGCTCGCCGCCCGGCGTCTGCCGCGCGGTCAGCAGCAGCCGGCGCAGCACCAGCTCCGGGTCGAGGGTGCCGCTGAGCCGGGCCATCGCCCGGCGCAGGGTCTCGGCCAGGTCGCGCTGGCGGTTGGCGGCGGCGACGGCCACCTCGAGCTGCGCCGCGCGGGCGGTCTCCAGGCCGACCGCGATGTGGTGGGTGACGGCGGTGAGCACGTCCACGTCGTCGACGGTGAAGACGCCCTTGGCGACCCGGCTGTCCAGGTAGACCACGCCGAGGAGGCGGTCGTCCAGCTCCAGCGGGGCGACCAGGATGCTGCGCAGGCCGAACTGCACGACGCTGTCGGCGCCCATGGCGGCGCCCTCCTCGGTGCCGGTCACCACGAGCGGCTCGCGGCTGTGCCGGACCCTGTCCACCACGGTGCCGCTGTAGCCGGCGAGCTCGGCGAGGTCCTGGCCACCGGCGTCGCGTCCGACGTACGGCGCGAGCACACCGCTGTCGGCGTCGACGAGGAACAGCAGGGCGCGCTCGGCGCCGAGCAGGCGTACGGTCTCGTCCAGCGCGACCCGGGTGAGCCGCTCCGGGTCGATGACCCGCGACGCGGCGTTGCTGAGCTGCTCGAGGGCGGCCCAGCGCTGTCCCGCGCGGCCCCGGGCGGCGACGACCGGCACCCGGTTGCGCCGGCCGGCGTCGAGCCGGAACTCCGCGGCGACCCGGCGGGCCCGGTGCGGCCAGCCGCGGTCCTCGGCGATGCCGGCCGCCATGCGGGCCTGCAGCTCCGCCTCGCCGGAGACGGCCAGGACGGTGAGCGCGCGGGCGCGCACCAGCGCGGCCTCGAACGAGGTCAGCGGCGAGTCGACCGTGCGCAGCAGCTTCTCGGCCTTCGCCAGGATGTCCAGCGCCTGACCGGCGTGGCCGGGCTTCAGGACGGCGAGCGCCGCCTGCGCCACCCGGTGGTGCGCCGCGACGACGGGCCGCTTGGTGACCTGGCCGAGCATCGCGACGGCCACCTCGGCCGCGGCGATCGCCCGCTCCTGCTCGGCGGGCGCGGCGCGGCGCGCCTGTTCGAGCCGGCCGTACGCGCGGTAGACGTAGTACGAGTGCTGCGCGGGCAGCACGTCGAACGGGCGCAGCCCCAGCCCGTCGAACTCGGCGACGGCGTCGTCGAAGGCGCTGCCCAGGTCGTCGCGTTCGAGGGCGGCGAGCATCCGGGCCACGATCATGTCCACGACCTCGTGGATCTCCCGGGTGTCGCCGGCCCGGTTCAGCCGGGCCAGGGCCTCGCCGGCCCGGCCGCGCATGGCGAGCAGACCCGCGTCGACGGCCACGACGGCGCTGCGGTCGCCGTGCCCGCCGGCGTCCAGCCAGCGCTGGCGCCCGACGCAGGCCTCCTCCGCCTCGGCGATCTCGCCGCGCAGCAGCCAGTCCCAGCCGAGGACGGCGTAGCAGTCCAGGATCAGCCCGGCGTCGAGGAACCGCTCGCGCTCGACCAGCACCTGCCGGACCCGTTCGCCGGAGTCCTCGCCGCTGCCGTGCACCGCGATGGCGCTCATCCACTCGATGCGGGCCGCCAGCGTCGGATCGCCCAGGTCGCCGGCGATCCGCGACGACGACGCGGTGATGCGGTCCGAGAGCCGCTGCATGCCGGCCATGCGCAGCGGCAGGGTGAGGGCGACGAGGTCGCGGGCCCGCTCGGGCGAGCGGCCCAGGCGGTTCATCGGGTACGGCATCCGCAGCGCGTAGTACAGCGAGTGGGCCGGGCGCAGGGTACGGACGCTGGCGGAGGCGCCGTAGTGGTACAGCGTCGACTCCAGTGCCAGCAGCTCGCGGCGCTCGCCCTTGGCCGTGCCGTAGCCGAGCCGGGTGACCCGGGTCAGGCAGCCGACGAAGAACAGCCAGAGGCCGGTGAGCACCCGCAGGACCGGGTTGGCCGGCAGCGGCCGGCCCAGCTCGGCCAGTCCCTGCTCCACGGCCCGCATCTGCGCCGCACCGCTCCAGCTGCTCTCGTAGACCCGGGCGAGCATCAGGTGGATGCGCGCGCGCTCGGCGCCCTCGGGAGCCTCCGCCAGGGCCTCGGCGAGCGTCGCGACCGCCTCGTCGAAGCGGCCGTTCTGGTGGTATGCCGTGCCCAGCAGCTGCTTGAAGGCGCTGCCCAGCGCCAGGTCGCCGGTCTTCACCGCGTCGCGGGCGTACTCCAGGTAGGTCAGCGCGGTGTCCGGCGCGTGCTCGGCCAGGGCGCGGGCGCCGGCGGCCATGCAGGCGCGCAGCATCCGGTCGGACGCCTGCTCGGGACGGCCCAGCACGCAGTGCCGGGCGAGGGCGTACTCGTCGGGGTCGGGCCGGCTGTCCAGGGCGTCGGCGATCCGCTGGTGCAGGTCGCGGACGTCGTCCTCGTCGAGGCCGGCGAGCAGCGCGACCCGGATGCTGTCGTGCAGGAAGCGGTGGGTGCCGTCGCCGTACGCGACCAGGCCCTGGTGGCCCGCGTCGGTGAGGACGTCGAGGACCCGGCGCAGGTCCAGCCCGGCGGCCTCGGCGACGATGCCGGCGGAGAACGACGTGCCGACCACGGCGGCGATGCCGAGCAGCCGGCGGCTCTCGGCGTCGAGGGCGCCCATGCGGCGCAGCACGAGCTGGGCCGAGTCCGCGGGGAGGGCGAGGTCGCGCACGCCCTCGGCGTCGACCTCCCAGGTGCCCCAGTTCGGGGTCAGCAGGCCGGCGTCCAGCACGGCCCGGGCGTAGACGAGCGTGGTGAACGGGTTGCCGCCGGTCAGCAGGGCGATGGCGGTGGCGCCCTCCTCGGGCAGCCGTACGCCGCCGGACAGGGCGCCGATCAGGTCGGCGACCTGCGCGACGGTCAGCGCGGGCAGCGAGATCTCGGTCACCGGGGTGCCGGGCCGCACCGGCAGCAGGGCTTCCCCGCCGTCGTCCGGCCGCCCGCTGGCCAGGATCAGCATCGGTACGCCGGAGATCCCGGCCGCGATCTGCTCCAGGACCCGCAGGGTGCCGTCGTCGAACCACTGGGCGTCGTCCAGGTGCAGCAGCACCGGCCCGGCCGCCCGGGTCAGGCCGGTGAGCAGGTCGGCGACCGCCGCCGCGTGCCGTCCCTGCCCGATCTCGCCGGAGACCTGCGGCACCCCGAGCGCGTCCGCGAGCGCGGGCGACAGGCTGGTGACCAGGCCGGCGCTCTGCCCGGCCGCGGCACGCAGCGTAGCCTCGGCGATTGCGCGCCCGCCGGGCCGCTTGAGCAGGTCCCTGACGTACGCGTCGACGGCGGCCCGCAGCGGCGCCATCGGCCGGCTGTCGCTCGACGAGGCGCTGCCCTGCAATACCACGCCACCGGCGGCTCGCACCAGTGCGGCGAGCTCGGCGGCGAGCCGGGTCTTGCCGGACCCGGTGGGCCCCTGGAGGGTCACGACGCCGCCCCTGCCGGCCATCGCCTCGCCCCAGAGCTCACGCAGCGTCTCGAGTTCGGCGTCACGTCCGGTCAGCGACGGCTCGAACGGGACCACCGGCCCGTCGTGCTCGCCGAGGGCGAAGGTCCCGGCCGGGTCGGCGGCGAGGCGGCGCAAGTCGGCCAGCAGCCCGGCGGCGCTCTGGTAGCGGTCGTCCGGGTCCTTGGCGAGCAGCCGGACGATGATCGCCGCGAAGGTCGCGCCGAGGCCCGGGGCCAGCGCGCGGGGATCCGGCACCGGGGCGGTGGCGTGCAGGTGCAGCAGCTCGCCGACGTCGTCCGCGGCGAACGGCGGCGCGCCGGTGACGCACTCGAAGAGCACGGCGCCCAGGGCGTACAGGTCGGAGCGGTTGTCGACCGGCCGATTGAGCATGCCGCTCTGCTCGGGCGCGCAGTAGGTCAGCGTCCCGGCGATCGCGTCGTCCGGCCCGACCCCCTCGCCGGCGGCGGCCGTGGCGAGCCCGAAGTCGACGAGGTGGGCCACGCCCTCGCCGCCGATGATGATGTTCTCCGGCTTGATGTCGCGGTGCACCAGGTTGCGCTCGTGCGCCGCGCTCAGCGCCGCCGCGATGTCGGCGCCGATCGCGACCGCGTGCCGCTCCCGCACCGGCCCGCGCAGCAACCGCCGGGTCAGGGGCTCGCCCTCGGCCAGGTCCAGCAGCACGTACGGCCGGCCGGCGACCTCGCCGACCTTGTGCGCCCGGGGCAGGTGGGGGCAGTCGATGGCGGCCAGCACGGCGGCCTGCCGGCGGAACTCCCGCAGTTCCTCCGGCAGCGACTGCTGGGTCGGCTCCTCCTGGCTCCTGCCCCGCTGGGGCGCGATCAGCCGCGCCGCGCCCGGGGCCTTGAGCAGCATCTTCAGCGCGTAGTCGGTGCCCGCGTGCCGGACCCGGAAGACGACGGCCTGCGCGCCGCGGCCGAGCTCGCCCAGCACTTGGAGCCCGGCGGCATCGCCGAGCTCCGACTGCACCGCGGCCGGCTCCACCGGTACGGAAGGCGAGGCACCCACGATGCCTTTATCGGCGCTGCCCGAGCGCGCTGAAGGATTGTCAGCAGCAGGGCTCCAGGGCGCGGGCCTGCGCCGGCACGGTCCGCGGGTCCAGGGCGCGCCACAGCTCCACCGGAGCCGGCTTGCCCGCGAGCGACACCGGCGGCAGCTCCTGGTAGGCGACCGCGCCGTCGGAGGCGCTCTGCGTCGCCGCGCAGACCACCACGGTGTCGTGCGGTGCGCAGGCCTGCAGCCGCGCCGCCGTGGCGACGACGCTGCCGCTGACCATCCCGTAGCCGCCGTCGCGGGCCGCGTCCAGGTCGACGATCACGTCGCCGGTGGCGAGGCCCACCCGGGTGCGGACCGGGAACCGGCCGGCCAGGAGGCGCCCCCGCAGCGCCTCCTGGATGCCCAGCCCGGCCCGGACCGCCGCCGCGGCGGCGTCGCGCACCCCGTCCGGCGTGCCGGCCCGCGGGCCGTCCGCGCCGAAGACCGCCATGACCGCGTCGCCGATGAACTTCTCCACGACCCCGCCCTCGGCCCGCACCACCGCCGAGACGAGCCCGAAGTAGTCGACTTGCAAATCCCGCACATCGGCGCAGTCCAGGTCGTCGACCATGCTGGTGAATCCCACGATGTCGACGAAGAGCACCGTCACCGTCTGTCGCCGGCACCGGACACCGGCGGACAATCTGTTCATGTCCTACGCCCCCCTCAGCTGCGTTGGCGCAGAGAACGGTGCCAGGACGGGGCGGGACAGCGGATCAGCAGAATGACGTATCTATGACAGCGGCCGCGTCGTCGGTTCTTTGTGACGCAGAACAGTCCGAACCGACGAGAACGTCATAGCGGCGTTCCCACTAGGCTGCCACGCATGGCCAGCGAAGGGGATGACGCGCCACTTGTCGGACGTTCCGACATCCTGACGTCGATCCAGGCCGACCTGCTCGCCGCGGGCCCGGGCGGTACCGCGGCGGTCTTCGTGACCGGTGAGAGCGGCGTCGGCAAGAGCCGCCTGCTCCGCGAGACCGCCGACGTGATGCGCGCCGCCGGCGCCGCGGTGCTGCTCGGCGCCTGCCTGGACATCGGGGACGCCTCCCCGCTGCACCCCGTGCTCCAGGCGCTGCGCCAGGCCGGCGCCCAGCCCGGTCCCGGCCCGGTCGACGCCCAGGACGGCGCGGGCGCCCTGCTCGAACGGGTGTCCGCCGAGCTGCGCTCGCTGGCCCGGGGGCGGCGGCTGCTGCTCGTCCTCGACGACCTGCAGTGGGCCGACCGCAGCACCCGCCAGCTGCTGCTCTATCTGCTCGCCGGCCTCGGTGACATCAACCTGTCCGTGCTGGCCGCGGTCCGTTCCGAGTCGCTGCACGGTGCGCACCCGCTGCGCCGCGTGCTCGCCGAGCTGCGGCGGCTGCGCTCCGTCCGGGTGCTCGACCTGGCCCCGCTCGACCAGGACGCGACCGCCGAGCTGGTCGCGGCCATCGCCGGCACCGACGTCGCGGCCGAGGACGCCGACCGGGTCTTCAAGCGCAGCGGCGGCAACCCGTTCGTCGCCGAGGAACTCGCCCGTGACCTGCGCGACGGACGGGTCGAGCTGTCCGACACCTTGCGGGAGATCTTCCTGTCCCGGGTCGACGAGCTGCCCCCGCACGCGCACGACGTCGTGCACGCGGTCGCCGCCGGCGTCGAGCCGGTCGAGCACTCCCTGCTGGCCCGGGTGCTGCCGCTGCCCGAGGCCGAGCTCATCGAGGCGGTCCGGGCCGCCGTCGCACACCGCTTCCTGACCAGCGCGGCGGACGGCTACCGGCTGCGCCACCAGGTGGTCGCCGAGGTGCTGGAGCACGAGGTCCTGCCGGCCGAGCACGCCGCCCGGCACCGGCGCTACGCCGAGGCGATCGAGGCCATGCCGGGCGAGCCGGACCACGCGCGGCTGGCGCACCACTGGCAGCAGGCCGGCGAGCCGGCCCGCGCCCTGCCCTCGGTCGTGGCCGCCGCCCGCGCCGCCGAGCGGCTGTACGGCTACGCCGAGGCGCACCGCTACTGGGCCCTGGCCCTGGAGCTGGCCCCCGACGACTCGCCGCAGCGCACCGACCTGCTCGCACACGCCGCCGAGGCCGCACACCGCTGCGGCGAGCACCAGCGGGCGCTGACCACGCTGGAGCTGCTCGCCGCCCGTCCGGACGGGCCGGGCGTCTGCGAGATCCACCTGCGCCGGGCGCGCTACCTCGCCGCCGCCGGGCGCACCGCCACCGCGGAGTTCGAGTACGAGCGCGCCCTGGCCTCCCCGGAGTGCAGCGCCAGCGAGAAGGCGAGCGCGGCCGCCAACCTCGCCGAGCTGCTCGTGCACCTCGGCCGGTACGCCGACGCCGGTGACCGCGCCCGAGAGGCCCTGGAGCTGGCCGAACGCGCCGACGGTTCGACCGCCGACCTGGTCCGGGCCAGCGCCGCGCTGGGCTTCAGCCTGGCATTCCGGGAGGATCCGGACGCGGGTCTCGCGGTCATCCGCCAGGCGGTGGAGATCGCCGAGCGCACCAAGCACCCGGACGACATCGGCTGCGCGTACCTGCACCTGGCGGAGCTGCTGACCAACCCGCTGAACAACATCGAGGAAGGTGTGCTCGTCGCCCGTCGCGGCGCGGAAAGGCTCGCCGCGATGGGCCAGGGCCGCACCTACCAGACGCGGTTGCTGGCGATCGCGGCGAACGGCCTGTTCCGGGTGGGCCAGTGGGCGGAGGCCGGCCAGGTCCTCGACGACGCGATGCGCCACCGCCCCTCCGGCGCCGACGCGGTGGAGATCCTGCTCGCCCGGTGCCGGCTCTGGGTCGGTTTCGGCGACGTCCGCGCCGACCGGGACCTGGACGCCGTCGCGACGATCCTGGCCGGTGGCGGCGCCCGGCACGTGCTGCCGATGCTGACGCTGCGGGCCGGGCTGGCCATGTGGCAGGGCCGGCACGCCGAGGCCCGAGCGGCGGTCCAGCGCGGGCTCACCGAGACCCGCTCCGACGACCTCGTGCTGCTCGGCGTGCTGGCCTGGCACGGCCTGCGGGCCGAGGCGGAGGCGCAGGCCGGCGGCGAGGTCCCGGTCGACCCGGCGGTGGTGCGCCGGCTGCAGGCGGTGGTCGAGCGGATGGCCCGCGGCGCCGGGAACGCGGCGCCCCCGGTGCGGGCGGTCGTCGACGGCTACCTCGACCTGTGCGCGGCCGAGCTCAGCCGGATCGAGCAGCGCAACGACCCCTCGCTGTGGGCGCGGGCCGTGCAGGCGTGGGACCGGCGCAAGCAGCCGTATCCCGCCGCCTACTCGCGGCTGCGGCAGGCGGAGGCGTCGTTCGCCCGGCGCACCAAGCGGGCCGCCGCGACGACCGCGCTGCGGGAGGCGTACGAGACCGCCCGCGCGATGGGCGCCAAGCCGTTCGCGGCCGAGATCACCCAGGTGGCCGCCCGCGCCCGGGTGGCGCTGACCGGCGAGGAGGAGACCGCGCACCCCTCCCCCGCGCGCGGCGACGACGGCCTCAGCATGCTCACCGAGCGCGAGCGGGAGGTGCTGGCGGCGGTCGCCGAGGGGCTGACCAACCGCGAGATCGGCCAGGCGCTGTTCATCAGCGAGCGCACGGTCGGCGTCCACGTCGGCCACATCTTCGACAAGCTCCAGGTGCGCACCCGGGTGCAGGCCAGCCGGGTCTACCTCCGGGCGGCGTGACCTTTTCGTTATCTACGTACGCGGAATACGTCGTTCTACCGATCCCTGCGTAGTCCTGCGGTGAAAGGCTCACAGTCGTTCGGGGGAGCACCGCCCGGCGGCCGGGAGGCTCCGGGCGGTGCTGAGGACCTCCGCCGGAAAGCCCGTCCTGTGGAGGATCCATGATCACCGAGACGTCCGTCTGGGGGCCCGTGCGACGGGAGATGGCCGACGTGCTGTCCGGTCACCCGGACGACGTCCCGGCCGTGGTCGACCAGCTCACCAAGCTCCAGGACGTACTGGAGCGGGTGCCGCCGCTGCTGGTGAGCAACCCGCTCGCCGACTTCAACAAGCTCTACCTGACGATCACGACGTGCGTGCTCGAGCGGCTGTACGCGGGCCGCTTCGCCGATCCCGCGTTCCTCGCCCGCCTCGACGTCGAGTTCGCCGCCCGCTACTTCGACGCGCTGCGGCAGTGGTCGGACATGAGTCCCGGCTGCCCGAAGGCCTGGTCCGTGCTGTTCCACCGGATCCCGGGCCCGGACGCCCGCCCGCTGCCGTCGGCCGCCGCCGGCGTCAACGCGCACATCAACTACGACCTGCCGTTCGCCCTGGTCACCACGTTCGACCACCAGGGCGGCGACCCGGTGGACGACAGCGACCAGCACCACGACTACCTGCAGATCAACGACATCTTCGCCGAGCAGATCCCCGGCCTGCGCCGCGGCTACCTGGAGAAGTGGCAGCTGTTCATCGACATGATGAACGGCGACCTCGACGACCTGTGGCAGGGCGAGCTGGTGGAATACACCCGCAACGTCGCCTGGCGCAATGCGCAGCGGCTCTGGTCCGTCCGCCACGACCTGCAGGCCGTGGCCCGCGAGCGCGGCCGGCTGGACCGCACCACCGAGGCCTTCGGCAAGCTGCTGCTCTCCCCGATGGGCGCGATCCTGCAGTGACCGATCTTTATGGAGGGGGCGGGGCAGGGCCCGCGCTCGACGGCACCGAGTGCGGGCCCTGACCCACAGCGCGGCTAGCGGATCGCGACCAGCCGGGCCATCGCCCGGTCGCCGTCCCTGGCCCCGGCCACGCCGATCTCGGCGCCGGTCCTGAGGGCGCCCACCTCCACGGTCTTGCGGTCCTGCACGACTCTGACCTTGTCGCCGAAGGTCCAGGTCTGGGTGAAACCGTCGGTGGATCGCACGCTCATGGTCCGGGCGTCCACGGCGGTGATCGTGCCGCGCTGGACCACGATCGTCCGCACGCCGTCCTTCGCCCGTACCGTGGTCTCGCCGTGCAAAGTGTTCTTGCGCAGCTGCTTGCGCAGGCCGTGCCGGCGCTCCCTCGGTCCCGCCGACGCCGCGGCGGCCGGCCCGGCCTCGAGGCCGGTCTCGACACCGACGGTGGTCAGCGCGTCCGCCTCCCCCGCGACGTCCGCGGCGGCGAGGTCCGCGGCGACGGCCGGCGCCGCGGACGGTCCCGCGCCGGAGCCGCCGCACCCGGCCAGGGCAAGCAGGCCGGCGAGGCCCAGCGTGGTCACGGTCAGCGCGATTCGGGTTCGTCTCATGCGCTCAGCCTCCGACCGGCGTGCACGAGCCCGATCAGCGTCATGTTCGAGCGGCGTAAGGAACCGTCACCGTGAACATCGCCCCACCCTCGGGGGCGTGACCTGCCTCGATGGTGCCGCCCAGGCGGGACACCAGCCGCGCCGCGAGGGCCAGCCCCAGGCCGCTGCCGGTCTTGCGGACGTTCCGATAGCGCTGCTGCAGCGCGCCGCGCTGGAAGGCCACCGCGAGGTCGTCGTCGGTGAAGCCCGGGCCGCCGTCGCGGATCTCCACGACGCCGCCGCGCTCCCCCGTCCGGACCGCCAGCACCAGCGGCGCCCCGGCCGGCACCACCCGGAGCGCGTTCTCGCACAGCCCGTCGATCACCTGCCGGAGCCGGCCCGGATCGGTGTCGACCGCGATCGGCGCCTCGGGCAGCTCGACCGACAGCCGCGGCCCGTCCGGGCCGCAACGCGGCGCCCACGCCTCCCCCGCCGAGCCGACCAGGTCGACGAGGTCGACCCGGACCACGTCCACCGGCAGGTCCGCGGCCTCCAGGCGGGACAGCACGAGCAGGTCGGAGATGAGCCGGTCGAGCCGGTCCGCCTCGGCGAGCATGGTCTCCCCCGCCCGGGGCGCGCCCTCGGCGTCGACGACGCCGTCCGCCAGGGCCTCGGCGTACCCGCGGATCGTGGCGAGCGGCGTACGCAGCTCGTGCGAGACCGAGAGCAGGAAGTCACGCTCCCGGCCCTCGCTGATCTGCAACGCCGCGCCGAGCTGGTTGAGCGCGGCCGCGAGCTCCGCGGCCTCCGCCGGCGGCCGCACCGCCAGCCGCACCGACCGGTCACCGGCCGACAGGCGCCCGGCCGCCAGCGCCGCCTGCCGCAGCGGCCGCGCGGTGAAGTGGGCGAGCAGCGCCCCGGCGCCGACCCCGCCGAGCAGGCCGGCGAGCAGCGCGACCCACACCCCGCTCAGCACACGGGCGGCCGTGCCCGACTCGGCGGGACGGGTGAGCACGACGCCGCTGTCGATGCCGCGCAGCGGTCGCCCCGCGATCAGAACGGTACGGCCGCCGACCACGCCGCGGGTGTTGACCTCGGCACCGGCGGCCACCTGCTCGACCACCCGCGCGGGCAGCCCCGGCCGGTCGACGACCCCGCGCCGGATCAGGAAGACCTCGACGCCCTCCTCGTTCAGCCGCTTGACGATGCGGACCCGGGCGGCCGGCTTCTCGGTGCTGAGCAGCTCCACGGCCAGCCGGGACTTCTCCACCAGCTCGCTGCGGGCGGCGTTGTTGGCCGAACGGGCCGCGATCGGCAGCGCCACCATCGCGGTGATGATCACGGCGACGACCGCGGTGGCGGCGGTGACCAGCACGGTCCGCCCGGCCAGGGTGGCGAAGAACCTACGCATCGGCGGTGTAGCCGACCCCCCGCACGGTGCGGATCACCCCGGCGGCGGGCCCCAGCTTGGCGCGCACCTGGGCGACGTGCACATCGACGGTACGGGTGCCGGCGTGCGACGCGTACCCCCAGACGCCGGCCAGCAGCTCCTCCCGGGTGAAGACCCGCCCGGGCCGGTGCAGCAGGTGGCCGAGCAGGTCGAACTCGGTCGGGGTGAGCGACAGCGGCACGCCGTCCACGGTGACCAGCCGGCGGGCGGGATCCAGCGAGACCGGGCCGAGGCTGCGCACCCGGCCCCCGTCGGGCGGCCCGGCGGCCCGGCGCAGCAGCGCCCGCACCCGCGCGACCAGCTCCCGCGGGCTGAACGGCTTGGTGAGGTAGTCGTCGCCGCCGAGCTCGAGGCCGAGAATCCGGTCGACCTCGTCGTCGCGGGCGGTGAGGAAGACGACCGGCGTCCAGTCGCCGTCCTCCCGCAGCCGGCGGCAGATGTCGGTGCCCTCCATGCCGGGCAGCGCGATGTCGAGGATGCACGCCACCGGCCGGATCCGGCGCGCGGCGGCCAGCCCGGCGGTGCCGTCGTGCTCGACGTGCACGCCGAAGCCGTCGCGGGTCAGATACATCCGCACGAGGTCGGCGATGGGACGCTCGTCCTCGACGACCAGCACGAGCCCCTTGGACGATGCATCGCTCACGCACCCATTCTGCCCGCGCAACGGCCGCCGCGATGTTCGGGTCAGGTACGGATCTCGCGGCCCGGCCGTCAGGCCGACGGCCCGCGGGCGCCGCCCGCTCCGGGCCGGCCCGAGCCCGGGTCTCGGGGGCCGCTCGTCCCATTCCTCCCCGCCGGCCGCGCCGGGTCAGGGGTGGGTGGCCAGTTCGGCGGCGCGGAGCATGAGGTAGCGCTGCTCGGGCAGGCTCGCGGTCATCCTGGCGGCCTTCAGGTAGGCGGCGTGGGCGGCGGCCGCGTCGCCGACGAGCTCCAGCAGGTGGGCGCGGACCGCCTCGAGGCGGTGGTGGTGCGTCATCCGCTCGTCGCCGTCCAGCTCGGCGAGCACGGTGAGCCCGGCGAGCGGGCCGCGGGCCCGGGCCACCGCGACGGCCTTGTTCAGCGTGACCACCGGGCCGGGCGCCACCCGTTCGAGGACCTCGTAGAGGGCGAGGATCTGCGGCCAGTCCGTCAGCTCGGCGGCCGCCGCCTCGTCGTGCACCGCGGCGATGGCCGCCTGCAGCTGATAGGGCCCGAGCGGCCCGCGCCCCAGCGTCGCGGAGACCAGCGCCACGCCCTCGTCGATCAGCTCGCGGCTCCAGAGCGAGCGGTCCTGCGCGTCGAGCGGCACGAGCGCACCGTGCGCGTCGGTGCGCGCGGCCCGCCGGGCGTCGGTCAGCACCATCAGCGCGAGCAGCCCGGCGGTCTCGCCGTCCGGGGAGAGCCGGTGCAACATCCGGGTGAGCCGGATCGCCTCGGCCGTCAGGTCGGCGCGGTGCAGCCCCGGCCCGGAGCTGGCCGTGTACCCCTCGTTGAAGAGCAGGTAGAGCACCTGCCGGACGACCTGCAGCCGGGCGGAGCGATCGCCGCGGGCCGGCGGGACGAAGCCGGAACCGCTGCTCTTGATCTTCTGTTTGGCCCGGCTGATCCGCTGGGCCATGGTGGCCTCCGGCACCAGGAACGCCCGGGCGATCTCGGCGGTGCTGAGCCCCCCGACGGCCCGCAGCGTCAGGGCCAGCTGCGACGGCGCCGACAACGCGGGATGGCAGCAGAGGAACAGCAGGGTGAGCGTGTCGTCCTGGTCCGGCACGCCGCCGGGCTCGACCGGCTCCATCAGCGCGGCGTTCGCCTCGCGGGCCCGGCGGGCGCTGTCGCTGCGGAACTCGTCCACGAGCTTGCGACCGGCGACCGTGACGAGCCACGACCGGGGGCTGTCCGGAACCCCGGCGCCGGGCCACCGCAGGGCGGCCGCGAGCAGGGCCTCCTGCACGGCGTCCTCGGCGGCGTCGAACTGGCCGTAGCGGCGCACGAGGATGCCGAGGACCTGCGGCGCCAGCTCGCGCAGCAGGCCCTCGACCGCCGGCCCCGGACGGGTCATCCCCGGTTCTGCCCGGCGGGCTCGGCGCACGTGCCGTCCCCGGAGGGGCCGTCCGGCACCTGGCGCAGCTCGACCCGCTCGGCCCAGACCACGACCTGTCCGGCCAGGGCGATCGCGCGGTCCTCGTCCGCCACGTCGAAGATCCAGAAGCCGGCCAGCGACTCCTTGGCCTCGGCGAACGGGCCGTCGGTCACCACCACCTGAGCGCCGGAGCGGCTCACCGTCTTCGCGGTGGCGGGATCCGCCAGGCCGTAGGCGTGGACCAGCTCGCCGGACTTCTCCAGCTCGGCGTTGAAGGCGCCCATGAAGGCGATCATCTCGGAGATCCACTCGGGACTGCGCTGCTCCGCCATGGTGGCACCGTCGCCGAACATCATCAGCATGTACTTCATCGCGTCTCCCAGGTGTCGTCGCCCGCGGCTGCGGGCCCGTTGCGCCGGTGGGTCGGACCCCGGGCCGCGTTCTCGACATCTCGCCGGCCACAGGAGCGAGGAATTTCCCCGGCGGCTGCGGAGTCTGGCGCGCCGGGCCCTAGGCGTTCTGCCAGAGGCCGATCAGGTTGCCCTCGGTGTCGCGGACGTACGCCGAGAAGCCCATGTCGCCGACCGGCTGGCGGCCGATCTCCACGCGGCCACCCAGCTTCTCGATGCGGGCCAGGCTGTCGTCGAGATCCGCCACGCCGATGGTGATGACCGGCGAAGTGATCGGACCCTGGCGGGCCAGCATGCCGCCGTTGATGCCACCCGCCTCGGCGGGCCGGCCGGTGTCGTCGGTCGGCGTGGTGGTGACCATCGTGTAGGACATCTCCGGCATCGTCGCCAGCTGCCAGCCGAAGGCCTCGCGGTAGAAGCCGTGTGCGCGCTCGGCGTCGTCGAACGGCACCTCGAAGTGGACCACCTTGTCCATCTCGCCCCTCCTCAGGGTTGTCTGGTCACCTGTAGACGCTAGCCCCGGGGTCCGACAAAAAGGGGCCACCACGTTGCCGGGAAACGCCCGGCTACCGGCCGAGACCGGCCTCCCTGGCCCGGACGATCGCCTCGGCGCGGTCGGCCACCTGCAACTTGGCGAAGACGGTGGAGACGTTGTTGCGGACGGTCTTCGGCGACAGGTAGAGCGCCGCGGCGATCTGGCCGTTGGAGCGGCCCGCCGCCAGCAGGTCCAAGATCTCCCGTTCGCGGGCGGTGAGCTGCGGGAACGCGGTCGACGGCGTCGGCGGACCGGCGGCGAAGAACTGCGCGATGCGGGCCGCGAGCGTGGCACCGAAGACGGCGCCGCCGGACGCGACCGTGGTGATCGCGCGGACGATCTCCTCCTGCTCCGCGCCCTTCACCAGGTAGCCGCGGGCGCCCGCGCGCACGGCCGCGAAGACCGTGCCGTCGTCCTCGGACATGGTCAGGACCAGGATGCCGACGTCCGGGGCGAGGGTGGCCAGCTGGCGGGTGGCCTCGACGCCGTTGAGCTCGGGCATCTGCACGTCCATCACCACCACGTCCGGCAGCAGGCGGACGGCCTCGGCGACCGCTTCCCGCCCGTTCGCCGCCGTGCCGGCCACCTCGATGCCGTCGACCGAGGCGAGCAGCATCGCCAGCCCGTCCCGGAAGATCGGGTGGTCGTCGGCGACGAGCACCCTGATCGCGTCACCCATGAGCCACCTCCGCGCCGGGTCCCAGCGGCAGCCGGGCGGTGACCACCGTTCCGCCGCCGTCCGGGCACTCTATCCGGCAGTCGCCGCCCAGCTCGGCGGCGCGCTCACGCAGCGACACCAGGCCGACCCCGGTGGGCGTGCCGGCGGGGATACCCACGCCGTCGTCGGCGACCTCGACGG
>NZ_BMQY01000003.1:269915-656979 GCF_014648355.1 Couchioplanes azureus
GGGACAGGCGGACCCTGGCGGTGGCCGCGCCGGCATGCCGGGCCACGTTCGCCAGGGCCTCGGAGGCGATCCGGTAGGCGGCCACCTCCGCCGCGGCGGGCAACCCCTCGAGATCCTCGCCCTCGACCGTGACGGTCAGGCCCGGTGCGCGGAGACGTTCGGCCTGCTGGCGTACGGCGCCCAGCAGGCCGACGTCGTCCAGGGCCGGCGGCCGCAGGTCGTGCACGAGCCGCCGGACGTCCGCCAGCGCGGCGGTCACGTCCTCGCGGGCCTGGCGCAGCAGCCGGTCCGCCTCCTCGGGCTTGCGGGCGGCCAGGTTGCGGGCGGTGTCGATGCGCAGTGCCACGCCGCCGAGCGTGGGCCCGAGCCCGTCGTGCAGGTCGCGCCGCAGCCGGCGCCGCTCCTCCTCGCGCGCCGCGACGATCCGCTCCCGGCCGCGCTGGAGCTCGGCGGCGAGGTACGCGGTCCGCGCCGCGATCGCCGCCTGCCGCACGATGTCGCCGAGCAGCCGCTCGTCGCGCGCGGACAGCGACGCCCGCCGCGACGGCAGCACCAGCCGGCCGACGGTCTCGTCCCGGTAGGCGATCGGCAGCACCTGCGTGTCCGCCGGGGCGGTCCCGTACGCCGCCACCACGCTCTCCCCGCCGGGGCGGTCGACCTCGACGGCCACGTACGGCACCCGGAACGCGGCCGCGACGCCGCGGGCCACGGCGACGAGCTGCTCCTCCGGGCGGTCCTGCCGTTCCAGCTGCTCGGCCAGGCCGGCGACCACGCCGTACGGGTCGTCGCGGCGGCCGCGCACGAGCCGGCGCACCAGGGTCCACAGCCGCTGCCGCAGCGGGCCGTAGACCGCGGTGACCAGCAGCAGCGCCAGCACGGCGGCGTCGCGTTCGGCCAGCCGCTCGCCCAGCACCGTGCTCGCCACGCCCAGCACGCAGGCGTCGACGAGCAGCACGGAGAGGGCCATGGCTGCGTAGAGAAGGGTGCCCCCGAGGAGCCGGTCGATGTCCACCAGCTGCGGTGCGACGATGCCGACCGTGAGGGCGATCCCGGTGAGGCCCACCGCCACGCTCAGCCCGATCGACGTCAAGGACTGCGGCAGCACGAGCATGGCGAGCATGGCCAGGACGTCCACCACGGCGGCCCAGAGCAGCCAGCGCATCCGGGCGCGGCGCCGCGGGTCGCCCCCGGACCGCCGGTAGCGGCCCAGGACCACCGCGAAGGGTACGACCAGACTGACCGGGACCAGCGCGCCCGCGACGGCCAGCACGGGCGCCCACACGGACGTGGGCAGGGCGATGGTGGTGGGATCGAGGTCGAGACCGGCGAAAGCGGCCGGGAGGGGATGGCCGGCGTCGGCCTGGGCCACGCCGGACGGTGCGAACAACAGCGCCAGCGGCAGCAGGGCGGTGCTCGCCAGCCCGGCGAGCGCGGCGACCCGCCACCGCCCGCGCGGCAGCCGCCCGTCCGGGTAGAGCAGCAGGATCAGCGGCAGCGACAGGAGCAGCGAGGCGCCGAGCCGCTGGTAGAGCCAGAAGGCCAGGCCCGCGCCGGGAAGCGCGGGATCGCTCAGGGTGGCGTACGCCAGCCAGGCGCAGGCCAGCCCGTCCAGGGCCCAGTGAACGCCGGTGATCAGCAGCACCCACGCGACGGGGTGCCGCGGCATGCGGTGCAGGAGCAGCGCACCGGGCGCGCACAGGAACGCCCCGGCGACCCCGGCGACCCAGCCGAGGTCGAGCCGGGTGGCGGCGCGGTGCGCGGCGGGCACGGCGGTGTCGATGACGGCGGCGGCCGCCACCGCGGCGAGCGCGAGGGCGACCGCGGCGCCGCCCACGACCGCCGGCAGCGTGCGGCGGGGCGCGGGAGAGGCGGCCGGCGTCACCCGCGGGCGCGGGGGTGCGTGCGAGGTCACCGGGTCATCGTCGCAGCGTGGGCGTCCCGCGGGCCCGAGGACCGGTGTCCCGGATTTCCCGGGACATTCTCCGGGACGCGGACGGGGGCGCGCGGCCCTGCCGGCCCGGGACGCGTCCCCGCAAGAGTTCTCCCCGTCACCGACGAGCACCACTTCCGCAGGGAGAACGACATGACGATCACCACCGCCCCGGCGCAGGCCCGCACCGACGTCACCACGCCGGCCGCGGCCGCCACCTCGACCCGGCAGGTGCGCCGCACGGGCCTCGCCGTCGCGGCCGGCTCGCTGGTCTGGGCCGCCTCGATGGCCGCCGTCAACCCGCAGTCGACGGACAGCACCGACATCCTGATCACCGACCTGGGCGCGATCCCGTTCCAGCTCTCGCTGTTCGCCCTGGTCACCACGCAGCTGCGGACGGCGGCGACAGGCACCTCCCGCCTCGCCCGGGGCATGCTCGCAACGGAGTACGTCCTGCTGACGCTCGCCACGATCTGGACCGTCCTGCACGGCCTGGTGCCGGCCTTCCGCGACGACCTCTGGCTGGCCGTCCTGGACGCGTTCTGGCCCCTGTCGATGCTGGGCATGTTCGTCATCGGCGCGAAGATCGCCTTCGCGGGCCGCTGGCGGGGCGTGGCCCGCGCCTGGCCGCTGGTCGCGGAGAGCTGGGCGGTCGTGGCCGTCCCCGCGATCGGCATCCTCGGCGCGTCGGGCGGCCGCTTCGTCGGCGCCGCGCACCTGCTGGTGGGCTACGTCGCCCTGGGCCTGATCCTGGCCCTCCGCCCGCACCTCACCACCGCCCGCGACTGACGACCTCACCCTGGGGAGACCCGGCCCTGCGGGCCGGGTCTCCGCCTTTCGCGCGCCACCACTCACGCAGGTCGCCGGGGTGGGCCGAGCGCTCTGGGCGCCCCGCGCCCATGCTCGGCCCGCCCCGGCCCTCGGCGGGAGCAGCGGTCTGTACCCACCACCCCGCTACGACATCCGCCTTTGACTTTGGCTCTTGACCTTGCTTGTGAACCGCCGCCAAAGGGAATGATGACCCTATGCCCTACGTCTCGGAGTCCGGTGAGTTCACCCGCGACCAGCGCTACATCGCCACCCGGATCACCGCGGACGGCCGCGACGGCTACCCGGTGGAGCCGGGCCGCTACCGCCTGGTGGTGAGCCGGGCCTGCCCCTGGGCCAACCGGGCGATCATCGTGCGGCGGCTGCTGGGCCTCGAGGACGTGCTCTCGATGGGCGTCGCCGGGCCGACGCACGACGAGCGGAGCTGGACGTTCGACCTGGATCCGGGCGGACGCGACCCGGTGCTCGGGATCGAGCGCCTCCAGGAGGCGTTCTTCCGGCGCTTCCCGGACTACGACAAGGGCATCACCGTGCCGGCGATCGTCGACGTGCCGACCGGTCAGGTGGTGACGAACGACTTCGCCCAGATCACCCTCGACCTGTCGCTGGAATGGACCGAGTACCACCGCGAGGGCGCACCCCGGCTCTATCCGCCGGAGTTGCGGGAGGAGATCGACAAGGTCGGCGAGTACGTGTTCAAGGACGTCAACAACGGCGTCTACCGGGCCGGGTTCGCCGGGTCGCAGGAGGCGTACGAGCGGGCGTACCACCGGCTCTTCGACCGGCTGGACGAGCTGTCGGACCGGCTCTGCCGGCAGCGCTACCTGGTCGGCGACACGATCACCGAGGCGGACGTGCGGCTCTTCACGACGCTGGTGCGCTTCGACGCGGTCTACCACGGGCACTTCAAGTGCAACCGCAGCAAGCTGACCGAGATGCCGGTGCTGTGGGCGTACGCGCGGGACCTGTTCCAGACGCCCGGCTTCGGGGACACGATCGACTTCGTCCACATCAAGCGGCACTACTACGAGGTGCATCGCGACATCAACCCGACCGGCATCGTCCCGGCGGGACCGGAGCTGTCCGGGTGGCTCGAGGAGCACGGCCGGGAGCGGCTCGGCGGGAGGCCGTTCGGGGACGGGAGCCCGCCGCCGCCACCGAAGGCGGGCGAGGAAGTGCCGGCGCTGTAAAACGTCGTACCCCGCCCCTACAGTCTGCGCGTGCCCGTCGAACGCTGGTCCGCCGCCCAGGTCACCGCCGTCGCCCCCGACGCCGGGTCGCTGACGGGCGCCCGCGGTGTCGCCGCCGCCTCGAAGTGGCAGGCGACCGGCCTGCTCGACGACGTCCTGTGGGGACTGTGCAAGGGCAGCGGGAAGAATCCGTACCAGGTGGCTGTGGACCTCTCCGGCCCGGCTTACAAGTGCTCGTGCCCGAGCCGCAAGTTCCCGTGCAAGCATGCGCTGGGCCTGCTGATGATGTGGGCGGAGGGCACCGCGCCCGACCCGGCCCCCTCGCCGCCCGGGTTCGTCGCGGAGTGGCGGGCGAGCCGGGCGGCGCGCGCCTCGGCCACCGCGCAGAGATCCGCCGGACCGGCGGATCCGGAGGCGGCCCGCAAACGCGCCCGGCAGCGCGCGGAGCGGGTCGCCGCGGGCATGGCGGAGCTGGGGCGGTGGCTCGACGACCAGGTCCAGCAGGGGCTGGCGGGCGCCGAGCGCGCCGGCCGGGCACCGTTCGAGGCGATGGCGGCCCGGCTCGTCGACGCGCAGGCGCCCGGCGCCGCGTCCGCGGTGCGCCGCCTCGGCGACGTCGCCGGCGTCGGCCCGCACTGGGCCGACCGGCTGCTCGGCGACCTCGCCATGCTGCGCCTGCTGGTGGCGGGTCACGAGCGCCTCGACGCGCTGCCCCCGGCGCTGGCGGCCACCGTGCGCGCGCGGATCGGCTTTCCGGTCGCCACGGAGGACGTGCTGGCCACGCCGCCCGTGCCGGACCACTGGCAGGTGCTCGGCCGGGCCGACAGCGACGACGGCACGATCATCACCCGGCGCACGTGGTTGCGCGGTGTCGACAGTGGCCGGTTCGCGCTCCACCTGTCGTTCGCCGCGCCCGGTCAGACGCCGGCCGCCGACCTCGTTCCGGGCACGTCCTTCGACGCCGACCTGTGTTTCTATCCGGGCGCCGCACCGCTGCGGGCGCTCGTCAAGGAGCGGCGGTCGGCGCCCCGGCCGCTGACGGCGCCCAGCGGCGCGACCGGCGCGCGGGAGGCGCTGCGCGGCTGGGCGGCCGTCCTCGCCGCCGAGCCGTGGCGCTTCGATGCTCCGGTGCTGCTGGCGGGCGTCGCTCCCACCACCGACGGCTGTCTCACCGACGCCGCCGGCGACTCGCTGCCGCTCGCGGCCGGGCACCGGGAGCCCTGGTGGCTGCTGGCCGCCGCCGGCGGAGCGCCCGCGACCGTGGCGGCCGAGTGGACACCGGCGGGCCTGCGCCCGCTGGCCGCCTGGGTGGACGGCCGCTTCGTGCCGGCGGCTCCCCCGGTGCCCGACGGCGCGCCGCGGCGCTCCCCCGAGCTGCCGTCCGGCCTGCTCGCGGCCGCCCTGGTGGGCACGAGCCGCCGGCCGTTCTCCGCGGCGACCGTCGACGTCGGCGACCGCGGCATCGAGCTCGGAGCCGGCTGCCCGCTGCTGGAGGCGGCGGCCACCGCCCTGGTCTACCGCCGCGCCGGCACGACACCCTCCACCTCGCACCCGCCGGTCGCGCGGGCGCCCGCCGAGACCGGCCCGCCGGTCCCGGGCGCGGCGGGCGCACGGCTGCTGCGCCTGCTCGGCGACGGCGCACCCGGCGGCACACAGCAGGCTCAGGAGCTGCTCGCCCAGTGGCTCGCCGCCGCCGCAGCGCACGGCGGCCACGTCCCGCCGGAGTCGCTGCCCGCGCTGCTCGACGCGGGCCGCCGCAACGGCGCGGTCCGGCCCGCGATCGGCCGGGTCGCCGGCGCTCGCGGCCGCTGGCTGGCGGACCTGCGACCGGAATGGCGGTGGTTGCGCGAGGAGGCGCCCGGCACGGCCGTCGCCGACGATCCCACCGTCTGGCAGACGGGAACGAGCGGGGAGCGCCTCGCCCACCTCACCCGGCTGCGCGGCGGCGACCCCGCCGCCGGCCTGGCCACACTGCGCGGCACCTGGCACACCGAGGCGCCGGAGGACCGCGCCCGGTTCGTCGCCGCCCTGGGCACCGGGCTGTCCCTCGCCGACGACGAGTTCCTGGAGGCGGCGCTCGACGACCGCCGCAAGGAGGTGCGCGAGGCCGCGGCCGA
Organism: Couchioplanes azureus; assembly: GCF_014648355.1. Classification (GTDB taxonomy): domain Bacteria; phylum Actinomycetota; class Actinomycetes; order Mycobacteriales; family Micromonosporaceae; genus Actinoplanes; species Actinoplanes azureus. Next base: position 275,981 of record NZ_BMQY01000003.1, read on the forward strand.
GCTGCTGCGCCGGCTTCCCGGCTCGGGCCTCGGCCGCCGGATGGCGGCGCGGGCGCTGGCCGCGGTCACGCTCGAGCGCCGCACCCTGGGACGCGACCGGCTGGCCGTCACGCCGCCCGCCGAGGTCACCGCCGAGCTGCGCCGCGACGGGGTCGCCGCCCAGCCCGCCCGCGGCACCGGCGTGCAGGCCTGGCTGCTGGAGGAGATCGTCGCCGGCACGGCGCTGTCCACCTGGACCACGGCGTTCGGCCGCGGCCCGTCCGCGGTCGTGGAGCTGGCGCGCGGCAACGACTGGGAGGCGGCGCTGCTGCACGGCTGGGCCCGGGCCGCGATCGTCCAGGCCGACCCGGGATGGGCTGCCGCGCTGGTGCACAACGACTCCCGGGAGAAGGCGGCGGGGCTGCGCGAGGCGGTCCGGTGGGACCTGCACCTCCTGCTTCCCCCGGCTGACCTCGCCCGGATCGCCGCCGACTTCCTGCGCCGCGAGGACCATCTCGCCCACCGCCTGCTCGCGGTGCACCCCGGCGCCTGGCCGGACGAGCTGGCCGTCGCGGTGGTCGAGACCATCGCGCACCGCGCCCGCACCGACCGGCACAGCTGGCAGCTCGCCGAGCTGTGCCGCGCCGCCGCGACCGCCATGCCACCGGCGTACGCGACGCACGTCACCGCCCTCGCCGCCCGGCTCGACCAGGACGCGGCCGACCCGTCCCGGATCCGGCCGGTCGCCGAGCTGGCCCGCACCCTCACCTTCCGCCACGAGATGCTCCAGGAGTTCGCATGACCGCTCTGCGTCCCCACGCCGAGGACCAGTACGCCGACGAGCTCGCCCTGCTGGCGGAGGCCGACGACCGGCCGCGGCCGCCCGGCTGGCGGCTGTCCCCGCAGGCCGTGGTGACCTACCTGCTGGGCGACGGTGCGAAGATCACCCCGAAGTACGTGGGCCCGCGCCGACTCATGGAGGTGGCGGTGTCCACTCTGGTCACCGACCGGGCGCTGCTGCTGCTCGGTGTGCCGGGCACGGCCAAGACCTGGGTCTCGGAGCACCTCGCCGCCGCCATCAGCGGCGACTCCACCCAGCTCGTGCAGGGCACGGCGGGCACGGCCGAGGAGGCCATCCGGTACGGGTGGAACTACGCGCGGCTGCTCGCCGAGGGCCCGTCCGAGGCGGCTCTGACCCCGAGCCCGGTCATGCGCGCCATGCGCAGCGGCACGATCGCCCGCGTCGAGGAGCTCACCCGGGTGCCCTCCGACGTGCAGGACGCTCTTATCACCATCCTGTCCGAGAAGACGCTGCCGGTGCCGGAGCTGAACACCGAGGTCCAGGCGCAGCGCGGCTTCAACCTGATCGCCACGGCCAACGACCGCGACCGCGGCGTCAACGAGCTGTCGAGCGCGCTGCGGCGCCGCTTCAACACGGTGGTGCTGCCCGTGCCCGCGTCGGCCGACGACGAGGTGGAGATCGTGGCGCGCCGGGTGGCCCAGCTCGGCCGGTCGCTCGATCTGCCGGAGGTGCCCGCCGCACTGGAGGAGATCCGCCGGGTGGTGACGATCTTCCGCGAGCTGCGCAGCGGCATGACCGAGGACGGCCGCACCAAGCTGAAGTCCCCGACCGGCACCCTGTCCACGGCCGAGGCCATCTCCGTGATCACCAGCGGCATGGCCCTGGCCGCGCACTTCGGCGACGGCCGGCTGCATCCGGGCGACGTGGCCGCGGGCATCCTCGGCGCGGTGGTCAAGGACCCGGTCTCCGACAGCGTGGTGTGGCGCGAATACCTCGAGACGGTCGTGCGCGAACGCACCGACTGGCGCGACTTCTACCGCGCGGCCCGCGATGCCTGAACGGCTCTACGGCATCCGCCACCACGGCCCCGGCTCGGCGCGGGCGGTGCTGCGCGAGCTGGAGCGGCACCGGCCGTCGGTGTTGCTGGTCGAGGGCCCGCCGGAGGCGGACGACCTGGTCGGCTGGGTGGCCGACCCGGGCCTGGAGCCGCCGGTGGCGCTGCTCGGCTACGCGCCGGACGACCCGCGCCGGTCCGCGTTCTGGCCGTTCGCCGTCTTCTCGCCGGAGTGGCAGGCGATCCGGTGGGCGGTGCGCCAGGGGATTCCGGTGCGGTTCTTCGACCTGCCCTACGCCTATCGGCTCACCGACGGGGCGACGCCGGCCTCGCCGCCGGCCGCGGGTCCTCCATCGACCGATCCTTCCTCGGCCCCGTCCTCGCCGGATCCTTCGTCGGCTCCTTCCTCACCAAATCCTTCGCCGGGCCCGCCCTCGCCGGATTCTCCGTCGGTTTCGCCCTTGCCGGGTCCGCCCGCGGCGCCGCCGGCCGGGGACGGGGGGTCGCCGGAGCGGGTGCGGCCGGTCGATCCGATCGGTGAGCTGGCCCGGGCAGCCGGGTACGACGATCCCGAGCGGTGGTGGGAGGACGTGGTCGAGCATCGCGGCATGCCCGCCTTCGCCGCGATCGCCGAGGCCATGGCCGCCATCCGGGAGACCTCCGCCGAAGACCCCGAGGACCTTCTCCGCGAGGCCTACATGCGCACGGTCCTGCGCGAGGTGCGGCGCACCCACGAGGACATCGCCGTCGTCTGCGGCGCGTGGCACGTGCCGGCGCTCACCCGCAAGGTCACCGCGAAGGACGACGCCGCGCTGCTCAGGGGACGCCGGAAGGCGAAGGTGGCGTTCACCTGGGTGCCGTGGACGTACGGGCGGCTGGCCTCGTGGTCCGGATACGGCGCCGGGGTGCGCTCCCCCGGCTGGTACCACCACCTCTTCACCGCCGGCGGCGACGTGGTGCCACGGTGGCTCGTCGACGCCGCGGGGGTGCTGCGCGCCGAGGGGGTGCCGACCTCGTCCGCGCACGTCATCGAGGCGACCCGGCTGGCCGAGGCGCTGGCCGCGCTGCGCGGCCGGCCGCTCGCCGGGCTGGCCGAGGTCACCGAGGCCGCCGAGGCGGTCATGTGCGACGGCGAGCCGCTGCGCACCGAGCTCATCGGGCGGCGGCTGGTCGTCGGCGAGCGGCTCGGGGGCGTGCCGGACGAGATGCCCGCCGTACCGCTGGCCAAGGACCTCGCCGCGCGGCAGCGGGCCGTACGCCTCAAGCCGGAGGCCCTGGAACGCGTCCTCGAGCTGGACCTGCGCCGCGACATCGACCTGGCCCGCAGCCGCCTGCTGCACCGGATGCGCGCGATCGGGGTGCCGTGGGGCGAGCCGGAGACGGCCCGGCGCGGCACCGGCACCTTCCGCGAGCAGTGGCGGCTGCGCTGGCTGCCCGACTTCGCGGTGCAACTGGTCGAGGGCAGCATGTACGGCACCACGGTCGAGGCGGCGGCGACCACCAAGGTGACCGACGCGGCCCGCAAGGCGGCCAGCCTGGGCGAGGTGACCGCGCTGGTCGAGGTGTGTCTGCTCGCCGACCTCGCCGACGCCTTCCCGCCGGTGCTCGCCGCCCTGGACACCCGCGCCGCGGTGGACGCCGACATCACCCACCTCATGGCCGCGATCCCCGCCCTGGCACGGGCGCTGCGCTACGGCGACGTGCGGCGTACGGACGTCGCCGGCCTCGCCACGGTGACGGCCAGCCTGCTCACCCGGGTCTGCGCCGGCCTCCCCGCGGCCGTCGGGTCGCTCTCCGACGAGGCCGCCCGGGAACTGCGCGACCGCGTCGACGAGGTGCACCGCGCAGTGGGCCTGCTGGACGACCAGCGCCCGGCCAACCACGACGGCGACAAGCAGGGCGACCACCGCGGCGATAGCGACCCCGACGGCGACCACCGCAGTGACGGCGACCCCGACGGCGGGCCCGACCGCGAGGACCTGCGCGAGCGCTGGCTTGGCACGCTCCTGGCGGTGTCCCGGCGGCCCGGGTTGCACGGGTTGCTCGCCGGGCGGCTGACCCGGCTGCTGCTGGACGCGGGCCGGCTCGACACCGCCGAGGTGCGGCGCCGGCTGCGGCTGCCGCTCACCGTCGGCACGCCGCCCGCGCACGGCGCCGCCTGGGTCGAGGGATTCCTCTCCGGCGGCGGGTTGCTGCTCGTGCACGACGACGCGCTGCTGGAGCTCATCGACGGCTGGCTCGCCGACATCCCGGCGGACGGCTTCGACGACGTGCTGCCGCTGCTGCGGCGCACGTTCGGCGCCTTCGCGACCGGGGAACGCCGGGCCATCGGCGAACGGGTCGCGGGCGGTGCCGGGTCGGCGCCCCCGGAACCGATCACCCTGGACCACGACCGGGCGGCGCTCGTCCTGCCCACTCTGGGCACTCTCCTCGGCCGGGAGATCAGATGAACGGCATGCTGCGGAGCAGCCGCGTGACCGAGGTGCTCGGACGGGAGATCGGATGACCGGCAAGCTCCAGGGCAGCCACGCGACCGACATGCTCGGACGGGAGATCGGATGACCGACATCGACGATGCGGCGCGGCGGGAACGGCTGCGCCGGTGGCGGCTCGTGCTGGGCGGTCCCGCCGACGAGGCGCTCGGCGAGGCGCAGGGTCGCGACGCCCGGATGGACGCCGCCCTGGCCGCCCTCTACGACGGCGCCGAGGACGCGGAGGGCCGGCGCACCGCGCGGTCGGCCGGGCTCGGCGGCTCGGCGCCGAAGGTGGCCCGCTGGCTCGGTGACATCCGGGAGTACTTCCCCAGCACGGTCGTCCAGGTCATGCAGGCGGACGCCATCGAGCGCCTCGACCTGACCCGGCTGCTGCTGGAACCGGAGATGCTCGCGGCGGTCGAGCCGGACGTCCACCTGGTCGGCACGCTGCTGTCGCTGAACCGCGTCATGCCCGCGCGCACCAAGGACGCGGCCCGTCAGGTCGTCCGCAAGGTCGTCGCCGAGCTGGAGGAGCGGATCAGCCAGAAGACCCGGGCGGCGGTCAGCGGCGCGCTGAACCGGGCCGCCCGGATCAACCGTCCCAAGCTGACCGACATCGACTGGGACCGGACCATCCGCGCCAACCTCAGGCACTACCAGCCCGAGCACCGCACGGTCGTCCCGGAACGCCTCGTCGGCTACGGCCGGCGCACCACGGCCGTCCAGCGCGACGTGGTGCTCTGCGTCGACCAGTCCGGCTCGATGGCGGCCTCGGTGGTGTTCTCCGGCGTCTTCGCGGCCGTCCTGGCCTCGATGCGGTCGCTGAAGACCTCGCTGGTCGTCTTCGACACGGCGGTGGTCGACCTGACCGACCAGCTCGCCGACCCGGTGGAGGTCCTCTTCGGCACCCAGCTCGGCGGCGGCACCGACATCAACCGCGCGATCGGCTACGGCCAGCAGTTGATCACCAGGCCCCGGGACAGCATCTTCGTGCTGATCAGCGACCTGTACGAGGGCGGCGTGCGCGAGCAGATGCTGCGCCGGGTGGCCGAGATGACCGCCGCGGGTGTCCAGGTCGTCGTGCTCCTGGCCCTCTCGGACGAGGGCGCCCCGGCCTACGACCACGACAACGCCGCGGCGCTGGCGGCCCTGGGAGTCCCGGCTTTCGCCTGCACCCCGGACGCCTTCCCGGACCTGATGGCGGCGGCCATCGAACGCCGTGACCTGATGGGCTTCGCCCAACGGCTCGCCGAGCGCTGACCTTCAGCCCGGCACCCAGGCAACGCTCCGCCGCCTGCCTCGCGCGGGCCGACCTATCCAACGCCGACAGGTCATGCCTGTCTGCGCCGCAGGCTTTCAAGACGGGCATCGACGCACGGCCACCGAAGACCACAGGTACACCGCCTACGCCGAGGGATCCCGCAACGGCGGCGAGGCCACTGGTCGCGGCTGTCGAGCAGTGCCGTCGCCCGCCACAGGCGGACTTCGCTCAGAAGTGCGACGAGACGCTGGGAGGCGGAGGTCTGCTACTCCGGATCCGCGAGGCGACCGTACGACAAGCACTGACTCCCTGGTTCCGGGAATGGGCGGCCATCGAACGGGACGCGCGCACGCTGCGATCGTTCCAGCCGCTGGTGCTGCCGGGCCGTTTCCAGACGCCGGACTACGCCCACGCACTCTGCGCCATGGGCAGTCCGCTACCGGCGGATCTGGTGGAACAGATCGTCGCGAGCCGGATCGAGCGGCAGGTGGTCTTGGAACGGACGCCACCTCCGCTGCTGGTGGCGGTGACCGACTACACCGTCCTCGAACGGCCCATCGGTGGTCCGAAGACCATGCGCATCCAACTCCAGCGTCTGATCCAACTCGGCGAGCGGCCCAACATCCATATCCACATCGGGCCGAAGAGCGTCGGCGGCCATACCGGCCTGAGCGGTCCGTTCGTCATCGCCTCTCCGTTCGAGGGCAGGGAGGTCGCCTATCTCGACCATCAGATAACTGGTGTGGTGGTCGACCTGCCGACCAAGGTGGGGCTGCTGAACGAGGCGTGGGAGGCTGTGCGGTCCGAGGCTCTGCCGAAACGGCAGAGCGCCGGCGCGGGCGACTACAGGACGATGGCGGTCAGGACGATGCCGTCCGCCACCAGGAAGCGGCCGGTCAGCGTGCCGAACGGCCCCGGGCGGAGCAGCCGCGCGGTGAACTCGCCCGTGTCCGGGGTGAAGGTCAGCGTCGCCTCCTCGAAGCCGAGCCATTCGCCCGTACGCGGGAACCAGACCTTGTAGACGGACTCCTTCGCGCTGAAGAGGAGCCGCTCCCACCACGTCTCCGGATGCTTGGCGGCCAGGGCCGCGAGGTGGTCGCGTTCCTCCGGCAGCGAGACCAGGTCGAGCACTCCGTCCGGCAGCGGGCCGTGCACCTCCGCGTCGACGCCGATGCCGGTCACTTCCGTGTCCCGGGCGACCGCTGCCGCCCGGTAGCCGGCGCAGTGGGTGAGGCTGCCGACGATTCCCCGGGGCCAGATCGGTGCGCCGCGCTCGCCGCGCAGGATCGGGCCGGGTGGGATGCCGAGCTCGGCGAGCGCGGTGCGGGCGCAGTGCCGCACGGTGGTGAACTCGGCGCGCCGTTTGGCGACCGCGGTGGCCACGAGTTCCGCCTCGCCCGGGAACAGCGGGGCGTCGCTCGGGTCGTCGAGGGCGTGGGCCGAGCGGACCGGCGGCGGCAGGATGCGTTCGATCATGCCTGGGACAGCCGGGGTGCGGCATCGGCGAGAATCGGGGGCATGGCGGAACCTTACCGGGCCGCCGCCACCGCAATCCGAGCACGCAGAAGGGGTCGACCATCATGCCATTGACCGGCGAGTACGCACCCAGTCCGTCCGACTGGGCGCGGGAGCAGGCGGAGAAGTACGAGGCGTCGAACGGCGCGGAGGCCGGCACGCTGCAGGGCAAGCCGGTGATCGTGGTCACCTCGGTGGGTGCCAAGTCCGGCAAGCTGCGCAAGACGCCGCTGATGCGCGTCGAGCACGACGGTGAGTACGCGGTCGTCGCCTCGCAGGGCGGTGCGCCGACGCATCCCGTCTGGTACTGGAACCTGGTGAAGAACCCGCACGTCGAGCTCCAGGACGGCGCGGAGAAGCACGACTACCAGGCGCGTGAGGTGCACGGCGAGGAGCGGGCACTGTGGTGGGAGCGGGCCGTCGAGGTGTGGCCGGACTACGCGAACTACCAGACCAAGACGGACCGGGTCATCCCCGTCTTCGTTCTGTCGCGCCTGCCGGAGGCGTGAGGCGGCGGCTCCGGGCGTCCCGCGCGGCCGGCACGACCAGGGGCGTGCCGGTCTGCGGGTCGGGGATGACCGCGCAGCGCAGCCCGTAGACGTCCTCGACGAGCGCCGCGGTGATGACCTCACCCGGGTCGCCCGAGGCGACGATCTTCCCGGCCTTCATGGCGATGAGGTGGGTCGCGTACCGGCAGGCGTGGTTGAGGTCGTGCAGGACCGCGACCAGCGTGCGGCCCTGCTCGTTGAGGTCCGCGCAGAGGTCCAGCAGGTCGATCTGGTAGGCGATGTCGAGGTACGTCGTCGGCTCGTCGAGCAGCAGCAGGTCGGTCTGCTGGGCCAGCGCCATCGCCATCCAGACGCGCTGGCGCTGGCCGCCGGAGAGCTCGTCGACCGCCCGGTCGGCGAGCTCCGTCACGCCGGTGGCCTCCATCGCAACGGCGACCTGGTTCTCGTCCTCGGGAGTCCACTGCCGCAGGAGCTTCTGGTGCGGGTAGCGGCCGCGGGCCACCAGGTCCGCCACCGAGATGCCGTCGGGCGCCGTGGCCGTCTGCGCGAGCAGGCCGAGGCGGCGGGCGACCTCCTTGGCGCGGTACGAGCCGATCGCCTGCCCGTCGAGCACCACCGTGCCGCGCTTCGGGCCGAGCAGGCCGGACAGGGCCCGCAGGAGCGTCGACTTGCCGCAGGCGTTGGGCCCGACGATGACCGTGAACGAGCCGTCCGGGATGGTCACGTCCAGGTCGGACGCGACGACCCGCTTGTCGTAGGCCAAGGTCAGGCCGGATCCCGACAGCCGCGATGTCATCAGCTTCCTCTCCGCCATTGCACACTGAGCACCCAGGCCAGATAGACCCCGCCGACCGCACCGGTGACCACGCCGACCGGCAGCTGGGCCGGGGCCAGGAGCCGCTGGGCGGCGAAGTCGCTGAGCACCATGACCAGCGCGCCGGTGACCGCCGCGGGCACGAGCTGCGGCGTCGCCGAACCGGTCAGCCGCCGGGCGATCTGCGGCGCGGCCAGCGCCACGAAGGCGATCGGACCGGTCGCCGCGGTCGCCACCGCGCAGACCGCGACGGCCAGGAGCACGAGCAGCGGGCGGGTCGGCGCCGCCCGGACGCCGAGGGACCGGGCGGAGTCGTCGCCGAGCTCCAGCATGGCCAGCCGCCGGCCCAGGATCAGCAGCAGCGGCGCGAGCACGAGCAGGGCGATTCCCAGCAGCCTGACGTACTGCCAGGTCCGGCCGTTGAGCGTGCCGACCAGCCAGGTCGCGGCGGCCTGCGCCTCGGCGAGGCGGGCCCGGCTGAGCAGGTAGCCGTTGACGGCGGCGAGCATCGCGCTGACGCCGATGCCGACGAGCACGAGGCGCCGGATCGCGCTGCCGCCGAGCGCCGCCAGCCCGTACACGACGGCCGCGGTGAGGGTGCCGCCCACGACGGCCCCGACGGCCGCGCCTTCGGCGCCGGTGCCGAGGACCAGGATCGCGACGATCGCGCCGGTGGCCGAGCCGACGGTGAACCCGATGACGTCGGGGCTGCCCAGCGGGTTGCGCGACAGGCTCTGGAAGACCGCGCCGGACATGCCGAAGGCGGCGCCCGCGAGCAGCGCCAGGGTGACCCGGGGCAGGCGCAGGTCGAGCACGATGAACCGGTCGGCGCGGCGTCCTCCGCCGCCGAGGACCTCGACCAGGTCGGCGTACGGGATCCGCACCCCGACCGCGGTGACGGTCCAGGCCGCGACGGCCGCCGCCACCAGGACCAGCAGGACGGTCACCGCGATGGTGCGCAGGTCGACCCGGACGGCGATGCCGGGAGCCCGCAGGGTGAGCCGGCGGGTCACAGCGGCACGATCCGGCGGCGCAGGATGATGGCGATGAACACCGGCGCGCCCAGGAAGGCGGTGACCAGGCCGACCTCGAGCTCACCGGGCCGCGCCAGCACCCGGCCCAGGATGTCCGCGAGCAGCAGCAGGACCGGCGCCAGCACCAGCGAGTAGGGCAGCAGCCAGCGCTGGTCCGGCCCGACGAGGGTACGGGCGATGTGCGGCACGGCGAGGCCGATGAAGCCGATCGGGCCGACCGCCGCGGTGGCCGCGCCGCAGAGCAGGGTGATGGCGAGCGCGGAGAGCATCCGCGTGCGGTTCAGGTTGGCGCCGAGGGCGCGGGCGGTGTCCTCGCCGAGCGCGATCGCGTTGAGCGACGGGCCGAGCGCGAGGGTCAGCAGGACGCCCGCGGCGATGAACGGCAGGACCGCGAACAGCACGGAGAGGTTCTTCGCGGTGAGCGAGCCGATCATCCACATGCGGTACTGGTCGTAGGTCGCGGAGTTCAGCAGCGCGACGCCGTTGACGACGGCGAACAGGGCGGCGTTGACCGCGGCGCCCGCGAGGGCCAGCCGCTCGGGCGAGGCGCCGGAGCGGCCGCGCGAGCCGAGCAGGTAGACGAGGGTGAAGGCGGCCGCCGCACCGGCGAAGGCGAACCAGATGTACCCGGTGAGCGTGCCGACGCCGAGGACCTGGATGGCGATGACCACCGCGGCGGCGGCGCCGGCGTCGACGCCGAGGATGCCCGGGTCGCCGAGCGGGTTGCGGGTCAGCGCCTGCAGCAGCGCGCCGCCCAGGCCGAGCGCCATCCCGGCGACCAGGCCGAGCAGCGTACGCGGAATGCGCAGCTCCACGATGAACTGGACGTCCTGGGCCCGCTCGGGCAGGCTCGCCCGGCCGTCCAGGGCGTCGGCGACGGTGCCGAGCGGGATCGACTTGGTGCCGACCGCGACGCTCAACGCCGCGACGGCGGCGAGGGCCACCACCGCGGCGAGCAGGCCGAGGCCGCGCGTCGTGCGGCCGCCGCGGGCACGGACGCGCTCCTCGAGGGGCGCGTACCCCGCGCGCTCGGCGGCCTCGTGCTCCCGCTCGGCGGCGATGGTCACGCCAGGGCGTCCTTGACCATCGGGACGAACTTCTCGATGGTGTACGGGGTGCTCAGCACCGAGTGGGTGGAGAACGCGTTGACCAGGTCGGGGTCGTCGATGACGAGCAGCCGCTTCGCCTTGGCCGACGGGATGCCGTTCAGCACGGTGTCCTTGCGGATGGCGTCGCCCGCGCCGAGGCCGAAGACCACGGTGAGGTCGGCGTCGAGCAGGTTGACGCGCTCCTTGGAGATCTCGGCGTAGAAGCTGGCCGGCTTCAGGTCCTCGATCTTCGGGGAGTTCTCGAAGCCGAGGGCCTCCATGAACTGCACCCGGCCGTCGCCGCGGGTGTAGGCGCCGTACTGTCCGTTGAACGCGGCCGCGACGACGACGCTCTTGCCGGCGAAGCCCGGGTTGGCCGCCTTGGCGTCGGCCAGCGCCTTCTCGCTGGCGGCCACGAGCGCCTCGCCCTCGGCCTTCCTGCCGAGCGCCTCGGCGATGAGCATGGTCTGGTCCTTGAGCGTGGTGCCGTACGGCTGGACGCCGGCCGGCCCGCTCAGCGTGGGCGCGAGCTTCTCCAGCTGCTCCCACTTGGCCTTGTCGTTGTCGCTCTTGGTGAACGTGACGAGGTCGGGCCGCAGGGTCGCGACCTGCTCGTAGTTGATCTCGGGGCCCTTCAGGACGGTGGGCTTCGCGCCGCCGAGCTTGTCCTGCGCCCACGGGCCGACGCCGACCGGCCAGGCCTGGAACCAGTCGAGGATGCCGACCGGGACGACGCCGAGCGCGAGCAGGGCGTCCGCGTCCGCCCAGCCGAGCGAGACGACGCTCTTCGGCGCCTGCTCGACGGTGGTGGTGCCGAACTGGTGGGTGACCTTGGCCGGGAACGCGCCGCCGGCGGGCGCCGAGGTGGCGCTCCCACCGGTGCCGCCGCCGGACTTGTCGTCACCGCACGCCGCGAGCAGCCCGGCGGCCGCGACACCCGCCGCGCCGAAGAACAAACCACGGCGCGAGATGAGCGGGTTGCTCGCCATGTCCGCCTCCTGAATCCATATGTGTGCTGGTCAATGCGGGTTAGGTAACCCTCACCTTAGCGATCGGGCAGGTTTCTTGAGAAAACGGGGTCGCCGGCGGCGCGCCGCCCCTGGCGAACGGTCCCGTTCGGACCATCTTGCGGGAAAACAGGGTGCTCCTCCGGGACTTTGGAACGATCATGGGGTAATGCGTACCCCCCACCAGTCCGTCGACCGGCTCGGCAGCCGTACCGTGGAAGCGGCGGCCGTCCCGCCCGCCCACCACCCGCTGCCGCTGTCCGGTTCCGTCGACGACGGCGACCGGCTGGTGGACGTGGTGGACCTGCTCGCCCTCGACGCCTTCGTGACCGGGCGCGAGCCGTTCGGCCGGACCAGTTACCTGGAGAACGTCCGCGCGGACGCGGCCCTGACCACCGACGACGCCCGGGTGGTCCGCGACGCCCTCGAGGAGGACAGCCACGGACGGTTGTCCACCGGCGACGGCTGGACGCTGCACGTGACGCGCTGGAAGCAGAGCCGCCGCGCCCGGGTGACCGTGACCGCCGTCACCGCCGAGCTCGCGGAGTCGGTGCTCGCCGCGGCCACCGCCCACGCGGTCGAGGAGCCGGCACCGGCCGCGGACAGCGTGCCGATCGGGTTCTGGCACTACGGCCCGCACGGGCCCCGGCGGGTGCAGCGCGAGATCGACGCCGCGCCCTGGGACAAGATCCGGCACAACTACGCCGGCCCGGTCGCCGGCACGCTCGAGCGCCTCATGGCCGTCGACGGCTCCGCCGTCAACGGCCGCCTCCTGCTGCTGCACGGCGAGCCGGGCACCGGGAAGACGACCGCCCTGCGGGCACTGGCCCAGCAGTGGCGCTCGTGGTGCCAGGTGGACTGCGTGCTGGACCCGGAGCGGATGTTCGGCGACCCCGCCTACCTGATGAGCGTGGCGCTGGGCAGCGGCGACGACGACGAGCCGCGCTGGCGGCTGCTCATGCTGGAGGACTGCGACGAGCTGATCAGCGGCGAGGCCAAGGCGAGCGCCGGGCAGTCGCTGTCACGGCTGCTCAACCTGACCGACGGGCTGCTCGGCCAGGGCCGCAACGCGCTGATCGCGATCACCACGAACGAAGACCTGGCGTCGCTGCACCCCGCCGTGGTCCGGCCGGGGCGGTGCCTGGCCAGCATCGAGGTGGGGCGGCTGCCGTACGCGGAGGCGACCGCCTGGCTCGGCACGTCGGCCGGGATCGGCCCGGAGGGGGCCACCCTCGCCGAGCTGTACGCCCTCAGGACCGGCGCCCGCCCGGTCACCGTGCCGAGCACCGCGCCGCCGACCGGCCTCTACCTGTAGCGGTTCAGCTTTCGGAGCCGCCGTGCCGATAGGGCAGGCGTGACCATTTCCTCGTCCCGCTCCGGGATCCACCGCGTCTGGCGGCTCTTCCCGAGCCTGCGTGCCCTGCTCATGACGCTGGCGATCAGCCTCAGCGCCCTGGTCGTGACCATCGAGACCATCGCGGCCGTGATCCTGGTCGGCGACGGCCTCACCGGGCCGGAGTTCGACGCGTTCCTGCGCCGTCAGCTCGTCGTGGGCGTCGTCGCCATCCTGGTGGTGTCACTCGTCGTCTTCTGGGTGTCGTTGAGCGTGACCCGGCCCCTGCGCGACACCCTGGCGTTCCTGAACCGCCTCGTCGCCCGGGACCTGAGCGCCCGCATGCCGGTCGACGGGCGCGACGAGGTGGGCAAGATCGCCGAGGGCCTGAACCGGATGGTGGACATCCTGGCCGAGGCGGTGGGCGGCATGAGCACCAGCGCGGGAGAGCTCACCCGCTCCGCCGAGGAACTGACCACCGTCAGCCGCGAGCTCGGCGGCGACGCCTCGCGGACCTCCGCGCAGGCCGGCGCGGTGTCGTCCGCCGCGGGGCAGGTCAACACCACCATGCAGGCGGTGGCCTCGGGCATCGAGCAGATGCGGGGCAGCATCGCCGAGATCGCCAGCAGCGCCGCCGAGGCGGCCCGGGTCTCCGGCAACGGGGTCACGGTGGCCGCCCGCACCAACGAGGTGGTCGGGCGCCTCGGGGACAGCTCCACGGCCATCCACGACGTGGTCCGGACGATCGCCGCCATCGCCGCGCAGACCAACCTGCTCGCCCTCAACGCCACCATCGAGGCCGCCCGCGCCGGGGAGAGCGGAAAGGGCTTCGCGGTGGTCGCCGGCGAGGTCAAGGCCCTGGCCCAGCAGACGGCGGACGCCACCGAGGACATCACCCGCCGGGTGGCGGCGATCCAGACGGAGAGCGGCGACGCGGTCCAGGCGATCACCGAGATCAACGGCATCATCGCCGAGGTCAGCGCCCTGCAGAACACCATCGCCGCCGCGGTGGAGGAGCAGACCGCGGTGACCGGCGAGATCGGCCGGGGCGTCGCGGAGGCGGCGGGCAGCAGCAGCGACATCGCCGAGGGCGTGACGACCGTGGCGGGCGCCGCGCACAACGCGTCGCTGAGCGTCGACCGGACCCACCGGCTCGCCGAGTCGCTCCGCGACACCGCACATGATCTGCGTACCCTGGTCGACCGCTTCACCCTGCCCTGAGCCGGGCGTCATAATTGTCAAGGCCGCCGCCCTCCGAAAAGGGCGGCGGCCTTAGGTGAGGCTCACTTTAGAAACACTATTACCGAGCCGAGTACGTCAGACAATCCGCGCGGTCCTCGGCGGCCCCGACCGTGATCGCCGGCGCGCGACACTCGAGGTCGGTGTTGTGCACGCACTCGGCGCGGTGGCAGGCGCCCACCTGGGCCATGACCTGGCCCATTCCGCCCTCGTCACCCTCGATGAACGTGTCGCACTCGGTCTTGGCGCGGCCGATCGTGATCGCGAAGGCCGTGCAGCCGTCGTGGTTGTACCCGCAGCCGCTCACCGTGCACGTCTGCACGCGCGGCATCTCCATCATTTGAGTCATGGTCTGGCCTCCCTTTCTCAACGCCGACGATAAACCATTGGCGCGCGCGGCGCGCGGCGGCGGACCGCCATTCCATGAATGCAGGAAAATACGTCAACCATTCTTTAGGCAAGGCAAACCTTTCCTTTCCCGCGCCACCGGGAGGGCGGCGCCGGGGCACCCGTCCGGCCGTTCCCACGGGGGACCCGTCACCCGGCCGCACGGAAGGTGGCAGACTTCGGCGACACGCTGCGACCGCCGGGAGATCACCACATGGCCCAGGAACGCTGGAGCGGCCGCCGGTCGGTGGTGGTCGCGGCCTTCGCGACGCTCGTCATCCTGACCGGCCTCGCCGTCGGCGTGGCGACGGCGGAGTCGCACCGGACCACGCCCGGCGCCGGACCGGCCGCCCCGGCGCCGGCATCCGCCTCCCCGGGCCCGGCCTCGCCCGCCCCGGGCGTCACGACGTCCCGGCCGGCCGCCGGCGCGCGCGATCTCCGGTCGGCGCGGCAGCTCATCGCCCTGCCGCGGGCGAACGGCTCGTGGCCCGGCCCCCACGGCCTGTCCGGCGTGAACGGCGACCCGCGGTTCGACACCGCGCACGTGAACGCGTTCTGCTCGGCCCGGGGCCGGCCGTGCCGGGTCACGCAGACCTACACCGACCGCACGTCCTGGCAGTCCATGACCCGGGGCACCGGCTGGACCTTCGAGCTGCTGGCCGACTTCGACGGCATGCTGGTGATCTCCCAGGGCCTGGTGCCCAAGGGGGCCAGCAAGGATCTGCCGTCCTGCGCCCGCGGGGAGCACGACGCCGACTGGCGGGCGTTCGGCACGCTGATGCGCAACCACGGCCGGGGCGACTCGGTGGTCCGGCTGGGCTGGGAGTTCAACGAGCGGACGTCGCCATGGCTCGCCACGGACCCGAAGACGTGGATCGCGTGCTACCGGCGGGCGGCGGAGAACATCCGCGCCACCAACCCGGACGTCCTGCTGGACTGGACGATCAACGCGCACAGCACCCCGGCCGGCGTGTGCGGCGGCCTGAGCACCAACTGCTATCCCGGCGACGCGTACGTGGACATCATCGGCATCGACAACTACGACCACTATCCGTGGTCGCCGACCAAGGCCGCGTTCGACCGTACGGCGGCCGCCCCCGAGGGCCTGACCTGGCTGTACGACTTCGCCCGGGCACACGGCAAGCCGTTCTCGGTGGGCGAGTGGGGCGTCGTGCCGACGGCGGACGCGGGACGGGAGAACCCGGACTTCGTGACCTGGATGCACGAGTGGTTCGCGGCGCACGCGGAGCACCTGGCCTACGAGGCGTACTTCTCCGACTGCGGCGCCGGCGGCGTGCAGTCGAGCCTGTTCCGCGCCGACCCGGCCTGCCGCCGGAACCCCGGGTCGGCGGCCAGGTACGCGGCGCTGTTCGCCGGCTAGGGTGCGGTCCCCCGGCCCCGAGCGACATGACGGGCGAACCCATGGACGCCGGCACCGTGCATAGTGGACGCATGGACAAACGTGCACTCGTACTCGGCGGAGGCGGCGTCACCGGCGTCGCGTGGGAGATCGGACTGCTGCACGGCCTCGCCGAACACGGTCTCGACCTGACCGCCGCCGACCTGTTCGTCGGCACCTCCGCCGGATCGGTGGTGGCCGCCGAGCTCACCGGCGGCACGCCCCTGCCCGAGCTGTACGCCCGCGAGCTCACCGACACCAGCGGCGACACCAGCGCGGTCGTCGGCACGCGGGTGCTGCTCGGCTTCGTGCTGGCCGCGCTCTGGCCGGGCGGCCGGACGCGGGGCAGGGCACGCCTGGGGCGGGCCGCGCTGCGCGCCCGTACGGTGCCCGAGTCCGAGCGGCGCAGGGCGATCGCGGCACGGGTCCGGCGCGACGACTGGCCCGCGGCCCGCCTGCTGGTGCCGGCCGTCGACGCGCTGACCGGCGCGGTCCAGATCTTCGACCGCGACAGCGGGGTCTCGCTGATCGACGCGGTCGCGGCGAGCTGCGCGGTGCCGCTGGTCTGGCCGCCGATGACGGTCGGCGGCCGGCGCTACGTGGACGGTGGCGTGCGATCCGCCGCGAACGTCGACCTGGCCCGCGACCACGACCGGGTCGTGGTGGTCGCGCCGATCCCCGCCGCCGTCCGGCGCGTGGACCGCCCGGCCGAGCAGGCGAGACGGCTGGGGCCCGGCGTACGCACGGCCGTGGTCAGCCCGGACGCCGCCGCCCGGACCGCCATCGGGCGCAACGCGCTCGACCCCTCGCGTCGCGCCCCGGCGGCCGAGGCAGGCCGGGCGCAGGCGGCCGCGGTGGCCGAGCGGGTGCGCAAGGCCTGGCAGTAGCGGCTCGTGATCCGATCGCCCCGGAAAGTCAGCGCAACCTTTCGCGGCTCCCGCCCGTCTCCACTGTCGTGGGACAAGGCCGACGAGGTGACGACGAGTTCGTCGAGTTCGCCCAGGCGAGCTCGGCGCGGCTGCAGCGTGCCGCATATCTGCTGACCGGCGACCGGCATCAGGCCGAGGAGGCCGCGCAGGCCGCGCTCGTCCGGGTCTACGCGTCCTGGGGCCGGGTACGCCGCAAGGACCCGTACGCCTACGCGCGCACCGTCCTCGCGAACCTGCTCACCGACCAGTGGCGCCGCCCGCTGCGCGAGTACGCGACCGAGGAGCTCCCGGAGCGTCCGGTGGCCCGCGACGTGGCCGACGAGGTCACCCGGCGGCGCTGGCTGATCGGGGCGCTCAAGGCCCTCTCGCCGCGCGAACGCACCGTCATCGTCATGCGACATTTCTTCGACATCACCGAGATGGACGTGGCTCGGGAGCTCAACCTCTCCCTCGGCACGGTCAAGAGCCTCAACTCCCGCGGGCTGGCCAAGCTCCGGGTCTCGATTCCCGCCCCCCGCCAGGGCCTGGAAACCGGAGCGGCACGATGACCGACCTCGACGACCTGAAGGACGCCATGCACTCGACGCCCGGCTTCGAGCCGCGTCCCCTCGACCTCGGCGCGGTCATGGCGCAGGGCGGCCGCCTGCGCCGCCGGCGCCGTCTCGCGATGGGCGCGGCCTCCTCCGCCACGGTCCTGGTCCTGCTGGTCGGCGGCGGGGTGCTGGCCCGCGCCCGCGACGGCGGCGCCGAGCCCGCGCCGGGCCCGGTCGCCGCCGCACCCTCGACCGCAGCGCCCTCCGGCGCACCGTCCGCCACGGCGCGCTCCACCGCCGAACCCCCCACCGACGTGCTCGGCGACGTGATCGACACCGGCCTGCGGACCCCCGGCGGCGAGCCGGTCCTGCTCTGGTTCACGCCGCTGGAGAGCGAGTCGCTGCCCAGGACGACGTTCGGGCTCACCACCGGCCGGCGCACCCCGGACGGAGTCCTGCAACGCGAGGTCCTGACCAACGAGAGCGAGGGCTCGGACCGGGCTCCCGGCTTCCACTCGCCGCACGAGGCCACGGAGGTGGACGGCTTCCTGTCCCCCGCCTTCGGCTACTTCGTGGGCGCCGACGTCGCCCGGATCAGGGCGATGGCGGGCGGGAAGGCCGTCTATGCCAGGCTCGCGCGGTGGAGCGACGATCCGTCGGTCGTCGCGTTCTGGTTCGATCCGGCCGACGCACCGCCCGGGAAGTCGCTGACCAGGCTCTTCGCCCTGGATGCGCAGGGCAGGCCGATGCCCACTCGCGACGTGGGGTTCGGCGTCGGCTGACCCGATCGGGGTGGCCCGAGGCCCGGGTCAGTCGCGGAAGGTCCGGCGCAGCCGCGCGGCCAGGCCGGGCGGTCGCGGCGCGACGGGTGCGGGCCCGCGGGTCGCCGCGGACGGCTGGGAGCGGCCGACCGGCCGGTCGTAGTCGGCGCGGGCGACGGCCTCGACGATCTGCTCCTCGCCGAAGTTCTCCGAGCCCGGGATGGACGGCACGAAACCGACGAGCACGCCGTTGCGCATGATCTGCGCCTCCAGGCCCGCGGTGCCGTCGTTGTCCCAGATCGCCTCGCGGCCGTCGGGCAGCACCACCCGGATCCCGTAGCGGGTGATGCCGGCATGCGGGAGCTTCACGTGCGCGAAGACGTTACGCGCGCGGAGTGTCTCGACGACCCGGTGTGCCCTTTCCTCGTCCATGCCGCGACGCTAACGGCCCGAGCTGTGGACACGCTGAAGAACGGCGGTAGCGCCGTCGATGGTCAACTACTGTTCGCGCATGAAACATAACCGCATGACATACATGCAGGTCACATCGATGCATGTTACTACTTTGTAACCGCGATGTCACTGGATTTCTTTCGGCGAGCCCTTGACTTACTCTTCGGTAACCGGAGCGCTTCGGCCCCCATCCCCCGTGGATCTGGAGGCCCCCGATGAGCAGACGTCTGTGCGTCCTCGCCTGCCTCGTCACGTCCATCCTGCTGACCGTCCTCACCGCGGCCCCGGCGGCCGCCGCTCCACCGTCCGACTGGGACTACGTCGCCATGGGCGACTCCTACTCGTCCGGCGTCGGCACGCCCGGGCAGTCCGGCAGCTGCCTGCGCAGCTCCAACGCGTACCCCGGGCTGTGGGACGCCGCGAACGATCCGGCGTCGTACCGGATGGTCGCGTGCAGCGGCGCCACCACCAGCTCGCTGCGCTCCAGCCAGCTCTCCGCCCTCTCCACGACCACCGACCTGGTGACGGTGACCATCGGCGGCAATGACGCGGGCTTCGCCGAGACCGTCCTCACCTGCACGCTGACCAGCGACAAGGGCTGTGCCGCCAAGGTGGACGAGCAGCTGGAGCTGCTGGACGAGGAGATTCCCGCCCGGCTCGACGCCACGTACCGCGACATCCGGGCGAAGGCGCCGAACGCCAAGGTGGTCGTGCTCGGCTATCCGCTGCTGTTCGACGTGGCCGCGCCGAGCTGCGGCTTCGCCGGCATGAGCATTCCCAAGCGCAAGTCGCTCAACCACGGCGCCGACGAGCTCAACCAGGTCATCGAGGAACGGGTCCGCGCGGCCGGCTTCACCTGGTCGGACGTGACGGACGAGTTCGCCGGCCACGGCATCTGCGGCGCCAGCCCCTGGTTGAACGGGCTCACGCTGCTCCCGCCGACCGACTCGTTCCACCCCAACGGCAACGGCCACAAGTACGGCTACCTGCCCGCGCTCAATTCCGTGCTGCGCTGACCTTCGGTGACGATGACGGCGGGCACGCGTCGACCGTGCCCGCCGCGACCGGCGCTAGAAGGAGAACTCCGAGCCGCGCGCGGAACCGGCCTCGACCCGGCCGTCGCGGCTGAACCGCCAGGACATGACCACCTGGTAGCGATGTCCCCGGCGCGGGCTCACCGTGGCGGGACCGCACTCCCGCGACCGGGAACCCTCCTGGAAGACCAGGCCCGTACAGGTCTTCGCCGGATGGCTGGCGCCGGTCGCCACGTCGCGCAACTCCAGCGAGAGCGTGGCCGTGCCGTCGCGGGGCGCGGTCAGGGTCGCGGAGACCTGGACCTTGTCCCCCACCTTGTGACAGGGCCGCACCGCCATCGCGTTGTCGTAGCTCAGCGCATACTGCTGCGCGCACTCCCAAGGGCCGTAGGTCTTCTCCGTGACCGGGGACCCGGTGGCCGCGGCCCGGCTGGGCCGCGGGCTCGGTGTCGCCACCGCGGCGGCCGCGGCGGCCTTGGCGCCCAGCCGGCTCTGGCTCCGGCCGGAGTCGTCGGCCCGGTTCCGCGCGGAGCGGGCGGCCGGTGGCGCCGATCCGGCGGAGGCGGCGGACGGCCGCACATCGCCGGCTCCGGTCCGGGCCAGCGCCGCCTCGCCGCCCGGTTCCCCGCCGGCCCGGCCGAGGTGCCACGCCGTGGTCGCCACCCCGGAGGCGAGCATCGCGGCGCAGACCAGCGCGATCATCGCCCATGGCCGGGCCCATCGCCAGCTCGCCGGCTGGTTGCGCCGGCGCGGCACCAGCGGCCGGCGTGCGCCGGTGTGCGACGGATGCCGGCCCGGGCCGGCGGCCGGCGGTCTCGAATCGGGGCCGCGCGACGGCCCGGACCCGGCGGGCGCCCCGCCGGGCGACGAGCCACGGCCGCCGGACCCCGGGCCGGGGTCGCCGGGTGACGAGCCGGGGTCGCCGGGTGACGAGCCGGGGTCGCCGGGTGACGAGCCGGGGTCGCCGGGTGACGAGCCGGCGGAGCGGGCCGGCGGGCCGGCGGAGTCCCGGGAGCCGCCCGGCCGCGCGGCCGGCGCGGACAGCGCGGGGGCGTCCACCGCGCGGGACACGTCGCCGAGGTCGACGGCGAGCTCGGCGGCCGTCGGGCGCAGCCCGGGCTTGCGCTCCAGGCAGCTCGCGACGACGTCCCACAGCGGGTCCGGGATGCCCGGCCGGCGCTCCGGAACACCCTCCAGGTGCAGGCGCATCAGGTCGGTGACGGTGTCGCTGTCGTACGGCGGGCGTCCCGACACCATCTCGTACAGCAGCACACCGAGGGCGTACACGTCGGCCGCCGGGGTGGTCGAGGAGCTGTGGAACGCCTCCGGGGCCATGTAGTGCGGGGTGCCCACGACGGCGTGGGTGGTGGTCAGGCTGGGCGCGTTGAGCACCCGCGCGATGCCGAAGTCGGTGAGCCGGATGTCCAGGCGGCCCTCCTCGCGGTGCAGCAGGATGTTGTCCGGCTTGAGGTCGCGGTGCACGATGCCGAGCTCGTGCGCCTCGGCGAGCGCCGCCGCGACCTGGGCGCCGAGCCGCGCTACCTCGGCCGGGGCCAGCGTGGGCCGCTCGCGCAGGTAGTCGCGCAGGCTGCCGCCCGGCACGAGGTCCATGACCAGGGCGAGGGACTCGCCGACGCTGAACAGGTCCCGGACCCGGACCACGTTGCGGTGTCGCAGCATCATCAGGATCGTGCGCTCCTGCACGAAGCGGGTGACCAGCTTCGGCTGCCGCAGCAGGCTCTCGTGCAGCAGCTTGACCGCGACCGGCTCGCCGGAGGAGCGGTCGACGCCGCGCCAGACCGTACCGGTCGCGCCGTGCCCGATGGGGCGGAGGAGGATGTACGAGCTGCCGACGCACCGTCCGCTCAGATCGAGGGTCGACGCGTCGTCGGAATCCGCCGGTGCGCCGCTGCTCGTGGGATCCTGGTCCACCTGTGGTCGTGCCCTTTCGCCCGCCGCGGTGCCGCGACATCCGACTTGGCCGACGGGAATGATGCTGTTTGTCCGGATCAATAGGCAACTCAACGCGTCGGAGTTCGCACGTGAGGTAGGTGTCCGCCGCGGCCCGTCACCGGATCCCCCTCCCGTCGTTGCCCGGAATGAGACTCCAGTGAGCTGGGAAAACACCGGATCCGGGGGTCACGGCACACCGATGCGGGGCGTTACTCGTGGGACGAGCCTCGGCCGGATGGTTGCATTCCTCCTGAACCGCCCGCACCGCGCGCCAGTTCCGCAGATAGTTGCCACATGGGTGTCATGGCTTATCCCCTCCGGTACGCACTGGCCGACCTGGCGCTGGCGCTCAGCCGCGTCGCCGAGAACGCGGAAGAGGTGCGCTCGACCGCCGCACGGGCCGCGGCGGACATGGTCGGCGACGGCGCCGGCGTCCAGCTGCTCGGCGACGACGGCCGCTACGACACGCTGACCTACCACCACGTCGACGACGAGCTGGCCCCCGCGTTCGCCCGGCTGCTCGACCGCGCCGGCGAGCTGCCGGACGACGACTTCTCCACCAGCCTCGCCGCGAGCCGGCGCCCGGTCGTCCTGGCCGGCGAGAACGGTGAGCCCCTCACCGAGCTGCCCCGGCCGCGGCACGAGGCGTACGTCGACCCGGGCGTCCCCGCGCCCGACATCCACGCGGCCGTGCTGTGCCCGATCATCGTCGACAACACGTACGCGGGCTATCTGGTGCTGACCCGCGCCACCCCGGGTGCGGTCTACTCCGCCGCCGAGGTCGAGCTCGCCCGCGACGTCGCCGGCGAGCTGTCCCTGGCCCTGTCCGGCGCGCGCGCCATGGAACGCCTGCGGGCCAGCGAGGAGCGCTACCGCCGGGTGCTGGAGACCATCCCCGAGGGTGTGCTGCAGCTCGACGACGACGGGGTCGCCACCTACGCCAACGAGCCCATCGGCGTCGTGCTCGGCATGCCCCGCGCCCAGCTCATCGGCGTCTCGCTGCGCGGTTTCCTGGACAAGCACGGCCAGGCGGAGCTCACCCGGCGGCTCGCCGAGTGCAAGGCCGGGCGCTCCACGGTCGGCGCCACCAAGCTGATGCGCGCCGACGGCTCGCAGCGCAGCGTACGGATGAGCATGATGCCGCTCGAGGACGAGCACGGCCGCCGCAACGGGGTGCTGTGCATGGTCACCGACACCACCGACCACATCGACGCCAAGGGGCTCAAGCGCCAGCTCGACCACCTGCGCCGGCTCGACAGCATGGGCCAGCTCATCGGCGGCATCTCGCACGACTTCAACAACCTGATGACCGTGGTCGCCGGCTCCGCGGACATGATCGCGACGACGACCGCCGAGGGCACGCCGCAGCACCAGATGGCCAAGGACATCCTGGATGCGGTGGCCACCGGGCGCACGCTGACGCACCAGCTCCTCGCGTTCGGGCGCACCGAAGGCAACCGGCCCGAGATCATCCCGATCCCGGACCTGCTCACCGACGTGCAGAGCCTGTTCAGCCGTACGCTCGGCGAGCGCATCGGCCTCGACCTCGCCTTCAGCCCCGACGTGTGGCCGGTCCGCGCCGAGCGGGGACCGCTGGAGCAGGCGCTGGTCAACCTGGCCGCGAACGCCCGCGACGCGATGCTGCACGGCGGCATGCTGCGGGTGGCCGCCACCAACGAGGTGGTGGAGCCGGGCCAGCTCGCCGAGGGCGCCCCGGCCGGCCGGATCGTGCACATGGTCATCCAGGACACCGGGGTGGGCATGAGCGACGAGACCCGCCGGCGGGCGCTCGAACCGTTCTTCACCACCCGGCCCACCGCCGCCGGGCTGGGGCTGGCCACCACCGCGGGCATCGTGCAGGGCATCGGCGGCCACATCGCCCTGGAGTCGCAGCCGCGCATGGGCACCACGGTGCACCTCTACCTGCCCGCGGCCGAGGAGCGTGCGCCGGCCGTCGACCGCCGCGTCACGCCGGCCGTCATCGGCCGGGTGCTGATCGTCGAGGACCAGCCCGAGGTCGCCCAGCTCGTGCAGCGGCTGATCGAGCCGGCCGGGTACGAGATCACCGTTGCCACCGACGCCCTCACGGCGGTGACCCAGGTGGCCGCGGGCGCCCACCCGGACCTGCTGATCACCGACGTCGTCATGCCGACGATGACCGGACCGGAGCTGGCGGCCGCGCTGCGCACCCACCACCCCGACCTGCCGGTGCTCTACATGTCCGGCTACACCGCGGCGTCGCTGGGGCCGCAGCTGCACCTCGACGCCAACAGCATGCTGGTGGAGAAGCCGTTCACCCGCTCGACGCTGCTCGGCGCCATCCACACCCTCTGCGGCCCGCAGCCCGCGCGCCGCACCTCCTAGGCGAAGAGGGCGCTGACCGACTCGCCGTTGTGGATGCGGCGCATCGCCTCGGCGAGCGCCGGCGCCACCGAGAGCACGGTCAGCTTGTCGGTGCGGTTCGCCGCGGGGATGGGCACCGTGTTGGTGCAGACGATCTCCTCGATGTCCTTCTCGGCGGAGAGCCGCTGCACCGCCTGCGCGGCGAAGAGGCCGTGCGTGCAGGCGACCCGGATGCTGCGGGTGTTGCGCTCGCGCAACCGGTCCAGCAGTTCGAAGACGGTGCTGCCCTTGGCGATCTCGTCGTCCAGGATGATCACGTCCCGGTCGGCCACCTCGCCGATCACCGAGCTGATCACGACCTTGTCGTCGGCGTAGCGCTGCTTGGCGCCGGCGGCCACCTCGATGTTCAGCATCCGGGCGAACGCCGCCGCCTCCTTGGCGTTGCCGAGGTCCGGGGAGACGACGACGGTGTTGCTCAGGTCGTACCCGCGGAAGTGGTGCGCCAGCTCGCGCAGCGCGTGCAGGTGGTCGACGGGGACGCTGAAGAAGCCGTGCACCTGCGGGGAGTGCAGGGTCAGGGCGAGGATCCGGTGGGCACCGGCCGTCTGCAGCAGGTCGGCGACGAGACGCCCGCCGATGGAGATGCGCGGGGCGTCCTTCTTGTCGCTGCGGGCGTACGCGTAATGCGGCAGCACGACCGTGACCCGGGCGGCCGAGGCGCCGCGCGCGGCGTCGAGCATGAACAGCAGCTCCACCAGGTTCTCCTGGACCGGCGGGACCAGCGGCTGGATCAGGAACACGTCCCGCTCGCGGCAGTTGCCCTGCAGCTGCACCTCGATGCAGTCGTTGGCGAAGCGGGACGTCTTGGCCGGCATCAGCGGCACGCCGAGGTGCTCGCAGATCTCCGCCGCCAATGCGGGATGGGCACTTCCGGTGAACACGGCGATGTCACGCACGGCGCCCACCCTAGTGTCCGGGCGGCGGACACCGACGGGTGACCCGTACGGTCGCCCGCACGGTCACCTCCGAGGTCAGCGACCGGGCGATGTAGCACTCCTCGTGGGCCTGCTCCACCAGCCGCAGCACCAGGTCCTCGGCGGTGCCGGCGGCCACGTGCACGACCGGGTTCAGCTCGATCCGCTCGATGCGGGCGTGCCGCAGGTCCGCGCTGAGGTGGCCGGTCGCGTCGTCGGTGTACCGCACCACGTCGACATGCTTGCGGGCGGCCACCGACAGGAACGCCAGCAGTTGGCACGAGCTCGCCGCCAGGACCACGAGCTGCTCCGGGTTGAGCAGGGCGGCGTCGCCGCGGAAGTGCGGATCGGCGCTCAGCCGCAGGGACGCCCCGGCGGGCGGGGCGGTGCCCGTGTGGGCCCGCGAGTACGCCCGGTAGCCCTCCCCCGTCGAGCCGTCCCACTCCAGCCGCGCCGTGTGGGTGAGTCGTGGCATGGCCCTCATCTCACAGCCAGCCGCGGCGCTTGAGGTAGACGTAGAGCCCGCCGGCCGAGACCAGGATCAGGAGCAGGCTGGCGAGGAACCCGGACGGCCGCTCGTAGCCCCAGTACGGCACGTTCTGGCCGAAGAAGCCGGTCAGCGCGGTCGGCACCGCGATGACGGCCGCCCAGGCGGCCAGCTTGCGGGTCACGTCGTTGAGGTCGTTGCTCTGCTCGGTGAGGTCCGCCTCCAGCAGCTCGTTGATGCGTTCCCGGGCACTGTCGATGGTCTCCGTCGCCCGGCGGGCATGGTCGTCGACGTCCCGGTAGTACGGCGCGAGCTGCTCGTCGACGAGCCCGCTCTCCAGGCGCAGCACCTCGGCGATGAGGCCGGGCATGGGCGCCACCGGGCGGCGCAGCTCGGCCAGGGCCTTGCGCAGGCCGAACCCGTAGCGGCGGACCGGACGCGGCGCGCCGCCCTCCTCCAGCATCGTGTCCTCGGTCTTGTCCATCGCCTCGTCGAGGGTGCGGGCGGCGGCGAACTGACCGTCCACGACGACGTCGAGCAGGCCGTACACGAGGAAGGCGACGCCGCCGTGCCGGGCGAGGCCGGCGTCGGCGTCCCAGCGGGCGACGAGGCGGGACACGTCGCTCTCCGACTTGCGTACGGTGATCAGCGCCCGCCCGGTGATGAACGCGCTGATCTCCGCCTTGCGCAGGACCGGGGCGGGATCGCCGGTCGAGACGCGCACGTCGTACACGTTCATGAAGAGATGGCCGGGATAGCGGTCGAGCTTGGGCCGCTGATGGTCGTGCACCGCGTCCTCGACGGCGAGCGGGTGCAGCTCGAACTCCGCGGCCACGGCCCGCAGATCGTCCTCCTCCGGATCGAACAGATCGAGCCAGAGCACGGCCTCCGGGTGCTCGGCGAGCATCCCGGGGACCTGCGCCGCGCCGAAGCCCTCGGCCACGAGCCCGCCCCTCTCGTAGAGCCGGGTGGAGACCGGACAGGCAGGCATCGCCGGTGTGGACGTCACGGCAGATCACTATGCCGCACCGGCGTTCCCACGGGGCTTCGAGCCGCTCTCGAGAGCCGCGCGTCACGGTGATCCACAGGCCGTACGAGCGAGAGGAGCCCGGGTTCCATGCCCACCAGACGCACCGTGATGAAGGCGGGCGGAGCCGTGCTCCTGCCGGCGGCCGCGTACGCGACCTCCGCGCTGGCCGCGGCCCTGCCGAACGAGCGGGGTCCGAAGCCCGTCCGCGCCGAGGCCCCGGAGCCGTTCACGGTCCGGATGCCGATCCCGCCCACGCTGAAGCCGGTGGCCCGCACCTCGACCACCGACTACTACACGATGACCGCCCGCAGGGCGAGCGCGCAGATCCTGCACGGGGCCGCGACCGAGGTCTACGGCTACAACGGCCAGTTCCCCGGCCCGACCATCCGCGCCACCGCCGGGCGCCGCGTCGTCATCGCCCAGACCAACCAGCTCGACATGGACACCGCGGTCCACCTGCACGGCGGCCACACGCCCCCGGCGAGCGACGGCTTCCCGCTGGACGTCATCGCCCCCGGCGCCACGCGGATCTACGAGTACCCGAACCGGCAGCAGGCCACGACGCTGTGGTACCACGACCACGCCCACCACATGGAGTCGGAACACGTCTACCGCGGCCTGCACGGCTTCTACCTGATCGAGGATCCCGCCGAGGCCGCCCTGGGCCTGCCCGCCGGGGAGTACGACGTGCCGATCATGCTGCGCGACGCCCGGTTCGACGAGGACGGCAGCCTGCACTTCGAGGCCGAGGACTTCCAGAAGCGCACCACCATCCTGACCAACGGCCGCACGCAGCCGTACTTCCCGGTGGCCGCCCGCCGCTACCGGTTCCGTCTGCTCAACGGCGCCAACCTGCGCTCGTTCGTGCTGCGCCTGGGCGCCGGCGAGGAGGTGGCGCAGATCGGCACCGACGGCGGCCTGCTCGGCGCGCCCGTGCCGACACGCGAGATCAAGCTCAGTCCCGGCGAGCGCGCCGACGTGGTCTTGGACTTCACCGGCCGGCCCGCCGGCACCCAGGTCATCCTCGCCGACGACAACGCGGGGCCGGTGCTGCGCTTCGACGTGGGCGGCCCGGCCTACGACGCCAGCCGCGTGCCCGCCGTGCTGCGGCCGCTGCCACCGCTGGGCGAGCCGGACGTCGTCCGCACCTTCCACCTGGGCATCGACCCCCAGGACTTCACCTTCAAGATCAACGGCAAGGCCTTCGACCCCAACCGGGTGGACACCACCATCCGCCGGGGCGACACGGAGGTGTGGGAGGTCACCAACGCCGACACGTTCACCATCCCGCACAACTTCCACCTGCATCTGGTGCAGTTCCGCGTACTGAGCCGCAACGGCCGGCCGCCGGCGCCGGCCGAGGCCGGCTGGAAGGACACGGTGCCGCTCCAGCCGGGCGAGACCGTACGGCTGCAGGCCACGTTCGCCGGGCCGGCGGGCCGGTACGTCTACCACTGCCACCTGATCGACCACTCGTCGCACGCCATGATGGCCACGATGGAGATCGTCGATTGATCGGCCGGTACCCTACCGCGCATGATCAACGATTCACGGGTGTCGGTCGTCTCCGGCGGGGGGACGGGCATCGGTCGCGAGGTCGCGCGCACGCTGGCCGGTGACGGCGACCGGGTGGTCGTCATCGGGCGCCGGGCCGGGCTGCTGGAGCGGGCCGCCGAGGAGATCAACCGGGAGCTGGGCGCGCGGCGCGTGATCCCGGTCGCGGCGGACCTGACCGATCCGGCGCAGGTCCGGCGCGCCGCGGACCGCATCGCGGAGCTCGGCACGGTCGGCGTGCTGGTCAACAATGCCGGCGCGATCATCACGCCCTCGGCCGGCGAGGGGCTCGAGGCATTGGCCGACGCCTGGCGCCGCGACCTGGACACCAACCTGATCACCGCGGTGCTGCTCACCAACGCCCTGCTGGGACGGCTGAGCCGGCCGGGCGGCCGGCTGATCCTGGTCAGCTCCGCGGCCGCGCAACGCGGCGGCGCCGGCGCCCACTCGGCCGGCTCGTACGCCGCGGCGAAGGCCGCGCTGCACGGATGGGCCTTCGGGCTGGCCCGGCAGCTCGGCCCGGACGGCATCACGGTGAACGTCCTGGCACCCGGTTACATCCGGGACACCGACATCTTCGACGGCCAGGACACACCGGAGTTCGTGGCCGCCAAGGTGGCCGACACCCTGGTCGGCCGGACCGGGACGCCGGCGGACGTGGCGGCGGCCGTCCGCTACCTCGCCTCGCCCGATGCGGGATATCTCACCGGACAGATCATCGGCCTCAACGGGGGTGCCGTGCTCGGCCGGTGAGCCGCGCCGCCCGAATGCTCAACCATCGCCCGCTCGTGTCGATGACCTCAGACGGAGGGACAAGTGACGGGGCGGTCGGTGATGAGCGAAGCGCAGCGTCCGGAGTCGGTCCGGCGGCCCGCACAGCTGACCGGGCTCGACATCGAGGCGGAGCTGGGTCGTGGCGCGTACACGACCGTGTTCCAGGCGCGCCGCGGCGACGAGCGGTACGCGCTGAAGCGTCCCCGCGGCGAGGCGGCCGGCGCACCGGGCACGCTGCTGGCGTTCTCCCGCGAGGCTGCCCTGCTCGCCTGCGTCGACCACCCCGGCGTGGTCCGCGCGTACGCGGCCGGCCGCTACGAGGACGGCCCGGCGCTGGTCACCGAGCTGCTCGACGGCCGGTCCCTCGCCGACCTGCTCGCCGACGGCCCGCTGCCGCAGGAGC
Source organism: Couchioplanes azureus (assembly GCF_014648355.1). Taxonomy (GTDB): domain Bacteria; phylum Actinomycetota; class Actinomycetes; order Mycobacteriales; family Micromonosporaceae; genus Actinoplanes; species Actinoplanes azureus. The sequence continues at coordinate 305,104 of NZ_BMQY01000003.1, forward strand.
GGGTGCTGCGGCTCGCCACCGAGCTGGCGCAGGCGCTGGCCGCCGCGCACCGTACCGGTCTGGTGCACCGTGACATCAAGCCGCACAACATCATGGTTCCGGCGCAGGGGCACGCGAAGCTGATCGACTTCGGCCTGGCGATGCTCGGCCAGGATCTGGACACCGCCGACAAGACGGTCGGTACGTTCCTCTACTGCTCGCCGGAGCAGTCCGGCATGCTCAAGCGGCCGGTCGACGGCCGCTCGGACCTGTACTCCCTCGGCGTCGTGCTGTTCCAGTGCCTGACGGGCCGCCCGCCGTTCTCGGCCCCGGACGTCGGGGAGCTGCTGCGCCTGCACACCACCGCCCCGGTGCCGGAGCTGGGCCCGGGTATCGACCCGGCGCTGGCCGAGGTGGTCACGCGCCTGCTCGCCAAGGACCCCGACGACCGGTACCAGAGCCCGACGGCCCTGCTCGCCGCGCTGCGCGCCGCTGCCGGCGGGGCGGACCCCGCCCCGGCCGACGCCGCGACGCCGCGGTGGCCGTTGTTCGGCCGCGACGCCGAGATCCGGCAGCTGACCGAGCGGTGGCTGCGTGCCCGGGCGGGCGCCGGCGGCGCCGCGGTCGTCCGCGGCCCGGCGGGCTCGGGCCGCAGCAGCCTCGCGGCCGAGGTCGCCGCCGCGGCGGCCGGCGCGACGGTGCTGTCGGGCCGGTGCGCCGAGGGCGAGGCGGTGCCGCTCGGCGGGCTGCGTGCCGCGCTCGAGGGACACCTGGACGCGGTCGCCCGGCTGGAGCGGCCGGCGCGCGACGCCGCCCAGGAGCGGATCCGGACCGCCGCCGCCGGCGTGGGACCGGGACTGATCGCCGGCCTGTCGCCCCGGCTGGCCGCCATGCTGGGCGACGCGCCCGCGACCGCGAGCGACGGCCGTGACGACCGCCTCCTGGCCGCGGTCGCCGTCTTCCTCAGCGAGCTGGCGCGCGCCGGCGACGGCCTGCTGCTGGTCCTGGACGACGTACAGTGGCTCGACGCGGCGAGCCGGCGGGTGCTCGCCATGCTCGGCCCCGACCTGGCCACCCTGCCGCTGCTCGTGCTGCTCACCGAGCTCGACGGCGCGGCCCGGCCGCTCACCGAGCTGGGTGCGGCGCTGGACACGACCGTGCGCTGCGAGCCGCTCGGCGCGGACGCGACGGCCGCGCTGATCGCCTCCCGGCTGCCCGGCGCCCGGGTCCCGGACGCGCTGGTGGCGCATGTCGCGGCGCTGGCCGACGGTTCGCCGCTGGCCCAGGTCGCGTACCTGTTGCAGCTGGTGGACGCGGGGCTGCTGGTGCCGTTGTGGGGCGAGTGGTATCTCGACGCCGCCGGCGCCGAGGGCCTGCCCGTCGCCTCGGACGCCGGTTCGCTGATCGTGGCCCGCCTGGAGGGAGTGGCGGACGACGTCCGCGAGGTCCTCGCCGCGGCGTCGGTCGTCGGCGGCCGCTTCCGCCAGGAAGTGCTGACCGCCGTGTGCGGCCTGCCCGCCGGGACCGTCGCGGCCGCGCTCGGCACGGCGGTGATCCGGCGGATCGTGGAGATCCGCGAGGGCGGCCGGTACGGCTTCGTCCACACCGCGCTGCGCGACGCCCTGCTGGCCGACGTCGCACCCGAGCGCCGGCGGCGGCTGCACGCCGCGGCCGCGGACGCCCTCGACGTGCTGCCGCTCACGCTGCGCGACACCGACCACGAGTACGTGCTCGCCCGCCATCACCGGCACGCGGGCGACGCGGCCGACCCGGACGCGCGGCGCCGTAGCGCCCTCGCCGCGGGCCGGCGTGCCCTCGCCGACCAGGCACCGGCCGAGGCGATCGAGTACCTGACCGGCATCGCCGGTGCCGACGGCCCGGCCGGCAGCGAGGTGCTGCGTCCGCTCGCCGTGGCGTACCTGCGGGCCGGCCACTTCGCCGAGTGCCGGCAGACGCTGGAACGGGCGCTGGCCACCGAGACCGACCGGCAGCGCCGCGCCGAGCTGCGCACCACCCTGGTGGAGCTGCACCACACCACCTGGGCCGACGACCGGGCCGTGCACGCGGCGACCGAGGCGCTGCACGAGCTCGGCCGCCCGCTGCCGGCGAGCAAGCCGGTCCGGCTGCTGTCCACCCTCGCCCTCGCCGCGGCGGGCGCGTTCGTGCGCCGCACCGGCATCGGGTACGGCACCGCGAAAGGCCGCCGCCGCGACGACCTGGCCGCCCTCGCCGCCGTCCTGGACGCCGGCGGGTACGCCGCGGCGCTCGGCATGCGCCTGCGCGAGGCCGCCGTCTTCACCCTGCGCGCGCTGTACGCCATCAACCGCATCGGCCTGTGCCCCGAGTACGTCCGGGTGTACGCGCTGATCGGCTACGTCGTCGCGATGCTGCGGCTGCACGGTACGGCCGAGCGCTGCCTGGCCCGGGCCGCCCGGGACGCCGAGAAGCTGCGCGACCGGCAGCTGATCGCGTACGTCGACTGGATCGTGGGTCTGGCGCGGCTGTTCGCCGGCATCGACGACGGCAGCACCTACGAGAAGGCCCTCGCCCGGCACTCGCACTGGTTCCACCCGGCGCAGATGCTGCCCGGGATGGCCACGACGGCACTGCGGCTGATGCTGCGCGGGTACACCCGCGAGAGCAAGGCGGACTACGAGCGCAGCCTGCGGCGCCTGGTCGACCCCAGCCAGGTGTACGGCACGTCGTTCAGCATGCTCGGCGTCATGATCCCGGCTCAGCTGGGACTTCCGGCCGAGGCCGCCGCGGCGGACGCGGCCATGCGCGAGGCGCTGCCGCCGGGGGTCGCCACGCCCGTGCAGACCGCCAACATGGCGACCGCCGCACTCTGCGCGGCGGTGGAGGAAGGCGAGTTCGGCTCCCGCTTCGACGAGATCGTCGCGGAGTTCGAGGGGCTCAACCTGCGCAAGAGCGAGCTGATGGCCCAGCTGAAGTGGTTCTACGTCTGGCGGGCGCACGGCCGCATGGCACAGGTGCGGCTGGCCGACGAGGCGGAACGGCCGGCCCGGCTGCTGGCGGCGGAGCAGGCGACGCGGGAGCTCGGCCGGGTGGCCAGCACCGTGCTGCTGCGCACCGGCCACCGCACGGCCCAGGCCGCGCTGCTGCACCTGCGCGGCGAGCACCGCAAGGCCATCGCCCTGGCGGACAAGGTGGAGCGGGACAGCCGCGCGCTGGACGCGCCGCTGGTGTCGTTCGAGGTGGCCCGGATCCGGGCCCGGGCGCTGCGCGCCCTCGGGCACACCGGCGAGGCCGAGCGGCAGGCGAGGATCGCCCACCTGCTGGCCGAGACGTACGGCTGGGAGCACCGCCGCCGCCAGGTCTGCCTGGAGTTCGCCATCGACGAGACCCGGTCGCACCCCCAGCGCGCCGACCGCGACTCGCACGACGGGCGCAACCGCCGCCTGGACGCGCTGCAGCAGGTCAGCGTGGCCGGCGCGACGGTCCTCGACCCGCAGCGGCTGGCCCGGGTGGCGCTCGACGAGACGCTGCGCATCCTGGGCGCCGAGCGGGCCATGCTCTTCCTGGTGGACGAGGCCGGCGCGGTGGCGCCCTTCGCCGGGCGCGACGCCGCGGGCGAGGATCTCGACACGGTGACCGGCTACGGCTCCACGCTGGTGCAGCGGGTCATCGAGACGGGCGAGGCCCTGGTCGTCGCCGGCACCGAGCAGGGCGCCGCCCTCGGCTCGCAGAGCGTCGTCGTGCACGGCCTGCGCAGCATCATGGTGGCGCCGGTGCAGTTCAAGGGCCGGACCCTCGGCGTCGCGTACCTGGACAGCCGGATGGCCCGCGGCATCTTCACCGAGGACGACGTCGAGGTGCTCACCGCGATCACCAGCCACGTCGCGGTGTCGCTGGAGACGGCCCGCGCGGCTCAGCTCGGCCTGGCCGTGCAGACCGCCCGCCACCAGCAGCAGCTCGCCGAGACGCTGCGGTCGAGCCTGGCGGAGCTCAGCGCCATCCTGGATCCGGCGCAGGTGCTCCACCGGTTGTTCGCGACGCTGCACACCCACGTCGGCGCGACGGCCGGCGGGCTGCTGCTCGCCGGCGAGGCGGGGATGGACGTCGTGGCCGTCGCCGGCGCGGCGGACCCGGCCCTGCACGGCTCGTGGCTGGTGGAAGGGGTGGATCCGATGCTGGCCGCGGCGTGCGCGGCGGACCGGCCGGTCATGCTGCCGGCCAGCCCCGAGCTGCGCGGGCGGCTGCTGGGCGACGCGCAGGTCGCGCTCGCCGTACCGCTGGTGTCCCACGACGGCCTGGTCGGGGTGGTGCTGCTCGGCGGCGACGGCTTCGACGACACCGCCCGCGAGGTGGCGGCCGCGCTGGCCAGCCAGGGCATGAGCGCGTACGCGAACGCCGGGCTGTTCGCCCGGGTGCAGGAGCTGGCGACCACCGACGAGCTGACCGGCGTCCACAACCGCCGCCACTTCTACTCCCTGGCCACCACGCTGCTGAACGCCGCCGCCCGCAACAACCACGAGCTGGCCGCGGTGATGCTCGACATCGACAACTTCAAGGCGGTCAACGACACGTACGGGCACGGCGTCGGCGACGACGTCATCCGGGAGGTCGCGCGCCGGGTGACGCAGAGCATCCGCGTCTGCGACGTCCTCGGCCGCTACGGCGGGGAGGAGTTCGCGGTGATCCTGCCGGATCTCGACGAGGGCGGCCCGGACCTGGCGGAACGGATCAGGGAGGCGATCGCCGACACGCCGGTCCCGACCCGCGACGGCGCGCTGCCGGTGACGGTGAGCGTCGGCATCACCCATCTTCACCCGGACGACGACGGCCTGGACCAGGTCCTCGCGCGCGCCGACCACGCGCTGTACCGGGCCAAGCAGGGCGGCCGCAACCGGGTGGAGCAGGCATGAGCATGACGTTCGAGCCCGGCCGCAGCGTGGCCGCGTTCATCGAGGCGATCTCCGGCACGTCAGACGTCGTCTCGGCCGCGATCGCCGCCGTCGACAGCATGGCCGCGGTGCTGGCCGCGGACACCGTGGCGATCCTGCAGGACCGCGCCGTCCTCGCCGTCCGGGGCGTCCTGGACCCCGGGATGCCCCAGCCGCGGGTGCCCGCGACGGGCGCCGCGTGCGAGACCGCCGGGGCCCGTTCCGTCCTGACCGTGGCGATCGGCCGGCACACCGGCCGCCGGCTGCTCGCGGTGCGCGACGGCGGCTCGCCGTTCGTGGACGCCGAGGCCGACCTCGCCACCGGGCTGAGCGCGGCCCTGGCGCTGCAGCTCGCCGCCCTCGACCACCTCGCCGAGCAGCGGCGCTATGCCGGCAGCGACACCGAGGCGGCGGCGCAGGACGCCCGGACCGGGCGGATGCTGCTCGAACAGCTCGCCGTGGTGCAACGGGCGGTCGCCCGCCGCGCGCCGCTGAACGAGATCTTCGACGCGATCACCGCGGGCGCGCGTTCCCTGCTCGGCGACGCCATCGCCGCGCTGGCGATGCGCGACGGCGACGACCCGGACATGCTGCACCTCGCCTCGACGTGCGGCTTCCCCGACGAGGTACGCCACCGCCTGTGGCGGGCCTCGCTGGACGCCGCCGGGGTCACCGGCCAGGCGATCCGGCGCGACGAGATCGTCGTGTTCGACGGCTCCGCGCAGGCGCCGGAGTCCGCGGACGACGGCATCGAGGCCGGCGTGCAGGCGGCCATGGCAGCCCCGGTACGCCACCAGGACAAGGTGGTCGGCGGCCTCTTCGTGGCCTCCCGCCGCCCCGACCGCGTCTACGGCCCCGCCGACCAGGCGGTGCTGACGGCGTTCGCCGAGCACGTCGGCGTCGCCATCGAGGCGGCCCGCGCGGTGGACGGCCTCTACCAGGCGTTCCACGACCCGCTCACCGGGCTCGCCAGCTCGGCGCTGTTCCGCAACCGGCTGGTGCACACGCTGGCGCTGGCCGCCCGCGAGAAGAGCCGGGTGGCGGTCGTGCTGTTCAACCTGCACCGCTTCAAGACGGTCAACGACACCTTCGGTCACGCCGCGGGCGACCTGCTGCTGACCGGCGTGGCGGAGCGCCTCTCCGCCGGCCTGCGCGCCACCGACACCCTGGCCCGCTTCGGCGCGGACGAGTTCGCGATCCTGCTGGCCGGCGTGGAGCAGGCGGAGCCGGCGATGGAGGTCACCGAGCGGCTGGCCGCGTCCCTGCGCCGGCCGTTCTGGATCGGCGGCCGGGAGGTCACGATCGACTCCACGGCGGGCATCGCCTTCAGCGCGCTCGGCGAGCGGGACGCGGACGCCCTGCTCCAGGGCGCGGACCTCGCCCTCACCGCAGCCAAGCAGGACGGCCCGGGCTGCATCGAGATGTTCCAGCCCGGCATGCAGGTGGTCCGGGCCCGGCGCGCCGGCCTGGAGATGGACCTGCGGCACGCGGTGGAACGCGACCAGCTGATGCTGCACTACCAGCCGATCGTCGACCTGAGCGACGGCCGGGTCACCGGCTGCGAGGCGCTGGTGCGCTGGGCCCACCCCGAGCGCGGCACGGTGTCGCCGCTCGACTTCATCTCGCTCGCCGAGGAGACCGGCTACATCGTGTCGGTCGGCTCCTGGGTGCTGCACGAGGCGTGCCGGCAGGCCGCCGAGTGGAACCGGTCGCTGCCCGGCGCGGGCCTGCACATCACGGTCAACCTGTCGGCCCGGCAGATCCGCCGCCCCGACCTGCCCGACCTGGTGGCGGGCGTCCTGCGGCAGACCGGCCTGGCGCCCGAGCTGCTGACGCTCGAGATCACCGAATCGGTCCTCGTGCACGACGTCGACGCCACCGTGCACCAGCTGCACAAGCTGAAGGCGCTGGGCGTCCGGCTGGCCATCGACGACTTCGGCACGGGCTACTCGTCGCTGGCGTACCTGCGCCGCTTCCCGGTGGACATCCTGAAGATCGACAAGATGTTCGTGGACGACATCGGCGTCGAGACCCCCGGCGCCTCCCTCACCCCGGCGATCGTCGGCCTGGGCCGCACCCTCGGCCTGGTCACGGTGGCGGAGGGTATCGAGGACGCGAGCCAGTGGAAGCCGTTGCTGGAGAGCGGCTGCGACCAGGGGCAGGGCTACTACTTCGCGCGGCCGCAGCCGGCCGGGGAGGTGGAGAAGCTGCTCTTCGACGCGTACGGGAGCCGCGTCGTGGGCACGCTCGGCTAGGTCCGGTCCGGCAGGTCATGCCTGCCGTGGCGACTCGGCCAGGTCCTTGATCCCCCGCAGCGTCTCCTCGATGCCGCACCGCAGGTCGCCGAGCCGGTACTGGACCACCGCCTCCTCCTGCTCCGGCATGCGGTCGATGGCGAGGCTGAGCCCGGACCGTGCCGGGCCGATCCGCGCGCCGTGCCGCAGCCGGGTGCCGCCGGCCTCCGCCGCGAGGTCGAACCGCCAGGTGGCCAGCGGGGTCTGCGGGTCGGCCGGGCCCCCGCCGAACCGCCCGTCCGGGTCCACCACCGCCCAGGCGAACGCGCGGGGGGCGGCCAGTTCCACGACGTACGAGACGGTCCGCCAGTCGCCCAGCAAGGCGTTGTGGTTGTGGCCCTCGAACCGCGCGTGCAACGCCGGCCGCTCCGCGCCGTCCAGCCACCGCACTCGCCGCAGCTCCGGGCTGAACCGGGCGGGCAGGCCGATGTCGGTCACCAGTTCCCAGACCTGTGCCGGGGCCGCCTTGATGTGCACGTCGCACTCCACGGCCGGGCCGTCCGCATAGCGCACGTCTGACGTCCCCCTTCTCGACGGTCGTCCATTCGCGCACCGAGTATGCCGCACGCACGCATTGACCACTATGGACGCGGATGCCTAAAGTACTAGACAGAACGTTCTATCTAGTCGGTCACGCCCTGGGAAGGTGTCCATGCCGCGCACTGTGCAGTCCGAGATCGTGTACGACTCCAGCTTCTTCACACCGGTGCAGATGCAGCCCCGCAGCGTGCTCTCGATCGGCTTCGCCAACTGGGCCAAGTGGGCAGCGCGGCATCTCGCCAGCTTTCCGCAGTTGATCCGCCGGTTCGGGGTCAGCTTCGTGGTCGTCCGCATCCGGATCGACTACCTGGAGCCGTTCCGGTTCCTCGACGGCGACCGGGTCGTCGCCTCGACCGGCGTGCAGGTCGACACGACGGGCCGCTACCTGCGCGTCACGTCCCAGGTCACCGACGGCGACCGGGCCATCGCCCGGGCGGAAAGCTACGCCCGCTGCGTCCGGCTCGACAGCGACCGCGGTTTCGGCGCCGAGACGGGGCGCATCCCGGACGCCCTGAGCGAGCTGTTCGATGCCGACGAGCACGGCGCCCCGCCCCCGCCACGCATCCTGCACGAGTCGCTGGAAGACCTGGAAGCGAAGCACCCGGCGGTCGTCACCGCGAGCAACCCGATCGTCATGCACCGCGGCCTGTGCGAGGTCGCCGACCAGTGGAGCTTCGTGGAGATCCCGGCGCAGCTCGGCGCCGCACGGGAGACGCTGGTGGCACAGCACGGCCGCCGGATGCCGCGGATCAGGTCCGGACTGACCCACCCGGTGCGGGGCATCGAGATCGAGCTGATGCGCCCGTTCTTCCTCCTCGACGAGGCGACCTTCGCCGCCTCCGCGCACCACGTCGACGACTCCGTCACGTTCTCCCACCGGCTGGTGGGCCGCGACGGGCGCCTGCACGGCCTCGCGCTGGAAACCTTCGACGCACCGGGCGAACCGTCCGAAGAGGCCGCCTGAACCACCGACCCGCCGATCGCCGGAAGGAAACCCATGCACATCCGTCTGCCGGGAACGCTGCTGCACTACGTCGGCCACAGCGACCCGCTCACCTACGACGCGGGCACCGTACGCGACGCGCTGTCCCAGCTCGTCCAGGAGTACCCGCCGCTCGGCCTGGTGCTGCTCGACCCCGCCGGCCAGGTGCAGCGCTTCCACAGCCTGTTCCTCAACGGCGAACAGCTCCGCCACGACGAGCTGGACCGGCCCGCCGCCGCCGGCGACCGGCTCGAGGTGCTGACCGCCATCGCGGGCGGTTGACCGGGGGTCCACTACCCTTGGCCGCTATGGCCCAGGCACCCACCGCACCCGATCGGCGCTCGTCGCCCGCGCGGCAGCGACTGCTCGACGCCGCCGCGCGGGTGTTCTACGCCGAGGGCATCCACGCCGTCGGCGTCGACCGGATCATCACCGAGGCGGGCGTCACCCGGGCCACCTTCTACCACCATTTCCGGTCCAAGGACGAGCTCGTCGCGGCGTACCTCGACGAGCGGGACCGGGCGGTGCGGGCCCGGGTGACGGCCGCGGACCCCGGCGGCGACGATCCCCGCGCCATCCTGGGCGCCCTCGCCGCCGGGATCACCGAGGAGATGTGCGAGCCCGGCTTCCGGGGCTGCGCCTTCATCAACGCCGCCGCCGAGTATCCCGACCCGGACCATCCGGTGTCGCGGGTGATCGCCGGCCACCGCGCCTGGTTCCGTGCCGCCCTGGCCGACTACCTCGCCCGGGCGGGCCATCCGGATCCGCACCGGGTCGCCGGCATACTCGTCATGCTCCGCGACGGCGCGATGGTCAGCGGACACCTGGAGGGCCCCGAGACCGTCCGCGCGAACTTCACCGCCGCCGTCCTCGGCGTCCTGCAGTACTGAGAACGGCTCCCGGCACGCCGGGGCTGTCCCACGGGCGCGAATCTTCGTATCCTGACCCGGTGCCGCCAGATATCGCCTTGAAGGCCATGAACGCCGTCCACCGGGCCATCCTGCGGGCAAGCTGCGGGCGCCTCGGCTGGCAGGTCGCCGACATGACGGTCCTCGAGCTGGTCACCACCGGCCGCCGCACCGGGACGCCGCGGGCGGTGATGCTCACGTCCCCGGTCACCGACGGCGACGCGTACGTCGTGGTCGCCTCCCGTGGCGGCGACGACCGCCACCCGGCCTGGTTCCTCAACCTCCGCGACCGGCCGCAGGTGGAGGTGTCCGTCGCCGGCGGCCCGCGCCGGCCGATGCTGGCGAGCATCGCCACTCCCGACGAGCGTGCCCGCCTCTGGCCGCAGGTGACGAGCCGCTACCGCAACTACGCGGCCTACCAGAGGCGCACCACGCGCGAGATCCCGCTGGTCCTGCTCCGTCCGCCGGCCTGAGGCCGCCGGTGACCCGCACGGCCGTGGTGGCCGGTGCCGGCATCGGCGGGCTGGCCGCGGCCGCGGGCCTGGTCCGCCGGGGCTGGCAGGTGACCGTCCTCGACCGCGTCCCCGCCTTCCGCCCGGTCGGCGCCGGCCTGGTGCTGCAGGCGAACGGGTTGCGCTGCCTCGACGCGCTCGGGCTCGGTGCGGCGGTGCGCGAGCGCGGCCGCACCGACATGTCCGCCGGCACGCGCACCTCGGACGGCCGCTGGCTGACCCGCGTGCGACCCGGCGACCTGGAGCGGCGGATCGGCACCCCGGCGATCGGCGTCCACCGCGCCACCCTCCACGAGCTCCTGCTCGGCGCCCTGCCCGACGGCACCGTGGTGACCGGCGCCGACGTCGAGGCCGTCACCGAGGACGGCGACGTGCGCTGGCGAGGACCGGACGGGCCGGCCCGGATGCGCGCCGACCTGGTGGTCGCGGCGGACGGCATCCACAGCACCGTACGCCGGCTGTTGTGGCCGGAAGCCGCCGGCGCCGCGCGCATCGGCGTGACGGCGTGGCGGGGCGTGACGGCCTGGGACGGCGATCTGACCGTCGGCATCACGTGGGACCGGGGCGCCGAGTTCGGCATGGTCCCGCTCACCGACGGCCGCATCTACTGGTACGCCGCGGTCAACGCCGCAGCCGCGGAGCCCGCGAACTCCCCGGCCCGGCTGACCGACCGCTTCGGCGGCTGGCACGATCCGATCCCGGCCCTGATCGCGTCGACCGGCACGGTCCTGTACGACGACCTCGCCTGTCTCGACGAGCCCCTGACCACCTACGTCAAGGGCCGGGTCGCCCTGATCGGCGACGCCGCGCACGCGATGACGCCGCACCTGGGCCAGGGCGCCAACCAGGCCCTCGAGGACGCCGTCGTGCTCGCCGCCGTCGCCGACCGCCCGGACGGGCTCGCCAGGTACGACCGGGAGCGCCGCCCCCGCAGCCAGCAGGTGGCGCAGGCGTCCCGCAGGATCGGCCGCCTCGGCCAGCAGCTGCGGAACCCGGTCGCCGTGGCCGCCCGCAACACGATGATGCGCCTCACGCCGCCGGGGCTCGCGCTGCGCGCGATGACCCGCTTCGCCGACTGGCACCCACCCGCCCTCGGCTGAGCCACCTCGTGTCCGGCGCGGAGCGCCGGCGGGTGTCAGACGTCGGAGACGACGCGGTCGCGGCCCTCGCGCTTGGCCACGTACAGGTTGCGGTCGGCCAGCGACAGCAGTGACGCGGGCGAGCCGCGGCCGTCGTCCGAGGTGGTCACCCCGATGCTGGTGGTCACCCGCAGGGCGCCGGTGACGGGTTCCCAGGCGTGCGCGCGGATGCGCAGCCGCAGCCGCTCGCAACGCTCGGCGGCCTCGTCCGCCGCCACGCCCGGCATGATCAGCAGGAACTCCTCGCCGCCCATCCGGGCGGCGATCGCCGGTCCGGTCGCCGCCTCGAGCAGCAGCTGGGCGACCTCCTGGAGCACCACGTCGCCGGTGCCGTGCGACAGCGTGTCGTTCACCCGCTTGAAGTGGTCCAGGTCGAGGATCGCGACCGAGATGGGCTGGCGGCGCACCAGCGCCTCGCCGAGCAGGGCGGGGAGCCGCTCGTTGACGTAGCGCCGGTTGTAGAGGCCGGTCAGGGCGTCACGGTGGGCCATCTCCCGGAAGTGCTCGCTCGCCCGGCGCGCCTCGGTGGCCTCGAAGACCGCCTGCAGTGCCCGGGCCCGCGCCTCGCGCTGCGCCGAGTGCAGGGCGGTCGCGGACTTGTGGAAGGCGCGGTGTTCCTCGTACGCGTCGTCGAAACGACCGGTCGCGGCGTACAGGGCGGCCTGTTCCTCGCGGGCCTGGGCGCGGACCCGGTCGAGGCCGCGCTCCTCGGCGGTCCGCACGGCCGCGTCCAGGGCCTGCTGCGCCGCGGCGTAGCGGCGGTCGAGCCGGCGCGCCTCGGCGAGCGTGAGCAGGCAGACCGCCGGCGCGTCACCCTCGTGCCACTCCACCTTCGACTGGTCGCCGTCGAGCAGGACGCCGAGCGTCTCCTCGGCGGCGTCGTAGCGCCCGCCCATCATGTCGATGCGTGCGATCGTGTCCAGCTCGTGCCCGCTGAAGTTGCGCGGGCTGCGGGCCTGCACCTCGTGCATGTGCCGGACCAGGTCCCGGGCGGCCGCCTCGTCGTCCCGCTCGTACGCCGTGTACGCCATGTTGTTGAGGATGTTGAGGGTCAGCTCGACGTCGCCGACGGTCGTGGCGATGTGCAGCGCCTCCCGGAACCGCCGGTCGCCCTCGGCGTTGGAGCCGCTCTCGTCGAGCGCGATCCCGAGCGTCATGAGGTGTCGCGCCCGGATGTTCGGCGGCTCGTCGTCGGTCAGATGGGAGTAGCACTGGACGGCGTGGGTCAGCCCCTCGGCGAGGTCGCCGATCTGGCGGTAGAAGTTCGACAGGATCCGGTGGGCGCGGGCGAGCAGGAACGGGTGGTCGTGCTCCTGGGCCCAGGCGAGCACCTGGTGCGCCCAGCGGCCGCCCCGTTCCAGGCGGCCCTCGCGGACCAGGACGTCGGCGCGCAGGAGCTTCGCGCGTACGGCGAGGTCGTGGAAGCCGAGGGCCTCGGCCCGGCGCTCGACCGCGGCGGCGGGCACGGTCACGCTGCGGAACCAGGACACGGGACGCTTCTCGAGCTCCTCGAGGGTGGCTTCGAAGTGCGCGCGCGTGTCGTCGGCCAGGGTCCTGCCGGACACCTCTGCAGCCTCGGTCGTCACAAGCGCTCCCCGCCTTCCCGCTCGATCCCCACGGGCTCTTCGGTATGCGGTCCTTGATCGGGCGCCGGCGGTCGACACTGAGGCGTTCTGGCCGGTTATCTAGGTCACAATCTCACCGGCGGGCGGTGCACACCGCCGGGGAGGCGGCCACCTTGTCGACGGTGTAGACGACGGCCACCGTGAAGCAGTAGTCGTTCTGCTCGTTGAGGCCGTAGACGACGTAGTCGGTGGTCCCCGCGGGAAGCTGCTGGAACGCCCGCTGCTCCTGCCCTCGGCGGCCCCCCGAGATCAGCACCGGCCCCTCCGAACCCGGTGGGTAGCGCCAGGTCAGCGAGACGCTGTCCCGGTTGTCGCGCAGCTTGACGTCGATAGGCGCGAGCGGGTCGACGGCCGCCGGCGGGCCGGACACCGCGGCGCTCGCCGTGCCTGGTCCGGAAGCGCCCGACGGGCCGCCCGCGCCGCTCGCCGGCGCGGTCGCCGGGCCGGTCGCGGCAGCGCTCGCCGGGGGCGGGGCGGACGTGCCGGCCCGGTCCCCGCGCGGCAGGGTGACCGCCACGATGGCGGCCGCGGCGGCCACGCCGGCGACCAGCACCGTGGCGAGGACGAACGGCTGCCGGCCCGCCGGCAGATCCCGCTCCTCCACAGGTGCGCCGGGGACCGGGGCGCTGGCCCGGTCGACGGGCCGCCGGAACGGCCGGGGATCGGCGGGAAGGGCGACCACGCCCGGAATGTCCCCGGTGGCATCGGTCGCCTCGGTGGACGAGGCCGCCGACGCCCGGCCCTCCTGCCGGGGAACGTGGCCGGGCCAGGCGGCCGGCGGCGCGACGGAGGACGAGGCACCCGGCGACGCGGCAGCGGACGAGGCACCCGGCGGCGAGGCGGCGGACAGCGGGGCAGCCGGCGGCGAGGTGGCCGGCGGCGGAACGGCCGGCGGGGCGTCGGGGCGGGCGTGGCGGCCGGTGAGGTCTCCCGGAGCCGGCTCCGGGCGCACGGGGTGCACGCCCGGGACCGTGGCCGGCATCCGGTCCGGGAACGGTCCGGTCGCCGGTCCGGTCGCCGGGCCGGTCGAGCGGCGTACCTGCCCGCACCGGTGCTGCCCGGACGGGGGGCTCCCGGCCAGCCGGGCGATCTGCCGCGCCAGGGAATGGTCGGCGCTCAGATGGCGGGCGCAGAGTTCCTGGGCCAGCGCCAGGTGCGCGGCGGCGTCCTCGGCACGGCCGCACTCGCGCTCCATCGCGCCCAGCCGGGCCAGCATCTTGATCCCCGCCGCGGAGGCGTCGCCGTGCGCCTCGCGGTGCCGGGCCCAGGCGTCGGCGAGCCGCGCCCGGGCGGCCGTGCACTGGCCCGCGGAGTGCTCGGCGATCGCCAGGTCGGCCTCGGCGGCCAGCACCCGCGCGGACATGGGCCCGTCGGAGGCCGTCAGCTCGCCGACGAGGTCGTGGTAGAGCTGGGCGGCCCGGCCGTGGTTGCCCACCCGCTGCAGCACCGCGGCGTGGGTCGCGGCCGCGGCGATCGTCCGCTCGTCGTGCGGGCCGTGCAGCCGTTCCTCGGCCGCGTGCGCGAAGCCCGCCCAGCTCCGTGCCGCGTGCGCGTCGCCCAGCGCGACCAGGATGCGGGCCTGCAGGGCGGCCGCGAGCGCCAGGTCCGGCGAGGCGCTGCGCGGGTCGGTTCCGGCCGGATCGAGGACTCCGGAGAGGACGTCCCGGGCGCCGGCGAGGTCACCCTCGGCCGTCAGCGTCTGCGCCTGGGCGGTCAGGGCGGCGAGCGGGAGGGACACGTGCCTCATAGTGTCTGTTCGGCCACCGTAGGTACAAGTCCTGACTCGCGTAGCGTTGCGCCGTCGTACCGGGTAGAACTCGGGTATGAGCGCCGACAGCGTCGCCGACGTCAAACGTGAGATCCTCGTCCGCCACCTCGAGGCGTGGGCCCCCGCGGCGCTGCACCGGGCCCGCCGGGCGGTCTACGCGCACGGGTACGCCGACACCACCCGGCCGCTCGCCGAGGCCGCGCTCGGCGTCTTCACCGAACAGTCCGACCTGGTCAGGGGCCGGGAGCTGGCCATGGTCGCGGTCGGCGGCGAGATCGACGGCACGGGCGCCGCGGGCCTGGGCGTCCACAGTGTCCCGGGGCGCACCGAGGACTCGTGGGCGCCCGCGCTGAAGGCGGCCGGCGCTTCGCGCGTACCCGTGCTGGCCTTTCTGGACGCGACGGCCGCCGGCGAACCGCCCGGCGCGCCCCTGCTCACCGCCCTGGCGGCGGGGAAACCCGCCGAGGTCATCATGGTCTTGCCGGGGTCGTCGCCGGTGCCGCAGGCGCGCGACGACCTGCGCAGGGCCGGCTTTCCCCTGGTCGCCGCGGTGGAGCTGGCGGTCTCCGACGCGCCGGGCGAGATCCTGTGCTATGCGACGGCGCTCGGCAAGAGTCTCGAGGCCTTCAAGGACCTGCTGTGGGCGGTCGACGAGTACGCGGGCGTGCGCTACCGCGACCCGGGCGACCCGGAGCGGCACCTGATCGACATCTCGCTCAGCCCCCACCCCGGCCCGCTGCGCCGCGAGCTCCTGGCGCACCTGCGCAAACAGGGCGAGGCAAGCGTCACCGACCTGCGGACGTTCGCGTTGACCGAGACGGTGTACCGGGCGGCGGACGCCACCCGGGTGCTGCACACGCTGCTGGAGGCCGGCACGGTGACCCGGCGCCCGGAGCACGGCCGCCTCGGCGGAGACGTGATCATCTCCGCGTGAGGGTCACTTGTCCTGCTTCCAGGAGAGCGGGCCGGGCAGGTCGACGCGGTGCGCCCGCGCCTGGGAGTTCCAGGACCAGCGGCCGATCTTGATGGTCCAGGAGGAGAGGCCCCGCTGCGTGAAATTCAGAATCAGCGGCCCGAACTTCTTACGAGTGCGGTACATGATGCCCATCGGGGGATCCTTCCGTGGAATCGGTTGACGCACCGATGCCCGAGGACGGATCCTCCGAAACGTGACTCAGCGCGGCTGCCAGGCGTCCGGGCGGGTGGTCAGCTTGCGCACGTGCGCGGGCATCCGGCCGCTGATCAGATCGGCGAGGCTGACCTCGTCCACCACCTCGCGCACGGCGGCGCGTACGGCGACCCAGAGGTTCGGCAGGTTCTCCGCCGCCCCCGAATACTGCGTCTCCTCGGGGCGCAACCCGCGCACGCCCGCGAGCGGGCCGTCGACCGCGCGCAGGATCTGGCCGATCGTCACATCGCGCGGAGGTTGTGACAGCGTGTAGCCGCCCTCGGCCCCGCGTTGCGCACGGACCACCCCCGCACGGCGGAGGTCCGCCAGCACGGCTTCGAGGAACTTTCGGGGCATGTTCTGGTCCAGGGCGACGGCCTGGGCGGACATCAGGGCCGGATAGGCGTTGGCCAGGCTCAGCGCCGCCCGTACCGCATAGTCGCCACGCGCGGAGATCTGCACCCCTCCATCATGCCGCGTCCGTGCTCGCCCACCTCGTCCGCCCCGGGAAATATGGGAATTCGGACGAGCCCTACTCCGCGGCGGGGCGCGGCGCGGGCACCCGGGAACCTTCGCCGGCCGCCGGCTGCGGCACCCCGGCCGGGGTCTCCGCCGCCGCCGCCCAGGCCCGGAACGCGCCGGGGCTCATCCCCGCCTCCCGGTGGAAGAAGCGACCGAAGTTCGTCGGCTCGCCGAAGCCGAGCCGGCGTCCGATCTCCGCTACGGAGAGTTCGGTGCATGCCAGCAGCCGGCGCGCCTCCAGCGCCACCCGGTCGTCGACGACCTGCTTCGCCGTCCGGCCGGTGAGCGCCAGGCTGGCCCGGGTCAGGGTCCGGACCGAGCAGCCGATCCGGGCCGCGTAGTCCTCGACCCGGCGGCTCTGCGCGTGCCCCGCCTCGAGATCGCGGCGGAACCGCACGAAGGTCCGGGCCTCCGCCACCGAGGTCACGGCGCGGGCGCCGTCGTCGAGCAGGGCGATCCGCAGCAGCAGGACGGCCACCTGATGCCGCAGCAGGCCCGCCGCGATGGCCCCGGACCGGTGCCGCGCGCAGTCGACGCCGAGCTGCGCGACCTCGCTGAGGATCGCGTCCTCGTCCTCGCCGGCGAGCTGCCAGCGCGCCGGGCCGGGAAGATCGTCCACGGGTACGCCGGTGATCTCGGCCGCCGCGAGCAGGTCCCGGTGCCACGTCACCAGGGCGGCGTCGAGGCCCGGCCCGGCGCCGAACCGCACGGCCTGGCCCGGCCGGACCCAGAGCAGGGTGCCCGGGCGGCACCGGTGCGCCACGAAGTCGATCTCGACGGTGCCGTGCCCGGCGGTGGTCAGGACGAGCAGGTGGTAGGGCAGGCGCCGGGGCCTCGCCGGGTCCGCGGCGAGGTCGGTCGCGGAGAGCGCGCAGGTCCCCACGCCGGCCCCGAGCGGGGCGGGTGCGGGCCTGGTGCGCTGCTGTCCCGGTGTGACCATCGAGGCCGACCGTATCCGCCCGTGACCTGCGATGCACGTGGGAGTCCGCAGCTCGGCGGATATCCGCCAGACGATCAGGAAAACGGGCATTGAAACGGACAAAAAAGACGCGCTATCCGTACGCAAAAAGCGACCCGCACGGACCGGCAGTGTCCGCGCGGGTCGCCCCGGAATTCCGTTGTGCTATCGACCGGCCAGCAGCCGGTTGACCGCCGCGTCCACGTCCAGGTGATCGGACTCCCGGCCCCGCGGAACCACCACATAGGTGCGCCGCAGGAACCGGACCAGAACGCTGCGTGGTACTTCGAACAGCGCATTGCCGTCGGGCGACGACAACGCCAGGGCGACGAAGTCGCCCCGCGGCGTGGCCCACGGCCACACCCGGACGTCCCCGATCCCCGCGGGCTCATCGAGCCCGGTCACGAGCAGTTCCCGCGCGAAGGACCAGCTCACGGCTTCCCCACCGGCTGATTCTGCGTGGAACAACACGTGGACCGCGTACGGGTCGGCTGGGTCGTACCGCAGGCTGGCGCGCACGGGCAGGGCCGTGGCATCAGGCGCTACGAGCCGCAGCGATGTTTCGACCTCGACGGTCGTTGGACGAATGGTACTCATGGACGAACTCCCCCCGGCACCGCTGCGAGGCTGGTGAACCCCGCGTTTCCCATACTCAGGTGATCCCTGTCATTACGCTCCGCCATACGCTGATCTCACCCAGTAGTGGGAAGACGGTTCCGATAAGCTCTCCGAACGAGCCGTTAAACGGTATGTTGTCCTGTTCTGCCCAAGTACTCGGTTCCGCCCGGCGTCGGGTGGTCCAGCAGTTGACTCACTCCGGTAACGTCCATTCCTCCCGGGTAGTGACGGGGAGGCGGAACACTAGGGGATGAAATGACCGGGAGCCCGCGATCTTTGCCGTGAAAGTGAACGAGATGTCCCAATCAGACCGCGTGACCGATTCCGACTCGCCCGTCGGCGTCCTCGATCGGATCCGGTCCAACCGCACCAGCCACCTGGCCCTGAAGATCGGCATCGCCATCCTGGGCGGCGTGGTGGTCGCCGTGGGAATCGCCCTCATCCCGCTGCCCGGCCCCGGCTGGGCCATCGTGATCCTCGGCCTCGCCATCTGGGCGGTCGAGTTCGTCTGGGCACGCCACCTGCTGCAGTTCACCAAGAAGCACGTCCAGGCCTGGACCCACTGGGTCATGCGCCAGTCCCTGCCCCTGCGAGCCCTCATCGGCCTGCTCGGCTTCGTCTTCATCAGCGCGGTGGTATGGCTCTCCGTCAAGCTCACCATGGGCGTCGACCTGGCCGTGAAGATCCGCGACCTCCTCACCGGCACCTGACGCGCCGACCCTGATTCGCACGCCCGGCGGGCGGTCCGGTACAGTCTGCTGCGGCAAGGGCGATTAGCTCAGCGGGAGAGCGCTCCGTTCACACCGGAGAGGTCACTGGTTCGATCCCAGTATCGCCCACGAGTCTGGGGCTGCACTGTGCCCGCGGGGAGCGCGGGCCGGGCAGCCTCGTTTTGTTTAGCGCGACTTCGTCGCGCGGAGCGGGGGCTTCGCCACCCGCACCCCCGCTGCCGGTGATCGGCTACTTCGTGGGTCGCCGGGAAGGTGCCTGGTCGAGGCGTTTTTCGCGGGCAGCGTAGGACTTTCGCATCCGCATCCGCGTCCATCCGCATCCGCGTCCATCCGCATCCGCGTCGGTGCCGGTGCCGGTGCCGGTGCTGGTGCCTCCGCATCCTGCTGCCGGGTTTTGGGTCAGGTGGGGAAGCCGTCTTCTAGGCGGCGGGCTTGCCAGGGGTGAGATGTTGCGGCGGTTGTGATGGTGCCTTGGAGGGTGGAGTTGGTTCGGGTGGCGACGGCGCGTTGACCGTCGGCTTCCAGAGTGACGGTGGCGTCGTCGAGGCGGACCGTTAGGGGGGACCATGCCCTTGGGGTTGCGTCGGGGAGCCAGGCGCCGGTCCATGCCGAGGTGTTGCCGGGCGGGTGGCCGATCTGGAACCGGAGGAGACCGCCGTTGCCGATCCAGGCGCCGGCGAGGGGGTCCTTGGTGGCCTGCCAGGGTAGCTTGCGGCCGTCTCGCTCGTAGTGTCCGTGGAAGGTGATCGGTTCGCCGGCGCCGGTGCGCCGGCCGGTGAGGACGCCGGCGCCCGTGGCGTTGCCGGGTATGGCCGCGTGACGCAGGACGAGGGTGCCCAGCGCCGGGTCCGATGTGCCCACTACCGGCAGCGGACTGCGACCGGTTCCCTCGGACAGAATGCCGCGGAGCCAGCCGTCGGGGTCGAGACGGACCGTGATGGTGAACGGCTGACCGTCCAGTGTCCCGGCGAGGAAGGCGGCCGAGCGGCGGCCGGGCCGGACCCGGTCGCCACCGGCGCTGATCTCGCCGAACAGCTGCCTGGCCCCGCGCAGGTCACCGCGGCCGATCGCATACGCGTAGGCCTGCCCTCCCTCGGTCAGGTGACGCGGCATGGCCGGATCGGAGCGGTCGACGGTGTAGAGGCCGAAATGCGCCGCTTGCCGGTAGCCCTCGTGCCACTCCCAGTTGTCCGCCAGGGTCCAGTAGAGGTAGCCGCGGATGGTGACCCCGTCGCGGATGGCGGCCAGCAGCTGGGTGAGGTGCGCGACCAGGAACGCGCCACGATGGTGGTCCCGCGCCTGCGGGATCCCGTTCTCGGTGATCAGTATGGGAAGGGCGTAGGTGGAGTGCAGCCGGCGTAGTAGTTCGCCGAAGCCGGCCGGAGAGATCTCCCAGCCCAGGTCGTTGAGCAGTTGGTGCACCTGGTCGCTGCCCTCGAGATGGTTGAGGAAGCGACCTCCGGTGTAGCCGGCCGAGAGGCTCACCAGCATGTCGGCGAACACGTAGACCGAGCGGTAGTAGTTCAGGCCGACGAAGTCGCAGTGGCTCGACCACGGTGTCGTCGGATCGATGCCCAGGAAGGCGGCCAGGTCGCTGCCGGTGAGGTAGACCCGGTTGCCCGGCCGGCGATGGATGGCGGTGTCGAGGCGGCCGTCGATGACGGCGTCCAGCAGATGCCAGTTGTAGAAGTAGTCGAACTGGTTGCGGGCCGCCTCCTGGTCGCCCAGCGGATGGTCGGTGACCGCGGTCGCGACCTTGGCATGCATCATCGCGTGGGCAAGCCCCACCAGCGAGTCGGCGTCGACGGCCTTGATCGCCTCGTACGCCCGGGTGTGCGCGCGGATCAGGTTGAGGTAGGCGGTCTTCGCCCGGCCGCCGTCCCCGGTGAACCCGGGCGGCCAGATCCCCGCGATGTACCCGACGCCGATCATCGAGCCGACCGGCTCGTTCAGCGTGATCCACCACTTCACCCGGGCCGACCAGCGCGCGACGACGTACCGCACGAAGGCGACGAACGCGTCGACCGTCTCCGCGTTCTCCCAGCCGCGCATCGACGCCTGGAAGTCGGGGTCGTCCCCGCTGGCGAAGGGCAGCCCGACCGCAGAGCCGATGGTCGTCTCCCGCGGCGGGTTGAGCACCCAGACGGGCAGGCTCAGATGGTTGAGCGTCACCACCGGCGTCATTCCGCGCGCCTGGAGCGCATCGAGCACACCGTCGTAATAGGCGACGGCCGTCATGTCGAGGTCCGCGTCGGTCAGCGGGCCGCCGTGGGCGGCCCGGGACGGCTGGATGCGGGCCCATTCGACGGAATAGCGGTAGCTGTTCAGGCCGAGGGCGGCGGCGCGGTCGAGGTCGGCGCCGAGCACGGCCAGGTCGGCATGGCGCAGCGCCTCCCCGGGGCCGGTCAGGTCGACAGGGTGCCCGTCGTGCTCGGTCCAGGCGCGGACCCGCCGGCGGATCGCGGGCGAATCGGTGAACGCCGCCCAGTCGTTGTTGGTGATGCCGCCCTCGTTCTGCATGGCGGCGGTCGCGACGCCGAACAGGAACCCCGGCGGGAACGGAGGCAGGCCGGCCTCCTCGTTCGCCGGCTCGGTCCGCAGCGCCCGCAGCACCGCGTCGGCGTAGGCGCGAGCACCGGCCGGATTGGGATGTCCCACCGAGGCCCGGCGGCACTGGAAGACATCGGTCCGGCTCGCGTTCAGCTCGCAGGCGGGGGCGCGGTCCCCGGCGACGAACAGATCCTGTGGCGACAGGTCGCCGTTGATGCCGTACAGCCACGCCTGCGAGGCCAGCGCGGCGTTGGCCGCGGTGAAACCGGGGTCGGCACAGCGGATCCGCGCGGCCGGCAGCTCGTCGTTGGCCTCCTCGACGGCCGCCCTGATCGCGAGGGCCGACAGGTCGTGGAACGCCCGGCAGTTGGTGATCACCTGAGGGATCAGCGAGCTGGTCAGCACACCGCCGGGCAGGCCGGCCAGGCTGACCCCGGCGGCCACGAGGAAGGCCGACAACAGGCCGGTGTCGCTGTCGTCGGACAGGATGCCGTAGTACGACGTGACGACGATCGTGGCGTTCGGGAACCGGGAGGCCGCCGCGGTCAGCAGGGTGCGCAGGTCGCGGCGGCAGTGGGCGTCCACGGCAGGGGCGAAGTCGGACGGCCGGGCCAGCGGACTGACGATCGAGCGGATGTTGACATCGTTGAGGCCGGCGGTGACCAGGACGAGGTCCACGCGGTCGGCCGTCCCGGCGTACGCGTCGAGCTGTTGCATGACGGTCGGGTAGGACGTCGGTATCTCACCGGGCAGGGCGGGCAGGGTCGTGGTGTCGCCGACGCCGATGGTCGCTCCGGAGTGCGCCAGCATCGTCGTGTAGCTCTTGATGCCGCCGCCGCCCTCGCCGAGCGCGCGTTCGACCACGCTGACGTACTTCTCGTGCGGACGCAGACCCTGGCCCCAGGCCACCGAGTCGCCCAGCACGACGATCACCAGCGTGTCGATCGTGAACGCCACGGCGTTGGACGGCGTGCCGTCGGCGAGCAGAACCTCACCGAGGCCGATCTCGCCGTCGGCGTTGTCCGCCGTCGCCACCGGCCGCTGCAGGGTGAACGTCATCGTCGCGCCGTTGACGAACACCGAGTCGGGCATGTCCTCCCCGTTCACCCGCACCCGGGCGCCGGGGGCGAACCCCGAACCGGTGACGGCAACCGTCGTTCCCGGCCTCACCCGCGACCCGTCGCCCACCGCGGTCACCTGCGGCAGGACGGAGAACGACAGGGCGTTCGACCGGGTGCCGTCGGAGCGGCGTACCCGCAGGATCTGGTTCCCTCCGGTCACCGCCGGGACGCCGAACGTCGCCAGGGTGTCCGCGACGACGGTCATCGGCACCGGCTGGTCGGCGATGGTCAGCACGTCGTCCGGGAGCAGGCGCAGACCGCTGAGAGTGACCGTCGTACCGGCGACCGCACGGGCGGGATCGGCGCGCACCAGCGCCGGCTCGGTGAGCTTGCGACGGAACTCGGCCTCGGTGACCGGCACGAACCGGATGCTGTCGCGGTGCTGCCCGCCGTCGGGACCGCGATCACCGAGGTTTCCCTGCCGGCCCGGCGGGCCTGCCGCGCCGTCGTGCCGTTCCTCGGACATGAAGCAGTTCTTCGGTCGTGCCCCGAGGCGCCCGCCGTGGCCGCCGTCGCCCGGCGCGCCCGGCCCACCGCCGGGCCCGCCGGAACCGCCCTCGGTGCTGATGGTGAAGCCGCCCGAGGCGTACGCCTGCAGCACCGGCGCCGGCGCGTACAGGCCCAGCCGGCCGCCGTGCCCGCCGGGGCCACCCCTTCCGCCGCTCCCGCCGTTGCCGCCCGGCCCGCCGTCGCCGCCCGCCCCGGCACCACTGGCACAGAACCCGAGCCAGTCGTAGCGTTCGGCGATACCGTCGGAGCCGTCGCCGCCGTCGCCGCCGTCGCGTCCTCGCCCACCGGGCGAACCGTCCTGACCGCGCAGGTCGAACACCGGCGATCCGGTCAGCTCCACGGCCCACATCTCGATCTCCGGCGCGGCCACCCCGGCCCACCCGGCCCCGCCGGGCGCCCCGTCCTCGCCCCGTCCGCCGGTCTCACCCCAGTGACCGTCCGGAGTGGGCGCCTTCCAGCCCTTGGGCGGCTTGTCGCCCGGCGGCCAGGACATCACCGCCGCCCCCGGTACCGGATGCTCATAGGTGAAGGTGACCCGTTGCCCCACCCGGATCCGCTCGGCGATGAACGTCAGGAACTGGTGCGGCCGGTTCAGCACCACCACGGTGTCGTCGGCGAGATCGACGGATTCGGCGACGAAGTACGCCACGTCGAGCGTGACGCTCGCCGCCGTGGCGGCCGGCGCCACAGCGAGGAGAGTCGGCTCCGCGGGTGCCACATCGAGGCGGGTGCCGGTGGGTAGCGCCGGTTCGACGAATCCCGGCACCAATGTCCGCGGGCCGGACGGCAGCAGGACCCCCACCGGCCCGAGCCGGACCGGGCGGGCCGGGGTCACCGCGGAGCGGGGCGGGACGAGGACGCCGGGAGTTGCGGCCACCACCCCGGACAGAGCGAGCCGGCCCAGGCCGTTCAGCGTGGCGATGCCGTGCTGCTCCAGCACGGCACGGTGGAATGCCAGCCGGGCGACCGCCTGAGCGCGCGCCTCCGGATTGTCGAGGATGTCCACGGCGGACGATCGCAGAGTCATCGGTGGCATGTCCGCCTCCTCCACGGCGCGGGCCCCGTCGTACCGCGCACCAACTCACGGTGAATCGGCTGTTCGGGGCGGTCAATCCCCCGGTACGTCAGGGAAGTTCACCCACTTGACACCCGCTCGGAGGACCAGGCTGTCCGCGGGGAGGACGTCATGACCGCTTCACAGCAGGGAGCCTCCGAGACCGCCGCGGGTGATCCCCTGAACGAGTTCTCGTGGGCCACCGCGGCGACGGACAACGACGCGAAGATCGGCCTTGCCGACGTACTGGTTCGCCTGCAGTTGATGGCGACCGACGCCGCGCGGGAGAAGGCGGCGGAGAACAGCGGGTGGTGGGCGAAAACCCCGCCGTCCATGCAGGTCATCCGATCGGGCACCCAGGCCGTCACCCGATGGTGGGCCACGGCCGTCGCGGCCGTCGGAGGCGTCTCCGGTCTCCTCGCCGGGATCTCCGGCGCGATCGGGTCGATGCGCAACGCCCTCGGCGACGCCGTCGTGGTCGCCCTGCTCGGTGCTGCGGCAGTGATCCTCGCCGCCACGGCCGTCTCGGTCGCGATGTTCGTTCGCGCGGATCTGGAGTCCCGCGGTCAGGCCACCGCGGCGAGGCACGCCGCACGAGCCGAGGTGGCCGCCGCCTTCCTGCACGCCACGGCGGCGCTTCCGCGCAGAGCACCCGGAGCCATGTCACCGGAACAGTTGCTGGGGATGCTGACCGCCTTCCCCAACCGGGTGCGCGTGAGCACGTTCAGGGACCCGAAGTTGCGCCTCGTCAAGGGCATGGGCGTGCAGCCGGGCGGCGGTGTCCAGGTCGAGCTCGAGGGACGGGACTGGGTTGCGATCGAGGACCTGGACCGATACACGACGGCAGCGCCTTAGGCAGCCGGGGAGGCGGTACGGTAGCCAGCCGCCCGGATCGCCGTCAGACCGCCTCGACGAGGCGGTTGAGGGCTACCTCCAGGCGTTTCGGGTCCTGGGCGAAGCAGATGCGGAAGTAGCCCTCGAAGCCGGGGCCGAAGGCCGTGCCCGGGGCGATGCCGACGCCGGCGCGGCGGACGATGTCCTCGGCGTAGGCCAGGGGGTTGTCGGTGGCGCCGGCGATGCGGAAGAACGAGTAGAAGGATGCCGGCACCTGGGGGGCCATGATGCGGTCGTGGCCCTTGAAAGCGTCCGTGACGAGCTGGCGACCCAGGGCGCAGCGTTCGCGCATCTCCGTGACGAACGGTTCGCCGTGGCGGATCGCCGCGACGCCGGCGTGCTGGACGAAGGTCGCCGAGCCGGTGCTGTTGATGGCGCTGAGGTTGCCGACCTGGTGTGCCAGGCCCGCCGGGTGGACCAGCCAGCCCAGCCGCCAGCCGGTCATCGACCAGGTCTTCGAGAAGCTCTGGACCACGAACAGGGCGTCGTCCTCGGCGGCGACCTCGAGGAAGGACGGGGTGGCCACCGAGCCGTCGTAGACGATGCGGTTGTAGACCTCGTCCGCGATCACCCAGGTGCCGCGGCGGCGGGCCAGGTCGAGGAGGGCGCGCTGCTCCTCGGAGGTCATCGTCCAGCCGGTGGGGTTGTTCGGGGTGGCCACGAAGATCGCGCGGGTGCGATCGTCGCAGGCGGCGTCGACGCGGCCCAGGTCCAGGGACCAGACGTCGGCGTCCGCCTCCAGCGGGACGAACCGGACGGTTGCCCCCATGGCCTCGACGGCGATGACGATGTTCGGCCAGATCGGGGACACCACCACGACGTTGTCGCCGGGCTCCACCAGGCACTGCAGCGAGATCATGATCGAGGTCATGCCCGAGGACGTCGCCGACAGCCGGTCGAGGGAGATCTCGAGGCCGTGCGTACGCCGGTGGTAGTCCTGGATCGCCTGGCGCAGCGGCGCGACGCCCCGGCGGTCCGCATAGGTCGTCTTGCCCTGGGCCATGGCGAGCTCGGCGGCCTCCCGCACGACCAGGGGCGTGGGCAGGTCGGACTCTCCGAAGCAGAGGCTGATGGCGTCGGGATGTTCGCCGCAGAGACGCGCGACGTGCACGATCTCCTGGGTGCGCATCCGGGCGAGGGCGGAGCGGAAGGGCGGGATGTTCGTCGGTGCCGAGGTCATGGCGGTGGTCTCCTCAACAGGAAGTGGTGTCAGCGAACCCGCGGCAACCGGATCCACGGCCACGGGTTGGCCATCTCGCCGACGGGGACCTCGATCACCGTCGGCACTCCGGTGCGGGCGAGAGCCCGGGAGATCTCGGTCCGCAGCTCCTCCGGGTCGTTCGCCCGGACGCCGACCGCACCGAAAGCCTCGGCGAAGCGGACGAAGTCGGGGTTCCGCAGGTCCGTCGCGATGGTGGAATCCATGAATTTGAGCTGCGACCGCTCGACATTGGAGAACGAGCTGTCGTTGAAGACGACGGCGACGACGCCGATCCCGTGCTGCACCGCCGTGGCCAGCTCCGCCGCCGTGTAGAGGAATCCACCGTCGCCCGAGATGGACAGCACCGCCCGGCCGGGATGGGCGATCTTGACGCCGAGCGCCGTGGCGAAGCCGAAGCCGAGGGCGCCGCAGTAGGTCGGCAGGACGTAGGTGGAAGGCGCCAGCACCGGAAAGGCCAGCCGTGCGACGTAGCCGACCTGGGTCATCTCGTCGACGAAGAAGCCGTCGTCCGGCAGGGCGTCGCGGATCGCGCGCAGGAAGCCCACCTGAGGGGTGAGCCCCGCGAGCTCCGCGTCCACGGCGCGCCGCGCGTCCGCCGTCCTGGCCAGCCACTCCGGCCGGTCCTCGACCGGCGGCAGCCCCTCCAGCAGGGCGCGGACCGCCTCCGTCGCGTCGCCCACGAGCGGCACGGCCGGCGCGGACACCCGATGGATCTCCTCCTCGTCGAGGTCCACACGGATGATCCGCAGGCCCTCGACACCCCACTCGACCTGCGGCCGGTAGAGGCGGGTCCCCACGGCCAGGACGACGTCGGCGTGCGGCCACAGCCGGTGGGCGACGGGCAGGGAGACGGATAGATCGTGCTCGTCACTGAGGATCCCGCGACCGCCCAGCTCGGTCGTGACGGGGGCTTTGATCCGCTCGGCCAGCTCGGCGATCTCCGCCGCCGCGCCGCGCGCCCCGCTGCCGACGAAGACGATCGGCGCGCGGGCGCCGGCCAGGGCCGCCCGGGCCGCCTCGACCGCGCGGGGCTCCACCGGCCCCCGGACCGGCGGCGCCACCCACGAGTCGGGCGCCACGACCTCGGCGGCCAGGACGTCGGTCGGGACCTCGATCGCCAGGGGCCGCGGCCGGTCGTGCCGCAGGCGGTGGAAGGCCTCGTCGAGCACGCTGGCGACCCCGCCCGGCTTCTCGACCCGGGCGGCCCACGCCGTCAGGGTCTGGAGCACGCCCAGCTGGTCGGGGATCTCGTGCGGCACACCGAGGTCACGACCGAAGAGCGGCGTGGCGATCTGGCCGGTGAGACAGAGGACCTTGGCGTCACCCGCGTACGCCGTCGCCAGCCCGACCGTGGAGTTCAGCACGCCCGGCCCGGAGATGACGGTGTAGACGCCGACCCGGCGGGTGGTGCGGGCGTACCCGTACGCCATCAGCGCCGCCGCCTGCTCGTGCCGGGCGTGCACCACCCGGATCCCGGTGCCGGCGAGCGCCCCGAAGATCGGGTCCAGCTGCTCACCGGGCACGGTGAAGACCACGTCGACGCCCTCCTCGACGAGTCTCGCGACGATGTGCTCCGCGACGTTCATCGGTACGCGCTCACACCGCCGCGCCCGGGACCGGGGACAGATGGCCCGGGTCCGGGGTGCGTCGGGCGGGCCGGGCCTCGGTGCTCAGCGCCTGGTCCTCGGCGTCGATGAACTTCATCAGCTCGTGCAGGGAGACCGACCGTTCCGGGCCCCGGCTGCGGGCGAACCGCTTCTCCCGGCGCAGGTAGTCGGAGAAGAAGTCGATGCGCTTGGCGAAGAAGCGCTCGAAGGTGGACGGGTCGTCGAACTCCTCGTCGATGATGAAGAGCCGGTCCTGCAGCCCGAGCAGCTTCAGCATGTAGTCGGTGATCTCGCCGACCGCGGACTCGGACTGCCCGCTCACGTGGTAGATGCTCTGCCGCGGCGCCGCGAGCTCGTCCGCCACGATGGCGCGCGAGTCCGCCACGACGTGATCGACCGGGATGAACGAGATGCGGGTGCTCCGGTCCGCCGGGTAGCGGACGGACTCGTCGGAGTCGCCGAGCATCTCCTTGAACTTGCGCAGCTCGCTGAGGTAGCCGTACAGGCCCGTGTAGCTTCCGCTGGGGGTGTACGTGCGGGACGACCCCACGATGACCGAGGGACGCAGGATCAGCGACCTCGGACCCTCGAACCCGGCCACGAGGTGCTCCGCGGCGCACTTGCTCTCCTCGTACACATTGCTGAACGCCGGAGGCTGGTGCAGCTCCTCGGCGATGTCGCCGTGCACCGATCCACAGGTGTACGCGGTGGACATGTAGACGAAGAGGTCGGCGCCGACGCCGGCCGCCAGCTCCAGGGCGTGCCGGGTGCCGTCGACGTTGGTGCGGAACACCTGCTCGCGCTGGCCCCGCCGCCACTGCAGCGACGCCGCGAGGTGCCAGAAGACGAGCGGCCCGTCGCCGCGCGGCAGGGCGGCGGGCGCGACCCCGCACAGGGGCTCGGTGAGCTCCGCCTCCACCACGGTCATGCGGTGCCGGTCGGCGGGACGCTCGTGCCCGGCGACCCGCAGAGCCGCGGCGACGCGGTCGGCGGCCGGAGCGCGGGAGTCGCCGCGGGCCAGCGCGTACACCGCGCCGGCCGGGTCGTCCGAGAGCAGGTCGGCCAGCAGGTGGCTGCCGACGAAACCGGTGGCGCCGGTGAGGATGTGGTCGGTCATGTCAGATCGCCCGCTCTACTGCTCGGGCCAGATCGGCGGCGGACCGGGCCTCGATGTCGTCCGCCGCCTCCGGCACTCGTCGGTCCTTGATGCGAGCCGTCTTCCAGCTCACCCACCCGCCGGTGGCACTCTTGAGATCCAGCAACGGATGGATCCTGACCTCCGCGGGTACGCCGAACGCGGCGGTCAGCCGGCCGGAGACCAGCTGCTTGATCTCGTCGTGGTCGGCGCCTTCCTTGGCCTTGGCCCGGACCTCCAGCCGGTCCGCGCCGCCGTCGGAGAGCACGTCGATCTCGTACCCGTAGACGAGCTCGGGATCGGCGAGGATGGCGTTGTCGATCTCGGCCGCGCTGCGCCGGACGCCGCCGATCGTGGTCATGTCCTTGACCCGCCCGAGGACCTTGACGGCCCGCCGGCCCGAGCCGTCCGGGGTGATCTCGACCAGGTCACCGGTGCGGTACCGGATGAGCGGCTTGAGTCCGGGCACGAGCGTGGTGAGGCAGAGCTCGCCATAGCCCTCCAGCCCCAGGCTCGCCTCGGTCTCCAGGTCGAGGACCTCCAGCAGGTACGTCGGTTCGACCGCGACCACCGTGCCGTCGGCCCGCGTCACCGCCGGGCAGCCGGCCTCCTGGGAGCCGTACATGAAGTTGTAGGACTCGGCGTGCCAGGTCTGCGAGAGCAGGTCGCGCATGCCGTCGGAGCACATCTCGCCGGTGGTGAGCAGGACCTTCACCGAGAGGTCGTCCGGCACCTCCACCCCGTACGTCGAGCTCATCTCGGCCAGGGCCATCAGCAGGCCCGGCGAGCAGAGGATCATGTTGACCTTCAGCTCGACGAGGACCTCGAAGAAGCGGGCGAAGCCGAGGGTCGGCGTGATCGGGAACAGGTCGAGCTTCGCGATGCCCAGCTGCTTCGCCGCGAAGGACAGGCTCAGGCAGGCGGCGTGGACGTCGTTGGGGGCGACCACGGCCAGGATGGGGCGCTCGCCGGTGCCGGTGAAGTGCTTGCGCACGATCCCGTCGAGGGCGTGCGCCAGGGGCAGCACGTTGAGGTCGAAGTCGATCGGGGCCCGGGGGCACGGGGTCGGGCGGCCGGTCGTTCCGGTCGTCTCGAAGTAGAACGCGGCGTCGGCCACGGTGCCGCTGAGCATGTCGTGCATGGCCTCGCGGAGGTCGTCCTTCGTCGTGCAGGGAATGTCCGCGAGGTCCGCCAATTCCTTGATGTCGAGATTCACGCCCGCCAGGCGCCGGCGGTAGAAGGGTGATTTGTCGTAGACGTGACCGAGCACCGTCCGCAGGGCGGATGTCTGCCAATCGGTGAGCTCTTCCGGAGTCACCTTTCCGTCGTTCCAACGCGTTATGAAATCAGCCCACGGAGCGATAGCCACGTTCAGAACTCTCTGTGAGTGGTGACAATTGTTCGGGCCTGGCAACCGGAGAGAATGCGGGGCGACCCGGACCGGCGGCTTGCGGGGTGGGCCGTGCTGAGCTGGTCGGTCGGCACCGGAGCATCCACTCGCGACAGATCATGTCCGCCGGTCATGAACCATGACCGTGTCACATGTGAAGTCAAGATCACAAGAGACAGTCCATTAACCGACGCGGATGTCCGTCCGCATTCGCAAACAACCCGGGCAAGAGCGATGACAAGGGTCTCGTCCGCGGCGGTCGCGGCGTGTATGTTGCGGCAATGGCGCCCGAATCCCCGGCGAACTCCGGTCCTCGATTTCCCCTTCCCCGGCACTTTTCGCGGGTGCTGGTCATCGCCGCGCATCCCGACGACGCCGAGTTCAGCTTCGGTGCCACCGTCGCGCGGCTCGTGGACGAGGGCGCCCGGGTGACCTACCTGGTCGTCACCGACGGCTCGCAGGGCGGGGAGGACCCGGCCGAGCCGGCGGCGGACCTGGTCGCCAGGCGATACGCGGAGCAGCGCGCGGCGGCGCGCGTGCTCGGCGTCGCCGACGTGGTGTTCCTCGGCTTCCCGGACGGGCTGGTCGCCGACACGCCCGAGCTGCGGCGCGCGCTGACCCGGGAGATCCGCCGGCACCGCCCCGACCTCGTGCTCACCCATCAACCGCTGCGGTCGCTGCAGTTCCCGATCGGCGCCTCCCATCCCGACCACCTGGCGGTGGGTCAGTCGGCGCTGAGCGCCGTCTATCCGGACGCCCGCAACCCCCGGGCCTTTCCCGAGCTGCTCGCGGAGGGCCTCGCCCCGCACAAGGTGGCCGAGGTGTGGGTGCCGGGCCACGAGCACACCGATCTGCTGGTCGACGTGGATCGCACGGTCGACCGCAAGGTGACGGCGATCCTCAGTCACCGCAGTCAGTTCCCCGGTTCGGCGGATCCGCGCGCGGACGTGCAATGGGTCGTCGACCGCATGCGCGGCAACGGCGCCGCCCTCGGGTGCGACTACGCCGAGGCGTACAAGCGCATCGTCACGGACGCGCCCGCCGCCGCGGGCCCCACTCCCCCGGGCCCGCAGCGCGACGGCGACGTCTCTGTCGCGGCGCGCTGACGGCTGGTCACTCACGGGACAGATGGACCGGCGTGGCGAAGAACTGCACCACCACGAAGGCGAACACCAGCACGACCGCGGGCAGGAAGACGCTGGCTCCCATGGCCTCGGCGAACGGGCCGCGCAGCGGTTCCGGCAGCGGACCGAGGGACTGCGCGACGTCCTGCCCGGCCCCGGCCGGCATGCCGGGAACGAACGGCTCGAGCTTGCTCTCCACCTGGTGCTGCATGAACACCCCCACGGCGGCGCTGCCCAGCACGGCGCCCACCTGCCGGGTGGTGTTGTAGACCCCGGATCCGGCGCCGGCGAGATGCAGCGGCAGGTTGCGGTTGGCGGTGGCGGTCAGCGGGCCCCAGATGAAGGCGTTGCCGACGCCGATCAGGGCGATCGGCGCCAGGACGTCGGCCACCCCGCTGCCGCCGTCCGCCGTGAGGCCGAGCCAGACGAGGGCGACGGCGCTGGCGACGAAGCCGAAGCCGGTCAGATACCGCGGGTGCACCCGGTCGGCAAGCCTGCCCGCCGGGGCCGCCAGCGCCCCGGAGAGCACGGCCAGCGGGATCAGCAGCGCCGCCGACTCCGTGGGACTCAGCCCCATGGACTTCTGCGCGAACAGCATCAGCGGGACGGCCATCCCGGTGAAGGCGAAACCCATGCCGGCGACGGCCACGTTGGACAGGGTGAAGTTGCGGTCCCGGAAGAGGCCGAGGGTCATCAGCGGCTCCGCCGCCCGCGACTGCCACCACACGAAGACCCCCAGCGCCACCACGCCGGCGATGATCAGTCCCCACACCGAGACCGGCAGCGGCCCGATGTCTCGGATGTGCCCCCAGTCGTACCGCTGCCCCTCCTGGAGCCCGAACACCAGCAGGAACAGGCCGACGCCGCTGAGCAGGATGCCCGGGTAGTCGATCCGGTGCCGGTGGGTGGGCAGGTCGGGCACCAGCACCACCGCGGCGACGAAGGCCAGCACGCCCAGCGGCACGTTCACGAAGAACACCCACGGCCAGCCGAAGCCGTCCACCAGCAGGCCGCCGGCCAGCGGCCCCACCAGGATCGCCACCCCCGCCGCCGCGCCCCACAGGGCCATGGCGGAACCCCGCTTGTGCGCCGGGAAGGTGCGGGTGATCACGCTCATCGTCTGCGGCGCCATCAGCGCGGCGCCGAGTCCCTGCACCACCCGCGCCGCGATCAGCATCTCCGGCGTACGCGAGAAGCCGCACCAGGCCGACGCGGCGGTGAAGACCACCAGGCCGACCAGGTACAGGCGCTTCGGCCCGAACATGTCGCCGAGCTTGCCGGACAGCAGCAGCGGCACCACGTACGCCAGCAGGTAGCCGCTGGTGACCCAGATGACCGCGTTGAGGTCGGTCTTCAGGTCCACCCACAGGGCGTCGGCGGCCACCGCGACGATGGTGGAGTCCACCAGGATCATGAAGATCCCCGCCACCAGCGCCCACAGCGCCGGCCAGGGGCGATAGTCGTCGGGCAACCCGGGCAGAGCGTCGCTCGGCGCGGTCACCGGACCGGCCCTACCGCCGTGCTGTTCGTGATCCATGTCCGCCCCTCACCGTTCCCCCTGGCCCGCGGACGCCGCCCGGTGCGGGCCGAATGCCGAGATGTCGAGCGCCGGCCGCCCGTCGATCGCAAGCTGTGCCAGCACCTCGCCGATGCCGGGCGCGAACTTGAAGCCGTGCCCCGAGCAGGCGCTCACGTAGACGACACCGTCGATCTCCTGCGAGCGTCCGATGTAGAAGCCCTCGTCGTCCGACATCGTGTAGACACATGCTTTTCCGCGGCCGGTGCTGCGTACGCCGGGCAACACGTCTTTGATGGTGCGCCAGAGCTCGAGCCGTTCCGCGTCGCTCGGCGCCCGCCGGTCCGCACCGGGCTTCACCGGTGACAGCTGGCGGTTGTGAAACCCGATCTTCAGGCCGCCGGCCCCGGCCTGCCAGGGTGGCAGCCCGTAGACCAGAGCCCCCGTGGAGTCCTCGACGAGGAAGACGGGGAAACGCCCGGGAAGGTGGTCGGGCCGGCACGACTCCGCCACGTCGAACTCGTAGACGGGGATGCGCATCGGCGTGACCAGCGGGGCGATCTCGCCGGGCAGGAACTCGCCGATCCAGCCGCCGACCGCCAGGACGACCGCGCCGCAGCTCACCTGCCACCCGTCGCCGGAGACCGTCACGCCGCCGGTGCCGGACCGCAGGGCACGGACCCTCCGGCCGTGGACGAGGTGGGCTCCGGCGGCGGTGGCGCGCGAGAGGTAGCCGAGCCGGGCGCGGTCGGCGAAGAGCATCATGGCGTCCGGCTCGTAGACGGCCACGGCGTCGTCCCGGACGTGGAAGGCCGGGAACCGGCGGGTGATCTCGCCGGCCGCCAGGTATTCGTGGACGATTCCGCACCGGGTCGCCGTCCGGCGCGAGCCGTCCACCAGCTTCGACGCGGGAGGACCGACGAAGAGGCCGCCGGTCCGCACCGCGATGCTGTCGTGAGTCGCGTCGGCGAGCTCCATCCAGCCCGCGTAGGACCGGTTCAGCAGGGGGACGTACTGGTCGCCTTCCCAGTACGCCCGGCGGAAGATGCGCGTCTGCCCGTGCGAGGAACCGAGCTCGTGCAGGGGCCCGCCCGCCTCGACGCCGAGGACCCGCAGCCCGCGCCGGGCGAGCTGCCAGAGCGCCGACGCCCCCATGATGCCCAGCCCCACCACCACGGCGTCGTAGGTGGGCCGGACGGCCGGCATGGTCGTGTGCACGGCTAACCGGCTAGCGGCTCGGGACCGGAATGCTGCAAGGCCCGCGCGGGCGCCGCCGCCATCTCCGCGAACGGGAGCAGCCGGGCACTGGCGGCGGCATGGTCCCCGATCGGGGACACCAGAGAAGGCGTTGCCGGCTCTGTCACGGTGACCTCGGTGATCTCGTAGAACCAGTGGATGGTGTTGCCCTTGGTGACGTAGGTGGCCGCATAGTCGTGGCGCCCCTGCTCGAACTGGGCGAGCAGGGAGCTGCGTACCTGCAGCCACTCCTCGGTGTAGAACAGCAGCGGGAACTCGTGCCGTTCCAGCAGCCGGGCGTGGATGGTCGCGTCGTTCACCGGCCGGTCCGTCGACCGGGAGCGCCCGAAGATGTCCGCGATGCCGATCAGCGAGTTCAGGCCGATGATGGCGCGCCCGTTCTGCGCCAGATGCTCCGGCAGGTGCTTGAGGAAGCGCAGCAGCACGCTGTCGCCGTAGAACATGGCCTCGAGGTCGAGCGAGTGCCGCTTCGCCGCCAGCTCCGCCTTGAGCAGCTCGGACGGGCTGCGCCAGCCCGGCGGGTTGAAGACGATGAGGTCGAAACGCTCCCGGTGACCGGCCTCGGCGCCGGGGAACAGATCGCTGTGCCAGAAGTCGATGACGGAGTCGCCGAAGTTCTCGAGCTCGTTCTGCCGGGCCGTCGACACCGCCGAGGCGGAGATGTCGGTGGCCGCGATCGAGGTGGCTCCCAGAGCGCGCAGCAGCAACGCGATCGCGCCGCTCCCCGTGCCGATGTCCAGGATGCGGCCGGCGAGCTCGCTCTCGCGGACGTTGCGGACCAGATGGTCCCCGAGTGCGAGACCCGCCTGGCTGACGCGGAACGTCCCCGGCCGGTCGAACAGGCGGAAGCGATGTCCGAGGTCGAAGCAGGCGTCATAGGTCTCGCACCCGGCGACGGAAGCCGCGGCGGCCTCACCGCCGCCCGGCAGTCCTTCAGCCATCGGTCTCACCGACGCGTACGCCCGCGCTCATGGCGGCGAGCTCCCGCGAGCGGTGTGCGGACGCGGCCAGGGCGGCCAGGACCGACGTCTTCAGGCCGGCGGCGTCGAACGCGGCGATCCCGCGCTCGGTGGTGCCGTTCGGGGTCATCACCTCGCGGCAGAGCTGCATCGGCGGCTTGCCGCTCTCCGCGATCAGGGTCGCGGTGCCACCGAACACCTGCACCGCCATCTCGCGGCCGGCCGCCTCGGTGAAGCCGCAGGACGTGGCGAACTGGCAGAAGGCGTCGACGATGTAGCTGACGAACGCCGGTCCCCCGCCGCAGATCGCGGTGGCGTCGTCGACCAGCTCCTCCGCGCCGACCCGGAAGGCCTTCCCGATCGCGCGCAGCAGCTCGTCCGACTGCGCGACCGTCCGCGGCGACACCGCCGCCTCCGCGAAGTAGACCGACATGCCTTCGAACACCTCGGACGGGGTGTTCGGGATGGCGCGGACGACCTCGCAGGTGCCCAGCGCGGTGCCGATGGCCCGGGACGTGAGCCCGGCCATCACCGACAGCACCGGCGTCCGCGGCGTGAACTTGTGGCGCTCGGCGGCGGCGAAGGCGCCGAAGAGCTGCGGCGGGATGGCGAGCACCACGAAGTCGCCGTCGGCGATCTCGAGCTCGGAGGCGATCGAGAAGCCGCCGTACGCCGCCAGCGCCGCACGCCGCTCGGCGCTGGTCTCCACGACGACGATGTCGCGGCGCGGCGGCGCGCCGAGCAGCCCCCGGACGATCGCGAGCCCCATATGGCCGCAGCCGACGACGATGAGACGCGCGGCGTCCGTCATTGTCCGTCCCCGTTCGAGTCGAAGTGTCGTGGCGCGGCGCTCAGCCGGCCGCGCGTGGGCCGGCCCCCGATGCCCCGGGGCGCGATCCGGCCATCTCCCCGGGCATCGCCGGCGGCTCGAGGTACGAGGTGGCGATGTCGGAGACCGTGGTGCGGTGCAGGACGCGGCGCTGGGTCGGGTCGTACGGCCGCCCGCGGTGCATGGTGCACCGGTTGTCCCACAGCACCAGGTCGCCGACCGTCCACTTCTGGGTGTAGACGAAGCGGTCCTGGGTCGCGAACTCGATGAGCTCCTCGAGCAGCGCCTGCCCCTTCTCGACCGGCCAGCCGATGATGTGCGAGGCGTGCGAGGCGAGGTAGAGGCTCGTGCGCCCGGACTCCGGGTAGTAGTCGACGAGCCGCTGGGGCACGGGCGGCAGGGTGGTGGTGATGTCGCTGTTGAAGCCGTCGAACCCGGTCTTGCGGCGCGAGGTGGCGATGCTGTGCTCCGCGACGAGCCCGTGGAGCTCCCTTCGGCGCTCCTCCGGCAGGGCGTCGTAGGCGGCGCGCATGTCCGCGTACTGGGTCTCGCCACCGGTCGGGGTGACCTCGCGGGCGGACAGCAGCGAGCACTTCGCCCGCCGCGCCTTGAACGAGCTGTCGGTGTGCCACAGCTGGTTGCCGAGGTTGTACTGGTTCAGCCGGTCGGCCGGGTCCAGGATCTTGCCCTCGTGGTCGAGGTTGGAAATGTCGGTGAACTCGTTGCGCAGGCGCAACGCCTTGCCGGCATAGTTCGGGGCGGTCTCCAGCGGGCCGAAGCGCTTGGTGAAGGCGAGCTGCTGGTCGTCGGTGAGCGGCTGACCGGGGAAGACGAGGACCGCGTATTGGTGGAAGGCCGCCTCGATTTCGGCGAAGATGTCGTCGGAAATAGGCGAGGTCAGGTCGACGCCCGTCACTTCCGCGACGAAAAGTGGATGCAGTGGTGCAAGCTTTATTGCCACGTGTCTGCTCCTAGCGCGTAGGTATTCACGGCGGAGGTGCGCTGGCGGTGTGTGGCGACGGGAGAAGGGACGGCCGACCGGTTTCCACAGCGGCTTCCGGCGCCGCTCGAGGTGAACGGATGTGGGCGCTGAGCTGGATGATCAGCATCCGGACATCCACTCGCGACGGATCATGCCCCCGGCCATGAACCGGAACCGTGTCACACGCCGAGTCAAGATCACAAGAGACAGTCCATTAACCGACGCGGATGCATTGGCCACGCGACAGTGAAGGCCCGGCCGTTCACACGTATTTCGGACATAGCCGTGGGCTTACGGACCCATTCGGCGGATCGCCGAAAAGCGGCGCCCACCCCGGACGCTTTGCCGACACCGTCGCGACCCGGGTCGGCAAACGTCTTTCAGCGCCGTTTCATCCGCGGTACAGTGACTCCCGCTTCGATGGATGTCGGCCAATGTCATCCACGGCGAAGAACGGGTTCCCTCGCGGAGAGAGAGGACTGGATGAAGTACGTCATTCCGGCCAAGCGCTCGTCGAGCAGGGTGCCCGACAAGAACTACCGCCCGTTCGCACACGGCAGGTCGCTGCTCGACATCCTGGTCGGGAAGTTGTCCCGCCTCGCCGCCCCCGGCGAGATCTACATCTCCTCCGAGGACGAGTCCACGCGCCTGCTGGCCGACAAGTACGAGGCCACGTTCCTGCCGAGGCCGGCACACCTCGCGGAGAACTCCCACCCGTTCCAGTCGGTGGTCAACGAGGTCTGCAAGCAGCTCCCGGACGACGACGACGTGATGTGGTGCCACGCCACGGACCCGTTCTTCGACGACCACGAGGCCGTGGTGCGGGCGTGGCAGTCGCGCGACGCCTCCACATCGGACTCGATCGTCGTCGTCTATCCGATGAAGGAGTATCTGCTCGACCAGAACTTCTATCCCATCGGCTTCGGGTTCGGGTCCTGGCACCGGCCGTCACAGGAGCTGCCGACCTTCTACCAGCTCGGCTTCACCTGTTCGATCATGACCAGGCACGTGGCTACCACGCTGGGGCTCGTCGGCGCCCGGCCGATGTGGCACCAGGCCTCGAACCTGACCATCGACATCGACACCCAGGCCCAGTTCGACCTCGCCGCCCGGCTCTACGAGCTGGGCGAGGCTCCGGCCGGCCGCGAGGGCACCGGGGCCTAGGGTTGCCCGGCATCGACGACCGGGCGCTGGCGGAGTCGGTCGCCGAGCTCGTCCGCGTCCCCAGCGTCAACCCGCTGCACGGCGGGCCGCGGGCCGCGGAGCACGGCCCGATCGGCGAGGGCGCGCTCGCCCACCTGCTCGCCGAGCGGTTCGACGGGTACGGCGCGGACGAGGTCGTCCTGGACGAGGTGGCGCCCGGCCGCCCGAACGTGTACGGCCGCTTCCCCGGACGGTCCGAGCGGCTCGTCGTGGTGGACGTGCACACCGACACCGTCACCGTCGAGCACATGACCGACCCGCCGTTCGACGGCCGCCTCGCCGACGGCGGCGTGTGGGGTCGCGGCGCCCTCGACAGCAAGGCCACCATGGGCGTGATGCTCTCGCTGCTCGACGCGTGGCACCGCGACGGGCTGCGGCCCGACCCCACGCTCCTGCTCGTCGGCTCGGTCGGCGAGGAGGCCGGTGGGCTGGCCGGCGCCACGCGGTTCCGGCCGTGGGCGCAGCGGCAGGGGCTGACCATCGACCAGATGCTCGTCGCCGAACCGACCGAGTTCCGCCCGGTCCACGGCCTGAAGGGCATGGTGCTGATCGAGGTCACCGCGCACGGCACCGCGGCCCACTCGGCGCGCCCCGACCTCGGCGTCAACGCCGTCGAGGCGATGGCCCCGGTGATCGCCGCCTTCGTCGCCGAGCACGAACGGCTGCAGAGCCTCCCCCCGGCCACCGAGGTGGGCACCGGCACCGTGTCGGTCACCCAGATCTCCGGCGGCGGCACCGGCGGCAACGTCATTCCCGACCGGTGCGCCATCTCGGTGGGCCGGCGGATCGTGCCGGGCGAGGATCCCGACGAGGTGCTGGCCCGGATGTCGGCGATCGCCCGGGCCGCCTGCCCGGTGCCGTGCGACGTCACCTCGCTCCTGCCGCCGACGCCGGACGGCAAGGCCGGTTCTCCCGCCTTCTACCAGAGTCCCGACTCCGGTCTCGTCCGGTTTCTGGCGGACGCCTGCGGGACCGCGCCGGCCGTCGCGCCGTTCGGCGCGAACGCGCTGCGGTACTCGGGCCTGGCGCGGGAGCTGGTGATCTTCGGACCCGGCGCGATCGACCACGCCCATCAGGCCACCGAGCGGGTGGCCGTCGCCGACCTCGCCCGCCTCGCCCGCGTCCTCGAAGCCTGGCTCGCCCCGGCGTGACCCACCCGACCACGACACCGACCAGGAGAGGGAAGCGATGGCGACTGCCACGGCGGCGGAGACGGTCGACCGCGTGTTCGCGCCGGTCCAGGAGTACACCCGCGGTTATCTGCTGGCGAAGTCGACCGATGCGTACGGCATCGCGCTGGGCTTCGCCTCCGGCAGCCAGTTCTGGGTCGTCGGCCGCGCCGGTGTGCTCGGCGGCTGTCCCGCCGACGTCGCCGCGGCGGCCATCGCGTTCGAGCCCCTCGACGCGGTGCGCGCGGCCTGGCACGCCGTACCCCCCGGCTTGACGCACTACGACGTGGCGCTGCACTACCGGGACCGCATCGCCGCCTGGGGTGACCGGTGCCTCGCGGACGCCGACCCGGCGGCCCTGGACGCCGTCGACGTGCTGGGGCGCCGGATCGCCGACGCGGCGCCCGCGGCGCTCGGCACCCTCTTCGCCGGCTGGCGCCACCTCCCGGTCCCCGGCTCGCCGCCCGGCCGGGCGGGGCTGACGATCCACCTCATCCGCGAGATGCGGGGCGCCGCCCACATCGCCGCGATCCTGGCGTGCGGGCTCACCCCGCTCGACGCCATCCTCGCCGCGCCCCATCCGCCGCCGCGCACCGGACCCGCCTACGCCGAGCGCATGGGCTACCGCGGCCCCTTCCGGGATCCGGAAGAGGTACGGGAACGGCGCCTGGAGGCCGAGCGGCTGACCGCGTCGATCCTCGTGCCGTACTTCGCCGAGCTCTCCCCGCAGGAGCTCGCCCGCTTCGGGGATGCGGTGGAGGTCACGTGCGCCACGGCAGTCCCCTGAGCCACAGCCGGATTCCTTGCCCTTCCTTTGAGATCCGCTAGAGGTTGGCTTGAGGTAGCCCTCCGATCTCCAGGGGCATGACCGCCACGCTGGAAATCGCCCCCGCCGCCCCGCTCTTCGACGCGACCG
Source organism: Couchioplanes azureus (assembly GCF_014648355.1). Taxonomy (GTDB): domain Bacteria; phylum Actinomycetota; class Actinomycetes; order Mycobacteriales; family Micromonosporaceae; genus Actinoplanes; species Actinoplanes azureus. The sequence goes on from NZ_BMQY01000003.1 coordinate 345,190, forward strand.
CCCTCTGGGGCCGCGCCGCCGCCGGTGTCGAGCTCTCCGTCGTGGTGCCGTTCTACAACCCGGGCCCGGCGCTGCGCCGCACGATCGAGCGGCTGGTCGCCTGCCTGAGCGAGGCCCAGATCGGCTACGAGGTCATCGCGGTCTCCGACGGCTCGACCGACGGCTCGGCGCAGAGCCTGGGCGGGCTGCCCGGCGTGCGGGTCATCGACAACGCCGTCAACCAGGGCAAGGGCGCGGCCCTGCACCAGGGCTTCTCCGCCGCTCGCGGCGCCTGGATCGGCTTCGTCGACGCCGACGGCGACATCGACCCCCAGCACCTGGTCGAGTACCTGTTCGTGGCCCGGGCCGGCGGCCACGCCCTCGTCTACGCCGACAAGCGGCACGCCGACTCGGTCAGCGCCGCGACCGGCTTCCGCAAGCTGGTGTCGATCTCCTACTCGACCCTGGTCGCCGGGATGTTCCGGCTGGACGTGCGGGACACCCAGACCGGCTGCAAGATCGTCCGCCGGGACGTCCTCGCCGCGGTCCTGCCCCGGATGCGGGAGCGCCGCTTCGCCTTCGACCTGGAGCTGTTCGTCGCCGCCGGCGCCGCCGGCTTCGACAACCTGCAGGGCGCCCCGGTCCGCCTCGAGGAGCGCGTCGCCGGCTCGACCGTCACCACCAAGAGCATCGTCCGCACCATCCGCGACACCTTCGTCATCTACCGCCGCCAGCGGGCCAGCCACTACCGCCCGGCCGCCCAGGTCGCCACCCCGGCCGCCCCGCGCGCCGCGGTCCGCCTCGCCTACGCCGCCTGATCCCTACGCCGCGGCGAGGTCCAGGTCGACGGCGACCGGATAGTGGTCGGAAGCCCACTCCGTCTCGTCGCCGCGGATCACCCGCGCCCGCGTGGCCCGCGCGGCCAGCTCCGGCCGGGCCATGACGTAGTCCAGCCGCATGCCGCAGTTGGAGAACTCCCGGCCGCCACCCCGGGTCGTGGGCACGGTCAGACCGTCGCCCTCGCCCGCCGTACGCCACACGTCCACGAACCCGGCCGCGCCCAGCGCCTCGATCGCCCGGGTGTCCGGCCGCCCGCCGGCCCCCAGGTGCCGGCGGCGGAAGAGCGGGGGCAGCGCGGCCAGGCGCTCGGTGTGCGCGGTGTGCGGGTCCAGGGCGTTGAGGTCGCCGGCGATGACGGTGAGCGGCCCGCGGTAGCGGTGGGCGAGCCAGCGGGCCTCGCGCATCCGCCGGTACGGCCGGAACGGGTTCAGGTGCGTGCTGACCACCGTCAGCGGGCCGGCGGAGGTGGGCACCTCCACCGCGGCCGCCGCGTGGTGCAGGCGCCAGCGGACCGCCGAGCGGCCGGCGATCCGCAGCGGCGGGCGTACCAGCACCCCCACCGGCTGGCCGAAGGCGGAGGGCGCCAGGTGCGCCACCATGCCGAGCGCGTCCGCCACCTCGCGCATGCGCTGCCCGTCGTGCCGCGCGAAGTCGCGCAGCTCCTGCAGGGCGACGACGTCCGGCCGCTCCCGCTTCAGCAGGGCCACGACCGCGTCGAGCCGGCCGCCGCCACCGCCGGTCTTGATGTTCCAGGTGAGCAGGCTAAGCGTCACGGCGCACGTCCGCGTTGGGCCGGATCGAGAAGTACAGCACGGTCAGCCAGCCGGCGGTCAGCAGGGCGGCGCCCAGCATGTCCGTGGGATGGTGCATCCCCCGGTACATCCGCGACAGCGCCACCCCCAGCGGCATGATCACGGCGAGGACCACGAAGATCCAGCGCCACCAGTACGCCCGCAGCCGCGGCACGACCAGCACGGCGATCGCGGCGTAGAGGCACATCGTCGCGGCGATGTGCCCGGAGGGGAACGCCGATGTCGGCAGCTTGCCGTCGAGCTGCTCGACCGGCGGGCGGGGCCGGTCCACGGCGGCCGCCGCGCAGAGGAAGAGGGTCAGCTCGCCGAACATGGCCAGCACGACGTAGAGCACCATCCGCCAGTGCCGCCAGACGGCGAGCGCGACCGGGCAGAACACCAGCGAGACGAGCAGGATGGCGTGCGTGTCTCCGGCCTTGCTCCACGCGTAGCTCACGTCGTCCCACACCGGCGTCCGCATGCTCTGCAACCACGTCGGCACGCCGTCGTCGAACCGGCCGAGCCAGGTGCCCTCGGTGCGGTTCGTCAGGGTCCAGCCGAGCACGTAGAGCACGCCGAAGACGAAGACCCAGCCCACCAGGATCTCCATCGCCCCGGCCCACGGGTGCGGCAGCAGGTGCTCGCCGGGCGTGCCGGGGCGCACGTCGGCGGCGGCCTCCGGCTCCAGGCCGTCCTCCAGCGGGACCTCCGGGCGCCCGATCTCGCGCCGCCAGACCCGGAAGGCGTACGCGGTGACGCCCAGCCAGGCGGCGCCGAGCAGCCAGCCGGCCAGCACGTCGGAGACGTAGTGCACGCCGAGCGAGATCCGGGTGAGCCCGACCGCCGCGACGATCACGGCCACCAGCGTGACGAACCACTTGCGGTGCCGCGCCGAGACCGCCGGGAGGAAGACGAGGAGCAGGGCCCCGTACACGATCATGGAACCGAGGGCGTGCCCGCTGGGGAAGCTGTTGCCGGGAGCCGTGGCGACCGGGACGTCGACGACCGGGCGTACCCGGTCGATCAGGGCCTTGAGCGACGGGTCCAGCAGCAGCGCGCCGACCCCGGTGACCACCAGGTAGATCGCGAGCCGGAACCGCCGGCGGATCAGCAGCCCGACCACGGCGATGGTGACCAGCCACATCATGATCGGCCGGCCGCCCGCCCGGGCCACGACGGTCAGCGCGTCCACCACCGCGGGATGCGGCGACACCAGCGCGTTGAGGCGGTCGGCGGCACCGGCGTCGAGGCGCTCCAGCGGCCCCCACTGCCCGCGGACGAGCAACAGCAGCACGCCGAAGCCGAGGCCGAGCGCGACGACCACGAGCAGTCCCAGCAGGCTGCGCTCGGCGAAACGGGCCAAGGGCCTGGCGCGCACCGGCTCCGGCGCCGCCGTCCTGTCCTGCTGCTCGGTCACCATCGGGGCTCCTGCACACTCGGGGGTGGGCCCGATTTACCCCGTGCGCTGCTCCGGTACACCGGGCTGGGGCGTGCCGGGCTCCCAGCGGTCGCGCAGCGCCGGCCGGGTGATGCCCACCCGCTGCGCCTCGAGCTGGGCGGCGAAAGCGAGACCGAGGAAGAGCGCGATACCGGTGAGGTTGGCCCACAGCAGCAGCGCCATGATCGCGGTGAGCGGGCCGTAGGTGGCGTCGAAGCCGTCGCTGACCCGCACGTACCCGGCCAGGAGCAGGCTGGAGGCCCACCACAGCACGGTGGAGAGGGTGGCGCCGAAGAGCAGCCAGCTGAGCGCGGGCTGGTTGCGGCGCGGGGCGTGCCGGAACAGCAGCCCGACCGCGAAGACGATGAGCAGCAGGCTCAGCGGCCACCGGACGACGTCGAACGCCAGGTGGGCGCCGTAGCCCCAGCCGGCCTGCCGGGCGATCGACTCGCCGGTCGCATGGCCCGCCACGAGCAGCAGGAAGCCGAAGAGCGCGGGCAGACCGGCCACCACGGCCAGCACGGCGGCGCGCGTGTACTTCTCCAGGGCGTTGCGGTCGCGTTCCACGCCGTAGATGCGGTTGGCGCCGCGCTCGATCTGCGCCATCGCCGTGGTCAGCGCCACCAGGCCGGTCAGCAGGCCGAGCACGAGCGCCAGCTCGCCGGCGTCCTCGGTGCGGTCGTCGTCCTGGAGCAGCTCGCGCACCAGCGGTTCGCTGGCGCCGGGGGTGAGGGCGAGCACGGTGTCGGCGACGACCTGGCCGCCCTCCTCGGCGCCCAGGTCGGTGGCCAGCCCGGACAGCGCGATCATGAAGGGCACGATGGCCAGGCAGAGCTGGAACGCCAGGGCGCGCGAGTGGCTGAAGCCGTCGCCGTACCGGAAGCGGATGAAGGCGTCCCGCAGCAGATGCCACCGCCCGTAACGGCGCAGCGCGTGGAAGGCATCGTCCGCCGAGAGCTCGTCCCCCGGCATCATCCTGGTCTCAGGTACGGGCTTGGTGCTGCTCACTTTCTTTCCTCCGCCGCGGCGCGCACCTCCTCGGCGGCCTGCTCGGCGGCGCCGCTGTCGTGGGCGAGGTCGGGATCGCTGTCCGGCTGGGGCACGCACAGCAGCAGGGCGCGGGGCCGGATCCCGATCGACATGCTCAGACCCGGCTCGATGAGGTCGCCGTCGAGCTGGCGCGGCTGCGGCGAGATGCCGCGGATCTCCACCCGCCGGGCGGTGTACCTCTCCATCCGCGGTATCCGCTCCCGGCGCCGGACCACCGCCCAGGCCAGCGCGGCCCAGTGCGCGAGGTTGCGCGGGCTGAGGATCGCGACGTCGAGGCGGCCGTCGGCCGGGTCGGCCTCGCTGAGCAGCCGTACGCCGCCCTGCAGCCGCCCCACGTTGCCGACGATGACGGTCCGGGCCCGGCGGCGCAACGCCGGCTTGCCGTCCAGCGAGATGACCACGGGCATAGGCTTGTCCCGCAGGTGCTTGAGCGCGCCGCCCACGTACGCGATCCAGCCGATGTGCTTCTTGGCGGTCTCGGAGGTGCCCGCGAGCATCTGCGCGTCGAAGCCCATGCCCGCCATGACCGCGAAGCACCGGTCCCCGCAGACGCCGACGTCGATCCGGCGCCGGCCGCCCTGCAGCGCGATCTCCACGCCGGTGGCGGCGTCGCCGTTGAGGCCCAGGTTGGCGGCGAGCAGGTTGCCGGTGCCGGCGGGGATCACGGCCAGCGCGACGTCGGTGCCGGCCAGGGCGCCGACGGCCGCCATGATCGTGCCGTCGCCGCCGCAGACGAAGACCAGCTCGGCGCCCTTCTCGATCGCCTCCAGGGTCTGGCCGCGGCCCGAGTCCTCCCGCGTCGTCTCCAGCCACTGGGGCTCGGGCCAGCCGGCCGCCGCGAGTCCCCCGACGATGGTGCGGCGCAGCAGGTCCAGGTCGGGAACCTTCACGGGGTTCACGACGACGGCGGTACGCGGTCCGGTCACGGCGACAGTGTGCCGGACCGGGATCACAACGGCGACTCGAGATTCCAGGGGTTACAGTGGCATCGGCAACTTGAACGCGTTCAAGTGAGGGGGTCGCGATGGGAGTGTTGGTCAACCTGCTGGTTGCGGTGGGCATGCTGGTCGTCGTCCCGGCGGGGCTGCGCCTGCTCGACGATCCGGCGGCCGGCTTCGCCCGGCGGGCCTGGCCCTTCGGCGCCGTGGCCGGCGCGCTCAGCCTGTGGCTGCCGCGCGGCGCGGCCGCCACGGCGCTGGCCACCGGCTATGCGGTCACGGCGGCGGTGCTCTGTGCGTACGCGCTCAGCAGACCGGCCCGCCCCCGCCGCGAGCGGGCCGCCGAGGCCGCCGTGCTGACCGCGCTGATCGGCCCGGCCGTGGCCGCCGGCGCCCTGGTCGCCGAGCGCAGCGGATATCACCTGTTCGGGTTCGAGCTGGACGTGCTGTCGCTGACCGTGGCGCACTTCCACTTCGCGGGCTTCGCGGCGGCGCTCGTCGCCGGCCTGCAGACCCGGGTCCGGCCCGGACCGGCCGCCGACGCCGCGGCGCTGACCGTGCCGGCCGGCACCCTGATCGTGTTCGTGGGCTACTTCACCGCCGAGTGGGTCGAGCTCGCCGGGGCCCTCGTGCTGACCGCCGGCATGTGGATGGTGGGCGCGCTGACCTGGCTGCACGCCCGCACCGGCGCGCCGGACCGGCTCACCGCGGCACTGCTGGGCGGCTCGGCCCTCGTGCTGGCGGCCTCCATGGTGCTGGCGGTGAGCTGGGCGCTCGGCGAGGCCACCGGACTGCCGCACCCGTCGCTCGCCTGGATGGCCGCGACGCACGGAGTGGCGAACGCGCTCGGATTCGCGGTGTGCGGCATGGTGGGCTGGCGCCGCGCCGGGGCAATCCTCCAGTGACCGAAGGGACACCCATGTTCACCTACGCCGAGGTCGGTGCCACGCTGCACGGGTCGCTGCCCGCCGGCTACCGCCACCTGCGCTACCGCACTTTGCTCGGGCGCGACGCCGGCGCGCTCTTCGACTGCGCGGCCGAGGCGATCCTGACGTTCCGCATGCACCGCGGCACCGGCGCCAAGATCCGGGCGGACGCCGTCCGGGCCGCACCGGGCGTACGGCTCACGGTGGGCGCCGGGCCGCTGCGCGTGCCCTGCGAGGTGGTGTGGACGGCCGAGGAGCCCGGCCGCGCCGGTTTCGGGTACGGCACACTGCCCGGTCACCAGGCCCGCGGCGAGGAGGCCTTCACCGTGGAACGCGACGCCGCGGGCGACGTGTGGTTCTCGGTGACCGCGTTCAGCCTGCCCGCGCGCCCGCTGATGCGCCTCGGCGGGCCGGTCGCCGTGCTCGCCCAGCACCTGTACGCCCGGGTGTGCGGACGCGCCCTCAAGAAGGTGTGCGCGCGGTCCCGTACGGTTGATCCGTGACCGACACGAGCGTCACCTGGTGGGGGCACAGCACCATGTGGCTGACCGACTCCGGCGTCAGCCTGCTCACCGACCCGTTGCTCACCGACCGGCTGGTCCACCTGCGCCGGATGGCGGGACCGTCGCCCGCGCTGCCGGGCGCCCCGGACGCGGTGCTGCTGTCGCACCTGCACGCCGACCACTTCCATCTGCCGTCGCTCCGGGCGGTGCCCGGAGAGCCGCTGCTCGTCGTCCCCCGGGGCGCGGCCGCCTTCGTGGCCGGATCCCTGGGCCGGGCGTACGGCGAGCGCTGTGTCGAGCTGGAGCCCGGCGAGGAGACGACGGTCGGGGCGGTGCGGGTCCGGGCGGTGCCCGCGGCCCACGACGGCGGCCGGGGCCCCTGGTCGCGCCTGCGCTCGGTGGCGATGGGTTTCGTGGTCGAGGGGGCCGCCCGCACCTGGTACGCCGGCGACACCGGCCTGTTCGACGGCATGTCCGCGCTCGGCCCGCTCGACCTGGCCCTGATCCCGGTCGGCGGCTGGGGTCCCACGCTGGGCGCGCACGGTCACCTGGACGCGGCCCACGGCGCGGAGGCCCTGCGCCGGGTCAAGGCCGCCTGGGCGGTGCCGGTGCACTACGGCACGTTCTGGCCGATCGGCATGGCCCGCTTCCGCACCCACATGTTCCGGGACCCGGGCACGGAGTTCGCCCGCCGGGCCGCGACCGCCGCGCCGGACGCCCGGGTACGCGTCCTGGCCCAGGGCGAGACCCTCACGATCGAGCCGGCCGCGTGATCTCCGAACTCGGCGCCCTGGCCTGGCTCCTCGCGGTCGTGGCCTTCGGCGCGATCGTCCCGGTCGTCCCCACCGGCGCCGCGGTCAGCGGCGCGGCGGTCCTCGCGTTCCACGACCATCCCTGGCTGATCGTCCTCGTGGTCGCCGCGGGCGCGGCCGGCGCCTATGCCGGCGACCTCGTCATGTACGCGATGTGCCGGGCCGGCGGGGAGCAGCTCGCCCGCCGCCTGCGCTGGCTGCGTGACGAGGAACGCCTGGTCCCGCTGAAGGAGCGGCTGCGGCGCGGCCAGATCCCGGTGCTGCTGGTCTCGCGGCTGCTGCCCGGCGGCCGGGTGCCGGTCCTGCTCGCGGCGGCGTTCCTGGGGCTGAGCTGGCGCACCTTCGTCGTCGCCAACCTGCCGGCCTGCGCCCTGTGGTCCGCCGTGTACGCCGGCATCGGGGTGGCGGGCGGCTCCATCTTCCCGGAGCCGTGGCAGGGCGTGCTGGCGGCCGTCGCCCTGGTGCTGGTGATCAGCCAGGCGGTCAACCTGGTGAACAAGCGGCGCGCCGCCTCCAGCCCGGCGGCGTAGGCGGTCGTTCAGTATTTGAGGTGCTGCCGGGTCAGCGTGGCGACCCGCTCGACGAGCTCGATGCCGGCGTTCATGGACGGGTTGCCGTGCGAGAGGACCGCGATCGAGACGTCCGTCTGGTCGTCCGCCGACACGACCCGGCCGATCGAGTTGACCGCCCACCGGCCGCCGTCCGCCGTGCGGGTGTCCCAGCCGTTCTTGACGGTCGCCGCCTCGCCCCGCTCGGCGACCTCCGGGACGCCCCACTGCTGGCTCTCGATCACCGTGCTCATCATCAGGAACGCGGTCTGGCGCGAGTCGGCGTCCAGCGGGCTGCGGGTGTCGGCCAGCGCGTCGAGCAGGGTGACCTGATCGTCGACCGTCGTCGTGGTCAGGCCCCAGGCGGCGCTGACCCGCGTCTCGGTGAGGCCGAGGCGCTCGTTGCACCTCGTGACGGCGATGCGGCCGCCGAGCTGCTCGAAGAGCTTGGAGGTGGCGTCGTTGTCGCTGCGCCGGATCATCGGCTCCGCCAGCGCCCGCTCCCCCGGGGTGAGCTCGCGGTCCTCGTCCTGGGCCCGCAGCAGCAGGCAGGCCAGCACCTGCACCTTGACGATGCTGGCGGTGTCGTAGGCCGCCGAGCCCCGGTAGGAGTAGCGCTCACCCGTCCGCCTGTTCAGCACGGCGACGGAGAACTCGGGGGCCTCGGCGGCGACCTGCTTCAGCGCCTCGTCGAGCTTCTTGGCCCGCCGGGCCCGCTCGGCCTTGGCCAGCTCCTCCGGGCTCGGTCCGCGGGAGGTCGCGCGGGGCGTGGCCGTGCGGGGCGACGACGTGTCGCCGCCGATCGTCAGCGAGCTGGGCAGCAGCCCGGAACCACCGCGGCCGTCCTGGATGCCGAGCCCGATCAGGGCGACGCCACCCACGATGATCACCATCGCGAGCGCGAGGATCCACTGCCGGGTGTGCCGCACCCATGCATAGTGCCGTGCTCGCGGCGAGATCCCAAGCCTTGCGCGGGAGGTTCATGTCAGAACACTCTGTGCATGATCACTTGTACGGTTGGTCATGGACCGGGGTGGGCACAATGGGGGCATGTCCCTCCTCCCGTCCCCCGCCGCCCTCCTCGACCTCTCCCGCTACGCCGTCGGCCAGGTGGTCGGCACGGCCGCGACCCTCGCCACCGTGCCCGTGCGGCTGCTGAGCCTGCTGGGCCAGACCGAGCTGCTCGTCGGCCGGGTCACCGTGCTCGCCGAGCGCGCCGACGGCCTGATCGACCGGATCGAGCGCACCGTGGACACCGTCGAGTCCCTGATCGCCCGGGTCGACGACACGGTCGGCGGCGCCCGCACCCTGATGGCCCGCGTCGACGGCACGGTCACCGGGGCAGACGCCCTGGTGAAGCGGGTCGAGGGCACCGTCAGCGGCGCCGACGCCCTGATGGCGCGGGTCGACGGCACGGTCACCGGGGCCGACGCGCTGGTGGGACGGGCCGGTGGGACGGCCGACGACGTGGCGGCCCTCGTCGCGCGGGCCCGTGGCACCGCCGGTGACGTGGAGGCCCTCGTCGCGCGGGCCGGTGGCACCGCCGAGAACGTCGAGGCCCTGATGGCGCGGGTGGGAGACACCGCCGCGACGGCGGAGACGATCATGGCCCGGGTGGCCGCCACGGCCGCGGAGGCCGAGTCCGTCATGGCGCGGATCGACGGCGCGGCCCGGGAGACAGAGGCGATCATGGCGCGGGTCCTGGACACCGCCGGGGAGGCGCAGACGCTGGTGGCGCGGGTCGACCGCACCGCCGGCGAGGCGGGCACCCTGGTCGGCTCCGTGGGCGGGACCGTCGCGGACGCCGCCGACGCCGTCCGGGAGACCAAGGCGATCCTGGCGGCGGCGGCGCTCGCGGTGCAGGAGGTCGCGGCGATCACCAGTACGGCGTCCGCGGTGGTGGCACAGGCCGGGGGCACGTCCACGGAGGCGAAGGAGCTGCTCGACGGTTACGCGCCCACGCTGCGCCGGGCCGCCCCGCTCGCCGCGCGCTTCGTCGAGGAGCTGACGCCCGAGGAGGTCACCGCGGCGATCAAGATGATCGACGAGCTGCCGCGGCTGCGGGAGCACCTCAGCAACGACGTCATGCCGCTGCTCGGCAAGCTGGACCAGGTGGGACCGGACCTGCACGCGCTGCTCGCGGTCACCAACGACCTGCACCTGGCCATCGTCGGCCTGCCGGGACTGAAGCTGCTGCGCCGCCGCGGCGAGGAGCGGGTGGCCGAGGAGAACCTGCCAGACGCCCGCTGAGCTGTGCCTATTTACCGTCGTACACATTGACGAAACAAACTGGCCACAGTTACCGTGGCGGCATCGTGAGAGCGCTCTCTCACGCTCCGGCGACCCCCGAATCCCCCGGAGGTACCGATGCATCCCGCCGCCCCCCGCCGCCTCCTCGCCCCCACCGCCGTCCCCTCCTCCGCCGTCCCCTCCGCCGACCTCCGTCCCCGGCGACGCCTCACCGCTCTCGCCACCGCCGTCACCCTCGTGCTCGGCGCCGGGGTGGCGTCCGTCTCCGTCGCCAGCGGCGCCCAGGCCGCGACCGTCGGCGCGGGCAGCTACACCGAGACCCTCCCGCCGGGCGCCAAGCTCCCCACCGGCTGCGGCGACCTCTCCACCAACCCGCGGCGGTACGTGACCGCGAACGCGCCCGCGGGACCCGTACCCACCAACGACTGGTGGTCCTCGCTGCTGTTCAAGAAGGGCGACGAGTGCAACTTCTCGCAGCCGCTCTACGCCGGGCCGGCCGCCTACCGGCCGGTGCCGGGCGGGCTGGGCCTGTCCTACCAGACCGAGGCGGCCATCAGCGGCAGCGGCACCGGGCTGGGCGAGTACCACTACCCGTACGCCCAGCACGTCGTGGCCGGCGTCGCCGGGCTGCACGCGACGCAGGCGCTGGTCGACGGCTGGAGCGACTGGACGGTCACACCCTCGTGGAGCGACGGCACCCGGACCCTGAAGGCCACCGTCGGCCACGGCCTGCCCCTGACGTTCTTCCAGGCCACCGGCGGCGACGCGCTGCTCACCATCACCGGCCCGCCCACCGCCTGGCAGAACACCGGCGCCCGGATCGGCTTCTCGATCGGCGGGCACGACTACGTCGCCTACGGGCCGACCGGCGCGACCTGGACGCTCAGCGGCAGCACCATCCGCTCCAGCCTGGCGGGCAAGGGGTACTTCTCCGTCGCCGTCCTGCCCACCGACGCCGGCACGAGCACCGCCGACAAGATCGCCCTCGCCGACACCTTCGGCCGGTACGCGCACCAGCACGTCACCGGCACCCGCGTGTCGTACGCCTACAACCAGAGCGCCGGCACGGTGAGCACGACGTACTCGTTCACCACGACGGCGCGCGAGGGCAGCGGTTCCGGCACGGTCATCGCCCTCTACCCGCACCAGTGGCGCTACCTGTCCAGCGGCTCGCCGCTCACCCGCACCTACGTCTCGCCACGCGGCCCGATGAAGATCGTCACCGGTACGTCGTTCGGCACGTCCATGAAGTACACCGGCGTGCTGCCGGAGCTCCCCGCCGTGGGCGACTCGGCCGGCGCCGACCTGGCCCAGATCACCACGTACCTCAACGACGAGCTGGCCGACCCGGCCGCCTTCCGTGGCGACGACACGTACTGGACCGGCAAGGGCCTCGGCCGCGCCGCGCGGATCGCGGAGATCGCCGACCAGCTGGGCCTCACGGCGGTCCGCGACTCGGCGCTGCACGTCATCCGGACCCGGCTCACCGACTGGTTCACCGCCTCGGCGGGCAAGACCGGGCGGCTGTTCTACTACGACCGCAACTGGGGGACGCTGATCGGCTATCCGGCGTCGTACTTCTCCGACGAGGACCTCAACGACCACCACTTCCACTACGGCTACTTCGTGGCCGCGGCGGCGACCCTGGCCAAGTTCGACCCCGGGTGGGCCTCGGACAGCCGGTACGGCGGCATGGTCGACCTGCTCATCCGGGACGCCAACAACTACGACCGCGGCGACACGCGGTTCCCGTACCTGCGCGACTTCGACATCTACGCGGGCCACGACTGGGCCTCCGGGCACGGGGCGTTCGGCGCCGGCAACAACCAGGAGTCCTCCTCGGAGGGTCAGAACTTCGCCAACGCACTGATCCAGTGGGGACAGGTCACCGGCAAGACCGCCGTCCGCGACGCCGGGATCTGGCTGCACACCACCCAGGCCGCGGCGATCAACGAGTACTGGTTCGACGTCCGGAACGAGAACTTCCCCGCCAACTGGGGGCACAACTACTCGGCGATCGCGTGGGGTTCCGGCGGGGCGTACGCGACCTGGTTCTCCGGCGAGCACGCGATGGTCGTGGGCATCAACATGCTGCCGATGACCGGCGGTCAGCTCTACCTCGGCGACTATCCGGCGGTCGTGCGGAACACGTACGCGGAGCTGGTCCGCAACAACGGCGGTGAGCCGACGGTCTGGCGCGACATGCTGTGGCAGTATCTCGCGCTCGGCGACCCGGACGCGGCGCTGGCCAAGTTCCGGGCGAGCGGCGCCTACTCCCCCGAGGAAGGCGAGAGCAGGGCGCACACCTTCCACTGGATCCGCAACCTCGCCGCCCTCGGGCAGGTGGAGACCGGGGTGACCTCGAACCATCCGCTGGCCAAGGTGTTCATCAAGAACGGCTCGCGGACGTACGTGGCGTCGAACATCACCGGTACGCCGCAGAACGTGACCTTCTCCGACGGGAAGACGCTGAACCTGGCTCCCGGCCGTACCGTCGCGAGTGGCGCCACGAACTGGACCGGCGGCACCGCGACCGGCGGGACCTCGGGCGGTGGCACCACCTCCTGACGCCTGGCAAGGGAAAGGCCCCGGCGGGCGGCCGGGGCCTTTCCTGTGGTGGAGGTATGGCTCAGTAGACCGAGACGCCGTAGACGCTCAGCGGCTCCGTCACGGGCTGGAAGTAGGTGGTGCCGCCCGAGGAGCAGTTGCCGCTGCCGCCGGAGGTCAGGCCCATCGCGGTGGTGCCGGCGTAGAGCGGGCCGCCCGAGTCGCCCGGCTGGGCGCACACGGTGGTGCGGATCATGCCGTAGACGGTGCCCTGCGCGTAGTTCACCGTGGCGTTGAGGGCGGTGACCCGGCCGGAGTGCGTGCCGGTCGTGCTGCCGCGCCGGTAGACGGTGGTGCCCACGGCCGGCGTGCCCGCGTTGGTGATGTCCTGCGAGCCCACGTAACCCGGCTTCGAGATGGTGGTGTTGGTGTAGCGCACGATGCCGTAGTCGTTGGTCGGGAAGCTGCTGCCGGTCCGGGTGCCGAGCGTCGTGGAGCCGTTCGTCCACGTCGAGCCGATGTTGGTGCAGTGCCCGGCGGTCAGGAAGTAGTAGGTGCTGCCGCTGCGGACGTTGAAGCCGAGCGAGCACCGGGAGCCACCGGCGTAGATGGCGTCGCCACCGGAGATCATGGGCGCCAGCGTGCCGGGGACGGACTCGACCCGGGCCCGGTCGCCCACGGCGGCGACGGTGGCCCGTACGGCGGCCAGCTTGGCGCCGGTCACGGTGCTGTCGGCGGTGACCAGGATCTGGTTGCTCACCGGGTCGAGGGCGAACGAGGTGCCGGGCGTCGTGAGCGTGGCCTTGAGGGTGGCGTCGGCGGCGGCGAGCGCGGCGCCGCTCCGGGTGACGTAGCGGGCAAGCGCGCCGGCGGCGGCCACGGACCGGGCGGTCGCGGCGTCGGTCACGTTGACGACGACCTTGCCGGCCGAGTCGACGTAGGAACCGGCGGCACGGTCGCCGAGCCGGGTGTCCAGGCTGGCGGCGAGGGCGGAGGGCGCGAACGAGGGGTCGGCGGCGGGACCGGCCGGGACGGCGGAGGCGGGTGACGCGACAACGCTGACGGCCAGCAGTGCGACGGCGAGACCGACGGTCGGCCGGCCGAGCTTGGGGATACGCACGGGGTCCTCCCAGGGGGATGGGTGGTACGCCGGGGGCTCGGCGTACCGAGTGCCACCCGTAGTATTGAGAACAATCAATGACAACTCAAGGCAACAATGTCCTACCGAACGTCACCGAGATGTTTGTCAAATAACCCCTGAGCTGCGACTTCCTTCCTTGCATATCACCGGGCTATCACTCAGCCGGGATGCCGAGGCTGTTCATGATTGACAATCCGACAATCCCCGCCGGGGACGTCCGATCATCGACGGGCCGCCCTTGCGGCATTCCGGCCCGACGATTCCGCCGCGGGATTCCCGGCGCCTTCCGCCTCCGCTCCCGCCTCGTGGGTCGGACTGGGCGACCTCACGCCACCCCGGCGAGCGCCGGACGGGGGCGCAGATCGGTGGCGAGGCGGTGCGCCTGGGCCCGGATCTCCGGCACCGCGGTCGTCTCCCACTGGGCGCCCCGGCGGAGCGGGCCGATCAACCAGAGCCGCTCGTGGACCCGGCCGTCGGCGGCGACGAGCCGGCCCGCCGGATCGATGTCGAGGCCCAGGTCGTGCGGACCCAGCCGCACCAGCCCCTCCTCCAGCAGGGCACCCACGAGCGGGCCCGCGGCACCGGGAAGCCGGCCCGGCCCGGCACAGTTCACCACCGCGGCGTAGTCGGCGAGGCCCGGCCAGGCGGCGACGCCACCCCGGCGGATCTCCAGCAGCCCGGCCTCCCGCAGCGCCACCACCCGGGCGGCGACCTCGGGCGCCATCCGGTGCCGGTGACACTCCCACGCCCGGGCGAGATGCCGCAGGAACGCGCCCTGCTCCTGCGGCGTCAACGCGACCCAGAGCCGATCCAGGTACGGCCGCATCCCGTCGACCACCGGCCGCCAGTCCGCGGCCTCGCCGGCGGCGGCCCGTACGGTCCGGACCACGTCGCGCAGGGTGGCACAGTCGTCGAGGTCGGGCACGGCCGGCGGCGCGGCGTCCACGGTGTGGGTCAGCGGCAGCAGGCCACGCCGGCTGATCGCCACCACGGGCGCGGTGCGGCGGCCGTCGGCGGTCAGGGTGAGTGCGACGTCGACCGCGGTCAGCCCCGTGCCGACGAGCAGCACGGGCCGGTCGGCCGGCAGCGCCTCCAGCACACCGGGCCGCCACGGGTCGTCGATGTACCGGGGATGCTCGAACGGCTGCCGCGCCACGGTGGGACCCCCGACCGCGAGCACGACATGATCGGCGCGCACGCGCGTGCCGTCGTCGAGCACGACCGTGCCACCGCCGGCCCCCGGCACGACCGTGCCACCGCCGGCCCCCGGCACGACCGTGCCACCGCCGGCCCCCGGCACGACCGTGCCACCGCCGGCCCCCGGCACGATCCGCGTCGCCCGGGCGCGCCGCACCTCGACCCGCCCGGGATGGGCCGCCACCGCCTCGTCGAACACCGCGCGCAGATAGCGGCCGTACTCGCGGCGCGGCCGGAAATCGGCGGGAGCGGCACCGGACCACCGCACGAAGTGGTCGGGGTCGTCCGGGTCGGCGCTCATCGCCCCGGCGCGGGAGTTGAGCAGGTGCCAGGGCTGCGCATTGCCGTACGCGACCCCGCCGCCGGGCTCGCCGGGCTCGACCAGGACGACGTGGTCGTCCTCGCCGCATCGCAGCAACTCCCGCGTCACCAGGACACCGGAGCACCCGCCTCCGACCACCGCCACCGTGCGCCGCATGGCACCCCCAATCTCTATCAGCACGATAGGCAAGGGAGGCCTTGGAAGCCAGGACCGCGCCGGACCGATCGTGCGGCCAGCCGCACCATAGCGCGGACCGCCCGGCCGGTGGCCGGTGGCGCGGTGCCGATGGCCGATGGCGCGGTGCCGATGGCCGATGGCGCGGTGCCGATAGCCGATGGCGCGGTGCCAATGGCCGATGGCGCGGTGCCAATGGCCGATGGCGCGGTGCCAATGGCCGGTGGGCGGTGATTTGGCGGTGGGGTGGTCGATGCCGGTGGCCGGCGGTGGGTGGCCGGTGGTCAGGATTCGGTGATGGTGATGGCGGCGTCCTCGGCGAGGCGGTAGCCGATGCCGTACACCGTGGTGATGATTTCCGGGTCGCCCAGCTTGGTGCGCAGCCGGCTGACGTGCACGTCCACCGTCCGCACGGTGGTGTGCGTGTGACCCCAGACGTGGCCGAGCAGCTGGTTGCGGCCGAAGACCTGCCGGGGGTTGCGGGCCAGGAAGACCAGGAGCTCGTATTCCAGGCGGCTCAGGTCGATCAGCTTGCCGTCGAGCGTGGCGGTGCGCGGCCTGAGGTCCAGGTGCAGACCGGCGCGGGGCTCCTCCGGCTCGGGGGCCGCCGGCGGCGCGACGACCGGGGTGCCCAGCGCGATGTCGGCACCGGGGCCGGCGGCCGCGATGAGGTCCCGCAGCGCCTCGAGGAGCCGCTCACCGCCCTCGGAGCCCGGCTCGCCGAGCGTGATGGTCAGGGTCACCGACGAGACGGGATCGCCGGCGACCGGCCGCAGCCGCGCGCTCCGGGGGCGGCCGCCGGGACCGCGGCGGGCGGGCGGGACGCGGCGTGGGAACAGGTCGGCGACGGCGAGAACGGACATGCTGACCTCCGGAGATGTCACCGCTGCCGGATCTCGGCGGCGGTTGAATAATACTTTTCCCACGTGTTCAGTAGGATTATAAGCGCATCGATGCGCGACAAGTTCATGCGAAAGAAGGAGTCACGCCGAGCGGCGCGGCCCCGGTGGTCACCGAGCCACCACTTCGGACCGGAAGACCCGGCCCACCCATGCTCCGGCCCACCCACGGCCGGGCTCACCCCACGCCAGGGCGCGCACCGACAGCCTGGACCACACCACGCTCCAGGTCCGCTCAACCTCGAGCGAACCGCCGCCTCGGGCCAAGCCGGCGCCGTGGCCCCAGCCGAGCCGTAGCCCCAGCCAAGCCGTGGCGTCGGCCTAGCCGTGGCCCCAGCCGAGCCGTAGCCCCAGCCAAGCCGTGGCGTCGGCCTAGCCGTGGCCTCAGCCGAGCGGTGGGCTCAGCGGGAGCCTGGACCCGGCCGACAGCCACCGGCTTCGCGGGAGCGGAGCCGACTGTCGACCGTCGACTGTGGGACTTGGTGACGACGATCCGTTCCGCCCGGGCCCCATCGCCCGCGACGCATGGTCTGCCGGTCAGGTCACCGGAGGACTAGCGGGCGCAACACCGGGCACTCGCACACCGGAGAAGGTCGATGGCGAGGCGGGACGTCAGTCGTGCGTCACGCAACAGCATGCCTCCGATCCTTGTTGCTCCCCGACACCGCGGTCAAAACAAATCCAGAATGCGGGAGCCATTTCTCCGCAACAATAACGGTCACCTGGCCACCCGAGAAAGTGACGACACACACAATTTACATTCGACCGTGATCAATCGCCCACGGGCGCCCGGTTCCACCGCCTGGGTGTGCCGGGGCTTTACCGCCTGTGTGAAGCTGTCGGGATGCAACCGCGCATCCATCCCGTCGTCACCCCGGACGGGCTGACGCTCACGGTCGAGGAGTACGGCACGCCCGGCGACGCCGCATCGATCGTCTTCCTGCCCGCCCTCGGCGTGCCGCTGGCCTACTACGGCAAGTTCTTCGACACCTGGGCCGCCCGGGGCCGGCACCTGGTCGGCGTCGAGCTGCGCGGCATGCCACAGAGCCCGGTCACCGACCTGCGCAAGGAATCGTTCGGCTACGCCCACCTGGTCAACGTCGACCTGCCCGCGGTCTTCGCCGGGTCCGCCGTCCCGGCCACCGGCAAGGTCGCGCTGGTCGGGCACAGTCTCGGCGGCCAGCTCGCGCTGCTCTCCGGCGCCGCCGGGACCGTACGCGCGGACGCGATCGTCACCGTCGGCACCGGGACCAGTTCCACCGCCGCCCGCCGCAGCCGCCTCGGCCGGGCCAGCCGGGCCGCCGGCGTCCGCTTCGTGGGCGCGGTGACCTGTTCCCTCGGCTACTGGCCCGGCCACCGGCTCGGCTTCGCGGGCCGGCAGCCGCGCACGCTGATGGCCGACTGGGGGTACGAGGCCCGGCACGGACGCTACCGGCTGCACGGCGACCGCACCGACTACGAGGCGGCCCTCGCCCGGCTGGAGACGCCGGTCCTGCTCGCCGGCATCGCCGGCGACCGGATGATCACCACCGCCGCGGTGGACCACCTCGCCCGCCGGCTCCCACCGCACGTCGAACGCACCCGCATCGAGACCACCCGGGACCACTTCCTCTGGGCCCGCCGAGCCCCCGAGCAGGTGATCGAGACGGTGGAGACCTGGCTCGCCGGGCACGCCCTCTGACCGAGCCGGATCCCGGGCCACGCCGGTCGCCGTTCAGGGCGAGGCGATCGGCTCCGGTCTCCTGCCGGGCGGCGCGAGCCGGCTGCCCTTGGCCCGGTACATCGCCCCGTCGGCGGCGCGCAGCAACGCCTCGGCGTCGTAGCCCACCTCGTCGGTGACCGCGACACCGAAGCTGGAGCCGGCCAGCAGCCGTGTGCCGCCGAACTCGAAGGGCGGGGTGAGCACCTCCTCCAGGCGCCGCGCCACGGCCCGTGCCTCCTCCGGCCCGGGCAGCTGTTCGCAGAGCACGACGAACTCGTCACCGCCCAGCCGGGCCAGCAGGTCGGGGACGCGGATCGCCCCGGACAGCCGCTGCGCCACACCGACCAGGAGGGCGTCGCCGACATCGTGGCCGTACGTGTCGTTGACCGCCTTGAACTTGTCCAGGTCGGCGAAGATCACGCCGATCGTGCCGCCGGTGCGCCGCGCGTCGGCGACCGCCTGCTCGAGCCGCTCCATGAAGAGCGCGCGGTTCGCCAGCCGGGTCAGCGGGTCCCGCTGCGCCTGGTCGCTGACCCGCTCGAACAGCAGCGCCTTGGAGATGACGAGCGCCGCGAGGTCGGCGAGGTGACGCAGCAGGGCGTCGGGTTCGCTGTCGACCGGCGGAGCACCGCGGACCATCAGCAGCCCCAGCTCCTTGCCGCCGGCGCCGAGTCGCAGCACCCGCACCCCCGGCGGCGGGTCCGCCGGGTCGAGGCCGGGCGGCGGTGCGTCGCCGGCCGTGGCGGCCAGCTCGACCACCGTGCCGCGCTGCAGATGGATGGCGGCGCCGTCGACCGGCACCTCGGCGGTCACGATCCGGGCGATCGCCCGGACCACCTCGGTCAGGTCGAGCATGCCCACCAGCTTGGCGGTCAGCTCGTGGAGCCGGTGCAGCCGCTGCAGCTGGGCGTGGGTGCGGCGTTGCAGCCGCCCGTTGTCCACGGCGAGTGCCACCCGGGTGGCGACGGCCCTGAGCTCGAGCGCGTCGGCGCTGTCGAACGGCGCCTCGGTGCGGCGCACCAGAAGCATGTGTCCCAGGGTCTCGTCGCCGGTGGCGAGCCGCGCCCAGACGACGTGCCGCGGGTCGTAGGGGGTCAGCCATGGTGGTACCGGCACGTCGTCGGCCGTGCCGGACACCAGCGGCTCGGCCCCGGTCGCGGACTCCACGCCGGCCGGCAGCTCGGCGGCCCCGGCCGGGAGGTCGTGCGCCGGGACACCCCAGGAGCCGGCCAGCTCGGTGCGGCCGTCGCGGACCAGCCAGAAGAGGGCGATGTCGGCGGCGAACAGCTCGGCCACCTCGCCGGCGGCGCGCGCGAAGATGTCGTCCACGTCGGTGAGCTGCCCGAGCACGCTCACCACCTGGGCGAGGCGGGTGGCCCGGGACAGCGCGCGTGCCGAGGTGGTCTGCGACGCGGTGATCTGGGCGCGCAGGCGTCGTACCTCCTCGCGCAGCCGTTCCAGTTCGTCGCTGTCGTCCCGGACGTCGGGCCCCGAGATCGTGCCGGTCATCAGAAGGCCAGCACCGCGACGGTGGCGTTGTGGAATCCGCTCGAACCGGTCACCCGGGCGAACTCCCCGTACGTGAAGAAGCCGCCGGCCGGCGCTCCGGCCAGGGCCGACGAGACGGCCTTGGCTTCCGTGTCCACGCGGTCGCCGAACAGGGCCGTGCGCGCGGTGCAGCTGAACACCAGCGCACCGCGCGGCGGACCGGCGAGCTGCCCGACGGCCGCGGCCGTCGCCTGCCCGGCGGCGTCGATGAGCTCCTCGAAGCCGCTCTCCATGATCTGCACGACCGAGTAGTCGCTGACGTACCCGAACATCACCAGACCGCCCTCGGGAGTGCAGTCGAGGATGTGCCGGACGTCGAAGCGGCCGGACGCGTTCGGCAGTCCCAGCGGACGGTCCATGACCAGACCGGCGAAGGCCATCCCGGCGTCGTCGCGGGGGTCGCCACCGCGCATCTCGAGATACGCCTCGCGGGCCGGGCGCCCGTCGATCTCGTGGATCACGTTGCCCTCGGCCCGGGTGACGATCATGGTCTCGCCGGTCGGCCGCCAGCCGTGCTCGGTCGCCACACCCAGCGGGGACGGCGAGTTGAACCAGATGGCAACCACGCCGTTGTGCAGCACCCGTCCCTCGGCCAGCTGATAGGTCTGTTCCATCCGCAGCGGCTCGGCGGCCGCGCCGCCGATGATCGGCACCATCGCGCCCGCGACCGCGTACGCACCGCGCAGCACCTCGCGCTGGTCACCGGCGAGGCCGTCGGAGAGCACCATCAGGACCGAATGCGGGTGCTCCGTGCCCGCCCGCGCCCGGGCAGCCTCGGTGGCGCGGCGGGAGGCCCCGGCGATGTCGGCGCCCAGCGGCTCCTCGGCCGCGACGCCGATCGAGGCGCCGTCCCCGGGGATGTAGATGGCGACGCAGCCCGCCCGCACGTGTCCGGCGGTGGTGAACGACGCGTACGACGAACAGCCCACGAGCGTCGCCTCGCCCGCGGCCGCTTCGGCGGCGGCGAGCACGGCGTGCGGGTCCTGGTCGAAGGTGGGGAAGACCACCACGAGGTCACCGGCGGCCGGCACCCGGCCGCCGAGTGCCTCCGTCACGGCCTCGGTCGCGGCCGAGGCCGCGTCGCCGGCAAGGCTCTGCCCCGTCCCGAGGGCGGACACCCCGGCACCGATTACGCTCATTCTAGGCTCCGTCACGACGGTAGGTCGTTCTTCCCGTACCCATCGGCAGGCCCGCAGCCGGGCTGAGGCCTCCGCCGACAATCCCGGCGGCGGGCCCGCCGGGTTCCGTGGCGCAGGTCACGGTGCCGGGCACCGCCCCCGCCGCGCCGGGTGACTCAGGCGGAGCGGGCGAAGAGGGCCAGGCGGACGCGGTTGGGGCTGTCGGTCTTGGCCATCAGGCTGGTGACGTGGGTCTTGACGGTGGTCACTCCGATGTGGAGCCGCTCGGCGATCTCGGTGTTGGACAGGCCCTCGGCGACGAGCTCCAGCACGTCCCGCTCGCGGGCGGTGAGGCCCGGCACGCGCCTCGGCCGGCCGGTCCGGGCCTCGACCGCGCGGTGCACCAGGCGGCGCAGCACCTCCTGGCTGAAGGGGCTGTCTCCGGCCGCCGCCCGCCGGATGCCGTCGAGCAGCTCGGCCGGGGGTGCGTCCTTGAGCAGGAAGCCGCACGCCCCGGCGGTCAGCGCCGGGTAGAGGTGGTCGTCGTCACCGAAGGTGGTGAGGACGACGACCTTCGCCGCCGGGCGGGCGGCGAGGATGCGGCCGGTGGCGGCGATGCCGTCGACGCCGGGCATCCGGAGGTCCATGACGATGACGTCGGGGGTCAGGCGGGCGGCCAGGGTTATCGCGTCGCGGCCGTTCTCGGCCTCCCCCACCACGTCGAGGTCGGGTTCGGCTTCGCAGAGCATGCGGAGCCCGGCTCGGATGAGCGGCTGGTCGTCGACCAGCAGCACCCGGATCATGCGATGACCTCCGGGGGCAGGCCGGCGCCAGCTGGCGGAGTCGTGACGTCGGGGACCGGGGAGGCTGCGGGGGCAGCTGGGACGGCCGGCAAGGTCGTCGAGACCCGCCAGCCGCCGGCCGCCGGACCGGCGGTGAGCCGGCCGCCGAGGACCTCGACGCGTTCCCGCATGCCGGTCAGTCCGTGACCTCCGCCGGACGGCAGGGCGGGCACGACGCCGCCGCCGTCGTCGGCGACCGACCACAGCACGTCGCCGTTCTCCACCCGTACGACGAGCCGCGCGTGCGCCGCGGGACCGGCGTGCTTCGCCACGTTGGTCAGGGCCTCCTGGGTCAGCCGGAGCACCGCCATGCCGCGGACCGCGTCGATGGATGCCGCCTCCTCGTCGATCGTGCAGTCGACGGTCAGGCCCGCCTGCCGCGCCGTCGACACCGCCGCAGCCAGGGCGGCGGGGAGCGCGGCCGGTTCGATGGCGGTCAGCGCGGCGTCGGTGCGTACGGTGGGATCGCGCAGCACCGCGACCAGCCTGCGCAGGTCCGCGAGCGCCGCGGCGCCGGTGCGGTGCACGTCGTCGAAGACGTCGGTGACCCGCGGGTCCGCGTCCGGCAGGACGTGCCGGGCCACGCCGACCCGCAGCACCATCGAGGCGACGTGGTGGGCGACCACGTCGTGCAACTCGCGGGCGATGGCGCTGCGCTCGTCGGCGCGGGCCGCGCGGCTCTCCGACTCGCGCCGCTGCCGCTCGGCCTCCGCCTTGGCCTCCGCCTGCCGGCCGAGCTCGCGGGTGGTGCGGATGACCAGGCCGAGCAGCACCGGCAGGCCGACCACCACGAGCGCGCCGAAGACGGGGGTGCCCCAGCGGTCCGGGTCGTGCGCGTACCCGGCGACGAGGTGGATGGCCGCCACCAGGGTGGCTCCGGCGGCGTACACCCGCGGGCGCGGGGTCGCCATGGTCAGCTCGAGCAGCGCCCAGGAGGTGCCGACCTCGTTGATCATCTGGTCCCGGACGAGCAGGTTCGCGGCGATCAGCAGCGCCGACTGGACAAGCAGGTTCGCCACCCGCCGCCGGTGCAGCGCCAGCGCCGTGGCGAAGGCCAGCAGGGCGAGGACCCACTGGGTGCGCGTCGGCGACCGGCCCGCCTCGGTGCCGAAGACGAGGTAGCCGACGCCGCTGAGGTCGAGCAGCAGCATGCGGACGAACGTGTCCCGTGCGTCGAAGAGCCGGCCCACCCATCCCACGCCCCTCACCCTAGAGGCCCTCCGGGACGGGCCCCGGCGCGGACAGGACGGCGGTCATGCCGCGAGCTCCAGTTCCGGGCGCCCCGCCCGGACCACCGCGGTCGCGGCCACGGCGGTGGCGGCGGCCAGCGCGGCGACGGCGGCCAGGGTCGGCGCGTCGGGCCGCAGCAACGGCTGCCCGCGCAGCGCCTGCCAGGTCAGCAGCAGCGTCAGCATGCCGTACGCGCCGCCGCCGACGGCGAGCAACCGGACCCGGGTGCGGGCGTCGAAGCGGCGGCTGAGCAGCAGGGCGAGCAGCGGCAGGGCCTGCAGCGCGTGCAGCCCGACGAAGTGACCGATGCGCAGGTCGCCGCCGGTCGTGCTCCAGCCCAGCAGCGGGAGTCCGGGGCCGCCGTCGGCCACCCCGACGCTGTGCGCGCCGGTGATGGCGGCCTGGCCGGGCGGTGCCGCGGAGGGCAGCGTCATCGGCACCGCCACGAGCATGCCGAGCAGAGCCAGACCCAGGCCCCACCGTACGGCGTGGGCGGCGGCGCGGTCGGCGATCCGGGCCCGCAGCACCACGACCGCGATGACGAGATGGCCGGCGAACAGCACCATGATCGAGGTGCCCATGAGCTGCCACAGCAGCGCGTCGAACGGGGTGCGCGCGTTGAAGTGGCTCGTCGTGCCGCGCAGCACCTGGCCGACGATGACGGCCATCTCGACGACGCCGACCGCGGCCACGACGGTCGCCGCCCGCTCGGCGGCGCGGCAGCGGCGCGGCAGCAGGGACAGCATCCAGGCGAGGGTGCCGGCGTAGAGGACGAAGGACGCGGCGAACTTGAGCGGCTTGGCCCAGATCGGCATGCCGGTCAGGACCCGGGGATCGGCGACGAGGCCCGCCGCCGCGACCACGGCGAGCGCCGCCATGGCGGCGGTGAAGGCCAGCAGCGGACGGTGCAGGCGCGACAGGGTTGGCATGCCGTCGATCCTGGCCGTCTCCCGGCTCCTCTTCCTCCGCCCGCGGGTCCGAGGCCTCCTCCCCGGGTAGGAGGCGGTCAGGCCAGGGCGGGGTGGCCGAAGAGACCGGGGAGGCCGCCGCTGTGCAGGAACACCACCTTGCCGTCGGGCGGGTTGGCGCGCAGCCCGGCCAGGGCACGACCGGTGTACGTCGGATCGAGGAACAACCCCTCGGTGCGGGCCGCGAGCACGAGCGCCGACCGTACGGAATCGGTCAGCTCCGCGTAGCCCGCGCCGACCTGGGAGTCGTCGATCTGCAGGGCGGCCGGGTCCACGGCGGCGCCCATGCCGTCGAGCAGCGACGCCACCGCGGCGCGGGGCGCGCTCAGCGCTCCGGTGTCCACTCCGTACACCCGGTGCGGGCCGAGGCCGGCGACCAGCCCGGCCATCGTGCCGCCCGAGCCCAGCGCGACCACGACCGCGGCCAGGTCCGGCAGCTGGGTCAGCAGTTCCGCCGCGCAGTCCACATAGCCGCGGGCCGACACCGGGGACGTGCCACCGAACGGGATGACGTAGCCCTCCTGCGCCGCGGCCACCTCGCCGAGCGGGGCGTCGCCGGCCCAGACGATCGTCGCGCCCGCCAGCTCGTCGAGCAGCAGGTTGCCGCGGTGTGTCCCGGGTGGATCGCCGCGCAGCACCAGCGTGCAGGCCAGGCCCAGGCGGGCGGCGGCGGCCGCGGTCAGGCGGGCGTGGTTGGACTGGGCGGCGCCCGTGGTGACCAGCGTCGTCGCGCCCGCCTCGAGCGCCAGGGCGCACAGGTGCTGCAGCTTGCGGACCTTGTTGCCGCCTCCGCCCAGCCCGGTGAGGTCGTCGCGTTTGATCCACAGTTCGTCCAGGCCGAGCGCCGCGGCCAGGCGCGGGGCCGGCTCCAGCGGGGTCGGCCAGGTGCCGAGGGAGATCGGTGTACGGGGAGCAGCCATCGGACGTCCTCATCGTGGATGGACCGGAAGGTGGCGAGCGTAACCTCCGGCGGCGTCGGTAAACCGCTCGCTCGGTGTTCGCCTCCCACCTAGCATCGACCGCCATGGACGTAGCCATCATCGGCGCGGGACCGACCGGCCTCTTCACGGCCGTCGCGCTCGCCCGCCGCGGGCACCTGGTCACCGTGGTGGACCGCGATCCGGGTCCGGCCCCCGACGGCACCTGGGAGCGCCGCGGCGTCATGCAGTTCCACCACCCGCACGGCATCCGCCGGCAGGTCGTCCGCGCGCTCGAGGCGGAGCTGCCCGAGGTCGCGGAGGCGCTCGTCGCGGCCGGCGCGGAGCTGTCGGTCGTACCGATGGGCGAAGGCGTGCCGCCGATGGTGGTCGGCCTGCACTGCCGGCGGATGGTCTTCGAGCGGGAGCTGCGCGCGGCCGCGGTCGCCGAGCCGGGGGTCACCTTCGTCGCCGGGCACGCCGACGAGGTGCTCAGCGAGCGTGGCCGGGCGGCCGGGTTGCGGGTCGGCGGCGCCGAGCTGCGGGCCGGGCTGGTCGTCGACGCCTCCGGCCGCTCCGGGCGGATCGCCGGCGTCCGGCGCGCCCCGGCGATCGGCGGCGACTGCGGGCTGGCGTACATCTCCCGGCAGTACGCGCTGCGGCCCGGGGCCGAGCCGGGACCGGTGAACGCGCCGCCCGGGCTGGTCACCCGCTTCCCCGGATATCTGGCCGCGGTCTTCCTGCAGGACAGCCGGACGGTGTCGGTCATGATCTCGCGGCTCAGCTCCGACCGGGAGCTGGCCGGCCTGCGCGAGCGGGACGCGTTCGAGGCGGCCGTACGCGTGATTCCGGGGCTGGACGAGTGGACGGCACCGGAACGCGCCGAGCCGATCACCGGCGTCCTGCCCGGCGCCCGGCTGCACAACAGCTATCGCGGGCAGCTCGACGAGGACGGCGAGGTCGCCCTGCCCGGCCTGGTCCACCTCGGCGACGCGGTCTGCACCACCAACCCCACCGCCGGGCGGGGCATCGCGACCTCGCTCATGCAGGCCCGGCAGTTCGTCCGGATCCTCGGCGCCGACGTCGAGTCGGCCACCCGCGAGCTCGACGCCTGGTGCACCGCGCAGATCCGGCCCTGGTTCGACGACCACGTGGCCTGGGACGCCGACGAGGTGCGGCTGTGGTCCGGCGAGGACATCGACCTCGACCGCCCGCTGACCTCCGGGCACATCGTCGCCGCGGGGCAGGCGGAGCCGTCGCTGATGCGGGTGATCGGCCCGTACCTGACGATGAATGCGCTGCCGGCGACGCTGGGCGAGGTGGAGCCGCGGGCCCGGGAGATCTACGCGCGCGGCTGGCGGCCGCCGGTGCCCGCCGGCCCGACCCGCGACGACCTGGCGGAGCTGGTCCGCCGCCACGCGGGCGTCACCGTGTGACGGGCACCCGCGCACGCAGGCGGCGCAGCATCCGGGCGTCGCCGAAACCCACGGCACGCGCGGCGGCCTCCACGGTGGCGCCGTGGCCGATCAGGTGCTCGGCCCGCTCCACCCGCAGGAGCTGCTGGTAACGCAGCGGCGTCTGGCCGGTGGCGGCCTCGAACTGCCGGGTCAGCGTGCGCTCGCTGACCGCCGCCGCGGCCGCGAGCTCGGCCAGCGGCAGCGGCTCGGCGAAGTGCGCGTCGATGCGGTCCTGCACGCGGTGCACCGCGTCGCTCAGGTGGGCCCGGTACCGCAGCATGGCGCTGGACTGCTGCTCGTCGCCGTTGCGCCGGGCGTACACGACCATCTCGCGGGCCACCCGCGCCGCGACCGCCGGGCCGTGCCGCACCGCGACCAGGTGCAGGGCCAGGTCGATGCCGCTGGCGATGCCCGCGGAGGTCACCACCCGGTCGTCGGAGACGTAGAGCACGTCCCGGACCACGCTCGCCCGGGGATAGCGCCGGGCGAGCTCCTCCTGGACGTCGTGGTGGGTGGTGCAGCGGCGGCCGTCGAGCAGCCCGGCCCGGCCCAGCGCGTCGGCGCCCGCGCAGATGCTGGCGACCGTCCCACCCGCGGCGTGGTGGGCGGCGATCCGGCCCAGCGTGCGGTCGCCGAGGGGGCCCGTGCCGGTCAGCCCCGGCGCGCGCCAGCCCGGCACCACGATCAGGTCGTCCGCGCCCAGCCGCGGCCAGGCGGTGCCGGCGCGGAGCTCGACGCCCTGGTGGGTGCGGACGGCGGGCTGCTCCGCGACGTACGACAGGACATGGTCGTGCCCGTGGTCGGCCGCGGTCGAGAACACCTGGGCCGGGCCGGCGAGGTCCAGCAGGTGCAGGCCCGGCACGAGCACGAACACGACGCGACTCACGATCCGGTCAGCTCCCCGGTCAGCTCGGCCACGGTGGCGATGGTAGCGAAGCGGCCGGCCAGGGCGTACTCCGTGCGGGCGGTCACCGCCGCGGCGGGCAGCGTGCGCGGGTCGGCCAGCATCTCTTCCAGGGTCTGGCCGGCGGGGGCGTCACGGTGCGGGATGGGAAAGGTCGCGGTCGCGTCGGTGACGAACGTGACGGCGTAGCCGAGGTCGGCACCCACCCGCGCGGTGGTCTCCACGCACTGCTCCGTACGGATGCCGCAGACCGTCAGCCGGCGCACTCCCCGGGCCGTGAGCAACTGCTGCAGATTGGTCGTGGTGAACGCGTTGTGCGAGGTCTTGGTGATGACGGGCTCGCCGGCCCGGGGCGCAAGCTCGGCGAGGACGCGCACGTGCCCGCTCGCCGGGTCGAAGACGTCGCCGCTGCCGGGCTCGGCGTGCAGCACCCACACGACGAGGTCGCCGGCGGCCCGGGCGGCGGCGGCGAGCCGGCCCACCCGGTCGGCGATCTGCGGGTTGTCGACGGCACGCCACAGCGGGCGGGCGCGGAAGGACTCCTGGACGTCGATGATGATCAGAGCGTTGGTCATGCCTCGATCCTGCGGCCCGACCCACCGCCGGGGTAAGGCACGGACCGGCCCGGGACCGGAACGATCCGGTCACCTCCGCGGGTCAGGTGAGCCGGTCGGTCCCGGCCAGCGGTTCGCCCCGGCGCAGGTAGGAGCGCAGCGACCGCGGCGTCGTCTGGGCCGGCGGGGGAGGCGGGGGCGGCGGCGTCGCCTCGATGCCCAGCTCCTCCCGGATCGCCGCCTCCAGCTGCTGCATCACCAGTGGCACGTGAGCGAGCATCTCGCGCACCGACGTCGAGGGGTCCACGCCGGGCCGGGGCGCGGGGCGGTCGCCGTACAGCTTCTCCAGCAGGAGGTGCACCGCCAGCGCGGCGCTGCGGACCTGGCCCGAGGCGAGCAGGCGCACCTGCATCAGCGCCGGACCCACCTCGTCGACATAGGTGAAGGGCCCCGGCATCCGCTGCCCCGTCTCGAGCGCGGTCCGCATCCGGTACGTCGCCCGCTCGAACTGCGTCAGCAGGGCGACATAGGCGTCGCGGCGCTCGGCGTACCACCGGCGGGTCCGCTTGGCGCGGCTGCGCAGGTAGTCGTCACGGGCCGACACGAGCACCGTCACGCCCGCCCCGGCCAGGGCGAACACGGCGGCGACGAGGGGCAGGCTCCACCACGGGATCTCAGACACCCGACCACGGTAGCGATGCGGGGCCTCGCGAAGCGGCCGGCGCCGGTCAGTTTCGACGGTGGGGTGGGATCATCCGGATTTCATGGTACGGACATCGCGAGGTTCCGCCCCCACGAGGCGGCCCGGGCGGTGGTCCCGGCCGTTGCGCCGCCGCCGGGCCGGCGCGGTGGTCACCGTCTGCACACACGAAGGATCCCGGTCCCCCGTTCGGTGACGAGGGCCGGGATCCTTGCGGCAGTGCGGTGGGTCAGGCGACGAACTCGGTGGCGAGTCGCCGGCGCATCACCGGGAAGGCTCCGGCGCCCGCGACCACGTGCCGGTACCAGTGCCCGCACCATCGCCGGTGCCCGGGACGGTCGGGCCCTCGCCCGCGATGACGACGATCTCCGCGGTGTCGTCGGCGGCGTTGGCGTCCGTGCCGTGCTCCCGGTCCAGGAAGGCGTAGTTGGTGATCACCTTGCTCTTCGTCTCGCCGGCGCGCTCGATCAGGAGGTCGAACTCCCACTCCTGGGTCGCGTTCGGCTTGAGCACGTGGTCCAGGGACGTCGCGAGGTAGCACTCGTACGCCTCGGCATCCGGCATCCAGGAGCGCGGAAGGACCTGCTTGCAGTTCTCGGGCGCCTTGACGACCGTGGTTCCGTCCGGCACGTCGACGAAGGTGCTGTTCAGCAGGCCGCGCGTGCTACCGCCCAGGAAGTTGGCCGCCGCGGGCCCCAGGTTCAGCTGGCCGACCTTCAGCTTGACGGTCTGCCCGGCCGCGCCCCGCACGGTCGCGCCGACCGCCTTCAGGTTGACCGGGTTGTCCCCCGTGATCTTGATATTGGTGACGGTGTCGCGGGTCCGGGATGTGCCGTCGCTCGGCGCGCCCACCGGCTCCGGCGTGGCCTGCAGTCCGAGCTTGTCACCCGTGCCGCGCGTCGGATGCCCCTGGCGCCACGCCTCGAGATTCGGCGCCGCCTCCTCGGCGGTGTACCACTTGGACGTGGTGCGCTGGAACAACGGCGCCATGGAGTCGGCGTCGACGTCGTACTCGACCTGCGGCTGGGCCACGTACTGCTTCCCGGCGGCGAGCTCGGTGCCGATCTCGCAGAAGGCAGCACGCGCGGCGTAGTAGCAGTTCTCGAAGGTCTGGGCCGGCTTCATGCCGGGAGGCCACTCCAGGAGCAGGTAGGCCTGGGCGACGACCGCGGTGCCCGGGTTGCCCACCGCGACCGCGGCCGCGGCCCTGCCGCCCGGCGCGACCGAGACGATCGTGTTCGGACCCGCGACGAGCGCCGGCTGGCCGGCGGCGACCGCTGTGGTCGGCGCAGCTGCGATGACGAGGCCGACGAGCCCGGCGGCGCCGAAACCCCGCAGCCACGGCCGGAGACGAATTCTCGACACTTCTTCCCCCATGAAGAAATTGATCAACAACCCGCGCAGCATAGGAAGCGCCGCAGAGATCAGCAACGGGTGCAGGGGGCAACGAAACCGGCCAATGCCGGCCATCCTGCAAGGAGCAAGGAGACTTTTGTGATCTTAACCATTTCTATCCATCGGTGCCGCGGTCAGCGCACGGTGCCACGGTGGACGAGCTCGTCGTGCTCGGCCGGAAGCGCCGGCTTGCCGTAGAGCCAGCCCTGGGCCAGCTCGCATCCCTGCTCACGCAGCCAGTCGCTCTGCACCTCGGTCTCGACGCCCTCGGCCACCACCCGCAGGTGCATGGCGCGGGTCATGGCGAGCACCGCCCGCACGATCGGCTCGTTGGCGCCGTGCCGGCCGACCTCGCTGACGAACGAGCGGTCGAGCTTGACGATGCCGATCGGCAGCCGGTTGAGGTAGCTCAGCGACGAGTAGCCGGTGCCGAAGTCGTCGACGGCCATCGTGACGCCCAGGTCCCGCAGGGCGTCGAGGGTGGCGAGCGCGGTCTCCAGGTCCTCCATGACGCCGGACTCGGTGATCTCCAGCCACAGTGCCTCGGGCGGCAGGCCGGTCTCGGCCAGCACGTCGCGGACGATGCCGACCAGGGCCCCGTCGCGCAGCTGCCGGACGGACACGTTGACCGACACGTGCAGCGGCCGGGCGTCCGGGCCCCGGGCGGCGCGCCACTTCGCGAGCTGCCCGGCCGCCTCGCGCAGCAGCCAGGCGCCGCTCTCGACGATCAGGCCGGTCTCCTCGGCGATCGGGATGAAGTCGAGCGGCGAAACCGCGCCCAGCGCGGGGTGCTGCCAGCGCATCAGGGCCTCGAAGCCGTCGAGCTCCCCGGTCGCCAGGTCGGTGATCGGCTGGTAGTGCACCGAGAGCTCGCCGCGCGCCAGCGCAGTGCGCAGCGCCTGTTCGAGGTTCATCCGGTCGCGGACCTGGTCGCGCAGGGAGGTGTCGAACAGCGCGTACGCGTTGCGCCCCTGCCCCTTCGCCTTGTACATCGCGGTGTCGGCGTCGCGGATCAGCTCGAGCGCCTGGGTGCCTCCGGGCGACTTCGCGACCCCGATGGACGCCGAGATCACCACGTTGCCCACGGACAGTTCGAACGGCCGCGAGAACTCGTCGAGCACGCGGGCGGCGAGCGACTCGGCGAGCCGCGAGTGCGACGGGCTGGCGAGCGCGATGACGAACTCGTCGCCGCCGATCCGGCACACCAGGTCGTCGTCGCGCACCTGGGCGCCGAGCCGCCCCGCGACCGCGCAGAGCAGCTCGTCGCCGACCTGGTGACCCCAGTGGTCGTTGACCATCTTGAACCGGTCGAGGTCGATGAAGAGCAGGCTGATCTCGAGCTGCCCGGCGGCGGCCCGCTCGCCCCAGCCCGCGACGGTCTCGGCGAGCAGCTCCCGGTTGGGCAGGTCGGTGAGGGCGTCGTGGGTGGCCCGCCGGCGGGTGGCGCGCTCGGCCCGCGCCCGGGAGTTGTTGGAGCGGACCACGCGGTAGAGCACGGCGAGGATCAGCAGGGCACACAGGACGGCCCGGACCGCGCCGTTCACCGGTCCGCCGGCCGGCTCCACCGTGGTGATCACCACGGGGACGACCACCACGACGGCGATCAGGCCCGTACGGATCTTGCTCAGGTCCTTGACGATGATCCGCTGCGGCTGGGTGAGGCTGCGCATGGAGGGTTGCAGCCCGGCGGCCCCGACGAGCAGGAAAGTCGCGGTGAACAGCACGTCCACGGTGTGCTGCGGCACGTCGGCGATCGCGCCGTCGCGGAGCATGAAGAGGAAGTCGCCGGCGAACATGGTCCCGGCGGCCGCGATCAGCAGCCACAGGGCGGGCTGCCGGACGCCGCCGGAGAGCGCGAGCTGGGCGGTGAGAGCCAGCAGCACGACGTCGAAGATGGGGAAGAAGGAGTTGGCGACCCGCAGCGGGGTGAGGTCCGCCTGCGCCATCGCGGGCGCCATCAGGTAGGTCCAGCACATGAACGCCGCCGCCAGGCCGACCAGTACGGCGTCGATCCGGGCCGGGTCGTCCTCGGTGGCCCGCCGCCGGCGCAGCATGCCGGCGAAGGCATAACCCATGATCAGGTACGCCGGTAGCACGAACGCGTCCGGCAGCAGGGCCATGGTGGTCGGCGGGGAGGCGCCCGCGCCGGGGACGACCGCGCGGATCGCGATGCCGCCGAGGAAGAGGACCGCCGACCAGAACAGGCACAGCCACGGGCCGCGCTCGCCGGGCAGCGCCATGCGCACGGCGCCGTACCGCATGGCACCGAGTCCGGCCAGCGCGCTGAGCAGCATCACCGGGGTGCCCAACCACCGCGGACCGGCGACGAGCACGATCAGGGCGACGCCGGCAAGACCGAGGTACGACCAGCTCAGGGTCCGGCAGTACGGGGGCAGCGCGGGCAGGCCGCGGGCCGGCACGACGGCGTCGGCTGCCGCGCGCTGCGGTGCCGACACGGAGCTCACGTCCTTTCATCGGCAGTCCCGTCCGGGTCATTAACCCTCCGGCCCGGTGCGTAACGGTGTCCCCGGAAAGCCCTGCGCGACCCGGGAGGAACGCGTACGTTTCATCCTGATCTGGGCCGGTCCGAAGTCTTTCGCGGGGGGATACGCGTGAAGCGAGCGCACAGGCGAGTCATCAGCACGGCAGTGGGCACCGCCGTCGCCTTGAGCAGCGTTCTGGTGATTCTGAGCAGTGGCGGGCAGGCCGAACCGGTCGACCTGCGGGCGGCGGCGACCGGCGCCGAGCCCACCCTGCAGACCATCGACCTGGCCCCGGCCACGGGGACGGCGCCGACCGGCCGTGGGTTCTCGGCGGCGCCCCGGCGTACCGTCCCTCCCCGCACCACCGGCCGGTTCAGCCTGGTCGGCGCGACCTGGACGGATCCCGCCGCGCGGCTGACCGGCACCGTCCAGGTACGGACCCGCTCGGCCGCGGACGGCACCTGGACGCCGTGGCAGTCCCTGGAGGCCGAAGAGCCGAACCCGGCCGCACCGGGATCCGGCGACGCCGACGGCAACCGGGGCAGCACCGACCCGCTGTGGGTGGGCCCGTCGGACGGCGTCGAGGCCCGGGTGTCGGCGGACTCCGGGGCCACCGCCGCGCTGCCGCCGGGCCTGCGCCTCGACCTGATCGACCCGGGCGAGGCCCCCGCGGCGCCCGCGCCGAGGGCGTACGAGCGGTTGGCGCCGGGCGTGACGGTGCCGCCGCGACCCGCGCCGAACGTCGTCACCCGGGCGCAGTGGGGCGCGAACGAGAAGCTGGTCGAGGAGGCGCCGGAGTACACCACCGACGTGCAGGTCGTCTTCGTGCACCACACGGCCGGGACCAACGGCTACCGCTGCGCCGACTCGCCGGCGATCATCCGCGGCATCCTGGGCTACCACGTCAAGAGCAACCACTGGAACGACATCGGCTACAACTTCCTGGTCGACAAGTGCGGCACCCTCTTCGAGGGCCGCCGGGGCGGGATCGCGCGCGCCGTCCTGGGGGCGCACACCCTGGGCTTCAACGCGCGCAGCAGCGCGATCGCGGTGCTCGGCGACTACGGTTCGCGCGGCGTCCCCGCCCACGTCCGCACGGTGATCGCGCAGGTCGCCGCGTACAAGCTCGGCACGTACGGCAATCCGCCCGCCGGCCGGACCACGCTGATCTCCAGCGGCAGCGACCGCTACGCCAAGGGCAGCCGCGCCGTGCTGAACCGCATCTCCGGGCACCGCGACACCGGCCGGACCGCGTGCCCCGGCAACGTCCTCTACGGCCAGCTCGGCACGATCCGCGGCATCGCCTCGGCGGCGCCCGCCGACCTGAGGCTGACGAAGATGAACGGCGCCACCAGGATCGGCGGCACCTGGTTCAGCCGCGGCGCGATCCGGCCGTACTGGCAGGTGGACACGGCGACGACCCTGATGCACCGCTACGACGTGTACGTCGACGGCACGCTGACCGCCTCGGTGCCGGCCGGCCAGCGGCAGCAGCTGCTGCGGCTCACCCCGGGGCGGCACACCGTACGGGTACGCGCGGTGGCGTTGAACGGCCGGGCCGCGGTCACCGAGACCGCCGTGTTCGCCGACGAGACCCTGCCCGAGTTCACCCGCGGGCCCAGCGTCACGCTGCGGCCCGGCTCGGTCAGCGGCGTCGTGCCGGTCCGCCTGAGCTGGGCGGTCCGGGACGCGGGCGGCCTGCGCGCGGTGCGCCTGACCCGGCCGGTGGCCGCGAACCTGGGCACCACCGCGACGGTCTGGGCCGGCGCGGTGCGGCCGGGCGTGGCGACCACGTACGGCCTGCGGGCCACGGACCGGGCGGGCAACGCGCGGTCGGTGGCGGCGGTCCGGACGCCGGTCCTGGTCGCGGAGGCGCGCGCGGAGCGCGGCGGCACCTGGCGGCCGGTCGGCGGCGCGGCCTACCTCGGCGGCTCGGCACTCCGCGCCACCTCGGCCGGCGCGTCGCTGAGCTGGTCGTTCACCGGCCGCTCGGCCGCGCTCGCGGTGAGCCGTACGGCGGTCTCGGGCCGCGTCCAGGTGTACGTGGACGGCGAGCCCGCGGGCATCGTGGACCTGCGCTCGCCCGCGGCGCTGCACCGCCGCGCGGTCTGGACCCGCTCGTGGAGCTCCAGCGGCCGGCACACCGTCAAGATCGTCGTGGAGGGCACGGCGGGACGGCCCGGGGTCATCTCCGACGGACTGGTCTACCTGCGGTAGGGCTCGGGGTCGTCGCTCGTCTGCCGGTCGAGCACGGACCGCAGCGCCCGCAGCGCGAAGTAGAGGCTGGACTTGACGTCGCGCACCGAGGTGCCCCGGGCCTCGGCGACGGCCTCCAGCGCCGCGCCGCCGTAGAACAGCTCGACGAGGATCTCGCGGTGCGCCGCCGCGAGATCCTCCATCGCCCGCACGATGGTGGTGCCGGGGCGGGGGGACGGCGAGCGCCCCGCCGGCGGCGGCTCGACCCTGTCGTCGTGCCCGGCGGGGGCGGAGCGCTCGCCGTCGCGCAGCACCGTACGGGCCGTGAGCACCAGCCACGGCCGTACCGCGGAGGCCCGTGGGGGGAAACGGGCCGGATCCTGCGCCGCGCGGTAGAGGGTCTCCTTGAGCACATCCGCGGCCGCCACCTCGTCGCCGCCGGTCAGCCGCAGCACGTACGTCTCCAGCGCCGCGCGGTGCGGCGCCACCAGGGCGTCGAACGCCTCGGCGGCCCGCTCCCGCGCCGCGCGGGCGGCGGAGGTGCCGGGCGCCGGGGCGAAGAGGTCGGCGTGCAGCGGCGACCGGGTGGGCCGGTCGGCCGCGTGGCGGCCCATGACGTACCCCTCTCCTCGGTGATCCGTCCGAGGGGTTCCATGCTGATCGACCGCGGCGCCGGCGGCACCGGGAAAAGTACCCGCCTGCGCGGATCCGGGTATCACCCGCGTAGTTCCCCGGTGTCCCCGCGGACGGGGCCGGGCAACCGGGGGCCGCACACACTAACGTGCTCCTATGAGCACCGCCACGAGCGCGCACGGTTCCCTGGGCAACCTGCCCGCCGAGGTGACCAGCTTCGTGGGCCGGCGGCACGAGCTGACCGCCGTCCGGCGGATGCTCGCCACCAGCCGCCTGGTCACCCTCACCGGCGCGGGCGGCGTCGGCAAGACCCGCCTGGCCCGGCACGCCGGGCTGGAGCTGCGCCGCGCGTTCCCCGACGGGGTGTGGCTCGCCGAGCTGGCCGAGCTGCGCGACCCCGACCTGGTCGCGGTCACCGTCGCCGAGGCCCTGGGCGTACGCGAGCAGTCGGTCCGGCCCGACGCACCGGCGCTGGCGACCTTTCTCGCCGACCGGCAGGCACTGCTCATCCTCGACAACTGCGAGCACCTCGTGGCGGCGAGCGCGGATCTGGTGGAGACGCTGCTGCGCGCCTGCCCGCGCCTGCGCGTGCTGGTCACCAGCCGGCAGGCGCTGCGGATCGCCGGCGAGGCGACGCTGACCGTGCAGCCGCTGTCGGTGCCGGCGGCCGACCTCGCGTGCACCCCGGCCGACCTGGCCCGCTACGAGGCGGCGAGCCTGCTGGTGGACCGGGCCACCGCCGTGCTGCCCGGCTTCGCGGTCACCGAGGCCAACTGCGCCACGGTCACGGCGCTGTGCCAGGCCCTGGAGGGCATGCCGCTGGCGATCGAGCTGGCGGTGGCCCGGCTGCGGGCGCTGACCCTGGAGGAGATCCTCGACCGGCTGACCGACCGCTACCGCCTGCTGACCACCGGCGCCCGCAACGCGCCGGCCCGGCAGCAGACCCTGCGGGCGCTGATCGACTGGAGCTGGGACCTGTGCGCCGAGCCGGAGCGCCGGCTCTGGTCCCGGCTCTCGGTCTTCTCCGGCGGCCTGGAGCTGGAGGCGGCCGAGCAGGTGTGCGGGTTCGCGCCGCTGGCGAGCGAGTCGATTCTCGACCTGATCGCTTCCCTGGTGGACAAGTCCGTGATCTTCCGGGTCGGCGACGGCCCGCGGGCGCGCTACAAGATGCTCGAGGTCGTCCGCGAGTACGGCGCCGCGCGGCTGGCCGAGGCGGGCGAGCAGCCCGAGGTGGCCCGGCGGCACTGCGACTGGTTCGCCGAGCTCGCCCGCTACGGCGACGTGCACTGGGCGAGCCCGGACCAGGCGGCCCTGATGCTGCGGCTGCGCCGCGAGCAGGCCAACCTGCGCGTCGCCCTGGAGTATTCGGTCGACTCCGCCCCGCCGGAGGTGGCCCTGCGCTTCGCCGCGGACCTGCAGAACCACTGGTTCGTCCGGGGCTTCCTGTCCGAGGGCCGGCACTGGCTGGAGCGCGCCCTGGCGCTGCCGCCGCCGCGGCACTGGACCCGGGCCCGGGCGCTGCGCGTGGCCGCCTGGATCGCCTGTGTCCAGGGTGACCAGTCGCGCGCCTCGGCGCTGCTGGCGCAGGCCAAGGAGCTCGCCGCCACGCTGCCGCCGTCGGCGGAACGGGCGTTCATCCCGGTGGTCGAGGGCAACATCGCGATGTTCGCCGGCGACCACGCCACCGCGCTGCCGCTGTTCGAGGAGGCGCTCGCCGGGTTCCGGGCGCTGGACGTCCGGGCCGGCGAGCTGTGGTGCCTGGCCGTCCTGGGGCTGGCCCGGGGACTGTCCTCGGGGTCGCCCGCCGACGGCTACGCCGACCTGGCGGCCTGCCGGGACCTGGCGGAATCGCACGGCGAGGTGTGGTGGCGCTCGTTCGCGCTGTGGGCGCTGAGCGTGCTGCGCTGGCGCGCGGGCGACCACGCGGGCGCCGCCGCCGCGGCCAAGGAGAGCCTCGCGATCGGCACGCTCGTCGAGGACGAGCAGTTCACCGTCGGCCTGTCGCTGGAGGCCCTGGGCTGGGTGGCGGCGAGCGTACGCCGCGACCAGCGCGCCGCCCAGCTGCTCGGCGCCTCGGACCGCATGTGGCGGGCCATGCAGGCGTCCCTGACGCACTTCCGCAGCCTGCGTGACTTCCACGACGAGGTCACCGCGCAGCTGCGCGCGCGCCTCGGCGACCGGGCGTTCGAGGCGGCCTTCGAGCGCGGCGTCGCCCTGAGTCCCGCCGAGGCGATGGCCCTGGCGGTCGAGCGGGTCCCGGCCCCGCGCGGGGAACCCGCGCCGGCACCCCTGGACCACCTGAACCTGACGCCCCGGGAACGGGAGGTGGCGGCGCTCGTCGCGGAGGGACTGACCAACCGGGAGATCGCCGCCCGGCTGGTGGTGGCGCAGCGCACGGCCGAGGGGCACGTGGAGAACATCCTCAGCAAGCTGGGCTTCACCTCGCGGGCGCAGGTCGCCGCCTGGCTGGCCGCACGGCGCTGAGCCCGCCACCCGGCGTCAGTTGGCGTGCCAGATGGCCGCGTTCAGCGCGGTCGCGAAGGTCACCCAGGCCCAGTACGGCAGGAGCAGGCCGGCCGCGAGGCGGGAGACCGGGCGGAACAGCAGCACCGTCACGCCGATCGCCAGCCACAGCACGACGATGTCGGCCAGCGCCAGGCCGTACCGGCCGAGACCGAAGAAGATGGGCGTCCAGGCCGCGTTGAGGACGAGCTGGACCGCGTACGCGGTGAGCGCCGGCGTCCAGCCCGACCGGCGCCACACCAGCCAGCCGGCCACGGCGATCATCGCGTACAGCAGCGTCCAGACCGGGCCGAACAGCCACGACGGCGGCGCCCACGACGGCTGGTCCAGGCTCTGGTACTCGGCCGCCGTGCCGCTCACGCCCAGGCCGCCGATCAGCGCGGCGGCCGCCACCGCGGCGCCGAACGCCGGCAGGCTCCACAGCGAACCGTGCGCGGGGCCGGGGCGGTAGGCGACGCGGCTGCTCATGACGGCGCAGTACCCCGGGCGCGGGCGATCATGCCGGGCGCTTGTAGACGACCACCTGCCACGGCTGCAGTTCCAGGCCGGTCGGTGCCGGGACGTTGGTGAGCAGCAGCTCCGCCGACGACCACGCCTCGGCGTCCGGGATCTCGGCGCGGACCCGCTCGCCGGAGAAGTTGCCGATGCACAGCAGCTCCGCGTCGCCGTGCCGGCGGGTGAAGGCGTACAGGCGCTCGTCGTCGGGGAGCAGCATGGTGAAGTCGCCGTACACCACGACCGGGTCGTCGTGCCGGAGCGCGATCAGCCGGCGATAGAAGTGGTAGACCGAGTCGGGGTCCGCGACCGCCGCGGCGGCGTTGATCTCCTTGTAGTTCGGGTTCACCGCGAGCCACGGCGTGCCGGTCGTGAAGCCGGCCTGGGCCGAGTCGTCCCACTGCATCGGCGTCCGCGCGTTGTCCCGGCCGCGGGCCCGCAGCACGGTGAGCACGTCCTCGCCCGAATGCCCCTCGTGCTCGACCGCCTGCGCGTACTGGCCCAGCGCCTCGATGTCACGGAAGTCGGCGATGGACGCGAACGGCGCGTTGGTCATGCCGAGTTCCTCGCCCTGATAGATGTACGGCGTCCCGCGGTGCAGATGCAGCACCGCGCCGAGCATCTTCGCCGACCGTACCCGGAACTCCGGCGAGTCGTCGCCGTAGCGCGAGACCACCCGGGGCTGGTCGTGGTTGTTCCAGTAGAGACTGTTCCAGCCCACCTCCGCGAGCCCGGCCTGCCACCGCCCGAGGATGCCCTTGAGCTTGGTGAGCTGCAGCGGGTACAGCGCCCACGGGTCGGGGCCGCGGTCGACCCAGACGTGCTCGAAGCCGAAGACCATGTCGACCTCGCGCCGCGCCGGGTCGGTGTAGCGGGCCGCCTCCTCGATGGTCACGCTGGGCATCTCGGCGACCGTCAGCAGCGTGTCGCGGCCGGCGAAGACCCGCTCGTGCATCTCGTGCAGGAACTCGTGGTTGCGCGGGCCGTTCATGTAGTGCGGCCCGCCGTCGCCGTAGCGCGAACCCGGGCGCACCACCCCGTCGGGCAGCGACGTGTCCTTGGAGATGTGGTCGATGACGTCCATCCGGAAGCCGTCCACGCCCCGGTCCAGCCACCAGTTCATCATCGCGTACACCGCCTCGCGGACCTGCGGGTTCTCCCAGTTGAGGTCCGGCTGCTTGCGGCTGAAGACGTGCAGGTAGTACTCGCCCGTCGCCGGGTCGTACTCCCAGGCGGAGCCGCCGAAGACGGATCCCCAGTTGTTCGGCTCGGCGCCGGGCGTGCCGGGCTCCATACCCGGCCGGGCCGGCCGCCACCAGTACCAGTCGCGCTTGGGGTTGTCCCTGCTCTTGCGGCTCTCGGTGAACCAGGCGTGCTCGTCCGAGGAGTGGTTCACGACCAGGTCCATGATCAGGCGCATGCCGCGCTCGTGCACCCCGGCCAGCAGCTCGTCGAAGTCGGCGAGCGTGCCGAAGGCCGGGTCGATGTCCTGGTAGTCGCTGATGTCGTAGCCGTTGTCGTCCTGCGGGGACCGGCAGATCGGCGACAGCCAGAGCACGTCGACGCCGAGGCCGGCGATATGGTCCAGGCGCTGGATGATCCCCCTCAGGTCGCCCATCCCGTCGCCGTTCGCGTCGGCGAAGCTGCGCGGGTAGATCTGGTAAACGACGGCCCGATGCCACCAGGGGTTCTCCATGGTCCCTGGTTTAACACGGGAACCACGGACGAAACACCGGTTCCGCTCGCATACTGAGGATCATGAAGGTGGCGCTGCTCGGACCGATCGCATGGCGCACGCCGCCCGTCCACTACGGGCCCTGGGAGCTGATCACCAGTTTGCTGGCCGAGGGGCTGACCGCGCGGGGCGTGGACGTGACGCTGTTCGCGACCCTCGACTCGGTCACGAAGGCCACCCTGGACGGGGTCGTCAGCCGCGGTTACGAGGAGGACCCGGACATCGACGGCCGGGTCTGGGAGGCGCTGCACGTCGGGTACGCCCTGGAGCGCTCCGGCGACTTCGACCTCGTCCACAACCACCTGGACTGGCTGCCGCTGGCGTTCTCGGGCCACTGCCGGGCGCCCATGCTCACCACGATCCACGGTTTCTCCGGGCCGAACATCCTGCCGGCGTACCGCCGGGCCCGGTCGGCGTTCGTGTCCATCTCCGACGCCGACCGCTCGCCCGACCTCGACTACCTCGGCACCGTCTACCACGGCGTCGACCTGGACGAGCTCCCCTTCACCCCGGACGGCGGCGACGGCCTGGTCTGCTTCGGGCGCATCCATCCGGACAAGGGCACCCACGCGGCCGTCGAGATCGCCCGCCGGGCCGGCCGGCGGCTCACGCTGTGCGGCATCGTCCAGGACGAACGGTACTTCCACCAGCAGGTCGAGCCGCACATCGACGGCGACGCCGTGGTCTACCTCGGATCGGTCGGGCCCCAGGACCGGGCACGGATCCTCGGCGGCAGCGCGGCCCTGCTGCACCCGATCCGGTTCGCGGAGCCGTTCGGGCTGTCGGTGGTGGAGTCGATGATCTGTGGCACGCCGGTGATCGCGTACCCGAGAGGCTCGATGCCCGAGGTGGTGGACGAGGGTCTCACCGGCCGCCTCGTCGACGGCGTCGACGAGGCCGTCACGGCCGTCGCGGGCATCGGCCGCCTGGACCGGGCGGCCTGCCGGGCGCGGGCCCGCAGCCGCTTCTCGGCCGACCGCATGGTCGATGACTACCTGAAAATTTATCGGGAATTCGTCGGCCCATAACAGGACTCTTGTTACCGTTTAATACTGAATTGCGGCAAATGCGCATATTTGCGTCCATGTCGTGCTGCGGGGAGGCAGCAACCTGAGCAGAAAGGGCCCGTCATGCCCGCCACGTACGGCTTTCTCAGCACCTATCCCCCGACTCAATGCGGTTTGGCGACGTTCAACGCGGCGCTGGCGTCCCACCTCACCGGCGGCGCACCCGGCAGCGGCGTGGTCCGCCTGCTCTCCGCGGACGCGGCCGGCGGCGGGCTGGAAGTCGACCGCACGGCACCCCGGGTGGTGCACACGTGGCACACCGACACCCCCGGCGGCTGGGCGGCCGCCGCGAACGCGCTGAACCGCTTCGACGTCGCCGTCGTCCAGCACGAGTACGGCATCTACCCCGGCGTCGACGGCGACGAGATCCTGCCGCTGCTGCGCACGCTGAAGATCCCGACGATCGTGGTGCTGCACACCGTCCTCAGCACACCGTCGCCCATGCAGCGCTCGGTGCTGGAGCGCATCGTGGCCCGCGCCGACGCCGTCGTGACCATGACGGACACCGCGCGGCAGCGACTGACCTCCGGATACCGGGTGGACCCGCGCAAGGTCACCGTCATCCCGCACGGCGCCGGCAGCCACTCCAGCGCGCCGCGCGAGACGCTGGAAGTCCCGCACCTGCTCACCTGGGGACTGCTCGGCCCCGGCAAGGGCATCGAGTGGGCGCTGCGCGCGCTGGCCCTGCTCGGCGACCTGGACCCGGCGCCGGTCTACACGGTCGCCGGGCGCACCCATCCCAAGGTGCTCGAGCACCAGGGCGACCGCTACCGGGACTCGCTCAAGGCGCTCGCCGCCGAGCTGGGCGTCACCGAGCGGGTGCGGTGGGAGGACGTCTACCTGGACCAGGCGGCGCTGAGCCGGCTGATCCGCTCCGCCGACGTGGTGGTGCTGCCGTACGACTCGACCGAGCAGGTGACCTCGGGCGTGCTGATCGAGGCGGTCGGCGCCGGAGTGCCCGTCGTCGCGACGGAGTTCCCCCACGCCGTGGAGCTGCTCGCCGACGGGCCCGGCCTGCTCGTGCCGCACCAGGACCCGGAGGCGATGGCGGCCGGCATCCGGCATGCGCTGCACGCCCCGGCCCCCGCGAACCGCCTCACCGGGCTGGCCGGCGGCCCGACCCTGCGCTGGCCCGCCGTGGCCGCCCGCTACCAGAGCCTGGCCGGGCGGCTGCTCGCCGAGCGCCGGCCCGTCGCCGCCTCCGTACCGGCGTGAGCGTCTCCCTGCGGCTGGTACCGCCGCCCATGCACCTGCTCGACGCGCCGGAGCCGAACTGGTCGCACCTGCTCCGGCTCTCCGACGACACCGGTCTGCTCGAGCACGCCCGCAACGCGATCGTGCGGCGCGAACACGGATACTGCGTGGACGACGTGGCCCGGGGCCTGGTCGTGGCGAGCCGCGAACCGCAGCCCGCGGCCCACGTGATCACGCTGGCCGAGCGGTACCTCGCGTTCCTCACCCACGCCACGGCGGCGGACGGCAGGGTTCGCAACCGGCTGTCGTACGAGCGCCGCTGGCTGGACGAGCCCGGCACCGGCGACTGGTGGGGCCGCGCCCTCTGGGGCCTGGGCACGGCGGCCGCCCGCAGCACCGTCCCGTGGATCCGCAAGGAGGCCCGCGAGGCCTTCTCGATCGCCGCCCGGCAGCGCTCGCCGTGGCCGCGGGCGATGGCCTTCGCCGGGCTGGGCGCCGCCGAGGTGCTGCGCGCCGACCCGCGCGCCGGCGAGGCGGCGCAACTGCTGGCCGACGCGGCCACCGTCATCGGGCTGCCCGGCGGCGACCCGCGCTGGGTCTGGCCGGAACGCGAGCTCACGTACGCCAACCCGGCCCTGCCCGAGGTTCTCATCCACGCCGGCGACCTGCTGGGCGACGAGCCCCTGCTCGCCGACGGCCTGCGCATGCTGGGTTGGCTGTGCCGGATGCAGGACCACGACGGGCACCTGTCCACCGTGCCGGTGGGTGGCTGGCGTCCCGGCGCCGAACGGCACCGCTTCGACCAGCAGCCGATCGAGGCCGCCGCCACCGCCGACGCCTGCGCCACGGCCGCGGCGGTCACCGGCGACGACACGTGGGACGCGCCGCTGCGGGCGGCGATCGGGTGGTTCCTCGGCGACAACGACACGGGGACCGTCATGTACGACCCGCAAACCGGCGGGGGATATGACGGATTGACGGCTCATGGGCCTAATCTGAACCAAGGTGCCGAATCCACTCTCGCGCTCGTCTCCACGTTGCAGCACGCCCGCGCGTGGGCAGGTCGCGGCGCGACCAGACAGTCAGGTGGCCCAGCGTGACCGCGACTCTCGACCCGCACGAGGTGCGGACCACCTCCCTCGTCCAGCGCCACGCGATCACGATGCAGCCCGACGGCCGGCGCGTGGTGATCAAGCTCTTCGTGCCCGGTGAGGACGCCCAGGTCGTCCGGACCCGGGCCCACCGCCTCATCGAACGCGTCCTGCAGCTCGACGAGGACGAGATCGGCCGGCTGGTCGACGACGTGATGACCCGGTTCTCGGGCCGCCACCACGACCTGCTGCACACCTTCCAGCACCACTACGACCTGGTGCACCACCGCGTGCCGGCGGACGTCGAGCTGTCACCCAACGCGCGTACGCTGATCGGCGCGTACTTCAGCCACGAGTACTCGGTCGAGGCCGCGGCGCTGTGCAACCCGTCGATGATCCCGCACCCCGACCAGAGCGGCCTGGGCCCGGGGCAGCTGCGGGTGGCGATCAGCCTGCGCCAGATCGGCGAGGGCCACATCTCCTCCATCGGTTTCTGCTCGGCGGTCCTCGGCCCCAACGACGGCATCCGGCTGGAGGACCGCGCCGGGCCGCTGGTGATCGGCGAGCGCACCGGCGCCCGGCACCAGCGCGACCTGCTCGCCGCCGGCCTCGCCGAGCTCGAGATCGACAACGAGCTGACCTGTAGTGTGCTGGGCTCGCTGCCGGAGCGCTACGACGACGAGGAGTTCGAGGACGTCCTCGGCCACCTCCCCGGCGAGCTGCTGGCACGGCCCACCACCGGCGAGACCCTGGCGGTGCTGCGCG
This sequence comes from Couchioplanes azureus, assembly GCF_014648355.1. GTDB lineage: Bacteria > Actinomycetota > Actinomycetes > Mycobacteriales > Micromonosporaceae > Actinoplanes > Actinoplanes azureus. Next base: position 389,062 of record NZ_BMQY01000003.1, read on the forward strand.
AGCTCGTCGCCACCGACTACGCGGTGACGTTCCCGGCCACCGTGCCGCTGCACCAGCGCGTGCTCTGGCCCGCCACGCCGGCCGAGAGCAACGGCATGGAGGACGCCCGCTTCGTGCAGGTCGCCGATTCCGACGGCCGCATGTCCTACCAGGCCACCTACACCGCGTACGACGGCCGGCAGATCGGCGGCCGCATGCTGCACACCCGCGACCTGCGCCACTTCGAGGTCACGGCCCTGCGCGGACCGGCGGCGCGCAACAAGGGCATGGCGTTGTTCCCGCGCCCGGTCAACGGCCGGCACCTCGCGCTGTGCCGCTCGGACGGCGAGACGCTGGGTCTGAGCGAACGCGACGGGTCGAACCAGTGGCAGGAGGCCGTACCCCTGCTGGTGCCGCACCGGGGATGGGACCTCATCCAGGTCGGCAACTGCGGCTCCCCGATCGAGACCGACGCCGGCTGGCTGGTGCTCACCCACGGCGTCGGCCCCATGCGCCGCTACGTGATCGGCGCGATGATGCTCGACCTGGAGCACCCCGAGCGGGTCATCGCCGACCTGCCGCACGGCCTGCTGGACCCGGACGAGATCGAACGCGAGGGCTACGTGCCGAACGTGGTCTACTCCTGCGGGGGCGTGCTGCACAACGGACGCCTCTGGCTGCCGTACGGCGCCAGCGACGTCCGCGTCGGCTTCGCCAGCATCCCCCTGGGCCGCCTGCTGGACGCCATGGTCGTCGTGCCCTGACCCCGGGCGTACCCGCCAAGTCGACTTTGGTTGATCCGGCATCGACTTTCGCCGGTGTCGCCGCCGCGGTCCGTGCGGCAAGATCAAGACGTGATCGAGGACAGGACCGTGGCGACCCCGGTGTGGGTCCGCGCCGCCGTGTGGCTCGCACTGCCCGCCGTCGGCGCCGGAGTCGGCTGGGTGGTGCGGCAACTGCTGGACTGGATCGTGCGCATCCCGTTCGTGCCGATGCGGGACGCGCTGGAGTGGGCTGCCGAAGCGCCCGACCCCCAGGCGACCTTCGTCGCCCTGGCGCTGGGCGCGGCGCTCGGGCTGGTGCTCGCCTACTACGTCGACCGGGAGTCGCTCACGGTGCAGGCCGCCGGCACCGAGGTGGTGCTCACCCGCCCCGGCGTCCGCCGGACGGTCCCCCGCGGCGAGATCACGGCGGCCTACCGCGACCGGGATGAGCTGGTCCTACTCGGCCGCGCCGGGCAGGAGCTGGCCCGCGAGCCGTGCCACCTCGCACCGCGGCGGCTGGCCACCCTGTTCGGCAGCACCTGGCACGACCGTGACCCCTACGCCGACGCCTACCGCCGCTGGGTGCCGGGCCTGCCGGAGCTGCCGGCCGAGGCGGAAGCCATGCTCAAGGCCCGGCAGAAGGCCCTCGACAAGGGCGACACCGACGAGGCCCAGGAGCTCCGCACCGAACTGTCCCGCCTCGGCTTCGTCCTCCGCGACGAGCGCAAGCGCCAGCACTTCCGCCGCACCGGATAGAACGTCGGTGCCGGTTCCCGGGCCGGGGCCCGGTCGACAACCGGGCCGGCGTCGGCGACGAACTACAGTAGGTGTGCGGTGCTGTCCATAGTGTTCGTCGTGGTTCTCCTCGCCGCTGCAGTAGCCGACACCACCTCTGCGCGGACCGTTGGCGAACGCCCAGTCCACGACCGGTCGACGCCGTCCGGTAGACCCGCGCGGATGCGCCGGCACCCCGGCTACCTCGGTGGGAGCGCGGGGGGCGCTGGCGTGGCGGTTCAGGTGAGTGCCACCTCGTGGCCGGGGGCCGGCCGGTCCGCTGCCGCTGCCCGGGCCGACACGCCCCGGGCCAGTAGGTACCCGACCATCCACAACTCGCCGATCGTGGCGGGCGCGGTGAGCGCGTATGCCACCCCGGGCGCGGCGGGGAGGAGGGCGGCGACGGGAACGCTCAGGACGTACCCGATGCCACCGCCGACGAGGATCCAGCCGAGCGGCCGGGGCATGTAGCCGGAACGGCCGACCAGCCATCCCATGGGGATCAGCCACAGCCCGAAGAACAGGCCCGCCAGGCTTGTCGCTGCGGTGTTGAGGTCGTAGAGCAGCAGCGCGTCTGCGCCTGAGGTTGCGTCAGCGCGCAGCGCCACCTTGAGCGCGGTGGCCGAGAACATCGTGGCCACCAGGATCAGCGCGCAGTTCACCAGGCCGAACGCGGCGATCGACGCGGCGGCGACGGGGTGCACCGGCCGGAACAGTCTCCAGAACCACACCGCGGTGACGGCCTGGGTGAGCACCACGGTGACGTCGGCGACGATGCCGAGGCGGGCGAGCCCCTCGTGTGCGACCAGGTCCGCGGCCGTCCGTGCGGCGTCGTCCGGGGCGTAGAGCTGCGCATGGATGAGCAGGAAGGCGAGCACGCCGGAGACGGCGAGGCCGAGGTAGGCCAGGCCGGCGATCCGGGCGGTGCGTCTGGCGTCGGTCATGGAGTCCTCCAGGTTGGCGATGGGGTGGCGCGCGCGTCAGTCGTGCGGTGCGTCGTACTGGAAGACGGCGTCGAGGGGTACGCCGAAGACCTGGGCGATCTGGAACGCCATCTCGAGCGAGGGCGAGTAGCGGCACTGCTCGATCGCGATGACCGTCTGCCTGGTGACGCCGAGGCGGCGGGCCAACTCGGCCTGTGTCATCTGGTCGGTGTCGGAGCGCAGCTGCCGGATGCGGTTGGTCACCCGGGTGGGTTTGGGGCTCATCAGAACCCTCGGCGGTACAGGCGGATCCTGGTGACGGTCTCCACGACCGCACTGACGGCGCCGAACAGGAACAGCAGGTTGCCGATCCAGAACGTGTCGGCGTCGAGCATCGCCAGGACGAGCGCCGCGCCGAAGCCGACGCTGATGACGGTCATCGAGGCGCCCCAGCCGATCCGGCCGATCTCCCGGTCCCGGACGTCGGAGGTCACCTCGCCACGTCCGGCCGGTACGCAGCTGCCGCGGCGGCCGGCCGCGGCGATGACCTCGCACGCGATGGTGAGCACGAGGGCCGCGGCGACGGAGAGTCCGATGGTCCACAGCATCGGGGCCACCCAGGAGATCTCCGGGACCGGCCGGGTCAACAGCCGGGGCACCACCAGTGCGAAGTAGGCGCCCGACGAGACGATCACGGTGACCAGCGTGGCCCAGACGGTGCGTTCCTGCGCGGTCATCGGGATCGGCCCGTCGTCGTCCGGGAGCGGCTCGTCAGCGGCCATGCCGTCCTCCAGTGTCAAAAATGTTTAACACAGCGACTGTATGGCGCCCCCGCCCGGTGAGTCAAACATTTTTTACATTGCCGGTCGCCGGGCCGGGATCCGTTGTCCGGCGCAAGGTGGACGCCTCACGCTGTGCGCACCGGCGCGCGCCAGGCCCGTGCCGCGCGGCGCAGCGTCGCGCCGGCGCCGGCCGCGCGCAGCACCGCCCTGCGGGCGCCCACGGCCAGCGGATGGCGCAGATGGAACAGCCGGACCATCTGTTCGGACTCCTCGACGGCGCCACGTCCGCGGGCGAACATCGACGGCTCGTACCGGGCCATGGCGGTCGCCGGGTCCGGCGCCGCGACCAGCGCGTCGACGAGGTCCCGGGCGTCGAGGAAGGCCGTGTTGCCGCCGAGGCCCCGCTGCGGCGGCATGGCGTGCGCGGCGTCTCCGAGAAGGGTGACCCGGCCGGACGGCCACAGCGGCGCCGTCCGGCGGGCCGGTATCCGGGAGCTGCGCAGCACCAGCGGCTCCATGAGCGCGTCCGCCGGGGTCTCCTCGACCAGCCGGCGCAGGTGCGGGTGCCAGCCCGGGTGGCGCATCGCCGAGACCGCCTCCCGCAGGAGCGCCTGCCGGCCCTCGTCGGTCGTGACGAGACGGCGCCAGTTGTCGTCACCCGGCTCGGTGCTCCTCGACAGTCCCCACAGGACGGTGGGGCTGCGGTCCTCCCGCTCGCAGAAGGAGGTGAAGAGCGCCCACCCGGCCGGGCCGAAGTACTGCACTCCGCCCGTACGGTTCAGCGGCAGCATCGCGTCCCAGGCGTCGGTGCGATCGACGCAGCCGCCGATGCTGCTGACGCCGGCCGGCGCCACCGTGGGGACGGCCGAGCCGGCCACGCCCCGCAGCAGCTCCCGCACGTCGGAGCCGACGCCGTCACAGCCGACCAGCAGGTCGGCCCGGGCGGTGCCACCGTCGGCGAACCGGACCTGCACCCCGGCGCCGTCGTCGGCCAGATCCACCAGGCGCCGTCCCCAGACGACGTCCAGGCCGGCCGCGAGGTGGCGGCGCAGTGCCGCCCGCGCGACCGTACGGGCGCCGGCGTCGCCGGTGAAGCGGAGCAGCCGGCGGCCGGACGCGTCGGCGAACGTGAAGTCGGCGCCGAGCCGGGCGACCTCCGCGTCGGCGAGGGCGGCGAACCGGTCCGGCGGCAGGAGCGCGGCGAGGGCGGCGTTGCCCGCGCCGTTGAGGGAGATGCGGTATCCCTGCGGCCGGGCGTCGGGGCCGGTGTCGCGCTCGTAGACGGTGACGGCGAAGCCGGCGCGGCGCAGGCCCTGGGCGAGGGCGAGGCCACCGAGGCCCGCACCGGCGATGATGATCGATGCGCTGTTCATGCCTGCAGAGGCTAGGGATCCCTCGGCGGTCCGGGCTTGAAGGAATCGGCCGGGATCCGCAGCCGGCTGGGTGCCGTGCCGACCAGGGCGCGCACCTCCCGGGTGAGGTGGGCGTGGTCGGCGAAGCCCAGCTCGGCCGCGAGCGTGGCGAGGTCGGCGCCGGGGTCCTCGACCAGCCGCCGCAGGACCGCCTGCACCCGGGTGATCCGCGCGAACAGCTTCGGGCTCAGCCCCACCCACTCGTCGAAGAGCCGTGCGAGGTTGCGCGGACTCGCCGCGGCCCGGCGCGCCACCGACGCGACCTCCACCGCGCCGCCGCGGTCCAGGATGGCACCGATCGCGGTGCTGACCCGGCCGTCGCGGCGGACGTCGCGCAGCCGGGCGGCGAGGAACGTGTCCAGCAGGGCGAGCCGCGCCGCGATCGAGCCGGCGGCGGCGAGCCGGCCGGTGAGCTCGGTGGCGACCGGGCCGACGAGATCGGCCAGCGGGGACCAGTCGGCGGACAGTGAGGCCACGCTGACGCCGAGCACGGGCAGCGCGGCGCCGGGCAGCAGGCTCGCCCCGATCAGCAGGGTGGGGCGGGTGTGGGTGTACGACTCCGGGCGCCGCATCGGCCCGGCCACCCAGGCGCGGGGCGGTTCCGCGAGGTCGAACGTGAGGTCCACCAGGCCGTCGGGCACGACCCGCGAGGTCGCCGGCAGCCGCCGTACCTCGCAGGTCCAGTAGGACGCCACGTGGTCGGCGAGGTCCGGGTCGGGCCGGTAGCGGCCGAGCGTGAGGCCGCCGTCCGGCAGGACCGAAACCCGCTCCACCGTCCACCTTCCCTCGCCGACCGCGACGACGGTAACAGCTCTTCCTCACCGCGAACGTCGTCGTCGCGCTCGCGTGGGACGATCCGGGCTTCAGCTGGGCCACCCACAACATCAGCGACCTGGGCAACGTGACCTGCGGCGTCTGGGACACCACCCGTCCCCGGTACGTGTGCTCGCCGTGGCACGACGCCACGAACGTGGCCTTCGGGCTGACCGCGGCGCTCCTCGCCGCGGGGCTGGTGGCGACCTGGCGTGACTGGGTCCGGGCCGGGCGGCCCGCCGGGGCCGGTGGCTGCTGCTGGCCGGGTCGGCCGGACTGGGCCTGGCGGGGGCGTTCCCGGCGGACCGCAACGAGAACGTGCACCTGCTGGCCGCGTTGCTGGTCTTCGGATGCGCGAACGCGGGGTTGCTGGCCGCCGGGTGCGCCCGCAGTGGCACGCTGCCGGGCCGTCTGCGAGGGGCCACGCTGATTCTCGGCGCCCTGGGCTGCGCCGGCAGCGTCCTGTTCCTCGCCCGACAGGGGCGCGGGGCTGGGCGTCGGCGGTACGGAGCGCGTCGCCGTCTTCCCGCTGCCGGCATGGGCCTGCTACGCCGGTTGCCACCGCTACCTGACGGCGCGCAGAGACCGCTCGGCCGGAAGCCTCACACGGTGCCCGCCGCGACCCAGATGGTGAGGACGGCGAGGAAGTCGCCGCGGTCGCCGGCCGTGGCGACCTGGCCGAGCCATTCGTCGCGCATGCCGGCCGGGGTCATCCAGTCCTCCTCCGGGACGTCGTGGTTGACCATCGGCAGCACCACCGCGGCCGAGGCCGGGTCCGGGAAGAAGCATGTCACCGGGGTGGCGGTCACGTCCCGCAGGCCGTGGTCGAGCAGGCGGCGGCGCAGGGTACGGCCCATGCCGAGCTGCCGGGACGGGCGCCGGGCGTGCATGTGCCCGATCACCGTGCCGGCCAGTGCCGGGTCCACGCCGTCGAAGGCCAGCGAGGTCCAGTCGGTGTCGAGCAGGCAGACGCGGCCGCCGGTGCGGGTCACCCGGGCCAGCTCGCCCACCGCGGCGTCCGCGTCCTCCACGTGCTGCAGGACGCGCTCGCACCAGACGCCGTCGAAGCTCTCGTCGTCGAAGTCGAGCGCGCAGACGTCTCCGGTGACGTACGAGATGTCGCCGGAGACGTGCCGGGCGCGGGCCGCCGCGAGGGTCGCCGCCGAATAGTCGAGCGCGACCACCTCGCCGTCGGGGGCCACGGCGGCGGCCAGTTCGCGGGACACGTCGCCGGCGCCGCATCCGGCGTCCAGGAGCCGCTGCCCGGGTTCCGGCCGCAGCGCCGTCCAGGCGGCGTGCCGCACTCGGCGGATCTCGGGATGGCGGGACATCGCCTCGAGCGCCGCCACGAGCATGGCGAGCATGTCGGGCGGCATGCGGTCGAGGTCCGCGAACGGGGTGCGGTCCAGCTGTGCGGGCTCCATGGCGCCCATACTTGCTCGGGAAATCACCGCCACGCGGGCGCTCGTCAACCATCTGACACCGTACGTTCACTTTTCGTGTTCGGCGGCTGCGGATCGGCGGCCCGCGCGTGCTTTCCATCACGGCTGACCTGCGCCTGGGTTTGTAGGATCCGCTCCATGACGGCGACACGGATCGGACTGGTCGGGTACGGCTCGGGCGGGCGCATCTTCCACGCACCGCTGCTCGCGTCGGCGGACGGCGTCGAGTTCGCGGGCGTCGTGACCCGCTCGGCCGAGCGGCGCGAGGAACTCGGCCGGGCCCACCCGGAGGTGCCGGCGTACGACTCCCTCGCCGACCTGGCCGCCGCCGGCGCCGAGGCCGTGACGATCTCCACCCCGGCCGCGACGCACGCGGCGCTGGCCCGCGAGGCGATCGGCCTCGGCCTCGCCGTGGTCGTCGACAAGCCGTTCGCGCTCGACGCGGCCACGGCCCGCGAGGTCACCACCCTGGCGGCCGACCGGGGGGTACCGCTCACCGTCTACCAGAACCGCCGCTACGACGCCGACCTGCTGACGGTGCGGCGGCTGATCGCCGACGGCGCCCTGGGCGAGGTCCGCCGCTTCGAGTCGCGGTTCGAGCGCTGGGCCCCGGAGCGCCAGCCGCCGGCCGCGGGCGGCGGCACCCTGCTGGACTTCGGCGCGCACCTCGTGGACCAGGCCCTGCTGCTCTTCGGCCCGGTCACCCGGGCGTACGCGGAGATGCGCGCCGACGGCGACCTGGACAGCGACGTCTTCGTGGCGCTGCACCACGCGGGCGGTGTCGAGTCGCACCTCTGGGGCAGCTGGCGGCAGGCGGCGCCCGGCCCCCGGTTCCGCGTCACCGGCACGACGGGCACCTACGTCGTCGACGGGATCGACGGCCAGGAGGCGCTGCTGAAGGCCGGCCGCTCCCCCGCCGCACTCGGCGAGCGCTGGGGCGTCGAGCCGGAGCACGCGTGGGGCCGCCTCTACCGCGGTGCCACCGGCGCCCCCGTCCGCAGCGAGCGCGGCCGCTGGGACAGCTTCTATCCGGCGTTCGCGGCCGCGGTCCGGGGCGAGGGCCCGCTGCCCGTCGACCCGTGGGACTCGGTGCGCGCCATGGAGGTGCTCGACGCGGCCCGCCGCAGCGCGGCCACCGGCGCGGCCGTGGCGCTCTAGAGGAGACTCCGCAGCAGGGCGCGAAGCGCCGGCGCGTCCATCGCCTCGCTGTTGCAGAGCACCACGATGCGCCGGTCCGACCGTGGCAGGCAGGCGGCGAAGGTCTGGTATCCGGCGTTGTGCCCGCTGTGCTGGAACCAGGGCTCGCCGTCGTAGCAGCCGACGAACCAGCCGTACCCGTAGCCGCGGGAGTGCTCGTCCGCCCGGCCGGTCGCCGCGCGTGCGGTGAGCATCAGCGTGCGCCAGGGCTCGCCCAGCACGTCGCCGGCGCAGAGCCGGCTCATCCAGCGGACCATGTCGCCGGTCGTGGACCAGACGTCCCCCGCACCCATGCCGACGACGTCGAGGTCCCACGACGGCACCGGCTCGCCGTGCCGGTCGTGCCCGGCCGCGAGGTCGGTGCGCCCGCCGGGCCCGCCGGCGAACGTGGCGGCCAGCCCGGCCGGCCCGAAGACCCGGTGCGCCAGGAACTGTGGGTACGCCATGTCGGCGACCCGCTCGACGACCTGCGCCGCCAGCACGTACGCCGGACTGCTGTACCGCCAGCCGGCACCGGGCGCGAACAGCGGCGGCACCGAGCGGAACATGCCGACCAGCTCCGCCTGCGTCACGCGTACGCCGAGGTCGATCATCGGATAGTGGTCCCAGTGCCCGATCCCGGAGGTGTGCGCGAGCAGCTGGTGCAGCGTGACGCCGGGCCACCCGGCGATCCACCGGTCCAGCGGGTCGTCCAGCCGCACCCGCCCGTCCTGGGCGAGCAGCAGCAGCGCCGCGGCGGTGAACTGCTTGCTGACCGAGGCGAGCTGGTACCGGATCGGCGAGTCGCCGCCGACGACGACGTCACCGCCGCGGTCGAGGCGCACCAGTCCTCCCTGTCTCACCCCGCCGACTCTAGGACCGTCGCCAGGGCCTCCGCGAGGGCTGTCGCCGGGCGGCCGGTCAGCCGCTCGATCGCGAGCGGAGCACGTGCCGGGGGTTGACCTCGGGACCGAGAACCCGCGCGGTCGCGAGCGAGTCCGCGAACCGGCTGGGCTCCAGGTCGAGGCCGCCGGGGATCCAGCTCAGCTCACCGGGGTCCGGCGAGGTCATCGCGGCGATGATGTCGGCGGGGCTCAGGCCGCACTCCTGCAGGGCACGGATCTCGCGGGGGTTGATCGCCGGGGGCAGCGGGCCGTTGCCCAGGTCCGTGCCGTAGCGCACTTTTCCTCCGTACCCGAGGAAACGCCGGAGGTTGGCGACGGCGGTGGTCCGCTGCGGGGTGGGGGTGCCGTAGCCGTGGATGTCGAGCGTGCTGATCCACGTCATCCGGCCCGCACACGCGCGGAGCAGGGCGTCGTCGAGCTCCTCGGTCCAGGGCGTGTGCGCGAGCAGGTCGGCGCTGGCCTCGTACGCGGCGGCGACCGTCCCCGCACCCTCGGCGTGCACGACCACCGGCAGCTTGCGGGCGTGCGCCGCCTCCACCACCGCGGCCAGCGTCGCCGGCGCCAGCATCGGGCCGCCCGCGTGCGCCGTCACCTTGACCAGGCTCGCCCCGCCGGCGTGGGCCTCGGCGACCGCCTCCGTCGCGTCGGCCGCCGAGCGCAGCGCCCGGCAGCTTCCCGGCGGCGCCCAGGCGCGGTCACTCGGATAGCCGCCGGGCGCAGTCAGGAACGGCCCGGCGAAGCGCATCCACGGATGGCGGCCCGCCAGCTCGGCCAGGCTTCCGGGCTCGCCGCCGAGGTCCCACACCCAGGCCAGCCCGCCCGCGCGCAGGGTCGCCAGGTCGACCAGCGCCGAGTGCACGTGCGCGTCGCCCAGCCCGGGCAGGACGGTGCCGGGCAGCCGCAGCCGCGGGTCCCCGGCCGGCACGTCGCCGGTCGCGGCGACGACGCCGTCGCGCAGCGCCGGCCCGGCGTGCAGCCGCCCGTCCCACCAGAGCGAATCCGCGAGGATCCAGGTCACGGCTGCTTCTCGAGCAGGTCCCGCAGCATGCCCAGCCCCCGGTGGACCTCGGCGAAGCCGGTGCTCAGCGGCGCCGGGCCGATCCGGAGCCCGTCGGGGCGCCGGTAGTCGGGGATGACCCCGCCCTCCCAGAGCGGCGCCAGCAGCGCCTCGAAGCCCGGGCGGCGCAGGGTCACGTGGCCGCCGCGGCGCTGCGGGTCGCGCGGGCTGACCACCTCGACGCCCAGCGGCGCCAGCCAGCGGTCGGCCAGCTCGATGACGTACTCGGTGAGCAGCAGCGACTTGCGGCGGACGGCGGCGATGCCGGCCTCGGCGAGCAGGTCGAGGTTCACCTCCAGCGGCAGCATGGCCAGGATCGGCGGGGTGCCGCTGAGCATCGCGCGGATGCCCGGCGCCGGCTCGTGCCCCGGTCCCATCTCGAACGAGGCCCGGTGGCCCATCCAGCCCCAGATCGGCTGCCGCAGCTCACCCTGCAGACCGCTGCGCACGTACGCGAAGGCCGGCGCCCCCGGACCGCCGTTGAGATATTTGTACGAGCAGCCGACGGCGAGGTCCACGCCCCACGCGTCCAGCTCGACCTCCACCGAGCCCGCCGAGTGGCACAGGTCCCACAGGGTCAGCGCACCGGCCGCGTGCGCGATCCGGTTGATCTCCGCGACGTCGGCCAGCCACCCCGAGCGGTACGCCACGTGGCTGAACAGCACCAGCGCGGTGTCCTCGCCCACCACCGCGGCGACCTGCTCGGGCGTGATCCCGGCCGCCGGGTCGGTCTCGATCCAGACCAGCTCGACGCCGCGCTCGGCGGCGACGGCCTCGCACACGTACCGGTCGGTGGGGAAGTTGTCGGTGTCGAGCACGATGGTGCGGCGTCCGGGGCGCGCGTCGACGGCGGCCCGCACGAGCTTGTAGAGCAGCACCGTCGTGGAGTCGGCGACGATGGTCTGGCCGGCGGCGGCGCCGAGCGCGAGCGCTCCCAGCCGGTCGCCGAGCCGCTGCGGCTGCTCGAGCCAGCCGTCGGTCCAGCCCCGGATCAGCCGGCCCGCCCACTCCTCCCGGATGAACTCGTTCATCCGCCGCTCGGTCGCGCGCAGCGGGCGGCCCAGCGAGTTGCCGTCCAGGTACGAGACCACGTCGAAGTCGTCCGGTGCCAGGAACCGGTCGCGCAGGGAGGCCAGCGAGTCGGCGGCGTCCAGTGCCTCGGCCCGCTGCAGAAGCTCGTCCGTCATGCCTGCACCACACCGATCTCCGTGCGGACCGCGTAGAGCTCCGGGAAGAAGGTCAGGTCCAGGGCCTTGCGCAGGAAGCCGACGCCGCTGGAGCCGCCGGTGCCGCGCTTGAAGCCGATGGTGCGCTCGACCGTCTTGAGGTGCCGGAAGCGCCAGAACTGGAAGTTCTCCTCCAGGTCGACGAGTTCCTCGCAGGCCTCGTACGCCTCCCAGTACCGCTCGGAGTTCTCGTAGATCGTCACGAAGACCTTGACCAGGTCGGGGTGGAACTCCCACGGCTCGGTCACGTCCCGCTCCAGCACCGCGGCGGGGACGTCGTGGCCGTGCCGGGCGAGGAAGCGCAGGAACTCGTCGTAGACGCTGGGCGTCTCCAGGGCCTCGGTGAGCATCGCGCGGGCACCCGGGTCGTCGTCGAAGACCGACAGCATCCCGCGGTTCTTGTTGCCGAGGGTGAACTCGACCGCCCGGTACTGGTACGACTGGAAGCCCGACGAGGTGCCGAGGAAGCTGCGGAACTCGGCGTACTCGCTGGGCGTCAGGGTGGCCAGCACGGACCACTGCTCGGTGAGGCAGCGCTGGATGTGCTTGACCCGGGCCAGGCCCTTGAGCGCGGGCCGCAGCTGGTCGGCGGCGAGCTGCCGCAGAACCGCGCGCAGCTCGTGCAGGACCAGCTTGAGCCACAGCTCCGAGGTCTGGTGCTGCAGGATGAAGAGCAGCTCGTCGTGGTGCTCCGGGACGCTGACCGGGTGCTGCGCCGACAGGATCCGGTCGAGATCCAGATATTTCCCGTACGAAAGGTTGACCTTGAAGTCGCGGACGATGCCCGGCTCCAACGGCCTCTGGTGCGACGACACGATGCCCTCCTCGAGTGATCCCTTGAAGGGAAACACACGAGGTCAGATGTTGGCGAGGGTCTGGTTGGTAAGGATCGGACCCCAGTACACCCACTGACCGTCGTGGCGCACGAACCGGCTCCGTTCATGCATGTCCCCCGGCTTGCCGCCGTCGCGGTAGTGGGCACGGAACTCCACCACGCCCTCGGCGTCGAAGAGGCCGCCGCCGCTCGCCTCCAGCACGTCGAGGCCGGTCCAGCGCAGCGCCGGGTCCGGCTCGACCGACTCCGGGCGGGTGTCCGGGTGCCAGGACCCCAGCACGTACGCGGCGTCGTCCAGCACGAAGGCGGCGTAGCGGGAGCGCATCAGGGCCTCCGCGGTGGCCGGCGCGTGGCCCTGGTGGGCGGGCCGGCAGCATTCGCCGTACGGCTGGCCGAGGCCGCAGGGGCAGGGCTCGGTCTGGGCGATTCCGGCCGGCGCCGCCGGGCGGCGCCGCTGTGCGCGTCGGGCCATGGCCCTATCCTTCCCCACCGCCGGAGCTTGCGTCAGCCACCCTGCTGTTCCGTCACGATCCCGCTGATGACCATCTGGCAGCGGTCGAGCTCCTCGATGAGCGCCTGCATCTCCTCGATGGCCGACACCGCGTTCTGCGTGTCCGCGCGGATGCCGCCGACCTGCCCGCCGATCTCGTTCGTCGCGGTGGCGGTCTCGTTCGCCAGGTCCTTGACCTCGCTGGCGACGACCGCGAAGCCGCGGCCCGCTTCGCCGGCCCGGGCCGCCTCGATGGTGGCGTTCAGGGCGAGCAGGTTGGTCTGCTTGGCGATCGTGGCGATGAGCTGGACGACCTTGCCGATCTCGGTGCTGCTCGCGTCCAGCCGCTGGATGACCGCCACGGCGGTCTGCGCCGCCTTCACCGCCGACCTCGTCGCCGTCGCCATGTCGCTGCTGACGTCCGCGAGCCGGTGCACCGAGTCACGGACGTCGGTGGTGTACCGGCCGGTTTCCTGCGGAGCCTCGGCGGACCACTCCTCGCCGGTCTCGTAGTCGCTCATCGCATCCCGCCTGTCGCTTGTCCCCGTACACCCAACATCGCATCCCGGCCGGGTGATCCGGGGCCGTTTCCCTCTATTCCGTGAGCGGTCTTCTCAGGTCGGGCGGTCGGCGCGCAGGGACGTCCCCGGCGTGCCCACCCGGCGCAGGCCGGCCACGAGCACGAAGATGCGCCGGCGGGCCACCGCCTGTCCCCGGCGGTCGAGCTGGTAGCCGTCGAGCCACACCCACCCGGAGTACGTGGGCCGGCCGTCGACGGCGATGATCCGGAACGCGAAGCCCGACCGGCCGGTGAACTGCACGCTGGCCGCCCGCCCGACGAGCACGACATCGCCGGGGTGCAGGGCGGCTGCGCCGTCAGTCATGGCTCATGGGCGCCGCGCCCAGGGTCGCCGCAGTCCCGCCTCCCGGACGAAGATGCGCCGGCGCATCACCGGTTGCCCGTAGCGGTCGAGCTGATAGCCGTCGAGCCACACCCAGCCGGCATAGGTGGGGCGCAGGTCCACGTCGAGCACGCGGAACGCGAAACCGGCGGCCCCGGCGAACTGCACGCTCGCCGTCCGGCCCACGAGCACGACGTCACCCGCGCGGGTCACCTGTTCCGCGGTCGCCATCTCTGTCACCTCCGGCCGGGCGACACCTTCGCCCGCACCCAGCCGTACGGAGTCGATGTCACTCCCGGCCGGGTGGGCCGGAGACTTTCGCGCACCGGCCCGGATCCACCTTGGGCCGTCCGGAGGCGGACCTCAATGCCTACCGCGGATATGGCACAAAGACCGCCGGTTCACCCGAGGCGTACGGGCCGCTTCACGCCGCCCTCCACGCGGTACATCCGGGCCTCCGCCAGGTCGAAGTAGAGCCCGGTCAGGGTCAGCCGGCCCGCCTCGACCGCCGCCCGGACGCTCGGGTAGCCCCGCAGATGCTCGAGCTGCTGCGCCACGTTGGCGGTGATGCGGTCCGTCTCGGACCCGCCGTCCAGGGCCGGGCCGGCGGCGGCCAGCCAGGCGCCCAGCGCGGAGGGACCGCCGGCGGCACCGCCCATCATGGCGCGCACGGCACCGCAGCCCGAGTGGCCGCAGACGGTGATGGTGCTGACGCCGAGGACGTCCACGGCGTACTCGACGGCGGCGCCGACCGACGCGTCGCCCGAGCCGTACGGCGGCACGATGTTGCCCACGTTGCGGACGCAGAAGAGGTCGCCCGGGCCGCTGCTGGTGATGAGGTTCGGCACGACCCGCGAGTCCGCGCACGTGATGAAGAGCTGCCCGGGCCGCTGCCCGTCGCGCGCGAGGCCGGCCAGGTGCGGACGGACCAGTGGGGCGACGCTGCGCTCGAACTCGGCGATGCCGGCCTGCATGGCGTCGCGGCGCTGCTCGTTCAGCGACACCCACTGTGGCCACGAGCCGAGCAGTCGCGACGCGCGGGCGGGCTGCGAGCGGGCGACGCCCAGCCGTCCGGCGGTGGCCCGCTGGAACCAGCTGTCGTGGATCTCCCGGACGTGCACCCGGCCGCCGGCGCGCTCGTACGCCTCGCGCCAGTCCCGGATGGTCTCGAAGGCGCCCTGGTCGAGATAGTCGAGGTGCAGCTCCAGTTCCACGAACTCCCCCGGCGGCAGGGCCGACAGCTCGCGCGCGACCCGGCCGGCGCCCACGAAGGCGAGCGTGCCGGTGATGGCCACCGTCCAGTGCCCGGCGACCGCGGAGGTCCGGGTGATCTCGCACCGGGCCAGCCGCACCAGCATGAGCAGCACGGCCGTGGCCATGCCCAGCGCGACGCCGGTCAGCAGGTCCGTGAAGACCACTCCGAGGGCGGTGACCAGGTACGTCGGCAGCTCCCGGTGCCGCACGTACGTCTTGATCTGGGCGAGGCTGACCAGCCGCAGCCCCACCACGACGAGTACGGCGGCCAGCGCGGCGAGCGGGATCTGCTCGAGCAGCGCGCCGAAGAGCAGCACGAAGACGGCGATCCAGAGCCCGTGCAGCACGGCGGACGCCCGCGTCCGGGCCCCGGCGGCGACGTTGGTGGAGCTGCGCACGATCACCCCGGTCACGGGCAGCCCGCCGAGCGCGCCGGACACGGTGTTGGCCGCGCCCTGGGCGAGCAGCTCCCGGTTGAGGTCGGCGCGCTCGCCGTCGTGCAGCCGGTCCACGGCCACCGCGGACAGCAACGACTCCACGCTGGCCACCAGGGCGACGGTGACGACCGCGACCGCGATGTCCGCCGCGGCGCCGTCCGGCCAGCGCGGCAGGATCAGCCCGCCGAGCGGGTCGGCGGGCAGGTCCACCCGCTGCACCGCGAGACCGCCCAAGGTGGCGACGGCCGTCGCCACGCTCACCGCGGCGAGCGCGGCGGGCAGCAGCGAGGTCTTCACGAAGCGCGGCCAGAGCAGCAGGATCACCATGGTCAGCACGCCGACCAGCACGGCGCCTCCGTGGTTGCCCACGATCTGCCGGGGCAGGTCCCGCAGGTTGTCCCAGGCGGCGCTCTGCGGGTCGCCGCCGAGCAGCACGTGCGCCTGGCTCAGCGCGATCACGACACCGATGCCGGCGAGCATGCCGTGCACCACCGCCGGGGAGAGCGCGAGCGCGGCCCGTCCGAGCCGGGACACGCCCAGCACCATCTGCACGACCCCCGCCATGGCGACGACCGCGGCGGTCCCGGCCCAGCCGAAGTCGGCCACGACACCGCCGACGATGACGGTCAGCCCGGCGGCGGGACCGCTGACCTGAAGCGGCGCGCCGCTCAGCGAGCCCGCCACGACGCCGCCGACGACCGCGGCGACGAGCCCGGCCAGCAGCGGCGCCCCGGAGGCGGCGGCGATGCCGAGCGACAGCGGAACGGCGATGAGGAAGACGACGATCGACGCCGGCAGGTCGTGGCGCACCACGGCACGCCAGCGGGAAGCTACGTCGACGTCGGCGGTGTCCGGCGTGGGCATGGCAATCCTTCCGACATTTCGGACACCATATCCACGCTGGGTAAACAGCGAGTTACGGAGAAGGGCCCCTCCGATTACTCACAGCTCTTTCTCAGCCCGCGCACGACGAAAGACGGGCGGCACTCCCCGAGGGAGCGCCGCCCGTACGCGGGAAATCAACGGCTGTCGGAGTCTCCGCCGGTGACGGCCGCACGGCCCGCTTCCAGGCGGGCGACCGGCACCCGGAACGGGGAGCAGGACACGTAGTCGAGGCCCACCTCGTGGAAGAAGTGCACCGACTCCGGGTCGCCGCCGTGCTCGCCGCAGACGCCGAGCTTGAGGTCCGGGCGTACCGCGCGGCCCTCCTCGGCGGCGATGCGGATCAGGCGGCCGACGCCGTCGCGGTCGATGGACTCGAACGGGGAGATGCCGAAGATGCCCAGCTCGAGGTAGCGCCAGAAGAAGGCGCCCTCGACGTCGTCGCGGGAGAAGCCCCAGCCCATCTGGGTCAGGTCGTTGGTGCCGAAGGAGAAGAAGTCCGCGGCCTCGGCGATCTGGCCGGCGGTCAGCGCCGCGCGGGGTACCTCGATCATCGTGCCGATCAGCACCTCGACGCCGCTGCCGGCGACCACCTCGGCGACGATCTGCTCGCACTCCTGGCGGACCATCTCCAGCTCCTGCACGGCGCCCACCAGCGGGACCATGATCTCGGGGCGCGGGTGCAGGCCCTCGCCGGCGAGCTGCACGGCCGCCTCGGCGATGGCGCGTACCTGCATGGCGAACAGGCCCGGGATGACCAGGCCGAGGCGTACGCCGCGCAGGCCCAGCATCGGGTTCTGCTCGTGCATCCGGCGTACGGCGTCGAGCAGCTGCGCCTCCTCCGCGTTCTCCTCGCCGCGCTCGCGGGCGACGGCGACGTTGACCGCCAGCTCCTCGAGCGAGGGCAGGAACTCGTGCAGCGGCGGGTCGATCAGGCGCACCGTGACCGGCAGGCCGTCCATGGCGCGGAACAGGTCGACGAAGTCGGCGCGCTGCAACGGCAGCAGCGCGGCGAGCGCGTCGTTGCGGGCGCTGTCGGTCGCCGCGAGGATCAGGCGCTCGACCAGCTCCTTGCGGTCGCCGAGGAACATGTGCTCGGTGCGGCACAGGCCGATGCCCTCGGCGCCGAAGCGGCGGGCACGGGACGCGTCGTCGCCGGTGTCGGCGTTGGTGCGCACGGCCAGGCGCCGGGTCGCGTCGGCGTGGCGCATGATCGTGTCGACCGCCTCGACCAGGGTGGACTCGACCGTGTCGCCCTCGAAGTACTGCACCACCTCGGAGGGCTGCACCGGCACCGCACCGAGGTAGACCCGGCCGGTGGTGCCGTCGATGGAGAGGACGTCGCCCTCGGCGACCGTCCGGCCGTCCACGGTGAACCGGTCGCGGGCGATCTCCAGCTCGTCGGCGCCGCAGACGCAGGTACGGCCCATGCCGCGGGCCACGACCGCGGCGTGGCTCGTCTTGCCGCCGCGCGCGGTGAGGATGCCACGGGCCGCGATCATGCCGGCCAGGTCCTCCGGGTTGGTCTCCCGGCGTACCAGGATGACGTCCTCCCCCTCGGCGGCCAGCTCGACCGCCCGCTGGGCGCTGAAGACCGCCTTGCCCGACGCGGCGCCGGGCGAGGCGCCGATGCCCTTGGTGAGCACGGCCGGGTCCCCGGACAGGTCGAAACGGGGGAACATGAGCTGCGCGAGCTGCGCCCCGGAGACCCGACGCAGCGCCTCGTCGAGGGTGATCATGCCCTCGTCGACCAGCTGCGCGGCGATCCGGAAGGCGGCCGCGGCGGTGCGCTTGCCGACCCGGGTCTGCAGCATCCACAGCTTGCCGCGCTCGATGGTGAACTCGATGTCGCACAGGTCGCGGTAGTGGCCCTCGAGCTTGGCCATGATCGCGAGAAGCTCCTCGTAGGACTTGGGGTCCAGGCGCTGGAGATCCTCGAGCGGGACGGTGTTGCGGATGCCCGCGACCACGTCCTCGCCCTGGGCGTTCGACAGGTAGTCGCCGTAGATGCCCTGGGCACCGGAGGCGGGGTCGCGGGTGAAGGCCACGCCGGTGCCGGAGTCGGCGCCGAGGTTGCCGAAGACCATCGAGCACACGTTGACCGCGGTGCCCAGGTCGGCCGGAATGCGTTCCTGGCGCCGGTAGAGCACCGCCCGCTCGGCATTCCAGGAGCGGAAGACGGCCTCCATCGCCAGCCGCAACTGCTCGCGCGGATCCTGCGGGAACTCGTATCCGGTGTGCTTGGCGAAAATGCGCTTGAACCGATCGACCAGGGCCCGCAGGTCGGCCGCGTCCAGGTGCAGATCGTCGGTCGCGCCCTTGGCTTTCTTGGCCTCTTCGAGGGCGTCGGAGAATTCCTCGCCGGGCACGTCGCAGACCGTTTTCCCGAACATCTGGATGAGCCGGCGGTAGGAGTCCCAGGCGAAGCGGTCGTTGCCGCCGGCCTGGGCGGCGAGCCCGGCGACGCTGGCGTCGGTCAGGCCGACGTTGAGCACGGTCTCCATCATGCCGGGCATGGAGAAGGCGGCACCGGAACGCACCGAGACCAGCAGCGGGTCCTCGGCGTCGCCCAGCCGCCGGCCCATCGTGCGCTCGAGCGCGGCGAGGTGCTCGTCGATCTCGGCGTCCAGGCCCTCCGGGTTGTGACCGGTCGCCAGGTACGCCTGGCAGGCCCGCGTGGTGACGGTGAATCCGGCCGGCACGGGCAACCCCAGCCGGGTCATCTCCGCGAGGTTCGCGCCTTTGCCGCCGAGGAGCTCCTTGAGATCCTTGTGACCTTCGGAAAAATCGTAGACGTACTTCTCCCCGGCCATTGCCGCCTCCCATTGCCATCGGGCCGAACGCCCGTTAATGGTGTCCCGGAGGCTAGGGGCGCCGCCACCGGAGGCCATAGCCTTCGTGAACAATTGCACATGGATTCGCGTGGTTGAGCGCGGAAGCGAGCACCTTCGAGCATCCTCGCGCACCGCACCCGGGCGCGCACGTCCAGCGAGCGCGGCCGCGGGCTGTGCTGATCATCATGCTTGGCGACGGCCGGAACTGGGCAGTTCACGAGTCCGGTCACGAGCTAGGCGGTGGACAGATGACGGAGTCACTGAGGGTGAGCGAGGGCTGCGACAGCGGCGCCGCAGCCACGGATCTCACGCTCGGCGTGGAAGAGGAACTGCACGTCGTGGACCTCAGGACCCGCGAGCTCGTGCCGCGCGCCCCGGAGATCCTGGACCGGCTCGGCCGCGACCATTTCTCCGCCGAGCTGCACCGCTCGGTGGTGGAGACCAACACCCCGGTGGCCGCCACCCTGGACGAGCTGCGTGACGGCATCGTCACGCTGCGCCGCCGGGCCATCGGGGTCGCCGAGCCGCTCGGCCTGGGCCTGGTGGCCGCCGGGACCGTCCCCGTCGTCGACCTGGACGCGCTGCCCGTCACGCCGACCTCGCGCTACCGCCGGATGCTCGACGACTACCAGATGCTCACCCGGGAACAGCTCATCTGCGGCGCCCAGGTGCACGTCGGCGTCGCCGACCGCGACGAGGCGGTGGCCGTCGCGCGGCGGGTCACCCCGGCCCTGCCGGTGCTGCTGGCGCTCTCCGCCAGCTCGCCGTACTGGATGGGTGAGGACAGCGGCTACGCCAGCGTGCGCTCGCTGGTCTGGACCCGGTGGCCGACGGCCGGCGACAGCGGCGGCGTGGCCGACGCCGCCGAGCACGACGCGCTGGTCGCCGACCTCATCGCGTCCGGCACCATCACCGACCCCAAGATGGTCTATTTCGACGTGCGCCCGTCCGCGCACGTGCCCACGGTGGAGCTGCGGGTCACCGATTCCAGCCCCGACGCGGACACCGTGGTGCTGCTCGCCGGCCTCTTCCGGGGCCTGGTGCTGCGGGCCCTGCAGGACCACCGCGCCGGGCGGCCGTTCGTGCCCGTGCGAGCGCCGCTGCACCGGGCCGCGATGTGGCGTGCCGCCCGCTCCGGCCTGGAAGGCGACCTGCTCGACCTGCCCCGCTCGCCGGTGCCCGTGCCCGCTGCGGTCGCCGTCGAGCGTCTCGTCGCCGAGCTGCGCCCGCACCTGGAGGAGCTCGGCGACTGGGAGCAGGTCTTCGCCCTGTCGGTGCAGGCGCTGAGCCGCGGCAGCTCCGCCGCCCGGCAGCGGCGCGTCATGGCCCGCCGGGGCCGCATCTCCGACGTGGTGGACCTCGTGGTCGCCGACACCCGCGGCGGCGCCACCGGCATCGGCCCGGGCGGGCAGACCGTCCCGGCCGGGCTCACCCCGTACGCGGCGGACGGCGACGAGGCGTTCCCGGGCGGCGACGTCGTGCCCGCGTACGAGCCGATCGTCGGCGTGCTCGGCGCCCTCGGCCCGGCCGGGCTGCGCCGCCGCGAGGACGCCAAGGACGACGAGCAGCGCGCCCGCGGCATCACCTTCAGCGTGGCCGGCGAGGCCGCCACCCGGCTGTTCCCGTTCGACCTCGTGCCGCGGATCGTGCCGGCGCCGGACTGGGAGCGGCTGCGCGGCGGGTTGCTCCAGCGGGTCCGGGCCCTCGACGCGTTCCTCGGCGACGTGTACGGCGACCGCGCCGTGGTCGCCGACGGCGTCGTGCCGGCCTGGGTCATCGACGGCTCCCCCGAGCTGCGGCCCAGCGGCGCCCTGGCCGGCCGGTCCGCCGTCCGCGTGCAGGTGGCCGGCGTCGACCTGGTCCGCGACGGCGGCGGCGCCTGGTGCGTGCTGGAGGACAACCTGCGGGTGCCGTCCGGGATCGCGTACGCGGTGCAGAACCGCCGCCTCACCGAGGCCGTCCTGCCCGAGCTGCCCCGCCCGGCCGGCCTGATCAGTCCCGAGCCGACACCGCGGCTGCTCAAGCAGGCCCTGCTCGACGCCGCCGGACCGGCCGCCGGGGACGATCCGCGGATCGTCGTGCTCAGCCAGGGCCCGGACGACTCGGCGTGGTTCGAGCACCGGATGCTCGCCGGCGAGATGGGCGTGCCGCTGGTCCGCAGCACCGAGCTACTGGTCGACGACGCGGTCCTCTACCGGATCGCGAACGGGCGCAAGCACCGCGTCGACGTGGTGTACCTGCGCATGGGCGAGGACAGCCTGGTGCACTCGCCGGGCGCGGACGGCATGCCGCTGGGTCCCAGCCTGGTCACCGCCCTGCACGCCGGCTCGGTGGTGTGCGCGAACGCGCTGGGCAACGGCGTCGGCGACGACAAGGCCGTGTACGCGTACGTGCCGAAGCTCATCGAGTACTACCTCGGCGAGAAGCCGCTGCTGGCGGACGTGCCGACGTACCTGTGCGGGATCGCGGAACAGCGGGCGGAGGTGCTCGACCGGCTGGACGAGCTGGTCTGCAAGCCGGTGGACGGCTACGGCGGCGACCGTGTCGTGATCGGCCCGCACGCGAGCCCCGACGACCTGGCCGCCGTACGCCGGCAGATCCGCACCGCACCGCACCGCTGGGTGGCCCAGGAGGTGGTGAACCTGTCCACCCACCCGGTCTTCGACGGCCACGAGCTGGTCCCGCGCCACGTCGACCTGCGCGCCTTCGTCTTCACCGGCCGGGAATCGGTGGTCGCCCCCGCGGCCCTGACCCGCGTCGCACCCGCCGGGAGCATGATCGTGAACTCCTCACGCGGTGGCGGCAGCAAGGACACCTGGTTGCTGGCCTGATTCGGCGAGGAGGTTGTTCGCATCATGTGTGGAATCGGCGGAGAGCTGAGGTTCGGCGACCGGGCGGCCGACCCCGGGGCGGTCCGGAGAATGCTGCCGTGCCTGGAGTCCCGCGGTCCCGACGGCGAGGGACTCTGGCACCGGGACGGCGTCGCGTTCGGCCACCGGCGGCTGAAGATCATCGACCTCTCCGAGGCGGGCGCCCAGCCGATGACCGACGAGCGGCTGGGCCTCACCGTGGTCTTCAACGGCTGCATCTACAACTACCGGCAGCTTCGCGAGGAACTGCGCGGCTACGGCTACCGCTTCGCCTCCACCTCGGACACCGAGGTGATCATCAAGGCGTACCACCGCTGGGGCGCCGACTGCGTGCGGCACTTCCTCGGCATGTTCGCCTTCGCGATCGCCGAGCACGCCACCGGCACGGTGATGCTGGCCCGCGACCGGCTCGGCATCAAGCCGCTGTACCTGGCCGAGACCCCCGGCCGGCTACGCTTCGCCTCCACCCTGCCGGCCCTGCTCGCCGCCGGGGACGTCGACACCTCGATCGACAAGGTGGCGCTGCAGCACTACATGACCTTCCACTCGGTCGTGCCCGCCCCGCGCACGATCCTCTCCGGCGTCCGCAAGCTGCCGCCGGCCACCGTCCGGATCATCCGGCCGGACGGCACCTCCACCTCGACGGTGTACTGGGAGGCGTCGCACCGCCGGGTCGCCACCCCGTCCACCCGCGAGGAGTGGGCCGAGGCGATCCATGCCGGGCTGCGGACCGCGGTCGAGCGCCGGATGGTCGCCGACGTGCCGGTCGGCGTGCTGCTCTCCGGCGGGCTCGACTCCTCCTACATCGTGGCGCTGCTGGCCGAGCAGGGGCAGCGCGGGCTCACCACGTTCTCGATCGGCTTCGAGTCCGCGGCCGGCGAGAGCGGCGACGAGTTCGCGTACTCGGACCTGGTCGCCGAGCACTTCGGCACGAAGCACCACCAGATCCGCATCGGCCGGGACCGCTTCCTGCCCGCCGTGGCCCGTACCGTCGCGGCGATGAGCGAGCCGATGGTCAGCCACGACTGCATCGCCTTCAACCTGCTCAGCGAGGACGTGTCGAAGCACGTCACGGTCGTGCAGTCGGGACAGGGCGCGGACGAGATCCTCGCCGGCTACAGCTGGTATCCCCCGCTGGCCGGCGTGCCGCGGGACCGGGCCGTGGACGCGTACGCGGCGGAGTTCTTCGATCGTCCGCACCGCGAGCTCGCCCGGCAGCTCGCCCCGGAGTGGCTGCTCGCCGAGGACGTCAGCCGCGAGTTCGTGGCCCAGAGCTTCACGCGTCCCGGCGCGGACACCGCGGTCGACGCGGCGCTGCGCCTGGACTCGCAGGTCATGCTCGTCGACGATCCGGTCAAACGGGTCGACAACATGACCATGGCGTGGGGGCTGGAGGCGCGCGTACCGTTCCTGGACCACGAGCTGGTCGAGCTCGCGGCGGCCTGCCCGCCCGAGTGGAAGCTGGCCCAGGGCGGCAAGGGCGTGCTCAAGGACGCGGCCCGCGGGCTCGTGCCGGACGAGGTGATCGACCGGACCAAGGGATACTTCCCGGTTCCCGGCATCCGGCACCTCGAAGGCCCGATGCTGGAGCTGGTCCGCGACGCGCTGCACGCGCCGGCGGCCCGGGCGCGGGGACTCTTCCGCCAGGAGTACGTCGACGCGCTCCTGGCCGACCCGAACACGCCGCGGACCACGCTCGGGGCGAACCAGCTGTGGCAGCTCGCTCTGCTGGAGATGTGGTTGCAGGACAAAGGAATGTGAGGGGAAGCCGGATGGACGTCACCGTCCTGCCTGCGGGATGGCTGACCAGGGGCACCTATCCTTCGGAAGCCAGCGGGAGCTGGTCGCCGGCGCTGTCACCCGACGGCCGGCACGTGGCGTACGTGTCGGACCGCGGCGGCTCACCCCAGGTGTGGGTGCAACCGGTCGGCAGCGACCTGACGTTCCTCGTGGACACCGGTCCGGAACCCGTCGAGTCGGTGCACTGGTCCACCGGCGGTGGCTGGCTGGCCTGCGTGATCGCCCCGGGCGGCGCCCCGCGTACGGAAGTCTGGCTGGTCCGCCCGGACGGCTCGGTGCCGCACCAGGTGGCCGGCTTCGGCACGGACAGCGCGGAGAACGTCCGCTGGCTGCCCGGCCGGCCGCTGCTCGCGGTCACCGAGAACCTCACCACGGCGCTGCTGGTCGACGCCGAGCACGGCACCCGGGAGGTGGTCGCCGAGGGCGAGCTGATCTCCCTCTTCGACGTCTCGCCGGACCGGCGCCGGGCCCTGCTGCGGCACGGCCCCCGCGGCAGCCGGTACGTCATGGTGCGCGACCTCGAGGCCGGGACCGAGGAGTACGTGACCAGCGGCGAGCAGGCCTGCTTCGCCCCCGACGGCTCGGTCTGGGCCCGCAGCGACGCCGGGGAACGGACGGTGCTGCTGCGCAGCCGCGACGGCACCGCCGAGATCCTGGCCGCCTCGGAGACCGCGGAGGTGGACACGTTCGCCCTCACCCCCGACGGCACGAAGGCGGCCGTGCTGTGGAACTCGGGCGGCGGCCTCTCCGAGCTCACCGTGCTCGGCGGCGGGCCGGGCCGGATCGAGCTGCCCGGCACGGTGGTCTCCGAGCCGGTGTGGAGCGCCGACGGCGGCACGCTGGCGTTCACCGCCGAGGGACCCGGACAGCCGCACGGCGTCTGGGCGTGGGACGGAGCGCTGCATGCCGTGTCCGTCGAGGAGCCCTCCCCCGGCGCCGTGCACCCGGTGCTGCGCCGGTTCCCGTCCCACGACGGGCTCGAGATCAGCGGCTGGCTGTTCACGCCGCCGTCCGCCGACGGCCCGCACCCGGTGGTGCTCTGGTTGCACGGCGGCCCGGAGGCGCAGGAGCGTCCCGGGCACGGGCCGCTGTTCCAGTCGCTGGTCGCCCGGGGCATCGCGGTGTTCGCGGCGAACGTCCGCGGTTCCTCCGGCTTCGGCCGCAGCTTCGTCAACGCCGACAACGGGCCGCTGCGGTGGGCGGCCGTCGCGGACGTCGCGGCCTGCGTCGCGCACCTGGTGGACACCGGCGTGGCGGACCCGGCGCGGGTGGGCTGCATGGGCCGCTCGTACGGCGGCTACCTGACGCTCGCGGCGCTGACGGCATACCCGGAGCTGTTCGCCGTCGGCGTGGACGTCTGCGGCATGGCGAACTTCGCCACCTTCTACGAGCACACCGAGCCCTGGATCGCCGCCGCGGCCGTGTCCAAGTACGGCGACCCGGTCCGCGACGCCGAGCTGCTGCGTGACCTCTCGCCGATCACGCGGATCGACCGGCTGCGGGCGCCGCTGCTGGTGGTGCACGGCGCGAACGACACCAACGTCCCGGTCGTCGAGGCGGAGCAGGTGGTCGCGGCGCTGGCCGCGGGCGGCGTCGAGCATCGCTATCTGCTCTTCCCGGACGAGGGCCACGAGCTGCTGCACCGCTCGTCGCGAGCCGAGTACCTGCGCGCGACGGTCGGCTGGCTGACCCGGCACCTCGGGGTCGGTCCCGCCGGCCGGTGACGGGACACACGTCCGTTTTGTGGGGTTTGCCATTGGCGCTCCCGGGCAGGCCACGACAGGGTGGTACGGCAGGCGAGCGGACGGAGTGGGTTTCATGCAAGGCGGGGCGCGCGCCTGGGCGGTGTGGGCCGTCGGGCTCGGCGCGTACGTCGTCGCCGTGCTGCACCGCACGTCGCTCGGGGTGGCGGGGCTCGACGCGCAGGCCCGGTTCGGCATCGGGGCCGGCACGCTGGCCTCGTTAGCCGTGCTGCAGCTGCTGGTCTACGCCGGCCTGCAGATCCCGGTCGGCGTGCTCCTGGACCGGTTCGGCTCGCTGCGGCTCGTGGTCGCCGGTGCGCTGATCATGGCGTCCGGGCAGGCCGCGATGGCGGTCGCCGACGGAGCGGGCGCAGCGGTGGCCGCGCGGGTGCTGGTCGGCGCGGGCGACGCGATGACCTTCATCAGCGTGCTGCGCCTGGTGCCGCAGTGGTTCCCGTCGCGGCGGGTACCGGTGGTCACCCAGCTCACCGGCATCGTCGGCCAGCTCGGGCAGGTGCTCAGCGCCGTGCCGCTGGCCGCGCTGCTGGCCGGCGCCGGCTGGACCGCCGCGTTCGTCTGCGCGTCCGCCACCGGGGTGTTCGTCGCCGTCGTCGCGCTCGCGGCGCTGCACGACAGCCCGGAGCGCCGGGTCGTCTCGGGAGAGGCGATGACCGCCCGCCGGCTCGGCGCCGACCTCGTCACCGTGTGGCGGCATCCCGGCACCCGGCTGGGGTTGTGGACGCACTTCACGACCCAGTTCCCCGGGACGGTCTTCGCCCTCATGTGGGGTTACCCGTTCCTGGTCGCCGGCGAGGGCCTGTCGCGGGCCACGGCGAGCGCGTTGCTCACCATGTTCGTGCTCGTCGGGATGGCCGGCGGCCCGGTGCTCGGCGTACTGGTGCAACGGCACCCGCTGCGCCGTTCCTGGCTGGTGCTGGGCGTGATCGCGGCCAACGGGCTCGGCTGGGCGATGGTGATCGCGTGGCCGGGGCGGGCGCCCCTGCCGCTGGTGGTGCTGCTGGTGGTGGCGCTGGGCCTGGGCGGGCCCGGCTCGATGATCGGTTTCGAGTTCGCCCGCACGTTCAACCCGCCGCACCGGCTCGGCACGGCCACCGGCGTGGTCAACGTCGGCGGGTTCGTGGCGTCGCTGGTCACGATCCTGCTCGTCGGGCTCATCCTGGACGTCCGCACGGGCGGGCGGGCCGGCTACGACATCGCCGACTTCAAGGTGGCGATGTCGGTGCAGTATCTGATCGGCGCCGCGGGGGTCGCGGGCATCCTGCGCACCCGCAGGCTGGTCCGCCGGCGGCTGGCCGCCGAGGGCGTCCACGTGCGACCGCTGCGCGCCGTCCTCGCCGAACGAGGATGGTTTGGCGCGCAGCGCTCCGGTAAAAGCTGAGAGCTTCGCCATCGCGGGCTCTCGAGGTGAGGAGGACATGAGCGAGCAGGCACCGGACCGGTTGTGGTCCGGCATCCAGATCAGCAAGGTCATCGCCGGCACGCTCGCGGCGGTGGCAGCCGCCGTGCTCGGCTCGTACCTGGGCGTGGCGGGCACCCTGGCCGGTGCCGCCCTGGCCAGCGTGGTCGGTTCGGTCGGCACGGAGGTGTTCAACAACTCCCTGAAGCGCGGCACGAAACACCTGCAGACGGTGGCGCCGGCGTTCGTCCGGGCGCCGGCGGCGGTGGGCACCCCGCCGGTCGCGGCCGCGACCGTGCAGGAGAACCCGGCGCACACCGTGGCGCAGCCGCCGCCACGGAAGATCCGGTGGGGCCACGTCGTCCTGGCCGCTTGCGCGCTGTTCGCCCTGTCCATGGGCGCGGTGAGCGTCGTCGAGGCGTTCACGGACAAGCCGCTCTCGGCGACGGTGCGCCACACCTCGGGCACGGGAACGACCCTCTTCGGCGGCCGTGACGACGCGGGCGAGAAGGACGAGTCGCCGCGGACGCCGGCTTCCGAGGCGCCCTCCCCCGGCACGGCGCCGGCGGACGAGGAGTCCACCGGGGACCCGGCGCCCAGCCAGGCGCCGTCGGACGTCCCGCAGGAGCCGCCGGCCACCACCGCACCGGCGACGCCGGAGCCGACCACCGAGGCGACCACGGGGCCTCCGGTGCCCAACGGACTGAACGAGCCGGGCCAGGGGGACCAGCCGGAGCAGCCGGCGGCCTCCGCGGCCGAGTAGTTCACCGACAGAGATCCCCGCACCCGGCGACGGGTGCGGGGATCTCTGCTCAGAGGATCCGGTCCCAGTCGACGGTGCGGGCCCAGTCGGCGTAGCTGTGCCACTTCACCTCGGGATACCGGGCGTGCAACGCCTCGACGTCCATGAACTCGGTGGTCTCCTCGAAGCGCTGGAACATGTCGGCGACTTCGTCCCCGGCCCACTGCCGCACCTGCTCCAGCGGCAGTCGACGGTACGGGATCTCGCGGCCGACCACCTCGCTGAGGACGGCGGCCGCCTGCTCCCCGGTGACCCGGTCGGAGACGACGTCGATGCGCTCGCCGACGAAGCGGTCCGGGTGCTCGACGGCGTGCACCGCGAGCGCGGCGATGTCCCGTACGGTGACCTGGTCGAGGGGTTTGCCCGGAGAGAGCGGATTGGCCAGGACGCCGTCGGCGAGGCGGCTGAAGCCCAGATTGAGGGCGTTCTCCATGAAGTAGACGGGCCCGAGAACGGTGGCCCGCACCGGCTGCTGCCGCAGGTATGCCTCGATCTGCTGCTTGCTGTCGGCGTGGCCGATGTCGGTCTTCTGCGTCCGGTCGCCGCCGCGCACCGAGGAATAGACGAGGTGCGCGCCGGCCCGCACCGCGGCGTCGACGAGGTGGCGCCCCTGGGCGACCTCGTCGCGCTGGCCGCCCGGTCCGAAGGGGACGGACAGGCCGAAGACGGCATCGGCGCCGGACGCGGCGGCGGCGAGCGCATCCGGGTCGCGCAGGTCCCCGGCGACGATCCGGGCGCCGGCCGTCGCGAGCGCCGCGGCGGCCGGCGATTTTGGCGATCTGACGTAGACGGTGACGTCGTGGCCGTGGTCGAGCAGGAGGCGGGCGACGGCGCCGCCCTGCCGGCCGGTGGCACCGATGACGAGAACGCTGCTCAAGGGGTCAACTCCAGAGTCGGTGGCGGGTGAACGCGTCTCATCCTGTGCCCTCAACCAAGGTTGAGGGCAAGCCCTAAGATCGACACATGCCACGCCCCCGCACGACGTTCCACGAACTCACCGTCGGCCAGGTCGCCGAGCGCAGCGGCGTCGCCGTCTCCGCGCTGCACTTCTACGAGCGGCACGGCCTCGTCCACAGCACCCGGACGGCGACCAACCAGCGCCGGTACGGCCGAGACACCCTGCGCCGGGTCGCCTTCATCCGGGCGTCCCAGCAGGTCGGCATCTCGCTCGCCGAGATCCGGGAGGCCCTGGACCGGCTACCGAGCGCGCGCACGCCGACGCGGGAGGACTGGGCCCGCCTCTCCGTCGCCTGGCGTGCCGCGCTCGACGCCCGCATCGCGCGGCTCCAGGCCCTGCGCGACAACCTCACCGACTGCATCGGCTGCGGCTGTCTGTCCCTGCGCTCCTGCCACCTCACCAACCCCCGCGACGTCCTGCGCCGCGAAGGCACCGGCGCCCGGCGCCTGCTGGAACCGTCCGGCCCGGCGGTCGGCTAGGTCAGGGCGCCGGCGGCAGGTAGACGACGCCGCTCAGCGCCTGGTCGACCAGGTCCGCACAGCGGGATAACACCTGCTGCTCGACGGCGTGGTGGATGACGACTCGACCACGCAGTTCCGGCCTGGCCGTGAAGAACACGGGGGCGCATCCCGCTGTGCCAGCCGTTCGCCGGCGTGGGACGGGAGACTTAGATCCCGAGGAGGCAGCGCGCCCGGTCGCGAACTCGCGCGAAGAGCGGGAACGGCGGCCTTGCCTGGGAAGCGGCTCGGGGTCAAAGGAGAACACGATGACGCCACGGCGCTGACGCCGTCCGGCGGTGCGTCGGGCCGAGTCGGCGGCGGGCGGGCGGGCCGCGCGCGGCATGTTCGCGCGCGGCAACGAGGCTACGGAAGGCGACAGCGAGGGCGCCCGGTCATTCGGAGGGTGGTTCGGAAGTCGGCAGCCGGACGAGGAAGCGGGTGTCGCCCGGCTCGGAGCGCAGGACGATGTCGCCGCCGTGGCCGTTGACGACGATCCGGTAGGAGATGTCCAGGCCGAGGCCCGTGCCCTCGCCGACCGGCTTCGTGGTGAAGAACGGCTCGAAGACGCGCTTGCGCAGCTCCTCCGGAACGCCGGGGCCGGTGTCACCGATGGAGACCACCACGTCGTCGTCCTCGCGGTAGGTGCGTACGGTCAGGGTGCCCGCGCCGCTCATGGCCTGGACCGCGTTGTCGATGATGTTGGTCCAGACCTGGTTCAGCTCGGCCGGGTGGGCCGGGACCCGCGGCAGGCCGCGGTCGTACTCCTTGACCACGGTGACGCCGTCGCCGATCTTGTGGGCCAGCATCACGAGCGTGCTGTCCAGGCCGGTGTGGACGTCGATCCACTGGTGGGCCGCGCGGTCCAGGTGGGAATACTGCTTGGCGGCCGTGACGAGAGAGGAGACGCGGCCGGTGGCGTCCTCGATGTCGCTCATCAGCTGCTCGGTCTCCAGCGCGTACCCGATCCAGTGGATGGCCTGGTCGAGCAGCTCGGGCGAGCCGACCTTGGCCTCGATGTCGTCGAGGCACCGGACGTCCAGGCCGCCCTGGGCGAAGACCGGGGCGAGGTCCCAGGCGCGGGTCACCTGGCGTTGCTCCATCCAGTCGCCGAGCTCGTCCTCGCGGTCGGCGGTCTCCAGGGCGGTCAGGGCGGGCGCCTTCGCCGCCTTCTCGATGACCTCCTCCTGGAGCTCGACGAGCGCGTCGAGGCGGTCCGCCGCCACCTTGCCGGCGGCCAGCATGCCGAGCTTGTGGCGCATGCCCGCGACCCGCATCCGCAGCGCGCCGGTGGCCCGGGAGGCGGCGGCGGCCGGATTGTTCAGCTCGTGCATCAGGCCCGCGGAGAGCGCGCCGAGGGCGGTGAGCCGCTGGCGCTCGCCGATCGCCGCCTGGGTGTTGCGCATCCCCAGGTAGAGGCCCTCCAGCAGGTGGATGGCCATGGGGAACCACTCGCGCATCATCCACCCGAAGTCGGCGGCGGACAGCACGAAGAAGTCGGCGTCGTCGAGGGCGCGCATCGAGGCCAGGTACGTGCGTGGCACGCCGTCGTCGCGGATGTAGGCCTGCGTGGCGCCCATGTAGACGCCGCGCTGCTCCGTCCGGGTGGTCTGCACGTCGTCGCGCCCCACCCGCCGGGTGAGCGAGATCGTGCCGCTGAGCAGGATGAAGAACTTCTCCGCGGGATCGCCCTCGCGGAGCACGAGCGACCCGGCCGGGGCGTGCATGGTGCAGCCGTGGCCGGCGATCCAGGCGAGCTGGTCGTCGGTGAGCTTCTCGAACAGGAACAGCGTCCTCAGTTGGGCGGGCGTGAGCCGGCCCGGCTCGCAGGGCCGCAGGCCGATCTCCTCGGCGTCGTCGCCGCTCATCACTGCGCCTCCAGGTAACGGTGGACCAGCGTGACCGCCATCGCGCCCTCGCCGACCGCCGAGGCCACCCGCTTCACCGAGCTGGCCCGGACGTCGCCGGCGGCGAAGATTCCGGGAACGCTGCACTCCAGATAGAACGGGTCCCGGTCGCGATCCCATCCCGGCGGGCGGTTGCCGTCGCGCAGCAGATCCGGCCCGGTGCGCACGAAGCCCCGCTCGTCGCGCGCCACCGCGTCGCCGAGCCAGTCCGTCCGCGGTTCGGCGCCGATGAACACGAAGAGGTACCCGCACTCGACGGTGGTGGTGAGCCCGTTCTTGGTGTCGCAGATCGTGATGGCTTCGAGGCGCCCGTCGCCCCGCGCGCCCACCACCTCGCAACGGGTCCGGATCCGGATGTTGTCGATCTTGTCGAGCTGCTGGATGAGGTAGTACGACATCGAGGCTTCGAGCGAGTCGCCGCGGACCAGCAGGGTGACGCTGCGGGCGTACCGGGAGAAGAAGAGCGCGGCCTGACCGGCCGAGTTCGCGCCGCCGATGATGTAGACGTCGCTGCCCGCGCAGGAGGGCCCCTCGGTCGCGGCCGAGCCGTAGAAGACGCCCGAGCCGGTCAGCTCGGCCACCCCGTCGGCGACGAGCGGACGGTACGCGACGCCGGTGGCGAGCACGACCGCATGCGCCGACACCTCCCCGCCGTCCGCGAAGGTCAGCGTGCGCGCCGAGCCGTCCGGGCGCAGCCCGGTGACCTCCCGGGTGGTGAGCACCTCGGCGGCGAACTTGCCGGCCTGCCGCCGGGCGCGGTCGGTCAGCTGCGCGCCCGAGATGCCGTCGGGAAAGCCGAGATAGTTCTCGATCCGGGAGCTCTGCCCGGCCTGGCCGCCGACCGCCCGGCGCTCGACCAGCAGCGTCTTGAGTCCCTCGGACGCACCGTAGACCGCGGCGCCGAGCCCCGCCGGGCCGCCGCCGACGATGATCAGGTCGTAGAAGTCGCGGTGCGGCGCGGTGGGCAGGCCCGCCGCCTCGGCCAGCTCCGCCGCGCTCGGCTGCGCCAGGGTCCGGCCGTCGGCGGTGACCACCAGCGGGATCGCCTCCGGCCCCACCCCGGCCGCCTGGAGCAGGCGGCGGCCCTCCGGCTCGTCCGCGCCGAGCCACCGGTACGGCACCAGGTTGCGCGCCAGGAAGTCTCGGATCTCGTACGACGGCTCGCTCCACCGGTGCCCGACCACCCGGATGTCCCCGGCGTCCTTCTCCCCGGTGGCCAGCCAGGCCTCGATCAGCGCGTCGATGACCGGATAGAGCTTCTCCTCCGGCGGGTCCCAGGGCTTGAGCAGGTAGTGGTCGACGTCCACCACGTTGATCGCCTGGATGGCGGCGTCGGTGTCGGCGTACGCGGTCAGCAGCGCCCGGCGCGCGTGCGGGAACAGGTCCATCGCCTGCTCCAGGAACTCGATGCCGTTCATCTGCGGCATCCGGTAGTCCGCGAGCAGGACGGCCACCCGGGCCCCGCGCAGCTTGAGGTCGCGCAGCGCCTCCAGGGCGTCGGCGGCGGAGGAGGCCCGGACGATCCGGTAGTGCTCGCCGTAGCGCCGGCGCAGGTCCCGGGCGATGGCCCGGGACACCGAGGGGTCGTCGTCGACGGTCAGGATGGCGGGGTGGCCCATGGGGGGTCCTCAGCGGTAGGTCAGGGTGGGCTTGCCGGCGACCTTCAGGACCGCCTCGTCGAGGTAGCACCACCACCAGTCCTCGCCCGGCTCGTACGACTGCACGAGCGGATGGTCCTGCGCGTGGAAGTGCGCGGTCGCGTGCTTGCCGGGCGAGGAGTCGCAGCAGCCGACGTGCCCGCACGTCATGCAGACGCGCAGGTGCACCCAGCGGCCGCCGGACGCCAGGCACTCGGCGCAGCCGTCGCCGGACGGGGTGACGTCGCGGGCCTGGTCGAGATGGCTGCAGACGGTCATGACGGTGCTCCTCCCGTGTCGAGCAGGTCGGTGAACTCGGGGTGCCGCGCCACGTATCCGGCCACGAAGGGGCAGGTCGCCTGCACCCGGGTGGACCGGCGGCGGGCGTCGCCGAGCGCGGCGGCGGCCAGCCGCCCGGCCAGCCCGCGGCCCTCGAAGGCCTGGTCGATCTCGGTGTGCGCGAGCTCGATGCGACTGCCGTGGCGGCGGTAGTGCAGGGCACCGGCGAGCTCGCCGCCGAGCAGGATCTCGTAGCGGGACTGCTCGAAGCTGTCCACGACCACGGCGCCGGCCGGGTCGCCGCCGCTCACCTGCGCGCTGCCCTCGACCCGGAGCTTGCGCCGGGCCCGCTCGTAGAACGACGTGCGACCGAAGCGGATGACCTGCGCGGCCGCCGGCACGGGGATGATCGTCAGCCGGTCGCCGGGACCCGCGTATCCCTGGATGATGCCGTCGACCTCGATGGCGAGGCGGCCGCTGGTCGGCGCCACCTCCAGCTCGAGCTGCTCGTCGGGCGAGAGCATCAGCGAGCGGTTGAACGACGAGTGCGCCGCCGAGGCGGTGACCAGGATGCCTGCCACGTTGGGCGAGACGATCGGGCCGCCGGCCGAGAAGCTGTACGCCGTGGACCCGGTCGGGGTCGCGACGATCACCGCGTCGGCCGCGTAGCGCACGAAGTTGCTGCCCTCGACGTCGATGCCGATGTGGGCGAGGCCGTCGCCGGGGACCCGCACCATCGCGATGTCGTTGAAGGCGGACACCTCCCGGCCGTCCGGCAGGACGGTGCGCACGGCCGTGCGCGACTCGACGGTGAACCCGTGCTCGTCGATCATCGACAGGGCACCGGCCAGGTCCGGCAGGTCGACCTCGGCGAGGAAGCCGAGGCGCCCCACGTTGACGCCGAGCACCGGCGTCTTGCGCCCCTCGACCAGCCGCATGGTGCGCAGCATGGTGCCGTCGCCGCCGAGGCTGACCAGCAGCCCGGCCCGCTCGACCATCTCCTCGGCGGAGACCGCGACGGCCGCGCAGTCGATGCGGGTGATCTCGTCGTGCAGGCCGAGCACCGTCACGTCGCGCGACGCGGCCCACCGCACGATCGCCTCGATCGCGGCACCGCAGTCCCGCCGCGGGTGCAGGACCAGACCGACCACCTTGACCATGCCCATGGCCCTATCCTCCTCCGGCCGACGCCGGCTTCAGCCTTCCACGCCGCACCGGCGACGTGGAACGCCCTGGGGACGAGTCCCAAGCGTGGCCTATCTGGCCGGCGCGCGGCCCGCGTAGTAGCTGCGGGCACGGTCGACCAGCTCCGGCGAACCGCAGCTCTCGGCCAGTTCGAGCCCCTCGCGCAGCACCCGCCGGGCCTGGGGGCGCCGCCGGGCCAGGTTGAGCAGGCCGCCGAGGTCGACCAGCGCCGACGCGAGCTCGAAGCGGCGCGGCGTACCCTGCAGCACCCGCACCGCTTCCTCCGCGGGCTCCTTGCCGGCCAGGCCGGGCCGCACCCGGCCCTGGATCCGCAGCGCCCGCCCGAGTGCCGACGCCAGGCCGTGGCGGCGGGTCAGGGCGACCTCCTCCGCGACCAGCCGCTCCGCCGCCTCGGCCGCGCCGAGTCCGGCCAGGACGGTCGCGGCGGCCGAGCGCCAGGGCAGGACGCCCGGATGGTCCGAGCGGCGGGCGGCCACCCGCTCCCCGCATCGGTACAGGTCGGCGAGCCCCTCGCCGGGGCGGGCGGATGCGGCGTGCAGCCGGCCCCGCACGTAGCGCAGCAGCAGGTATTCGCCTTCGTCGGGCAGGTCGCCGCCGAAGGGGGTGGCGGCGAGGAGGGCGTCCGCCGAGTCGAGCTCGCCGAGGTCCAGCCGGACCGCGATCCGGCGGGCCGTCAGCAGGGCCGCGGTGGGGCCGTCCGGCTCGGCGCCGGAGACCTGCAGGAGTTCGGCGGCGGCCTCCGCGTCGGCGCGCGCCGCGGCCAGGTCGCCCAGGCGGCGGGCCGACGAGCTGCGCTCCGAGTAGGCCATGACGAGACCGGCCGCCGCGCCCTCCCGTCCGGCGACCTCCACGGCCAGGGTGCAGCCCGCGTACGCCACGGCGAGGTCGTCGGCGTCGGACAGCCGGCGCAGGGCGCCCAGGTAGCGCGGCAGGTCGGCCGCCCCGTCGGGGGCCCGCACGGGCACCGGGCGGGCGTGGCGTGCGGCGATGTCGCGACCGGGGGCGGCCAACCTCGGGCGTGCGTCGCGGACGGTCATGGGAGGGTCTGTACCCCTTCCGGCGCAGGAGGCACCTCCCAGGTTTCCCCGCCGCGCCGAGATGCACAAGGCCCGTCCCGCGGAGGGGTAAACGCATCCGCGAGCAGAGACCGGCGTTTGACCTCGCAGATGCGAGCCCTATGCTACGGGCGTGGCGACGTACCGGATCGGCGAGGCGGCCGAGCTGCTCGGGGTCAGCGTGGACACCGTCCGGCGCTGGGTGGACTCGGGCCGGCTCGCCGCCGTCCGCGACGGGCAGGGGCATCGCAGCATCGCGGGCGCCGACCTCGCCGCGTTCGCGCGGGCGCTGGCCGACGAGCCGGACGCGGGGGCGCACCGTTCCTCGGCCCGCAACCGGCTGCGCGGCATCGTCACCGCCGTCGCCCGGGACTCCGTGATGGCACAGGTGGACCTGCAGGCGGGTCCGTTCCGGCTGGTGTCACTCATGAGCCGGGAGGCCGTTGAAGATCTGGGTCTCGAGGTCGGGTCCGTGGCGGTTGCCGTGATCAAGTCCACGACGGTGGTCGTGGAGCGAGGGGACGACAGATGAGGGCACGCGTGCGGGCGGCCGTCTCGCTGGCGGCGGTGCTGCTGACCGCCGGGTGCGACGCCGCCGCCGACGCGCCGGCGAACGGCTCGGCGTCCGGCGCGCCGGCCAGGGCGAACACCAGCACGGTGACGGTGCTCGCCGCGGCGTCGCTGACCGGGTCGTTCGACGAGATCGGCGCGCTCTTCGAGGGGCTGAACCCCGGCGTGGACGTCACCTTCTCGTACGGCGGCAGCTCCGGCCTGGCGCAGCAGATCACCTCGGGCGCGCCGGCGGACGTCTTCGCGGCCGCGAGCCCCGCAACCATGCGGACCGTCGTCGACGCCGGGGACGGCAACGGCGCCGCGGTGACGTTCGCGCGCAACCAGCTCGTCATCGCCGTGCCCAAGGGCAATCCGAAGGGGATCTCCTCGCTCGCCGCGCTCGCGAAGCCGGACGTCAAGGTGGCGCTCTGCGCCGAGCAGGTGCCGTGCGGCGCCGCCGCGGCGAAGGCGCTGGCGGCCGCCGGCGCGGCGGTCACCCCGGTGACCCAGGAGCAGGACGTCAGGGCGGCGCTCGCCAAGGTCAAGCTCGGCGAGGTGGATGCGGCCCTGGTCTACCGTACGGACGCCCGCGCGGCCGCGGCGGAGGTGGACGGCGTGGAGTTCCCCGAGTCGGCCTCGGCGCGCAACGACTACTCGATCGTCGCGCTGGCGAACGCCCCGAACCCGTCCGGCGCGAGCGCGTTCGTGACGTTCGTGCAGACGCCGCAGGCCCAGCGGGTGCTGGCCGACGCAGGGTTCCAGAAGCCCTGAGCCGCCTGCACCGCCGCGCGCCGCTGGTCCTGGCGATCCCTGCGATCGCCGGGCTGGCGTTCCTCGTGCTGCCCCTGGCCGGCCTGCTGGTCCGGGCGCCGTGGCGGACGCTGCCCCAGCGCCTGACCGAGCCCGAGGTCCTGGCCGCCCTGCGGCTGTCGCTGCTCACCGCCAGCCTGGCGACCGGCGTGTGCCTGCTGCTCGGCGTACCCCTGGCATGGTTGCTGGCCCGGAGCTCCTTCCCGGGCCGCCGGATCGTGCGGGCGCTGGTCACCGTGCCGCTGGTGCTGCCGCCGGTGGTCGGCGGCGTCGCGCTGCTGCTGGTCTTCGGCCGGCGCGGCCTGGTCGGTGAGTGGCTGGACGCGGCGTTCGGCGTCACCCTGCCGTTCACCACGACCGGGGTGGTGCTCGCGGAGGCGTTCGTCGCGATGCCGTTCCTGGTGATCAGCGTGGAGGGTGCGCTGCGCGGCGCGGACGCCCGCTACGAGGAGGCGGCGGCGACGCTCGGCGCCGGCCGGTGGACGGCCTTCCGCCGGGTCACGCTGCCGCTGATCGCCCCCGGGGTGGCGGCCGGGGCGGTGCTGTGCTGGGCCCGGGCGCTGGGCGAGTTCGGGGCGACGATCACCTTCGCGGGCAACTTCCCGGGGCGTACGCAGACCATGCCGCTCGCCGTCTACCTCGCCCTGGAGCGCGACGTCGAGGCCGCGATCGTGCTGAGCCTGGTGCTGCTCGCGGTCTCGGTGGCGATCCTCGCCGGCCTGCGCGACCGCTGGCTGGGTGCCGCGTGACCCTGGAGGCGAGGCTGGTCGTCCGGCGCCCGGGGTTCACCCTGGACGCGGCCCTGTCGGCGGCGCCGGGCGAGGTCGTGGCGCTGCTCGGGCCGAACGGCGCGGGCAAGACCACCGCGCTGCGGGCGCTCGCCGGGCTGACCGGCCTCGACGAGGGGCACGTCGTGCTGAACGGGCGCCGCCTGGAGCAGGTCGCGCCGGAGCGGCGCCGCATCGGCGTGGTCTTCCAGGACTATCTGCTCTTCCCGCATCTGTCCGCGGTGGACAACGTGGCGTTCGGGCCGCGCTGCCGCGGCGTCTCCCGGGCCGTCGCGAGAGCGCGCGCGGCCGCTCTGCTCGACCGCGTCGGGTTGGCCGCACACGCGGGTCGCAAGCCCCGGGAGCTGTCCGGCGGGCAGGCACAGCGGGTGGCGCTGGCCCGGGCCCTGGCCACCGAGCCCGAGCTGCTGCTGCTCGACGAGCCGCTCGCCGCCCTGGACGCGCGGACGCGGCTGGAAACCCGCACCCACCTGCGCGGTCATCTGAGCGCGCATCCGGGACCGACGGTGCTGGTCACCCACGATCCGCTGGACGCGATGATGCTCGCCGACCGGTTGATCATCCTCGAGGAGGGCCGGGTGGTGCAGACCGGCGACGCGGCGTCGGTGACGTCCGCGCCACGCACCGACTACGTGGCCCGGCTGGTCGGCCTCAACCTCTATCGCGGCCGGGCGGAGGGGAGCCTGGTCCGGGTGACCCCGGACTTCACCCTGACCACGGCCACGCCGCAGACCGGCGAGGTGTTCGTGGCGTTCCCCCCGGCCGCCGTCGCGCTCTACGCGGAACGGCCGGAGGGCAGCCCGCGCAACACGTGGCCGGCCACGGTGGCCTCGGTGGCCCGGCACGGCGACGCGCTGCGCGTCGAGCTGGGCGGACCGGTCGCGGTCGCCGCCGACGTCACGCCCGCCGCCGCGGTCCAGCTCGGCCTGGCACCGGGCCGCCAGGTGTGGGCCAGTCTCAAGGCCACCGAGGCCTCGTCCTACCCCGCCTGACGGCCCGGCCGGTCAGCCGGCGGTGAAGGTGTACGAGCCGGAGCCGAGCGCGTACGACGCCACGCCCCCGGCGAAGCCCTGCGGCACCGCCTCGGCCGGGGCGGTGACCGCGGTGGGCGCGGACGCGGGCACCTCGATCGTCGCGGCTATACGATCGGGCCGTGCGCTCGTTGCTCCGCTCCGCCTGGGACGAACCGCGCCCCGCCGCGGCACCCCCGCGGGTGTGGCGCGACTGGGCGCTGCTCGCGGTCCTGGGGGTCCTGATCCCGGTGGAAGCGCTGCTGCGGCCGGAGCTGCCGGCGCGGATCGCCTCCACCGTGCTGCTGCTCGCCCTGCTGCCGACCCTTCTGTGGCGCCGGACCCACCCGCTGGCGGCGGTGGCGGTGGCGTTCGGCACGACGGCCCTGCTGCCGCTGGTGACCGGCGGCGCAGTCGCGGAGGGTTACACCACGGCATACCTGCTGCTTCTGCCGTACGCGCTGGTCCGGTGGGGTTCCGGGCGGGAGATCACGCTCGGGTCGGCGATGGTCGCCGGCAAGATCCTGATCTGGTTCTTGACCGGCCCGGCCGCGCTCGGCGACGCCCTGGGCGGGATCGCCGTCATGTCCACCGTCACCGCGCTGGGCCTGGCGTTCCGCTACCGGTCCCGGGCCCGGCAGCGGGAGCTCGACGGGGTACGGCTGCGCGAACGCGAGCGGCTCGCCCGCGACCTGCACGACACCGTGGCGCACCACGTGTCGGCGATGGCCATCCGCGCCCAGGTGGGGCTGGCCACCTCCGACGCCGACCCCGGGGCGGCGGCCGAGGCGCTGCGGCTCATCGAGGCGGAGGCGGCCCGGGCGCTCGCCGAGATGCGGGCGATGGTCCGCGTCCTGCGCCGCGGCGAACCCGCCGACGTCACGCCCAGCCCGGGCATCCGCGACGTGACGGCCTTCGCCGGGCGCGGCCGCGGCGGGCCCGAGGTGGCCGTCGAGATCACCGGTGACGTGACGGACGTGGCACCCTCGGTCGACGCCGCGGTCTACCGGCTGGCCCAGGAGTCCGTCACCAACGCGCGGCGGCACGCCCGGCACGCGCGCCGCATCGAGGTGCGCGTCGACGCCGACGCCGACGCCGTCCACCTGCGGGTCAGCGACGACGGCGACGGCGCGACCGGCCCACGACCGAGCGGGTACGGGATCGCCGGCATGGTGGAACGCGCCGGCCTGCTCGGCGGCACCTGCGCGGCCGGCCCCGGCCCGGGCCGCGGCTGGACGGTCACCGCCACGCTGCCCCGTACCGGCGCCGCATGAGCATCCGCGTGGTCGTCGCCGACGACCAGGAGATCGTGCGCACGGGGCTGACGATGCTGCTCGACACCCATCCGGACATCACCGTGGTGGGCGAGGCGGCCAACGGCGGCCAGGCCGTGGACCTGGCCCGGCGGCTCCGCCCCGACGTGTGCCTCCTCGACATCCGCATGCCCGGCATGGACGGCATCGAGGCCACCCGGCTGCTCGCCGGCCCGGGCGTCGCCGACCCGCTGGCGGTCGTCGTCATCACCACCTTCGACCTCGACGAGCTGGTGTACGCGGCGCTGCGCGCGGGTGCCCGCGGCTTCCTGCTCAAGGAGGCGGGGGCCGCCCTGCTGGCCCAGGCCGTGCACGCCGCCGCCGAGGGGGACGCGCTGATCGCGCCGAGCGTCACCGCGCGGCTGCTGCGGACCTTCGCCGGCGCCGGCCCCGCCGGGACGCCCCGGCAGCCCGTCGACCCGCTGACCGAGCGCGAGGAGCAGGTGCTGCTCACCGTGGCGACCGGGCGGACGAACAGCGAGATCGCCGGCGACCTGCACATCAGCCTGAGCACGGTGAAGACGCACATCGCCAGCCTGATGGCCAAGCTCGGTGCCCGGAACCGGGTGGAGATCGCGATGTGGGCGTACGACAACCGCCGGGTGCCTCGGCCATAAGTACGGCTCGCGCCTCGGCCACAGGCACGGCCCGGCTCCGGCCTTTACCGCGATGATCCGGGGCCGGCACGCCGCGACGATCGACGTATGGCTTCCCGTACCTGGCTCGCACCCGCCGGACTCGTCGCGCTCGCCCTCGTGCCCTCGATCGCCGGCGCGCTGCGCCTGACCCAGCTCGCCACCGGGGCGGAGGCGACCCCCGAGCGGTTCGCCGACCTGCCGCTACCGGTGGTGCTCCACATCCTGACGGCGGTCCCGTACTGCGTCGCCGGCGCCTTCCAGTTCTCCCGGGACCTGCGCCGCCGCAATCCGCGATGGCACCGCGCCGCCGGGCGCGTCCTGGTGCTGTGCGGCCTGCTCGCGGCGGCGTCCGGCCTGTGGATGACGCTCGGCTCCGACCTGCCGGCTGCCGACAACGCGGCCACCAACGCCTACCGGATCGTCTTCGGCACCGGCATGATCGCGGCGATCGTCCTGGGCTTCGCGGCCGTGCGGCGCCGCGACTTCCGGGCCCACGAGGCGTGGATGATCCGGGCGTACGCGATCGGCATGGGCGCCGGCACCCAGGTCCTCACCCACGTGCCGTGGCAGGTCACGCTCGGCACGCCCAGCCCGTTTGCCCGCTCGTTCCTCATGCTGACCGGGTGGGTGGTCAATCTGGCCGTCGCGGAATGGCTCATCCGCCGGCGGCCCGCCCCGCACGCCCGCCACCCCCGGCCTCGGCGCGCGCTCACCGAAGCCTCAGCAAACACCCAACAAAGCCCCGCATAGTGGAGACCCGCCGACTGGAGGTAGCCCATGGGATCCCTGCTCGCCGTCCTGAGCCTGGTGTTGCTGCTGGTGCAGCTGCTGCTGATCGTGCGCGCGATCCTGGACTGGACGGTGGCCCTGGCCGGCCCGAGCCTGCCCGGCTCCTTCCGCTCGCGGCTCTCCGCAGCGGTCCACGCGCTGACGGAGCCGCTCCTCGCCCCGGTGCGCCGCATCCTGCCTCCGCTGCGGGTCGGCGGCGTCGGCATCGACTTGGCGTTCATCGTGGTCTTCCTGGCCATCATCGTGATCCGCTCGCTCCTGCCCTGACCCACACCGGCGCGAAATCGGGGTGCGGACGTCCGGAACCCTCGGCACCATGTCCGGATGCTCATCAGGCCGTACCGCGACGACGACTGGCCGCAGATCGCCCGCATCCACGACGCCGCCCGGCTCGACGAACTCCGCGACTCGGCCGGCGTCGCGGCGTTCCTGACGCTGGCACAGACCGCCGAGGGCGAGGGCCTCTTCGACGGCCGCGTCTGGGTCGCCGAGGACGGCGGCACGGTGGCCGGCTTCGTGGCCCACGACGACGCCGAGATCACCTGGCTGTACGTCGACCCCGCCCGCTACCGGCGGGGCATCGGCCGGGCGCTGCTGCGCCACGCGATGGCCGCCTGCGACGCGGAGCGGATCGAGGTGACGGTGCTCGCGGGCAACGCGGCGGGGCTGGCGCTCTACCGCGCGGAAGGCTTCGAGATCACCGAAACCAGGACCGGCCCCATGGTGGGCAACGAATCCTTCACCGCCACCGGCCACATCATGCACAGGGTCGCCCGCTGACGGACGCCCCGTCGTGCCCGATCGACCGGGCGCTGACCGCGAGCACAGTGACCGGGGGATCGCGTGGCGGCGGCCGGACGACGTGGAGATGCGGTGCCCGCGGCATGCGGTGCACTGCTCCGACCTCGGCCGGTGTCGCGTCTGCGCCGACTGCCCGGGGACGTGACTATGGCGGTCCGTCGTGGGCCGCCCCTGGCGGAGGGCGGCCCACGACAGGTCAGGCGCCGATGAGGCGCAGGGCCCCCGGGCGGACGCGGACCGTCAGCGGGCCCGGGGGCAGCCGCTCGCCGTCGGCGTAGAACGGGGTCGGGCGGTCCGTCGCGATGGTGACCTCGCGGATCGGGCGGCTGGTGATGCCCGGCATGGTGACGTGCTCGCCGCGGCGCATGGCGGTGAGCACGGGGACCAGCCGGCGGCGGTTCAGGTCGCCGATCGTCACCAGGTCCAGCAGGCCGTCGTCCAGGACGGCCGCCGGGGCGACCTTGAGCGCGCCGCCGTAGAAGGCGCAGTTGGCGACCACCACGGTGTTGCCGCGCACCTGTTCGCGTACCCCGTCGACGGTGAGGTCGTAGGTGAGGGGCTGCCAGCGGGCGAGCACGCCGACCGCCGCGATCTGGTACGCGATGGGCTTGCGCGGCAGGCGCCAGCGGTTGGCGGCGTCGTTGGCCGCCGCGTCCAGGCCGGCGCAGACGCTGCCGATGACCACGCGTTCGCCGGCCATCGCGACGTCGACCGGGCGGCTCGGGCTCTCCCGCAGGGCGGCGGCGAACGCCGCCACGTCGTCGCGGGGCAGGTGCACCGCCCGGGCCAGGTCGTTGCCCCGGCCGGCCGGCACGACGCCGAGCTCCGCCTCGGTGCCGAGCACGCCCGCGGCCACCGCGCCGACGATGCCGTCGCCGCCGACCGCGAGCACGGTGTCGCCGCCGGTGGCTGCCGCGGCCGCCAGCT
This sequence comes from Couchioplanes azureus, assembly GCF_014648355.1. Classification (GTDB taxonomy): domain Bacteria; phylum Actinomycetota; class Actinomycetes; order Mycobacteriales; family Micromonosporaceae; genus Actinoplanes; species Actinoplanes azureus. The sequence continues at coordinate 431,747 of NZ_BMQY01000003.1, forward strand.
CGGTGGCGTGTTCCAGACCGCGGCTGTACGTGACCTGCACCCGCGCGCCCGTGTCGCGCAGCGCCCGGGCCAGTTCGATCATCGTCGCCGCGGCGGAGCCGGAGCCGGCGGCGGGGTTCACCACGGCCGTGAACGCTTCGCGGATCATGGGAGCAGGATCCCCGGGTTCAGCACGTTGTGCGGATCCGTGGCCTGCTTGACCGCGCGCAGCACCGAGACGCCGACCGGACCGATCTCCGTGGCGTACCAGCTGCGGTGGTCGCGGCCGACGCCGTGGTGATGGGTGATGGTGGCGCCGGAGGCGGAGATCGCGTCGCCGGCCGCCTTCTTGGCCGACCGCCACTGCGCGACCGGGTCCTCGGCCTGCGCCGCCACCACCGTGTAGTAGAGGGAGGCGCCGGTCTCGTACACGTGCGAGATGTGGCACATGACGATCGGCGGCGTGCCGCCGTCGCCGAGGGCGCCGACCAGGGCGTCGCGGACCGCGGCGTACGTCTCGGGGAGCCGGTCCCAGAAGGTCGCGGTCTCCAGCGTCTCGGCGAGCGCGCCCGCGTCCAGCAGCGCGTCGCGCAGGTACGGCGCCCGGAACCGGCCCGCCTCCCACGCCTTGCCGGGCGCCTCTCCGAGCGGCTCGCCCCCGTATTCGGCGAGCCGTTCGGAGGGGTCCGTGCCGGCGAAGCAGCCGACGATCGCGAGGCAGCCGCCGCCGGCGTCGCTGGCCCCGGTCGCCGCGTTGATCATGGTCTCGGCCTCGTCGGAGAGCCGGAGCACCGCCGGCAGCGGCCCGTCCTGGGCGAGCGCGCGCACGGCGCGCATCCCCGCCTCGAAGGAGGGGAAGCTCCAGCCGGTGTAGTGCAGCTCGCGCAGCGGCCGCACGCGCACGGTCACCTCGGTGACCACGCCGAACGCCCCCTCGGAGCCGAGCAGGAGCTGGCGCAGGTCGGGGCCGGCCGCGGACTGCGGCGCCCGTCCGAGGTCGAGCGTGCCGGCGCCGGTGGCGGCGCGCAGGCCGACGACCATCTGGTCGAACCGGCCGAAACCGGCCGAGGCCTGGCCGCTGGAGCGGGTGGCCGCGAAGCCGCCGATCGTCGCGTACTGGAACGACTGGGGGAAGTGGCCGAGGGTGAAGCCCTCGGCGTTGAGCATCTCCTCCGCCCGCGGGGCGGGCACGCCGGCCTCGAAGGTCGCCGTGCGCGAGGTGCGGTCCAGGCGCACCAGCCGGTCGAGACGGCTCAGGTCGAGGGCGACCACGCCGGTGTAGCCCTCCCGGACCGCGCGCAGCCCGCCGACCACCGAGGTACGGCCGCCGTGCGGCACGACCGCCACCCGGTGCTCCGCGGCGATCCGCAGCACCTCGAGCACCTCGTCGTGCGTGGCGGGCCGGGCCACGCCGTCCGGCGCGTCGGGCAGCTCGCCGGTGCGGGCGGTGAGCAGGTCCTCGGTGGACATGCCGGCGCCGTGGCGCAGCCGCGCCTCGGTCGTGACGTCCAGGCCGGGGAAGTCCGGCAGCGGCGCGGGCGGGGCAAGGGCGGGCTCGGCGGCCGGGCGCGGCCCGGTCACGCCCAGAGCGGCCGTGAGCAGGTCGCGCACCGAGGATGGCAGCGTGACGGCGTCGGCGGGATCTCCCCAGCGGAAGGTGGTCATGCGTTACACTGTGACACATGACGTCAACTCGTAACAGTCCCTCCGCGCGCACCAATGCGGAGGACGCCCTGCTCGACGCGGCGCGCGAGTGCGTGCTCGCCGTCGGGCTGCGACGCACGACGCTGACCGACGTGGCCCGGCGGGCCGGTGTCTCCCGGATGACGATGTACCGGCGCTGGCCGGACATGGCGACCCTGATGGCCGACCTGATGACCCGCGAGTGGACCGCGCTGGTGATCGACGCCGAGGCCGAGGCCGAGGGCGGCACCGCCCGCGAGCGCATCGTCGACGGCCTGGTGCGCGGCGCCCGGGCCCTGCGGCGCCACGCGATGTTCCGCCGCGTGGTCGAGCTGGACCCGGAGGTGCTGGTGCCCTACCTGGTCGACCGGCGCGGCGGCGTGCAGGACGCCATCCTGGACCACCTGGTGAGCTGGATCAAGGGGGGCGAGGCCGACGGCTCGCTGCGCCGGCAGGAGCCGGTGCTGCTCGCCCGCTCCGCCATCCTGGCCATGCACGGGTTCGTCATCTCCGCGGGCACCATGCTGGAGCCGGGCGGCCTCGACGGCGAGGTCACCGAGGACGGGCTCGACGACGAGCTGCGGCTGCTCCTCGACCGGTTCTTCCGGCCATGAGCACGACCTCACTCTCCGCCGGCCGCCGCCTGCGCGAGCTGGCCGAGCTCTCCGGCGGCACCACGGTCGACCTGCTCGTCGTCGGCCTGGGCGTCACCGGCGCCGGCGTCGCGCTGGACGCCGCCTCCCGCGGGCTGTCGGTGGCCGCGGTCGACTCGGGCGACCTCGCCTTCGGCACCTCCCGCTGGAGCTCCAAGCTGGTCCACGGCGGCCTGCGCTACCTCGCGGGCGGGCACGTCGCGCTGGCGTACGAGAGCGCCGCGGAACGCCACGTGCTGCTGCGGCGTACGGCGCCGCACCTGGTCAGCGCGCTGCCGATGCTGCTGCCGCTCACGCCGTTCGTGCCGCGCTCGCGGGAGTGGCTGGTCCGCGCCGGGTTCACCGCGGGAGACGCCCTGCGGGCCGCGGCGGGCACCCCGAGCGCCGCGCTCCCCCGCTCCCGGCGGATCTCCGCGCCGGAGGTGCGCCGCCTGGCCCCGGCCGTGCGCCGCAACGGGCTGCGGGGCGGCCTGATGCAGTGGGACGGCCAGCTCGTCGACGACGCGCGGCTGGTGGTGGCGCTGGCCCGGACCGCGGCCGGGCAGGGCGCCCGCATCCTGACCCACTGCGCCGCCGAGGAGCTGCACGGCCGGGGTGCCACCGTCCGCGACACGCTGACCGGTGAGCACCACGAGATCCGGGCCCGCGCGGTGGTCAACGCCACCGGCGTCTGGGCCGGGCAGCTCGATCCGACGGTCCGGCTGCGCCCGTCGCGCGGCACGCATCTGGTGCTGCGCGCCGCCACGCTCGGCCACCCGACGGCGGCCCTGACCATCCCGGTGCCGGGCGAGACCAACCGGTTCGTCTTCGCGCTTCCCCAGCCGGGCGGTCTGGTCTACGCCGGGCTCACCGACGAGCCGGTCGACGGCCCGGTGAGCGACGTCCCGGAGCCCAGCGCGGTGGAGGTCGGGTTCCTGCTCGACGTGCTCGCCACGGCGCTCGACGTCACGGTGACCGAGGCGGACGTGGTCGGCCGGTTCGCCGGCCTGCGGCCACTGCTGGCCGGGCGCGCCGATCGCACCGCCGACCTGTCCCGCAGCCACGCGGTGCTGACCTCCCCCGGCGGCGTCACCACCGTGGTCGGCGGCAAGCTGACGACGTACCGCAGGATGGCGGCGGACGCGGTCGACGCGGCGGTGCGCCACGCCGGCCTCTCCGCGGGCCGGTGCCGCACGACCCGCATTCCGCTGGTCGGCGCGGCGCCGCCCGGCCGGCTGGCCGGCATCCCGGCGCCGGCCCGGCTGATCGCCCGGTACGGCGCCGAGGCCCCGGCGGTGCACGCGCTCGGCGAGGCGGATCCGCGGCTGCGCGAGCCGGTCGCGCCGGGCATCGAGGTGACCGGCGCGGAGCTGCTCTTCGCCGTACGCCACGAGGGCGCGTTGACCGAGGACGACCTGCTGGACCGGCGTACCCGCCTGGGGCTGGTCCCCGAAGACCGAGTCAGAGCCGTACCCGCCGCCCGGGCGGCCCTGGCTTCGGCGCGCCGGGAGGAGGGAAATCCACTAGCTGAGTGAGCGCTCGCTCATTAAGCTTCCCGGCGTGACTTCTCCATCCGGTGAGGCCCGGCGGCGACGGGTGCGTGCCATGGCACCCGACGACCGCCGGGCCGCACTCATCACCGCCACCGTTCCGCTGCTGCACGAGTGCGGGCTCGAGGTCAGCACGCGACAGATCGCCCAGGCCGCCGGGGTGGCCGAGGGCACCATCTTCGGCGTCTTCCCCGACAAGGGCTCTCTCGTGGTGGCCGCCCTGATGCACGCGCTCGACCCGCGGCCGACGGTGCAGGCCATCGAGGCCATCGACCCCGCCGCCCCGCTTCGCGACCGGTTGGCCCGCGCCGCCACCCTGGTCAACGAGCGGTTCGCCAGCAACGCCCATCTCCTGGCGGGCGCCCGCAAGCTGCTCTTCGCCTCGGACTCGCATCCCGACGCCGCCGCCAAGATGGCCCGGGGCCGCGAACGGCTGCATTCCGCCATCGCCGCGCTCATCGAGCCCGACGCCACGCTGCTGCGGCGCTCACCGGGGACGGTCGCGCGGCTGCTTCTGCTCTTCTGCGGAGCGAATTCCTTCGGACCGTTCGGCGACCCGGCGGGCTTCGACGGGGACGAGATGGTCTCGCTCCTGCTCGACGGGCTGCTCGTCACGCCCGGGGCCGACCACGGGGGTGACGACCGGTGCTGATCCGACTGCTGCGCGCGCGGCTGCGGCCGTACCGAAAATCGATCTTCCTGGTGGTGCTCTTCCAGTTCGTCGCGACGCTGGCCACGCTCTACCTGCCCGCGCTCAACGCCGACATCATCGACCAGGGGGTCGTGCCCGGCGACACGGGTTACGTGCTGGAGGTGGGCGCCGGGATGCTCGGCGTCACGCTGGTCCAGATCGTGGCGCAGGTGGCCGCGGTGTACTTCGGCGCGCAGGTCGCCATGGCGGCCGGGCGCGACATCCGGGCCGCGCTCTTCTCCCGGGTGATGGAGTTCTCCGCCCGCGAGGTGGGCCAGTTCGGGGCACCCTCGCTGATCACCCGCGTCACCAACGACGTGCAGCAGGTGCAGATGCTGGTGCTGATGGGCTTCCTGCTCATGGTCTCGGCGCCGATCATGTGCGTGGGCGGCATCCTGCTCGCGCTGCGCGAGGACGTGCCGCTGTCCGGGCTCCTCCTGGTGATCGTGCCGCTGCTGCTGATCGTGGTGGTCGTGCTGATCGCCTTCATGCGCCCGCTGTTCCGCGGCATGCAAACGCGCATCGACACGGTGAACCGGATCATGCGCGAGCAGATCGCCGGCATCCGGGTGATCCGCGCCTTCGTCCGCGACGAGCGCGAGCAGGCCCGGTACGGCACCGCCAACGACGCGCTCACCGACGTCTCGCTGCGGGCCGGCAAGCTCATGGCCCTGATGTTCCCCACCGTGATGCTCGTGGTGAACGTCTCGAGCGTCGCGGTGCTGTGGTTCGGCGGGCACCGCATCGACGGCGGCGCGATGCAGATCGGCGAGCTCACCGCGTTCCTCAGCTACCTGATGCAGATCCTCATGGCGATCATGATGGCCACCTTCATGCTCGTGATGATCCCCCGCGCCGACGTGTGCGCCGAGCGCATCCAGGAGGTGCTGGGCACCGAGCCCTCCGTGCGGCCGGCGGGCGCCCCGGTCACGACGCTCGACCGGCACGGCCATCTGGAGCTGCGCGACGTGGACTTCCACTATCCCGGCGCGCAGGCGCCGGTGCTGTCCGGGGTACGCCTGCAGGCCCGCCCCGGCGAGGTCACCGCGGTCATCGGCAGCACCGGCTCCGGCAAGACCACGCTGCTCAACCTGGTGCCGCGGCTCTTCGACGCGACCGGCGGCACGGTGCTGGTCGACGGCGTCGACGTCCGCGACCTCGACCCCGGGCTGCTGTCGCGCACGGTCGGCCTGGTGCCGCAGAAGCCGTACCTGTTCACCGGCACGGTGGCCTCGAACCTGCGCTACGGCAACCCGGACGCCACCGACGACGAGCTGTGGGAGGCGCTGGAGGTGGCACAGGCACGCGACTTCGTCGAGCGGATGGAGGGCGGGCTCGACGCGCCGATCGCCCAGGGCGGCACCAACGTCTCCGGCGGTCAGCGGCAACGGCTGGCGATCGCCCGGGTGCTCGTGCACCGGCCGGAGATCTACCTGTTCGACGACTCGTTCTCGGCGCTCGACTACGCGACGGACGCGGCGTTGCGGGCGGCCCTGGCCCGCCGGACCGCGGACGCCACCGTGGTCATCGTCGCGCAACGGGTCAGCACCATCCGCGACGCGGACCGGATCGTGGTCCTGGACGACGGCGTGGTCGTGGGCACCGGCACCCACGCCGAGCTGATGGCCACCAACCAGACGTACCGGGAGATCGTGCTCTCGCAGCTCACCGAGCAGGAGGCCGCGGCATGACCGACTGCACCGAGCCTCGCTTGCCGGCGGCGAGCGAGGGCCGGGACGGCGAGGGCCAGGAGGGCATGCCCATGGGGGGAACAGCGTGACGACCACCGAACGGCGGCCGCCGCCGCCTGCCCTGGGGCCTGCGCGGATGATGGCCGGTCAGATGCCGGCCGAGAAACTGCAGGACTTCAAGGGTTCGAGCAAGCGGCTGCTCGGCCTGCTGCGCCCGCAGCGGGCGCTGGCCGCGCTGGTGCTGCTGTGCGGCGTCGCCGGCGTGACGCTGTCGGTGATCGGGCCGCGCATCCTCGGGCACGCCACGGACGTCGTCTTCGCCGGCGTCGTCGGTGGCGCCCTGCCCGCCGGCGCCGGCAAGGAGGAGGTCGTCGCCCAGCTGCGGGCGCGTGGCGAGAACGGCCGCGCCGACCTGCTGGCCGCCGTGGACTTCGTGCCGGGCCGCGGCGTCGACTTCGACCGGCTCGGTGACATCCTGCTCTGGGTGCTGGCGATCTACCTCGCGGCATGGCTCTTCGGGGTGATGCAGGGACGGCTGACCGCACGGGTCGCGCAGAACGCCGTCCACCGGCTGCGCCGCGACGTCGAGGCGAAGCTGTCCCGGTTGCCGCTGTCGTACTTCGACCAGCAGCCCCGCGGCGAGGTGCTCAGCCGGGCGACCAACGACACCGACAACATCGCCCAGACGTTCCAGCAGACCATGGCCCAACTGGTCACGGCGCTGCTGATGATCGTGGGGGTGCTGGCGATGATGTTCTGGATCTCGCCGCTGCTGGCGGTCATCGCGCTGGTCACCGTACCCGTGTCGATCTGGGTCACGACCCGCATCGGCAAGCGCTCGCAGCCGCAGTTCGTCGCGCAGTGGAAGACCACCGGGAAACTCAACGGCCACATCGAGGAGATGTTCACCGGACACTCGCTGGTCAAGGTCTTCGGTCGCGGCAAGGAGGCGGCGGAGACCTTCGAGAAGCACAACACCCAGCTGTACGCGTCCAGCTTCCGTGCCCAGTTCATCTCCGGTCTGATCCAGCCGGCCATGATGTTCATCAGCAACCTCAACTACGTGCTGGTGGCCGTGGTGGGCGGCCTGCGGGTCGCCTCGGGCTCCCTGTCGCTCGGCGAGGTGCAGGCGTTCGTCCAGTACTCGCGCCAGTTCAGCCAGCCGCTGACCCAGGTGGCGAGCATGGCCAACCTCGTGCAGTCCGGGGTGGCCTCGGCGGAGCGGGTCTTCGCCCTGCTCGACGCGCCGGAGCAGGAGCCGGACCCGGCGTCGCCGGGAGTGCGGCCGGGCGCGGGCCGGATCGCCTTCGAGCACGTGTCGTTCCGCTACCTGCCGGACCGGCCGCTGATCGAGGACCTGTCGTTCGTGGCCGAGCCGGGGCAGACGGTGGCGATCGTCGGTCCCACCGGTGCCGGCAAGACCACCCTCGTCAACCTGCTCATGCGCTTCTACGACGTGACCTCGGGGCGCATCACCCTCGACGGCGTCGACATCGCGACGCTGCCCCGGGCCGAGCTGCGCGAGCGGGTCGGGATGGTGCTGCAGGACACCTGGTTGTTCGGCGGGACCATCGCGGAGAACATCGCCTACGGCGCGGACGCACCGTCCGATGCGGACGTGGCCGTGGCCGCGGAGGCCGCGCACGTGGACCGCTTCGTGCGGACCCTGCCGGACGGCATGGACACGGTGATCGACGAGGAGGGCTCGAACGTCTCGTCCGGCGAGAAGCAGCTCGTCACCATCGCGCGCGCGTTCCTGGCGGAGCCCAGCATCCTGATCCTGGACGAGGCCACCAGCTCGGTGGACACGCGCACGGAGGTGCTGATCCAGCGGGCGATGAACACGCTGCGCTCCGGGCGTACGTCGTTCGTCATCGCCCACCGCCTGTCGACCATCCGCGACGCCGACGTGATCCTGGTGATGGAGGACGGCGCGATCGTCGAGCAGGGCACCCACGACGAGCTGATCGCCTCCGGCGGGGCGTACGCGCGGCTGTACTCGGCGCAGTTCGCCGAGGCCGCGGTCGACGTCGACTGACGCGGTGCGGGACAAGCGGAAGGGGGCGGCCCGGCGGGCCGCCCCCTTCGTCGTTACCAGGTGGTTCAGCGCACCGTGACGCGCGCGCCGTTCGAGTAGTTGGTCAGCATGCCGACGTCACCGTCGCCGAGGACCAACGCCTTGAAGTAGACCGACGACCCGGACCGCAGACCGGTGAGCGTCTTGACGAACTTGCCGTTCGCGTCCAGCGTGCCCGAGGCGACCGTGCTCCAGGTGCCGCCGCGGTTGGCGCGCAGCAGGCGGACCGAGAGGCCGGCCACCCGCGGGTCGCCGAAGACCGACAGGGTCGCGGTGCCCCGGCTGGACGAGCGGGCGAAGAAGTCCGGGGACTGCTTCAGGTTCACCTTGATCGTGTTCGACTGGGCGTCGCCGACGGTCGTCCGGAACCACCAGCCGGTGGTGGTGAACTCGGGGTGGAACTCGTACGCGCCGCCGGTGGCGGTGGCGGTGCCGAGGTTCTCCCACGTACCGTTCACGTCGCTGCCGACCGGGGTGCCCCACAGGGTCACGGTGGCCCCGGCGGCGGCCGTACCGGTCAGCTCCAGCGAGCCGACGCCGAGCCGGTACGGGGCCGCGGCCTTGAGGGTCGGGGTGTTCCCGGCCGGCGGGGTCGTGCCACCGTCGCTGGCCGCGATGGTGACGACGCCGTTGACGACGGTGCCGTTGACGGCGTTGCCGGAGGCGAGGATGGTCTCCGGGCCCTCGGGCGTGGCGTCGTCGGCGAGCTTGATGCCCTTGATCACCTTCGGCGCCCCGGACAGCGTGCCACCGGTGACGACCACCGACACGGTGCCCGGGTTGGTGAAGTCGTCCGTCGACGCGGCGGTGCTGCCGTTGACGGACGCGCCCGCGAAGTTGATGTTGAAGGTCGTGTCGCTCTGCGCGACGCCGGTGACGAAGCCCATGACGTTCACGGTCTCGCCCTCGTTGCCGGTGACCGAGGTGACCTCGAACGACGGCATCTCGTCGTCGTTCTTGATCGTCAGGTCGGCGTCCGTGGGGTCTCCGTCGACGTTGGCCGACGGCGTCAGCTCGATCGACACCGTCTCGTCCGGCTCGAAGACCTCGTCGCCGTTGACCAGGTAGAACAGGTAACCCGTGGTCTGGCCCGCCGGAATCGTGATCGGATCCGTCGGCTCCAGGAAGTCGATGTCGCCCGCGGGGTTGCCCACCACCGCATCGGTGGCGCTGCCGCCGGTGCCGGTCAGCGTGAACGTCGTGTCCTGGTAGCTGGCGTTCGACAGCTTGATCGGGAACACGGCCACGGAGCCCGCGTCGCCCTCGTTCATGATGATCGGCGCGACGCTGAACGTCGGCGCGTCGTCGTCGTCGGTGATGGTGTACTCCACCGTGCCGGCGACGCCGTTGCCCGAGACGTCCGCCCCGGAAGCGCTCAGGGCGATGCTGAACGTCTCGTTCGGCTCGTCCATGGTGTCGCCGACGATGTCCACGGTGAAGGTCTTGGTGGTCTCACCGGGCGCGAAGGTCAGCGTGTCGGCCTTCTCGAAGAAGTCCGCGACGTCCGTGGCCGGGGTGGCGCCGGATGCCGCGACCTCGTAGTCGACGGTGACCTCGCGGCCGGACTGCTTGCTGAGCTTGACGGTGTAGGTCTTGGTGACCTTGCCGCTGCTGCCCTCCGTGATCGCCGCGGTGGGCGTCAGGGTGGCCGTGGGAGGCGGGTCGTTGTCCGTGATGGTGCCCGTCGCCTCGGTCTCGTCATCGAGAACGCCGACGGTCGGGTTGCTCAGCGTGACGTGCATCGCCTCGGTTTCCTCGGCGATCGTGTCCGACACCGTCCGGACCGAGATCGTCTGCGCCGTGGCACCGGCGGCCGGGGCGTTGGAGGTGGCGGCGGGGAACGTCACGGTGCCGCTTCCGGCGGTGTAGTCGGTTCCCGCCTTGGCGATCCCGTCCTCCCAGTCCGCCTCGTCCGCGCCGGGACCGTCGGCCGTGGTCCACGCCGCCGTGACGGCGCGCTCCGAGGCCGGGCTGAGCGTCACGGGGAAGGCGAGCGTGTCGGGCTCGCCGACGGTGTCCGCACCGATCGTGATCTTGGACTGTTCCTCGTCGTCCTGGATCGTGACGGTCTCGGTCTCGGTGCCCGTGACGGTGGTGCTCGTGCCACCCTTGACCTGGAAGGTCTGCTGGCTCTCCTCGTACAGCGGGTCGTCCTCGATCGGGATGGTGACCTCGTCCACGGTGGTGGTCGCGCCCACCGGGATGGTGATGCTGTCCGTGGTGGTCGTGTAGTCCTGGCCGGCCTTGGCGGTGCCCGCCACGGTGCTGAGCGGGATCGTGACGGCCTTGCCCGACGGCTCGTCCAGCTCCGCCGTCACCGTCACCTCGCCGGCGGAGAGGTCCTCGGCGGGCGACGGGTCGCTGACGATGAGCGTGTAGCCCGGGGCGGCGTCGTCGTCGGTGATGGTTCCCGTGGCGGTGTCGGTCTCCGCGCCGGCCGTCAGGGTGAGGTCGAACGATTCGGCGGGTTCGTCCGTCGTGTCCTGCAAGGTCTTCACGGTGATGAACAGGCTGTCACCGCCGTAGTTGCCGTCGCCGTCGGCGGTGGTGTCGGCCGGGAACGAGAGGGTGCCGGTGTCGTCCGTGAAGTCGGAGTCCGCCGTCGCCTCCCCGTCCGCGGTGCCCCCGGTGAGCGTCCAGGTGATGTCCGTCTTGGTGGCGTACGAGGCCTGCTTCTCCGCGCGCTTCACTTCGAAGACGATGTCCTCGCCCTCGTCGGCGGAGAGGGTGGCGTCGACGATGGTGAAGTCGGTGATGGCGGCCTCGGCGGGCGCGGTGATGAAGACGGCCGGGGCGAAGGCGATCGCACCGGCGACGGCGGCCGAGAGGACCGTCCGGACCGACTTGGGTCCACGCAGCATGAACGGTACCGAGCCGCTCTTGGCCGCATGGGCTGGTAGATAGCGCATGTGTTTCTGTCTCCTTCGGCGGCTGGGCCGCCTCCCCCTCGGGAGGTCCCTGGCTTTGCGTCCCCGCCTCTCGACGGGTTTGCCTTTTCTCGGTGCCGCACGCGACGGCGGATGGAGCGCCGGCCTCGAAGCCGGTGCGGCGCGCGCTCGGAAGCACGGGGACAAAGCTCGCACTTGGGAACTGCGCCGACCGTACTCTAACCACGGATTTGGGGGCCTGTGGGGGAAATGGACTTTTAGGTCGGATGGCCCCCTCGGCACGGTTTTGGGGCCAGCGGTGATCATCCGTTCGTTCCAGGTCACCGGCTTGCCCCGCACCGCAAAGGGATCGCCGCTACCCTCCGCGGCACCGGCGTCCGCAACGCTTTCCGGCACCGCGGAACGGCATTAACTACAGGAGGGAGCGAAACGGGCCGGGGGGTTGATCTCGATTTGGTAACGCTCCCGACTTTTCCGTGCGGCCGGACGTACTCACCCTCGAGCGTGACCGCGGCACCGGACATGTGCGGACAAGCCTGATTCGCCGTCCGAGGAATTGCCCGGCGCTCTCTTTAGCCCTGCCTTAAGCGTGCATTAGACCCTGATGTGCGAGGCTGTGATCTTCCCGCCTTCCCGCTACGCTCCGACATCGACAAACCACAAGGGAGAGTTGATGTCGCCCAGGGCGCACGCGCCGGCCCACGCGCCGGCGCCACGACGGGGGATCCGCAGCACCCGATCGCTGGTCATCATCGGCACGGCGGTCACCGCCGTCACCGCCGCGACGCTCGTCCCCGTCTTCGCCGGCGACGACAACGGGCTGACCCTGCACCCGGTCGCCGACACGACGGTCACCCAGGTGCGCCAGGACGGCGACACCAGCGCCAAGACGACGCTGGCGAGCTGCCCCGCCCTCTGCGACAACAACCCCCGCGGCCGGCGTGACGCCACCCTCGAGTTCGCGGTGCACAAGCTCCCGGCCAACGCCACCCGGGTGAAGGCGACCCTGCGGGTGTACGCCTGGCACGACGTCACGGCCCGCATCGTGGCCCGCACCATCCCCGGCAGCGTCGGCGCGGCCGGCAATCCGGACCGGATCGCGTCCGCCGCCGCCCCCACCGGCGCCCCGGCGCTGAACGCGGTGAAGAAGGGCTACAACGAGTTCGACGTCTCGGCGTCGGTGCGGCGCAACGGCACGTACACGTTCGCGCTCTCGCAGGAGACCCGCAACACCCGCATCTACTGGGCGTCGCGGGAGAACGCGAAGGACCAGCTGCATCCCGAGCTCGTGCTCTCCTACGAGACGAGCGGCAAACCCAGGCCGGCGCCCACCACGCCCGCGACCGCGCTGCCCCCGCCCACGACGGCACCGCCCAGGCCTACCACGCCGCCGACCACCACCAAACCGGCGCCCACCAAGACCACCACGGCGCCCACCAAGCCGCCGGCGCACACCGTCCCCACCTCCCCGCCGGGCTGGAAGCTGGTCTGGAACGACGAGTTCACCGGGGGCAAGGTCGACCTCTACAAGTGGAACCTGCGCGACGGCGAGGGCCGCGACATGGACCTCGGCTGCAACGTTGACGACCCGAAGAACACCTTCGTCAGCGGCGGAAACCTGACCCTGCGCGCCCTGCGGGAGAATTCCACCTGCAGCTCGCAAAATCGGCAGTACACCCAGTCGTACCTCGACACCATCGGCAAGGCCTCGTGGAAGTACGGCCGCTTCGAGATCCGGGCCAAGTCGCCGAACAAGCCCGAGACGTCCCAGGGCCTGTGGCCGGCGTTCTGGCTGCGCCCCGACGACGGCGGCAACGGCGAGATCGACGTGACCGAGCTCCCCGGCGGCCAGGGCTGGTACGACCAGTCCACCGCGGCGATCTTCTGGGACTACAGCCCGGTCAAGCAGGACACCCGGATCGAACTGCCCAGCGGCGGCATTCCGGCGGACGGCTTCCACACGTACACCACCGAGTGGGACGCGAACGCCCTGAGGTGGTACATCGACGGCAAACTCGTCTGGACCCGGGACCGGACCACCACCCCGTGGTACGACAAGGCGTTCCACAAGCCGTACAACATCCGGCTGAACTTCCAGGTCGGTGGCTGGCTCGGCAACCCGGACGCCAAGACGCAGTTCCCGGCCGACTTCGTCGTCGACTACGTGCGGGTGTACCAACGCTGACGCTCATCCGACAGGGCCCCGGGAGCTGACCCCGGGGCCCTGTTTTTCATGACAGACCTTCACCTATCGTCTAGCTCGTGCTGAACGAGTCGACGCGGGCATCGATCCCCGGGCAGCGTCCCCCGTCCGACCCCGTCGCCGCCCCCCACGACCCCCGGGACCGGCAGGACGGCCTCGGCTGGGTCACCCGCGCCATCTTCGGCGACCCGGGCGTGACGGTCACCATGGGCGACGACCCGTCCGCCACCGTCCGGTACGCGGTGATCCCCAACCTCGACCACGCGCGCTTCCTGCTTCCCCTCGTCTCGCCCAGAGTGACCGCGGCATCGCTGCTGGCCTACAACGCCCTGCGACCGCCCAAGGTCCGGGCCGGCCGCGCCGCCGTCGGGACGCTCGCCCGGCTGGGCCTGCTCGGCCTGACCAAGGCGCCGACCCTGTCCGTGCGCGCCACCGATCCCGGCAACCTGCTCGCCGCCTTCCTGGCCGGCCGGCTCGGCGAGACCCGCCTGCACGCCGCGATCGGCATCCGCCCACCGGATCCGCACCACAAGCCCACCCTCCAGCTCTTCGACGACCGTGGCCGGCCCCGCGGCTACGCGAAGATCGGCTGGAACGACGGCACCCGGGCCATGGTCCGCGCCGAGGCGGCCACCCTGGGCGACCTGCCCACCGGCGGCGGCTTCCCGCCCGCGCCCCGGCTCCTGCTGCACACGCAATGGCGGGGCCGGGAGGTCGCGGTCATCGAGCCCATGCCGCGGACGGTCCGGCGCATCCGGCGGCCCGGCCGGCCCCGGCTGGAGGCCATGCTCGCGGTCGCCCGCCGCGGCGGACCGGCCGCTCCCCCGGCCCCGGTCACCGGCCTGCTGGAGGGGTGGCGGCGCCGCGCGGTGGGCGGCGACCCGCGCATCCACCGCTTCATCGACGCGCTGGACACCGGCATCACGCTCGAGCTCGGCGACTGGCACGGCGACTGGGTGCCGTGGAACATGGCCCGGCATCGCGGCGGCCTGCTGGTCTGGGACTGGGAGAACCGGTCCTCGGGCGTACCGGTCGGCTTCGACCTGGCCCATCAGGCGTTCCAGACGGCCCTGTCCACCCACGGGCGGCCCGCCGCGGCGTGCGCGGTCGCCGTGGACGAGGCGCTGCGCGCGCACGGCCCGGCGCTGGGGCTGGACGCCGCGGCCCAGCGGTTCGTCGCCGACGCCTACCTCGTGGAGCTGTGGCTGCGCACCTACGAGCTCTCCGGCGGCGGCGCCGGCTGGAATCCCAAGCTGCACCCCGCGCTGCTCGACGTGCTGGCCACCCGCCTGCCGCGATGAGTGGTTCCGCCGCGCTGGTCGAGGTGCGTCGCTTCTGGACGGAGCGCGTGGCGCACCTGCACACCCCCGGGGACGCGGAGGCCGCGCAGGTGCGCGCGAGCGCCGTGGCCGTGCTCGACAACGACGGCCGGCTGACGTCGGTGCAGCGGTCCATGCTGGCCGGTGCGGCGGCCGAGCTGGAGCGCCGCGACTTCCCGCACAGCGCCGACCTGCTGCATTTGGCCCGGCTGGTGCAGCGGGCGGCGGCTCAGGACCAGTCGAACGTCATGCCGAGGCGCTCCTCCAGCGCCGCGTTGTAGGGACGGTAGTAGGCGCTCAGCTCCGCGCGTACGGAATCGTCCATGCCCTTGCTGGGACGGTCGTTGTAGACGTCGTAGGCGGGCAGCTCGAACGCCGGCAGCCCGATGAAGTCCAGGATCCGCGCGTACGTCTGCGCCGGCTCGCGGTACAACGTCTCGCTGGCGACGATGAAGAGCTGCGAGCGGTCGAACCGCTCCAACCACGGCTCCAGATGTTCCAGGTAGCGTCCGCGCGCCCGGTAGGAATACCAGTCGAAGGCCGGCGAGAAGTAGCCGGGCTCCGCCTCCAGCCGGGCCTTCTCCCCGGCCGTCCGGCTCTCCTCGGCGGCCAGGGCGGCGGCGAAGTCGAGCGGCTCCACGCCCTCGCCGCGGCGTTCCTTCCAGTGCGAGAAGGCCCGCTCCACCGGGTCGCGCAGCAGCACGATCATCCGCGCCTGCGGCATCAGGTCGGCGACGCGTCCGGCCACCAGCGGATGGAACATGTACAGCGGTGCGGCCTCACCGACCTTGCACGGCCCGCCATGCTTGCGTTCCAGGGCCGCCCGTTGCCGCCGGGTCGGGAAGTGCGACCGGTACCACGCCTCGCCGCGCGGCCAGTTCTCCTCGAAGTAGTGCGAGGTCTTGGTGTTCCAGGCGGGGAACAACCGCGGCACGAGGGGGTGCTGGATCAGGTAGCGCCACAGCGACGTGGTGCCCCCGCGCTTGGTGCCGATCACGAGGAAGTCCGGCAGCGGCCGCTGGTCGCTGGTGCGTTCGCCGTAGCGGACCAGCAGTTCCCGGACCTGTTCCCGGGCGCCTCGCGGTGCGACGCTCTTGAGCCGGTCCTTGACGGTCACTGGTCCTCCTCGGTCGTGGTGCGCGCGGGCTTGAGCTGGGTGCGGACGGACGCCAGGGCCGCGCGGGCCCGGCGGTCGGTGAGCAGGGCGGCGGCGCCGGCGGCCAGGACACCGAGCGCCACGGCCAGGCCGGGCAGTCCCCGGCCGGCGACCAGGGTGCCGATCACCGCGGCGGCGCCGGTCGCGGCCGTCACCGCGAGGGCCGGAACGACGAGGGTACGCCCGAAGAGCGCCTCGCCCAGTGCCCGGCGGGCGAGCACGGCGGCCAGCAGGTTCTCCGCGACGATGCCGCACGACCAGGCGATCGCCGCGCCCAGGGCGCCGTGCCGCGGGATGAGCACCAGGCACAGCGCCACGTTGAGCGTCAGCCCGGTGACGGTGGCGCGCAGATGGCCGCGGCTGTTGCCGCTCATCAGCAGCACGGTCTGCACGAGCCCCACGCCGACGTTGACCAGCATGGCGCCGGCGAGCACGGCCAGCGGCGTGGCCCCCGAACGGAAGTCCGCGCCGAACAGGGCCAGGAACGCCGGGGCGAAGACCGCGAGCATCAGGTACGCCGGCCAGGACAGCACGACGATCCACAGGCTCGTGCGCCGGTAGACCTGGGCCGCCTCGGCGCGCCGGCCGGCGCCGAGCAGCCGGGAGAGCTGGGGCGCGATGGCGACCCGCAGCCCCTGCATGACGAGCAGGCCGGCGAGGGCGTACCTGCCCACGGCGGCGAACACGCCGGCCTCGGCCTGGGTGGCCAGGGCGCCGGTCAGCAGCACACCGACCCACATGCTGCTGGCGTCGATCGCCACCGACGCGGCGCGGGGCAGGGCGAAGCCCCAGAAGGTCCGCCAGTCGCCCGCGGCGGGCCGCAGGGCGGCGCCCGCCCCGACGCCCAGGGGCTTGGCGGCCAGCACGACGGCAAGGAGCAGCGCCACGACGAGGGGCAGCAGCCAGCCGCCGAATCCGGCCAGCACGCCCCCGCCGGCGGCGACCGCGGTGATCATCAGCGCCGGCCGGGCGATCGGGACGAACAGGAACTGCACCGCCACGTACGCCGACACCGCCCGGGTCGCGCGGACGGCCGCGAGCAGCACGGTGGCGGCGACGATCACGGGTACGCCGGCGAACGCCAGCCGGATCAGCGCGGCGCCGTCCGGGTCGTCGAGCAGCGCCCCGGCGATCGGCCCGGCGGCGGCCAGGCCGGCCGCGGCCACGAGCAGGGCCAGTCCCACCGTCGGCAGCAGAGCCGGCGGCAGCAGGCGGGCGGCGTCGCCGTCCGGCCCGGTACGCCGCCGCGGCAGCGCCCACATCAGCGCGGTGTCGGCGCCCAGGCAGCAGAGCGCGCCGACGATGGTGACCAGCCCGATGACGCTGAACAGCGCGCCCGAGCCGTCGGCGCCGAACGCCCGTACCACCACGATGGTCAGCACGAAGCCGAACGCGCCGTTGACCGCCGCACCGACGAGGCCGATCGCTCCGCTGCGGGTGCTGCGGCGTACCTCCGTCGCGGCGACCGTGCTCACTTGTGCGCTTCCTTCGGCTCGCGGTTGACCGGCCCGTCCACCGCCGCCAGCCCGAGGCCCACGGCGAAGAGCAGCACCGACATGTTGGGATCGATGTACGCGTAGAACGGCGTGACCACCGCCGCGATGACCGGCAGGGCGCTGAGCCACAGCCCGGCCGGCGTCACGGCGGCGGCCAGCCGGCGGGCGAGGATGGCCAGAAGCAGGTAGAAGCACATCGTCGCCGGGATGCCGTGGCTGTAGACGAGCTGCCAGATCATGCCCTGGGTGCCGAGCGGCTCGGCGGCGTGCGTCGTGTCGACCGAGTTGGGCTGGCCGAACCCGAGCAGCGGCGATTTCATGACCGCCGCCCAGGTCTGCACGTAGAGGTCGAACCGGTCGGAGGTCGTGTCGGTCGTCGAGGTGCGGTTGGTGATCAGGTCGACGACCGGGATGAAGAGCGTGACGACCCATCCGGCGAACACGATGGCGGTGACCGGCACCAGCAGCCGCACCCGGCCCTTGGCGATCTCCCGGCCGAGCAGGTAGAGCACGCCGGCGCCGAGCCCGATGAACATGCCCCGGTTGAGCGTGAGGAAGGCCGGCACGATCGACAGCGGCAGCGACACGACCAGGATCATCCGCAGCTTCCCGCGCCGCACGGACGTCAGATAGGCCAGGACGAACGGCACGAGGAAGCAGTACGCGGTGCCCCAGTTGTTCGTGTACGGGTACGGCGCCGCGGGGCGGTAGATGGGATTGGCGCTCAGCTTGTTGAACTCGGTGGAGTCCAGGTGGGACACGTCCGTGATGAAGCGCTCGCTCTGCACGCTGCCCGGCAGCACCATCTCGAACGGGCTGGGCATGCTGAACTTGGGCGCGAGCACGCCGAACCAGCCCAGCGCCACCATGGCGAGCCAGAACAGGGCCAGCGGGTTCGCGATCTTCACCCACGAGGCGCGGTCCCGGGCCACGTTGTAGACGTAGATGCCGACCATGAGGCCGGTGAACAGGTGGCCGAGGCGCAGCCCGAAGACGAACAGCGAGGTGACCCGTTCCAGCCGGGTGGCGCTGATCGCGATGATGCCCAGCAGGATGAACCAGAGCCAGGTGCCGGTGGGCAGCCGCACGTCGCCGCGCGTGGTGAGCAGCGCGAGCAGGATGACACCGAAGAACGGCCACACGAAGTACCAGACGCCGAGCCCCCACCAGACCGGCATGAAGGCGAACATCACGGTCAGCGGCCAGAGCGGCAGCTTCGCCGTGCGGACCAGCCAGGCGCGGGGGTCGAGCACGCCGGGCTCGACCGCGGCGACCGCGCGGGCCCGGGCCGGCGCGGTCGCCCGCACCTTGCGCCGGGGCCGCACGGACGTCCTGGCCAAGCCTCAGATCCCCTTGCCGCGCTTCTGCGCCATGCGCAGGATCCACTCGCCGGTCATCAGCCGCAGGATCACCGGCACGGTGACCAGCACGCGCTTCTCCCGCGGGTTGAGCCGGACCACCGCCGCCAGCTCCCGCACCGCCTCGCTGCGCCGGTTGCCGGAGGCGAGGGCGAACGCGATCTGTCCCCGCAGCCGGGCCAGGCCGGCGCGGTTGTCCGCCAGGTCGGGGTGCTTGCGGATGAGGTAGCGCTGCGCCTCGACGATCGTCGCCCACCGGCCGAAGTAGAACGACCCGCCGTGCCAGTCCACGATGACGAGCGGCTCGCGCACGATCGCGACCGGCGTGTGCGCCGAGACGCGCAGCAGCCACTCGTAGTCCTCGCTGTAGCCGCCGGGGATGCCCTCGTCGACCTCGCCCGCGGCCTGCCAGGTGCTGCGGCGGACGAGCATCGTGCTGGAGTGCACCTCCATCACCCGGTCGGCGAGGAAGTCCTCGTGGGTGACGAGGTCCTTGGCGAGCACCCGTTCCTTGTCGATGCCGGGACCGCGCAGCCGCAGCCCGCAGCTCACCGCGCCGATCGCGGGGTCGGCGAGCCGCTCCACCTGGCGGCTCAGCTTCGCCGGCAGCCAGATGTCGTCGTCGTCGCAGAAGGCCAGCAGCTCGCCGGTGGCCGCGTCGACGCCGCTGTTGCGCCCGCCGGGCAGCCCCTGCCGGTGGGTGTTGTCGACGAGCTTGAGCGATCGGTCCGGCCCCGCGGTGACGTTGAGCTCGCGCACGTCGACGTGGTCGTAGACGACGATGCACTCGATGCGGCCGGGATAGTCCTGGTGCAGGATGCTGGCCACCGCCCGCTCCAGCAGCCCCGGCCGGTCGCGCGTGGCGACGACGACGCTGACGTCCGGGTAGTGCTCAGGCACCGTGGCCTCCGGTAAGGACGAAACCGACAGTCTGGGCGCCGGCGGAGCGCAGGCGGTCCACCAGGCGGGTGAGCTCGGCGTTGCGGGTCCGGTCCCGGGCGACGACCAGCACGGCGACGCCGTCCTGCGCGACGCGCACACCGCGCTCGTCGGTGTCCGAGGCGGGCGCGTCGATGACCACCACGCCGGTCTCCGGCTCCTCGCCCAGCGCGCAGAGCCGCACGACGCCGCCACCGATGAGCACGACGTTCGGCGCCTGGGAGTCACGCTCCGAGGTGGACCGGAGCGGCTGGGTGCCGAGCGGCGAGGCGGGGCCGCGCCGGCTGCCGCCCGCCTCCATGATGATCGTGGCGTCGGGATCCTGGGCGGCCGTGGTCATCGGTGTCCGGGTCTCGGCGAGGCGCACGGGCGAGCTGTGCCGGCGGCCGCCGGCGGACGGGCCCTCCGTGCCCTTGCCGGCGCCCAGGCCGAAGCCGCCGGCCATGGCGGTGCCGTTGAGCGCCGTACCGGACGACGGGACGGCCCGCGGCCGGGGCGGCGTCCGCTTCTGCGCCGCGAACAGGATGCGCTTGAGCTCCTCCTGGGTCTCGGCCGGGGCGGCCAGGGTCACGTCCTGGCCGGCCTCGGAGAGCGCCACCGCGAGGTTGCCCGACACCGTGGTGCGACCCTCGTCGTCACGCCCGGAGAGCACGACCAGCGGACGGTCGGGGTGCCGGTCGATCCACTTCAGGACGGCCAGGGAGACGTACCGGGCGTCGGCCGCGGGTCCCGCGTCACCCTCCCGGCCGACGGCCCGGACCACCCCGAGCGCCGGCACCCCGACGATGTCGGCGGCCTGGTCGATCGAGCGGATCCGGCGGTCGAGCGCCTCCCGGGCGTGCGCGGCGACCATGCCGGCGAGCACGCCGCCGAGGAGGGCGGCGGCCAGGTAGAGCATTCCGGCGTCGTGGCTGGACGGCACCGGCGCGCGGGCCGCCGCGGCGATGGAGCCCGGGCTCAGGTCGGCGGAGGCCACCTTCGCGCGGGCGTTCGCGAGCTGGGCGATCTGGTCGTTGAGCGCGCCGACCTGGTCCAGCTTGGCCTGGGTGCGCGGGGTGACCTCGGACCCGGACTCGGCGTCCTCCGGGAGTTCCTTCTGCGCCTCCAGGCGCTGGGCGGTCACCGACTTGATGGTGCTGTCGTACGACTCGATCAGGGCCTTCCGCTGGTCCTTGTAGATGTCCTCGCGGACCTGCAGGTAGGTCTTGGCGGCCGTGTTGGCCCCGGTGATCGCGCTGTCCTCGCTGTCGCCGGCGTACTGGAAGCGCAGCACCTGGCCGCCCGTGGGCACCTCCACGCTGAGCGCCTCGCGCACGTCCTCGGGGTCGCGGGAGAGGCTGCTCGCGGTCGAGTCGATGACGTCGTTGCCGAGCGCGATGCCGTTCTCGGCGGTCATGTTGATGGCCCGGTCCGCGCCGCTGGACGGCAGCGTGAAGGGGTCGGTCACCACCGGCCGCAGCACGACGACCGCGGTGGCGCGGTACGTCGCCGGGAAGAAGAACAGGTAGGCCAGCACGACGAGGGTGAGTCCCGCGGTGGCGGCTGCCACGATGCGCCAGCGGCGCAGCGGAATCCTTACGACGTCCGCAAAGCCGACGACCCGCTGCCGGCTCGCGGCGACGGAATCAGTCACATCCATGTGTCGTGTCTCCCCGACATCTGCATTTGTTTCTCGGTCCGACCAGACGTTCCCGGCCGGGCGACGCTGCCCGGCCGGGAACGGTCCGCTCCTGTGTCCGCTACGCGGTCGATGTCGCTACGACGTCGCGAAGAACAGGGTCGGGTTGTTCCAGGGCACCGACGGGGTGCCGGTCGCCACGACGGTCGCCGTCGAACCGTCGACCGCCGTGTCGGCCGCCGGGTCGAACGCGACGGAGCGCAGCGTCCCGTCCGTGGACCCGTAGACGAGCTTCCCCGCCACCCAGGTCATACCACGGACGGTTCGCCAATCGATACCTTTCGTGGCCACCGGGAACCACGTGCAGCCGATGACCGAGCCGTCCGGCGTGAGGTACCGGTAGAACAAGGTGTTGCTCGTCGATGACGTGTAGTACATCCGGCCCTGAAGGTAGAAGGCGCCGGTCATCGCGGAGGCCTGGAACCAGGAGTTGTAGCCGCTGCCCACCCACGGCGCGCCGATGGTGCCGTTGGTCAGCATCGACACGTTCAGCACCGAACCGGACGGCGCCGAGAAGTCGGTCTTCGCCCAGTACAGCTTGTTGTGCAGGGCGAACGCCGCGCGGCCGTTGGTGAACTGCGGCTGGCTCACCGTCGTCGGGGCGCCGAGGCCGCCCGGACCGTACGAGATCTTGGTGAGCTGGCCGTTGCCCGCACCCAGGTAGAGGAAGCCCGAATCGGCCTGGGGCGCGTCCTGCACACCGATGGTGCGCCCGCCCTGCTCCGGGAAGTAGCCGAGGCGGCCGTGGTACTCGTTGCCGAGACCGTCGGAGTCCTGGCCGACGAAGAGACCGTTCGGACCCTTCCAGATCTCCCACATGATCGGGCCCCAGTTGGTGCCCCCGCTCGGCAGCTGGCTGCCGGGCGAACGGGTCGGGTTCCAGTTCAGCGGCACGCCGTTCTGCTGGTCCAGCGCGGCGATGCCGTAGCGGCTCACGCCGCCGGGACCCTGCGAGTCGTTGCCGTTGGCGTTGTTCTGCCAGCGGAAGTGCCCGCCCACGTAGACGACGCCGTCGGCGACCTCGAGCGAGGTGACCGAGTCGGTGCCGGTGAAGTCGACCCAGGTGGCCGGGACGTTCGTACCCCGCCCGGCGGTCTCCCAGCGCGCGGTGGCGTCGCAGTACGCGTCGTTGCTGCGGCCGCCGTCGGCGATGATGACGAAGTACTTGCCGTCGTCGGAGAAGTCGACGTCGCGCGCGTAGAACGGGAAGGAGCCGCTGTAGCAGGCGGCCACGTACCGGTCGGTGCTCCAGTCGGCGACGGCCGGGGTCGCCGAGGTGTCGATCATGACGACCTGGTTGCGGCTCGCGCCGTTGACCGAGGTGAAGTTGCCGACCGCCACGACGGTCTTGCCGTCCGGGGCGACCGCGAGGCCCCAGACCAGCTCCGTCGAGTTGGGGTAGGGCCGGGCCCCGCCCGCGTCGATCTGGAAGGTCGGGTCGATCGCGCCGGTGGTGGCGTTGAGCCGGGCGAGCAGTGAGTGCTGGGTGCCGTTGACCCAGTGGAAGGCGCCGGCGATGTAGAGGTGGTTGCCCTGCACGATCGCGCGGCGCACGACGCCGCCGTCGCTGCGGCCGACCCAGCTGGTCACCGTCGCGCCGGTCGCCGGGTCGAGCGCGACGAGGTTCTTGCGGGCGACCCCGTTCACGGTGCCGAAGCTGCCGCCGACGATCAGCTTGCCGTCGGGGTTGACCGCGAGGGTCTGCACCGCGCCGTCCAGCACCGGGGCGAAGCCGGTCTTCAGCGCGCCCGTCGTCGCGTCGTACGCGATGAGGTTGCTGGCGGGCGAGAAGGAGGCGGCGCCGGCCGCCTTGATGCCGGTGAACGACCCACCCGCGTAGACAGTGTTACCAATTTGTGCGAACGCCCGCATGCTGCCGTTCTGGGCGTGCGGTGTGTTGTCCGCAGGACTCGCTGCGACGATGGTGGCCGCTTCACTCGGCGGTACGTACACGGCATTCGCCGGAATAGCGGTCATTGCGACCGTCAGACTCGTCACCACAGCCGGCACCAGCAACCTGGTGAGCGGCCGCGGCCGGAGTCGACGCTTCAGGGACACGAGCCCTCCTACTAATAAAAATTTAAGGATTGACGCAGCCTGGTGCCGGAGCGAGCCGCGCGCTATCGACCGTACGGACGAAGACCGCGACCTTTTTCTTTGAACCGTGCACAGGGGACATGAGCACGACGCAGTGTCACCTCGGCGCGAGCCGGAACGGCGCGACACCGGGAGCGGCCCGCACCGACCAGGCTGCGGCTGTTTCGAGATCCGCGAGGGTCACGTTCTGTGCCTCGCGGGCAACCACCAGTTTTCTACCTTCCAGTTCCCGAGCCATCTCGACCTGGTGGTCGTCGATGTGCTCGCCGTACGCCTTTCGCCGGGGGACATACAGCGCACGCTTGCCGGCCTGCATCGCGGCCAGGGCGGAGCCGACTCCCGCGTGGGAGATGACGACGTCCGCCTCCGCCAGCGCCTGCCGCATCTCGGTGATCGGGACCTGCCGGCGCGCACCGTCCGGCATCCTATCGATCACTGTCGAACCCACTTGCCACAGGACGTCCCACTCCGGCGGAAGCAGTCCGACGAGGTGGGTCAGCAGGCGCGGGAACGTGTACCGCGCGTGCGTACCGAGGGTCACCACCGCCTTGCGGATCCGCGGCGGCCCGGGCTTCGCCTCGGCCTCGAAAGCATCGAAGATGGACCCGCCGTAGCGCCAGTTGCCCGCGGCCCATCCCGGATACTGGGTGTACAGGCCGACCCGGGGCACCCGCGCCGCGAGCCGGCCGGTGAGCGACGGACCGGCGGTGCGGGTGGCGCTCTCGATGTAGGAGCACCGCACCCCGGCCGCGGTCGCCGGCAGGAAGAACGCCATGGCGACGGCGGCGCCGGTGCTGATGACGTGTTCGTAGCGCTCGGCCTTGAACATCCGCCGCGCCACCGCCAGGTCGCGCAGGACTCCGGCCATGTCCCGGCTCGTGACCGGCGGGACGAACACGACATCCTCGCCCTCGAGCAGCGAGCGGCTCTGCGGGCTGTCGAACGTCACCCACCGCCGCGCGCCCACGCCGAGCCGCGGAGCCAGGTCGTGCAGCTCCGCGAGATGGCCGCCGGTCGAGGCGACGAGCATGGTCGTCACGCCGCCGGTACCGCCTCGGGTCGCCCTTCGCCCGTGCTCTCCCCGGCCTGCCCGCCCGCGTTCGCGCTCGCCCCGCCCGCGCTCGCCCCGCCCGCGCTCGCCCCGCCCGCGCTCGCCCCGCCCGCGTTCGCGCTCGCCCCGCCCGCGTTCGCGCTCGCCCCGCCCGCGTTCGCGCTCGCCTGGCCCGCGGCGCCGGTCGCCTCGGACGCCGGTCCGCTCGCCGCCGCCCCGGTTTCCGGGCGCGGATAGCGGCCGGCGAGGATGCAGACGGCGACCGCGTAGCCGAGGAACAGGGCCGGCCCGAAGGTCAGGCCGCTGATGACGTCGGTGATCCAGTGCTTCTGCGTGTAGATCCGCGAGTAGCCCTCGTACGCCGCCAGCACGAACACCACCGTGCCCAGCACCACGTGCCAGCGCCGGCTCAGCTTCCAGGTGAGGGCGACGAACAGGGCGATGGCCCCGAAGGTCATGACGACCCGCGCGATGCCGCCCGACGGGTACGACCCCAGCCCGGTCGGCGGGTGCCCGCGGTCCACCATGCCGGCCAGGATCGCCTGGACGTACTGCTCGAGCGGGAAGCTGAGCAGGATCGCGACCAGCGGGATCCAGAAGCGCTTGCGCCACAGCACGGCGAAGACGACCGCGGCGGCCACGACCACCTTCTTGAGCGGGTCCCGGTCACCGAGCGCGGTGTAGAACCAGTTGAACTCCTCGAAGGAGGGGTTGCGCCGCTCGGTCACCCACAGCAGCACCGGCCAGTCGATCGCGTCCTCCAGGCTGTGGGCCAGCAGCCCCACGGGCCAGAACACGGCGACGATGAGCGCGGCCCAGAACAGCACGAACGCCAGCGCCGTGACGGGCCGCCCGAGCGTCACGACGAGCCCGGCGACCGCCGCCCTGGTCCGGGTGACCAGGCGTCCTCGGGCCAGGCGCCGGCCCGGCCCGTAGGCGAGCAGCGGTCCGGCCACCGCCGGAACGATGACCGACAAGGCCGCGAAAAAGTACATCAATACCACTGAAACTGTCCCCACATCTGCGGTGTCCCGACCGCACGATCCCCTTGAATGCCGGGCGCGTCTAGTACGCGCCTGCGCCCCGCGTCACGACCATCACGGTCCGCATGAGGATGACCAGGTCCACGGTGAGTGACCAGTTCTCCACATACTGCAGGTCGAGCCGGATCGAGTCCTCCCACGACAGATCCGACCGGCCGCTCACCTGCCACAGCCCGGTCATGCCCGGCTTGACCATCAACCGCCGGCGCATGTCCTGCGGGTACTGCTCCACCTCGCTGGGCAGCGGCGGCCGCGGCCCCACCAGCGACATCTCACCCAGCAGCACGTTGATGAGCTGGGGCAGCTCGTCCAGCGAATACCGGCGCAGCCAGCGGCCGGAACGGGTGATCCGGGGATCGTCACGCATCTTGAACAGCACGCCGGAGAACTCGTTCTGCTCGCGCATGGCGGCGAAGCGCGCCTCCGCGTCGGTGTGCATCGTCCGGAACTTCACCATCCGGAACGTCTCGCCGCCCCGGGCGACGCGTACCTGCCGGAAGAAGACCGGCCCCCCGGTGTCGAGCTTGATGATCAGCGCGATCGCCAGGAAGACCGGCGCCAGCAGCACCAGCAGCAGGGCCGCCACCGAGACGTCGAAGACCGACTTGATCAGCCGCCGGCCGCCGGACAGGCGGGGGTGCTCGACGTGCATCATCGGCAGCCCGTCCACCGGGCGCACCGTGATGCGGTCGCCCGCCGTATCCACCAGCGAGGACGAGACGATCAGGTCGATGTCGTCGCGCTCCAGCTCCCAGGCCAGCCGGCGCAGCATCGGCCCGTCGAGCTCGGGGCAGGACAGCACCATGACCGTGTCGGCGCCGGCCGCGGCGGCCGAGTTGGCCGCGGCGCCGAGGGCACCGAACACCGGCACCTCCACCAGGTGCGACGCCCCGGCGAGCTGGTCGGCGGGCAGGCAGGCGCCGATGACCTGCAGGCCGTGGTGGTAGCGCCGGTGCAGCTGCCGGGTGAGCTGCGCGACCGCCGGCGCGTGGCCGAGCACCAGGACCCGGTGCATGCAGGCGCCCTTCCGGCGGGCGCGGTGCAGGATCTTGCGCAGCATGATGCGCCCGGAGAGGGACAACACGGTCGTCAGCACCAGCGCGATGAGCAGATAGCCGCGGGCGAGGTCGGCCTTGGCGACGTAGGACACCAGGGCCATGCCGACGGTCAGCCGTACGCCGGCGCGCAGGACGCGCTGGTACTCCTCGCCGCCGACGAACAGGACGCGCCGCTCGTACGCATGCGTCAGCGCCAGCAGGCCCACCCAGAGCGGCGGGATGAGCGCGGACAGCGCGAGATACCAGTCCGCGTACGCGGCGCCCTGGAAGCGCAGCACGAAGGCGGCCAGGGTGGCCACCAGCGTCGCTCCGAAGTCGACGATCAGGAGCAGCTTGACGTAGCGCGCCTCCCAGACCCACCGGTCGGCGTGCCCTCGCCCCCAGACGTCGCCGAGATCCCTGTCGCCGACGTCCGGGTAGTCTGAAATTTTCGGTATGTCCTGAGTGTCGGCGTTCCCCGCCGTCGTTCCCGTCGTTGTCACGACGCCTCTGCCTCCGGTGAGACCCCACGCCCACTCGGCAATTTCGCGCACACCACTTGTTCCACGCCCCCCACCCCTTGGCCCACAACAAACAAGCGCAAGGACGCCTTGGCGGTGAACGCTAGACGAGGAACGGGTTAAAGCCGACCCCGCGTGTCGCAATCTTTACTTGGGTCGCTGGCAAATTTCGGATGCCGTCGCGCGACGCATCCTGTGCATTGCAGGTGAACTCGCCTCTACAACGGACAAACTACCAGTCAAACCGAGAGTGACGGAAGACTTGACATGGCCGTCAATATATGACCGTTTCCTCCGCATTGGCCGCCGTCATTTGTCCGGTACGGGGAGCCGCGATTCCGCACCGTGACACAGTCGCCCCGGAGCGCACTCGCCGGGCTCGTATGATCTTCGATGAGAAGTCGATCGTCCGGACTGGAATGAACCACCCGGTCGGGAGACGCCCGCGCCGATCGGCCCACTTGACAGGGATCGACGCGTCGGCATGCGTCCGGGATGAAGGACTATGATCCGATTCGGCCAGCGAGGTGCGCAGCCGCCGGGCCGGCCCCGGCGAACATCCCGGTGCCCGGCACCGACGATCGGCGCAGCGCCCCGGCCGAACGGACGGCCCGTCCCCGCCGCGCCGCCCCGCGGCCGTCCTCCTGCCCCGCGGCCATCCGACTGCCGCGCGGCCGTGCGACTGCCCGGCCGCCGTCGGCTTGCCCCGGTTTGCCCTACCGCGGTCGGGCGGCGCTGTCGCCGTCGGACTGCTCAGCCGCCGTCGGTTGCCCTGCCGCCGTCGCGGTCGCCCTGCCGGACTTCTTCACCACTCCTGGGTGCGGCGCTCACTCGCCGCGAGGGACCGGTGCGGCAACCCGCAGTGCCCGCTACTCCCAGCGGAACTTGCGGGCGGCGGCCGTGAGGGCGACGGCCGCCCACACGGTGAGGCTCAGCCAGATCGTGCCGGGCACGGCCGCGCCGTCGGTGAGGGTGTTCCGCAGGGCCTCGGCGTGGGCGGCGAGCGGCAGCAGGAAGTGACCCGCCGCACCCAGATCCGGCGCCGCGAACATGATGCCGCCGGCCGCGAGCATCAGGACGTAGATCAACGTGGCCGCCGCGGTGACCGTCTCGGGACGGAGCAGGCTCGCGATGAGCAGGGCCAGGCCGCAGTAGGCGGCCGTCGCCAGAACGGTGACGCCGAGGGCCGGCAGCAGCTGGGACGGCTCCGGGCGCCAGCCGGCGGCGACGCCGACCAGGGCGAGCGCCAGCGTCTGCAGTGCGACGAGGCAGAGGATCGCCGCCGTCTTGGAGAACAGCAGACCGGGCCGGGTGAGCGGCGAGGCGCCGAGCCGCTTGAGCACGCCGTAGCTGCGCTCGTAGCCGGTGGTGATCGCCTGCCCGGTGAAGGCCGTGGACATGACGGTGAGCGCGAGGACGCCCGGGACGACGTAGCCCAGCCGGTCGTCGGTGGGCAGGTTGGTCGCCCGGGTGAGCCCGGCGCCGAGCAGGACGAGCAGCGGGACTCCCATGGCGAGCACCACGGCCTCGCCGCGCCGGGCGGTCAGGAGCAACTCCATGCGGATCTGCTTGCGCAGGATCGCCCGCATGGGTGCGCGGCCGGGCGCCGGCGTGAACGTGCCACCGCCCGCGGGCGGGAAGGTGCCACCGCCTGCCGGAATGAACGTGCCACCACCCGCAGGCGGGAAGGCGCCGTTGCCCGCGGGCTTGCTGGCGCTGCTGCTCATCGGGTCGCTCCGGCGGTCAGGGCGAGGTAGACGTCCTCGAGGGTCCGGCGGCGGGTGTTGACCGCGGTCACCTGGGCCCCGGCCTCGGCGAACCAGGCCAGCACCGCCGCGATCGCCTCGGTGTCGAGGGCACCGGCGACCGTGTAGTCGCCCGGGGACCCCTCCGCGACCGTGGCGTCGAGGCGGGCCGCCAGGGCGGCGACGGGGAGGGCCGGATCCGCGCGTACGTGCAGGAGGTCGATGCCGGCCGCGGCGGTCAGCTCGGCGGGGGTGCCCGTGGCCGCCACCACCCCGTTGTCCATGATCACGACGTGATCGGCCAGGCTCTCGGCCTCGTCGAGCAGATGGGTGGTCAGCAGCACCGACACCCCGTCCGCGCGGAGGCTGTCGACGAGTTGCCAGGTGGTCTGCCGCGCGCCGACGTCCATTCCGGCGGTCGGCTCGTCGAGGAACACGAGCTCGGGACGCCCCACGAGGGCGACGGCGAGCGAGAGCCGCTGCTGTTCGCCGCCGGAGAGGCGCCGGAAGGTGGTCTTGGCGAACTTCCGCAGGCCCAGCCGGTCGAGCAGCATGTCCACATCGAGCGGATTCGCCGCGTACGAGGCGAAGAGCCGCAGGATCTCGCCCGCGGTGGCCCAGGGGTAGACGCCCCCGGACTGCAGCATGATCCCCAGGCGCGGCATCAGGGCGTCGTGGTCGGCGACCGGGTCCAGCCCGAGGACCCGGACCGAGCCGCCGTCCGGGCCGCGGAAACCCTCGCAGACCTGCAGGAGACTGGTCTTCCCGGCGCCGTTGTTGCCCAGCAGCGCGAGGATGGACCCGCGCGGGACGGTCAGGGAGACTCCGTCGACGGCGGTGACATCGCCGTATCTGACGACGACGTCCTGCACCTCGACGGCGGCCTCGACCATGGACGAAACTGTACTGGCTGGGCAGGACGGCGCCGCCGCGCCTCCGGCCGGTGTGGCCCACGTCCTGCACGCGCCGCGGATCGCACGGCCGGCCGCGGTATGCCGGCATCGACGAAGCCCGCACCCGCACGACTGACGCCGAGTGCGCGAACGTGGCCGGTTGCGACCTTGGGAGCGCTCCCATACGCTCCGGGAGAGCGGGACAGGCCGGCGACCCGGACCGGTTCCCCCCGGCAGGCCTGTCCGCGTCACGCAGGCCCCCGGGCCGGCGGCCTGACACCCGCGCCACCCGGCGCCTGACACCCGCGCCACCCGGCGCCTGACACCCGCGCCACCCGGCGCCTGACACCCGCGCCACCCGGCGCCTGACACCCGCGCCACCCGGCGCCTGGCGCGCGGTGCGCGCTCACCCCGTCGACCGCTCCGACGCCCACCTGGCGGCGTGCCGCGGATGACCGCCTTCGTCGTGGTGCGGTCGGCCCGCTTCCGCAACCTGCCGTGAGTGCTGGTGCTGCGGGCCGGCGTGGCGGTGGCGCTGGGTAGGGTGCTGCCCATGACGGGCTCGGTCACGGCGGTGGAGATCTTCACGGATGGCGCCTGCGTGCCGAATCCCGGGCCCGGCGGCTGGGGTGCCGTGCTGCGCTGGGGCACCCGGGAGAAGGACCTCTGCGGCGGGGAGGCCACGCCGACCACCAACAACCGGATGGAGCTGATGGCGCCCATCCGCGCGCTCGAGAGCCTGACCCGGGCGCCGTTGCCGGTCCTGCTCTACACCGACAGCATCTACGTCCGCGACGGCATCACGAAGTGGCTGCCGCGCTGGAAGGCCAACGGCTGGCTGACCTCGGCCCGGCAGCCGGTGAAGAACGTCGACCTCTGGCAGCGCCTCGACGCGGCCGTGCGCCGTCACGAGGTGCAGTGGCACTGGGTGAAGGGACACGCCGGCCACCCGGAGAACGAGCGCGCCGACCGCCTCGCCGCCCGCGGCCTCCAGGAAGCCCTGGCCGCCCGCTGAGCCGCAGACCGCTAGCGATCGCAGGCGCCGCTCAGGAGGAACGCGGCCGCGGAACGAACGGCAGCCGCGTCGTATCCCCGTCCTCGCCAGCGGCCGCCCCGGCCGCCCCGGTCGCCCCGGCGCCGCTTGCCGCCGCGCCGCTTGCCGCCGCGCCGATCGCCGCGCCGGTCGCCGCGGTCGCCGCGTCGTCCCCGGCGACGACGGCCGCCGCCGGCGCGGCACCCGGCACCTTGGCCCGGGCGACGCGGTCGGGCGCCAGGCGGTAGGTCGCCGCCTGCACCAGCTCGTCGGGAACGAGATGCCGCCCGCCGTCCGAATCCCCGGCGACCTCGGGCCGCGTCACCGCCGCCGACGACCCGCCCGGACCCACCGCCGACGACGACCCGCCCCGAGCGACCGCCGCCGACGGCCCGCCCGGGGCCGGTGGCGCGGGTCGGACGGCCGCCGTGCCGCGGGCCGCCCGGCGGGGGCCGATCAGGCGCGCCGCCGTGCTGAAGACGCTGCGGGTGGCGGTCTCGTAGCCGTCCCGGTAGGCCTCGTCGCGGTCCAGGCCCGTGCGATACCACTGGTGCAGGCGGCCCACCGCGTACCCGATGCAGGCGGTGCACGCGGCGAGGAGCGAGATCAGCAAGGCGTCGTGTCCGGGGGCGGCCATGCGACAGATTCTCACCAAGGGCATAGACCGGGAGCTATAGCCCGTTTGACGTACCCCGATCGGTCGACAGGAAAGGTTGCCCACAGAGCCGGAGCTCCCGGCGGTCGGTCCTGCGCTGTCCGTGTGCGTCGCCGGTGCGGGACGGAGACCTAAGCTCGTCCGGTGCCGACCGATCTCTACATCTCGACGGACATCGAGGCGGACGGCCCGATCCCGGGCCCGTACTCGATGCTGTCGCTGGGTATGGCCGCGGCCGCGACGTACGACGGCACCACCTTCCGCCGCCTGGAGACCGAGACCTTCTACCGGGAGCTGCAGCCGATCTCGCCCGAGTTCGTCCCCGAGGCCCTGGCGGTCTCCGGGCTGGACCGGGCGGCGCTGGCCCGCACCGGGGCCGCCCCGGCGGTGGCGATGGCGGAGAACGTGGCGTGGCTGGCGGAGCTGGCCGGGCGGTACCGGGCCCGCCCGGTCTTCGTCGGCTATCCGCTCGGCTTCGACTGGATGTTCACGTACTGGTATCAGGTGCGGTTCACGGGTGGCTCGCCGTTCGGTCACTCCGGTCATCTGGACATGAAGACGCTGTTCGCCCACAAGGCGCGCCGGCCGGTACGGGCGGTCGGCAAGCGGTCGATGCCGGCGGAGCTGCTGGGCGGGCGCCGCCACACCCATCATGCGCTGGACGACGCGATCGAGCAGGCGGAGCTCTTCTGCAACCTCGTGGAGTGGCCCGGCCCGGCGGCGTGACGGGCCTCAGCCCGCCTCCCGGCGCGCCCGCGCCCTCCGCTTGCCCTCGTGCATCGCGGCGACCCGGGCCACCGGGATGGTGTGCCCCTCCTCGACGAGCCCGGGGTCGAGGCGCTGCGGCGGCGGCATCGTCGCCGCCCACGGGTCGGCGTCGCCGAGCAGGCCGGGCACGGTGTGCACGGTGAAGTCGGCGGGGGTCACGTCGCCAAGGTCGTCCCAGGCCACCGGGAAGGACACCGGCACGCCGGGCCGCACCCGCGGGCTGTACGCGGCGACCACGCTCGCCCCGCCGGAGCGCGTCGCGTCGAGGAACACCTTGCCGTGCCGGTCCTCGCGGATGAAGGCGGTCGTGGCGAGCCCCGGGTCGAGCCGCTCGGCGCGGGCCGCCACCGCCCGGGTCGCCGCGGCGACGTCGGCAGTGGTGGCGCCGCCGTCGAGCGGGACGAAGACGTGCAGGCCCTTGGCGCCGCTGGTCTTCACCGCGCCGTCCATGCCCGCGTCGGCGAGCGCCTGCCGGACCAGCCGGGCCGCTCGTACGGCGAGGTCGAAGGCGCCGCCCTCCGGCGGGTCGAGGTCCATGATCAGGTGCGTCGGGCGATCCGGCTCCGCGACCGTCATCAGGGTGGGGTGGTATTCGACCGCACGCTGGTTGGCGAACCAGAGCAGGGTGCGGCGATCGTTGCAGAGCGCGTACAGGACCTCGCGGTGTGACGCCTCGGCCCAGACCTTGGTGCGCGCCACCCACTCCGGCGTGTACGTCGGGAGGTTCTTCTGGACGAACTTGTCCTGCCCGCGGAGCACCCGCACCACGGACAGCGGCCGGTCGCGCAGCACCGGGATCATCCGCGTCCGCACCGCGTCGAGGTAGTCGACCAGGTCACGCTTGGTCGCGCCGGCGTCCGGGAAGAGTTCCTGGTCCAGGTTGGTCAGTGGTACGCCGTCGCGTTCTTCCTTCTCGGCCGCCATCGCCTCATCCTGCCCGCACCATGCTGATCGCGGGAAGCACCATGGCAAGGGTCAGCATGGCGTAGGCGCCGCCGGTGAAGTACAGCCCGTTGCGGGTGGCGATGACCGCGCCGGAGAACGGGAGTACCACGGTCAGCAGGGCGGCGACGAGCAGCGTTCCGGGTGAGCGCTCGGGACCGAGCAGCGCCCAGCCCAAAAGGAACGACACGGACACCAGCCAGATGAGGGTGACGAGCAGGACGTGCAGGGCGGCCTCCGCACGCCGGGCCGCGGCGCGCCGGTCGTCCCGTTTCTCCTGCGCCGTCCGGTGTACGACGGCGCCCCTGGTCAGCGGCGGTCCCTCGATCTCCAGCGTCACGAGATGAACTCTAAGCGAGCCGGCAAGCCGGCGCCCGTCGAGCGGGTCACCCGTGCGGGGGCCTCGCGGCCCGCGGGTGTCCCGCGCGGAGCGCCACGGCGTCAGGCCGGCGGCCGCTCGCCGCTGCCCCGGGCCACCACCGCGGTCGGGACGACCACCGTCTGGGCCGGGCCGGCGAACCCGCTGATCCGCTGGTGCGCCAGCCGGGCCGCCTCGCGGCCCAGGGCGACCGGGTCGTGCGCCACGACCGTGGTGCCGATGACGTCCGCCAGGTCGAAGTCGTCGAAGCCGATCAGGGCCGGCGTCGCGGGGTGCCCGCGCAGCGCCCGCAGCGCCCCTGTGGTCAGCCGGTTGTTGGTGGTGAACAGCGCGGTGGGTGGCGGGTCGAGCGTGAGCAGCTCCCGTACGGTCTGTTCGGCCCGGTGCACGTCGTGCACGTCCGTGCGCAGGTAGGGTCGCCACTGCTCGTTGCCCGCCGCGTCCATGGCCTGCACGAAACCGTCGAGGCGCTCGCGCTGCGGCGCCATCCGGGCCAGGTCGGCGACGAACGCGATCCGCCGGTGACCGTGGGCTAGCAGATGCTCACCCGCCTCCCGGCCCCCGCCACGGTTGTCGATGACCACCGCGTCGGCCGCCAGGCCGTCCGGCGGCCGGTCGAGGAAGACGAAGGGCACGCCGCGGTTGCCCTCGACCGCGAGGTACTCATGGCTCTCGCCGCTGGGGACCACGAGCAGGGCGCGGACCCGGCGCTCGAGGAACGCGTCGACCAGGGCCCGTTCGAGTTCGGCGTCCTCGTCGTTGTTGGCCGTCACGAGCTGCAGCCCGTGCTGGCGCAGCTCGCGTTCGATGCCGCTGGCGACGGCGCTGTAGAACGGGTTCGTCAGGTCGCCGCTGATGAGGCCGACGAGCGCGGAGGTGGCACCCCGGCGCAGTTCCCGGGCGATGCCGTTGAGCCGGTATCCCAGCAGGTCCGCGGCCTGGCGTACCCGGCGCCCGGTGGCCTCGGCGACGTTGGGCTCGTCGTTGAGCGCCCGGGACGCGGTCTTGAGGCTGACGCCGGCCAGCTCGGCGACCTGCGTGAGCGTGGGACGGCGGGGGCCTTCGACGGCCTCGCCGGCGGCCCGGGTTGCGGACATGGTGCTCCGAGTTGTCGAAGTGGCGAAGGACAGCAGTATGACATCGATGTCGGCCATCACCCACCCGCCGGTGCCGGGACGATCGCCGATCGGGCAGCATAAGCGCATGGTTCCCCGGTGGAGTGTGATCGGCGCGCCGTCCAGTGCGGGTGCGCGTACGCCCGGCGTGGAGCGGGCACCGGTGGCGTTGCGCGCCGCCGGCCTGCTCTCCGCGTTCGACGACCGCGGCCTGCACGTCAACGACTTCGGCGACGTCCCCGGCTTCCGCTGGCGGCCGGACCTGGCGCGGCCGGCGGCGCAGAACGCCGGCCCGGTGACCCGGGTGGCCGCCGACGTGGCCAAGGAGGTCATGGCCGCGCCCGGCGTGCCGCTGGTGCTGGGCGGCGACGCCACGGTGACGCTGGGTCTGGTGGCCGCGACGGGCAGCCCGGCGCTGGTCCACGTCGCCGGTGGCCCGGATCTCGGCACGCCGGACACCAGCCCGCACGGCAGCCTCGGCGCGATGCTCCTGGCCCACCTGCTCGGGCTGCCCGGCTGCGACCCGGGAGTGGCGGCGGTCGCCGCGGTGCCTCCGGAGCGCACGGTGGCGTACGGTTTCGACCGTCCGTACGGCGACCCCGAGCTCGACCTGCTGAACCGCCTCAGGCTGACCTTCG
This sequence comes from Couchioplanes azureus, assembly GCF_014648355.1. Classification (GTDB taxonomy): domain Bacteria; phylum Actinomycetota; class Actinomycetes; order Mycobacteriales; family Micromonosporaceae; genus Actinoplanes; species Actinoplanes azureus. Next base: position 467,004 of record NZ_BMQY01000003.1, read on the forward strand.
TGCCGGCCAACGAGGTGCGCACCGGGCCGGCGAAGGCGGCCGCCCGGGCCCGCTTCGCCGCGGAGGCGATGGCGCAGAACTTCGTGGTCCACCTCGACGTGGCGGTGCTGGCGTTCGCACAGGCACCTTTCGCCGACCTCCCGCAGGCGCAGGGGCTCACCCTGCAGGAGCTGGTCGAGACCCTGTCGGTGCTCGTCGCCAGCCCGCAGTTCGCCGGCCTGGCGGTGACCGGCGTGAACCCCGACCACGTGCCCCCGGAGATCGGCCTGACGCCGCTCGTCGACGCCCTCGCCACCGCGCTGGCATAACCGCGGGCGATCCGCGGGGCGGCGGACTGACATCGATGTCAGGAAAACCTTGTCATCGACGCAGTCACGCGTGACGATGTCTCGCATGCGCCAGCCACGATGGAGTGTCGTCCTGCTGTCCGTCAGTCTCATAGCCGCGGCGACAGCCGTCGCGACCGGTGGCGCGGCGCGGGCCGCGGCAGCCACCTCGTTCCGCTCGTCGTTCGAGCCCGGCGACCCGCAGCCCACCTGGACGGACACGGTGGACGACGGCGAGGGCCGCAGCCACGGCGTCGACGGCGGCGTCACCGCCGGCATGCCGGGCAGCCTGCGCGAGCACGTCACCGCCGTCGCGGCGAACGCGCAACCGAACCCGGACGAGGGCGTCGGCAACCTCAACGACGGCGACCCGGCCACCAAGTGGCTGGTCGACACGCCGACGAGCTGGGCGCAGTACACCCTCGACGCGCCGGCCACCGTCGTCAGCTACGCCCTGACCTCGGCGAACGACGCCCCCGAGCGGGACCCCCGCGACTGGACCCTGGAGGGCTCGGCCGACGGCAGCGCCTGGACCACCGTGGACACCCGCACCGGGCAAGCCTTCGACCAGCGGTTCCAGACGAGGACCTTTCCGGTGGCCAACCCGGCCTCGTTCCGGATCTACCGGCTGTCCGTCACGGGTCACCCGTCGGGCAACCTGACCCAGCTCGCCGACCTGGAGCTCGCCGACGCGAACACCACCCCGCCGCCGGCCGGGCCCATGCAGAGCCGGCTCGGCACCGGCCCGGCCGGCTCCCCCACCGCCAAGGCCGGCGTCGGCTACACCGGGCTGAAGGCGTTCCAGGTCGCCGGACGGCACACCGCCGACGGCCGCGGATACTCGGACAACAAGGTCTTCGACGTCGATGTGGCGGTCACCGCCGACACCGAGCTGTCCTACCTGGTGCTGCCGGAGTTCCGGCGCGACGACCTGAGCAACCCGGCCACGTACACCGCGGTGGACCTGGCCTTCACCGACGGCACCTACCTGTCGGACCTCGGGGCCGTCGACCAGAACGGCGTCGTGGTCAGCCCCGCGGCGCAGGGCACGTCGAAGACGCTCTACACCGCGCAGTGGAACAAGCGGACCACCCGCATCGGCAGGGTCGCCGCGGGCAAGACCATCGACCGGATCCTGATCGGGTACGACAAGCCGGACGGCCCGACGGGTTTCCGGGCCTGGTTCGACGACATCACGATCGCCGAGGTCGCTCCGGCACGGCCCCGGGCGCACCTCTCCGACTACGCCGAGACCCGGCGCGGCACCCACTCGTCGGGCGACTTCTCCCGCGGCAACAACTTCCCGGCGACCGCGGTGCCGCACGGCTTCAACTTCTGGACCCCGGTGACCAACGCCGGCTCCACCTCGTGGCTGTACGAGTACCACCGCCGCAACAACGCCGACAACCGCCCGGTCCTGCAGGCCTTCGCCGCCAGCCACGAGCCGAGCCCGTGGATGGGCGACCGGCAGACGTTCCAGGTCATGCCGTCCGCCGCTGCCGGGACGCCGGACGCCGGCCGGGCGGCCCGGGCGCTCGCGTACGGGCACGAGAACGAGACGGCCAAGCCCTATTACTACGGCGTCACCTTCGACAACGGCATCAAGACGGAGTTCGCGCCGACCGACCACGCGGCGCTGTTCCAGTTCACGTTCCCCGGCGACAGCGCGAACCTGATCTTCGACAACGTCAACGGCGACGCCGGGCTCACCATCGACGCGGCGAACCGGACGGTCAGCGGCTGGTCCGATGTGAACAGCGGCGGCCTCTCCGCGGGCTGGACCCGGATGTTCGTGTACGCCACGATCGACGACCCGATCACCGCGAGCGGCATGCTGCCCGGCGGCAACCGGCCCTCGACCGGCTACGTCAAGGTCGCCGCCGGCGCGGACCGGACCGTGACCATGCGGATCGCCACCTCGCTGATCAGCGTCGCGCAGGCCCGGCACAACCTCGACCTGGAGGTGACGGCCGACGCCACGCTCGCCTCGGTCCGCGACAAGGCGCGAGCCGCATGGGACGCGAAGATGCGGACCGTCGAGGTCGAGGGCGCGTCCGAGGACCAGCTCGTCACCCTGTACTCCAACCTGTACCGGCTGTTCCTCTATCCGAACTCGGGCTTCGAGAACACCGGGACCGCGCAGAGCCCGGTCTACAAGCACACCGTGCAGTCGGCGGTGACCAGCCCGGCCAGCTCGCCGACCGAGACCGGGGCGCCGGTCGAGGACGGCAAGGTGTACGTCAACAACGGCTTCTGGGACACGTACCGCACGACGTGGCCGGCGTACGCGCTGCTGACCCCGGACGCGGCCGGCGAGATGGTGGACGGCTTCGTCCAGCAGTACCGCGACGGCGGCTGGATCTCCCGGTGGTCGTCGCCCGGCTACGCCAACCTGATGGTGGGCACCAGCTCCGACGCCGCGTTCGCGGACGCGTACCTCAAGGGCGTTCCCGGCTTCGACGCCGAAACGGCCTACCGGGCCGCGGTGAAGAACGCGACCGTGACGCCGCCGAACGCCAACGTCGGCCGCAAGGGCCTGGCCACGTCGATCTTCAAGGGCTGGACCCCGAGCGACGCCACCGGCGAGGCCATGTCCTGGGCCATGGACGGCTACATCAACGACTTCGGCATCGCGACCATGGCCGAGGCACTCGCGAAGAAGGGCGGACCCAAGGCCTCCGAGTACGCCGAACAGGCCGGGTACTTCCGCAACCGCGCCCTGAACTACGTCCACATGTTCGACGACTCGGTGGGCTTCTTCCAGGGGCGGGACAGCGCGGGGCGGTGGCGCCGGCCTCCCTCGGACTACGACCCGCGGGTCTGGGGTCACGACTACACCGAGACCAACGGCTGGAACATGGCGTTCCACGTGCCGCAGGACGGCCGCGGCCTGGCCAACCTCTACGGCGGTCGGGACGCGCTGGCGAAGAAGCTCGACGCGTTCTTCTCGACGCCCGAGACCGCCGGCTTCCCCGGCTCCTACGGCGGCACCATCCACGAGATGCTCGAGGCCCGGGACGTACGGATGGGACAGTACGGCCACAGCAACCAGCCGTCACACCACATCATCTACATGTACGACCACGCCGGGCGGCCGGACAAGACGCAGAAGCTGGTCCGCGAGGCGCTGTCCCGGCTCTACCTGGGCAGCGACATCGGTCAGGGCTACCCCGGCGACGAGGACAACGGCGAGATGAGCGCCTGGCAGATCTTCAGCGCGCTCGGCTTCTACCCGCTGCGGATGGGCAGCCCGGCGTACGCGATCGGCTCGCCGCTGTTCACCAAGGCAACCGTCAACCTGCCCGGCGGCAAGCGGATCGTGGTCAACGCCCCGGACAACAGCGCCCGCAACGTGTACGTGCAGTCGCTGAAGGTCAACGGCAAGGCGCACACGTCGACGTCGCTGCCGCACTCGGTGCTGGCCGGCGGCGCGGTGCTGGACTTCGAGATGGGCCCGTCGCCGTCCGCCTGGGGCACCGGCGAGGACGACGCGCCGCCGTCGCTCACGGCCGGTGACAAGGTGGCCGAGCCGATGCGCGACCTGACCGGCCCGGGCCGCGGCACGGCGTCGGACCCGGCCCTGACCGACGACACCTCCGCCACCCGCGCGGCCGTCGGCACGTGGCAGTACGACTTCTCTTCCGGGGGCCAGCGGGCCGACTACTACACCCTCACCTCGGGTGCGGCGGCCGGCGACCCCAAGGCGTGGAAGCTCTCCGGCTCCTACGACGGCACCACCTGGACGACGATCGACGAGCGGCGGGACCAGACGTTCGACTGGCGGCTGCAGACCCGGCCGTACAAGATCGCGAAGCCGGGCCGGTACGCGCACTACAAGCTCGACGTCACGGCGGACACCGGCGAGGCCGGCCCGACGCTGGCCGAGATCGAGCTGCTCGGCACGCCGGCTCCCGCCTGCACCACCACCATCGCCGACAAGGTGGTCGGCGCGGTCTCGGTGAGGTCGGGCGTCACCTGCATCACGCAGGGGGCGACCGTGACGGGCCTCGTGACGGTCGGCAAGGGGGCGTCGCTGCTCGTCTCCGGCGCCACCCTGCGTGCCGCCGTCACGGCGGCCGGCGCGGGCACGGTCTCGCTGCTGCACGCCACGGTCTCCGGGCCGGTGACGGTGAGCGGCTCGGGCCCGGTCCTGCTGGAGGCGTCCACCGTCAAGGGGCCGGTGACGCTGCTCGGCAACCGTACCGCGACCGTGGTCGCGGCCGGCACGATCACCGGCCCGCTCACCTGCACCGGCAACCGGCCGGCGCCGGTCGGCAACGGCCTGCCGCCCGCCGGCACCGGTCCCCGCCTGGGCCAATGCGCCCGGCTCTGACCGCCACGGCCCCCGGGAGCGCCGGGGCCTCCGCGGGAACCCACGGCCTCCGGAGGGAGCACCACGGCCGCCCGGGAGCACCACGGCCTCGGGTGCCTGCGCTGTCCCGCGCGGAGCGCGGCGGCGCGCCGGCGGGGCCGGTGACCACCGGACCGGCACCGGGGCCGGCGCGGCGGACTCTGACCATCCGCTGACGGAAGCGCCGCGGCCCTCCTCCACCGGGCCGCGGCGCTCTACTGTGGTGACATGTCCGACGATGATCTGTGGGCCGCCGTCGTCGCGGCCGACCTGTGCACGCTCGCCACGATCAGGAAGGACGGGCGTCCCCAGCTCTCCGACGTCAACTACACGGCCGACCCGGCCACCCGCGTGCTGCGCGTCTCCACCCGCAACAACCTCGCCAAGGTCCACAACCTGCGCCGCGACCCCCGCGCGACGCTGCGGGTCGGCCCGCCCACCGGCGGCTACGTGGCCGCCGACGTCACCGCGTCCTTCTCCCCGCCGTCGGCCGACGAGCACGACGCCACGGTCGAGGAGCTGATCGAGGTCTACCGCCTGATCGCGGGCAAGGAGCACCCCGACTGGGACGACTACCGCCGCGCGATGGTGGCCGACGGCCGGATCGTGCTGCGCCTCACGGTCGAACGCCTCTACGGCTGGACCATGTCCTGAGCCGGCGCCCCGACCCGCTCCCGGCCACCGGCGGCCGGACCCGCCGCGAGCGCCGACCGGCCACACCCGCGCCCAAGAGCACCCCGCTCCCAAGAGCGGACGGATCACACCCGCTCCTGAGCGCCGCCGGCCCGCAGCCGTGCCCAAGAGCCGGCGGGCCACACCTTCGCCCAAGAGGCGACGGACCACACCCGCTCGTGAGCGTCGACGGGCCGCACGCGCTGCCAAGAGCCGACGGCCGCACCCGCTCCTGGGCGGATGCCTGACCGGGGCCCAGCCGCGTGTCGCGCGCGGAGGCAGGTGACGAACCCCGGCACCGCAAGCGCCAGGGGATCCGGGGGGCTAGGCGGAAACCCGTCCCCGTCGGAGGCAATCGACGCCGGCCGCGGCCGCTTGAGGATTTCTTGATCGCGGGCTCGTGCCGGCCGCCCCGCGAGCGGGTGTCCCGCGGGTCACGATCCTGACTCCGCCCGGCGGAACCCCTCAAGTTTCGGGCCGGGTGTTCCGATGTCGGCAAGTGCGGCCGTCTCGCACCGGGACGGCTTCACGAACCGGAGTCGACCTTGAGGGCACCCACCACGGAACCGCCGGCGGCGGACCGGCGCCGGCCGGGTGCGCGGCGCCGCTGGGCCCGTCTGTGTGTCGCCGTCGCCGTGGTCTCGGCTGGTTTCGGCGTGGTCCTCGGCACCGCGGCGGGTGGCCCGGACGTCGCCAAGACGATCTCGAACTTCGGCCTCTGCGCCGCGGCCCTGTGCGCCGCCGTCGCCTGCCTGATCCGGGCCACGACGCTGCGGGGCCGCATGCGCGCGGCCTGGATCCTGGTCGGGCTGGGGGTGCTCTCCTGGGCCGGCGGGCAGGCCTGCGCCGTACGGCTGGACCTGCTCACCGGCACCGTCCCGCTGCCGTCGGAGGCGGACATCGGCTATCTCGGCATGGTCGTGCTCGCCTCGGCCGGCCTGTTCGTGTTCCCGGCGGCCGCGCAGACGCTCGCCAACCGGGCCCGCAGCGTGCTCGACGGGCTGATGGTCGCCGTCTCGCTGATGCTCGTCGCGTGGATCTTCGTGGTCCGCCCGCTCATCGAGGCCGGTGGCGACAGCACGCTCGCCCTTGCCGTGAGCCTGGCCTACCCGCTGGGCGACGTCGTCATGATCACCATCGTGGTCTACCTGCTCGTCCTGCGGCGCCGCGGTGGGCACACGCTCGCGGAGCTCGCGCTGGTCGGTGCGGGCATCGTCGCGTTCGCGGTCTCCGACATCGAGTACGCGTACCTGAACCTGATCGGCGCGTACTACCCGGGTGACGTCACCGACGTCGGCTGGTTCGCGGGGTTCGCCCTCATCCTGCTCGCCGCGGCGCGTCCCGCCGCGCACGGGCACCGGATCGCCGGGGAACCGGTCACCGGCCGGCAGCCGCTCGGCGTGCTGCTGCCGTACGTGGCGGTGCTCGCCGCGCTGCTCACCAGCGTGCTGTGGTTCGCGCGGACCGGGCACACCAGCGCGTACGTGGAGTACAGCCGCTCGGCGGTGATCCTGCTGATGGTCGGCCGCCAGCTGCTCACCCTGCTGGAGAACCGGGGCCTGACCCGCCACCTGGAGGCCCGCGTCGCCGACCGCACCGCCGAGCTGTACGCCCGCGAGCAGCGCTTCCACGCCCTCGTCCAGCACAGCTCCGACGTGGTGACGGTGGTCGGCACCGACGCCGAGGTGCTCTACCAGAGCGAATCCGTGCAGCGCGTGTTCGGCTACCCGGCCGAGGTACTCACCGGCCGGCGGCTGACCAGCATCATCGACGCGGAGTCGGCCGCACGCCTGGCCGCCGCCCTGCGCTCGGTCGGCAGCCGCCCGTACGCGAGCACGGTCCTGGAACTGACCGTCCGGCACCGCGACCGCCGGCTGCGGCAGGCCGAGATGACCATCACCAACCTGCTCGACGACCCGTCCGTCGGCGGCCTGGTGATCAACACTCGCGACATCAGCGAGCGTAAGGAGCTGCAGGAGCAGCTCGTGCACGAGGCGTACCACGACTCGCTGACACAGCTGGGCAACCGCGCGCTCTTCCGGGAGCGGGTCGCCGAGGCGCTGCAGGAGCGGCCGGCCGACGGCGACGTGACCGTGCTCTTCCTGGACCTCGACGGGTTCAAGGAGGTCAACGACAGCCTCGGTCACCTCGCCGGCGACAAGCTGCTGGTCCAGGTCGCCGACCGGCTGCGCGGGTCGGTCCGCGAGGGCGACATGGTGGCGCGCTTCGGCGGGGACGAGTTCGCGGTGCTGATCGCCTCGGAGCTCGGCTCGGGCGACGCCGAGGGCGTGGCGCGGCGCATCGTCGACGGGCTGCACGAGCCGTTCCGGGTCGACGAGCGCGACCTGCACGTGCGCGGAAGCGTGGGGCTGGCGGCGTACGCGGCCCTCGGCGACGACGCCGCCCGGGGCTCCCACGCGGAGGCGGCCGACCAGCTCATGCGCAACGCCGACCTGGCCATGTACCGCGCCAAGCACAGCGGCGGCAGCGGCTTCGCCAGCTACCACCCGCAGATGCTGGCCGGCCTGGTCGAACGCCTGGAGCTCGAGGCCGACCTGCGCCTCGCCCTGGCCCGCGGCGAGCTGACGGTGCACTACCAGCCGACGATCGACATGAACGACAGCCACGTCGCCGGCTTCGAGGCGCTGGTGCGCTGGCAGCACCCGGTACGCGGCATGATCTCCCCGCTGGACTTCATCCCGCTGGCCGAGGCCACGGGCCTGATCGTGCCGCTCGGCCGCTGGGTGCTCGCCGAGGCGTGCCGGCAGGCCGTGCAGTGGTCCCGGGAGACCGGGCGGCCGCCGGTGAAGATGGCCGTCAACGTCTCCGTACGCCAGTTCGACCACAGCGACCTGGCCGCGATGGTCCGCGAGGTGCTGACCGAGACCGGCATGCCGGCCGACAAGCTGTGCCTCGAGATGACCGAGAGCGTGCTGATGACCGACACCGAGGAGAACCTGGCGCAGCTCGTCCGCCTCAAGGCGCTCGGCGTCACCCTGGCGATCGACGACTTCGGCACCGGCTACTCGTCGCTGGCGTACCTGCGCCGGTTCCCGGTGGACACCCTGAAGATCGACCGCTCGTTCGTGGAGCGGCTGGGCGAACCGGGTGACGACGCCGCGCTCGCGGGCACGATCGTCCAGCTCGGCCAGAGCCTCGGCATGTCCACCGTGGCCGAGGGCATCGAGGAGTACGGCCAGCTCGCGGCGTTGCGCGAGATGGGGTGCACGTTCGCCCAGGGGTTCTACTTCTCCCGGCCGGTGCCCGCCGGCGAGGCCGGGCGCCTGCTCGCCGAGAGCGCCGCGGTCCGCCCCTGCGCCTGACCCGCGGCGGCCATCGGTCACCATGAACGCGTGGGCGACCTCTTGATCAATCTTCTGGCCAGCGTCATCGCCGGCTCGGCGGTGTGGCTGGCCCAGTTCGCCATCCGGCGCCGCCGGCTGGAACGCGAGCGCGCCTTCTTCGGCCTCACCGCGGGTGCGACCAGCCTGCTGGTCGCCTCCCGGCACGCCTCGTCGCCCCGCGAGGAGAGCATCCACCGCCGCGACGTGGCCGCCCTGGTCGAGCTGGCGACGATCGTCCGCGAGTGCGGCGCCCGCGCCGACCTGGTCGGCGGCGGGCAGCCCGTGCACGAGCTGGGCCGCGTCGCCGAGTTCTGCGTCGGCGGCCCGGGCGCCAACCCGCGGGCCGGCACCCACCTGCGGGCGGTGCTGCACGGGCTCAGCTACACGGTGTTCGAGTGGCCCGCGCACGGCGACGGCGCCAAGCTCGCCTTCACGGTCGGCGGCCACGAGTACGTCCACACCCCGCAGACCGGGTACGCCGTCCTGGCCCGCTTCTGGGGCCCGGCGGACGGGCGGCCGGTGTTCTACCTCGGCGGGCTGACCGCCGGCGGCAACCTCGCGACGGCCCGCTACCTGGCGAACCACCACCGGGAGCTGTTCCGGCGCTACGGCGCGGACCGGCCCTTCTGCGTCGTGCTGCGGATCCGGGAGCCGGCCGCGTACGGCAGCGACCTCACCGAGATCGTGGCCGATGTCAGCGAGGTGGCCTTCACCGCGCCGGTGGCACCTGCGCCCGCGCAAGAATGACCCATTTCCCCCGGGATCGCGCGTAATCTCCGCATATGGGGACGACAACGGGGGACACACTGACGGCCGGCAACGAGGCCCTGTACGAGGCCGCGTTCCGGACCGGCGACTACACCCAGGCCGAGGCGACCTTCACCGGCCTGCTGGACGAGGCCCGGGCGGCCGGCGACCGGGCGCTGGAGGCGGCGGCCCTCGACCGGCTGGGCATGCTGGCCCACTTCCGCGCGCTGGAGAACGACCTGGCCGAGGCGGACAGCGGCACCGAGGAGCGCCTCTTCCGGCAGGCGCTGAGCATCCGCCGCGAGCTCGGCGACCCGGCCGGCACGGCGGAGTCGCTCTTCGGCCTCGGTCTCGTGCATCAGGTGCTGCACAACGACTGGGAGGCGGCGATGGCCTGCTTCACCGAGGCGCTGGAGCTGGCCGAGAAGCACGGCGACCTGCTGCTGCGCTCGGAGGTGCACCGCCACATCGGCTTCTATCACGCCAGCGGCGACCTGGAATCGGACCTGGCGCTGCACCACCTGAGGATCTCCCACGAGCTGCGCCAGGAGCTCGGCGACCCGCGCTGGATCCCCGGCGGCACCGTGGCGCTGGGCCTGGCGGAGCTGGCCGACGGGCTCCGCGACCAGGGCCTGGCCCACGTGCGCGAGGCCCTGCGCCAGGCCCGCGAGGCCGGCCTGAGCACCCGGCGCATCGGCTGGATCGAGCAGTTCCTGCGCGAGGCCGAGGCGTCGGTCGATCTTCCATGATTGGAAAGGTCGCCGCCGGGGAAAGCGGCGCTTGTGCTGAAACGTTGGATACCCGCGGTGCTGCTCCTGCTGGGCGGCTGCGCACCGGCCGCGGAGCGCGGTGAGGCGGCCGCCGACGTGGCGGTGCAGCTGCTGACGGCCGTGCAGAGCCGGGACGGAGCCGCGGCCTGCGCGACGCTCGCCCCGGAGACGCTCGCCGAGGTCGAGGAGTCGGCCGGCGAGTCCTGCGCGGCCGCGATCCTCGACGAGGACCTGCCGTCGCCCGGCACCGTCACCGGCACGGACGTCTACGGCCAGTGGGCCCAGGTACGCCTCACCGACGACACCGTGTTCCTCGCCGCCTTCCCCGGCGGCTGGCGGGTGGTCGCCGCCGGCTGCACGCCGCGGGACCAGCGGCCGTACGACTGCGCCGTGCAGGGAGGCTGACCCATGCGGGCACTGTTCATCCTGTTGCTTCTCGTCGTCGGGTCCGGCCTGGCCTACTTCATCGCGCTGGGGGTGCTGCACCGGTGAAACGCTTCGTCCGCGAGAACGCCCTCGGCCTCACCTTCGGCCTGCTGTTCCTCGCCGTGCTCGTCGGCCAGGCCTTCGCCGGCCTCGCCGACTTCAACCAACGGCAGCTCGCCGAGGGTCTGCCGGGGATCTCCCTGGGCCGCTACGTCACCTCGGCCAGCTTCGCCACGGACGTGGCCGAGAACTGGCAGTCGGAGTACCTTCAGTTCTTCCTCTTCATCTTCCTCACCGTCTGGCTCGTGCAGAAGGGCTCGCCGGAGTCCAAGAGCCTGAACCAGGTCGGCCTGGAGTCGGACGAGGACCAGAAGGTCGGCGCCTACGCCGACGAGAACTCCCCCGCGTGGGCGCGGGCCCGCGGCGTCAAGCTGTTCCTCTTCTCGAACTCGCTGGGCTTCGTCATGGGCGCGATCTTCCTGCTGTCCTGGCTCGCGCAGTTCATCGCGGGGCGCGCCGCCTTCAACGAGGAGCAGCTCGGCAACCTCGAGGATCCGCTGAGCCCGGCGGAATACCTGACGGGTCCGGACTTCTGGAACCGTACGCTGCAGAACTGGCAGTCCGAACTGCTCGCGGTGGCCTCCATGGCCATCCTGGCCATCTATCTGCGCCAGCGCGGCTCGTCGCAGTCGAAGCCGGTCGGCTCCGCGCACACCGCCACCGGCGTGGAGGGCTAGCTCAGCCGGTCAGCAGGCGGCCGACCTGCGCCGCCCGGTCCGGCCCCAGCGCGGACCGCAGGGCCTCGGCCGTCTCCTCGGCCGTCAGCGCGCCCGAACCGATGGCGTCGAGCGCCGTCCGGGCGGTGACCTGCGCACCCACCGGGGGCGGCGGCGCGCCCTGCAGCAGAGCGTCCACTCCGGCCCGCACCTGGTCGACCCGGTCGCGGATCTGATAGCCCACGATGGACGCCACGATCGCGCGGTTGAGCGCCCACGCGGCGCCCACCGTCGGGTTGCCCGCGGCGTCGGCGCCGGGGTTGACGATGCCGCCCGGGGGCACCTTGCCGCTCGCGTCCTTGCCCGGGTCGTAGGTCAGCACCGCCCGGGCGAGGGCCTCCCGGCCGGCGGCGCTGCGTGCCCATTCGGTCATCCAGGCGATGAACTCGCTCTTGGTCACGTCGTCCTCCTCGAGCAGCCCCCACGGGCTGGTGTCGCGCTCCTGTGCGGCGGTGTAGCGGGCGCTGAAGTGCGCGTGCCCGGTGTGCGCGTTGGCGCCCGTATAGGCGCGCGCGGTCCAGCCCCACGTACGGGACCAGATGCGGCGCTGGTAGATGACGTTCTGCAGCCGGTCGTCGCGACCGTCGCGGTGGCGCCTGACGATGACGCCGACACACCGGGCCATGGTCCAGCCCGGCCGGCGCAGATCCTTGTCCACATCGATCGCGTGCACCTCGTTGACGCGGTCGCTGTCCTCGTCCGGGGTCCTGCCGGTCTCGTCGGGATTGTGGTCGGACGGGTTCCCCGCATGCGACCGGTCGCCGATCGTGCCGTCCGAGGCCTTGCCGCGGTCCGGTGCCAGCCGGTCGAACTCGGCGCGCAACGACACCAGGCACGGCACCAGAATCCAGCCGGCCATCCGGTTCCTCCTCATCTGAGGCGATAGGAGCGATGATGGCGCACCCCGGGGCCTTCCGGGTACCCCGGTCGGGCGACCGCGGGCCGGGTTCACCCGGCAACCCCGCCGGATCCACCGGCCGGGACGCCTCCTCGCGATCCTGAGTTATCCTCTCGATCCGATGACTACGCCCACCTCTCCCTCCGCCGGGGTGTACCACTCGCGCTCGAGGGTCACCCGCAACCGGGTCGCGCTCACCGCGGCCGGGCTGGCGCTGGTGGCGTTCGGCTACCTGCTCGGCCGGCTCCAGGGCGGCGACGCCGACCCGGCCTCCGCGGCGGCCGCACCGCCGGCTCCCGTTCCCGCGGTCTCCTCGGCGGCCGCCACCCCGGCGCCCTCGGCGCCACCCTCCGCCGCCACCCCGGATCCCTCGGCGCCACCTTCCGTCCCGGCCTCGGCGCCGGCGGGCGGCATCGACGCGTACACCGTCATCCAGGCCGAGGACGCGACCAGCCAGCAAGGCACCGAGCCCGAGGACACCGAGGACGAGGGCGGCGGCCGGAACGTCGGCTGGATCAACAACGGCGACTGGCTGCGCTTCGACGGGGTCGACTTCGGCACCACCCCGGCGACCCGGTTCGCCGCGCGGGTCGCCTCGGACGTCGGCGACGGGGTGACCGGGCAGGTGGAGATCCGCCTCGACAGCCCCGCCGGCCCACCGGTGGGCAACCTCACGGTGGGCAACATGGGCGGCTGGCAGAACTGGCAGACCCAGTCCACGGTGATCACGCCGGTGACCGGGACGCACGCGGTGTACCTGACGTTCGTCTGCCAGACCGGCGCCGAGTTCCTCAACCTGAACTACTTCGCCTTCGGCCGCTGAGGCACCCGCGCGGATCACGTCGCGCATATGTACGACTAGTCAGGTTTCAGGGTAAGGCGATGCTCACCCCACCAAGGCAGAGACAAGTCATGGCGCTGAGAGATGAGCCGGATCTCGGCGTTGATGCTTTCGAGCCGGGGAACTGGACCAGGCCACCACGTCCTCGAAGTCGCTGGTGTGCCGAGCGCCGGGTCGGGCGCACAGCACCTGCTCGGTGCGGACACGGCCGCAGTGCCGCCACCGCCGTGAGGTGTCATATCGAGCTCGCGTCGCGGTCGAGCACGGGCACACCATCCACCGACGGCGTCGACGCAGATGAATGATGAGCCCCCGGTCGGCACATGCCACCGACTCCACCGAGGCTCCGGGCAGCGCCGGAAGGCGGTGGAACGCCGTGGTAAGTCGCACACCGCCACCCGACGAGCGCGCACCGACGGCCGCCTTGGCCGACGCGGCGGCTTCCGAGGCTTCAGGAAAGTTTGAGCACGACGTACTCGACGTTGCCGGTCTTGACGGTTTCGACGTGCTCGAAGCCGCAGCGCCGAAGTAGGCGAAGCGACACCGTGTTACTCACATCGGTGTCGGCGTAGAGCGGACGGAACCGCTCCCGTTCGAGGAACTGCCGCAGCGCCTCGGTGCCGATCCCTCGGCCCCAGAACTCACGGCCGAGCCAGTAGCCGATGGTGCGCCGGCCGTCCTGCCACCAGGCAACGACGTTTCCTGCAGTCTCTCCGTCCACGGTGACTGTTCGGGAATCGACGGTGTCGTCGCCGAGGATCCGCTGAGTCCAGTGGTGTACGAATTCCGCGCGGCTGCGAGGAGTGAAGTTCGCGCGGCGGGCAGCCTCAGGGTCCTGTTCTTGGGCGAAGAACACGTCCACGTCGGCCAGGGCGGGCTCACGCAAAGCCACCTCGAGGTCCATGCGCCTCATTATCGGCTCCCGGCGGTGTGTCCGCGGGACGCGAGCCGCCACAGGCTGGCTCTGCTCGCGAGTTGCAGACTCTGGCGCGAACCGTGTGATGCCCAGCAGCATGTCGCTGTATTGGACCCTCAAGAGCCAGGTGCGCTCCAGGCCAGCCTGGTCCGCCTGACCTTCGACGCAACCGTGACGGCCACAAGCGTCAGGAACAGCAGCGCCAAGGCGACCACCAGTGGATTGACGAAGGCGGGTACCAGATCAGGCCCGCAGCCGGTGTCATGATGACCGAGCCAGCTCATGGATGGCGATCGGGTGCCGCGATCGATCACGAAAGGCGCGCCGGAGCCGCGGAGCCCGAGGAGTCGCACATATGTTCTAAGATGGCGCCCGTGGCTGATCGGGCGACCATCCTGCACGCCGACCTGGACTCGTTCTACGCGTCGGTGGAGCAGCGTGACGACCCGGGCCTGCGGGGCCGGCCGGTGCTCGTCGGCGGCGGCGTCGTGCTGGCCGCCAGCTACGAGGCCAAGGCCTGCGGCGTGCGTACCCCCATGGGCCTCGCCCAGGCGCGGGCGCTGTGCCGGGGCGCGATCGTCGTCCCGCCCCGGATGCCGGCCTACTCGGCGGCGAGCAAGGCGGTCTTCCGGGTGTTCCGCGACACCACGCCGATCGTCGAGGGCATCTCCATCGACGAGGCGTTCCTCGAGGTCGGCGGGCTGCACCGGATCCGCGGCACGCCCGCCGAGATCGCGGCGGCGCTGCGGGCGCAGGTGCGCGAGCGGGTGGGCCTGCCGATCACCGTCGGGGTGGCCCGCACTAAGTTCCTGGCGAAGGTGGCCAGCGGAGTCGGCAAGCCGGACGGGCTGCTCGTCGTGCCGCCCGGCGAGGAGCTGGCGTTCCTGCACCCGCTGCCGGTCGAACGCCTGTGGGGGGTCGGCCCGGTCACCGCGGGCAAGCTGCGCGACCGGCAGATCCGCACGGTCGGGCACGTGGCCCGGATCGGCGAGGCCGCCCTCGTCGCCATCCTCGGCGCCCACGCCGGGCGGCACCTGCACGCCCTGGCGCACAACCGCGACCCCCGGCGGGTGCGGGTGGGGCACCGGCGCGGCTCGATCGGCTCACAGTGCGCCCTCGGGCGCCGGCCGCGCCCGTTCGCGGAGCTCGACGCGACACTCGCGGCGCTGGTCGACCGGGTGACCCGGCGGATGCGGGCGGCCGGACGCGCCGGCCGGACGGTGACGCTGCGGCTACGGTTCGGCGACTTCAGCCGGGCCACCCGGTCCCGCAGCCTGCTCAAGGCGACGATGCAGACCCGGGCGATCCTGGAGACCGCCCGCGCGCTGCTGGCGGCCGCCCGGCCGCTGATCGAGGAGCGCGGCATCACGCTGGTCGGGGTCGCGGTGGGCAACCTGGACAGCGACGGCGCGGTGCAGCTCGAGCTGCCGTTCGAGGACCCGCACGACGACGGCCTCGACACCGCGCTCGACGCGGTCCGGGACCGGTTCGGCTCGGGCTCGGTCACCCGGGCCGCGTCGCTGGGCCGCGAGCTGCACCCGTCGGTGCCCCTCCTGCCGGACTGAGCAGGTGGCACCCGGCCGGCACCGCACTCGCCCGCCCCTCCGGGAGGACGGGCAGGCGGGTGGGGCAGACTGCACGGCGTGCGGAAGATCTACGTCATCGGGATCGGGGCCGGCGACCCCGACCACCTCACCCTGCAGGCAGCCAAGGCGATCGGCCGGACCGACGTGTTCTTCCTGCTCGACAAGGGCGAGGCCAAGGAAAGCATGATCGAGCTGCGGCGCGGGATCCTCAAGGCGTACGGGAAACCCGGCCGCCGCGTCGCCGAGGGCCGCGACCCCGACCGCGACCGCACCCCGGCCGACTACGAGGGCACCATCGCCGACTGGCGGCACCGCCGCTCCGAGGTGACCGAGGCGCTGATCCGTGAGCACCTGCTCGACGGCGAGACCGGCGCCTTCCTGGTCTGGGGCGATCCGTCGCTCTACGACTCCACCATCGCGATCCTCGACGAGATCCTGGCCCGCGGCGGCACCCGCTTCGACTACGAGGTGATCCCCGGCATCAGCAGCGTCTCGGCTCTCGCCGCCAAGCACCGGATCGGCGTCAACCGGATCGGCCGGCCCTTCCAGGTGACCACCGGGCGCCGCCTCGCCGAGGAATGGCCCGCGAACGTCGACGACGTCGTCGTGATGCTCGACGCCCACCAGACCTTCGGCGCCGTCGACGCGCAGGACGTCGACATCTACTGGGGCGCCTACCTCGGTACCCCGGACGAGCTGCTCATATCGGGCCCGCTGGCCGAGGTGGCCGACGAGATCCGCCGGGTCCGCGCCGAGGCCCGCGCCCGGCACGGCTGGATCATGGACACCTACCTGCTGCGCCGCCACCCGACCGGCTAGTCGTCGCCCTCCAGGTCGCCCTCGGTCTCCAGGTAGACCTGCTGCAGGGCGGCGAGCGTCTGCGGGTCGGGTGCCGCCCACAGCTTGCGGTCGGCGGCCTCCAGCAGGCGTTCCGTGATGCCGTGCAGCGCCCACGGGTTCGACTGGGTCATGAACTTCTGGTTCTCCGGGTCCAGCACGTACGTCGCCGCAAGCTGCTCGTACATCCAGTCGGCGACCACGCCCGCGGTCGCGTCGTAGCCGAAGAGGTAGTCGACCGTCGCCGCCAGCTCGAAGGCGCCCTTGTAGCCGTGCCGGCGCATCGCGGCGATCCAGCGGGGGTTGACCACCCGGGCCCGGAAGACCCGGGCGGTCTCCTCGGTCAGGCTGCGGGTGCGTGCGGCGTCCGGGTTGGTGGAGTCGCCGATGTACGCGGCCGGCGCCCGGCCGGTCAGTGCCCGTACGGTGGCGATCATGCCGCCGTGGTACTGGAAATAGTCGTCGGAGTCGGCGATGTCGTGCTCGCGGGTGTCGATGTTCTTCGCCGCCACCTCGATGCGCCGGTACGCGGTCTCCATGTCCGCGCGCGCCTCCACGCCGTCGAGGTCCCGGCCGTAGGCGAAGCCGCCCCAGACCGCGTACACCTCGGCGAGGTCGGCGTCGCCCCGCCAGTTGCGGCTGTCGATCAGCGGCAGGATGCCGGCGCCGTACGCACCCGGCCGGGAGCCGAAGATGCGCGTGGTGGCCTGCCGCCAGGTCCTGCCCTCCCCCGCGTCGGCCAGCGCGTGTGCCCGCACGAAGTTCTGCTCCGGCGCCTCCTCCAGGTCGGCGACCAGCGTGAACGCGTCGTCCAGCAGGGCCACCACGTGCGGGAAGGCGTCCCGGAAGAAGCCGGAGATGCGCACGGTCACGTCGATGCGCGGGCGGCCCAGCTCGGCGAGGTCGATCGGCTCGATGCCGGTGACCCGCCGGGAGGCGGCGTCCCAGACCGGGCGTACGCCGAGCAGCGCGAGGATCTCGGCGATGTCGTCGCCCGCGGTCCGCATGGCGCTGGTGCCCCAGGCGGACAGGCCGACCGACCGCGGCCAGTCGCCGTAGTCGTCGCGGTAGCGCCTGAGCAGCGACTCCGCCATCGCCTGGCCGGTCTCCCAGGCCAGCGCGCTGGGGATGGCCTTGGGGTCCACGGAGTAGAAGTTGCGGCCGGTCGGCAGCACGTTGACCAGCCCGCGCAGCGGCGAGCCGCTGGGCCCGGCCGGCACGTACCCGCCGTCGAGGGCGTGCAGCACGTTCGTCAGCTCGTCGGTGGTCCGCGACAGCCGGGGCACGATCTCCGTCGCCGCGAAGGTCAACACGTCGCGTACCCGCGGGTCGTCGGTGAGGTCCGGGACCTCGGCGGGCCAGCCGGCCTCCTCCATGGCGGTGACCAGCTCCCGGGCCCGGGCCTCGACCGCGTCGGTCTCGGCGGTGGAGGCGTCCTCCCGCAGGCCGAGCGCCTCGCGCAGGCCGGGCAGCGCCGCGACCTGACCGGCCCACATCTGCCGGGCACGCAGCATGGCGAGGACCAGGTTGATCCGCGCCTCGCCGGTCGGCGCGGCGCCGAGCACGTGCAGGCCGTCGCGGATCTGCACGTCCTTGACCTCGCACAGCCAGCCGTCGACGTGCAGGAGGAAGTCGTCGAACTCCTCGTCGCCGGGACGGTTCGCCAGGCCCAGGTCGTGGTCCATCCTCGCGGCCTGGATCAGGGTCCAGATCTGCGACCGGATCGCCGGCAGCTTCGCCGGGTCCAGCGTGGCGATGGTCGCGTGCTCGTCGAGGAGCTGCTCCAGCCGGGCGATGTCACCGTACGACTCGGCGCGCGCCATCGGCGGGATCAGGTGGTCGACCAGGGTGGCGTGGGCCCGGCGCTTCGCCTGGGTGCCCTCGCCGGGGTCGTTGACCAGGAACGGGTAGATCAGCGGCAGATCGCCCAGCGCGGCGTCGGTGCCGTCCGCGGCGGACATGCCGACGTTCTTGCCCGGTAGCCACTCGAGGTTGCCGTGCTTGCCCACGTGCACGACCGCGTGCGCGCCGAACTCGTCGGCGAGCCACCGGTACGCGGCGAGATAGTGGTGGCTCGGCGGCAGGTCCGGATCGTGGTAGATCGCCACGGGATTGGCCCCGAAGCCCCGCGGCGGTTGCACCATGACCACGGTGTTCTCGTCGCGCAGCGCGGCGAGCACGATGTCGCCGCCGTCCACATAGAGCTCGCCGGGCGGCGGGCCCCAGTGCCGCTCCATGGACTCCCGCAGGTCGGCGTCGAGCGTGGCGAACCACGCGGCGTACGCCTCGCCGCTGATCCGCACGGTGTTGCTCTCCAGCTGCTCCTCGGTCAGCCAGTCCGGGTCCTGCCCGCCGGCCGCGATCAGCGCGTGGACGAGCGCGTCGCCGTCCTGCTCGCCGACCCCGGGGAAGGAGCCGATCCGGTAACCGCGCTCACCGAGCGCGGCGAGCAGCCGTACCGTCGAGGCGGGCGTGTCCAGCCCGACCGCGTTGCCGATCCGGGAGTGCTTGGTGGGATATGCCGAGAGCATGACCACGATCCGGCGCTCGGCCGGCGGCACATGCCGCAGCCGGGCGTGCGCGACCGCGATGCCGGCCACCCGCGCGGCCCGCTCCGGATCCGGCACGTACACCGACAGGCCGTCCGGGTCGATCTCCTTGAAGCTGAACGGGACGGTGATGATCCGGCCGTCGAACTCGGGGATGGCGACCTGCGTCGCGGCGTCCAGCGGGGACAGCCCGTCGTCGCTGGCCTCCCACGCCTCGCGGCTGCTGGTCAGGCAGAGCCCCTGCAGGATCGGCACGTCGAGGTCGGCGAGTACCCCGACGTCCCACGCCTCGTCGTCACCGCCGGCGGAGACCGTGGCAGGCTTCGTGCCGCCTGCGGCGAGCACGGTGACGACCAGCGCGTCCGCCTTGCGCAATTCGGCCAGGAGCTCCGCCGATGCCGTACGCAAGGAAGCGGTGAAGATCGGCAGCGGCCGGGCACCCTTCGCCTCGACGGCCTGGCAGAGCGCCTCGACGAACGCCGTGTTGCCGGCCATGTGGTGGGCGCGGTAGTACAGCACGGCGACGGTCGGGCCGCTGGTCTGCGCGGTCCGGCGCTCCAGGATGCCCCAGTCGGGTGCGGGGGCCGGCGCCGCGAAGCCGTGGCCGGTGAGCAGGATGGTGTCCGACAGGAAGTCGTGCAGGGCGGCCAGGTTGCCCGGGCCTCCGTGCGCGAGGTAGGCGTGCGCCTCGGCGGCGACGCCGGCCGGCACGGTGGAGAGCTTCATCAGCTCGGCGTCGGGCGCCTGCTCGCCGCCGAGCACGACGACCGGCACCGGCCCGGCGAGCAGCGCGTCGAGCCCTTCCTCCCAGGCCCGGCGCCCGCCGAGGATCCGCACGACGATCAGCTCGGCGCCCTCGGTGAGCGCGGGAAGATCGCCGACCGCGGTGCGCGCGGGGTTGCCCAGCCGCCAGGCGCGGCCACTGGCCCGGGCGCTGAGCAGGTCGGTGTCGGACGTCGACAGCAGCAGAAACACGGCTCTCCCCTCAGGGTCCGCGCCCTGGGTCGAAGGAATCACGGCGACCGGAGTTCCTGGCTCCCGGGCTCGGCAGAACCCGGTGACAGTGGCGGGACCGCGCCGGACTCGCACCGGCTTCCTCCGCGGCGTCGCCGCACGTGGACTCCCACTCTGCCGACCGCGCCAGCCGGAGTCAACGTGACGCCGTGTGACGGCCCCGACCGGTCCGCGTCGCGCGCCCGCCGTGACGCTCCGACCGGGCCCGCGTAACGGCCTGACGTGATGATCCGACCGGCTCGCGTCGCGGCCTGATGTGACGATCCCGACCGGCCCCGGGGATCTGTCGGACCCGATCCGTAGTATCCGGGCCGTGTCCTTGCCCCCCGACCGTCCCGGCAACGACGCCGGGACGCCGCCCGGCGCTGCCGGTGCCTCTGACGCTTCCCCCGCGCCCGGCATGTCGGCTGCGCCCGGCATTCGCCCCGGGCCCGGCCTTTCGCCGGCGCCCGGCTTCTCCCCGGCGCCCGGCTTCTCCCCGGCGCCCGGCTTCTCCCCGGCGCCCGGTGCGGTCGGTGGCGTCCGCGCCGACTTCGATGCCTGTCCGGGGGCGTTGCGGCTGCACGAGGCTGCCGACGGGCCGCTGGCCCGGGTGCGCATCCCCGGCGGGCGGATCACCGGCACCCAGCTCGCAGCGCTGCGGGCGCTGGCCGAGGAGTGGGGCGACGGGCACGTCGAGCTGACCAGCCGCGCAAACCTGCAGCTGCGGGCGTTGCGCGGCGTCGCGCCGGCCCGGCTCGCCGAGCGGCTCGCGGCGGCCGGGCTGCTGCCGTCGGCGACGCACGAGCTGGTCCGCAACATCGCGGGATCGCCGCTGCTGGAGGATGCCGCGCCGCTCCGGGCGCTGGATGAGGCGCTCTGCGCCGACCCGGCCCTCGCCGCCCTGCCCGGCCGGTTCCTGTTCGCCGTCGACGACGGCACCGGCGACGTGGCCCGATCCGCCGACGTGGCCGCGCTGCCGATGCCGGCAGGACCGAGGGTGGCCGTGCTCCTCGCCGGGCGAGACCTGGGTCTGCGGGTGCGTCCCGACCAGGTGGTCGGCGCGCTGCTGGCGGCGGGCCACGCGTTCCTCACGCTGGCGGCGCACGACGTCGGCTCCGGCCGGCGGCCTCCCTGGCGGGTGCGCGAGCTGACCGACGGGCCGGCCCGGATGGCGGCCCACACCGCGGCGGCGCTG
Organism: Couchioplanes azureus; assembly: GCF_014648355.1. Taxonomy (GTDB): domain Bacteria; phylum Actinomycetota; class Actinomycetes; order Mycobacteriales; family Micromonosporaceae; genus Actinoplanes; species Actinoplanes azureus. Next base: position 488,234 of record NZ_BMQY01000003.1, read on the forward strand.
GGCGTGCCCCTCGGCGAGCCGGATCCTGACCTGCTCCGGCCGCCGGTCCGTTCACCCCGGTCGGCCGGGACATCCGCGCCCCTTCTCCGGGAGCCGCTCGGCGTCATCCCCCAGCGCGACGGGCGGCGGGCCGTCGGCGCGCTGGTGCCGCTGGGCCGGCTCGGCGGCGACGCGCTGCGCGCGCTGGAGTCCGCGGAGACGGTCGTCGTCACGCCGTGGCGTGGGGTCGTGGTGCCCGGCCTGCCCGCGGACGGCGCCGGGACGTGGATGCGTAAGCTCGCCGGGGCCGGTCTGGAGACCGCCGCCGGATCGCGGTGGACCGGCGTCACCTCGTGCGCCGGACGGCCCGGATGCGGCAAGGCGCTGGCGGACGTGCGCGCGGACGCCGACGCGACGACGCGGCCCGGTGCCGGGCTGCCGGTGCACTGGGTGGGCTGCGCCCGAGGGTGCGGCAGCCCGCAGGGACCGCACGTGCGGGTCGAGGCCACCGGCTCCGGCTACCTGGTGCGCCGCGCACCACTGCCCGATCAGCGGACGGCGGACGGCCGGGTGCCGGACGCCGCGCGGACGGCGGACGGCCCGGCGCCCGACGCCGCGCGGACGACGGACGGCCCGGCGCCCGACGCTGCGCGGACGACGGACGGCCCGGCGCCCGACGCTGCGCGGACGACGGACGGCCCGGCGCCGGAAGGCGCGCGGGCGGCGGCGGTGGACGACGAAGGGACGGCGGGCGGCTCGGTGCCGGTCGCTGAGGTGGCGGCGCTGGTCGCGGCCGTGAGGAAGGGCTGAGATGGAGTACGTGCGCGACGGCGCGGAGATCTATCGGCGGTCGTTCGCGACCATCCGGGCCGAGGCCGACCTGTCGCGGCTGCCGGCCGATGTGGCGCGGGTCGCCGTCCGCATGATCCATGCGTGCGGGATGGTGGACCTGGTCGACGACATCGGGTACAGCCCGGGGGTCGTGACCGCCGCGCGCAAGGCGTTGCTCGACGGCGCGCCGATCCTCTGCGACGCCGAGATGGTGGCTTCCGGGGTGACCCGCAAGCGGCTGCCCGCCGGCAACGAGGTCGTCTGCACGCTGCGGGATCCGGCCGTACCGGCGCTGGCCGCCGCGATCGGCAACACCCGCAGCGCCGCCGCGCTGGACCTGTGGGGCGACCGGCTCGGCGGGGCCGTGGTGGCGATCGGCAACGCGCCGACCGCGCTGTTCCGGTTGCTGGAGATGGTGGCGGCGGGGGCAACCCGGCCCGCCGCGGTGCTGGGCATCCCGGTCGGGTTCATCGGCGCCGCCGAGTCGAAGGACGCGCTCGCCGAGTCCGGGCTGGAACATCTGATCGTCCGGGGCCGGCGGGGCGGCAGCGCGATGACGGCGGCGGCGGTCAACGCCCTCGCCTCGGAGGAGGAGTGACGGTGGCGGGTCGGTTGTACGGCGTCGGGCTCGGCCCGGGCGACCCGGAGCTGGTCACCGTCAAGGCGGCACGGCTCATCGGGGCGGCGGACGTGATCGCGTACCACGCGGCCCGGCACGGGCGCTCGAACGCGCGGGCGATCGCGGCGGCCTACCTGCGCGAGGGGCAGATCGAGGAGCCGCTGATCTATCCGGTCACCACCGAGACCACCGACCACCCGGGCGGTTACCAGGGGGCGATCGACGAGTTCTACGCGGCGAGCGCCGAACGGCTCGCGGCGCACCTGGACGCCGGGCGCGACGTGGTGGTGCTGGCCGAGGGGGACCCGTTCTTCTACGGCTCGTACATGCACATGCACAAGCGGCTCGCCCACCGCTACGAGACCGCGGTGGTGCCCGGCGTGACCTCGGTGAGCGCCGCGTCGGCGGTGCTCGGGCGGCCCCTGATGGAACGCGACGAGACGCTGACCGTCCTGCCGGGCACGCTGCCGCCGGCCGAGCTCGCCGCCAAGCTGGCGGGCACCGGCTCCGCCGCGATCATGAAGCTGGGCCGCACCTTCGCGGGAGTCCGCGAGGCGCTGGAGCGCGCCGGCCGCCTCGACGACGCCTGGTACGTCGAGCGGGCCACCACCGACCAGGAGCGCCGCGGCCGGCTGGCCGACGTCGACCCGGCCACGGTGCCCTACTTCTCCCTGGCCCTGCTCCCCAGCACCGCCGCCACCGCGTTCATCGAGTCCGGCACCGCACCGGCGGAGGTCACCCCGGCCCCCGCGACGGACGCCACCTCCGCGCCGGACGCCCTCGCCGCGACCGGCACCCCCACCGCTCCCCCGGCGACGGGCACCCTTGCCGCGCCGTCCACCGGGGACGCCTCCTCCGCGGCGGAGGAGTTCCCCGGGGTGGGTGCCGGGGGCCGGGGCGGGCAGGTCACGGTCGTCGGGCTCGGGCCCGGGGCGCGGGAGTGGCTCACCCCGGAGGCGCACGCCGCGCTCGCCGAGGCGGACGACGTCGTGGGCTACGGACCCTACGTGGCGCGCGTTCCGGCGAACCCGCGGCAGCGGCGGCACGCGTCGGACAACCGGGTCGAGGCCGAGCGGGCCGCGTTCGCCCTGGATCTGGCGAAGCGCGGGCGGCGGGTGGCGGTCGTGTCCTCCGGCGATCCCGGTGTGTTCGCGATGGCCGCGGCGGTGCTGGAGGTCAGCGAGGACCCGCAGTGGAAGGACGTGCCGGTCCGCGTCGTGCCCGGCCTCACCGCGGCGCAGGCGGTGGCGAGCCGCGCGGGCGCACCGCTGGGCCACGACTTCTGCATCATGTCGTTGTCGGACCGGCTGAAGCCGTGGGAGATCATCGCGTCCCGGCTGTCCGCCGCCGCGGGCGCCGACCTGGTGATCGCCCTCTACAACCCGGCGTCGCAGAGCCGCAAGGAACAGCTGGTCCGGGCCCGGGAGCTGCTGCTCGAGCACCGCGCCCCGCAGACGCCGGTGGTGGTCGGCCGGGACGTGGGCGGTCCGGAGGAGACGGTGCGGGTCACCACGCTCGGCGACCTCGACCCGGCGACGATCGACATGCGCTGCCTGCTGATCATCGGCTCCAGCCGGACCCGGGTGGTGAGCCGCGGCGACGGCGCCACCCACGTCTACACGCCCCGCAGCTACCCCCGCTGAGCGCGCGCCCCGCAGCTACCCCCGCTGAGCGCGCGCCCCGCAGCTACTTCCGCAGAGCGCACGGCCGCGCAGCCACCGGCGCCGGGCGCGCCGCCCCGCAGCTACCCCCGCTGAGCGAGCCAGGCCACGGCCTCGTCGACGGTCGCGGCGGTCGCCACGTCCGCGGGCAGGGGCGGCCGGTCGACCATCACGACCGGAAGCCCGAGTTCGCGGGCGGCGTCGAGCTTGGCGGCGCCGCCCCCGCTGTCCTTCGTGACCAGCACCTCGATGCGGTGCCGCCGCAGCAGTTCGCGCTCGCCGTCCACGGTGAACGGGCCGCGGTCGAGCAGCACCTCGAGGCGCCGCGGCAGCGGCGGGGCGGGCCGCTCGACCGAGCGGGACAGGAACCAGCACCCGTCCAGGGCGGCGAACGCGGCGATGCTCTGCCGTCCGGTGGTCAGGAAGACCCGCTCGCCGAGGCCGGGCACGAGCGCCGCGGCGGCGGGTAGATGGGGCACGCGGTGCCACACGTCGCCCGGCCCCGAGCGCCATCCCGGGCGGCGCAAGACCAGCAGCGGTACCCCGGTCTGCGAGGTCGCCGCCGCCGCGTGCGCGGTCATGGTCGCGGCGAACGGATGCGTCGCGTCCACCACGGCGCCGATGCGCTCCGTGCGCAGGTAGCGGACCAGACCCTCGACGCCGCCGAAGCCGCCGATGCGCACCTCGCCGGCGGGCAGCAGCGGCCGGGACGTCCGCCCGGCGAGCGAGCTGATCACGGGTACGCGCCCGGCGAGCGCCCGCGCCTCGGTGGTTCCCCCGAGCAGGAGGACCCGCCCGGTCAGCTCCGGCATCGATCGGTCGAGTACAGGTGGCTGTCCGGGAACTGCGACGCGGTCAGCGCCGCACCGACCACGATGACGGCGGTGCGCTTGATGCCCGCGTCGATCACCCGCGCCGCGATGTCGGCCAGCGTGCCGCGCAGGACGACCTCGTCGTCGCGGCTGGCCCGGGCCACCACCGCGACCGGGCACTCCCGGCCGTAGTTCGGTACGAGCTCGGCGACCACCGCCTCGATCCGCTGGACGGCCAGGTGCAACACCATGGTGGCGCGGCTGGCGCCCAGGGTGGCGAGGTCCTCCCCCGGCGGCATCGCGGTGGCGCGTTCCGCCGTACGGGTCAGGATCACCGTCTGTGCCACCTCGGGCACGGTCAGCTCGCGGCCGAGGGAGGCGGCCGCCGCGGCGAAGGCCGGCACGCCCGGGGTCACGTCGTAGGGCACGCCCGCGGCGTCGAGCCGGCGCATCTGCTCGGCCACCGCGCTGAAGACCGACGGGTCGCCGGAGTGCAGCCGGGCCACGTCCTGACCGGCCCTGGTGGCCTCGACCATCTCGGCGACGATCTCGTCCAGGTCGAGGTTCGCGGTATCGACCAGCCGCGCGCCCGGCGGACACGATCCGAGCAGCTCACGCGGGACGAGGCTGCCCGCGTACAGGCAGACCGGCGCGGCGGCGATCAGCCGCTGCCCGCGTACGGTGATCAGGTCCGCGGCCCCGGGACCCGCGCCGATGAAGTGCACCGTCACGGCTTGACCACCGACCAGATCGTCACCGGCATCATCGATCTCCATCCTGTGAACCCGCCGACCGGCGACGCCCGGCTCACCGCGACCCGGGTGAGCTCGCCGCCGAGCTTGGCGTACCAGGCGGCCAGCACCGCCTCCGACTCCAGCGTGACCGCGTTCGCGACCAGCCGCCCGCCCTCGGGCAACGCGGCCCACGCGGCCTCCAGCACGCCGTCGCGCGTCACGCCGCCGCCGATGAAGACCACGTCGGGCGTGGACAACCCGGCCAGGGCGCCGGGTGCGCGACCGACGACGACCTCCAGCTTGGGTACGCCCAGAGCGGCTGCGTTCGCCTCCACGCGCGCCGCCCGCTCGGGCGAGGACTCGACCGCGACGGCCCGGCAGGCGCGATGGCTGCGCATCCACTCGATCGCGATGCTGCCCGACCCGGCGCCGACGTCCCAGAGCAGTTCGCCGGGCTGCGGGCCGAGCATCGCCAGCGTCACCGCGCGCACCTCACGCTTGGTGAGCTGCCCATCACTTTCGTAGGCGTCGTCGGGCAGTCCGGGGGTGAGCGGCAGCCGGGCACCGCCCCGGCCGCACTCGATCGCCACCACGTTGAGCGGGTCCAGCCCGGTGAGGTCGACGGTCGCCGCCGGCCCGCGGACGCTCGCCTCGTCCTCGCCGCCGAGCCGGGAGAGGACCGTCACGGTGCTGTCGCCGTACCCGCGGCTGGTCAGTAATGCGGCCACCTCGGCCGGGGTCGACGCGTCCCGGCTCAGCACCAGGATCCGGCGGCCCGGATGGACCAGCGGGTGCAGCTCCTCGACCCGCGCGGTGACCAGGCTGAGCACGTCGACGTCCGCGAGCGGCCAGCCCAGCCGGGCGGCGGCCAGGGAGACCGACGACGGATGCGGGATGACGCGCACCTGACCGGCATGGCGTCGCAGGGTGGCGCCGATGCCGTGGAACATCGGATCGCCGCTGGCCAGCACCGCGACGCGGCGGTCGCGGTGCGCCTCGAGCAGGCCCGGCAGGGCGGGCAGCAGCGGCGACGGCCAGGCCACGCGCTCACCGGCGACCTGCGGCGGCAGCAGGGCGAGCTGGCGGTCGCTGCCGAGGATCACGTCGGCGGCGGTGAGCGCGGCGGTGGCCGTACCCGTCAGACCGGCCCAGCCGTCGGCGCCGATGCCGACCACGGTGAGTCCGGCGGGGTTGTCAGTCACGCCGGTGACGTTAGCCGGTCGGGTTGTCCGGCCCGGTTTCCGGCTCCGGGTGAGCCGGTCGGGCCTTTTTTCGCTCCGCGTTGAGCCTTCCCCCGCCGCTCCGCGTAGTACCCCTCGACGGCCTGCGCAGACAGGGCCGTCCTGTGGGCCGCCGGGGGGCGGCCCGGCGACGGATGACGACTGCCGGGCGGGTGAGAGCCGATGGCGCGACCAGGGCCGACGATGTTCCAGACCTTCGAGGACCAACGCCCCGCCCGGGACTTCTGGGAGCAACCGGACCTCAACGAGGGCGTGCCGCGCGGCGACATCCTCGTCGAGGCGCCCGGCGACCCGACCGGCTGGCAGGGCTCCGGCCCCGCGATCGTCACCGATGACCGCCCGCCGGCCGAGGCGACCTCCGGCAACCGGCTGCTCACGGTGCTGCTGTTCTTCGCCGGGCTGGCCACCAGCGTCGCGCTGTGGCTCTTCGAGACCGAGGCGGGTGCCATCCAGGACACCGCGGCGCTGATGATGGCGGTGGGCCGGATCACCGGGCTGGTGGGCGGGTACGTCCTTTTCATCCAGCTCCTGATGATGAGCCGGGTCTCGTTCCTCGAGGACTGGGTGGGTGCCCGCGACCTGCTGCGCTGGCACCGCTGGCTCGGCACCTCCCTGGTCGTGCTGGTCGGCGCGCACGTCGTGTTCATCGTGTACGGCTACGCGATGACCAGCGAGACCGGCGTGGTCGACCAGGGCTGGACGATGATCACGACCTTCCCGGACATGATCGGCGCCACGGTCGCCACGGGCCTGCTGGTCTTCATCAGCCTCATCTCGATCCGCGCGCTGCGGAGCAAGATGCCGTACGAGCTCTGGCACCTGATCCACCTGAGCGCCTACCTCGTGCTGCTCCTCGGGTACGGCCACCAGGTCGCGATGGGCGCCAACCTCGGCGGCGACTTCGCCGACGTCTTCTGGCCGGCGCTCGGCGCGCTGGTGATCGCGGCCCTGGTCTGGGGCCGCCTCGTCGAGCCGGTCTGGCTGAACACGCGGCACCGCTTCGAGGTGGCCGAGGTGGTCGCCGAGGGCACGAACACGTTCTCGATCTACATCGACGGCAAGAACCTGGACAAGCTGCCCGCGCAGGCCGGCCAGTTCATGCGCTGGCGGTTCTTCACCGGCAACGGCTGGTGGCAGTCCCACCCGTTCTCGCTCTCCGCGGCACCCAACTCGCAGTGGCTGCGCCTGACGGTCACGGCCGTCGGCGGCCACACCGCCAAGCTGGCCGAGATGGAGCCCGGCACGAAGGTGTGGGCGGAGGGACCGTTCGGCACGTTCACCGCGCAGCGCCGTACCCGCCGCCGCGCCCTGCTCATCGCCGGCGGCAGCGGCATCGCCCCGATCCGCGCCCTGCTGGAGGACATGCCGCCGGACACGATCGTGATCTACCGCGCCAGCCGCCCGGACGAGCTGGTCTTCCGCGAGGAGCTGGAGGACCTGGCGGAACGCCGGGACGCGTGGGTCCGCTACATCGTGGGCTCACGCAACGACCCCGGCCCGCGCCGGCTGTTCACGGCGAACGGCCTGCTCGGCCTGGTGCCGGACGTCAACCGGCGCGACGTGTACCTGTGCGGGCCGCCCGGCCTGGTGGACGCCGCGGTGCAGACGCTGCGGGAGCTCGAGGTCCCCGACAGCCAGCTACACCTGGACCCCTTCGAGTTCTGAACCGTCTCCGCGTCGGTTCCGTGCTTCCCATTGTGAGTCCCGTCCCCTGTCCCCTCGATTCGTGAGCCTCGGGAGTTTTCATGCGACGCAGCACCGCAGCAGCCGTAGGAACGTTGACCGGCGCCGCCCTGATCGTGGGCGTCCGGCTGAGCGTCTCCGCGCCGGCCGCCCCGGTGGCAGCTCCGCCCGCCGTCGACCTGGCCGGTTCGGGGCAGGACGCCTCCACGCCGGGCAAGAAGCCGGGCAAGAAGCCCTCCGGCTCCGAATCGTCCGAGGACTCGAAGGAGGAGTCGTCGGAAGGCGCCGCCGGAGGCAGCGGCATGAAGGACGGCGTCTACAAGGGCTCGGCGGTCAAGAACCCGTACGGCACCGTCCAGGTCTCCATCAAGATCGAAGAAGGAAAGATCACGGCGGCTGACGCCACGTACCCGACGACCGCGGACAGCGCCACCATCAACCCGCCGGCCGTCGGGGCCCTGAACGAGTCGACGGTCAAGGCGCAGAGCGCGGAGGTCGACGCGGTGTCCGGGGCGACGTTCACCAGCGAGTCGTACGCCAAGTCGCTCCAGGCTGCCATCGACCAGGCGAACGCGTAGAGTCCCGCACCATGCACCCGGCCGCCGATCCGACGCACTACGACTTCAGTGGGATCACCTCCCTCGGCCGGCAGGTCTCGCCCGGTGTGGGTTCCGGGTCCGGCGCCGGACCGCAGGTGCCCGCTCCCGCGAGCAGCGGGGCGGCGGGTTCGCGATCCGCGGGTTCGCGATCCGCGGGTGCGGAGGCGGCGGGTTCGCGATCCGCGGGTTCCGAGCGGGTGGGTTCCGGGTTGGCTGGTTCGGGGTCCGCGGGTGCCGGGGTGGCGGGTTCCGGTTTGGGGAACCGGGCCGGCCGGTCCGTGCACCATGTCGAGCATGTCATGGGGACCGTGGTCAGCATCGACATCGCCGACGATCTGCCCGCGTCCACGCTCACCGCGATGATCGAGGACGTGTGCGGGTGGCTGCACGAGGTCGACCGCCGCTTCAGCACGTACCGTGACGACAGCGAGGTGAGCCGCCTGCGCCGCCGAGAGATCGAGGTGGCGGACTGCTCGCCCGACCTGCGCCACGTGCTGGAGGCGTGCGCCGACCTGTGGCGGGCGACGGACGGCTACTTCGACGCGTACGCCGGGGGCCCGCTCGACCCGTCCGGCTATGTCAAGGGCTGGTCCGTGGAGGTCGCCTCCGCCCGCCTGGCGAAGGCCGGCTCGACCAACCACTGCGTGAACGCGGGCGGCGACATCCGCGCCCGGGGCCTGTCGGCCACGGGCGATCCCTGGCGCGTCGGCATCCGCCACCCCTGGGAGGCGGACAAGCTGAGCTGGGTGCTCAGTGTCACCGACGGCGCGGTGGCGACCTCGGGCACCTACGAACGCGGCCACCACGTCTTCAACCCCCGCACCGGCGGCCCGGCGAACGGGCTGCGCTCGGTCACGGTCGTGGGACCGGACCTGACACTGGCCGACGCCTACGCCACCGCGGCCCTGGCCATGGGCGAAGCGGGACTCGCCTGGCTGGCGAAACTCGTCCCCGACGGCTACGAGTCGGCCGCAGTGACCGACGACGGCCGAGCGTTCAGCTCCGCCGGCCTACCCGCCGCTGTCTGACCCGTGCCCTGACCTGGCCCCGCCCTGGCCCTCGCCCCGCCCCTAGGCCTCGCCCGCCCGGGCCTCCCTGGCCCAGCGCCCCGCCCTGGCCCGCTCCCGTCCTGGCCGTGGCCCTGGCGCTGGCCCCGGCCCTCGCCCGCCCTGGCCCCGGCCTCGCCCGCCCTGGCCCGCCTGGCCCGGTCCCGGCCCGGTCCCGTCCTCGCCGTGGCCCTGGCGCTGGCCTCGGCCCCGGTCCCGGTCCTGGCCTCGGCCCCGGCCTCGGCCCCGGCCCCGGCCCTAGGCTGCCTCCTCCCACCGCTCCTTGTCCCGACCTGCCACCGGACGGCCTCCTCGGCTCGCCCGGCGTCTCACCGCACCGTCCGTCCGGCCCACCGCCCTCCATGCGCTGCACCGGCCACTCCCGGCGGCCTCTCTGCGCTTCCCTCCCGGCTTCTCGTCAGAAGTCGGCGAACACGTACGGCATCTTCCGCGGGAACAGCGCGCTCAGCGCCTCCACCGCCGGCGCCTCGACCCGGCCGAATCCGCGGGTCATGACCTCGACCGGGTCGAGGACCCCGTATGCCAGCGCCGAGATGCCGGGGCACGTCAAGGTGGCCTCCGGCTCGTCCTTGGTCTCCTCGACGTTCAGCGTTCCGGCCTCGCCGCTGATGCGGTAGCGGCCCGCGAGCAGCTCGTCGTCGACGACCTCGACGGTCACGCCGCGGTCGGCGCCGGCACTCAGCCCGTTCAGGGCGTCGATCGACAGCAGCCGCACCATGGGGCCGCATTTGCCGGGAAAGTACACCCGGCCCTCGGTCCGCACGGCGAGGTCTGTGTCCCACAGCTCCGGAATCTCGTCCACGCCGACGGTGAGCACGATCTGCGTCACCTGGTCCACATGCCGGGCGAGGAACTGCAGCAGCAGGGCGCGCCCCAGCGGCCCCGTGGTGAGCAGGTCGTCTCCGACCAGATCGCCGCCGTACTGGTCGATCCGGTACGTCACGGCGCCCACCACCTCGCCGTCGACGCGCGCGATCGCCACCCACCGCGGCGGACTATCACGGAACTCGGCGGTGCGCGTGTCGTCGTACACGGAGAAGCCGTGCCTTTCCCGCAGCAGCCGCAGCGTCAAGGCGGTGTACTCGTCGAAGCCCTCGGAGAGCCGGAGCCGCTCGACCTCGCCGGGCAGATCGGCGCGGAGCAGGTGCGACAGCCCCTCCGGCGCGAAGGTGGCGGTCCGCACCCGCGGCACACCCACGTAGCCGAGCCTGCCGTAGAACGACGGCCGGAAGGGATAGAGCGCACTGACGGCGCAACCCTGCTCACGCATCTGACCCATGAGCCTCACCATGAGCTGCCGCACGAACCCCCGGCGGCGCGCGGACGGATGCGTCGAGACGGACGCGACCCCGGCCATGTCGTGCACGACGCCGCGTACGTTCTGCCGCATCGGGAACGCCGCGGCGCCGGCCAGGGTCTGCCCGCCCTCCTCGGCGATGAGGCTGGTGGCGGTGCGGTAGTAGGCCATGCGCCGGGCGTAGGTCTCCCGCTCGGCGTCGTCCCAGGGCGAGGAACCGAACGCGTACGCCTGCAGGGGGAACATGGTGCCGGTGCGCTCGTCGGCCGTGATCTGTCGGATCTCCATGGCCCCTATCCAACCCGGGACGGGCGTACGGGCGCTCGCCGGTTTCGCAGCCTGTGGACAACTCGCGGGCCGCAAGGTTCACGCCGTCCCGTTGCCACCGCGTGACCTGCGGGTCTGCCGGCCCGCGACGCGCCGGGGGACCCCGGTTTGGCAAGGCCCGGGAGGACCGGCTAATGTTTCATCCGTCGCCGGGGGAACCCGGAAGGACAAGCGGACGTAGCGCAGCTGGTAGCGCATCACCTTGCCAAGGTGAGGGTCGCGGGTTCGAATCCCGTCGTCCGCTCGGAGAGGCCGCCACAGGTAACGTGCGGGGCCGGCTCGGTGGAGTGGCCGAGAGGCGAGGCAACGGCCTGCAAAGCCGTGTACACGGGTTCAAATCCCGTCTCCACCTCGGCATTTGATCGAGGGCGATTGGCGCAGCGGGAGCGCGCTTCCTTGACACGGAAGAGGTCACTGGTTCGATCCCAGTATCGCCCACCACGCAACACAGCAGGTCAGAACGGGTTTCGCCCCTCAGGGACGAAGCCCGTTTCTCGTTGAGAGAGGCCGCTGGGAGAAATTTGGGAGAGAATCTTGGCACTCTCACCTGGCACCTTCCACCAGGAGCTGGTCGAGGACCGCCACCGGTGATCTCGGGCAGAGCTCTCGTCGAGCCTGCAGGGCGGCCTCCCATACGGTCGTCAGCCCGTCGAGGAGCCGCTGGATCATCTCCGGCGTCACGTGTGAATACAGCGCCTGCACCGACCCATCCTCATGGCCCATTTGCGCATCCATCAGCGTGGCCGGGGTGCCAAGCTCGATCATCAGCGTCTTGTACGTGTGACGAAGCCGGTGCGGTGTCAACCCGGCCGCGATCGGTGTCCAGCAGACATCAGCCTTGGCCGCCGCCCCGCGTCCCCGGACCGGAATGCCAGGCCACGGGTCGGCGAGGATCGGCACCGGACTGACCGGCCGGGGAGCCTTGGCGGGATATCTGCCGGTGCCGCCGGCTGGAACAGCCAGGTCGCGAAGCCGTTGCGCCGCCAGTGTGCGGCAAGCTGTCCAGCGGGTCGACCACGCACATAGCCGAGCTCCTCCGCAGCGGCCAGCACCCGCGCCGCCGTTGCCTCCGCCACTACCGGCTTGCCGCTGAGCACCGCCGAGGCAGTACCGACCGTGACCTCCGCACGGCGTGCGACATCGACCAGCCGCGGTCCGATAGGTGCCACCTTGCGCTTGGTCGCGCGGTGTCCGCGGAACACGTAGCGCAGGCCATGGCAGGGGCAGGGCTCGGAGCGTACCCGGCCGAGATGATCGGTCAGGAGAGGACTTGGTCTAACACATGACGTTAGCGAGCGTTCTTAGTCTCCGTGAAGTCGTCCTGTGACCAGCAGGCACACGCCTAGCCTGCGAATCATGGCCACCAAGAAGCTCCGGCTCGTTGGGGCACACGAAATCCGCATGATGCTCGGCGGGATCAGCCGCCAGCGCGTGTACCAGATCACCAGCCGCCGTGACTTCCCCGAGCCGGTCGCCGAGCTGGCGATGGGCAACGTCTGGCGCACCGAGGACGTCGAAGCCTGGATCGCGTCCCGCCCATCCCGCAGCGGCGTCAACGACTAACCGCCACCCCCACCTTCAGTCGACAAGCCGAAGGTTTCCGCACACCGCCGGCCTGATGACCGTTAGCGTCGCGGGGTGTTCAGGCCACCGGTCGAGCCGATGCGAGCGGTGAGCATCACCGAATTCCCCGAACCCGCGATGTGCCGCGGCGGATGCGCCTACGAACCGAAGTTCGACGGCTTCCTTTACTGAACTTGTCAGTCGCTCGGCTGGGATGGTCAGCATCTGTCCATCAGGGCTGACCACCGCCTCGCACACGAGCGGACGTGGCCGGCCAGAGTCACACAGAGGAGTGTCTCGTTATTCGGACCGCCACAGTTCCCACTCCGCCGTGATCAGTCTGCCGGCGTGGACGCCGCTCGTAGTCCCCCTGAAGAAGGCCATGTCCGGGAGAATGCTCGGGTCGGTGATGTCCCAGAAGTTGGGCGGATCGGAGAGGCTCATCCGTGCGGTCGTCTCGTCGGTGACGGTCACGTCGCCGGTGCGCGCGCCCGTGGGGGGATCGGCGCACTCGCCGCGTCGACCCCGGTAGACGTACGAGTCGCGCCGGGAGACCTGACCAGCCGTGGCGGGAACCACCAACGGCACGCGCATGCGGAACACGCCGCCGGCCCCGTCGATAACCACCCGCAAGGTTTTGTCGGTGGTGCTCGTGCTGCCGGTCGACACGGCGTTGCTCGTGCGGCGGCGCACCGCGGTGCACCCGGTGATACGCGCAAAGGACCACCGGTCGTCCTGCACCGTGTGCGTGGCGGCGCTTGAAATTGAGGTGTTCAGCCTGGTGGTGTCGCCGTCGTTCGATGCCACCCCGGTGACCTGGATGACGCTGGACCAGTCGTCCTGGGTCACCGTCATGTCGTTGCGGTAGGACTTGGCCCCGGGCAGCGAGCGGTGGCGGGCCTTCGTCGCATGGTGGCGCAGCACGACGTAACCGTTCCACTGCGCTGATCGCGCAGCGCGGTGAGGACGGCCGATGTGCTCGTGGTGGGTCACGTGCAGCACCACGCTGACCTGCTTGGGGAACAGCATGCTGAAGGACTTCAGGGTGTAGTCGAAGGCCGCCGCCGGGCCGCCGCTCAGCACCGCGGTCAGGAGGGTGCTGAGATCCGGAGTCGCCGGACGGAACAGCCGGGCGGTGATCGTGACGTCGTCCGTCACCTCCGTGCCGGGATGGCCTTCAGCGACTTCCTCGACCAGCTCGAACTGCCGGGTTACGGCAGCCGTGTGGTCATTCTCGGCGATGAGTTGATCAGTGAACAACAGGCCCGCCGTGCCGACTCCAGGCCCATGCCAGCGCACCACATCAGGGCCACTGATCCGCCACTCCACCTGCCACTTCGCCAACTCCGCCGCCACGTCGCGGGTCGTAGTCGGATACGGCATGCCAACCATCTTGAGGCAGTCGCTCCACGGCTGAGGAACATTGCTGTGGCCGGCCGCGGCCCACTGGTCGTCGGGAATCCCGAAAGTGACCTTGACCGCGGTGTTCAGCACCCCTCCCGGCTGCGGGCGGTGGATCGGGTTGTCGCTCAGCACCTCGGCGCTCGCGTGGGCCAGCCGGTAGGTCTGCGCCAGCTCGATCATCTTGGTGAGCCGGTTGGCCTCTCCTAGCCGTTTGACGATGGTGCCGGATGCAGTCGCCGCATCGTCGGCGATGTACTTCACGTATCGCTTCGCGAGCTGCTGCACGGCAGGCTTGGCGGCCTTCGGCACCGACCCCCTGATGTCGTTCGCCAGGCCGCCGGGCACCGGCGGCACCATCCGTTCGAGGTCCTCGGCCAGGGTGTCACACGGACCGGGAACCGTTCGCGCGTCGTGCTGTTCCGGTGTCGACACAGGCGACTTGGCGGCCCCGAGATCGAAGGCGATGGCAGCGGTCTGCGCCAACCCGGCATGCAGCAGGGTGAGGTCCAGGAAGCCGAGTCTCAGCTCGCTGGGATCGTAGCCGCCCCAGGAGACATTGAGGCGTGGGTTCTGCCGCTGGGCCAGCGCGTTCAGCGCGAAAATGGCATTCGAGCCGGGCAGATCGGGGCGGGACCGGGCGACCGCCAGCCAGGCGGCCAAGAAGTCCCGCAGGCGGGTGCCGGAAGTAGCGCGCGGGGACCGGGTGGTCGGCATCAGGAAGGCGGCGTACTCGGCCAGCGTCTGCCGGGAGCTGACCGACCGGGTACGCACTTCGTCGACCATCGCGTCCACCCCGGCGGTGACCACGTACCGCACGGCACGCGGGCGCAGCGGCACCCGGGCCGGGCTCGACACGGTCTTGACCCCGGCCGCGGCGAGTAGCTTCGCCACCGCCCGCCGGGCCTGGGCCAGATCCGTGCTGTTGGACGCCGCCGTGTCGACCAGATTTGCCATGTACCGCTCGGCCGGCGACGTAGCACCGGTCGCTGATTCGCCGGCCCTAACCGGACCGGCGACCGGGCCGACGAACGACGACATGACGACGGCCAAAACCAGCGATGCTCGGAGCCCAAATGACCTCATAGCGTGAGATTAAGGCGGAATAGGGCAGTCCGGATCGGGATTGCTGGACCAAGCCCCGATAGGCACGCGCGCGACCGAAACCAGTCCACCTTCCGGACCAGGAGAGATCAACGACTCTTCCTGAGCTGGCTTAGTTCAGTCAACATGGAGCAGCCTCGCCTTCATCCGCAACTCGGGCATCTACCTGCAAAGTCGCCAGGCCAAGGACCTCACTGCGTACTTCCCGGACATCGCCGCTGCGCTGGAATCTTCCGTCGCGCCTGGCACGGTGCTCGACGGCGAACTGATCGTCTTCGACACCGCGACAGGTCGGACATCGTTCCGGCTCACCCTGGCGACTCTGCAACAGCACCACCTCGACACCTGGGCAGCCGGGAACCCGACGCTGCGGGCACGAAGCATTCCGTTCATCCGCTGGGCCGTCGCCCGGAACCTGACCGCGGCGCTCACCATCGACCATCCGCCCACCCGGCCGCCCAGCAACTTCCAGGTCGACCAGGTGCACCACGACGAGCTACGCCGCTGCCTGACCGACACGTCGCTGCCGCTGCAGATCCGCATCGCGGGTGCCCTGACCCGGCTCTACGCCCTCCCGCTCACCCGGATCGTCGAGCTCACCGTCAGCCAGTTCCACCGCGACGACGAGAACGCCTACCTGACCATCAATCTTCAGCCCGTGGTGCTGCCACCGTCGTTGGCCCAGCTCATCGAAACCCACATCCACACCGCAGCAGCCGCGCCCCACCACCGGGCGGGTAGCGCGAACCACTACCTCCTGCCCGGTCAAAGCCCAGGCCAGCCGCGAAACCCCGCCGGGCTGGCCGACGCCATGCGACGCTTCGACCTGCCCGCTCGCGCAGCGCGGAACACCGCCATGATGCAAGCCCTGGCAGACCTGCCACCCATCGTCATCGCGGACCTGTTCGGCATGAATCCCGGCACAGTCCACCGATGGGCTCAATTCGCCGGCAACAGCTGGGATGACTACCTCGCAGCCCAGCCCTGACACGCTTAGTGCAGCTTACGCTGAATCACGAATGCGCGGATCTGCCGAGTTGAGTGCGTCCGGCGGGTGACACTTCCGCCGTTTCAGTCGTAAAAGAACAGCACAAGATCTTCTACTGACCCTGGTCCAGTCAGAAAACCTTCCGCCTTGGCAACTGCCCGCTCCTGTGGCACTTCGCCGGCCAGGAGCTGCTTCATCCAGATCTCGCCCTGCTCGCCGACCGCGTAGAGAGCGGACAGCATCTCCGCCATGCCTGCGGGACGCTCGGGACATTGTCCGACGACGGGCCGAAGCGTCCACCCGCCTGCCCGGGCGGCTAACCGCACCACACCCGCCCAGTTGGCGATCCGGCCCAGACGCACATGCCACGAGTCCTGGGTGAACGGCGCCATCCGTCCTCCGTGCAACGGGTTGGTAGCAGATGCAATGTCCGCCAGTACCTGCCGTTCCACAGCGTCACGAATCCAGCGCCCCTCCTGAGCGTCTTCGATCGCGGCCGTGTACCACTGCCATACGGAGTCGAGCCAGTCCATAACGCATAGGCTCCCATGCGCCGCCATTAGCCGGCAGGCGGGTCAAGCGCCTTCCCCGGACCGAAGGATTCCCGAACTCAGGCGCTCATCAGCATGCTCTTTTGCCGCAGAGGACGCGCGCTGGGTCCGTCGCTGCCCGCACCCGGTGCGCTGGCCTACACGCACCGTAGTCACCCTTGATGAGGCAGCGACTTCGCCCGCAGCGACGTTGCATGGAGCGGGGGTAAACGGCAAGCTCACCGACATCAGTCATGCGAGCGCAGGGGAAGCAGTGAATACCGCAGGTCTCGAATACCGTCCCTTCACCAGCAACGCCGGACCACGGTCGAAGCCATCATCGCCGGCGTGACCGGCTCCATCGAGGACCCCCGCACCCTGTTGCTCGGCCGCCTCGACGACCGCAGTCGACTGCGCTACATCGCTCACACCACTCCGCTCCGGCTCAGCCAGCGCCAGGAAGCCGCCCGGCTCCTGATCCCGGCTGCCGAGAACCACCCCTGGCCACACCCGCTGCCTCCCAGCTGGCTGGGCCAGCTCGACCAGCGCGAAGCGCAGCAATACATCCAGGTGCAACCGCTGCTCGTGGCCGAGATCGAACTCGACCAGGCCTACGAACACGGCCGATTCCGCCACGCCGTGCGGCACCTAAGCTTCCGCGCCGACCTCCGCCCGATCGACGTCGAGCCCTGGCGCCCACAGCCACCGACCTAAGACAGACCTGGGTCCAACGTTCAAGGGCTAGCGGAGGAGCTGATCAAGGTACTCCTGCGCAGGACCGAAAAGCGGGTAAGGGACATCGTTCGGCCGGTGTCAGGGTGGACCCGTTCGCCCAGGCTTCGGACGGCGCGTACGGCAAGTCCGGTTTCCTCGAAAGTCTCTCGGACCGCAGCTGAGTCGCCGGACTCGCCGGGTTCCACCTTGCCGGCAGCGAACTGCCACGAGAGCCGGCCTTCCGCTATCCGCCTGCGGACGAGCAAGACTCGACCATCGGCAACGATGATGGCCGCGGCGACAGGAGTGCCGTCGTCGTTCGTCTACTCGCCGAACTCTTCGGCCGCCACCCGTTCCATTTCCTCGCGTTCCTCCGGCGAGAGCTCGGCGCGCCACCGGGTCAAGGCCTCGGTCGCTGAGGTCAGCTGCGCGGCATAGGCTGAGCTGGCACCGACAGTCCGTAGGCTGGTCCGCCCGGCCAGCAGCTCCTGCGCCATCTCTTGCAGGTCCGGCCCGCCGGCGCCCTTGCTCAGTCGTTCCCAGCCTTCTTTGATCGCCTTGGCTACCTTCGGGTTACCGGCCATCCGGTGCAGCTCGTCATCGATCGGATCGCTGGTCATCGCTCACGCTCCCGGCGCTGCGTATGGGGCTGCCGGCAATGGGACGGCCGACAGGTCGCCGCCCTGGCCCGCCACGGTCATCCCGCCGCCGAACGCGGCAAGGATGACCGTTCCGCCAGTGTTGATGATCATCGACGCCTTGTTGATCAGTTCGAGGAGTTCGATGGCCTGCCAGACGCAGCGCAGCGGCTGGCTCGAGCGGCGGTTGGCCTCACGTCGCGATGTCGACCGGACGAAGGTGCGTGCCGGTGTCGCTGAACTTCGCTCGTGGCCACCAGCGTGATGGAGCAACGCGCGAGGAGCATGGAGATGTCGTACGCAGCCAGGTCCGCCTGGAATCCATCCCGGCCGGCGGATCTCGCCGCATCCGCACATCGGTAGAGTCGCTGGTTCTGCTCCGTCGCTAGCTGCTATGTACTGGAGGCCGTGTAGGCGGCGGGGAGGTAGTGGGGGGTGCCGGTCGAGGTTCTTGCGTGCCCGGTCGTAGCGCATGGTGGTCTTGGGATCGGCGTGGCGGGCGGCGATCTGGACGCCGCGGAGGCTGACGCCGGCGTCGAGCATGGTGCTCACGAAGGTGTGGCGCAGCAAGTGCGGGTGCATCCTCGGCATCCGAATACCGGCGCTGGCGGCGAGGTGCTTGAGCCGGCGGGTCGCGGCGCGCCGATCCATCCTGGCACCAGTGGTGTTGCGCAGGATTGGCCCGCTGCCGCGTTCGCCGATGGCCCGGTCGACGGCTCGGGCCACCGCGGGTGGTAACGGGACCAGGACGACCTTGCCACCCTTGCCGTGCACGCACGGCACCCGATGGCCGTGTTCCTCACTGAGGTCGCCGACGCTGGCACCGCAAGCCCTCGAAGATCCGCAAGTCGAGCAGACCCAACAGCGCGATCACCGCGAAGTCGTTCGGGTTGATGGACTGCCGAGCGGCGGTGATCAGCGCCTCGAACTGCAGGTGTCCCAGACCAAGGGTCGGAGATTCAGCCGGCACAGTAGGCCGGCGGACGTAGTCGGCTGGGGATTGTTCGAGGATCGCGTCGATGACGCAGACCCGGTAGAAGCCGACCACGACCGACAGGCGCCGGGAGACCGTCGAAGGCTGGTATCGGCGGACTTCCTGCAGCCAGCGCACGTACCGTTCGACGTCGACCCGGCACGCTGTCAGCAAGTTGAGGTCCTGATCGTTGCACCAGCGCAGGAAGACGCCCAGGTCGGAGTCGGTGTGCACGCGTGGCTGGCCACGGTAACGGCCCAGCAAAGCGGACACCACGGCCCGCACGACGAGCTGATCGGAAGAGACGACGTCGGACACGAAGGCAGGAGAGGCAGTCATACACCACCGTGCGTCACCAGCGACGATGAGCACCAGCGAGCACCGAGCGGCATGAGAGTGAGTTTGATCTTGGGAATGCTCGGCTGTGGGTAGAGGGTCGGTGTACGTTGCACCCGTGGGCGATCGCGGCAGATCCGGAATACCCTGGTCGCGGAATCAACGCCGTGCTGCGATCGACCCCCTGCTACATCGGGCCATGATAGAAATTCGGTCGCTCGCCGCCCGTCCGGAACGTTCCAGACACCCCGATGGACATCTGGCCGAAATCAGGCTCATCGCCGACGTCTGCCACAACCTTCCCGGCGGAGAACGGCCACGGCCGGCCGGCGAACACGACCCCTTGATCTGGACCTGGCAAACCGCCGACGAGTTCCAGCAGACATGGCTGCGCAACCGACTGCAGCAGGAAGGTATCGACCTCGCCTTCCTAGAGCAGGCCCCGCGCCTTCCCCGCCCGGCTACGGCACCGAACACACGCCCAACCTGGAGACGCTGGCAGCGGCCACGAGATGTCGGCGCGTTCACCGCCGCGGACTCGCCGACCTTCGCCCGGCTCATCCGCCAAGCCCATGCCGTCGAGCCACAAAGCCCCACCTACGGGCCAGCGCAGACGGCTTTCATCGACTGGTTCCTCGAACACCTGCATCCAGAGGCATGCCACATTCTTCGTCCCAGTCGTCCGGACGAAACACAGTTCCGTCCGGACGGACCCGGCGATCTACGCCAGTACCGAGCGCTGGTCACAATGTGCGACGACGCGCTCATCGTCGACCATCCCCGACTGCGCGCTTCCCAGGTCGCGGCACTCCCCACCAATCTGCACCTTTGGCGTCGACTGCAACTGGCCGCCGTGCCACGACGCAGCCAAGAACGCGACGTGGGGCTATGGGCCCGCGACCACCGCAACGCCCGCCCACACTGCTGTGACTTGGGCGTCGACAACCCATCCCGGCCGGCATGACGGCACCTCTGTCAACAGTTACGCAACGTGGTGACCGCACGGCAGAAGAGCGCGCTGCGTGCCCATGCCTCAAAGATGCGGGTCGGCGAAAATCCAGGTCTCCCACTCCTCGGTGCTCACCCCGGAACTTGCATTGCCATCTAGTGACAACGCGACGAAGCCGTTTACGTGCTCGGGCAATCCAATGGCGCTGGCACGTGGCAGCTGATCTCTCACTCGAGCCCGGAGCCACGGCAAGCTCCCTCCTCCTTCAACGGAGAGCAACACCGTGCCGGACGATCCAAGCGTGCCGTTACGTGCGCTGAGGTCGGACCATGCGCGGTCCACCTGGCGATCATGGTCGGCGGCGTCGTCACGGATCCGCATCGCCGGAGTGGTGGAGGCTAATATGAGTGGCCTCCATACCGCCATCGGTGACGGCAGATGGGGTAAATCCACGAAGTCCTCGATGACAAAACCCGCCGCGGACACCGCGGCCCGCACGCTAACCGGGTCGACCATGCTCGTATCTCCCAACAGCCACCAAGAGGTTGACAGCTCCCTCCGGTGGTAACGATGCCGAATCGTTCATCTTCCGAACACCAACCCGCCAGGATAAGGGCGGTGTCACGCACTCGACTCGGCATGTGCGGACATGCGTCGCTCGCCGCAGGACTACGGAGCGCCACCGCCGCCCGTCGGTCAACCGAGCGGTGTCACGAAGGTCCTGAGACCGATTCGTCACGCAGGTCATGGGACTCGGCAGGAACCCGACGCGGCTTTCGTGAGAACTTTCCATACGTCTTCAAGGCGCGGCCGGGGCCGGCGAACACGACGAAGCCCCGGGACTCCACTGTCCGTGAAATTTGGGGCTTTCCAGGGCGCTCCGAGGTCTACCAGTCACGCCACTCGTCGGTAAGCTCCGACCTGTCCATGCCGCGCCGGGCCGTGAGTTCATCGACGTCTACGCCTGCATCAGCCAGCGCAGCGTCGATGTACTCGCACAACTCTTCGCGGGTACTCGTCTCGATCTCGCCGGAGTCGGCAGCGTTAAGCGCCGACACGAACCCTTCAACCGCCGCCCACGCCGCCTCATCGTCGCCCGGTTCAAGACCAGCGATCTCCTCCTCAAAGCGCGCGAACGCCGCATCGACCCGAGCAACGAAATCGGCGGGGAAGCAGCTGAGCGCGTAAGCAGCCTCCCGGGGCAAGTTTCCGGCCGCGACGGCTGCTTCTTGCTCCGCCGCCTCACGCCGCCACCGATATGTCAGCCGTCCGGTCATGGGCGTCAGGCTAGAACGAGCGAATCGCGCTTTCCAAAGGCATGCCTCCGGCGGGCAGGATCTCCGACCCGGCACCCGGAGCCAGCCCCCGGCGGCCAGGGCTACCCGCCTGGACCCGGGCGGCTCTGGGATGCCAAAGCCCGGCGGGTATCCATCGCACACCGAGAGGCAGCCGGACCGCGCCCGCCTGGTCCAGGTCGGTCAGACAGTAGGGTGCTCCACCTGGACCAGGCGGGCGCGGCCCGGCCGGGCGATGCCTGCGCGACGGGATGCCCGCACAGATGGACGCTGGTCCTCTGGAGAATTCTTGGAGACGATCTTGAAAAGCTCCCCGAACACCGCAGACCCAGTGCAACGGACGCAAGCACCCTGAGCAGGGCGCATAGAGCCTTGCCGACGTCACAGATCGATCTTGACCTAGTTGACACGGAAGAGGTCACTGGTTCGATCCCAGTATCGCCCACCAGCAAGAACAGCAGGTCAGAACGGTTCCGCCCCTCAGGGAACGGAGCCCGCTTGAGGTTGAGAGAGGCCACTAGGACCAGTTTCGGAAACGATCTTGGCGGTCTGGCCGTCCAGTCCCGGCAAGGCCGCCGCGCACTTGCGCCTTCCAACGAAAGCCAGTCGAGCACGGCGATCGTGATCGAGGCCTGAGATCCCGTCAAGGCCGCATCGCGGGCCTCCCCAGGGCTCAACCCATCGAAGAGCCCATGATCATCTCCGGGTGATGTGCGAGTACAGCGCCTGCACGAACCCATGCTCATGGCCCCTTTTTCGCGTGCATCAGGTAGCCGGCGTGCCGAGCTCGATCATCAGCCTCTCGTATGCGTGACGGAGCCCTTGTGGTGTCAACCGGCAGCGATCGGGATAGAGAACGGAACAAGCAGTCCGGCATGCCGACCTCGCACGTAGCCGAGGTCTGGCAACACCGCCTCCACCCCACGACGGTTTCGTAGACCTCGTATGGTCCCTCTTCGCTCGCGCTGACAGATCAACGGGATCGGTGTGACCCTGCTAGGCGCATGTCAACGGATTGAGCGAAGGATCTCGTTCGCTGCCCCACCCGGGTCGACCATGTCTAGCACATCGAGTGCAGCTTCATAGCAGGTCTCGTCGGCGAGCGCCTCCCGAACAATTAACCAGAGCGATTCTCGGACGCGAGCGATGCACCGCTCGAGGAGCGCACCGTTTCCACGTTCGACCTCGTCCCTGACTGGAGCGCCCGACAAGATCAGATACATCAACTCAAGCACTGCAATCCGAACCCAGCGCGGCCGGGGGTCGGCCAGCGAGGCCGCCAAAACGCTGATCGCTGGCTCGGCCGCACTATAAAGATCAGCTTGAGGCACAATCTTGTCTTCGAGAGAGTCTTCGGCGGTATCAATCCGCCCCCGATCCGCCCCTAGAAGCGACATTAGAGCTTGCCCGACGTCGGCCGCCGAAACGCCCTCGAGCTTCCGGTAGCTGCCCCAATCAGTTGCCTCGATCAGCCGCTCAGCAAGACCGGCGGAGCCGTCATTTACCTCAGTCACCCCAGCTACCTCCGGATTCGCCACGCGTCCTAGGATCGAACAGCTGACGGGGGTACCTTTCTTGGCACCTCGGGCACACAGTGTGCGGGCGCCATTCTAGCTGTCCCGTGTCTTTATTCCTTCGCCAAGCGTACGGCTGGGTCATCTTAGCGCCCGGCATGCGGTCCTGAATGATGTCTTCGGCATGATTTCTGGGACCGCGGGGGCCATTACCTGTGCCCATCACATTACCCATTTTGTCGTAGCCTCCGACGTAAACCGGCGAGTCGCGGTTCGGCTTGCCGTTCGGCTTTCTTCCAGCCTCATCACGAGCCCGCTCAGCCTCTGCCTTAGGGTTCGGTTTTGATTCTTCCTTCGGCGCTTTTTGCTTGATCTTGGGCTTGACAGCAGGCCTGCTGGGCCGCATTTTTGGCAGCTTTTTCCCGCCGGATTTCTTCCCACCGGCTCCCTTGGCTGAGCTTTTCGGTCGGCTCGTGGGCTTAGATTTGCTGCCTTCGGGCTTGGCTCCTCGGATGACCTTCTTGGGGGGTGTGGGTGTCGATCGCTTGGCAGGGTGGTTGCGTACGTACAGCTTTTCGCTCTGCTGGCGTTGGATTTCGGTGCGGACTGCCCTCGGAGTACGGGTCTTGCCAGGTTTGACTTTGCTGGTTGCGCCACCATTGTTGGTGCCCCGACCACCGCCGGTGATGCTGGAGCCTCCGGCGCCGCGACCACCGCCGACGGCACCGCCGCGACCACCGCCGCCGCCGAATCGGATTCCGCCTCCGCCGTTCTTGGGGTCGAACGCGAGTCCCTCGGGGTCGGAGAAGCTGATCGGGTTGTTGTTGGCGTAGGCGTAGGGGTGCAGGGTTTGCGGGTCGCCGGGGTCTACCAGGGGGTCGACGGAGATGAACCGGCCGGTGGTGGGGTCGTATTCGCGGGCGCCGAGGTGGGTCAGGCCGGTGGGGTCGGCGGTGCCGCCGACGAAGCCTTTGCGGTCCGGCCAGCTCGGCACCGCGCCGCGGGGTTCGCCGAACGGGGTGGTCCGGCGGCGGGTGGCGGCCATCGTGGCGGCGTCGATGGCGAGTTGTCCGGTGCCGTGGTGGTCGGTGACCATCCAGGTCAGGCCGTCCGCGGAGGTGCGGACGGCGTCGCCGTAGTAGCGGGTGCCGGTGGCTTTGCCGGTGTTGTCGACGCGGATTTCGCTGTGGCCCAGTTCGAGCGTGGTCGCGGTCGGGTCGGTGGCGATGAGCCGGGTGCCGTTGGCGTCGTACACGTAGTGATGGGTTCCGCTGGCGGCGGTGGCGACGCTGTAGAGCAGGCCTTCGGCGTCGAAGGTGAACGTGTCGGTGCCGGCGGGCGCGGTGCGGGTCTTGAGGTATCCGGAGGGGTCGTAGGTGTAGGAGGTGGCGGGGCCGCCGCCGCGGGTCTCGCGGCGGGTGAGGGTGTGCGGCTGCGCGCTTCCCGGGGCCGGGGTGGTGTAGTCGCGGATGGTGGCGCCGGCCGGGGTGTGGCTGGTGTCGGTCTTGCGGTTGCCGACCAGGTCGTAGGTGAACGACTGCCAGTACGGGTCCGGGCCACCGACCGCAGCCTGGCTGGGACTGCTCTGGCAGGTGGCCGCGGTGGTGGTCCACGCCTCGGTGAGGCGGCGCAGGTAGTCCTGTTGGAAACACTGGTTGCTGATGGTGGTGCCCGCGGCCAGGCTGACTTCCCTGATGCTGGTGATGTTGCCGTCGGGGTCGTAGGTGTAGCGCTCGGTGAGTTTCTCGTCGAACGTGTCGGCGGTGCCGGCGCGTTCGGTGGAGACCTGCGCCTTGGTGCGGCGCAGGGTGGAGTCTTCGTACTCGTCGGTGAGGCGGACGCGTTTGCCGCCGCTGCCGAGCAGGCGCTGGGTCGTGCCGCCGTGCCAGGCGTAGGTGGCCGACGCCAGGTAGGTGTCGGTGCCGGCCAGGGTGGCGAGGTCACCGGCGTCGGTGTAGGTGGGGGTGACGGTCTCGGCGGGCAGGTCCGCAACCGCCGGGTACTTCATCGAGGCCGTAGAGCCGTCCGGGTGGTAGGTGTAGCCGGTGGTGTAGGTGCCGGTGATGCCGCGGTGCCCGTCCGGGATGGTGACGGTGGTGCCGGTCGGGGCGTACAGGTCGGTGTAGCCGGTGATCGCCTGGGTGTACTGCTTGCCGTCGAGGTGGCGCACGGCCGAGCTGAGCTCGCCCTTGGCGAGGGTGTCGTAGGTCCAGGTGGCGCGTAGGTTGCCGGTGGCGTGGGCGTCGCGCAGCTCGGTCACGCGGCCGAGCGCGTCGTACTTGCGCCACAGCTTCTTGCCGCGCCCGTCGGTGGTGGTGGTCAGCTGGTCGGCGTCGTCGTAGTCGTTGACCAGCGTGCCGGCGTCGGGGTCGGTGCCGCCGGTCAGCCGGCCGCGCAGGTCGTAGCTGCGGGTCCAGGTGTTGCCGGCCGGGTCGGTGATGGAGGTCAGTTGGCCGAGCCGGTCGTAGTCGTAGCTCGTCGCGTCGACCGGGTCCTGCGCGCCGGGTCCGCGGTGTTGCTGCAGCTTGGTGACGTCGCCGGTGACGTCGAGGTAGGTGGTGGTCTTGGTGCCGCCGGCCGGCGGGGTGACGGTGACCCGGTCACCGGCGTACGTCGTCGTGGTGGCCCACTTCTTGCTGTTGCGTGACCACAGGGCGGTCTCGGTCGGCCGTTCCAGGGCGTCGTAGGTGGAGCGTTCCTGAATGTCCACCGCGGCGTCGTCGAACGTCGCCAGGGTGCCGGTCGGCCCGGACGCGTCGTTGTAGAACGCGGTCTCGGCGCTGACCAGCCCCCGCGCGTCGTAGCGCACATCGGAGATCACCCGCTTGCCGTCCGGTGCGGTGCTCTGCTGCTGGCGCGGACGTTCCAGACCGTCATAGATCTCGTACGAGCTGATCTGGTTGCCCTTCGGGCCGAGCTCGCGGGTACGGGTGTGGCTGGGCGCGGTGGTGCCGTTGACCGTGTAGTCGTACTGGGTGTGCGGAGTCTGGGCGGTGGTCCGCCCGGGCAGCCACAGCTTGGTCAGCCGGCCGAGCGGGTCGTAGGCGGCGGTGGTGACCTTGCCGTTGGCGTCCGTCTCGGTCAGCGTCTCGCCGCGGATGTCGAACGTCGACGTCGTGGTGTGTCCCGCCGGGTTCTTCTCCGTCTCCGCGGTCACCGGGCCGCCGGCAGCCGGGGTGTAGGCCGTGGTGCTGGTCCGACCGAGGGCGTCGGTCTCGGTCAGCACCCGGCCGTACGCGTCGTAGGTGGCGCTGCCACTGGTGACCCACTTCGCCGTGCCGCCGGAATAGGAAGCCAGGTCGTCGGTACGGGTGTCCAGCCCGCGGGTCGGCGCGGCGCCGAGCGTGGTGGAGCCGTCGTAGTAGGTGCGCTCACCGGCCAGCACATCCGACGGCCCGGGGGTCTCGGCGCAGTTGGTGACCAGCTCTTCCGCCGGGAAGTCGATCAGCCACGCGGCCGGGTTGGGGTTACGTGCGTAGGTGGTCGTCGTGCAGGTGTCGTCGTCGGACGTACCGATCAGACCCCGGTCGATCTCCTTGGTGACCTGGCCGTAGGCCGGGTCGTGGACGAACTCGACCTCGCGTTCACGCCAGGTACCCGACGCGGGCAGGAACTCGAACGTCTCCTCCTTGGCAACCTCGGCGAAGTACGAGCGGGTCGTGGTGGGCTGAGCATGCGCGCCCGCCTCGACGCGCTGCCCGGTTTGGCTCTCCCACGGGTGGAAGCGGTACTTGTACAGCGGGGTGTCGCCGTCGTAGTCGATCTGTTCGAGCAGGTGACCGGCCCGGTAGCCGAAGTCCGTCCACTCGGCACCGTGCGAGTCGGTGATCGACGCGGTCCGGGCCGTCTCCCCCGCATCGGTGCGGTCGCCGTGCATGCCCCGGAAGTACCGGTACTCCGACCGCGTCCGCGTCCCGCCGGCCACGCCGGTGGTGACCGTGACGTTGGAATAGCCGCGCCAGTCCGACCACGTCCGCAGCGGCAGCGACAGCCCCCACTTGTCACCGTCGTTGTGATGCCACAGCACACTCGTGTCGGAGCCGGCGGTGCTGTACCCGTACGTGTGCACCACGTCCGGTGAACCACCGACCAGGTCGCGTTCGGTCACACTCGCGACGCGGTACTTGTTCCACCACGACCACCCGGATGCCGAACCCGGCGGGGCGTAATACTGCGGGAAACACCGCATGGAATTGTTGTCCGGATTCGGCAGCGCCGTGGGCGAGCAGTTCGAATCCCCGTACGCGATCTGCAACTCGCCACCGGTCTCCGAGGTGATCCGGGTGAGCCGGTACTTGTTCGACGTCGGTACGTCCGCGGCGGTGTTGAAGTCGGTACGGTTCGGCTTGCGGGTACCCCCGAAGTCCACCTTCGGCAGGGTCTGACTGCCACCGGTACGGCCAGTACGGGTGATCGTCGCCAGCCACAACGACGGGTCGGTGTTGTCGTTCGTCGCCGGGAACTGGTGCGTCAACACCCACTCGTCGACCGGCGTGTACGCGCCTGCCACCAGCACCGACGTGGTCACCTTCGCCAGGCGCTTGGCGGTCCAGAACGACGGCGCCGGGTTGTTGGTGCACGGCGCCGCATTGCACTGCAGATCCCACGGCGTGTCCGGCCAGTTCGCCGCGACCGGCGTACTGCCGTTCCAACAGGTCGCCAGGCACCGGTCCCCGACGGTGAAGTCGACCTTCATCGGCGCCTTCGCGCTCGTCTCGGTGCCCGCGCGGCTGCCGTACTCGATACGCTCCAGCCAGCCACCGCGGTCGTAGGCCGCCACCGTGGAGGTGCCCGCGAGCTTCGTCCTACTGCTCTCCTTGCGGTACCAGTACGAGATCGAGTTGCCGTCCGGGTCCACGACGTAGTCGAGGTTCCAGCGCCACGCCATCGCGCAGTACGAGCCGGCGAACCCGCCGGTCTTGTAACAGGGCTCGCCGGTGCGGTTGGCGAACACCGGCACCCCGAACACCGACGAGGTGACCGGCTGGCCCTCCTGCCAGCTCGGCAACCGGCTCTTACCGAACCAGTACTGGGTGCCGTCCGGCGTGGTCAGCTTCCAATGCTCGTTGTTGTGGTACCCGGTCCCGCTGCCGCCGGTGACCAGCTCCAGGTACGAGCCGTCGTCCTCGGCCAGGCGCCACTTGCCGGTCGCATCGTCGAGCACCAGCTCGGTCGACTGGCCGCGCCAGGACAGCACCGCGTTCTGGTCCCGGTAGCACAGATCGTTGGTGGCGTTGGTGTACTGCGCCGGAGTCGCGCCGGTCACATCGTCACGGCACGCCCGGTACTGACGCTCGATGAAGCCCGGCTCGAAATCCCAGCCCTCACCGACCCAGGACGGCTGCGCGTTCTGCGCGTTGGTGCGCCCATCCACCGCACCAGAGCTGTAACTCAGCGCCAGCTCCGGCTCCAACTCACCCGGAGCCGGCGGCACCTGCAACGGGTACGACCACGCGAAGTCGCCGGACTGCTGACCGGCCGACCACGCCGCCGCCTCACTCAAGCTGCTCTTCGCGAACGTGCCCGTGTCCACACTGGCAGCCGCCGCGGTGACCGCCAGCACCACGGCCTGACCATCCTTGGCCGGCGGCACCTCCGCATCCGCCACGATCCTCGACTTCGTCACATCGTTCTTCGCCGGCACCGGCGTCGCCGACTGGCACTGCTGCTCCGTCGGCGTCTCCACCGCACAGGCCGGCAACTGCACCAGCCGCATCCGCCGCGCCCAGTCCCCACCGAACGCGTGCTGCAACGACGAATAGTCGATCTCCACCGCCGCCGGCGCGCTGACCGCCGCCTCATCGGTCCGCGACAGACGCAGCATCAACCCGGTCACCCCGGCAGCCGCCGCCTTGTCACGGCTCAGCACCTCGGAGCTCACCCGGCCGGCCGGCTCGTCGGCGCTCAGGCGCGCGGGCGGCTTGCCGGAGGGACGCGCCGCGCCCGACGACGCACGGCCGATACGGACCGGCTGCCCGGGCACCGCGACCAGACCGGACCCGAGGATCGCCACTTCAGCCGTGTCAGCAGACGGCCACTGCACCGCAGGCGGCTTCCACAGATCCACCTGGGACTCCGACACTTGAGCGTCACGCGGGGTGGCCTTACCGACCGCCACGGAGCGGTCCGGGTCGACCTCCGGAGAGGGCGTCGGCTTCGCCTGAGCCTGGCCCGCGAACGGCAACGACCCCACCAGCACCACCATCGCCACCGCGATGACCGCCCGCCGGATCCAGCGCCACAGCACCGAAAACACGCGCGACGAACCCACTTCAACGTCCATGCCCGGCCACCCTCCCCGTACGCCCAAACATCGAGCGCGCCGGATACTACGGGCCCCCTACGACAAGTGCAAACAAGATCACCCAGAGTGATGCCCAGCCCTTGGTCAAACGGATCAGTCGGCGCCAGCAGAACAAGATGCAGGCGCAGCTGACGAAGCCGTCGTGGATGTCGAGGGCGGCGTGCCCAGCGCACGGCCAGCCGGCGGAATGGGTGCAGCAGGGCGAAGGTCTGCTGGACGACGTAGCGCAGCCGGCCCAAGCCTTGATCGCCGGTGTCTTCGGCTGCGGGATGACCGGTTGGGTGCCGCGGTCGCGGCAGACCAGCTCGAAAGGCTTCACTGCTGTACGCCTTGTCGGCCAGCAGGGTCGTGAAGCGGCGTCGTGGGTGTCCCGGTCGGCGGCGATGGGTGGGTAGCCGTCGAGCAGATCGAGGGCGCGGCTGATGTCGGGCACGTTCGCGCCTGACGGAGTACGTAGGCCGGCGGGCCGTTGCCGTCGCAGGTCAGGTGGTGCTTGGAGCCGAGTTTGCCGCGGTTGACCGGCGAGGGGCCTGGCCGTCGAGACGAGACTGAATTTCACCTCGTGGCGCTGACCGGCATCGATTCGGCGGATTCTTGTTAAGGGCAGTTAATGTGGCGGCCATGAGTGATCCACTACGGTCCAGGTCCCACCGAGCCCCGTCGCGGCGATCCCTGCTCACGGCCGGTGCGGTCGGAGCTGGTGTGGTGGTGGCCGGGGCCGGCGCGACGATGCTGGCCGGTGCCGGGATCTTCAGCAGAGGATCGGCCCGCTTCGTGCCGGTCGGTCCTCCCTCCGTCGTTCCGGCACTGACTCCGGCGTCCTGGTCGCAGAACTTCCAGAAGGGCCATGGCTGGACCGCCATCGGCGGCAACGTCGGGAAGGCCATCCTCGACGACACCACCGAGTTCGTCCGCGGCACGCAGTCCGCTTCGCTGACCACCGCCGGGAAGGCCGGCGAGGACGGGGGCAATACCGACCAGGCCAGCCTGGAGCGGCTGGGCGGCCCAGCGGTGAACCTGAAGGGTAAGGCCGTGCGTCTGATCTTCAAGGTGTCGGACGTGAACAAGCTGCGCTGGATCAACTTCTCCGTCGGTACGTCCGGCCTGGCCAACGCCTTCCGGTGGCGGGTGCACACGCACTCGAACACGCAGAACTGGGTGAAGTCTGGCGAGTGGGTGGCGATCACCTTGCAGTGGGGTGACCTCAGCAACTCCGACGGGGCGTACAAGACTGATGCGGCCGGTGTGCCTTCGGTCCAGGCGGGGTTCACCGACATGCGGTTCTCGGTGATCGATGCCGGCAAGGGTCCGTGCACCGTCTGGCTCCAGGCGGTCGAGATCGTCCCGGACACCAGATCCACCTATCCCAACGGGCTGGTGTCAATCACGTTCGACGACTCGTGGCAGGACGTTTTCACCAACGGCCGACCGGCTATGGACAAATACGACCTTCCCGGAACCACGTACACGATCGCCGACCAGATCGACACGGGCGGCCGGTTCACGACGGACCAGCTGCGGGCGGTGCAGAACCTGTCCGGGTGGGAGGTGGCCGGGCACTCCTATCAAGGCGCCGTGCATGCCGCCCGCTACAGCGGGGTGACCGCCGAGGTGGTCGACAAAGACGCCGGCGCGCTGCGGGCGTGGATGCGGGAGAACGACTTCAACAGCGACTCGTTCGCCTATCCCGGCGGCCAGTTCGGGCAGACGACCGACGGCCACAGCGTCGAGGCGATCGTGCAGCGTCACTTCTCCACCGGCCGGTCGATCATCGCCGAGGACAACCGGGAATGCATCCAGCCGCCGATGCCGATGCGGCTGCGCTCGCTTACCGGCATCAGCTCCACAACGAAGGGGATGGCGAACCCGGACACCATGATCGGCCGGGGTGGTGTGCTCGACCGCGCCCAGTACGCCGGCGGCTGGCTCATCCTCTGCTTCCACCGGGTCGTCACGACGACACCGAGGAACAGCTCCGAGTGCCATCGGGACGACTTCGCGAAGATCATGCGGGAGATCAAGGTTCGGGGCATGGAAGTCCGTACGGTCGGCGAGGTCATGAGCTGACCGGAGACGCCGCCGCGATCGGTGAGTTCGACAGCAGATAGCCGCTCTCGAGAGATCCAATAGGTCAGGATCTCGCTTGGAGAGCCTGCGGGAGACGCGCGGGAGCTAGGGGCCGAGCCGGCTTTCCAGATGCGAAATCAGTAGCGACACGTCAGACCTCAGGAGGTTGCACCAGACGCCGGCTTCAGGCGCCTTCGCTCGACCACGCTTGTCGCCGTCACCACACTCATCGGCGGCACGTCCTTCGCGACGACGGCGCCCGCGCCGACGACCGAGCCTCGACCGATGGTCACTCCGGGGGTGACCGTGACCGTGGCGCCGATCCACACATCGTCCTCGATGACGATCGGCGCATGCGTGATGAAGTCGTACCGCTCGTCGAGCTCGACCGGGTGCCCGGCGGTGCTCAGAGTCACCCGGGGACCGATCAGGACGCGGTCACCGATGGTGATGCCCCCGTAGTCGAGGAAGAAGCATCCCTGGTTGATGAACACGCGCTCTCCGAACGACGCCCCGAGCCCGTAGTCGCAGTAGAACGGCGGCAGGACGGACAGAGAGTCAGGGATCGGCTTACCGAAGATCTCGGCCAGCACGGTCCTGCGCGCGTCGAGGTCGTCGAACGGCAGCGCGTTGAGGCGCGAGGTCAGGGTCATGACCAGTGGCACCCGCTCCGCGAAGGCTCGTGACTCGGGCGTCCGTGTTCGCAGGCGTTGCTCGTTGCGCACGAGGCGATGCTGACACACCGAGCCGGAGACCGGAAGACAGGGCCCGTCTCCCGGATCCCGGCCACCCAATACACACGACCGTCCAAAGGGGAACCTCGAAGGCTTCAGGTTCCGCGCTTTCGCCGTTCCTTGCAAGGCTTCGATCGCTCACTTCTTACGACTCGTCCATTCAGGGGGGACAATGCGACTTCGGCTCGGCGCACGGCGCCTGGCAACCGGGCTTGCCGGTTTGGGTGTGCTCTTCTCCATCGGCGCCGTCACGGCCACTCCGGCGGCCGCCAGCTTCTGGAACTGCCCGGACGGCTCCTCGTGCTACTACGAGCACGAGTACGGCGGAGGCCGTATGTGGAGGGCCCCGAGCTGCGGGTTCTTCAACCTCGGCGACCCGAACGTGGTGAATCCGGTGTTCAACGACAGGATCACCTCGATCAACAACGCGGGCAACGGCGACATCGACCTCTACAACTGGGAGGGCCGCTGGGTCCACCTGGGTACGGTGAAGAAGGGGTACTGGGTCGGCCGGCTCGACGGCGGCACCAACGACAAGGTCGACGCGATCCAGATCGCCTGCTGATCCACCCGCTGCACCTGGCGCCCCGTCCCGGGCCGAGGAGGCGGACCTGGTCCGGTCCCGCTCCTCTGCCCGGGGCGGGGCGCTTTGCCGGCCCGGAGACCCCCTGGCTCACCGCCACGACGCGGCCACGGGAGTGCAACGGCCGGCCGTCGAGGAATGGGGCGCACGGGCACACCACGAGACCCCCGCGGACAGGGCACACCGCGACACCCCCGCAGCGCGGTATGACGGATCACTCGGCGACGTTTTTCCTGCTACCGCCGTCGATCCCTGCCGGTGCGGAACCGGCCGAGTGGTACCCGCAGGCGGATTGTGTTTAGATCACGCGGCCATAGCGGAGTCCATCAACGTCTCGGCTCCGGATCCGGGCTCACCACGGGGGACCACATGAACCTTCACGCCGGCTGACGACCGCCGCCGACTCCTGACTCTTCCTTGCCCGCGTCCGCGCTCCTCGCGCGTGCGCCGCTTCGACGTGCTCGAATTCTCCGAATGGATCCTCTGTGGTGAACCCACTGTCGCGCGCACGCGCGCTCCTGGTCTCGTTGCTCGCCCTGCTCCTCGTCGTCTCCGGGCTGCACGCGCCCCCGGCCTCCGCCGCACCCGCCGCCGACGCGCGGCGGCAGCTCGCCAAGTTGCTGGAGGGCGACCAGCCGATTCCGGTACCGCCGCTGGTCACCCAGCCCTGGGACGGTACGACCGGCCTGGACGTCACCGCGGAACGGTGGCGCAAGGCCGTCTCCGATGTCGCCCAGCTGTCGCCCGAGACGGAGGTCCGTCAGGCGGCGCTGGCCGCGCTGGCCACCGGTGACAACCAGAAGATCCAGCAGTTCGCCACGGTCGAGAAGCGCCAGCTCGAGACGCAGGTCGCCGCCCGCAAGAAGCAGCAGGCCGCGGACAACCTGACGAAGATCAAGGCGATGAAGGGCACCGGCGGTGCCTACTTCAACGCCGAGGTGGACCGGGTCCTCGCCGGCACCGACAGCGACCGCGAGGCGTTTCTCGCGTACGGCGCCGACATCGTCCGCGCCCGCGACGAGAAGGTCGCCGGCGACGCACGGGCGCGGGCCGCGCAGCTCCGGGAGCGGCTCCGGGTCTTCGCCGGTGCCGCGCCCGCGGAGTCGCAGGTGCGGGCCGCCGCCGAGCTCGCGCTGGCCGGGGACGACGCGGCCGTCGCCGCGTTCTGGGAGACCGGGTACGTCACCGCGGCCAAGGCCGACGCCGCGGCCCGCGAGCAGTACCTGCAGAGCCTGGAGGCCCGCAACAAGGCGGCCGAGGACCTGTCGGAGCTCGCCCAGCGCGCCAAGCGGGCGTCGCAGGCACGGACGAGGCTGCTCGCCGCCCACGGTGACGCGGTGCGGGAGCTGCAGCGGGCCGCGAACTCGATGGCCGGCGCCGCGAACGCCGCCCGGAACGCCGAACGCGTCCTGGCCGGTACGGGCACCACGGCCGCCAAGGCCACCGAGCTGGACGCGGCGAAGGCGCAGACCGCCAACGACGTGCGGGCCGCCCAGCAGGCCGCCGAGCGGGCGGGCGCGGCTGCGGCGATCGCCAACACCGCCGCCGACGACCTGATCGAGACCGGGCTGACGTACGGCGCCGAGTGGTCGCTGATCGTCAACGGCATGAGCGCCGCCGTGGTCGCCGCGCACGGCGCCGCCACGACCGCGGGGCACGCGATCGACGCGACCATCGCCACCAACAACGCGCAGGGTGCCCAGGCCCGGGCCGAGGCGCACGCCCAGCAGGCCGTCAAGTGGCGCCAGCACGCCGAGGAGCACGCCAAGGCCGCGGCGAGGCTCGCCGACGCCGCCAAGCACCAGGCCGAGGCCGCCAAGACGGCCGCGGCGCGCGCCAAGAAGGCCCGCGAGCAGGCGCAGGCCGCCGAGGCCGAGGCCTGGGCCGCCGCGGAGCGCACCCGCCAGCAGCGGCAGATCGCCGAGGCGCAGGCCGCGGAGGCCAAGCGGCAGCGGCAGATCGCCGAGGCCGAGCGCGCCGAGGCCGAGCGGCAGCGCGGCATCGCCGAGCAGCAGGCGGCCGTGGCCAGGTCCCAGCGGGCGGCGGCGGAGGCCCAGGCGGCCACCGCGCGGGCCGCCCGGCAGCGCGCCGAAGCGGCCGACCAGGCCGCCGGCGCCGCCGCGGGCCGGGCGTGGGAGCAGGAGGGCCGGGCTCGCGTCGCCCGCGACGAGGCCGTCGCGGCCGAGCGCGCGGAGCAGAGCGCGAAGGCCAGGGCGGCCGCCATGCGCGCGAGCGTGGCCAGCGCCGGCACCGAGACCGAACGGCAGGAGGCGCAGCGGCAGGCCGATCAGGCCGGCGTCGAGGCCGGCACGGCCGGCACGGCCGCGCGGTCGGCACGGTCGGCGGCCAACGGTGCGACCAGCGCCGCGGCGAACGCGCGCGCCGCGGCGAACCGGGCCCAGCAGGCCGCCGAGCGGGCCTTCGCGGCCGCGGAGGCCGCCGAGGCGGCCGCGAAGGCCGCCGACGCCGCGGCGGACAAGGCCGAGGCCGGCGCCCGGCAGACCCACGCCGCACGGCTGCGGGCGGACGCGAAGGCGGCGGAGGCCACCGCGCAGGAGGTCAAGGCCGCCCGGGCCGCCCAGTCGGCGGTGAGCCTGGCGGAACAGGCCGCGGACGAGTCCGTACGGTCGCTGTGGGCCGCCAACCGCACCAAGGACGAGGCCGAGGCGGCGACGACCGAGGCGGTCGCCGCGGCGGCACAGGCGGACATCGCGGTGAACGCCGCGGCCGCGGCGCGGCAGTCGTCGGCGGGCATCGCCGAGCCGGCCAACACGGCCATCGGCATGGTCTCGCCGTTCACCGGAAGCGACATCGACGCCGACTTCGTCAAGCTCGTCGCCGAGCAGGCCGCGTCCATCGGCCAGGAGCAGGCGGCGGCCGCGGCCCGGCGCGCCACCGAGGCGCTCACCGCGGCGCAGCGCGCGCAGGAGGCGGCGAACACGGCGAACGCACAAGTCAAGCCGGCGTTCAACGCCGCCGCGCAGGCCGCCCGGTCGGCGGCGGACGCGGCCGCGTCCGCCGCCGAGGCCAAGAAGGCGGCGGCGCAGGCGGCCGCCGACGGGGCAGCCGCCCGTTCCGCCGCGGCCAGCGCGGGCCGGGCGGACGCCCAGGCCCGGGCCGACGCGATCGCGGCCCGCAAGGCCGCGAACGAGGCGGCCAACGACGCGGCCATCGCCGGGCAGGCCGCCCAGGCGGCGCAGGCCGCGGCCAACGCCGCGGCGTCCGCGGCGACGGCCGCCGAGAAGGACGCCGCCGCGGCCCAGGGCGCGGCGACCCAGGCGGAGGCCGACGCCGCAGCGGCGGAGCTGGCGGCCTCGAGCGCTCAGGAGTACGCGGACTCGGCCCAGCTCGCCGCCAACAACGCGGTACAGCTCGCCGCCGAGGCGCAGAAGGCCGCCGAACGCGCCGAGGAGGCGGACCGCAAGCGGGCCGCCGACGCCCTCGCCAACGGGGTCGCCGACACCGGCGGCCTGCCGCAGGGCGAGGCCGAGAAGGCTCTGCTCGACTCGCTCACCCCGGAGGAGCGCGCGGAGTACCTCAAGGCGAAGGAGGAGGCCAGCAAGGGCCTGATCGACTTCCTCAAGGAGAACGCCTGGGAGCTGTTCGAGGAGCTGTCCGGCATCGGTGACATCAAGAAGTGCGTCTCCGAGGGCAACGTCGAGGCCTGCCTCTGGACGCTCGTCGGGATGCTCCCGGTCGGCAAGATCTTCGGCGCCACGGCCAAGCTGGCCAAGCTCGCACCGAAGGTCCTCAGGTTCCTCGACGGCCTCAAGGCCGCCCGCAGGAAGGTCGAGGACTTCATCTCCTCGGTACGGCACCGCAACGGTTGCCCGGTCAACCTCGCGCCGAACAGTTTCGTCCCGGGCACGCCCGTCCTGCTGTCCGACGGGTCCCGCAAACCGATCGAGGACGTACGCATCGGGGACATGGTCCTGGCCACCGACCCGGTGACCGGGGCGACCGAGCCGGAGCG
This sequence comes from Couchioplanes azureus, assembly GCF_014648355.1. Taxonomy (GTDB): domain Bacteria; phylum Actinomycetota; class Actinomycetes; order Mycobacteriales; family Micromonosporaceae; genus Actinoplanes; species Actinoplanes azureus. The sequence goes on from NZ_BMQY01000003.1 coordinate 524,750, forward strand.
GGTCGTCGACACCATCACCCGGACCGGCGACAAGGTGCTCGTCGACCTGACCGTGGACACGGACGGCGCCGCGGGCGACGAGAGCGCGACCATCACCGCCACCGACAACCACCCGTTCTGGGCGCCCAACCTGGCCGAGTGGCTCGACGCGGGCAAGATCATCCCCGGTGTCCAGCTGCTGACCGCGTCAGGGCAGCGCGTGCGGGTCGAGGCCGTCCGGTCGCGTGAGCAGCGGGCAACGGTGCACAACCTGACGGTCGCCAACCTGCACACGTACTACGTGGCGGCGGACGACCTGGCGGTCCTGGTGCACAACGTCACCCCGATCCCCTGCGGGACCAGGGCGAACTTCCCCACGGGCGACACCATTCCGGTCCGCAAGCCGGCGGGCGTCGGAAACGCCGCGGGCAAGCACAACTACCGGGAGAACTTCTTCTCGCAGAACGCGGAGACCGGTGCACTCCGCGGCAAGGTGGTGGTGCACCACGCGGTGGAGAAGGACATCGTGAACCGGTACCCGGGTCTGTTCACCGCCGATGAGCTGCACTCCGCGGAGAACCTCCGCGGCATTCCGAAGGGTGCTATCAACAGCAACATCCATCTGAGTGCCATCCGGCTCTCCTGGAACGCCTTCTACAAGGCGCATCCGAACCCCACCAAGCAGGAGGTGCTCGACCACGCCACGAAGGTCGACGACCTGCTGGGGCAGTGGTTCGAGCCGAGGATCAGGTGACGGCGGTGCGATCGAGGTCAGGTAGGTTCGAGCCATGAGTACCGACGAGCCGAACGGCGGACCACGCCGATACGAGATAGATCCGGACCCGGCCTGGGACCTGTCCGACGTGCAGGACGGCGTGCTCACCGTCGAACTGTCCTGGGTGCCCGACTCGCTGGCCGGCCGCCCGCCGGCGCTGGTGGCGAGCCCCGAGCTGGTCGCGGCTCTGTCGGCCGAAGGGCTCACGGGTTACACGACCGGTGCGGCGCGCGCCTCGTTCGACGAGGACTCGCCGGCCGCCGAGGAGGGTGTGGCCGTGCCTGAGCTGGTTCGCCTCATCGTCGGTGACGATCCGGCGGCCGACTTCTTCTACGAGCGCAGCCAGGGTCTGGTCGTCTCGGAGCGGGCGCTCGCGCTGCTCCAGGCCCAGTGCCGGAACCTGACGGTGACGCCGGTCGGCTGAGGCGGAACGTCGTGACGCGGCCCGGGGTGACGAACTCCGGGCCGCGCCGTCTCGGCTATCGGGAGATCTTTGCGGCGGGGATCAGCAGGCCGCGCAGGTCGAACTCCTCGACCGCCGGGGCGGCCAGGGGGAAGTCGCCCTGGGAAAGCTCGGCCACCACCGTGTTGACGAATTCGGTGTAGCGCTCGAACTGCTCCCGCGACTCCCACACCTCGATGACCTCGAAGCCGCGCTTGGTGGCGCGGCCGATGTGGACCAGAAGGCCTTCGACCGCACCTTCCGTACGCCGCAGAAGCTCGGCGTGGATCGCGTCGTACAGCTCGGCCGGGGCGGGAACCTCCGTCGCCACTGCGTACATGACCTGCACCCCTCCCGGCGTCACGATGTGCCCGGCTCGATGATGACCCTGGACATGACGTGACCCACAGCCGTCTGTCGGCCAACCGACGATGTGCTTGCGTGCCGTACACTTCTGCCCGGCTGCAATCCCGGTGCTGCACAGACGGGCGACCGGGCGCCGGACACCGGGAGTTTCCGTCGCTCGCGCCCGTACCAAATCCTCGGCCGCTTCTTGAGCTGCGGTTTTCTGGACCCGGGCGGTCATTCGTGATTGTCTCGGCGGCATGAGGTTTCGCGCGGAGCTGCTGGCGACCGGTGGCACGACGACCGGCTTCCAGGTGGATGACGCGGTTGTCGCCGGGCTGGGCGGGGGTGGCCGCCCCAAGGTGGTGGCCTCCGTCAACGGCCATCGATGGCGCGGTTCCATCGCGAGGATGGGCGGCAGCTACTGGCTCGGTGTCAGTGCCGAGCGGCGCGGGCAGGCCGGCATCGCCGCGGGCGACGTGCTGGACGTCGACGTCGAGCTGGACACGGCGGTCCGGGAGGTCGAGGTCCCGGCCGATCTCGCCGCCGCCCTCGAGGCGTCACCCGAGGCGAAGGCTTGCTGGGACGGTCTTTCCCACAGCAACCGGAAGTGGCACGTCCTGCAGGTCACCGGGGCCAAGACGGCACCGACCCGGGAGCGGCGGATCGCCCGGTCGGTGGCGATGCTCGCCGAGGGCCGGGCGCGTTAGCGGACCCGGCTGAGGGTCGTGCCGACGAGCTTCTGCCAGTCCGCGGCGAACTGCGGGTTGGCGCTCGCGTCGGAGCGGCCCAGGCGGTAGATCGCGTACTGGTCGATGAGGACGACGTTGGCGCGGGTCAGGGCGACGACCGCGACGTCGGCGGTGGCCGGGTGGGCCTTGTCGTACTGCTTGTGGCGGACGGTGACGAAGCCGGCCCAGGCGCCCTCCTCCAGCGACGAGGTGGTGGCCGTCTCGGTGTAGGCCGGCTCCTGGCGGTCGCCGGTCTTGGCGGGCCGCTGCACGCTCTTCGGGCACGCGTCGGCGACCGTACGCAGCGTGGCGAGCGCCGTGGAGGCGGAGATGATGTCGTCGTAGACCAGGGCGTACTGGGTGAGGCTCTGCACGCCCTGGGTGCCCTCGTCGGACAGCGGCGCGGAGGCGAGCCGCGGCTTGCCCGGGATGATGGCCGGATCGGTGTCGCCGCCGCAGATGCTCACCAGCGTGGTGGGCGGCGCCGACTCGGCGGGCGCCTTCCAGGTCGGGCCGATGTCGGCGGGTTTGAGCAGGGCGTTCTGCATCATGGAGACGGTGAGCTTCCCACCGTCCGGCTCGGGGTCGTCGGACGAGCATCCGGCGAACCCCGCCACGACGAGGATCGCGACCATCCCACGAAGCATCCGGCCGAGCACAAGCATTCGGCCATGATGGCAGACGCGGGGTAGTCACCGACGGTCATCGCCGCCGCGTGGCGCGAGGATCTGGTTCACGGCTGTTCCATAATATTGAACATCGTCGAAATCTTTGGGTGTTGTGATGCCCGGATGACGCGTGTCCGAGTCGCCATGGCGATGCTCATCCTCGTGTCCCTGGTGCCGGGCATGCCGGCCGCAGCCGCCCCTCCCCTGTGCGCCTGGCCCCAGGAGGTCGGGGCGCAGGCCTCGAACGTCGCGTTGCCCGACAGCAACGCCCGCTACTGGGTGATGCCGTTCGAGGTGTACAAGGACCGGCGGATCACCGTCACCGGCGCCTTTCCCGACACCCGGTACGCGTCCTTCACCGTCTACGACGGGTTCCAGGGGGTCTTCACCAGCAACGGCGTCTCCTCGGCACGGGCCGACCACGAGATCACGCCGGATCCGGGCAGCGTGAACCCGTGGCAGCAGCCCGCCGTCGCGGGCGGGGCGTACACGTTGCAGATCCGGATGGACGTCGCGCCGGATCAGGTGAACGCCCTGCCGCTGGCCCCGGCCGGCACGCCGGGCGGCGCGCTGGGCTTCCTCGTCTACCGCATCTATCTGCCCACCGGCGGCACCTCGTCGCCGGTCGTGCTGCCCACCCTGACGGTCACCGACGGCGGGCGGACGCGGACGTTGCCGCCCTGCCCGCGTACGGTCGCGGGCACCGCCCCGGACGGCCCGGCCGCCCCGCCCCGGTCGGCGTCGGACCTGGCCTTCGCCCGCACGACGGGCAACGACGAGCTCTTCCCCAACCCGGACAGCGGTTACCTCAGCACCTGGGTGACGCCGCCGGGCCCGGAGACCGTGGTCGTGGTGCGCGGCCGGGCGGCGGCGAGCCCCGACCAGCCGCACCCGCACCCGTGGCCGCAGCGCGGCGACGACATGCGGTACTGGTCGCTCTGCACCAACCTGCGCTTTCCGTACTTCCCCGTCGTGGTCAACCACCTGCCGGGCGGGGAGACCGATCCGGGCTGCCGGCACGACGACGTCGCCGCGGTGGACGCGGGCGGTGACTACACCTTCGTCATCGGTACGGAGCAGCAGCGCAACCGCATCGAGGCCGTCCGGCGCGTGACCTTCGTGCCCTTCTCGGCGGCCGAACCGCGCTCCCGGCACCTGGTGCTGCTGCGCAACATGATGCCGGCGCCGGGCTTCCACCGGTCGGTGCTGGACGTGCCGCCGGACGGGCGTCCCGGCACGGCCGCGGCGGTGATGGGCGACTACTACCCGCGCGCGCACCTGTGCCCGCTGTCCATCCTCGACACCTGCGCGTTCGAAGCCGGGCGGCGATCAACCCCCCGACCGTCCTAGGGTGGAGGAATGCGTCACTACTCGGTCGAGCTGGCGCCGCCGGGCGGAGGACGCTCCGGCACCGTCGCCGTCTACGGGCACTGGGGCAGGCCCGTCCTCGTCTTCCCCACCGAGAACGGCGATGCGTGGGAGTTCGCCCGCACCGGCACGGTCGGCGCCGTCGCGCACCTGATCGATGCCGGCCGGGTCAAGCTGTACTGCGTCGACTCGTTCGACGCCGAGACGTGGTCGGCGCACCACCTGCCGCTCGAGGAGCGGGCCTGGCGGCACGCCGCCTACGAGGAGTGGGTGCTCGAGGCGGTCGTGCCGCACATCCGGGCCGACACCGGGCCGGCCGACATCGTCACGGCCGGGTGCTCGCTGGGCGCCTTCCACGCCCTGAACTTCGCCTTCAAGCGGGCCGACCTGTTTCCGCTGGCCCTGTGCCTCTCCGGAAACTACGACCCGGGCTCGTGGCACGGCTGGGGCGAGCGGGGGGACGCGGTCTACTTCAACAGCCCGGTGGACTACGTCGCCCGCCTGCACGGAGACCACCTGGACTGGCTGCGGGAACGGCTGTCGCTGGTGCTGGTGTGCGGACAGGGCCAGTGGGAGGACACCACCGGCGCGCTGGAGTCGACGCGGCGGATGGGCGCGCTGCTCACCGGCAAGGGCATCCGGCACGAACTGGACCTCTGGGGCCCGGACGTGCCGCACGACTGGCCGTCATGGCGTGAGCAGCTGGCCCATCACCTGCCCACGCTCAGCTGAGCGACGGCGGCGAAGGAGATCGAGGCGCTGTCGGTGCCGCCCGGCGTGGTGAGCCTGAGGGTGGCCGCACCCGCGGGCCGGGCCGGGACGGTCACCCGCACCTGCGAGTCCGACACCCGGGTGAACCGGAGGCTGGTGGTGCCCAGCAGCACGCTCGTCGCGTCGGTCAGTCCGGTGCCGGTGATCGTCACCGCCGTCGGCCTGGCCGTCGACGCATTGATCACGCTCAGAGACGTGATCACCGGCGGCGGCGGGGCGACGTACCGGAAGGTGCCGCCACCCTCGGAGGTGCCGCCCGGGGTGGTGACCCGGACCGTCACCGTGCCGGCCGCGTGCGCGGGGATGGAGACCTTGAGCTGGGTCGCCGACACCCGCGTGAACCGGGCCGGAACGCCGTCGACGGTGACCCCGGTGGCCCCGGTGAAGTCGGTGCCGGTCAGCACGACCGGGGTGGTCTTGTACGTCAACCCGCTGGCCGGCGCCACCGCGCTGACGGTGGGCGGCGGCGGGTTCTGGTAGGTGAGCTGGCCGGTGACGCTGCTGGTGCTGCCGAAGGTGTTGGTGACCGCGACCGGGTAGGTGCCGGCGGACTTGGCCGGCGCGGCGAAGGTGAGCGACGTCGGGGTCACCGACTTGGCGGCGACCTTCGTCGTGCCGACCATGACGCTGGTAGCGCCGGTGAGGTCGGTGCCGGTGAGCGTGATCGTCGCGCCGCCGAAGACGAGCAGGCTGGCGGGGTTGAGCGAGGTGACCGCCGGGGGCGGGGGAACGAAGGTGAACTTGCTGACCTTGCTCACGGCGCTGGTGCCCGCCGCGCTGGTGACCCGTACGTCGACGAGGCCGCCCGCGGCCAGGGCCGGGGTGACCGCGACCAGCGTGGTGACACCCAGAGTGGTCCGCTCCTCGAAGGTGGCGGTGCGGTCGCCGAAGCGGACCGAGGTCGCGCCGCTGAGACCGGTGCCGCGGATGGTGACCGAGGTGCCCGCCGGACCCCTGGCCACGGACAGCGCGGTCACGGTCGGCGCCGCCGCGACCGGCGGACCGGCCGGGGTGGCGATGCCGTCGACGCTGAACCCGGTCATCGCCTGCCGGGTGATGAACGCCCAGGACAGCTTGGCGTCACCGCCGTTGCCCCAGCTCTGCCCCCACGAGTTGCGGATAAGCACGCCCTGGGAGTCGTAGCCGTACGCCGCGATCATGTGGTTGCCCAGGTTGGTGCCGGAGGTCGTGCTGTATACGGAGTGGCTGCGCAGGTTCATGAAGTCCTGGTAGACCGGGATGCCGAGGGCGACGGGCGAGCCGGTGGCGAGCGCCTGCTTGATCGACTCCTGGGCGGCGGCACCCTGGTTGGCGCCGTTGAAGAGCAGCCGGTAGCCGCTGACCCGGTAGTTCTTGGCGTTCTCGATCTGCGTCGTGGTCGGGGCGATCCTCCAGTCGGTGGTGCCCTGCCAGTAGTCCGCCTGGGTGTCGATGCCGGCGGACTTGACGTTGGCCAGCACGGAGTCCGGGTACAGCCCGGCGCTGGGAGCGCCGCCCCGGACGACGTTGCGCAGGTAGAGGAACAGCGGGGCGTACGGTGCGCCGCTGCCGCCCGTACGGTTCGCGTAGTAACCCATGATGCTGTAGCCGATGGTCCAGGCGACGCACGCGCCCACCTGGCCCTGGTCGCCGGGCGGCGGCGCATACCGCCGCAGGTCGACGCTGGCGGGCAGCACGTCGAGGGCGTGTGCTCCGTCGCGGACCCGGGCCGGGGTCCGGGTGGGGCTGGTCACGAGCCCGCCGACGGCGTGCGGGAGCTTGCCGCCGCGCGGGGCGGCCGAGGCGGGAGCGGGGGCGATCGTGGCCGGGGCGGCAGCCAGTACGGCCGCGGCCACCATGAGCCACCCGCGGTGCAGCGCACGCGTCGTCAAGCGCATCCGGGGTCCTCCTCAGGGCGATGCGAGGCACCCACCATCGGCAGGCTTGCGGGGATCTTGAGACAGATGACGACCGCGGTCCGCGTAGGGTCGGGCCATGATCGGCGAACCGCTTCTGACCCACCGGGACGAGGGCGGCTGCGACGTTCCGCTGCTGGTCTGGCGCCTGAGCGAGCCCGCACTCGCGATCTCGTCGGCGGTGCTGGGCGGCGGGATCGGGCCCTGCCGGTGGCTGGTCAACGCGACCGTGCCGATGTCGTACGACCGCGACGACCCGGCCGTCCACCTGGCCGGGATCGCCGCCGGCCTGGGACTGGCCGGTCCCGGCGTCGGCCTGCTCACCGGCGTCGACGTCGCCGACGTGGTCACCGCGGACGAGGAAGGGGTCCGGCTCTGGGCCACGGTCGGCCTCGGCGCCCCCGTCCAGGCCGCCGCACCGGCCGCCGAGGCGGCACCGCACGCCGGGACGGTCAACATCGTGGCCTGGGTGCCGCGGCGGCTGAGCGACGGCGCCCTGGTGAACGCGGTCGCCACCCTGACCGAGGCCAAGACGCAGGCGATCCGCGAGCTGGGCCTGGCCGCCACCGGCACGGCCACCGACGCCGTCGCCGTGCTCTGCCCGCCGGCGGGCCCCGAGGCCGAGTACGCCGGGCCGCGGTCGCAGTGGGGCCGGCGACTGGCCCGCGCCGGCCACCGCGCCGTCCTCTCCGGCGGCGCCGTCAACCTGGCCGGGACGGCGTCGTGGTCCGAGCGCCGGGCGGGTACGCACACCGACCCGTAGCGAGCTCTTGCCCTCCCCGGCGCCCCGGTACGAGGATGGTCGTCGATGTCCGCAAGTCCGTGCGGGAGCATCATGACCCCGATGATCAAGAAAGCCCGGCCCGCCCTGCTGCGGCTCCTGCTGGCCGCCGACGAGCCGGGCGCCGTACGCCTGGTCCGCCGATTGCTGGACTCCGGCGTCGACCACGAACGGGTGCTGCTCGGCCTCGTCGCGCCGGTGATGGCGTACGTCGGGCACCTCTGGCAGCACAACCGGCTGTCCGTCGCCCACGAACACGCGGCGAGCTCCGTGGCCGAGCGCGTGGTCGCCGCCGTGCGCGTGCACGCCGGCGCCCGGCCGCACCGCCGGGACAGGCTGGTGATCGCCTGCCCCGAGGGCGAATGGCACACGCTGCCCCCGCGGCTGCTCGCCGAGACGCTGCGGTTGCAGGGCTGGCCGGTCACCTTCCTCGGCGCGGGACTGCCCGCCGCGCACCTGACCGTCTACCTCCAGCAGTACCACCCCGTCGCGGTCCTGCTCAGCGCCTCGCTCACGGTCCGGCTGCCGCAGGCCCGTCGCTCCGTACTGGCGGCGCGGCGGGCCGGCGTCCCCGTGCTCGCCGGCGGCGCGGGATTCGGCCACGACGCGCGCCTGGCCCTGCGGCTGGGCGCCCACGCCTGGGCGTCCGGTCCCTCCGACGCGGCCGCGCTCCTGCACGACTGGCCGCCCAAGGAGCCGGCCCACGCCACGCTGGAACACCTGGCCGACGAGGAACACGCCCGCCTCTGCCGGGCGATCCCCGGCCTGACCGACAGCGCGATGCAGATCCTGCGGGAGGAGTTCCCGCCGCTGCACGACTACGACCGCCGTCAGCTCGAGGCCACCAGGGACGACCTGCAGCACATCCTGAACTTCCTGGCCGCCGCGGTCTACCTCGACGAGTGCACGGTGTTCACCGAGTTCATCGGGTGGCTCGCCAGCGTCCTCGCCGCGCGGGACGTGCCGCCGGGCAGCGTGCAGCCCGTGCTGGCCCATTTCCAGAACACCCTCGACGGCCGCCCCCGCACGCAGCGCATCCTCGCCGCGGGACAGCACGCGCTCGGCATCGCGCTGCAAGGCTCGCCGGCACCGCCGCTCCTGTGAGGAAAGCGGCTGGGAGCCCACCCTGGGGATCACCTTGCCGCACTGTGGCAGCCTCGCCCACGCGCGCACCGATCATGACACCGCTCCCGACGAATGGAGACACCGTTGGCCAACCGGCTGCTGTACCTGGCTCGGCACGGCGAAGCCGTCGACGACGGTAACCTCACTGCCCGCGGCCGACAGCAGGCCGACCTGCTCGGCGAACGTCTGGCCACCGTGCCCCTGACGGCCATCCACCACGGCCCGCTGCCACGCGCCGCCCAGACCGCCGACCTGATCAGCCGGCACCTTCCGGGCGTACCGATGCACTGCTCGGACGTCGTCGGCGACTACGTCCCGCCCGTGCCGGACCTCCAGGCCCTGCGCGAGGTCTACGCCCGTTTCCTCGACGGCGTCACCGCCGAGGAGTACGCCACCGGAGCGACTCTGGCCGCCGCGGCCCTCCAGCAGCACGCGGTGCCCACCACAACGGACAGCCACGAACTGGTCATCACGCACAGCTTCTTGATCGCCTGGTTCGTTCGCCATGCTCTCGACGCCCCGGACGCCCGCTGGCTCGGCCTCAACGCCGCCAACTGTGCCCTGACCGTGCTCCTCTACCGCCCCCACCGCCCACCGACGCTGGTCAGCTTCAACGACACCAGCCACCTACCACCGGAACTACGCTGGACGGGCTTCCCGCCTGAGCTTCACGTCTGAGACACCTCACCTGGATGCCGGCCGGTCGGGTTGACCTCAACCGAACTTGAACTCCTACGGTCGGCACATGACGATCAAGGAGTACCCCCAGGACCAGCTTGCCGCCCAGCCCATCGGCTACTGGACCGGCGCCGCCAACGAGATCATCATCGGCACCATCCGCGCCGCGCTCGGCGAGGAAGACCTCACCCAACCGCACTGGTGGATCCTCAACCACATCGCCGGCGCCCCCGGCACGTGGACCCGCGAGGCCCTCACCGCCAAGCTCTCTCCGTTCGACACCCAACGCCTCGACTTCGAGGCCATCTACGGCGACCTCACCGCTCGCGGCTGGATCACGGAGACCGACGGCCGGCTCAGCCTCACCGAGGTCGGAGAGGCGGGCCGCCAACGGGCAGCGGCCCGCATGCACACCGTGCACCAGCAGACCCACGAAGGCATCGAGACCGAGGAGTACATCGCCGCCCTCGACGTCCTTCGCAGGATGATCGGCAACCTCGGCGGCAACAGCGACCTCCCCTAGCTGCGCTGCCGAGGTCTCCGGATCGCACAGCCAGGGACGGGGTGGAGTGGCGCCGGATGCTCGAGGAGCAGGAAGCGGCGACCGAACGATCAACCGCTGACCACGCATCGAGCGGGGGCCGGGGCGCCGTCAGGCGGCGTCGGCGTGGGGCTGTGGGGTGGCGTCCGGCAGGGATGGGCCGCGTTCCGGGATGGCGTCGGCGCGGGTGGGGTCGGTGCGCCACAGGCCGCCGCCGGCCGCGCCCTGGGCGGTGGCGATCATCGAGGTGAAGGCGGTGCGGATCTGGAAGTCCACCTGTTCCGGCGGCAGGTCGGAGAGCTCCACCAGCAGCGACGCGCTGCCCAGGATGCCGTACGCGTTGCGCGCGATGCCCTCGTAGTCGCCGCCGGGATAGCGGGTGACGTTGGCGCCCGCCGCGACCGTCAGGACGTCGGCGTTGCGCACGGTCAGCTGCCGTGAGCGCGTCACCGCCGCCTCGCCGGCGAGCGTGCTGGTCGGCCACAGGACCGAGGCCGTGGTCTCGCGCCCGTCGGGCTGCAGGTAGCGGCCCTGCATGTGGTAGTCCACCACGATCGCCGGACGGGTGGCGTGCCACCGGCGCAGGATCGCCCGGGCCTCGGGGACGGGGTTGTCCTCGATCGGCGTCAGCGGGTTGTGGAAGCGGTTGATGTCGTAGCCGACGCCGGGTCGGGCGTATTCGCCGGTGGCGCTCGGGTCGTGGTTGTAGCGCTGGTTGCGCACCGCGCCGTCGGGGTTGACCTGGACGACGATGTCGAGGGTGACCCGGGAGCGCAGCCACCGGTGCCACGCGCTGTCGGGCACGCCGAGCGCCCACAGGGCCCGCACGGCGGCCGGGGTGCCCAGCGGCTCGTCGCCGTGCTGCTGGGTGAGGTAGAGCAGGCGCACGTCGCCGGTGCCGACGCTCGCGAGCGGGATCGGGCGCTGCTCGTTGCTGCTGCCGACGACGCCGAGCCGGACCCGCCCGTCGCTGGCGCGGGCGATGCGGCTCAGCGCGCGGGCGACCTCCTCGGGCATGGGCCGGTCGGGGATCAGACCGGCGGGCGCGCTCGCGGCGAGACTCGCCACGGACGGTGCGGGCGGCGCGCCGGTCGCGGCACTCGCCCCCGGCGGTGTCAGCAGGGCGGCCCCGACGACCACGGCACCCGCGGCGACCCACAGCCTCGACCTCATCCGATCCCCCTTGATCGACATCGATGATTGGCTATGTTCCAACCTATTGCAGATCGGCCCGGGCAACCATGACTTTCCGGCCCGGCCGCGGACACCGAGGCCTCACCGAGCTCGTTGCCGCCGCGACAGGGGCGTCCCGCGGGGGAGGCGCTCCGCGGCGTGGGTCACCGCCCGGCGGGTGGTCGGCGCTCCCCCGTCTCGCCAGGGGCGGAGACGGGCTCAATTTCCCGGCCGGCGCGCCGATAGGGCCAAGGGGAGGAAGGCCACGACAGAAAGAAAGAGTCTGATGCTTTCTCTTCTGGGACGCCTGCGGGTAGGCGCACGTCTCGTGATATGCCTCGGCACCGTGACGGCGCTGTTCCTCGCCGCCGGGATCGTGGGGTTCATCGCGTTGCGCGAGCAGGACCGCGCGGTGGCACACATGAAGGACATGCTGCTGCTGAGCCGCGCCGTCCAGGAGATCAAGTACTTCAACTCCGACGTGAGCGGCTGGCAGGTCGCCTACGCCTGGGAGGCTGCCCTCGGCGATCCCAAGGAGGCGGTCAAGCCCGAGGCGGTGAGCCGCGCCGGCTACCTGGAGGTCGTCGGGCGCCTGCGTACGCACCTGTCCGGCGTCGACACCTCGGCCATGACCGCCGAGGAGGCGAAGACCTTCCAGGCGATCCGCACCGACTGGGACGCGTTCCTCGAGATGGACGACACCATCGCGGCGATGTTCGCCGAGGGCACCCCGGCGTCGGTGAGCAAGGCCAACGAGACCATCGGCGGCGCCTCCTGGGACATCTACTTCCGGATCCTGGAGAACACGCAGAAGCTCGTCGACAGCGCCCAGTCCCGCAGCGACGCCGCGGCCAAGGAGGCGACGGCCGCGTCCCGGACCGCCCAGATCCAGCTGGCCGTCGGCATGGGCGTGGCGCTGCTGCTGGCGGTGCCCCTGGTGTGGGCGACCCGGCGCAGCATCGTCGCGCCGCTGACCGCGGCGGTGGGCACGCTGAAGGCCGTCGCGGGCCGGGACCTGACCCGGCGGGTGGACACCGCGGCGATGGGCGGCGAGCTGCGCGACATGGGTACGGCGGTCAACGAGGCCGCGGACACCCTGGGCGCGGCCGTCGCCCAGCTCAAGTCCGACGCCGCCCAGCTCTCGGAGGCGTCCCAGGCGCTGCGCGCGAGCACGGGCCTGATGGTCGCCGGCTCGGACGAGGCCGCCACCGGGGTCGCCAACGCGGCGTCCGCGGCGGAGGAGGTCAGCACCAACAGTCAGACGGTCGCCGCCGCCACCGAGGAGATGGAGGTGTCGATCCAGGAGATCAGCCACAGCGCCACCCAGGCGGCGACGGTGTCCGGCGAGGCGCTGAACGCGGCGAGCGTCGCGGGCGAGCGGGTGCGCCAGCTCACCAGCTCGTCGTCGGAGATCGGCGCGGTCGTGAAGGTGATCAACGCGATCGCCCAGCAGACGAATCTGCTCGCCCTCAACGCCACCATCGAGGCCGCCCGCGCGGGTGAGCTGGGCAAGGGCTTCGCCGTGGTCGCCGGGGAGGTCAAGGACCTGGCTCAGGAGACCGCCCGGGCCACGGAGGACATCAGCAACCGGGTCCGCGCCATCCAGGAGGACAGCACCGGCGCCGCCGAGGTCATCGGCACGTTCCAGGGCGTCATCGAGCGGATCAACGAGTACGTGACCACGATCGCCAGCGCCGTCGACGAGCAGAGCGCCACGACGGCCGAGATGAGCCGCAACGTGTCCCAGACCGCCACCGGCTCGGCGCAGATCGCCGAACACGTGACCATGGTGGCCACCACGGTCCAGAACACCCACCACGCCGTGACCGCCAGCAGTACCACGATCGACGAGCTCACCCACATGGCCGAGCAGATGAACCGTACGGCGAGCACCTTCCAGGTCTGACGCTCCCCGGGCTACGCCACCACTGCGGTGGCCGCGGACTCGACGGCGGCGCGCAGGCACTGGGCGAGGCCGATCGCCTGCAGGACGGACAGCACGGGCGCGCGCAGCTCGAAGGCGAGGCTCTGCCGCGCGGCCAGCAGCCCGCCGCGGTTGCTCAGTTCGGCGACCGGCGTGCCGGCCTCGTCGGCCAGGGTGAACTGGCGTGCCGTCCAGCTTCCCTTGGTGGTCAGCACCCGGCCGTCGGGCAGCGACACGACGCCGGGGCCGGTCGGGCCGGTCCAGCCGCTGAACTTGAGGGAGAGCAGGAACTGCGACTGCGGGCCCATCAGCTCGTACTTGTTGCCCCAGAAGCCGGCCTGCGCGCCGGTGGCGAGCAGCGACTCGCCGGCCGCGTCCCGGATCTCGAAGCGCCGGCGCACGCCCCACGGCTCGCGGTGGATGGTGGCGACGGGCGCGCCGTCGGCCGTCGTGACGGTGGAGGTCGTGCCGAGGAAGGAGGCGTCCGGCAGGAGGAGGACTCCGGTGAAGGGCGCGTACATCCTTCCATCCTCGCCAGCGGGCGCAAGCGGTCAGGATCGTGCGTCGAGCCATCCGCAGTCGGAGCAGACCTCGAAGCCGCGGAACTGGGCGAGGCGGCGGCGGGCACAGACCGGGCACGCCACCCGGTACCGCTCGGGGTGGTTGCCCGCCCGGCCCGCCGGGTGCACGACGGTGAAGAACATCCGGCGCTGCCAGGCGCCGTCGCCGGCATCCACGGCGAGCACGCCGGAGCGGCGCCGTACGTCGGCGCGGACCAGCACCCGGGTGGCCGCACCCGGCAGGGGCGGCACGAGCAGCAGCGGTGCCACCTCCGCGGGTTTGGCGTCCTCGACGCCGGAGATGACCGACGCGTCCCGGCGGATCCCCTCGGTGCCGAACGGGCCCGCGGGGCCGAGCGGACCCGGCGGGCCGGGCGGCACGGGCCCCGCGAGCGGCAGGTCCAGGCACCAGGGCGGGCGGGGCCCGGGGTCGGACTGGCCCAGCCGGGTCCGGAAGAGCACCCAGAGACCCAGCGTCTCCGCGCCGATCAGGCCGACCTTCACGTCGGCGCCGCGCTCGTCGTTGAGGCCCTGCACCCGCGGGCCCCACTTCGTCACCCGCTGCGCCGCCGCGACCGCGATCCCGATGCCGGGATACAGCACGTCCGCGACCGCCACGGTGAACCGCCACAGCGCGCCCCGCGCGACCCCGCCGGTGATCGGCTCGCACCCGGCGGCGGCCCACTCGGAGACCCGGCGCTGCTGCGGGCGGTCCGGCAGCTGCGGGCGCCGCGGCAGCGGGATCCCGCCGGGCGGCTCGAACCAGGACGGTCGCTCGTTCGGGATGTCGCGGTGGCCGGAGCGCATTGACACATGCTGACACCGCGCCCATGCCGCGGCCACCCGCCGTGCGGCGCACCGATCCCCGGGAAATCGCTCCTGAGCTGGGCATTGCCCGAATTCGCCGGGGGCGGCGGGTACTCCTTCCGGGTAACCCGCCGCCTGCCGTCGAGATCAGAAGCCGCCGGTGTAGAGCAGGCGGTTGGGCGAGCCGGAGCCGGGGCTCGTCACCACGCCCGTGGTCGCCGCGCCCACGATGGCCGAGTGCACCTCGGCCGACGTCGCGGTCGCGTGGGTGGCCAGGTAGAGGGCGGCCGCCCCGGCGACGTGCGGCGCCGCCATCGACGTGCCGCTGATCGTGTTGGCGGCGGTGTCGTTGGTCGCCCACGCCGAGGTGATGCCGATGCCCGGCGCGAAGAGGTCGACGCAGGTGCCGCGGTTGGCCCAGTTGGCCTTGCGGTCGTTGGTGTCCACGGCGGACACCGTCAGAGCGGTCGGCACGCGGGCCGGCGACTGGGTGCACGCGTCGAGGGCGATGAGGCCGAACAGCCCGTTTCCGGCGGCGATCGAGTACGTCACGCCGGAGGCGATCGACCGGCTCACCGCGTTGTCGAGCGCGGTGTCCGCCCCGCCGCCGAGGCTCATGTTGGCCACCGCGGGCTTCTGCGCGTTGGCGGTCACCCAGTCGATGCCCGCGACGACCTGCGCGGTGGTGCCGCTGCCCTGGCAGTTGAGCACGCGGACCGCGACGAGCCGCACGCTCTTGGCGACGCCGTACGAGGTGCCGCCCACGGTACCCGCCACGTGCGTGCCGTGGCCGTGGCAGTCGTCGGCCGTGCCGCCGTCGACGGCGTCGAACCCGCTCGTCGCCCGGCCGCCGAAGTCGCGGTGGGTCGTGCGGATGCCGGTGTCCACGATGTACGCGTGCACGTTCGCGGCGCCGGTCGAGTAGGTGTACGCCTGGTTCAGCGGCCGGTTGCGCTGGTCGATGCGGTCCAGCCCGTACGACGGCGGGTTGGTCTGGGTGTCGCTGGCCCGGTGGACCACGTCGGCCTGCACGTAGGCGACCGCGGGGTCGGCGGCCATGCGCCGCGCCTGCTGGGCGCTCATCGTCGCGGCGAAGCCGCGCAGGGCGTGCGAGTACGTCTGCCGTACCGTGCCACCGTGCCGGTTCGCGAGGATGCTCGCCTGCCCGGCGACCGGCGACCGGTCCTCTTCGAGAACCACGACGTAGCTGTTCGGGACGACCTCGGCGCCGGCGGCGACGAGGACGGGCTGCTCGGCGGGCGCCGCGGTGGCGGGCGCCGACAGGCCGAGGGTGGTCAGGGCGACGGCCGCAGTTGCCGCGATCGTCCACCGCACCGATGTCTGCATGAACGCCTCCCGATGGTGACGGGTTGACTGCGTTCCGTGAACGTAACAGTTGCATCGATGATTGAAAATGTTTCGGAGACAACCGACTTTTCAGTCCGTCTCGGCCGGTCCTTCGAGGCCGGCGCGCTCGTCACGCTCCGCCCACTCCAGCAAGGGACGCAGGTCATAAGCCTTGTCGTCGATCGCGGCGTGCAGGTCGCCGAGCTCCGCGAAGCGCGCCGGAACCGTGACGATCGTGAAGTCGTCCGGCTCGGCATCGTCGATCTCGTTCCACCGGATCGGCGTGGAGACCGTGCCGCGCTGGTTGCCGCGCACCGAGTACGCGCTCGCGATGGTGTGGTCCCGGGCGTTCTGGTTGTAGTCGACGAAGAGCTTGCCGGGATCCCGGTCCTTGCGCCACCACGTCGTCGTGACGTCGCCGGGGGCGCGGCGCTCCACCTCGCGGGCGAACGCGAGCGCCGCCCGGCGGACGTCACCGAAGCCGTACTCGGGCTTGATCCGGACGTAGACGTGCAGGCCCCGGCCGCCGGAGGTCTTCGGGTAGCCCGTGATCCCGAGCTCGTCGAGGACCTCGTGGGCGACGTGCGCGACCCGCCGTACGGTCGCGAAGTCGCAGTCGGGCATCGGGTCCAGGTCGATACGCCACTCGTCGGGCCGCTCGGTGTCGGCGCGCCGGGAGTTCCACGGGTGGAACTCGACCGTGGACATCTGCACCGCCCAGACGACGTCGCCGAGCTGGGTCACGCACAGCTCGTCGGCGTGCCGGTGGTAGCGCGGAAACGTGACCCGGACGGTCTGCAGCCACGGCGGGGCGCCGTGCGGCACCCGCTTCTGGTGCACCTTCTCACCCGCGAGCCCGTCCGGGAAGCGGTGCAGCATGCACGGGCGTTCCCGCAGCGCCCGGACGATGCCGTCGCCGACGCTCAGGTAGTAGTGGACGAGGTCGAGCTTGGTCAGGCCGAGCTCGGGGAAGTACACGCGGCCGGGATTCGAGATCCGTACCGTGTGCTCCCCCGCCTCGACCTCCACCGCGGGCGGCTTCGTGGCCATGGATCACAACGTAGCGGCTCAGTCCTCGGCGCGGTGGCGGCCCACGTGAACCAGGTGGCGCTGCTCCGGGATCGCCGCCTTGCGACCCCCGCCCAGGTGCTTGATCTCGTACATCGCGTGGTCCGCGGCGCGCAGCGCCTGGTCGGGGTCGTCCGCCGCGTTCGCCACGTGGACACCGACGCTCGCGCCGATGGTCACCTCGTTGCCCTGGACGTAGAACGGCCGCTCGATCGCCAGGCGCACCCGGGTGCTCATCGCGTCGGCGTCCGCGCGGTTGGTGATGCCGGGCATGAGCACCACGAACTCGTCACCGCCGACCCGGGAGAGCACGTCCTGCTCGCGTACGCACGAGCCGAGCCGGTCGGCGACCTGGCGCAGCAGCTCGTCGCCCGCCTCGTGGCCGTGGGCGTCGTTGACCGGCTTGAAGCCGTCCAGGTCGACGAAGAGCACCGCCACCGGCTCCTGCCGCAGCGACGAGCCGAGGGCGTCCTGCATGCGGCGGCGGTTGGGCAGCCCGGTGAGCGCGTCGTGCTGCGCCTCGTGGGCCAGCCGCTCCTGGAAGGCGCGGGTCTCGGAGACGTCGCGGGCGTTGATCACGATGCCGTTCAGGGCCGGGTTGTGCATCTGGTTGGAGGCGGTGAACTCGAACCAGGTGGACTTGCCGGCGGCGTTGAGGACGCGCGTCTGCAGGCGCAGCACGCTGTCCCGGTCGTCGAACAGCCGGCCGAAGGCCTCCATCATGCGCGGCCGGTCCTCGGGGTGGACCAGCTCGAAGACGCTGTGGCCCTGCAGCGAGCCCGGCGGGAAGTGCAGCACCGACGCCGCGCTCGGGCTGGAGTACGAGAGCCGCCCGTCCGCGTCGAGCACGGCCACCATGTCGGGTGCGTGCTGGAACAGGGCCTGGAACTTCTCGTCGGCACGCCGGCGCTGCACCTGGGTGCGGTAGCCGAGGATGGAGATGCCCACCGCGCCGATCAGCAGCATCGCGAGCAGGGTCAGGTTGATCGTCTGGCTGCGGCGGTGGACCGCGCCGTCGAAGGAGGCGGTCGTCTGCGTGCGGACGTACGCCCAGCCGCCCGGCAGGACGTCGCCGGAGACCACGATGGCGATCATCTCGACCCGGTCGAGCTCGTACTCCGCGAAGGTGGAGCCGGACGCGTTCGCCCGGGCCGCCGCCACGATCGCCGGGTCCACCCGGGTGCCGATCCGGCCGGCCTCGCTGCTGATGCCGACCACGCCGGCCGGGTCGACGATCAGCGTCGTGTGCGACGCCGACTTCAGCTTCGCGGTGTACGCCTGCAGCGACGTACCGGCGAGCTTGGTGTAACCGATGAGCAGCGCCACGGGCGCGCCGCCGACCTCGATCGGCACCGCGACGGCCTGGAGCGCCACGGGCACGCCCTTGGCGTCGGTGACGCTCATGACCGGCGAGAAGCCGGGCTTGCCGTTCATCAGCAGGTCGCGCATGACCTGGTAACCGGGGTCGGCGGCATCGGGCAGCGGATTGCTGCGCGTGGCGTTGATCAGCGCACCGTCGAGGGAGGTGAGCGCCGCGCCGTACGGGAACAGCGCGGACTTCTTGACGTACCCCTCGAGGACCTTGCGGTCGGCGGCCTGGCCCGGCGCCAGGGTGAAGGGGTGACGCGCGGCGAACTCGCTGAGCTCCTTGGCCGACAACAGCTGCATCGACCCGGCCAGCGTGGCGTTGTTGACCGCCAGTGCCTGGGAGTCGGCGCGGTGCACCGTGTCGGCCGCACGCAGCGCCGAACGGTTCACCAGTACGCCGACGATGCCGACGGCCACCAGCAGCAGCACGCTGACAACCACGGCGATCCAGTTGCGCAGCCGCATCGAATGCCTCCTCGCCGGAAGACAATCGGGCGCGGTGCGGCCGACTTGATGAAATCTGCCCGCCAGGTTTCCGTCCGGTAGCAGAGTCACACCCGACCCAGCGGCATCTCCTGCCCCACTCAGCCGCGCCTGCCTCGCCAGGGTGGCGGCTGGCCCTGCAACCACCATTGCAGCGACCGGGTGATCTGCGGCAGGACGAGATAGGTCATGAGCGGGGTCAGGCACAGCGTCGTCGCCAGCGTACGGACGACCACGTGCTGCTCCTCCAGGGCCGGGCCCAGGGTGACCGCGGCCAGCAGGGCGAGCGGGAAGAACCCGATCCAGATCGTCACGGCCTGCTTCCACCGCGGCGGGGCGGCGGGCGGCGGGGTCAGGTCGTCCACCGAGAGCTCGCGCGGCGGGTCGAACCAGCCCTCGATGCCCGTACGCTTCTCCACCCGGGTGTGCTCGACCATGCCCTGCGCCGACGACAGCCACCACCGGCGCTGCGGCGAGTCCTCCCACGCGTGCAGCGCGTCCGCGTCGGCGAACCGGTAGAGCATGTGCCAGTCCGTCGAGCCCACCACCGGGCGGACCCAGCCGACGCCGAGGAAGCCCGGGAAGTGCTCGGCCAGCGTCACGCCCGCCCGCACCCACGCGAGCATCTCGGCGTTGCGCGACGGGTCGGCCTTCCGCGTGATCGCCACGGTGACGGTCTCCATGCCCCCATCCTGGCCGCCCCGGCCCGCCTCGGGGGCGGCGATCGGACATCCGGGGAGTAGTTTCGCGGGCATGATTCGAAAGCTTTCGATGGCTGTCCTGGGCCTGGCCACCCTCGTCGGCACCAGCGGCTTCAGCTCCGGCGCCCCGGCGCCGTCGTGGCAGCTCTCCGAGACGGGCGTCACCGCCCGCTTGCGCGGCCTGGCCCCGGTCAGCGCCTCGGTGGCCTGGGTGGCGGGTTCCGGCGGCACCGTCCTGCGTACGGTCGACGGCGCGCGTACCTGGCGGCGCGTCGACCCGCCGGGCACGGCCGACCTGCAGTTCCGCGACATCGAGGCCTTCGACGCGGACCACGCGGTGGCGCTGACCATCGGCGAGGGCGAGCAGTCCCGCCTGTACGCCACCGGCGACGGCGGCGCCACCTGGACCGAGACCTTCCGCAACGACGACCCGGCGGCGTTCTACGACTGCGTGACCTTCCTCGACCGGCACCACGGCCTGGCCCTGTCGGACCCGGTCGGCGGGAAGTTCCGGATCCTGGCGACGGCCGACGGCGGCCGCACCTGGCAGGTGCGCTCCGGGGTGGGCATGCCGGTCGCGCTGCCCGGCGAGTTCGCCTTCGCGGCGAGCGGCACGTGCCTGGTCACCGCGGACCGGCGGGGCGGGAGCCGGGCGTGGTTCGCCACCGGCGGCGCCGAGCGTGCCCGCGTCTTCTCGACGGCCGACGGCGGCCACACCTGGCAGGTCACCGACAGCGGGATCCCGAGCGGACCCAGCGCGGGCGTCTACAGCCTGGCGTTCCGCGACCCGTGGCACGGCGTCGCGGTGGGCGGCGACTACGCCGCGCCGGAGCCGGCGCCGGACGCGGCGGCGACCACCCGCGACGGCGGGCGGACCTGGACGCCGTCGCGCGCGGAGCCGGGCGAGTACCGCTCCGGGGCGGCCTGGGCGCACGGCGCGACGGTGCTGGCGGTGGGCCCGACCGGCAGCGATCTCAGCCGCGACGGCGGGCGCACGTGGACGGAGTTCGACGGGGGCAGCTTCGACGCGGTGCGGTGCGGGGGCGGCGCGTGCTGGGCCTCGGGCGAACAGGGCCGGGTGGCCCGGCTGCGCTGACCGGTCCACCCGGTACCGCCGGTAGGGACAACCCCACCGGCGGTTCGGGGGTCTGCACTCCTGACTCGGGGCCCGCGCTTCGGAAGCCTGGACCCATGACGACGACGATCGAACGGCCGCCGGCACCGGCCGGCAGCGATTTCGCCGAGCTGAGCCGGCGGGTCGGCCGGGCAGGCCTGCTCGACCGCAAGCCCGGCCACTACGCCGTGCGGCTCAGCGTGGTGGGCCTGATGCTCATCGGCGGCTGGACCGCCTTCCTCCTGGTCGGGTCCTCCTGGTGGACGCTGGCCGTGGCGGCCTTCCTCGCGGTGACCTTCGCCCAGGTGGCGCTGGTCGCCCACGACCTCGCACACCGGCAGGTCTTCCGCACCGCCGGGCCGAGCGCCCGCGCCGGCAGGATCGCCGGAAACCTCGCCATCGGCATGAGCTACGGCTACTGGATGGACAAGCACACCCGGCACCACGCCAACCCCAACCACGACGACCTCGACCCGGATGTCGCCCCGGCGGTCCTGGTGTGGTCGGCCGAGGCCGCGGCGGCCCGCCGGGGACGCTTCGACCGCTGGCTCACCCGCCATCAGGCCTGGCTCTTCTTCCCGCTGCTGACGCTGCTCGGCCTGAGCCTGCGCAAGGACAGCATCCGGGCCTTGCGGACGGGCTCGGTCAAGCGCCGCGCCCTGGAGGCGGGTCTGCTGGGGGCACACGTCGCCGGTTATCTGGGTGCCCTGGCGCTCGTGCTGAGCCCGCTGCAGGCGCTGGCGTTCTTCGCGGTGCACCAGGGCCTCTTCGGCGTCTACCTGGGAATGACGTTCGCGCCCAACCACAAGGGGATGCCCCACCCGACCGGCGACGAGGACTTCCTGCGCAAGCAGGTGCTGACCTCCCGCAACGTCCGCGGCGGACGCCTCACGGACCTGGCGCTCGGCGGTCTGAACTACCAGATCGAGCACCACCTGTTCCCGGCGATGCCGACGCCGAACCTGCGCCGCGCCCAGCCTCTCGTGCAGGCGTACTGCGCGGAGATCGGCGTCCCCTACGAGATGACGAGCCTGACGAGGTCCTACGGCATCGCGCTTCGGCATCTGCACGAGGTCGGCGCGCCGCTCCGCCGCCGAGAGGCCTAACGGGTCAGGTCGTGCTTGCGGTGGACCATCTTCTCGACGACCGTCGCCGGCAGGACGCGGCGCAGGGCGAAGACGAGCGAAGCGTTGCTGCCCACGGCGTAGAGGGGCTTCGGGCGCGGCGCCTCGACCGCCCTCAGGATGGCCCGGGCGACGCGTTCCGCGGAGATCCCGGCCCCCTCGTTGCGGTCGAGGGCGGCGAGCATCGTCTCGAAGTCACGGCGATGCGGGGAGTCGGCGGCCACATACCGGGTACGGCGCTCGCTGATGCCGGTGTTGATCGAGCCGGGTTCGACGGTGGTCACCCAGACCCCGAAGGGAGAACACTCGTGGCGCGCCCCGTCGCTGAAGCCCTTCAGCGCCGCCTTCGTCGCGACGTACGAGGAGCGGTAGGCGAGGGGGAAGGACGCGAGCATCGAGCCCACCATGACCACCCGGCCGTGCCGCCGGTCCCGCATGCCCGGCAGGGCGAGCTGGGCCAGCCGCACCGGGCCGAGGACGTTGACCTGGAACAGCCGGCGCAGGGCGTCGCCGGGGAGCTCCTCGAACGGGCCGGACTGGCTCTCCCCCGCGTTGTTGACCAGGACGTCGACCTGCGCCAGCCGGCCGGCCAGCG
Source organism: Couchioplanes azureus (assembly GCF_014648355.1). GTDB lineage: Bacteria > Actinomycetota > Actinomycetes > Mycobacteriales > Micromonosporaceae > Actinoplanes > Actinoplanes azureus. The sequence continues at coordinate 547,113 of NZ_BMQY01000003.1, forward strand.
CCTCGATCGACTCCTCCGAGGTGAGGTCGAGCGGGACGTATTCGACGCCGGCGGCCCGTTGCTCCGGAGCGAGCGCCTCCGGGCTGCGGCTGGTCCCCCACACCCGATATCCGCGCGAGACCAGCAGGGCCGCCGTGGCCCGGCCGATGCCCGACGATGCCCCGGTGACCAACGCGGTGCGATCCATCGACGCACCATACCGGTCCGGCTGGGTCAGGCGGTGGCCAGTGCCTCGCGGGCGGCGGTGGCCAGGTCGTGACGGTCGACGCCCTGGGATCGCAGGGCCCGGGCGGCCGTGCCACGGTCGTGTTCGCAGACGGCGATGACGACGTGGGCGGCGCGTAGCCGCGTCGGCCGGGTCTCCTTCGACAGCGCGACCGCGCGCTGGAAGGCCTGCTGTCCGGGTGCGGTGAGGCGGTAGGGGCCCCTCGGCACGTCCGCCTCGGGAAGGTCGTCGAGCCCGTCGCCGATGGTGACGCCGAGGCGGTCGAGCGCGTCCCGGTGCGCCCGTCCGACGGCCGCCCGGAAGTCGTCGGGGTCGGCCCCGACGTGCCTGAAGGCCGCCACGGCCGTGCCGTCGGGCAGGTCCAGCGCGGACAGCAGCAGGTGTTCCGGGCCGGGCAGGCCGTCGCCGTTGCGGACCGCCTCGGCCTCGGCCCGGGTGAGCAGGGTCTTGATGGTGCGGACGTCCTTCAGGGCAGGCAACAGTGCCACGGGGTGGTTCCCTTCGGTTCAGGACGCGGACGCGTCGGCTGACGTCCCCTTCCTGGGCGCCAGCTTCTTGTGGGCGGCCTGGGCGCTCACGCCCAGCGCCTGGCCGATCTGGGCCCAGGTCCATCCGTCGCGCAGCGCCTGCGCGACGGCGGCGCGTTCGAGCTGGTTGGCCAGTCGTCGCAGGGCCACGACCGCGGCCAGGGCCGCCTCGGGGTCGTCCGGCTCCGGGACCTCCACACGCTCGATCACTCCATCAACCTTAGTTGACGGCGATCATCGCGTCAACAAAGGTTGATGAGCGGTCGGCGGACGGAGCGGTGCGATGTCACGCCGGCCGGGGCGGTAACGTGCCAGCGTGCTGCCTTTGACGCTTGCTGAGATCGCCGCCGCGGTCGGCGGGACCCTGCACGACGCCGACCCTCAGGCCCGGGTGACCGGCCTCTGCACGTTCGACTCGCGGGTCGTCGAGCCGGGCGGGCTGTACGTCGCCCTGCCCGGCGCGCGGGTCGACGGCCACGACTTCGCCGGCCAGGCGATCGAGGCCGGAGCCACCGTGGTTCTCGTGGCGCGGCCGCTGGGCCTGCCGGCCATCGTCGTGCCGGACACCCTGGCGGCGTACGGCCGGCTCGCCACGGCCATCGTCGAGCGGCTGCCGGAGCTCGGCATCGTCGGCATCACCGGGTCCGTCGGCAAGACCACGACCAAGGACCTGATCGGGCAGGTGCTGTCCAGCCTCGGCCCGACGACCGCGCCGCCCGGCAACCGCAACAGCGAGAGCGGCATGCCGGAGAACGTCTCGCGGGTCACCGCGGACTCGCGGTTCCTGGTGCTGGAGATGGGCGCGCGCCACGTCGGCGACATCGCGTACCTGACCTCGCTCGTACGCCCGCATGTCGGTGTCGTCCTCAATGTGGGGACCGCCCACCTCGGTGAGTTCGGCAGCCGCGAGGCCATCGCCAAGGCCAAGGGCGAGCTGGTGGAGGCGCTCGCGGCGGACGGGGCGGCCGTCCTCAACGCCGACGACCCGATGGTGGCGGCGATGGCGAGCCGGACCGCCGCGGAGGTGGTCACGTTCGGCCTCGGCGCCGGCGCGACGGTGCGGGGAGAGTCGGTCGAGGTCGACGGGACGGGCCGGGCGTCGTTCACGCTGCGCACGCCCGCGGGCGTGGCGAAGGTGGCGTTGCGCCTGGTCGGCGAGCACCTCGTGCCGAACGCCCTGGCCGCCGCCGCGGTGGCGCTGCACTTCACCGACGACGTCGCGCTGATCGCCCGGGCACTGTCCACGGCGGCGCCGGTGTCCGAGGGGCGGATGCAGGTGGTGGAGAGCCCCGCGGGCATCACCGTGATCAACGACGCCTACAACGCCGGCCCGGTCTCCATGACCGCCGCCCTGCGGACGCTGACGAAGCTGGCGGCCGGCCGCCGGGCGGTCGCGGTGCTCGGTCAGATGAACGAGCTGGGCGAGACGTCCGCCGCCGACCACGCCGGTGTCGGCGCCGTCGCCGCCGAGGTGGGCGTCGACTGGCTGCTGACGGTCGGCAACGACGACGCGGCGCAGCTCGGCCGGGCCGCGGCGGAGCGGGGCGTGGCCACGCGGCACGTCCCCGACCGGGACGCCGCCCGCGCGGCCCTGGCCGAGGAACTGGCGCCGGGCGACGTGGTGCTGTTCAAGGGCTCCAACAGCGTCGGCCTGATGTCCCTCGCCACCACCCTGGCCGCCGCGACCGACCTGACCGCCGGCTGACGCCGGCGAAGGGACCCGTCAGGGAGCGCCGAGGTCGTCGAGGGCCTTGGCCGCGCCCCGGTGCAGGGCCACCGGCGCCGTCTGGCGGGCCTTGCCGAGGGTGATCTCCTTGGCGGCGGCGTTGGCCCGGGCGAGCTGCGGCTGCTTCTCGAAGAGGGTCCGGGTGAGGACGCAGGCCACGTCGGCGTCGAGGTTGTCGCGGACCAGCAGCAGGTTCGGCACCACGACGGTCGCCACGTCCGCCGGCGTCCGGTAGGCCGTGGCGGGAATGGTGCCCCGCTCGTACCCGGGATTGATCTCCTCGAGGGCCGGCAGGACCGGGGTGATGTCGAGGAACCGCACCTGGTCGCCCGCGGTCGTCAGCAGGTCGGCGATGCCCGGGGTGGGCAGGCCTCCGGAGAAGAACAGCGCGTCGATCGAGCCGTCCTTCATCCCGTCGACGGTCTTGGTCAGGTCGAGGCGCTGGGCCTGGACGTCCCGGTCGGGGTCGAGCCCGGCCGCGGTCAGCACGCGGTGGGCGATGACCTCGGTGCCGGACTTGGGCGAGCCGGTGGAGACCCGCTTGCCCCGCATGCCGGCCAGGTCGGTGATGCCCGCCGCCTTGCGCACGATGACCTGCGTGTAGTTGGTGTGGATGCGGGCCAGGGCCCGCACCGGCTGGCCGGCGGTGAAGCTGTGGGTGCCGTTCACCGCGTCGGCGGCGGTGTCGGCCAGCGAGAACGCCACGTCGAACTCGCCGGCCACGAGCTGCTGGATGTTCTGCACGGAGGCGCCGGTCTCGGCGGCGGTGGCCCGCACCCTGCCGCCGCCGGCGTTGATCTGCTCCGCATAGGCGTTGCCCAGCGCGAAGTACACACCGGTGGCGTTGCCGGTCGCGATGCCGACCCGGGTGTCGGCGCCGACCTCGCAGGTGACGGCGCCCCCGGTGTCCGTACCGGCCACGTCCTGCTTGCCGCCGCAGCCGGCGAGCCAGAGGCCGCCGGTGACCGAGAGCAGGCCGGCCGCGGTCCGTGCGAGTGCCTTCTTCATGGAACTTCCTCCCCCATCGATCGCCGGGCCGGGATGCCCGGACGGCGGCGCTGCCCCAGGGCGATGCCCGCGGCCAGGGCGAGCGCCAGCAGCCCGGCCACGATCGTCGGTGGTGCCAGATACAGCAGGAGGAGGCCGGCGAGGCCGCCGAGCACGCGGCTGGGCAGGCCCGCCGGACCGATCCCGGGTACCCAGGCGCCCGTCGCGACGGCCAGCCCGGCCACCGCGAGCAGCGCCACGGCGGTCGCTGCCGCGACGCCCGCGACGGGGCCGCGCGCGAGCAGATACTCCCCCGGTCCGGTGAGGACGAAGGCGGCCGGCACGAGGAACGCCGGCAGCGCGTACTTGAGGGCCTGCCACATCGTCGGCACGGTCCGGCCTCCGGTGATCGCGCTCGCGCCGACCGCGGCCAGCGCGGTCGGCGGCGTGACCTCGGAGAGCACCGAGTAGTAGAAGACGAACATCGCGGCCGCCGCCGCGGGGACGCCGAGCTGGAGCAGGGCGGGCCCGATGATCACCCAGCCGATGATGAAGCTCGCCGTGACCGGCACGGCCAGGCCGAGCAGGGCGAGCGCGACCGCGGCCAGCAGGACGGTGAGGGCGAGCACCGCGGCCGGCTCGTCGGTGACCGCGCGGGCGCCACCGACCAGCAGCGACGCGAGCTGGGCACCGAGGCCGGTCTTGGTGGTGGTCGCGGTGACGATGCCGGCGGCGGTGCAGACGGCGACCACCGGGAGCACGCCCCGTACCCCCGCCGACAGGGCGGCGCCCAACCGCCGCGGGGTCAGCCACGCCCGGCGGTCGAGGAAGGAGAGCGCCGCGGCCAGGGCGGTGGCGTAGACCACGGCGCGCGTCGCGCTCTGCCCGAGCGCCAGCAGCACGACGATGAGTACGAGCGAAGCGAAGTGATACCCGAACCTGCCGAGCAGCCGCAGCGCACCGGTCGCCGGCGCGTCCACGGCCCGCACCCCGAACCGGCGCACGTCGATCTCGACCGCGAGCAGGATGCCCGCGTAGTAGAGGACCGTCGGGATCGTCGCCCAGCCCAGAACGGTCAGGTAGGAGACCTCGAGGTACTCGGCGACGATGAAGGCCGCCGCGCCCAGCGTGGGCGGGGAGAGGATCGCGCCGACGCCGGCCGCGGCCAGCATCCCGCCGGCCTGCTCCCGCGGATAGCCGGCCCGGCGCAGCATCGGCCAGGTCACCGCGCCGACGCTGACGGCGGTCGCGGTCCCGGAGCCGGACACCGTGCCGAGCAGGAAGCCCGCCGCGACCGTGGTGCGCCCGGCGGCGCCGCGCGACCTGCGGAACGCGGCGACGGAGAGGTCGACGAAGAAGCGGCTCGCCCCGGACAGATCGAGCACCGCCCCGTAGATCGTGAAGAGCACGATGTACGTGGCGGCGACGTCCAGCGGAGTGCCGTAGAACCCGCTGCCGGAGTTGAAGAGCGCGTCGACGATCTGCGCGAAGTCGAGTCCCGCGTGGGCGACGGCCCAGGTCTGCGGCAGCAGACCACCGTAGTACCCGTACGCGAGGAAGGCGAGACAGACGATCGGCAGGGCGAGCCCGGTCGTGCGCCGGCAGGCCTCGAGCACCAGGACGAGCAGGACGGCGCCGGCGATGACGTCGGGGGTGTCGAGCAGGCCCTGGCGGTCGAGGAAGGCGTCATATCCCCCGTTCAGCGGGTTGATCGGGTAGAGGCACGCCAGTATGGTCGCGCAGGCCAGGAGCCAGTCGGTGACCGTCGGCCGGTCCCGGCGCGGCCGTTCGGGCGACGTCGGGCCACTGCGATAGGAGAGGAAGGTCAGCGGGAGCGTGCCGGCCAGGAAGAGGATCAAATAGAACTGGCTGCCCTGGGCGAGCGGGCGGAAGACCTGCCACAGCACCAGGAGCGCGACGGCGAAGGTCACGGCGGCGGCGCTCCGGCCGACCGGGCCGCTCAGGATGCGGGCGGGGCGTTCCTCGTCGTCGTAGTGGATCGCCGGCGGATCGTCCGGGGCGTCCGCGAGCATGCGCGAGTTCGCAGCGGGCACCACACCGGCGGACGCTGCCCGGTCGATCTGACATCGACCATCATCCATGGAAGGACGCTACTACGCCGGCCGTCGACGACAAGCCGGCACTCGCGCGACCGTGGACGACCCCGGCGCGCCACCACGTCACAAATCGGACATAAGTAGTTTCCGGTACGGGGCCGGTGCGTTGATTGGGGTTATGGTGCAACGCTCATCGCTGCAGGAAATTCGCGAGCAGACCTACAAGCCGCGGGACGCGTGGTGGACCGTGCTGCTCGTCGATCCGGTGGCGTCCAGGCTGGTCCGGCTCGTCTCGCCGTACCGTTGGATCACGCCGAACCTGCTCACCAGCCTCGCGACCCTCCTGGGTCTCGGCGCGGCCGCCTGCTTCTCCCTGCAGGAGCGCTGGTGGCTGGCCGCGGGCGCGCTGCTGTTCCACGTCAGCTTCGTGGTCGACTGCATGGACGGAAAGATCGCCAGGCTCAACGGTACGGGCTCGGTGTTCGGCGCCTGGTTCGACTTCATGTTCGACCGCCTCCGCGTCTTCCTCTGCGCGGTCGCCCTGTTCGGCGGCCAGTACGCCCGGACCGGCTCGAAGGCGTACCTGTGGGCGCTGATCGTGGTGACGTTCCTGGACCTGTTCCGCTACGTGAACTCCCACCAGATGGGGCGCATCCGCCAGACGATGCGCGAGCAGCTCGCCGAGGCCCGCGGGCCGGCGCCGGCTCCCGCCGTCGAGGACCCCACGGTCGTGCCGCACGGCCCCCGCGCTCGCCTGCGGCACATGCTGCAGTCGCGCCGGATCCGCACGCACCTGATCAGCGGCATCGAGTTCGAGATGGCGGTGTTCATCATCGGCCCGCTGACCGGCTGGGTGCTCCAGACCTCCGCGGTCGCCGGCGCCCTGCTGCTGGCCTTCGAGCTGTGGCTGATCCTGCGTCTCTGGCAGGCGACCCGGGCGTTCCCGGTGGCCATGGCGAAGGCGCACGCGTCCGCCGCGGTGGCGGCGGCGTCCGCCGCGCGCCAGCGCTCCCAGGAACCGGAGCCCGAGCTCACCGCGCCGACGCGGCAGTAGCCGTGCGGCATCGGCGATACGGCCGGTTCGTCCCCGAGCCTGCCGGCGCGCGGCGCCCCGCCCGGTCCCGCCGCTGGAGATGAGACAGTTCGGCCTCTGGTGTAACACCCCGGGACGTGGTGGAGTGTCCCCATGACCGACTACGACATCATCGTCGTGGGCAGCGGCTTCGGCGGCAGCGTCACGGCCCTGCGCCTGTCCGAGAAGGGGTACCGCGTCGGCGTGCTCGAGGCCGGCCGGCGCTACACCCCCCAGACGCTGCCGAAGACCTCGTGGGACCTGCGCGCGTTCCTCTGGGCGCCGGCCCTGGGCCTGCGGGGCATCCAGCGGATCACGCTGCTCAAGGACATCGTCGTACTCTCCGCCGCGGGTGTCGGCGGCGGCTCCCTGGTGTACGCCAACACGCTCTACCAGCCGCCGGCGCCGTTCTTCGCCGACGAGCACTGGTCGGGGATCACCGACTGGGCGAGCGAGCTGCAGCCCCACTACGACCAGGCGTCGCGGATGCTCGGCGTGACGACCCAGCCGTCGACGACCCCGTCGGACCGGGTGGTGGAGGCGGTCGCCAAGGACATGGGCGTCGGCCACACGTTCCGCCGTACGCCGGTCGGGGTCTTCTTCGGCGAGCCGGGCAAGACCGTGCCGGACCCGTACTTCGGCGGCGCCGGGCCGGCCCGCACCGGCTGCACCGAGTGCGGCGACTGCATGATCGGCTGCCGTACGGGCGCCAAGAACCGTCTCGACCTCAACTACCTCTACCTGGCCGAGAAGCTCGGCGCGACGGTCCACCCGGACACCGAGGTGACGGCGCTGCGCCCGGTCGAGGGCGGCTGGCGGGTCGAGACGAAGCGGCGCGTCTTCACCGCACAGCAGGTCGTCCTCTCCGCGGGCGCCCTCGGCACCCAGCGGCTACTGCACAAGATGCGGGACACGGGTGTGCTGCCGAAGCTGTCGCCGCGGCTGGGGGCGCTGACCCGTACCAACTCGGAGGCGCTGCTCGGCGCGCAGACCCGGCGCGTGCCTCCGGAGCCCTTCTCCCAGGGCGTCGCGATCACCTCGTCCTTCCACCCGGACGAGGTCACCCACATCGAGCCCGTCCGCTACGGACCGGGCAGCAACGCGATGGGCATGCTCACCACCCTGCTGGTGGACGGCGGCGGCCGGGTGCCGCGACCGCTGCGCTTCCTCGGGCAGGCGCTGCGGCATCCCCGGCGGCTGCTGCAGACGCTGTCCAACCGGCGGTGGAGCGACCGCACCATCATCGCGCTGGTCATGCAGACCCTGGACAACTCGCTGACGGTACGCCGGACCCGCCGTGGCCGGCTCACCACCGGACCCGGGCACGGCCCGGCCAACCCGACCTGGATCCCGGTGGGCCACGAGGCCGTCCGCCGGATGGCGAAGGAGATCGGCGGCCAGCCGGGCGGCGCGCTCGGCGACATCTTCGACATCCCGATGACGGCGCACATCCTCGGCGGCGCGACCATCAGCGAGTCGCCCGAGACCGGCGTCGTCGACCCGTACCAGCGGGTCCACGGCTACCCCGGACTGCACGTGGCGGACGGTTCGGTGATCCCGGCGAACCTCGGGGTGAACCCGTCGCTGACCATCACCGCGCTGGCCGAGCGCGCGATGTCGTTCTGGCCCAACAAGGGCGAGCCGGATCCGCGCCCCGCGCTGGGCTCGGCCTACGAGCGGATCGCCCCGGTGGCGCCGCACTCGCCGGCGGTGCCGCCGCACGCGCCGACAGCGCTGCGCCTGACACCGGTGGCCCCCGCGGCATCCACCCCGGATGCGCCCGTCGCCCCCGCTGCGTCCGTCGCGCCCACGGCGTCCGTCGCGCCCACGGCGTCCGTCGCGCCCACGGCGTCCGTCGCGGCCGCGCCGGCGAAGGCGGTGCCGAGCCCGAGAGCGCCGGAGGAGGCCGCACCGCCGCAGGGCTGAGCGGCGGCGCGGCCGGGCTGAGCCGGGCGTTCAAGCCTTCGCGTGGGCCGCGCCGTCCACGGTGAACGCGGCGGGTGTGGCGAACCCGCCGCCGTGGCGGCCGTCGAGGCCGGACGACGCGCCGCCGGCCGGCGGGCCGACCCCGCCGTGCACCTCTGTGGAGAAGCCGGTGACCGCCAGCCCGGCGCCGCCGATCCACGGCTCGAAACCGGCCTGGATGCTGGTGAGATACCAGGAGTCGGTGACGGCGCCGCGGCGCTTCACGTCGTCGACGAAGTCGAGCACGCGGAAGGTCCAGCTCGGAATCGGCGCCGGGGCCACGTACGAGACGACCTCGTTGGCGCCGTTGCTGCCGCGCCAGACCTCCCAGGTGCGCCCGCCGACGGCGGTGGTGCCGACCACCGCGCCGACCGGCTGGACCGGGCCCTGGTGGTGGAACCAGATCATGATTTCCATCGCGTTGACGCCGTCGCGCCGGGGCGTGGGGTCGAGCCAGATGTCGTACGCGGCGTCGTACGTCGCCCCGCCCGCGTAGTGGTAGGAGACGGCGCTGGTCACGTTGCTGATCGCACGCAGCTGCAGCGGCAGATTCGTGCCGGGCGAACAGTTCGCGTAATGGCAGCCGTAGTAGATCGCCGGGTACGACACGGGCGCCCCGCCGGTGTCGCCGACCCCGCGCTGACTGGTGATGACGAATCCACTGCCGGTGACATTGATGCACTGTTCGGCGGTGCTGCCCCAGCGGTTGTTCATCACCACGTATCGGCCGCCGACGGTGGTGGATCCGAACTGCTCGCAGATCTGTGTGTCGGCCCGGGCTTGCCGGGCGCAGGCGAATGGGGTCAGGCCGGCGGCGGCGAGGAGGACGGCTGCGGCGACGGGACGGACGGCACGTCTCATGAAAGCTCCTTGGGAGACCTCGGGGATCGTTGGGAGCGCTCCCATGCACCGTACAACATATCGACGAAACGGTGAAGTGTTGCGGTGAAGCTTCGCGGTGATCGCCGAGGTGGTCCGGGGTGCGGCGGCGTACCGCCGTGGAATTCCCGGCGCGATATCGCCGATTGGCGATCGCGACATGCGCGGCGACAATTTGCTTCGGCGCGGGCGAACCGACAGAATGAATAGCGAATTACTCCAGACAATGGCACCGCTGTAGGAGCGACCTCATCATGGCCAAGCAGGTAATCACCCTTCTGACCGACGACCTCGACGGCAGCGAGGCCGATCGCACGGTCGAATTCGGACTGGACGGGGTGAACTACACCATCGACCTGTCGGAGAAGAACGCCGGCAAACTGCGCAAGGCCCTGGACCCGTATCTGTCGGTCGCCACCCGCGTGGGACGCAGCGGCGCCGAGCCGCGGGTCGCCCGGCGCGGCGCGGCGGCCAGCACCGGCCGGGCTACCCGCGACCAGAACCAGGCCATTCGCGAGTGGGCGGGCAAGAACGGATACGAGGTTTCGGAGCGCGGCCGCATCCCGAGCTCCGTCGTCGAGGCGTACCACGCCAAGCGATAGGTTCTTCCCGGCAGCGAAACGGCGTCGCCACACCGGCGGCGCCGTTTCTTGTTCGCGACGATCCGCCGGAGGACGAATGCGCGTCATCATCGTGACCGGAGCGTCGGGCGGAATCGGCCGCGCGACCGCACTACGGCTCGGGCGCCCCGGAACCACCCTGGTGCTCGCCGCGCGCCGCGCCGCCGAGCTCGCCGCCGTGGCCGCCGCCGTCGAGTCGCACGGCGGCGCGGCCCTCGCCGTCCCCACCGACCTGCGGGAACCGGACGCGATCGAGGCGTTGGTGCGGCATGCCCTCGCGGTGACCGGCACGATCGACGTACTCGTCAACAACGCCGGCCTGAGCGGGCCGGAAACCGTTCTGCTCGACGATCCGGGCCTGACCGCCATGGTCGACGTCAACCTGCTCGCGCCGATCCGCCTCATGCGCGCGGTCGTGCCGCCGATGCGGGCGGCCGGCCGCGGCGCCATCGTCAACATCGGTTCGGTCGCCGGCGAGATCGGCATCGGCGGCGTGTACTCGGCGACGAAGTTCGGCCTGCGCGGCATGACCGACTCGGTGCGGCGGGAACTGGCCGGCACCGGCATCGGCGTGACGCTGATCGAGCCGGGCCGCATCGGCACTGAGATGAACGCCCGCCACGCGGACCGGCTGCCCGGGCCGGAGATCGTGGCGGCCGCCGTCGAACGGGCGCTGCGCCGGCCGCGGCGGCGCATCGTGGTGCCGCGGCGCTACCGCCTCGCGATGGCCGCCTCCGCCGCACTGCCCTGGGTCACCGACCGCGCCTACGCGGGCAAGGCGGCGCCGCGCTCCCCCCGGTGAGGGGTATGCCGCGCCGGCAGGTTCAACCAGCGGCCCGCAGGGTACGCCGGAGACATGCGAGTGGTGATCGTCGGAGCGAGCGGTAATGCCGGCACGGCCCTGCTGCGCAGGCTGCGCAACGAGCCCGGGATGGAGCTTGCCGGGGTGGTCCGGCGGCCGCCGGGCACCGCGGAGGCACCCTACGACGCCGTCGAATGGCACTCCTGCGACATCGGCGCGCCGGAGGCGGCCGCCCGCCTGACCGGGCTGTTCCGGGGCGCCGACGCGGTCGTGCACCTGGCCTGGCAGATCCAGCCCAGCCACGACCAGCGCCGGCTCTACCGCACCAACGTGACGGGCAGCCGGGCCGTGGTCGAGGGCGTGCTCCGCGCGGGAGTCCCGGCGCTGGTCTACGCGTCGTCGGTCGGGGTGTACGCCCCCGGCCCCAAGGACGCCTACGTGACCGAGGCGTACCCGAAGACCGGGGTGAGAGGCTCCTCCTACAGCCGGCACAAGGTGCTGGTGGAGGCGCTGCTCGACCGCGTCGAGTCGGACCATCCCCCGCTGCGCATCGTCCGGCTCCGGCCGGGCCTCATCTTCCAGCGCGACGTCGGCACCGAGATCGGCCGCTACTTCGCCGGCCCGCTGCTGCCCGCCCGCCTGCTCCGGTACGGCCGCATCCCCCTCGTGCCGTCCCACCCCGCGCTGCGCGTGCAGGCGGTGCACGCCGGCGACCTGGCCGACGCGTACGCCCGGGCCCTGACCTCCGACGTGCGCGGCGCCTTCAACGTGGCCGCGGGGCCGGTGCTGGACGCGTCGGTGGCCGCCCGGACCTTCCACGGCCGCGAGGTGCCGGTGCCGGGCTTCCTGCTGCGCGCCGCGACCGACCTGAGCTGGCGGCTGCGCCTGCAACCGGTCGACGTGGGCTGGGTGCGGCTCGGCCTCAAGGCGCCGCTGATGTCCTGCGACCGGATCGCGGCGGAGCTGGGCTGGCGTCCCCTGACCGACGCCGTGCACTCGCTGAAGGAACTGGTCGAGGGCCTGGCCGAGCGGGCACACACGGACAGCCCGCCGCTCTCCGGCGCACCCGACCTGCCGGGCCGGATGGGTGGGCTGCTGCGCGGGCGGCTGCCCGGCTCCGGCAACCCGTACTGATCACAGGACCTCGCGGCGGTACCTGCTCAGGGTCAGCCCGAGCACCGCGCGGAACTCGTTGGCCAGATGGGCGTGGTCGCTGTAGCCCAGGTCGGCGGCCACCTCGGCCAGCGTCACCGCCGGATCCGCCCGCAGCCGGGCCGCCGCCTCCTGCAGGCGCCGGCGGCGGATCATCGCCAGCGGCGGCAGGCCGACGTAGCGGGCGGCGAGGCGTTGCAGCGTCCGTACGGACACCGACAGCCGGGCCGCGGCGTCCTCGACCGTACGGACCTCCGGATCGGCGTCGATGAGGTCGGTCATCGCGTTGGCCAGCAGCGCCTCGGCCGACGGCGGACCGGTGACCGCGGCCAGCCACGCCGTGAAGGCGTCCACCGCGTCCTGCAGCCCGCCGGGCATGCTGGCGCGCACCCGGCTCACCAGCTCGGGGGCGTCCACGGCGACGGAGGTGTCCCGCAACGCACCCGGATCCGCGGTGAAGTGCGGCACCGCCGCCGGGCGCAGCAGCGCCCCGACGGCCCAGCCGGTGCCGGCGAGGTCGCGGTGGGAGGCGCGGGTGGCCGGCCCGAACAGCGCGGCCGCGTCCGCCTCGACGACCAGGTTGCAGGCGGGATAGGCGATGAGGTGCTGGCGGGAGGTGCGGCCGGGCTGGATGTCCCACCGCGGGATCCAGAACCAGCGCACCAGGTGGTCCACGACGGCCGGGGCGCCCAGGCGGTCGAAGGTGGGCAGCCGGGCCGGGTACAGCACGCCTCGGGGAGCGTCCTGTCGCGAATCTTCAAGCTCGTCCCCGTGCGGCACACCTAGCATCGTGCCCCATGACAGAGAGCATTCCCGCCGCCGACGGCGAGCACACCACGAACGGAACCCCGCACGGCGCCACGAGTCTGACGCCGTTCCTGGTCGTCGCGGAAGCGCGCGGCGCGCTGGACTTCTACCAGAAGATCTTCGGCGCGCGGCTGGTGGACGTGACCGAGATGGGCGGGGTGGTGGCCCACGCGGTGCTGGACTTCGGCAACGGGCTGCTGCAGCTCGGCGAGCCGATGCCCGGCTACGGCCTGGTCCCGGCGCCCGAGGGCGACCAGGACTGCTACTCGATCGGCCTGTACTGCCCCGACGTCGACGCGGTGGTCGAGCGGGCGGTGGCGGCCGGCGCGACGGTACGGGAGGCACCCGCGACCTTCGTGTCCGGGGACCGCTTCGCGAGCATCCGGGACCCGTACGGGGTGCGCTGGTCCGTCATGACCCGCGTCGAGGACCTGTCCGAGGAGGAGAGCGCCCGCCGCGTGGCCGAGTGGGCCAAGAGCCAGAACTCGGCATGATCCACTGCCCGTCCGGCACGAGAAACCCCCGGCCGGAGCGGGCGTGGTCCTACCGGCGGGCCGGCACGGTCGTCGCCGGAAGGCGCCGGGTGAGCGCGGCGACGTTCCGGCGGATGGCGGGCAGCAGGGCGTACAGGTGATCGCCCGGGCACAGGGTGGCGCCGGCGTCCGGGTTGGCGCGGTTCCAGTCCTGGTGGCCGCAGATGGTGGCGAGGGTCGCCTGCTTGCCGGAGATCGGGTTGACGTACGCGGTGGTGCCGAGCGGGTCCAGCCTGGTGGCGGCGGCCAGCAGCGCCAGCACCACGGTCAGCGTCCGCAGGGCGGCGGCGGTGGGCGGGGTCTGCATGAAGTTGCCGAGCAGGCAGACGCCGATGTTGCCGGCGTTGAAGCCGCCGACGTGGGCGCCGTTGACCATCAGGGGCAGCCCGTCCGCGCCCGGCGCCGGGCCGAATACCGGAAGCCGGTCCGGGTCGGAGTACCGGCCCTCGTACACCCGCCCCTCGGCGTCGATCAGCAGCTGGTAGCCGATGTCGCCGAAGTCTCGCGTCATGGCCTGGTCGTAGTAGATACCGCGGACGTGCGCGATCGGGTCCGTCACCGGGACGTCCTCGCCGCTGTGGTGCACGGTCAGGGTCTGCGTCGCGAAGAACGCCGGCGGCACCTTCAGGGTGCCGTCCGGATTCATCCGGTACGACTCGTCGGCGCCCCAGGCCGCCCGGCTGAGGTACGGCGGGCAGGCCTGCCCCGCAAGCGCCATCGGCAGCCGGGTCTGCGGGGCCGCGACCGCACGCGCCGGTCCGTCCACAGTGTTGAGCTCGACCACCGAGACGCCGCCGCCGCGCACCTCGTAGTCCAGGACCCCGGCGGCGGGGATCAGCGCGCGCGGCCCGGTCGCCGCCGCGCCGTCCCGCCCGCCCGGGCATCCGGACGGTGTGCGCCACGGCTGCCAGCCGGCGCGCGTGCGGACCCGCACCGACCCGGCGCCGGCCACGGAGAGGTGGGTGAGCGGGAGCTCCGGCGCGATCGCGACGCCGGAGGGGACGACGCCGCGGCTCGTGGCCAGCGTCGCCGGGACGTTTCCGCCGGCGGCGGCCGCCGGTCGGGAGGCGGCCAGGGACAGCGGCGCGGCCGCGGCCAGGCCGGTGGCGCCGCGCAGCAGGGCTCTACGGGAAATCATGCCGAGACGCTATCCGTCCCGGCGCACCCGCCGCCGTCTTCTATCACCAGGTTGACGCTCCGGTCCGCGGTCCTCAGGGGAGGTTTCCCAGGACGATGCGCTCGGAGGTGAGCAGGTACTCGCGAAGCATCTCCGCCGCGCGGGCGGCATCGCCGGCCTCGTACATCGCGGTGATGTCGTCGTTCATCGACACGAACGGGCGGTGCAGGGCCTCCACGTCCGGCGCCGCGGCGAAGGCGAGACGCAGTTCCGCGGTGAGCTGGCGCATCCAGGAGTCCAGGCGCGGGCTGCCGGCGAGCGCCACGATCTGCTCGTGGAAGTGCATGTTGGCCGTGCCCACGGCCCGCCAGTCGCCGGCCTCCGCGGCCCGGGCCGCGTCGTCGATCGCGGCGCGCATGCCGGCCGCCCGGGGCGGGTCGGTCGGCGCCTGGGCGAGCGACGAGCATTCGAGCAGGGCGCGGACGCGGTAGATGTCGGCGATCTGCGCCGGGCTGAGCGAGGCGACGAAGACACCGCGGTGCGGCCGGCGCACCAGCAGACCCTCCTCGACGAGCGTGGAGAACGCCTCGCGCAGGGTGTTGCGGGAGACGCCGAGCGGCCCGGTCAGCGACGCCTCGGCGAGGCGGGTGCCGGGCGCCAGCTCTCCGTTGATCATCGAGTTGCGCAGCTGCTCCACCGCGCGGGCGGCGGATCCCGCCTTCTCCACCGTCGTCACATGCTCCAGTCAACCAGCCCGGCGGTCAGTCCGGCGCGCGGGTGAAGCGGATCGTGGCGCCGGGACGGAGCTGGGCCGCGCGGTCGGCCGCCTCCGGGGTCAGCACCGCGATCACCGGATAGCCGCCGGTCACCGGGTGGTCCGCCTGGAAGATGATCGGCCTGCCGTCCGGTGGCACCTGCACCGCGCCGCGCACGACGCCCTCGCTGGGCAGCTCGGCGGTCCGTGACCGGGTGAGCGCGGGCCCGTCGAGCCGCAGCCCGACCGCGTCGCCGGCCGGGGAGACGGCGTACCCGGCGCCGAGGAACGTCGCGATCGCCTCGGCGGTGAACCAGTCGTCGCGCGGCCCGAGATCCACCTCGAGAACGTCCGGCACGCCCCCGGACGGCGGCACGGGTGCCGGCACCGGCGGCGGGGGCGGGTCGGCCGGCGGCGGGTCGGCCGGCGGCGCGCCGATCGGCAGGACGTCGCCCGGCGCCGGCCGCGCCGGGCCCAGCCCGGCGAGCTGGTCGGTCGAGCGCGAGCCCAGCACCGGCGGGACGTCGATGCCGCCGCGCACCGCCAGGTAGCTGCGCAGCCCGCGCCTCGGCATGGTCACCCCCACGACGGCTCCCGCCGGCACCGGCACCGCCCGGTCCGCCCGGGCCGCGGCACCGTCCACGGTGAGCACGGCGTCCGTGCCGGTCAGCGCGACGACGGCCGGGGCGTCGAAGGAGACCCGCAGGCCGCCGAGGGTGCACTCCAGGACGGCGGCGCCCGGCGGGTTGCCGGCCAGGGCGTTGGCCCGCGCGTACGCGCCCCGGTCCACCGCACCCGACGGCGCCACGCCCTGGTGCGCGTGCCCCGGGCGGCCGGCGTCCTTGATCACCGTCATCGGCCCGGTCCGCAGCACCGTCATCAGCATCGCGGCACCGCCGTGAAGGTCACCCGCACGCCGGGCACGAGCAGCGCCGGTTCCGGGCGCGACAGGTCCCACATCCGCTCGGTCGTACGGCCGATCAGCTGCCAGCCGCCGGGGCTGTCGTGCGGATAGACGCCGGAGAACCGGCCGGCGAGCCCGACCGACCCGGCCGGGATCCGGGTCCGCGGCGAGCTGCGCCGAGGCACGTCCGGCAGCGGGTCGTCGGCGGTCAGATAGCCGAAGCCGGGCGCGAAGCCGGAGAAGGCGACCGTCCACCGCGTGCCGGTGTGCCGGGCCACCACCTCGGCGGCGGTGATGCCGAGGTGCCCGGCCACCTCGGCCAGGTCGGGGCCGTCGTAGACCACCGGGATCTCCACGGCGCCGGCGGCCGCGCGACCGCCGGCGGCGGGACGCAGGGCGGCGGCCGCCTCCCGGACCGCGGCCGGGGAGGTGACCGCCGGGTCGAGCCGGATCAGCACCGTTCGGGCCGCCGGGACCAGGTCCACGACTCCGGGCAGCGCGGCGTCGCGCAGGGCCACGTACAGGGCGAGGGCCGCGTCGAGGTCGTCCACCTCGGCGAGCACGGCCTCCCGCCCGCAGCGGAGGAATCTCGTCACTGTCCCGCTCCGGCGAAGGCGCTGATGCGTACGCCCGCCGCGGTGAGCCCGTCGTGCACCGCCCGGGCCATGCCGACCGCGCCCGGCGAGTCGCCGTGCACGCAGATGGAGTCGGCATCGATCTTGATGACGGACCCGTCGACCGCGACCAGGGTGCGGTCGGTGACCAGCCGGACCATCCGCTCGGCGACCTCGGCCGGGTCGTGCAGCAGCGCGCCGGGCGAGCGGCGCGGCACCAGGCTGC
This sequence comes from Couchioplanes azureus, assembly GCF_014648355.1. Lineage (GTDB taxonomy): Bacteria > Actinomycetota > Actinomycetes > Mycobacteriales > Micromonosporaceae > Actinoplanes > Actinoplanes azureus. The sequence goes on from NZ_BMQY01000003.1 coordinate 564,081, forward strand.
CGTCGGCCCGGTACCCCCGGTCGGCGAACGCCTCGCGGACCGTGCGCAGGCCGGCGTCCTCGGCCAGCCGCAGGAAGGCCGAGCCGGGCAGGCCCAGCACCGGCAGGTCGGGGTCGTACCGCCGGACCGCGTCGACCACGGCGGCCGCCTGCTGCTCGTGGTGCACCACCGCGTTGTAGAGCGCGCCGTGCGGCTTGACGTAGAGGACGCGGTCCCCCGCGGCGCGGGCCAGGCCGTCGAGCGCGCCGATCTGGTAGATCAGGTCGGCGACCAGGTCCTCGGTCTCGTAGTCGATGAAACGCCGGCCGAAGCCCGGCAGGTCCCGGTAAGCCACCTGGGCGCCGATGACCACGCCGCGGGCGACCGCCCGCTCGCAGGTGGCGAGCAGCGTACGCGGATCGCCGGCGTGGAACCCGCAGGCGATGTTGGCGCTGCTCACGATCTCCAGCATCGCCGCGTCGTCGCCGAGGCGCCAGGCGCCGAAGCCCTCGCCGAGGTCGCTGTTGAGGTCCATGTCCCCTCCCGGTCAGCCGGCCAGGTAGTCGAAGATCGTACGGGCCGAGGTGGCGCCCATGTACCACGTGAGAGCCGCCGCGACGGCGCCCAGGCCGAGCAGCCAGGCCGGATACCGGTAGCCCTTCAGCAGTTCGCGGCGGCGCCAGGCCGCGTAGAGCAGGATGGTGAACCCGATCGGCAGGATCAGCCCGTTGAAGCCGCCCGCGAAGACCAGCAGCGCCGCCGGCGCGGTGCCGATCAGCAGGTAGATCACCGTACTGACGGCGATGAACGCCACCGTCGCCCACGACCGGGGCCGGCCCTCGGCGAGGGCGGGCGAGAAGGCGTTGAAGAACGACACGGAGGTGAACGCCGCACCGACCACCGAGGTGATGGCCGCCGCCCAGAGCACGACGCCGAACGCCCGCCGCCCGAACTCGCCCGCCGCCGACTCGAACGCCTGCGCCGTGGCGTTGCCGCCGGTGTCGAGGACGACGCCGCCGGCGACGACGCCGAGGATCGCCAGGAAGAGCAGGAAGCGCATCAGGCCTGTGACCGCGATGCCGGTCAGCGCGCCGCGGGTCACCTCACGGACGTGCCCGGGGCCGGTCGTCCCGCTGTCCAGCAGCCGGTGGGCGCCGGAGTAGGTGATGTAGCCGCCCACGGTGCCGCCGATGATCGTGGTGATGGCCGCGAAGTCGATCTCGTCCGGCAGGACGGTCTGGGTGAGCGCGTCGCCGATCGGCGGACCGGAGACGACGCTGACGTACAGGGTCAGCAGGATCATCACGACGCCGAGCACGATCAGCAGCCGGTCCATCGCCAGGCCGGCGCGCCGCACGGTGAAGACGACGATCGCGAGCAGCGCGCTCAGGGCGCCGCCCAGCTTCGGGTCGATGCCCAGCGCGGCGTTCAGACCCAGGCCCGCGCCCGCCACGTTGCCGATGTTGAAGACCAGGCCGCCCAGGACGACCAGGGCGGCGAGCAGATGTCCGGCGCCCGGGACGACCGCGTGGGCGATCTCGTGGGCCCGCTTGCCGCTGACCGAGACGATCCGCCAGATGTTCATCTGGACGACGAAGTCCACCAGGATCGACATCAGGATGCCGAAGGCGAACGCGGCGCCCAGCTTCGCCGTGAAGGTGGTGGTCTGGGTGATGAAGCCGGGGCCGATGGCGCTGGTCGCCATGAGGAAGATCGCCCCGACGAGGGCGGTCCGGCGGGAACGGGAGCGGCTGCGCGTGTCCGTCGTCATGGGCACTCCTGGATCGAATGATGGAGGCACCGACGACGGTAGGGATTGTTCAACGATCACACAAGAGTTGTTCAACAATCTGCGTCACCGGGCGCCGGCGAGCACCTGCCACACGCTCGTCCGGCGCACCGCTACGCCTTCCAGCTCGGGGTTGACCGGGACGTCGTACTCGGCGCGGCGCACCATGCCCTCGACCGGCAGGTACGCCCGCCCCGGGTCCCCCACCAGCACGAGCGCCCCCCGGCCGGCGGCACCCCGCAGGAACGGCAGCACCCGCCCGGCCATCTCCCGGCTGTAGAAGACGTCCCCGGCGAGCACCACGCCCGCCGGCTCGTACCCGCCGCCCAGCAGGTCGCCCTCGACCGGCTCGACCCGTACGCCGTTGGCCTCCGCGTTCAGCTGCGCCGCGGACAGCGAGAGCGGATCGATGTCGTTCGCGGTCACCGGCCGGCCGCCGGCGCGGGCCGCCGCCACCGCCACCAGCCCCGACCCGGTCGCCAGGTCGAGCACCGCACGCCCGGCGACCAGGCCGGGATCGTCGAGCACGTGCCGGGCGAGCGCCTGGCCGCCCGCCCACGCGAAGGCCCAGAACGGGGGCGGCTGCTCCGCGCCGCCGGCCTCGGTGCGCTCCCACAGCGCGATCGGATCGTCCGCCTGGTGCAGCAGGAGCTCGGGAAGCATGGGTACGGGGGCAAGCCGCGTGTGCGAACGCACGAAGCCGACAGGAGTGGACACCCCTGCGATTCTGCTCAGCTGCCGCGTCGCGAAACCGATCAGGGTGCCAGAGTCGCCCAGTGCTCACCGAAGGGGAGGTAGCATGCCGGCACGTTTGGCGGCCGTCCTCTTCGGCGCAGCCATAGCCGGTCTCGGAGTCCTGTTCGCGCTCGAACCGAGCTGGCGTACACCCGTACGGCTGATCGCCGGCGTCGGCGCCGTGCTCGCCCTGAGCATCGGCCTTCGCCTGCACCGTCCGTCCCACCGGGGGCCGTGGCAGCTGCTCGGCGTCGCGGTCGGGCTGTCGGTGGCCGGCTCGGTGGCGTACCCGGCTGGCCCGGACGGGTCCTGGCCGCGGATGGCCGGCACGGCGATTCTGCTGATCTTCTACCCGGTGCTGGCCGCCGGCCTGTTCCTGTTCGTGCGGCGCCGCACCCGGGGCCGGCGCGACCGCGGCGGGCTGCTGGACGCGCTCACCCTCAGCTGCGGCGTGGGCCTGCTCGCCTGGACCTTCGTCATCGGCCCGCGGGTGCGCGACGCCGGCCTCGCCGACGCCGACCGCTGGATCGCGGTCGCGTTCCCGGTCGGCGGCCTGATCTGCCTGGGCGTGCTGGCCCGCCTCATGATCGCTTCCGGGCGGCGGCTGACCGCGTCCGGCTGGCTCGCGGCCGGCGTCCTGGCGATGCTGGCCGCCGACGTCGTCACCGATCTCACGGCGCCGCACGAGGACCTCACCAACCTGGGCGTCTTCGGCCGCATCCCGCTCTACGCCGGGATCGGCATCGCCGCGCTGCACCCCTCGATGACCGAGCTGACCCGCGAGGCGGGCGAGCCTCCGGCGGAGCTGGGCCGCATGCGGCTCGCCCTGCTCGCCCTCGCCTCCCTGGTCGCCCCCGCCGTGCTGATCTTCCAGGTCGGCGTGGACGGCCGGGTGCCCGACCTGACCGTGATCGCCGGGCTGAGCGCCTGCACCTTCCTGCTGGTCCTGACCCGGATGGCCGGCATCATGGCGAGTCACCGGCTGGCGCTGGCCCGCGAGCGCGGCCTGCGCGAGGCCTCCGCCGCGCTGGTGTCCGCGGCCGACACCGACGAGGTCGCCGGGGCCGTGCGCAAGGCGGTCGAGCAGCTGCTACCCGCCGACGTGCCGCACCGGGTCGTCCTCGCCATGGCGTACACCGAGCCGGAGCAGCAGGTCTCCCCCGAGGCCGCAGCGCAGTCCGCGCAGGACCGGGCCGCCGGCACGTCCGCCCGGCTGGTCGCCACCCGCGACGTCGACTGGGCGGTGGCGGTCCGCATGACCCAGTTCAACATGGTCCTGCGCTGCCCGCTGGTGCTGGCCGACCGCCCGACCGGCGACCCGCTGGTCGGCGTCCTGCACGTCGGCGCCCCGACCGGCGCGCTGCTCGGCCTGCAACGCGCCCTGGAGGTGCTCGCCACGCAGGTCGCCCTGGCGCTCGAGCGGATCGCGCTGAGCGGTGAGGTCATCCGGCGCAACAGCGAGGCGTACTTCCGCACGCTCGTGCTCAACACCTCCGACGTCATCCTGATCGTCGACGACGAGGACCGGGTGCGGTACTCGAGCCCGTCCGCGGTGCACGTGCTCGGCGCCGACCCGGTCGGCGTCCTGCTGCCCGACGTCATCCACCCCGGCGATCGCCTGCGGCTGTCCGACGTGCTCGCGGGGGTCCGGAACGGGGCGACGACCCCGGAGGGGCTCGACTTCCGGGCGGTCGGGCGGCGGCGTACCGAGGTCATGCTCGAGATGCACTGCCGCGACCTGCGCGCCGACCAGACGGTCGCCGGACTCGTGGTGACCCTGCGCGACGTCACCGAGCGGCGCCAGCTCGAGCGCGAGCTCACCCACCAGGCGTTCCACGACGCGCTGACCGGGCTGGCCAACCGGGTGCTCTTCGCCGACCGGCTGCAGCACGCGCTGGCCCGCGGCGCGCGCGACGGCTCGGTGGTCGGCGTCCTCTTCATCGACCTCGACGACTTCAAGATCGTCAACGACACCCTCGGGCACGCCGTCGGCGACCAGCTCCTGCTCGCGGTGGCGGAGCGCATCGCCGGCGCCCTGCGCGCCGACGACACCGCGGCCCGCCTCGGTGGTGACGAGTTCGCCGCGCTGGTGGAGAACGTGCAGGACCCGGGCGCGGTCGAGGAGACCGCCACCCGCATCCTGGCGGCCCTCGCCCCGCCCATCGTCATCGACGGCGAGCCGTTGCAGGCCGTCGCCAGCATCGGCATCACCACGACGCCGGAGGCCGACAACGCCGACGAGCTGCTGCGCCAGGCGGACCTCGCGCTGTACGTCGCGAAGGGCGCCGGCAAGAACCAGTGGCGGCGTTACCAGAGCCACCTGCACGACGCGATGGTCGCCCGGCTCGAACTGCGCTCGGCGCTGGACCATGCCGTCAACGAGGGCAGCTTCCTGCTGCAGTACCAGCCGATCGTGGACCTGGCCTCGGACGAGGCGGTCGGCTTCGAGGCGCTGGTGCGCTGGCACCACCCCGCCCGCGGCGTCATCGCGCCCGACCAGTTCATCGAGGTAGCCGAGGAGAGCGGGCTCATCGTCCCGATGGGCCGGTGGGTGCTCGACCAGGCCCTGCACACGGTGGCACAGTGGCGTCGCGTCCTGCCGCGCACGCGTCAGCCGTACGTCAGCGTCAACGTGTCCGTCCGCCAGTTCCGCGAGGCCGGCTTCGTCGAGCAGGTCCGGGCGTCGCTGGAGTTCGCGGGCGTACCCCCGCAGGCCCTCATGCTCGAGATCACCGAGACCCTCCTGATGGGCGACGACGAGCAGATCTGGTCCGACCTGGCCGTCCTGCGCGACCTGGGCGTACGCATCGCGATCGACGACTTCGGCACGGGCTACTCGTCGCTGGGCTACCTGCGCCAGCGGCCGATCGACGTACTGAAGATCGACAAGATGTTCATCGACGACATGGTGAACGACGACCAGCAGTTCGCCCTGGTACGCGGCATCGTGAGCCTCGCACACACGCTGAACCTGACCGTGGTCGCCGAGGGCATCGAGGACGCCACGCACCGCGAGATCCTGGCGCAGCTCGGCTGCCCTCTCGGCCAGGGCTACTACTACTCGTCCCCGCTGGACGCCACGGAGGCGCTGACCTGGCTGCGCAACCCGCAGCCGATCGCCGCCTGAGCCAGCCCGCCATCGCCCGGCGCCGCTCTGCCGGCCCGCGCTTCGCAGCCCGTCACCGCCCCGCCTCGCTCTGCCGGCCCGCGCTCCGCGGCCCGTCACCGCCCCGCCTCGCTCTGCCGGCCCGCGCTTCGCAGCCCGTCACCGCCCCGCCTCGCTCTGCCGGCCCGCGCTTCGCAGCCCGTCACCGCCCCGCCTCGCTCTGCCGGCCGCGCTTCGCAGCCCGTCACCGCCCCGCCTCGCTCTGCCGGCCCGCGCTCCGCGGCCCGTCACCGCCCCGCCCCCGCTCAGCCGGGCTGTAGTGCCCAGGCGCGGACCCCGCCGACGATGCCGGCGGTGTTGGGCACCACCACCACGTCGTCTCCCATCCGGGCGAGCTGCGTCGCGGTGATCAGCCGCGAGTTTCCGCCGCCCAGGTAGAGGCGGTCCCAGAGGAAGACCGGCCGCAGCCCCTCGACGACGTTGCGGACCCGCCGGGACCAGAGCGCGTCGCCGAGCCGGCGCCGCTCGTGCTCGCCGATGTAGGTGTCGTAGCTCATCCCCCACCGCACCGGCGCCTGCGACATCTCCAGATGCGGCGCGAGCGTCCCGCCGTCGAACAACGCGCAGCCCAGGCCGGTCCCCAGGGTCAGGACGAGCTCGCAGCCGGTCCCCGCGACCACTCCGGCGCCGTGCACCTCGGCATCGTTGAGCACCAGCGTGGGCAGCCCGAACGCCTCGGCCAGGGCGGTGCGCGCGTCGTAGCCGCGCCACGCCTCGACCAGCTCCGGGTCCACCCGCGTGCGAGGCCCGCTACGGGTCACGTAGTGCGGCGTCGCCACCACGACGCCGTGCCGCAGCATGCCCGGCATGCCGACGGTGACCCGATCGGCGGTCGGCAGCCGCTCCCCCAGCCCGACGAGCGTCTTGACGAAGAGATCCGGAGGCAACGGGTACGGCGTGGGCACCCGCAGCGGCTGGGCCCGCATCGTGCCCGCCTCGTCCAGCACCGACCCCTTGATGCCCCCGCCGCCGCAGTCGATCGTCAACGTGAAAGCCACAGGTGCAGTGTGACAGTTCATTATGCGTTCAGAAGTTCTCTCTTGCGCCGGCCGGAACCCGGCGTGAAGAAGCGCTCCCGCGGCGGCGGGAAATCGGCGTGCACAAGCGCGCCCCTGCGACGGGAACTCGGCGTGCACAAGCGCGCCCCTGCGACGGGAAATCGGCGTGCACAAGCGCGCCCCTGCGACGGGAAATCGGCGTGCACAAGCGCGCGCGGCGGCGGGAAATCGGCGCTCAGAAGCGGGCGAAACCCCGGATCGGCATCCGCGGCCCGAACTTCGGGGCCGCGATGCCTCCGGCCGCGAGCAGCTCGCAGACCCGGCCGCGGTGACCGGTGAACGGTTCCAGCAGCTCCAGCATCCGCGCGTCGGTGCCGCGCGCCTCGCCGGCCAGCGCCCACGCCACCGCGTTCGGGATGTGGAAGTCGCCGACGCTCACCGCGTCCGGGTCGCCGTACGCCGTGCGGACCACCTCGGCGGCCGTCCACGGACCGATTCCGGGGATCGCGGTCAGCCGGCGGGTGGCCTCGGCACTGTCGGCGCAGCGTTCCAGGCGGGCCGCCTCGACGGCACAGCGCAGCAGGGCCTGGGTGCGGCGCTGCTCGACCCCGAAGGGATGGAAGGTCCAGTACGGCGTCGCCGCCACCGCGTCCGGATCGGGCGGCAGCACCAGGCCGGCGGGCCCGGGCGCCGGCTCACCGAAGTGCCGGACGAGCGCACGGTACGCCCGGTGCGCCTCGATGCCGGTGACCTTCTGCTCGAGCACCGCCCGGATCAGGCGATGGAACACCTGGCCGGTGGCGGGGAACCGGAGCCCGGCGAAGGTCCGTGCCAGCCGCGCGACCAGCGGGTGGCGCGCCGCCAGGGCCGGGAAGTCGCCGAGGTCGTCACGCAACCCGGCGACGGCGTCGGCCCGTTCGACGATCCACTGCGCGCCGGGTCCGTGCCCGGTCGCGGTCAGCTCCGCGCCGGTGCGGGCGAGATGCAGGGACGCGGGGCCTTCGGGCGTACGCGCGGCGAGCCAGAAATCCCCGTCGGCGAGCCTGCCACAGGGGTCGTGCCGGACGACGAGCAGCGAGCGCAGCGTGCCGGAGAAGGCGTAGCCTTCCGGCGGCCGCAGCCGGCGGGTCACCGTCGTCGTCACCCGCGCCACTATACGGTCGCCCGCCCCTTACGCCAGCCACACGGACGGGCCCCACGAAGTGGCCCGCACGGAGGGGCCCGGAGGACCCGAAGGACTGGCCCACACGGGCGGGCCGGTGCGACCGAGATCGCGCCGGCCCTTGGTGCCGTGGGCGGGTGTCAGGAGGGGAGGCCGCCCACCTGCTGGCTGACCCAGCTACGGATCGACGGGAGGTCGCCGTAGATGGAGGGGCCGGTCGCGCAGACCGGGTTGTTGTTGCCCGATCGGCTCGTCACGCCGATCAGCGCCCAGCGGCCGCTGATCGTGCGCACCTGCGGACCGCCGGAGTCGCCGTAGCAGGCGCCGGCGTTGCCGTTGGTGTTGTTGGTGCAGATCTCGTACGCCGCGTCGATGCCGGTGCAGCGGCTGTCCGACACGATCGACGTGTCGAGCTCGTTGGCGACGCGCGGCGTGGAGCCACAGCCGCGGGTGGGGCAGGTCTGGCCCCAGCCGATGATCCGGGTGGCCGTCCCGACCGCGCCGGACGAGGTGGGGATCGGCGCGGGGGCGTGACCGACGGACGAGGCCAGTTCGAGCAGCTTGACGTCGATCCGCGGGTGGCTCACCGAGCGCCGCACGGAGACGACCGTGCCGCCGCTGGTGCGGTCGATGCTGCCGACGCGCACCGAGCTGGGGGTGGGGCAGTGCTTGGCGGTGACGGCCCAGTTGGCCTTGATGAGGGAACCGGTGCAACCCGACACGTAGACCATGAACGAGTAGTTCTCGCTGGCGGGCTTGCCGTTGACGATCCGGGGACTGACGGGCTCGGGGACGGGTGACGCGATGGCGACGGCCGGGGTGAGCAGGCCGGCGGCGGTGGCGGTGACCATGAGGAGTGTCCGGGCGAGGGTACGCATGCGGTCGTCCTGTCTGTGCCGTTGGGGGTGACGGCGGGCGGGATGCCCGTAACAATGTTATCGAGAAAGTTACATTCCTCGATACATATCGAACGGGGCCTACCGCGAGGGTGATGGGACGACTTCGCACTTGCGACGGCGGGCGCGGCAAGCGGCCGGCTCCTCGTGCCGGCCGATCCTGTGCGCGCATGCCGATGGCCCTGACCGCGCTCCCGGTCAGGGCCATCGGTGCGGTGAGCGGACTGGGTCCGTCACCCGGTGGCGGAGCTGGTAGCTCGGCTCGAGTGGTGTCGCGCCTCCTTTCGTCAGCCGATTCCTTGCTCGAGCCGCCTGCCGCGCGCCGTCCTCAGGGGGGTGGACGGCGGCCGGTCCCCGACGGGGGGTCCCGGCGGGGCGGCACCTGGAGAGGTGGCGCGGCCCCGCGGGGTTCGGTTCCCGGGTGCGGCAGGGCTCCGTACCTAGTTGTTGCGGTTCTGGCCGTCGTTGTTCTGGCCGTCGTTGTTGTCGCCGTCGTTGTTCTGGCCGTCGTTGTTGTCGCCGTCGTTGTTCTGGCCGTCGTTGTTCTGGCCGTCGTTGTTCTGGCCGTCGTTGTTGTCGCCGTCGTTGTTGTTGTTGCCACCGCCGACCTGGATGCGGACCGCGTCGAAGGCCGGGGTCTGGTTCGCGCGCTCCATCATCGGGATGCGGTGCGAGCCGTCACCGGCCCACGAGGCGCACTGGGCGAGACCCTGGTCGGGCAGGCCCGGGACCTGGATGGTCACCACGTCGGGGGCGCGTCCACCCTGGTTGTCCTCGGTGGCCACGAAGAACGCGGGAGCGGGCTCGGGGTCCGGAGCGGCGTTGGTGTTGTTGAGCATCCGGCAAGCGGTGTGGAAGTGACCGCGGACGAGACCGTCCTGCAGTACCGAGGACTCCACGTAGTAGCCGCCCTGGCCGGCCGCGAGGAAGCGGTCGCGGATCAGGTTGCGGGTGCTCACCTTCAGCGTGAACGCCTGACCCTGCTGGACCTGCTGGGGCGCCTCGGTGATCAGCAGCGACGGGTTGTTCCCGGCGGCGCCGACCTCACCGAACTCGGTGGAGACGCAGCGGTTGCCGTTCTGGAAGCCGTCGTGCGGCTGCAGCTGGCTGGTGTCGCAGCTGTTGGTCAGGACGCCGAGGCCGGCACCCGGCGGCGGGTTGCCACCGTTGTTGTTGCCGCCCTGCTGCTGGTCACCCTGCTGCTGGCCGCCCTGCTGCTGGTCACCCTGCTGCTGACCGCCCTGCTGCTGGTCACCCTGCTGCTGACCGTCCTGCTGCTGGTCACCCTGCTGCTGGTCACCCTGCTGCTGGTCACCACCGGCGTTCGTGTTGTTGCCGGTGTTGGTGTTGTTGCCGGTGTTCTGCATGACCCACTGGCGACAACGGGCCCGCATCTGCTCGGTGGTCGGCACGTTGCCGCCGCCGTCGTCGGCGTGCTGGGTGACCCGGCCCTTGTTGGTGGTGTAGGAGCCCTGGCGGGTCTCCGTCGAGAGCTTCGACTTCCTCGGCGCCTGGAGGTTGTTGCATGCGGCCAGAGCGCGCTGGGTCGAACGCTTGGTGCTCGCGTCCGACACCTGCGTGACGGTGACGATGCCGCCGAAGGCAACCAGGGTGGCTACCGCGGCGATGATCCGGCGCCGACCGGTGAACCACTTGGACTTGCTGGATTCGCGCCGGTACTGCGACCTTCGCATTGCTGACACCTTTCTCTGTCCACACGTGGCGGGCGGTGGAGCCGCCGGGGTGTTGCCGTACGGCCTGGTCGGCTGGCCAGGTCGATTGCCGTCCGCGCGCTACCGCGTCCGGAAGATGCGCATCGTGGTGACCACGCCGGCCACGAGGGCTCCGGCGAGGACGATGAGGATGACGGAGGTGCTGACCCCGGGCACGCCGCCCGAGCTGCTGGCGGCGGCCACCATCGCGGCGTCCACGGCCGGTCCACCGGCGCCGGCCGGCGCGGGGGCCGTCGGCAGCGCGCCGTAGTCGACGATGCCGCTGCTCTCCAGCAGCGTCATGTGCGTCATCACGAACTGGTTGGTCTGCTGCGCCAGCTTGCGGACCTCGTCGTTGCGGGTGCTGGCCCGGATCGTCGCGATCGCGGGGAAGATCTTGCCGTGCGCGGCCCGGAGCCGGTCGACGTAGATCTGGTCGAACTGCTCCGGCGTCGGAGCGTTGTTCATCTCGTTGAGCCAGCCCTGCTGGTCGTTGTTGGGCAGGTTCGGCAGGGCGATGCCGAGCTTCTTGGCGACCGCCATGTCGAGCTTGTCGAGGACCACGTGCTGCCCGGAGATCGACCTGCCGATCTCCTGGATCCGCGGGTCCTTCGACTTCTGGACGGCCATGTTGCCCGCCGGAATCTCCCACAGTCCGGCGAGCCGGACCTTGATGACGAAGTCCCGGTCCGCCAGCGAGACGCTGCCCTTACCCGTGGCGGTCTGGCTCGGCGGGACCGGCACCGGACCCGGCTCGGCCGCCCGGGCCATGCCGGCGGGGGCCAGCAGGAACGCCAGGGTCGTGGCCAGAGCGCCCACCAGCCAGCGCGACGGCCGGCGGGAGGAGCGGGCGGCGATCATCTTTTGACACCTCCGACGAGTACGGAAACGTTTCTGAGAAATTCCTGTGACCTGTGGAAAACGCTAGGAGCAGGTCATCCGGGTCGCAATGGAAAACGAACTACTTACGCTCGACTTAAAGAGAACTTGAGGCCACCGGATCCACCGGCGCCGCGGCCGGCCGCCGCCCTGGAAAGACGTCGACCGGCCACGATTTCACTCAGTAGCTGTAGTCGGACCCACCGCTGCCCTCGGGGCTGTCGTCCTCGGCACCGGCGCCGTCCGACGGCGGCGCGACGGGCTTCGAGACGGCCGGCAGGCAGGTCAGGTTCTTCTTGCCCTCGGGCGTGATCACGAACCAGGTGCCGGCCACGTTCTGGCCCTTCCACTGACCCGGCTCCTTGTCACCGATGTAGGTGTAGAGCGGCCACTTGTCGAGGGTCAGCTGCAGCGTGCCGTCCTTGCGCTTCACGGTGCCGACCAGCTTCGCGTCCACGCCGTCGAGCTTGGGCTTCTCGCCCTTGTTGACCAGCGCGGGCGGCCAGACCTTGGCGCAGTCGTCGTTGCAGTTGGAGACGGCCTCGGGGTCGACCTTGTCCTTGTCGAACCGGTACAGCACGAAGCCGTCCTGGTTCTGGACCGTCTCGCCCATCCGCTTGATCGCGGCCGCCTTCAGCTCGGTGGTGACCTCGTCCTCGCTGAGCTCGGCGCCCTCGCCGCCCTCGTCGGACTCCTCCTCGGCCTCCACCTCGGCGCCGGGCGTGGCCTCCGGCTCCGCGCCCGGGGTGGCTTCGGCGGTCGCACCCGCCTCGACGGCGTTGGACGCCGGCTGGGCGCCGTAGTCGCTGCTGTTGTATCCCGCAGGGGCGCACCCGGTCAGCGCGAACGCCGCCGCGATCGCCGCGCTGACGACGACCAACTTCCGCTTCTCCGGTACCACGAGAGCCCTCCCAGTTTCGTCCATCTCCGTGTTCCGCGCTGTAGTACGAGAGGACGGCCGCCCGGGTTGAAGAATCGGCGCAATCAATTTCTCCGATTTTTGTTTGAACTCTTCGAGCCCCCCGTACGTGAATGAACGGCCCTCCCCACGAATTGACTGCGATCTGTGAGGGGGCCTTGGACGTACGGTGAAAACAGCAAGCCCGGCCGCGTACGCGACCGGGCTTGGCTAGGCAGGGATCTGTCAGGGAACGCGAACCAGCGTCTCCCACGTGCCCTTGGCGTCGAGGGCCTGCACCTGGATGTGCGCGATGTCGGCGCGGGCGAGCGCCGTCACGGACTGCAGCAGCAGGGGCTCGGGCTGGGCGGCCGTGCCCCACCCCTTCTCCCCCACGTTCCAGGTCGACAGCACCTCGGACGCGCCGTTGGTGCGGACCGCGACGGCCCGGCACACCAGCGGGCCCTTGATGTTGGCGACGGCGTAGGACACCTGCGTGCCCCAGTCCTTCGGCTCCAGACCCACCGACGCCTTGACACCCGTGCGGGCGTCCGTGCTCGAGTAGGTCTCGCCGGCGAGCGGGGTGCCGCCGATGCCGATGCCACCGTCCGGCAGCGGCAGCGGGTCGAGCTGCTTGCTCGAGCGCGGCTGCGCCTTCTGCGCCGACGGCTGGGTCGGCTGCTGCTCCGGGGCGAACCACTGGCCGCCGGCGAAGAGCGCGCCGATGGACAGCATCGCGAAGACCACGACCGCGGCCGCCAGCGAGTAGAGCCGCCGGCTGTTGGCCCGGCGCCGCTCCCGCTTCACCTCGCCGATCATCGACTTCAGCATCAGGCCGTCGCGGCGGGACTGCTCGGTCGCGACCAGGGCGTCCGCATCGACGTCCGAGAGGATGTCGACCACGGGCAGCAACGACTCGAGCTCGATCGCGCACGCCGGGCAGTCGATCAGATGGTCCTCGAAACGGGCGGCATCGCGCTCGTCGAGCACGCCGAGGGCGTACGCGGCGACGTCGAAGTGCTGTTCCTGCGTCATTACTCAGTCACCCCCCGCTGCTGCAGAGCCGTACGCAGGGCCCGCAAGGCGTAGTACACACGCGATTTGGCCGTACCCAGAGGCAGGCCGAGCACCTCCGCGGCCTCCGGAACGGTCCGGCCGCGGAAGTAGGTCTCGACGAGGATCTCCCGATGCGACTGGCTAAGAGTACGCAGGGCATCGGTCACGGTCATCAGCTGGAGGACCCGATCCGTGTCGTCGGCCGTACTGGGAAAGCTCTCCAGCTCGCGGTCGTACGTTTCCGGCGGCCGGGCGCTGGCGCTGCGATGGTCGTCGATGGCGATCCGCCGGGCCACCGTGACCAGCCAGGGCCGCAGCGACTGCTGCCCCTGGGCGCCGAGGCGGTGCGCGTTGCGCCACGCCCGCAGCAGCGTCTCCTGGACGATGTCCTCGGCGCGCTGCCGGTCCCCGCCGGTGAGCCGCAGCACGAACATCAGCAGCGGCCCGGCGTGCTCCTCGTAGAGCATCCGGACGAGCGTGTCCTCGTGACTCGCGGTCGCCGACCCGGCCTCGTGGCGGGCCTGCCGCGGCGTCACGGCGTCATCATTCTCCGCACTACGGCCTCCGTCGAGAGCCTGCCACCGGCCTCCGGATCGCTGCTGCGTCATGACGCGCACCCCATCCGGCGCGAGCCGCTCCATGACCGTCGCATGCATCGATTCCTCCTGCCGGTGCTTACCCCGTCGCCTGTCATACGCGCGGGGTGGCCCGCCGGGATCAAAGCGGTGGGGAAAATTTCCCGGCCCAGGCGGGGAGGCGATGCATCGACGTGCAGCCGCAAGAGGTTCCTCCGGTTCCAAGCGCATGGGGCACGCTCGGCCGCCCGCGGAAAACGGGAGGCCAGGGCGCGCGTGGGTCGCAACAACCATCCATAGGTGCCGATATGCACCCAGGGGCACGCGAATAATACTCAGCAGGTCGGGGCCGTCGACAGACGCGCAGTGCGTACTCGAGACGCTCGGCTGATGCGCCGTCGGCGCGCCGTCATGCGGACCCTACCCAGAGTGATCAAGAGGCGGATTTCGCTCGACACTGGGTAGCGTGACGGCAACGGTGAGCGGGTCCGACACGGATCGCCGAAAGGTACGAACCACCACTCACCGGGTGCGGGCCGCGGCCAGGGTCAGGGCACGGTGCAGCACCCGGGCGTCACCGAGCAGCCCCCGCAGCCGGCGTTCGAGACCCGCGATGGGGACCAGGTTCTGCGGCGCCCGCGGATCCTTGTACGCCGAGGACGCGAACCGCGGCAACGTCGCCCCGGACAGCCCGGCGAGCTCGACGGCCTGCGCCGGAGTGAGCTCGGGCGAGCACTCCACCCGGACGATGCCGGACCACGGCGCCCCCGAGGCCCCGGGCAGGCGCAGATACCAGGACCAACCGCCCCAGACCGTGCCGAGCGCGAAGACCGGCGTCCGCTGGCCGGGGCGCAGGCCGGTCACCACCGGGGTGAGCGCGGCCGGCAGGTACTGCTTCTGCTGGGTCTTGACGTAGCCGATCGTGCGCGGCAGCTGGCGGCGGTTGCGCAGCGGGCCGTCGACCACCAGCAGGTCGGCGCCGTCCGAGCCGTGGCTCCGGGCCGCACCCGAGATCTCGATCTCCAGGGCGGTCAGCGGCGCCTGCACGGCCGCGGGCAGCTTGCTCGCCTCGCCGGTGCCGCTGACCCGGTGCACCTCGTAGCGCACCGAGCCGGCCTGCACGTCCTCCGCGGACGGGCTCGCGGTGAACAGGCCCCGGGCGACCCGGGCGCCCGCCAGCTCGGCCACTCCCCGGCGCAGGTCGCAGCGGACGACGCCGGCCGCGTACGAGGCGGCCAGGCCGGCGTAGGACTGGCCGTCCTCCTCGGCCGTCCAGAGCCCGGCGTCGTTGCGGCGCACGCCGTCGACGAGAAACACCACGTCGGGGCAGCGCACCCCGGCCGGCACGTCGATCGGCGCCCAGTGCGCGGCGGGCACCTCCACGTCCGTGTCGACCTGCGCGCTGCTCGGCGACGCCGGACCGTCGGCGGCGTCCCCGCCCTCGAACGACGCCCCGTACGCGGGATCCCAGGCGTCGACGAACATCCTCACAAGCCGACCCTCTCCACGTACGCCGTGCGCGCGTCCTTGTGCACCTCGAACCGGACCGGCACCCGCTCGGCCAGGGCGTGCACGTGCGTGACGACGCCGACCATCCGGTCGCCGCGGGCGGCCA
Organism: Couchioplanes azureus; assembly: GCF_014648355.1. GTDB lineage: Bacteria > Actinomycetota > Actinomycetes > Mycobacteriales > Micromonosporaceae > Actinoplanes > Actinoplanes azureus. The sequence continues at coordinate 579,541 of NZ_BMQY01000003.1, forward strand.
GGTTCTCCAGGGTCGCCGCCACCACGTCGAGCGTCGCCGCGTCGAGCGTGCCGAAGCCCTCGTCCAGCACGATCGACTCGAGGCTCGCCGCCGTCGTCGACATCCCGGCCAGCTGCTCGGACAGCGCGAGGGCCAGCGCCAGCGACGCCTGGAACGTCTCGCCGCCCGACAGGGTCCGCACCGCCCGGCGCAGTCCGGCGTCGTGATGGTCGACGACGAAGAACTCGCCCTTGTCGTGCACGAGGTCGTACTGGCCGCCGGTGAGCTCGCGCAGGATTCGCGAGGCGCCGTCCACCAGCAGGTCGAGTGCCTCCTCCAGGAGCCAGCGCTCGAAGTTGTTGGCCCGCAGGTGTCCGGCGAGGGACTTGGCGACCCGGCTGTCGCGCACCAGGGCCGCCCGCTGCTCGGCGTACTCGCGGGCCTGCTCGCGGCGGTCGGCGAGACGCTGCCAGGCCGCCTCCGCCCGCTCGGCGGCGACCGCCGCCGCCCGGATCAGGTCGGCGTCCGCACCGCCCGCCGGGGCCGGCAGGCCGCGGCCGGCGAAGAGCGCCACGATCGCCTCGCGAGTGCGCCGGGTCTCGGCCTGGGCGGCCTCGACGGCGGCGGCCGCCTCGTCGCGGGCGACCTCCCGGCGGTCCGCCGACTCGTCCGCCCACCGCACCAGGGCCGACCAGGCGCCGGCCAGGTCGTCCCGGTCGGCCGGCGGCGGCCCGAACCGGGCCACCAGGTCACGGACCGCGTCGAACGAGCGCCACGCCGCGCGCTGCTGCTCCTCCGCGGCGCCGACCGCCGCCTGGGCCCTGCGATGCGCCTCCCGGGCGGACCGCACCTCCGCGCCGGCCTCGTCGAGCCGGCGCTGGATCCTGCTCAGCTCCGCCAGCCGGGTCCGCAACGCCTCGACGCCGGGCGAGCCGGCCAGCCCCGCCGTCACCTCGGCGAGGCGGGCCTTGTGCTGCTCGAACTGCGCCCGCTTGCGGTCCAGGCCGCGCTCCAGCTCCCGGGCGACCGCGTCGCGCTGCTTCCACGCCGTCGACGCCACGTCGGCCGCCGCGCGCGCCGCCTTGCCCTGACGCTCCGCGACCTGCACCGCGGAGCCCTCCGGCACCGCGGGCACCGCCGCCACCGGCTGCTCGCAGACCGGGCACGCCTGCCCCGCGGTCAGGTGGGCGCGCAACGCGGCGGCCCGGTCCAGAGCCTGCGCCTCGGCATAGTCCAGCCGGGCCTGTTCCAGGAGCTGCTCGGCACCGAGATGCGCCGCCCGGGCCAGCTCCGCCGCCGCGACCGCGTCCCGGTACTCGACCTCGGCGACCGAGACCTCGCCGGCGAACCACTCGGCCTGCCCGGTCAGCCGCTCGCACTCGATGTGGCGGTCCAGCAGCAGCCCCAGCGAGCCCGCGTCGCCGGCGGCCGCCAGCTCCCCGCGTACCTTCTCCTCCGCCTCCTCGGCGGCGCGCACGGCAGCCGCCGCCGCGTCCACCGCGACCCGCGCGGCGGCCGTGGCCTCGGCCACCCGCGCGCTGCCCGCGGGAGCGGCGACCCGCGACAGCGCGGCAAGCTCCGCGGCGACGGCGTCGCGGGCGGCGGCCAGCTCGGCCTCGCGTTCCCGCACCGCCCGCAGCCGCGGCATCGCGTCCTCGACCTCCGCGGTCAGCTCCCGCATCGCCGCCAGCCGGGCAGCCGCGGCGGCGACCGCCTCGTCGTCGGCGTCGGCGAGGCCGGCCAGCGCCTGGTCCACCACGGCGAGCTGGGCCTCCGCCCGGGTCGCCCGGGTGGAGGCGCGGGTCTGCACCTCCTCGTACACGTGCAGGCCGAGGAGATTGACCAGGATCTGCTGCCGGGTGGCGGGCTTGGCGTGCAGAAAGTCGGCGAACTGGCCCTGCGGCAGCACGACGCAGCTGGTGAACTGCTCGTACGGCAGCCCGACCGCCTCCACGATCGCCCGGTCCATCTCCGCCGGGGTACCCGCCAGCACGTCGCCGAGGTCGTCGAGGCTCATCCCGGTGTCGAGCCGGGTGACGTCGAAGCCGGGCGGCATGAGCTGCAGTCCCGCGCCGGCGGTCTTGACGTTGCCACGCCCGTCGCGGCGCACCACCCGGGTCGCGACGTACCGCGAGCCGGCGGACTCGAAGACCAGGCGGACCCGGGCCTCGGTCGCCGACGGCGCGAGCGCGTTGCCGATGCCGCGGCTGCCGCCCCACCTCGGCACCGTGCCGTAGAGGGCGAAGCAGATGCCGTCGAGCACCGTGGACTTGCCGGAGCCGGTCGGGCCGACCAGGGCGAAGTAGTCGGCGTCGGTGAAGTCGACGGTGGTCTCGTCGCGAAACACCGTGAACCCGGCCATGTCGAGCCGCAAAGGCCTCATTGCTGCGTGCTCACCTCGTCATACAGCTCGTCGAAGAGTTCGCGGACGCCTTCCTCGGCGTTGCCGCGGCTGTCCAGGTAGTCGCCGAAGAGCTCGCGCGGCGAGCGGCCGGCGCGCTGGGCCATCCGCGCGCCGGTCCGGTCGGGCACCATGTCGGGGTCGATGCGCACCTCCAAGGCGTGCGGGAGCAGCTCCTGCACGTCCTCGCGGAGTCCGACCCGCGGCGCCTCCCGGACGTAGACGCGCAGCCACGCCTCCGGCAGGTCGACCGTGGCGAGCTGCTCGAGGCTGCCGCGGACCGTCCGCAGCGTCCGCGCCGAGGTCACCGGCACGTCGCGGACCTGCGCGGCCTTGTCGGTGGAGACGTCGACGATCGCGACCGAGCAGACGTTCTCCTCCTCGCCGAAGTCGACGGCGAGGGGGCTGCCGCTGTAGCGCACCGGGCACGGGCCGATGACCCGCTGCGCGCGGTGCAGGTGGCCGAGGGCGACGTAGTGGGCGTTCGGCGGGAAGACGGTGGCCGGGACCGCGTAGCCCAGCACGGTGTGCGCCTCCCGCTCGCCGCCGCCGGTGCTGGCGCCGACGACGGTGAGGTGGGCGGTGAGCAGGTTGACCACGCCGGGCTCGGCGAAGCCCTCGGCGAGGCGGGCGATCAGGCGGGCGACGTGGTCGGCGTAGGTCTGGGTGGCCTCGGCCGCGGTCAGGTCGTACATCTCCACGGCACGGATCGCGTAGCGCTGCGACAGGAACGGGAGGGCCGCCAGCTGCCACCGCTCGCCGGCCGCCGTCTCGTCCCGGATGATCAGATCGTCCGGTTTGTCGCGGACGGACCCGCGCAGCTCGATGCCCGCCGCGTCGGCCCACGGCCGCAGCGCGTCGAGCGCGGGCCCGTTGTCGTGGTTGCCGCCGATCGCCACCACCCGCGCCCCCGTCTGCCGCAGGGCCGACAGGGCCCGGGTCACCACCCGGGTCGAATCCGGCGAGGGCGCGGCCGTGTCGTAGAGGTCGCCGGCCACGACGACCAGGTCCGGCCGCTCGGCCCGGGCGATCTCCACGACCTGGGCGAGCACGCGGATGTGCTCGTCGTGCCGGGACCGGCCCTTGAGGACCTTTCCGACATGCCAGTCGGAGGTGTGCAGGATGCGCATCGCAGAACCCTAGAACGGAATGTCGTCGTCGGTCACGCCGCCACCGCCGCCGACGACGGTGAACGGATCGACGCCCTGCACGATCGAGCGCATCGTGCCGGCCGGCGGCGGCCCGGACTCGGACTTGCGGGTGGCCCAGGCCGGGAACGGGAACTCCACGCAGAGCGGCACCGGGATGTCGGGCTGGTTGACGAACATCGTGCCCGGCCGGGCCAGCAGGGCACGCTGGCGCATGGCCGGGGGCAGGAAGCCGTACTCCGGGCGGGAGGCCTCGGCCGGGTCGAGGCGGCCGACGACCCGGATCGCCGAGTTGGTCACGATCCGGCGCTCGACCTCGCTGGCGGTCTGCTGGGCGCCGATCAGGATGACGCCGAGCGAGCGCCCCCGCTCGGCGATGTCGAGCAGGACCTCCTTGATCGGCGACGAGCCCTCGCGCGGGGCGTACTTGTTGAGCTCGTCGAGGACGACGAAGAGCAGCGGCCGGCCGGTGCCCGACTTCTCCTTGTCGTCGAACTCCGTCTTGAGCGTCACGCCGACCACGAAGCGCTGCGCGCGGTCCGGCAGGTTGTGCAGATCGACGACGGTGACCTGGGCGCTCTCCGCGGTCTTGATCCGGTGCGGGCGGCGGGCCGCCAGGTCGCCGCGGATGAGCCGGGACAGGTCGCGCTTGCTGCCGATCAACCGCCGGGCGAACGCGTTGACCGTGCCCATGTTGACCGCGCTGCCCGCCCACATCGACCGGGTCTCGTCGTCGGTGAGCTGGTCGACGATGTGGTCGACCAGGTCCCCGTAGCCGCCCAGGCGGCGGCCGTCGATGCTGATCCCGCCCTCGGCCGGCACGGCGTGGCGGGCCAGGTGCGCGGTCACCGAGTGGACGACCATCGTGTACTGCTGGCGCTCGTCGTCGGCGTCGGCGAACACGTAGGGCAGGAGCCGGTCGGCGCAGAACTCCTCGAGCGTCCAGTAGAAGCTGTCGACCCCGGTGAGCCGGCTGCTGACGTCGGGGGCGCCCGACGAGTCACCGGCCCGCGGCGGCGCGTAGACCCGGACGTCCGGGAACGCCGTCGCGGGCAGCTCGAGCAGCTTGTACGCCGCGGTGGTCGGCTCGTCCAGCTTGGTGTTGGCGTGGTCGAGGAAGAGCAGGTCCTCACCCTTGACGTTGAAGATCAGCGCCCGGGCGTTGGCGCCGTCCGCACCCAGCGCGCCCGACCGGAACACCGAGTAGAGCAGGAACGTCGCGAAACTGGTCTTGGTGGCCACGCCGGAGATGCCGGAGATGGACACGTGTGCGCCACGGGTGCCGTCCAGGAAGTCGGCGTTGAGGAACACCGGCACGCCGTCGCGGCCGGTGCCCATCGGGACCCGGCGCTCCATCCGGTCGAAGTGCAGCGCCGCGTCGCGGGCCTCGCCGGACGCCCGGTGCACGATCGCGCCCGGCGCCGGCGGCACGTAGAGCTCGGGGTCGACCCGGGTGGTGGTGACCTCGGCCGCCTCCTGGACCAGGGCGGGCAGCGTGCCCTCGGCGATCGCGAACACGTCCGAGTCGAACTGGGCGCCCTCGTGCCGGGCCCGCACCTGGGTCACCACGCCGGCGATCGTCACCGGCTCGCGGTCGGGCAGCTCGCGGCGGGTCACCACCACGTCGTCGAGCTGCAGGTAGCTGCCCGGCGTCACCGCCGTCCAGAACTGCAACGGGGTGGCGTCGGCGGTGCCCAGGACCCGACCGACCGGTTCGCTCGCTTCGCTTGCTTCGACAGCCACGCCGATCATGTTGCACCAGAGGTACGACACTTGTCGGACCCAGTGTCCCCCGTCAGGGTCTGCGGGCGTACCGGAGGAAGAGCATGTCGTCCTCGGTCAGGACGCTGCGCAGGGCCATCCGCCGCGGCGGATGGCCGTCCGGGCCGGCGGCGATCCGGCCGGCGCCGCCCCCGGTGAGCAGCGGAGACACGGTGAGGCAGACCTCGTCGACCAGGTCGGCCGCGATCAGCGCACCGAAGAGCCGCGGGCCGCCCTCGCACAGGATCTGGGTCGCGCCCCGCCGGTGCAGCTCGGCGACCATCGCGGACAGGTCCACCGCCCGGTCGCCGAGGGCGAGGATCTCGGCGACCTCGGCCAGCCCCGGCGGCGGCGCCTGCCCGGCGTGGGTCACGACCAGCGGCCGGATCGGCGCGTCGGCGAAGACCAGCTGTGCCGGGTCGAGGTCGAGCGAGCCGGAGACGACCGCCATGAGCGGGAACTCGGGCAGGCCCTGCGCCCGGCGCCAGGCGCGGCCCGCCTCGTCCAGGCGCAGCGCGTCGTAGTTCTCGGTGCGTAGGGTGCCCGCCGCGACGACCAGGGCGTCGCAGGTCATCCGCAGCAGGTCGAAGATCTGCTTGTCGCCCGGCCCGCCCAGCGCGCGCGACCTGCCGTCGATCGTCACCGCGCCGTCCACGGCGGCGACGAAGTTGACCCGCAGCGTCGGCTCCGGGCGGCGCGGGTAGCGCGCCAGCAGGTCTTCGAGGATCATGGCGAGGCCGGCCCGGTGACGGGTGGCGTCGGTACGACGGGTCGGTGCTGGCAGTCGCACCAGGACCCGCCCCGGCAGTCCTTGTGCCGTTGCTCGCGGCACGCGCGGCAGATCATGCCGTCACCCTATGCGCTCCGGCCGCCGTGGGGCGGGCGGCAACCGTACGGCAGGAGAATAATGCGGTCATGACGAGGCAGCCCGCCCGCTCCCCGGGCCGCCCGACGCTCGACGCCGTGGCGGCGCGCGCCGGGGTGGGCCGGGGCACCGCGTCCCGCGTCCTGAACGGCTCCTCCCAGGTCAGCCCGCAGGCCAAGGCCGCGGTCGAGGCGGCGATCGTCGAGCTGGGCTACGTGCCGAACCGGGCCGCGCGCTCCCTGGTGACCCAGCGGACGGACTCGGTCGCCCTGGTCGTGTCGGAGTCGCAGGAGCGCGTCTTCGGCGAACCGTTCTTCGCCGGGGTGCTGCGCGGCATCAACGCGGCCCTGCTGGAGACCCCGCTGCAGCTGTGGCTGGCCATGGTGGCCTCGCCCGCGCAGCGCGAGCGCGTCGAGGCGCACCTGACCGGCCAGCACGTCGACGGCGTGCTCCTGCTCTCGCTGCACGACGAGGATCCGCTGCCCCGGGTGCTGCGCGAGCGGGGGATGCCGTTCGTGCTCGGCGGCCGGCCGTCCGCGCCGCACGACGACGACTACTTCGTCGACGTCGACAACGCGGCCGGCGCCCGCAAGGCGGTCGAGTATCTGCTCGCCGGCGGGGCCCGCCGGGTCGCGACCGTCGCCGGTCCCCAGGACATGGAGGTCGGCCGCGCCCGGCTCGCCGGTTACCGCGCCGCCGTGCCCGGTGCGGGGCTCGTCGCGTACGGCGACTTCACCGAGGACGGCGGCGCGGCCGCGATGCGCGCCCTGCTGGCCCGCGAGCCCGGGCTCGACGCCGTCTTCGCCGCCTCCGACCTGATGGCCACGGGTGCGCTGCGCGCCCTGCGGGAGGCGGGCCGGCGGGTGCCGCAGGACGTACGGGTCGTCGGCTTCGAGGACGCGCCGGCCGCCCGGCAGTGCGAGCCGCCGCTCACCACCGTGCACCAGCCCGTCGAGGAGATGGGCCGGCGGATGGCGGAACTGCTGGTCAGCCGGATCCGCCGGGAACCCGCCGGGAATTCCCACGTTCTGCTCGACACCCATCTGGTCCGTCGCGGCTCCGCCTGAGCCGACCTAACCTCCAAGGATGCCTTGACGGCCGGGACACGGCGGTGCAACAGCCGCGAAATGCCGTGCGGGCAAGCTGATACGACCTGACAACGGCACCGCCGTGCCGGGTCGCAGACGGGAGGAGTCGCATGTTGTTGCGGGTACGGGTCACTCTGCCGGACCGCCCGGGTGCCCTCGGCCAGGTGGCGCGCACGCTCGGCGTCGCCGGAGCCGACATCGTCCAGGTCGTGGTGCTGGAGCGGCTCGGCGGCCGGGCCGTCGACGACTTCACGGTCGTCTGGCCGGGCGCGTCCCGCGTCGAGCGGCTCCTCGCCGGTCTCGCCGCCATCCCCGGCGTGCAGGTGGACGGCGTCTGGAAGGCGATCGGGGCGCCGGTCTCCGGCGGCCACGACGCCGAGTTGCTGGCCCAGGTCGCCGCGAATCCGGTGGACGGGCTGGCCACGCTGGTGGACGCCGTGCCGGCCCTGCTCGCCGCCGACTGGGCCGCCGCCGCGATGGTCCCGGCCGACTGGGCCGCCCGCACGGCCGCGCCCCGGACGCCGACCGACGAGCCGTCGCTGCGCCTGCCGCTCGGCGGCCAGCCGACGGTGGCGTACGCGAGCTGGCGCGCCCCGTCCCCGCTGCACCTGCCGGAGGTCACCCCGCTGCGGGCGCGCCCGATGACCGGCACCGACGGCACCCGCTTCGCGGTGGCCCCGTTCGGCCGCGCCGGCCTGGTGCTGGTGGTCGCCCGCTCGCAGGACGACGACTCGCCCGCTGCCGCCTTCCACGTCACCGAGGTCGACCGGATCGCCCAGCTCGTCCGCGCCGCCGCGGTGATCCTCGGCGACCGCCTCGACCTGGCCGCCGTCCCGCCGGTCGCGCTCGACCGCGCCTCGAGCGCGGGGTGAAAGCGCGGATCACGGAACTGGCCGGCACGTGGCCCGTCAGCGCACCAGCAGGTCGATCAGGCCCGTCAGGTCCTCCTTGCCGCGACCGTCGGCGAACTGCGTCGTCTGCTGCCGGGGATCACCGAACGCTCCAGCCGCTGGCCGCCTGGAGACGCGGGCGGACCGGGATGTCGTTGGATCGCGAAGCTGGTGATCGTGATGTCGGGGTGCCGCGTCATTCGCCGCCCGGCCCGTCAGGCCGCCAGGATGTGCCCGAGTCCCCCGTCCACCGGTAGTTCGACGCCGGTGGTGAAGGTCGCGTCGAAGCCGAGGAACAGCACGGCACGGGCGACCTCGGCCATGGTGCCATGCCGCCGCATCGGCGTGATCTGGTCGCCGACCGCGATCAGGCCGGCGCGCTCCTCGGCGGTGGCGTCGGCGAACCCCATCGTCGGCGTGTCGACGAACCCGGGCGCCACAGTGTTGACCCGGATGTTGCGCGGCAGGAACTCCGCGGCGAGCACCGACGCGAAGCCCCGCACCGCCGCCTTGGTGCCGGAGTAGACGCTCATCGTGGAGGATCCCACGGCGTTGGTCACCGCGGTGGTGAAGACCACCGCACCGCCGTGCCGGATCATCGGCGACAGGCGCTGGGCGGTGAAGAACGCCCCCTTGGCGTTCACCTCGAACATCCGGTCGTACACCGCCTCGGTCACCTGCTCGAACGGCTGTACCTCCGCGACGCCGACGTTGACGTGCAAGAAGTCGATCTCTCCGAGCGTGTCATCGACCAGGGTGGCGAGCGCGTCGATCGCCGCGAGGTCCGCGACGTCGGAGCGCACCACGTGCGCGGTGGCGCCGAGCCGCTCTCGCGCCGCTGCCACGTTGGCCTCGGAGCGGCCGGTGAGGAGCACCTCGGAGCCGCCGGCGAGCAGCTCTTCGACCACCGCCCGTCCCATGCCGTGCGTCCCACCGACGACCACGGACCTCGTTCCCGCGTACCTGCCCATCGTTCCTCCCCGCTCCGATCGGGTCGGTCGCCGCCGATCGGCGCCGATCACCAAGTGATGATCATGTTGCCGCCGGTGTTCCCTCTTCGGACAGTGGCACGAGCGTCGACATCCGCAAGATTCGTGCCATACCCTCGGGCACGTGCGTGCACCGTCCGTCGCAGTGATCGTCGTCGACCACACCGACATGCATCCGTGGGACCTCTACGAGGTGGGGATCGCGAGCGCCGTCTTCGGCGTACCGCAGCGCGACCTCGCCGATCCCTGGTACGACATGTGGCTGTGCCCGGCCGGTGGCCCGGGGCCGACCGTCGGCGCCACGCCGGCGACGGGCGTGGGACTGCGCTCGTCGCGCCGGCTCGCCGAGGTCGTGGAAGCGGACACGGTGATCGTCACCGGGGTGCCGGAGGCCTGTGTCGAGGGCGACGCCGAGCTCCCCGACGAGCTGCTCCGCACACTGCGGCGCGCCGGCGCGGCAGGTGCCCGGATGATGTCGCTGTGCACCGGGGCGTTCGCACTCGCCGCGGCGGGGCTGCTCGACGGCCGGCGGGCCACCGCCCACTGGGCGCACACCGCGATCATGGCACGGCGGTATCCGTCGGTCGAGGTGGACAGCTCGGTGCTCTATGTCGACGACGGCCAGGTGCTCACCAGCGCCGGGCTCACCGCGGGGTTGGATCTGTGCCTGCACGTGGTGCGGACCGACTTCGGTGCCGGCGTGGCGAACCAGCTCGCACGCCGCCTCGTCGTGCCGGCGCACCGCCCCGGCGGCCAGGCGCAGTTCGTCGACCTGCCGGTGCCGGCCACCGACGACGCCGGCCTGGCGCCGGTGCTGCAGTGGGCCACCGCCCATCTCGACCGGCCGCTGACCGCCGCCGAGCTCGCCCGCCGCGCCGGCCTGAGCCCACGTACGTTCTTCCGGCACGTGCAGGCCGCCACCGGAACCACCCCGATGCGATGGCTGCTGAACCAGCGGCTGGCGCACGCGCGGAACCTGCTGGAGTCCACCGAGCTGCCTGTCGAGGCGATCAGCCGGCGCTGCGGGCTCGGCACGGCGGCCAACCTCCGCCGGCATTTCGCCGCCCACGTCGGCGTGGCGCCCAACGACTACCGACGGGCCTTCGCCGCACCAGCCGGCGGATGGGCGGTCAGCGCACCAGCTCGGCGGCGAGCAGATCCATGAGCAGGCCGTCGTGCCAGGTGCCGTCGGCGCCGCGCTCGTACTGGCGCATGATGCCGACCGGCTGGAATCCGACCTTCGCGTAGCAGCGGATGGCGGCCGCGTTGTCGGCCGCCGGGTCGATCACGAGCCGGTGGAAACCCTCGTGGTCGACGAGGTGCACGGCCAGGGTCCGTACCGCGTCGGTGCCGACGCCGCGGCCGTGCACCGACGGGTCGAGGAAGATGTCCAGGCTCGCGTGCCGGTACTCCGGGTCCTCCTCCGCGGCCCACTGGATCGCGCCGACGACCCGGCCGTCCACCCGGACGGCCAGGTAGTGCAGGCCCTCGTCGGCGATCGCGTCGCGGACCTCGGCCGCCAGGTCGTCGCCGCCACGCCAGCGGGCCAGGACCTCCGGGGTGGACCGCACGGCGGCCAGCGCGGGCACGTCCTCCTCGGTCGCCGGCCGCAGCGTCACGACCCTGCCGTGCAGCACCTCAGGAACGGCGGACACCGTGCTCGACGCAGGTGGCCGTCCAGCCGGCCGGCACGACCTGCACCTTCATCCGGCGCCGGCAGTCGGGGCAGTAGCGCGGGGGCTCCAGCTGCCGGGCGGCGGCGCAGGCCCGGTGGTCGCCCACCTCGGCGGCCGCACCGCACCGGTCGCACCACACCAGGACCGTCACAGGGTCGCCGACAACGCCTTGACGGGCATCTTGAGCTCCTGGAGCAGCTCGAGGTCCGTCGTGGCCGGACGGCCCAGCGTGGTCAGGTAGTTGCCGACGATGACCGCGTTGATCCCGCCGAGCAGCCCCTCCTTGGTGCCGAGGTCGCCGAGGGTGATCTCGCGGCCACCGGCGTACCGGAGGATGGTCTTCGGCATCGCCAGGCGGAAGGCCGCGATCGCGCGCAGCGCGTCCTTGCCCTCCACCACCGGGCGGTCGCCCAGCGGGGTGCCCGGGCGCGGGTTGAGGAAGTTGAGCGGGACCTCGTGCGGGTCCAGCTCGGCGAGCTGCGCCGCGAACTCGGCGCGCTGCTCGATCGTCTCGCCGAGGCCGAGGATGCCGCCGCAGCAGACCTCCATGCCCGAGTCGCGGACCATCGACAGCGTGCTCCAGCGCTCCTCCCACGAGTGGGTGGTGACCACATTGGGGAAGTACGACTTGCAGGTCTCCAGGTTGTGGTTGTAGCGGTGCACGCCCATCTCGACCAGCTCGTCGACCTGCTCCTGACTGAGCATGCCGAGGCTCGCCGCGACCTGGATGTCGACCGCGGCCTTGATGGCCGCCACGCCCTCGCGCATCTGGGTCATCAGCCGCTTGTCCGGCCCGCGCACCGCGGCCACGATGCAGAACTCCGTGGCGCCGGTCGCGGCGGTCTGCTTGGCGGCCTCCACCAGCGACGGGATGTCCAGCCAGACCGAGCGCACCGGCGAGGTGAACAGGCCCGACTGCGAGCAGAAGTGACAGTCCTCGGGGCAGCCGCCGGTCTTCAGGGACACGATGCCCTCGACCTCGACCTCCGGGCCACACCATTTCATGCGTACGTCGTGAGCGAGTTGGAGCAGCTCCGGCAGGTCCTCGTCGGGAAGGCGCAACACCGCGAGGATGCCCGCCTCGTCGAGCCCGACACCGTCAGCTAGCACCTGGGCCCGGGCCCGGTCGAGGATCTCTGGCATGCCCGTACCCTACAAGGCATTCCGGCCCACGGGGATGCCGGTGGTAAGTGATAGTTTCCCCGGCGAAACGGTCGGATCGGTGATTGCGGGGGCGCGCGTGACGGGCTGGCAGGAGGCGCTGGAGAGCCAGGCCCGCGTGCGGGCGAAGGCCGGGCTCACCCGGACGCTGCGGCCGCGCGCCGCCGGCGACACCGTCGTCGACCTGGCCGGCAACGACTATCTCGGCCTGGCGGTGCACCCCGAGGTGGTGGCCGCGGCGGTCGAGGCACTGCGGGCGTACGGGCTGGGCGCCACCGGTTCGCGTCTCGTCCGCGGCTCCACGATGCCCCATGCCGACCTCGAGTCGGATCTCGCACAGTGGCTGGGTTTCCCGCAGGCGCTGGTCTACTCGTCGGGCTTCCTCGCCAATCTGGGCGCGGTCCGCGCGCTCGCCGGTCCCGGCACGCTGCTGGTCTCCGACCGCTACAACCACGCGTCGCTCATCGACGGCTGCCGCGGCTCGGGCGCCGAGGTGGTCGTCGCCCCGCACGCCGACCCGGCCGCGCTGGCGACGATCCTCGCCGCCCACCCCGGACGCCCCGCCGTGTTCGTCACCGAATCGGTCTTCTCCGTGGACGGCGACCTCGCCCCGCTCGCCGAGCTGCACGAGGTGACCTCCGCGCACGGGGCGCTGATGCTGGTCGACGACGCCCACGCGCTCGGCCTGCTCGGCCACCAGGGCGCGGGCGGCGTGGCGGCCGCGGGCCTGGCGGGCGCCGCCGACGTGGTGGTCACGGCGACGCTCTCCAAGTCCCTGGGCGGCGCCGGCGGCGTCGTGGCCGGCCCCGAGCCGCTGATCCGGCACCTCGTCGACACCGGCCGCACGTTCATCTACGACACCGCGCCGCCGCCCGCCGTCGTCGCCGGGGTCCACGCCGCCCTGCGCATCGCCCGCGAGGCCGAGGACCGGCGCGCGCTCCTGCGGGAGCGCGCCGACCTGACCGTACGCCGGCTGCGGGCGGCCGGCTTCGAGGTCTCCGCACCGGCGGCGGGCGTGCTGTCGGTGCTGGCGCCCGGCCCGGAGGCGGCCCTGGCCTGGGCGGCGGACTGCCGGGACCGCGACATTGCGGTAGGCTGCTTCCGGCCACCCTCCACACCGGACGGTTCCTCCCGCCTGCGGCTGACGCTGAACGCGGGCATCCCGGCGGCCGACTTCGACCGCGCCCTGGACGTGATCGTGGAGTGCGCACCATGACGACCGGTGACCAGACCGCTCCGCCGCAGTCCCCGGAGGAGGAGCCCCTCCCGATCTCCCCCGCGCCCGCCGTCCCGCTCTCCCCCGCGGCGCCCGGGTCCCTGCCGGCGGCGCCCGTCTCGCCCGGCGTGGGTCCGGCCGACCCCGCCGACGCCGACGTGGCGATGCTCACCGCGGCCGCGCCCGTCCCGGCGGCCGCGCCGGCGACCGAGGCGCAGCCCGCACCCGGGGAGTCCGGTGAGTGGCGCGGCATCGTGCTCGTCACCGGCACGGACACCGACGTCGGCAAGACCGTCGTCACCGCGGCGGTGGCCGCGGCCGCGCAGGCCGCCGGGCTGCGGGTCGCGGTGGTCAAACCGGGGCAGACCGGCACCGCCCTCGGCGACCCCACCGACATCGACCGGGTCACCCACCTCGCCGCCCCGCACACCACCCGCACCCTGCGGTCCTACCCCGAGCCGCTGGCCCCGCTGGCCGCGGCGCGGATCGCCGGCATGGCGCCGCTGGAGCTCTACGAGGTGGTGGACGCGGTGCGCGCCGAGTCGGCCCAGCACGACCTCGTGCTCGTCGAGGGGGCCGGCGGCCTGCTGGTCCCGATGGGGGTGCGGCCCTCCGGGGAGCCGTGGACCCTGGCCGACCTGGCCACCACGCTGGGCGTGCAGACGATCGTGGTGGCGCGCGCCGGGCTCGGCACGCTCAACCACACCGCGCTCACCCTGGAGGCGCTCGAACGCCGGGGCGTACCGGCCAAGGTCGTCCTCGGCGCCTGGCCGGCGGAGCCCGAGCTGGTCCACTGGGCCAACCTGACCGAGCTGGTCCCCCACCTCGTCGGCGCCGTGCCGGACGGCGCGGGCCAGATGGAGCCGGGCGTCTTCCAGCGCTCGGCACCGGGCTGGCTCACCCCGGCCCTCTACGGCGTCCTGGACGACTGGCGGGTCTGGGCCGACGAGATCAGCTGAGCCGTCGCGGGGATTTTCCGCCCGGCGCCACCCGATGGTCACAGTCTGTCGCTAGCGTGTGGGTCTCATGATCCGTACGCCGAGGAGCGGGAAACTGTCGTGGATGGCATAGGCGGGCAGCTCGTGCTCGTGCTGGTGCTCGTGCTCGTGAACGCGGCCTTCTCCGGCAGCGAGATGGCCCTGGTGTCGCTGCGTGACAGCCAGGTGCACAAGCTGGAGCGCACCTCGCGGTCCGGGCGGGTGCTCGCCCGGCTGACCCGCGACCCGAACCGGTTCCTGGCGACCATCCAGATCGGCATCACCCTGGCCGGCTTCCTGGCCTCGGCGGCCGCCGCGGTGTCGCTCTCCGAGCCCCTGATCGCGCCGCTGGGCTTCCTCGGCGCCGCCGCCCGGCCGACCGCCATCGTGCTGGTCACGATCGTGCTCACCTTCGTCACCCTGGTGATCGGTGAGCTCGCGCCGAAACGGATCGCGATGCAGCGTACGGAAGGATGGGCGCTGCTGGTCGCCCGCCCGCTGGACCTGCTCTCGGCGGTCTCCCGGCCGGCGGTGTGGCTGCTGAGCGTGTCCACCGACCTGATCGTCCGGCTGGCCGGCGGCGACCCCCGGGCGCAGCGCGAGGAGGTCAGCACCGAGGAGATCCGCGACATGGTCGCCGCGCAGCAGGACTTCTCCGCCGAACAGCGCACGATCATCTCGGGAGCCTTCGAGATCGCCGACCGCATCCTGCGGGAGATCCTCGTCCCCCGCCGCGACGTGGTCTCCCTCGCCACCGGCCTGCGCTGCCGCGAGGCCCTCGACCAGCTCATCGCCGGCGGCCACACCCGGGCCCCGGTGGTCGGCCCGGCCGGGCTCGACGACGTCATCGGCGTGGTGCACCTGCGCGACCTCGTCGGCACCGACGGACCGGTGGACGCGGTCGCCCGGCCGGGCCTCTTCCTGCCGGAGACCCTGCGCGTCTCCGACGCCCTGCGCCAGATGCGCGCGGAACGCCAGCAACTGGCCATGGTCGTCGACGAGCGAGGAGCCATCGACGGCATCGTCACCATGGAGGACCTGGTCGAGGAGATCGTCGGCGAGATCTACGACGAAACCGACCGCGACGTCCAGGCCGTCGTCAAGGAGCCGGACGGCGCTCTGCTCATGGCGGGCTCCTTCCCCATCCACGACCTGCCGGACATCGGCTTCGACGGCAACGGCCAGGACGAGGGCGACTACACGACGATCGCGGGAATGCTCCTGGCGGCCCTCGGCCACATCCCCACCGCACCGGGCGAGATCGTCACCCTGCCGCAGTTCACGGCCGAGGTGGTCGAGGTGACCGGCCGCGCCATCACCCGCGTCCGCCTCCGCCCCCTGCCCCGCACCGACGACTGACACCCGATCGAGTCAGTCGAGCGGGTCACCGCGGAACGGCCGGCATCCGAGGACATGCCGGTGCTCCGGCAGTTCCGGGTGGTCTGCACCGATGACGACAGGCCGGAGTAGCTCTGTCGTCAGCCAAGGATCGACCGCGCGGTCAGGTCCGGTGTTCGGGCGGTCGCGGCGACGGCGGCGCCGGAAGCTCCTCCTGCGGATCCAGCCGGATCGTCACCGGGTCGTTCTCCGCCACGGTCACCTCGGATCCATAGTGGTGGAAAGTGAGGCCCGCGCCGGTGACCGAGTACGTGACCTCCTCGCGCGTCACCGTGACCCGCAGCCTGCTGTCGCGCCAGCGCAGGCAGAAGCTCAGCCGGGGCAGGCGGCTCGGCAGGCGGGGCGCGAACGACAGGCGGCCGCCGTGGTCGCGCAGTCCGCCGAAGCCCTGCACCAGAGCGATCCACGCGCCCGCGCACGCCGCGATGTGCAGGCCGTCCCCGCTGGCCTCGCCGCCGGAGCGCAGGTCCAGCAGGGCCGCCTCCGCCAGGTAGTCGTAGGCCAGCCGGAGGTGCCCGGTCTCCGCTGCCAGGACCGCCTGGGCCGGCGCCGACAGCGACGAGTCGCGGACCGTACGGGCCTCGTAGTAGACGAAGTTGCGGCGCTTCTCCTCCGGCGTGAAGGCGTCGCCGCGCAGCAACATCGCGAGCACCAGGTCGGCCTGCTTGACCACCTGCCGGCGGTAGAGGTCGAGGTACGGGAAGTTGAGCATGAGCGGGTAGTCGTCGTCCTTGGTGGCGTCGAAGTCCCACTCCTGCAGGCGCGTGAAGCCGCTGTGCTGTTCGTGGACTCCGCGGCGGGCGGCGTACGGGATGAACAGCCGCCGCGCCGCCGACCGCCACGCGTCGATCTCCTCGTCGGTGACCCCGGCGGTGCCGAGCCGCTCGGCGGCGGAGGCGGCGCCGAGCAGGTTGTGCTGTGCCATCAGGTTGGTGAACACGTTGTCGTCGACCAGCGCGGTGTACTCGTCCGGGCCGGTCACCCCGTCGATGTGGTGGACGCCCTCGTCGTCGGCGTGGGTGACCCGGCACCACAGGCGGGCGGTCTCCACCAGGATCTCCGCCCCGGCCTCGCGCAGGAAGTCCTCGTCGCCGGTGGCCGCCACGTAGCGCAGCACCGCGGCGGCGATGTCCGCGTTGACGTGCAGGGCCGCCGTCCCGGCCGGCCAGTAGCCCGAGCATTCCGCGCCGCTGATCGTGCGCCACGGGTATGCCGCGCCGGCCAGCCGCAGCTCCCGGGCCCGGTCGCGGGCCGCGCCCAGCGTCGCATGCCGCCAGCGCAGGGCCAGACCCACACAGGCCGGATGGGTGTACGTCAGCACGGGCAGCACGAAGGTCTCGGTGTCCCAGAGCACGTGGCCGTCGTAGCCGTTGCCGGTCAGCCCCTTGGCGGCGATCGGGTGCGGGCCCGCCTGGGCGCCGGCCTGCAGCACGTGGAAGAGCCCGAACCGCACCCCCTGCTGCACCTCGGGATCGCCGTCCAGCTCGACATCCGCCGTCTCCCAGAACTCGTCCAGGTATTCCCGCTGCCGCGTCAGCAGCGCGTCGAAGCCCCACCGTACGGCCTCGTCGCGGGCCGCGAGCGCGTTGTCCACAGGGGCCTCGACGCCCCACGCGTACGCGAGAAACTTGTCCAGCCGCAGCGGTTCGCCGGGGTGCAGCGTGGTGCTCACCACGGCCCGGATGCGGTCCGGTTCGGATGACGTGGCGACGGGAGGGCCGGCATGGGCCACGGCGGAGGCGACCTCGATGCCGCTGCGACGGGTGCGGTGCAGCAGCACGTCGGGCGAGTGCGACAGCGGCCTCAGCGGCGAGTGCAGGGTCGCGGAGGCGCGCGGGTCGTCCCGCTGGTCCGGCTGCTCCTCGTTGGCGATCAGGTCCGACTCGATCCGGATCCGCACCGGCCGGTCCAGCGCCTCCACCTCGTAGCGGATGGCCGCCACCGCCGGCAGGGCGAAGGAGACCACGCGGATGCTGCGGACCCGGATCGCCGCCCCGGAGCCGGAGACCCACTCGACGTCGCGCTGCAGGGTGCCGGCCCGCAGGTCGAGGCAGCGCTCGTGGCGGCGCAGCGTACCGGTGCGCACGTCGAAACGCTCGTCGTCGACGGTGAGCACGATGGGCTTGCCGTTGGGCGCGTCGACGACGGTCTCCGTGCACTCCGGGAAGCCGTATCCCGCCTCGGGATACTCGAGGTCGCGCCGCTCGTACAGCGAGTTGAGATAGGTGCCGGGCATGCCGCTCGGCCCCTCGTCGAGGTTGCCGCGCAGCCCGATGTGCCCGTTGGCGAGAGCGAAGATCGACTCCCGCTGCCGCAGCGCCGACGTGCTCAGCGCGTCACCGGAGAGCGCGGTCTCGCGCACGGCCCAGGGCTCGGCCGGTCCCAGGTCACTCACCGGCGAGCTCCCGGACGCGCTTCTGCAGATCCTCGAGCCGCAGGTCGGGGCGTCCGCTCGGGTGCCCGACGGTCGCCCCGGACGCGGCCACCGCCCAGCGGGCCGCGGTGAGCGGGTCGTCGTCGCGCAGCAGCGACGCCGTCAGGGCGGCGGTGAAGGCGTCCCCGCCGCCGGTGGTGTCGGCGACCCGCTCGTCGGTGAGGGGCAGCCGCACGTGCCCGTCCCGCCACACGAAGAGGTTGCCGTCCGCGGTTCCGAGCGCCAGCATGCGTGGTCCTTTCTGGAGCAGATCTTGCGCCTTCTCCACCGTCGGTGTGCCGCCGAGCAGCAACTCGGCCTCCTGTTCGTCGGCGCGCACCACGTCGGCCGCGGCGAGCAGGTCGTCGCGGCGCTCCTGCGGCACGCCGTCCAGCACGACCAGCCGGCCCGCGTCGCGGGCGATCCGGGCGGCGGCGAGCGCGGCCGCGGGTGGCTGCTGCAACTGCACGAGGACGGCGTCGGCTCCGCTCAGCACGTGCCGGGCCGCCGCCACGTCGTGCTCGGTGAGCAGCACCGCCTCGGCAAGATGCTGGACGTAGCGCCACCGCCCGCCGGCCTCGAGCAGCTCCACGATCAGCCCGGTGAGGGTGTCCCGGCGGCGGACGACCGCGGTGACGTCGATACCGTCGCGCCGCGCCTGGTCGAGCAGCACGTCGCCGATGACGTCGTCGCCGGCCACGGCCACGAGCCGGGGCCGCACGCCGAGCTGGGCGAGGCCCACCGCCTGGTTGGCACCCTTGCCGCCGAGCTGTTCGCGCCGCTCGCCGGCATCGCCGGAGCGCCCGGCCGCGGGAATCTCGTCGACGGAGAGGACCAGGTCGCGCGCGAGTTGCCCCACGACGGCCGCTACAGGTGTGTTCACAACGATCTAGTACCCGACAGTTTGTGCGACATTCCCCCGTCCGGCGTGCCGACCGGGGGATTCGGCCGCTCTCGGCATTGCGGCCGCCCCCGGGCGCCTCACTAGGCTCACAGTGACCACGAGCGATCAATGCGTGAGGGGTACACCCGTGACGAACAGCAGCCCGGTGTCCGGCGGCGCCTACGAATATCTGGACAACGTCGGCCCCGACGAGCAGCGGCGGTTGGAGGCCGTACGCCGCTAC
Source organism: Couchioplanes azureus (assembly GCF_014648355.1). Lineage (GTDB taxonomy): Bacteria > Actinomycetota > Actinomycetes > Mycobacteriales > Micromonosporaceae > Actinoplanes > Actinoplanes azureus. The sequence goes on from NZ_BMQY01000003.1 coordinate 598,630, forward strand.
CGCCTGGTGGACCAGCCGGTCGAGGACGCCTACGACCGCATCGCCTACGTGGCGGGCGCCATCTTCGACACCCCCATCGCCACGGTGTCCCTGGTGGAGCACGACCGCGTGTGGCTCGCCGCCTGCCAGGGCCTCAGCGGCGTCCGCGAGGTCGGCAAGGAACCGGGCCTGTGCGCCTCGGTCATCGCCCAGGACGACGTCTATGTCATCAACAACGCGGCGGTCGACCCGCGCACGCTGGAGCATCCTCTGGTCCGCGGCGAGCTCGGCCTCCGTTTCTATGCGGCGGCGCCGATCCGCACCCACGACGGCTACCGCCTCGGCACGGTGAACGTGATCGACAACCGGCCCCGCGAGGCGACGCAGCGCCAGCTCAAGGCCCTGGAACACCTCGCCGCCATGGCCTCCGACGAACTGGAGCTGCGCCTGATGGTGATCCGCAGCGCCGCCGCCGAGCAGCGCATGCGGGACAGCGTGAGCTGAGCTCCGCGGACGCCGCGGCGGGATCGGGCGCTCGGCCTGCCGGACGCCGCGGCGGGATCGGGCGCTCGGCCTGCCGGACGCCGCGGCGGGATGGAGTCAGGGCTCCGTCTGCCGGATGCCGCTGCGGGCTCAGGGCTCCGTCTGCCGGACGCCGTCGCGGATGGTGGCCCAGACGACCTTGCCCCCGCGGTCGTTGCGGGCTCCCCAGGCGCTCGCCGCGACGTGCACGACCCGCAGGCCGTGCCCGCGGGCCAGCACGGGCGTCCCGGGCTCGTGGCGGGACGGGGACAGCAGCCTCGGCAGCCGCGGGTCGTCGTCGTGAACGGCCAGGTACAGCCCCGGCCCGCGCCGGGACACGGTGAGCCGCAAGGGCGTCGCGGCGTGCTCGATGCCGTTGCTGACCAGTTCGGACACCACCGTGACGGCTCGATGCCGCAGCGGTGCCAGGCGCCAGTCGAGGCAGGCCTGCGTGACCAGGTCTCGCGCGCGCGCCGGTGAGCCGGGCTCGGGGGGCAGTATCAGCTGCACCCTGTCCGGCAGGCGCAGCCCACCGGCCAGCGCCGCACGGGCCTCGGGCATGCTGGCGAACATCGACACGAATCGCGGCGCGCCGATCCTGCGCAGCCGGGTCGCGAGCACGGCGGCCGGCGGAACGCACAAGGCCAGCCGCACCGGTGGCTGCCGGAGGCCGCCGGCGCGATGTGCGGCCAGCCACAGCGGCGCGCTGCGCCCGTCCGGGTCGCCGAGGTCGCGCAGGTCCGTGAGCAGCGCGGTCGGGTGCTCGGCCAGGCATTTGTCAATTGCGGCGCGGATATCAGCGGCAAGAGCGACATTCCAGCGACCGTGCACCGCCATCTCCAGCAACTCGCTGTCGGCATTGCCGCTGATCTGCACCGACGACCCGCCGAATGTGTCGCTCAAGTGCGGTAATGCTGTGTCCATGATCTCACCTTCCGGACATCTGCCCCTTGCCCCTCGCCCACCTCCACGACCGCGCGCAAAAGAGCTCGACATTCCCAGGCCGTCATGAAGGGCGGCTCGGCCCCTTCACCACTGTGTCATCATTTGCCACCTAGCAACAGATTCGTGAATGGCAGAAATTGCCGTGGAGGAAATTTCTTGATCGGTGTCACGCACACGTTTTTCGGAATGCTCCCGGCCGCAACCTTTTCCCCTGTGCAATCGATTGCCCGCCGTCGAGGAAGGACGGAGTCGGCGCGCCGCCGGCCGCCGGGCGATCCCCCTGGCAGTGCCGCCGGAGCGGGCGCGCTTGGAGATCAGCAGGTTGGGGTATCGGCGGGACATGCGGACTCCTCGGAGAGTGGCGGTGGTCGCTCATCAACGCAAGACCCTCGGTGGCGGGCTCGACGAGCTGCGGCGGCGGATCACCGACGAGGGTGTCGACGAGCTGTTCTGGTACGAGGTGCCGAAGAGTAAAAAAGCCCCCAAACAGGTGCGGCGAGCCCTCGGCGAGAAGCCCGACCTGCTGATCGTGTGGGGCGGCGACGGCATGGTGCAGCGCACCCTCGACACGATCGCCTCGGAGAAGAAGGGACGCCGGCGGGTGCCCGTGGGAATCATTCCCGCCGGGACCGCCAACATGCTCGCCGGGAATCTCGGGGTGCCGGAGGATCTCGCCGGGGCCGTGCACACCGCCTTCCACGGGCGGCGGCATCGGCTGGACCTCGGGGTGCTGAACGGCGAGCACTTCGCGGTCATGGCCGGCATCGGGTTCGACGGCGCGATGATCCATGACGCGGACGGCAGGCTGAAGGACCGGCTCGGCAAGCTGTCGTACGTGTGGACCGGCCTGCGCCATCTCGACGACGCCGCGCCCCGGGCACGCGTCGAAGTGGACGGTACCGAGTGGTTCGCCGACGAGGCGACCTGCGTGCTGGTCGGCAACGTCAGCATGATCACCGGAGGCATCACGGCGTTCGACGACGCCAGGCCCGACGACGGGTGGCTGGACGTCGGAGTGGCCACCGCGCGGGGTGCCGTGCAGTGGGCGCGCACGATGGGGCGGATGGCGGTCGGGCGTTCCGCGGACTCGCCGTTCGTGCACATGACGCGGGCCCGCCGGATCGACGTCAAACTGCGCGAGCCTTTGATGTACGAGCTCGACGGCGGCTCCCGCAAGGCGGTCAGGAAGATCCGGGTCGAGGTGGCGCCGGCCGCTGTCAAGGTGTGCGTGCCGCGGGACGGATCGGATAGCTGACACTTCCGTCCGTACCGGCGAATGCTCTTTATGGTGTTTTAACGCTCTCTATCCCCTGGTAACGGGCGGGCGGCGCCCCCAGACTGGGTCCGTCCGGCACCGCTACGCCTCTCCAGGGGGTTCGTGTGACGTACCACCAGAGTTCCGCAGTGAGCGTCGCCACGGTGATGGCCGCCGCCACCGTGATCATCATCGGCTACCGGGCCGGGCGGGCCCACGCGGCCTGGCGGGATCTGCGCGCGGCGAAGCGCGACGTCCCCGCCAAGCGGAAGGCAGCCTGGGGCCACACCCGGCCACTGGTCCTGAGCGCCCTGTTCGTCCTGGCCACCCTGGTCGTCGCGGCCTACGACCTCGGCCGCTGACCCCACGCCGGGCCGACGAGAGCGGACGCCGACCCCCGCCGGGTGGCGAGGGCGGACGCCAGCCCAGGGGCGGATCCTGACCCACGCCGGGCCCGCGGGCGCGGGCCGACCACGCCGCGACCCACCGCGGCCGCGGCGGCGGATCGGGCCGGGGCCTAGAGCTGCTGCCACCAGCCGTCGACGGCGGGCGGGTTGTCGACGTCGACCCGCTCGCCGGGCCGCGGCACGGCCAGCCGCACGTCGCGGGCCTTGGCCTCGCGCCAGGCCCGGTCGGCCGGCTCCGCCCAGTCGTGCAGCGCCAGGTTGAACGTCGCCCAGTGCACCGGGATCATCAGGCCGCCCCGGACGTCCACGTGGGTGGCCACCCCGTCCTCGGGCGTCATGTGGATGTCGGGCCACGCGTCGCCGTACGCGCCGATCTGCACCAGCGTCGCGTCGAACGGACCGTGCTCCTCGCCGATCCGCGCGAAGCCGGGGAAGTATCCCGTGTCGCCGGAGTAGAAGACCTTCCGGTTCGGCCCGGCGATCACCCACGAGGACCACAGCGTCTCGTCGCGGGAGAAGCCGCGCCCGGAGAAGTGCCGGGCCGGGGTGGCGACGAACTCGACGCCCGCCACGGACGCGCGCTCGTCCCAGTCGAGCTCGACGATCCGGGTCGCCGGCACGCCCCAGCGCTCCAGGTGCGCGCCGATGCCCAGCGGCACCAGGAACGGCGCGGCCTGCAGGTCGACCAGGGTGCGGACGGTCTCCATGTCGAGGTGGTCGTAGTGGTCGTGGGAGATCAGGACCGCGTCCAGCGGCGGCAGGTCCCGCAGCGGCACCGGCGGCTCGTGCAGGCGCTTGGGGCCCTGCAGCCGCGACGGGGAGCAGCGGTCGCTCCAGAGGGGGTCGATCAGGACCCGCCGGCCCTCGATCTCGATCAGCGCGGACGAGTGCCCGTACCAGGTGACGTAGAGGCCGTCACCGCCCGTCTCGGGGGTGACCACCGGGATCGGCCGGATCGGGTACCGGCGCTCGCGGTCGGTCAGGGCCGCGGCCAGCAGGCGCGGCATCGACGCGATCGCCACCTCGCTCGCGGGCACCGTGTTGCGGAACTTGCCCTCGGCGAACTGCGGGGACCGGCGGTAGCGCTCGGCCCGCTCCCCCACGGCGCGGTCGCCGATCCTGCGCGAGCCCATCTGCAGGGGGATGTCCCGTGCGGCCCACACCGCGGCCGCGCCCAGGGCGAGGGAGATCCAGACTCCCTTGCGCCGTCGACGGCCGTCTGCCTGCTTCGCCATGCGCGGTTCCTCCGTGTCCGTCCCGTCCCCGACGGCCCAGTCTGACCGGCCGCCCGTCCCCGCCGCCACCGGGCGCGGGGTACCCCGTCCAGCATCGCGCGTGTGCCACACTGCCGCCGTGACGATCAACACTCTGCAGGCCCAGCGGCAGCTCATCGTGCGCCAGCGCATCCGCATGATGGTCAACCAGTACGAGGTGCACGCCGCGAACCCGGACGGGTCCGAGGGCGGCCTGCTCGCCTTCGCCCAGCAGAAGCGGATGGCGTTCAAGGAGCAGGTGACGATCTACGCCGACGACACCAGGTCCACCCCGGTCCTGGGCTTCAAGGCGCGTCAGGTGATCGACCTGGGCGCCGCCTACGACGTCACGGACGCCGCGGGTACCCCCATCGGCCTGTTCCGCAAGAACTTCAAGGAATCGCTGCTGCGGTCGACGTGGCGCCTCGAACAGCCGGGCCACGGCGAGCTGGTGGGCCGGGAGTCGAACCTGGCCGTGGCCGTCCTGCGCCGGTTCGTGGACGCGCTGTCCTGGCTGCCGTACCACTTCGAGTTCGTGCTGGGCGACCGGCCCGGGTTCTCCGTGGTCAAGAAGTGGGGCCTGCGCGACCGGTACGTGGTCACGATCCACGACCCGCAGCTCGACCGCCGCCTGGTGGTGGCGATGGCGGTGGCGCTCGACGCGTTGCAGGCTCGCTGACCGGCCGCCGCCCGGCGTGTAATAGCGTCGCCCCCATGGAGGATCTCCGCGCCCGGCGCCTGTTCGGTGACGGTCTCGTCGCACCCGGCGACCTGGCGGCCAGCCCGTTCCGCGTCGACCGGGACCGGATCGTCAGCTCGCCGTTCTTCGCCCGGCTGGGCGGCGTCACCCAGGTGATCAGCCCGGGCGGGGCCGGCCTGCTCGTGCACAACCGGCTGACCCACAGCCTCAAGGTGGCGTCGGTCGGCCGGGCGATCGCGGAGCGGCTGCTCCGCGAGTACGCCGACATTCTCGACAAGCTCGGCGGCTGCGACCCGGACGTGGTGGAGGCCGCCGCGCTGGCGCACGACCTCGGGCACCCGCCGTTCGGGCATCTCGGCGAGCGGGTGCTCGACAACCTGGCCCGGCAGCGGCTGCGGCTGCGCGACGGCTTCGAGGGCAACGCGCAGTCGTACCGGATCGTGACCAGCACCGAGATCCGGGGCCAGACGACGCTCGGGCTCAACCTGACGGCCGCCACCCGCGCGGCGATCCTCAAGTACCCGTGGACCCGGCGTACGCATCCGTCGCCGCACCCGCGCCTGCTGGACCCGCCGCCGCGGGGCGCCGCCGCTCCCCCGGACGACCCGGAGGGCGGTTCGCTGAAGTTCGGGGCGTACACCACCGAGGTGGAGGACATGACGCAGGCCCGGCTGCCCTTCGCGGGCCGGGTCGCGGACTGGCAGCAGACGCCCGAGGCCTCGGTGATGGACACCGCCGACGACATCGCGTACGCGATCCACGACCTGGAGGACGTGCACCGCGTCGGCGTCCTCCAGCAGGGTTCGGTGGCCGCGGAGCTGATGGCCTGGCAGCGCACGTCGCTGCGCCAGGTGCCGGACGCCGACCTGGTCGCGCGCCGCCCGGGCAGCTCGATCGAGGCGCTGCGCCGGCAGCTGCACCGCAAGGACGGCTGGGTGGCCGACGACGACGCCTTCGCGGCGGCGGTCGAGCAGGTCCGCGCCGAGCTGGTCGACGGACTGCTCAGCGCGCCCTTCGACGGCTCCCTGGAGGCGGAGGCGCAGGTGGCGGCGTTCTCGGCGACGTGGACCCGGCGGCTGGTGGAGTCCATCACGGTGACCGAGTCGCCGGCGGTGCGCTCGGGACACGTGCTGCTGGCCCCCGCGCAGTGGCACGAGGTCCAGGTCCTCAAGTTCGTGCAGAACAGGTTCGTGCTGGCCCGCCCCGACCTGGCGCTGCACCAGCGCGGCCAGGCCCGGCTGCTGAGCTCGCTGGTCGAGGCGCTGCTGGCCTGGCTGGCGGACCCGGACGAGGCCGAGCGGCTGCCGCGCCGGCTGCGCGACCTCGTCGAGCTGGCCGAGCTGGAGCTGCCGGACGGCACCCCGGACGCGCTGACCCGGGCCCGCGGCCGAGCGGTGATCGACTTCGTGGCGGCGCTGACCGACAGCCAGGCGGTGGCGCTGATGGAGGCGCTGTCCGGCCGTACGCGTCAGCTCTGGACCGACGCCTTCGTCCTCTAGGGTGGGGCGCGTGCTTCCCGAGGTCTCCGCCGTGCGCTACGTCACCCCGCTGCGCGAGGGCGGCTCGCTGCCCGGCATCGTCGAGGCCGGCAACCTGGGCACGTACGTCGTGAAGTTCCGCGGCGCGGGCCAGGGCCCCAAGGCGCTGGTGGCCGAGGTGGTCGCCGGCGAGCTGGCCCGGCGGCTGGGGCTGCCCGTGCCGGAGCTCGTCGTCGTGGGCCTCGACCCGGTGGTGGCCCGCGCCGAGCCGGACGAGGAGGTCCAGGAGCTGATCAAGGCCAGCGCCGGCGCCAACCTCGGCATGGACTACCTGCCCGGCGCCCTCGGCTACGACCCGGTCGCCCACCCCGTGGACGCCGGCCTCGCCTCCCGCGTCCTGGTGTTCGACGCCTTCGTGGAGAACGTCGACCGCAGCTGGCGCAACCCCAACCTGCTCGTCTGGCACGGCGACCTGTGGCTCATCGACCACGGCGCGACGCTGTACTTCCACCACAACTGGCCGCGGGCCGCCGACGTGGTGCACCGGCCGTACCGGTGGGACGACCACGTGCTGAAGCCGTACGCGACCGCCGTCGCCGCCGCGGCCGCCGACCTCGTCCCGCGGCTGACCGCGGACCTGCTCGACGTCGTGCTGGCGCTGGTGCCGGACGAATGGCTGGCCGAGTTCGACTTCGACTCCGCGGCCGGCGCCCGGGTCGCGTACCGGGATCATCTGCTCGCCCGCGCGGCCCGCCCGGAAGCGTGGCTGCCGGCATGAGCGTCCCCTACGAGTACGCCCCCATCCGCGCCGTGCCCCGCATCGAACGCGGCGAACTGATCAACGTCGGCGTGGTCCTCTACTGCCAGCGCCGCGACTTCCTCCAGGCCCGGACGTACCTGCACGAGCAGCGGCTCCTCGCCCTCGACCCGGATGCCGACCTGGACGCCATCCGCGCGTCGCTGAAGTCCTGGGAGACGACGTGCGCGGGCGGTGCCGACGGGGGCGCCGCCCGGGCGATGCGGCCGGGCGAGCGGTTCCGCTGGATGGTGGCGCCCCGCAGCACGATCCTGCAGGCCGGCCCGGTCCACATGGGACTCGCCGAGGACCCGTCCGCCGAACTGGACCGCCTCGTCGCGCTGCTCGTCCACTAGGCCGCCAGACCGGGCGGGAGGGGCTCGGAGCAGTCTGCGCCAGGGTCTGGCACCGTCCACACGCCGGTCGTCGCGCCCTGCCGGTGATGGACGCCTTTTGCGCACTATCCACAGGTGCCGCACCGGATGTCGCTCAGGGACGGCTGGTACTGGACGGAGTGACCTCGCGGCGGTGCTAGGGGGTGCGGGTCAGGGCGACCCGGCCGACCACGCCCCGCGGCGAGAAGCTCTCGACCGTCGTGCCCGGGTGCAGGCGGGGGTCGGCGGCGTACCAGCGGGCCAGCTCGCGGTCGGCGGCGTCGTCGCCCGAGTCCGCGGCGACGAGCAGCCGCGCCACCTCGTCGATCAAGCCGAGGTCGCCGTCGAGCTCCTGTGACATGGCGCCGTACAGGTCCCAGAGCAGGAGCTCGTCGCCGTAGCGGTGGGCGGCCTCGTGCAGGACGTAGTTGCGGATGAACCAGGCGCCGCCGATCGGGCTGTCCGGGTGCACGCCGTAGCGCCCGGGGTCCAGGTCGCCGCGGCGGTACGCCGTCCACACCCGCGAGGCCGGCATCAGGCCGCCCGCGCCGAGGGGGACGTCCAGCGGGTCGACGCGCAGGCCCCAGGCCGGGTCCAGCTGGGTGTCCGCCGCCCGCCAGCGGCTGCCCTCCCACCACTCGGTGACGACGTGGTCGAAGCGGAACTCCGCGTCCAGATAGTCCGCGAACCCGACCCGGCTGCGGGCCGGCACCCCGTGCAACCGCAGCGCGGCCACGGTCAGCAGGGTGAAGTCGCGGCAGCAGCCGACCACGCGGTCCTCCGGTGCCCGGTGCGGGGTGAGCAGGGAGCCCGGGAAGCGGCGCTGGTCGTGGGCGAGCATGCGGTCGGCCCAGCGGCTGTCGATCTCCTTGAGGCGCTCCGGCGGGAAGTCGATGCCGGAGCCGCGGTAGTGCACGATCAGATTGCGTACGGCCGCGCCGAGGGCGGGCACGTCGGCGGGGAGCTCGGCGAGCAGGCCGGCGTGCTCCCCCGGGTCGGAGTAGGCGCTCTGGCGGGTGTAGTCCATGCTCAGGCCCCCGCGACGGGCTGGCAGACGAGGACGAAGGGGTCGGTGCCCGCGACGTCGTGCCACCCCGCGAGGTAGACCTCCCGTGGGGCCGCGGTGGTGATCAGCGAGCGCTCGGCGACGTGCGCGTCGAGTGCCGCGTACGCCTGCAGGATCCGCGGGTAGCAGCAGTCGTCGCGGGACACGGTGACGTACGCCTCGGAGTGCGCCGGCTCGACCCGGATGACGATCTCGCCGGCCGGTTCGCACGCGCCGGCGTACGGCACGCAGACCTCGATGGGCGCTTCGTTGTCCGGCGTGACGAAGCCGTGGTAGATCACCCAGTGCCGGCCGGTCCGCCGGGCGCCGGCGGCGTCGAGGTGGCCGGCCAGTTCGTCCACGCCCCGGCGGATGGCGGCCAGCAGTCCCTGCTGGTCGGTGTCGCAGCGGATCGCCGCGACCTTGGTGGCGGGCACGTCGCGGTGGCCGACCGCCGGTCCGGGGCCGGGCGCGGCCGGCGCGCGCAGGTGCTCGCGGAGCCAGCTCATGGTGCCGCGCCGCACCTGCATGTCCTGCTCCTGCCCGGCCCACCAGCGGTCGAGGCGCTCGGCCGCCTGCTCGTCGGCGCCGGAGAGCACCTGGGCCACCACGGCGAGCGGCATGCCGAGCTGGCGGAGCAGGCTGATCCGGCGCGCGCGGTCGAGCTGCCCGACCGCGTACCGGCGGTATCCGCTGACCGGATCCACGGCGGCCGGCGGGAGCAGGCCGGAGACGTCGTAGAGGCGCAGTGCCTTGACCGACAGTCCGGCCCGGCGGCCGAACTCGCCGATCGTGAGGCTGCCGAGATCGCGGGCGTTCATGGCAGCAGTCTGCACCCGGACCCAGGGGACGAGTGAAGACCTGTCAGCGGCTGCGCAGGCCCCGGCGCAGAGCCAGCGCCGCCGCGCCGCTGAGCGCGAGGGCGCCGGCGGCCGCGGCGCCCATCGCCGTGCGGCCGTACCGGGCCGGGCCGCCCTCCACGCGGCGCGTGCTGGCGAAGACGTTGCCGTCCTGCGGCGGTGCCGGGCGCCGGGACAGCGCGAGGCGGGACATCAGCGGGCCGATGAGCGCGTCGTAGACCGGCGGCAGGCCGGCGAAGCCGAACTCGACCAGCCGGTTGGCGGGGCCCACCGACAGCTCGGGGCGCGGCCGGTCGGCGAGGCGCACGATGGCCGCGCCCATCCGCTCGGCGCTGTCGACCGGCGGCGGCGGGCGCCCGACGAAACCGGCGTAGTTCGCGGCGCTGGCGTAGATCGGCGTGTCGACGCTGCCGGGCACGAGCTCGCAGACGTGGATGTCCGGGGCGTCCCGGGTCTCCTGCCGCAGGGTCCGGGTCAGCGCGCGCAGGCCCCACTTCGCCGTCGCGTACGCGGACATGAACGGCACGGTGATGTGCCCCACCAGCGAGCTGCACAGGATCAACGTGCCGTGGCCCTGTGCCCGGAAGACCCGCAGGGCGGCGCGCGCCACGTTGGCCGGGCCCAGCAGGTCGGTGGCGATCACCTGGTCGAAGACGTGCGGCGGCAGGTTCTCGAAGCGCCCGTAGGCCATCACGGCCGCCGTGTCGGCCCACACGTCGATGCGCCCGAAGGCGTCCAGGGCGGTCCGGGCGAGGTCGTCGACCTGCGGGCGTACGCTCACGTCGGCCGGAACCACCACGACGTCGCCGCCGCAGTCCGCCGCGACCTTCTCGAGGTCGGCCAGGCCACGGGCGGCGAGCACGAGCTTGTCGCCGCGGGCCGCGAAGGCCAGCGCGGCGGCGCGGCCGATCCCGCTCGATCCGCCGGTCAGCACCACCACCCGGGAACCCACGGAAACGCATTACCCGCCGCAAAGGTCACCGAACGGCACTTCGCGCTTTCTTTTCCGGCGTCACCGGGGAGACTGTCGGCATGGACCTGCCCGTCAACCCGCCCGTGAAGCCGATGCTCGCCAAGCCGGTCGCCGCGATCCCGCCCGGGCAGCTCTACGAGCCCAAGTGGGACGGCTTCCGCTCGATCATCTTCCGCGACGGCGACGAGGTGGAGATCGGCAGCCGCAACGAGAAGCCGATGACGCGGTACTTCCCCGAGGTGGTCGAGGCGGTCCTGGCGAACTTCCCGGAGCGGTCGGTGATCGACGGCGAGATCGTCGTCGCCGACACCGAGCGCAACACGCTCGACTTCGAGGCCCTGCAGCAGCGCATCCATCCCGCGGCGAGCCGGGTCAAGCTGCTCTCCGAGCAGACGCCGGCCGGGTTCGTCGCCTTCGACCTGCTGGCGCTCGGCGACGAGGACCTGACCACCCGGCCCTTCGCGGAGCGGCGGGCCCGGCTCGAGGAATGCCTGGCCGGCGCGAAGCCGCCGGTCTACGTCACCCCGGCCACCGACGACCTGGAGACCGCGCGGCGCTGGTTCGCCGAGTTCGAGGGGGCCGGGCTCGACGGGCTCATCGCCAAGGGCAAGGAGCTGGGCTACGAGCCGGACAAACGGGTCATGACCAAGATCAAGCACAAGCGTACGGCGGACTGCGTCGTCGCCGGTTACCGGCTGCACAAGTCCGGCGACAACCGCATCGGCTCGCTGCTGCTCGGCCTCTACGACGACCGGGACGTGCTGGTGTCGGTCGGCGTCATCGGCTCCTTCCCGATGAGCGTGCGCGAGGAGCTCTTCGCCGAGCTCCAGCACCTGGTCACCACGTTCGAGGGACATCCGTGGAACTGGGCGGCGCACGAGTCCGGCGAGCGCACCCCGCGCAAGAACGAGGTGAGCCGCTGGAACAACGGCAAGGACCTGTCGTTCGTGCCGTTGCGCCCCGAGCGGGTGGTCGAGGTGCGCTACGACTACATGGAGGGCCTGAGGTTCCGGCACACCGCCCAGTTCGAGCGGTGGCGGCCCGACCGGCAGCCGCACACGTGCACGTACGAGCAGCTCGAGCGCCCGGTCCGGTTCAACCTGGCGGACGTGCTGACGAGCCGTTGAGCGACGCACTCCGGGGCACCGCGTAGCCTCGTGCGCGGAACCCGCCGCAGGAAGAAAGGCGCGCACCGTGCCGCGTACCCCCCGTCTGGTCCTGGCTGCCCTGGTGGCCGTGGTCGTGGCCACCGCCGGCTGCACGCTGCCGGTCTTCGCCCCGCAAGACTCCGACAGCGCCGGGCCCGCGACCGGCGGCGGCAAGGCGACGGCCTCCGTGCCGGGCACGCTGGCCCAGTGGGCGCCGTGCCCCGAGGTGCCGCAGAAGCTCGTCGGCCGCGGCGCGCAGGGCATGACGTACGACTGCGCCTCGGTGGCCGTACCCCGCGACTGGAACGCGCCGCGCAGCGGGCAGACCTACGACGTGGCGATGATCCGCGTCCGCTCCGCCAGCCAGCGCGACCGGATCGGCTCGCTGCTGATCAACCCCGGCGGCCCCGGCGCCTCCGGCATCGACCTGGCCGTCTACCTCTCCTTCGGCCAGGCGCTCGGCGGCCTGCCGACCGAGATCACCGAGAAGTTCGACATCGTCGGCTTCGACCCGCGCGGCATCGGCCGCTCCAGCCCGGTGACCTGCATCAGCGCGCCCGACCAGGACGCGACCTTCGCCGCCTCCCCCGACCCTCGCTCCGACGCCGACTTCCAGGAGGTCGTGGCGCTCAACAAGAAGGTCGCGGAGGGCTGCGGCCGCAAGTACGGCGACCAGCTCGGCACCTTCAGCACCGAGCAGGCCGCCCGGGACATGGACGCGTTGCGGGCGGCGGTCGGCGACGCGAAGACGACCTATCTCGGCTTCTCGTACGGCACGCTGCTCGGCGCGACGTACGCCCAGCTCTTCCCCGACAAGGTCCGGGCCCTGGTGCTGGACGGCGCGGTCAACCCGAAGCAGGACTTCGTCGCCGGCTCCGAGGCGCAGGCCAAGGGCTTCGAGCACGCCTTCACCAACTTCACGGCCTGGTGCAAGGCCACCCCGGGCAAGTGCCCGATCGCGCCGGACCCGCGCGAGGCGGTGACCGACGCGCTCGCGAAGGCGGAGGTCTCACCGGTCGAGGGCGCCGACGGCCGGGAGGCCACCGCGGGATGGATCTTCGTGGCGGTGATCTCGTCGCTCTACGACGAGTCCGGCTGGCAGGAGCTCGCCGAGGCCGTCGACGACCTGCAGGCCGGCGACGCGGACGGCATCTTCGAGCTGGCGGACGAGTACGCCGACCGCCGGCCCGATGGCACCTACTCCAACCTGTTCGACGCCAACCTCACCGTGAACTGCGCCGACACCGACGACGCCCCCTCGGTCGAGCGCGTCCGGCAGTTGCAGGGCGAGTGGCGCGCGAAGTACCCGCTGTTCGGGGCGGCGCTGGCGATGGGCATGCTGCCGTGCACGTTCTGGCCCGGCAAGCGGGACCCGTACCCGGCCGGTGCCGCCACCGGCGCCCCGCCGATCGTCGTGGTGGGCACGACGGGCGACCCGGCGACGCCGTACGAGAACACCGCGGAGCTGGCCAACATGCTCGGCACCGGTCGCGTCCTGACCTGGGAGGGCGAGGGCCACACCGCCTATCCGAGCACCAAGTGCATCGTCGACGCGGTGGACCGCTACCTCATCGATCTGACCGCGCCGAAGGAGGGGCTGCGCTGCCCGGCGAAGTGATCCCCTCGCGCGCCGCCAGCTCCTCGAGGAGCTGGCGGACCCGGCGCAGGTTGTCCTTCAGCTCCTCCTGCTCCTCGTGCTTGAAGGCGTCGGTGTCGACGATCAGCTTGCTGGCGAAGTGCGCGGTGATCAGCGGCACGACGATGAGCACCATGACGGAGATGAGCAGCGCCGCCATCACCCGCCCCGGCACCGTCTCCGGAGAGATGTCGCCGTAGCCGACCGTCGACGCGGTGACCACGGCCCACCACAGCGCGTCGCCGAAGGAGACCTCCGCCTCGAAGACCCGGTAGAGCGCGGCACAGACCAGGATGAGCAGGGCGTACGACAGGATCAGCGTCCGCGGGGAGTTGGCCAGCCAGACCAGGCCCCGGTAGATCTGCCGCAACGGCAGGAGCAGCAACCGCATGGCGCCATGGTGCCCCGGGGCGGGCGCGGTCCGGCTCAGCCCGACGGGCGTGTCAGGATGGCCGGGTGGCCGAGCTGATCTTCCGTACCGCGACGCGCGCGGACCTCCCCGCGATCCTGCGACTCCTCGCCGACGACGAGATCGCCCGGGCGCGCGAGTCGGCGCCGGTCGAGGAGGCGGTCGACGCGGCGTACTGGGCGGCCTTCGAGGCGATCGACGCCGACCCGCGCAACGACCTGATCGTCGCGGAGGCCGGCGGCGAGATCGTCGGCACCTGCCAGCTCACCTTCACGCCGTCGCTGAGCCGCCGCGGCACCGAACGGATGACCATCGAGGCGGTCCGGATCCGCGGCGACCGGCGCGGCCGCGGGCTCGGGCGGCAGATGATGCACTGGGCGCTCGACCGGGCCCGGGAGCGCGGCTGCCGGCTGGCGCAGCTCACGACGGACAAGCGCCGCGCGGACGCGCACCGCTTCTATGCCTCGCTCGGCTTCGCGCCCACCCACGAGGGATTCAAGATCGCTCTTTGAGGTCGCGGTCCTTGGAGGGCTGCACCCGCTTCGGCTCGCCGGGCATCTTCGGATGGTCGGGCGGGTACGGCAGGTCCCCGGCCCCGGCCCGCTCGTCCCGCTCGGACCACTCGAGCAGCGGCGTGATGTCGTGGGCGACGTCGTCGATCCGCGCATGCGGATCCCCGATCGTCGCGATCCGCTGCGGCACGGTCCGCAGGTCGAAGTCGTCCGGCTCCACGTCGGGCAGCTCCGCCCAGGTGACCGGGGTCGAGGCGGTCGCCCGCGCGTTGGCCCGCAGCGAGTACGCGCAGGCGATGGTCCGGTCCCGGGCCATCTGGTTGTAGTCGACGAAGACCCGGTCGCCGCGCTCCTCCTTCCACCAGGAGGTGGTGATCCGGCCGGGGCTGCGCCGCTCGACCTCCCGGGCGAGGGCGATCGCCGCCCGGCGCACCTGCACGAACGACCACTTCGGCTGGATGCGGACGTAGACGTGCACGCCCCGGCCGCCCGAGGTCTTCGGGTAGCCGGTCCAGCCCAGCTCGTCCAGCACCTCGTGCACGACCCCGGCCGCCGCGACCACGTCGCCGAAGCCGAGGCCGGGCTGTGGGTCGAGATCGATGCGCAGCTCGTCGGGGTTGTCGGGGGCGTCGCCGCGCACCGGCCAGGGGTGGAAGACCACGGTGCCCATCTGCGCGGCCCAGGCCACGTGGGCCAGGTCGGCGGGGCAGAGCTCGTCGGCCGTACGCCCGCTCGGGAACGCGATGGTGGCGGTCTGCACCCAGGCCGGGACACCCCGGGCGGGAATCCGCTTCTGGAAGAACATCTCCCCCTCGATGCCGTCGGGGAAGCGTTGCAGCGTCGTGGGCCGGTGCCGCAGGGCGCGCATGATGCCGTCGCCGACCGCCAGGTAGTACTCGAACACGTCCCGCTTGGTGTATCCCCTGCCGGGGAAGCAGACCTTGTCGGGACTGCTCAGCCGTACGGGACGACCCGCGACCTCGACCTCGACGGCGGGTGACCGGGAAGCTGCCATGCGACGACCTTATGCGCAGACGGCGACGGCCGTCCTCCCCGCGGAGAGGACGGCCGTCGCGGGCGGGGACTTCAGGCGCTGCGGCGACGCCGGCTGTAGACGACCGCACCGGCGCCGGCGGCCACCAGGATGGCGCCGAAAGCGACGGTCAGGCCCATCGGCGCGCCGGTCAGCGGGAGGGTGCCGCCCGCGCTGACGCCGCCCGGGGCGGTCTGGCTCTGGGTGGGCGTGGCCGGCGGCGAGGTCTCCGGGAGCTCGCCGCCGGGCGGGACGGTGTCGACGCTGGCGGTCGGCGTGCTCGGGGTGGTCGGGGTCGTGGTGGTGTGCGACGGGGCGGGGGTCGGGCTCTCGCCGCCGTATCCGCCGTTGCCCCGGGTCGGGCCGGTGGTCGTGGCGGCGGCGCCCGGCGTGCTGCCGGGCCCGTAGCCGCAGTCCTCGTCGCGCTCTCCCTCGGCGCAGGGGGTGGTCGTCACGGCGGGGTGCGGGGCGCGGGCCGCGGCCTCGTCAGCCGTCGCCGCGGCGGGTGCCCCGGTCAGGGCGAGGGCGGCGAGCACGGTGACGCCGGCCGCGGGCAGTGCCGCGGCCAGTCGGCGCGTCAAACTCATGAGGAGCATCCGTTCTGTTGCGGTAAGTCCGGTCTCATTCCGCAGGGAGTTTAGCGCCTTGCGCCCGTTTTGCACGTAACGCCCCGGTTCAATCAGGAGGGAACTCCCCCGATCCTGTGGCTGCGCCACAGATGCCACAACGCGAAGACCTTCGACTCGAACTGCGGATCCGCCGCGAACAGCCCGCCGCTGTACGGCGCCCGCAACTGCACGCTCGCCCCGGACTCCAGATAGACGGAGACGACCGTACGGGCACCGCGCCGCTCGGCCCGGAGGTCCACGACCCGGCTCCACGGCTGCACCCCGGCGCCGAACGGCGTCACCGTGCGGATGCCCTCGCGCCCGATCTCCGTCGCCATCCACGGCCGCAGCAACAGCCCCGCCACCGCCCCGGCCGCGCTCGGCGCGACGGCGAGCAGCAGCCACGCCCACCCCGGCGGCGCCAGCCCGGCCCACACCAGGTCCACGGCCGCGGCGACCGCCGCCACGGCGAGAGCGACCAGGGACAGCAGCACGCCCCCATAGAGACCACGGCCGAGGGCCTGCCGCCAGGTGGGCCGGAATCGCGCAGCTTCCATAGGAGGCTCAACGTCCGACGGTACGACCGCACGCCGCACTCCCGGTGCGCCGCGACGTACGGTGGACGGCATGGCCCCTGAAGACACCACCCTGCCCACCACCGAGGACGAGTGGCGCATCCGGCTCAGCCCGGACGAGTTCCGCGTCCTGCGCCAGGCCGGCACCGAGGCGCCCTGGTCCGGCGAGTACGTGAACACCAAGGACGAGGGCATGTACCGGTGCCGCGCCTGCGGCGCCGAGCTCTACCCGAGCGACACCAAGTTCGAGTCCGGCTGCGGATGGCCCTCCTTCGACGACGCCATCCCGGGCGCCATCAAGGAGATCGACGACCACAGCCACGGCATGGTCCGCACGGAGATCCGCTGCGCCCGCTGCGACAGCCACCTCGGCCACGTCTTCCGCGGCGAGATGATGACGCCGAAGAACACCCGCCACTGCGTCAACAGCCTGTCCATCCGCCTGGATCCCCAGCAGTAGCGCAGTCAGTCCCGGTGGAGCTGCTCCACGAGGAAGCCGATGCCGTTCGCGGCGGTGTGCCGCTCGCCCTCGCCGGCGACCCGCCACTCGGGACCGAGCTCCGGTGCGTACGTGTCGCCGGCGACGTCCAGGTCTATCCGGGTACGGACGATGTGGCCCGCGTGGGGCAGCAGCGCCGTGTAGACCGACTGCCCGCCGATCACCCAGAACTCGTCGTGCCGGGCGAGCAGGTCCTCGACCGAGGCGACCACCGTCGCGCCGGGCGCGATCCAGCCGGGACGGCGGGTCAGCACCACGTTGCGGCGCCCGGGCAGGGGCCGGACGCGCTCCGGCAGCGACTCCCAGGTCGTGCGCCCCATCACGACGGTGGCGCCCATGGTGAAGTCCTTGAAGATCTTCTGCTCGCCGGGCACGCGCCACGGGATGTCGCCGCCGGCGCCGATCACCCCGCCCCCGGCCTCGGCCCAGATCATGTGGATGGTCATACGGCGACCGGGGCGCGCAGGGCCGGGTGGTGCAGGTAGTTCACCAGCTTCAGGTCCTCGAAGCGGTAGTCGAAGAGGGACGGCACGGGGGCCAGCTCCAGCTCGGGGAAGTCGTACGCCTCCCGGGAGAGCTGCTCGCGCACCTGGTCGACGTGGTTGGCGTAGATGTGGCAGTCGCCGCCGACCCAGACGAAGTCACCCGGCGTGAGCCCGACCTGCGCCGCGATCATGTGCGTGAGCAGCGCGTAGCTGGCGATGTTGAACGGCACGCCGAGGAACATGTCGGCGCTGCGCTGGTAGAGCTGGCAGGAGAGCCGGCCGTCGGCGACGTAGAACTGGAACATCGCGTGGCACGGCGCGAGGGCCATCTCGGGGAGCTGGGACACGTTCCACGCGGAGACGATCATCCGCCGCGAGTCGGGGTCGCTGCGCAGCGTGGCCAGCAGGTCGGCGATCTGGTCGACGTGGCCGCCGTCCGGCGTCGGCCAGGAGCGCCACTGCTTGCCGTAGACCGGGCCCAGCTCGCCGTCGGCGTCGGCCCATTCGTCCCAGATGGTGACGCCCTGGTCGCGCAGCCAACGGACGTTGCTGTCGCCCCGCAGGAACCAGAGCAGCTCGACGGCGATCGACTTGAAGTGCACCCGCTTGGTCGTGATCAGCGGGAAGCCGCGGGACAGGTCGTAGCGCAGGCGCTCGCCGAAGAGGCTGACCGTGCCGGTGCCGGTGCGGTCCGACTTGGGCGTGCCGTCGTCGAGGACCCGGCGGAGCAGCTGTTCGTACTGGGTGTCGGCCATGGCCGACACGGTAACGCGTGCCCGGGGCGGTGGCCGCCCCGGGCGAGGCGAAACACCGGCGTCAGTGCGCCCAGGACTCGCTCATCGCGGAGATCTGCTGATTGAGCTGGGCGAGGTCCCGGTTGGGCTCCTCCGAGTCCGGGGCCTTGTCGGCCTTGAAACCGAGCGGCGTGCCGAGTTCCTTCCAGCGGTCGAAGAGGATGTGCTGGGTCAGAACGTCCTTGACGTCTTCGTGGGCGGCCTTGAGCTCATGCACGGCGTTCTCGTACCGCTCCACCTTTTTCAGCAGGTCAGACTCGCAATTGGTCATGTCCGCACGATAGCCAGAAATGAACCATCTTCGGGTTGATATCGGCAAAGCCGGACGAAGTCCGGCTCGGCGCGCTAAAGGTCGAACTCGCCGTCCTTCGCCCCGCCGACGAACGCGTCCCACTCGGCGGGCGTGAAGAACAGGACGTCACCGTCCGGGCGGCGGGAGTCGCGGACCGCCACGCCACCCTCCAGCAGGGCGACCTCGACCGCCGCCTCCTCGGACGTGCCACTGCGGCGCCACACCGCGTCACTCAGGTCCAACTCGAACTTTTCGGCCACGGCGGTCAGTCTGCCACCACGCGCCCCGGTTGGCGTCACCCGTGCGATGCACGCCGGCGAACCGCCCGCCGCGTGCGCTCAGCCGCGGAGCTTGCCCGCGACGGTGACCACGCGCTGCGCCAGGTGGTCGAGCGCGGCGTACTCGACCTCGCTCAGGGGCGCGTTGTTGGAGCCGCCGGTGACGTGGGAGGCGCCGTACGGGTTGCCGTCGTTGAACTTGAGCACGTCCGTGTAGCCGGGCGCCACCACCACGCCGCCGAAGTGGTAGATGGTGTTGTAGAGCGCCAGCAGCGTCGACTCCTGGCCGCCGTGCGCGGTCATCGACGCGGTGAAGCCGGCGTACGCCTTGTCGGCGAGCTGGCCCTGCTGCCACTGCGGGCCGAGCGTGTCGATGAACTGCTTGAGCTGGCTGGCGACGTTGCCGTAGCGGGTCGGGGTGCCGAACAGCACCGCGTCGGCCCAGACCATGTCGTCCGCGGACGCCTTGGGCTCGTCCTTCGTGGTGTCGAAGTGCTGGCTCCAGGCCGCGTTCGAGGCGATGGCCTCCTGCGGCGCGAGCTCCGGCACCTGGCGCAGGCGCACCTCGGCGCCGGCCTTCTCGCCCGCCTGCGCCAGGCGCTCGGCCATGGCGTGGATGTTGCCGGTCGCCGAGTAGTAGATGACGGCCAGTTTGACGTTCGCCACGGGGAATCCTCCTAGTTATTTGCAGTGTCAACTAAAAGGTAGGGGGTTCCCGCGGATATCGGGCCGAAACGTCAGAGAAGCAACTCGCTGCCGTGCGGGCCCACCGCGTCGGCGTGCTCGTCGTCCAGCCACACGCCGTCGCTGGCGAGATAGCGGAAGCGGTAGTGCCCGGGCTCCAGGCTCAGCGTCACCGTACGCGTGCCGTCCCGCCGGATCTTCAGCTCGTGCAGCCCGGGCTTCCAGTCGTTGAACGTGCCGACCACGCTGACCGTGCCCTCCGGCGCGTCCTTCGGCAGGCAGAACGTCACCCGGGTCTTGTTGCCGAACAGCTTGCTCCGCTTGATCATGTGTCCCCCTGGAATGCCGCGCTCCAGGGAGGACAACGGCCGAGGACGCGAGAAGTGACGCATAAGATGCCACGATGCATCCCCAGGAGGAGATCCGCGTGGCGTCCTTCGGCGAGCTCGACGTCGCCACGCTGTACGCGATCCTCAAGCTGCGCGTCGACGTGTTCGTCGTCGAGCAGAACTGCGCGTACCCGGAGCTCGACGGCCGCGACGACGAGCCCGGCACCCGGCACGTCTGGCTGGCCCGCGGCGACGGCATCCTCGCCTACCTGCGGATCCTCGACGACCACGGCACCGCGCGGATCGGCCGGGTGGTCACCGCGGCGAGCGCGCGCCAGGGCGGCGCCGCGAGCCGGCTCCTGGCGCACGCGCTCACCGTCGTCGGCGACCGGCCCGCCACCCTCGCGGCGCAGGCGCACCTGACCGGCTTCTACGGCCGCTTCGGATTCGAGGTGGCGGGCGAGGCCTACGACGAGGACGGCATCCCCCACGTACCGATGGTCAGGGCAGCGCGGCGACGATCTCGGTGACCGAGCGGCGGCGGCCGGTGTAGAACGGCACCTCCTCGCGGACGTGCCGGCGCGCGCCGGAGGCCCGCAGGTCACGCATCAGGTCGACGATGCGGTGCAGCTCGTCGGCCTCGAAGGCGAGCATCCACTCGTAGTCGCCGAGCGCGAACGACGCGACCGTGTTCGCCCGCACGTCCGGGTAGCCGCGGGCCATCCGGCCGTGCTCGGCGAGCATCGCGCGGCGCTCCTCGTCGGGCAGCAGATACCACTCGTACGACCGCACGAACGGGTACACGCAGATGTACGGCCGCGGCTGCTCGTCGGCGAGGAACGCGGGCAGGTGGCTCTTGTTGAACTCGGCCGGGCGGTGCAGCGCCATCTGCGACCACACCGGCGTCAGGTGCCGGCCCAGGGCGGTACGCCGGAACAGCCCGTACGCCTCCTGCAGCGCGTCGGACGAGCCGGAGTGCCACCACACCATCACGTCGGCGTCCGCGCGCAGGCCGGCGACGTCGTACGTACCGCGCACCGTGACGTCCTTGCCGGCGAGCTGCTCGAACAGCGTGTCCACCTCGCCGGCCAGGGCGTCGCGCAGGGCCGGAAGCGGCGTCGTGGCGCGGAAGACCGACCACATGGTGTAGCGGATCGTGGCGTTCAGCTCGTTGATCCGGGCGGCGTTCGTCTGCGCCTCGCTCATCGCTCCTCCAGGTGTTTCAGGACGTCGTCCGCGGCGTTCTCGCCGCTGGCCACACAGGCCGGGATGCCCACGCCGTCGTACGCGGCCCCGGCCAGCGCGAGGCCGGGGCGCCCGCTCAGCGCGGCCCGGGCCCGCGCGACCCGGTCGAGGTGGCCGGGGGCGTACTGGGGCAGCCCGCCGCCCCAGCGCTGCACCCACGAGGCCACCGGCGGCGGCAGCTCTCCCCCGGCAAGGCGGCCCAGCTCGGCGTGCGCGGCCGCGGCGAGCACGGCGTCGTCGTGCTGCAACCGCTCCTCCTCGCCGGAGCGCCCGAGCGAGGCGCGCACGATCACCGGGCCGTCCGGGCGGGCGAGGTGCGGCCACTTCCGGGTGAAGAACGTGGCCGCCTTGACGAGCGTGCCCTCGGCCGGCGGCACGAGGAAGCCGGAGAGCTCGGGTAGCGGCGTGCCGGGCGGCAGGGCGAACGCGGCGAGGGCGACGCTGGCGTACCGGAGCCGGTCCACCTCGGCGGCCGCCTCGGGATCGACCCCGGTGAGCATGCGGGCCGCCGGACGGGCGGGCATGGCCAGCACCACCGCGTCGACGTCGTCGATCTGCGGGGCGGGCACCGGCCCGAGCAGCAGCCGCCATCCGTGCGTCGTGCGGGCCAGCTCGCGCACCGGCAGGCCCAGGCTGATGCGGGCGCCGGCGGCGGTGGCCGCGGCGGCCACCAGGCGGCTCATCCCGCCGTCGACGGCGGCGAAGACCGGCCGGCCGGGCACCCGGACGGACGCGGCCTGGGCGGCCCGGACGGCGGCGGACAGGGTGTGCTCGGTGCGGGCGGCGCGGGCCAGGGCCGGCAGGGTGGTGGCCAGGGAGAGCTGGTCGGCGCGGCCCGCGTACACCCCGCCGAGCATCGGGTCGACGAGCCGGTCGGCGATCTCGTCGCCGTACCGGGCGCGGACCAGCGCGCCGACCGTGACGTCCTCGCCGGGGGCGAGCAGCGGGCGGCCCTCGTCGCGGTCGGCGTCCGCGGTCGGGCGCGCCAGCTCGCCGAGCAGGCTCAGATCCCCTGGTACGCCCACGAGCGTCCCCCCGGGCACCCGCTCCAGCCGACCCTCGACCGCCAGCGCGGCGGGGATCGGCGCGGGATGCACGAGGGCGTCGCCCAGCCCGACGCGCCGCACGAACCGCACCGCCGCCGACTCGCCGCCCTCCGGCGCACCCGCCAGGAACGACTCGGCGCCGCGCTCGACCGTCGCGCCCGCCAGCTCCCCGGTGCGCAGCTTGCCGCCGAGCCGGCCGGACTGCTCGTACACGATGATGTCGGTGCCGGCCGGCGCCCGGTCCCGGATGCGCACCGCGGCGGCCAGCCCGGCTATCCCGCCGCCGACGATCGCCACCCGCTTCCGCACGCCCACCACACTGTCAGGTCCCCTGCGCACCCGGCCACCGGGGTCGTTCGATGTGATCCCGTTCGGGGAAACGCCGCCGGACGCCCGCCGGACCGGCCTAGCCTGGCGCCGTGGACTATCAGGTGGCAGTGACCGTCGAGCAGCTGGCCGAGTGGTACGTGCGACTGAAGGGACTCGCCGACGCCCACCACGGGCATCCGACCGCCGACCGGCTCAAGGACCTCGCGCAGGAGGTCTACGAGTCGGTGCCGTCCGAGTGGTGGGCGTCGCAGCCGGAGCCGCTCAAGAACTAGCGCTCTCCTTGTGGACCAGCTCCACCAGGCGGGTCAGCACATCCGGATCGGTCTCGGGCAGCACGCCGTGGCCCAGGTTGAACACGTGCCCGCGGGCCGCGCGCCCCTCGGCGAGCACCCGGCGGGCCTCCCGCTCGACGACCTCCCAGGGCGCGAAGAGCACCGCCGGGTCGAGGTTGCCCTGCAAGCAGCGGTCCGGGCCGACGATGCCCGCGGCCGTGCCGAGCGGCGTACGCCAGTCGACGCCCACCACGTCCGCGCCGGCCTCGCCCATCGCGCGCAGCAGCACGGCGGTGCCGACGCCGAAGTGGATGCGGGGCACGCCCGCGCCCTCCAGGCCGGCGAGCACCCGCGCCGAGTGCGGCAGTACGTACTCACGGTAGTCGGCCTCGGAGAGCGCGCCGGCCCACGAGTCGAAGAGCTGGACCGCGCTGACCCCTGCCTCGACCTGGACCCGCAGGAAGGCCAGGGTGATGTCGGCGAGGCGGGAGCACAGCTCGTGCCAGAGCTGCGGGTCGCCGTACATCATCGCCTTGGTCTTCAGGTACGTCCGCGAGGGTCCGCCCTCGACCAGGTAGCTGGCCAGGGTGAACGGCGCTCCCGCGAAGCCGATCAGCGGGGTGGCGCCGAGCTCGGGGAGCAGCAGGCGGACCGCCTCCGAGACGTAGGAGACGGCGCCGGGCTCCAGCGGCCGCAGCCCCTCCACGTCGGCGCGGGTGCGGATCGGCGCCGCCACCACCGGGCCGGTGCCGGCCACGATGTCGAGGTCGACCCCGGCCGCGGCGAGCGGCACCACGATGTCGCTGAAGAAGATGGCCGCGTCGACGCCGTGCCGGCGCACCGGCTGCAGGGTGATCTCGGTGACCAGATCCGGGCGGCGGCACGACTCGAGCATGCCGACGCCCTCACGGATCTTGCGGTACTCGGGCAGGGACCGGCCCGCCTGACGCATGAACCAGACGGGGGTGTGCGGCACGTCCAGGCCACGGCAGGCGCGTACGAAGGCGGAATCCGCGGATGAGTTGGTCACCCGCGCCATCGTGCCACGTGAGTGAACCGGGGCGTGCGGCGCGCCGCGCGCGGACGGAAGGCAGTGATCGGCATAGGCTTCCTCCATGGCGCCCTCCCCCGCTGCACCCGAGGCGTTCACCCGCGCGGTGGCCGGGCTGCGAGCGTCCGCGCCGCGCGAGGAGATCCTGCTCGAGGAGATCGCCGCGCCGCAGCGGCTGGCACCGTACGGCTTCGCGCTCAGCGCGACGGTGCTGCGCGACGGCGACGAGGTGGCCAGCGGCCGGCTGATCCTGCTGCACGACCCGGCGGGGCACGACGCGTGGCGCGGCGACCTGCGGCTGGTCACGCTGATCACCGCGGAGCTGGAGGCGGACCTGGCCGGCGACCCGCTGCTGCCCGCGGTCGCCTGGACCTGGCTGACCGACGGCCTGGAGCAGCACGGCGCGGCCTACACCGCGATCGGCGGCACCATCACCCAGACCACCTCGACCCGCTTCGGCGAGCTGGCCGGCCCGGCGCCGACCGCCGACCTGGAGATCCGCGCCTCCTGGACGCCCACCTCCGACGACCTCGGCGCCCACCTCCAGGGCTGGTGCGCCATGCTCGCCTCCACGGCAGGCCTCCCCCCGCCCGGCGTGACGGCCTTCAACCGCCAGAGAGCGGCGACCTAGCAGACCTTGAAGGCTTCGCAGGCGGTCTTGATGGGTACGGCCAGGCCGATGCCCTCGGCGTCGCGGGCCTTGGCGGTGGCGACGCCGATGACCTCGTCCGCGGCGTTGACCACCGGCCCGCCGGAGTTGCCCGGGTTGATCGGCGCGTCGAACTGCAGCGTCGGGCCGTCACCGGACCGGAAGGCGCTCACCACGCCGGTCGTCACGGTGTCCTCCAAGCCGAGCGGCGCGCCCACGACCACCACCTGCTGACCCGGCTTCACCGACTCCGGCGCCGTGGCGAGCCCGGCGATCTGCCGGTTCGCCCGCAGCAGGGCCAGGTCCTCGCCCTCCTCCACCTTGACGATCGTCGCGGACACCTCGTCCTTGCCGCGCTCCAGGAACACCTTGCGGCCGCCCGACTTCCACACCGACTCCACCACGTGGAAGTTGGTGATCAGGTTCGCCTTGCCCTCCCCGGCGGCGTCGCCGACCGAGAACGCCGTACCCGTGAACTCGCCGGCCCGCACGCGGAACACGCTCGGCAGCACCGACGACGAGATGGCCTCGGGGTCGAAGACCCCGGCGAGCTGCTTCTCCAGCCGCTCGGCCCGCTGGGTGAGCTCGGACTCGCGCTGCTGCGCCGCGGCGAGCCGGTCGTTGATCCGGCTGTCGGCACGGTCGAGCCGCCACGCCATGAACCCGGCGCCGCCGAGCAGCACCAGCGCCAGCAGGGCCGGTCCGACCCGGCCCCGGCGGGCCACCTCGACCGGCTCGGCCACGACCGGATACGGCGCCCCGCCGGAGGGCGAGGCGAGGAAGGGCCCGGTGTCCCGGCGCGCCGGACGCGGATGACCCACCCGCGGCGGCGGCGCCGACGGCCGCGCCGCGGTCGCCCACTCCCCGGACGGATGGTCGGGCAGGCTCAGCAGCGGGTCCTGCGGCGGCCGGCGCTGCCCCGGCACCCCGAACTGGCCCGGCACCCCGAAGGGGTCGTAGGCGGTCGTCATGGAAGTCCGGATCTCCGATCGTGAGGCTCCGGCAGGTAGTACGGACGGAACCGGCCTCGCGGACGGGTCCCGGGGCATCCGTTTTCCGCGATCAAGCGGATCGAGCGCCGACGCGCCGGTACCCGGCTGCACACGCGGGGGGAGGTACCCCCGTACGGTTACGGAGTGACCGACGAAGCACCCCAGCGCCGTCGGGACGCGCCGGACCACGCTACCGACGGACCGCACGACGTCCCGCCCGACCCTTCCGGCGGTCCCGAGCCTGCCCGCGCCTCCGTACCGCTGACCGCGCCGCGCGACGGCACGCCCCGGCCGGTGGAGACCGCCGAGGAGCTGGCCGAGGTCGTCGCCCGGATAGCCGCCGGCTCCGGGCCGGTCGCCGTCGACGCCGAGCGGGCGTCCGGCTACCGCTACACCCAGCGGGCCTACCTGGTGCAGCTGCGCCGCGAGGGCGCCGGCACGGTGCTGCTCGACCCCATGCCGCTGCCGGACCTGCGCACGCTGGACGCCGCGCTCGCCGGCACCGAATGGGTGCTGCACGCCGCGAGCCAGGACCTGGCCTGCCTCGCCGAACTGGGCATGAAGCCGCGGCGGCTGTTCGACACCGAGCTCGCCGCGCGGCTCGCGGGCTTCGAGCGCGTCGGGCTGGCCGCGCTCACCGAGCAGTTGCTCGGCTACTCGCTGGAGAAGCACCACTCGGCCGCCGACTGGTCCACCCGGCCGCTGCCGGAGTCCTGGCTGACGTACGCGGCGCTCGACGTGGAGCTGCTCACCGACCTGCGCGACCATCTCGCCGACGAGCTCGAGCGGCAGGGCAAGGCCGCCTGGGCCGCCGAGGAGTTCGCCGCGCTGGTGGCGGGCGCCGACCGGCCGCCGCGCGCCCGGCCCGACCCGTGGCGGCGCACCTCCGGCATCCACCGGGTCCGCGGCGCCCGGGCCCAGTCCCGCGTCCGCGCCCTCTGGTACGCCCGCGACGGCGTCGCCGCCCGCCGCGACTCGGCCCCCGGCCGGGTGCTGCCGGACTCGGCCATCATCGCGGCCGCCGAGCTGGACCCCAAGGACGAGCGGACGCTGCTGGGCCTGCCGGGCTTCGGCGGCCGCTCGGTACGCCGGCTGGCCCGGGTCTGGCTGGACGCCCTGGACGCCGCCCGCGCCCTGCCCGACGACGAGCTGCCGGTGAACCAGCCGGTCGAGGGTCCGCCACCGCCGCACCGCTGGGCCGAGCGCGATCCGGTCGCCGCGGCCCGGCTGCAGCGCTGCCGCCAGGTCGTGATCGCCACGGCCGAGGCGCACACCCTCCCGCCGGAGAACCTGATCAGCCCGGACTTCATCCGTCGCCTGGCCTGGTCGCCCCCGGCCGGGGCCACCCCGCAGTCGGTCGCGGAGACCCTTCAGGGCTTCGGCGCCCGGGCCTGGCAGGTCGGCCTGATCGCCGACGCCCTCGCCAAGGTCCTCCCCGATCCCACCGCCTGACCCCACCTCAGAGAGCTCATTTACAGCTTTGCCACACTTGCTGGTCCCCGATGGTTACCGGCGAGTAGCATCTCCGGTGTCAAAGCCCTGGGTTCACGCCTGCAAGGAGGCTTGTTGTGCCCCGAGTAAGTCGCGAGGTCGTCTTCGTCGACGGCGTCCGCACCCCGTTCGGCAAGGCCGGCGGCATGTACGCCGAGACCCGTGCCGACGATCTGGTGATCCGGTGCATCCGTGAGTTGATGCGCCGCAACCCGCAGCTCCCGCCCGAGCGGGTCGACGAGGTGGCGATCGCGGCCACCACCCAGATCGGCGACCAGGGCCTGACCATCGGCCGCACCGCCGCGCTGCTGTCCGGCCTGCCCAAGACCGTTCCCGGCTACGCCATCGACCGGATGTGCGCCGGCGCCATGACCGCGGTGACCAACGTCGCCGGCGGCATCGCCATGGGCGCGTACGACGTCGCCATCGCCGGCGGTGTCGAGCACATGGGCCGGCACCCGATGGGCGAGGGCGTCGACCCCAACCCGCGGATCCTGGCGGAGAAGCTGGTCGACCCGTCCGCGCTGGTCATGGGCGCCACGGCGGAGAACCTGCACGACCGCCTGCCGAACATCACCAAGGAGCGGGCGGACGCCTTCGGCCTGGCGTCGCAGGAGAAGACCGCCAAGGCGTACGCGAACGGCAAGCTGCAGCCCGACATGGTGCCGGTCGCCGTCCGCAGCGTCGAGGAGGGCTGGGGCCTGGCCACCGTCGACGAGGCTCCCCGCGAGACCTCGATGGAGAAGCTGGCCACCCTCAAGACCCCGTTCCGCCCGCACGGCCGGGTCACCGCCGGTAACGCGGCCGGCCTCAACGACGGCGCCACCGCCGCGCTGCTGGCCGACGAGGAGACCGCCCGCGAGCTGGGCCTGCCGGTCGCCATGCGGCTGGTCTCGTACGGCTTCGTCGGCGTCGAGCCGGAGATCATGGGCTACGGCCCGATCCCGTCCACGGAGAAGGCGCTGCGCCTGGCCGGCCTGACCATCGACGACATCGGCCTCTTCGAGCTGAACGAGGCGTTCGCGATCCAGGTGCTCGCGTTCCTCGACCACTTCGGCATCGCCGACGACGACCCCCGGGTCAACCCGTGGGGCGGCGCGATCGCCATCGGCCACCCGCTCGCCTCCTCGGGTGTCCGGCTGATGACGCAGCTCGCGCGCCACTTCGCCGAGCGCCCCGAGGTCCGCTACGGCCTCACCGCGATGTGCATCGGCATCGGCATGGGTGGCACGGTCATCTGGGAGAACCCGAACTGGGAAGGTGCGGACAAGTGACGGCTCTGCCTGAGTACCCGAACGAGGTCGTGACCAAGGCGCTCGTACGCCTGGTCAAGGTGCCGGGCCTGGACAAGCCCGCCGCGCTGATCACCCTCGACAACGGGCTGGACTACAAGAAGCCCAACAGCTTCGGCCCGGGCGGCCTGCGCTCGCTCGACGAGGCGATCACCAAGGCCACCGAGGCCGAGCCGGCGTTCATCGCGGTGACCGGCAAGCCGTACATCTTCTGCGTCGGCGCCGACATCACCGGCGTTCCCCTGATCAAGCAGCGGGAGCAGGCCGTCGCGCTGGGCGAGCTGGGCCACCGGGTCCTCGCCCGGCTGAAGAACTCCGCCATCCCGACCTTCGCGTTCATCAACGGCGCGACGCTCGGCGGTGGCCTGGAGACCGCCCTGCACTGCCACTACCGCACGGTCTCCACCGGTGCGGCCGCGCTGGGCCTGCCCGAGGTCGCGATCGGCCTCATCCCCGGCTGGGGCGGCAGCCAGCTCCTGCCGAACCTGATCGGCGCGCCGGGCGCGGCGCAGATCATCCTGCAGAACCCGCTCACCCAGAAGGTGCTCAAGCCGAAGCAGGCGGCCGAGATGGGCGTCGCCGACGTCCTCTTCGAGGCGGCCGACTTCCTGGAGAGCTCGCTGGCCTGGGCCGCCGGGGTGGTCAAGGGCGAGATCACCGTCGAGCGTCCCGAGATCGACCGGGACATGTGGGACGGCGTGCTCTTCTTCGCCAAGCAGCAGCTCGACGAGAAGCTGCACGGCGCCGTCCCGTCGGCCAACAAGGCGCTGGAGCTGCTCGCGCTCGCCAAGGACGCGACGTTCGAGGAGGGCACCGCCGCCGAGACCGAGGCCCTCGCCGACCTCATCATGGGCGACGAGTGCCGCGCCAGCATGTACGCGTTCGACCTGGTCCAGCGCCGCGCCAAGCGTCCGGTCGGCGTGCCGGACAAGGAGCTGGCCCGCAAGGTCACCAAGGTCGGCATCGTCGGCGCCGGCCTGATGGCCTCGCAGCTCGCGCTGCTGTTCGCCCGGCGGCTGCAGGTGCCGGTCGTGCTCACCGACCTCGACCAGAGCCGGGTGGACAAGGGCGTCGAGTACGTCCGCGGCCAGATCGACAAGATGGTCGGCAAGCGCCGGATGGACGAGGGCACCGCGGCCAAGCTGCGCGGCCTGGTCAGCGGCTCGGTGGACAAGTCCGTCTTCGCCGACGCCGACTTCGTCATCGAGGCCGTCTTCGAGAACCTCGAGCTGAAGAAGCAGATCTGGGCCGAGATCGAGAAGATCGTCGGGCCGGAGACCGTGCTGGCCACCAACACGTCCTCGCTGTCGGTGACCGAGATGGCGGCCGACCTCGAGCACCCCGAGCGGGTCGTCGGCTTCCACTTCTTCAACCCGGTCGCGGTCCTGCCGCTGCTGGAGATCATCAAGGGCGAGCGTACGGACGACGCCACGCTGGCCACGGCGTTCGCGGTCGGCAAGGAGCTCAAGAAGTCCTGCGTGCTGGTCAAGGACGCCCCGGCGTTCGTGGTCAACCGCCTGCTGACCCGCTTCACCAGCGAGGTCTTCCGGGCGATCGACGCCGGCACCCCGCTGGCGACCGTGGACACCGCGCTGGACCCGCTGGGCCTGCCGATGCGCCCGATCGCCCTGCTGCAGCTGGTCGGCCCGGCCGTCGCCTACCACGTGGGTGGCACGCTGCACGAGGCGTTCCCGGACCGCTTCGGCGACAGCCCCAACCTCAAGAAGATCGTCGACGCCGGCCTGCCGCTGATGGTCGACGACGAGATCAACCCCGAGGTGGTCAAGCTGGTCGAGGGCGGCGACGCCCCGCTGACCGCCGACGAGGTACGCCAGAAGGCGCTCGACGCGCTCGCGCAGGAGATCCGGCTGATGCTGGACGAGGGCGTGGTCGCCGAGGCGCAGGACATCGACCTGTGCATGATCCTCGGTGCCGGCTGGCCGTTCCACCTGGGCGGCGTGACGCCGTACCTGGACCGCAGCGGCACGTCCGAGCGGGTGACGGGCAAGCGCTTCCTGCCCGAGGGCCTGGCCAGCGTGCCGGCCTGACGCCACGAAGCACCGACGCCCCCGCGCCCGCACCGGCGCGGGGGCGTTCTTCGTCACCCCACTTGTGCCGCAACAGTGACGGTTTGACGACCCCACCTGCAACCGGTGGTGGATAGGCTCCGGCGGCTGACCTCATTAGCTCTGGAGTGTTCATGTCACAGCCGCCCTATCCGCCCCCTCCCGGCCAGCCCGGTCCCGAGTCGGGCGGTGGCTACCAGCCGCCGGCGGCTCCCGGCGCGTACCCGCCGCCCGGTGGATACCCGCCGCCCGGCGGTGCCGAAGCCTACCCGCCGCCGCCCACCTCGGGGGGCGGCGCCTACCCGCCGCCCGGAGCCGGTGCCTATCCGCCCGCCGGCGGCGCGGCACCGCAGTTCGGGGCGCCCCCGGCGAAGAAGAAGGGTTCGGCGCTGAAGGTGGTGCTGATCGTCTTCGCCGTGCTGGCCGTGCTCTGCGCCGGCGGCATCGCCGCCGCCGTCTACTTCGGCCGGGAGAAGATCAACCAGGTCGTCGACGCCTCGAAGATCACCGTGGTGGAGCCGGCGACCCTCGGCGGACGACCCAAGGCCAGCGACCCGTCCCTGCGCAACAGCCTCAACGGCGCGATGGACGACATCCCCGGCGCGACCGCGTCGGTGGGCGCGGTCTACGGCGACGTCCAGAAGCAGGACCTCGTCATGGTGGCGGCGGTCTCGTCGATCAACGGCACCGCGCAGAGCCGCTACGACGAGTTCGCCAAGGACATCGGCGAGGGCGGCTTCGAGATCAAGAACCTCACCGACACCGACCCGGGCCCGCTGGGCGGCATCGCCAAGTGCGGCGACAGCGAGACGTCGGGCGTCAAGATGGCGGTCTGCGTGTGGTCCGACAACGGCAGCGTCGGCATGATCGGGATGCTCTTCAAGGGCAAGGCCGAGCTGGAGAAGGAGTTCATCGCGATGCGCGGCCAGGTGGAGAAGAAGGCCTGAGGCGGCACTCGGCACGTCCGACCCGCGGCGAGCCCCGTCACCCCGGTCACTCCGGTGTGGCGGGGCTCGCTCCGTCAGGGGAACCACACGGGCCTCGATGCGGCTAAGCTCCCCCCAGCCCGAAATTGGAGCGTGGATGTCACAGCCGCCGAACCAGCCGCCCTATCCCGAGCAGTACCCGGGACAGTCCTATCCCCCGCCCGGCCCGGCGCACGGCGGCCAGCCGATCCCGGCGCAGCCGTTCCCGCCCCAGCAGGGCTATCCGGCGCCGCCGTACCAGGGCCAGCCGAACCCCGACGTGCCGCCGTCGGTGCCGCCGGGCTACCCGCCGCAGCCCGGATACGGCGTGCAGCCGCCGTACCCGCAGCCGGAGTACGGCCAGGCCGGCTATCCGCAGTCCGGTCCGCCGCTGGGCGCCGGCTACCCGCCGCCGCAGCCGCAGCCCAAGTCCCGGGCGCTGGCCATCACGCTGGTGTCGATCGCGGTGGCCCTGGTGCTCTGCGTCGGCGGCGGCACGGCGCTCTACCTGGTGGGCCGCAACGCCGCCGACGACGTCACCACGTCGCCGACGGCCGCGCCGGTCGCCCCGTCGGCCACCCCCGAGCGGACGGAGTCGACCGAGGAGCCGGCCGCCGACATCACCGTCGTGGAGCCCAAGACGCTGGGCGGGCGTCCGAGGGTGACCGACCCGCAGTTCGCCGGGGCGGTCGACGAGCTCAAGGAGGAGCTCGAGGACATGCCCCGGGCCACCGAGACCGTCGGCGCCCTGTACGGCACCCCCGCGGAGCGCGACCTCGTGATCGTCGCCGCGGTGGCGTCCGAGGTCGAGGACCCGCAGCGCGAGCTGAATGCCACCTTCCTGGGCGCGGGCGTCAGCGGCCTCAAGCTCACCGGCCTCACCACGCCGTCGGCGGGCAGTCTCGGCGGCGTGGCCAAGTGCGGCAAGGGCGAGGCCGGCGGCGCACCCGTGGTGGTGTGCGGCTGGGCCGACGAGGGCAGCGTCGGCCTGTTGATCTGGTACTACAAGTCGATGAACTCCGCCAAGGCGGAGTTCCCGAAGCTCCGGGCCCAGGTCGAGAAGGTCGCTAACTGAGCTCGGCCCGGGGCGTGCCGAGCCCCTTGGTGCGCCGCACGGCGGCGGACGCGGCCACCACCGGGGTCGTGTCGGCCGCCGGCAGGCTCACCGTGACCTCCAGCCCGCCGCCGGGCTGGGCCACGGCCGACACCGTCCCGCCGTGGGCGTCGCAGACCGCGCGGACGATGGACAGGCCCAGGCCGGAGCCGCGGGAGCCGGTGCGTTCCCAGCCGCCCCGGCGGAACGGCTCGAACAGCCCCGGCACGTCCCCCGGGTCCACCTCGTAGCCGGTGTTGCCGACGACCAGTTGCGCCTGACCGTCGACGTTGCCGGTGCGCAACCAGAGCTTGCCGAGCAGGTGGTTGTAGCGGATCGCGTTCTCGATGAGGTTGCCGGCGAGCCGGTCCAGCAGGCTGGGGTCGCCCACCACGTGGGCCGCCTCGAGGTCGGTCGTCACCTCGAGCTTCATCCGCTCCGCCTCCGCCTTGACCGCGGACAGCGCGTTGTAGACGCTCGTGGCCAGATCGGCCGGGACCTTGCGGACCAGGCGGCGCCCCGACTGGGCCTCGCTGCGGGCCAGCACGAGCAGCGCGTCGACCAGCCCGTTGGCGCGCTCGGAGGCGTTGCGGACCACCTTGGCCATGCGGCGGTACTCGGCGACGTCGGCCTCGTCGTCGCTGAGGGTCACGTCGATCTCCGTACGCATCACCGCCAGCGGCGTCCGCAGCTCGTGCGAGGCGTTCGCCACGAAGCGCTTCTGGGACTCGAAGGCCCCCGCCAGCCGGTCGAGCATCGCGTCGAACGTGCTGGCCAGCTCGGCCACCTCGTCGTCCGCTCCGGAGTAGCGGATCCGCTGGTCGAGGGTCTCCTCGCCGAGCCGGCGGGCGGTCGCCGTCACGTGGTGCAGCGGGCGCAGCGCCCGACCGGCCACGGCGTACGCCCCCGCGATGCCGATGATGCCGATCGCGAAGAGCGCCAGCAGCCCCTTGACCAGGAGCTCCCGCGAGGCGCTGTCGACGAACGAGGTCTGCCAGGTGAGCGCGTCCACGCGGCTGCCGTCGGCGAGGGTGACCTGGCTGCCGGCCTGCAGCTTGTCCTGCGGGTTCACCGCGTCGACGAGCAGCCAGGCGAGCAGCACCAGGATCCCGCCGGCGCCGACGAGCAGGATGCCGTTGAGCAGGGTCAGCCGGAGCCGCAGCGTCGGGCGCAGCCGCATCCGCTCGCGCCGGGTCGCGTAGACGGTCACGCCGCGCCGCCCGCGGGGGACACCACGACGGGGTCGGGAACGCGGTATCCGGCGCCGACCACCGTCTCGATCAGCGGCGGGTCGCCCACCTTCTTGCGCAGGGTCATGACCGTGACACGTACGGTCGTCGTGAACGGGTCGGTGTTGGCATCCCAGACGCGTTCCAGCAGCTCCTCGCTGGACACCACCCCGCCGCGGGCCTTGAGCAGCTCCTCGAGGACGCCGAACTCCTTGTTGGTGAGCTCGATCGGGGCGCCGCCGCGGGTGACCACCCGGCGGGTCTGGTCGAGGACGAGGTCGCCGACCGTCAGCACCGGCGGCGCGGCCGGGGTGGCGCGCCGGCCCAGCGCCTGCACCCGGGCCACCAGCTCGTCGAAGGCGAACGGCTTGGGCAGGTAGTCGTCGGCGCCGAGCTGGAGGCCCTCCACCCGGTCGGCGACGGTGCCGCTGGCGGTGAGCATCAGCACCCGGGTCAGCGCGCCGGACTCGACCAGCGCCGCGCAGATCTCGTCGCCGTGCATGCCGGGCAGGTCCCGGTCGAGCACCACGACGTCGTAGCGCGTCACGTACGCCATCTCGTGGCCGCTCGTGCCGTCGTAGGCGACGTCGACCGCCATGCCCTTGCGCCGCAGCCCCCGCGCGATCGCATCGCAGAGGTTCCGCTCGTCTTCCACCACCAGCACGCGCACCCGCGGGTCCTCCGGATCCTTCTCAGCCCGCCGCCCAGCTTCGCCGCAGCGGTGTGAAGAGGCTGTGAGTGCCAGGCTACCTGCGGGTCACGATCCGGTAAGGGGCCAGATGGCGACCGACGCGTCGATGCGGCGGCAGACCAGGACCTCGCCGGTGCTCCGGCAGTCGCCGGAGACGCCGGTCGCCTCGCCCAGCACCCGGACGGCCCGGGTCCGGGGGTCGAGGGCCGCGTACCGGACGACGTCGTCGCCGATGCGCTGCCGCAGGCCCACCACGGTGCCGTCGGTGCGGACCGCGCCGACCGCGCGCCACCCGCCGAAGTCGCCCCGCGGCGCGCCGGTCCGGGCGTCGACGACCGCCAGCGGGTACCGCGCCTCCAGGCCCTCCGCGCCGGTGACCAGCAGGTGCGGCCCGGCTTCCAGGGCCGAGGTCCAGCGCGGGCTGGACCACCGGTGCGCCCCGGTGGCCCGGTCGACGACCTCGACGCCGCCGCGATAGCCGAACAGGCAGATCCCACCGGCGCAGTCGGCCTCGACCCAGCGGCCGGCCAGGTCGAGCGCGCTGGTCCAGCGCCGGCGAAGATCGCTCAGCAGGTACGCGGTGACCCCGCCGAGCCCGCCTACCAGCACCAGGTCCCCCGCCGGCCAGACCGTGACGCCCCGGCGCGACCAGCTCGGCGGCACGGCGACGTCCACCGCCGCGACCACCCGCCCGCTGACGGTGTCCCGGGCCTCCACGTGCCCGGCGGCGGTGGCGGTGACCAGGCGCCGCGGGAAGCCGTCGGCGGCGTGCCCGGCCTCGGTGGTCTGGCCGGCGCCGGGCGGGCGCACGGTCCAGCGGGTCCGGCCGGTGGCGAGGTCCAGGCCGTACCAGGTGACGCCGCCGAGCCGCGGGCCGGTCCCGCGCAGGAGCACGACGCCGTCGGCGGCGGAGACCCCCAGCAGGCGGGCGGGCACCTGCCAGAGCAGCCGGGCGGTTCCGGCGGCCACGGCCACCGTGCCCTCGGCGGCGACGGTGTCGGCCTGGTACGACACCAGCACCGTGCCGCCGGCGAGCGTCACGGCGAGGATGGACCCGGGCACCGGCGCCGTGGTGCGCAACAGCGGTTCCCCGGCGGGCAGCGCGTACGTGCGGACGACCCGGTCGCGCACCTCCGACAGCCGCGGCCCGGGGGCGTCGACCACGTGCAGCAGATCCCGCTCGACGATCATGGTGTCCCCCAGCGCGGCGGGCACGACGACCGGCGCCCGCGGGGCCGCCCGCGGCACCGCACCACCGGCCAGCGCGGTCAGCACGACGGTCACGGCGGCCAGCGCGACCCGCGGGTGCCTCCTCCGCCGGGCGGGCGCGGGCGCCGGCTGCTGGTGGCGCAGCTCGCCGAGGTCGATGACGACGTCGCCCACGCCGCCATTGTGCGCCGCTCACGACCGCCCGGCTGTCCTCCTCGAGCGCCCGGCGCAGCCGAGCGGCTTCGGCAGCAGATCGGGCACGTCGGCGAGGCCCAGGGCGACGGCCATCTCGTCGCTGCACCTCGCCGGCCCGCTCCCGCGCGGCCGTCAGTTCCCGTACCGGTAGATCGCCACGCCGCCGGGGACCTCGCAGCCGACGTGCATGGCGTCGGCGCGGCACCGGTCCACGCCGACGGTGAACCGGCCGAGCGGCCGGACCCCGGCGGCCCCGGCCCGCAACAGCCCGATCACGGTGGACCCGTCCGGTTCCCGCCTGGTCAGCAGGTACGCGTCGCCGTCCGGCAGGGGCACGGAGTTCTGCCACGGCGTCAGATCGATCTGCGGCCGCCCGGTACGCCGGTCGAGCGTCCGCAGCAGATGCGCCCGGGACTCCAGGTGCAGCACCGTCCCGGCGCCGAAGGAGAGCAGGTCGGCCTCGGTGCCGGCGTCCCAGAGGGTCGCGCCCGTGCCGGGATCCAGGACCGCCAGACCCGTGGCGGTCTGCCGGCAGGGCAGCCCGGAACAGGCCGCGGTGTTGCCCAGGGCCTCCGAGTGGTCCTGCCGCCAGAGCGGGGCGAGGGTGTCCCACGCGTACGCGGTGACCTGGACCCGCTCGCCGTAGGCGCCGTGGTAGACCAGCACGACGTCGCCGGCGAGCTCGAACCAGCTGGGCATGTCGTCGTCCACCCGCGGCATCTTCCGCTCGCGCAGTACGGCGCCGGTCGCCGACGCGCGCACCGCGAGCCGGTCGGCGGAGAGCACCACGAGCTCCCGGTGCGGACCGCCGGTCGCCGCCGCCGAGATGGAGCCCGGCTCCGAGACGGTCCAGTGCGGGCGGCCGGTGGCGAGGTCGACGCGGGACAGGGAGGTGCTGAGCGCGGGCTCGGTGTGCAGGACCTCGCCGGTCGTGCCGTACAGCGGGCCGGGTGCGCCGGAGTCCGGGTCGTACTCGGTGCCGGGCCGGAACCGTTCCTCGTTGACCAGGCCGGTGCGGTCGTCCAGCGGCTGCACGAGGGTGGGCGAGCGCCACCGCAGGGCCCCGGTCCCGGCGTCGAGGAAGGCGGTGGACCGGCCGATCCGGAGCAGCACCACGCCGTCGGACACGGCGGTGATGAAGTACGGCTCGCCCCCGACTTCCGGCGGCCCGGGCACGTTCCACAGCTGCCGTACCGGATCGGTGGCCCAGGCGGCGATCCGCGGTGGGCGGTCGTCGGCGACGTCGAGGGTGTAGAGGCGGCCGCCGGAGATCAGGAAGTCCGTGGCGCGTTCGAGCGGCACGTCGCCGAGGTGCCGCCACATCCCGGCCACGGCCGGAGCGGCGCCGCCGAGGGCCAGGACCAGGACCGCGGCGAGGAGCAGGCCGAGGCGGCGGTAGACGTACGCGGGTGGCGGGGTGGTCGCCTCGGGCCGAGCCGGCGTTCCGGGGGTCAGCTCGATCAGCGCCACGCTCAACCCCTTCGTTCGTACGCCCAGACCTTCAGCTCGCCGGAGATGGACCGGCAGGCCAACCGGCCCGGTCCGGCCTGGCAGTCCCCGGTGCCGGCCGGCAGGTCGGACAGCGGCCGCGGACGGGCGTCGCCGGGGGCCGCGACCGCGACCATGGTACGGGCACCCGCCCGGACGGTCCGCGTAACGAGCAGATGGTCGCCGCCCGTGCCGGAGACCAGGCGCCAGCCGTGCAGATCGGTGAGCACCCGGCCGGTGCCGGGGTCGACGATGCCGACCAGGTCGGTCTCGCCCGCCGTGCCGGACGCGACGACCATGCCGCCGTGCTGCTCGACGCCGCGCCAGCCGGGGCGGAACCACGCCTCGGCGCCGTCGGCCGCGCGGACCGCCCGCACGCCGTCGGGCCCGGCGAGGCACGCCAGCTCGCCGCAGGGGACGGCGCCGTAGGCCGAGCCGGCCGGCCGGCTCCAGCGCTGCCGCAGCCCGGGGTCGAACGCGGTGACCATGCGGGCGTCGGTCGCCGGGTCCCCGTCCGTCGCCGGGTGCCGCAGCAGCAGGAGACCGCCGGCGACGACGGGGTTGTCGGGGCCGTAGTCGGCGGCCGGCAGCCGCGCCCGGGTGAGCGTCGCGCCGGTGGCGAGGTCGTGCACCGCGGCGGTGCGGTCGTCGTGCACGAGCAGCATGCGGGCCGGCCGGCCGGCCGCGCCGGGCAGGCCCAGCAACACGGCCGTCGACGGGATCGGCACCCGCCAGCGGGTACGCCCGGTGACCGGTTCGACCGCCTCGACGGCGCCCTGCACGCGCCGGCCGGGCCCGGAGAAGCTGCGTACGGCGGTGACGGCGAGCAGGGTGTCGGAGCCGGCCACGGTGACCACGCTGCCGGGACGCCGCCAGCGCGCCGAGCCGTCGGCCAGCGACACCGCGGTGGTGCCGCGATCGACCCGGGTGGAGCCGGCGTACGGGCGCAGGAGCACGAGCCCGCCGCCGGTGCGCAGCCGGTAGCTGGGCGCCTCGGAGCCGGCCTGCCAGCGCATCCGCCCGTCGCCGAGGTCGTACGCGGCCACCGTGCCCAGGCTCTGGGCGAGCAGCTCGCCGGTGCCGGTCAGCGTGTACGGGTCCGCGGGCCCGATCGCCACCGACAGCACGGGCGACAGCGGCGGTGGCGGGGGCGCGGCGGACGCGGCGGAACCGAGCAGCACGATCACCGCGATGAGCGCGGCCGGGAACCAGCGCGGCACGGTCCGGCCCTGCGGGGAGGCGTACTCGTCGGGCTCGCCGCGGGACAGGCCCAGGTCGATGACTACCGTCGCGCCGCCGAACGTCTCCGCCGCCATACCCCCAAAGGTAACGGCTTAATAACGAAATCGCCCATCCGCGTCAGGATGTGGGCTGGCGCTCCTCGGCCGGGTCGTCGAGCCGCGAGACCCATTCGGTCACGTCGCGGGCGATGTCCTGCGCGGTGAGCCCGAGCGAGGCCAGGATCTCCGCGCGGCTGCCGTGCGGGTGGAAGCCGGCCGGCACGCCGAAGTCGCGCAGCGGCACGGTCAGGCCCGCGTCCCGCAGCGTGCTCGCCACGGCGTCGCCGACCCCGCCGGCGCGGACGCCGTCCTCCACCGTCACCACCAGCCGGTGCGCCCCGGCCAGGCCGACGAGCTCGATCGGCACCGGGCGCACCCAGCGCGGGTCGACGACGGTGACGCCGTACCCCTGCTCCCCGAGCCGCTCGGCGACCTCCATGCCGAGCCGGGCGAAGGAGCCCACGGCGACCAGCAGGACGTCCTTGCGGTCCTCCTCGCGCAGCACGTCGACCGGGCCGACCCGGCGCAGCGCCGGCAGGTCGGCGGCGACCGATCCGGTCGGGAAGCGCACGATGGTCGGGCCGTCGTCCACGGCGACCGCCTCGCGCAGCTCCTCGCGCAGGGTGACGGCGTCGCGCGGCGCGGCGATGCGCAGGCCCGGGACGACGCCGAAGACGCTCATGTCCCAGATGCCGTAGTGGCTGGGCCCGTCCGGGCCGGTGATGCCCGCGCGGTCGAGCACGAAGGTGACCGGCAGCTCGTGCATGGCCACGTCGAGCAGGACCTGGTCGAAGGCGCGGTTGAGGAAGGTCGCGTACACCGCGACGACCGGGTGCAGCCCGCCCATCGCGAGGCCCGCCGCGGAGGTGGCCGCGTGCTGCTCGGCGATGCCGACGTCGTACACCCGCTCCGGGTACTTCCTCGCGAGCGCGGCGATGCCGGTGGGCTCGGCCATCGCGGCGGTGATGCCCACCACGTCGGGACGCTCGTCGGCGATCGCCACCAGCTCCTCGGCGAAGACGTGCGTCCACTTCACCGACGGCGTGGCGGTCAGCGCCCCGGTCTGCGGGTCGAAAGCACCCGGGCCGTGCAGGCAGTCGGCCTCGTCGTCCTCGGCGGGGCGGTAGCCGTAGCCCTTGCGGGTCACCGCGTGCACGATCACCGGGGCGTGGAAGCCCTTGGCGCGGCGCAGCGCCGACTCCATCGCCATGATGTCGTGGCCGTCGACCGGGCCGATGTACTTGATGCCGAGGTCCTCGAACATCGCCTGCGGGTTGACCGCGTCCTTGATGCCCTTCTTCACCGCGTGCAGCACCTCGTACGCCGGCTTGCCCACCACCGGCGTCGCGCCGAGGGCGTTCTTGACCAGGTCGAGCACCCGCTCGTAGCCGGGGTTGAGGCGCAGCGTGGAGAGGTGGTCGGCGAGGCCGCCGATCGTCGGCGCGTACGACCGGCCGTTGTCGTTGACCACGATGACCAGCGGGTTCTTCGCGGCGGCGATGTTGTTGAGCGCCTCCCAGCACATGCCGCCGGTCAGGGCGCCGTCGCCGACCACCGCCGCGACGTGCCGCTCCTCGCCGCGCAGCGCGAAGGCCTTGGCCATGCCGTCCGCGTACGACAGGGCGGTGGAGGCGTGCGAGTTCTCGATGAAGTCGTGCTCGCTCTCGGCCCGGCTCGGGTAACCGGTGAGGCCGCCGCGCTGCCGGAGCAGATCGAAGCCGTCCTGGCGGCCGGTCACGATCTTGTGCACGTACGCCTGGTGGCCGGTGTCGAAGAGGATCCGGTCCCGCGGCGAGTCGAAGACCCGGTGCAGGGCCAGGGTCGTCTCCACCACGCCCAGGTTGGGGCCGAGGTGCCCGCCCGTGCGGGAGACCTTGGCGACCAGGAAGTCGCGGATCTCGGCGGCGAGCAGGGTGAGTTGCTCAGGGCTCAGGCGCCGGAGGTCACCGGGCGTCTCGATGGTGCCGAGGATGCCGGCCGCCGTCTGATCGCTGCGCTCGCTCATGAGGCGTCAGTCTATCCGCGCCGGGCTCGCGCGCATCCGGCCCGATGCATTACTGCGACGTCCTGCACAAAACCTGCACAACCGGCGGACGGAGACTCAGCTCACCGCGGTCGCGTCCGGGACCAGCAGCGCCACGCACTCCACGTGCTGGGTCATCGGGAAGCAGTCGTACGCCCGCAGCGCCTCGAGCCGCCACCCCTCGTCGGCGAAGGTCCGCACGTCGCGGGCCAGCGCCGCCGGGTCGCAGGCGACGTAGGCGACCGCACGGGGCCGGGCCGCCGCGACCGCCCGGACGACCTTGGCGCCGGCACCGCTGCGCGGCGGATCCAGCACGACCAGGTCGACCGGCCCGGCGATCCGGCGCCGGGCGAGCGCGGCGTCGACCCGGGCCGCGACCACCTCCGCACCGGCCACCCCGGCGAGGTTTCGGCGGGCGGCCGCCACCCCGGCCGGCGACGACTCGACCACCGTCGTCCGCGCTCCGGTCCGGGCGGCCACGGCGGCCGCGAACAGCCCGGCGCCGCCGTAGAGGTCCCAGCAGACCTCGCCCGGCTCGGGTCGCAGCAGTGCGAGCACGGCGTCCACCAGCGTGTCCGCCGCCGCCGGGTGGATCTGCCAGAAGCCTTCGGCGGGCACGTGCCACTCCCGGCCGGCTGCCAGCTCCCGGACCTCGGGCGCGCCCTCGATCAGCGCGCGGTCACCGCCGTGCGCCTCGTCGAGCATCGACCCGGCCGGGTCCGCGTCCGCGGAGCCCGGCGGGGGCGCGCCGGCGCCACGCGCGGCGCGGGCCAGGACCGTGACGTCGCCGCCGGTGGAGGCGACCGCCTCGACGGCGCTGACGCCCGGCCACAGCCGCGACGTGACATCCAGTTCCCGCAGCCGTGGATGGGCGATCCGGCAGAAGTCGATCGGCACGACCTCGTGCGAACGGTGCTTGAGCAGGCCGGGGCGGTCGGCGGCGTCGACGGCGTAGCGGATCCGCGAGCGCCAGCCCAGCGGCCCGCCGGGCAGCGCCCGCACGGCCGGGTCCAGCTCGCCGATCCGTTCGGCGCTCAGCCCGCCCAGCCGCTGGAGCAGCTCGCGCACGACCGCGGCCTTCCACTCGCGCTGCGCCGCCGGGGCGACATGCTGCAGGTCACAGCCCCCGCAACCGCCGGGACGCGCGTACGGGCAGGGCGGCGTCACCCGGTCCGGCGAGGCGTCGTGCACGGCCACCGCGTCGGCGCGCAGATAGCCCCGGTGCAGCTCGGTGATCTCGGCCGTGACCCGTTCCCCCGGCAGGGCGTGCCGCACGAACACCACGCGGCCGTGCTCCCCGCCGAGGCGGGCCACGCAGTGCCCGCCGTGCGCGGGCGCCCCCGTCACCAGCTCGACGCGGTCGCCCTCCACCAGGTCCTGGCTCGGGTCTTCCGCTGCGGGCGAGCTGAGCCGGACGCCGGCGCCCTCCCCGGCCGGAGTCACTGCGCGTCGTCCGGCGTCGCGGAGGTGGCCGAGGAGCTCGGGAGCGCCGGGGCGGCCGGCGTCACGGCCTCGTCCACCGCGGTCACGGCGGCCGGGGCCACCATGTCGGTACGGCGGGTGCGGGGACCGCGGGCGGGCGCCCGGCTCAGGTGCTCGTCCAGCCGTTCCAGGTCCCGGTCCTGGCTGGAGCGCAGCTGCCACGGCACGCTGGTCACCATCACGCCGGGCTCGAAGAGCAGCCGGCCCTTGATCCGCAGCGCGCTCTGGTTGTGCAGGAGGTTCTCCCACCAGCGGCCCACGACGTACTCGGGGACGAAGACCGTGACCACGTCGCGCGGCGAGCCGCGCCGCACGCTCTTCACGAAGTCGATGATCGGCCGGGTGATCTCCCGGTACGGCGAGTCGACCACGGTTAGCGACACGGGCACCTGCCGGCGCTCCCACTCCTCCTGGATCTTGCGGGTGTCCTTGTCGTCCACGTTCACGGTCACCGCGGTGAGCGTGTCCGGGCGGGTGGCCCGGGCGTACGCCACCGCCCGCAGGGTGGGCATGTGGACCTTGCTGACGAGGACGATGGCGTGGTTGCGCGAGGGCAGCACCGGGCGTTCGTCGGTGGGCTGCAGCTCCTCGGCCACCCGCACGTAGTGCTTGCGGATGCTGAGCATGAGCACGTAGATCACCAGCATCGCCACGATGGCGATCCACGCGCCGAGCAGGAACTTGGTGATCAGTACGACGATCAGCACGGCCCCGGTGAGCGCCATGCCGACGGTGTTGATGCCCCGCGACCGGTACATCTGCCGGCGCCGGTTCGGGTCCCGCTGGGTCCGCAGCAGCCGGTTCCAATGCCGGATCATGCCGGCCTGCGAGAGCGTGAACGACACGAAGACGCCGACGATGTAGAGCTGGATCAGCCGGGTCACCTCGGCGTCGAACGCCACGATGAGCACGATCGCCGCGACGGCCAGGAAGATGATGCCGTTGCTGAACGCCAGGCGGTCGCCCCGGGTGTGCAGCTGGCGCGGCAGGTAGCGGTCCTGGGCGAGGATCGAGCCGAGCACCGGGAAGCCGTTGAAGGCGGTGTTGGCGGCGAGGAAGAGGATCAGGGCGGTGACCGCACCGACCAGGTAGAGCAGGATCGAGCCGCTGCCGAAGACGGTCTCGCCCAGCTGCGTGGTGACGGTCTTCTGCACGTAGTCCGGCGGTCCCTCGACGATCTGCGCGGCGTCCTCGACGAACTGCAGGTGCGTCGCGCGGGCCAGCATCACGATCCCGACCAGCATGAGGATCGCCACGCTGCCGAGCAGCAGCAGCGTGGTCGCG
Organism: Couchioplanes azureus; assembly: GCF_014648355.1. Classification (GTDB taxonomy): domain Bacteria; phylum Actinomycetota; class Actinomycetes; order Mycobacteriales; family Micromonosporaceae; genus Actinoplanes; species Actinoplanes azureus. The sequence goes on from NZ_BMQY01000003.1 coordinate 641,872, forward strand.
GCGTTCTTGCTCTTCGGCGCCTTGAAGGCCGGCACGCCGTTGGAGATGGCCTCCACACCGGTCAGCGCGGCGCATCCGGACGAGAACGTGCGCAGCAGCAGGAACACGAACCCGATGCTGGTGAGGTGATGCTCCTCGGCGTCGATGACCAGGTCCGCGCTGGGCGCGCGCAGGTCCTGGCCGAGGACGAAGACCCGGACCAGGCCGGTGAGGATCATGCCGAGGATGATCACGATGAACGCGTACGTCGGGATGGCGAACGCCGTCCCGGACTCCCGCAGGCCGCGCAGGTTGAGCGCGGCCAGCACGGCGACCGCGGCCAGGGCGATGCCGATCTTGTGCTCGGCGACGAACGGGATGACCGAGCCCAGGTTCGTCACCCCCGCGCTGATGGACACGGCGACGGTGAGGATGTAGTCGACGAGCAGGGCGCTCGCCACCGCCACGCCGAACCGCGGGCCGAGGTTGACGGTCGCGACCTCGTAGTCGCCGCCGCCGGAGGGGTAGGCGTACACGTTCTGCCGGTAGCTCAGCACCACCGTGACCATGACGACCGCGACGGCCAGCGTGATCCACGGCGAGTAGACGAAGGCGCCGGCCCCGGCGATGGAGAGGGTCAGCAGGATCTCGTCGGGCGCGTAGGCGACGCTCGACAAGGCGTCCGAGGCGAACACCGGCAGCGCGATCCGCTTCGGCAGCAGCGTGTGCTGCAGCCGGTCGGAACGGAAGGGCCGGCCCAGCAGCAGGCGCTTGGCTAAGGACGTCGAACTCGCCACAAGCGCCAAGACTACGGCCGCGTGCCACACGTTGTCGGCCGCCCCGGGCACCATCCGTCGCCGCGGCATGGCACGCTCTGCTGAGTAGGCATCCAGCGGGAGGCGCGAGAACCTTGCACGTGGTGATCATGGGCTGCGGCCGGCTCGGGTCGACGCTGGCCCACAAGCTCGACGCCCGCGGCCACTCGGTCGCGATCATCGACCAGAATTCCGACGCCTTCCGCCGCCTGGGTGCCGAGTTCGGCGGCGAGACCGTCACCGGCATCGGCTTCGACCGCGACGTCCTGCGCCAGGCCGGCATCGAGCGGGCGGACGCCTTCGCGGCCGTATCCAGCGGCGACAACTCCAACATCATCTCGGCCCGGCTGGCCCGCGAGACCTACGGCGTGTCGCGCGTCGTGGCCCGCATCTACGACGCCCGGCGCGCGCTCGTCTACGAACGCCTCGGCATCCCGACCGTCGCGACGATCCGCTGGGCCGCCGACCGCATGGTCCGGCACCTGGTGCCCGAGGGCACCGTCGAGGTGTTCCGCGACCCGACCAGCGCCGTCTCGATCGTCGAGGCGCCGCTGCACCGCGACTGGGTGGGCCGGTCGCTCACCGCGCTGGAGGACACCCTGGGCACCCGGGTGGCCTACCTGATGCGCTTCGGCATCGGCTCGCTGGCCTCGCCCTCCACCGTGATCCAGGACGGCGACCAGGTCTTCGTGCTGGTCACCGACGACATCGTCGACCAGGTCCTCGCGGCGGCCGCGAGCGCCGGGATGGGGGGTCACTGATCATGCGGATCGCCATCGCGGGCGCCGGCAACGTCGGCCGTTCCATCGCATGCGAGCTCATCGGCAACGGCCACCAGGTGATGCTGATCGAGCGCCAGCCGCGCCAGTTGCGCCCGGAGCGGGTGCCCGAGGCCGAATGGGTGCTCGCGGACGCGTGCGAGGTGAGCAGCCTCGAGGAGGCCGACGTGGCGGGCTGCGACGTGGTCGTGGCCGCCACCGGCGACGACAAGGCCAACCTGGTGGTCTCCCTGCTGGCCAAGACCGAGTTCGCGGTCAACCGGGTGGTGGCCCGGGTCAACCGGGCCGAGAACGAGTGGCTCTTCACCGAGCAGTGGGGCGTCGACGTCGCGGTGAGCAAGCCGCGGCTGATGGCCGCCCTGGTCGAGGAGGCGGTGACGGTCGGCGACCTGGTCCGCCTGATGACCTTCCGGCAGGGCGAGGCGAACCTCGTCGAGATCACCCTGCCGGCGAACGCCCCGTACGTCGGGCAGCCGGTCCGCTCGGTGCCGATGCCCCGGGACGCGGCGCTGGTGGCCGTGCTGCGCGGCAAGCGCGTGCTGGTGCCGACGCCGGACGACCCGCTCGAGGCCGGCGACGAGCTCATCTTCGTCTGCACCACCGAGGTGGAGGACGCGGTCCGGGCCGTCGTCCTCGGCAAGCTCGGCGATCCGGCCTGACCCGTCCCGCGCCGGACGGGTCAGGCGCCGGCGGGGTCCTTGCCGGCCGCGGCCTTCTCGGCCGCCTGGGCGGCGGTCACCCGGTGCACGGCCCAGGCCGTGAAGGCGAACGTCGCCGCGTAGATGGGCCAGCTGATCAGGATGCGGACGATGCCGATGGCGTTGGCCTCGTCGGCGAGCCAGAGCCAGCCCTGCACGCCGGCCCGGACGAAGAGCGAGGCGGCCCAGAGCAGGGTCAGCCACTGGAACGTACGGAACAGCCGCGGGTTGTCGAACCAGTCGTGCTTGCCGCCGTTGGCCAGCACGCCCCACACGTACCCGATGATCGGGCGGCGGACCGCGACCGACGCGATGAGCAGGACGACCTGCCCCAGGGTGAGCAGGATGCCGGGCAGGTAGAAGTTCTTCGCGTCGCCGGTGCGCCACGCCAGGAAGGCGCCGACCGCGATGCCGAAGATGCCGTTGACCGCGTGCCGGATCGGCTGCCTGCGGCTCAGCCGGTACGCCCCGATGGCCAGCGCCGAGCCCACGCTGCCGCCGATCGCCCAGTAGAGCGCGGTCTTCTTCGGCAGGTCCAGGACCGCGTCCCCGAGCACCACGTTGAGCACCACGAACACCAGCACCGGCAGGCTCGACTCGATGAGGCCGCGGACCCCGCCCAGCTGCTCGGCGATCTGCTCGCTCATCGAGGGCAGGGGCTCGTCGACCGGGTGCAGGTCGAGTTCCTCGACAACCTCCTCGGCGACCCGCTCCTCCACCGTCTCGTGGGCGGCGTGACGGGGTTCGCTGCCGGGTGTCACCGGGGCGCCTCCAGCTCGTAGTACGGGTTGTAGATGACCTTGCGGTCGTCCCGGATCGCGATCCGGCCGCGCGCGGTCAGCTGACGCCCCGGTTCGATGCCGGCGATCGAGCGGCGGCCCAGGAAGACGAGCGTGACCACGTCGCTGCCGTCGTAGAGGTCGGCCTCGAGCGTCGGCAGGTTGGTCCGGGGAGTGTACGCCACCGTGCGCAGTCGTCCCGACACGGAGACGACCTGACCCCGCCGGCACTGCCCGGCCGGCATCGCGCCGCACTTGGCGCTGTCGCGCTGCAGCTCCTGGGCGTCCAGCTCCGCCTCGGAGGCGGTCAGCCGCTCCAGGAACCGGCGCAATCCGGTGGTGCGCTCATCGGTCGTCATGACCTCGTGCTACCTCTGTCCGCGAACCGCGATTCCACCGGCGGGGGTACCGGCGGACGGCCCAGTGTGATCAGGGACCGTCCATCCACCGTACGCCGGAAGCGCACCGGGTGACCTAGATCACCCGGCGCGAATGTGATCTCCGTCCGGTCGCTCAGTGCGCGTGGCGGCCGTTCGGGCCGGGCATCTCCTGGTGCGGCGGCGCGTCCGGCGGCGTCGGGTCCTCGTGGGCGTGCGCGTGCTGGTGGGCGGCCTCGGACATCTCCCGCGGCAGCCGCAAGGGAAGCGCCTCGCGCACCGGCCGGGCCTCGTTGTCGCGGACCACGACCAGGCCGCGCAGGCACTCCCCGAGCACCCCCTCCTGTGCCGGGTCGGCGGCGGCCAGCCCCTGGTAGAGGGCACGGACCATCCAGCGCGGCCCGTCCACGCCGACGAACCGGACGTCCGCCGGGCCGTCGGGGGTGTTCACCCGGGCCGCGAGCTCGATGCCGTACGGCCCCTCCACCTCGCGCGGCGCGGCGCCGTCCGCCTTCATCGCGGCGGCGATCTCGTCGCGGACCTCGTCCCAGATGCCCTCGGTACGCGGCGCGGCGAAGACGCCGAGCTGCAACGCGCTGTTGCCGTGCACCAGGACGATCTGCTCGACGCCGCCCTCGGGGTTGGCCTGCACCCGCACCTCGACGCCCTCGACCGCCGGGATCAGCAGGCTGCCGAGGTCGAGGCGCTGGACCCCCTCGGGCGCCTGCTTGCTGTCCCAGGGGCCGAAGTCGGGCGCCGGCGGCAGGTCACCCATGCTCTGGGCGAGCGCCGACGACTGGGGCGCGTCGTCCGGGCGTACGTGCCGTGGGCCTCCGCGCTTGCGGGAGAACATCTGCTTGCCACCTTCCCGATCTAGAGATTGTGCTGCGCCGGCAGCGCCATGTGACCGTTCCCGGCTCCATCGACCTGCCCCGGCAGCGCCACGTGGCCGTTCCCGCCGTCGGGCAGCGCCTCGTGGCCGCCGGTGGAACCGTGGCCGCCCGTGCCGCGCGCGCTGCCGTCGAGCTCGTCGACGACCTGGAACACGGCCCGCTCGACCCGCTGGACCACCAGCTGGGCGATGCGGTCGCCCCGGGAGATCGCGACCGGGCGCTCCCGGTCGTGGTTGATGAGATTCACGAGGATCTCGCCGCGGTAACCGGCGTCGACCGTACCGGGCGCGTTGAGCACCGTCACACCCAGGCGAGCGGCGAGACCGGAGCGCGGGTGCACGAGTCCCACGTACCCGTCCGGGAGCGCGATGGCGACCCCGGTCGGCACGCACTTCCACTCCCCCGGCGCCAGCTCCACGCTCTCGGCCGCGTACAGGTCGGCGCCGGCGTCGCCGGGGTGCGCGTACGCCGGCAGCGGCAGGCCGGGGTCGAGGAGACGGACCTGGATGTTCACGGGCGGAAAGTCCTCACGTCGAAGTGGATCGGGCGGCACCCACCCTGCCATCCTGCCGTCATCGGGGACGGAGGCGCGCCGTACCCTCACCAGCGTGACATCCGAGCCCTCCGCACGCACGGCCGAGCCCGCCGCGTACGCCGAGCGGCTGCGCGCCCCCTGGTGGATGTGGCCCGCCGCGGCCGCCCTCGCCGGCCTGCTGGCCACCGAGATCTGGCTGGGCAGCGACGGGCTGCGTTCCTGGGTGCCGTTCGTGCTGCTGCTGCCGCTGTCGACGCTGCTCCCCTGGTGGCTGGGGCGCATCCGGGTCGCCGTCACGGCGACCGAGCTCCAGGTCGACGACGCCCGGCTGCCGCTCTCGGTCGTGGCGGACGTGGTGGCGCTGGACGCCGACGGCCGGCGCGAGGTGCTCGGCGTCGGCTCGCACCCGCTGGCCTTCGTGGTCCAGCGTCCCTGGATCCCGGGCGCGGTGCAGGTGGTGCTCGACGACCCCGCGGACCCCACCCCGTTCTGGGTGGTCAGCACCCGGCGCCCGGTCGAGCTGGCGACCGCGATCCTGGCGGCGCGGCGCACCGGCTGAGCGCTAGCCGCGGGTGGCCGGGCGCTTCTTGCGCAGGTCCTTGACGAGGTTCTCACCGAGGTTCCGGGTGGCCCGGCGGTTCAGATAGCCGGCCACGGCGGCGCCGGTCAGCAGCGGGCCCATCGTGGTCAGGTTGCGCCCGAAGCGGCGCAGCAGGCTGGCCTGCAGCTCCTTGCGGGCCGCGGTGCCGAGCACCGTGGCGACCCCGACCCCCGGGACCAGCGGGTTGACGCCCCGCTGGCCGGACCAGGACTGCAGCAGCGCGGCGGCCCGGTGGCCCGCGGAGCCGGTGATCGGCCGGCCGTACACCTCGTGCAGCTCGCCGATCAGCTTCAGCTCGACGGCGACCACGGCGACCGTCTCGGCGGCCAGCAGCACCGGCGCGGAGAGCAACGCCGGGGTGACGACCCACTCGAGCGAGGCCACACCACCGCCGGCCGCCCCGACCCCGGCGGTGGCCCGGGACGCGTTGCGGACGAGCCGCTCGGCGAGCTCGTCGCCGTCGAGCCCGGCGAAGTGCCGGCGCAGAGTATCCACATCTCGGATCGGTACGTGCGGAGCGACGTCGGCGACCACGTCGGCCATCCAGCGCAGCGCCGCCCGCGGGCGGAACAGCCGGCCCAGCCCGCCCCGGCGCACGTCGCCGACGAGCCGGCCGAGCAGGTGCCGGCGCTGGTCCGGCGCCAGGTCGTCGGCCGTGAGCGCGGCCACGGTGGCGCCGATGCCGTCGCCGGCGGCGGGATCCGGCTCCGGGCGCACGGCAGCGTCGCGTGCCGGTGCCGGGTCGACCTCGATGAGCTCGCGCCCCGGCTCTGCGGTCGGTGCCGAGTTCTCGTCTGGGCGGCTCATGGTGGTCGACCTCCCGTTCGTCTGCCGTCAGTGACCCTCTACCCAAGGAGACAGGCGGACACACAGGTCACACGCCGCGCGCCCCCGAGGCAGGGGTCGCACGACGCCCGGCCGTCACCGACGGCCGGGTGGCTGGCACGACGGGTGCGCCGGTCAGGCGCACTCGCGGCAGATCAGTTCCCCGTTGCGCTCGACCGCGAGCTGACTGCGGTGATGCACCAGGAAACAGCGGGCGCAGCGGAACTCGTCGGTCTGCATCGGCAGCACCTTGACGGTGAGTTCCTCGTCGGCCAGGTCGGCACCGGGGAGCTCGAAGCTCTCCGCCACCTCGACCTCGTCGACGTCCACTGCGCCCGATTGCGAGTCGGCGCGACGGGCCTTCAGCTCCTCGAGGCTGTCCTCGCCGAGGTCGACCTCGTCGCGACGCGGGGCGTCGTAGTCGGTGGCCATCGGTTTTCACTCTCCTGTATCGATGTGTCACTTGGCGTAAGTAACGCCGGCGACGACGTTTCGGTTCCCGTTGTGACGGACTTTTCTCCCCGGCCCAGACAGCAGGGAACGACCATCCGCCGAGGCGCCTCCACCCCCTCGTGAAACTGCCCCGGCAAACGCGGCACCTTACCGCCCTAGTGGGACGCTTGTACGTCCATGGGCGGCCAATTGTTCCCGATGTGACTGAGGCGACATCAAGGTAGGGGGCACAGCCCGTGGATCATCGTCGCCGCGCCGGAAACATTCCCTGTTTCCGCGCGCGTCACGGCCAGACGCTAACCTCACCCGCAGACCCTTCCGTCGCCGAGCCGACCTCACCCTGGAGCACTGCACCATGAGCTTTGCGCGCGTCCGAGCGCTCGTCGTGGTCGGCGTACTCGCCGTGGCCGCGGTGGTCTTCGTCGTCGTGGCGCTGGTCCGCGACACCCAGGGCGGCGCCGTGGCCGAGGGCGGCTGCCCCGACGGCTCCGTCCTGGCCGACGTGACCCTGCCGGACCTGCCCCAGGAGGTCACGGTCAAGGTCTACAACGGCACCGACCAGCCCGGCCTCGCCGACAACGTCACCAACGAGTTCAAGAACCGGCGCTTCCAGACCCAGAAGCCCGCCGAGAACAACGAGAAGGTCGACGGCGTCGCGGTCATGCGGTACGGCCCGGAGGCGGTCGGCTCGGCCTGGCTGCTGCGCGCGTACTTCCTCAACCAGGCCGACCCGCAGTACAACCCCAAGCGCAAGGGCGCGGTGGTCGACATCGTGATCGGCAGCCAGTTCCAGCAGCTCGCCACGACCACCGAGGTCAACCAGTCGCTGGTCGAGCTCGGCGAGCCGCAGGTGCCGCCGGGCGCCTGCCCCGCACCGGACAAGAAGGACTCCTGACCGTCGCCCGGCCGGGCCGGTCAGGGGCCGCCGGCGGCGTCCAGCTCCACCAGCGCGTCGTGCAGCGCGGGGAAGAGCGCCGGCGGGGCGGCCACGAGCATGTCCGCGCCGGCCGGGCGTCCGTCGAGTCCGGACACCCGCAGGCCCGCCTCGGCCGCGACCAGGCCACCGGCCGCGTGGTCCCAGGCGTGCAGCCCCTTCTCGAAGTAGGCGTCCACCCCGCCCTCGGCGGCCAGGCACAGGTCCAGTGCGGCCGCGCCGAGGCGGCGGACGTCCCGGACCCGCGTGATCAGGGCCGCCAGCACGGCTCCCTGATGCGCGCGGCGGGCCGGGTCGTAGCCGAAGCCGGTGGCGACCAGCGCCTGGTCCAGAGACGTCCGCGCGGAGCCGTGGAGCCGCCGCTCGCCGCGCCACGCGCCGCCGCCGCGGGTGGCGGTCCACTCGTCGCCGGTCGCGGCGTTGCGGACCACTCCGGCGACCACGACGCCGTCCACCTCGGCCGCCAGGGACACCGCGTACTGCGGGAGGCCGTAGAGGTAGTTGACCGTGCCGTCGATCGGGTCGAGGATCCAGCGCACCCGGCCGGCGGGCGCGGCGCTGCCGCCGTACTCCTCGCCCAGCACGCCGTCGCCCGGCCGCAGCCGCCGCAGTTCGTCGACCACCTGGCGCTCGACGGCCTTGTCGGCCGCCGTCACCACATCGGTGTCCGTGCTCTTGGTCTGCACGTCGGCGATCGCCTCGGCGCGCATGCGCCGGGCCGTCCCGGCGGCCTCCCGCGCGATCCGCACGGCGATCGCCAGCAACTCCTCCGGCGCCGGCACCTCGGCGTTCTCGGCCACTTCCCACCGCCCTTTCCGTGGCTACCATTCTCCCGCCCGGCGCACGAAGAGAGGTCGGCGACCCCCCGCGGCGTGCTGCGGCGGGAGGATCTCGCTCGACGGCGCTACAATTCACCCCTGCCCGCGCTTCACGGACACCGCCCGCAAGCCCCGTCCGCGTTCCTCGGGCTCCCACACCACACCGGCCAGCCTCGTTTCGCCGCGTGCTGCGCTGGGCCCTTGGCCGTGTTACATCGCCCTCCGGAAGGTCATTCGTGACAGAAGCCCACCAGACCGGTGCCGACGTTCGCTCTCTCACCGAGGCCCTGATCGCCCACGCGCAGGGTGCGGGCGGGCAGATCACGTCGGCCGAGGTCGTGCAGACCGTCGAGTCCGCCGAGGTGACGCCGGCCCAGGCCAAGAAGATCCTCCGCGCCCTCGTGGACGCGGGCGTCACGGTCGTCGTGGACGGCTCGGCCAGCACCCGCCGCCGGGTGGCCGCCGCCCGCGCCGCGACCCCCGCCTCGAAGGCGACCACCGCCAAGGCGACCCGCGCCCCCGCCAAGAAGGCCGCGCCGGCGCCGAAGCAGGCGGCGACCGACGCCGACGCCCCCGCCGAGGCGGCCGCTCCCGCCAAGAAGGCCGCGGCGAAGAAGGCCGGCCCCGCCAAGAAGGCCGCCGGTCCGGCGAAGGCGACCAAGGCCACGAAGGCCGCCGGTCCGGGCGAGGGCGAGCCCGGCGACGGCGAGGAGATCGACCCCGAGGAGCTCGCCGCCGACCTCGAGGACGTCGTCGTGGAGGAGCCGGCCGCGATGGTGCAGGCCGCTGCCAGCGACGCCGCCAGCTCGGCCACCGACGGCGACTTCGAGTGGGACGACGAGGAGTCGGAGGCGCTGAAGCAGGCCCGGCGCGACGCCGAGCTGACCGCCTCGGCCGACTCGGTCCGCGCCTACCTGAAGCAGATCGGCAAGGTGCCCCTGCTCAACGCGGAGCAGGAGGTCGAGCTCGCCAAGCGCATCGAGGCCGGGCTGTACGCCGCCGAGCGCCTGCGCGCCTGCGACGAGGGCGAGGAGAAGCTCGACCGCAACTTCGAGCGCGACCTGCGCTGGATCGGCCGCGACGGCGAGCGGGCCAAGAACCACCTGCTCGAGGCCAACCTGCGCCTCGTGGTGTCGCTGGCCAAGCGCTACACCGGCCGCGGCATGGCGTTCCTGGACCTCATCCAGGAGGGCAACCTCGGCCTGATCCGCGCGGTCGAGAAGTTCGACTACACCAAGGGCTACAAGTTCTCCACGTACGCCACCTGGTGGATCCGCCAGGCCATCACCCGCGCCATGGCCGACCAGGCCCGTACCATCCGCATCCCGGTGCACATGGTCGAGGTCATCAACAAGCTCGGCCGCATCCAGCGCGAGCTGCTCCAGGACCTGGGCCGTGAGCCCACGCCGGAGGAGCTGGCCAAGGAGATGGACATCACCCCGGAGAAGGTGCTGGAGATCCAGCAGTACGCCCGGGAGCCCATCTCGCTCGACCAGACCATCGGCGACGAGGGCGACAGCCAGCTCGGCGACTTCATCGAGGACTCCGAGGCGGTCGTCGCCGTCGACGCGGTCTCGTTCTCGCTGCTGCAGGACCAGCTCCAGCAGGTGCTGCAGACGCTGTCGGAGCGCGAGGCGGGCGTGGTCCGGCTCCGCTTCGGCCTGACCGACGGCCAGCCGCGCACCCTCGACGAGATCGGCCAGGTCTACGGGGTGACCCGCGAGCGCATCCGCCAGATCGAGTCGAAGACCATGTCGAAGCTGCGGCACCCGTCGCGCTCGCAGGTGCTCCGCGACTACCTGGACTGAGCCGGGCCGCGTCCGGAGCACGCGGTGAACCTCGGCGGCGGCGCGTCCCACGGGGCGCGCCGCTCCGTTGCCGCCGGGCGGTGCTCGTACGCGCCGGCTCGGTCACGCGGACGGCGTCCTGGCCGCCCGGCCGGGGCGGCGGCGCGGAGGTGCGCCGAGAGTCGCGACGGACGAAGACACGGACGGTCACGGCCACGCCGGCCGACGGGACGCGGGCGGGTGGCGGGGCTCGGCCGGAGGACGTCCGGTTCGCCGGGCGGCACGACGGGCCCGGGCGGACACGGTCCGGCCGGGCTCAAGATCAGCTGTCCGGAACTGGACACGGACAGTGTGATCAATACCGGAAAAGCGGTCAAGTAGTCAACAGTAGGTGCCCTTTTGGTCACTACCCGTACATCATCGGGTGGTGACCAGACCGTTGTGCAGAAGTGATCGTTGACGTGGCACCCTTGGGGCACGGCACACTAGCCCGACCACGTGTGACTTGGGTCCCCCCGGGGCACTGTGGGAAGGCTGCAATGGCCAACGGTGTTGCACGATGGGTGAGCATTAGCCGAGGAACATGTTCATCGGTGACGACCAGAGGAGGAAGGCGATGACCCCGACTCTCACGCCGCCGGCGGGAAGCGTGGCCGGACCAGCAGCCGATGAACGGTGCGACCGCTGCAACGCAGCCGGGAAGCTCCGTTTGACCCTGGCTGGTGGCGGCGAGCTGGTGTTCTGCGGACACCACGCCAACAGGTACGCCAAGGACCTGGTGAAGATCGCGGTGCAGTACGCCGCCGACCCCGAGTTCACGTGGCGCGGTGCGGAAATGATGTCTAACTCCAACTAACCCCATAGGCAGCGAAAGGGCGTCCCGGGCCGGGGCGCCCTTTTTCATGCCTGGAGCGACTCCCCCGCGGGAACCCGGGGCCCTGGCGCAGGCGGCGCCCCGGGCCGCCCCCGCGGCCGAGGCCGCTCAGAGGGTCTGGATGGTGGCGATGCGCTCCTCGAGCTGCTCGATGGTCGCCTGCGCGCTCGGCGGCCCGCCGCACAACCGCCGCAGCTCCGCATGGATCTTGCCGTGCGGCAGGTTGGTGCGGTGATGGTGGGCGGCCACCAGGGCGTTCAGCCGGCGGCGCAGGGCCACCCGGCGTTCCGCGGCGCTCATCGTCGCGACCGGCTCGCGCGGAGCGGGCACCGGGTCCGCGGCCGCCGTCGCCGCCGCCGCGCGCTTCTGAGCCGCGAGCTGCTCCGACTGGCGCTTGTTCAGCAGCACCGCCACCTGGTCCGGGGTCAGCAGGCCCGGCAGCCCCAGGTACTCCTCCTCCTCGGGCGTGCCGGTCCGGGCACCCGTGCCGAACGACGCGCCGTCGTAGATCACCTGGTCGAGCTCGGCCGTCGCCGACAGGGCCTCGAAGCGCTTCTCGAGCTCGCCCGCGGCGTCCTCGGCCTGCTGCGCCCGCTCCAGAAGGGCGTCGTCGAGACCGTCCGGGTCCTTGGGGGCGCCGAGGACGTGGTCGCGCTGCACCTCCATCTCGCTGGCCAGGCCGAGCAGGTGCGGGACGCTGGGCACGAACACCGTGGCCGTCTCCCCCGGGCGGCGGGCGCGGACGAAGCGGCCGATCGCCTGGGCGAAGTAGAGCGGCGTGGAGGCGCTGGTGGCGTACACGCCGACGGCCAGGCGGGGGATGTCGACGCCCTCGGAGACCATCCGGACCGCGACCAGCCAGCGCTGCTCGGAGGCCGCGAACTGGGCGATGCGCGCCGACGCGCCCTGGTCGTCGGAGAGGACCACCACGGCCTTCTCCCCGGTGACGGTCTCCAGCAGCTTCGCGTACGCCCGGGCGGTCTGCTGGTCGCTCGCGATGACCAGGCCGCCCGCGTCCGTCATGCCGTGCTCGCGCAGCTTGGACAGCCGGGCGTCGGCGGCCCGCATCACCTGCGGCATCCAGTCGCCGCGGTGGTCCAGGGCGGTGCGCCAGGCCTGCGCGATCAGGTCCTTGGTCATCGGCTCGCCCAGGCGGGCCGCGAGCTCGTCGCCCGCGCTGGTGCGCCAGCGGGTCTCGCCCGAGTACGCCAGGAAGATCACCGGCCGGACGACGCCGTCGCGCAGGGCGTCGCTGTAGCCGTACACCGAGTCGGAGCGGGAGCGCTGCAGGCCGTCGTCGCCGCGCTCGTACTCCACGAACGGGATGGGGTTGTCGTCGGAGCGGAACGGCGTACCCGTCAGCATCAGCCGCCGCTCGGCCTCCTCGAAGGCCTGTTTGACGCCGTCGCCCCAGGTGCGGGAGTCGCCGGCGTGGTGGATCTCGTCGAGGATCACGAAGGTCGGGCGGGTCATGGTGCGCCGCCGGTGCACCGCCGGCGCCATGCCGACCTGGGCGTACGTCAGCACCGCACCGTGGAAGTCGCGCGCGCTGTGCACGTCGGAGTTGCGGAACGCCGAGTCCAGCTGGATGCCCACCCTGGCCGCCGCGGCCGCCCACTGGGTCTTCAGGTGCTCGGTGGGGCAGACCACCGTGACCGCCTCGACCGTGCCGTCGCAGAGCAACTCGGCCGCGATGCGCAGCGCGAAGGTCGTCTTGCCGGCGCCCGGCGTCGCCACCGCCATGAAGTTCGGCGAGCGTTTGCGCAGGTAACGCACCAGCGCCTTGCGCTGCCAGTCGCGCAGTGGAGGGAAGGTGTCGAGATTGGGCAACGGCGGACTCAAGCGGCGGCGATCCCTTCCATTCACAGAAACGCCTCCGCGCCAATGCCGCGGAGGCCGGACCAAGCATAGCGGCGGGACGCCCCTTCCCGGCCGCGGCATGACCGCCGGAACCGGCGACGGCGGCCCCGGCACGACGGTTACGGCACGGCCACCGGCGCCGACCACCGGCGGTAGAGCGCGAGCAGTCGTACCCCCGTCACGCCGGCCGCCGCCGCGGCCAGGGTGATCGGGTCGGCGACGTCGAGCCAGCTCAGCACGGTGACCGCGACGGCGCCGCCGAGCGCGGCCACCGCGTAGATGTCGCGCTGCAGCACCGCCGGGATCTCCGCGGTGACCAGGTCGCGGGCCAGGCCGCCGCCGATCCCGGTGAGCATTCCCACCAGGCAGGCGCCCACCGGCGGCACGCCGGCGTCCAGCGCCTTGAGTGTGCCGGTCACCGTGAAGAGGCCGAGTCCCGCCGCGTCCAGCAGCAGCACCGTACGCCGTAGCCGGTTGAGCTGGGGATGCAGCCAGAAGACGGCCAGGGAGGCGCCGACGGCCGTCACGGCGTAGCGCCAGTCGGAGAAGGCCAGCGGCGGCACCGCGCCGATCACGAGATCGCGCAGGATGCCGCCACCGAGCGCCGCGAGGAACCCGACGAAGGCCACGCCGAACAGGTCGAGCCGCTTCGCGACGGCGGCGCTCGCGCCGGAGGCCGCGAAGACCGCCACACCGATCAGGTCCGCGACGAGCAGGCTGTAGCTTCCCGTCACGCGAGGTCGTCCCCGATCAGGCCTGCATCGACTCGTAGATCTCCTTGCACTGCGGGCACACCGGCGAACCCGGCTTCGGCGACTTGGTCACCGGGAACTTCTCCCCGCAGAGCGCCACCACGAACGTACCCATGACGGCGCTTTCGGCGATCTTCTCCTTGCGCACGTAGTGGAACATCTCCGGCCCGGTGTCCGCGTCCTTCGTCTCCGGGCGCTCGAGGATCTGCGTGCTCACGGCGTCTGCCTCTCGTCGATACAAAAGTTCTGACCACCGCGAGCCCCCCGGCCTCCGCGGCGGAAGCTCCAACCTGCAAGTCTGACACCTCACGCTTGCTCGGTCCAACGACAACGGCCTGCGCCCGCGCCGTACCGTTGCCATCGTGACCGATTCCACGCGGCCGGTGGGCCGCTTCACCATCCGATACGGCGACCATGTGACCCGGGCCCGCCGTGACGGCCACCCCGTGGTGGCGCTGGAGAGCACGATCGTCTCGCACGGGCTGCCCCGCCCCGACAACCTGCGCGTCGCCCGCGAGATCGAGCAGACCGTGCGCGACAACGGCGCGGTGCCCGCCACCATCGGCATGATCGGCGGCGAGCTCGTCGTCGGCCTCTCCGACGCCCAGATCGAGCACCTGGCCGGCGCCGACGGGGTGGCCAAGCTGTCCGTACGGGACCTGGCGGTCGCCGCCGCCACCGGGGCGGACGGCGCCACCACCGTGGCCGCGACCAGCGCGGTCGCCGCGGCGGCCGGCATCGGCGTGTTCGCCACCGGCGGCCTCGGCGGGGTGCACCGGGAGGCGAACACGACGTTCGACGAGTCGGCGGACCTGACCACCCTCGCGCGGACCCCGATCGTCGTGGTCTGCGCCGGCGTCAAGTCGATCCTCGACGTGGGCGCGACCCTGGAGCGCCTGGAGACCCTCGGCGTGTCCGTCGCCGGGTACGGCACCCGCCGCTTCCCCGGCTTCTTCGTGACCGACGGCGGCTTCGACGTCGACTGGCAGCTGGACTCCCCGGACGCGGTCGCCGCGGCGATGGCGGCCCGGGAGGACCAGGGCGTGGCCACGGGCGCGCTGGTGCTGGGCAACCCGCTGCCGGTGGACGAGCAGCTCGACCCCGCCCTGCACGACCGGACCCTGGCCGAGGGCCTCGAGCTGCTGGCCCGCGACGAGGTCACCGGCAAGGCGGTGACCCCGTTCCTGCTGGCCCACTTCCACAGCAGCACGCAGGGCAAGAGCCTGGAGGTCAACGTCCGCATCATCCTGCGCAACGCCGCCCTGGCCGCCCGGATCGCGGCCGCGGCCACCCCGGCCCACGCGGCACTCGGGTTCGCCCCGCCGCAATGAGCGGGGGCGTGACCGCCG
>NZ_BMQY01000003.1:656998-850148 GCF_014648355.1 Couchioplanes azureus
GCCCCGGGCCCCGACGCGGCCGCCGCCCCGGCAGGCGTGATCGTCGTCGGTGATCTGGTCACGGACGTGCTGGTGGTGCGGGCCGGGCCGCTGGCCACCGGGTCGGACACCGACGCCCGGATCCGGGTCGGCGGGGGTGGGCAGGCGGCGAACACGGCCGCCTGGCTCGCCCACGCCGGCGCCTCGGTGACCCTGGTGGCGGCGGTGGGCGACGACGCCGGCGGACGGGAGCGGGTGGCCGAGCTGGCCGAGGCCGGGGTGCGCTGCGACGTGCGGCGCCACCCGGGCGCGGCGACCGGCAGCGTCGTCGTGCTCAGCACCTCCGACGAGCGGACGATGATCACCGACCGCGGCGCGGCGCTGCTGCTGGCGCCGGACGACGTCACGGCCGCGGTCGAGACCGCACCGGACGCCGGGCACCTGCACCTGTCGGGGTATCCGCTGCTGCACCCCGGATCCCGGGCGGGCGGGCTGGCGGCGCTCGCCGCGGCCCGCTCGCGCGGGCTGACGACCAGCGTCGACGCGGCCTCGGCGGCGCCGCTGCGGCGCTCGGGCGACTTCCTGGAGCTGGTACGCGGAATCGACCTGCTGCTCTGCAACGCGGACGAGGCGGAGGTCCTCGCCGGTCCGGGCGGGCCGGAGCGGCAGGCGGCGGTGCTCACCTCGGCCGCCCGCAACGTGGTCGTCAAGCGCGGGGGCGACGGTGCCGTCTGGGCGACTCGTGACGGGGTGTTGCGGTCGGTGGCGGGTGTCCGCGTACCGTCGCTCGATCCGACCGGCGCGGGTGACGCCTTCGCGGCGGGCCTGCTGCGGGCCTGGTGTTCCGGCGCGGATCCGCAGGCCGCGCTGGCGGCCGGCGCCGCACTCGGGGCCGCGGCCGTGCAGCGGATCGGCGCACGCCCTTGAGGCGGAATTGAGTTCCTCCGGAGAACCGGGCGGCCGGCCCGAGGCATGCTCTCAGCGTGAGAGCACGCATGTCGCCCACGCGCTCAGGGCTCGGCGTCGATGGTGCGGTGCGGGGCCGGCTCGTCCGGCTGCTGCGTGACGGCGCGCGGGTGCGGCCGGGGCTGCGGCGCGGGCGGGTGCGTCTTGCTCTTGGGCGGGCGGTCGTTGGCGATCAGGACCGCCGCCCAGGGCAGGAAGACCATGCCGGCCGCGCAGAGGATCAGCCAGAGCGGGAGCAGCGGAGGCTGGGCGCTGATGAGCACGGCCCCGAGGATCAGACACCCGGCACGAATGCCCATCATCGTGACATAACGGATCTGTCGGCTACGGAGTTGATCTTCTTGGCTGCGGGCGGCGTCGGTGATCAGCACCGGCCGCTCCGGCTGCTTCTTCACCGGCCCATCCTCGCACTGTCTCCGGTCCGCATACCACCGGACGCCGGTCGTTCAAGTACGGCGCGCAACGGCCGATCAAGTACAGCGTGCTGACGAGTACGCCCGTCCTCAAGCGGCGCCGGTGGTCCGGCGTCGCCATCGTGGTCGTGGTCGCGCTCACCGGGATCGCCGCGTCCTGGGGTGCCGCGCAGGGCGCCCGCGACACCGAGCAGCGCTACGCCGCGCAGCTCATGGACCGTTACACCAGCGACCTCAACCGGGCCATCTCCAACGAGATCCAGCGGTACGGCGACACCCTCCTCGACGTGGCGATCGCGCTCGGCGCCCAGAACGACCTCAACGCCGAGCACTTCACCTGGATCACCTCCAAGGTCAGCACCCGCCGCCTGCCCGGCGCGACGTCGCTCTCCTTCGTGGTCTCCTCCCAGGACACCGGCGTCGCGATGCTGGAGCAGTACTGGCGCGGCAAGGGCGCGCCGGACCTGCGGTTCAAGCCGGTGGGCACCGGCATCGAGCACACCTTCGTCGTGTTCACCAAGTCGTTCGACGGCCGGCCGGTCTCCACGGGCTGGGACCTCAACAGCACCCCCGAGGCCGACGAGACCCTGGACGAGGCCCGGATCGTCGGCGGGCTCGCGGTCAGCCGGGCGTACGTGTTCCCGGCCGACCGCGGCCTGCCCCTCGCCGAGCAGCAGCAGTCGTTCACGCTCGCGGTGCCGGTGTACTTCAAGAACGGCCCCATCCGCGGGTGGCTGAGCCTGGGCGTGCACGGCGGCGACCTGCTCAACGAGACGCTGCGGGCACAGGCCCACGGCGCGGTGACCGCCGAGCTGGCCGACCCGGCCAGCACGAGCGACCGGGTGGTCGCCCAGGCGACCGCCGAGCTGGCGCGTCCCTCGGCGACCCTGAGCCGCACCGCCTTCATCCCCGCCGGCCTGCGGATGTGGAAGCTGGAGGTGCACCCGACCGAGCGGCTGCTCGCGGAGACCGACCGCGGCATCGTCGGCTCGGCGTGGGCCCTCGGCCTCACCATCACCCTGCTGCTGACGGCGCTGGTCGGCATCCTGACCGGCGCCCGCAACCGGGCGATGAGCAAGGTCGACGCGGCCACCGCCGCGCTGCGCCGCGACATCGAGCGCCGCCAGCAGGTGGAGACGAAGCTGCGGCAGCGCGAGAACGAGCTGCAGCGGTTGGCGCTGCACGACCCGCTGACCGGGCTCGCCAACCGGGCCGGCCTCGAGGACCGGCTCGCCCGCACGGTGGGCGACCGCGAGGACGTGGCGCTGCTGCTCATCGACCTCGACGACTTCAAGCTGGTCAACGACGCGTACGGGCACGCCGCCGGCGACACGATGCTGACCGGCTTCGCCGAGATCCTGAGCTCCTCGGTGCGCGCCGAGGACGTGGCGGCGCGCATCGGCGGCGACGAGTTCGTCGTCCTGCTCACCGACGTGACCGACGCCGACTCGGCGCTGGCCGCCGCCCACCGCATCCTCGGCGCCGCGGCGGCCTCGCCGGTGTGCTTCGGCAACGACACCGTGCCGGTGCGCGCCAGCGTCGGCGTGGCCACGACCCGCGCCGGCGACACGCCGAAGGACCTGCTGCGCCGCGCGGACATTGCGATGTACCAGGCCAAGAACCTGGGTACGCACGGCGTCCAGCTCTACGACCCGTCGATGACCGACGGCCGCGCGGCCGACGCCCAGCTCGGCGAGGACCTCACCGGCGCCCTGGAGCGCGGCGAGCTGACCGTGCTCTACCAGCCGCTCGTGGACCTCTCCGACAGCCGCCCGGTCGGCGTCGAGGCGCTGGTCCGCTGGCAGCACCCGGAGCTCGGGGTGGTGTCCCCGGCCCGGTTCATCCCGATCGCCGAGCGCAACGGCACGATCAACACCCTGGGGCTCTGGGTCCTGCGGGAGGCGTGCGCCCAGGTCGTCTCGTGGGGCGGCGACACGTACGTCAGCGTCAACCTGTCCCCCCGCCAGCTGCACGAACCGACGCTGGTCCACGACGTGCTCGCCGTGCTGCAGCTCACCGGCCTGGAACCGGGCCGCCTGGTCCTCGAGATCACCGAGTCGGCGCTGGTCGACGACGTCGCGGGCATCACCATGCTGGCCGAGTTCCGCGCCCACGGCATCCGGGTCGCCATCGACGACTTCGGCACGGGCTATTCCTCGCTGCACTACCTCACCCGGCTGCCGGTCGACATCCTCAAGATCGACCGCAGCTTCGTGGCCGAGCTCAACGGCACGCCGGAGGGCGCCGGCATCACCGAGGCGATCCTGCGGCTGAGCCACGCGCTGCACCTGACCACGGTGGCCGAGGGCATCGAGACCACCGAGCAGGCCACCGAGCTGCAGCTGCTGGGCTGCGGCATCGGCCAGGGCTACCTGTTCGCCGAGCCGCTGCCGCCCGCGCAGATGCTCAGCCTGCTCGCGCGCTCTTCGCAGCCGCCTTCATCTCTTTCTTGAAGGCTCGCACCCGCGCCAGCGACTCCCCGTCGACGATGTCGGCCACCGAGCGGTACGAGCCCTCCTCGCCGTACGCGCCGGCAGCCTCCCGCCAGCCGGGCGGCCGGACGCCGTACTGCTTGCCGAGCAACGCGACGAAGATCTGCGACTTCTGCTTGCCGAAGCCGGGCAGCGCCGCGACCCGCCTGAGCAGCTCCTTGCCGTCGACGGCGTCCCGCCACAGGTGGGCCGCGTCGCCGTCGTAGCCGTCGACGAGCGCCCGGCAGACCTCCTGCACCCGTGCGGCCATCGCCTTGGGAAACCGGTGCAGCGCCGGCGGCTCGGCGAAGATCGCGATCAGCGCATCGGGGTCGAAGGCGGCCAGCTCCTCGGCGGTGGGCGCGTGGCCGAGCCGCTGCGCCAGCACGTACGGCGAGCTGAACGCCTTCTCCAACGGGATCTGCTGGTCCAGCACCATGCCGACGAGCAGCGCCAGCGGGTCGGTGGAGAGCAGCTTGTTGGCCTCGGCGTCGATGGGCAGCGAGAGCGTCATGGGCCACATCCTATGGACAACCCCCGGGCCGGTGAGGCAACCTCTAGGTTGTCTAGATGACCTGGAGGACCAATGGCGAAGACGCCGCTCTATGTGCGGATCGAGCGGGCCCTGCGCACCCGTCTCGCCGGGGCCAGTCCAGGCGACCTGGTGCCGGCCGAGTCCGCGCTCGCCGAGGAGTTCGGCGTGGCGCGGATGACCGTGCGCGCCGCGCTCAACGCGCTGGAGGCCGACGGTCTCATCGAGCGGGTGCAGGGCCGGGGCACCTTCGTGCGCCAGCGTCCCGCTCCACGCGCCGCCGCCACCCTGATGAGCTTCCACGACCAGGTGCTCAGCTGGGGCCGGCGCCCGTCGTCGCGGGTGGTCGAGGCCGAGCTGCGGCCGGCCCGCGCCGAGGAGGCCGCGGCGCTGCAGCTCACCGCCGCCGCGCCGCGGGTGATCTCGATCGTCCGGGTCCGGCTCGCCGACGACGTCCCGATGGCGATCGAGTACGCGAGCTTCCCGCCGCACCTGACCGCCTTGCTCGACGTCGACCTCGAGACCGGCTCGCTGCACCGGGCCCTGCACGAGTTCGGGCTGCGGCCCACCCTGGGCTCGTCCACGCTCAGCGCCCAGCTCGCCGGCCCCGACGGCGGCCACCTCCAGGTCGCCGCCACCGAGCCCCTGCTGGTCGAGAGCCGCGTCATCGTCGACCAGTTCTCGCAGCCCCTCGAACACTCGGTGAGCCGCTACGTCGGCAGCCGCTACTCGCTGCACGTCACGTTCGACGTGCAGCCGCCCCGGACAGGAGACACCCGATGAACGTCGCCAAGATGATCGACCACGCGCTGCTGCGTCCCGAGCTGACCCCCGAGGACGTCCGGCAGGGCTGCGCCGTCGCCGCCCGCTACGGCACCGCCTCGGTGTGCGTGCGCCCCGCCGACGTGGCGCTGGCCAAGGCCGCGCTGCACGGCACCGGCGTGCTGGTCGGCACGGTGGTGGGCTTCCCGCACGGCAGCACCCCCACCGCGGTGAAGGTGGCGGAGACCCACGCCGTGGTCGAGGCGGGCGCGGACGAGATCGACGTGGTGCTCGCCATCGGCATGCTGCGCGGCGGCGAGCACGCCGCCGTGCGCGCCGACCTCGCCGCGGTGGTGGCCGCCGCCCAGGGCCGGGTGGTCAAGGTGATCCTCGAGACGGCGTACCTGACCGACGAGGAGAAGGTGCACGCCTGCCGCCTCGCCGAGAGCGCGGGCGCCCACTTCGTGAAGACCAGCACCGGCTTCGCGCCGGGCGGCGCGACCCTCGACGACATCCGGTTGATGCGCGCGGCCGTGTCACCCGCCGTCGAGGTCAAGGCCTCGGGCGGCGTCCGTACGCTGGAAGCCCTGCTCGCCCTCTACGAGGCGGGCGCGACCCGCTTCGGCACCACCGCGACCGAGGCCATCGTCGCCGAGCAGGAGGCCCTCGCCCGCGGCGAACGCCCGGCCGTCGCCGCCCCGGCCACCGCCGGCGACTACTGATCCACGGCCTGCGCCACGCGGGCGGCCAGCGCGCGGTCCGCCGCGAGCACCTGCCGGGCCTGCGGGTCGGCCAGCGCCACGGACACGCCGCGCACCAGGTACGCCCGCAGGCGCGAGGCCGTCCGCGGGGGCAGGCAGCCCCGCAGCTCGTGCAGGGCCGCGAGGACGCGGAGCTGGTCCACCGCGGTCAGCTGGAGCCGCAGCAGGTTCATCTCGTCGACGAGCTCGGGCACGCCCTCCCCGCCGGGTATCCGGGCGGCGGCGAGGCACTCCAGGACCTCCGGCACCACCCGCCGGAAGTAGCTGCTGCGCACGTACGCCCCGAGCCAGCGCAGCACGTCGGCGACCGGAAGCCGGGCGGCGTCGCGGGTCAGCATGCCGAGCAGCAGCCGGGCGGCCCGGCCGAAGTGCAGCTGCGAGGCCGCCTGCTCCGGTCCCCCGCTGAGCAGGGCGTCCACCGCGCGGGCGTAGCCGGCGGCGAGGGTGGCGGCGTCGGCGCTCGCCGCGCCGACCCAGACCCGCACCAGCGCGTGCGCCACGGACTCGGCGTCCTCCTTGCCCATGGCCACCACGGTGGTGACCGCGTCCGGCATCCACCGGGCGAGCGGTTCGGCGGCCCACCGGACCAGGTCGGCCGCGGTGTCGGCGGTCAGATGCAGGCGGTTGGCGACCCGGTCGTACGGCACCGTGCCCCAGGTGCCGGGCGTGCCGGCCGTCGCGCCGGCGGTGCTCCAGCGCAGGTCCACCGCCGGGAAGCGGCGCTCCGCGGTGGGGTCCAGGACGAGGTCGCGGCGGTCGCCGTCCCAGCCGCGGATGACCGTCAGCGTGGCGACGAGCTCGTTCCAGATGCCGGACGGGACCGCCGCCTCCCACTGCAGGGCGGCGCCGCGCAGCCACGCCGCCGGGTCGCCCGCGTACAGGAAGAGCTCGGAGGCGCGCAGCGGCTCACCGCAGGCGAGCGCGAGCAGGGTGAGGTTCAGCGAGTACGTCGCCATCAGGTGGTCCACCCGCTTGTCGACCGGGCGGTATTCCTGGGCCGGATGCGCCGGCCGGGTCAGCGCGACGCGCAGCGTGTCGACCAGCCACCCGCGGATCATGCCCCGGTCCTCGCCGGCGAGCATCGACGTGACGAACGGCAGCACCGTCGCGCGGGCGGCCAGCGGCGCGTATCCCAGCAGCGTCCGCACCAGGCCCTCGTCCCGCGGACCGCCCAGGGGCAGCCGCGCCACGGCCGCGCGCGCCGCCGTGTCCCGCAGCGCCCGGACGGTGAGCCGGGCCACCAGGAACTCCCCGAAGGTGGCGTGCAGGAACTCGTACGTCTGCAGCGTGCGATCGTCCTGCGTGGCCCGGGACCGCTGGATGAAGAAGAAGCGCCCGATCAGCTCCTCCCCCGCGGTCAGCGGCCGGTGGAACGCCTCGGTGCCGGGCCGCACCGCCGCGAGGCCGAGGGCGGCCAGGTCGGCGTCGAGCTCCCGCTCGGTGACCGACTGGCGCAGCCGGTTGAACATCGCGAACGCGACCACCGACAGGCGGACCAGCTCCTCCTCGACCAGGCCCGGCACCGCCGCCTCGGGCTCGCGCGGGTGCAGCCGGCGCACCTCGCGCTCGGCGAAGCTGCTGAGTAACCGCTCGTACAGCTCCGCGGTCTCGAGCGAGGCCTCGCTCTGCAGCGCGTGCGTGGCGGCGTCGTAGAGCGCGAGCATCAGCAACAGCAACGGCTGCTCGCAGAAGTCCGGGAAGCGCGCGAGCACCTCGGCCGGCAGCGGCCGGTGCTCCGGGCGCCCGGCGTTGGCCCGGTTCCAGGTCGCCAGCCAGGCGGCGACCTGGGCCTCGTCGAAACCCTCCAGGCGCACGGCGAGCGTGCCGCCCGGCAGCCGGGCCCGGTCGGCCACCGCCAGGCGGCTGGTGACCACGACCGCCACCGGCCGGCCGAGGACGGCCTCGCGTTGCTGGAACGCCGCCACCCGCTGCAGGTAGTCGGACTGGTGGATGCCGGTCGCCTGGATCAGCTCGTCGAACCCGTCGAGCAGGATCACCGGCAGCGCGCCGGCCGCGGCGCGGGTCAGCTCGGGCCAGGAGACGCTCTCCCCCACGGCCGCGCGTACGGCCAGCTCGACCTGGTCCTGGACGGCCGCCTCGGCCGGCACGTCGCGCAGCACCACCCGCACGACGAGGAAGTCCGCGGCGGGCAGCCGCGCCGCCAGCACCCGGGTCAGCGCCGACTTGCCCGCCCCCGGCTGGCCGAGCAGCACCAGCGGCGCCTCGAAGGCCTGCGGCGTGGTCAGATGGCCGGCGAGGAAGGCGGCGAGGTCCGCACGGGTCTCCCCGGTCCACCACGACTCCTCCGCCAGGCTGGAGTTCGGCGACGCGAGCCGGGCCCGGAACCGCGGATCGAGGTACGCCTCCCCCAGCGACGGGACCCGGACCTCCCCGGTGTCGCCGCGCAGCACGGGCAGCTCCAGGTCGGCGCGGTACGCCGCCGCGAGCGCGGCCCGCCAGCCCTCGGCCCGACGTCCGGAACCCGTCCGTTCCAGCAGCTCGCGCAGCTCGCCCAGGCTGTGGCCGATGGCCTGGCGCTCGGCGCGCGCCACCCAGAAACCGAATTCCGGCACGTCCACGGCCAGGCGCAGGCTGATCTCCTCGTAGCGGCGGACCGCCAGGCCGGGAAGCCGGGCGCCGATCAGGTCGCCGGCGGCGCGCCGCTCCCGCTCGCTCGCCCGCTCCCAGACCGCCAGGCCCTCGAGGAAGCCGCGCAGCCGGGCGCTCGCGGCCGCGTAGAACTCGGCCAGCTCCGCGGCCAGGCCCCGGTGCG
The DNA here is from genome assembly GCF_014648355.1 of Couchioplanes azureus. Lineage (GTDB taxonomy): Bacteria > Actinomycetota > Actinomycetes > Mycobacteriales > Micromonosporaceae > Actinoplanes > Actinoplanes azureus. The sequence goes on from NZ_BMQY01000003.1 coordinate 665,656, forward strand.
GCCGCGCCGCCGACGGGACCGGGAGCTCCGCGGTGACCAGCGACTCCAGCCAGTCCCCGTCGACCCTGGTGCCGGTGGAGAGCAGGATCTGCTCGTCGCGGGTCAGGGCCGCCGCGCCGATCCCGGCCTGCGCCACCACCTGGTCGAACGCCTCGAAGTAGGCGGCCAGCACCAGCACGCCGTGTGCGGCCTGGAGGCGGCTGCTGCGGTCGTGGCGGGGGAGTCCCCGTACGGAATCATGCAGCTTGCCGGCCACGACGTGGCCGAGGCGGACGATCTCGGTCTTGGCGTCGAAGAGCGACAGAGCCGCCGCCGAGCCGCCCGCGGTGGCCACCGCCAGCACCCCGCCGAGGAGGTCGTCGACCGCCTTGGCGGCGGGCCCCGCCCCGTCGAGGATCTTGACGGCATCGACGTAACGCAATCCGCGGGCCATCCGTCCATGATGTCCGGTACGCGGATCGCCGCCAAGAGCCGGTACGCTCGGCGCCGATGAGGGCACTGATACAGACCGTCAGCCGGGCGAGCGTGACCGTGGCCGACGAGGTCGTCGGGAAGATCGAGGACGGCCTGCTCGTCCTGCTCGGCGTCACGCACACCGACACCGCGGAGACCGCCGCGACCATGGCCCGCAAGGTCCACGAGCTGCGCATCCTCGACGACGAGCGCTCGGCGGCCGAGGCCGGCGCGCCGCTGCTGGTGGTCAGCCAGTTCACCCTCTACGGCGACGCGCGCAAGGGCCGGCGGCCGAGCTGGTCGGCGGCCTCACCTGCGGAGGCCGCCGAGCCGCTGGTCACCGCCGTCGTCGAGGCGCTGCGCGAGCGCGGGGCTACCGTCGAGACGGGCCGGTTCCGGGCCCACATGCTCGTCGAGAGCGTGAACGTGGGCCCGCGAACCGTCCTGCTGGAGATCTAGAAAAGACCGCGGCGCTGGGCGGACTGCTGCAGCCAGCCGTTGAGCTGCGCGGTCCAGTCGACCTGGTCGACCGTGTGGTAGTCGACGTCGAAGCGGCCGAACGCGTCGTGGCCCTCGGTGAACAGCCCGCCCCGCTTGTCGATCTCCAGCACCACCTGGAGCTGGTGCGGCGTCGGGATGAACGTGACCTCGAGCTGGTTGATGCCGTGCGCGAACTGCGCCGGCGGGTAGAACTCGATCTCCTGGTAGAACGGCAGCGTCTGCTGCACGCCGTAGACCCGACCGCTCTCCACGTCGGCCCGGCTGAAGCGGAAGCCCAGCCGCAGGAAGGCGTCGAGGATCCGCTCCTGGGCCGGCAGCGGGTGCACGGCCACGGCGTCCAGGTCGCCCTTGTCGACCGCCCGGGCCACCTCGAGCTCCGTACGCAGACCCATGGTCATGCCGTGCAGGTGCTGCCCGTACACCTCCGTGATCGGGGTCTCCCACGGCACGTCGAAGCGGAACGGGATGTCGTAGCGCGCGCCCGCGTCGAGCTTGAAGGAGCCGGTGAGACGCTGGCGGTGGAACTCCTGATCGGTGTTGTACTCGCTGTCGCCGCTCTCCACCTCGACCCGGGTCATGAGTCCGACAGCCACGTACTCGATGTCGACGGCGTGGTCGCCGCCCATCACGTGCACCTGGCCCTCGAGGTAGCCGCCGGGGCGGCAGTTGGGGTTGGCGAGCACCGTCTCCACGGACGGCCCGCCCACGCCCATCGCCTGCATCAACTTTTTGAAAACCACCGAACCTCCTCGTACGACCCGTGCCCTCCTGGCAGATTACCGGTCCTCGACCACGCATTCGGAATTGAGCCGCGTTCGGTAAATGTCACACCAATCCGGGCGCCTGTCGGCTTGCCGACCTCATGGTTCTCCCCGATTCATGCCACCCGCACGCTTGCCTTACCTCGGCTTAACGCCCCCCGGTCCACACTTCTGATCACCGGCACGAATGCGGCTGGGAACGCACGACATCGGTTGAGCGGGGAGGGGACTGAAAGGTGGTCCTGCAGATGAAGGCGATGGAGTCCACGGTGGTTGCCGCCGAGAACATCATGACTGACGGTGTCGAGGCCCTGGCCGATCTGGACGCCACCGACGAGCGCGGCGTCTCCGCGGACCTCGTCCGGGCGTACCTCAACGGCATCGGCCGCACCCGCCTGCTCACCGCGGTCGAGGAAGTCACCCTCTCCAAGCGCATCGAGGCCGGCCTCTACGCCGAGGAGAAGCTCCCCGAGGCGGGCGAGGACCTGGCCCCGCTCCTCGAGATCATCGTCGCCGAGGGCCGCGCCGCGAAGAACCACCTGCTCGAGGCCAACCTGCGCCTCGTCGTCAGCATCGCGAAGCGCTACACCGGCCGCGGCATGGCGTTCCTGGACCTCATCCAGGAGGGCAACCTCGGCCTGATCCGCGCGGTCGAGAAGTTCGACTACACCAAGGGCTACAAGTTCTCCACGTACGCCACCTGGTGGATCCGCCAGGCCATCACCCGCGCCATGGCCGACCAGGCCCGTACCATCCGCATCCCGGTGCACATGGTCGAGCAGGTCAACCGCATGGTCCGGGCCCGGCGCGACCTCGCCGCCCAGCTCGGCCGCGAGCCCGCCGTGGCCGAGATCGCCAAGGCCCTGGGCGTGCCCGAGTTCCAGGTCATCGAGCTCATCTCGTACGACCGCGAGCCGGTCAGCCTGGACCAGGCGGTGGGCGAGGACGGCGAGAGCGCCCTCGGCGACTTCGTCGCGGCGGTCGACCCGAACGCCGAGCCGGGCGGCACCATCACCCAGGGCGAGCTGCGCAACGAGGTCGAGATCGTCCTGGCGACGCTGTCGGAGCGCGAGTCCGCGGTGATCCGCCTCCGCTTCGGCCTGGACGACGGGCGTCAGCGCACGCTCGACGAGGTGGGACGCGAGTTCGGGCTGAGCCGTGAGCGGATCCGCCAGATCGAGAAGGTCACGATGTCGAAGCTGCGGGACCCGCAGCGGGCGTCGCGCCTGGAGGCGTACGCCAGCTGAGTTTCACGGGGGTTCACGGGGTCACGGGGGATCACGGGGGTTTTACGGGGGAAGGCCGGTCGCGGTATGCGGCCGGTCTTTCTCGTCCGGGTGTTTCTTGCCGGGTACCTGTGTCGGTACTTCGCTTGCAGGGGTGTTCGTCTGCGCTTCGCATGCACGCGCCTCGTCCGTGGTCCGTCTGCATGGCGCCTTCTCCGCGCCCCGTTGGCGTGCCGTCTGCCCGGCGCCTTGGTCCGCGTCCCGCCTACCCGGCGCCTTCGTCCGCGTCCCGCCTACCCGGCGCCTTCGTCCGCGTCCCGCCTACCCGGCGCCTTCGTCCGCGTCCCGCCTACCCGGCGCCTTCGTCCGCGTCCCGCCTACCCGGTCCTGTGCCGGGCCCCTCGGTGATGGGCCGCTCGTTGGACGCTGGGTGCCGGCGTCAGGCGGTGTGCAGGCGGCGGGGGCCGGTGTCCGGGCGGGTGCCGGCCTCGCCGATCTCCACCGAGGCGTGCAGGACCGTGTATCCGTCCGGGCGGGCCAGCACCGGTTTCAAGGACAGCGCCCGGACGCGCGGGTGCTCGTCCGCGAGGCGGCCGACGCGGAGCAGCAGGTCGGCCAGCGCGTCCCGGTCGACCGGCTCGGAACCGCGGTAGCCGTGCAGCAGCGGCGCCGCCCGCGGCTCGTCGACCAGCGCCTCGGCGGCCCGGTCGGTGAGCGGGGCCGCCCGCCAGGCCAGGTCGCCGAGGAGCTCGCTGGCCACGCCGCTCAGGCCGAAGCCGATCACCGGGCCGAAGGCGGGATCCTCGACCACCTCGATCGTGCACGCCACCCCGGGGGCCACCATGGACTGCACGAGCACCTGCGGGCCGAACGCCGCGGACAGCTCCTGGTAGGCGGCGACCACGTCACCCTCGTCGGCCAGGGCGAGCCGGACGGCGCCGAGGTCGATGCGGTGGCGCAACGAGCGCCCGGCCGCCTTCACCGCCACCGGGTAGCCGAGGGCCCTCGCCGCGGCGACGGCCTCGTCGAGCGTGGCCGCCGAGACGGACGGCTGCATCGAGATCCCGTACGCCGCGAGCAGCTCCGGCAGCGGCCCGTCGATCTCGGCCGCCGCGGGATCCACCCCGGAGAGCACCGGCAGGACGCCCGGTGGCCGGCGCAGCCAGTCGGCGTACGACGCCACCCGGCCGAGGGCGCGCACCGCCTCCTCCACGGACGGATACGCGGGCACCCGGGCGGGCAGCCGCCCGAGCAGGAACGTCGCCACGGTGGGCTTCTCCCCCGCCAGGGCGACGCTGCCGAGGGCGGCGGCGAAGTCGGCGTCCTCGTCGGAGAGCTGCCCCGGCAGCGGCGGCGCGAAGACCACCACGAGCGCGTCGACCCGGTCGTCGACGGCCGCGTCGGCGAGGGCGTCCGCGAAGTCGTGCGCGCCGGCCTGCGGGCCGATGTCATGCGGATAGCCGTCGGCCACGGTGAGCCCGTTGGCCCGGCACGCGGCCACCGCCAGGCCCGACAGCGCCGACGAGTTGCCCACCACGGCGACCCGGCGCCCGGTCGGCAGCGGCTGGTGTGCGAGCAGGACACCCACGTCGAACAGCTCCGCGACCGTGTCGACGCGGATGACGCCGGAGCGGGCGAACAGCGCGGTGACCGCCTTGGTGTCCGGACCGGGAAGATCTCCGGCCAGCCCCGGCGGGCGGCTCGCGGACGCCACCGCGACCACGGGCTTGGTCCGGCTCATCCGCCGCGCCAGCCGGGCGAACTTGCGCGGATTGCCGAACGTCTCGAGATAGAGCAGCACGACATCGGTGCCGGGGTCGTCCTGCCAGTACTGCAACAGGTCGTTGCCGGAGACGTCGGCGCGGTTGCCCGCCGACACGAAACTCGACAGGCCCAGCCCGCGACGGTCGGCCTCGGCCAGCAGCGCCACCCCGAGCGCTCCCGACTGGCTGAAGAAGCCCACCCGGCCCGCCGCCGGCAGGAGCGGCGCCAGCGTCGCGTTCAGCCGTACCGAAGGGTCGGTGTTGGCGATGCCCAGGCAGTTGGGACCCACGACCCGCAGGCCCGCCGCGCGTGCCGTGTCGACCAGGGCCCGCTGCGCCTGCGCCCCCTCCGGCCCGGTCTCGGCGAAGCCGGCGGAGATGACCACCAGGCCGCCTGCCCCGGCCGCGGCCGCGTCGGCCACCGCCGCCGCAACCCCGTCCGGGGGTACGGCAATGAGCGCGAGGTCGACATCGGCACCGGCGTCGGCGGCCGACCGGTACGCGGGCAGCCCCGCGACCCGGAGGGCACGCCGGTGCACGGGCACGACGGTGCCGGTGTATCCGCCGTCGCGGAGGTGGGCGAGCAGGGCCGCACCGATGCCCTGCCCGCTGGCGCTCGCCCCGTACACGGCGACACCGCGCGGATGCAGCAGGCGCGCGATGGACCGCGCCTCCGTACGCTGCTCGCGGCTCTCCTGCACCTCCCGGGACTTCTCGGTGGGGGCGATGGGGAAGCTCAGGTGCACCACGCCGTCGGCGTACTGGCGCTGGACCTGGTAGCCGAAGTCGCTGAAGACGCGCAGCATGCCGCCGTTCTCGGGCAGCACCTCCGCGACGAAACGCGAGATGCCGTTCTCCTGGGCGGCGTCGGCGAGATGCTCGAGCAGCACCGACCCGATGCCCCGGCCCTGGTGCGCGTCCTCGACCACGAAAGCCACCTCGGCCTCGGGCGAGTCGGGACCGAGGCGCTCGTAGCGCCCGACGGCCATGATGCGCGCACCGGACACGATGACGAAGGCCTCGCGGTCGCGGTGGTCGACGTTGACGAAGCGGTCGAGGTCGCGCTGCGGGATGCGCGGGTAGGGCGAGAAGTAGCGCAGGTAGCGGGTGCGGTCGCTCATTCGCGAGTGGAACTCCACGATGGCGGGTGCGTCATCCGGGCGGATGGGACGCAGATGCACGGCGCTGCCGTCGGAGAGCAGCACGTCGGCTTCTCTGGTCACGGACTCTCTGCTCACCGGCTTCACCTCCCCAGTCTCCGTCTCCGATGCGATCCCGTCGCGGGTCTCTCCCGTTTGTCCCTTGCGAAGGTGGCGCTCCCGCCCCTACGGAGCCGTCACCGGTCGACCGCGCTCCAGGGCGCGGGGGCGGTCAGTCTCGGGGGTCATGGGGGTCCAGTCCGTGCAGGGGGAAGACGGCCGACCGGGTCGCCATGATGGCCTTGTCGACCGCGTCCGTCGCGGTGCCCGGCTCCCAGCGCTCGACGGGCGGAGGGTGGCCGTCTGTCAGCGTCGCCGGGACCGTGCCGCCGGGGCAGCGCTCGGCGGCGAGTTTGCGCCAGCCTGGCGGGGTCGCCGTGCCGGGGTCCAGCGGTGCGCCGGTGGCCACCGCGAGGAGGTGCGCCCAGGCCCGGGGCACGACCTCGACCAGCGCGTATCCGCCGCCGCCGGTGGCGATCCACCGGCCGCCGGTGACCTCGTCGGCCAGGGCGCGCAGGGCGATGTAGGCGGCCCGCTGACCGTCCACCGACAGGCGCAGGTCGGCGAGCGGGTCGAGCCGGTGGGCGTCCGCGCCGCACTGGGTGAACAGGACCTGCGGCTCGAACGCGCGCACGACCGACGGCACGACCGCGTGGAAGGCACGCAGCCAGCCCGCGTCGCCGGTGCCCGGTGGGAGGGCCACGTTGACCGCCGTGCCCTCGGCTCCCGGCCCTCCCGTCTCGTCGGGGAAACCCGTGCCCGGGAAGAGCGCCAGCGGCGACTCGTGCAGGCTCACCGTCAGGACGCGAGGGTCGTCGTAGAAGGCGGCCTGGACGCCGTCGCCGTGGTGGACGTCGATGTCGATGTAGGCGACGCGCTGGGCGCCGAGGTCGAGCAGGCGCGCGATCGCGACGGCGGGATCGTTGTAGACGCAGAACCCGGACGCGCGCGAGGCCATCGCATGGTGGAGCCCGCCGGAGACGTTGACGGCGCGGGTCGCCCCGCCGGACCAGACGGCCTCGGCCGCGGCGATCGTGGCGCCGCAGATGCGGGCGGACGCCTCGTGCATGCCGTCGAAGACCGGGTTGTCCGGCGTGTTGAGGCCCCAGCCCTGGAAGAAGGGATCGATCGGCGCGGCCCGCACGGCATCCAGGTAGTCGGCGCGATGCACGCGCGTCAGGGCGTCGTCGCCGGCCGGCGTGGGCACGATCATCCGGACCCCCGGGCGGTCGAGGACTCCCAGCTCGCGAGCGAGCGCGATGGTGAGCTCGACCCGGACCGGGTTGAGCGGGTGATCGCCCATGTCGTATGCGAGCAGCGCTTCGTCCCAGATCACTGCCGTCGTCCCATCCGCCATGCCGTCACTCTGCCACGCCGGCCCGACAGATTCGGATCGCAAGCCGAGGGCTGTGGATAACAACGCGCCGGGCACTCAGCGGCCGCGGCAGCCAGCGAGGCGCAAGAGGCCAACGAAACGCAGCAGATCAACGGCAGGACACAGGAGGCCAACAACGGGACGCAGCAGATCAACGGCAGGAAGCAGCAGGTCAGCGGCGAGACGCGACGGAGATACGGCGGGGCCGGGTGGACGGCGAGCCGAGGACGGCGAGAGCGGGATGGGCCGGGTTGACCGCGGTGGAGGCGATTTGTCGGGTCCAGACATCTTCGAGTGCCGTCCGGTAAGGTCTCCACACGCACCTCGTCGGCACGAAGTCAACCCCCGGCTGCGAGGTAATATCGCTGCTGGGAGGGCCGCACTGTGAATGATCTCGTCGACACCACCGAGATGTACCTGCGCACGATCCTCGAGCTCGAGGAAGAGGGCGTGCCGCCACTGCGCGCGCGCATCGCGGAACGCCTGCACCAGAGCGGCCCCACGGTCAGCCAGACGGTTGCGCGGATGGAGCGCGACGGCCTGCTCACCGTCGAGAACGACCGCCATCTCCTCCTGACCGAGCAGGGTCGCGTCGCCGCGGTCGCGGTCATGCGCAAGCACCGGCTCGCCGAGCTGCTGCTCGTCAACGTCATCGGCATGCCCTACGAGGAGGCCCACGAGGAGGCCTGCCGCTGGGAGCACGTGATGAGCGACGCCGTGGAGAAGAAGGTCTACGAGCTGCTCAACCGGCCGACACGCTCGCCCTACGGCAATCCGATCCCGGGCCTCGAAGTCCTCGGCTCCCCGTCGGAGGAGCTGCTGGACAGCAGCGCCGCGACGGTGAACGCGGGCGAACGCAACCTTGCCTTCCCGGGGCTCAGCGGCAGTGTGGTGGTACGCCGGATCTGCGAGAGCGTCCAGACGAACGCCGGCGTGCTGCGCCAGTTGCACGCCGCGGGCATCGACCCGGGCGCGACCGTGACGGTCGCCCAGGAGCGTGACGGGGTCACGATCGACCGGTCGGGTGACAAGATCCGGCTACCGCGCGAGGTCGCGTCCCGGGTGTTCGTCGACGCCCACTGAGCGGTCCCCGCGCAGGCCGGCGTGCCCCGGCAGAGCCGCCAGGATCAGGCATGTTGAGCCCGGCGGAGTACGGCACACCCAGGCAGACGGCGCCCCGCGCAGGTGGAATGCGCCGCCGCAGGAAGGAATAGGGCCGCGGGAGGAACCCGCGGAGCGCCAAGCTCGTAGGACAGGGCCGCGACGACGACGCCGCCGGACGAACCAACGGAGCGCCAAGTCAGGGACAAGCTCGACGCGGCAAGACTCCGAGGCAGGTTCGCAGCGGCATGGTTCCGAGACAGCCTGCGGCATGGTTCCGAGACAGCCTGCGGCATGGTTCGCAGAGGGTCCGGAGCGGCACGGCCCGGTACACGTCAGGCGGGAGGCGTCGCGGTTACGCAGAGCATCCGCCGCTTGGGCAGGCTGCCGGGCGGCGGTCGTGCCAATCGGTGGGCGGTCAGCCGTTGGTGGTGTTCAGCGCCTTGGCCAGCGACAACAGCCTGGGCTGCATCCGCTCGACGTCCTTCGCGGGGGCGCCCTTCGCGAAGGTGAACCGCAGCGTCTGGAGCTGTTCCGCCTCGCTCAGCCAGCCGAACTCGATCGTCGGGCCGTGACCGCCGGACGCCTTCGTCACCAGGCGGTAGCCCGCCTTGCCGAGCCCCTTCACCTTCGTCGACTTCGCGGGCATCATCTCGTCGAGGAACAGGTCGGCGTCCGCTTTGGTGCTTTCCACCACGGAGAGCACCAGATACGGCCCTTCGGCCGACGTGGTCTGGACCACGCAGGTCGAGGTCTCGTCGACCTGGTCCGAGGCCGCGACGGAGAAGGCGACGCCGATGGTCTTCTGGATGAACGGGTAGTCCCAGAGGATGCAGGCCCCGCCCGCCGATGCCGCCGGTTGTTCCGCGATCCGGACGGGAGGAAGCGGCGTCGTGCCGGGTTGCTCCTTCGAGCAGCCCGCCGGCGCGAGCAGCGCCACCGCGGCGCCGAGGGCGATGAGACGCTTGCGCACCTGGTCCTCCCGAATATTTCGGGCACACCGTACTGGTCTCCGGGGGCCGGCGGAAGGCCGGGTCAGACACCATTTGTGTACGGACAGTGACGGCATCCGCGTCCGCAGCACGTGCCGCGTTTGGCCAGGAAGCCGGCGGTGAGCACGAAGAGCCCGGTCTCCGGATCCGGGTAGCCCGCCTGGCCGGCTTCGAGGGCCGCGGCGTGGGCGGCGAGGATCTCCGCCCGGCGGGGATGGCCGGGTGCGAGGCGGGACGGGTGCGGCTCGGTCAGGGGGCGCGGGGCCGGTTCGTCCACCGCTCGACCCTAGATGGCAGGCTCCCCTCGGCGGGGCGGAGGGCGGGAGACCGGGAGGCATGCTCCTTGACAGCCCTTGTCTCGCAGATGACACGATTTGACCCGCCGAGGACGGCATGAGCATCGAAAACGGCAGGAGCCGCCGCGGACATCACGAGCTGCAGGAAAAGCACCAGGGCCAGGACGACACGAGGGCCGGAAACAGCAGGAGCGCCAGGAACAGCACGAGCGCCGGAAACAGCACGAGGACCACGAACAGCACGAGCGCCGGAAACAGCGTCGGCGCCGAGGACATACGGCGTCGAGCGCCAGGGAGACGATGATGATCAATGACCGACTGGTCGACGCCGGGGAGCTTCCGATCGCCGTGCGGGATTTCGGCGGGGACCGGCCTCCGCTTCTGCTGTTGCACGGGGCCGGCGGCAATCTTGCGATGCTCACCACGCTGGCCCGGGCGCTGCGGCCCCGGAACCGGGTGATCACCATGGACCTGCGGGGGCACGGGCGCTCCGGCGACGGCCCGTGGTCGTGGGATGCGGCGCTCGGTGACGTCGCCGCGGTGACCGTACAGCTGGAATTGGATCGTCCTGCTGTGGCCGGGCATTCCCTCGGCGGGATGCTGGCCGTTCTCTGGGGGCAGCGGCATCCGGAGTCGCCGGGTGTGGTGAATTTGGACGGTAATCCGCCGCCCACGCGGGTCGAGCAGCTGCCGGGCCTGGAGCCGGAGAAGGCGTCGGCCGAGCTGGCGCGGTTGGATGCCGCCTTCGATGCGGCGCAGGCGCAGCTCGGGCGCACGATCACGGCGACCGAGCTGCCGGATCTGGTGGAGCGGCAGCAGATGGCGGCCCGGGACATGGGCGCCAACGAGAAACTGTGGATCGAGGGCTTCCGGCGCAACCTCGTGCACAAGGACGGGGAGACCACGATGCGGCCGACGGTGGAGACGTCGGGCTCGTTGCGTACGCTGATGAGCGAACTTGATCTTGGCCCGGTCTACGCCTCGACGCCCGCGCCGACACTGACGGTTCTCGCCACGCGGAACCTGCCGGAGCAGGAGCCGCTCGCCGACCTCTACGCCGCGCACCGCCGCCACCTGCTGGCACAGGCGGAGACGGCTGCGAAGGTCAATCCGCGCATGCGGCACCTGCAGCTGGCGGACGCGTCGCACGCCATGGTGATCGAGCAGCCGGAGGTGCTGGCCTCGGTCATCGGCGACTTCCTGCACCGCTGACGGAAGATCGGGCGGCGCCCGAGCCCAGCAGGCCGAGCCCGATGGCCACGGCGACCACCGACAGGGCGCGCAGCACGCCGAAACGCTCGGCGAGCAGGCCGATGAGCGGCGGTCCGGCGAGAAACGCCCCGTACCCGATCGAGCCCGCGACCGACACCCGCAGCGCCGCCCGCAGCGGGTCGTCGGCCGCGGCGCTCATCCCGATCGGGAAGCCCAGCGATGCGCCCGCGCCCCACAACAGCGCGCCGGCGAGCACGGCCGGCACGCCGATGCCGGACACGACCAGCAGCAGACCGGCGAGGGCGGTCACCGCGGTCAGCCGGAGCGTACGGACGCGGCCCCAGCGCTCGATCGCCGCGCCGCCGAAGAGCCGGCCGAGGGTCATCGCCGTCACGAAGAAGCCGAAGCCGACCGCCCCGACGGTCTCGCTCGCGCCGTAGCCGTCCACGAGGCCGATCGCCAGCCAGTCGTTGGCCGCGCCCTCGGTGAAGCCGAAGCCGAGCATGATCACGCCGATGAGCAGCGTGCGCGGCTCCCGCCAGGCGTCCCTGACCCGGCCGCCGTGCGAGCGCTCGTCGCGATCCTCGGGTACGGGAAGGAACCGGCGCACGGTCACCAGCATCAGCACCGCGGCCACGGCGGCCATGACGAACACCTGCACGGCGACCGTGACCGAAGCCGCGGCCGCCACGGCGCTCACCCCGGCGCCGGCCACCGTGCCGAGGCTGAAACCGGCATGAAAGCGGGGCATCAGCGTCCGGCCGAGCCGCCGTTCCACGTCCGCGCCCTCGACGTTCATCGCGACGTCCCAGGTGCTGTTCCCCATGCCGATGAAGATCAGCCCGGCACCCGCCGCGACCACGGAACCGGCCGCCGTGCCGACGCCCAGGCCCACCAGGCCCAGCACGACGGACATGCTGCCGAGCAGGACCGCGCGCGCCGGACCGACCCGCTGGACGACCGGCCCGGCCAGCGGGATCGCGGACACCGCCGCCCCGGACAGGCACAACAGGAGCAGGCCGAACCCCGCGGGAGAAAGGCTCAGATCATCGCGTACGGCGGGAGCCCGGGCCAGCCACCCACCGAAGGCGAGCCCGTTCGCGGCGAAGGTGACGCCGACGGCTACCTTGGCGCCCTCCAGCCGGCGGCGGTCGAGAACGTCAACGGTCATCACTCGACCGTAGTGGCGGCCGGCGTACAACGCCGGATGCCTCCCACCCTGACGCGGGTGGGAGGCATCACGTCAAGACGTCAGCTGCAGCCGGACGTCGACCCGCATCCCTCGCACACGTAGCAGCTACCGGCCGGGCGCATCTTCGTGCCGCAGGTGAAGCACAGCGGCGCGTCCGCGGACGTTCCCAGCACGATCTCGAGCAGCTCCGTCGAGGAGTGCGCCTCCTTCTCGGCCTCGGCCGGCGCCTGCGCCTCGGCAGCCGGAGCCGCCGGGGCCGGCGCGGGAGCCGCCGGGGTGGACGCGGCGCCGACCGGGGCCGACACCGGGGCGGACGCCGCCATGCCGGCCAGGTCCACGTTCGCGGCCTCGGCCGCCGCCTCGGCCGCGACCTGGGCCGCGCGCTCCTTGGCGGTGAAGATGCCGAGCTCGGCGCGGGTGTCGTAGGGCAGGAAGTCCAGCGCCAGGCGGCGGAAGATGTAGTCCATCACCGACGCGGCCATGCGGACGTCCGGGTCGTCGGTCATGCCGGCCGGCTCGAAGCGCATGTTGGTGAACTTGCTGACGTACGTCTCCAGCGGCACGCCGTACTGGAGCCCTATGGAGATCGCCACGGAGAAGGCGTCCATGACGCCCGCGAGGGTGGAGCCCTGCTTGGACATCTTGAGGAAGACCTCGCCGAGGCCGTCGTCCGGGTAGGACGACGCGGTGAGGTAGCCCTCGGCGCCGCCGACCGAGAACGACACCGTCTGCGACGGGCGCTTCTTCGGCAGCCGCTTGCGGACCGGGCGGTACTCGACGACCTTCTCCACGACCTTCTCGGCCTGCGCCTCGGTCTTCTCCTCGACCGCCTTGTTGGGCTTCGCCGCGGACAGCGGCTGGCCCACCTTGCAGTTGTCGCGGTAGATCGCCAGCGCCTTGAGGCCCAGCTTCCAGCCCTGGAAGTGGATGTGCTCGATGTCCTCGACGGTCGCCGACTCCGGCATGTTGACCGTCTTGGAGATCGCGCCGGAGATGAACGGCTGCACGGCGGCCATCATCCGGACGTGGCCCATCGGGGCGATGGACCGCTCGCCCATGGCGCAGTCGAACACCGGGTAGTGCTCCGGCTTGAGGCCCGGGGCGTCGACGACGTTGCCGTGGTCGCCGATGTGCTCGACGATCGCCTCCACCTGCTCCTCGGGGTAGCCGAGGCTGCGCAGGGCGCGCGGCACCGTCTGGTTGACGATCTGCATGGAGCCGCCGCCGACGAGCTTCTTGAACTTGACCAGGGCCAGGTCGGGCTCGATGCCGGTGGTGTCGCAGTCCATCATCAGGCCGATGGTGCCGGTCGGCGCGAGCACGGACGCCTGGGCGTTGCGCCAGCCGTTCTTCTCGCCGATCTTGATGCCGTCCTGCCACTGCCTGGTGGCTTCCTTGACCAGCGCCGTCGCGACCGGGCCGCTCGGGCGGATCTCGTCGTTGGCGGCCGCGTGCTTGCGCATGACGCGCTTGTGCGCCTCGGCGTTGCGGGCGTAGCCGTCGTACGGTCCGACGACGCCGGCGATCTCCGCGGAGCGGCGGTAGGCCGTACCGGTCATCAGCGAGGTGATGGCCGCGGCGAGCCCGCGGCCGGACTCCGAGTCGTACGGCTGGCCGGACGCCATCAGCAGCGCGCCCAGGTTCGCGTACCCGATGCCGAGCTGGCGGTAGGCCCGCGTGGTCTCGCCGATCTTCGGGGTGGGGAAGTCCGCGAACGCGATGGAGATCTCCATGGCGGTGATGACGAGCTCGACGCTCTTGACGAACTTCTGCACCTCGAAGCCGCCGTCGGCGTTGAGGAACTTCATCAGGTTGAGCGACGCCAGGTTGCAGGACGAGTCGTCCAGCGACATGTACTCCGAGCACGGGTTCGACGCGGTGATGCGGCCGGTCTCGGGGTTGGTGTGCCAGTCGTTGATGGTGTCGTCGTACTGCAGGCCGGGGTCGGCGCACTCCCACGCGGCCTTGGCGATCTCGGTGAAGAGCTTCTTGGCGTCGATGGTCTCGATGACCTCGCCGTGCAGGCGGCCGCGCAGGTCGAACGTGCCGCCCTCCTCGACCGCGCGCATGAACTCGTCGCTGACGCGGACCGAGTTGTTGGCGTTCTGGTACTGGACGGAGACGATGTCGCTGCCGCCGAGGTCCATGTCGAAGCCGGCGTCCCGCAGCGCGCGGATCTTGTCCTCTTCGCGGGCCTTGGTGGTGACGAACTCCTCGATGTCGGGGTGGTCGACGTCGAGGATGACCATCTTGGCCGCGCGCCGGGTGGCGCCACCGGACTTGATCGTCCCGGCGCTGGCGTCGGCGCCGCGCATGAAGCTGACCGGGCCGCTGGCCGTGCCGCCGGAGGAGAGCAGCTCCTTGGAGGAGCGGATCCGGGAGAGGTTCACCCCGGAGCCCGAGCCGCCCTTGAAGATCAGACCCTCTTCCTTGTACCAGTCCAGGATCGAGTCCATCGAGTCGTCCACGGACAGGATGAAACAGGCGCTGACCTGCTGCGGCGACGAGGTGCCGACGTTGAACCAGACCGGCGAGTTGAAGCTGAACACCTGGTGCAGCAGCATCCAGGTCAGCTCGTGCTCGAACACCTCGGCGTCGGCCGGGGAGGCGAAGTAGCGGTGGTCCTCGCCCGCCTTGCGGTAGGTCTTCACCACCCGGTCGATGAGCTGCTTGAGCGACCACTCGCGCTCCGGCGTGCCGACCGCACCCCGGAAGTACTTGGTGGTGACGATGTTGGCGGCGTTGACGCTCCAGAAGTCGGGGTACTCGACCCCGCGCTGCTCGAAGTTGATCGAGCCGTCCCGCCAGTTCGTCATCACGACGTCGCGGCGTTCCCACTCGACCTCGTCGTAGGGGTGGACACCCTCGGTCGTCCAGACCCGCTCGACGCGCAGCCCCCCGACCGCGGCGCCCCCGTTACCAGCGCGGCTGCGCTGCCTACCTGCTGTCATGCCGTCACCGGCCATGTGTGCTCCCCCTCGAACGATCGCGGCTTCCCCACCGCGACCCAACTTTCCCGACATCGGCACGGCCGTGGCCGCGCCATCTTTCAAGCCCTCTGGTACGCGCGGCGCCCCGTGGCAACGGTTCGTCATCTCGCGCCCTACCTGCGGCCGCCCGGCCCTTCACTGTCTTCCGGGCGGCATCTCCGCCCTGTGTGCATGTGGCTGCCCGTGCATGCCGGTGCTTCCGCTCTGCGCCCTGCGGTCGCCCGGCACCGGCTCGCCGGGGCTTGGGGACGTCCTCGCCTGTGCACCCGGCCGACGCCCCCGGTGCTTACGGCGCGCGGTCACCGACCTTGGGTGCGCGGCCTCCGGCACGGGGAGTGACGACATGCCGCACCGCCGACTCCTTGCTCGTCGCGGCCTCCCGCAACTCCGTGATCTCCCGCTCGAACTCGTCGAGAGAATCGAATGCCTTGTAGACGCTGGCGAACCGGAGATAGGCGACCTGGTCCAGCTCGCGCAGCGGGGTGAGGATGGCCAGCCCGACGTCGTGGCTCGGCACCTCGGCCGCTCCCCGGGCCCGGACGGTCTCCTCGACCCGCTGCGCCAGCAGGGCGATCGAGTCCTCGTCGACGGGACGTCCCTGACAGGCCTTGCGCACCCCACTCATGATCTTGGTCCGGCTGAAGGGCTCGGTGACACCGCTGCGCTTGACCACCGCGAGCACGGCCTCCTCCACGGTGGTGAACCGCTTGCCGCACTCGGGGCAGGACCGACGGCGACGGATCAGCTGACCGTCGTCGGCCTCGCGCGAGTCGACCACGCGGGAATCCGCGTGGCGGCAGTACGGGCACCGCACCGCTGACCTCCTGTCGCCGGGGCCCGCCATCCCAGGGAGTTGACCGCGGCGCTCCCCCGCAACCCGGGCACGCCTCACCCAGCTCCGCGGTGATCATTTTCCGCCTCGGAGCTGTGGACGAACCTGTGGATGACGGTGGGACCCGACCCCAACCTGTGGACGACTTACACCCTTGTAACTACTAGATGTTGGGGTCGACGTTAGGCCGCCGGGGACCCCGGCGCAAGTTCACCGGCGCGTCGGCGCGCCGTATTTTCTACCTCAACACGACCGGTACCGCGGCAGTCACGGCCAGCACCGGATCGCCTTGATCGCCGGGTCTGAGGCGAGCGCGACGCGTCCGACTCGATCACCATGACGATGGATAGCGACGACTCCGCACCGGCCCGTGGTTCGCGCCCGGCTCTCCGGCGGCGCCCTGTCGCGCGGGACACGCCGGACGGCGAGTTCGGTCCGGCGGCTCTGGATCACGGCGTGCCGTCGGCGTTGCGCTCGACCGGACGACATTCGGCCCGGCAGTCGACCTTGGACGGCCAGCGGCGGGGCGGCCTCAGCGGGGCGGCCTCAGCTGGGGGGGGGCTCAGCAGGGCGGGCTCAGCAGGGCGGACTTGGCGGTGCGGACGGCCTTCAACGGCTCGCGCTGCGGCGAGCGCCTTCTACGGCTCGCACCGCGGCCAACGCCTTTCACATCCGAGCCATGGCGAGCGACCTCCACAGCCCGCGCCGCAGTGAGTGCCGTTGACAGCTCGCACCGTCGAGAGCCCCGTCAACGCCCGCGATGGCAGGAACCTTGACAGCCCGCGCTGCGGCGGGCGACCCCCGACGGCCTGCGCTGCGGCGGGCGACCTCCGACGGCCTGCGCTGCGGCGGGCGACCTTCACGACCCCGCGCTGCCACGGGGAGCCGATCCTTGCTCGGCGCGGCGTTCGCTCGCGGCCAGGTTGGGCCCTTTCGGACGGCGGCGCCCGCGGCCGCCGTTCGGACATCTGACCGCTCGGCGGGGTCGCCGCGACGGCGGGTCAGTTCGGGGGCGGGACGATCAGTGTCTCCCCGGCGTACACATAGGAGTGCTCGATGCCGTTGAGGGCGCGGATCTCGGCGATCACCTCTCGCGGCGCACGACCGGGAGCGGCCCGTTCGGCGACGGACCAGAGCGTGTCGTCGGGCTGCACCACGACCACGGCGGCGGGACCTGCCGGCGTTTCGTCGGCGCGTGAGGCAGTGGTCCACAACACAGCGCTGGCGAGGGAGGCCAGGAGGAAGAAGAGGGTCAGCAGGACGATCCGACCTCGCCGCGTCAACCGCAGTGGAGCGGGACGACCCGGACGCACACCGGTGGCTACCACGGCAAATACCTTTCCTCGCGGACGATCTTCGTACGGGCGTTCGATCGAACGTCCGTACGACGGTGTATCAGAACAGGCGTACGGAAGTCGAGCACTTCCGGGCGACACGCCGCGAGAAAGTCGTACAGATGTTTGAATCTGTCGTACCCCGCCGATACGGTTCTCCATCAAGAGGGGTCAGCCGGACAGACGTCCATCCCCACGGCGCAGGTCCGGCTCCGCGAGCAGACCACGGGCCTGTGAGGCCGTGGCCGACAAGGAGGGCGGACGTGTCGACCGACGACCGGACGAGCCGGCAGGATCAGAAGGACTCGAAGTCCGAGGCCACGAACGTCAAGGCGGCCATGCGGCGCCGCAGCCCGGCCCGGGCCCGCAGCGCCGACGCGCCGCAGCTCCGCTCGGTCACACCGGTGGTCAGCCAGTTCCCGGACCTGGTCACCGCCGACCTGACCGCCCGGCAGCGGCGCATCCTGGAGTTCATCAAGGACTGGGTGGAGCGCTACGGCTATCCCCCGAGCGTCCGGGAGATCGGTGAGGCGGTCGGGCTCGTCTCACCCTCCAGCGTCGCCTACCAGCTGAAGGAGCTCGAGAAGAAGGGTTTCCTGCGCCGCGACCCCAACCGGCCCCGCGCGGTCGACGTGCGTTCGCCGAGCGACATGGTCGACGACGAGGCGCTGCGCACGGCCCGCCCGGCCCCGGCGTATGTGCCACTGGTCGGCCGGATCGCCGCCGGTGGCCCCATCCTGGCCGAGCAGGCGGTCGAGGACTTCTTCCCGCTGCCGCGCGAGCTCGTCGGCGAGGGCGAGGTCTTCATGCTGGAGGTCAAGGGCGACTCGATGATCGACGCGGCCATCTGCAACGGGGACTGGGTC
Organism: Couchioplanes azureus; assembly: GCF_014648355.1. Lineage (GTDB taxonomy): Bacteria > Actinomycetota > Actinomycetes > Mycobacteriales > Micromonosporaceae > Actinoplanes > Actinoplanes azureus. The sequence goes on from NZ_BMQY01000003.1 coordinate 683,749, forward strand.
GTGGTACGCCAACAACCCACGGCGAACGTCGGCGACATCGTCGCTGCCATGATCGACGGCGAGGCGACGGTCAAGAGTTACCGGCAGCGGGACGGCCACGTGTGGCTGATGCCGGCCAACCCGGCGTTCGACCCCATCCCGGGCGACGACGCGACAGTGATGGGCCGGGTCGTGGCGGTGCTGCGCCGGGTCTGACGGATTCCGTGGCCGCGCTCGGTGAACCCGATCGGCACGCCGGACCATCGAGCCACGACACCGTGGCCGCGGTCGCCGGCCCCGCCTGCGCCGGTCTCGCCCGCGCTTGCCTGGGCCACGCCGGTCTCACCCACGCCAGCCCGGGCCACGCCGGTCTCACCCACGCCAGCCCGGGCCACGCCGGTCTCACCCACGCCAGCCCGGGCCACGCCGGTCTCACCCACGCCAGCCCGGGCCACGCCGGTCTCACCCACGCCGACCTCACCTGCGCCAGCCGGGCCCGCGCCGGTCTCACGGCGCCGGCCTCGCCCATGTCCGCTTCGCTCGCGGGTGCAGTGGGCGCGGCGGCGCGCCGCACAGCCGGGCACCTCGACGACGCCGGCGTGGTCCGGAGGTCGCTCGGCGGAGGAACGGGGTTTTCGGCCCTGTGCGGAGCCTCCGTGGCCAGGGTCCTCCAGGGTCGCGGGGCGCCCTCAGCCTGCCGGCGGCGAGGCCGGAGGCCACGACGGCGGAGCTGCCGCCGAGGACGATGGCGGGGTGCCGTAGACGCTTCCTCCGCGACCGCTCGAGGACGGGCTACCGGAAGCAGAGCCGCCGGAGGCGGGGGCGCTGGAGATGGCGTTTCCGGTGGGTCGGTTGCCAGGTTGTCCGCCCTGGGCCGGGCGGGTCGGTGCGGCGCCTTGCGGCCGGCCGGCCTGCGCCACGCCGCCCGAGCCGCCGGGCTGCGCCGCGCCGCCCGAGCCGCCGGGCCGAGCTGCGCCGGCGGGGCGACCCGGCTGGGCCACGCCGCTGAGACGACTGGGCTGGGCACCGGGCTGGGCGGTGCCACTGGAGCGGCCCGGCTGCGCCGCGCCGTTAGCGAGACCGGCCTGGGCAGCGCCGCTGGGACGGCCTGGCTGGGCGGCGCCACTAGGGCGGCTCGGCTGGGCGGTGCCGCTAGGACGACCGGGCTGCGCCACGCCTCCGGGGCGGCCGGGCTGGCCGGCGTTGGGATGGACCGGTTGTCCTCCGCCGGGACGTACCGGCTGGCCACTCGTGGGGCGAGCGGCGGGCTGGCCGGCGCCCGGACGTGCGGGCTGGCCACTCGTGGGACGCGCGGCGGGCTGGCTCCCGGCCGACGGCTGACCGCCGCCACCGGGGCGGCCCTGCGGACCGCCGCCCGGACGACCCGGCTGGGCAGCGGGACCACCCGGCTGCGCGGCGCCGGGACCAACCGACTGAACAGCGCCGGGACCACCCGACTGGGCGACGCCGGAACCACCCGACTGGGCGACGCCGGGACGACCCGGCTGCGCGGCGCCCGGACCACCCGGCTGAGCAACGCCCGAGCCGGCACCGGGACGACCCGACTGCACCGCGCCGGGACCACCCGCCTGAGCAGCGCCAGGACGACCCGGCTGGGCAGCGCCCGAGGCAGCGCCAGGACGACCCGGCTGGGCAGCGCCCGAGGCAGCGCCAGGACGACCCGGCTGGGCAGCGCCCGGGCCAGCGCCAGGACGACCGGGCTGGGCAGTGCCGGGCCCACCCGGCTGACCGGCTTGCGGACGGCCGTGGACCGTGCCGGGACGACCTTGGGCGCCGCCGGCCGGGGCTGGCTGGGCGGCGCCGCCGGGGCGGGCCGGCGCGCCTCCGTAGACGCCGCCTGCCTTGGGGGCTTGCTTGGCGCCGTACACGCCGGGGGCTGATGCGGCGCCCGCGCCGTAGACGCCGCCCTTCGGTGCGGAGCCGCCGACGGTCAACAGCTCCGTTTCCGCGTCCAGCGGGTCCGGGCCGGTGGCGTCCGGGTCCTTCTCCGTCTTCTCCGGCTGGGGCTTCCGGCGGGAGCGCATGATGCCGAAGACGCCCGCGCCGACCAGGATGGCGCCCAGCACGCCGACGCCGCCGACGAGGTAGGTGATGTCGGAGAGGCTGAGATCGGAGTACCAGCTCGGGCCGGCGGCCGACTTCGTGTCCTTGGCGGCCTTGGTGCTGGCCTGGGCGATCGTGGTGGCCGGCGTGTAGCGCAGGATGTAGTTGTCGGTCTCCTGGTCTTCCTGCTGGCCGAAGTCGGAGACCGTGGCGAACGTCTTGCCGTCGGGGCTGTAGGTGATCGCCTCGCCGAACGGCTCGTTGGGCAGGCCCGTTCCTCGCGGCTTCTGCTTCAGCGCGGCGATCACGTCACCGTTGGTGACATCCCATTCGAAGGCGTCCAGGTACGTCCGGAGCACCACCTTGCCGCCGCCGGGAGCGACCGCGCCGCCGGTGACCACGCTCTGTGCCAGCCGGGCGAAGGACGTGCCCGGCGTGTCGGTGCGGGGCAGCTCGACCTGGCCGACCTTCTTGAGCAGTACGCCGTCGGTGTTGTCCGTTTTGAGCGCGGACGTGGGCGTGTAGAGCTGCGCCGGGCCGGTGATCTCCTTGGTGACGATGATCGGCTTGCCGGTGCCGTCGAGGAGCAGGGCCTCGGCGTCGTGCCGGTCGCCGGCCGGGTACGCGAGACGGTGGATCTTGGGCTTCTTGGAGCCGTCGGCCGGCATGGACCAGAGGCTGATCGTCTCGCGGGGCTCGGCCGACTTGGTGCGTACGTTGTTGTCACCGGTGTCGGCGATCCACAGCGTCTTGCCGTCCGGCGACAGGATCAGGTCCTCGGTGTCGCGGGGGCCGTTGCCGCTGAACGGCACCTGTTTGGTGATGCCGCAGTCCTTGTCCAGGAAGAAGACCTTCTGGCGCTGCGCGTCGGTGCTGTCGTTGATCACGACGTAGCCGTCGTCCGTGGCGACGATGCCCGAGAGCTCGTTGAGGAGCGGATCGGTGACCTTGCACACCTTCTTGCCGGCCGCAGCCTTCGCCGCGGTGGCCGCGGGGGCCGGCTCGGCAGCGGCGGGCACCGCACCCGCCACCACCAGCCCGGAGGCCACGATGGCCGGGAACACGAGACGCCGCATCCGATCAGTGTCGCATGCGCGGTCACGAACCGGCGTTACGCGTAGATCAAGCCTGGTCACCCGGGGCGCGCCGAGCCTGGGGCGGCGCCGAGCCCGGGGGCGCCGAGCCGGGGGGCGAGTCCGGGGCACGCCAAGCCCGCACCGCCCTGGCCGCGAGGACCCGGGCGGGACAGAGCGGTAGCGAGAAGAGACGCCCGGTGACGGCGAGGGCGCGGGTGAAGAGCGGAGGCCCCGCGGCGAAGGCCTGAGGTGGACCGAAGGCCAGGTGGGAGGCCACAGGACAAGGTGATCACAGACCGGGGTGACGGGCCGGTGGAGGGGGCAGGTACCGGGCGGTGGAGGAGGCAGGTGCCGGGCCGCCTCCGCGCTGGGCACGGCGACGGCCGGACCGCCCGGCCCGGGCCTGTCGCCCGGGCCGAGACCGTCAGACCCGGAACTGCTCCAGCTCAGCCGCCAGCTGCTCGTCGACGCGGACCCGGAGCTCGGTTCCCTCTTCCGTGTGCCGGGTGTCGAGAACCTGCCCCTTCCGGTGGATTCGCGCCACCAGATCGCCCCGGTCGTACGGCAGGAGCACCCGCAGGTCCACCGCCGGGCGCGGCAGCCGCTGGGCGATGGCCGCGTGCAGGTCGGCGATGCCCTGCCCCGAGCGGGCCGAGACGAAGACCGCGTCGGGCCAGGCGCGCTTGAGGCGCAGCATCGTCTCCTCGTCTGCGGCGTCGATCTTGTTGACCACCAGCAGCTCGGGGATCCGGTCGGCGCCGACCTCGCCGAGGACCTCGCGGACCGCGGTGACCTGGCCCTCGGGGTCCGGGTGGGCGCCGTCGACCACGTGCACGACGAGGTCGGCGTACGAGACCTCCTCCAGCGTCGAGCGGAACGCCTCGACGATCTGGTGCGGCAGGTGGCGGACGAAGCCGACCGTGTCCGAGAGGGTGAAGACGCGCCCGTCCTCCGCCGCCGTGCGCCGGGTGGTCGGGTCGAGGGTCGCGAACAGCGCGTCCTCGACCAGGACGCCCGCCGAGGTCAGGCGGTTGAGCAGGCTGGACTTGCCCGCGTTGGTGTAGCCCGCGATGGCCACGGCCGGCACGCCGCTGCTGGCGCGGCGGGAGCGCTTGGTCTGGCGTACGGTGCGCATGGCCTTGATCTCGCGCCGCAGCTTGGCGATGCGGTGGTTGATCCGGCGCCGGTCGGTCTCCAGCTTCGTCTCACCGGGACCGCGCGTGCCCACGCCGCCACCGCCGGCGCCGCCGCCGGCACCACCGCCCTGCCGGGAGAGCGACTCACCCCAGCCTCGCAGCCGCGGGAGCAGGTACTGCAGCTGGGCCAGCTCGACCTGCGCCTTACCTTCCTTGCTCTTCGCGTGCTGGGCGAAGATGTCGAGGATCAGCGCCGTACGGTCGACGACCTTGACCTTGGTCTGCTGCTCCAGGTTGCGCAGCTGGGACGGGGAGAGCTCGCCGTCGCAGATGACCGTGTCGGCGCCCGTGGAGATGACCACGTCGCGCAGCTCCTCCACCTTGCCGCGGCCGATGAAGGTGGCCGAGTCGGGGCGGGAGCGGCGCTGGATGAGGCCCTCGAGCACCTGGGAGCCGGCGGTCTCGGCCAGCGCGGCGAGCTCGCTCAGCGAGTTCTCCGCGTCGGCGACGCTGCCCTCGGTCCAGACGCCGACCAGGACTACTCGCTCGAGCCGCAGCTGCCTGTACTCGACCTCGGTGATGTCCGTGAGCTCGGTGGAGAGACCGGCGACCCGCCGCAGCGAGTGCCTCTCCTCCAGTTCCAGCTCACCGGTGGTGACGTCGGGTTCGAAAAGCTCAGTTCGCAAAAGGTGACCTCCTCCGCCCGATCGTGGCATGCCGGGGGTACCGGGCGCATCCACATAACGCGGCGGGGCGTTGTCGCAGAGTGTCTGACTCACCAGTAACCACCGCGATGTCCACCGGCATTCCCGCGGCGGGAGAATATGAACCTTCACCCGCTGACGACGGAGGGACTTCCGTGGTGACCACCCGCCTGCCCAGCGCAGGATTCTCGATCACGATCCGGATCGCCGTGACCGCCGACGCCTCGTCCATCGGCCGGCTCACCACGTGTGTGGGTGAGGCGGGCGCCATCGTGACGGCGCTCGACGTGGTGGACTCCGACCCGGGCCGGGTCCTGGTCGACCTCACCTGCGACACCGCCGACTCGACCCACGCCGACCAGGTCGTCAAGAACCTGGAGGAGCAGGACGGCGTCGACGTCCGCAAGGTCTCCGACCGGACCTTCCTGCTGCACCTGGGCGGCAAGATCGAGGTGTCGTCGAAGGTCGCGCTGCGCAACCGTGACGAGCTGTCCCGGGCGTACACGCCGGGCGTGGCGCGGGTGTGCATGGCCATCGCGGAGAACCCGGCCGACGCCCGTCGGCTGACCATCAAGCGCAACACGGTCGCGGTGGTCAGCGACGGCTCGGCCGTGCTCGGGCTGGGCAACATCGGCCCGGCCGCGGCGATGCCGGTGATGGAGGGCAAGGCGGCGCTCTTCAAGCGCTTCGGCGGGGTCGACGCCTGGCCGGTCGTGCTCGACACCCAGGACACCGACGAGATCGTCAACATCGTCCGGGCGATCGCTCCGGCGTACGGCGGCATCAACCTGGAGGACATCGCCGCGCCGCGCTGCTTCGAGATCGAGATGCGCCTGCGGGAGCTGCTGGACATCCCGGTGTTCCACGACGACCAGCACGGGACGGCGATCTGCGTGCTGGCCGCGCTGACGAACGCGCTGCGGGTCGTGGGCAAGAACCTCGCCGACGTCAGGGTCGTCGTCTCCGGCGCGGGGGCCGCGGGAACTGCGATCATGAAGCTGCTGCTGCGCCAGGGCGTGGGCGACATCATCGCGTACGACCGCAGGGGCGCCCTGCACCGCGGCATGGCCGACATGACGCCGACCTGGCAGTGGCTCGCCGACCACACCAACCGCGACAACTACTCCGGCGACCTGCCCGGCGCGATCGCCGGCGCGGACGTCTTCATCGGGGTCAGCGCCCCGAACCTGCTGACCGGTGCCGACATCGCCAAGATGGCCGACAAGTCGATCGTCTTCGCGCTGGCCAACCCGGACCCCGAGGTGGACCCGCGGGAGGCGCGCCAGCACGCCGCCGTGGTGGCCACCGGCCGCTCCGACCAGCCCAACCAGATCAACAACGTGCTGGCGTTCCCCGGGGTGTTCCGCGGCATGCTGGACGTGAGCGCCGAGGAGTTCACCGAGGAGATGGCGCTGGCGGCGGCGATGGCCATCGCCAACGTGGTCGGCGAGGACAAGATCAACCCGACCGTGATCATCCCCAGCGTCTTCGACTCGCGGGTGACGCCGGCGGTGGCGGCCGCCATCCGGGCGACGGTCAAGGGCACGCCGGCCCCGCACAACCCGGCCGCGACGCCTCACGCCGAGCTGGACGAGGCTCCCGAAGAGACGTTCTGAGCCCAGCCGGTCAGCTCCCCGGTGTGGTCGGTGATCAGGCCGGCCACACCGGAGCGCACCAGGTCCGGCCAGAGCGTCATGTCGTTGGCCGTCCACGGCATGACCGCCACCCGGGCCTCCGCGAGCGCCGCGACGGTCCCCGGCGAGCCGAGCACGGCGTTCATGGACGGGTTGCAGTGCACGACGCCCAGCTCCGTGGCGACCGCCACCTGCGCGGCGTCGAACGCGTCCCGCAGCAGACCCCGGCGCACGTCCGGGGCGGCCTCGGCGACGAGGCGCACGATCGCCGGGTCGAAGCTCTGCACGACCGTACGGCCGAGCAGCCCCGCGTCGGCGACCTGGCCGACGATGATCTTCACCTGCTCGAGGGTGGCCGGCGGCTTGATCTCCAGCAGCAGCTCGACGCGGGGTGCCACCTCCGGCGTGACGCCCGCGTCGTCCGCCGAGTCCGCGAGGACGGCGTGCGGGCGCAGCAGCGCGAGCGCGTCGGTCAGCCGGGGCACACCGACCCCCGCGTACGCCGGGGAGAACCAGGATCCCGCGTCGAGCCGGGAGATCTCGTCGAGGGTCAGCTCCCAGACCTTGCCGGAGCCGTCGGTGGTGCGGTCGACCGTGCGGTCGTGGATCACCACCGGCACGCCGTCGGCGGTGGTGCGGACGTCGAACTCGATGAAGGTCGCCCCGGCGAGGACCCCGGCCGCGAGGGCGGGCAGGGTGTTCTCGGGCGCGACGGCGGAGTAGCCGCGGTGCGCGACCCGGTGCAGCGCCGCCATCCGATCCGGTGCGGCCGAACGATCCGCCGGCATCAGACGAGCGCCGCCACGTCGATCTCGCCGGTGGCCACCAGCACCGCCGGGCCCGCCAGCCACCAGCGGCCCCGGTCGTCGGCGGTCACGGTGAGCCGCCCGCCCGGCACGTCGACCGCCACCACGCCGGTCGTGCGCCCCGCGTCGCGCAGCGCGACCGCGCCGACGGCCAGGGCGCCGGAGCCGCAGGAGAGGGTCTCGGCGGAGCCGCGCTCGTGGACGCGCATGTGTACGTGCAGATCGGCGCCGTCGACCGGCGCGCCGGGGGTGGTGAACTCGACGTTGACGCCCTCGGGGAACAGGGCGGTGTCGTGGCCGGGCGCCGTGGTCAGGTCCAGCGACGCCAGGTCCACGCCGTCGTGCAGCGCGCTGACCAGGTGCGGGTTGCCGCAGTCCACGGCCACCCCGGGCACGGTCAGCGGGCCCACGGTCGCGGTGCTGCCGGCGTACACCCGGGGGGTGCCCATGTGGACGGAGATGAGCGGGTCGCCGACGACCGCGTGCACGACGCCCGATCGCGTCGCGACCGGCAGGCCCTCGGGGCCGGCGGTCGCCAGACCCCGGGCGACCAGATAGCGGGTGAAGACCCGGACCCCGTTGCCGCACATCTCGGCGGACGAGCCGTCGGCGTTCCAGTAGTCCATGAACCACTCGGCCTCGCCCGCGTGGCCCGCGCCGTCCGGATGCTTGGCGCTGCGCACGACCCGCAGGACGCCGTCCGCGCCGATCCCGCGGTGACGGTCGCAGAGCGCCGCGACCAGCGACGCCGTGAGATCGAGCGCCCCGTCGGGGTCGGGCAGGATGACGAAGTCGTTGCCGGTGCCGTGGCCCTTGGTGAACAACACGCGGTCCATCATCCCGTAGCCGCTTCGCAGGCCGCCAACGCCTCCGCCGTGCACGACGGCGACGCGCCGTCGAGCCAGGTGATCCGCGGATCCCGGCGGAACCAGGAGCGCTGGCGGCGGACGAAGCGCCGGGTGCCGCGGACCGTGTCCGCCTTGGCCTCCTCCTCGGTCAGCGCGCCGTCGAGCTGGGCCAGGGCCTGCTGGTATCCGAGGGCGCGGCTCGCCGTGCGGCCCTCGCGCAGGCCCGCCGCGTCCAGCTTGCGCACCTCGTCCAGCAGGCCGCCGGCCCACATGAGGTCGACCCGCTCGGCGATCCGCCGGTCGAGCTCCTCGGTGTCGCGGTCCACCCCGATCTGCACGCTGGGGTAGTAGGGCTTCGGATCCGGCAGGGCCGCGGTGAAGGGTGCGCCCGTCATCTCGATGACCTCCAGGGCCCGCACGATGCGGCGCCCGTTGGACTCGAGGATCCGCGCGGCGGCGTCCGGGTCGGCCGCGCGCAGCCGCTCGTGCAGCCGCGCGGGGCCGGTCTCGGCGAGCTCCGCCTCGAGCCGTTCCCGAATGCCGGGATCCGTGCCGGGAAAAGAGAAGTCCTCCAGCACGGCCCGCACGTACAACCCCGAACCCCCCACCACGATGGGTACGCGGCCCCGCGCGGCGATCTCCGCCACGGCCGCCCGGGCCGCCTCCTGGTACTCCGCGACGCTCGCCGGGAAGGTGACGTCCCAGATGTCGAGGACGTGGTGCGGCACGCCCTCCCGCTCCCCGGCTGGGAGTTTGGCCGTACCGACGTCCATACCGCGATAGAGCTGCATCGAATCGGCGTTCACCACCTCGCCGCCGAGGGCGTGCGCGAGGGCGAGGCTGAGGGCGGTCTTCCCGGCCGCCGTCGGCCCGACGACGGCGACGACTCCGGGGGGCGGGAGCAATGGCACGGAGCCACCGTAACGGGCTGGTCACGGTCATCCGCGGGCGCTTCCCCGGAACCGGGTTGGACCTGTGACAATGCGCGAGAAAGAATGCCGGTGGAAAGATGGCATTCGGCTGCGCTATGGCGGCGGTCGCGGGCAGCGAGGCTCGAGCCGCCGGGAGAACGAGGATGGGCTCATGAACGACTGGACGACCTTCGGGCGCGTGGATGCCGACGGCACCGTGTACGTGAAGACGGCCGAGGGCGACCGGGTGGTCGGCTCATGGCAGGCGGGCACGCCCGAGGAGGGCCTGGCCCACTTCGCCCGGCGGTTCGCGGACCTGGTCACCGAGGTCGACCTCGTGGAGGCCCGGCTGAAGTCCGGCGCGGCCGACGCGGCACACTCGCTGACCAGCATCAAGCGGCTGCGCACCACCCTCGACGAGGCGCACGTGGTCGGCGACATCGACGGCCTGGCCGCCCGCCTGGACCGGCTCGCCGCGATCGCCGACGAGAAGGCCGGCGAGGCCAAGGCCGCCCGCGAGGTGGCCCGCACCGAGGCGCTGGCGCGCAAGACCGCCCTGGTCGAGGAGGCGGAGGCGATCGCCGCCGAGGCGACCGGCTGGAAGAGCGCGGGCGACCGGCTCAAGGAGATCCTCGACGAGTGGAAGACGATCCGCGGCGTCGACAAGAAGACCGACGGCGAGCTGTGGAAGCGCTTCGCCGCCGCCCGGGACGGCTTCACCCGCCGCCGCGGCGCGCACTTCGCCACCCTCGACGGTCAGCGCAAGCAGGCGCAGTCCGCCAAGGAGGAGCTGGTCAAGGAGGCGGAGAGCCTCGCCGAGTCCAGTGAGTGGGGCCCGACCGCGGCCCGGCTCAAGGAGCTGATGAGCGAGTGGAAGGCGGCGCCGCGCGCCGCCAAGGAGGCCGAGCAGCGCCTCTGGGAACGCTTCCGCGCGGCCCAGGACACGTTCTTCAGCCGCCGCAGCGAGGTCTTCTCGGCCCGCGACGCCGAATACCAGGGCAACCTCGAGAAGAAGCAGGCCATCCTCGCCGAGCTCGAGGCGATCGACGTCGACGCGGACCCGCGCGCCGCGCAGAACAAGCTGCGGGACGCGCAGGCCGAATGGCACGACGCGGGCCGGGTGCCGCGCGAGTCGGCCGCCTCCCTGGACCGGCGCTGGCGCGCGGCCGAGGAGCGCATCCGGGTCGCGATGGACTCGGCGTGGCGCAAGACCACCCCGCAGGACAACCCGCTGCTGCGGCAGATGCGCGAGCAGGTGGCCGAGGCGGAGCAGCGGCTGGCCCGGGCCCAGGCGGCCGGCGACAGCCGGCGCATCAAGGAGGCCGAGCAGGCCCTCGCGTCGAAGAAGCAGTTCCTGGCCCTGGCCGAGCAGGCCAACTGAGCAGGCGGTCCGGACAGGTCCGGCCCCGCGTCCACGGCGCGGGGCCGGGCCTTCTCAGGCGTGGGCGAGGCTGAGCTCTCCCAGGGCCTTCGACTGCTTGGCCTCGTACATCGCCAGGTCGGCGCGGTTGATCAGGTCGTCGGTGGTGGCGCGCGGACCGGCGAAGGCGACACCCACGCTGAGGCCCACCCGCACCTGCTCGCCGCCGACGTCGATGGGCTCGCGGACCACCTTGCGGATCCGCTCGCAGACCGCCTCGACGGCGGCGCGCGGGTCGTCGGCGTGGCAGACGACCACGAACTCGTCGCCTCCGAAGCGGCTCACCAGGTCCTCCTCGCGGACCGAGCCGCGCAGGCGGGCGGCGACCGCGACGAGAAGCGCGTCTCCGGCGGCGTGGCCGAGGCGGTCGTTGACCGGTTTGAAGCCGTCCAGGTCGCAGAAGAGCACCGCCTGCCGCCCCGGATCCGTGGCGAGCTCGGCGGCCAGGCGCTCCAGGCAGGCCGCCCGGTTCGGCAGGCCGGTCAGGTGATCCACGGTGGCGAGCCGCAGCAGCTCCTGCTCGGCCCGGCGGCGCTGCGCCGCCAGCCGGCCGACCCGCAGCATCACGAGCGGGACCAGCACGGCGGAGCCGACCGCGATCAGCACCCCGTCGACCGGGAGACCGAGCAGGGCCCGGCCGCCGCCGACGACCGGGATCAGGGCCATCATCAGGCCGAGGAAGACCAACCGGCCGGGCGTCAGGTCGTCCGCGGGCTCCGGCCCCGGCTCGGTGATCAGGACGGCGGTCGGGTGCAGGGCGGCCGACCCCAGGCACACGTACGCGAGCAGGAACGGCACGTTCGTCCAGTCGGGCAGCGCGTTGGTGACCGGCTCCGCGGCGACCACCGCGACCACGTTGCCGACCAGGCAGGCGGCGAGGCCCGCGGCGAGCAGCCACACGGCGACGAGGTGCCGCGACACCAGGGCGACCCGCAGCACGGCGCCGAGGATGCCCATCATGACGAAGACGTCGATGAACAGGAACGCCTGCTCGGTCACCGGCACGTGCGCGGCCTGGTGGAAGGGCAGGAAGACGACGTCCCACAGCAGCCCGCCGAGGGCCAGCAAGGTGATCGCCGCGTCGATCACCCCGCCGAGGTCGCGCCGGCCGCGGCGCAGGACGATCAGGACCGCGTCGCCGAGCAGGAAGAGGTAGCCGAGGGCGTAGAGCCCGGCCGAGGCCACGTCGTAGCGGACCGGCTCCGGCGCGAGATAGGTGGCCCAGGCCCAGGCCACGTTGGCCACGTTGAGCAGGCCGACCGCGGTCAGCAGCAGCCACCACGGCAGCCGCGTGCCCACCGGGCTACGCCGCAGCCCGATCGCCACCGCCGGGATCGCCGCGCAGCTCACCAGCAGGAACGGCAGCCACCGCAGATCCGCCGGGAACGCGAAGTACGCCGCGATGACGCCGAGGGAGGCCACGGCATAACCACGGGACGTCACGCTCAGTCCCATCGGCCGCACGGAGATGGAGTTGAGCTATCCCAGAGCCCACCTAGAGGGAGCAGCCGCCGGTCGGCGCGGGCAGGGGCGCCGGGACGCCGACGCTCGGCAGGCCCAGCGAGACGCCGGGCAGGCGCGGGGTGCGGCCGGCCTCGTACGCGTCGCCCGCCCGGGTGCGCCGGTGGCTCAGCGGGTCGCCGTCGGCGTTCAGGTGGTGCGGCGCCGCGTAGGTGACCACGGTCTCGATCACGTCGCCGGGGCGCGGGGCGGTGCCGCCGGTGGCGAAGTGCACCAGCCGCCCGTCGCGGGCCCGGCCGCTCATCCGGCCCGTACGCTCGTCCTTGCGCCCCTCGCCGACCGCGACCAGGACCTCGACCTTCTCCCCCACGAGGCGCTTGTTCTCGGCCCAGGTGATGTCCTCGAGCGTGGCGATCAGCCGCTCGTAACGCTCCTGGACGACCTGCTTCGGCAGCTGCTCGTCCATCGTCGCGGCGGGCGTGCCCGGGCGCTTCGAATACTGGAAGGTGAACGCGCTGGAGAAGCGCGCCTGCCGGACCACCTCGAGGGTCTGCGCGAAGTCGTCCTCGGTCTCGCCCGGGAACCCGACGATGATGTCGGTCGTGATGGCGGCGTCCGGCATCGCGGCCCGCACCTTGTCGATGATGCCGAGGAACTTCTCCGAGCGGTAGCTGCGGCGCATCGCCTTGAGCACCCGGTCGGACCCGGACTGCAGCGGCATGTGCAGCGAGTGGCAGACGTTGGGGGTCTCGGCCATCGCCGCGATCACGTCGTCGGTGAAGTCCTTGGGGTGCGGGCTGGTGAACCGGACGCGCTCCAGGCCGTCGATCTCGCCGCAGGCGCGCAGCAGCTTGCCGAAGGCGAGGCGGTCGCCGAACTCGACACCGTACGAGTTGACGTTCTGGCCGAGCAGGGTGACCTCGAGGACGCCCTCGCGGGCCAGCGCCTCCACCTCGGCCAGGATCTCGCCGGGCCGGCGGTCCTTCTCCTTGCCGCGCAGCGACGGCACGATGCAGAAGGTGCAGGTGTTGTTGCAGCCGACCGAGATCGACACCCAGCCGGCGTACGTCGACTCGCGCTTGGTGGGCAGGGTCGACGGGAACACCTCCAGCGACTCGAGGATCTCGACCTCGGCCTCCTGGTTGTGCCGGGCGCGCTCGAGCAGCGCCGGCAGCGAACCGATGTTGTGGGTGCCGAAGACGACGTCGACCCACGGCGCGCGCTTGACGATGTCGCCGCGGTCCTTCTGGGCCAGGCAGCCGCCGACCGCGATCTGCATGCCGGGGTGCTTGAGCTTGCTGGGACGCAGGTGGCCGAGGTTGCCGTAGAGCCGGTTGTCCGCGTTCTCGCGGACCGCACAGGTGTTGAACACCACGACGTCCGCCGCGTCCGCGTCGGCGGCGCGGACGTAGCCCGCGTCCTCCATCAGGCCGGAGATGCGCTCGCTGTCGTGCACGTTCATCTGGCAGCCGTAGGTACGCACGTCGTAGGTGCGGGGCCCGGCGCTCTGCGAAGTCTCAGTCATGGCAATTGACCAGGGTAGTCCCCCGGGGCGCCCGAGCCCTAGGCGGCCGTGTTCGCGCTCGGCGTGCCTCGGGGCGGGGGCCTGTGCTTACGCGGCGGCGGGGCGTTCCGGCGACGGGCGCGGCTTCCACACCGATCCGGAGCATCCGGGGCCGACCGCGCACGCCGGGTCGGCGCCGGTGCAGGGGCGCAGGTGGCGGCGCTCCGTACCGTCGTCGGTCTCCGTCTCGTCCACGTGCACGGCCCGCAGCGTCCCGTCCGGCTCGGCCAGCACGTAGCGGGTGGGGTTGAGGGTGTCGTCCGGGAGCAGGACGTCGGCGCCGAGCCGGACCGCGACGGCACTGGCGATCGTCGCCTCGGGAAGCTCGCCGGGCACGAGGTAGCAATCGATCATCGTCGAGAAGTCGCCGCCCACGTGCCAGACGTCACACAACACCGCGCCGTCGGCCGGGGCGTCCAGGGTCGCCACCGGTCGCTGCAGGGCCCCTGCTACGGCAAGTCGGATAAGTCTGGCGTCCAGAGCTCCCCGAGCGCACCAGTTCCAGAGGCCAGCTGTCGGATCGGCATCTGCCATACCGCTCATCGTGGACGTCCTTTCGCCACATATGCCCCCGGTGTTACTGCTCCGTGACCATTCTCGGCGCCATCCGATACCCCCGCCCTTCTAGAGTGGCCCCATCCGAGTGAACCCAACGACGGGACGGTGGTCAGACGGTGACGACGAGTGAGCCTCTCATCGTCCTCGAGCACGTCAACAAGTACTTCGGCCCGTTGCACGTCCTGCAGGATGTCAGCCTCTCCGTGGATCGCGGTGAGGTGGTCGTCGTGATCGGACCGTCCGGGTCGGGCAAGTCGACGCTGTGCCGCGCGATCAACCGCCTCGAGCCGATCAACTCCGGAACGATCACATTCGACGGCCGGGAGCTGCCCGCCGAGGGCAAGGCCCTCGCGCGCCTGCGCAGCGAGGTCGGCATGGTCTTCCAGTCCTTCAACCTCTTCGCGCACAAGACGATCCTGCAGAACGTCATGCTGGGTCCGGTCAAGGTCCGCAAGGAGAACTCCGCCGCCGTCCGCGAGCGCGCGATGAAGCTGCTGGACCGGGTCGGCATCGCGAGTCAGGCGGAGAAGTACCCGGCTCAGCTCTCGGGCGGGCAGCAGCAGCGAGTCGCGATCGCCCGAGCCCTGGCCATGCAGCCGAAGGCCCTCCTCTTCGACGAGCCGACGAGCGCCCTCGACCCCGAGATGGTCGGCGAGGTCCTCGACGTCATGACGTCGCTCGCCAAGGAGGGCATGACCATGGTGGTGGTCACCCACGAGATGGGCTTCGCCCGGCATGCCGCCGACCGGGTCGTCTTCATGGCCGACGGTCAGCTCGTCGAGCAGTCCACCCCGGCCGACTTCTTCGAGAACCCGAAGAGTGACCGCGCCAAGGACTTCCTCTCTAAGATCCTGACTCACTGATACGTCCAATGCGGACTCCATTTTGCTCCCAGTAGGAGGAACGTGACGATGCGCATCACCCGATTGACGGCTGCGGCCGGGGCCTTCGCCCTGGCCATGGCCGCGGCAGCGTGCGGCGGAGGCGACGACAGCGGTTCGGGTAAGGCCAGCGGCATCGTGGGCAAGGCGAGCAGCGACAAGAAGCTCGTCGTCGGCGTCAAGGCGGACCAGCCCGGTCTCGGCCTGCAGACCGGTGGCACCTACACCGGCTTCGACATCGAGATCGCGAAGATCATCGCCAAGGGTCTCGGCGTCCCGGAGACCGGCATCGAATACAAGACCACCGTCTCGTCGAACCGCGAGCCGTTCATCCAGCAGGGCCAGGTCGACATCGTCGTGGCGACCTACACCATCACCGACGATCGCAAGAAGGCCGTCAACTTCGGCGGGCCGTACTACGTGGCCGGTCAGGACCTCCTCGTGCCCACCGCGTCGACGATCACCGGCCCGGAGGGGCTGGCCGGGAAGAAGGTCTGCTCCGTCTCCGGCTCGACGCCGGCCAAGCGGATCCAGACCGAGTACAAGGACGCCAAGCTCCAGCAGTTCGACTCGTACTCGAAGTGCGTGCAGGCGCTCTCCGACGGCTCCGTGGACGCGGTCACCACCGACGACATCATCCTCGCCGGGTACGCCGCCCAGGAGCAGTACGTCGGCAAGTTCAAGGTGGTCGGCAAGAAGTTCAGCGACGAGCCGTACGGCATCGGCCTGAAGAAGACCGACAAAGAGGGCTGCGAGAAGATCAACGAGATCCTGAAGACCGCGGCGTCCGACGGCTCGTACAAGGCCGCGTGGGACACCACGCTCGGCAAGAGCGGCCAGGCCGCGCCCACGCTGGACGTCACCAAGCTGACCAACTGCAGCTGAGCGACCGCGACGCGGGCGGGGCCGGTGTGACTGCCGGCCCCGCCCGCCGTTCCGGGCCGCTCGGCCTCGCTCCACCCGGCGCCCTCCCCGGCGCCTGATCGTTTCTCCGGCGCCGCCTCCCGGCGGAGCCTGCTGTTCCCGGCGTCGCTGTCCGGCGCCCGTGCTGTTCCTTCGGCGTCGCTCGGCGCCTGTCCTGTTCGTTCGGCGTCGCGAGGAAGCGAGGGTGATGGACGTCTTCTCCGATCCCACCAACATCGACACGTACGTCACCGGGTTCCTCTGGATCCTGAAGCTCACCGCGGCGGCGACGGTCGGCTCCGTGGTGCTCGGCGTCGTGCTGGCCGCCATGCGCGTCTCGCCGATCCCGGTGCTGCGCGGCTTCGGCACCGCGTGGGTCAACATCTTCCGGAACACGCCGCTGACACTGATCATCTTCTTCTGCTACTTCGGCCTGTACTCCGCGCTCGGGCTGGCCCTGTCCGACGACGACATCGACCTCAACAACTACTGGCTCGGTGTCGTCGGGCTCTCCGTCTACACCGCGGCGTTCGTGTGCGAGGCGATCCGCTCCGGCATCAACACGGTGCCGGCCGGGCAGGCCGAGGCCGCCCGCGCCATCGGCATGTCGTTCTTCCAGACGCTGACGGTGATCATCCTTCCGCAGGCCGGCCGCGCGGTGATCGCGCCGCTGGGCAGCATCTTCATCGCGCTGGCGAAGAACTCCACGATCGTCGGCACGATCGGCCTCATGGAGTCCTCGAGCGCGATGAAGGACCTGATCAACGCGAACGGCGACGCGGTCATCCCGATCTTCCTCGTCTTCGCCGGCACCTTCGCCGCTGTCCTGATCCCCACCGGCTACCTCTTCGGCTGGCTGGCCAACCGACTGGCGGTGAAGCGGTGAGCAGCAACACCGACGCTGTCCTCTACGACCACCCGGGTCCGCGGGCGAAGACCCGCAACGCGGTGCTCACCGTCGTCTTCGGGATCGCCCTCGTGGCGCTGCTGTGGTGGATCTACCGCAAGTTCGACGAGAAGAACCAGTGGGAGGGCGCGCTGTGGCGCCCCTTCCTCGAGTCCTCCACCTGGACCGACTACATCCTGCCGGGACTGTGGTCGACGATCAGCGCCGCCGCGGTCGCCATGGTGCTGTCGCTCCTCTTCGGCCTGATCTTCTCCGTGGGGCGGCTGTCGGAGCACTGGTGGCTGCGGATCCCGGCCGGTGCCGTGGTGGAGTTCTTCCGCGCCGTACCGCTGCTGCTCATGATCTTCTTCATCTTCTACGGCATCCCGTTCCTCACCGAGGAGCCGATGCCGCCGTTCTGGGCGGTCGTGGCGGGTCTCACCCTCTACAACGGCTCGGTGCTGGCCGAGGCGTTCCGCGCCGGCATCCACGCCGTGCCGCGCGGCCAGAGCGAGGCCGGGTACGCGATCGGCATGCGCAAGTACCAGGTGATGACGGAGATCCTGGTCCCGCAGGCGGCACGCGCGATGCTGCCGGTGATCGTCAGCCAGCTCGTGGTCCTGGTGAAGGACACGGCACTCGGCTACATCATCGGCTACACCGAGCTGCTGCAGAACGGCGTCAACACGCTCGGTGCCAACTTCGGCAACATCGTGGCCGCGGCCATCGTCGCCGCGGTGATCTACGTCCTGCTGAACGCGTCGCTGACGTTCTTCGCGGGCCTGCTGGAGCGCCGGACCCGGCGCACCGGCAAGGCGCCGCGGGTCGCCGCCGCCGACAACGACGCGGCCGACACCGCCGTGGCCGCCGGCGGCGCCGGCGCGGGCCTGTCGCAGGGCTGATCCGAACGAGCTCGGCCCACCTCCGCCGCCGAACGCGGGCCGGTGGGTCGAGCTCAGCCACTCACGCACGTCGCCGGGTGGGGGAAGGACCTTGGTCCTCAGCGGGCCAACTCCGTGACGCGCGACTCGCGGACAACCGTGACCCGGATCTGGCCGGGGTAGGTCAACTCCTCCTCGATCTGCTTGGCGACGTCCCGGGCCAGCACCGCGGCGGCGATGTCGTCCACGTCCTCCGGGCGGACCATCACGCGGATCTCGCGGCCCGCCTGCATGGCGAAGACCTTGTCGACGCCCGTCTTGCCGCCGGCGATCTCCTCGATGCGCTCCAGGCGCTTGACGTAGGCCTCCAGGCTCTCCCGGCGCGCGCCCGGGCGACCGCCGGAGCAGGCGTCCGCGGCCTGGGTGAGCACCGCCTCGACGGTCTGCGGCGGCACCTCGTTGTGGTGGGCCTCGATCGCGTGGACGACATCCTCCGACTCGCCGTACTTGCGGGCCAGGTCCGCGCCGATCAGCGCGTGGCTGCCCTCGACCTCGTGGGTGAGCGCCTTGCCGATGTCGTGCAGGAAGGCGGACCGCTTCATCGTCGGGACGTCCAGGCCCAGCTCGGCGGCCATGATGCCGGCGATGTGCGCGGTCTCCACCAGGTGCTTGAGCACGTTCTGCCCGTAGCTGGTGCGGTAGCGCAGCCGGCCCAGCAGCGTCGCCAGCTCGGGATGGATGTCGGTGATGCCGACGTCCACGAGGGCCTCCTCGGCGGCGCGCTCGCAGAGGCGGTCCACCTCGTTCTTCGCGCTCTCGAAGACCTCCTCGATGCGGTGCGGGTGGATGCGGCCGTCGAGCACCAGCTTCTCCAGCGTCAGGCGGCCGACCTCGCGGCGTACCGGGTCGAAGCAGGAGAGCAGGACCGCCTCGGGGGTGTCGTCGATGATCAGGTTGACGCCGGTGGTCGACTCGAACGCCCGGATGTTGCGGCCCTCGCGGCCGATGATGCGGCCCTTCATCTCGTCGCTCGGCAGGTGCAGCACGCTGACCACGCTCTCCGCGGTCTGCTCGCTGGCGATGCGCTGGATCGCGTCCACGACGATGTGCCGGGCGCGGGTGTCGGCGGTGCGCTTGGCATCCGTCTCGATGTCGCGGACCAGGATCGCCGCCTCCCGCTTGGCCTGGCCCTCGATGGTCTCGATCAGTTCGGCCCGGGCCTGCTCGGCGGTCAGGTTCGCGATCCGCTCCAGCTCGCGGCGGCGCTGCTCCTCGGCGTCCGCGATCGCGGCCTCCCGCTCGCCGAGAGCGGCCTCCCGGGCGGTCAGGTCGGAGTCCATCGCGGCGAGGCGTCGCTCCCGCTCGACCAGCCGCTCGACCTCCTCCGCGTGCAGGCGCTCGCGCTCGTCGATCCGGGCGGCCCGCCGCTCGACCTCGGCGGCGTGCTCCTTGGCCGTGGTGTTGAGCAGCGCCACCTCGCGCTCGCCGCTGCGCCGGGCGGCCGCGCGGACCTGCTCGGCATCGGACTCGGCCTGGCGGTGCGCGTGCTCGAGAATCGTGTCGGCTTCCTCGTGCGCGGACTCGAGCACCCGCCGGGCCTCGGCCCGGGCGGCGGTCGCCTCGGCCTTGGCGGCGGCGACTTCCGCGCGTACGGACGCCGCCTTCGCGTTCGCGTCGTCGACCTTGGCCTTGGCGCGCTGGAGGGTGCGTTCGCGGTTCTCCTGGTCGGCGGAGCGGCTCTCCTGGAGGCGGCGCAGGGAGCGGGCGCCGAAGACGAGGCCGGCTACGACCGCGGAGGCGAGGATGATGACCGCCACCGTGAGCACCCACACCAGGGCCGTCATCTCGTCGAGTCTCCCTTCGGCGCCGCAGGGGGTCTGCGGGTTCGTTGCTGTGCTGCTTCCTGCTGGGGGCAGGTCGCTATTTTGCGGGGTGGGTCCGCGGGTTGGTGCGTCAGGGATGCCCGCCCGGAGGCTGTGATCGCAAGGGGCTTCGGTGGACGGGCCGGCGGGTCCCGGGGGCGCTGGACCCCGGGCGGGACGCCCGTCGCTTCCCGCTCCCGGCTGCCCGGCTTCCCGGCTCCCGGCTACTGCCTGGCTTCCGGCTGCCTGGCTTCGCTGCCTGGCTTCCGGCTGCCTGGCTTCGCTGCCTGGCTTCCGGCTGCCTGGCTTCCGGCTCCCGGTGACTTCATCGGCTGCCCGCTTGTGTTCGGGCGGTGGCTCCGCGGCCGTCGGCGATGCGTGCGGCCGCTGCCGTGCTGCTGGTCAGCCACCGCGGACAGCTCGCGGATCCGCCGTGCGAGCCGTTCACGAGCCAGGGGCCGTGGCCTACGGGCCGTGGCCCGTTGGCCGCGGGCCAATGGCCTGCGGGCCACGGCCGGTGGGCCAATGGCCTGCGGGACGTGGGCCGTGGGCGGGCCGTTGGCCTGCGGGGTCGCTCGCGGGGCTTGCGGGTCTGCGGGCCGCTCGTGGGCTTGCGCTCGCGAGCGTTCTGCGGGTTCGCGGGCGGCGGGGATCGCCGGTGGTGCGGCGTCCGGGCGGTGCCGTCGCCGGGTGTCCGGCTCGCCGCGCCGTCCGGGGACCTCGCCGGTCCGCGTGGGCCAACCGTTCGCCGGCGTTCCGAACCCTCGGTTGGTGCCGATGGTCCGTCCTGCCGGCCTGTGCCGATGTTGTCGCCGGCGTTCCGGTCGTGGCGAAGATCTCGCCGCGTTTCCGGTCCGCCACGTAGCCAAAAGCTCACCGCCGGTCGTGGTGAGGCACGCCGACGACGGTGATGGCCGCCGACGAGCCGTCCGCCAAGGGGTGCGGTCCGCCGCGGCGAGGTGCCGCCGAGCGACCGCTTTCCCGGGATGTCCGGCACGGCGATGGCGTCGCCGAGCTCATCCCGGCAAGCGGTCCGCCGCGGCGAGAGCGTCGCCGGGCGTCCCTGTCCGGCGGAGGTACGCCTCCCGACGATGGGTTCGCCGGGACCGCCGAAGTGGTGCGCTGACGGCGATGGGTTCGCCGGGCGCCCCACCCCAAGACCGGAAGTGATGCCGAAAAGTAATGCGATCTATGTTGTGCGCTTAGCCTGCGATGGTCGTGCAAACCTGTGTAACGCGAGGCTAGGTCGCGGGGGCCGGTTCGGTCAAGGACTCATGATTCGGCCGCGGACGGGACGTACGGCACAGACCCACACCCGCCCAGGTCACGCACGGTGGCGTGCACCACGGTAGTCGGCCGACTACCACTGGGCCGTCCGGTGGTTCAGGCGTAGCGGGCCCAGATGTCGCGCATCGGCTCCCACTTCTCGCGCGCACCTTCCTTCCAGAACGCCAGCAGGTACGCCGCCACGGGAGTGGACGCGTCGTCCCACCAGATCCCGGCCACGGTGCGACCCGAGACCCTGTAGGCGTACTCGACGTAGTTGCCCTTGGTCCGCCCCGACGGGGTGGCCCGCTCGACGACCGGGCCGACGCCGGGGGTGAGCGTGCGGGCGTCGACGTTCTGCCCGAGCGTCGTCACCCGGGCCTTGTCCCGGTCGGCGGTCGTGGCGTACTCGACGAAGATCACACTCATCGCGTCCATCTCGCAGCGGACGCGCGCCTTCTCACCCCGGTTCAAGACCGGACCCTTGTCCTCGCCGCTGCGGGAACAACCGGACAGGTGCGGTAGCCAGCCCTGCGCGACCGTGGCCAGCGAACCGGCGAACCGCGGCTGGTTGATCGCCACCTGGTTCTGCTCGTAGATCCCCGGGGCGCTGGGGGCCGGGTCGGGGGCGGCGGCCGTGCTCCCGGTGGGCCGAGGCTCGGGTGCGGTGCTGCGTCCGACGAACCAGCCGCCCGTACCGAAGATCAGCAGGCCCGCGACGAGGCCGGCGAGGGCCGGGACGACGAAGCGGCTCCGGGGCGGTTTGGGGGTGGGCACGATGCGGGGGCCGCTGCCGTAGCCGGGGCCGGCCTCGAAGCCGAAGCGGTCCTGGGCCGGGCTTGCTGCTCCCGGAGGACCTGCCGCACCCTGCGCGAGGGGAGCTTGAGCAGCGGACTCGGCGCCGAAGTATCCCGGGCCGGCGACGTCGAGGCCGTACCGGTCGACCCCGGCGCCGGAGGTGGGCATGGCGGTATGGCCGGAAGCGGACCACCCCGGCGGGATGGGAGTTCCGGCAGGACCGGGAGCGGACCACCCGGGCGGCGACGACGTCGGACCGGCGCCAGAGGTAGGAGTCGCGACAGGGCCCGAAGCCGACCACCCCGGCGGCGACGACGTCGGACCGGCGCCGGAGGTGGGGTATGCCTCGCGAGGGAAAGGTCCGTAGGGCGGGCTTTGAGGAGCAATGCCGGGATGGGCGGAAGCGCTACTCGGACCGACTGTCGGGGCTGCGCTCGGCGGCGGGGCTGCGCTCGGCGGCGGGGCTGCTGCCGGCGTGGTGTTGCCCGCGCTGGGAGGTACCTGCGGACCCGGTTGTTCGGCGGCGCCGGGCTGCAGCGGCACCGTCGTCTCGGATCGGTCGACGACTGCCCCGGGAGGCGTGGTCGCGGGCGTCGCGCCGGCGTCCCCGGGAAGGGTGGCGTCGTCGCGCCGAGCGCCGTGGGAGTCGTCTGTCACGACGATGCAGGTTACCAGTCCGGTCGGGGCCCCAGACGCCGGCGAAGATTCGCGGAAAGGAATGGACCCGCAGCCCAGGCGGGTCGCGGGTCCATCGCCGGACGACCATCCCACCGTACGGCCGGCAGCACAGCCGGCGGCTGGGTGGGTGAGGCCCGTTGGCCTCGGAGGGGCGGCGCCGCAGCACCCCTGGGTTCGGGGCGGCGGCGCCGCGTCACTCCTTATGGCGCGTCACTCCTTGTATCGCGTCGCGTCACTCCGACTCGGCGGTGCGGCGACGGCGCGTCACCAGGATGAGGCCGGCACCACCCGCGGCGATCGCGGCACCGACGCCCGCGATGCTGACGATGTTGCCACCGGTGAGCGCAAGGGCGCCGGAACCGCCCTGACTGGCGCTGGCGTTGCGGAAACCGCCAGTACCGGTGCCGTTACCGCTGGCGCCACCGGAGCCGTTGCCCGAGCCGCCGTCGTTGCCGGATCCGGCGCCCTCACCGGAGTCCGACGGAGTGGCCGGATCGATCGGGTTGGTGGGGACACCGCCGCCGCCTCCAGGCGTCTCGCCGCCGCCACCGCCCGGAGTGCCGGTCCCACCGCCCGGGGTGCCCGTGCCGCCGCCAGGCGTGCCGGCGCCGCCGCCGGGAGTGCCCGTGCCACCGCCAGGCGTGCCGGCGCCGCCGCCGGGGGTATCCGTGCCACCGCCAGGAGTGCCGGTCCCACCGCCAGGAGTGCCGGTCCCACCGCCAGGAGTGCCGGTCCCACCGCCGGGCGTGCCCGTGCCACCGCCCGGGGTGCCCGTGCCACCGCCAGGCGTGTCCGTGCCACCGCCGGGAGTGCCGGTCCCACCGCCGGGCGTGCCCGTGCCACCGCCCGGGGTGCCCGTGCCACCGCCCGGGGTGCCCGTGCCACCGCCAGGAGTACCCGTGCCGTCGCCCGGGGTGTCCGGCCCGTCGCCGCCGCCAGGTGTGTCCGTTCCTGTGCCCTCACCGGGGGCGCCCGGAGTGTCCGGGGTTTCGCCACCGGGGTTGCCCGGGTTGCCGGCCCCGCTGCCGCCCGGGGTTTCCGGGTCCTCGGCGGCGGGAGCCTCGGCGGCCTGGGAGGTGGTCGTGTCGTCATCGGCCGCGGCGGCAGGCTCGGCGAGCGCCACCACGGGAGCGGCGTTGAGCTCCGTGGCTGCAGCAGCAGAGGTGGCGCCCGCAAGACCGGCGACACCCACGGCACCGACGACGACGCCGAGCTTTACCGCTGCACGCACGCCACGACGGCGCGCGAGCTGATTGGTTCGCATGTTCCTCCCCGTAATTCCTACTGATGTGGTCTTCATTGGACGATGGCGTGCGTCAGTCCGGCGCGAAGATTACCGGCAACCACCGGATCACTTCCATTCACGGCGAGCAATACCGGTCAAGCCGGACACTCCCGAGAACGCCGATCCACAATTCACACGGAACGAACGCACTCGACCACCCACAGCCAGCGCAAACGAGGCCGTCACCGGGGCGCACTCCATCACCGCCGCGCCGGCACACACCAAGGCCGGGCCTGCGCCTCGTCTGGCGGCAACGGCACCCGTCGCCAGAGCCGTTCACCGTCCCACAGTCGAGCGCCAACCGGCCGACGCAGGCGCGCCTATGTCAGGGCGCCGCCCTCTTGATCGGCCAAGGCATCGGCGTCTATCTGATCGGCGAACTCCGCCGCCTCGGCGTCCCGGGCCGCGAGTGCGTCCTTGACGGCGCGGATGGCCACACCGGCGGGATAGCCCTTGCGGGCCAGCATGCCGACCAGGCGACGAAAGATCTGGTCCGGCGTTCCGGTCGCGGCACGGAGCTTCCGGTCCACCAGGGCGCGAGCAGTCGCCGCCTCCTCGTCCTCGTCGAGGGTCTCCAGCGCCTCGCTCGCCACGTCGGCGTCGACGCCACGCTGCCGGAGCTCGTTGGCCAGCGCCCGCCGGGCGAGCCCCCGACCGTGGTGACGGCTGGACACCCACGCCCGCGCGAATGCGGCGTCGTCGATGATGCCGACCTCGTCGTAGCGGTCGAGAACCTCGGCGATGACCTCGTCGGAGATCTCCTTCCGGGCCAGCACCTTGGCGAGTTCGGCGCGGGTCCGCGGGCGGACGGCGAGCTGCCGAAGGCAGATCTCGCGCGCCAGCTCGGACTCCGACTTCGGTGGTACGGGCGGCTGCTCCACACCGGCACCTCGACGGCCACGTCCGCCCCTGGCCGCCCACGCGGATCCATCCGCCGCGGTCGCGCGCCCCCTGCCCGAGCCCGTACGGCCGGGCGCCCGGGATCCGACGCTTGAGCCGTCGACGGAGCCGTCAGCAACGCCGTCGACGGAGCCGTGGGCGGGTCCGTCGGCGGACGCGTCTCCCATGGACCGGGGAGGGATCGCATCCCAGCCTCGCCCGGATCGCGCCCCACGTCGTCCGGCCATCGTTCGGCGCCTCCTCACTCCCCTACCCTCGCTTGCGGTCATCGTCGCAGCCCGGCGCCCCGCACTCGATGAGGCACACACCGCGCCCGGCTGAAAGGAGACCTCCCGGCCTGCCCCAGCAGCACATCGACGGCCGGGACGTGAAGTCTCATCAGTCACGCCGAGGACATGACGCCATCGCGCCGTACCACGCTCCGCGCGGAATGCCCGGCGCTTACGCCAGGGCGAGCCCGATCAGCTCGTGAAGCAGCTCACGACCCGGCCGGAACACGAAGCCCGACCGACAGCCACAGCCCAGCCCAGCCGCCCTGCAGAGGCGGCCGACGGCGCCCGCTCCCGGCGCCCGGCTCCCCGCACAAGCTCACGGCCCCCGCGGGCGCCCCGCCCTCCCTCGGGCCGGAGCGGCCGGAGGGAGCGGTCGGGAGGCCAGCGAGGAAACGGCCGGGAGACCAGCGAGGAAACGGCCGGGAGACCAGGCGGGAGATGCGAGTCCACCCGGCGGGCGGAGCCAGGAGGCCGCGCCCACCGGAAGCGACGGGTTGCGGGCGATCGATCAGAAGTCGACCGGCGGAAGCTCCGGCCCGCCCGCGGCGTCACCACCGGTCTGGCCGACGCCGAGCTTCTCGAGGATCTTCTTCTCGATCTCGGCGGCGACGTCCGGGTTCTCCTTCAGGAACTCGCGGGCCTTCTCCTTGCCCTGCCCGAGCTGGTCACCGTCGTACGTGTACCACGCGCCGGACTTGCGGATGATGCTCTGCTCGACGCCCACGTCGATCAGCGAGCCCTCGCGGGAGATGCCCTTGCCGTACATGATGTCGAACTCGGCCTGCTTGAACGGCGCCGCGACCTTGTTCTTGACGACCTTGACGCGGGTGCGGTTGCCGACCACGTCCGTGCCGTCCTTGAGGCTCTCGATGCGGCGCACGTCAAGGCGCACCGACGAGTAGAACTTCAGTGCGCGGCCACCCGTCGTCGTCTCGGGGGAGCCGAACATGACGCCGATCTTCTCGCGGAGCTGGTTGATGAAGATGGCGGTCGTGCCGGAGTTGTTGAGGACACCGGTGATCTTCCGCAGTGCCTGGCTCATCAGGCGGGCCTGGAGACCCACGTGACTGTCACCCATCTCGCCTTCGATCTCGGCGCGGGGCACGAGGGCGGCCACCGAGTCGATGACGATGATGTCGAGCGCGCCGGAGCGGATCAGCATGTCCGCGATCTCGAGCGCCTGCTCACCGGTGTCGGGCTGCGAGACGAGCAGGGCGTCCGTGTCCACGCCGAGGGCGCGGGCGTATTCCGGGTCGAGCGCGTGCTCGGCGTCGATGAAGGCCGCGATGCCGCCGGCCCGCTGGGCGTTGGCCACCGCGTGCAGGGCCACCGTCGTCTTACCGCTGGACTCGGGTCCGTAGACCTCGATGACGCGGCCGCGCGGCAGGCCGCCGACGCCGAGCGCCACATCGAGGGCGATGGAGCCGGTCGGGATGACGGCGGTCTGCACGACCGGCCGCTCCCCCAGCCGCATCACCGAGCCCTTGCCGAACTGCTTGTCGATCTGCGCCAACGCCAGATCGAGAGCTTTGTCCCGGTCAGGTCCTGCCACCATGTCCGCCACCCCTGTACTCGACTTCGCAGGCGTCTTCGCCGATGAGCTTCTGTTCACCACGCGGGTCACGCTAGACGTTGGGTCTGACAGAAAACGACCGCCCGGCCCTGAGCTGTGGATGACCACGCCGCTGAGGACAATAGCCGAACACTTGTTCGACGATCGAGCGACACGCCAGAACAAACGTACGAAAGGTGCTCAGTGCAGGCGCGCAGGCACCCGATCGGAGTACGCGGCCACCACAGCGCGCCAGATCGTAGCCGTGTCGACACCGCCCGCTATGGCCTCGTCGATCGTCCGTCCACCGAGGTCCGCGAAGGCGTGATCGGCGGCGAGACTGCGCGCGTAGGCGGGCCCGAAGGCCTGCTCGAGGCGCTGCCAGAAATCCGTCAACCGCACGGGAGAAGCGTACTCGCGCCGCGGGAAGGACCGGAGACGTCGCCCGGGAAGCCGCCTGCGAGACATGGGTCACTGCCCGCTCCCGGCCACCCGGGTCCGGCACCACAGCCGAGCCTCAGGCCAGCGCCGTCGCCGCCACCTTGAGGTCGTCGACGAGGCTCCGGTACGCGGCACCCCGGTCGTCGGCCCGCAGTACGGCCGAGGGATGGATGGTCGCGAGCGCCTGGATCTCCTCGACCGGGAGGCCCTCGGGATGCTGCGCGGACGCCGGCCACGGCATGAGCTGGCCCCGCGACCGGGTGACCCGGAACGCCGGGCCGAGCAGGGCCTTGGCCGCCGCGGCGCCCAGCACGACCACGAGCCCCGGCTTGAGCAGGGCGAATTCCGCGCCGAGCCAGGGACGGCACCCGGTGATGTGGGCGGGCCCCGGACTCTGGTGGATGCGCCGCTTGCCGTGCAGTTCGAAGCGGAGGTGCTTGACCGCATACTTCTCACGTTGTCATGGCGGTTTACCGAGGTCAGGGGACTCCCCTCAGGCAACTACCGTCGCCACGACTCGGAGATCTTCCACCAAGCTCTGATACGCGTTGTCTCGATCGTCGGCCCGCAGCACGGCCGAGGGGTGGATGGTGGCAAGCGCTTGAGTTTTCGTGGTCGGGAAGTCTTCGGGGTGCTGAGCTGATGCCGGCCATGGCATGAGCTGGCCGCGAGACCGGGTGACCCGGAACGAGGGACCGAACAATGCCTTGGCGGCGGTAGCGCCGAGGGCCACCAGAACTTGCGGCTCCAACAGCGCGAGTTCCGCGACCAGCCAGGGCCGACAGGCCGTGATGTGCGCGGGGCCGGGGCTCTGGTGGATGCGCCGCTTGCCTCGCAACTCAAAGCGGAAGTGCTTCACAGTATTGGACAAGTACACGGAGGCCGGATCGATCCCCGCATCGTCGACCGCCTCGCGCAGTAGTCGCCCGGCTGGACCGACGAACGGGAGTCCCTGCTTGTCCTCGACGTCGCCGGGTTGTTCACCCAGAAGAACGACCTTCGCGTGTGGGGCTCCTCGCCCGAACACCGTTTGGGTTGCATCCTCGTACAGTTCGCACCCGCGACAGCCAACCGCTGCCGTCTTCAGCTCGTCCAGGCTGTGAGCGTTGGACGGGACGAACTCCTGTGCTCCTGGTGCCTTCTCAGTCGATCCCATGTACCTCTTCTACCCCGCCCACGGCTCTACGCTCACCGTGCATCCGGCGACATCAAGGCCGGCACCCTGACGACTGTCACGATCTCGGTTGGTGGCCCTACAGGGGTAGGTCCGCTCTGTGCCAACTGCCAGAAGCCGCTCGAGGACATCTTGGCGCTGGCAACTGGCCCTGAGGGTGCGGAGGACGTGAAGCCGAAGCCACCGGCACGCCGTTCGGGGCCGAAGGTGCCAAAGCCGAGCATGGCGGGTGAACGTGTCCTGCTTGCTTCGTCTTCCTCACACGGCTCTGACGCTCGCCGCGAACTCGGGAACTTCGGACGCGAATGATGGACGGGCACCACGCAGAGATCGTGTCAGGAACTTTCAGGAGGGCGGAAGTCCCCTTCCACGACGGATGTTCCCATTACCCTTCTACCTTGGGGATCGGAATACACGAAAGACCAGTTGCCGCGAGGCGAGATGACGGTCTTCAGGGTGACCGGTCCCCTCATGAATCAGAGATCGTCCAGCGGAACCCGGCGCTAGACCCGAACCGATTCGTGCTCGCCGGAGCCCGCCGCGAGATCAGAACTACCGCGTTCGGAAAGTCCTGGCCCTTCCTCGGTCATCGGTCGAGCGGTGTTGTTAAAGCCCACGCCGTCTTCGGACACCGACCGTGCGAGCCGTTCTGGTAGAGCTCGCAGCCCATCACGGTGGCCTGCGGCGGCCTTGAGCTCGTCGAGTTCGTGCGCGCGCGGCGGTACGAAATGCTGTGCCCCGATCGGCGCTGCCGTCCTCGGCATTCCACCGTTCTACGCGTTCGCGTGCCGTCCACGCCCGGCGGTATCCCCTGAACGAGGTGGGCGCCGGACGAGCCGCGATCATCGGCTCACGACGCTCACGCCGGGCGGATGGGCGGCAGCCGCCACGACGTCGGCGAGCGGCTCGATCGCCTCGTCGTCGAGCGGACTGACGGTGATCCGTACGCCGGGAGGCGCGTCCATGCGGAACAGCGACCCGGGCGCCACCGCGTACCCGGCGTCTCGCAGCGCGGTGATCAGCCGGGTCTCGTCGGGCGTGCGTACCCAGAGATTGATGCCGGTGGCTCCGTAGGCCTTGACCCCCCGGGAGGTCAGCGCCTGCCGCAATGCGTCGCGGCGACGGTCGTAGCTCCGGCCCGCCGCCGCGATCTGGGCAGCGACGGCCTCGTCGCGCCAGATCCGCAGCAGCAGACGCTGCAGCAGCGTGGAAACCCAGCCGGTGCCGATCCGCATGCGGCCGGCCACCCGCGCGATGGTCGCCTCGTCGCCTGCCATCACGGCGATCCGGAGATCGGGCCCGAACGGCTTGGACGCCGACCGGACGAACGCCCAGGAGGCGGTGGCACCGCTCAGGCAGTGCAACGGCACGCCGGACAACTCGGCGGCGTGATCGTCCTCGATGAGCAGCACTTCGGGGCGGGAGGACAACACCTCACGCAGGGCGGCCGCACGCTCGGCGGTGACCGCGGCGCCGGTCGGGTTCTGGGCCCGGGTGGTGACGACGACCGCGCGCGCCCCGGCGGCGACCGCGCCCAGCAACCGGTCGGGAAGCGGACCTTCGTCGTCCATCGGGACCGGCACGGGCGTCAGGCCGAGCGCGGCGAGCAGATCGAGCAGGTTGGCCCAGCCGGGGTCCTCCACGGCCACCGCGTCACCGGGGCGCAGATGGGTCGTGAGCAGGCGTTCGATGGCGTCGAGGGTGCCGTTGGTGACGGTGATCGCCGCGCCCGCCACCGGCACGCCGTCGGCCTCGAAACGCGGACCGGCCGCGTCGACGAGCTCGGGCATCGCGGCGGCGGCCGCATAACCCCCGGGGGCGCCGACCTCATCGGACACCGCGCGCAGGTGCGGACCGAGCGCGGGCAGCAGCCGGACGTCCGGATCTCCCGACGACAGGTCCAGGGCGCCGGCGGGCACGGGCAGCCGCAGAGCCGCACGCGCACCGCCGATCGGCGGACGCGACCGGATGCGCGTGCCGCGCCGTCCGGAGGTCTCCACGATGCCGCGTTGGCGCAGGTCGGCATACGCCTTCGACACCGTGGCGGGGCTGACGTGCAGCTCGTCGGCAAGGATCCGGATCGGCGGCAACGCCTCACCCCAGACCCAGTCGCCCCGGAGAACGCCGGCCTCGATGCTCCCGGAAATCGCTGCGGCGGTCGAGCCGGTCACCTGGTATTGTTCTGGCACAGCTCCGATTATGTACTAGTACATAAATCCTGGCAAGGAGGATCCGTGACCGACCTCTACCAGCTCACCGCCCGCACGACCGCGACTCGCAACCGCGGCCGCATGCGCTACGAGCACGACTCGGCACACGCGATCCTCGACGAGGCATACGACTGTGCGGTGGCGTTCGTGGTCGACGGGGAGCCGCGTGTGCTGCCCACCATGCACGTCCGTGTCGGCAACACGCTCTACCTGCACGCATCGACGGGAGGCCGGCTGGGCCTGACGGCACGCGCCGACGGCGTGCGGGTGTGCGTCTCGGTGACCTTGCTGGACGGGCTGGTCTACGCGCGCTCGCAGTTCCACCACAGTGCCAACTACCGGTCTCTGGTGGCGCACGGGGTCGCCCGGCCGGTCAGCGACGAGAGCGAGAAGAAGGCCGCCATGTCGGCCCTGGTGGAGAAGCTGGGAGCGGGCCGGACGGCCGAAAGCCGACCACCGACGACCCGGGAACTGGCGACCACCGTCGTTCTCTCACTGCCGTTGACAGAGGTTTCCGTACGGCTACGGCAAGGCGGAGTGGTCGACGACTCCGAAGACCTACCGCTGCCGCACTGGGCGGGAGTGATCCCGTTGCAGCGAGTCGCGGGCCTGCCACAGCCGGACGCGGGCGTGACGTCGGCGATCCCGGCCTACCTTCCTGGCGCGCCGCTCTCACCATGGGCGACACCCGTGCCGATGCGCGGAACGCACGTCTCCCTGGAGCCGATCTCACCGTCACACGTGGACGGCCTGATGGCGGCGCTCGCGGACGACGAGGTCTGGCAGTTCCTCCCGACGCCGAGGCCGGGCACCCGCGAGGAGATGGCCGAACACGTCGCGCTCGCCACCCGCGACCAGTGGTCGGGCAAGCGCGTGACGTGGGCGCAATGCGATCCGGCCACCGGCGAGGTGATGGGCATGACGAGCTACCACGACGTGGACGAGAAGGGAGGAGCCCTGGCGATCGGCCACACCATGCTCGGCCGCCGCTGGTGGCGCACCGGCGTGAACACGGAAGCCAAACTGCTGCTGCTCGAGCGCGCGTTCGACGTGCTCGGAGCCGAGCGCGTGTTCTGGTACACCGACATCCGCAACGAACGCTCCCAGCAAGCCATCGCCCGCCTCGGAGCAAGCCGCGACGGACTGATCCGGCGGCACCGCCTGAGACCGGACGGCACCTGGCGGGACACGGTCCTGTTCGCAATGACGGTCGACGAATGGCCGGCAGCCAAGAAGCGCCTCCACGCCCGAGTGACGGCCGGTTGACCGGTGACCCGCCACGTCGAACGGGCGAGGGTCTCCCCAGCGCCCACGTCGACCCGACGAGTTGTCTTCAACGCCCACGTCCACCGGGCAAGGGTCTTCCCGGCGCCCACGTCCACCGGGCAAGGGCCTCCCCGGCGCCCACGTCCACCGGGCAAGGGCCTCCCCGGCGCCCACCTCGACCGGGCAAGGGCCTCCCCGGCGCCCACCTCGACCGGGCGAGGCTGCCCCGGCGCCCACCTCGACCGGAGGAGGTGTCGCCAACGCCCACTTCGACGGGGTGAGGTCGGCCAGGTGCCGATGCCGCCCGGGTGGAATCGGCCGAACGTCCACGTCGACCGGCGAGACCAGCCAGGCACCCACATCCACCGGGTGAGGTCCACCCGGCGTCGGCGTCGACCGGCGAGACCAGCCAGGCACCCATGTCCACCAGGTGAGCTCCACCCGGCGTCGGGCGCCAACTGGGTGAGGCCAGCTGAGCACCCGCGTAGCCCGGTGAAGTCGGTCGGGCGCGGGCATCGCTCGGATGAGGTCAGCCGGGCGTCGGCGCCACCTGAGGTGAAGTGAGCCGGGCACCCGTGACGACCAGGGCTGAGCGCCCGCGACGAGCAGGTGAGGTCGGCCGGGCACTCGCGCAAGCGGCTGAGGTCAGCCAGGCGGCCCCGGCAATCGGGGGGGAGGCCGTCTGGCGGGCCTCAGCGCACGACGGAGTCGACTGGGCAAGGTTTCGCGCACGGTGGGGGCGCCGGGGGGGGGGGTGCATACCGTCGATGGGTCCTTTGTCGGTCCCGGACGGCTCGGCGGATGAGGGGTGGTGGGCAAGGCCACATGTTCTTGTCCCTGCGGAGACTGCCGGACGGAGCTCGGCGAACCGAGGATAAGGCCGTGCTGGGGATCACCGACTTCTGGACCTACGTGCTGGGCACCGTGGCGATCATTCTGCTGCCCGGACCGAACTCGATCTTCGTGCTGTCCGTCGCCGCGCAGCGCGGGGTACGAGCGGGGTACCGTGCCGCGTTCGGGGTCTTTCTCGGTGACACGGTGCTGATGGTCCTGGCCGCCGCCGGAGTGGCTTCGCTGTTGCGGGCGTACCCGCCGATCTTCATGGTCATCAAGTATGCGGGTGGGGCCTATCTGGCGTGGGTCGGATTGGGAATCATCCGGAGTGCCTGGCGCAAGCGTCGGGAGCGCGGGGTGGCCGGCTCGCCGACCACCGGCACGGCGAGCGGGGATTCGCCGGATGCCCTTGCCGTTCGCCGGGCCGATGCGGGCGATGATCCCGCGAGCGCCGTTGCCTCGGCGGGGCGCACTCCGCAGCAGGGGACGCCGGTCGGGATGCGCCGGCCGTTCCGGCGCGCGCTCGTCGTCAGCCTGCTCAACCCCAAGGCGATCCTGTTCATCGTCTCGTTCCTCATCCAGTTCGTCGAACCGGGTTACGCGTATCCGGCCCTGTCGTTCCTCGTGCTCGGAGCGGTCCTCCAGCTCTTCAGCGTGCTGTACCTGAGCGGGTTGATCTTCGGAGGGCAGTTCCTGGCCGGGCAGTTCCGACGCCGGCGCCGGCTGTCGGCTGCCGCCTCGACCGGCGTCGGAATGTTGTTCGTCGGATTCGGCATCAAGTTGGCAACCGCCAGCGCGGGATAACCACACCCGGCTCACCAGAAGGTCCGCCGCGCAGCCACAGGGTGGCGCGGCTCGGTGCGGCCAAAGGCACGGCGCAAGCACAGGCATGCGGAAGACCGCACGGTCACCGGCCAGACGCAGCCACAGGTACGCAGCACGGCACGGCACGCGCGGCACGAGCGGCACGCGCGGCGAACAGCAAGGCAGGGCACCCGCGCCACGCGCGGGAAGAGCGGCGCGGGAAAAGCAGCACGGCGCGCCTCACGCAGAGGCAGCGGCGGGAGCTACGGCTCAGGGTGCGTGCAGGCCGCCCGCATCCGGCAGCTCCGGCGACGAGCTCTCTTCCAGCGCTTCCCGGACGACTTCTTCCACCGCCGCCGTCCAGTCCCGGGTTCCTTCCTCCGCCTCCGAGTGCGTGACCCGCAGTCGCGCGTACCTGTCCCGGGGGCGGCGCAGGAATCCTCCGTGCTTCTCCATCTCGAGGATCACCTCGACCCCCTCGGCGTCCGCCACGAAGGTGAGCTCCAGCTCGTCCATCTCCCGCGCGTAGACCACGGGCGGGATGAACTGGATCTCCTGGTAGAACGGCAGGTCCTGGGTCACCCCGTAGATCGCTCCGCGTTCGACGTCGGCGTGCCGGAACTGGAAGCCCAGCCGCTCGACCGCCTCCAGCACCGCTTCCTGCGCCGGGAGGGGGTGCACGGCGACGATGTCCACGTCGCCGTTGTCGACCGCTTCCTCCAGGGTCACCTCGGTGCGCAGGCCCAGGGACATTCCGCTGAGCTTCCTTCCGTACGCGTGGGTCAGCGGCGTCTCCCAGGGCAGCGTGATCGCGAACGGCAGGTCCTGCCGCTGCCCGGCCGCCAGCGTGAAGCCCGCCGCCACCCAGGCCCGGTGGAACTCGACCAGGGCGTCGCCGTCCTCCGCCTCGACCCGGGTCACCAGCCCCACCGCGACGGTCGCCACGTTCACGTCGTAGTCGCCGCCGGTGAGGCGGACGGCCCCGACGAGCTCGCTTCCCGGGTACGTGTCGGGGCTGGAGAGCACGGTGTCGACGGCCGGGCCTCCCACGCCGAACGCCCGCAGCACCTTCTCGAAGACCATCCCCGCACCCCTCTCGGCGCCGGGCGGGATGTAACCGCTCAGCGCATCCGGCGACCCACCGGTATGGGATCAGTCTCGTCGTCGAACTCGCCGATGACCTGCTCCAGCAGATCTTCCAACGCCACGAAGCCCACTCTTTCCCCGGCTCGGGTGACCATCGCCAGCTGGGCCCGGGCTGCGCGCATCTCGGTCACCGCGGCCGTCACCGTCACCGAGGAGTCCAGGGTGAACGGGCGGTCCATCAGGTCCTCGGCGGTCGCGGGCACCCCGGCGGTCGTCGCCCGCACCGCCTCCCGCACATGAACGACCCCCACGACCGCCCCCGCGGGAGAGTCGGGCGAAACGACCGAAGAGTCCGGCGAATCGGGCCCGGAGGCCGGCGAGACCGGCGGGGAGGCCGGTGGAAGGGAAGCGGGAGCCGACGACGAACCGGCGGCGGAAGCGGATGCCACCACCGCCAGCCGCGAGCGCCCGCTGCGCAGCGAAGCCTCCTCCACCTCCCGGGCCGACGAACCCGCCGCCACCGTGACCAGCTGGTCGTCCGGGATGAGCAGGTCGCCCACCGTCATCTCCTGCAGCTTGAGCATGCTCGTCAGCAGCTCGGTCTGCTCCGCCCCGATCAGCCCCTCCGCCCGCGACCGCTCCAGCAGGATGTGCATCTCCTCCGGCCCGTGCGCCTGGGCGAGCTGATCCTGCGCATGCACGCCGAACGGCTTCAGCGCCGCGTTGGCCAGGCCGTTGAGGCCGACCAGGGCCGGCCGGGCCAGCCGGACGAAGCCCCGGAACGGCAGCGCCAGCAGGGTTGCCGAGCGTTCCGGGTCGGTGATCGCCCAGGATTTCGGCATCATCTCGCCGATCACCAGGTGCAGGAACGTGACGACGACCAGCGCCACCAGGAGGGCGACGATCGCGCTGGGGACGTCCGGGAGTCCCGCCGCGTGCAGTAGCGGGTGGAGCAGGTGCTCGATCGCCGGTTCGGCGAGCGCGCCGAGGCCGAGCGAGCACAGGGTGATGCCGAGTTGGGCGCCCGCCAGCATCAGGGACAGCTCGCGGCTGCCCTCGAGCGCGGCGCGGGCGGCCCGGCTGCCGTCGGCGGCGGCATGCTCGAGGCGGTAGCGCTTGCTCGCCACGAGGGCGAACTCCGCCGCGACGAAGAAGCCGTTGCCGACCAGCAACAGCACCGAGACGATTCCGGCCCACATGGGACTCATCGCCCGGCCTCCGGATCCGGCGAAGAGGACGGCACCGGCGACGGCGAGAGCGAGGCCGGCGACGCCGAAAGGGAAGACGGCGAGGAAGCGGCGACGCGTACGGATTCCGGCACGTGGCGGTCCACGGAGAGCACGGCCAGCTCCGCCCCGGACTCCAGCGACACCTCGTCGCCCACCTCCGGCACCCGGCCGAGATGGGCCATCACCAGGCCGGACACCGTGTCGTAGTCCTCGCCCTCGGGCAACGGGACGCCGGTCGCGTCGGCCACCTCGTCGATGCGCCAGCGGGCCGGGACGATCCAGGAGCCGTCGGTCTGGCGGGCCGGGGCGGGCTCGGGCAGGTCGTCCTCGTCCCGGATCTGGCCCACGAGCTCCTCGGCGATGTCCTCGAGGGTGATGATGCCGGCGAAGCCGCCGTACTCGTCGGCGACGCACGCCAGCTGGCGGTGCCCGGCGCGGAGCCGGTCCAGCACGACCGGCAGGCGCAGCGAGGCCGGCACGAACAGCGGCGGCACGGCGATCTCGGAGATCCGTACGGTGGCTCGCGCGGCCGGCGGCACGGCGAGCAGGTCCGCGATGCCGACGACGCCGACGATCTCGTCCACCCCCGTACCCGAGCGGACCGGGAAGCGGGAGCGACCCGTCTCGAACAGCGCGACCACCTGCGCGACCGGGTCGGACGCCTGCACGGTGTGCACGTCCACCCGCGGGACCATGACCTCGGAGGCCGTCCGGCGGCGGAAGTCGAGGCCGCGGTCGAGCAGGGCGGAGAGCTCCGGGTCGAGGTGGCCCTCGGCGCGCGACTCCGCGATGATCTGCTCCAGGTCCTCCTCGGTGGCGCCCTCCGGCAGCTCCTCGATCGGCTCGATGCCGACGCGGCGCAGCAGCCGGGCCGCGGCCGCGTCGAAGAGCTTGACGACCGGGCCGAAGACGGCCAGGTAGATCAGCGTGGAGCGGCCCAGCGCCTTGGCGACCCGCTCGGCCCGGGCGATCGCGAGGTTCTTCGGGGCGAGCTCGCCGAGGACCATCTGCACCACGGTCGCGACGATCAGGGCCAGCACGACGGACACCGGCATGCTGACCGCGGCCGGTACGCCGGCGACCCCGAGCAGGTCCGCCAGGCCCTCGCCGAGGAACGGCTCGGCGACGTACCCGACGATCAGGGCGGTGACGGTGATGCCGAGCTGGGCGCCGGAGAGCACGAACGAGAGGCGTTCGGTGACGGCGAGGGCGCGCTCGGCGGATTTGTCGCCGCTCTCCGCCTCCTGGCGCAGGCGTTTGCGGTCGACCGCGACATAGCCGAATTCCTGGGCGACGAAGTAGCCGGTCACCGCCGTGACGACGATGACGAGCAGGAGCCCCAACAAGATCAACACAGCCGGGCCGAGCCCGGCCGGATACTGCCACTCATCTACCAAGGCTATCAGCGGGGCCGGACCCGGGCGGAGCGGATCGTCCCGCCCGGGTCACGGACTCAGGACCTGGTGACGACGACGTCGTCCACGGCCGCCTCGACCAGGCTGCCCGTGCTCGCGTCCGCCGCCTCGACCTGCAGCCGGACGGTCTGGCCGGCGTACGCGGAGAGGTTGACCGTGGCCTTCTGCCAGGAGGCCGCGCGGTTGGTGGCCGCGCCCGCCTGGTTGAACACCGTGGTGGCGGTGGTGCCGGAGATCACTCGGACCCGGAAGTAGTCCGCGCTGCTGGCGTTGTTCAGGTGGGCCAGGTACCACGAGAACGACAGGGAGAGCGTGCCACTGGGCAGCGTGATCGCGGGCGACTGGATCGTCGTGGCGCCGCCGTCGACGTCGTACGTGCCCGCGCTGGTGCCCGCTGCGGCGCCGGTGACCAGGTCGTTGCTGCCGCTGACCGTGGTGCCGAGCTGGGTCGCGACGCCCGAGGAGGTGGCGGCCGGGTCGCCGCGCTGCCACGCGCCGGTGGTCGCGGTGTCGGTCCCGGCCGCGTTCGCGGTCCAGCCCTTGGCGGTCTCGAAGTCGTCGCTGAAGACCGTCTCGCCCGGCGGCGTGCCGGTGTCGTCGGCCAGCGTCCAGACCGCGTACGCGATGGCGTCCGAGTTGCGGTCCAGCGCGGTGTCGTCGATGTTCGTGACGGTGTCGCAGGCCCGGTGGTAGCAGGGGTCGAACGCCCCCGTCGTACCGCCCCAGAGCTCCACCTGCGCGGCGGTCTTGCGGCCCTCGGCGCCGGTGAAGATGCCGCCCGCGGGGATGCCGGCGGCGATGAACGGGCCGTAGTCGCTGCGTCCGTCGAAGTCGGTGCCACGGGTGGGCACGTCGATCGACGCGAAGAAGTCCGCCAGCGTGTCCTCGATCTCGGCGGAGCCGGCCGGCCCGGGACCCGAGCCGGTGCCGTCGGAGTTGTCGCCGTCGTAGAGGAAGTAGCCGGGGTTGGGCGAGGCGACCATGTCGAAGTTCAGGTAGCCGCCGATCGCCGCCTTCTGCGACGCGCTGAGCGAGTTCACATAGAACGTGGAGCCGCGCAGCCCCAGCTCCTCGGCGCCCCACCAGCCGAACCGCAGGTGCCGGGCGGGGTGGAAGCCGGCGCGGGCCACGGCCAGCGCGACCTCCAGGCTCGCCGCCGAGCCGCTGCCGTTGTCGTTGATGCCGGGCCCCGCCGTGACGCTGTCCAGGTGCGCACCGATCATCAGGGTGTCGTTGGTGTCGCCGCCGGGCCAGTCCGCGATGAGGTTGTAACCGGTCGCTCCTGCGTACGTGAAGGACTGCTGCTGGGTCTGGAAGCCGGCGGCGTCGAGCAGGCCCTTCACATAGCTGACCGAGGCCAGGTAGCCGGGCCGGCCGTGGGCCCGGTTGCCGCCGTTGGCGTTGGCGATCGACTGCAGTTGGGAGAGGTGGTTCTTCACATTGGCGAGCGGGATGTCGGGCGGCGCCACGGCGGCAGCAACCTGCACCGGGGCCGCGGCGACGGCGCCGAGGACCAGCGCCGCCGCTCCGATCAGGGGGAATACTCTCACGGGAGTCCTCCGCAAGGCTCGGGTTCGCCGTCGCCGGGGGTATAGCGGCGGCTACGCCGAGCATTACAGAGTTAGAGGCCTGTCTATTCATACCGACTGACCTATACCGCTAACCGTCGGTATAGAAGGTGCTGACGATCATCCCCCAGGTGGCGAAGTTCGCCGGCCAGTCCAGGTCCCGGGTCGTCAGGCCGAACGCGTAGCCCTTGCCGCCGGCGGCGATCCAGCGGGTCATCGCGTGCATGCGGACGCCGGAGGGGCCGTCGTAGGCGTACTCCCAGTCCGCGGCGCGGGCCAGGGCGGGGACCCGGTTGATCGCGTACTGCTGGTAGCCCGGCAGGTCGCCCGCGGCCCGCAGCCGGGCCGCCTCGTCCCGGCAGGCCTTCACCGGGTCGCCCTTGGGGTTGCGCGCCGGGTCGATGCTGAGCACGCGCAGGTTGCCCGGGTCGCGGAAGCAGAGCGTCGTGCCGATCCTCTCGTACGTCCACCCGTCGGGCACCGCGATGTGGAAGCCGCGTTCGGTGAAGTAGGACCAGCCCTCGTAGAGCGCCCACCCGTCGCGCAGCTTCTCCGCCCCCGGCTGCGGCGTCCGGCGCTGCGCCGACGGGGCACCGCCGAGGCAGTCGACCGGGCTGAAACCGCCCGTGCCGCCGCCGGTGCCGGACGAGGAGGTGGGCTCCGGAGGCGCGGAGACGGTGCCGGACGCGCCGGACGGCACGGCGCCGTCGTTGTCGCGCAGCGCCAGCCCGGCGGCGACGCTTCCCGCACCGAGCAGCGCCACCGCGGTCACTCCCGCGACGAGCCGCCGCGACCGGGCCCGCACCGGCGTGCTCCGCGGGCTCGGGGCCGGGCGTGCCCGCGGCACCGCGGTGCCGCCGCCGCGGATCCGGCGTCTCGGCGGATGCGGCGCCGGCTCGTCGTCCAGCGACCGGCGCTGCGCCGGTACGACCGGACGGGGACCGCCGTCACCCCCGGCGAGGACGGCGCGCAGCCGGCGGGCCGCCTCCGCGCCGGTGAGGCGCTCCGCCGGCTCGCGCCGCAGCAGTCCCAGCAGCACGGGCGTCAGCGGCCCGGCCCGGGTGGGCGGGTCGGGCTCCTCCGTCGCCAGCGCCAGCAGGGTCGCCATCGCGCTCTCCCGGGCGTACGGCGAGCGGCCCTCCACGGCGGCGTACAGGGTGGCACCGAAGGACCAGAGGTCGGACTCCACGGTGGACGCACCGTCGCGGGCCCGCTCCGGTGACACGTACTGCGGGGAGCCGACGACCATCCCCGGCCCGGTCACCGAGCCGTCGTCGACGAACGTGGCGAGGCCGAAGTCGGTGAGCACCACCCGGCCGTCGGTACCGATGAGAACGTTGTGCGGCTTGACGTCGCGGTGCAGCACGCCCGCGCGATGGGCGGCGGTGATGGCCTCCAGCACGTCGAGGCCGATGCGGGCGGCGCCCCTCGGCGAGTACGGCCCGTCCTGGCGGATCACCTGGTGCAGCGAGCGCGACGGCACGTACTCCATGACGATCCACGGCTGGTCCACCGCGTGCACGACGTCGTAGATCTTGACCACGTGCGGGTGGTTGAGCCGGGCCGCGCTGCGGGCCTCGCGCAGCGTACGGTTGCGCAGCCGGGCCTTCTCGCCGTCGGTCATCCACTCCGGCAGGACGAACTCCTTGACGGCCACGTCCCGGTCGAGCATCTCGTCGCGGGCCAGCCAGACGCGCCCCATGCCGCCGACGCCGACCGGCATGCGCAGGCGATACCGACCGGCGATGAGCATGCGCCTGACCGCCATCGGCCCCCACCCGTCTCTTCCTACCAAGAGTAGTCGCGCCTGAGCCGAGCGCACATCGACGTCACCCGGCCACCGCGTAAACAACCGGGTTGTCCCGGGAAGCGGCAGGTCGCGGATTTCTGTCAGACCCCGGGGGCACCATGGTCACTGTGCCTGACGTCCTGGAGCAGTTCGGCCTCGCCACCCGTGAGTGGTTCAAGGCGGCCTTCGCCGCGCCCACGGCCGCCCAGGCCGGCGCCTGGCGCGCCATCGGCGCCGGGCGGCACGCGCTCGTGGTGGCGCCCACCGGTTCCGGCAAGACCCTGGCGGCGTTCCTGTGGTCGCTCGACCGGCTCGCGCACGAGCCCGCCCCCGAGGACCCCAAGCATCGCTGCCGGGTCCTCTACGTCA
Source organism: Couchioplanes azureus (assembly GCF_014648355.1). Classification (GTDB taxonomy): domain Bacteria; phylum Actinomycetota; class Actinomycetes; order Mycobacteriales; family Micromonosporaceae; genus Actinoplanes; species Actinoplanes azureus. Next base: position 724,259 of record NZ_BMQY01000003.1, read on the forward strand.
GCCCGCTGAAGGCGCTGGCGGTCGACGTCGAGCGCAACCTGCGCGCCCCGCTGACCGGCATCCGCCAGGCCTCGGGCCGCCTGGGCGTCCCTCCGCCGGACATCACGGTCGGCATGCGCACCGGCGACACCCCCGCCGACGAGCGCCGCGCCTTCGCCCGTACCCCGCCCGACATCCTGATCACCACGCCCGAGTCCCTCTTCCTCCTGCTGACCTCCGCCGCGCGCGAGTCCCTGCGCGGCGTGGAGACGGTCATCGTCGACGAGGTGCACGCCGTGGCGGCCACCAAGCGCGGCGCCCACCTGGCCCTGTCGCTGGAGCGCCTCGACGCGCTGCTCGGCCGCCCGGCCCAGCGCGTCGGCCTCTCCGCGACCGTCCGGCCGATCGAGGACACCGCCCGCTTCCTCGGCGGCGCGCAGGACGTGGAGGTCGTCCAGCCGCGCAGCGCGAAGACCATCGAGGTCGCCGTCCAGGTGCCGGTCGAGGACATGACCCGCCTCGACGAGGTGCCGGACACCGATGCGGACGACCCGGGCGCGGGCCGCCACTCCCCCTCCATCTGGCCCGCGGTCGAGGAGCGCGTCCTCGACCTCATCCAGGCGCACCGCTCCACGATCGTCTTCACCAACTCGCGGCGCGGGGCCGAGCGGCTCTGTGCGCGCATCAACGAGCTGGCCCTGGAGCGCACCGGCGGCGAGCTCACCCCGGCGCCGCGGCCACCGGCGCAGGTCATGGCGCAGTCCGGCGAGGCGGGCGGGGCGCCGCCGGTGGTCGCCCGGGCTCACCACGGCAGCGTGTCGCGGGAGGAGCGCAAGCAGATCGAGGAGGCGCTGAAGTCCGGGCAGTTGCCCGCCGTGGTCGCCACCTCCAGCCTCGAGCTCGGCATCGACATGGGCGCCGTCGACCTGGTCGTGCAGATCGAGGCGCCGCCGTCGGTCTCGGCCGGCCTGCAGCGCATCGGCCGCGCCGGTCACCAGGTCGGCGCGGTCTCCCGCGGCGTGGTCTTCCCGAAGCATCGCGGCGACCTCGTCTCCTGCGCCGTCGTCGCCGAGCGCATGGCCGAGGGCGCCATCGAGGAGCTGCGCTATCCCCGCAACCCGCTCGACGTCCTGGCCCAGCAGATCGTGGCCATGGTCTCCCTCGACCAGTGGCACGCCGACGAGCTCGCCGCGCTCGTGCGCCGGGCCGCGCCCTACGCGGAGCTGCCCGACTCGGCCCTGCACGCGGTGCTCGACATGCTCTCCGGCCGCTATCCCTCCACCGCGTTCGCCGAGCTGCGCCCGCGGCTGGTCTGGGACCGGACCACCGACCAGCTCACCGGCCGGCCCGGCGCCCAGCGGCTCGCCGTCACCAGCGGCGGCACCATTCCCGACCGGGGGATGTTCGGCGTCTTCCTGGCCGGGTCGGAGCGCGCCTCCCGGGTCGGCGAGCTCGACGAGGAGATGGTCTACGAGTCGCGGGTCGGCGACGTCTTCCTCCTCGGTTCCACCTCGTGGCGCATCGAGGACATCACGCCCGACCGCGTCCTCGTCTCGCCCGCGCCGGGCGCGCCCGCGCGCATGCCGTTCTGGAAGGGTGACACGCTGGGCCGGCCGGTCGAGCTGGGCCGGGCGATCGGCGCCCGGCTGCGCGGCCTCACCCGGGCGGACGACGAGACCGCCACCGCGTCGCTGCGCGACTCCGGACTGGACGAGTGGGCCGCCGACAACCTCGTCGCCTACCTGCGGGAGCAACGGGAGTCCACCCGCAACCTGCCCGACGACCGGACGGTGGTGGTCGAGCGGTTCCGCGACGAGCTCGGCGACTGGCGGATGACCGTCCATTGCGTCCTCGGCGCCCGGGTCAACGCGCCCTGGGCCCTGGCCATCGCCCGCCGGCTCACCGAGCGCTACGGCGTCGACGGCCAGGTCATGCCCTCCGACGACGGCATCGTGGTGCGCCTGCCGGACACCGCGGAGGAGCCGCCCGGCGCCGACCTCGTCGCGTTCGACCCCGAGGAGATCGCGCAGATCGTCGAGGAGTCGGTCGGCACGTCCGCGCTGTTCGCCGCCCGTTTCCGCGAGTGCGCCGCCCGGTCGCTGCTGCTGCCGCGCCGCGACCCGCGGCGGCGGCAGCCGCTGTGGCAGCAGCGGCAGCGCTCCGCCCAGCTCCTGGACGTGGCGCGCGAGTTCGCCGACTTCCCGGTCACGCTGGAGGCGGCCCGCGAGTGCCTGCAGGACGTGTTCGACGTGCCCGGTCTGGTCGGCCTGATGCGCGAGATCGCCGGGCGCAAGGTGCGCCTCGTCGAGGCGGAGACGCCGCGTCCCTCGCCGTTCGCCCGTTCGCTGCTCTTCGGATACGTGGGCGCGTTCCTCTACGAGGGCGACGCGCCCCTGGCCGAGCGACGCGCCGCCGCCCTGGCGCTCGATTCCACCCTCCTCGGCGAGTTGCTCGGCCGGGTCGACCTGCGCGAGCTGCTCGACCCGGCGGTCGTGGCCGAGAGCGAGAGCCAGTTGCAGTGGCTGACCGCCCAGCGCTCCCCGCGCGACGCCGAGGACGCCGCGGAGCTGCTGCGCCTGCTGGGCGACCTGTCTTCGGAGGAGCTCGCCGCACGCTCGGTCGACCCGGCGTGGGCGGAGCAGCTCGCGGCGTCCCGCCGGGCCATCCGGGTGCGCATCGCCGGCGAGGAACGCTGGATCGGCGTCGAGGACGCCGGCCGCTACCGCGACGCGCTCGGCGTCGCCCTGCCGGTCGGCGTGGCCGAGGCCTATCTGGAGCCGGTCGCCGACCCGCTCGGTGACCTCGTCGCGCGGTATGCCCGCACCCACGGCCCGTTCGCGGCCGCCACCTGCGCCGCCCGCTTCGGCCTCGGCGTCTTCGTGGTGGAGCAGGCCCTCAAGCGGCTCAGCGCGACCGGCCGGGTGGTCTCGGGCGAGTTCTCCCCCGGCGGCGCCGGCAGCGAGTGGTGCGACGCCGAGGTGCTGCGGTTGCTGCGCCGCCGGTCATTGGCCGCCCTGCGCCGCGAGATCGAGCCGGTGCCGCCCCGGGTGCTGGCCGCCTTCCTGCCCCGCTGGCACCAGATCGGCGGCAACGCCCGCGGCGTCGACGCGCTCGCCGCCGCCATCGAGCAGCTCCAGGGCGTGGCGGCTCCGGCCTCGGCGTGGGAACGTCTGATCCTGCCGGCCCGGGTCGCCGACTACGCGCCGCCGCAGCTCGACGAGCTGTGCGCCGGCGGCGAGGTGCTCTGGGCCGGCTCGGGCAGCATCGCCGGTGGCGACGGCTGGGTCACCCTCGCCTACGCCGACAGCGCCCCGCTGCTGTTGCCGCCGCCGGACGACGAGCCGGCCGCGACTCCGTTGCACCAGTCGATCCTCGACGCCCTCGCGGACGGGCAGGCGCTGTTCTTCCGCATGCTCTCCGACCGGGTGGGCGCCACCGACGACACGGCCCTGGCCGCCGCCGTCTGGGATCTCGTCTGGGCGGGTCACCTGACCAACGACACCCTGGCGCCGCTGCGGGCCCTGCTCGGGGGCAGCGGCGCCCACCGCGCCAAGGCGGCACCGGCCCGCACCCGCTACCGGCGCCCGGGACGACCGGTCATGCCCGCGCGCGGCGGCCCGCCGTCGATGGCCGGCCGCTGGTCCCGCCTGCCCGGCCGTGACCTCGACCCGACCCGCCGCGCCGCGGCCCTGGCCGACCTCCTGCTCGAACGCCACGGCGTCGTCACCCGCGGCGCGGTGATGGCCGAGGGCGTCACCGGCGGCTTCGCGGCGGTCTACCCGGTCCTCGGCGCTCTGGAGGAACGCGGGGCGGCCCGCCGCGGCTACTTCGTCGAGGGCCTCGGCGCGGCCCAGTTCGCGGTGCCGGGCGCGGTCGACCGCCTCCGCGCCCTCGCCGAACCGGCCGAGCTCACCCGGCGCGCCGGTGCCGCGGCCGTCGTCCTCGCCGCCACCGACCCGGCCAATCCGTACGGCGCGGCGCTGCCCTGGCCGGAACGGGTGGTCGACAGCGGCAACGGCGACCCGGCCCCGGCCACCGGCCACCGCGCCGGCCGCAAGGCGGGCGCCCTGGTCGTCCTCGTCGGCGGCGACCTCATCCTCTACGTCGAACGAGGCGGCCGCACCCTGCTGTCCTTCGTGGACGATCCCGAGGCGCTGCTGGCGGCCGGCCAGGCCCTGGCGGGGGCGGTGCGCTCCGGAGCCCTGGGAGCCATGTCGGTCGAACGCGCGGACGGCGAGTCGGTGCACTCCTCCCCGCTGCGAGACGCCCTGACGGCCGCGGGTTTCCGAGCCACACCGCGAGGACTCCGCCTCCGCGGCTGACTCCCGACCCGGCCTACGCCGCAGAGCCCGGACTCCTCCGGTCCGGAGACACGGTTACCGCCTCAGGGGTGGGGCTGGACGCCGGGCTCACGCCCGTCGGCGCGAGACCACGTGCCTACGTACGCGAGGTTCCGCAGGTATCGGGCCTGCGGGATCTCGTCGTCGCGGGGCGGCCAGTCGCGGTGCGGCAGATAGGCCAGGCGCCACGCGATGGTGAGGAACAGCCAGCCGCCGCCGACGCCGGTGAGCCACCAGAGCGCGTCGCGGCGGCGGTAGGACACCTTGGGCGCCAGCCATGCGGTCACGCCCATCGCCGCCGCCGTGGAGACCAGGTAGGCCAGCAGGCCGTTGCCGGTGGCGCCGTCGACGGCGACCCGGAGAGCGACGTGACCACCGATGACCGCGACGTCGAGGAGCGCGGCCAGCGAGACACGCGCCGGATGACTCCGGGGCACCGCTTCGTAAGGCACCTGAGCAGCGTAAAGACGGCGCGTGGAGCAAGCAGTCGGCCTGGCATGCGGGAGCCGCCGGCGATCGCCGGCGTGCGGTGCCGGATTACCGGACCGCCGCGTCATCCGGTTGCCCGCTGCCCGCCGATCGGATGATCGGTTCCCGGTTCGAGGGCCGGCCAGCGGATGGCGTACATCCAGTCGGGGCCGTCCTCGCCCGGCTCGTCGAGCGCGGGCGAGCGGATCAGGCCCGCCCGCTGCGCGACGCTCTGGGAGGCGACGTTGCCGGGGCGTACGCGGGCGAGGATCGGCCAGTCCGGCAGGTGCTCGCCCGCCCACCGCACGACCCCGGTCGCGGCCTCGGTGCCCATGCCGCTGCCCCAGGCCGCCGGGGCGAGGCGGTAGAAGAGGTTGAGCACCTCACGGTCGCGGAACCGTACGAACTTCAGGCCGCAGAAGCCCAGCGTCGTGCCGTCCGCGCGGGCGGTCACCACCCAGTAGCCGAAGCCGTGCCGGCGCCAGTGCTCGTCCCAGCGGGCGAACACGTCCTCGGCGCCCGTACGGGTGGCGAGCAGGTCCGACGGATTGTGGTGACACGCCTCGGGATCGCGGTGGACCTCGTAGATCGCGTCGACGTCGGCGGCGACCGGCCGGCGCAAAGCCAGCCGTGCGGTGACAATCTCCACGGTTGGCGACTTTACGATCTAGCGTCGTATCCCCGCCAACCCGACACATACCGGCCCGCGCCTCCCGTGAGAGCTCTCACTCGCGAGAGCGCGTCAGGACAGCTGCGGCGCGACCGCCGTCGCCACCAGTTCGAGGTGGTGCAGGTCGCTGAGATCCAGCATCTGCAGGTAGAGGCGCGAGGCGCCGGCCTGCGCGTACCGGCCCAGGATGTCCACCGCTTGGTCGGGCGTGCCGACGATGCCGCCGTTGCCGCGCATCTCCTCGACCTCGCGGCCGATCGCCGCCGCCCGGCGGGCCACCTCCGCGTCGTCGCGGCCGACGCAGAGCACCGCGGCCGAGGAGAACGCCGGCGGGGTGGCCCGGCCGATCTCCGCCGAGGCGGCCCGGACCCGGTCGAACATGGCGGGCAGGTCCTCGATCTTGGCGAACGGGGTGTTGAACTCGTCGGCGTACCGGGCCGCGAGCGCCGGGGTGCGCTTCTTGCCGGCGCCGCCCACGATGACCGGCGGGCGCGGGGACTGGACCGGCTTCGGCAGCGCCGGCGAGTCCAGGACCTGGTAGTGCTTGCCGTCGAAGCTGTAGCGCTGTCCCTCCGGCGTGGTCCACAGGCCGGTCACGATCTCGAGCTGCTCCTCGAGGCGGTCGAAGCGCTGGCCGAGCGGCGGGAACGGGATTCCGTACCCGGTGTGTTCGGCCTCGAACCAGCCGCCGCCGAGCCCGAGCTCGACCCGCCCGCCGCTCATCGCGTCGACCTGGGCGACGCTGATGGCCAGCGGCCCGGGCAGCCGGAACGTGGCCGAGGTGACCAGCGTGCCCAGCCGGATCCGGGAGGTCTGCACGGCGAGCCCGGCCAGCGTCACCCACGCATCGGTCGGGCCGGGCAGCCCGTCGCCGCCCATCGCGAGGTAGTGGTCGGAGCGGAAGAAGCCGTCGTATCCGGCTTCCTCGGCGAACTGGGCCACCCGGCGCAGGTCGTCGTAGGACGCGCCCTGCTGGGGCTCGGTGAAGATGACGAGACGCATGGTCCCACCCTGCCACGCGGAGCGACGCGCCCGCGGGACCTGTCGCACACAGAGCGTGCCGGGGCAGTAACGTAACTGCCCATGGGCACCTATGGATGGATCAGCCTCACCACCGACTACGGCACCTTCGACGGTTTCGCCGCCGCCTGCCACGGGGTGATCGCGCGTCTCGCTCCCGCCGTACGTGTCATCGACGTCACCCATCACGTGCCGCCGGCCGACGTGGCCCGCGGCGCCGCGGTCCTGGCGCAGACGGCGCCGCACCTGCCGCCGTCGGTCCATGTCGCCGTGGTCGACCCGGGGGTCGGCACCGAGCGGCGCGGCATCGCGGTCGGCACCCCGAACGGTCTGCTCGTCGGTCCGGACAACGGCCTGCTGGTCTGGGCCGCCGAGGCCCTGGGCGGGCTGGACACCGTGGTGGAACTGACCAATCCGGACTGGTTTCTCGGCGACGTCTCGCGCACCTTCCACGGGCGCGACATCTTCTCCCCGGTGGCCGCGCGTCTCGCCCTCGGCGCGCCGCTCACCGACGCCGGATCGCAGGTCGATCCGAAGTCGGTGGTGCGCCTGCCCGACCCCATCGTCGCCCTCGGCGACGGCTGGATCGAGGCCGAGGTCGTCACGGTCGACCGCTTCGGCAACGTGCAGCTCGCCGCCGGCGGCTCGATGCTCACCGGCCTCGGCCCCGACCTGGTCGTCTGCGGGGTCAAGGCCCGCCGGGCCCAGACCTTCGGCGACGCCGGGAAGGGCGAGCTCATCGTGTACGAGGACTCCGCCGGCCGGGTCGCGATCGCGGTCAACGGCGGACGCGCGGTCGTGGTGCTGTCGGTCCGCCCCGGCGACGTGGTCCGGATAGCGGAACGCTGATTGCCTGGCCCGCCTCGGGGCAGGATGGAGAGCATGCCCGAGGGTGACACCGTCTGGAACACCGCCCGCGTCCTGGAACGCGCGCTGACCGGCGACGTCCTGACCGGATCGGACTTCCGGGTGCCCCGGCTGGCGGCTACCGACCTGACCGGCTGGACCGTCGCGGAGTCGGCCAGTCGCGGCAAGCATCTGCTGCTGCGGCTCACCCGCGACGACCGCGCCATGACGCTGCACTCGCACCTGCGCATGGACGGCGCGTGGCGGGCGTACGCCCCGGGCGAACGCTGGACCGGCCGGCCCGCCCACCTGATCCGCGTGGTGTTGCGGACGAAGCGTTCCGTGGCGGTCGGCTACCACCTCCACGAGGTCACGCTCGTCCCGACGGCGCAGGAGGACACCCTCGTCGGTCACCTCGGCCCGGACCTGCTGGGCGCGGACTGGGACCCGGCGGAGGCGGTGCGCCGCATCGCCGAGAAGCCGCAGGCCAGCATCGCGGAGGCGCTCCTCGACCAGCGCAACCTCGCCGGGGTGGGCAACCTCTACAAGGCGGAGACGCTGTTCCTGCGCGGCCTCTGGCCGTGGACCCCGGTGGCCGACGTCCCGGACCTGACCGCGACGGTCACCCTCGCCCAGAAGCTCGTGGCGTCCAACCGCGGCCGCTGGACGCAGACGACGACGGGCTCACTGCACAAAGGCCAGACGAGCTACGTGTACGGCCGCAGAGCGCAACCCTGCCGCCGCTGCGGCACGGCGATCCGGAAGGCGGAACAGGACGACCGGGTGACCTACTGGTGCCCCCGCTGCCAGCCGGAGCCCTGACCGCGCGGCCCCGGGCTCAGACGGCGGGCGTGGAGGGACGTTTGAGCTCCGACAGGCCCTCGGCGAGTCCGCGCAGCCGGTCGGCGGCGTCGATCAGACCGGTCAGGGCCGGGTGCTGCCCGGTGACCGGGTGGCCGTCCTCGGCGACGTAGCTCGCCGCCGCCGCGACCAGCCGTTCGTAGGCGGTCACGCCCTCCGTGAACTGGTCTGCCAGGCCCTCGTGGGACCGTTCCAGGGCCGTGCGCCCGTCGGCCGAGGTCAGCGGGAAGGCTCGCTCGACGCTGGCCACGCGCTGCCCGAGGTCACGCAGCCACTGCTCGGCCACGGCCGCCTCGAGCGCCGCTTGCTCGCCCGGACCGGTCAGGCGGCCGGTCAGCCCGGCGAGCGTGGTGGACGCGCGATCCAGGCGGTCCCAGGCCTGCGCCACCGCGGAGCCGCGGACGGCGTACCGGTTGCGCTGGCGGCGTACCTGCTCGATCACCTGGCGGCCCGCCGGGAAGCGTTCCACCGCGGCGACCAGACGCTGGCCCGGCACGACCGGCGGAGGGGCGGGCGGAGCCGGGGTCGCCGCGAGCTGCCGGTGGTCACTCCACCGCCACCAGGCCAGGGCCACCGACGCCCCCGCGGATGCGGCCCAGGCCGCGTCCGCGATCCCGATTCCCGCGTACGGGGTGAGCACGGCGGTGGCGGCGCTCAGACCACCGCCGATGACGCTCCACCGCCGCGCCGCGCCGCGCAGGCGCCTGAGCCGCCGGAAGTATCTGGCCCTCTCGTCCACCGTGCGCTCCCTCTCTCGCTCCACCGGGCGGCCGCGCCGCCCGGCCCGACCGGGGCTCCACCGAGCGGCCGCGCCGCCCGGCCCGGTTAAGGCTCGGCGCCCGGGCCCGTGCCGACCGGGGACGGGCGGTGGTGCCCGGCGGCTCGGCCGGCGCTGCGGTCAGCCCGCGGCCGTCGTGTCTCCGCGCTTGTTCATGCTGGCCCGGATCTCGTCCAGGCGGGCGACGCCGGCCGGGTCCGCCGTCGGGGCGGCCGGTTCGACCGCCGGCTGGGCCGGGGTGCCGCCGAGCTTCTCGCCCGCCATGCTGGCCCGGATCTGCTCGAGACGCGAGGAGCCGGCCAGGTCGAGGCTCGACTTCTGCACCTCCAGCATGCGTCCCTCGACCGAGTTGGAGGCGAGCTCGGCGCGGCCCATGGCGTTGGCGTAGCGCTGCTCGATCTTGTCGCGGACCTCGTCCAGGGACGGGGTGTTGCCCGGCGCGGCCAGCGAGGACATCGACTCGAGCGACTTGGCGACGGTTTCCTGCATCTTGGCCTGCTCGAGCTGGCTGAGCAGGCGGGAACGCTCGGCGATGCGCTGCTGGAGCACCATCGCGTTGTTCTCGACCGCCTTGCGGGCCTGCCCGGCCGCGGCGAGCGCCTGGTCGTGCAGGGTCTTCAGGTCCTCCATCGACTGCTCGCCGGAGACGAGCTGCGTGGCCAGCGTCTGCGCCGTCGCCTCGTACTTCTGGGCCTCGGCCTCGTCGCCGCCGGCGCGGGCCCGGTCGGCCAGGACCAGCGCCTGGCGGGCCATGCCCTGCAGCTTCTCGACCTCGGACATCTGCCGCGACAGCTTCATCTCGAGCTGACGCTGGTTGCCGATCACGGCCGCGGCCTGCTGCACGAGCGCCTGGTGCTGCCGCTGGGCCTCTTCGATGGCCTGCTGGATCTGCACCTTGGGATCGGCGTACTCGTCGATCTTCGCGCCGAAGAGCGCCATCACGTAACGCCAGCCCTTGACGAACGGGTTCGCCATATCCGCGGTATCCCCTCAATGTCGCTGCATCGGACGCGCCACCGACGCAAGCCCGAGGGGTCTTCACGATGGCGCGGGATCCATCGTGTCAGCTCCTCGCCACCGGCGTCACGTGACCTCGGGGGGATCTCAGGGTGTTCCAGGGGGATCCCCCACGTCCGAGGCTACGCGCCCACGAGCGTTCCGGCGACGCCGTGGCACTCCTCGATGATCACCGTCCGGGGCAGCGCCTGATGCCCGGGAAGCCCCTGGTCACGCCGGACGATCGGCGCGAGCGGGGGCCCGGGAAGCGGGGAGGGAACGCGGTCAGGCCGCGCAGACCACGTCGCGCTCGCGCTTGCGTCGGGTGCGGAGCGTGGCCTTGAGCGGGGTGTCCTGGCGGACGGAGACCGAGACGCCGCCGTCGGTCGTCACCTGACGCACCGGCGCCGCCTCCTTGGCCTGCTGCTTGACCCTGGCACCGGCGGCGACGGCCTGCGCACCGGCGGCGGCTGCCTTGGCTGCGGCGGCGGCCTGCGCTCCCGCGGCCGCGCGCGCGGAGGAGGTGGCCCGCGCGGAAGAAGCGGCCCCCGCGGAGGAGGTGGCCCGCGCGGAAGAAGCGGCCCCCGCGGAGGAGGTGGCCCGCGCGGAAGAAGCGGCCCCCGCGGAGGAGGTGGCCCGCGCGGAAGAAGCGGCTCCCGCTGCGGAGGCGGCCTGCCCCTCGGAGGCGCCCTGAGCCGCGCCCGCGGCCCGGGCTCCGGAGGCGGCCTGGGTGTCCGCCGCGGAGGTGGAGCCGGTGGACTGGGCCGGTGTGTGCTCCACCGGCACGAACACTCCCGTCATGCCCTCCGCGAGCGCCAGCGTGCCGCTCACCTCGCCGAGCACCTCGGAGAGACGGGCGCCGAGCGCCTCACAGATGGCCGCCAGCAGCTCGCTGGAAGCTTCCTTCTGGCCGCGTTCGATCTCGGAGAGATATCCGAGGCTCACGTTGGCGGCGGTCGACACCTCACGCAGCGTGCGGTGCTGTCCCTGCCTGCGCGCCCGAAGTGCGTCACCGATTACCCGGCGTAGCAGGACCATGGCACCTCCTCCTGCGGCGGGGCCGCCGGCAGCCGCCGGAGGCTTCCCGCAACCGTACCCGGTGCGGGCGACGCCGACATCCCGCCCCGCCGAATTCCGGGACGGGCGGGACTCCCGGGACGCCCGCGGGACTCTCGATACGATCATGACGAATGCGGGACGGCACGGTCAGTCCGGGGTCGACGCCCGCGGATCCCGGAGCTCCTCGACGAGCAGCGCGAGGACGGAAGTCATCGTCTCGTGCCGGATGTCGTCCCTCGAGCCGTCGAGCTCGAGCTCCTGGACCTGCGTCCGGGTGGGCCCCGCCACCGCCACGTAGACCAGGCCCACGGGCTTGCCGTCCTGCGGCTCGGGCCCCGCCACGCCGGTCGTGGCCAGACCCCAGTCGGCGCCGCAGCGGCCGCGGACCCCCTCGGCCATGGCCCGCGCCACGTCCGGGTCCACCGGGCCGCGGTCGGCGAGCAGGTCCTCCGGTACGCCCGCCAGCGCGTGCTTGAGATCTGTCGCATACACGACCAAGCCGCCGCGGAAAACGGCGCTGACCCCGGGGATCTCGACGATCGTGGCGGCCAGCAGCCCCCCGGTCAGCGACTCCGCCACCGCCAGCGTCTGACGGCGGTCCACGAGAGCGTGTACGGCTGCCGCCGCGGCCACTCCGGTGTTCATGTCCCCCTCTAACTCGACGGGTCTGCGCCGAGATCTCGCCTATTCCCCGCCAGGCCCCGGTTAGTCCGCCGCGCGGGATACCGCTTCCCGGCGGATGCGCAGCGCCTGCAGGACGTAGTCGGCGCCGGTGACCATGGTGATCAGCAGTGCCGCCACCATCAGCCACGTGCCCACCGCGTCGAACGGCGCCGGCACGGGCCACAGCAGCCAGGCGATGGCCAGGGTCTGCAGGGCCGTCTTGAGCTTCCCGCCACGGCTGGCCGGGATGATGCCGTAGCGGATCACCCAGAACCGCAGCGCCGTGACGCCCCACTCGCGGAGCAGGATCAGCCCGGTCACCCACCAGGACAGCCGGTCGTACGCCGACAGCAGGATCAGCGCGCTGCCGGTGAGCGCCTTGTCGGCGATCGGGTCCGCCACCTTGCCGAAGGAGGTGACCAGCTGGTAACGGCGGGCGATCCAGCCGTCCGCGAAGTCCGTGGCCGACGCCACGCAGAAGGTCAGGCAGGCGGTGATGCGCCAGCCGGTGCCGGCCGTCTCGGAGATCACGGTGAAGACCACGAAGACCGGCACGAGCACGATCCGGACGGCGGTGAGCATGTTCGCCGGATTGTGGAGCGGAACACGCCTGGGAGCGGCCACCGGCACCGGCTCGTCGGTCATGGCGCGGTCGCCACCGTCGGCGACGGGGAAGCCGACCGGGATGCGGAAGCGGCCGAGGCCGGCCGCGCCGCGGAGATCATCTCGAGCGGGACGGCGATCAGGTCGACGCCCTCGGTGGCCGTGACCCGGGCGCGGACGAAGTCGCCCGGGCGCAGCGCCGCCAGGTCGACCCCGGCGTCGCCGGCGACCAGCGTGGTCGAGCCGTCCACCTCCGGGGCCTGGTGCTCGGCACGGCCCTCGATCTCGCCCGCCTCCACGGTGTCGACCATCACCTCGACGATCGAGCCGAGACGGTCCTCCGCGCGCTGGGCGCACAGCTCGTCGGCGAGGTCGCTGATCCGGGCGTACCGGCGCTTGATGGTGTCCTCGCGCACCTTGCCCGGCAGGCCCACGGCCTCCGTGCCGTCCTCGTCGCTGTAGTCGAAGACGCCGATGGCGTCGAGGCGCGCCTCGGTGAGGAAGCGGACCAGCTCGTCGACGTCCTGCCTGGTCTCGCCCGGGAAACCGACGATGAAGTTGCTGCGGGCACCGGCCTCGGGGGCCAGGGCCCGCGCGGAGGCGAGCAGGTCGAGGAAGCGCTCGGTGGACCCGAAGCGTCGCATCCGGCGCAGCACCGGCTCGCTGGAGTGCTGGAACGACAGGTCGTAGTAGGCGGCGACGCCCGGCGTGGTGGCGATGACCTCGACCAGCCCCGGCCGGGTCTCCGCGGGCTGCAGGTAGCTCGCGCGCACCCGCACGATGCCGTCGACGGCCGCGAGCTGCGGGAGCAGCTTCTCCAGGGCCCTCGGGTCGCCGAGGTCCTTGCCGTACGAGGTGCTGTTCTCGCTCACCAGCACCAGCTCGCGCACGCCCGTGCGGGCCAGCCACTCGGCCTCGGCGAGCAGCTCCTGCGGGTCGCGGGAGACGAACGCGCCCCGGAACGCCGGGATCGCGCAGAACGAGCACCGGCGGTCGCATCCGCTGGCGAGCTTCAGGCTGGCGACCGGCCCGGTGTCCAGCCGGCGGCGCAGCACCGTGCGCAGGTGCGCGGGGGTGTGCTCGTCGACGGTGGCGTGGCCGGGGACGACCACCTTCGCGGCCTGCCGGTGCACCGGGGTCAGGGGCAGCAGCTCACGCCGGTCGCGGGGGGTGTGCGCCTCGAACTTCTCCCCCGCCAGCACGCCGTCGAGCCGGGCCGCGATGTCGGTGTAGTCGTCGAAGCCCAGCACCGCCTGCGCCTCGGGCAGACTGTCGGCCAGCTCCCGGCCGTACCGTTCGGCCATGCAGCCGGCGGCGACGACCTTGGCGCCGGTGTCCGCGGCCGCGAGCAGCGTCTCGATCGAGTCCTGCTTGGCCTTCTCGACGAACCCGCAGGTGTTGACGACCACCACGTCGGCGCCCTCGGCGTCCGTGCTGACCTGCCAGCCTCCGGCGTCGAGGCGCGCGGCGAGCTCCTCGGAGTCGACTTCGTTGCGGGCGCAGCCGAGGGTGAGCAGAGCGACGCGGCGGGGCGGAGGAGTCACGGACACCCGCCAAGGTTACCGGCTGTCCCGGCTCAGTCGTCCAGGCGGAGGGTGGCGAGAGTTGCTTCCAGTTCGTCCGGTTTGACCAGCACCTCGCGCGCCTTGGAACCCTCCGAGGGACCGACGATGCCGCGGGTCTCCATCAGGTCCATCAGGCGGCCCGCCTTGGCGAAGCCGACGCGCAGCTTGCGCTGCAGCATCGAGGTCGAGCCGAACTGCGAGGTGACGACGAGCTCGATCGCCTGGAGCAGGACCTCGAGGTCCTCGCCGATCTCCTCGTCGATCTCCTTCTTCTTGTTGGCGACCGGCGCGGTGACGTCCTCGCGGAACTCCGGCTCGCGCTGGTCCTTGCAGAACTTGACGACCTGGGCGATCTCCTTCTCGTCCACCCAGGCGCCCTGGATGCGGATCGGCTTGGAAGCGCCCATCGGCAGGAAGAGGCCGTCGCCGCGGCCCAGGAGCTTCTCCGCGCCCGGCTGGTCGAGGATGACCCGGGAGTCGGCCAGCGAGCTGGTGGCGAACGCCAGCCGGGACGGGACGTTGGCCTTGATCAGGCCGGTCACCACGTCGACCGAGGGCCGCTGGGTGGCCAGGACCAGGTGGATGCCGGCGGCGCGGGCGAGCTGGGTGATGCGGACGACCGAGTCCTCCACGTCGCGCGGCGCGACCATCATCAGGTCGGCCAGCTCGTCGACGATCACCAGCAGGTACGGGTACGGCTTCATCACCCGCTCGCTGCCCGGCGGCGCGGTGATCTCGCCGTTGCGGACCTTGCGGTTGAAGTCGTCGATGTGGCGTACCCCGTTGGCGGCGAGGTCGTCGTAGCGCATGTCCATCTCGCGGACGACCCACTCGAGGGCGTCGGCCGCCTTCTTCGGGTTGGTGACGATCGGCGTGACGAGGTGCGGAATGCCCTCGTACGCGGTCATCTCCACCCGCTTCGGGTCGACCAGCAGCAGCCGCACCTCGTCCGGGGTGGCCCGGGTCAGCAGCGACACCAGCAGCGAGTTCAGGCAGGACGACTTGCCGGCGCCGGTGGCGCCCGCGATGAGGATGTGCGGCATCTTCGCCAGGTTGGCGACGACGAACCCGCCCTCGATGTCCTTGCCGAGGGCGACCAGCATCGGGTGGTGGTCGGCCGTCGCGGCGCGCGACCGCAGGACGTCGCCGAGGGCGACGTTCTCCGGGTCGGTGTTGGGGATCTCGACGCCGACCGCGCTCTTGCCCGGGATCGGCGACAGAATGCGCACGTCGGGCGACTTCACCGCGTACGCGATGTTGCGCGAGAGCTGGGTGATCCGCTCGACCTTCACCCCCGAGCCGACCTCGACCTCGTAGCGGGTGACCGTCGGGCCCCGGGTGAAGCCGGTGACCTGGGCGTCGACGTTGAACTGCTCGAAGACGCCGGTGAGCGCCGCCATGATCTCGTCGTTGGCGCGGCTGCGCGTCTTCGGGGCGGTCCCCTTGCCGAGCAGGTTCGGCGGCGGCAGGCGGTAGTCCCCCGGCACCGACGCGATCTCCAGCTGCTCGGCACGGGTGGGCAGCGGCGAGTGCTCCGGCGGCTCGGGGGCGCGGCTCGCCGGAAGCTTGGCGCCGCGCGGCAGGGCGACCGTGTCGTGCAGGATCTCGTCGCCGGCGCCGTCCTCGTCCTCCGCCGGGCCCAGGCCGATGTCGGCGAGCGAGCCCTGGCGGCGGCGCGCGGGACGGCGGGGCTTGGGTTCCTCCGCCGGTTCCTCCGGCGCGGGCTCGTCGCCGAGGTCCGGCAGCGCCGGGTCGCTCAGCGGCGCCCGGGCGGCCGACCGGCCCAACAGCACGTCGGTGAGCAGCAGCAACCGCTCGGGGATCCGGTTGATCGGCGTCGCGGTGATGACCAGCAGGCCGAAGACGAACAGCAGGATCAGCAGCGGTACGCCGACCCAGGCGGTCACCGCGCGTTCGAGCAGTGCGCCCACCCCGTACCCGAGCAGGCCTCCGGAGCTGGTGAGCTCGACGTCGTCGGCGGGGTGCCGGGCGATGTGCAGCAGGCTCGCCGACGCGATCAGCAGGGCGCTCCAGCCGACCACGGTCCGGCCCCGGTGCTCGGGGTCGGCGGGCTTGCGCATGAAGCGGACGGCGCCGTACAGCAGCAGAAGCGGGAGGAAGACGCCCAGCCCGCCGAGGAACAGCCGTACCGCGTCGGCGAGCCAGGTGCCGACCGGCCCGGCCGCGTCGGCCCAGACCGCGACCCCGACCAGGATGGCCAGGCCCAGCATGAGCAGGCCGGCGCCGTCGCGGCGGTGCTCCGGATCGATCTCCCTGGCGGTGGCCGCCTGCCGGCCGACGCCGCGGGCGACCCAGCCCACGCTGTGCGCCAGGCCCATCCAGAGGGTGCCGACGCCGCGGCCGATGCCGCCGGCGACGGCCGCGCCGACGCTGGGACGCGCCCGGGTGGCGCTGCGGGCCCGGCTGCGTGCCGAGGTCGTCTTGCGCGTGGGCGTGGACTTGCGGGCCGGGGCGGCGGCGGCCTTGCGGACGGGCTGACGCACCGGCTGACGGGCGCGCGCCGACGCGGCGCCGCCCTTGGACGCGGCACGGCCCCGGCTCGCCGGAGGAGTACGGCCCGCCATGTCCCTTACCGTAACCGCGCCGCGCCGGGAAGCCCGCGCGCCGCACCGTGACCAGATTTCGCTTTTTCCGCGGATTAAGATCAGGACATGCCCGCGCCCCTGCAGCCGTTGAGCAATGAGCTGATCATCTCGGCGTTGAACGCCCGCGAGTTCGCCCACTTCGTCGACGAGGACGGCGACGTCGGCGGCAACTGGCAGGGCTGCCTCATCTACTTCTTCCGGCTCGGCAAGAACCACGAGATCTTCCAGGTCAGGTCCATGACCCAGGTCGCGTTCAGCACCGACGACGTGCCTCAGCTGTACGCGTTCTGCAACGCCTGGAACCACGACCGGCTCTGGCCGAAGGCGTACGTGCACACCGGCGACGACGGCGTGGTGCGGGTGGTGGGCGAGGTCGGCGCCGACTTCGAGCACGGCGTGACGCCCGCGCAGCTAGACCAGGTGATGATCTGCGGCATCGCCACGGGCATCGAGCTGGCGGAGGCGGTTGCGGCGCTGAAGTAGCGCGAAACCGGCCCACGAGGTGAGCACCAGCACGGCCACCACGATCTGGGCGACCCGCTCGTAGCCGGACGGATAGAAGATCCCGGCGACGTGGTTGTCGAGGAAGCCGCCCTCGAGCGGCGGCTCGCCGAGGCGTTCCCGGGCCCGGTCCTCGACCCAGGTGAGCGGGCAGTACAGGTTCGTCAGGACGATGACGAACAGCCAGATCGCGTCGGCGGCCTGCCACCAGATCAGCCGGGGCCAGCGCCAGGCGAGGAAGCCGCCGAAGACGCCGAACGCCAGGAACGCGTAGTGCGCGCTCACGGCGGCCACGATCAGCAGGGAATATCCCACTCCTGCACGCTATAAGAACAGTGCTGCCCGCGTAGGACGGAGGATGGCCTACGCGGGCAGCACGTCTATCGGAACTGGCTCAGCCGTGCAGGCCCCCCAGCAGGCCACGGCCGCGGTTCTGCCCGTTGCCGTTGCCCCTGCCGTTGCCGTTGCCCGGCTGGTCGTCCGCCTGCTCGTCGTCACCCTGCTCGTCGTCACCCTGCTGGCCGCCGCCCTGCTGACCGCCGCCCTGCTGACCGCCACCCTGCTGGTCACCGCCGCCGGCGCCGCCGCCGGTGGTGAGCAGCGTCAGGTTGTTGCGCTCCAGGATCTCGTTCACCGGCTGGAAGAACGTCTCGCCGCCGACCGTGCAGTCGCCCGAACCGCCCGAGGTGACACCCTGCGCCTGGTCGCCCGAGAGCCACGGGCCGCCGGAGTCGCCGCCCTCGGCGCAGACGTCCGTACGGGTGAGGCCGGTGACCGCGCCCTCCGGGTAGTTGACCGTCTGGTTCTTCGCCAGGATCGTCCCGCAGAAGGTGCCGGTGGTGGAGCCGGAGCGGCAGACGGCCGCGCCGACGGGTGCCTCGGCGGAGCCGCCGACCGGCAGCGCGTTGCCGTTGAAGTCGTCCACGAACGGCTGCAGCTGCACGTCGGCGTTGGTCTGCACGAAGCCGAGGTCGGAGTTGCCCGGGAAGACCGAGTCGGCGACCTCGCCCTGCGGCTGGCCCTCGAGGTCGGTGGTCGCCGTGCCCTCGGCGCCGCAGTGCCCGGCGGTCACGAAGCCGCCCTGGACCGCGAAGCCGATCGAGCAGCGCGCCTGGCCGATGAAGTACGCCTGCGCGCCGATCACGTCGGCCAGCGGCTTCGGCGCCGACTTCACCGTGGTGACCCGCACCGCGGAGGCCGGGATGCCCGCCTCTTCGGCGAGCGCCCAGGCGCGGTCTCCGTCGCCGCGCAGCGCCTGCAGCACGACCTGGTTGGACGCCACGTCCACGTACCAGCCGGGCAGGGCGCGGTCGGACTTCGTCGCGGCCTGGTCCAGCGCCCGCTTGGCGGCGTCGAGCTGCGCCACGCTGCGCTTCACCAGCTTGGGCTGGGCGCCGGCGGCACGGACGTCGTCGGCCAGGGCCGGGTCGGTGATCGCGATGTTCAGCGTGGTGCCGTCCTTGGCCAGCCAGGCCCCGCCGTACGAGTCACCGGAGGCGCCGCGCAGCTGCGCGCTCACGCCGCTGGCCCACTTCGCCCGCTGCACCCGGGCGGTGGCCTCGTCGGCGCTGAGGCCGAGGTCGCGCTTCATCGCGGCGAGCAGTTGGGGCGCCACCTTGTCCGCGGACTGCGCGGTGGCGCGCCGCGTCGGTTCGGTACCGGCCATCGACGGCAGGGTGAACGCCACCGCCGCTCCCGCCGCCGTCACCGTCGCCGCGATTGCCACGACCGTTCTGCGCTGCATTCGGTACTCCCCTCGCATCGCGGTGCCGTGGGGGCGGCACCGTGCCCATCGATACGAAGGAGAGCCGGAAAGGGTTCAAAAAAGGTTTCAGACCTCCACGACCATGGGGACGATCATCGGCCGGCGGCGGTACGCGTCGTTGACCCAGCGGCCGACCGTCCGGCGCACGACCTGCTGCAGCTGGTGGATGTCGGTGATTCCCTCCTCCGCCGAGCGGTCCAGCGCGGCGGTGAGCAGCGGCAGCACCGGGCTGAACGCCTCCGGGTCCTCGGAGAAGCCCTTCGCCATGACGCTGGGCTCGCCGACCACCTTGCCGGTGACCGAGTCGATCACCACGGTGGCGGAGATGAAGCCGCCGTCGCCGAGGATGCGGCGCTCGGTCAGCAGGGACTCGCTCACGTCGCCCACGGCCAGGCCGTCCACGTACACGTAGCGGCTCTTGACCCGGCCGACGTGCCGGGCGTGCCCCTCGACCAGGTCGACGACGTCACCGTCCTCGCAGAGCACCACCCGGTCGGGAGCCACTCCGGACTCGATGCCGAGCTGCGCGTGGGCGCGCAGGTGCCGCCACTCGCCGTGCACCGGCATCAGGTTGCTCGGGCGTACGACGTTGAGCAGGTAGAGCAGCTCCCCCGCCGGGGCGTGGCCGGAGACGTGCACCTTGGCGGTGTCCTTGTGCACCACGGTGGCGCCGGCCCGGGCGAGCTGGTTGATGACCCGGTAGACGGAGGTCTCGTTCCCCGGGACCAGCGAGCTGGCCAGCACCACGGTGTCGCCGGGTGCGATGGTGATGTGCCGGTGGTCGCCGGTCGACATGCGGCCCAGCGCGCTCATCGGCTCGCCCTGCGAACCCGTCGACATGAACACGATCTCGTCCGGCGGCAGGTTGGTCGCCTCGTCCAGGCCGACGAGCAGGCCCTCGGGGATCCGCAGCAGGCCGAGGTCGCGCGCGATGCCCATGTTGCGGACCATCGAGCGGCCGATCAGGGCCACCTTGCGCTCGTACTCGTAGGCGGCGTCCATGACCTGCTGCACGCGGTGCACGTGCGACGCGAAGCTCGCCACGATGATCCGCCCGCGGGCCTTGCCGAAGATCGAGTTGAGCACCGGGCCGATGTCGCGCTCCGGCGTGACGAAGCCGGGGATCTCGGCGTTGGTGGAGTCGGACAGCAGCAGGTCGACCCCCTCGGCGCCGAGCCGCGCGAACCCGGCCAGGTCGGTGATCCGGCCGTCCAGCGGCACCTGGTCCATCTTGAAGTCGCCGGTGTGCAGGATCAGGCCGGCCGGCGTGCGCACGGCCACGGCCAGCGCGTCCGGGATGGAGTGGTTGACCGCGAAGAACTCGCACTCGAACGGTCCGAGCCGCTCCTTGCCACCCTCGCGGACGGTCAGCGTGTACGGGTCCAGCCGGCGCTCGGCCAGCTTCGCCTCGACGAGCGCGAGCGTGAACTCGGAGCCGACCAGCGGGATGTCCGGCTTGTGCGCCAGCAGGTACGGCACCGCGCCGATGTGGTCCTCGTGCCCGTGGGTGAGCACGATGGCCTGCACGTCCTCGAGCCGGTCCAGGATCGGCGCGAAGTCGGGCAGGATCAGGTCGACACCCGGCTGCTCCACGTCGGGGAACAGCACGCCGCAGTCGATGATCAGCAGCTTGCCGTCGTACTCGAAGACCGTCATGTTGCGGCCGATGGCGCCGAGACCGCCGAGCGGTATGACGCGCAGGGCGCCCTCCGGAAGCGGCGGCGGCGGATCCAGCTCAGCGTGCGCTTGGCTCATGGGTGTCTTTCCGGTTGTCAGAGGTCCACGCCGGCCGCCGTGGCGTCCTGGCGCAGCTGGTTCAGTTCCGCGTCGGTGGCCTCGACCAGCGGCGGTCGCACCGGGCCGGCGGGACGGCCCTGGGCCCGCAGGCCGGCCTTCACCAGGATGGTGCCCTGGGTGCGGAAGATCCCGGTGAGCATCGGCAGCAGCTGCCGGTGCAGGGCGAGGGCACCGGCGTGGTCGCCGCGCTCGAACGCCTCGATCATGTCCTTGCACCGCGCCCCGGTGAAGTGCGTGGAGGTGCCGACGACCCCGACCGCCCCGATCGCGAGCCACGGCAGCAGGCCCGCATCCTCGCCGCAGTAGTACGCGAGGTCGGTCCGGCGCAGCACGTCGGAGGTGGCGGCGACGTCGCCCTTGGCGTCCTTCACGGCGACGATGCGGGGATGCTCGGCGAGCCGGACCATCGTCTCGGTCGCGATCGGGACCCCGGTGCGGTGCGGGACATCGTAGGCCATCACGGGCAGCCCGGTGGCGTCGGCCGCGCAGAGGAAGTGCTTCAGCAGCCCGGCCTGCGGCGGCTTGTTGTAATACGGCGCCACGACCAGCAGGCCGTGCGCACCGGCCTTCTCGGCGGTGCGGGCCAGCTCGACCGTGTGGGCGGTGTTGTTGGTGCCGACGCCCGCGATGATCCGCGCCCGGTCGCCGACCGCCTCGGCGACGGCCCGGATGAGCGTCTCCTTCTCGGCGTCGGTGGTCGTGGGCGACTCGCCGGTGGTGCCGCTGAGGATGAGGGAGTCGTGACGCTGCTCGTCGACCAGGTAGGTGGCGAGAGCGGCGGCCCCTTCCGCGTCGAGCGAGCCGTCGGCGGAGAAGGGGGTCACCATGGCCGTGATCAACCGGCCGAAAGGCCGCGCGGGGTCAGGCGTCATACCGAACAACTTATCGGACGGCGCTACGCGGCGCCGTCGGGCTTCGGTTCGACGTCGCGGCCGGTGACCGGCTCCCGGTGCCCGTCACCGGCGCCGGCCCGTCGGGCTCGGCGGCGCCGGCCGGTCACCCTCGGGAGCGCCGGCCGGTCAGACGTAGAAGGCGGTGAACGGTGCCCAGGGCAGGTTGCGGGCCAGGCTCCAGACTCCCCACACCGCGATGAAGGCGCCGATGACGCCCGGCGACAGGGTGAGCTGCGGGAGCCGCCAGCCGAAGAGGCGCTTGCCGGCCCAGGCGACGTACATGTACAGCAGGAAGGGGACGACGAAGACGAAGAGCGCGTGGTGACGGGCCGCCGCCGGCAGGTCGCCGTGCATCAGGAACCAGGCCGCGCGGGTGCCGCCGCAGCCGGGGCAGATGAACCCGGTCGCGTATTTCAGCAGGCAGCTCGGCGCCGCGCCGGCGCTCGCCTCGGTGGGATGCGTGGCAAAGGTGTAGCCGACCGCGCCCGCCATGCAGACCAGCATGGCGGTGGGGGCGACCCACAGCGGCGACGTGTGCCATTTGCGCTGGATGAAGCGGGTGAGGCGATCCTGCTGCGGCTCCTGGTATGCCGGATGACCCGCCCACGGGTGCGGCCCCTCGGCCGGGGCGGGGTGCGGGCCCTGCCCGGGAACAGCGTGCGACGCGTCCGGCTGCCAGGGAGCCACCGGCTCGGTCGCGCTGCTCATGGCCGCCACGGTACACCGGCGGGGACGCCCGCCGCCGCCCCGGCGACGGCCGCCGGTCTCACCGGCCCTCCGCCTTCAGGGCCGTGGTCAGCGGCCCCGCGAAATCACCCCGCTCCGGCGCCGCGACCGCGCCCAGCCCGAGCCAGGCCGCCAGCCGGCGCAGCTCCGCCGCCAACGCCTCCGCCGTCTCGTCCGGGCCGGTGGACGGGTCGTCGGACGGCTCCAGCCAGGCCGCCGGCACCCGCAGGACCCCCGCCTTGCGGTCGGCCTTCAGGTCGACCCGGGCCGCGAACCTGTCCCCGAGCAGGAACGGCAGCACGTAGTACCCGTAGAGCCGCTGCGCCGCGGGCACGTAGATCTCGATGCGGTAGTTCATCGCGAACAGCCGCTCGGTGCGCCCGCGCTCCCAGATCAGCGGGTCGAAGGGGCTCACCAGCGTCGCCGCCCGCACGCGGCGGGGCAGCCTGGCCTCGTGGTGCAGGTAGGCCGGCTGCCGCCAGCCCTGGACCGCCACCGGTAGCAGCACCTTGTCCTCCACCAGCTCGGCGAGCGCCTGCTTGAAGCCCGCGACCGGCAGCCGGAAGTAGTCGCGCAGCTCCGGCTCGGCGGCCACGCCGAGCGACCGCGCCGACAGCTGCACGAGGGCGCGGAAGGCGTCCTGCGGCGCCGGCGTGGGGGTGTCGAGGACCTGTCGGGGCAGCACCCGCTCGGTGAGGTCGTAGCGGCGGGCGAACGAGGTCGTACGCTCCGCGGCGGTCACCTGGCCGGTGTAGAAGAGCCACTCGAGGGCCTGCTTGACCGCCGACCAGTTCCACCCCCAGTGCTCCTTGCTGCGGGGCACGTCGTGCTCGATCTGCGCGGCGGTGACCGGGCCGCGGTCGCGGACCTCGCGCAGGATCCGGTCGACGAGCTCCGGCTGCTGCCTGGCGACGCGGACCATGCCGCCCCAGGCATACTCCTCCGCCCGCTCCATGCGCCACCGGAACAGCGGCTGGAGATCGACTCTGATCAGCGACGCCTCGTGCCCCCAGAACTCGAAGAGCTCCCGCGGGTTGCGGTAGGCGGCCCGCTCCAGCAGCCCCGGATCGTACGGCCCCAGCCGGCTGTAGAGCGGCATGAAGTGCGCCCGCTGCAGCACGTTGACCGAATCCATCTGGATCAGGTGCAGCCGGCGCAGCACCCGCCGCAGGTGGCGCAGGTCGGCGCTGCCGCCGGGTGCGGGATCGGTGAAGCCCTGCGCGGCCAGCGTGATGCGCCGGGCCTGCGCGGCGGAAAGACTCTCGGGAATCGCCATCGACCGGGACGCTAGCCGAGGGGTACGACAGAAACGGCCCGCGACGCGACGGCCGCCGGTTCACCCCTCTGTAGGCTGCCGGGCATGGCACTCGGCTTCGTCCGCCCGGCCCGTCCCTCCGACGCCGGCGAGATCGCCCGCATCCAGCTCTCCACCTGGCGCACGGCGTACCGGAGGATGTTTCCGGCGCACGTGCTGGCGAACCTCGACGAGGGCTATCTCGCGCGCGGCTGGGCCGAGGCGGTCGAGGCGGCGCCGTCGCCGCGGCACCGGGTGCTGATCGCCGTGGAGCAGAGCGAGGCGGCGCAGACCGTGGTCGGCTTCGCGGCCGCCGGACCGGCCGACGAGCAGGCGCTGGCACCCGACGAGCCGCCGCTGTCGAGCGACGTCGCGGCGGTCACCGACCTGCTCGTCGAGCCGCGCTGGGGCCGGCGCGGGCACGGCAGCCGCCTGCTGGCGGCCACCGTCGACCTGTGGCGCGAGGACGGCTTCGCATCGGCGGTCGCCTGGGCCTACGACGCCGACGCGGCGATGCAGAAGTTCCTGACCTCGACCGGCTGGGAGCCCGACGGCGCGACCCGTGCCCTGGACGTCGACGACATGCTCGTCAACCAGCTTCGCCTGCACGTCTCGCTGCGGTCCTGAGCCACGCGGCCCGGCGCCGCGGCGCTCAGTCCAGGAGCGCGTCGAGGCCCAGCGTCAGACCGGGGCGGCTCTGGATGCTGCGCACGGCGAGCAGCACGCCGGGCATGAAGGAGGCGCGGTCCACGCTGTCGTGGCGGATGGTGAGCGTCTCACCCTTCGCACCGAAGAGCACTTCCTGGTGGGCGACCAGACCCGCCGCCCGGACCGAGTGGATGCGCACCCCGTCGATCTCCGTGCCGCGCGCGCCGGACATCTCCTCCTTGGTCGCGTCGGGCATCGGCGCGAGACCCGCCTCGGCGCGGGCCGCGCCGACCAGCCTGGCGGTGTGCACGGCCGTGCCGCTCGGGGCGTCCAGCTTGCGCGGGTGGTGCTGCTCGATGATCTCCACCGACTCGAAGTAGCGGGCCGCCCGCGCCGCGAACTGCATCATCAGCACCGCACCCAGGCCGAAGTTGGGGGCGATCAGCACGCCGACGCCGGGCTTGTGCGACAGCCAGGAGCGGATCCGGTCCAGCCGCTGGTTGGTGAAGCCGCTGGTACCGACGACCACGCTGATGCCCTGGTCGACGGCCCAGTGCAGGTTGTCCATCACCACGTCGGGGGTGGTGAAGTCGACGAGCACCTGGGCTCCGGCGTCGGAGGCGTTGAACAGCCAGTCGCCCTGGTCGACCATCGCCACGAGTTCGAGGTCGTCGGCGGCGTCGACCGCCTTGCAGACCTCGAGGCCCATGCGGCCACGGGCACCGAGGACGCCGACCCGGATCGGTTCACGCTCGTCAGTCACGCGGACAATTTATCCCACGTCCCGCCGCGTCCCGACGGAAGCACTCTCCCCGGCCGTGACCTTCCCGCGCCGCTGCCGCCACCATCGCTCGCCCGCGCCGACCACCAGGAACACCCCGCCGACGTACGCCCAGCCGACCAGCACGTCGATGATGTAGTGCTCGCCGGAGTAGACCAGGGTGAACGTCATCGCCAGGGGGTAGGCGAGCAGCAGCGGCCACCACCGCTTCGCCACCATCGGCAGGAAGAAGACGACGGCCATCAGCGCGTACGCGGTGTGCAGCGACGGCATGGCCGCGACCGGGTTGGACGCCTCGACCTGCAGGGCGTTGAGGGAGTTGCCCGCGCTGTGCAGTCCGATCGCGTTCCACCCGTTCGTGGAGATCCGCGCGACGTGCTCGTCGAGCTGGCCGTGCACCGACGCCCACCACGGCGGCGCGGCCGGGTAGAGGAAGTAGGTGATCAGACCGGCGATGCTGAGCGTGAACCAGCGGCGCATGAAGCGCCCCCACTGCTCCCGCCACCGCAGCCAGAGGATCACGCCGATGGTCGGTACGGCGAGGAAGTGCGAGACGTACACCAGGGAGACCGCGACCTCCCACCACTGCACCGCGCCGGGCTGGTAGAGCTGCTGCTGGAGCCAGACGGTGGGCACCTGGCCGCCGGTGGCCCAGCCGAACATCGCCTCGTCGGCGCGGATCAGCTCCGTGACGTGGGTGTCGAGCAGCCCGTCGGCGTACCCCCGGGAGATGTTGTAGATGAACAGCAGCAGGACGATCGGCAGCCAGTCGCGCAGGAACAGCAGGTGTTGCCGCCAGGGCAGGTCGCTGCGCCAGGCGATGGTCGCCAACCAGAGCCAGCCGAACGCGATCAGCGGATCGCTGGTCGGCACGCCGATGAAGTACGTGCCGACCGCGAACAGCGCGGCCCAGACGAGCATGCCGATGGTGCGGCGCTTGCGGCGGTCGGCGGGGACCGGCTCGGCGACGGGGGGCGGGGGGCTCAGGGTGGTCACGGCGTCCCAGGCTAGCGGGCGGACGGAAACGCGCCGTCGTCGAACGGGCCGACCACGGCCAGCGACATCGGCCGGGAGAGCAGCTCGGCGGCGAGCGCGTTGACCTCGTCGAGCCGGACGGCGTCGACCCGGGCCAGCAACTCGTCGACGCCCATCATGTCGCCGTAGAGCAGCTCGGACTTGGCCAGCCGGCTCATCCGCGAGCCGGTGTCCTCGAGGCCCAGCACGTAGGTGCCCTTGGCCATGCCCTTGCCCCGGGCCAGCTCGGCGGCGCTGATGCCCTCCGCGGCCACGACGGCCAGCTCGGCACGGATCAGCGCGAGGACCTCCTCGGCCTTGCCCGGGGCGCAGCCGGCGTAGACCGCGAAGACGCCCGCGTCGGCGTACTGGCTGCCGTACGAGTAGACGGAGTACGCCAGTCCGCGCTTCTCGCGGATCTCCTGGAACAGCCGGCTCGACATGCCGCCGCCCAGGACGTTGTTGAGCACGCCGAGGGCGAAGCGGCGGTCGTCGTGGCGCCCGAGCCCCGCGCAGCCCAGCACCAGGTGGGCCTGCTCGGTGTCCCGGTGGCGCACGACCGTCGCCGGCGGCCTGACCTGCTGCCTGCGGGCCACGGCACGGGCACCGGCCGGGCTGCCCGGGGTGTCGAGCGGGGTGCCGGCCAGGGCGGCGCGGACCAGGCGGACGACCCGGCCGTGGTCGAGGTTGCCGGCCGCGGTGATGATGATCTGCGGCGCCCGGTAGCGCGTCCGGTAGAAGCGGTTGATCTGCGTACGGCTCATCGGCGCGATGGTCGCCTCGGTGCCGGAGATCAGCCGGCCGAGCGGCGTGCCGGCGCCGAAGAGCGCCTCGGTGAAGACGTCGTGCACCTCGTCGCCGGGCTCGTCGTCGTGCATGGCGATCTCCTCGAGGATCACCCCGCGCTCGGTCTCCACGTCGGCCGGGTCGAGCACCGAGTTGGCGACGGCGTCACAGAGCACGTCCACGGCCAGCGGCAGGTCGGCGTCGAGCACCCGCGCGTAGTAGCAGGTGTACTCCTTCGTGGTGAAGGCGTTGGTCTCGCCGCCGACGGCCTCGATCTGCGCGGAGATGTCGAGGGCCGACCGCTTCTCGGTGCCCTTGAAGAGCAGGTGCTCGAGGAAGTGGGACGCGCCCGACAGCGCGGGCGTCTCGTCGCGGGAGCCGACCCCGACCCACACGCCGAGCGCGGCGCTGCGGGTCGTCGGGATCGCCTCGGTGAGGATGCGCAGGCCGCTGGGGAGAACCGTGCGGCGTACGCCGTCCTGAAGGGTCCGGGTGACGACGCGGGCCGGCCTTTCGGCCGGCCCGCGGTTACTTGCGGTCATCTGGTGACTTAGCCGCGGTCGCCACCGCGGTCGCCACCGCGGTCACCGCTCGGCCGCGACCGGCGCCGGCGCGGCTGGTCGCCGCCCTCGCCCCGGTCGCCGCGGGGGGCACGCTCCTCGCGAGGCTTGTCGGACGACGCGGCCGGGGCCGCGGCCGGGGCCTCCTCGCCCTCGGGGCGCACCTTGTCGAGGTAGATCTTGCCGCGGTTGTCGATGTCCGCGATCGAGACCTCGACCTTGTCGCCGACGTTGAGGAAGTCCTCGACCTTCTCGACGCGCTTGCCGTCGCCCACCTTGGAGATGTGCAGCAGGCCGTCGCGGCCGGGCAGCAGCGAGATGAACGCGCCGAACGCGGCCGTCTTCACCACCGTGCCGAGGAACTTGTCGCCGACCTTCGGCAGCGTCGGGTTGGCGATGGCGTTGATCCGCTCCACCGCCGCCTCGGCCGACGGGCCGTTGGTCGCGCCGACGTAGATCGTGCCGTCGTCCTCGATCGAGATGTCGGCGCCGGTCTCGTCCTGGATGGCGTTGATCGTCTGGCCCTTGGGGCCGATGACCATGCCGATCTTGTCGACCGGGATCTTGACGCTGGTGACCCGCGGGGCGTACTCGCTCATCTCGGCCGGGCTGTTGATGGCCTGGTCCATGACCTCGAGGATGGTGGCCCGCGCGTCGTGCGCCTGCTGCAGGGCGGACGCCAGCACGTCGGACGGGATGCCGTCGAGCTTGGTGTCGAGCTGCAGCGCGGTGACGAACTCGCTGGTGCCGGCGACCTTGAAGTCCATGTCGCCGAACGCGTCCTCGGCGCCGAGGATGTCGGTCAGCGCCACGTACTGCGTCTTGCCGTCGACCTCGTCGGAGATGAGGCCCATGGCGATGCCGGCGACCGGCGCCTTCAGCGGCACACCCGCGCTCAGCAGCGCGAGCGTCGAGGCGCAGACCGAGCCCATCGAGGTCGAGCCGTTCGAGCCCAGCGCCTCGGAGACCTGGCGGATCGCGTACGGGAACTCCTCGCGCGACGGCAGGACGGGCACCAGGGCCCGCTCGGCCAGCGCGCCGTGACCGATCTCGCGGCGCTTCGGCGAGCCCACCCGGCCGGTCTCACCGGTCGAGTACGGCGGGAAGTTGTAGTTGTGCATGTAGCGCTTGGACTTCTCCGGCGCGAGGGTGTCCAGCGCCTGCTCCATGCGCAGCATGTTCAGCGTGGTGACACCCATGATCTGGGTCTCGCCGCGCTCGAACAGCGCCGAGCCGTGCACCCGCGGGAGGATGCCGACCTCGGCGGTGAGCGGCCGGATGTCGCGCGGACCGCGGCCGTCGATGCGGATCTGCTCGCGCAGCACCCGCTGGCGGACCTCGGACTTGGTGACCGAGCGGAACGCCGCGCTGATCTCCTTCTCCCGGCCCTCGAACCGCTCGTCGAGCAGCTCGTGCGCCTTGGTCTTGACCCGGTCGAGGGCCTCCTCGCGCTCCTGCTTGGCAGCGATCTTGAGGGCCTCGGCGGTCTCCTCGCGGACGGCCTCGGCGACGGCGGCGTAGACGTCGTCGGAGTAGTCGAGGAAGACCGGGAACTCCTGGACCGGCTTCGCGGCGACCTCGGCCAGCTCGCTCTGCGCGCGGCAGAGCTCGCGGAGGGCCGGCTTGGCGGCCTCGAGCCCGCTGGCGACGACCTCCTCGGTCGGCGCGGTGGCGCCGGCCTGGATCAGCTTGATCGCCTGCGGGGTGGCCTCGGCCTCGACCATCATGATCGCGACGTCGCCGTCGGCGGTGACCCGGCCGGCCACGACCATGTCGAAGGTGGCCCGCTCGAGCTCCTCGAGGGTCGGGAAGGCGACCCACTGGCCCTCCACGTGCGCGATCCGGGTCGAACCCACCGGGCCGCTGAACGGCAGGCCGGAGAGCTTGGTGGACATCGAGGCGCCGTTCATGGCGACGACGTCGTACGGGTGCTGCGGGTCGAGCGCGAGGATGGTCTCGACGACCTGGACCTCGTTGCGCAGGCCCTTGGTGAACGACGGGCGCAGCGGCCGGTCGATCAGGCGGCAGGTGAGGACGGCCTCTTCGCTCGGCCGGCCCTCGCGGCGGAAGAACGAGCCGGGGATGCGGCCGACCGCGTACATCCGCTCCTCGACGTCGACCGTGAGCGGGAAGAAGTCGAAGTGCTCCTTGGGAGCCTTGCTGGCCGTCGTGGTCGACAGCACGGTGGTCTCGCCCAGCTGGACGATGACCGAGCCGCCGGCCTGCTTGGCGAGGCGGCCGGTGGAGAAGACGACCTCGCGGGTGCCGAACGACCCGTTGTCGATGACGGCGGTGCGAGATTCGGTGCCGAGAGCTTTCTGCTCTGTCATGTGGTGCGGTACTCCTTCGTCGAGGACCCGGCGGTCTCTACAGCGCGGTTACAGCGTGGCCGGTCTTCGATCGAAGTGCCCGGGAAATCGCCCGGGAACCACTACCGAGGACCGGTGCCGTCTGACTGTGGCCGCGCGGGTCCGTGGGTGTAACTCGGGGGAGCGGCCACCTCGGCCACTCCCCCGTCAGATCAGCGGCGCAGGCCGAGACGCTCGATCAGCGTCCGGTAGCGCGCGATGTCCTTCTTCTGCACGTAGTTGAGCAGACGGCGGCGACGACCCACCAGCAGCAGCAGACCACGACGGCTGTGGTGGTCGTGCTTGTGCACCTTCAGGTGCTCGGTGAGGTCGGCGATCCGCTTGGTGAGCATCGCGACCTGAACCTCGGGAGAGCCGGTGTCGCCCTCCGCGGTCGCGTACTCGCCCATGATCTTGTTCTTGGTCTCTTGATCGAGCGCCATGTTCTCCGTGATTCTGTGTTGCCGGTGATATCGGTATCCCCGCGGCCCGCGGCGTCGGGCAGGCAGGCGGGACCGTGGATCGGATAAGCCGATCCGGTGTCAACCCTACCAGCACCATCCGACCGCCCCGCCCGCCGCCCGAAACCGGACTGAAGGCCTTTCAACCGAGCAGCGCGCGGGTCTGTTCGACGTCCTGCCGGATCTGCGCCACCAGCGGCTCGATGCCGGTGTATACCCGCTGCTCACGCAGGTGGGCGACGAAGTCGAGGCTCACCCGCTCGCCGTACAGGTCACCGTCGAAGTCGAGGACGAACGCCTCGACCCGGCGCTCCCGGCCGGAGAAGGTGGGGTTGGTGCCGACCGACACCGCGGCGCTCAGCGGGCCGCGCTCGTCGCCGCCGCGGATCAGCCGGGCGGCGTAGACGCCGTCGGCCGGGATGGCCGCGTACCGGTGGCACATCAGGTTGGCGGTGGGAAAGCCCAGCTCACGGCCGCGCTGGTCGCCCCGGACCACCACACCGCCGAGGCGGTGCGGGCGGCCGAGCGCCTCGGCCGCGGCTCGGACGTCCCCGGCGTCGACACAGCTGCGGATGTACGTGGACGAGAACACCAGCCCGTCCTCGGTGACGAGCGGCGCTTCCTCGACGGTGAAGCCGAAGGTGCGCCCGAGCCGGGCGAGCAGGGCCATGTCGCCGGCGGCCCGGTGCCCGAAGCGGAAGTTGTCGCCCTCCACGACCACCGCGGCGTGCAGCGCGTCCACCAGCACGTCGTGCACGAACTCCTCGGGCCCCAGGTGCGAGAACGCCGGCGTGAAGGGCACCACGCAGAGCGCGTCCACGCCGAGCCGCTCGATCAGCTCGGCCTTGCGGACCGGCTCGGTGAGCACGGCCGGGTGCGAGCCCGGGCGCACGACCTCGGCCGGGTGCGGGTCGAAGGTCACCACCACCGACTGCAACCCCTGGTCACGGGCCCGCTTCACGGCGTACCCGATGATCGCCTGGTGGCCGCGGTGCACGCCGTCGAAGACGCCGATGGTCACCACCGACCGGCCGAATCCGCCGGGCACCGACTCGTACCCGCGCCACCGCTGCATCTCCCGCGCCTCCCCTGTGCGTTCCCGGCGTAAGAGTATCGGTCGCCACGAGTGCCTGAAACGGTACAGTTGGTACTGATATGCGCATCGGCTGGAGTGCCCTGATCCTGCTGACGACAGAGTTCACCTTTGTCGTCCTCTTCGTCCGCGCGCTGCGTGGTTATCTCCGCGGGCGCGACCCCCTGCAGCGCGACGTCACGCTGGTCTTCGCACCCTGCACGGTGCTGTTCTGCGTCGACGTGGCCCGCCGGCTGTTCGACGGCACGCCGCCCGTCTGGGTGAACTCCGTCTCGGTCGCCTTCCTACTGGCCCAGCCGTACCTGACGGTCCGCCTGGCCGGCCGGCTGCGGCCGGTGCCGCGGTGGCTGCACGTCGTCCTGCCGGTGTTCTTCGTCGCCACCGCCGCACCGCTCTTCTTCCTGCCCCGTCCCCTGCCGCGGGGCTGGTTGCTCGCCGCGGTGACCTACTTCCTCGTCACCGAGGTCATCGCGGCCGGCCTGCTCTACGGCAAGGCCCGGAGCCGGACCGGGGCCAACCGGGCCCGGCTCACCATCGCCGCCGCCGCGACGCTCGTCTTCGGCATCATGATCGTGCTCATCGGGCTGCAGTCGCTGCATCCCGCGTTCGGTGTCGTCAGCCGGGTGCTCGCCCTGGCCTCCGGCATCGGCTACCTCATCGCGTTCGTCCCGCCGCGCTGGATGCGCCGGGCCTTCTCGGCCACCGCCGCCCAATCGGTCACCGAACGCCTGCTGCGGGCCCACGTCAGCAGCCCGGCGGAGGTGTGGCAGACGTACGCCGAGATCATGCGGGTGCAGACCGGCGCCGACGCCGTCGCCGTCCTCATGCCGCGCAGCGACGGGCTCCTCGCGCCCACGGCGTACGCCGGGCCGCCCATCGCCACACTCGACAAGCTCAGCTGCACCGATCTGACCACGCTGATCCGCTCCGGCCAGCCCGCCCGGCTCCGCGAGGGCGACCCCGCGCTGGTCCAGCACTTCGGCGACCTCAGCGACGACTTCGTGACCGTGCTCAGCATGCCGGTGCCGCCCGAGGCCGAGGGCGCGGTGCTGCTCTTCAACCGCCATCGCGGCCTGTTCAGCGACGACGACCTGCGGCTGCTCGCGCTGCTCGGCGGGCAGGCCGGCATCCTGGCCGAACGGCAGGCGGTCCTCGACGCGCAGCGCCGGATGGCCGACGAGCTCAGCGCATCGGTGGACGCGCTGACCCGGGCCAGCCAGGCCAAGAGCGCCTTCCTGGCGAACATGAGCCACGAGTTGCGTACCCCGCTCAACGCGATCATCGGCTTCAGCGACCTCATGCGGATGGAGGAGCCGGACGGCGACCGGCGGCGGGTCCCCGCGGACTGGGTGGACCACATCCACACCAGCGGCCGGCACCTGCTGGGCCTGATCAACGACATCCTCGACCTGGCCAAGGTCGAGGCCGGGCGGCTGGAGCTGCGACTCGCGCCGCTGCGGGTGGACACCGCCGTCGAGGAGCTCCTGACCGGCCTCTCGCCGCTGATCACGAAGAAGGAGCTCACCGTCGCCACCGCGCTGGCCCCGGCGACCGCGAACGCCGACCGGGTGCGCTTCCGGCAGATCGTGGAGAACCTGCTCTCCAACGCGATCAAGTTCACCCCGGAAGGCGGCCGGATCACCGTCACGACCGCGGTCGCCGGCGACGCCGTGACGGTCACCGTGGCGGACACCGGCGTCGGCATCGCCCCCGCCGACCAGCAGAAGGTGTTCGAGGAGTTCCAGCAGGTCGGCGACCCCGACCGGCAACGCGCCGGCACCGGCCTGGGTCTCGCGCTGACCAAGCGGCTGGTCGAGGCGCACGGGGGCGAGATCTCGCTGCTGTCGGCGCCGGGCGAGGGCAGTTCGTTCACCGTACGGCTGCCGTCCGCGCCCGTGGTCAACTCGCAGACCCCGCACCGGCCCGGCGAGGGCGCGCGAGTCCTGCTGGTCGAGGACGACCCGCAGTCCGCCGAGCTGCTGCAGACCCAGCTGGAGAACGCGGGCTACCACGTCGACCTGGCCGGTACCGGCGAGGCCGCCCTCACCGCCGCGGGGGCCCAGCCGCCCGACGCGATCGTGCTGGACGTGGCGCTGCCCGGCATCGACGGCTTCGAGGTGCTCCGGCGGCTCAAGGCCGACGAGCGGCTCGCCGGCATCCCGGTCTTCTTCGCGACGATCATCGACGAGCGGCAGGCCGGCCTCGCCCTCGGCGCCGACGGCTACTTCGTCAAGCCGGTCGACCAGCCCGCCCTGCTCGGGGCGCTGGCCCGCGCGGTCGCCAACCGGCCGGCGCCCCGCGTGCTGGTGGTCGACCACGACGACTCGATCCGCCAGGCCATCGAGGACGGCCTGCGGGCCGGCGGCGCCGACGTGGTCGCCGTCGCCGACGGCCGCGACGGGCTGGCGAAGAGCCGCGAGAGCCACTTCGACCTGATCGTCTGCGACATGCAGGCACGCGAGGTCGACGGCTTCAGCATGCTGGCCGCGATCGAGCGCGACCCGGCGACCCGGCACACCCCGGTGCTCGGCCTCGCCGCGGCCGCGGGCGACGCCTCCCTGGTGGCGACGGCGATGGCGGGCGGCGTGGTGGCCACCGCGATGGCCGGCGGCGCCGGCTCGGACAAGCTCGCCCCGCTGCTGGGCGTGCGCAACGACGTGGACAAGGAGAAGCCGTGACGGCCCACAACCCGCGCATCCTGCTGGTCGAGGACGAGGAGCTGAACCGCACGCTGGTCAAGGCGGTTCTGGCCCGGGCGGACGTGGAAGCCGTACGCGATGCCGAGGTCCTGGACGCGCCGAGCCTGGCGGCCGCCCGCACGCAGCTCGGCCGCGAGGACGTCGATCTGGTGCTGCTCGACATGAACCTGCCGGACGGCAACGGGCTCACGCTCGCCGGCGAGCTGGCCGCCGGGACGGTCGCCGCGGGCCGCCCGCGCCCCTCGGTGGTCGCGGTGACCGCGAGCGTCCTGCCGCAGGACCGGGCGGCGGCGCTGGAGGCGGGCTGCGACGGCTTCCTCGACAAGCCGTACGCGGCGGCCGACCTGGTCGCCGTCGTCGCCGAGCACCTCTCCCGCCGCTCCTCCTAGCGCCGGCTTTTCTAGGCGGGTGCCAGCACGATCTCCGCGCGTGCTTTTCCGCCGCGTTCGCAGACCACGGCCAGCAGCTCGCCGGCCGGGCCGAAGACCGCGTACGGGCCCTCGATGCCCACCGGCGCGAGCGGTCCACCGTGGCTGAGCACCCGCGCCTCCTCCGCCGTGGCCTCGCGCTGCGCGAAGGCCCGCCGCGCCGCCTCGGCCATCGGCAGCGAGATCACGTCCGGCGCGCGCTCCTCCAGCTGTTCGAGCGTCACCGCCTCGTCCAGCGACAGCCCGCCGACGGCCGTACGCCGCAGCGCGGTCAGGTGGCCGCCGACACCGAGGGTGCGGCCGAGGTCGCGGGCGATGGCCCGGATGTAGGTGCCGCTGGAACACGCCACGTCGACGTCGACGTCGACGACCTCGCCGTGCCGGCGGATCTCCCCGACGTCCAGGCGGTGGACGGTGACCCGGCGGGCGGCCAGCTCGACCTGCTCGCCGTCGCGGACCCGCTTGTACGCCCGCTGCCCGTTCACCTTGATCGCGCTGACTGCGCTCGGCACCTGGTCGATCTCGCCGGTCTGCGCGGCCAGCCCGGCGCGGATGCCCTCCTCGGTGACGTCCGTGGCGGAGAAGCTGCCGGTCACCTCGCCCTCGGCGTCGTCGGTGACCGTCGTCTGCCCGAGCCGGATCGTGGCACGGTAGCTCTTACGCGCGCCGATCACGTACGTGAGCAGCCGCGTCGCCCGGTTGACGCCGATCACCAGGACCCCGGTGGCCATCGGGTCGAGGGTGCCGCCGTGCCCGACCCGCCGGGTCCTGGCGAGCCGCCGGATCCGGGCGACGACGTCATGGGAGGTCATCCCGCCCGGCTTGTCCACAACGATGAGACCGTCCGCGTTCACGGCCTCCACCCAACCAGACCGCGGTCAGCGGGTCGCGCCCAGGACCACCCAGCGCGGGCCGCGCCACCGGATCAGCAGGGCGACGAGGCGGACCAGCGTGAACAGCGCGAGGCCCGCCCAGATCCCGGGCAGGCCCCAGCCGAACGCGTACGCGAGCCAGATCAGCGGCAGGAAACCGCCCACCGCGCCGACCAGGGTCATCGAGCGCAGGTAGCCGACGTCACCGGCGCCGATCAGCACCCCGTCGAGGGCGTAGACGACGCCGGCGAACGGGAGCATGCCCACGAACCAGGGCCACACCACCGCCGCCTGGGCGTGCACCGAGCGGTCACCGGTGAAGATCCCGGGGATCACGCCCGCGCCCGCCGCGGCGAGCACCGCGAAGGCCACCCCGGCGACCCCGCCGACGATCGTGACCCGGCGGGCCACCTCGCGGGCGGCCCGCTCGTCGCCGGCGCCGAGCGCCGCGCCCACCAGCGACTGGGCGGCGATCGCCACCGCGTCCAGGGCCAGCGCGGCGAAGAACCACAGCTGCAACGCGATCTGGTGGGCGCCGAGCGCGGCCACCCCGAAGCGGGCCGCCACCGCGGTCGCCGACAACCAGCAGGCCTGGAACGCCGCGCCGCGCAGCAGCAGGTCGCGACCGAGGAGAAGCTGGTTGCCGATGATCGCCGGCACCGGGCGCAGCGGCGCGCGTTCCCGCACGATCGCCCACAGGAAGAGTCCGCCGGAGAGGGACTGGGCGGTGACGTTGGCGACGGCGGAACCGGTGAGCCCCCAGCCCGCCGGATAGACCAGCAGCGGGCAGAGCGCCGCGGACAGCACGTTCGCGCCGAGGACGAAGACGAGCGGGCGGCGGGTGTCCTGCACGCCGCGCATCCAGCCGTTGCCGGCCGCCGCGAGCAGCAGGCCCGGGGCGCCGAACACGGCGACGCGCAGCCAGTCCGCGGCGGCGCCGGCGGCCCGCGGGTCGCTCGCCAGGACCCGGGAGAGCGGGTCGGCGAAGATCTGGACGAACACGATCAGCAGGACGCCGGTCGACAGCGCCAGCCAGGAGGCCTGCACCCCCTCGGCGACGGCGGCGGTCCGGTCACCGGCGCCGAACCGGCGGGCGGCGCGTCCCGTCGTCCCGTACGCCATGAGCGTGCCGAACCAGACGGCCAGCGACATCACCGTGCCGCCGACGGCGACCGCGGCGAGCGGAACCCGGCCGAGGTGGCCCACCACGGCGGTGTCGACCAGGACGTACAGCGGTTCGGCCGCGAGCACGACCAGGGCCGGCAGGGCAAGGGCGGCGATGCGCCGGGTGAGCGTGCGGTCGACGACGGCGGGCGGGCTCATGAACAGTCATGATGCCCGCCGTGCCGTAAGGATCACAATGCGGGCACGCCAGTTACCCGCGGGATGGGTTACTGGCGCGTGTCCATCGACGTCTGCAGGGCCCGGCGGGCCTGCTCGCGGGTGTCTTCGGACGACTGGGGCTTCGGCTTGGCGGCCATGAGCGTGGACCTCCCACAGAATCGGGTCGAGCGGGGCGTCGCGGAAACCGGCCCGGGATCACCGGACGGATGGCGAGCGACGCGGCCCGGATGGGTGCACCCGGGTGGCTCGAGGTCTTCGCGACGGCTCAGGATCGTCGACCGCGCGAAAACCAAATCACCGTTAAACCAAGCTATCGTTCAGTCCCGCTCTGTGCCGCATCCTTCCCGCAGAGCGGGACAACGGCGGCGACATCCGCCCTGCTAGACGATCACGTGGGCGTCGAGCTGCTCGCGGACGGCGACCACGACGTCGCCCGGGGCGCCGTAGCCGGTAAACCCGGCGGCGAGCCGGTGGCCACCTCCGCCGAGGGCGACCGCCACGGCGCTCACGTCGACCGCGCCCTTGCTGCGCAGCGACACCGCCCACTCGCCCGCGGCGACCTCCTTGACCACCACGGACACGTCCACCTCCGCCACGCACCGGACCGGATCGATGAGGGCGTCCAGCACGTACGGGCGCTGCCCGTGGCGGGCCAGATCATCCAGGGTCGCGTACGTCCAGACCATGCCGTGCCCGGCCGCCGCGGTGGGATCCAGCTGCGCGCGGCCCAGCACGTCGGCGAAGAGCTTCATCGCCCCGAACGGCCGGC
Organism: Couchioplanes azureus; assembly: GCF_014648355.1. GTDB lineage: Bacteria > Actinomycetota > Actinomycetes > Mycobacteriales > Micromonosporaceae > Actinoplanes > Actinoplanes azureus. The sequence goes on from NZ_BMQY01000003.1 coordinate 761,492, forward strand.
TGTCGAAGATCCGCCGGGAGATGTCCCCGGGGCGCAGCCCGGTCGCGATCAGCCGGGCCGCCATCTCGTGCACCCGCGGCGTGGTCATGTCGAAGCGGAACGACCCGGTGTCGGTCGCGAGGGCCACGTACAGGCACTCGGCGATCTCCGCGTCGAGCGGCACGTCGAGCCGGTCGAGCAGCTGCTCGGCCACCACGGCGGTCGCGGCCGCGGTGGCGTCGACCAGGTGCACGCCGCCGAAGCGGGTGTTGGAGGCGTGATGGTCCAGCACGACCGTGGCCCGGGCGGCCGCCAGCCGGTCGACCAGGCCGCCGAGCCGGGACTCGGCGGCCACGTCGAAGACCAGGACCAGGTCGGGGTCCGGGTACGCCTGCGACTCCGGCACGAGCAGATCGAGGCCGGGCAGACCGGTGAACGGCTCCGGGATGTCGAACGGGTCCGGGAAGGTGGCCTGCAGGTCCCGTACGCCCAGGCGGCGCAGGCCCAGCGCGAAGCCGAGCATGCTGCCGAGCGCGTCCCCGTCCGGGCTGACGTGGCAGATCAGCAGCACCCGCCCGGCCGGGGCGAGTTCGCGGACCGTCCGTACGGCCTCGGCCCACTCCGCCTCGGAGACGCTCACCGGCACGGTCGCGGTGACCGTCTCCGTCACCGTTTCTCCTCGGCGCCCACCCGCTCGTCGGCCGCCTCGTCGTCGTCCTCGTCCACGTCGTCGGACTTGTACGGGTCGGGATCGCCCGCGTACTGCTTGCCGGCGGCCAGCCGCTGCACCTCGGCGTCCCGGTGCCGCGCCGCGGCGAGCAGGTCGTCGATCTCCTTGGCGTGGTCCTGCACGTTGTCCAGCACGAAGGTGAGGCTCGGCGAGTGCCGCAGCCCGAGCGCGTGCCCGACCCGGCTGCGCAGCATGCCCTTGGCACTCTCCAGCGCGGCGGCGGTCGAGGCCTGCTCGGTCTGGTCACCCAGCACGGTGTAGTACACGTGCGCGTCCCGCAGGTCACCCGTGATCCGGGCGTCGGTCACGGTCACCATGCCGAGCCGGGGATCCTTGATCTCGCGCACCAGCGAAGCCACCAGCTCCCGCACCCGCTCCGCGTGCCGTCGCGTCTTGGCCGGATCCGACATATCGCCCACCTCCGACAACCGTGCCTCCGGGGTAAGACCAACCCCCGCCCAACGCTGAGAGCCTACCCATGACCGCCCCACCCCGAACGTCCCGCCGGTGCGTCGAGCGCTCCCCACCACCGTGTATGTCCCCCACGATCAGGACGCCGGCCACAGCACCCCGACCCACGGAAGATCACCCCAGCGGCGACCGCCCGCAGCAGCCCCGCCCGCAGGCCCCCGCGGCACCCTCGCCCCCGGTGGCACTCACAGAGCCCCTTACCCGCGGCGGCACGAACCGGTTCAGTCGTCCTCGCCGTAGAGGCGGCGGCGGACCGAGAGCAGCTCGATCTCGGGTCGCCCCGCCACCTGGTTCTCGCAGGTGTCGATCACGGCACGGGCCTGGGCGGGCTCGGCCGCCACCACGGCGACCCCGAGCTGGGCGCGCCCGTGCAGGTCGTGCATCCCGACCTCGGCGACGCTGACCTCGAACTTGCGCAGCATCGCGATGATCGGCCGGACGTAGGAACGCTTCTGTTTGAGCGACCGGGAGTCGCCGGGCAGGAGCAGGTCGAAGAGCGCAGTCTCGGTGTACATCAGCCAGCAGACTACGCCCACCCACCGACGTGATCATCCGAGTTTGCGGGCGACCACCACGTCGCGCTCGATGCCCTGGTCGACGCGGTGGCTCAGGTCGTCGTGGGCGACGATCTCCAGGCCGTTGGCGATGAGGATGTCCTCGGCGAGCTCGCGCCTGGCCACCTTGGTGTTCCAGGACAGCCCGATCGCGCCCCCGGTGCGCAGCAGCGTCCGCCACACCGGTACGGCGCGTTCGAGCAGGTCCAGCGGCCGCCGGGACATGCCGCCCTGGTCGTCGTGGCTGCCGTGCGCGACGCCGTACGGGAGGTCGGCGACCAGGACGTCGGCGCAACCGGCGCGCAGCAGGCCGTCGATCTGCGTGGTGTCGGCGTGCAGCACCGTCACCTTGCGCACCTCGCCCGCCTTGTGGTCCTCCTTGCTCGCCGCGAGCGTGATCTCGAGCCTGCGGGCGGCGCGGCGGCCCTGGCGGCGTACGGGAACCAGGTCCGCGGTGTGCTTGAGCCGCTTGCGCTTGAGCCAGGTCTGCAGGAAGAGCTTGTACGCCTCCACGTCCTTGCCGTCGATCTCGATGCCGAGGGCGTCGTAGCCGTACATGAGGGCCTGGTTGAGGGTGGTGCCGCGGCCCGCGAGCGGGTCGCAGACCGTGACCGGGCCGTCGAGCATCCTCGGCGCGGCCGCCGAGGCGAGCAGCGTCAGGTTGAGCAGCAGCTTGGTGAACTGCTCGTTGGTCTTGCCGGCGTACTTCGGGATGGTGATGAGGTCGCTGTCGAAGCGGGCCAGCGGGCTGAGCGTCAGCGGGCGCAGCAGGTCGTCCTCCACCCGCAGGAAGAGGGCGTGGGCCGCCGAAAGGTTCGACAGGTACGCGATGTCCCGCTCGGCGAGCTCGCCGGAGAAGGTCAGGTAGCCGACGCCGCCGATGGTGGTCTCCGCGACGTCGGCGAGCGGGCCGGAGAGCACCGGGGAGAACGCCGCCAACTCCGCCCGGGAGAGGCGGCCGGCCTGGTCGGCGTAGACGCGGTTGGCGGAGGGGGCGAGCAGCAGGGCGTAGCGGGACATCCCAGTAGTAAAGACAACGGCCCCCGGTGCTCCAGCACCGGGGGCCGTGGTCATGCCGGGGCCGTTACGACCGCGGCTTCTCACGCATCTCGAAGGTCTCGATCACGTCGCCGACCTGCGGCGTGCCGAAGCCGGAGAGGGTCAGACCACACTCGAAGCCCTCGCGGACCTCGGTGGCGTCGTCCTTGAAACGCTTCAGCGAGCTGATCGTGACGTTCTCCGCCACCACGACACCCTCGCGCAGGATGCGCGCCTTGGCGTTGCGGCGGATGAGACCGGACCGGACCATACAACCCGAGATGAGACCGATCTTCGACGAGCGGAAGACCTCGCGGATCTCCGCCGTGCCGAGCTCCACCTCTTCGTACTCGGGCTTGAGCAGGCCCTTGAGCGCCGCCTCGATCTCCTCGATGGCCTGGTAGATCACGCTGTAGTAGCGGATCTCCACGCCGGCGCGGTCGGCCATCTCCTTGACCTTGTTCGAGGCCCGGACGTTGAAGCCGATGATCGTCGCGATCTGCTCCGACGAGGCCGACGCCAGGTTGACGTCGCTCTCGGTGATCGCACCGACGCCGCGGTGGATGACCTTGAGCTGGATCTCGTCCGGAATCTCGATCTTGAACAGCGCGTCCTCGAGGGCCTCCACCGAACCGGAGGAGTCGCCCTTGATGAGCAGGGTGAGCGAGGTCTTCTCGCCCTCCTTGAGCTGCTCCATGAGCGTCTCGAGGGTGGCCCGGCCGCGCGAGTTGGCGAAGCTCGCCGCGCGGCGGCGTGCCTGCCGCTGCTCGGCGATCTGCCGCACCGTGCGGTCGTCCTCGGCGGCGAGGAACGTGTCACCCGCACCCGGCACCGAGGTCAGACCCAGCACCAGGACCGGGCGAGCCGGCTCCGCCTCGGCCACGGCCTGGCCGTTCTCGTCGAGCATGGCGCGGACGCGGCCGTGCGCGCCGCCCGCCACGATCGAGTCACCGGCACGCAGCGTGCCCTTCTGCACCAGGACGGTGGCGACCGCACCGCGGCCCTTGTCCAGGTGCGACTCGACCACGACGCCCTGGGCGGGGCCGTCGATCGGAGCGGTCAGCTCCAACGACGCGTCGGCGGTCAGCAGGACGGCCTCGAGCAGGTCGTCGATGCCGATGCCGGGCTTCGCCGCCACGTTGACGAACATCGTGTCGCCGCCGTACTCCTCGGCGAGGAGCCCGTAGTCGGCCAGCTGCTGGCGGACCTTCTCCGGGTTGGCGTCCGGCTTGTCGACCTTGTTGACCGCGACCACGATCGGCACCTCGGCGGCCTTGGCGTGGTTGAGCGCCTCCACCGTCTGCGGCATGACGCCGTCGTCGGCGGCCACCACCAGGATGACGATGTCCGTCGCCTGGGCGCCACGGGCACGCATGGCGGTGAACGCCTCGTGACCCGGGGTGTCCAGGAAGGTGATGGCGCGGTCGGTGCCGTTGTGCTGGTAGCCCACCTGGTAGGCGCCGATGTGCTGGGTGATGCCACCCGCCTCGCCGGCCACCACGTTGGTCTTGCGGATCGCGTCGAGCAGCTTCGTCTTACCGTGGTCGACGTGACCCATGACGGTCACGACCGGCGGCCGGGTGACGAGGCGGTCCTCGGCGACGTCGGCGTCGAGGTCGATGTTGAACTGCGCGAGCAGCTCGCGGTCCTCGTCCTCGGGGCTGACGATCTGCACGTCGAAGCCCAGGTGCTCGCCGAGCAGCAGCAGCGTGTCGTCGGAGCACGACTGCGTCGCCGTCACCATCTCGCCCAGGTTGAACATCTCCTGGACGAGCGAGCCCGGGTTGGCGTTGATCTTGTCAGCGAAGTCGGAGAGCGACGCGCCACGCGACAGCCGGATCTCCTGACCCTGACCGCGCGGGGCACCCGAGCTCATCTGCGGAGCCGACAGGTTGTCGAACTCTTGACGCCGCTGCTTCTTCGACTTGCGACCGCGGGTCGGCCGGCCACCCGGACGCCCGAAGGCACCCGCGGCACCGCCGCCGCGGCCACGGCCGCCACCGCCGGGACGACCCGGGGCACCGGCACCGACCGGTCCGCCGCCGCCACCGCCGGGGCCGCCACGGTAGCCACCGCCACCGCCGCCACCACCGGGGCCACCACGGTAGCCACCGCCACCGCCGCCACCACCGGGGCCGCCACGGAAGCCGCCACCGGCGCCGCCGCCACCGCCGGGACGGAAGCCGCCACCGGCGCCGCCACGGCCGCCGCCACCGCCCGGACCACCGGGACGGCCCGCACCGGGACCGCCCGGACGACCGGGACGCTGCGCGGGCATGGAGGCCGGGCTGGGCCGCGGCGGCATCGAGGCGGGGCTCGGCCGCGGCGGCATGCCCGGCTGGTTGGGACGCGGCATCGCCGAGGGGGTCGGCCGCGGTGCGCCGCCGCCGGAGACGCCGAACGGGTTGTTGCCGGGACCGCGCGCCGGCGGACGCGGCGAGCCACCCGGGCCGGGACGACCCGGCGTGGGCGTGCCCGGCGCGCCGGGACGGGCGGCAGCGGGCGAGCCGGGACGCGGCGGAACCGTGCCCGGGCCCGGGGGACGCGGGCGCGAGGTGCCGTCGGCCGGGGGCTGCTGCGCCCGGCGCTCGGCGTCACGGGTGCGGGCGGCCTGGGCCGCCTTCACCGCGGCCTCCTGCTCGGCCTTGAGTGCCGAGGCGCGCGCCTCGGCGGCCGCGACCTCGATGTCGTGGGCACTCGCCGGCTTGGCGACCGGGCCGGGCGTGGGGCCCAGACGGCCGGGGACCGGCGGCTTGGGCCGGGCCATCGCGCCGGGGCTCGGCGCCGGGGACGAAGGCGCACTGGGTGCGCCCGCGGCCGGGGCGGCGGGCCGGCGGGGCGGCTGCGGCCGGGCGGTCGTGGGGGTGGGACGGGGCGCGCTGGGCGCGGGGGCGCTCGACGCGGGCGCGGCGGGCGCCGCCGGGGCGGCACCGCCCTGGGCGTCGAGGGCACCACGCAGCCGCCGGGCCACCGGGGCCTCGACCGTGCTCGATGCGGACTTGACGAACTCGCCCATCTCCTTGAGCTTGGCGAGAACGGTCTTGCTGTCGACCCCGAGCTCCTTCGCGAGCTCGTGTACGCGGGCCTTACCTGGCACTGCACTCCTCACTTCGAGGTCGTGCGAGCCGAACCCGCAGCGACCTCACTCCTGCACTTGAAGCCTGGTCATTTCAGGGACTTCATCGTGTGCTCATGTCGGTCGTCCTACCTTGCTGGGTCGTGACGGGACTCTGACGCCTCGTCATCGGTCGTTCCGGGCGGCGAGGCCGCGCGGATGTGCTCGGCAAGCAAGCCGGTGTCAGCAACACCGGTGAGACGCAACGCCCGCCCGAAGGCACGGCGCCGCTCCGCCTGCGCGAAGCAGGCCGGATCAGGATGCAGATGCGCTCCCCGACCCGGCAGTCGACGGCCCGGATCGGGCTGCAGCCGGATGTCAACCCCGGCCTTCACCGCGACGAACCGCAGTAACTCGGAAGTCGGCACGCGTGAGCGACAACCGATGCAGGTTCGCATCGGACCGACCTCCGAAAAGTCTACCCCTCGCACGCGGGATCCGCGTATCCGGTCAGCTTCCGGTCTCGGCGGCATCCCGCTCCGCGGCGGACGCCGGCTCGTTGTCGGGACGGATGTCGATGCGCCACCCGGTGAGCCGCGCCGCCAGGCGGGCGTTCTGCCCCTCGCGGCCGATCGCCAGCGAGAGCTGGAAGTCCGGCACGATCACCCGAGCGGTCCGCGCACCGGCGTCCACGACCTCCACACGCAGGGCTTTCGCCGGCGAGAGCGCGTTGCCGACGAACTGCGCGGGATCCTCCGACCAGTCGATGATGTCGATCTTCTCGCCGTGCAGCTCGCTCATCACGGCGCGCACGCGCTGGCCCATCGGCCCGATGCAGGCGCCCTTCGCGTTGACTCCGGGGACCGTCGAACGGACCGCGATCTTCGTACGGTGACCTGCCTCACGCGCAATGGCGGCGATCTCCACCGTACCGTCGGCGATCTCCGGCACCTCGAGCGCGAAAAGCTTCTTGACCAGGGCCGGATGCGAGCGCGACAGGGTGATCTGCGGCCCGCGGAAGCCCTTGGCCACGTGCACGACGATCGCGCGGATCCGCGACCCGTGCTCGTACGTCTCCCCCGGTACCTGCTCGGCCTGCGGCAGCACCGCCTCGAGCTTGCCGAGGTCGACGATGACGATGCCCTTCTCGGCCCGGGCCGCGTCGGCCTGGACGATGCCGGTCACCAGGTCACCGTCGCGGCCGGCGTACTCGCCGAAGTGCGCCTCGTCGGTGGCCTCGCGCAGGCGCTGCAGGATGACCTGCTTGGCCGTCATGGCCGCGATGCGGCCGAAGTCGTGCGGGGTGTCGTCCCATTCCCGGACGACCGTCCCGTCGGGGTCGAGCTCCTGGGCGAACACCAGCGCCGCGCCCGTCTTGCGGTCGATCTCCACCCGGGCGTGGCTCTCCGCCCCGTCCGTGTGCCGGTACGCCGTCAGCAGCGCCGTCTCGATCGCCGCGAGGATCGTCTCGAACGGGATCTCCCGCTCGCGCTCCAGGGCGCGCAGCGCCGCGAGGTCGATGTTCACCTGTCCTCGCCCTCCCCATCCTCGTCGTCTACATCCACGTCGTCATCGTCCTGCTCGTCGTCCTCGTCCTCGTCGGCGAAGACGGCCTCGTCGAGCCGCTTGAACTCGATCTGCACCCGGCCGGGCCCCAGCTCGGCATAGGCGAGTTCGCTGGTCGTCCCGTCGACGTCCAGCACGATGCCGGCGTCGTCGGCCGCCACGACCCGGCCGGTCACCGACCGTCCCGCCACGGTGACCGCCACCAGCCGGCCGGCGTTGCGCCGCCAGTGCCGCGGCAGCGTCAGCGGCCGGTCCACACCGGGCGAGCCGACCTCCAGCTGGTACTCGCCGGCGAGCAGCTCGCCCTCGGCCTCCTCCGCCGCGTCCAGCGTGGCCGAGATCTCCCGGGACACCACGGCGACGTCGTCCAGGCTGATCCCGCCGTCGGCGTCCACCAGCACCCGGACCAGGTGGCGCCGGCCCGCGCGGGACAGGTTCACCTCTTCGAGGTCGTACCCGGCCGCCGCGACGACCGGCTCGATCACCGCGCGGACCCGGGCGCGGGCCGCCACCAGGTCGATCCGGGGAACAGCCGGCGAGCGGTGCTCGTCGGAGGCGTCCCGGCCGCGACCGGAGGAGCGGCGGTTCGCCGGCCGGGCGCCGGCGCGACCACGCTGCGTCATCGGGCCCAACCCTTCTGCTCGCGAACGGCGGCGGTACGCCGTCCGCCGTCCGATCGCCGGAAACACCGGCATGCCACCGGGGCCATGTCCCCGGAGGCTGACGCAGAGCGTAACGCGCCGGGCCCGCGACCCGGCCGCCGCCGCACCGATTCGGCGCCATGCGCAGGTCAGCGGCACACCCGCCCGGAGCGCTCCACCGGCCGAGGGGCGCGGGAGCGCCCATGGTGTTGACTGGCGGCGTGAAAAGACGTCAGCTCCTGGGCGCGGCCGCGGGGGCGGCCGTGGGTGTCTCCGGGGTCGCGGGATGCGGGCTGTTCGACGGCGATCCGGAGCCGGCCCCGCAGCCGGACCCGCTGCAACCCCTGCTGGACGAGGCGGTGCGGCTGGCCGCCTCGTACGACCGCACCATCGCCGCGGAGCCGGGCCTGCGGGAGAGGCTGAGCCCGCTCGCCGGCGACCACCGGGCCCACGCCGCCGAGCTCGCCGCGGTCATCGGCGTCACCGCGCCGTCGGTCGCCCCGTCCGCGGCCGCCGGCGACACCCCGACCCTGGCGTCGCTGCGCAGGTCCGAGCAGGCGGCGCAGAAGACGGCGGCCGCCGCGTGCCGCACGGCCCCGGCCGACCGCGCGGCGCTGACCGGCTCGATCGCCGCCGCGCGGGCCGCCCACGCCGAGGCGCTGCGATGAGCGCCCAGCTGGCGGCCGCCCTGGCGGCTGAGGAGGCGGCGATCTACGCGTACGGGGTGCTCGGCGTCCGGCTCACCCGCGACGGCGACCTGGCGGAGGCCCGCGCGGCGGAGGCGGTGCACCGCAACCGCCGGGACCTGCTGGTCAGCGAGCTCGCGGCGGCGCAGGCCAGCGCGGCACCGGCCCCGGCCGGATACGAGCTGCCGTTCCCGGTGACCGACCGGGAGAGCGCGCTGAGGCTGGCGATCCGGGTGGAGGACGGCGTGGCCCAGGCCTGGCGGGCGGTGCTGCCGGTCACCGAGGGCGGCGACCGGTCGGCCGCGCTGGGCGCCCTGACCGACGCCGCCGTCCGCGCGGCCCGCTGGCGGCGGCTCGGCTCGGTCACCCCGGCGACGCTGGCCTGGCCCGGACGTCCCTGAGGGCGGTACGGAGCGCATCGAGGATCTTCCACTCGGCGGGTCCGTACCCGAGAATCGAGCGGTGGCGCTGGACGAGATCGACCTGGCCGACCCGCGGTGGTATCTGGCCACCCGGCTGCGCGACGTGATCCTGCGGCGGTGGCCGGCGGAGGTGCGGGCCATCGCCGTGCACGGCTCCCTGGCGCACGGCGACGACACCGGCAGCAGCGACGTCAACCTGGTCGTGGTCACGTACCGGACGGGGGCCGGGCCCCGCGCGGCCCTGCGCCGCGTCGACGGCATCCTGGTCGATCTGAGCGTGACGACCGGCGAGGAGGGGCTGCGCCGCTGCCGGGAGCTGACGGCGCGATGGCCGCTGGAGGCGGACCGCTTCCTCACCGCCCGTGACCTGTTCGACCCGGGCGGATGGTTCGCCACGCAGCGCGACGCTCACCTGACGCGGCTGGCCGAGGCGCGGCCGGCGGAGTTCAGCGGGCTCGCCCGGCACAACTGGTGCCTCGCCTCGGCCGCACACGACCGCGCCGTCCGCCTCGCCGAGTGGTACGAGACCGACGCCGCGCTCGTGCTCATGGCGGAGGCCCGCCTGCACGCCGCGCTGGTCACCGGGCTGCTCACCCGCACGTACTTCCGCAACCGGGCCGACGCGGTCAAGCGCACCGGGCTGGCCGGCGCCGACATGACCGAGCTGGGCGCGGTGCTCGAGAAGCAGGCGGAGGAGCTCACGGCACGCGGCCGGCCGGTCGACGGCCCGCTGGGCGCGCTGTTCGAGGGCTAGCGGGTCAGGGCAGCGTCAGGATCTCGTAGCCGTCCTCGGTGACCACGAGGGTGTGCTCGAACTGCGCCGTCCACTTGCGGTCCTTGGTGACGACCGTCCACCCGTCGCTCCACATCTCGTACTCGTGGGTGCCGAGGGTGATCATCGGCTCGATGGTGAACGTCATGCCCGGCTCCATCACCGTGTCGAGCCGCGGGTTGTCGTAGTGCGGGATGTAGAGCCCGCTGTGGAAGGTCTCGCCGATGCCGTGGCCGGTGAAGTCGCGCACCACGCCGTAGCCGAAGCGGCGCGCGTACGCCTCGATGACCCGGCCGATGGCGTTGATCCGGCGCCCCGGCGCCACCGCGCGGATGCCGCGCATCATCGCCTCGTGGGTGCGCTCGACCAGCAGCCGGGCCTCCTCGCTGACGTCGCCGACGCAGAATGTCGCGTCCGTGTCGCCGTGCACACCGCCGATGTACGCGGTGACGTCGACGTTGACGATGTCGCCGTCCTGGAGCACCGTGCTGTCCGGGATGCCGTGGCAGATCACCTCGTTGAGCGAGGTGCAGCACGACTTGGGGAAGCCCTTGTAGCCCAGCGTCGACGGGTACGCCCCGTGATCGGTGAGGAACTCGTGCACCACGCGGTCGATCTCGTCCGTGGTGACGCCCGGCTTGCAGTGCTCACCGGCCAGCTGCGTCGCCTGCGCGGCGAGCCGGCCCGCGATCCGCATCTTCTCGATCGTCTCCGGCGTCTGCACGTGCGAACCGCGCCACTCTTTCGGGCGCTTCTTGCCGACGTACTCGGGACGGACGATCTGCGGTGGCACCGCCCGCCAGGGCGTGAGCTTTCCCGGGGTGAGCGGGGCACGAACGGTCATGGCCCCAGCCTATCGCCGCCCGGATGACCGGCCCCCGGTGCGTACACGGGTTGTTGCCGCTCCTGGGCCCCTGTGTAATCGTGTCAGCGTGGATCAAGACGGGCCCGAGGACATCTTCTCGGCCACCACGTCGGTGGCCGGCGACCGGATCACCGTGGTGGTGACCGGAGAGGTCGACATGTCGACGGCGGACGGGATGTTCCAGGCGGCGACCGGCGACGACGCCCGCGCGCTCACGCTCGACCTGCGCGCGGTCACCTTCTTCGACTCGGCGGCCATCCACACCCTGATCCGCCTCGCCGAGCGCTTCCCCGCCGCCCTCGAGGTCCTGCCCTCCCCGCAGGTGCTGCGGGTGCTCGACATCTCCGGGCTGAGCGACCAGCCCTGGCTGGTCAAGAGCGGCTGAGCGGCCGGCGCAGGGTCACCGCGGTGCCCTCCTGCGAGCGGGTCACCGACAGCTCCGCCAGGGCGCCGATCAGGGCCAGCCCACGGCCGCGGAAGCTGGGACCCGTGGCGGGCCGCCAGCTGCCGGTGTCGCGCACGGTCGCGGTCACCGCGTCCTCGTCGAGCGAGACCCGGACCATGATCACCGGCTCGGCCGGGGCGATCGGGTGCTCGATCGCGTTCGCGGCCGCCTCCGAGACCGCCACCATCAGGTCGAAGATGTCCTTCTCCGGGACCTCGTTGCCGGTGAGGAAGTCCTCCAGCCGCCGGCGCAGCACGCTGAGCCGGGTCGGCTCGGCCGGGAGCCGCAGCTCGAACTCGCGCGGCTCGGTGGCCTGCAGGGCGAGCAGCGCGATGTCGTCGCGACGGGTCTGCCGGGCCGCCTTGGCGAGCAGGTTGTCGAGCAGGTCCTCGACGTGGTCGGCCGGGTTGGCGAGGTCGGCGCGTACCTCGGTGAGCCCGGCGTCGATGCCCTGCCGCCGGTCCTCCACCAGGCCGTCGGTGTAGAGCAGCAGCCGGTCGCCGGGCGCCAGCTCGGTCCGCAGCGTCGGATAGGCCGAGCCCGCCAGGGCACCGATCGGCGGCCCGAGCGCGGTGGTGTAGAGGAACTCGCCCTCCTGCCCGGGCGCGGCCCGCACCGGCGAGGGGTGTCCCGCGGCGGAGTAGTGCAGCTCCCGCGTACGCGGATCGAAGCGCACGCACACCACCGTGGCGAACTGCCGCCGGCCCAGGTTGTCCACCAGCCGGTTGAGGCGGGTCAGGGCCTCACCGCAGTCGAAACCCTCCAAAATGTACGCCCGCAGCGCGTTGCGCAGCTGCCCCATGCCCGCCGCGGCCTGCACCCCCTTGCCGACCACGTCGCCGATGACGAGGAACAGCCGGTCGCCGGGGGCGGCGATGACGTCGTACCAGTCGCCGCCGACCTCGGCCTCGCTGCTGCCGGGCAGGTAGCGGCTCGCCACGATCGCGCCCGGCACCCGGGGCAGCGACTGCGGCAGCAGGCTGTGCTGCAGCGTGCTGGCGATGCGGTGCTCGGCCTCGTAGAGGCGGGCGTTCTCCAGGCGCAGACCGACGAGGCGGGCCAGCTGGGTCAGCAGCACCGGTTCCGGCGGGCCGTCGGCGCCCGACCAGACCTTCAGCTCGCCGAGCGTCGCACCCGTGGTGTCCGGCAACGTCAGGGTCGCGTCGGGTTCCGCGGGGCCGGTGAGGTCGCCGACCACCTCCGCGCGGGCTCCGGTCGCGGTGAGCACGACCCGGCGGGCCGAGGTCATCGCCGCGACGTGCCGCGCGGCCACCTCCAGCACCTCGGCGGTGGTCCGTACGGTGTTGACCGCCGCCGCCGCGTCGACCAGGCCGCGCAGCCGGCTGATGATCTGCCGGCGCAGCTGCCCGAGCTCCAGGTTGGCCCGTACGCGAGCGGTCAGGTCCCGAGCCGAGAAGGGTTTGACCAGGTAGTCGTCGGCGCCGGCGGAGAGACCCTCGACAGAGGACTCCTCGCCGGCCCGGGCGGAGAGCACGACGATCGGGACGTCACGGGTACGCTCGTCGGCCCGCAACGCCTTGATCAGGCCGAACCCGTCCAGCCGCGGCATCATCACGTCGGTGAGGATCAGGTCGAACGGATCCCGGCGGGCGTGATCGAGGGCCTCCAGGCCGTCGACGGCGGTCGTGACCTCCCAGTACGGCCGCAGCAGCCGCGCCACGTGGTCCCGCAGGTCGGCGTTGTCGTCGGCGAGCAGCACCCGGCCCCGCCGCGCGGCCTCGACCTCGCCGGGCACCGACGCGGCGCCCGGCTCCGACCCGGTGTCGCCCAGCCACCAGTGCGCCTCCTCGACGTAGAGGCGGGCCTCGTCGTCGGGCACGGCGACGGCTCCCTCGTCGAGGATGCGGTCGGCGGGCAGGTGGGCCGTGCCCAGCGGGACGGTGACCGTGAACGTGCTCCCGACGCCGAGCTGGCTGCGCGCGCTCGTCGTGCCACCGTGCATCTCGGCCAGCTCGCGGACCAGGGCCAGGCCGATGCCCGTACCCTCGTGGCTGCGCGACCAGGACCCGGTGACCCGGTGAAAGCGGTCGAACAGCAGCTTCTGGTCCTCGGCGGCCACGCCGACCCCGGTGTCCTCGACCTCCAGCACCGCGGAGCCGAGCCGCTCGCAGAGGCGGACCGAGATGCCGCCGGAGCGGGTGAACTTGACGGCGTTGGAGAGCAGGTTGAAGACGATCTTCTCCCACATCTCGCGGTCGACGTGGACCGGACCGCTCAGCGGCCGGCAGTCGACCCGCAGCTCCAGCCCGGCCCGCTCGGCGGCCGACCGGAACGTGCTGGCGAGCCGCGCGGTGTAGTCGGCGAGATCGGTGGGCCGGTACGCCGCGCGCAACCGCCCGGACTCCAGCCGGGAGAAGTCGAGCACGGTGTTGACCAGCTTCAGCAGGCGCAGGCCGTTGCGCTGCATCGGCAGCAGGCGCTCGCGCAGCTCGTCGCCGAGGTCCCGGCTCGCGAGCAGATCCTCCAGCGGCCCGAGGATCAGGGTCAACGGGGTGCGGAACTCGTGGCTGACGTTCGAGAAGAAGTTGGTCTTCGCCGCGTCCAGCGCGGCGAGCTCGGCGGCCCGCCGGCGTTCCTGCTCGTACGTCCGCAGGTTCGTCACGGCCCGGGAGATCTGCGCGGTGACCAGGTCCAGGAAGTCCCGGTAGCCGTCGTCCATGGCCAGGTAGCGGCTGACCCCGACGACCAGCGCGCCGACGTCGCCGCTGCCCATGTCCATCGGCAGCACCAGGGCCCGGTCCGCGGCCGACGGCGGGGCCGCGGCCGTCACCGCCGCGACCGGCACCGCGGCGGGCCGGTTGGTGCGCATGACCTCCGCGACGACCTGCCGGGCCTCGTCGCCCAGCGGCCCGGACGCCGCCTCCGGGACGCCGCAGGCCCCGGTGGCGGCCTCGCCGGAACCGCCCAGGTACAGCAGGGCGAACGGCACGTCGCCGGGATTGTCGCCGAGGACCCGCGCGGCCTGCGCGCCGAGCGCCGCCTCGTCCGGCGAGTCGGCCAGCAGGGAGCCGAGCCGGCTGAGCGTACGGACCCGGCGGTCGGCCAGCACCCGGCCGGTGGTGTCGCTGACGATGCAGAACACGCCGCCCACGGTGCCGTCCTCGAGCCGGATCGGGTCGTAGGAGATGTCGAAGTACGTCTCCTCGAGGAAGCCGTACCGTTCGAGCATGAACGGATGGTCGGCGGCGTAGTACGCCTCGTCGGCCGCGGTCACCCCGTCGAACAGGTCCTGCAGCAGCGACCAGGTCTCGGCCCACATCTCCCGGCCGGGGCGGCCCAGGTGGCCGGGATGCTTGCTGCCCATCGTGGTGATGTACGCGTCGTTGTAGAGCGCGCAGTAGTCCGGCCCCCAGAAGAGCACGATCTGCGCCTTCGAGGCGAGCATCGTGGCGACGGCGTCGGCGAGCTCCGCGGGCCACGAGGCGGGCGCCCCGAGCGGGGTGTCCGTCCAGTCCAGGGCGCGCATCCGGTGGCCCATCTCGCCGCCGCGCCCGAACGCCGTCCGGAGTCGCTCCGGCAGCTCGGCGCCCATGCATTCCTCCAGGACTGGTCCTTCTGAAAATTGCACGGTAACGGTATCCAGACTCCTGCGCCTGCCGACTTCGGCCCCGGACCCCGCGCCGGGCGATGCGCCGGATCAGGCGGCCAGGCTCGGGCGACCCAGGCCCGAGCGGCGGGCGGCGGCCTCCACCAGCGCGGCGAAGACCCGCAGATCGCCGGTGCGTTCCGGATGCCACTGCACGCCCAGGGCGAACGTCCGGTCGCGGCTCTCGATGATCTCGGCGATCCGGTCGTCCGGGCACCAGCCGCTCACGGTGAAGGTGCCGGGGTCGTCGACGGCCTGGTGGTGGAAGGAGTTGACGGTGAGGTGCGACCCGAGCAGGGCCATGGCCCGCGACCCGCGCTGCAGCACGACCTCGTGCCGGCCGAACGACGAGGAGTCCGCGGCGAGCGGGTCGGTTCCCGGCGCGGCGCGGTGACGATCATGGCCGACCAGATCGGGAAGGTGCTGGTGCAGCGAGCCCCCGGTGGCCACCGCCATGAGCTGCATGCCCCGGCACACCCCGAGAACCGGCAGGTCCGCGTCGAGGGCGGCGCGCATCAGCATCAGCTCGGAGCGGTCGCGGACGGGATCGGCGCCGGTCGCCGGATGCGGTTCGGCACCCCAGTGCGCGGGGTCCACGTCGCCGCCTCCCGCGAAGACGATGCCGTCCAGCGACTCGATCACGTCGGTGCCGGGATCATCGGGGGTGATGAGCACCGCGCGCCCGCCCGTGGCGTGCACAGCCTTGACGTAGGACAAAGGGAGCATCCCGGCCAGGACGTCGTTGCCGTTGTACTGCACGTGCTCGGCGTACGAGGTCAGCCCGATCAAAGGCCTGCGCATGCGGTGCGAACCTCCTCCGTCTCCAGATCTTCGATATCGGCCGTCGGCTGCAAGGCCTTGAGGGGAATTCCGGAACGGCGCCGACCTGCCTTCCATAACCCGGGGCCGCACGCGGCAATCTGTTGATCAATGACGTTTTCTTCACGAACGTCGAAATCGTTCGAGCAGGTGACAGCGACACGCACGGTCGGATTCCCACCAATCACCCCGCGGGGCGCGCAAATCACCCGCGCCGGGATGCGGCGGCCACGAGCGCGCCGAACAGCCGCTTGTCCCGCATCACTTCCGGATGCCATTGCACGCCGACCACGAAGGACCGCGCCGGATCCTCGACCGCTTCCACGCTGCCGTCCTCCGTACGCCCGGTGACCAGCAGCGAGCCCGGGTCGGCGACGCCCTGATGGTGGTAGCAGCGCACTTCCCGGTCGTCACCCATCAGCGCGGCGACGCGGCTGCCCGCGGTGAAGAGCACCTCCTGCCGCCCGTAGACGGCGGGAGCGGGCCGGTGCCGGTCGTGTCCCAGCACGTCGGGCAGATGCTGGTGCAGCGCACCGCCGGCCGCGGCGACCAGGAGCTGCATCCCGCGGCAGATGCCGAGCACCGGCAGGTCGAGCGCGAGGGCGGCCCGCGCCAGCAGCAGCTCCGCCGCGTCCCGGTCGGGCCGGGTGACGGTCAGCGGCCCGGGGTCCGCGCCGTACAGGCCGGGATCGATGTCGGCGCCGCCGCTGAGGACCAGGCCGTCGAGGACCCGCAGCACGTCGGCGTCCAGGTCGTCGGGCGGCAGCAGCACCGCCCGGCCGCCCGCGGCGGTCACCGCGGCGACGTAGTCGTGCGGGACCAGCACGGTGGGCAGGTCGTGCCAGACCGCCCAGCTGGCCGGCTCCACGTAGGTGGTTATCCCGATGACCGGACGCATCACGCCCACCCAGCCGTCGCGCCGCCACCCCCGGCCCGCCGAACACCCGGCCACGGCGCTTCGCCGACGCCTCCGGCGCCGCCGGGCCGCCGCGCGGCCGGCAACGGCGTTCCGTCGACGCTGATGCCCCGCCGCGCGGCCGGCAACGGCGTTCCGTCGACGCTGATGCCCCGCCGCGCGCCCGGCAACGGCGTTCCGTCGACGCTGATGCCCCGCCGCGCGGCCGGCAACGGCGTTCCGTCGACGCTGATGCCCCGCCGCGCGCCCGGCAACGGCGTTCCGTCGACGCCGTGGGGCCGACGAAGGCCGGGCAGCACGAGCGCGCGGCGCCGGTCCCTGAGGGCTGGCGCCGCGCTCGGGCCCGTGCCACCCACCGGCGCAGCGATCGAAGCGTCCACCGGCGGGGATGTGACCCCTGCGCCCTGCCGAAGCAGCGCGTGAACGAACCGTGCCCGCGCTCCCCTCGCCTTAAACGATCCCTCGCGAATTCGTCGTGCCAGGTCGGAGCTCACAGCGGCGTCACGTAGGCCCCGGTGATGCCGCCGTCGACGACGAACTGCGCGGCGGTCATGAACGACGCGTCGTCGCTGGCCAGGAAGGCGACCGCCGCCGCGATCTCCTCCGGCTCGGCGAAGCGGCCCATCGGCACGTGCACCAGCCGCCGTGCCGCGCGCTCGGGGTCCTTGGCGAACAGCTCCATGAGCAGCGGCGTCGCCACCGGCCCCGGGCACAGCGCGTTGATCCGGATGCCCTCGCGGGCGAACTGCACCCCGAGCTCACGGGTCATCGCGAGCACGCCACCCTTGCTCGCCGTGTACGCGATCTGCGACGTGGCCGCGCCGAGGAGTGCGACGAACGACGCCGTGTTGATGATCGAGCCCTTGCCCTGCCGCTGCATGTGCGGGATGGCGTACTTGCAGCAGAAGAAGACGCTCGTGGTGTTCACCCTGAGCACCCGCTCCCAGGCCTCGATCCCGGTGACCAGGATGGAGTCGTCGTCGGGCGGGGAGATGCCCGCGTTGTTGAAGGCGATGTCCACCCGGCCGTGCCGCTCGGCCACCCCGTCGAAGAGCGCCCGCACCGACTCCTCGTCGCTGACGTCGCACGCGACGAACTCGCCGCCCACCTCGTCGGCGGCGGCCTTGCCCGCCTCCGGCGAGACGTCGGCGCAGACCACCCTGGCACCCTCGGCGGCGAACCGCCGGGCCGTCGCGAGGCCGATGCCGCTGCCGGCCCCGGTGATGACGGCGACCCGATCCTGCAAACGTTGCATGCCGACCCTCTCAGCTGTCCGTCGAGATGAACACGTTCTTGACGTCGGTGAAGCTCAGCGGCGCGTCGGGACCCAGCTCGCGGCCGAGCCCGGACTGCTTCATCCCGCCGAACGGCGTCCAGTAGCGCACCGACGAGTGCGAGTTGACGCTGAGGTTGCCGGTCTCCACGGCCCGCGACATGCGCAGCGCGCGGCCGAGGTCGCGCGTCCAGATGGAGCCGGAGAGGCCGTACTCGGTGTCGTTGGCCAGCTCGATCGCCTCGGCCTCGTCCCGGAACGGCATGACCGACAGCACCGGCCCGAAGACCTCCTCGCGCCAGTGCGGGTCGCTGGAGGAGCGGGCGAGCAGGACGGTCGGCGGGAACCACCAGCCGTCGCCGGTCGGCGCCTCACCCGTGAAGGCCACCTCGGCCGTCGCGGTGTAGGAGGCGACCTTGTCGCGGTGGGCGGCCGAGATCAGCGGACCCATCTCGGCGGTCGCAAGGCTCGGATCCTGCACCCGGAACGCCTTGACGGCCGGCTCCAGCAGGGACAGGAAGCGCTCGTACACCGACTCCTGCACGAGCAGCCGCGACCGCGCGCAGCAGTCCTGACCGGCGTTGTCGAAGACGCCGCCCGGCGCGGCGGCCGCAGCGCGCTCGAGGTCGGCGTCGGCGAAGACGATGTTGGCGCTCTTGCCGCCCAGCTCGAGGGTCACCCGCTTCACCTGGTCGGCGCAGCCCGCCATGATCGACTTTCCGACCTCGGTGGACCCGGTGAAGCACACCTTGCGCACGGCCGGATGCGTGACGAACCGCTGCCCCACGACGCTGCCCTTGCCCGGCAGCACCGTGAACACGCCCTCGGGCAGCCCCGCCTCCAGCGCCAGCTCCCCCAGACGGATCGCGGTCAGCGGGGTCAGCTCGGCCGGCTTCAGCACCACGGTGTTACCGGCGGCCAGCGCCGGCGCGAACCCCCACCCGGCGATCGGCATGGGAAAGTTCCACGGGACGATGACGCCGACGACGCCCAGCGGCTCGTGGAACGTCACGTCGATGCCGCCGGGCACGGGAATCTGCCGCCCGGACAGCCGCTCCGGCGTGGCGGCGTAGTAGTCCAGCACGTCACGGACGTTGCCCGCCTCCCAGCGCGCGTTGCCGATCGTGTGCCCGGCGTTGCGTACCTCGAGCCCGGCGAGCTCCTCGACATGCTCGTCCACGACGGCGGCGAACCGCCGCAGCAACCGCGCCCGATCCCCCGGCGCCACCTGCCGCCACGCCGCGAACGCCCGCTGCGCCCGCCCGATCGCCGCATCGGTCTCGCCGACCCCGTTGGCCGGCACCGAACTCAGCACCGCCCCGGTCGCCGGATCGATCACATCAGTGCTGTCCACCACACACCCCACCAGTCCTCACAGCCGCCCCGTCAACCCACCCACCGTCGCACTGCGCCCGCCGCGGTGACGAGGGCGCCGAAACGGACAGGGCGCTCTTTGCCGTGGTGCGTTTCGGTGTCCTCGTCACCGGCTCTCAGGGGCGCAGTGCCCGCCGAGCGAAGCGAGGCCATGTCACAGCCCTTACATTCTTTCGAAGCCACGGCGCAGCTCCCAGTCGGTGACCGCCGCGTCGAACGCCCTCAGCTCCACCCGGGCCATGTTCGCGTAGTGCGCGACCACCTCGCCGCCGAAAGCCGCCGACGCCACCGGTCCACGCTCCCACAGCTCCAGCGCCTCGCGCAGCGTCGTCGGCACCCGGGGCGCGGCGTCGTCGCCGTACGCGTTGCCGTGGAACTCCTCCTCGAGCGACAGCTCCTGCTCGATCCCGTGCAAGGCCCCGGCGACCAGCGCGGCGATGGCCAGGTAGGGGTTGACGTCGCCGCCGGGGACCCGGTTCTCCACCCGCATGCCCTGGCCGTGCCCGGCGATGCGCAGGGCGCAGGTCCGGTTGTCGACCCCCCAGCGCAGCGCCGTCGGGGCGAAGGACCCGGGCTGATAGCGCTTGTACGAGTTGATGTTGGGCGCGAAGAGCAGGCTGAACTCCCGCATAGTGGCGAGCAGCCCGGCGAGCACCCGCTGCCCGGTCACCGACAGGTGCGCGGGACCGTCGCCGAGCATCGCCGAGCGCCCGTCCTCTCCCCGCAGCGAGAAGTGGATGTGGCAGGAGTTGCCCTCACGCTCGTTGGGCTTGGCCATGAAGGTCAGCGCCATCCCCTCCTGGGCGGCGATCTCCTTGGCCCCGTTCTTGTAGATCACGTGGTGGTCGGCGCAGGTCAGCGCGTCGGCGTAGCGGAAGGCGATCTCGTGCTGGCCGAAGTTGCACTCGCCCTTGGCGCTCTCGGGAACCAGCCCGGCGCCGGCCATGTCGTTGCGGATGCGGCGCAGCAACGGCTCGACACGGGCGGTGCCGAGCAGCGAATAGTCCACGTTGTATTGGTTAGCGGGCACGAGGTCGCGGTAGTTCTTCGCGAACGCCCGCTCGTAGGTGTCCCGGTAGAGGACGAACTCCAGCTCCGTGCCCGCGTACGCGGTGAGGCCGTGCGCCGCGAGCCGGTCGAGCTGATGGCGCAGGATCTGCCGCGGGGAGGCGTAGACCGGCCGGCCGTCGGTGGTCTCGAGGTCGGCGAGGACCAGGGCGGTGCCGGGTTGCCACGGCACCGGCCGCAGCGTGGCGAAGTCGGGGCGCAGCACGAAGTCGCCGTAGCCGCTGTCCCACGACGACATCGCGTAGCCACCCACGGTGTTCATGTCGACGTCCACCGCCAGCAGGTAGTTGCAGCCCTCGCTGCCGCCGGTGGCGACCTCGTCCATGAAGTAGCGGCCGTGCAGCCGTTTGCCCTGCAGGCGGCCCTGCATGTCGGTGAGCGCGAGCAGCACGGTGTCGATGCTGCCGTTGTCGACGCCGACGGCGAGGTCCTCGAGATCCATGGGTGCAGTCCTATCGCATGGGGCCGACATTTTCCGCGGGCCGGGCCGGGAGTCCGGCCCGGCCTCGGATGATCACTCCGGCGGGGCCGGCATGGTCTGCTCTCCGTGTGCGGCCTTCTCGATGAGGTTCTGCCTGGGCCCGGTGAACCACTTCCGCGCGCTCGCGAACCACCAGACGCCGGCGGCGCCGACCACGACGAGTACGGCGACGATCGTGTAGTTGAAGGTCTTGGCCGTGATCGGGCTGGCCGTGGGCAGCACGAACAGGACGCAGATGATCCCGACCCAGACGATGGCGACCCAGCCGATCGGCGCGCTCCACCTGCCGAGGTGCCACGGCCCCGGCCGGAAGTCCGGGCTGAGCCGGCGCAGCAGCACCGGTCCCACGTAGGCGATGTAGAGGCCGATGACGGCGATGGACGTGGCCGCGAGGTAGGCGGTCGTGTTCCACAACGACGGCAGCACCAGGATGGTGCTCATCGCCACGCAGAGCCAGATGGAGTTGGTCGGCGTACCGGTGCGGGGGTTGACCTGCTTCCACAGCCGCGATCCGGGCAGCGCGCCGTCGCGGGCGAAGGCGAAGGCCATGCGCGAGTTCGCCGTGACCGAAGCCATGCCGCAGAACCACTGCGCCACCATGCAGATGAAGAGCAGGAAGGTCCCCAGATCGTGGCCGACGGCGTCGATGAAGATCTGGGCCGGCGGCAACCCCAGTGCGGTCGTACGCTCCGCCTCGTAGTCCTGGATGGACCAGGTGATGGCGACCAGAAGGACGAAACCGGCGATCACCGAGACGACCACCGACATCACGATGCCTCGCGGCGCTGCGCGCGCCGCGTCGTGGGTCTCCTCCGCCACGTGCGCCGAGGCGTCATATCCGGTGTACGTGTACTGCGCCATCAGCAGCCCCACGAGTACGGCGTAGGCGCCCGCCCCGGCGAACGTGAAGCCGGTCGCGTTCTGGACCTCGAAGAACACCTCGGAGATCGGCTTGTGGTTGTCGGGCACGACGGCGAGCACGACGACGATCACGGCGACGCCGGCGAGATGCCACCACGCGCTCACGTCGGACAGCAACCGGACCAGGTTCACGCCGAACGTGTTGAGCAGGCCGTGCACCACGATGACGACGAGAAAGATCAGGAAGGTCCGCCCCGCGGTGACCTCCATGTCGAAGGCCAGGCCGAGGAAGGCGGAGGTGGTGATCGCCGCCCCGAAGTCGATCGCGGCGGTGACCGCGACCTCGCCGAGGAAGTTGAACCACCCGACGAACCAGGCCCACGCGGCCTTGTTGCGCTTGGCGAGCGCGGCGGCCCACCAGTAGAGGGCGCCGGCGGTCGGATAGGCGGAGCAGACCTCCGCCATCGCCAGCGCCACGAAGGTGACCATGACCCCGACGAAGAGCCAGCCGAGGGTGATGGCGAGCGGCCCGCCGGCGGTCATGGCGATCCCGTACGAGGTGATCGCGCCGGCAAGGATCGAGATGATCGAGAAGGAGACCGCGAAGTTCGAGAAGCCGGACAGTCGGCGGTGCAGTTCCTGCTGGTAGCCGAGCTGGGCGAGCCGTTCTTCGTCGGTGCTGGGGACAGGGTCAGCGCTCATGCAGGCTCCCTAGACCGAGGGTCGGCTGTGACCTGGGCCACCGCCGTTGGGTGATGATCCACCCGAGGCGCGACGGCCGTCAATGAGCGGGGCTAATTGCGTTGCCCGGCGCGAATCGCGGAAGGCACACTCGTACGCATGTCAGGGCTCAGGAAAGCGCGGCACGGCCTCATCCGCCGCACCCGCGCAGCCCTGCCGGTGTTCTGACGCCGCAAACGCGGCGCGCGAGCCCTCGGCAGGCATCGCGAACACCAGAGGAGCAGCCGTCCCCGGCGCTCCCACCCGCGACGACGCGGGGCGCGGTCACCTCTCTCTCGCCACAGCGATGCGCTGTGCCACGCGCCCGCCCCGCGTCGTCGCCCTCTCCCCTTCCCCCCACCTCGCCCCGCTTCCTGGGTTCCCGATCGCCAGCCCGGCCCGGTACGGCCAGACGGTGCGGCCCGGCGCAGCGGCGCAGCAGGGTGCAGTGCGGCCCGACGCGGCCCGGCGCGGTGCGGTGCAGCGCGGCCCGACGCGGCCCGGCGCGGTGCGGTGCAGCGCGGCCCGACGCGGCCCGGCGCGGTGCGGTGCAGCGCAGCCGGCGCAGAACAGGTCAGCGCAGTGCGGTGCGGCCCGGCGGCGCAGCGCGGTGCGGCGGCGGACGCGCACCGGCGAGATCAATGCGCGGTGCCGTCCGGCCCGGTGCGGCCCGGCCCGGTGCGGCCCAGCCCGATGCGGCCCAGCCCGATGCGGCCCAGCCCGATGCGGCCCAGCCCGATGCGGCCCAGCCCGATGCGGCCCAGCCCGATGCGGCCCAGCCCGATGCGGCGCGCACGGCGGCGCGGCCGCGCCGCGGCGAAAAATCTACAGCGGCGAGTCTAGAAATTGACACCTGGCGGGCCTAACATCGTGGTGGTCGGCCACGCACAGCCGACACGCAACTGGCATTGACCCTGAGTTGGTTAAGGAGGACGAGATACCGCAGCAACGCGTAATCGCCACGTCCCCGAATCGACAAGAGGTGATCGCAGCCGATGCCCATCACTCCGGCCATCCGCTAGCGGCACGCAGGCGGAACGGCCTTGCCGGCGACGGTCGGCAGCAGAATTGAAAAGCCAAGGCCCCGGTAACCCGCCGGGGCCTTGGACTATGTCACCCAACAGTCACCCGATCTCCACCGACGACCTCCTGTCGTCCCGACCACCTGCACTACCGAACACGTGTCACTTTTCCGGAAGGCTCGATGACCGCCACGCTCGACGACGCCGACTTCCCGGCGTACACCATGGGCCGCGCCGCCGACATCCTCGGCGTGACGCCCGCGTTCCTGCGCAGCCTCGGCACGGCCGGGCTGATCGAGCCGGAACGCTCACTAGGCGGTCACAGGCGGTACTCGCGGCATCAGCTCCAGCTGGCCGGTCGCGTACGCCAGCTCCTCGACGAGGGAATCCTCCTGACGGCCGCCTGCCGCATCGTCACCCTGGAAGACCGGCTCACGGCGGCCCACCGCCGAATCATCGAACTGGGCGGCACCCTCACCCCCGACGACGACGCCGACCTGCCCACCCCGACACACCCGGACATCGTCACCACGAACTACTACCCGACACCCCGCGCCGACCGCTCCACCTCACCCCCACGAGCCCGTGAGCACCGCCAACCCCCGACGTCCTGAGGACCACCGCCCGCCCGCAGCACCAAGCACGACCCGCAGCACCTGCCCGCAACACCACCCGCCACAGCACCTGCCCGCGACACCACCCGCCACAGCACCTGCCCGCAACACCACCCGCCACAGCACCAAGCACCACCACGGCCCACCAGCCGCGAGGCGGCAATCCGACGGAATCCCGCTCCGACCCTGAGCGGCCAGCACGGCGAGGCCGGCGCGACCCCTGAGCCGCCAGCACGGCCAAGCCCCGCCCGACCCCTGAGCCGCCAGCACGGCCAAGCGCCGCCCGACCCCTCAGCGGCCAGCACGCCGAACACGGCGCACGGCGCGCTGCAATGCTCCCGCGGCCCGTCCGGGCAGGACGAACTTGTCGCTGCCGCGGAGAATCTCGACCGCCGCGGCGACACCGATGCCCGAGCTTGCCCCTGTGATCACCACCATCCCGGCGCACACGGCCATTGGTTCACTTCACTAGCGTGGACCCATGCTGCGGATCATGGAGGGCCAGGCCGTCCGCGTGTGGGGTGCGACCGCTGGGCTGGCGATCCTCGCGGGAGCGGCCGTCATGCTTGGTGCGCTGATCGCCGCGCCGGGCTCCTGGCTGCTGGGGTACGTGAGCGAGGCGGGCACCGCGGCGGCGCCGTGGGCTACCGCGTACCGATGGGGTCTGATCGTTCTCAGTGGCGGTGTGGCGCTGCTCGCGCTGGCGCTGCGGCCGCAGTCCCGACCGGTCGCCGCCCTGCTGGGCGGCACCGCCGTCTTCGCCGCGACCTCGGGCTCGGTGCCCTGCACCGACCGGTGCCCTCTGCCACCTTTCGAACCGACCACCCCGAGCGACGTGATCCATTCCGCCGCCAGCATCGTCGGCATGGTGCTGTTGGCCGGCGCCATGCTTCTCGTCGCCGTATCGGCCGCCTTCCGCCCGGCCGCACGCCGCCTGGCGGGCGTTCATGCCGCCCTCACCATTCCCCTGGGCGGCGCGCTCGGCCTGATCATGCTCTTCGTAGGTCGCGGCCAAGCCGGGGCGATCCTGGAACGGATCATGCTCGCCGTCGCCGCCAGCTGGCTCATCGGCACCTCCATCTTGACGATATTACGTAGTTCCGTAAGACTACCACCATGGATGCCTCAGCCGAACCCCTCGAGCACCGGGTCTCGGAGCTCGAACGCCGCCTCGCGGAGCTGACCAGCACGGTCCACGGCCGCACGCCGCGCTCCGGCGACCGGCATCCGCCGGATGTCTTCTGGGCACTGGAAGGCCTCCGCGAGAGGGTCGGCGACGACAACGGTGGCGCCGTGCTCTTCACCGGCACGGTCAACCTGCCCACGGGCGAGCACTACGACTGGCAGTTCGGCACGGCAGTGGACGACATCTTCGAGTCCGACTGGTCCGACTGGGCCAGCACGCTGGGGGCCCTGGGCCATCCGGTTCGGCTGCTGCTGTTGCGCCGAGTCCTGGCCGGCACACGGAAGGCCACGGAGCTCGCCGACGACGACGCGCTCGGGACCACCGGCCAGATCTACCACCACCTGCGCCAGCTCGTCAGCGCCGGCTGGCTGCACACGGCGGCCCGCGGGCAATATGCCGTGCCCGGCGAGAGAGTCGTGCCGCTGCTCGTCGTCCTCTCAGGAGCGCAGCGATGAGCGCGGTCTCCGCCGGCGGCGCGCTCGCGCTTCCGCAACCCCGCGAACGAGGCACCCCCGCAGCGGCCTCCGACCACTGGCGGCGGCCCGGTCCGACGGCCTCCCAGCGAAGGGCGGACCTGGCGATCGGCCTCGGCGTCGCGGCGCTCGCCGTGCTGAACGTCGTCCTGGCCCGCAGCGCCGGCATCTTCGCCAGTGCAAACCCGCCGTCTCTCGCCGAGCAGATCTGCTGGTCCCTGGCGGGCACCGTTCCGCTGATCTGGCGTCGCGCCCACCCTGAGATCGTCGCGGTGGTTGTCGCCGTCGCCTTCATCTCGGGGCAGTACCGGGGCGTGCAGGAGCAGCAGGTGGCCTCGGGGGCGATCTTCGCCGCGGTCTACGCACTGGGTGCCTGGGGACGAGACCGGCCACGCGCCCGCTGGCTACGGCTGGTCATCATCGCCGCGATGTTCGTGTGGCTCGCCGTGGCCTGGCTGATGGCTCACGACGACCTGCCGGCCGACGGCCTGCCCGGAGCCTCGGGCGAACTGCCGCCGCTGCTGGCCTCGATCATCAACGGCGTACTGATCAACGCGCTCTTCTTCGGGTTCGCCTTCCTGTTCGGCGAGACGGCCTGGCAGGCGGCGCGCCGAAGGCATCAGCTCGAGGAGCAGGCCGCCGAGCTGCGCGCGGCCCAGGCCTTGATCAGCGAGCAGGCCGTGCTGGGCGAGCGGGTACGCATCGCCCGCGAGCTGCACGACGTCGTGGCACACCACGTCTCGGTCATGGGCATCCAAGCGTCGGCGAGCCGGCGGGCGATGGACCGGAACCCGGAGCTTGCCCGCACCGCCCTCTCCGCCATCGAGCAGTGCTCGCGCACCGCAGTGGACGAGCTGCGCCGCATGCTGGGCGCCCTGCGCGCCGCGGATCGCCCGGGTGACGGTAAGGCGCTTCCGCACCAGCGGTCGGTCGACCGTCCGGCCGGGATAGAGCAGGTGGAAGAGCTGGTCGATCGGGCACGCGCGGCCGGCCTGGAGGGGCGGCTCGGCGTGCACGGCACGCCGCGGACGGTGCCGGAGTCCGTCTCGCAGGCGGCGTACCGGATCGTGCAGGAGGCGGTCACCAACACGCTCAAGCATGCGAACGCGACGACGATCGACGTCCGGATCCGCTACCTCGCCCACGAACTGGAGCTGGACATCGCCGACGACGGGCGCGGCGACACATCCGGCACGGCGAGCGGCCTCGGCCTCATCGGCATGCGCGAGCGGGTGGCCGTGCACGACGGCCACCTCGAAACCGGCGCCCGCGCCGGCGGCGGCTTCCGCGTGCGCGCCCGACTGCCGATCGCGCCGGATACCGACACCTCGGCGGCGCCGGATACCGACGCCTCGGCAGTGCCGGACACCGACGCCTCGGCAGTGCCGGATACCGACGCCTCAGCAGTGCCGGGCACCGACACGACAGGAGATCCATCTTGACCAGCCCTCGACGCGCCGTCCCTGCCGGTGCCGTCCCGACCGCCACCAAGCCGACACCCTCACCCGCATCACTCAGCCGGACCACCGAATTCGCAACGCTCAGCCGGACCACCCAAGCCGCGCCACTCAACCGGACCAGCGAACCCGCAACGCTCAGCCGGATCACCCAAGTTGCGCCACTCAGCCGGACCACCGAACCCGCGCCACACAACCGGACCACCCAAGCCATGACACACAACCGGACCACCCAAGCCATGACACACAACCGGACCACCCAAGTCGCGCCACTCAGCCGGACCACCGAAGGTGCACCGATTTCTCAACCCGTCGTGCCCTCGCTCGCCGTCCATCCAGGTGGAGCCGCGCCCGTTGCTCGGCCGCCTGGAGCGGCGCCCGCCACGCAAGCACCCAGGGCTACGGCAGCTTCCCAAGGCGCAGGGTTCGAGGGGGCCCCACACGGGGCGGGACCCGCAGTGGCCGCTCATCCGGTGGAGACTGCAACGGCGGCGAAGATCCGGCTGTTGCTCGCGGACGACCACGACCTGGTGCGGTCCGGACTGCGCGCCATCCTCGAGTGCGAGGACGATCTGGAGGTCGTCGCCGAGGCGTCGGATGGGTTGCGGGCGGTGGAGCTCGCGCGGCTCACCAGCCCCGACGTGGTGCTCATGGACGTGGAGATGCCTGGTCTTGACGGGCTCGCGGCCACCCGGCGGATCACCGCCACGGACGGGCCCTCGGTGCTCATCTTGACCACATTCGACCGTGACGACTACCTCTTCGCCGCTCTCCAGGCCGGCGCCTGCGGGTTCCTGCTGAAGAACAGCACCCCCGAGACACTCGTTGACGCGGTCCGGGTCATCGCCCGCGGTGACGGCCTCCTCGCTCCCGCGGTCACCCGCCGGGTCATCGCCACCTTCGCCAGTCCGGCGGCGGTGCGCTCGCGAGAGGCGACCACCAAGCTGGCCGAGCTCACACCCCGCGAACACGAGGTCTTCGTGCACCTCGCCGGCGGCGCGACGAACGCTGAGATCGCGAGCGCTCTGCACCTCGGCGAGACGACGGTGAAGACGCACGTCAGCCGGGTGCTGATGAAGATCGGCGCGCGAGACCGCACGCAAGCCGTCGTCCTGGCATACGAGCTCGGCGTCGTGCGGCCCGGCGGCTGAGGTCGGGCTTGGTCCCCGTCCGCCGGACCCGTCGGTCGGCCAGGCCCGTCCGTCGGCCGGGCCGCACGGCGGGGCAGGCCGCACGCCCGGGCAAGCTCCACGCCCGAGCAGGCCTCACGCCGGGGCAAGCCCCACGCCCGAGCAAGCCCCACGCCCGAGCAAGCCCCACGCCCGAGCAAGCCCCACGCCCGAGCAAGCCCCACGCCCGACCTGGCCTGCACGCCATCTGCACCGATTGTTCCGCACGCACCAAGCCGCCCGTTCGTCGTCGTGGTTGCGTGGTCGGCCGGGGGACGGGTCGGGCGCGGCCGGGTCCTCCGCGAGGAGGACATCGGTGGTCGTTCGCGGGCCGGACGCCCTCGGGCGCCGCTCCGCCTAGCGTGAAGGAATGACCAAGGTGCTGACCGTTGACGCCGTGAGCCGTAGTTTCGGGGAACGGCAGGTGCTCAAAGATGTCTCGTTCACCGTGGAGCCCGGGCGGATGACCGGATTCGTCGGCGCCAATGGGGCCGGTAAGACGACGACTATGCGGATCATGCTCGGGGTGCTCGCCGCCGACAGTGGTGAAGTCAGGTGGCGTGGTGCGCCGGTTACCCGGCAGGCGCGGCAGCGGTTCGGCTACATGCCCGAGGAGCGTGGGCTCTATCCGAAGATGACCGTGACCGACCAGATCGTCTATCTGGGTCGCCTGCACGGCATGTCCAATGCGGACGCCCGTCGGAGCACGGCCGGCCTGCTGGAGCGCCTGGGGCTCACGGAACGCGCCGGTGACCAGGTCGAGAAGCTTTCGCTCGGAAACCAGCAGCGGGTGCAGATCGCCGCGGCGCTCGTACACGATCCGGAGATGCTCGTGCTCGACGAGCCGTTCTCCGGCCTCGACCCGCTCGCCGTGGACGTGGTCGTCGGCGTGCTCCGGGAGCGTGCTTCCGCCGGTACGCCGGTGCTGTTCTCCAGCCATCAGCTGGATGTCGTCGAGCGTCTCTGCGATGACCTGGTGATCATCGCGGACGGGTCCATCCGCGCCGCCGGGTCGCGGCAGGAGCTTCGGGCCGCCTACGCGCTTCCCCGCTTCCAGATCGAGGTCGGCGCGGACGCCGGGTGGCTGCGCGACCACCCGGGGCTGACCCTTGTCGACCTGGACGGCGCCCGGGCGGTGTTCGACCTCGCGCCCGGGGTCGACGACCAGGCGATTCTGCACGCGGCCCTCGCCCGGGGCCCGGTTCGTTCCTTCGGCGCGGTCGCCCCGTCGCTCACCGAGATCTTCCGAGAGGTGACCCAGTGACCACCTTCCAGGCCGTCCAGCTGGTCGCGGCCCGCGAGCTGCGGGTCAAGCTACGCGACAAGACCTTCATCTTCAGTACGGTGTTCTTCCTTTTCATCGCGGTCGCGAGCACCGTGCTCCCGGCCCTGTTCGACGGCGGTCCCACCAAGGTCGCCGTCTCCACCGGTACGGCCGGCACCGCTCCGCAACGCGCGGGACTCGGCGCGGGCACGGTCGGCGCCGCCCTGCAAGGCGCGGGACTCGACGTACGCACGGTCGCCGACGACGCGGCCGCCGAGCGGGCCCTGCGCGACGGCGATGTCGAGGCCGCGGTGGTCGCCGGTCCGACGGTGCTCGCCATGGAGGAGGCGCCGTCCGAAGTAGTGGGTGCCTTGAGCGCGGCTCCGTCGGTGCGCCTGCTCGAGGGGGACGAGTCTGACCCGTTCCTGAAGTTCATCGTGCCGTTCGCGCTCGCGTTCCTCTTCTTCATCACGTCGTTCACCTTCGGCTTGCAGATCGCCCAGAGCGTCACCGAGGAGAAGCAGACCCGCATCGTGGAGATCCTCGTGGCCAGCGTGCCGGTACGGGCGCTGCTCGCCGGCAAGGTCGCCGCGCTGACCCTGCTCGCCTTCGGGCAGATCGCCCTGATCGCGCTCGTGGCGACCATCGGTATGCGGATCGCCGACCTGGACGCGCAGATGGTGAGCCAGGTCGGACCGGCGATCGGGTGGTTCCTGCCCTACTTCGTGCTCGGCTTCGTCATGTTGGCCACGCTGTGGGCGGGAGTCGGCGCGCTGGTCGCACGCCAGGAGGACATCGCGGGCGCCTCGACCCCGCTTCAGATGGCGGTCATGCTGCCGTTCTTCGCCGCCCTCTTCCTGACGGACAACGAGGTCGCCATGCGGATCCTGTCCTACATTCCGCTGTCGTCACCGATCGCGATGCCGATCCGCCTCTTCAACGACGAGGCGGCCGGGTGGGAACCGATCGTGTCGCTGGGTCTGCTGGCGGTAGCGGCGGTGATATTCCTCGGGATCGGCGCCCGCATCTACGAGGGGTCTCTGCTGCGGACCAACGGCCGCACCTCCCTGGCCGCCGCGTGGCGAAGCCGGTCGGCGGTGGGCTGACCAGACGGGAGACGGGTTCCGTCCGCTTCCGGACGGAACCCCGCCCGAGGGTTGGGCCGGGCGGGGGCCAGGCATGACCGGGTAGGCCGGCCTGGGCTAGGCATGACTCGGTTGGACCGGCCGGGGCCCCCACGCACGACCAGGTAGGACCACCCGGGGCCACGCACGAGCAGGTTGGACCGGCCGGGGCCCCGACGCACGACCAGGTAGGACCGGCCGGGGCCCCACGCACGACCGGGCAGGACCGGCCGGCGCCCACGCACGACCAGGCAGGACCAGCCCGGGGCGACGCACCACCAGGTAGCACCAGCCGACGCCCACGCACCACCGGCACGGCCGGCCTGACCGGGCGGAACAGGCAACCCGGCCGGGCCGGAATGGCGTGGTCAGACGACGCGGCGGACGACGTTGAGGAGGGACTGCTCCACTTCCTCGATGCTGCGGTCCGGTTGGAAGACCAGCCAGTCGACCGCCACGACGAGGCCCACTCCGAAGAGCCCCGACGCGGCCACCCGGACGTCCAGGTCGGCCGGGAGGTCGCCCGCTTTCACGCCCGCCTTCAGCGTTTCCGCGATCACGCTGATCGCCTGTTCGCGGAGCAGCACGAGGGTCTGCTGCCACTCGCGGTTCGTGCGCCACATCTCCGAGAGCAGGAGCTGCGCGAACGCTTGGTAGCGCCGGATGTACTCGAGCTGGGCGCGTACCAGGGCGGCCACCGCCTCGCGGGGTGGCAGGCCTTCCACCGCCGCTCGGAACTCGTCGGTGAGCAGGCCGATGCCGTGTGTCAGCAGCTCCTCGAAGAGCGCCGTCTTCGAGGCGAAGTTGTAGTAGACCGTGCCCTTGGCGACCTTCGCCCGCAGTGCGATGTCGTCGACCGTCGTCGCCGAGAAGCCTTGCTCGGCGATCAGTTCCACCGCTGCCTCGAACAGGCGTTGGCGGGTGTCATTCCGCCTGCGGGTTCTTCCATCCACGGTTGTCAGATCACCAGTTCCACAGTTGTCAAATCACAAGCTCCGGATGCAGGTCGGACGGGGTGAGCCGACGCTTACGGAGAGCTACGGCCACCGTCAGCGCCAGGGCGGCCGAGCCGTAGCCGAGGAGCGCGAGAGCGCCCGTCACCACCGTACCGGTCGATCCTCCGTCGATGGCGTGGCGCAACGCCGCGACGACGTACGTCATCGGCAGGAAGGGGTGGATCGCCTGGAAGAAGCCCGGCGTGGTCTGCACCGGGTAGGTGCCGCCGGACGAGGTGAGCTGCAGCATCAGCAGGGCCAGCGCGATGATGCGGCCCGCGGGGCCGAGCGCCGCGCCGACCAGTTGCATGATCGCGGCGAAGGCGGTCGCCGTGAGCATCAGCAGACCGAGGGTCACCGTCGGGTTGTGCGGGCCGAGGCCCAACCCGAACACCACCACGACGAAGAGCAGCAGTGCCTGCGCGCAGCCGATCGCCACGGCGGGCAGGAGCCCGGCCAGCACCACGCGGTGCGGTGGCGCGCCGGAGACGACGTAGCGCCTGTTCAGCGGCCGGAGAACCATGAAGGTGATCATCGCACCGACCCACAGCGCCAGCGCCAGGAAGTACGGGGCGAAGCCCACGCCGTAGGTGGCCGCCGGGTTGCGCACGGTCCGGTCCACGCGTACGGGGTCGGCGAGCAGGTCCGCGCGGTCCGACGGGTCGTCGCCGTACCCGGGGACCTTGTCGGCGCCGTCGCTCAGGCCGGACGCCAGCTTGTCCGTGCCCTTCCGCAAGTCGCCGAGGCCCTTGGCCAGCTGGCGGCCGCCGTCCGAGAGGGTCATCAGGCCGTCATCGAGGCGGCGGGCGCCGGAGGCCAGCTCGAAGACTCCGCCACGCAGGGCCGCCGCGCCCGCCGCGGCGCCCGCGTTGCCGTCGCTGACCTGCTTCGCACCGGCCGCGAGCTTGTCGAGCGCGGTGGCGAACTTGTGCGCGTCGCTGCGCTTCTTGGCGATGTCGTCCGCGACGTGCGGTGCGGCCTTCGCGATGTCCCGCGCGATGCGGGCCACCTCGCGCAGGCGCTCGCCCCACCGCTTGAGGTCGGCGTCGTCGATGTTGGACCGGATCCGCTGCGCCACCGTGACAAGCTGCTGCGCGGCCGCACGCTGTTCCGCGATGCCCTCCGTGGTGTCCGGCAACCCGTCGAGGTACTGCTGGAGCCGCTGCGCCTTGCCGACGATTTCGTCGGCGGCGGTGTCGAGCCGGTGCACGTTCTCGGCGAGCAGCTCTGCACCGCGCGCCACCAGGTTCGCCCCGGTCTCGAGCTCCTGGGCGTGTTCGCGCAGGAACGGTTCGAACTTCGCGGCCTCGCTGTCGAGGGTGTTCGCGACCTCCCGGACACGGTTCGCGGCGTCGCGCGTGCCCGCGGCGACCTTCGCCGAACCGTACTTCAGGCTGACCAGCACGGAGGAGAGCTTGTCCAGGCCCTGCGCCGCCTCGCCGAGGCCGCCTGCGATCTTGCCGGCGCCCTTCTCCGAGGCGTCGATGCCGCCTTCGACCTTTTTGGCACCGCCGTGAAGGTCGGTGGCACCGTTGTCGATCTCGTGTGCGCCGTCGGCGGCCTTCTGCGTCTCGTGCTTGAGGTCCGTGAAACCGATGAGCATCTTGTCGAAGTAGCCGGACTGGGCGCTTCGCGCGGCTGCCGCCCGGACCTCGTCGAACACGGTGCGGGAGAAGACGCCGGACAGGTAGTTGGTCGCGTCGTCGTTGATGACGATGAGCTGCGCGGGCTTGGGCGTGGCGTCGGCGTCGGGGCCGGTGGTGAGGTTCGTGGAGAAGTCCCGGGGGATCCGCAGGGACAGCTGGTAGCGGCCGTCGGCGAGGCCTTCCTCGGCCTCCTGCTCGTCGGTGACGTGCCAGTCGAAGATCTCGCGCTCGATGAGCTCGTCGGCGAGGTCCTTGCCGGCGTGCACCTTGGTGCCGTCGGTGGCGGTCGCCTGGACGTCCTCGACGACGAGAGCGACGGGTACGTGGTTGAGGCGCCCGTAGGGATCCCAGAAGGCGTAGAGGTAGAGCGCTCCGTAGAGCAGCGGAATGACGCAGATGACGACGAGCGCGGCGGTGGGGAGTCGGCCGCGGAGGAACCGCCGCAGCTCGAAGCCCGCCAGGCGCAGGCTGGAGGTTCCGGTCACTTCTTCGCTCCGGGGTGGTCGGTGTCGTGGTCTTGGTCGTCGGATGCGGATGCCGAACCGGCCTCGACCGGCTCCTCGGCCCGCTGGGCGATCGGCTCGTCGATCGACTCCGCGTCGGCGTCGGCGGTGACATTCGCGTCGGCGGTGACAGCGGCGTCGGCGGTGACGTCGGAGTCCGCCGTGACGTCGGAGTCCGCCGTGACGTCGGAGTCGGCCGTGACGTCGGAGTCGGCCGTGACGTCGGAGTCGGCCGTGACGTCGGAGTCGGCCGTGACGTCGGAGTCGGCCGTGACGTCGGAGTCGGCCGTGACGTCGGAGTCGGCGGTGACGTCGGCGGCCATGGCAGCGTCCGCATCGGCGCTCACATCGGCGGCCGTGGCAGCGTCGGCGTCGGTGCCGGCGCTGGAGTCGATGACACCGTCCGCGTCAGCGGCGGAGTGAAAGGGGTCGGCGGAGTCGGTGGCGGCCCCCGCATCCCCGGCGGCGGAGGCGCTGTCGGCCGTGGCGGCGTCCGCATCGACGGTGACGGAAATGCCGTCGGCGATGGCGGCGTCGGAGTCGGTGACGGCGTCGGAGGCGGTGACGGCGTCGGAGGCGGTGGTGTCATCCGCGGGCTCGGCCGACCCGGCGGCTGGCGCGGGGTCCGACGAGGAAGCCGGTGCAGAGGCCTCGAAGGACCCGGGCGCCGCAGCCCGCTCAGGAGCCGCGGAGGAAGCCGAATCCGGGACCCCCGCCGCGAAAGCACCCGCGGGAACCGCGATCGGCACCGTCGCGATCGTTTCCGCCTCGTCGGCCGGACGGCCGCCACCAACCGTCCCGCCGACCGCGCCCCCCAGCCGCACCACTGTGGACACCAGCGCCTCCTCGACCTCCCGGGCCGCGACCAGCACCGTGACCCCCTCGGCCGCCAGGTCGGCGATCAGGCGCCACAGCGCCTCCCGCTCCCCCGCGTCGAGCCCCTCGTCGACCGCGTCGAGCGCGACGACCTGCGGCTTCCCGATCCGGGCCAGGACCAGGCCCAGAACCCGCCTTTCGTACGGACTGAGCGTGAACCCCCGCGCCGACGGGTCGAGCCCGTGCAGCGGCATCTCCGCGTCCGGCTTCTGTCCGATGAGGAGAGCCCGCTCCCGGACATGCTCGGTGACGGTCAGGACGGACTCCGGCTCGCAGACGCCGGGCACGTACCCGAGGGCGGACGCGCCGGCGAGTTCGACCCGGCCGGCGGTCAGCTTGAAACGCTGGGACAGGGCCAGCAGGACCGTGGTTCGTCCGCTGCCGGGCGGCCCGACGATCGCGACGATGTCGCCCGCCGAGGCCGAGACGTCCAGGTCGCGGAAGAGCCACTGGCGGTTGCGGCGTACACCGGCGCCGCGCGCGCTGAGGACCGACATGATGAGCACCCACTTTGCACTGACTGGTCAGTGCAAAAACATACCGGCGACGGCCGTCGATGGCCCCGGCCCGTGGTCGACCTCACTCACGGACGCCGATACGTTCGGTGACCCCTCTGTGCCGGACCAACAGGGCAGACCTCGACAAAGTCACGTCGCGGTCCGGTAGACCGTGGCCCGCCCCACAGGGCAGGATCACACCATGGCGCAGCGATGGGGCATGACGATTCCACTGGGCGGGGTTCCGCTCGCCGACCACGCCGCGGTGTTCGCGGCGCTGACCGACGCGGGGTTCACGGACCTGTGGTCGAGCGAGGTGAACGGCGCCGACGCCTTCACACCGCTCACGCTCGCCGCGGCGTGGCAGCCCCGCGCCCGGCTCGGCACCGCCATCGCGCCCGTCTTCACCCGCGGCCCGGGGCTGCTCGCGATGACCGCGGCCGCCCTGGCCGAGGCCGCACCCGGGCGTTTCCAACTGGGCGTCGGCGCCTCGTCACCCGTGGTCGTCGGCGACTGGAACGCCGCCGACTTCACCCGGCCGTACGCACGCAGCCGCGACATGCTCCGCTTCCTGCGCGCCGCGCTGGCGGGCGAGACGGTCGACCGGTCCTACGACACGTTCGAGGTCCGGCGCTTCCGCCTCGAGCGCCCACCGGCGGTCCCGCCGAAGGTCCTGCTGGCCGCCCTGCGTCCGGCCATGCTGCGCCTGGCCGCGAGCGAGGCCGACGGCGTGATCCTCAACTGGCTCGCCGCCACCGACGTCCCGCGCGTGCTGGCCGAGGCCAAGTCCGACGACCCCGATTTCGACGTGGTCGCCCGCATCTTCGTGTGCCCCACCGCGGACGCCGCCTACGCCCGCACCGTCGGTCGCCGGCTGATCGCCGCCTACCTGACCGTCCCGGCGTACCTGGAGTTCCATCGCTGGCTGGGGCGCGAGCCGGCACTCGCTCCGATGTGGAAGGCATGGGCCGCGGGCGACCGCAAGGCGGCGCTGGCCGCGATCCCCGACGAGGTGGTCGACGAGCTCGTCGTGCACGGCGCCGCCGAGGAGTGCCGCGAGAAGGTCGCCCGCTACGCCGAGGCGGGCGTGCGGGTGCCGGTGATGGCGCTGCTGCCCACCCCGGAGCTCGAAAAGCAGGGACCCGTGGCGCTGGCCGCGCTCGTCAAGGCGCTGGGCCCCGCATAGAGAAGGCCCCGCAAAGCCGGAGAGACCTAGAACAGGATGGTCGCGAAGCTGCCCTGCTGCACGAAACCGCACCGCGCATAGACCCGCCGCGCGGCGGTGTTGTAGTCGTTCACATACAGACTCACCGTGGGCGCCACCCGCCGCAGCGCGTCGTGCACCACCGTCGCCATCGCCGCGGCCGCCAGCCCGCGGCCGCGGTATTCCGGGTCCACCCAGACGCCCTGCACCTGGGTCGTGCGCCGGGTCACGATCGCCAGCTCGGCCTTGAAGATCACCCGGTCGCCGACGAACCGGGCGTACGCCCGCCTGCCCCGCACCAACTCGGCGATGCGCCGCCGGTAGCCCCGGCCGCCGTCGTCGAGCAGGGGTGACACTCCGACCTCCTCGGTGTACATCGCCACCGCGGCCGGGAAGAGCTGGTCGACCTCCTTGAGCGTGACCAGCCGCACGGCCGGGTCCGGCGCGATCGGCGCGTCCCGGTCGGCGATGAGCAGCGGCTGGTGCGGCCGCACGTCGCGGGCCGGCCCCCAGTGCCCGCCGAGGCGGTCCCACAGCTCCAGCACCGAGTCGGCCCGGCCGATGATCGAGGAGCAGACGCGGGAGTCCGCGCCGAGCAGGTCCGCGAACGCGGCGACCGCCGGAGACGTCGCGCAGACCGGCACCAGATGCGCCCCGGACCAGCACAGGGACTCGACGCTGCGGCCCGGGCCGTATCCGTAGATCCGCCCGTCGGACCGCCACCAGTTGAGCCCGTGCGCCGCCACGCGCTCGGCGATCTGGGCGCCGGCGTACGGGTCTTGGTCGAGGATCCGCTCGACCGTCGCGCGCTCGGGCTCCCCGAGTTGGCGAATGGGCACCGTCAGCACAGGTATCAGATTGCCAGATGCCACGCCTCGCGCACCCCGGGCTACCCGCGTGGATTCAGAAACCTTGCCGCCGACACGTTGGCGATATATCGTCTAACTATCGCCAACAGATCGGAGATAGTCATGAGGCACGAACACATGCGCCGTCTGCACGAGGCCCGGATGCGGGGCTTCGGCTTCCCGCCCGGCTTCCCGTTCGGCCAGGGCGGCCCCGGCTTCGGCGGCCCGGGATGGGGCCATGAGGGCCCCGGCGGTCGTGGCCATCGCCGCGGCGGGCGCGGCAGCCGGCCGAACGTGCGGCCGGCTCTGCTCGCACTCCTGCTGGAGCGCCCGATGCACGGCTACGAGATGATCCAGGAGCTGGAGAGCCGCACCGGCGGCATCTGGCGGCCGAGCCCGGGCTCGGTCTATCCGACCCTGCAGCTGCTGGAGGACGAGGGCCTGATCGAGGCCGAGGCCACCGGGGGCCGCAAGCGCTTCTCGCTCACCGAGGCGGGGCGCGCCGAGGCCGAGGCCGCCGCGGAGAACCCGCCGTGGGCCCGGTTCAGCGACGACACCATGTCGCAGGTCCAGGACTTCCGCGACGCGGCGGTCGGCATCATGAGCGCCCTGCGCCAGGTCGGCTTCAGCGGCACCCCGGAGCAGCGCCAGCAGGCCCTCGAAGTCCTCAACGACACCAAACGCAAGCTCTACGCGATCCTCGCCGAATAGCTTCGAGTACGGCGCGACGACCAGGCCAACCGCACCACCGGGCCGAACCCGCACACGGCTCGCGAGCCGCCGGGAATGATCCGCGCCGGGAAGCGACTCCCGCGCCGGGCGAGGCCACCCACACAACAGCGACCCGCCGCACGGACATCGTGCGGCGGGTCGCCGGCGTTGCTGTGTGCGGGGTCGGCGCGGTGGTGCGGTTGGCCGGCCGCCGCGCCGTACCGGAAAGATCAGTGCACCGTCACCTGGGGGCCGGGGACCAGGTCGCGGAGTTCTTCCGGCAGCTCCGCGCCCATCTCGTCGGCCAGCCGCAGCGCCTCCTCGACCAGCGTCTCCACGATGATCGACTCGGGGACCGTCTTGATGACCTTGCCCTTGACGAAGATCTGGCCCCTGCCGTTGCCGGAGGCCACGCCGAGGTCGGCCTCGCGGGCCTCGCCCGGGCCGTTCACGACGCAGCCCATGACGGCCACGCGCAGCGGGACCGGGAAGCCTTCGAGCGCCGCGGTGACCTGCTCGGCGAGGGTGTAGACGTCGACCTGGGCGCGGCCGCAGGACGGGCAGGAGACGATCTCGAGGCCGCGCTCGCGCAGGCCGAGCGACTCCAGGATGGCCTGGCCCACCTTGATCTCCTCGACCGGCGGGGCGGACAGGGAGACCCGGATGGTGTCGCCGATGCCCTCGGCGAGCAGGGCGCCGAAGGCCACGGCGCTCTTGACGGTGCCCTGGAAGGCCGGGCCCGCCTCGGTGACGCCGAGGTGCAGCGGGTAGTCGCAGCGCTCGGCGAGCTGGCGGTAGGCGCGGATCATCACGACCGGGTCGTTGTGCTTGACCGAGATCTTGATGTCGCGGAAACCGTGCTCCTCGAACAGCGAGCACTCCCAGAGCGCCGACTCGACCAGCGCCTCGGCGGTGGCCTTGCCGTACTTCTCCAGCAGGCGCTTGTCGAGCGAGCCCGCGTTGACGCCGATGCGGATGGGCACGCCCGCGTCGGAGGCCGCCTTGGCGATCTCCTTGACCTTGTCGTCGAACTGGCGGATGTTGCCGGGGTTGACCCGGACCGCCGCGCAGCCCGCGTCGATGGCCGCGAAGACGTACCGGGGCTGGAAGTGGATGTCGGCGATCACCGGGATCTGCGACTTCTTCGCGATCGCGGGGAGCGCCTCGACGTCGTCCTGGGACGGGACCGCGACCCGGACGATCTGGCAGCCCGCGGCGGTCAGCTCGGCGATCTGCTGAAGCGTCGCGTTCACGTCCGCGGTGAGGGTGGTGGTCATGGACTGCACGCTGACCGGTGCCCCGCCGCCGACGAGGACGCCGCCGACGTTGATCTGGCGGCTCTGCCGGCGGGTGGCCAGCGGCGGCGGGGGTACGGCGGGCATACCGAGGCTGATCGCGGTCATTTCACCTTCACCTGGAGAAGATCGAGATCGGGTTGACGACGTCGGCGGTGATCGTCAGCAGCGTGAACGCGCCACCGATCAGGATGACCGCGTACGTCAACGGCATGAGCTTGTAGTAGTCGACGCGGCCGGGATCGGGCTTCTTGAGGCGCGCGTACACCCACGACCGGACCCGTTCGTACCAGGCGATCGCGATGTGGCCGCCGTCCACCGGGAGCAGCGGCAGCAGGTTGAAGAGGCCGATGAAGACGTTCAGCGAGATGAAGATCATGAGGAAGATCTCCGGTACGCCCTTCTCGATCGCCTCGCCGCCCAGCCGGCTGGCGCCGACCACGCTGATCGGGGTGTCCGGGTCCCGCTCGTCGCCGGTGATCGAGTTCCACAGCGCCGGGATCTTCTCCGGGATGCGCTTCATCGCCGCGAACGACGCCTTCACCATCGACCAGCCGTAGTCGAAGGTCACCCCGATGCCGTCGACCGGCCCGTACGTGACCAGGGCGGGCATGTCGAGCCGGGGACCGACCCCGGCGACGGCCACCTCCTTGACCGGGCCCGCGGGATCGTCGAGCGGCGGCCGCTGGGCGGCGATGAGCGTGACCTTGGCGGTCCCTGCCACGCCGTCGCGGGTGTAGCCGAAGTCGACGGCGCCGGCGGGCAGCGACCGGATGGTGTCGGTGAGCTCGCCGTAGTTCTGGATCGGCTTGCCGCCGACGCTGGTGATCAGGTCACCGCTGCGCAGCCCGGCCGCGGCCGCGGGCGCCCGCGGGTCGGTGGGCGCGCAGCCCCGCTGGTCGGTGATGACGACCTGGACGCACTCGCCGACCGAGATCTTCGCCGGGATCGCGCGCTCCTCGGCGGGGGTCTTCGGCAGGTCGGGATTGGGCAGCCCGACGAAGACGGCGGCGAACCAGGTCGCGATGATCGCCAGGGCGAAGTGGGTGATCGATCCGGCGGACATGACCACCGTGCGCTTCCACACCGGGAAGCGCCACATGGCCCGGTGCTGGTCCTGCTCGGCGACGTCGTCGTCCTGCGGCGTCATCCCGACGATCTTGCAGAAGCCGCCGAGGGGGATCGCCTTGAGGCCGTACTCGGTCTCGCCGCGGTGGAAGGAGAAGATCGTCGGGCCGAAGCCGACGAAATACTTGGTGACCTTCATGCCGAACCGCTTGGCCGTGATCATGTGGCCCAGCTCGTGCAGGCTCACCGAGATCAGGATCGCGAGCGCGAAGGCCGCCGTCCCCACCCAGTACAGCATCAGGCTCCTTCAGCCGCAGTCGCGATGATCCGCTGTGCCTGGGCCCGCGCCCAGGTCTCCGCGGCAAGCACCTCCTCGACGGTACCCGGTTCGCCGAACTCGGGGGCCGCCGCGAGCACCGCCGCCAGGGTGTCGACGATGCCCAGAAAAGGTAGCCGACCGGCGGCGAAGGCGGCCACACACTCCTCGTTCGCCGCGTTGTAGATCGCCGGACGGCACCGGCCCGCCCGGCCCGCCGCCTTGGCGAGCTCCACGGCCGGGAACGCCTCGTCGTCCAGCGGCCGCAGCTCCCAGTTGTGCGCCATGGTCCAGTCGACCGCGGCGGCGGCGTGCGGCACCCGGTCGGGCCAGGCCAGCGCCAGCGCAATCGGCAGCCGCATGTCGGGCGGGCTCGCCTGGGCGAGCGTCGAGCCGTCGGTGAACTCGACCAGCGAGTGCAGCACCGACTGCGGGTGCACCATCACCTCGATGTCGTCGTACGCCACATCGAACAACTCGTGCGCCTCGATCACCTCCAGGCCCTTGTTCACCATGGTCGCCGAATTGATCGTGACCACGGGTCCCATGTCCCAGGTGGGGTGCTTGAGCGCCTCCTCGGGCGTGACGTCGGTCAGCTCGCTGCGCCGGCGGTCGCGGAAGGCACCGCCGCTTGCCGTGAGCACCAGCCGCCGCACCTCCCACTCCGCTCCGCCGCGCAGGCACTGGGCGAGCGCGGAATGCTCGGAGTCCACCGGCACGATCTGCCCCGGCCGCGTCACCGCGGCCTTGACCAGCGGGCCGCCGGCCACGAGCGACTCCTTGTTGGCGAGCGCGAGGGTACGCCCGCAGCGCAGCGCCGCCAGCGTCGGAGCGAGCCCGAGGCTGCCGACGACGCCGTTGAGCACCACGTCGCCGGGCCACTGGGCGAGCTCGGTCATCGCCTCCGGCCCGGCCACGATCTTGGGCAGCTTGAAGTCGCCGCTGGCCCAGCCGCGCCGCTGCGCCTCGGCGTAGAACGCGAGCTGAAGATCCTGCACCACGCTCGAGCGGGCCACCCCGACGGCGTCGACGCCCAGTTCGAGCGCCTGCTCCGCGAGCAGCCCGACGTTGCCGCCGCCGGCACCGATCGCGACGACCCGGAAGGCGTCCGGGTTGCGCCGGACGATGTCGATGGCCTGGGTACCGATGGACCCGGTGGAACCGAGCAGCACGACCTCACGCATGACACCCATCTTCCCGGACCCCCGCACCCCGCCTTCCTAGCCCAGGCAGTCGTGACAACCGGCCGGTGGGGTAAGTGGGGTGCATGCGAGAACTGCGCCGCGGGTTGTCGGCCGCGTTCCGGCCGCTGCGAGGACGGGATCTGGCGCTGCATGCCGCCGCGGTGACGTTCTATGCAGGGATCGCCGTGGTGCCGGTGGCCCTGCTCGCCGTGTGGATCACCGGGCTGGTCGCCGGGCCGCCGCGGATCCGCCGCCTCACCGGCCGGACGATCGACGCGCTGCCGGACGCCATCGGGGCGCCGCCCGCCCTGGAGCGGCTGATCGACGCCGGGCTGCAGCTGACACCCTTGCTGGCGCTGGCGAGCCTGCTGCCCGCCACGCTCTACGGCGAGGGCCTGCGCCGCGCCTTCGTGAGCCTGAGCGAACCCGGCGAGTCGCTCGTCGGCTGGCGGGGACGGCTGGCCTGGCTGCCGCTGCTCGCCGCCTCCCCCGCCCTGCTGCTCGCCCTCTTCCTCGCGCTCCCGGTGACCAGCGGGCTCTGGGTACGCGGCGGCTGGTACGCCGTCGCCGGCGTGGTCCTGTCGTTCCTCGCCGCCTGGCTGGTGCTGACCCCGGTGGTGATCTGGGTCTACCGCGGCGTGGCGCCGGGGCGGCCGGACTGGCCGGCGACCGCCCTGGTCGGCTCCTTCACGGCCGCGAACCTCTCCGGCTTCCTGCACGGTTTCGTGCTGTTCTGCGCGCTGCCGCTGGACCTGGGCGCGCCCTTCGGCGGGTTCACCGAGGTCGGCGGCATGGTCGCCGTGGGGTTGTGGCTCTACCTGTTCCACGTCATCGTGCTCGCCGGGTTCGCCGCGACGGGGAGCGCGAGCGCGTACCGGCGGCTCAGACGCTCACCGAGTCCCGGTGCGGGGCCGGTGCCTGCGGGGCCGGCGCCTCGTGGATCCCGTACCGGGAGTAGAAGCGGCCCAGCACACCCGGCGCCCACCAGTTCCAGCGGCCCAGCAGGCGCATCGTCGCCGGGACCAGCAGGGCTCTGACCAGGGTGGCGTCCACGACGATGGCCACGATCATGCCGACGCCGATGGTCTTGATGACGCTCATGCCGCCGGTGGCGAAGCCCGCGACCACGGTGATCAGCAGGACGGCCGCGGCGGTGATGATGCCCCCGGTGTGCTGCAGGCCGGCGGCCACCGCGGCGGTGTTGTCGCCGCCGGCGTCCCACTCCTCGCGGACGCGGGACAGCAGGAAGACCTCGTAGTCGGTGGCGAGGCCGAACAGCACGGCGAGGACCAGGATCATGTTGCTGGGTTCGATGAAGCCGGTCGACTCGAAGCGCAGCAGGTCCTCGAAGTGCCCGTCCTGGAAGATGTAGACGACCACGCCGAAGGACGCGCCGATCGAGACGAGGTTCATCAGGACCGCCTTGATCGGCAGCAGGATCGAGCCGAACGCCAGGAAGAGCAGGATCATCGTGGCGACCGCCATGATGAGCGCCATCCACGGCAGCCGGTCGGCGAGGCTCTCCAGCAGGTCGAGGTCGATCGCCGGGAGGCCGCCCACCAGTACCTCGGCGCCGGCCGGCGGCGTCAGGTCGCGGATGCCGGAGACGATGTCGCGGGCGTCGGCGCCGGAGAGCGCGGGCGGGTACGTCACCGTGAGCAGCGTGGCGTCGCCCTGCTGGGCGGTGACCGTGGCGCCGGTGACGTCCGGCAGCGCGGAGATCCGCTCGGCGAGGCCGGTGGCCGGCCCCTGCACGAAGACGGAGATCGGGTCCTCGCCGCCGCCGGGGAACTCCGCGTCCAGCCGCTCGCCGACCACGCGCGGCTCCGAGCCGGGCGGCAGCAC
The DNA here is from genome assembly GCF_014648355.1 of Couchioplanes azureus. Lineage (GTDB taxonomy): Bacteria > Actinomycetota > Actinomycetes > Mycobacteriales > Micromonosporaceae > Actinoplanes > Actinoplanes azureus. Next base: position 805,132 of record NZ_BMQY01000003.1, read on the forward strand.
GCGCTCGTCGAAGCCGCCGAACTCCACCCGCAGGAACGGCGCGGCGAAGGCCAGGAGGACGACGAGCACGCCGACGGCGTACAGGACGGGACGCTTCATGACGCTGTGCGCGACCTTCGCCCATCCACCGCCCGCGCCCGGCCGGCGGCGCGACAGCAGGGGGATCCGCAGCTTGTCGATGCGGTGCCCGAGCAGGGACAGCACGGCCGGCAGCACGGTGAGCGACGCGAGCATCGCGACCAGGACGGCGGCCATGCCGCCGATGGCGATGCCGCCGAGGAACGGCTGCGGGAAGATCATCAAGCTGGAGAGCGCGAGGACGATGGTCAGCCCCGAGACCACGACGGTACGCCCGGCGGTGGCGACCGTGGTCCGGACGGCGGCCGGCACGTCGTGACCGTGGGCCAGCTCCTCGCGGAATCGGCTGACGACGAAGAGCGAGTAGTCGACCGCCATGCCGAGCCCGAGCAGGGTGATGACGTTGATCGCGAAGACCGAGATGTCGGTGACGTAGGTCAGCGCCCGCACGGCGACGAACGCGCCCATGATGGCGATGCCGCCGATGAGCAGCGGGGACAGCGCGGCGATCAGCCCACGGAAGATCAGCACGAGCAGGACGAAGAGCACCGGCAGGGACAGGATCTCGGCGCGGGTGATGTCCTTCTCGGTCTGGGTGTTGGCCTCGTCGGCGAAGGCGGTGAGGCCGCCGACCTGCGTCCGCAGCCCGGGCGCGGCGAAGTCGGGCTCGATGCGGTGGTACGCCGCCCGCTTGCCGTCCTCGTCCTCCGCCTGGAGGTGGACGACGGCGTAGGTGGCACGCTTGTCGGTGCTGACCAGCGTCGGCGGGGCCTTGGGATCGGTGTACGCGACCACCTGCCGCACCTCGGGCCGCGCGCGCAGCCGGGTCACCGCGCCGGTGACCGCCTGCCGGACGGCATCGTCGTCGACCGTGGCGGATCCGGTGGACCAGAGCACGACGAGGTCGGGGTCGCGGGTGCCGAGCTGCTGCGCGATGGCCGCCGCCGCGCGGTTGGACTCGCTGTCCGGGTCGTCGTACCCGCCGCCGGTCAGCGCGCCGAAGACGCCGGTCCCCCAGGTGGCCCCGCCGACGATCAGCGCGAGCGCGGCCGCGACGACCCACCAGCGCAGCCTGACGACCGCACCGCCCCACCAGCCGAACATTCGTCCGCCTCCTGCCGAGCCGTTACAGTCGCCACAGATTGTCGACTATTGAGTGAACACCGTTTACGGTTGCAAACACCGTTCGCTACGTCAATGGAGCGCTTGCTATGACGGCCACCACACCCAGCCGGCGGGAGCGGCTGCGCGCGGAGACCGTCACCGAGATCAAGGACGCCGCGCGGCGCCTGCTCGTCGCCGGCGGCCCGACGGCGATCTCCCTGCGCGCCACCGCCCGCGACGTAGGCCTGACCGCACCGGCGCTGTACCGCTACTTCGCCAACCTCGACGCCCTGGTCACGGCGATCGTCACCGACCTCTTCGAGGAGCTCCGGGCCGCCGTGGCCGACGTCGCGGCGGCACACGCCGCCGAGGATCCCCTTACCCGCATCGGGCACATGGCACGCGGTTTCCGGCGCTGGTCGTTGGCGCACCCGGCCGAGTTCGCCCTGATGTTCGGCAGCCCGCTGCCCGGCGTCACCCCGCTCGCGCAGCGCGAACCGCCGCTGCACGAGGCCGGGGCCCGGTTCGGCGAGACGTTCTTCGCCGTCATGGGCGAGCACTACGCGCGCCACCCCTTCGAGGACGAGCCGCACGACCTGCCCGACTCCGCGCTGCGCGAGCTCTTCAGGCCGTACCTGGAGACGTTCGGCGACCGGTTCCCACTGCCGGTCATCTATATGTTCGTGACCTCGTGGACCCGCCTGTACGGCATCGTGGCCATGGAGGTCTTCGGCCACCTGGCCTGGGCCCTCACGGACGTGGACACCCTTTTCGACGTCGAATTGACCCGCGCTCTGCGCCAGCTGGCACGCTAAGCTTCGCGGCCATGAGTGCTCTGCCGGAACGCGCCGATGTCGTGATCATCGGGTCGGGCCACAACGGCCTGGTCTCCGCCGTCCTGCTGGCCCGCGCGGGGCTGGACGTCGTCGTCCTCGAGGCCGCCGACGTGCTCGGCGGCGCCACCCGCACCGAGCATCCGTTCGCCAAGGTCCCCGGCCTGGGCCAGTCCACCGGCTCATACCTGCTGGGCCTCATGCCGCCGGAGCTGCTCGCGACCCTCGACGTCGACATTCCCGTGCTGCGCCGCGACCCGCACTACTTCCTGCCGACGCCGGGCGGGCCCGGCTCGCCCTACCTGCTCTTCGGCACCGACCGCGAGGCCACCCGGGCCCAGATGGCGCAGTTCTTCTCCCCGCGCGACATCGCCGCGGACGAGGCGATGCAGGTCGAGATCGCCGCGCTGCGCGCCGACCTCGCCCCGGCCTGGCTGCAGGAGCCCGGGTCCGTCGAGGAGATCGCCGACCGCCACATCCGGCCGCAGCTCCAGAGCACCTTCATCGATCTGGTACGCGGCTCGGTCGCCGACTACCTCGAGCGCTTCGGCTTCAAGAGCGAGCTGCTGACCAGCATGTACGCGGTGACCGACGGTCTGTCCGGGCTGAACGCGGGCCCCGACGACCCCGGCACCGGCCACAACTTCCTCGTGCACAACATGTGCCGTCTGCCGGGCGCGGACGGCACGTGGATGATCGCCGCCGGCGGCATGGGCACGGTCTCGCGCACCTTCGCGGCGGCGGCCCGCTCCGCCGGGGCCCAGATCTTCACCGATACGCCGGTGAGCGCGGTGACCGTCTCCCAGGGGTCGGCGACCGGCGTGGCCCTCGCCGACGGCCGGACCGTCGAGGCCCGGGTCGTGCTGGGCGCCTGCGACCCGTACCGGCTGATGTCGCTGGTGCCCGAGGGCGCGCTGCCCGCCACGCTCACCGAGCGGATGGCGAAGGTGAGGAAGACCGGCACCACGATGAAGGTCAACCTGGCACTGTCCGGGCTGCCGCGCTTCGCCTGCCTGCCGAAGGGCACCCCCTCGCCGTTCGGCTCGACGATCCACCTGCTGCCGGGCTCCGCAGGCCTGAGTCTGACCGCGGCGGAAAACCGAGGAGAAACCGTCGTGGGGGGCCTCCCCGACCACGACTCGCCGATGGCCGCGCTGCGCGCGATGTGGGCGGACGTCCAGGCCGGGCGCCTGCCCGCGGAACCGACCATCGAGTGGTATCTGCACACCACGGTCGACCCGTCGCTGCAGGACGAGGCGGGACACCACTCGTCGGCGCTGTTCGTGCAGTCCGTGCCCTTCGAGCTCGCCGGCACCACCTGGGACGAGGCCCTGCCCGGCTACGTCACCAGGCTGCTGGAGATCTGCGACCGCTACGCGCCCGGCACATCGTCGCTGGTGGCGGACATGATGCCGCTGACCCCGGCCGGCATCGAGGAGCACTTCGGCATCACCGGCGGCCACATCCACCACGTCGACAACACGGTGGCCTTCGACGAGCGCATGCCCTACTTCACCGGCCTGGACGGCCTCTATGCCGGCTCGGCGGGCGCCCACCCGGCCGGCAGCGTCATCGGCGCCGCCGGCCACAACGCCGCCAAGCGCATCCTGAAGGACCTGGGCCGCTGACGGGGTTTGCCTTTCGGGCGCCACCACTCACGCACGTAGCCGGGGTGGGTCGAGCGTTCTGGGCGCCCCGCGCCCTGCTCGGCCCGCCCCGGCCCTCGGCGGGAGCAGCGGTCTGTACCCACCACCCCGCTACGACATCCCGCTCTCAAGAACCTGTCTTCTCCGCCCGGATCTTGTGTCCCACGCTGGTCAGACACTTCCCGCTGGGCAGGTCGAACTTCCAGCCGTGCAGCTGGCAGGTCAGCACGTTGCCCTCGACGATCCCGAACCGGCTCAGGTCCGCCTTCAGATGCGGGCAGCGCCGCTGGACCGTCCAGTCGCCGAGGTGGATGTCCTCCGCCTCGACGGCCTTCTCGTGCTCGTCGTACCAGCCCTCGGCATACTGCAGGCGCTCCTCGCTGAGGCACTTGAAGAACGCGTAGACGAACTCGTTGTACTGGCCGATGCGGGCGGCGGAGAAGCGGCAGCTCAGGAACAGCGAGTTCACCCAGTCGCCCTCGTCGATGAAGATCAGGTGCTCGATGAGCTCGCGCTGGGTGCGGAAGCGGTAGCGGACCTTCTCGTCGGCGTACGCGCGGACCTGCTTGCCGGGGAAGTCCACGACGATCGACTCGACCGCGTCGCCGTCGTAGCTGACCAGGTCGAAGCGGACCGGTCCGCCGACGCCCTTGGCCAGGTAGATGGACTCCTCGAGCAGCGGCTCGATGCGCTTCTTCAGCTCGCCCAGCACGTCGATCTCGGGGTGCCGCCAGGACGCCTTCTCGGCGGCGATGACCGGCGCCTTGCGCTCGCGCATCTCCTCGAGGTGCGCCTTCTTGTTCGCGAAGAACTCGTCGACGTCGGTGGGGTGGGTGGTCGTGATGTCACCCGTGGCGGTGACCTCCGACACGCTGCCCGGGAGCAGGACGACACCGTTGGTGCCGCCGACCTTCGCGTACTCGCTCATGAACACCGACTGGTCGGGGAAGATGTTCCCCTCGTCGCCGAAGATGTCGTTGAACTGCCACAGCTCGTCGTCGAGGAAGCACGGCGGGCCGGCGATCGGGAAGACGTGGTCGGCCTTCAGGTCGTCGATGTAACGCCAGGTGCGGTCGAACTGCCGGTCGCGCTTCTGCTTGCCGAACGCCGTCTTGGCGGCGGTGGGCAGCTCGTAGACCATCGGGTACCAGATGGCGCCGGAGAACTGCAGCATGTGCGCGTGCACGTGGCCCAGCTCGGCGAACCGCGAGAGGTCGGACGGGCGCGCGTCGTTCTGGTTGAGCAGGCGGACACCGTCGTACTCCACCCAGAGGGAGGAGTCGCCGATGGGACCGTCGGTGGGGCTGATCAGCGCCTGGATCATCACCTTGAGGCCGCCGTCGAGCTCGTGGACCTCGTCGCTCTTCGTCCGCAGGAAGCTGGTGAAGCCCAGGTCCCGCAGCTCGTCCTCGAGCTGGCTGGTCGGATACTCCGGCAGGAGCACGGTGGCCTTCTTGGATACGAACCGCTTGAGGTGCTCGGCGTCGAAGTGGTCCCGGTGCAGGTGGGAGACGTAGAGGTAGTCGACGTCGCCCAGCGCCTCCCAGTCCAGCAGCGAGTTGTCCGGGAAGGGGAACCACGACGCGAAGTACGCCGGGTTGACCCACGGGTCGCACAGGATGCTGCCCGCGCCCGTGTCGATCCGCATGCTGGCATGCCCAGTGCCCGTGATCCGCACTCTCGCTCCCTCGGCTCGGCAAAATCCGACGGCATCGAAGGTACCGGGTACGGGTTGGTGAGCCGCGCGCGGAGGCGGCGTGCGACACTGTGTGCCACCAGGGAAGCGTTCGTTTCGGGAGGACCTCGTGGCAGAAGAGCCGGTTTACGCGCCTGACCAGCTCAAGCCGGGCAACCGCAAGTCGGCCCGGATCGGGGCGCTGGGGTCGGCGGCGATCATGCTGCTCTACTTGTGGGGCAACCACGAGGGAAACACCGAGAACGTCTGGCTCATCGCCATCGCGGCGCTCCTGGTCCTCATCGTGCTGGGTGACGTGGTCCTGCGCCGCAACGGCCTGAAGCCGAACGACCAGTAGTCCCCGCGACCCGCGAAGGCCCGCTCTCCCTGCCGGGAGGCGGGCCTTTCTCGCGGGCTCACCGCATGTGCAGCAGGATGTCCTTCACCTCGCGCAGGGCGGCGTCGACCTCCGCCTCGAAGTAGCCACCGGGAACCAGCCCGAACTGCAGCGTGTCGAGCTCGTTCTCGGGCACCGGCATCGGGCCCCGGCCGGTCATGGCCTGCATGATGCTCTCGAAGAGGCGGTCGACCTGGGCCGGGTCGTACCCGCTGCCGAAGCGGCGGGGCTGGAACGTGCGGCGCAGCTGGTCGACGCGGTAGAGCTCGGGGCTGCCGCCCGGCGCGCCGCCCGGTCCCCCGGGTCCGCCGCCCATCGGCGGGCCGCTCATCGGCGGGCCGCCGATCGGCGGAGCGCCCATCGGGGGGCCGCTCATCGGCGGGCCGCTCATCGGCGGGCCGCTCATCGGGGCCGGGCCGCCGAAGCCGCCACGCTCGCGCTCCGGCATGCGGATCTCCGCGGTCATGTCGGGCTTGCCGTGCCGGCCCGGCTCGAACTGCTCGTAGCCGCCCGTGTCGTAGCCCTGCGGTCCCGCCGGCCGCTGCGGCATCTGCTGGCCGTAGCCGGGCTCCTCGTAGCGCCCGTACGGGTCCGGCGCCGGCATCTGCTGCCGCTGGGGCATCTGCTGCGGCGCCATGCGGTCGTCCTGCGCGTACGGGTCGCGGGCGTACTGGTCGTCGCGGGCGTACTGGTCCTCCCGGGCGTACTGGTCCTCCCGGGGGAACTGGCGGTCGTCGCGGACCGGGGCCGAGAGCCGCTCGGTCGGCGGGGAGGAGCGGCCCAGCGACTGACTCATCCGGTCGGCGGGCATGCCGCCGCCGCGCATCGGTTCGGGCTGCATGCGGGCCTCCGGGCCACGGCCGCCCCGGTCCTCGAACTCGGCGAGCTGCCGCTCCACCCGGTCCAGGTGCAGGTCGACCTGCCACTCGTCGTAGCCGCCGAAACGCACGCGGAAGACGACGTCGTGCACCTCCTGGGCGCCGACGGGCGCGCCGACCTGCTCGCCGGCGAGGGTCGCCTCGACCCGGTCGAGGAAGGCGTCCACCTCGTCCACCTTGTAGCCGCGGCGCAGTGCGCGACGGCGGAAACGCTGCCCCTGACTCGTCACAACGTCTCCCAAATTCGCGTCCGCTGGGAACCGGCCCCAGTCATCGTGCCACCTCCGCGTCGGCGGCGGCGCCCCCTGCGTCCACCACCGTCAGCTCACTTGCGGCCAGTTGGCCGCACGCACCGTCGATCTCCCGCCCCCGGGTGTCGCGGACCGTCGTCGCGACGCCGGCCTCGCGCAGCCGGCGGACGAACTCGCGCTCGACAGGCTTCGGGCTGGCGTCCCACCGGCTGCCCGGCGTCGGGTTGAGCGGGATCAGGTTCACATGCGCCAGCTTGCCGTGCAGCAGCCTGCCGAGCAGGTCGGCACGCCAGGGCTGATCGTTTACGTCCCTGATCAGGGCGTATTCGATGGAAATCCGACGACCGGTCTGCGCCGCGTAGCCGAACGCGGCATCGAGCACCTCGGCCACCTTCCAGCGCTGGTTGACGGGCACAAGCTCATCGCGCAGATCATCATCGGGGGCGTGCAGGGACAACGCAAGGGTCACAGACAGCCCTTCGGCGATCAACCGGCGCATTGCGGGCACGAGACCCACGGTCGAGACGGTGATGTGCCGTTGTGAGAGCCCGAGGCCCTCCGGCGCCGGCGCGGTGAGGCGGCGTACGGCCTCGATCACCCGCGGGTAGTTGGCGAGTGGCTCGCCCATGCCCATGAAGACGACCCGGGACAGCCGCGGCGGCGAGCCGGTGACCGCGCCGGAGGCGGCCACGCCGGCGAGATACACCACCTGGTCGACGATCTCGGCGACGGAGAGGTTGCGGGTGAGCCCGGCCTGCCCGGTGGCGCAGAACGGGCACGCCATGCCGCAGCCCGCCTGGCTCGACACGCAGGCGGTGACCCGGTCGGGGTAGCCCATCAGCACGCTCTCGACCATGGCGCCGTCGTGCAGCTTCCACAGCGTCTTGCGGGTGGCGCCGTCGTCACAGGCCAGCTCCCGCTGCGGGGTCAGCAGGGTGGGCAGCAACACCTCGGTGAGCCGGTCGCGGGCGGCGGCCGGCAGGTCGGTCATGGCCGCGGGGTCGCGCACGAGCCGGCCGAAGTAGTGGGTGGAGAGCTGCTTGGCCCGGAAGGCGGGCTCACCGAGGTCGGCGACGGCGGCCTGGCGGCCGGCCAGGTCGAGGTCGGCGAGGTGGCGTGGGGGCATGGCGGGACGACGGCGCGTGGTCACCGCGTCGGGCTGGTCGGGGCTGGTCGGGATGACCGGAAGAATCGTCATGACGGATCCAGTCTCCCACGTCGAGTACACATGCCTACCCCGGCGGCGCGATGAGGGAGAGCAGCAGATACGCCGCGGGGACCGCGAACAGGATCGAGTCGAGCCGGTCCATCAGCCCGCCGTGGCCCGGAAGCAGGTTGCTCATGTCCTTGACCCCGATGTCGCGCTTGAGCATCGACTCGGCGAGATCGCCCGTGACGGCCGCGACGGAGATCACGGCGCCGAAGAGCAGGCCCCACCCGAACGAGACGTCGAGCAGGAAGTACAGCAGGAGGCCGCTGCCCACGGCCGCGGCGGTCACCGAGCCGGCGAAGCCCTCCCAGGACTTCTTGGGGCTGATGGTGGGCGCCATCGGGTGCTTGCCGAAGAACACGCCGGCCGCATACCCGCCGGTGTCGGAGAGAATCACGGCGATCAGTGCGGTCAGCACGCGGGAGGGGCCGTCCTCGGGCTGGGCGAGCAGAGCACCGAAGCCCAGCAGGAAGGGTACGTAGACGGCCACCAGGGCGGCCGCGGCCAGATCTCGCCGGAAGCCGGCCTGGTGCTCGCTGAAGCGCCAGACCAGGGCGGCGAGCAGCGTGGCCAGCAGGCCGAGCTGCAACGCGTCGGGTCCGTAGAACCACGCCAGGCCGATCATCAGCACGCCGCCGGCCAGGAGCGGGACCAGCGGGGGCCGCGCCCCGGTGACCTTGAGCGCCCGGACCGTCTCCCAGATGCCCACGCCGGCGACGACCACGAGGACGCCGAGGAAGGCTTCCTTCCAGATGATCAGGGAGAGCAGGATGGCCAGGCCGAGGCCCAGGCCGACGCCGATCGCCGCGGGCAGGTTGCGGCCCGCCCTGCCCTTCTGCTTCGCCGGCACCGGCTTCCCGTCCCGTCCCGCGCGGCGCTTGCCCGGTCCGCGACGGCCGGCTTCCGCGGTGGTCAACTCCCACTCCGCCTGTGATGTGGAGGTCGCGGCCGTAGGTGCCGCCCATTCCGGCTCGGCGGCGCTGGGCGCCGCCCAATCCGGCCCGGCGGCGCTCGGTGCCGCCGGATCCCGCCCGGCGGCGGTGGAGGCCGCCCAATCCGGCCCGGCGGCGGTGGGTGCCGCCCAGTCGGGGCCGGCGGCGCTCGGTGCCGCCCAGTCGGGGCCGGCGGACCACGGTGCGCCGGACGGCTGGGCCGGAGCGCCGGGCCGCCGGTCCTGCCCGAGCCGCTCGGCGGGCGCCTTCCCGGCGTACGGAACCGGGGCGTCGGAGGGTCCTGACGCCCGGCTGCCGGAGGGGTGCCCGCCGCGGGGCTCGGGGTACGTCATCAGACCTCGAGCAGCTCGGCTTCCTTGTGCTTGACCAGCTCGTCGACCACCGCGACATAGCGGTGGGTGACGTCGTCCAGCTCCTTCTCGGCGCGGCGGCCGTCGTCCTCGCCGGCCTCGCCGTCCTTGACCAGGCGGTCGAGCTGCTCCTTGGCCTTGCGGCGCACGTTGCGGATCGCCACGCGCCCCTCCTCGGCCTTGTGCCGCGCGACCTTGATCATCTCGCGGCGCCGCTCCTCGGTCATCTGCGGCAGGTGGATGCGCAGCTGGGTACCCTCGTTGTTGGGGTTCACCCCGAGGTCGGAGTCGCGGATCGCGCGCTCGATCGGCCCGAGCTGGGACTGGTCGTAGGGCTTCACGATCACCATGCGCGGCTCGGGCACCCCGACGGACGCCATCTGGGTCACCGGGGTGGGCGCGCCGTAGTAGTCGACAACGATCTTGGAGAACATCGCCGGCGTGGCACGGCCCGTACGGATCGCGGCGAACTCCTCCTTGGCGTGCTCGACCGCGCTCTCCATCTTTTCTTCGGCCTCGAAGAGGATCTCGTCGATCACCGCTCCGTCGCCTCCTTGCTTCTGCTGAGAAATCCGCTGGTGGGGGTTGCGCGGGATCAGGTGGTGATCAAGGTACCGATCTTCTCGCCGCTGACCGCGCGGACGATGGTCTCGTCACCCTGGGCACCGAAGACGAGCATGGGCAGGCCGTTCTCCTCGCAGAGGCTGAAGGCGGCCTGGTCGGCCACCCGCAGGCCCTGCTGGAGGACGCCGGCGAAGGTGATGTGGTCGATCTTGCGGGCCGCCGGGTCCGTCCGGGGGTCGGCGGTGTAGACGCCGTCGACGCCGTTCTTGCTCATCAGCACCAGATCGGCGTGGATCTCCAGGGCGCGCTGCGCCGTGACGGTGTCCGTGGAGAAGTACGGCATGCCCGCGCCGGCGCCGAAGATGACGACCCGGCCCTTCTCCAGGTGGCGGATGGCCCGCAGCGGAATGTACGGCTCGGCGACCTGGGCCATCGTGATCGCGGTCTGCACCCGCGTCTCGATGCCCTCCTTCTCGAGGAAGTCCTGCAGGGCGAGGCAGTTCATGACCGTGCCGAGCATGCCCATGTAGTCGGCGCGGTTGCGGTCCATGCCGCGCTTCTGCAGCTCGGCGCCGCGGAAGAAGTTGCCGCCGCCGACGACGACGGCGATCTGCACGCCACGCCGCGTCACCGTGGCGATCTGCCGGGCGATGCCCTGCACGACGTCGGGGTCGACGCCGACCGCACCACCGCCGAAGACCTCGCCGGAGAGCTTGAGGACGACCCGCCGGGGCCGTTCGGGCCGCGGCGCCGGGATCTCACTCACCGCAACAGTCTGCTCGGTCACCATCGTCATGCCGACCCCGCCCTTCCTTCGCTAACCCGAGACCTTATGTGACGGGGAGGCCGGGCGCTTGTCCAGCGTCCCGACCTCCCGCGCAGTGCGCCGGCGGCTGGATTACTCCTGGCCGACCTCGAACCGGACGAAGCGGGTGACCTCGATGCCGGCGTCGGCGGCGACCTGCTTCACGGTCTTCTTGTTGTCGGTGACCGACGCCTGCTCGAGCAGGACGAAGTCCTTGAAGAAGGAGTTCACCCGACCCTCGACGATCTTGGGCAGCGCCTGCTCGGGCTTGCCCTCCTCGCGCGCGGTCTCCTCGGCGATGCGGCGCTCGTTCTCGACCGTCTCGGCCGGCACCTCGTCGCGGGTGAGGAACTTGGGCCGCATCGCGGCGATCTGCATGCCGACGGCGCGGGCGTCGTCGGCACCGGCCTCGTCGTCCTTGCCGGTGTACTGCACCAGGACACCGACCTGCGGCGGCAGGTCCTGGGCCTTGCGGTGCAGGTAGACCGCGACGTTGCCGTCGAGCTCGGCGAAGCGGTTGACGACGATCTTCTCGCCGATCTTGGCGGAGAAGTCCTGGACCAGGTCGGCGACGGCGCGCCCGTCCTCCAGCGAGGAGCCGAGCAGCGCGGCGGCGTCCGCGGCCTTGATCTTGGCACCGTGCTCGACCAGCTGCTGACCCAGCGCGACGAAGTCGGCGTTCTTGGCGACGAAGTCCGTCTCGCAGTTCAGCTCGAGCAGCGCCGTGCCGGAGTGGGCGACGATGCCGTTGGCGGCGGTGCGACCCGCGCGCTTGCCGACGTCCTTGGCACCCTTGATGCGCAGGAACTCGACGGCCTTGTCGAAGTCACCGTCCGACTCCTCGAGCGCCTTCTTGCAGTCCATCATGCCGGCGCCGGTGAGGTCGCGGAGCTTCTTGACGTCCGCGGCGGTGTAGTTGGCCATGGCTCTCTCTTCGATCCTCTGAGTATCGGGTCTGCGGGCGCCGGCCGCCGTGCGGCGGCCGGCGGCCCCCTGAGGAATTACTCCGCGGCGGTCGCGACCGGCTGCTCGGCCTCGTCGGCCTTCTTCTCGGCGCCCTCGTAGAGGTCGCGCTCCCACTCGGGCAGCGGCTCGCCGGCGGCGACGGTGGTGGCCTCGGGCTTGGCGTCGGCGTCGCCGCCACGGCCCCGGCCGGAACGGGCGATCAGGCCGTCGGCGACCGCGGTGGCGACGACCTTGGTCAGCAGCTCGGCGGAGCGGATCGCGTCGTCGTTACCCGGGATCGGGAAGTCGACCTCGTCCGGGTCGCAGTTGGTGTCGAGCACCGCGATGACCGGAATGCCCAGCTTGCGGGCCTCGTCGACGGCGATGTGCTCCTTCTTGGTGTCGACGACCCAGATCGCCGACGGCACCTTCGTCATGTCCCGCAGGCCACCGAGGGTCTTGGTGAGCTTGGTCTTCTCGCGGAAGAGCTGCAGGGTCTCCTTCTTGGTGTAACCCGCGGCGGTGCCGGTCAGGTCACCCAGGGCCTCGAGCTCCTTCATGCGCTGCAGACGCTTGTACACCGTCTGGAAGTTGGTGAGCATGCCACCCAGCCAGCGGTGGTTGACGTACGGCTGGCCGACGCGGGTCGCCTGCTCGGCGATCGCCTCCTGGGCCTGCTTCTTGGTGCCGACGAAGAGGATGTGGCCACCCTCGGCGACGGTGTCCCGCACGAAGCTGTACGCCTTCTCGATGTAGTCGAGGGTCTGGCGCAGGTCGATGATGTAGATACCGTTGCGCTCGGTGAAGATGAAGCGCTTCATCTTCGGGTTCCAGCGCCGGGTCTGGTGCCCGAAGTGGACACCGCTCTCCAGCAGCTGGCGCATGGTCACGACGGCCATGGTGAATTGCTCCCTGTGATCCCTGGTTGTCACGCTCACCGGCGGTGGGCGTCCTGGCGCCCGGTCGCCGGCCCGGAGTGGGCCCGAGGCAATCGGGACCAGGGAGGGCCGTCGCTGACGGCTCATGATCGAACATGGCACTGATCGATACACAGCAGCGGCAGAGGGCGCGCGAGGTCGACCGCGCAGGGCGGTCGCCGCCGACAAGCATACGCCGTGCGCCGGGATGCTCGCTCCCGGGCTGGTCCGGGCGGTGTTTGCCGACCCTCTAGCACGGCTGCGCCGCCACCGGGCGTTATCCACATTTGTGTCCCGTCCACAGCCCCGGTGGGCGACTCCGGCCCTCCGCCGCCAGGCTGACGGGCATGACGAAGCAGAGACAGGCGGTCGGCGCGTACGGCGAACGCCTCGCGGAACGCCACCTGAGCGCCCAGGGGCTGGTCGTCCTCGCCCGCAACTGGCGCTGCCGCGACGGCGAGGTCGACCTGATCCTCCGCGACGGCGAGGACGTCGTGTTCTGCGAGGTGAAGACCCGGCGCGGCGAGGCGTACGGAAGCCCCGCCGAGGCCGTCGACCGCGCCAAGGTCCAGCGGCTGAGGAAGCTGGCCTCCCGCTGGCTGGCACAGAGCACCCTGCGGCCCCGCGAGGTCCGCTTCGACGTGGTGGCGGTCACACCACAGCCCAAGGGGGCAACCCGGGTCGAGCACCTGCGCGCGGCGTTCTGAATGAGCTACGCGAAAGTGCTGTGCGTCGGCCTCGTCGGCGTGCGCGGCCACCTCGTCGAGGTCGAGGCCGACCTCTCCCCCGGCCTGCCCGCCGTGGTGCTGACCGGGCTGCCGGACACGGCGCTGAGCGAGGCGCGCGACCGGGTCCGTGCCGCCCTGGTCAACTCGGGTCAGGCCTGGCCCAACCGGCGGATCACCGTGAACCTCCTGCCCGCCGCGTTGCCCAAGCACGGCAGCGCCTTCGACCTGGCGATCGCGTGCGCGCTCCTGGCGAGCGCCGGGGAGCTGCCGCTCGCGCCGCTGGAAGGCGTCGTCGTGCTGGGCGAGCTCGGCCTCGACGGCACCGTGCGCCGCGTCCGCGGGGTGCTCCCCATGGTCACGGCGGCCGTCGAGGCGGGCGCCACCCGCGTGGTCGTACCGGTGGGCAACGCCCGGGAGGCCGCCGTCGTGCCCGGGATAACCGTCGGCCCGGTGGATTCGCTGCACCGGCTCGTCGCCTTCGTCAAGGGCGGCACGCCACTGCCGGACCTCCCTCCCCGCCGGTGCGCACCCGTTGCCGCCGGCCCCGACCTTGCGGACGTGGCCGGCCAGGAGCTGGGCCGCTATGCGATCGAGGTAGCCGCCGCCGGCGGGCACCACGTGGCCATGGTCGGGCCACCGGGCGCCGGGAAGACGATGCTGGCCGAGCGCCTGCCCTCGATCCTGCCCGAGCTGGACGACGCGTCGGCGCTCGAGGTGACCGCCCTGCAGAGCATCGCCGGCGTCCTGCCACCGGGCGGCACGCTGGTCAGGCGGCCCCCGTTCCAGGCGCCCCACCACAGCGCGAGCCTGGCGGCCCTGGTCGGCGGCGGCGCGGGCCTGGCGCGGCCCGGCGCGATCTCCCTCGCCCACCGCGGCGTCCTGTTCCTCGACGAGGCGCCCGAGTTCGCGCAGCCCACCCTGCAAGCCCTGCGCCAGCCTCTGGAGAGCGGCCGCGTCGTCCTGGCCCGCTCACGCGGCACGACGGAGTATCCGGCCCAGGTCCAGATCGTCCTGGCCGCGAACCCCTGCCCCTGCGCGAACCCGGCCGGAGATCAGCATTGCCAGTGCTCGGCGATCGCCCGCCGCCGTTACCTGGGCAGGCTCTCGGGTCCGCTCATGGACCGCATCGACATCCACATCAAGCTCGCACCGCTGGGCGTCGCCCAGCTCCTGACGCCGGACACGCCGGCCGAGTCGTCCGCCCAGGTGGCGGTCCGGGTCGCGAGGGCCCGCGGCGCCGCGGCGGCGCGCTGGTCCGGCCGGGGCTGGAGGGTCAATGCCGAGGTGCCGGGGCCGCAGCTCCGCCGGCCACCCTGGCGCCTGCCGCCGCAGGACACCCGGGCGCTGCGCAACGGGTTGGAAAGGGGCTCGCTGTCGGCCCGCGGCTTCGACCGCACGCTGCGGCTGGCGTGGTCGATCGCGGACCTCGACGGACGGGACCGACCGAACGGGTCCGACGTGGACGAGGCCGCTCAGTTGAGGATGGGAGAAGCGCATGACCGTCACGCCAGGCGTTGAGCGGCAGCCGAACAAGGACCAGCCGCACGGCGATCACCATGGTCCCTCCAACCGCCGCCAACCGCCCGCCGACCCTCGATCGGTCGCCGGCCCTCAACCGTCCGCCAGCCCTCAACCGTCCGCCGACCCTCAACCGTCCGCCGACCCTCAACCGTCCGCCGACCATCGGCGGTCCGGCGGCGACCAGCCACGCGGTCAGGCCGCCCCGACTCGGCGGCATGTGGGTGGCGTGCCGCAAGATTCCGATCGGCTGGCGCGGGTCGCGCTCACGTGGCTGGCCGAGCCCGGCAACCGGATCGTCTGGCAACTCGTGCAGGCCCACGGCGCCGAGGAGACCCTCCAGCGGCTGATCGGCGGCGACATACCCGAGGCCGCCCTGCGTACGGCTGTGGCCACCCGCTCGACGTCAGCAGACCCGTGGCGGGTCGCCGAGGTCGCCCTGCGCCGCGCGCAACGGCTGGGCGCCCGGGTGGTCGTGCCGTCCGACGACGAATGGCCCGCCGGTGTGCAGTCGCTGGCGACGCTCGAGCTGGACGCCGGCGGCCGGATCAACCGCGACGTCAAGCCCCCGTTGTGTCTCTGGGTGCGCGGTGCACGGCCGCTGAGCGACGCCCTCGAGCGATCGGTGGCGGTCGTCGGGGCGCGGGCCGCCACGCCGTACGGCCTGCGCGTGACGGCGGATCTCGCGTACGGGCTCGCCGAGCAGGGGTGGACGGTGGTCTCCGGCGGGGCGTTCGGGATCGACGCCGCCGCGCACCGGGCGACGCTGGCGGCGGGCGGGTTCACGGTCGCGGTGCTGGCGTGCGGCGTCGACCGGCCGTACCCGGTGGGCAACACGGCCTTGTTCGAGCAGGTCGCCGAGAGCGGGTTGGTGATGAGCGAGTGGCCTCCGGGCGCGGAACCGCTGCGGCACCGGTTCCTGATCCGCAACCGCGTCATCGCCGCGGCGACGACCGGCACGGTGGTGGTCGAGGCGGCGGCCCGCAGCGGCGCCGTGCAGACGATGAGCCGTGTGGTGGCCTTGAACCGGCGCGCCATGGTCGTACCCGGCCCCGTCACCTCGGCGATGTCGGTCGGCTGTCACGAGCTGCTGCGCCGATATCCGCAGGCGCGGGTCGTGACGGGTGTCGCGCACGTACTCGACGAGGTCGGCCGGATCGGTGAGTATCTGGCGGAGCCTGCGCGGGGCGGTGACCATGCCCGGGACGGCCTCGACGAGGAATCGGCCCTGGTGCTGGAGGCGGTGCCGCGCCGCGGGATCGCCGGCCCCGAGGAACTGGCGGCGAGGGCCGGCCTGGGTCTGCGCACGGTGCTGCGGCGACTGTCGCTCTTGGAGATCAAGGGCCTGGTGGTACGCCGGGAGGGCGGAATCGCACTGGCGGCGTTGGCGAGGACACCGGTCGCCCGCACCGACACGCCATCGCGGACCCGGTCCCCGGCATGACGAGGCCCGCCACCGGACCGATTCCGTACGCAGGCCCGGGCATGACAGGTCTGCTGTCCCGTGCACCTCCTGGAGGCGGTGTCACAGAGCCCTGTGGTCTTCTGCCTCCCACGGGCGCAGATATCACCACGCCGGGCGCTATCACCACGCCGGGCGTTGAGGAGCCTCTGTGCCCGACCTCGCCGCTCCGATCGCAGGCGGTTCGGTAGCCGCGTGGCATCGGCCGCGCTCCGCGCGGGGCAGCGAGGCCGGAATCCGCGGCGCCCCGCGAGGGAGCGGAGCCGACTCAGCCTTCGGTGTCGTCCAGGTCTCGACGATGGACCTTCATCCACGCCTCCACATCTTCGGTCAGCCAAACCTTGCCCTGCGCCAGATCCGCGATCGGCGCGGGGAAGTCGGCCCTGCTGGTGATCTGGTACGCCCGCTGCCGGCTCACCCCGCCCAGACGGACGCGGATCTCGTGCGCACCCATGAGTCGGATCGACTTAGCCACATGATCGACCGTAGGCGCATGACTATTAGCCATGGGTCAACTTGTTGAGAGACAGCTAGTTATGGAGCAACTACAGTGGCTCCATGACTACCCCCCGTGGGAGGAGCCCAGATCCGGCTCCGCACCCCACCACCCACAGACGCCACTGGCGCAGCCTGTGGCGCCGTTGCGTATGCGGCCACCAGGCCTCCTGCCCCTTCCGCGCGGCACGAGATTCCCCCTTCGGCCCGGCCCGAGACTCCGGCGTGCAGTGGACCCGCGAGGGTCTTCGAACCGGCGCAGACGTCGGCGGTCCCGAAGATTCTGCGACTCCCGCGAACGACACGGCAACTCGGGATGCCGGATGGTTCGGGATTCTCCCACCAACCCGCGAGGCTTGGAGACGGCCGCCTGAGGTCGCTCCGCCCGCGGCGGCATCCGCCTATCCGCCGACGTCGGCCGGCCACCCACCAACAGATCACCGGTCCGCCGGCGAACGCCGCCCGCGTTGGGCCTCCACAAGCAGAGCCTCGCCGCCCGACGTTCCTTCTCGGCGAGCCCCCATCCCCCTCGTCCCGCAGCCGCGGAAAGCACGAGGCCAGCACCAGGCGCGGGAACCGGCGCGAGCCGGGCATTCAGCGAACCACATCCGGGTCGGCGGAAGCGAGACAGCCCGAGCGGACGGCTACCCCACAGCGGCGCAGAACCCTCGGAGCGAAGACACACGCCACGCTCGTTACATCCCCCACAACGGAGTCGTGCCAGTACGCGACAGGATTGACGCAGAAGCACGGCCAGCCGCTAACGCGCTCGGCGAAGCAACACAACGAACCCGCGACGCCCCACCACTCGAAACACCACCACCCAGGAACACGCACGGCCAAGTAGAACCGCGAGCCCGCAACCCTCCGCCGGTTGAAACACCACTGGCCAGAAACGCGCTCCGCGAAGCAACACAGCGAGCGCCCAACCCCGCGCGCACCGAAGCACAGTGGACGCGCCGCGCGCCGCTCGAAGGTTTGTCCCAGACTCGGCAACTCTTGCACGAGGAGGCACGTCCACCGAGCAGGGCCTGTCCGACGACGGCAAACGATGCAGGCAGAGCGCGAGACGGGACTCTCGCCAGTACAGGCGTCGGATGGTGGCATACCGGCTCATCCTCTTCAGCTGACACAGCGGCGCGCCGGCTGAAGCTTCTCGTCGATTCCACGGAGGATCGCGGCCCGTCCGAGGCCGGAATTTTCTCGCCTTCCGCTCATGGGCCTCCTGCGGGCCCGGCCTTCCCGGCGCACCCACCGCGGCGGGAAGGCGGCGTACCGGACTGGGCGGCGCCCACCGTGGCCTTCGACCAGATCGGCAGAGCCGGCGCGCTCACACCGGCGCAGGCTTTCCGTGCGAATCGGGGCCGCACGTGACCTTCACCGGCACGCATCGTGCCGCAGATGCAGAGAGCGAAGACAGTGACCATTTCCCAGTACGACTCGAGCGCCTCGGCTCGACGTCGCCTGAACCCACCCGGTTACTCGCCGCACCTCGTCGGCGAGCGTCCGTGCGCGCCGAGCGGGCGACCTCTCGGGGCCGCGCATGGTGAACTTCCCGCACCCGGCATGGCCACCGATCGAGCATCTGGGCAGGCCGCCCGGATGGGACTGTGCGGCATGCGCACAGCCGTGGCCCTGCACCCAGGCGAAGTCGGAACTCCTCGTCGAGTTCGCGGGCCGTCCCACGTTGTTGACGTTGTACTTGTCCTCCTACATGTCCGCCGCGGCCAAGGATCTGACGGCTCACGACGGGCGCCCACCGGCCGATCTCTGGCAGCGGTTTCTGGGGTGGATTCCGCAAACTGGGCCCGGCACACCGCCGGGACCAATTCCCAGCACACCGCCCGAAGAAACTCCCGCACCGACGGAGGAAACTCCCAACACACCGCCCCGAGAGACTCCCAGCGCACCGCCGGAGCAAGCCCCCGGCACACCGCCCGGAGAAACTCCCGGCACGCCCCCGGAAGAGACACCCGGCACACCACCGGGCGGAACGCCCGGCACACCGCCGGGATCTGCGCCGGAGAGCGACGCAACGGGCGATCAGTAGTAAGTGCCGGCGTTTCGCTGGCGGAGCGTGGTCCGCGATGCGTGTATGTGCGGATGCTTCGCGGGAACGCCTCGCCGGAGGGCCGCGGTCAGGCCGTGACAGGCGAGAGCGTGCGGGTCGCAGGGCCAGAAGGCGCGGCATGTGGTGCAGAAACCGTCGTCGCGGGGCCAGTGATCCCGATACAGGCCATAGGCCAGGCGCCAGATCAAGGGATCTGCTCCGGTAGGTGGATCGGCGGGCGGATGCTCCGGATCTCCGTCGAAGGTCGACACGGCCACCCCCGGATGACGCAACAGTGAAGGGCAGACGGCGGCCGGGACCTTGGGGGACCGCCGACCGCCGCTGGCCACGCGATCAAGCTCGGCCTTCTCAGCGTGGCGGGACGATCATACCTACGTTCTTTCGTACGTACAATATTATGGAGCATCGTGACCACGTACGGTGTCAGTCATGATCGATCCCTCGGCCGACCGCGCGGTGTTCCGCCAGCTCGCCGACCTGCTGCGCGGCCAGATCGAGTCCGGCGACCTCGCACCTGGCGAGCCGTTGCCGAGCGAACTGCGCCTCGCCCAGGAGTACGGCATCAGCCGCACGACGGTCCGGCAGGCGATCGGCCAGCTCCGCACCGAGGGCCTGGTCACGGTCGACCGTCCTCGGGGGACGTTCGTGCGCGTGCCTGAGCCGATGGAGACGGTGACCCTGGGCCGCGGCGAGAAGGCCGGAGCGCGCATGCCCACCGACGCCGAGCGCCGCACCTACCGCCTCGGCGAGGGCGTGCCCGTCCTGGTCGTCACGGCAACGGACGGCACGGTCACGGTGTACCCCGCCGACCGCGTCCAGCTGACCCGCCCCTGACAGCAGGCCCCCCGCTGCCGCCTCAAGGGCATTCGCGCCTCTGCGGCCCGTAGACACCGGCTCCCCCCGTTTCCAGGGGCCGGCCTAAGACTTCAAATGGCACACCCCGCTCCGGAAAAGCACATGCGCTGATCGGCTGGGACGAGATTGGCGACGGCGCGCGCTCCAAGGGGGCAAACGCTCCTCTGCCCCACGCCGCGACTCGGCGGGAGGAACGGCGGACTGGCGGCCCAAACGCCGAAGAGATCGCCGCATCGCCGACGATGCCCGGCCCAGCAGAAGGCCGCCCTTGCAGGCGAGGGACAGTCCGGGACGGCAGCCCACTTACGAGGAACCTTCCGGGACAGCAGCGCAGCCCACCTACGAAGAACCGTCCGGGACGGCAGCGCAGGTCACTTGCGGGTGCGACGCCGGTAGCCGTGGCGCGTGTCCCAGGACTCGATCACCAGATGGTCGGCCGGTTCGCCGACGTAGGTCAGGGAGACCTCGCGCACGTCCACCCGGAAGTAGCCCGAGTCCGGGAACGGGCTGTCCCCCGGCACCGGCATCTCCACCGCGGTGCCGGCGAGCTTGGCGTCGCCCGGCCACCGCTCCGGGTGGTCCGGCGGCGGCTCGATCGTGGGGCTGTGGATCGCGATGCGGGGATCACGGCGGACGTCGAGGAGCTTCATCGAGCCGCCCATCGAGCCGAAGGTGATCTCGCCGGCGTCGAAGGCGAGCTCGGTGCCGCTGATGCGGGGAGAACCGTCGCGGCGCAGGGTCGCGATGGTCTTGTTGGTGCCCGCCTCGAAGCGGGCCTTGACCTTGGCGGCGAACGCCGGACTGTCCTGCTCTATCTCCTGCCAACTCGCCATGCTTCGACCCTAGAGCGAGGGTCCGACAAGAACAGCCCGCGAGCGCGGCCGTTGGCACAGTTCTGGAAGCTGGCGCTGAGTCACGAGGACGAGCCCGCCTCGCAACGATCGAACACCAGGTGCGATGGAAACTCCGGCGCGGTACGGAGAGCGGTTCATCCCCCGGACGCGGAATGATGGGGCGATGAACACCCGCGATGTCCACGAGGCGCTGCCGCCGGCGCTGCGCCAGGCCGTGGACGACTTCGGCCTGCATCTGGCGCGGGTCGACAACCGCTCGGCCCACACCGTACGGGCATATGTCGGTGACGTCGTCTCCCTGCTCGACCATGCCGCGCAGCAAGGTTGCGCCTCCCCCGGCGACCTGGACATCGGAATTCTGCGCGGGTGGCTCGCGCGGCGGATGTCCGGCGGCGCGGCGCGGACCTCGCAGGCGCGGCGGGCGGCCGCGGCACGGACGTTCACCGCGTGGGCGCATCGGTCCGCGCTCTGCGCGGCCGATGTGGGCGCGCAGCTCGCCAGCCCGCGGGCGCATCGCGATCTTCCGTCGGTGTTGCGCGCCGATCAGGCGGCGGACCTGGTCGTGACCACGGCCGACCCCCATGGCGTACGGGACAGAGCGGTCCTCGAACTGCTCTATGCCACCGGCGTACGGGTGAGCGAACTCTGCGGCCTGGACCGGTCGGACGTGGACGAGGCGCGCCGGGTGGTCCGCGTCCTCGGCAAGGGCGCCAAGGAGCGGGCGGTTCCCTACGGCGTGCCGGCGCAGCGGGCCCTCGACGACTGGCTGCGGCACGGACGCCCGAAGCTGGCCCACCCGGGCAGCGGCGACGCACTGTTCCTAGGCGCGCGCGGCGGCCGGTTGCAGCCGACCGTGGTACGCCGGATCGTCGACGCCGCGGCCCGGGCGGCCGGCCTGCCCCACACCAGCCCCCACGACCTGCGCCACTCGGCGGCGACCCACCTGCTGGACGGCGGCGCCGACCTGCGCGCGGTCCAGGATCTGCTGGGGCACGCGTCCCTGTCGAGCACCCAGATCTACACCCACGTGTCGACGGAACGCCTCCGCGCCGCCTTCGACCAGGCCCACCCCCGCGCCTGAGGCACCCGCCTCCCAGAAGACCCCCACACAAGACAAACCGGAACACTGAAGGGCCGGCCCCGGTGTCCAGCGCAGAACAGCGCGGGTGAGCGCCCGCCCGTCCGCGGCGTCTTTGATCACCGCACCCGGCAACCCTCGGTGACGTACGATCGCAGCGTGAGCGCCGGAGATCCGCCCCCGCCCATTCCGGGAGCGCGACTCCTCTTCTCCCTCGACGCCGCCACCGCCTACCTGAACCACGGCTCGTTCGGTGCCGTGCCGATCAGCGTGCAACGGGCCCAGCAGCGGCTGCGGGACGAGACCGAGCGCAACCCGATGTCGTTCTTCGCGCCACCCGGGCTCACCGACCGCATCGTCCATACCCGACGCCACGTGGCCCAGTTCCTCGGCGCCGATCCCGAGGGCAGCGCCCTGGTGCCCAACACCACCTCGGGCGTCTCCCTGGTGCTGCAGTCGGTGCGGTTGCAGCCCGGCGACGAGGTGCTGCTGACCGATCACGGCTACGGCGCGAACGCCCTGGCCACCCGGCGGCAGTGCCGGCGGGACGGCGCCACCGCGCGGACCGTGGCGCTCCCGGTCGACGCCGGGGATGCGGAGGTCGTGTCGCGGATCCGCAACGCGCTGCGGCCGGGGCGGACGAAGCTGCTGATCGTCGACCAGCTGACCTCGCCCACGGCCAAGGTGCTGCCCGTACGCGACGTCGTGGCCGCCGCCCGGGAGCACGACATCCCCGTGCTGGTCGACGCCGCGCACGTGCCGGGCATGCTTCCGGTCGAGGTGGACAAGATCGGCGCCGACTTCTGGGTCGGAAACCTGCACAAGTGGGCCTACGCGCCCCGGGGCACCGCCCTGCTCGTCGTGGCCCAGCCCTGGCGGCGCCGGATGGAGCCGCTGGTCGTCTCGTGGGAGCAGGACGCCGGCTTCCCCCTGGCGGTGGAGTTCCACGGCACGGTGGACTACACCTCGTGGCTCGCCGCCCCCACCGGGCTCTTCACGTTGCGCACTCTCGGCGTGGACACCGTGCGGAGTCACAATGCGGCACTGGCGGCGTACGGTCAGCGGGTGGTGGGTGCCGCCCTCGGCCTCGCGCCCACCGACCTGCCCGACCCCGGCGCTGCCGAGGCCTCGATGCGCGTCCTCCCGCTCCCGCCGGGCATCGCCACGACCTATCCCGAGGCGCACGCCCTGCGCCAGCACATCGCGGAGAAGCTGGCGACCGAGGTGGCGGTGAACGCGTGGGGCGGGCGCGGATGGCTGCGGCTGAGTGCCCAGGTCTACAACCGCGCAGAGGAATACGACCGCCTGGCCCAGCACCTCCCCGAACTGATCAGCGGCCTGCGCTGAGAGGAGCGGGCGACAGCGGCCAGCGAAGAGAGCGGGCGACAGCGGCCAGCGAAGAGCGCAGGCGACAGCGGCCAGCGAAGAGCGCAGGCGACAGCGGACAGCGAAGAGAAGCGCCGCGCTCCCCATCACAGCGGCAGCAGGCGGACCCGGCCGAGCCCCAGCAGCACC
Organism: Couchioplanes azureus; assembly: GCF_014648355.1. Classification (GTDB taxonomy): domain Bacteria; phylum Actinomycetota; class Actinomycetes; order Mycobacteriales; family Micromonosporaceae; genus Actinoplanes; species Actinoplanes azureus. The sequence goes on from NZ_BMQY01000003.1 coordinate 828,314, forward strand.
AGCGGGTCCAGATAGTCGGCACCATGGCGCAGGCCCCAGTGCAGGCATGCCGGTGCCGGGCAGCCCGGGTGGCCCCGCGCCAGCGTCCCGATCACCTGCCCGGCGGTGACCGGGTCACCCGCCCGCGACGACGTCGCCGTCAGCGGTTCGTAGGTCGTGCGCAAGCCGCCCGGATGAGCGATGCTCACGACCCCGCGCCCGGCGACCGAGCCGGCGAAGACCACGGTGCCGGCCCCGGCGGACCGGACGGGCGCGGAGGGCTCGGCGGCGAGATCCACACCGCGGTGCCCGGCCAGCCACGGCTGCGGTGGCGGGTCGAAGCGGCGGACGATCTCCGCGCCCGGGACCGGCCACCGAAAGTCCGTCCAGGAGAGCAAGGGCAGGAAGAGCACAAGCGCAAGCAGCGAAGTCATGCCCGGCATGGTGCCGGTTTCCGGCCGACCGCCGCAGACCTGCCTGTGGACAACGGTCAGCCGTAAACCCGCCTGTGGAAAAGACAGGCGTGAACCTGCCTGCCAAACAAGCTGACGTAAACCCGCCTGCCAAACAAGCCGACGTGGAACCTGCCTGCCAAACAAGCAGGCGTGAAACTACCTGTGGACGACCGTCAGCCGCCGAAGTTGGCGTCGTCCGGGAGGGAGATGTCCGGCTTCTCGAGCTCCTCGACGTTGACGTCCTTGAAGGTCATCACGCGCACGTTCTTGACGAAGCGGGCCGGCCGGTACATGTCCCAGACCCAGGCGTCGTGCATCTCGACCTCGAAATACACCTCGCCGTCGGAGTTGCGCACGTGCAGGTCCACCTGGTTCGCCAGGTAGAAGCGGCGCTCCGTCTCCACCACGTAGGAGAATTGGCGGACGATGTCGCGGTACTCCCGGTAGAGCTGCAGCTCCATCTCGGTCTCGTACTTCTCGAGATCCTCTGCGCTCATCGCTTCTCGCCCTCCATGGCCTCATCTTCCCCCACCGGCACCGGCGGCCGAGGCCGCTCGCCCGACGCCACGCCGACGGTACCCTCAAGCTCCGGCCAGAGCATCAGCGGCTCGGCGGAAGCCGCCGGGGAAAGCGATCCGGCACCCGGGGACTGAGCCGCCGCGGAAAGCGATCCGGCACCCGGGGACTGAGCCGCCGCCGGGCGCCGCGCCCGCGGCGGGCGGTTTCCCCGCCCGGACGCCGCGGCGACGTTGACGTACGAGAAGCGGTGCTCCACACACGGCCCGTGCGCCGTGAGCGCCGCGCTGTGCTCGTCCGTGATGTAGCCCTTGTGCACGGCGAACCCGTAATGCGGGAACCGCCCGTCCAGCTCCACCATGAGCCGGTCCCGGGTCACCTTGGCGAGCACGCTGGCCGCGGCGACGCAGGCCGCCACCCGGTCGCCCTTCCAGACCGCGAGCCCGGGTGCGCCGAGGCCGTCGACCGGGAAGCCGTCGGTGAGGACGTAGTCCGGGACGGTGGCGAGGGACGCCAGCGCCCGGCGCATCGCCGCGAGGTTGCAGACGTGCAGGCCCCGGGCGTCGACCTCGGCCGGCGGGATGACCACGACCGACCAGGCGAGGGCGCGCTTGACCACCTCGTCGTAGACGCGTTCGCGGGCGGCCGCGGTCAGCAGCTTGGAGTCGGCGAGCTCGTCGATCTCGCCGCGCTTGCCCTCCGGCAGGATCGCTGCGCCCGCGACCAGCGGCCCGGCGCAGGCGCCCCGGCCGGCCTCGTCGGCGCCGGCGACGTGCCGGAAGCCCCGGCGTTGCAGGGCGCGCTCCAGCGCGTAGAGGCCGCCTTCGCGGCGGACGACGGTACGGGGCGGGGCGAGCATCAGTGGCCCCGTACGGCTGCGTCCGTGGCCAGGCACCGCCGCAGCAGCCCGGTGAGGTCGGCCGGGTAGATCTCGGCGTCCGAGGCGTCGATCTCGGCGAGCGTCCACCAGCGGTGCTCGGTGATGGTCCGCCGCTCGTCGGCGTCGAAGCCGGCGAAGTCGACCTCCCAGGCCGGCACGCGGTGGAGGAAGAAGTGCTGGTTCTGCCGGTACCGCCGCCCGTCGTAGCCGAACTCCGTCACCTCGTGGTGCACGGGCTCCCCGAGCTCCGCCGGATCGGCGCGCAGGCCGGTCTCCTCGAACAGCTCCCGGGCGGCGCCCTGAGCGGCCGTCTCACCCTCGTCGAGGCCGCCGCCGGGGGTGAACCACCAGCGCCGGCCCGGCTGGGCCGGGTCGCCGCCGTGCAGCAGCAGGACGCGCTCGGTGGCGTCGACGAGGAGCACCCGCGCGGCCCGCCGGTCGATGTACGTCACGCCTCCAGCCTATTGCGCCGGAGATCGATCTTGACCCCGGGCCGGGGCTACTTGGCGGGCGCCGGATCCGGGATGCCGTCGAACTGGTCGGGGACCGGCAGCCAGCTGGCCCGCCCGACCGGCCAGAAGATCGTGAAGGCACGTCCCACGATCGAGTCCTGCTCGATCGTGGCCTCCTCGATGTTCTGGCTCTGCTCCCAGTGCTCCAGCGAGTCTCCGGAGGCGGAGCGGTGGTCGCCCATCACCCAGAGCCGGCCCGCCGGCACGGTGATGTCGAAGGGCTCGTCCGCGGCCGGGTCCTGGTTGCCGCTGCCGTCTTTGTAGATGTACGGCTCGTCCAGCGGGTGACCGTTGATGACCAGGCGTTGCTGCGCGTCGCAGCAGACCACATGGTCACCGGGGACCCCGATGATGCGCTTGATGAAGTCCTCGCCGTCGCCGCCGCTCTGCCAGTCGGTGGGGGCCTTGAAGACGACGATCTCGCCGCGGCGGGGCTCGCGGAAGTCGTAGACGAGCTTGTTGACCAGCACCCTGTCCCAGACGTTGAGCGTGTGCTCCATCGACGGCGACGGGATGTAGAAGGTCTGCAGGACGAAGGCGCGCACGAGAACCGCGACCAGGATCGCCACGCCCAGCAGGATGGGGAGCTCGCGCCAGAAGGAACCGCGGCGTTGCTCGCCGGTCTGCTCGTCAATCACGAACGGAGCCTACGTCCCCGAGGCCGCAACCACAGTCCGGAACGCGCGGATACGCCGATAGTCAACATCAGGGGAAGTACTGCCGCCGTGGTGGCCGGATCGGGCTCCCGGGCCGGCGCGGAGCCCAGCGGGGCGGCCCCGACGGGCCGGGCGGCGGCGTACGCCTTCCAGTTGTCGGGCACGGACAGGCTGGTGAAGCGGCTCGTCGGCCAGACCACGACGAAGGCGCGGCCGATGACGTTGTCGATCGGGACGGTGCCCTGGCACCGGGCGTCCTGGGAGACCAGGCGGTGGTCGCCCATGACGAACATCTCATCCTGCGGCACGGTCACCTCGGCGAAGCGCCGGCTGCTGCACTGCCGCGGGTTGGGTGGGGCGTCGAGGGGAGAGTTCTCCTGCACGTACGGCTCGTCGATCGGCGCGCCGTTGACGGTGATCCGGCCCTTGTCGTCACAGCAGGCCACCTTGTCGCCGGGCAGCCCGATCACCCGTTTGATGAAGTCGCGCTCACCCGGGCGGCTGACGCCGACCAGGTCGCCGATGGTGCGTCCCAGCTTGGCGCCGAAGGTGTTGCTGATCGGCTCGGAGGGCTGTTCGGGCGCCCAGTTGTCGGTGCCGCGGAAGACGACGATCTCGCCGCGGACCGGGTCGCGCATGTCGTAGACGACCTTGTTGACGAGCACCCGGTCGCCGACGAGCAGGGTGTTCTCCATCGAGCCGGAGGGGATGAAGAACGCCTGGACGAGGAAGGTGCGGATGAGCACCGCGAGGCAGAAGGCCACCACCAGGAGCAGCGGAAGCTCCTGCCAGAGCGGCATTTCCTTGCGCCGGATCACCCGGCCGCGGCGGCGCCGGGAGGAGGAGCCCCGGTACCCCTGCATCGGTTCCACGCTACGCATCTCCCGCCGCCGATCCGGTCGACCGCCCCGGATACAGCACTACCGCCCGCATTCCCCTCGGGGAACAGATCGGGCGGTAGTGCGAATGGCCGCCTTCGCGGCGGACGCCGCAATGGCACTGATTCCCATCCGTCACCGGCGCAAGCGTAGTGCGCCCGCGCAGTAAACGTCAGTCCGAGTGAATACGGCCCGGACCGCGAGGGGGTTCAGCTGACGGTCTGCTTCTCGCGCAGCTCCTTGATCTTGGCCTTCTTGCCGCGGAGCTCACGCAGGTAGTACAGCTTGGCGCGGCGGACGTCACCGCGGGTCACGACCTCGATCTTGTCGATGGCCGGGCTGTTGATCGGGTAGGTCCGCTCGACGCCGACGCCGAAGCTGATCTTGCGGATCTTGAAGGTCTCGCGGAGGCCGCCGCCCTGCCGGCTGATCACGACGCCCTGGAAGACCTGGACCCGGGAACGGTTACCCTCGACGACCCGGGCGTGGACCTTGAGCGTGTCCCCGGCGCGGAAGGCGGGAATGTCGGTGCGCTGCGACTGGGCGTCGAGAGCGTCCAGCGTGTTCATCGCTGCATCCTCGTGTTACTCAAAGCGCACCGGGAGTTCGATGCGCGAATGGGTGATTCTGAACTTCCCCGGCTGCGGGAAGATCCTCGTCCGGCCGCCACGGCGTGGGGACGAACGGCAACCTCCCTACTTTGCCACATCCGACCCCGGGATCCGAAATCCGGCATCCTCGATCGCGGCCCGGTCCCGCTTGTCGAGGCGGTCCGGCGGGTACGCGGCGAACAGGTCGGGCCGGCGCGCGGCCGTACGCAGCAGGGACTGCTCCCGCCGCCAGCGGGCGATCTTGCCGTGGTCGCCGGAGCGCAGCACCTCGGGCACGTCCATCCCCCGCCACGACGCCGGCTTGGTGTAGACGGGCGCCTCCAGCAGCCCGGCCGCGTGCGACTCCTCGGTGAGGGACTCGGCGTTGCCGAGCACGCCGGGCAGCAGCCGGGTGACCGCCTCCATGATCACGATGACCGCGACCTCGCCGCCGAACAGGACGTAGTCCCCCAGAGACACCTCGAGAACCGGCATCCGGGTGGCGGCATCGTCGAGAACCCGCTGGTCGATGCCCTCGTAACGGCCACAAGCGAAGATCAGATGGGGCAACGCGGCGAACGAGACGGCGTCCGCCTGGGTGAACGGCTTGCCGACCGGCGACGGCACGACCAGCACCGACGAGTCGGAGGCGACGGCGGACAGGGCCTGTGACCACGGCTCGGGCCGCATCACCATGCCGGGCCCGCCACCATAGGGCGTGTCGTCCACGGTGCGGTGCACGTCGGAGGTCCAAGCGCGCAGGTCGTGCACGGACAGGTCGAGGATCCCGGCGGCGCGGGCCTTGCCGATCAGCGACAGGTCCAGCGGCGAGAAGTAGTCCGGGAAGATGGAGATGACGTCGACGCGCACCAGAAACCCTCTAGAGGTCGAGCAGGCCCTCGGGCAGGTCGACGACGACACGGCCGCCGGCCAGGTCGACCGTCGGCACGATCGCGCTGACGAACGGGATGAGCGCGGTGCCACCCGCGGCCTTGCGGAGCACGATCAGGTCCGAGGCGGGCGCGTGGTCGATGCGGTCGACGGTGCCCAGCTCGGTGCCGTCGAGCGCGACCACCGGGAGGCCGATGAGCTGATGGTCGTGGAACTCGTCCGGGTCGTCCGGCGGCGGCACCTGCGCGCTGTCGACCTGCAGCAGCACGCCGCGCAGCGCCTCGGCGAGGTTGCGGTCGTGGATGCCCTCGAACAGGGCGATGATCCGTCCCTGGTGCCAGCGCAGCGACTCGAGGGTCAGCTTCTCGGGAACCCGGAAGGGCACTCCGGGGGCGGCGGCGGCCGCCGGACCGGTGCTCACCCTGCGGTCCCGGGGGACCTCGGTGGTGAACACCGATCCGGCGACGAATCTCGCCTCTGGCTCATCGGTCCGGACGGTCACCAGAACCTCCCCACGGATGCCGTGGGGCTTACCGATCTGGCCGACTACCAGCAACATCGCGCGACGGGTGGTCAGTAGGCGTCGACGATGTCGACGCGGATGCCGCGCCCACCGATCGACCCGATGACCTGACGCAGCGCCTTGGCCGTGCGCCCGCCGCGCCCGATGACCGTTCCCAGGTCCTCGGGGTGGACGCGCACCTCGAGCCGCTTGCCGCGGCGCGAGTCGACCAGCCGCACCCGGACGTCGTCCGGGTTGTCGACGATGCCCTTGACGAGGTGCTCCAGCGCGGGCCGGAGCGCCCCGTCAGCTCGCGTCGGCGCCGGCACCGGCCGGGTCCTCTGCGGTCTCGGCGACGGCCTCGCGGTTGGGCTCGGCCGGGTCGGCGACCTTGGTCTGCGCCGGCTTGGCCTCGGCGGCCTCGGGCGCGGCGGCGACCTTGGCGGCCTTCTTGGCGGGCTTGGCCGGAGCGTCGGCGACACCGGCGGCGGCCTTGGCCTCGGCCTCGTAGGCGGCCTGGCGGTTGGCCTTCTCCGGCGCGACGAGCAGCGGCGGCGGGGCCGGCAGACCCTTGAACTTCTGCCAGTCGCCGGTCTTCTCGAGGATGCGCTGCACGGCCTCGCTCGGCTGCGCGCCGACCGAGAGCCAGTACTGCACGCGCTCGCTCTTGACCTCGATCAGCGAGGGGTCGTGCTTGGGCTGGTAGATGCCGACGTACTCGATGGCGCGGCCGTCCCGCTTGGTGCGCGAGTCGGCGACGACGATGCGGTACTGCGGGTTGCGGATCTTGCCCATCCGCAGGAGCCGGATCTTAACGGCCACGGTTGTTTCGCTCCTGATGATTACGTGGGTGAGCCGACGGAACCCACGTGGGGATGCGGGACCGATGTCTCGTGGACTGGCGACGCGATCAGGGTTAGAGGGCGCCTCACGCGTGCCGGATACCAGCCGTTCATTCTGCCAGATGAGGGGTGGGAGCTCCCAATCGGGCCGGGAAGAAGGGCGGGGAAGATCAAGTTCAAGGTCAAGATCGGCATGTCGTGCCTGGTTGCATGGCGCAGACCGTCGCTCCCGCCGAGGCCGGGCGCGGAGCCCCAGGCGCCTGGCGGCGCCGGAACGGGCCTCCGCACCCTTCATTCTGCGTAAGTGGCGAAAACCGTCACACCAACCGCTGCCACGCGGTCCGCACGGTCTGCGTCAGGACGGCGTACGCGGCGTCCACCTGCCCATCCGGCCACGGCATGTCGGCATGGCGATCGGACACCGTCACCCGCAGGTTCAGCAGGAGGTTGCCGTCGAAGACCACCACGGCGAACACGCGAATGCGCTTCCCGGCAACCTTGAACTCGTCGGGGTCGAACGCGGTGAACGCACGCTCGCCCAGGTCGGCGACCTGGGAAGAGTGCACCGAGGGCACGCCGTGGAGTCCGAATGCCGTTCCGGCGACGACGGGGAGCAGTGTGGCCAGGGCGGCGGTCCACCGCGACGGGCCGGGTCCGGGGTCCCAGGCAGGGACGGAAGGGGTCGGGGTGACGGGTGGGGCCAGTATCACCCGGAGGCAGGCTACGGAGCCCTGGGTCAACAGACGTAGCAGCCGCGGCCTCGCCGTCCTGCTCGTCCTTCTCCAGCTGGTCCGCGCTCGGTGCACCGGGGCGCCGCCCGGAGTGATCAGGAACGCGGAACCGGCGGGCGGTCCCAGCCGGGCGGGAGCGCGGTGGGGACCGGCCAGGTGGGGTCCGGGTGGAAGTCGGTCCAGGTGCCGTCGAAGGGGAAGTCGCCCGCCTCGATCTGCTTGATCACGCGGCGGCCCTCGGCGCGGACGGCGGCCTCGTCGCGGACCCAGTAGTGCTCCGGGAAGGCCAGGCGCTCGGTGAACTCGTCCTCGTCCTTCCACTGCCAGCAGCGGTCCGGGCGGACCACGACGTCGAGGTCCTGGTCGATCACGTCGACGCCGGCCAGGTCGCCGTCGTCCCAGCGCAGGGCGCGTTCCTCCAGGTTGACGTACCAGCCGGTGAAGCGGCCCTCGTCGTCGCGGAAGAACCAGACCGAGTGGTCGGCGTCCGGCGGGATGAACTTGAGCAGGCCCGGACCCTGCCAGACGGCCGGCACCAGGCGGTAGCTCTGCCGGATCCACTCCGCGAACGGCATGTCGCGGATGCCGCGCCCGTCGGCGGCCTCCTCGACGATGACCGCCGAGCCGCGGGCCAGCCAGAGCAGCAGCCCGCGGTCGTCGTCCGAGACCACCCGGCAGGGCCGTACGGAGGCCAGCCGCGGGCCGTCGATGTTGCGGTACAGAACCTGACGGCCCGGGGCGAACATCAGTACGCGCGCGCCAGGATCGCCAGGACGCCCGGCTCGTCGTCCGACTCGGGCACCGAGCCGTCCGGGCGGATCAGGCAGCGGACCGTGACCGCCTTGCCGTTCGCCTCGGCCTCGCCGTCCGGGCCGACCGCCGACCAGGGCACCCGCGCCCAGCCGGTCTGGGCCGCCTCGATCGCGTCGCCCAGGCTCTGCACGTCCACGGTGCGCTCCTGGCGCAGGGCCAGCGCGCTGTCGAGGAGCCGCTGCTGGTCGGCCGCCAGGGCGCCGGTCACCTCGGTGACCACGTCGGCGAGCGCCACCGGGGACTTGGTGCCGTCGATGCGCCGGGCCACCACCGCGTTGCCGGCGGCCAGGTCGCGCGGGCCGACCTCGATGCGGACCGGGATGCCCTGCAGTTCGGCGTCGACCGCCCGGCGCCCGAAGGGGATGTCGGCACGGTCGTCGAGCTTCACCCGTACGCCCGCGGCTCTGAGCTCGTCCCGCAGCTTGACCGCCGCGTCCGTGACGCCCTCGCCGGCCTTGACCACCATGATCTGGGCCTGGATCGGGGCGAGCAGCGGCGGCAGCCGCAGGCCGCTGTCGTCGCCGTGCACCATGATCAGGCCGCCGATCATGCGGGTCGTGCTGCCCCACGAGGTGGTCCAGGCGTGCTCGACCGTGCCGGCCTGCGACGTGTAGGTGATGTCGAACGCCTTGGCGAAGTTCTGGCCCAGCTCGTGCGAGGTGCCCATCTGCAGGGCCTTGCCGTCGCCCATCATGGCCTCGAGGGTCATGGTGTTGGTGGCGCCGGCGAAGCGCTCGCCCTTGGTCTTGCGGCCCGGGACGACCGGGATGGCCAGCAGGTTGACCATGAAGTCCTCGTAGACCGAGTGCAGGATGCGCCGCGCATAGTCGCGGGCGTCGGCCTCGGTGGCGTGCGCGGTGTGGCCCTCCTGCCAGAGGAACTCGGTGGTCCGCAGGAAGGTGCGCGGCCGCAGCTCCCAGCGCACCACGTTGGCCCACTGGTTGAGCAGCAGCGGCAGGTCGCGGTACGAGTCGATCCACTTCGCCATGAACTCGCCGAAGATGGTCTCGCTGGTCGGGCGGACCACGATCGGCTCGGCCAGCTCCTTGCCGCCGGCGTGGGTGACCACGGCCAGCTCGGGCGAGAAGCCCTCGACGTGCTGCGCCTCGCGGCTCAGGTAGCTCTCCGGGATGAACAGCGGGAAGTAGGCGTTCTGCGCCTCCGCTTCCTTGATCCGCGCGTCCATCGCGGCCTGCATCCGCTCCCAGATCGCGTACGCGGCCGGCCGGATCACCATCGTGCCGCGCACCGGCCCGTTGTCGGCCAGCTGTGCCTTGGCGATGAGGTCCTGGTACCAGCGGGGGAAGTCCTCCGCACGGGGAGTGAGCACGCGAGCCATGAGGCAGCATCCTAGCCGCGCCGCGGTGGCCGCCGGGGCGCGGGCGGCCGTGTCAGCGGACGATCCGCCCCTTGAGGACGATCCGTCGCGGCTCGCGCACCACCCGCAGGTCGGCGCGCGGGTCCTCGGGATAGACGACCAGATCGGCCAGGCCGCCCTCGACCAGCCCGGGGAAGCCGAGCCACTCGCGGGCCTTCCACGAGGCGGCGGCGAGCACGTCCACCGCGGGGATGCCGGCCTCGTGCAGCAGCAGCATCTCCTCCGCGGCGAGGCCGTGCCGGATGCTGCCACCGGCGTCCGTGCCGACGTAGACGGGAACGCCCGCCTCGTGCGCGGCCACGACGACCTGCGGGAAGCGGTCGCGCAGGCTCAGCATGTGGTCGGCGTACCCGGGGAACTTGGGTCGCGCCTGATCGGCGATCTTCCCGAAGGTCCGGATGTTGATCATCGTGGGCACCAGCGCGGTCCCCCGCCGGGCCATCTCGTCGATCAGGTCCATGGAGAGCCCGGTGCCGTGCTCGACCGAGTCGACGCCGGCCCGCACCATCTGGGCCACCGCCTCCTCCGAGAAGGTGTGCACGGCGGCCCGCGCCCCGGCGGCGTGCGCGGCCTCGACGGCGGCGGCCATGGTCGCGGCGTCCCACGAGGGGGCCAGGTCGCCCACGGACCGGTCGATCCAGTCACCCACGATCTTGACCCAGCCACTGCCGGCCTTGGCCTGCGCGGTGACGGTCTCGACCACGTCGACGGCGTCGACCTCCACGCCGATGTCCCGCAGGTACCGCCGGGTCGGCGCGACGTGCCGCCCGGCACGCACCAGCCGCGGGATCTCGGGCTCGTCGTCCAGCTCCGGATACGGGTACGGCGACCCGGCGTCGCGCAGCGCCAGCACCCCGGCGTCGCGGTCCTTGGCGGCCAGCTCGCGCGCCTCGTCCAGGCTCTCGATCGGCGACGCGCCGTAGCGGATGCCGAGGTGGCAGTGCGCATCGACCAGCCCGGGAACGATCCAGCCACCGTCGCTGACGGTCTCGGCGTCCTGCACGGGCTCGAAGGTCACCCGGTCCCCGACGAGCCAGAGGTCGCGAACCTCCCCCTCGGGCAGCACGACACCACGCACATGCAAAGCCATGCGTCAGTCCTACCCGATGCCCGCCTCAACCCTGGCCTTGGGTCTGCCCCAGCAGCGCCTTGCGCCGCGCGGTCAGCGCCGGCAGGTCCGGCGTCACCGGAAACGGCACCTCCGTCTCGAACACCTGGCGGGTGCTGCTGACGGCCTCGTCTTCGCCGTTGGCACCCGGCCGGAACTCGGTAAGGGTGATGCCCTCCGGGAACGACGGATCGATGACCAGTAGTTCTCGATGCCGGCCGCGGCGTAGACCTTGGCCTTGGCATACATGTCCCGGAAGTGCGAGTCCGGCGAGATGATCTCCACAGCGAGGAGGGCGTCCTCGACCGGAACCGGCCTCCGGTCGATGTGATCCAGGCTGATCACGACGACGTCCGGCCGCGGCCCGTTGCGGTGGTTGATCTTCAGGGAGAGGTCAGGGACCGGGATGCGATCCGGCGGGCAGTGGACGCGCAGAGCGAGCACCACCTCCACGCCGACGACCTGATGAATGCCGGTAGGGGATGGCAAGAGGAGCCTTCCGTCGATCAATTCATAGAAGAGATCCTTGGGGAAGGCTCGCCAGGTCGTCGACGGTCCAATCCCGCTCGTCGAGCAGGTCGTCGTCGCGTAAACGGTTGAGCGCAGCGGTCATCGATTCCTCCCCGGATGGACCACTGGTCAGTCTACTGGACATGCGACTAGTTGTCTCCTGCCATCGTCAGCGCTTGTCGTCGTCGTTCTTCTTACGAGTCAGCTTGTTGAAGTCGAGGTTGGGAAGCTTGAAGCCCGGGGGCAGGCCGGGGCCGCCGGCGCCGCCGAGGGCGCCCGGGTCCATGCCCGGGGGCAGCTGGGGCATGCCGCCCGGGAAGCCCGCCGGCATGCCGCCGCCCGTGCGCGGCCGGTTGCCGCCCTTCGTGCCCTTGCGCTTGTTCTTCGGGCTCTTCGTGGCCTTGCGGCGGCCCGCGCCCGGCAGGCCCATCATGCCGCCCATCTGCTTCATCATCTTCTGCGCGTCGGCGAAGCGGTTGAGCAGCTGGTTGACGTCCATGACCGTGACGCCCGAGCCGTTGGCGATGCGGGCGCGGCGGGAGCCGTTGATGATCTTCGGGTTGGTGCGCTCGGCCGGGGTCATCGAGCGGATGATGGCCGTCACCCGGTCGAAGTGGCTGTCGTCGAGCTCGGCCAGCTGGTCCTTCATCTGGCCCATGCCCGGCATCATGCCGAGGATGTTGGCGATCGGGCCCATCCGGCGCACCGCGATGAGCTGGTCGAGGAAGTCCTCCAGGGTGAACTGCTCGCCGCCGAGCAGCTTGGCGGTCATCTTCTCCTTCTGATCCTCGTCGAAGGCCTGCTCGGCCTGCTCGATGAGGGTCAGCACGTCGCCCATGCCGAGGATGCGGCTGGCCATCCGGTCGGGGTGGAAGACGTCGAAGTCCTCGAGCTTCTCGCCCGTGGACGCGAAGAGGATGGGCTCGCCCGTGACGTGGCGGACCGAGAGCGCGGCGCCGCCGCGGGCGTCACCGTCGAGCTTCGACAGCACCACGCCGGTGATGCCGACGCCGTCGCGGAAGGCCTCGGCGGTGCTGACCGCGTCCTGGCCGACCATGGCGTCGATGACGAAGATGACCTCGTCGGGGTCGACCGCGGTGCGGATGTCGCGCGCCTGCTGCATCATCTCGGCGTCGATGCCGAGGCGGCCGGCGGTGTCGACGATGACGATGTCCTTCGCCGTGCGCCGGGCGTGCTCGATGGAGTCCCGGGCGACCTGGACCGGGTCGCCGACGCCGTTGCCGGGCTGCGGCGCGTAGACGTCCACGCCGGCCCGGCCGGCGAGCACCTGGAGCTGGTTGACCGCGTTGGGCCGCTGGAGGTCGCAGGCGACCAGCAGCGGCTGGTGCCCCTGGCCCTTGAGCCAGCGCGACAGCTTGCCGGCGAGCGTGGTCTTGCCGGAACCCTGGAGACCGGCCAGCATGATCACGGTGGGCGGCTGCTTGGCGAACTGCAGCCGCCGCCCCTCGCCGCCGAGGATGTTGATCAGCTCTTCGTGGACGATCTTGATGATCTGCTGTGCCGGGTTGAGCGCCTGCGACACCTCGGCCCCGCGGGCGCGTTCCTTGAGGCTGGCGATGAACGCCTTGACGACCGGCAGCGCGACGTCCGCCTCCAGCAGCGCGAGGCGGATCTCCCGTGCGGTGGCGTCGATGTCGGCGTCGGTGAGCCGGCCCTTGCCCCGGAGCTTGGTGAAGATCCCGGAGAGGCGGTCGCTCAAGGTGTCAAACACGGCACAACTTCCCGTTGGTCGGTAGGGAGGAGATGCCCGCAAGCCTAGCGGCCCGCGGGAACGCTCACCGGTTGCGCATCCGGTACGTCTTCGCGGCCGCCTCGATCCGGCGCTGGGTCCGGGTGCCGGGCGCGAGCCCCTTCCTGGCCTTGCCGTACAGGTAGACGCCGCCACCGACCACGAGAGCGCCCACGATCAGGTATCCCAGCGCGCCGACGAGCGCGTGCAGCACGGTCACCGCCACCCAGCCCACCACGATCACGCCGGCGATCATCGCCACCAGGTAGGCCACTGCCTTGCCCATGTCGTTCTCCCTTCGAGAGCCCGTTGTCCACGATGCCCCCGCGGCGCAAGGCGGCACATCAGGGCGCACCCGTAGGGGTGGGCGACCGCCGTTTCCCCGCGCCACAGCGGCAAATCGCGTATACCGCAGATATCAGGCGTAACAGCCGAATAGCACAGATGTCCGGAAAGAGGTCATCGACCGCAACCATCCGGCAGATCTCGCCGTTGAGGCACAGGACCGGGCGGCTGAGCGATCGGCCCCGACGACATCCGGCGGAAGGACGAGATCGTGCCTCTACGGCGGATCCTGCGACTGGCGCCCTGGGAAGTCCGGTCCCGCATCCTCCGGGCCGTGCAGCGCCGCGTGCTGCCGCACGTCGCCGAGACCCAGCGGCTGGGCGTCGCCCGCCGCATGGTGTCGCTCGACCCGCCGCCCCGGCTGCCGCTGATGCGCAGTGCCCGGCAGGCACCGACGATGCGGGTCCGTACCGCCCGGGGGTGGGTCACCGCCCGGCGGGAGACCGTGGCGAGCCCCGCGGGCGTACGCCGGCAGAACCTCGACCGGGTCGTCGCCGCGCTCGACGAGGCGGGCGTCGACTGGTTCCGGATCCCCACCAAGGCCCTGCGCACCACCGCGGTGGCCGTCCGCGTGGCCGACCGCCCCGCCGTGCTCCGCCTGCTGCGCGGGATCACCGAGGGACACGACGGCATGCTCGAGGTCGTCCGGCCCCGCCGGGCCAAGCCGGGCGCCGCGGCGATCCTGAAGGTCTGCTGGCCGGTGACCGACCCGCGCGGCCGGCTCCTGCTCGGCCCCGACCTGGGCTGCGAGATCGAGTTCTGGACCGAGCGCGACGGGGTCCTGGCCGGCCCGCGCGGCAACCCCATCGCCGACGTGATCCCGCTCGACGAGCCGGTGGTGTCGGCGAGCGAGCCGGCCTTCGGCCCGTTCAGCTCGCCGCACGACCGCACCGAGTACCGGACCCGGCAGATCTTCACCCTGCCGAGCCCGGAGCGGATCAGCTTCCCGATCGACGTGGTCTACACCTGGGTCGACGGCGGCGACCCGCAGTGGCGGGCCCGCAAGGCGGCCGCGGTGGCCGAGAACACCTGGCTGGACGAGGCGAGCCGGCTCGCCAGCAACGACTCGCGGTACACCTCCCGCGACGAGCTGCGCTACTCGCTGCGCGCCCTGCACTCCTTCGCGCCCTGGGTGAACCACATCTACCTGGTCACCGACGACCAGGTGCCGGACTGGCTGGACGCCGGCCACCCGGGCCTGACCGTGGTGAGCCACCGGGAGATCTTCGGCGACACCGGCCGGCTGCCGACCTTCAACTCGCAGGCGATCGAGTCCCGGCTGCACCGCGTCCCCGGGCTCAGCGAGCACTTCCTCTACCTCAACGACGACGTGTTCCTCGGCCGGCCGGTCCCGCCCGACCTGTTCTTCACCCCGGGCGGGCTGACCCGGTTCTTCTTCTCGAACGCCCAGGTGGACTCGGCGCCGCGGCGCCCGGACGACCCGCCCGCCGACTCGGCCGGCAAGAACAACCGGGAGCTCATCCGCGAGACCTTCGGCCGGGTGCTGACCCGCAAGATGATGCACACCCCGCATCCGTCGCGGCGCGGCGTCATCGCCGAGATCGAGCAGCGCTTCGCCGAGCACGTCGACGCCACCGCCGGGCACCAGTTCCGGCACCCCGACGACATCTCCCTGCTGTCGTCGCTGCAGCAGTACTACGCCTACCTGACCGGCCGGGCCGCGCCGGGGACCATCGCCTACAAGTACGTCGACCTGGCCGATCCGACGACGCCGCTGAAGCTCGCCGAGCTGCTGCGGCACCGCAACCTCGACGCGTTCTGCCTCAACGACACCGACTCGGACGAGGTCGTAGCCGCCGAGCAGGCGGCGCTGCTCGACGAGTTCCTGCCGGCGTACCTGCCGTTCCCGTCGCCGTACGAGCTGACCGGACCGCGGCCGGCTCCCCCGCCGCAGGTCGACCGCGGCCCGGCGCTGGCACCCGGCGCCGCCGGCAAGGCGCCGGAGGTCGCCGTGCCGGTCCCGCCGCAGGGCGGGCCGGCCGCCACCAATTCCCCCGTCGCCTGACGGGTCCGTGCAAAGGAGATCTTTCTCGTGAGCTTCGACGTCGTCATCCTCGGCCTGGGGTACGTGGGCCTGCCCCTGGCCCAGCAGGCCACCCGCGCCGGCCTGTCCGTGCTCGGCTTCGACGTCAACCCGGCGGTGGTGGACGCGCTCGGGGCCGGCCGCTCGCACGTGGACGACCTGTCCGACGCCGACGTGGCGGAGATGATCGCGGGCGGGTTCCGTACCACCGCCGACGAGACGCGCATCGCCGAGGCGGGCACCGCGGTCATCTGCGTGCCGACGCCGCTGTCCGAGGGTGACGGCCCCGACCTGCGCGCGGTGATCGGCGCGACCGAGGCGGTCGGGCGCAACCTGCGGCCCGGCATGCTGGTGGTCCTGGAGTCGACGACCTACCCGGGCACCACCGACGACGTGGTACGCCCGCTGTTGGAGAAGCTCTCCGGCCTCACCGCGGGCATCGACTTCCACGTCGCGTTCTCGCCGGAGCGCATCGACCCGGGCAACGAGCGGTTCGGCGCGCACAACACGCCGAAGGTCGTCGGCGGGTACACCGCCGGCTGCACCGACCGGGTCGAGGCGTTCTACGGCCGGTTCGTCGAGACCGTCGTGCGCACCCGCGGCACCCGGGAGGCGGAGACCGCGAAGCTGCTGGAGAACACCTACCGGCACGTCAACATCGCGCTGGTCAACGAGATGGCCCGGTTCTGCCACGAGCTCGACATCGACCTGTGGGACGTCATCCACGCCGCGTCCACCAAGCCGTTCGGCTTCCAGGCCTTCTATCCCGGCCCGGGCGTCGGCGGGCACTGCATCCCGATCGACCCGAACTACCTGAGCCACAACGTCCGCAGCAAGCTCGGCTACCCGTTCCGCTTCGTCGAGCTGGCTCAGGAGATCAACGCCACCATGCCGGCGTACGTGGCCCGCCGGGCACAGAACCTGCTGAACGCCGACGGCGTGGCCGTGCACGGCGCGAAGATCCTGCTGCTCGGCGTCACGTACAAGCCGAACATCGCCGACCAGCGCGAGTCGCCGGCCACTCCGCTGGCCCGCCACCTCGCGTCGCTGGGCGCCGTCCTGACCTTCCACGACCCGTACGTCACGGAGTGGAGCGTGCCGCGCACCGACGACCTGGAGGGCGCCGCGGCGGCCGCCGACCTGGTCATCCTGGTGCAGCACCACCGCGAGTACGACGCCGACCACCTGGCGGGCATCGCGAAGCGCTTCTTCGACACCCGGGGCGTCACGACCAGCCGGGAGGCGCACCGGCTGTGACCGAGATGAGCATCGCGCCCGTCGCGCCCTCCCCCCGGCAGACCCCGCGGGCGGGCGGACCGGTCCCGGCCGGCGGCACCGCGGTCCCGGCCTCCGGAGCGCCCCGGCACCGCCGCGACATCGAGGGGCTGCGCGCGGTCGCGGTGCTCCTCGTGGTCGCGTACCACTGTGGTCTGCCCGTCGTCACCGGCGGCTACGTCGGTGTCGACGTCTTCTTCGTGATCTCCGGTTTCCTCATCACCGGCCTGCTGCTGCGCGAGGCGCGGCGCACCGGCACGGTGTCGATCCCGCGCTTCTACGCCCGCCGGGCGCTGCGGCTGCTGCCCGCCTCCGCCGTCGTGGTGGTGGCCACGGTGGCGGCCGCCGCGCTGTGGCTGCCGCCGCTGCGGCTGAGCGCGATCCTCTCGGACGCGCTGCACACCACGGTGTACGCGATGAACTACCGGCTGGCCGCCGTCGGCACGGACTATCTGCAGGCGGACGCGGAGCCGTCGCCGTTGCAGCACTTCTGGTCGCTCGCGGTCGAGGAGCAGTTCTACCTCGTCTGGCCGCTGCTGATCGTCCTCTTCATCCGCCGGCGCGGGCTGGGCGCGGTGCTGTCGCTGCTGACCGTGGGGTCGCTGACCGTCGCGCTGTGGCAGACCCGCGAGAACGCCGGGTGGGCCTACTTCGGCGCGCACACCCGCGCGTGGGAGCTGGGCGTCGGCGCCCTGCTGGCAGTGACCGCGCTGCGGCTGCCGCGGTGGTGCGTCCCGGCCGGTCTCGCCGCCGTCGCCGCGTCGGCCGTCGTCTACACCGCGCAGACCCCGTTCCCCGGGTACGCCGCCCTGCTTCCGGTCCTGGGCACCGCCGCGGTGATCGCCGGGGGCACCGGGCGCCCGGCCGGGCTGCTCGGGTTGCCCGCGTTGCAGGTGGTCGGGCGGCTCTCGTACTCCTGGTATCTGTGGCACTGGCCGGCGCTGCTGATCGCGCCCCACGCGCTCGGGCGGCCCCTCGCCGCGTGGGAGAACGTGCTCGTGGCGCTGGGCGCGCTGGCGCTGGCCGCCCTCACCTACGCGCTGGTGGAGAACCCGGTCCGGCACCTCGCCGCCCTGCGCGACCGCCCCTGGCGCGGCATCGGCGTGGGCGTCGGCATCTCGGCGCTCTGTGCCGCGCTGTGTGTCGCCGTGACCTCCGCGGCCACGCACCTGAGCGGGGCGCCGGCCTACCGCGCCGCGGTGCTGGATCCGGCGACCCTCGACCCGGGCGGCCTGGCCGCGCAGATCGCGGCGAGCGTGGACGCGCCGGGCGTGCCCGCCAACCTGACGCCGAAGCTGGCGCGGGCGAGCAAGGACAAGCCGCGCTACTACGGCGAGGGCTGCTCCGGCGACTTCGACGACCCGGAGGTCAAGAAGCCCTGCGCGTACGGCGACCTGGCCTCGGACACCACGGTCGTGCTGTTCGGCGACTCGCACGCCGGCCACTGGTTCCCGGCGCTGGAGGCCGTCGCGCTGCGGGAGCGGTGGAAGCTCGTCGTGGTCACCAAGAGCGCCTGCACCGCCGCGGACAGCCTCATCTACCTGCCGCAGCTCAAGCGCGAGTTCACCGAGTGCGTGCAGTGGCGCAAGGACGCGTGGCAGCACATCCGGTCGCTGCGCCCGGCGAAGATCCTGATCGCGTCGACGTATCCGAGCAGCGAGCTGCTCGGCGTGCCCGGCACCCAGGAGCAGGCGTGGGTGTCGGGGTGGGAGCGGTCCATCCGGGCCGTGTCCGCGCCCGGCACCGAGGTGTTCTTCATGAACGACACCCCGTGGCAGGCCGGGAACGTGCCCGACTGCCTGTCGGAGCACCTCGACGACGTCGGCGCGTGCGCCCGGTCGCGCGAGGCGGCGCTCGCCAAGCCCGAGCGCCGCAAGCTGGTCGCGGCGGCGGCGCGGCGCGCAGGCGCGACGGTCATCGACCCGACGCCGTGGTTCTGCACCCGGGCGGTGTGCCCCTCGGTGGTCGGCAACGTGCTGGTCTACCGCGACCAGCACCATGTCACGACCGCGTACAGCCGGCTGCTGGCTCCGGAGCTGGCGGCCCGGCTGCGGTGAAGGTCCAGCGCGAGTTCAGCGCATAGTTCACGACCGGGATGCAGACGATGGCGAAGGCCTGCACGAGCGCGTAGGGCAGGCCCAGCACCGCGGTCCCGGCACCCACGGTGACGGTGTTGACGGTCCAGGCCACGGCGGTGACGGTGAGGAACCGGGCCGCGCCCACCCCGTGGCCGACCGCCGACCGGAACACCCAGTTGCGCTGCAACGTGTACGACACCACGATGCTCGCGGCGAAGCCCACCGTCGTCGCCACGACCGGCCACAGCCCGGCGCCATCGTGCAGCGCGAGCGCCACGCCGAGGTGGGTGACGGTGCTGGCGGCGCCGCTGACGCCGTAGCGCAGCAGGCGGCCGGGGTCAGAGCTCGGCATGCTCGGCCCGCTGCCCGACGATGACCGGCTGCTCGTCCGGGGAGGAGGCCGCGGGACCGGTCCGGCCCTGGACGAGGTAGCGCGGGCGTCCGCGGACCTCCTCGTGGATGCGGGCCAGGTACTCCCCGATCACCCCGAGCCCGAGCAGGATGAACGTTCCCATCACGAGCAGCACGAGGATCACGGTCGGGAAGCCCGCGAGGGAACCGCCCCGCAGCCAACGGACGAGCGTCTGCACCCCGAGCACGAGCGAGAACGCGGCGAAGCCGAAGCCGACGACGGTCACGAGGTGCAGCGGCGCGGAGGTGAAGGACGTCAGCCCGTTGACGGCGAGCCGGCACAGCGACCGGAAGGTCCACCGGGAGGCGCCGTCACCACGGTGGTCGATGTCGACCTCGACGACCGTACGCCGGAAGCCGATCCAGCTGGAGGTGCCCCGGAAGAACGACGAGTGCTCGGGCAGCCGCAGCAGCGCGTCGCACGCCGGCCGGCTCAGCAGCCGGAAGTCCGTGGCGTTCACCAGGTCCACGGTGGTGAGCCGGGTGAACGTCGCGTTGAACAGCCGCGCGGCGAGCCGGGCGGTCGGCGGCTGGCCGGTCCGGTTGCGTTTGACCGCCTCGACCACCTCCGCGCCGTCGCGCCAGCACTGCACCATGGCGGGGATGGCCGTGGGCGGGTGCTGCAGGTCGGCGTCGATGACCACCACGGCGTCGCCCGTGGCGTGCTCGAGCCCGGCCAGGACGGCGGCCTCCTTGCCGAAGTTGCGGGAGAGCTGGATGCCGCGGACGCGGGCGTCGGCGCCGCTCTGCGCGCAGATCCGCGGCCAGGAGTCGTCGGCGGAGCCGTCGTCGACCAGGACCAGCTCGTAGCGCAGCCCCGCCGCCTGCAGCACGGCGCCGGTGCGCCGCACGAACGCGTCCACCCCGTCGCCCTCGTCGAAGACCGGCGCGACGACGGACACGAGCGGATCGGCGGGCCTGCTCACGGCTGGTCCGAGGCGCAGAACGGGCGGCCGTGCAGATGTCCGGTGGCCATGTCGATCGTCACCTCGAGGCGTTCGGTCGGTGTCGTGGTGCCGGGAACCTCGGCACGGGCGAACCGGGAGTAGGGAAGGTCCGGGTAGAGCGCGCGGAACTCGGCCCGCAACGCACACCGGCGGGTGTTGCCGGCGGGCGTACGGTCGAACACGGCGACCTCGTGCGCGATGGCGTTGTTGACCACCGAGGACTGCCGGCCCCCGGTGTCCGCGGCGTAGCTTCCGTTCGCCGCGGCCGACCCGGCGGCGGCGAGGGTCAGCAGCGCCAGCAGAGCGGCCGGGGTGTGCCGCCATCTCCCGGCGGCGAGGACCAGCCCCAGCAGCGCCGGCGCGCCCGCGGCCGCGGCCAGGCCGCTGTCGCGCCAGCCGAGTCCCCACCGACCGGCGCTCGCCGCGGCCTGCATGTCGCCGCCGGCCGCCGCGAGGGCCGCGCCCAGCACGAGCACGGTGCCCGCGGCGACCGCCACGGCCAGCGCCGCCCGGCGGCCGGTGCCGGGCAGCCGGCGCAGGTCCGCGGCGGTGCCCGCGGCGAGCAGGACGAGCGTCAGCAGGGCGAGCACCGGCAGCAGGCCCACCACCCAGGACCCGGCGGTGCCGCGGGTCGCTTCCTGCCACTGCACCGGGGGCAGCCACGCGACCATCCGGTGCACCCAGGCGAGGCCGAGGTCCGGCCCGAGCACGACGTCCGATCCGCGGTAGCAGTCACCCGTGCCGCAGGCCCGCGCGATCAGCCACCGTACGGGGAGGAAGACCGGGAGGAAACCGAGCCAGAGCAGGCCCACCAACCGGGTCGCCCGGTTGCCCAGCAGGGAGCGCGCATCGAGGCCGAGGACGAGACGCCCCCGGGCCGCGACGGCGACGGCGGCGAGCGGCAGGGCCAGGTAGGCGATCTCGTTGCACGCGGCCAGCGCGGCGCCCGACACCACCGCGGCCACGGCGGGACCCGCGCGCAGCAGCCGACCGTCCACGCAGACCGCCCGGCAGCACACGGCGGCGACGCCGAGGACCAGGGCGGCGGAGAGGAAGTAGAGACCGCCGAAGAGCACGGTCGTGCTCGTGCCGCCCGCCGCCACCAGCCCGGCGCCGACCCCGTACGGGATCAGCACCGTCAGCGTCGACGGCGGCCTGCGGAACAGGCGCCCGGGCGCCGTGATGCTCTCGGCGAGCAGCATCGCCACCGCCGTCAGCACCATCGCGGCCAGGATCGCCACGACGCGCAGGGCGATGTTCGCGGGGAGCTGCAGCAGCTCCATCAGCAGGTAGGCGGCCACGTCGACGCCGCGCTCGAGCAGCCGTCCGAGCGGCCGGAAGTTGCCGAAGCCCAGGTACATCGGCACGGTCCGGAACGGCTCGGCGAGCTGGCGCAGCGGATGCGCGCGGAAGTCGCCGCCGTGCCAGTACACGTTGAAGCGGTGGTCCGCGGTCGGCGCGAGCGTCAGCAGCGGCAGCAGTACGACCAGCGGCACCAGCGCGGCGCGCAGCATGGCCCGCCGCCACGGCCGCCCGGCAGGCCCGGCCGGCGCCACCCGCACGGCCTCCGCGGGCCTCGCCGCCTGCGCGGGGACGTCCAGGATCTCGGCGCTCACAGCTGTCCAACGATGTCCGGAATGTCGCAGTAACGCCGGGACCCGCAACCCACCCGCACCCCGGCCAGGACCGCCGCCGCAACCCGGTGGAGCAGGCACCCGGCCGGCAACCCAGCACTCACGGCAAG
>NZ_BMQY01000004.1:0-173892 GCF_014648355.1 Couchioplanes azureus
GAGATGATGACGTACACGACGCAGCTGTTCGAGAAGCTCCCGACGCTGCTGATGTCCTGATCCCGGACGCAGGAGAGCCGCCCCGCACACCGCGGGGCGGCTTTTTCGTGCCCTACGCCGCCGCGCCGGCCGCCCGCACCAGGGCCACCGTCTGGTCGACGGTCGCGGCGCGGTCCGCGGCGAACGCGTCGTCGACGACCACGACCGGGTCCGCCGGGTAGACCAGGGCGGAGATGTGCAGGTGGCCGCCGGGCACGCCGGTCGCGCCCAGCTCCCGCCGCAGCCGGTTGGCGCGGTACATGCTCTCGTTCGACAGGTAGTTGCCGCCGCCGCCGGCCTGCGCCTCGGCGCCCGGCGAGGGACCGTCGCCGTGGCAGCGCACCGGGCCGGAGGGGCGGGTGCCCGCCGCCCACTCGCAGAGGCGCGGGTTCAAGGTGGTCGGCCACGGGCCCGTCCCCGCACCGGTCATCGCCTGGTGGGGCAGCGTCGTCTCGATGAACTCCGGGGTGGGCGACGGCTGCGGCCACCGCGGCGCCGGCGGGATGAGCTCCGCCTCTCCCTCGTTGTTGTTGTCCGGATAGCCGCCCCGCCATGCGCCGGCCCACTGCTCGACGACCATCGCCCCGCGGCCGCCCTGGCTGATGGTCATGATCAGATCGGCGGGCTCCCGGGCGCCGGCCGCCAGGTGCGGCCCGAACGCGTCCTCCACGATGCCGGCGTCGAAGCCGCTCCAGGTCACGGGCAGCACCACGGCGCGCACCCGGACGGTCGCGTCGCCGTCGCGGTAGGTCAGCCCGTCGAGCTGCAGCGCCGAGGCCCCCGACGGGTTGGAGCGACGGATCTCCCCGTTCAGCTGGTACGGGTCGAAGCCGCTGACCAGCACGCGCCGCACCCCGCCGCCGAAGCTCGTGTGCGCCACGCCGCGCGCCGCGTACTCGTAGGTCCGCAGCAGCGCGGTGCGGTCCGCGTCGCCGAGCGGGAACCGCGGCCGCCACTGGCGGATGTCGCGGGTGCCCATCAGGCGCGACCAGTAGAGCGGGCGGTCGTCGTACCGGTCGATCGTGCCCATCGTGACCCGGCCCTGCGCGCGGGCCACGGCGGTCTGCCACAGCCGCGTGCCGTGCTGCTCCAGCAGCCGGCGGGCCGACTCCGGGGAGGCCGCCCGGCACAGGTCGCGCTGCAGCGCCGCCACGTACGGCCCGAAGCCGCCCACCTCGACCAGGTGGTACGGCACCCGGGTCCCGCCGGGCAGCGCGGGCGTCTCGATGCGGCCCTCCTCGTAGGTGACGGCGGCTCCGCGGTCGTAACAGGCCGGGGGAGCGGCGGCCGAGGCGGCCTGGGGCGCGCTCAGCAACGTGGCGCAGACGGCGAGCACCGGCAACAGGCGCAACGGGATCCTGCCTTCCGAACGATAGACATCGACGCCCGTGACTATATATGGTTCCCGAGGAAGTCCAGCAGCAGATCGTTGACCGTCCCGGGGCGCTCCAGGCTGGGCAGGTGCCCCGCCCAGTCCAGCTCGACGTGCCGCGAGCCGGGCAGCCGGGCGGCCAGCCGCGCGGCGACCTCGCGGAAGTCGGCCAGGTCGTGGCCGCCCGAGACGACCAGAGTCGGCGCGGTGACGGCGGAGACGTCCACCGGCGTGCGGACCGGCGCCACCTCCGCGGTCGCCGCGAGCTGCACCTCGAAGGCGTGCCGCTGCATCAGCCGGACCCGCTCGCGGGTGGCGTCGCCGGCGTCCGGGCCCAGCCACGTCGCCACGTTCAGCTCCGTGGCGCCCGCCACGTCGCCCGCCTCGAGCAGCTCGTCCTCGCGGGCGCCGAAGGCCCGCAGCTGCGCGCTCGGCTCGTGGTCCGCGACGGCGGTGCACAGCAGGGCCAGCGCGCGGACCCGGTCCGGCCAGCGGGCGGCCAGCTCGAGGCAGACGCGGCCGCCGCCCGACGCGCCGACCAGGGCCGCCGGCCCGTCGTCCAGCAGCTCCAGGACGTCGAGGGCGTTGTCGTACGGCCGGTCGGGGGCCGGGGTCTCACCGTATCCGCGCAGGTCGCACCGCACCGCGCGGTATCCGGCCGCGGCGAGCGCGCTCACCTGCGGGTCCCACATGCGGCGGTCTGCGACCGTGGAGTGTACGAACAGGACGGTCGGTCCGGTTCCGGACACGTCGTGAGAGATCATCATGGCATCGATCCTGCTACACCGGGGGCGGAGTGCGGCATCGACGTCCCCGGGCCCCGGACGTGCGGGTGCCGGGGCCCACGGGCCGGCCGCGGATGGACTACCGTCAGTCGATCAGACGCCGCGGAGGGAGGCGTGATGACCGCTGCCGACGCCCAGTTGCAGGCGCTGCGGACCCTGCACGCGGTCACCAAGCGGGTGCACGCCAGCCTGGATCTCACCCGTACGCTCGAGGCCGTGGCCTGCGGCGTCGTCGAGGCCGCCGGGTTCGGGCTGGCCGCGGTGAACCTGGCCGAGCCGAACGGCGACTACACCACCGTCGCCGTGGCCGGCAGCGACGACCTGCGCCGCGACCTGCTCGGGGCCCGCGGCTCGGCGGAGAACTGGCAGGAGCTGTTCCGGCGCTCCGAGCGCTGGGGCGCGCTGTACTTCGTGGACCACCGCACCGGCGTGCCGGAGACCCTCTCCAGCTGGACCCCGCCGATCGAGGAGACCGACGACCCGGACGGGTGGCATCCGAAGGACTGCCTGTTCGCGCCGCTGATGGCGCCCTCGGGGGAGTGGGTGGGTGTGCTCAGCGTCGACCTGCCCGAGGGCCTGCGCAAGCCGGGGCCCGAGCAGCAGGAGATCCTGGCCCTGTTCGCCGAGCACGCCGCGATCGCGATCCAGCACGCCCGGCTGCACTCGGCGCTGGAGCGCAGCCGGGCCGAGGCCCAGCACGCCGCCACCCACGACAGCCTGACCGGCCTGGCCAACCGCAGCCTGCTGAAGACCCGCGCGGACGCGATCGGCCGGCGGCCCGGCACCCAGGTCGCCGTGCTCGTCGTCGACCTGGACGGCTTCAAGCGGGTCAACGACGCCGACGGGCACGAGGCCGGCGACGAGGTGCTCCGGGTGGTCGCCGGCCGGCTGCGGCGGCAGTTGCGCGGCGACCAGGTGATCGCGCGTACCGGCGGGGACGAGTTCGTGGCGGTCCTCACCGGCACCGACCTGGCCGCCACCATCGCCGGGACGGCCGAGCGCCTGCGGGCGGCGATCGCCGAGCCCATCGCCGCGGGCACCGGGATGCACCGCGTCGGCGCCAGCGTCGGGTGGGCGCTCGGCGCGGCCGGCGACGACGTCCAGACCCTGGTCGCCCGCGCCGACGCGGCCATGTACCGGCACAAGCGGCGCTCGGGCGCCGCGGTGCCCTGAGCCCCCGGGCGGCCCCGGCCGGGGCGGTCCGGACGGCCCGGGCGGCCGCGTCGCCCGCGAGCCCGGCCGGGGACGGTCAGGCGCCCACGTAGTCCGCGAGGTGCTCGCCGGTGAGCGTGGAGCGCGCCGCGACGAGGTCGGCGGGCGTGCCCTCGAAGACGATCCGGCCGCCGTCGTGGCCGGCGCCCGGGCCGAGGTCGATGATCCAGTCGGCGTGGGCCATCACCGCCTGGTGATGCTCGATGACGATCACCGACTTGCCGGAGTCGACGAGCCGGTCCAGCAGGCCGAGCAACTGCGCGACGTCGGCGAGGTGCAGGCCGGTGGTCGGCTCGTCGAGGACGTAGACGTTGCCCTTGCCCGCCATCTGGGTGGCCAGCTTGATCCGCTGCCGCTCGCCGCCGGACAGGGTCGTGAGCGGCTGGCCGAGGCTGAGGTAGCCGAGGCCCACGTCGGCGAGGCGGCCGAGGATGGCGTGCGCGGCCGGGGTGCGTGCCTCGCCCGCGCCGAAGAACTCCTCGGCCTCGGTCACCGACATCGCGAGAACCTCGCTGATGTCGCGGCCGCCGAGGTGGTGCTCCAGCACCGACGCCTGGAACCGCTTGCCGGCGCAGTCCTCGCAGGTGGTCGCGACACCCGCCATCATGCCCAGGTCGGTGTAGATGACGCCGGCGCCGTTGCAGGTCGGGCAGGCGCCCTCCGAGTTGGCGCTGAACAGGGCCGGCTTCACGCCGTTGGCCTTCGCGAACGCCTTGCGGATCGGGTCGAGCAGGCCGGTGTACGTGGCCGGGTTGCTGCGCCGGGAGCCCCTGATCGCGGACTGGTCGACCGACACCACCCCGTCGCGGCCCGAGACCGAGCCGTGGATCAGGGAGCTCTTGCCGGACCCGGCCACGCCCGTGACCACGACCAGCACGCCCAGCGGTATGTCCACATCCACCTTGCGCAGGTTGTGGGTATCGGCCCCGCGGACCGGCAGCTTGCCCGACGGCGTGCGTACCGACGGCTTCAGGGACGCGCGGTCGTCCAGGTGCCGCCCGGTCAGCGTGCCGGCCTTGCGCAGCCCGTCGACGGTGCCCTCGAAGACCACCTCGCCGCCCGCGGTGCCGGCGCCCGGGCCGAGGTCGACGACGTGGTCGGCGATCGCGATCGCCTCCGGCTTGTGCTCGACGACCAGGACGGTGTTGCCCTTGTCCCGCAGCTGCAGCAGCAGGTCGTTCATCCGCTGGATGTCGTGCGGGTGCAGGCCGATCGTGGGCTCGTCGAAGACGTACGTGACGTCGGTGAGCGACGATCCGAGGTGGCGGATCATCTTGGTGCGCTGGGCCTCGCCGCCGGACAGGGTACCGGACGGCCGGTCGAGCGAGAGGTAGCCCAGGCCGATCTCCGCGAACGAGTCGAGGAGATGCTGCAGGCCGGTGAGCAGCGGGGCCACCGACGGCTCGCGGAGCTCGCGGACCCACTCGGCCAGGTCGCTGATCTGCATCGCGCACAGGTCGGCGATGTTCCTGCCCCTGATCTTCGACGACCGCGCCGCCTCGCCGAGCCGGGTGCCGGCGCAGTCGGGGCAGGTCGTGAACGTCACCGCCCGCTCCACGAAGGCGCGCACGTGCGGCTGCATCGCCTCGACGTCCTTGGACAGGAAGGACTTCTGGATCGCCGGGATTAGCCCCGAGTAGGTGAGGTTGATCCCGTCGACCTTGATCTTGGTGGGCTCCCGGTACAGCAGGTCGTGGCGTTCCTTCTTGGTGTACTTGCCGAGCGGCTTGTCCGGGTCGAAGTAGCCGCAGCCCCGGAAGATGCGTCCGTACCAGCCGTCCATGCTGTAGCCGGGGATGGTCAGCGCACCCTCGTTGAGCGACTTGGTGTCGTCGTACAGGGCGGTCACGTCGATGTCGTTGATCGCGCCCATGCCCTCGCAGCGCGGGCACATGCCGCCGAGCCGGGTGAAGGTGACCTTCTCGGCCTTCGTGCCCTCGCCGCGCTCGACGGTGATCGCGCCGCTGGCCTTCACCGAGGGGATGTTGAACGAGTACGCGTTCGGCGAGCCGATGTGCGGGTCTCCGAGCCGGCTGAACAGGATGCGCAGCATCGCGTTGGCGTCGGTCGCGGTGCCGACGGTGGAGCGCGGATTGGCGCCCATCCGCTCCTGGTCGACGATGATCGCCGTGGTCAGCCCCTCCAGCAGGTCGACCTCCGGCCGGGCCAGCGTCGGCATGAACCCCTGCAGGAAGGCGCTGTAGGTCTCGTTGATCAGGCGCTGCGACTCCGCGGCGACGGTGCCGAACACCAGCGAGCTCTTGCCCGAGCCGGAGACGCCGGTGAAGACCGTCAGCCGGCGCTTCGGGATCTCGACGCTGACGTCCTTGAGGTTGTTCTCCCGCGCGCCCTGCACGCGGATCAGGTCGTGGCTGTCGGCGGCGTGCGGCGCGGGCCGCCTCGGGTTCCGGTCCATGGCGGCCAGGTTACGTGGGGCCTCGCGGCCCTGCTTCTCGATTCCTGATCGCGTTCACCCCCGGAGCCGGTCCGCCGTCCGGCACCCCGCGCCGCGGCAGGTGGTCAGCTTCTTCAGCGCGTCGTGCAGGTCTGCGCGCCGGGACTCGGCCAGCCGGGGGTAGAGGTTGCGCAGCTGGTGCGGGTCCGTGCGGCGGTTGTAGAACTCCCGCGCGCCGTCGACGTACTCCACGTAGGTGAAGGTGGCGGTGCGCAGGGCCGCGTACGAGGGCGGGTTGCCGCTGCCGGGCCGCGGCCGGTCCGGGTCGGTGGGGTCGGCGTCCGGGCCGTGGTGCTCGACGAGCGCGGCCGTACGCCAGGCGGGTGTGCCGCCCGACAGCAGCGGGCGCAGGTCGCGGCCGTGGACGTCGGCGGGCAGGTCGGCCCCGGCGAGGCCGGCGAAGGTGGGCCGCAGGTCGACGTTCTGCACCGGTGCGGCGACGCGGCGCCCCGCGGCGATCCCGGGACCGGCGACGACCAGCGGCACCCGGACGTCGGTGTCGAAGGCCGTCTGCTTGCCCGGCAGGAGCCGGTACTCGCCGGTGTGGAAACCGTTGTCGGAGGTGAACACCACGACGGTGTCCCGGGCCACGCCGGAGCGTTCGAGGGTGTCCTGCAGGGAGGCGAGCAGCCGGTCGATCGAGCGTACGGACTGCGCCCGCCGGCGGAAGACGTCGTCGATCTCCGCCTGCTGCGCGGCGGTGAGCGGCGCCCGGTCCGCCAGCCACGCCGGGGGGTCCGCGGGCAGCGCGTCGAAGGCCGGCCCGCGCGGCGCCCGCAGCCCGGCGAAGGCCCCGGCGTCGCGCGGTGCCGGGGTGTAGGGCGAGTGCGGCGCGAACGTCGACACCTCGACCAGGAACGGGGTACGGGCCGCCGCCGCGTCCTCGATGAACGCGGACGCCTTGGCACCGAGCACGTCGGTCAGGTAGTCGCCGGGCGCGCTGCCGTACCGGCGGAGCTTGCCGTTCTCGTTGAGCACGTAGTCGAACTGCGCGTAGGCGTTGCCCGCGGCGTACCAGTCGGTCCAGCCGGGCGGCACGTACGCCCGGGCGCCGCCGAGGGTGTTGCCCGGCTCGTACCGGTTGAGGTACTTGCCCAGGAAGGCCGTGCGGTACCCGGCCCTGCGCAGATCGGTGGCGAATGTGGACCGTTCGTGGCCGCGCCGGTGGAAGAGTACGAAGCCGCCGTCGATGCCGCCGTTGGTGTAGACCCCGGTCCCGTGCGGGAACTTCCCGGTGAGCAGGGACGCCCGCGACGGGCAGCACAGCGAGTTCGAGACCGTGTACTCGGTGAACGTCGTGCCCCGGCGTTGCAGGTCGCGCAGGTGGGGCATGAACTGGACCAGGTTCGTCGACAGGTCGTCGGTCAGCACCAGGACGATGTTGGGCCGGTTCCCGGCCGGCGGTGCGGGGCTGACCGAGGCGGCCGGCCCGGGCGCGGCGTGCGACGTGCAGGAGGTCAGCAGACTGGCGGCGGCGAGCAATCCGGCCACGCGGCGTCGAAAACCCATACTACCGACATTACGGCCGTTTGTGGCTTTCTTCCGGGAGGCGAACCTCGACCCGCAGGCCGCCCTGCTCGCCGGGCACGGCGGCGATCATGCCCTGGTGCGCGTGCACGATCGAGCGCGCGATGGCCAGCCCGAGCCCCGCGCCGCCGCTGTGGTCGATGCGGTCGGAGCCCAGGCGCTTGAACGGCTCGAAGAGTCCGGCCACCGCGTCGGCCGGCACCGGCGGCCCGGTGTTGACCACCGTCAGGGCGGGTGCCGCGCCGACCCGGACGTGGACGGTGCCGCCCGGGCGGTTGTACTTGATCGCATTCTGGACCAGGTTGGTGACCAGGCGCTCCAGGAGCACCTCCTCGCCGGGGACGGTACGGACGGCCAGGTCGGTGGCGATGGTGACGCCGGCCGTCGCCGCCTGCTCCGCGTGGGCCTCCACCACCCCGGCGGCGATCTTGTGCAGCTGCTGCGGAGTGCTGCCGGCCAGACCCTGCTCGACCTCGGTCAGCACGAGCAGGCCCTCGATGAGCCGTTCGTTGCGCTCGTTGGTCTCCAGCAGCTGCGCGGTCACCAGGGCGAGCTGGTCGGCGTTGCTCACGTGCGCCATGCCGACCTCGATCAGCGTCCGCTGCACCGCCAGCGGGGTCCGCAGCTCGTGCGAGGCGTTGGCCGCGAAGCGCCGCTGGCCCTCGTAGCCGGCGGCGATCCGGTCCATCATCGCGTTCAGCTCCGCGGAGAGGGCGACCAGCTCGTCGCGGCGCCGGCCGCCGGTGTCGATGCGGAACCCGAGGTTCTGCGGCCCGACCTGGGCGATGACCGGCACCAGGTCGCGCACGGGCCGCAGGCACCAGGCGGTCAGGGCCCGCCCGACGAGCAGCAGCAGGACCGCCAGCACCGCGTAGATGGCCAGGTCGGTCTTCCAGCTGACGACCTGGATCCGTCCGCAGGGCCGGATCTGGTCCGGCAGCGAGGTCAGCTCGCAGCCCCAGCCCTGGTCGACCCAGAACAGCAGGTCGTAACGGTACAGCAGCATGAAGTAGCAGCCGGTGACGAGAACCGTCCAGATGATCATGAGCCGCAGGCGCAGGCTGCGGCGCAGGACGGAACTCATCAGCCGATCATGTCCGACGGTGGCAACTCACCGCCAGGTGTCCTGCCAGGTCGCGCCGCAGGGCCCGGCGGCCGCGGTGGTCCGGACGCGGTTGGCGCCGCTCTCCCGGACGACCGTGGAGCCCTCCTTCTCGAGGTACTTGTACTGCACCGTCGTGGCGCCCGGCAGGGTCACGGTCGCGCGCCACACCGGGTACGCCGCGGCCGAGAGCGGGACGGCCGCCGCCGGGTTCCAGCCGCCGATCCCGGCCGTGTCGCCGGTGACGAAGACGTTCTGTCCCCAGGTCGTGGTCACCGTCACCGCGAACGTGACCGGCGCGCTCGCGCAGGCGGGCACCGGGGTGGCGGGGCCGACGCGGGCGCCGGCGTGCAGCGCGAGCGCCGCGCCGGCCGGCACGGTGGCGGTCACCCGCCCCGAGGCGTCCACCGTGTACGCCGGACCGGTGCACGTGCCGGCCGAGAAGTCGCCGGCCATCACGTCGCAGTAGCCGCCGGCCGGCAACGACGTCTGGAAGGTCCGGGTCAGCGCCGCGCCGGAGCGGTTGAAGGCGACGTACGCCGCGCCGCCGCGCCCGAAGGCGATCTGGTCCGTCCCGTTGCTCCACCAGTGGGTCACCGGGGCGCCCGCGGCCGTGGTCCGCAGCGCCACCATGTTCGCGGTGGTCCGCCACCGGTGCTCGCACTGCCAGCCGTCGCCGCAGCTCACCGCGGTGGTGGTGCCGTCGCCCGCGGTGGGCGGGCCGGCCTCCGGGTCGCCGAAGGTGAAGCTCGACATGACCTGCGGGACACCGTACGGCCAGGCGATCATGAAGGCCTCGGCGAGCGCGTACGGGGCCCCGTCGCGGTAGGTCAGCGAGGCGCGGCCGGTGCGCTGGGTGTCGTGGTTGTCCACGAACGCCACCGCGTCACCGGAACCCACCCGCATCCGGGTGGCGAGGTCACGCAGGCCGGACAGCTTGCCGTCGCGGAACGCGCCGCCCACCACGTCGCCGTAGCGGAACTCCGTGACCGCGCCGATGCCGGTGTACTCCTCCGGGCCCGGCTCGCCGGCGCCGCCCTCGATGACCTCGGAGTAGACGTACGGGTCGCCGCGGACCGCGTCGACGACGGCGGCGAGGTCGGCCGCGCTCAGATGCTTGGCGGCGTCGACCCGGAAGCCGTCCACGCCCAGCGACACCAGGTCGTCCAGGTAGGCGACGAGCTTGCCGCGCACGTACGGCGACTCGGTGCGCAGGTCGGAGAGGTCGACCAGCTCGCAGTTCTGGATCTCCCAGCGGTCGCCCCAGTCGGCGATGTCGTCGGTGCCGTTGCGGCCGCAGTGGTGGAAGTCGCCGTCGCCGTAGGGCACCGCCGGATACGCGTACTGCGAGTACGCCGAGCCGCCGCTACCGGGGCCGGTGGAGGCGCCACCGGCCATGTGGTTGACCACCGCGTCGGCGTAGACCTTCACCCCGGCGGCGTGGCAGGCGCGCACCATGGCCGCGAACGCCTCCCGGTCGCCGCGGCGCGAGGTGAGCCGGTAGCTGACCGGCTGGTAGTCCTGCCACCACGGATAGCCCTTGCCCGGCAGGACGACGTGCTCCTGCGGCGGCGACACCTGGACCCCGCCGTAGCCCTTCGGGCCCAGCACCCGGGTGCACTCGCCGGCCACCGACGCCCACGGCCAGGCGAAGAGATGCACGATGACGTCCCGGGCGCCGGACGGCTCCATGGACGCCTCCGCCCGCTCGCGGCCGGAGCAGGCCGCCGCGAGCGCCGCGGCGAGCAGGACGGTCACCGCGGCGAGGACCGGACGGATCCGCATGGGTGCCTCCAGGACGCGGGAGCCGATGAAACTCCTTGCGCAACTGGAGGAAAATTATCAGCCTGTTTCCACAAGGTAAAGCGACGGTGCTCTATGCAGCCGGGAACGTCACGCTCTCCGGCCCGCGCCCGCTCTTGTTCATGGCGGTCGATCCACGCACCACCAGCTCGGGCGGGAAGACGTACTCCGAGCGCGGCGCGCCGTGCCCGTTGATCTCGTCCACGAGCTGGCGGATGGCCGCGTTGCCCATCGCCGCCACCGGCTGGCGCACGGTGGTCAGCGGCGGATCCGTGAAGGCGATCAGCGGCGAGTCGTCGTAGCCCACCACCGAGACGTCGAGCGGCACGCTGAGCCCGCGCCGGCGGGCCGCCCTGATGGCGCCCAGCGCCATCAGGTCCGAGCCGCAGACGACGCCGGTGACCCCGCGATCGAGCAGCTGCCCGGCGGCCACCTCGCCGCCCTCGACGCCGAAGAGGGAGAGCGCGATCAGGTCCTCGAGCTCCCGGTCCGTCACGTCGAGCTCGCGGCGCATCGCCGTACGGTAGCCGTCGAGCTTGCGTTGCACGTTGAGGAAGCGGTCCGGGCCGGAGATGAAGCCGATCCGCCGGTGGCCGAGGGCGACCAGATGGTTGACCGCCATCTCGCCGGCGAGCCGGTCGTCGCACGAGATGAACGGGGCGTCCAGGCCCTCGGCGTAGCCGTTGATCAGCACGATCGGCAGCGGCCGGCCCACCAGGCGCCGGTAGCGCTCGTGGTCGGCGGTGGTGTCGGCGTGCAGGCCGGAGACGAAGACGATGCCGGAAACCTGGCGGTCGAGCAGCATCTCGACGTATTCGTCCTCGGTGACTCCGCCCGGGGTCTGCGTGCACAGCACCGGCGTGAACCCGGACTGCGCCAGCGCCGACTCGATCGTCTGTGCGAACGCCGGGAAGATCGGGTTCTCCAGCTCGGGCACGATGAGGCCGACGAGCCCGGCGCTGCGCTTGCGCAGCCTTTCGGGGCGCTCGTAGCCGAGCACGTCGAGAGCGGTCAGTACGGCCTGCCGGGTGTCGGCGGACACGCCGGGCCGGTCGTTGAGCACCCGCGACACCGTCGCCTCGCTGACCTCGGCCTGGCGCGCGATGTCGGAGAGTCGTGCGCGCATGGGCGTCACTGTAGACCCTGGAATCTCTTGCAAGAATTGCGCAACGAGATCCGCGCCGCCGGACCGCCGCCGGGCGGGACGCCGTGCCGGGCCCGGCCCTATCATCCGCCGCATCGATGATCACCGAACGTCTCGGTCCGGACCGGAGGAACCGCGATGAGCACGCACCCACCGCACCCTGCTGCGGCATCCGCACCCGGGTCGCCGGCGCCTCCGCCGCCCGCGCCATCGCAGGATCCGGCCGCCGCGCGCGGACGCGCGCTCCGGCGGATCGGCATGGTGGCCGGGCCGGTCCTGGTGACCGCTCTGTTCGGCTGGGCCGTGGCGGAACCGGCTTTCCGCAAGGACGCGGCATCGTCCAGCGGGACCGGCTGCCGCCACCGGCCGGAGACCGTGGCGCAGATCCGGAAGGAACCGGTGCTCAACGAGCACCCGGGCGCGGGCAGCCTCGGCATGGACGTCGACTCGGTGTCGTGCGACACCTCGCCACCCGGCAGCTCCCTCGGCGCGGTGTCGCACGGCGCGGTGAGCCGGCGGCTGACGACCACCATGACGCAGGCCGGCGTCCGGGCCTACTACGCCGGCCTCGCCGAGCGCTCGGGCTGGCGACCCGACCCCACCACCGTGGGCCTGTACTCGGCGACCAAGCCCGCCGGCGGCGGCTGCCCGTGGTGGTTCGTGGTGACCTCCGAGCGGGAGGGCTACGGCATCCAAGTCTCCTACCAGCCGCTCGGCGTCCCCGCCGACGACTGCGCATGGGCGGACGGCACGCCGATCCTCCTGCCGGACGCCAACTGAGCATCGGGCCCACCGAGGACCGCGCGGCCTGCCGGTGGTCGCGAGTTGTTCTTCGACTGGGCCCTCTGGGATGCTGCGGGCGTGCCCTCCCTTCCCAGGACGCCGGCCGAGGACGTCATCGCCCGGCCGGTCCGCGAACAGTTCGAGGCGTTCCTCGACGACCACCGCGACGCGCTCCACCGATGCCTGGACGGGCTGAGCGAGGAACAGGTGCGCCGATCGCTGGTCCGCTCCCGGACCACCCTGCTCGGGTTGGTGAAGCACGCCGTCTTCGTCGAGAAGGTCTGGTTCGACGAAGCGATCACCTGCCGCTCGCGCGCCGAGATCGGCATCCCGGCCACGCCGGACGAGTCGTTCGTCCTGCACCCCGACGACACCATCGCCTCGGTCCAGCGAGCGCACCGCGAGGCATGCGAGGCGTCCCGCCGCGCGACCTCGGCCCTGGGGCTGGACGACCTCGTCCACGGCAACCGGCGCGGCCCGCTCCCGCTGCGGTGGGTGTACCTCCACGTGCTGCGCGAGCTCGCGCAGCACTGCGGACACGCCGACATCCTTCGCGAGCAGCTCCTCGACCCGTAGCGGCCGTGCCGCGCGTGGCGCCTGCCGTCATCAGGGATCATCGGGGGCGTGCTGTGGCGTGACGTCTTCGTTCCTTCCCACGTGGTCGCCGGCGACGGGTTCACCGCCGAGGTCGGCGGCGTGGCGGAGCTGCCCTTGGCGCTTTTCTGCCGGTACCGCGCCGGTGTGGGCGCGGAGCATCGCCGTACCGCGGTGACCTCCACCCCGGGCAGCCGGTCCGACCCCGGCCACCGGCGGATCTACGACCTTGTCGGCAGCGTGGTCCCGGCGGAGAGCCGCATCTGGCCGGACGGCTGGATGCTCGATGTCGGCGGGCTCGGTATGTACGTCAGCGAGGCGGACGCGAGTCCCTCACCCCGCATGCCGGGACGGCCCGGCGACCGGGAGGCCGGCTCGGATCCGGCCCTGCCCGTTCCGCGGCCCGGAACCTGGCTACGAGTACGCGGCCAGCTCGGCATCGCCGAGCCGTACGAGACCGACGGCTTCGCACCCGAGGCCGAGCTGCGGGATCGCGCCGTGCGGGCCTGGACCGTCCGCCGGATCACCCGGCTGGACGGTGCGGTGGGCGGGCCCGGGCCGGCGTACCGTGGGCAGGGTCACGACGTGCCGGTGATGCGGCGCGCCGATCTTCGCCACGGCGGCCGCGGGAGCACCGTCGGCTATCTCCTCGACCTGGCGCTCCCGCAGCCCGGTGAATAATCCACCCGAGGTGCCGCCCCGATCGTCGCCGCGCTCACGCAGCCGGCGCCGGCCCCACCGACGCGGCCCGGCAGGCGGTGGGTGCGGCGTGACCCGGCGCGGTGCTACCGGGCCGGCACGCTCCAGTGCAGCGTCAGCTCCTCGCACCGGTTGCCGCCGTCCGCGGGCGGCGCCCACGCGCCGAAGGTGTAGGAACAGCCGTCACCCGAGGACTCGATGTAGCAGATCATGTTCAGCGGCCACTGTGTCTGCTGGATCATGTACGCGTCCATCGCCGTCGGGTGCTGGCTGATGTGCAGGCCGCGCTCGCCGGGAGGGCCGATCCGGTGCCAGTCCGGGTGCAGGTGGACGGAGCCCAGCACCTCCAGCCCGTCCGCCTCGGCTTCCCGGTGGACCCGCAGCTGGTCCACCGCATGGCACCAGAAGCCCCGGCGCCGGTTGCCGTAGGCCTCGCCGAAGCACGGGACGATGGTGGACTCGTACTCGCCGGCCGCCGCCTGGTCGGTGCCGCGGACGTTGCGGGCCAGGACCGCGCGCTCCACCACCATGCGGTCCGGCTCGATCCGGCCGACCAGCAACGCGAAGCAGCCCGGGGGCTCCTCCGGCGTGCACGCCCGGTACGCGGCCAGCGCCGCGTCGAGGAACGGCCGCAGCACCGCGGGGTCCACCACGACCGCCTGCGACCTTCCCGCGGCCGGCGCCGGGGCGCGGTCCTGCGCCGCCTGCGCGATCAGCTGGCGGGCGAGCGCCTCCTCCACGGCGCAGACCCGCTCGTCGGTCCACGGGTAGAAGCCGGCGCCGGTCTTCACGCCCAGCCGGCCCTGCCGGACCCGCTCCTCGATCGGCGCCGGCACCGGCCGCCCCAGGCTGCGCAGTGTCGCGGCGACGGTGTCCAGCCCGGCGAAGTCGAGCCGGTCGAACACGCCGGTGACACCGAAGCGCCGGCCGACGCCGAGGGTGAGGACCCGGTCGACGGTCTCCGGCGGGACCAGCCCCTCGCCGACGATGCGCAGCGCCTCGTCGATCAGCGCGGTCTGCAGCCGGGGGCCGACGGTGCCCGCGGCGTGCCGGTCGAACGTCACCGGCCGCTTGCCCGCGCCGGCGAGCAGGAGGGTCGCCACCTCCACGGCGGCCTCCCCGGTCCGCTCGCCGCGGACCACGTCGACCAGGGGGACCAGCGGCGCCGGCAGGTAGAACCGGGTGCCGAGGATCCGCTCGACGTGCTTGCAATCCTGTGCCAGCACGTCGACCGGTATCGCCGTCGAGGCGCTCGCCACGATCACGTCCGGGGCGGCGATCTCGTCGAGAGCGGCGTGCACCTGCCGCTTGACGGCGAGGTCCTCGGGCACCGCCTCCACGACGTAGTCGGCGACGGCCAGTTCCGCCAGGTCCGTGGTGGTGCGGATCCGGCCCAGCACCGTGGACATCCGTCCGGCATCGGGCGATCCGGCCCGGACCAGCTGGCGGGCGAGCCCGCTCAGCCGGCTGCGGGTGGCGGCACAGCCCTGCGGGCTGCGTTGCACGACGACGACATCGTGTCCGGCGAGGGCGTAGGTCAGGGCGATACCGCTGCCCATGCCGCCTCCGCCGACGACTCCCACGGTCCGTACCGGATAGCGGTACGCGAGCTGCATGACGTCCCTTTCTGGTCCGCGTGCCCGCCCTGCCGCCGGCGCGCTTGTGGCGCCGCCGCCGGCAAGGGCGAGGATGCTCGATCAACATCGCCACCACGGTAGAGAGCCGAAGCATCTAGACCGGTGACTAAAAAGGACGGCCGGGAGAGCGCGCCTCTAACGTGGAGCGCACAGCAAGCACGAGGACATGGGTGTCGCGATGAGCGAGCAGTACGTGATGTCTCTTGCCGAGATCGACGAGACGCAGGTGGCGGTCGTCGGAGGCAAGGCCGCGCACCTGGGCGCGCTGTCGCGGATCGAGGGCGTCCGCGTGCCGCCGGGGTTCTGCGTGACGACGGCCGCCTTCCGGCGGATCGTGGCGGAGACGCCGTCGATCGGCGCTCGGCTCGACCAGCTGTCGCGCGTCGACCCGCAGGACCGCGAGGCCATCCGTACGCTCGGCGCGGAGCTCCGCCGCGCCGTCGAAGGGGTCGCCGTCCCGGACGAGCCGGCGGGGGCGATCACCGGAGCGCTCGCCCCGCTGGGCGAGCAGGCCGCCTGCGCCGTGCGATCCAGCGCGACGGCGGAGGACCTGCCGACGGCGTCCTTCGCGGGCCAGCAGGACTCGTACCTGAACGTCGTCGGGCCGGCGGCGATCCTCCGGCACGTCAGCCGGTGCTGGGCGTCGCTGTTCACCGAGCGGGCCGTGACCTACCGCCTGCGCAACGGCTTCGACCACCGGAAGGTCCACATGGCCGTGGTCGTGCAGCAGATGGTCCTCCCGGATGCGGCCGGCGTGCTGTTCACGGCCGACCCGGTCACGGGCAACCGGAAGGTCGCCGCCGTCGACGCGAGCTTCGGCCTCGGCGAGGCCCTGGTCGGCGGCCTGGTGAACCCGGACGTCTTCCGGGTGCGCGACGGCGAGGTCGTCGCCAGGGCGGTCGCCGTCAAGCAGCGGGCCGTGCACCCCCTGCCGGCGGGCGGGACGCGGGAGGTGGCGGTCGACCCGCAGCGGCAGGAGCGGCCGGCGCTCACGGACGCGCAGGTCGTGCGGCTCGTGCGGCTAGGACGGCGGATCGAGGCGCATTTCGGGCGTCCGCAGGACATCGAGTGGTGCCTCGCCGGGGACGACTTCCACATCGTGCAGAGCCGTCCGATCACCACGCTGTTCCCGGTTCCCGCGGCCGGCGACCGGGAGAACCACGTCTACCTCTCCGTCGGCCATCAGCAGATGATGACCGACCCCATGAGGCCACTGGGCCTGTCCGTGTGGCAGCTGACGGCCATGGCGCCGATGCTCGAGGCCGGCGGGAGGCTGTTCGTCGACGCCACCCGGCTGCTGGCCGCGCCGGCGAGCCGCGCCGGTTTCCTGGAGCTGGTGGGCCGGTCCGATCCGCTGACCAGGGACGCGCTGGAGACGCTCCTCGACCGCGACGACTTCGTCCTGGCGCTCCCGGACGGCGGACCCGGCGGCCGCGGCGGTCCCGCCGGGCCACCGGCCGGCGGGACCGCCCCGGTCGAGACCGACCCGGCCGTCGTCACCGAGCTGATCGCCCGCAGCGAGGCGTCCCTCGCGGCCCTGCGGCGCGACATCGCGACGGTGACCGGACCGGCGCTCTTCGACTTCCTGCGGGAGGCCTTCCAGGAGCACAAGCGGGTCCTCGGCGACCCCCTGAGCATGCAGGCGGTCATGGCGGGGATGGAGGCCACCTGGTGGCTCGACGACCGGCTGGGGGAATGGCTGGGGGAGAAGAACGCGGCCGGCACCCTCACGCTGTCCGCCCCCGGCAACGTCACGTCGGAGATGGGACTGGCGCTGCTCGACGTTGCGGACGTGATCCGCCCGCATCCCGAGGTGGTGGCCTTCCTCCAGGGCGCCGGCGACGAAGGATTCCTGGACGAGCTGCCGAAGCTCGCGGGCGGGACCGAGGCGCGCGACGCCATCGAGGCCTACCTCGACCGGTACGGCATGCGCTGCGTCGGCGAGATCGACATCACGAGGCCGCGGTGGCGCGAGCGCCCGGCCACCCTCGTACCCGTGCTCCTCGACCACGTCCGGAACTTCGCGCCGGGCGCCGCCGGACGGCGCTTCGAGCACGGACGGCAGCAGGCCCGGGCCATGGCCCGGGAGGTGCTCGAACGCCTGCGGGCACTGCCGGACGGGGAGCGCAAGGCCGGCGAGACCGAGCGGATGATCGACCGGGTACGCACCTTCATCGGCTACCGCGAGTACCCGAAGTACGACATCGTCAGCCGCTACTTCGTCTACAAGCAGGCCCTGCTGCAGGAGGCCGGGCGCCTCGTGGAGGCGGGTGTGCTCGCCGAGCGGGAGGACGTCTTCTACCTCACCTTCCCGGAGCTCCACGACGTGGTGCGCTCGAACCGGGTGGACGCCGAGCTCGTCCGGCGGCGCAGGGAGGCGTTCCGGTCGTACCACGCGCTCACGCCGCCGCGGGTGCTCACCTCGGACGGCGAGGTCGTCGCCGGGGCGTACCGGCGCGACGACGTGCCGGCCGGCGCCCTCGCCGGCCTACCGGTCTCGGCCGGCACCGTCGAAGGACGCGCCCGCGTCGTCCTGGACCTGGCCCGGGCGGATCTCGAACCGGGCGACATCCTGGTCACGGCCCACACGGACCCGAGCTGGACGCCCCTCTTCGTCGCCGTCGCCGGCCTGGTGACCGAGGTGGGCGGCCTGATGACCCACGGCGCGGTGATCGCCCGGGAGTACGGCCTGCCGGCCGTGGTCAGCGTGCTGGACGCCACCCGGCTGATCCCCGACGGGCAGCGCATCCGCGTGCACGGAACCGGCGGCTACGTCGAAATTCTGCCCTGACCCGGCACCGGCCGGAAAGTCGCACCCGCGGCGGCGGCGCTCCCGTGAGCCACCGCCAGGCCGCCTCGCTGGGGCGGGGTCAAGACCATCCACCGTTTGGCCGAGGACGCGGTGGGTGCGTGGTATCTACAGTTCTCTCGACGAAATCGACTTACCCGAGCAATTTCATCCGACGCCGGAGCAGCACGAGGAGCATGACGATGCGCAAGACCCGAGCCGCCGTGGCGGCCGTCGCGCTAACCTTGGCGCTGGCCACGGCCGCGTGCGGCGGGGACGATGCCGGTTCCACGGGCGAGCGCACGAGCTTCCCGGCCGGCTCGACCATGCAGAAGCTCAGGGACGCACAGAAGCTGCGCGTCGGCACGAAGTTCGACCAGCCGGGCTTCGGGCTCAAGAGGCCCAGCGGCACTCCGAAGGGCTTCGACGTCGAGATCGCGAAGATCATCGCGGAGCGCCTCGGCATTGCCGAGGAGAGGATCGAGTACACCGAGACGCCGTCGTCCATCCGTGAGCAGGTGCTCCAGCAGGACAAGGTCGACATCGTGGTGGCGACGTACACGATCACCGACAAGCGCAAGCAGCTCGTCGACTTCGCCGGGCCGTACTACATCGCCGGCCAGACGCTGATGGTGAACGCCGACTACAGCGAGATCACCGGGCCGGACTCCTTCAAAGACCCGACGAAGAAGGTCTGCTCGGTGACCAACTCGACGCCGGCGACCAACATCCAGAAGTACCTGAAGGACAAGACGAAGCAGCTGGTGCTCTTCGAGAACTACGACAAGTGCGTGAAGGCGCTGATGAACCGCAAGGTCGACGCCGTCACCAGCGACAACGTCATCCTGCTCGGCTTCATCGCGACCAACGAGGGCAAGCTCGCGCTGGCCGGCACCGCCTTCACCGAGGAGCCGTACGGCATCGGCGTGAAGAAGGGCGACGACCAGTTCCGCAACTTCATCAACGACACCATCGAGGCGTCGTTCGGGGACGGCTCGTACCGGAGGGCGTGGAAGTACACGGCCGGCAAGTACGACCAGAGCGGCCCGACGATCCCCACGATCGACCGGTACTGACCCGGCCGGTCGGCGCGGTTCGCCGTCACGCCCGGCGCCGCCACCACGGCCACTCCGCCGGCTTCTGCGGGTCGGGATGCGTACGGCGCCGGAAGACGTCGTCCCACGCGCTCACCTGGGCCTGGAGTTCCCGGCGCGCCGTGCGGCCGAGTCCCTGGAGTGCCCGCGCCAGCACATCTCGGTGCTCGAGCGGATCACAGCAGGGGCATCCGGCGGAGAGGGCGTCCTGCAAGAGATCGGTGACCGGCCGGTGTACGGCACGTTTCCACCCCGCCAGAGCCCGGGCGACGGCGCCGGGCCACAGCCGTGAGCGCTCGTAGCAGCGGATCTCCCGGGCGGTGCCCGCGCTCACGCCGTCGATCTCGGGTACGTTCCCCGCGCCACCCCGGCGCCGCGGTGCGGCCCGCACCGCTGCCGGAGCCCTACGCGCCATCGTCCTCTCGGGTCGTCGTCATGCCGGGGATGATCGCATCCGGCGCACAGCCACTCCAGCGAATATCCGTCCCGCACCGAGTTACATCGCGGTAATTAGGTGATGTTGCGGCGTTCGGGTTGCCGAGCCGCCGTTCATGAGAGTGACTGATCATGTGGCGGAGATCGCGCCGAGGGCGGAGCGAGGCAGGTCAGGGGCCTTTTCAGGCGGCCTGGCAGGGCAGGCCGCGGTCCGGCGCGGGCGCCTGACGGCCGGCTTCGGAGGTGGGGCCGGTGGCTGAGCTGCCCCTGATCGCGCCGATGCTGGCCGCCGCCGGTGCGCTGCCGGCCGGGCCCGGGTGGGCGGTCGAGATGAAGTACGACGGCGTCCGCGCGGTCGGCTACGTGCAGCACGGGCAGGTCCGGCTGCTGTCGCGCAACGGCAACGACGTCACCCACTCGTACCCCGAGCTGGCCGAGCTCGGGCGGCTTCTCGGCCGGCGAGCGGCGGTCCTGGACGGGGAGGTGGTCGCGCTGGAGGCGGGGGACCGGCCGAGCTTCGCCCGGTTGCAGCAGCGGATCCACCAGAGCGCGCCCCCGGCCGCCCTGCGCGACGCCGTACCGGTGGTGTTCTTCCCGTTCGACGTGCTGCACCTCGACGGAGCCGACACCACCGCCCTGCCGTACACCGCACGGCGGGAGCTGCTGGAGGGGCTGGGCCTGTCCGGCCGGCACGTGCGGGTGCCGGCCGGCTTCCCCGGCGCCGACGGGGTCGCCGTGTTGCGGGCCGCGGAGCTCGCCGGGTACGAGGGGGTGGTCGCGAAGCGGCTCGCCGCGCCGTACCGGCCCGGGAAGCGCTCCGCCGACTGGACGAAGGTGCCCCTGGTGCGCACCCAGGAGGTCATCGTCATCGGCTGGAAGCCCGGCAACGGCCGCCGTGCCGGGCTGCCGGGGTCGCTGCTGCTCGCCGTCTACGACGCCGCGGACGCGCTGGTGTTCGCCGGGCACGTCGGTACCGGCTTCACCGACGCCATGCTGCGCCGGTTGCAGCAGGAGCTGGCACCGCTGGCCCGTACGACGCCGCCGGTGGCCGCGGTCCCACGCGAGCACGCCCGGCACGCCCACTGGGTCGAGCCCGTGCTCATCGGCGAGGTGGCGTTCCGGAACTGGACCGAGGAGGGCCGGCTGCGGCATCCGTCCTGGCGCGGGCTGCGTCCCGACCGGAGCGCCGGTTCCGTGCGCCGGGCGCCCGAGCCGATCCCCGCGCCGCCGGCGGGCACCGTCGAGGGCGCCCTGCAGACCCCCGACGGCCGGTGGCGCGTCGAGATCGTCCGCCGCGGCGGCCAGCGGTTCTACCGGCTGGTGCACGGCGACAACATCGTCGACGGCCTGGTCATCGCCACCGTCGAGCGGCTGCTCGCCGAGGCCGGCGTCGACATCGCCTCGCTCGAGGAGGCCCCCGCGGCCCGCGGCCGGCACACCGGGGCCGCCTAGCGGCGACCCGGGTGCCGCGCCGCGGACCGGGGTGAAAGGCCGAAACCGGGGGTCAGCCGCCGATCAGCGTGCGGATGCGGTCGGCTCCCACGGCCA
Organism: Couchioplanes azureus; assembly: GCF_014648355.1. Taxonomy (GTDB): domain Bacteria; phylum Actinomycetota; class Actinomycetes; order Mycobacteriales; family Micromonosporaceae; genus Actinoplanes; species Actinoplanes azureus. The sequence continues at coordinate 21,018 of NZ_BMQY01000004.1, forward strand.
GCAGCAGCGTGGGCAGGCGCGGCCCGGTCTCCTTGCCGATCAGGAGCCGGTACACCAGCACGAAGAAGGACCGCTGCGCGACCTTCAGCTCCGCGGTCGGCTTGGTGTCCGGGGGCAGGCCCGCCATGACCTTCGGTACGCCGTACACGAGCGTCGTCAGCCCGTCCAGCGACCAGTTCTCGTCGAGCCCGGCCGCCAGCAGCCGCAGGGACTCGCGCTGGTCGTCGTCGAGCGACGCCAGGAGCTCCTTGTCCGGCTCGGTGCGGACCTGGGTGCGCGCCTCGGCGGGGAGCTGGGTGAGGACCCAGGTCTGCGCCCGGTCGAGGCGGGGACGCACCTGGGACAGGTCGGTCACCGGGCGGCGCGGGTCGAGGTCGCGCAGGATGCGCAGGGTCTGCTCGTCGTGGCCGGTGGTGATGTCGACGATCGAGGCCAGGGTGCGGTACGCGACCGGGATCGGCGTGCGGGGCAGCGTGACCGTGGCCGTCCGGACGGCGCGGTCGTGTGCCGCCTCGTCGCCGGGTGCGGCCGCGCCGGTGGCGATCTTGGCTTCCAGGGCGTCCCACTCGTCGTACAGGCGCTGGATCTCCGCGTCGAAGGCCACCTTGAAGGACTGGTTGGGGCGGCGGCGGGCGTACATCCAGCGCAGCAGCGGCGCCTCCATGATGGCCAGGGCGTCCGCGGGGGTCGGCACCGCGCCGCGGGAGCTGGACATCTTCGCCATGCCGCTGATGCCGACGAAGGCGTACATGGGGCCGATCGGCTGCTCGGCGCCGAAGACCTCGGTGACGATCTGGCCGCCGACCACGAACGACGAGCCGGGGGAGGAGTGGTCGACGCCGGAGGGCTCGAAGTGCACGCCCTCGTACGCCCACCGCATCGGCCAGTCGACCTTCCAGACCAGCTTGCCGCGGTCGAACTCGCGCAGCAGCACGGTCTCGGTGAACCCGCAGGCGCACAGGTACGTCAGCGCGGTGCTCTCGTCGTCGTACGCGGTGACGGTCGTGGTGTCCTTGCCGCACTGACCGCAGTAAGGCTTGTACGGGTAGTAACCGGTGCTCGCCGCGCCGTCGTCCTCGTCGGCCGCGCCGGAACCCTCGGCCGCCTCCGCGGCCGCCGCGGCGTCGGCCGCGTCGAGCTTGGCGTTCGCCTTCGGCGCGGCGGTCCGGCCCTTGGTGCGGTAGCGGTCCAGGATCGCGTCGATGCGCCCGCGCTCGCGCATCGCCAGCAGGATCTGCTCCCGGTAGGCCCCGGAGGTGTACATCTGCGTCTGCGAGATGCCCCGGTAGTCGACGCCGAGCTCGGCCAGCGAGTCGATCATCGCGGCCTTGAAGTGCTCGGCCCAGTTGGGGAAGCGGCTGCCGGGCGGCGCGGGCACGGCGGTCAGCGGCTTGCCGATGTGCTCGGCCCAGGACGGGTCGACGCCCGCCGGCACCTTGCGGAACCGGTCGAAATCGTCCCACGAGATGAGGTGCTCCACCTCGTGCCCGCGCCGGCGGATCTCGTCCGCGACCAGGTGCGGCGTCATCACCTCGCGCAGGTTGCCCAGGTGGATGGGCCCGGACGGGCTCAGCCCGGACGCGCACACCACCGGCTTGCCCGGCGAGCGGCGCTGTGCCTCGGCGATCACCTCGTCGGCGAACCGGCTCACCCAGTCGACGGCTCCTGCTGCTTCAGCCACGATCTCCAACTTCCGTTCTCGTCTGGTCCCGGCCATTTTCCCGGATCGCCTCCGGCGGCCCGCGCGCCGGGTCGGCGGCGCCGCGGCGAATCCTCAAGTCGCGTCCGCCCGCGGTCGATGGTCGGGCGTGACCGACAGGCGCGTCCCCGCCGAGCGTGCGGCCTCGGTGGCCGCCGCGGGGGCCGCCGTGCTGCTGGCCGGCCTGGCCGTCGGCCTCGCCGGGGGGTGGCCGGGCGAGACCGTCCGACCGTACGTCATGATCGCGATGTCCGTCCTCCTGGCGGTGCTCTGCGCGGCGCTGGGCTTCCGGGCCGGCAGACGCGGCGCCGGCACCGCCCGGCGGCGCGAGGACCGCGACCCGCTGACCGGGCTCGCCAACCGGGCCGGCCTCGCCGGGCGCCTGGCCGAGCTCGGCGCCCGGCCGCCGGACGGCGACCGGCACGCCGCCGTCCTCGTCATCGACGTGGACCACCTCGGCGACGTCAACGCCCGGTACGGCACCCGCGCCGGCGACGCGGTGCTCACGGCCGTGGCCAGCGCGGTGCGCTCGGTCCTGCGCGCCGGGGACACCGCCGGGCGCATCGGCGGCGACGAGTTCGCCGTCATCCTGCGCGACCTGCCCGAGCCCGCCGCCGCGGCGCGTGTCGCGCAGCGGCTCGTCGACACGCTGCGCACCCCGGTCATCGCCGGCGAGCACGTGGTCGCGGCCGGGGCCAGCGTCGGTGTCGCGCTGCGCGACGAGGCCACCCCGGGCGGCGAGCGGCTGCTGCGGCACGCCGGTGCCGCCCTCGACGCGGCCAAGCGCGCCGGACGCGGCCGTCACGAGATCTACCGCGCCGGTCCCGACGCCGGGGCGCGGGACGCGGAACTGCGCCGGGCGATCGCCGACGGCGGCCTCGTCGTGCTCTTCCAGCCGGTCGTCGGCCTGAGCACCGGCGCCGTCGTGGCCGTGGAGGCGCTGGTCCGCTGGCTGCACCCGCGGCGCGGCCTGCTGATGCCGGACGACTTCCTCGGCCTCGCCGAGGAGACCGGCGCCATCGTGCCGCTGGGGGAGTGGGTGCTGCGCGAGGCCTGCCGTGCGGCCGCCCGCTGGCGGGCCACCGTGCCGGGCGTGGAGCACGTGCGGCTGAGCGTGAACCTCTCACCGGAGCAGGTCCTGGCGCCGGACCTGGTGGAGACGGTCCGCGGCGTGCTGGCCGGGACCGGCTTCCCGGCGGACCGGCTGGTCCTCGAGCTCGCCGCGGACCTGCTCCGCGACCCCGGCCCGGACCTGCGGGACCGGCTCGCGAGCCTGCGCGAGCTGGGCGCCGGCCTCGCCGTGGACGACGTCGGCTTCTCCCCGCCGGACGGGCTGCGCCGGCTGCCGGCCAGCACCCTGAAGATCGACGGATCGCTCGTCGCCGGCGTCGCCGCCGACCCGGCGGCGCGGACGGCCGTCGAGGAGATCGTCCGGCTCGGCGCGACGCTCGGCGCGACGGTGGTCGCCGAGGGCGTGGAGACCGCGCAGCAGGCCCGCATCCTCGCCGGGTTGGGCTGCGCCGCCGGTCAGGGCTTCCACTTCTGCGAGCCGCTGCACGGCCGCACCGTGGCACAGGCGCTGCGCCGGACCCACCAGGGCGTGCGCACCGACGAGTGAGCCGGGCGCGCCGTCACCCGCCGATGCGGTAGCCCGACCGGTGCACCGTGTGCACCACCGCGGGATCGCCGAGCTTCTTGCGCAGGTTCATGACGGTGACCCGGACGACGTGGGTGAACGGGTCGGCGTTCTCGTCCCAGGCCCGTTCGAGCAGCTCCTCCGCGCTCACCACCGCGCCGCGCGCCGCCAGCAGTACGTGCAGGACGGCGAACTCCTTGTTGGTCAGGTTGAGCACCCGCCCGTCGCGGGTGGCGACGTGCCGGGCGACGTCGAGGACGACGCCCTCCTGCTCGAGGACCGGCGGCACCGCGGGCGTCGACCGGCGCCCGAGCGCCTGCACCCGGGCCGCCAGCTCGGCGAAGGCGAAGGGCTTGGTCAGGTAGTCGTCGGCGCCGAGGCCCAGGCCCTCGACCCGGTCGCGCAGCCCGGCCGCGGCGGTCAGCAGCAGCACCCGGGTGTCCACGTCCGCGGTGTCGGCGACCCAGCGGCACACCTGGTCACCGGTGCGCCCCGGCATGTCGCGGTCCAGGACGGCCACGTCGTAGCGGTGCACGCTGATCCGCTCGAAGGCCGTGTCGCCGTCGTAGCAGACGTCCACCGCCATGGAGAGGCGCCGCAGCCCCTCGGCCACCGTGTCCGCCAGAAGTCGCTCGTCGTCCGCCACCAGCACTCGCACCGCCCGAGTGTGCCAGGCGGAAGTTAAGGCCCACGTCAAGATCCGGTTCACCGGCACGGGACGCGGCACCGCCCAGGATCGGCCTCCGCAAGATCGCCCCGAGGGCCGCGCGAGCGGCGAGGAGGTCAGGACGTGCCGCAGGCATCCCCGCGCCGGCTGGTGGCGCTCGACGGGCTGCGCCTGGTCGCCGCCGTCGCGGTCGCCGTCTACCACTACACGACGTTCTGGCACCTGGACGGCGAGCACGAACCGGTGTACTTCCTGCCGCACGCCGCCAAGGTCACCGTGTACGGATTCCTGGGCGTCGAACTGTTCTTCATGATCAGCGGCTTCGCCATCTGCATGAGCGGCTGGGGGCGCGGCCTCGGCGACTTCGTCGTCTCCCGGGTCTCGCGCCTCTACCCGGCGTACTGGGTCTGCATCGTGCTGACCGTGACGGTGACCGCCGTCTTCCCGATCGGCGGCCACCTGCCGGTCTTCACCGACCACACCCTGGCCGACGTCGCCGTCAACTTCACCATGCTGCAAGAGCCCCTGGGTGTGCACGGGGTCGAGAGCGTCTACTGGACGCTCTGGAGCGAGCTGCGGTTCTACCTGCTGTTCGCGGTCTTCGTCGTGGCGCCCGGGATCACCTACCGGCGTACGGTCATCTTCTGCGCGGCCTGGATGCTCGCCGCCGCGGTGGCCCCGGCGATCGGCAACAAGGCCTTCACCATGCTGACCGTCCGGCACTACGCGCCGTACTTCGTCGCCGGCATCGTCCTGTACCTGATGCGCCGCTTCGGGACCACGCCGCTGCTCTGGGCGATGCTCGGCCTGACCTGGCTGCTCAGCCTCTACAGCCTGGGCGAGCGGGTCCGGCTCGACCCCGGCTGGAAGGTCGCGCTCTGGCCGGCGGTGCTGATCGTCACCGCGTGCTACGGCGTCCTGCTGCTGATCGCGTTGGGCCGCACCGACCGGCTGAGCTGGCGGTGGCTGACCGTCGCCGGCGCGCTGACCTTTCCCTTCTACCTGCTGCACCAGCGCATCGGATACATCGTCATCCGATACGGCTACGAGCACACCGGCCTGAGCGTCGGCCTCCTCGTCGCCGGCACCCTCGCGGTCATGCTGGTCCCCGCCTGGCTGGTGCACCGGTGCGTCGAGCGGCCCTTCGGCCCCCGGATGCGCGACGCGCTGCGGCGCGGCGTCGAGGCCGTCCGGGCGGCCACGCCCCGCCCGGCGGCGGCCCGCCCGCCCGGGGTCGTGCCGCGCCGGCGCGATCTGGCCCTGGCCGAGCTGACGGCGTGGACCGGGCCGCGGGAGCCGGTCGCACCGAAGCGCTAGGCATGGAGCGTGGTCTATGGTGAAGCGGGGTACGTCCAGGGCCGCCGACGGGCGGACGGCGTGACGCCGCGGGCTCCGAGCACCCCCATCGGAGGCGAGGATGAACGACGCTGGACCGCTCGACGACATGGCGCTGGTGGTGGGCCGGGCGGCGGCCGGCGATCCCGAGGCGTGGAACGAGATCGTCCGGCGCTACAGCGGGCGGGTCTGGGCGGTGTGCCGGGTGCACCGGCTCGCCCCCGCCGACGCGGCCGACGTCTTCCAGCAGACCTGGCTGCGCGCGCTCGAGAACCTCGACTCCCTGCGTGATCCGGCGAAGTTCGGCGCCTGGATCGGCACGACGTGCCGCAACGAGTCCCTCGCCGTGCTCCGCCGGGCGCGGCGCGCGCAGCCCGTGGACGACTCGTGGCTCGACGACCAGCCCGGCGACGCCGCCGACGACCCGGTGTCGTCCTTCCTGGCCGCCGACCGCGACGCCGAGCTGTGGCAGGCCTTCCGGCGGCTCAGCCGCCGCTGCCGCGACGTGCTGCGGGTGCTGGTGGTCGAGGCCGACGGCGGGCGGCCGTCGTACGAACTGGCCGCCGCCGCGCTGGGTATGCCGATCGGCAGCCTGGGGCCCACCCGCGGACGGTGCCTCGCCCAACTCCGCCGATTCCTGACAGAAGGTATCCGGGAGAACGACGGCGACTCCTGACAGTGATGGATACGCCACGCAACCCGATTTCCCACCTGCCGGAGGAGTCACCGTGCACGACGCGTACGATCCCGCGGACGACGAGCGCCTCCTCACCCGGCTCGGCGACCTGTTCGCCCAGGCCGACCCGCCGCCGGAGCTGCTGCGGGAGCTGGCCCGGCAGAGCTTCGGGCTGCGCGCCCTCGACGCCGAGCTGGCGGCCCTGGTCGAGGACTCCCAGGCCGCCGACGGCGCGGTGCACCGGCGCGCCGTCGCCGTCCGCGACCCGGGCACCGCGCCGCAGCCGCGCCAGCTCACCTTCCAGGTCGTCGGGCCGCAGGGCCGCGACGAGGTGGTCATCGCGGTGCAGGTCGAGTTCCTCGGCCCGCGCCGCCGGCTGACCGGCCACCTCGCCCCGCAGGGGCCGGCCCGCATCGAGGTACGCCAGCCCGCGGCCCCGCAAGCCCGCCAGGTCGACGCCGACGGGCGGGGCCTGTTCGTCGTCGAGGACGTGCTCGCGGGACCGCTGAGCCTGACCTGCCGCCGCGCCGGCGCACCCGCCGTGGCCACCGAGTGGACCCTCGTGTGACGCCCGGCGGGTGACCTCAGGACGTCGGGGTCCCCGGCAGCAGGTGGACGACCTTGCCGAAGCCGGGCAGCGCCGGACGCGGCCCGATCAGCGCGTCGAACGCCTCCCGCGGGGTCAGCGCCGCGTCCTCCCCGCACAACGCGGCGACGGCCCCGCTGATCTGCGGCGCGCTGAACGACGTGCCGCTCCAGGTCGCCCAGGCGTCGCTGCCGAACGGGATGTCGGCGCCCACGCCCTCCTCGGGCGGCAGCAGGCCCTCGACGAACGTCGAGACGACCCCCACGCCGACCGTCGAGCAGTGCACCCAGGACCCGCGGTTGGAGAACGCCGCCGGGGTCAGGTCGGCGTTCAGCGCGCCCACCGCCTTCACGCCCGGGTACGCCGCCGGATACAGCGGCAGGTCCGCGCCGTCGTTGCCGGCGCTGGCGACGATCAGCGCCTTCGGGTACGTGGCGTGGACGTACTCCACCGCCTCGCGCATCGCCAGCGGCGCGACGCCGTCCACGGCGGGCGCGCCGAACGAGGCGTTGACGACCAGCCGGCGGCCCGCGGCGTCGTCCGCGGCCCGGATCAGCATGTCGGCCGCGGCCTCGTCGGTGCCGAGGCCGTCCGGGCCGGTGAAGCGGTAGACGACGACCTCGCAGTCGGGCGCGATCTGCCGGACGATCCCGGCCGCGAAGGTGCCGTGGCCGGCGAACCAGTCGATGCGGTTCTTCGGCGCCACCACGTCCAGCTCGTCGGTGCCGTTGCGGACGAGCCCCGTGTCCCAGGCGTCGGAGCGGCCCTGGTCGGTCAGGCCGGTGTCCACGACCGCCACCCGCACCGGCGCCTGGGCACCGTTCGGCGCGTACGGTCCCGGGGCGACGGTGACGCCCGGATACGACTTGCCCTTGATGACGTACCCGAGCGGGACGAGCAGGTTCACGGTGGCCGTGATGCCGTGCTCGCGCAGCCGCTTCGCGTCGGCGCGCAGCTCGCGCGCCGTGCGGCTGGTCCGGCAGCGCAACACCCGGGTCCGCCGCCGGTCGCTGCGGCCCGGGCGGTCGTCCGGGTGCCAGTTGGGCAGCAGGGCGCCGAGCCGCCCCTGCTGCTCCGCGTCCGCGTCGACCACCAGCTGGTTCTCGGCGGTGAGCGCGATGCGCTCGTCGTCCGTGGTCACGACCAGGATCGGGTCGCCGGCCGAGCGCCGGCGCACCCGGATGCGTTCCACGATGTCCTGCTGCGCGGTGGCGAGGACGGCGACCTGCCGGGCGACGTCCTCGCGGTCATGGGCCAGCTGCGCGGCCGTCCGGGTGTCCGGTAGCGGCCAACGTGCGGCGATGGTCATGGATTTCTCCCCCTGTCCGTCGGTACGCTGACGTCGACTTCCTCGCCTCGACCTCGGGCGGTGCACGTGGACACAGAGGTGAGCCTAGGAGCGGAGGCCGACGCCGCTTACCGGAGAGTTCTGCGCGATCCGGCGAGATACGCGCACGCGGCAGAAGTGACCCTCCGGCGGACCCGGGCCGGTACGAACGTCGATGCGCACCTGGTCGCGTTGCGGGCCGTGGCCTGGGCCCGGCACGCCAGGCTGGACAACGAGGGCGCCCGCGAGCTGCTGGACGGCGGCGTCCGTACGGCACGGCGGCACGGGCTGTCCCGCCGCCTCGGCGAGCTGCTCGTCACCCGCGCCGTGGCCCTGCACGAGCTGGGCCGCCACGACGCCGCGGCCCGCGACCTGCGCCGCGCCGAGCCCCTGATCGAGCCCGCCGACCGGCCCGACCTGCGGTTGCAGCTCGCCGTCCTGGACCACAACCGGGGCCGCGTCGTCGCCGCGGCGCAGGCGTACCGGGAGCTGCTCGCCGACCCGCAGTGCCCGCCGATCGTCGCGGTGAAGGCCGCCAACAACCTCGCCAACGCGCAGACCCTGCTCGGCTGCCCGCACGAGGCGCTCGAACACCTCGACCGGGCCGCCGTCCTCGCCCGCGACCTCGGTCCCCAGCTGCCCGCCGTGATCGCCGACAGCCGGGCCTGGTCCACCTTCCACGCCGGACGGCTGGCCGAGAGCGTGCGCCACTTCGAGGAGGCGGGCCGGCTGCACGCCGCCGCCGGGCTGCCGCTCGGCGAGCACCTTGTCGAGTACGCCGACGTCCTGCGCGACCTGCGGCTGCTCGACGAGGCCATGGCCGCGGCCCGCTCGGCGGCGGCCGACTTCGAGCGCCACGGCGCCCGGCTCATGGCGGCCGAGGCCCGGCTGCGCGTGGCCGGCCTCGCCTTGGAGCTCGGCGATCCGGCGACCGCCCTGACCGAGGCCCGGGCCGCCGGGCGGGACTTCCGGCGCCAGCGCCGTCCGGCGTGGACGGCCCGCGCCACGGTCACCGAGGCGGAGGCCCTGGCGGCCCGCGACGGCTACTCGCCCGAGGTGCTGCGCCGGCTCTGCACGGCGGCGGCCACCCTGGGCGACCAGGGGCTGCGCGCCGAGGCGGCGTACGGGCACCTCGCCGCCGGCCGGGCCGCCCTGGCGCTGGGCAGGCTCGCGTCCGCCCGTGCCGAACTGACCGCGGTGCGCGAGGTCGCCGAGGGACAGTCGCTGCTCGTGCGTCTGCGCGGCCGGGTGGCCCGGGTGCTGCTCGCCGAGGCCGAGGGTTCCGGCGACGTGCTGCGCGAATGTGCCCGGGGCCTGCGGGACCTCGCCCGGCACCGGGCCGCCCTGCCATCGCTGGAGCTGCGGGTGCTCGCCTCCGGCCACGGCACCGAGCTGGGCGCGGCCGGCCTGCGCCACCTGCTCCCGGCCGGGTCCGCCGCGCGCGTCCTGGACTGGCTGGAACGCACCCGGGCCGCCGCGCTGCTGCGCGTGCACCCACCGGCCACCGGCGTGGACTCCGACGTCGTCGCGCTGCGCGGCATCGCCCAGGAACTGCGGGTCGCCCGGCTGGAGCGCGGCGAGGAGCCGGCCTCGCTGCTGGCCCGGCAGAGCGCGCTCGAAGCGCGGATCCGGCGCCGGTCCTGGACCCGGGAGGAGCCGGGCACGGTGGCGGCGGCCCCGGTCCGGGGAGCGGAGCTGCGCCGCGCCCTCGACGGCGAATGGCTCGTGGAGTACGCCGTGACCGGCGACCGCCTGCTGGCCGTCGTGGTGGAGCCGCGCCGGCTGCGCCTCGTCGAGCTCGGCGCCGCCGAACCGGTCCGGCAGGAGGCCGCGGCGCTCATGTTCGGGCTGCGCCGGCTGCTGCACGGCACCCGGTTCGCCGCGGTCGCCCTGGCCGCCGCGGCCGAGGCCGTCGACGCCCTGGCCCGGCTGCTCGTCGCGCCGGTCGGCGTGCCCGCGGACGTGCCCCTGGTCGTGGTCCCGTCGGCCCGGCTGCCCGGCGTACCGTGGTCGGCCCTGCACGGCGCACCGGTGACCGTGACGCCGTCCGCGGCCCTGTGGGCCCGGGCGCGGCGCACCCCGCCGAAGGGGCCGCCGGACGCCGACGGCCGCGCCCGGGTCGCCGTCGTCGCGGGCCCGGACCTGCCCTGCGCGCTTGCCGAGGCCGAGGCGGTCGCCGCGGCGCACCCGGACGCCCGCACGCTTCTGCCGCCGGACAGCACGGTGGACGCGACCGTCGAGCTGATCAGGGACGCCGACCTGGCGCACGTCGCGTGCCACGGACTGTTCCGTTCGGACAGCCCGCTCTTCTCCGCGCTCGAGCTCAGCGACGGTCGGCTCACCCTCTACGAGCTGCTGGCTCGCGGGGTCGCGCCGCACCGGGTCGTGCTGGCCTCCTGCGACTCGGGCGCCCAGCGGGCGTACGGCGGCGACGAGGTCCTCGGCTTCGTCGCCGCCATGATGGCGCAGGGCAGCGCGGGCATCGCCGCCACCGACCTGCCGATCCCGGACGGGGCCAGCGCGCGGTGCATGGCGGTGCTGCACGAGCGGATCGCCCGCGGCGACTCGCTGGCCACGGCGGTGTGGCACGCCCGGCGGGCGCTGTCCTCCGGGGGCGGCCCGGAGGAGTACGTGGCATGGTGCGGTCTCACCGCCTTCGGCCCGGGCTGACCGGCCGCGACCAGGAAGATTTATTTATATATCTAAAAGTGACCTTGCTCGGGTGGACTGCTGCAAAGCAACTCACCCGAGGGATGTTCATCAATGACGAAACCCCGCATCGTCAGCGCCGCCGCCGTGGCGGCGCTGACCCTGCTGAGCACCATAGTGACGGGATCCGCCGAGGCCGCTCCGGCCGCCTCCACCGAGTACACCGTCGTCGCCGAGGAGGGTGTGTCCGTCTCGGCCGCGACCGCGGCCATCACCGCGGCCGGCGGCAGCGTCGTCGCCCGCAACGAGGCCGTCGGCCTGTACCGGGTCCGTTCGGCCCGGGCCGACTTCTCCGCGAAGGCGGCCGAGAGCGGCGTCCTCATCGGGGCGAACCTGCGCGCGCCGATCGGCCGCAGCCCCCGTGCGCCGCGCGTCGAGGCGGGCGTGCAGTCCGCCGGGTCCACCCTGGCCGCCCCGGTCGCCGCGCTGCCCGCCGCGACCGCCGCGACCACCGCGACCACCGCGGCTCCCCGGCGGGCCGGCAGCACCGCGGGCCTCGACCCCCTCGACACCCGGCTCTGGGGCCTCAAGATGGTCCGGGCGGACCGGGCGCGCAGCGTGGAGGCCGGCGAGCGCGGCATCACCGTCGGCGTGCTGGACACCGGCCTGGACGCCAGCAACCCCGACCTCGCGGCGAACTTCAGCGCGAGCCTGTCGCGCAACTTCGCGCCCGACATCCCCGAGGACGGCCCGTGCGAGGTGGCGAGCTGCCTCGATCCGGTCGGCACCGACGACGGCGGCCACGGCACGCACGTCGCGGGCACCATCGGCGCCGCCGCGGACGGCTTCGGCATCTCGGGCGTCGCGCCCGGCGTGACCCTCGTCGAGCTCAAGGGCGGCCAGGACTCGGGCTCCTTCTTCCTGGAGCCGGTCGTCAACGCGCTCACCTACGCCGGCGACGCCGGCCTCGACGTGGTCAACATGTCGTTCTACGTCGACCCGTGGCTCTACAACTGCACCGCGAACGCCGCGGACAGCCCCGCGGAGCAGGCCGGGCAGCAGGCGACCATCGCCGGCATGAAGCGCGCACTGGAGTACGCGCACACCCGCGGCGTCACGCTGGTCGGTGCCCTCGGCAACAACCACGAGGACCTGGGCAGCCCGCGTACCGACACCTCGAGCCCCAACTTCGGCGGCACCCCGCGCCCGCGCCGCATCGACAACGCCAGCTGCTGGGACCTGCCCGTCGAGGGCCCGCACGTCATCGGCGTCTCGTCGGTCGGCCCGTCCGGCTCGAAGGCGGACTACTCCAACTACGGCGTGGAGCAGATCTCCGTGGCCGCCCCGGGCGGCTTCCGCGGCGACGGCTACGGCACCAGCTCGTTCAACTCGGTGTCCAACCAGATCCTGTCCAGCTACCCGCTGAAGGTGCTCCGCGAGGAGAACAAGGTGGACGCCGCCGGCAACGTGCGCTCGTCGTACGCCAGCTCGGTCTTCAAGCGCTGCACCACCGGCGGCTCCTGCGGCTACTACACCTACCTGCAGGGCACCTCGATGGCCGCACCGCACGCCAGCGGCGTCGCGGCGCTGATCGCCAGCAAGTACGGCACGCGCGACGCCACCCGCGGCGGGTTGACGATGGACCCGGACGCGCTCGAGCAGCGCCTCTACGCGTCGTCCGCCGAGCGCGCCTGCCCGAACCCGCGGCTGCGCACGTACACCCGTGAGGGCCGGTCGTCCGAGTACAACGCCTACTGCTCCGGCGACCGCAGCTTCAACGGCTTCTACGGCCACGGCATCGTCGACGCGTACGCGTCCGTGACGCAGTAGCGCCGGCAGCACCCGAGCGGGTGCCCTCCGCCGGAGGGCACCCGTCCAGGGGCTCACGCCGTCATGTGGCTCTCGCTGCCGCGAGTGAGGCATGGCCGGCCGGGTCGGCCGCGACCCGGTTGCGACCCGTGCGCTTGGCCGTGTAGAGGTTGTGGTCGGCTCGGGCGAGCAACGCCGAGGGCGTGGTCTTCCCGGCGTCGATGGTCGTCACACCGATGCTGGCGGTCACCGGCAATTCCCCGGTGACCGGTTGCCACGGGTGACCGGCGATCGCCAGCCGCAACCGTTCGCAGCGGAGCACCGCATCGTCGGTGCCGGTGTCCGGCAGCAGAACCACGAACTCCTCACCACCGAGCCGCGCGGCGACGGCCGGCTCGGCCGCCGTGCCGGTCAGGAGCACGGCGACCTGTTGCAGGACCGTGTCGCCGGCGGCATGCGACAGGGTGTCGTTGATCCGCTTGAAGTAGTCCAGATCGACCAGTGCGACCGAGAGCGGCGTGCCCTGTTCGGCGGCCCGCTCGCACAGCATCGTCAGGTGTTCGTCGACGAAGCGGCGGTTGTACAGGCCGGTCAGCGGGTCCCGCAGTGCCATCTCCCGGAAACGGGAGCTCTCCCGGCGCGCCTCCTGGGTCTCGAAGACCGCTTGCAGGGTACGAGCACGCGCCTCGCGCTGAGCCGACTGCAACGCCTGAGTCTCGCCGTGGAAGAGCCGGTACTCCTCGTAGGCCTCGCGGTACCGGCCGGTCACCGCATACAGCTGGGCCTGCTCGTCGCGCGCCCGCGCCCGCACGGAAGCGAGGTCCTGCTCCTCGCACATGGCGACCGCCCGGCGCAGAGTGGCCTGCGCAGCCGCGACATCACCATCCAGCCGCTGCGCCAACGCGAGGGTCAGGAGGGACTCCGCGAGCGTGTGGCTGTCGACCGGCACTTCGGCGGTGCCGTGCAGCAGCGGGTGCAGCGTGGCCCGCGCCCGGGCGTACCAGCCGCGCATGATCTCGATCCGCGCGATGGTGTCGAGGTAGGAGGCGTCGAGCGGCACGTCGTGACGGGCGGAGAACGCCCGGATCTCCTCGATGAGGTTCTGGGCCTGTTCGCCGTCATTGTTCTTGTACGCCGTGTAGGCGACATTGTTGAGCAGCCGCAGGGACAGCGCGAAGTCCCCGATGGCGGACGCGATGGCGAACGCTTCGCGGTACCGGCGCGAGGCTTCGTCCACCGAGCCGCTCTCGCACAACGTCACCGCCAGATGCGACATGTGTCTCGCACGGATGCCGGCGGGCACGTCGTCGCCGGTGTGGGCCAGGCATTGCACGGCGTGGGCGAGAGCGTCGGACTGGTCGCCGATGTGGCGCCGGAAGCGGGACACCGCGAGGTGGCTGCGGGCCAGGACGTACGGATGCCGGTGCCGGGTCGCCCATGCGCTGACGTCGTGGGCGATCCGGCCCGATGTCGTCAGGTCGCCCTCCTGCCGGCACGCCTCGCCGCGGATCAGCCGGGCGCGCATCACCAACTCGATGCGGTCCAGCTCGCTCGCCAGCCGCTCCGCGCGGCCGGCCAACTCCGCGAGGCTCCGGGGCGCTGCCACGGATTCCATCTCCAGCGCCTCGAGGGCAGCCGCCAGTCGCTCCGGCTGCCGATCACGGGCACACTCGGCGAACCGCGTCTCGAGCGCTCCGTTCGTACCCACTCGAACCCACCTTCGTCGACACCCGGCGATCTGACGGTAGGCCGGACCGGTTGCCGCCGGAGGGCATGTGGGTTGCCGGACGGGTACGACGGACGGCGTGACTCGCAACGGAGGTCAGCGGCGCTCGCTCCCGTACGCGATGCTCAGGATGGCGTTCGCGACCCAGATGGCCTGCGTCCGGTTGTCGTAGGGCCCGACGCGCAGCTCCACCGCGTGCTCGCCGAACAGCGCCCGCACCGTCCAGCTGTCCGGGTGGCGGTCGTCCTCGCGGCTGTGGTTGACGATGACCTGGGTGGCGGCGCGGACGTTGACCGCGGACCACTTCTCGTCCCCGGTGGGCCAGGCCCGGAACCAGCCGGGCGCGATGGCCACGACCTCCTTGTTCGCCTCGTCCAGCGCCCATTCCAGCTCTTCCGGCACCGGCAACTCCGGCTGTGCGTGCGTCATGGCGACCCCCGCCCTCACCTTCTGCCCGAAATGCCATGGTAAATGCATTTCGGGCGCCGAGAGGTCAGGTCGCCCAGCGCCGGACCGGCGGCTCCTCGTCCGGCACCGCCGGGGCGGGGCGCAGCGGCAGCACCGTCGCGCCGCCCGTGCCGGCGAGCCGGGCGGACGCTTCGGCGCTCGCCCCGAACAGCTCGAGCACGCCGGTGACCTGCAGGACCGTGCGTATCGCGCCCCGCGCGTTGACGATCTGGGCGTCCTTGCCCGCCTCCTGGGCCCGCAGCAGGCCGTCGAGCAGGGCGCCGATCGCCTCGGAGTCGAGGAAGAGCGTGTGGTGCAGGTCGACCACGAGCAGGGGAGCCCCGTTGTCGTGCACGGCGTCGTAGAGCTCGCGCCGCAGCGGGTCGCGGGCGTCGCCGTCCAGGTCGCCGATGAGCCGGACGCAGACCTCGCGGCCGCCGTCGACCATGACCCGGGTGATGGTGAAGTGCTCCGAGCGCATGGCCACCTTTGTACCAATGGCGGGCTACCGCCTCCCCCGATCGGGCGATGGGCACGGGGCCGATCGGAGGACGCGGTGGATGTTGCGCGGGCTCGCTACCGTCGCGCCTCGTGAGTTTCACGCGGGTCCGGGCCCTCCTCCTCGTCGGTTTCCTCGCCGTGGCGGCGATCGTCGTCGTCGTTCTCGCCGTGGCCCGCGACTCCCAGGGCGGCCCGGTCGCCGGCCCCGCCTGCCCGGTCGGTGCGCCCGTCGCCAGCCTCCGGCTCCCGCCCGGGCCGTCCCAGGTGACCGTGAAGGTCTTCAACGGCACCGCGACCCCGGGGCTGGGCGCGCGCGTGTCCGCCGACTTCGTCGACCGCCGGTTCCAGGTGCAGAAGCCGGCGATGAGCAGGAAGCAGGTCGCCGACGTGGCCGAGCTGCGCTACGGCCCGGAGGGTGTGGGCGCGGCCCAGCTGGTGCAGGCCTACTTCTTCGGCAAGGCGACCCGCGCGTACGACCCCGCCCGCCGGGGCGCCGTGGTCGACGTGGTGGTCGGCGCCGGATTCCAGCGGCTCGGCAGGCTCACCGAGGCACACCAGTCGCTGGGCATCATCGGCGAGGCGAAGCTGCCACCGGGAGCCTGCGCCCCGACCACGTGACGCGGTGCTACGGGCGTACCGGATGGAAGCCGTAGGGAAGCTCCAGCCGGTGGGCGCGCAGCAGATCGTCGTCCGCGAGGATGCCGGCGGTCGGCCCGTCGGCCGCGATGCGGCCGCCGTCGAGGATGACCGAGCGGGGACAGAGCTGCATCGCGTACGGAAGATCGTGCGTGACCATCAGCACCGTCACCGGCAGCCGCTGGAGGATCTCCGCCAGCTCGCGCCGGCTCGCCGGGTCCAGGTTGGACGACGGCTCGTCCAGGACCAGCAGCTGCGGCCGCATCGCCAGCACCGTGGCCACCGCGACCCGCCGCCGCTGCCCGAACGACAGGTGGTGCGGCACCTGGTCGCGATGCGCGGACATGCCCACCGCGGCGAGGGCCTCGTCGACCCGCTCCTGCAGCTCGGGCCCGCGCAGACCCAGGTTCGCCGGGCCGAACGCGACGTCCTCGGCCACCGTCGGCATGAAAAGCTGGTCGTCCGGGTCCTGGAAGACGATGCCGACCCGGCGGCGGATCTCGGTGAGCCGGCCCCGGTCGCGGGCGTCCACCCGCAGGCCGCCGACCTCGACCGTGCCCGCGCCGCCGTGCAGCACGCCGTTGAGGTGCAGCACCAGCGTCGTCTTCCCGGCGCCGTTCGGGCCGAGCAGGGCGACGCGTTCACCCTCGGCCACGTCCAGGTCCACCCCGCGCAGGGCGACGCTGCCGTCCGGGTACGCGTACGTCAGCCCGGCGACCCGCAGGCTCATCGCAGCACCGCCGTCACGGCGATGGCGGCGGCCGCGACGGGCAGGGCCGCCGACTGGGCCCACTGCGCCGCGCTCGCGCCGCCCGTGTCGGGCCGGGGCATGCGTCCGTCGTAGCCGCGCGACACCATCGCCAGATAGACCCTCTCGCCCCGCTCGTACGCCCGCAGGAACAACGATCCCACGCTCACCGCGAACGCCTTCACCTGCCACAGGAACCGGGGGTCGTAGCCGCGCGACAGCCGCGCGATCCGCATCCGCCGCGCGTCCTCGACGAGGATGTCCAGGTAGCGCAGCATGAACGTGGCGATCTGGGTGAACACGGCCGGGCAGCGCAGCCGGTCCAGCCCGAGGATCAGGTCGCGCATCGTGGTGGACGCGGCGAGCAGCAGCGAGGCCACGACCCCGAGCGTGCCCTTGGCGAAGATGTTCCACGCGCCGTACAGGCCGTCGACGGAGAGCGACAGGCCCAGCCAGTCCACCCGGTCGCCGTGTCCCGCGAAGGGCAGGGCGACCGCCAGCACCACGAACGGCAGCTCGATGGTGGCCCGCTTGGCCAGCCAGGACGCCGGCACCCGCGCGGTCACGGCGACCGCGGCGAGCAGCAGGGCGTACCCGCCGAAGGCCGCGAACTCCTCCCGCGGCGTCGCCACGACCACCACCGTGAACAGCAGCATGGCGAGGATCTTCACCTCCGGCGCGAGCCGGTGCACCGGGCTCGGCCGGTGCAGGTGCAGCGGGTGGGCGTGACCGGCGCCCACTAGGCCTCGGCTTCCGTCCGCGTGCGCCGCCGGGCCAGCCAGAACACGCCGCCGCCGAGCCCGAACGTGACGAGCACGCCGAGCACGCCGGAGAGCCCCGTCGACAGCGCACCCGTACCGAGGCCGCGGATGCCGTAGTCGGCGAGCGGGCTCCCGGCGAGCTGGTGCTCCTGCTCCTTCTGCAGCATGCAGGTGCCGCCGGTGATCTCGTCGTCGGCGTTGAACGTGCACCCCTGCCGCGCGGTGGCGTCGAGCCCGTCGGGGCTGCCGGAGGCGAAGGCGCTGACGACCCCGGCGAGCAGCAGGGCCACCAGGAGCCCGCCGGCGAGGAACCAGCCGAGCCGCTTGGTCATCGGACACCTCCGGCGACGGGCACCGGCTCGACGGCCGGCGCGGTGCGGAACCGGCGCAGGGCGTAGACCAGATCCGGGCGTACGCGAGCCACGGTGGCGACCGTGGTGGCGGCGATCAGGCCCTCGCCGATGCCGATCAGGGTGTGCACCCCGGCCATCGTGGCGGCGATCGTGGGCATCGAGAGCTCGGTCGTGCCGCCCATCCAGTACTGCAGGACGAAGCCCTGCGAGGCGACG
This sequence comes from Couchioplanes azureus, assembly GCF_014648355.1. Classification (GTDB taxonomy): domain Bacteria; phylum Actinomycetota; class Actinomycetes; order Mycobacteriales; family Micromonosporaceae; genus Actinoplanes; species Actinoplanes azureus. Next base: position 38,790 of record NZ_BMQY01000004.1, read on the forward strand.
ACCACGCCGACGACCGAGGCGGCGAAGGCGGCCGCGCCGACCCCGGCCGGAGTCTTCGGCAGCAGCCGCATCAGCCCGGCGACGAGCAGGTAGCCGGCCGCGGTGCCGAGCAGCGCCATGTTCGTGATGTTGAGCCCGAGCGCGGTGAGCCCGCCGTCGGCGAAGAGCAGGCACTGCACGATCAGCACGGTGGAGACGCAGAGCGCCCCGACCCAGGGTCCGACCAGGACCACCGCGAGGGCGCCGCCGAGCAGGTGCCCGGAGACGCCGGGCAGCACCTGGAAGTTGAGCATCTGCACGGCGAAGATGAACGCGGCCACGAGGCCGGCCATCGGCGCCAGGCGGTCGTCGAGATCGGCGCGGGCCCGCCACACGCAGCACGCCAGCGCCCCGGCGGCGACGGCGGCGAAGAGGGCGGACACCGGCCCGTCCACGATCCCGTTGGCGATGTGCATCGCCACTACATCCATCATGCCTCCCCGGTCCGCGAACTGCGGGCCAGCATATTGGGCATGGGATGCTGTTGCATAGTCTTGGCAACTAGGTCACAGGGGCGCCTCCCCCGGCGGAGCCGACTTTCATGATCATGTAACGGCGGTGCCCGCCCGGCTGGCCGGGCGGGCACGATCGGTGCGCGCGGCCGCCCATGGCGGCCGGGTCGGGGAGCGGGCCGGCGGACCGGCGTGGACGGAGATCCGGGTCGCGGCGACTTGCGGCCGTGCTGACGCGGATCCGCGCCGGGGCGCGGATCCGCGTGAACCCGAAGTGACGCCGGTGCGGCGACCGGTCAGCGGGTCGTCAGGGCGCGGGCGCGCTCGGGCCAGGCGCCCAGGCTCGGCGCGGGGCGCATCCCGGCGGCCGTGATCGCGGCCCGGATCGCGACGACGTCGGCCGCGGCGAGCTGCTCGTAGGTGGTGATGCCACCGGCCGCGAGGGCCATCGCCATCTTGGGCCCGATCCCGGCGATCTTCGTCAGGTCGTCCGGCTCGTGCGCCGGCCCGGCGTCCGCCGGCCCGCTCTGCGCCGGGATGGTGGCGACCGGTTCCTTGACGGGCTCGGAGAGCAGGATCGGCTCCGTCACGGGCTCGGCGGCCGGGTCCGGCTCCGGGGCGGACTCGGTGACCGCCACCGGTTCCGTCGCCGGCCCGGCGGCCGTGACCGGCTCCTTGACGGGCTCGGTGACCGCGACCGGCTCCGTCGCGGGCTCGGTGAGCAGGGCAGGCTCCGCGACCGTGACCGGCTCCGTCTCGGGGACCGGCACCGGTTCCTTGACGGGCTCGGAGAGCAGGTCCGGCTCCGTCACGCGCGCGGTGACCACGGTGGGCGCCGGCGCCGGCGTGACCGGCTCGTCGGCGACCACGGGCTCGGGCGCCCGGACCGGCTCGGGCGTGAGGCCCGGCTCGGGGGTGAGGCCCGGCTCGGGCGTGAGGCCCGGCTCGGTCGCGGTGAGCGGCTCCGGCGCGGTGACCGGCTCGGTCCTGCCGGCCGGTTCCAGGTCGGCGATGGGTTCGCGCTCGTGCGCCGGCTCAGGCTTCTCGGAGACCGGCTCGGACGCGGAGGCCTGCTCCTCGACGGGCTCGGAAGCGGACGCGCGCTCCTCGGCGGGCGGTGCGAGCACCGGGTGGTCGCCGGCGGGGGGCTCGGGAGCGGACGCGCGCTCCTCGGCGACCGCTGCGGGCGCCGGCGTGTGCCCGCTGACGACGGGTTCGGCGGCGGCGGGTTCGGCGGCGGCGGGTTCGGCGGCCGCGGGTTCGGCGGCGGCGGGTTCGGCGGCCGCGGGTTCGGCGGCGGTTTCGGGGGCGGCGGGCGTGGCGGTGCTCGTCGCGCTGTGCTGGGCTGCGGTTACCTGGCGTCCTCGCAGGAGCCAGCCGGCGAGCACACCGACCACCAACCCGGCAACGAGGTAGAGGAACGATGCCACGACTTGCCTCCGGACGGCTTCAGATGCGGATGTAGCGCGCATCATAGGGGAGCCGTTCGCCGGGTCCGCACGCGAACCGCCGTCGATCCCGTCACACCCGGGCCGGTTCCCCCGGGAGGGAACCGTCGCAGCGGGAGCAACCAGGTCACTTCGGCCTGGCGGGGAGGGCTCCGGCGAGGAAACCGGCCTTCACCAGGGTGCGGCTCAGCGGCCGCACGAGTTCCACCAGGCGGGCGCAACCGCCGGCGCCGAGGATCTCGTACGCCGGCGCGGCCAGGCGGTCGGTCTCCGCCTCGAGGCGGGCGCGCAGCGCACGGCCCTCGTCGGTGAGGCCGTCGCCGGTCATCAGGCCGCGGGAGCGCAGAGACTCCGCTGCCGCGGCCCACTCCTCGCGGCTCCAGCCGCGGCTGGCGCGCAGGAAGTCCCCGCTCACCTCGCCCGATGCGGTGTGCAGGACGATCGACTCCAGCCCGGACAGGCCGGCGAGCAGCAGCGCCGCGACGTGCCCGTCGCCGCGGAACTCGCGGAGCAGGGTCTGCGCGTGCCACAGGACCAGGTGCGGTTCCTTCGGCCAGGCGAGGTCGGCGTGCGCCGCGTAGAGGGGACGGCCGGAGACGTGCGCGGTCGCCGACTCGGCGGCGCGCCGGGCCAGGGTGGCCGCCTCGGCGACCTCGTCGCTGCGCAGCACGTCGCCGAGGCCGCGGTCCAGGGCCGCGTCCGCCGCGGCGAGGCGTGCCTCGATCACCGCGGCGGGGCTCACCGTGTGCCAGATCTCCGGAAGGAAGCGCGCCACGAGGCCGGGATGGAAGTTGTAGAAGCTCGCGACCACCGGGCCCGGGCCGACGGGGCCGAACGCGCCACCACGGGACGCGAAGTAGCCGGCGCGAGCGGGCAGCCCGAGGGCCTCGAAGCGCTGGGTGGACTCGGGAACGAAGTAGACCATCGCGTGCAGCGGCTCGGCGAACCGCCACGCCTCGCGGGCCGCCGCCGGATCGAGCGTCGTCATGCGGGCATCCTTTCATTACCGACGGGTAAGCGCGACGTCCCGCGGCCCGGCGGCGCTCGGCGGCGGCCGGCGGCGGAGTGTCCGAGGGCGGGCGGCCGGCGGCGGGGTGTCCGAGGGCGGGCGGCCGGCGGCGGGGTGTCCGAGGCCGGGGCGGCCGGCGGCGGGGTGTCCGAGGCCGGGGCGGCCGGCGGGAGGGCGGCGGCGGGGTCGATAGGCTGCGGGGGTGGACGACCTGGCCGACCGGCTCGCGGCGCTGACGTTCCGCGGGCTCACCCAGGACCAGGTGACGGCGCTCGTGATCGACACCGTCGCCGCGTGGGGTGAGGCGCAGGGCTGGCGCGTCTACCGGCGGGCGCCGAGCGTGATGCGGCTGCCGCCGCCCATGGACCGCCGCCATTCCGTGCTCGACGTCGCCCTCGCGCGACCCGGCGCGCCGCCCATCGTGGTCGAGGTCGATCACACCGATCGGCGGCGTACGGTCGAGAAGCTGCTCGCCGAGGCCGAGGAGGGGCGGATCCCGTTCTGGGTGCGCTGGGGCCCGGGCCGCATCGCCGAGGCGCCGCCGCCGATCCACGTCATCGCGGTGCACGTGACCCGCCACCAGGGCCGGTACTCGCGCAGCGCCCTGAGCGCCCCCGAGCACTCCCCGCGGCCGCCCCGGCCGGCGGAGGCCGCCGAGCTGCCCCTGACCGGGGAGAGCGGCGGCGGTGCCTAGCGGGTGCGGCCCTTCAGGTGCCGGCCCATGGCCCGGGCGATCTCCCGCTTCGCGTCCCGCTCGGCGATCGCCTGGCGCTTGTCGTACTCCCGCTTGCCCTTGGCCAGGGCGAGCTCGACCTTGGCCCAGCCGTCCTGGAAGTAGAGCGACAGCGGCACCAGGGCGATGCCCGGCTCGCGCAGCTTGTCGAGGATGCGGGCGATCTCCACGCGGTGCAGCAGGAGTTTGCGGGTACGCCGCGGCGCATGGTTGGTCCACGAGCCGAACCCGTACTCGGCGATGTGCAGGTTGTAGAGCATGATCTCGCCCTCGTGCTCCTGGGCGAAGGCGTCGACGATGGACGCGTAGCCGGCGCGCAGCGACTTCACCTCCGTGCCCGCCAGCACGAGTCCCGCCTCGTACGTCTTGAGGACCGCGTAGTCGTGGCGCGCCTTGCGGTTCGACGCGATGACCTTGCGGCCGGTCTCCCTGGGCGTGGCCGGCCTCCTCACTCGCAACGGCTGACCGTGCGAGCTTACGGGCCGGTGCTCAGCCCGCGCGCTGCGGCGGGATCTCGGGCTCGGCGTGGCGGCCGCCGGCTTCCTCGCCCAGGGCGAGATTTCTCCCGGTACGCGGGTCGAACAGCAGGATCCGCGACGGGTCCAGCCACAGCGACGCCTTCTCCCCGTCGCGGACCCGGCTCGTCGGGTCCAGCGAGACCACCATCTGCGTGCGCATCTGCTCGCTGTCGAGCTCGCGCTGCAGGCCGGCGAGCTGTTCGGCGAGGTCGCCGGGCGCCTCGTACGGGATGAACGCGTACTGCTCGTTGCCCAGCCACTCGGTGACGTCGACCTCGACCTCGAAGACCACCCCGCGGTCGCGCTTGCGCTCGTCGACGAGGGTGGCGTCCTCGAAGTACTCGGGGCGGACGCCGGCGATGAGCACCTGGCCGTCGCCGACCCGGTCCGCGACCTCGCCGGGCAGCGGGCAGGTGAGGAATGGCAGGCGCAGTTCGTCCCCGCGTACGGCGGCCGGCAGGAAGTTCATCGGCGGCGAGCCGATGAACCCGGCGACGAACAGGTTGGCGGGCTTCTCGTAGAGCTCGCGCGGGCTGGCGACCTGCTGGAGCTCGCCCTTGCGGAGCACGGCGACCCGGTCGCCGAGCGTCATGGCCTCGGTCTGGTCGTGGGTCACGTACACCGTCGTGGTGCCGAGCCGGCGCTGCATGCGCAGGATCTCGGTGCGCATCTGCCCGCGCAGCTTGGCGTCCAGGTTCGACAGCGGCTCGTCGAAGAGGAACGCGTCGGCCTGCCGGACGATGGCCCGGCCCATGGCGACGCGCTGGCGCTGCCCGCCGGAGAGCTGGCTGGGCTTACGGTCGAGGTGCTCGTGCAGCTCCAGGGTGTCGGCGGCGGCCTTGACCCGCTCGCGCACCTCGGCCTCCGGGGTGTGCTTGAGCCGCAGCGGGAACGCGATGTTCTCGAAGACCGACAGGTGCGGATAGAGCGCGTAGTTCTGGAACACCATGGACAGGTTGCGGTCCCGGGGCGCCTTCTGGTTCATCCGCTCGCCGCCGATGAGCAGGTCACCGGAGGTGATGTCCTCCAGCCCGACGATCATCCGCAGCAGCGTGGACTTGCCGCAGCCGGACGGCCCGACCAGGATCATGAACTCGCCGTCGGCGATGTCCAGGCTGACGTCCTTCACGGCGTGGTAGCCGTCGGGGTACGTCTTGTCGACGTTCTTGATGGTGATGGCTGCCATCTCGGGCGGTCCTTTCTCTTCTCGCCGGGCTCAGCCCTTGACGGCGCCGGAGGTGAGGCCGGCCACGATGCGCCGCTGGAAGATCAGCGTGACGATGACGATCGGGACGGTGACGACCACGGACGCCGCGGCGATCGCGGCCGTGGGCTGCTGGAACTGCGACGCGCCGGTGAAGAACGCCAGCGCCGCCGGGACCGGGCGGGCGGCGTCGGTCGAGGTGAGCGAGACGCCGAAGACGAAGTCGTTCCAGCCCGCGAAGAACGCGATGATCGCGGTGGTGAAGACGCCCGGCGCGGCCAGCGGGACGATCACCCGCCGGAACGCCTGCCAGGGCGTGGCCCCGTCGACCTGGGCCGCCTGTTCCATCTCCCAGGGGATCTCGCGGAAGAACGCCGACAGGGTCCAGATCGACAACGGCAGCGTGAAGGAGATGTACGGGATGATCAGTCCCAGCCAGGTGTCGAACAGCCCGATCGCCCTCCACATGTCGAACAGCGGCCCGATCAGGGAGATCACCGGGAACATGGCGATCGCCAGCGCGACGGAGAGGATGAGCTTCTTGCCGGGGAAGTCGAGGCGGGCGATCGCGTACGCCACGAACATCGCGATGACCACGCTGAAGGCGGTGGAGATGAACGAGATGCCGATGGAGTTGCGCAGTGCGCTGGTGAACAGGTCGGTCTGGAACACCGTCCGGTAGTTGTCGAGGCTCCAGTCGCTCGGGAGGAACCGCTTGTTGTAGATGTCGTCGCCCGGCTTGAGCGACAGCGAGATCATCCAGGCGATCGGGGTCAGCGTGTAGAGCAGGATCAGGACCGCCCCGATGATCCAGGCCACCTGGGAGCGTCGGGTCGTGGTCATCGGCGGTCCCCCCGTACCTGTCCGAGATCGGTCTTGAAGCCCTTGATGAAGACGAACGCGATCAGCAGCACCGAGAGGAACAGCAGCACCGAGACCGCCGAGCCGATGCCCAGCGCGACCCGGGTGATGTTCTGCCGGTAGGCGAGGAACGACAGCGTCTCGGTGCCGCTGGCGCCGGACGTCATGACGAAGACGTTGTCGAAGATGCGCCAGGCGTCGAGGGTGCGGAACAGCAGCGCCACCATGATGGCGGCCTTCATGTTCGGGATGATCACCCGGAAGAGCCGCTGCCGGAACGTCGCGCCGTCCACCTGGGCCGCCTCCAGCAGCGAGTCGGGCACCTGGGCCAGGCCGGCGAGCAGCAGCAGGGCGATGAACGGCGTGGTCTTCCAAATCTCCGAGGCGCAGATGGTGATCAGCGCCGACCAGCGCTGGCCGAACCAGTCGAAGTCGCCCAGCCCCAGCCAGTTGTTGACGAAGCCGGAGTCCAGGGCAAAGGCGTACCGCCAGGCGAAGGCGGAGACCACCGTGATGATCCCGTACGGGACCAGGATGGACGTCCGGATCGTCCGGCGGCCGAAGATGATCCGGTGCATGACCATCGCGAAGGTGAAGCCGACGACCAGCTCGACCGACACGGTGACCAGGGTGATCAGCGCCGTGGTGCCGACGTCCTGCCACCACAGCGGGTCGGTGAGCACGACGAGGTAGTTGCCGAGCCCCACGAACTCCTTGCCCGCCGGGTCGGTCAGCCGGTAGCTGAAGGTGGAGAGGTAGACGGCGTTCGCCATCGGGTACGCCGTGACCGCCACCATCAGGATGAACGCGGGCGCGGACAGCAGCCAGCCGAGCCGGCGCTCGTGCAGCGCGCGGTCGGTGAGCGCGAACGGGGGTGCCTTGCGGCGCGCCGCCGCCGGGGCCGGTGGTTCTCGGGTGACCGTCACCGGGGTCTCCTCTCCGGCTCGGGGGCCGTCACAGCAGCCGCCGGTCGTGCAGGACGTCGTCGATCAGCCGGGCGGCGGTCGCCGGGGTCTCGTCCGGGTCCACGCCGGCCGGCGTGTGCCAGGTCCGCTGCACCGCGGCGGACACGTCGCCGTAGTACGGGGTGATCGGGCGGGGGCCCGCGTCGTTGATGGACTCGCGCATCAGGTCGGCCATCGGGTACTTCTTGCGCACGTCCGGGTCGTCGTACACCGAGCCGGTCGCGACCGGGTCGCCCAGGCCGAGGAAGCGGATCTTCTGCATGGGCGGCGAGATCAGGCACTTGACGGCCTCGACCGCCAGGTCCTTCTTGGTGCTGAACCGGCTGATGCCGATGTTCGCGCCGCCGATCGGCGGCTTGCTCGGCAGGTCGGGACGGACCCGGGGATAGCGCGCCCAGGCCACGTCGTCGAGGACCGAGGGGTCGGTCGTGCCGTCGGCGACGTTGCCCTGCAGGGAGGCGTACGCGTACGGCCAGTTCAGCATGAACCCGCCGTTCGCGCCCTGGAAGGCGATCCGGCCGACCTCCTCGTCCGCGGTGGACAGCGCCGGGTCCGCGGCGGTCGAGTTCGCCAGCCTGGCGATGATCCGGGCGGCCTCGCGGCCCGCGGGCGAGTCGATGGCGACGGTGGCGTCGCGGCCGCGCTCGTTGTCGCGGATGATCGCGCCGCCGGCGGACTCGATGAGCCCGTTGACCCAGACCATGTAGCCCTCGTAGCGCTTGCCCTGCTCAGAGATGATCTTGTTGGTCCGGACCGCCGCGTCGATCATCTGGTCCCAGGTGAAGGACGGCGCGGCGGGGTCGACGCCGGCCGCCCGGGCCACCGACTTGCGGTACCAGAGCAGCTGGGTGTTGGCCGAGTACGGCACCCCGACCAGCTTGCCCTTCCACTCGGCGGTCTCGATCGGCGACTCGAGGATGTCGGTCAGCAGCTCCGCGCGCTCGGCCTCGGTGAACTCGTACAGCCAGCCGGCGCTGGCCAGCTCCGGGTTGTACGGCGGGTCGATGGTCATGAAGTCGATGGACGGGTCCGCGGCGGCGAGCCGGCGGACGATCTGTTCGCGCTGGCCGTCCGCGGTGGCCGGCAGCACCGAGACGGCGATCGTGTAGCGCCCGCCCGAGTTGCGGCTGCACTGCGCCGCGACCTCCTGCGTGGAACCCGTGTTGTCGGGGTTGATGTACCAGTTCAGGGTCCGGGAGTCGCCGGTGTCACCGCCGCATCCGACCAGGGCGGAACAGGCGACGGCGGCCGCGGCGGCGGCCGCCACCGATCTGCGGTGGCCGGCCGTTCTGCTACCGATCACGGGCGTGCTCCTCTCGGGCTCCTCGGTCAGCGCGGGCGATCACCCGCCAGCAGGCCGACGGCGGGCAGGGCCAGGCCCGCATCGGTCAGGTCGTGCAGCAGCCGGCGCAGCGCGGCGGGGGACATGCCGGCGTGCGGGGCAGGTGTGCGGGCCGGCACGTTCAGCGCGCGCGCCGCCTCGACGGCCAGGTCGGTGATGGCCGCCTCCAGGGCGCGCAACCGCAGGCCGCGCGGGCCCGGCCGGGTGTCGGTGCGCAGGTCGTCGTGCTGGTACAGCAGCCGGCGCAGGTCCGTGGCGAGCTGCTCGATGGGTGGGCTGTGCGGACCCAGCGGGTCGTCCCGCCGCCGGGCGAGGTGCCACAGGGCCCGGGCGGCGCGTGGAGCGTAGAGCGCCACGCCCACGGCGAGCGTGGGCGAGAGCATGATGATCGCGATCTGGCCGGCTCTGGCGAGGTCCACAGCGGATCCTCAGCGATATCTACTGATCGGATGCAAGTGCTGACTGCTCGTAGCTTCCGCGCACTGATCGTCGGTGTCAACACTGGTTCGATTTAGCGCGTTGTCATCATCTGAAGGGGCGCTGGCGGCGTTTCCTCGGCATGATGGACCGCGGAGCCGCCGACCGTGCGGGCAGGAGGGATCCAACGATGATCTTCATTACGGCGAAGTTCCTCGTCAAGCCGGAGTCGGCGCAGCGATGGCCGGAGATCACCGCCGCGTTCACCCGCGCGACCCGGGCGGAGCCGGGATGCCTGTGGTTCGACTGGTCCCGCGGCCTCGACAACCCGGACGAGTACGTCCTGGTCGAGGCGTTCCGCGACGACGCGGCGGGTGCGGCGCACGTGAACTCCGCGCACTTCGAGCAGGCCCAGCGGGAGCTTCCCCCGCATCTGCGGTCGACCCCGCGGATCATCAGTCAGAAGGTGGACCAGGACGACTGGTCCGACCTGGGGGAGATGGCGGTCGGCTGAGCGCGGCCAGCAGGGCCGGATACCACCGTGCGGCGATCTTGCGGTCGCCCGCGCGGTTCGGGTGCACGCCGTCCGAGGTGTCGGCGGCGGTGTCGAAGCCGGTCCACTGGTCCACCACCGCGATCGGCGAGCGCGGGGTGGACAGGGCCGCGGCCCAGCCCGGCACGGCCGCGTTCAGGGCGGCGACCCGCCGCGCGCACCCGGCGCAGCCCGCCGGGTCCATCGGCAGGACCTGCGCGACGAGGATCGTCATCCGGGGGTTGGCCGCGCGCATCTGGCCGACGAGTGTGGTGAAGGCCGCCAGGATCGCCGCGGCGCTCCGGTGGCGCCAGACGTCGTTGGTGCCGAGGTGCATCATCACCACGTCCGGGTCGGTGGCCGACAGCCAGCCGGGCAGCAGCCCGCGCGCGGCCACGTCGGTGGCCAGGTAGCCGCTGTGCCCCTCGTGACGGCCGTCGTGGGCGAACCCGCACGGCCGGGCCGGCCGCGTGCCGACGAAGTCCACCCGCCGGGCCGGCAGTCTGCGCCACAGCAGCGCCCGCCAGCACCCCGGCGAGCCGGTGATCGAGTCGCCGAGCGGCATGATCCGCACCGGCGCCGCGTCCGGCGCGTCCACCGGGTCCGCCGGGTTCGGCGCGTCCGCCGGGTCCGCCGCGGCGTGGGCGGCGGTCGCGGCCGGCGGGTCCTGGGGGTGCGCCGGCCCCAGGGCGGCCAGGGAGGCCGGCAGCAGCATCGCCACCGCGCCGAGTGCCAGCCCGCGTCGCTGCACGGATGTCCTCCCCGGAATCGGGTCCGCCACGCGCATCCCATTTCCTCACACCTGCGCCCGGCCCGGCCCGCCGTTCGGGGAACCCGGCTCGGCTTTCAGCGCGCTTCGCGGCGCGGGAACAGCGTGTAGCTGAACGAGACGACGAAGTCGACGATCACCGCCACGCCCCAGGGCTTCATCACCGACCACAGCGGCAGGGTGCGCTCCACGTCGCCCACCAGCAGCGTGAAGACGCCCAGGACGACGGCCGTCGCCGCGTACGCCAGCAGGTGCTGCAGCCAGTCCCGGCGCTCGCGGGCGGCCCGGGCGGCCCCGGTCCGCGGCGCCCGCGCCGGCGCCGGACCGCCGGCGAAGCGGTGGCGGAAGCGCTGGTCGGCCCAGCGGATCATCCGGTGCCCGAAGACGACCGACACGCCGAGGTAGACCGCGGCCAGCCCGTGGGCCAGGTGCGCCTCGCCGCCGCCGCGCAGGTCCGCGACGGCGACGGCCAGCAGCGCCACGTCCACCAGCGGCACCGACCACAGCAGGGCGGTGCTCAGTCTCCGGCGCCGCAGCAGATACCGGGTCGCCAGGCCCGCGGCCAGCAGCACCCAGAAACCGACCTCGCAGGCGATGATCGCGACGATCATGTCGTCCTCCCCGTTCTCGCACGATCGTGTTACATCCTTCATAACACAGTCGTGCGATAATCGGGTCATGCCGAAGGTCGTCGATCACGCCGCACGCCGCCGGGAACTGGCCGCCGCGGTCTGGCGCGTCCTCGCCCGCGACGGGGTGGCCGAGGTCTCCATCCGGACGGTGGCCGCCGAGTCGGGGTGGTCCTCCGGCGCCCTGCGGCACTACTTCGCCACCCGCGCCGAGCTGCTCGCCTTCGCCTGCGAGGAGGTGATCGCCACGGTCACCCACCGGCTGGAGAACCTGCGCCCCGAGGGCACCGTCCGCGAGGCCGCCGAGGCGCTGCTGCGCGAGACGATGCCGCTGGACGAGCGGCGTCACCTGGAGGCGTCGATCGCCTTCGCCTTCCTCGCGCTCGGCCTCGGCGACCCGGAGCTCGCCCGGGTCCAGCGCCTGCACTTCAGCGGCATGGCCGGCTTCTGCCGGGAGCTGGCCGGGCACCTGCTGCCGGCCGGCGCCGACCTCGAGCGGGCGGGCCGGCGGCTGCACGCGGTCGTCGACGGCCTGACCGTGCACGTTCTCGCCGGCCACCTCACCCCGGACGAGGCCGCCGCGGAGCTGTCGGCCTACCTGGACGACCTGGTCCCGGGCTGAACGTCCCCGCCCAGCAGAGCGCCGGGCGCGAGGCCGCGCAGCGACGCGTCCAGCACCTGGGCGGTGTGCGCCGTGGCGACCTGCCCGCCGAGCCGCCGGACCGCGGCGGCGACCTGCATGAGGCACCCCGGATTCGCCGTGACCAGCAGCTGCGCGCCGGTGGCCAGCACCGTGCGGGCCTTGCGCTCGCCCAGCTCCGCCGCCGGCCCGGGATGCAGGACGTTCCACACGCCCGCCGAGCCGCAGCAGATCTCCGGGTCGGCGATCTCGCGTACCGTCAGCTCCGGAATGCCCGCCAGCAGCGTCCGCGGCTGCGCGCGGACGCCCTGCGCGTGCGCGAGGTGGCACGCGTCGTGGTAGGCGACGGTGACCGGCAGGGGATGGCGGGTCGCGACCGGGCCGAGCTCCACCAGCAGCTCCGACAGGTCGCGCACCCGCGCGGCGAACGCGGCGGCGGGCCCGGCGTATGCGGGATCGTCGCCCAGCAGGTCGGCGTACTCCTTCATCGCCGAGCCGCAGCCCGCCGCGTTGACCACGACATGGTCGACGCCCGCGCGGGCGAACGTGTCGACGAGGCGCCGGGCGAAGCGCTGCGCCTCCGGGCGGCGCCCGTTGTGGACGCTGAGCGCGCCGCAGCAGCCCTGTCCCGGCGGGATGACGACGTCGCAGCCCTCCGCCGCGAGGATCCGGATCGTCGCGGAGTTCACCTCGGGGAAGAAGGCGCTCTGCACGCATCCGGTCAGCATCCCGACGACGGCCCGCCGTGGGCCCAGGGCGGGCACCAGCCGCGGCGGGCGGGGAACCGTGCGCAGGCGCGGGGCCAGCGACTCCAGCGTGGCGAGGGTGGGACCGAGCCGCTCCATCAGCCCGGTGCGCGCGGCCAGCCGCCGCAGACCGCTGGCCTGGTACGCCCGCAGCGGCCCGCGCAGCAACCGCAGCCGCCGCGGGTACGGGAAGAGCGCGAAGATCGCCGCCCGCAGGGCCCGCTGCCGGGGCGTCCGGTCGTGGCGCCGCTCGACCTGCGCCCGGGTGTCCTCGATCAGCCGGTCGTAGCGCACCCCGGACGGGCAGGCGGTGACGCACGCCATGCAGCCCAGGCACCGGTCGACGTGCCGGACCATCGAGTCGCTCATCGGCTCGCCGTCCAGCCCGGCCTGGATCAGGTAGATCCGGCCGCGCGGCGAGTCCGCCTCCTCGCCCCAGAGCGCGTACGTGGGACAGGTGGGCAGGCAGAAGCCGCAGTGCACGCAGTCGCCGGCGAGGGCGGCGCTGGGCGGCCGGTCGTCGTCGAAGGCGGGGGTGCCGGCGACCGGGCCGAGGACGTCGGGCGGGTCGTCGTGGGTCCCCCGGGTGGCGTCGACCATCAGATCCCTCCCACGAAGCGGCCGGGCGCGAAGCGGTGCCCCGGATCGAAACGGTCCTTCACCCGGCGCATCAGGTCCAGGCCCGGCACCGGACCCCACATGTCGACGCCCTGCCGGACCGGCTCCGGCGCGGTCAGCACGACGGCGTGCCCCCCGGCCCGGGTGGCGGCGGCCCGCAGTCTCGTGATCGTCGCCGCAACGTCCGACTCGACGTGCGCGTAGAGCACGCCCGCTCCCGCGGAACCCCGGATCCGGACCTCCGGGACGGCCGCCAGCAGGGACGGCACCTGGGACAGCGCGGCCGTGAGCTTGACGCCGACGCCGTCCGGCGGCCACGGCAGGGTGCCCCACCACGGCGGGAGGTCGCCGGTCGCGCCGGACAGGCACTTCTCGAGCCGGGCCGCCCGGTCCCGGACGCCGGCGGCGGTGCCCTCCACGAGCACCGCGACGGTGACGGCTCCGGAGCCGGTCCGGTCGATCTCCACCGCGCTGGGCGCGACCTGCTCCGCGCGGACGGCCGCGAGCAGCGCGCCCAGCTCGGCGGGCGGCACCTCGCGGAGCACCACGGCGCGCTCCGGCGGCACCGGGTGCAGGCGGAAGGCGCACTCGGTGATCAGCCCCAGGGTGCCGTACGAGCCGGCGAACAGCTTGCCCAGGTCGTACCCGGCGACGTTCTTGACGACCTTGCCGCCGGAACGGGCGACCGTGCCGTCCGGCCGGACCACCGTCATGCCGATGATCAGGTCGCGGGCCGTGCCGTAGTGCAGGCGCCGCGGTCCGCTGGTGCCGGCCGCGACCGCGCCGCCCACGGTGGCGCCGGGCAGCGGCGAGTCGAGGGCGAGCTGCTGGCCGCCGAAGTCGAGCTCGGCCAGCGGGGTGCCGGCCCGGACCACGGTGATCAGATCGCCGGCCGCGTGCTCCACCACGCCGCTCAGGCGGTGGGTGTCGACGATGAGGTCGACCCGGCGCGGGGGCATGCCCCAGCCCAGCTTGGTGCCGGCGCCCCGGACCACCACGGCGAGGTTCCGCTCCGCGGCCGCGCGCAGGACCTGCGACGCCTCCTGGGTCGTGGCCGGCGTGGCCACGAACCGCGCCGGACGGCCCGCGACCACGTCCGCGCCGGTGGCCGGGCGCCAGCCCATCAGAAGATCTCCGCCGCGGCGGGCGGGTCCGTCGCGCGGTGCCGGCGCGGCACCTCGCCGCACAGCCGCGGGGTGGGGAACACCTTGCCGGGGTTGGCCAGCCCGGCCGGGTCGAACGCGCACCGCAGCAGGTGCATGGTCTCGAGGTCGTCGTCGGTGAACATCCGCGGCATGTACTTCGCCTTGTCCGCGCCGACGCCGTGCTCGCCGGTGATCGAGCCGCCGTACTCGATGCAGAGGTCGATGATCGCGCCGGACACCTCCTCGGCCCGCTCCGCCTCGCCCTCGACCGCGGCGTCGAAGAGCACCAGCGGATGCAGGTTGCCGTCGCCCGCGTGGAAGACGTTCGCCACCCGCACCCCGCGCGAGCGGGCGACCTCGCCGATGCGGCGCAGCACCTCGGGCAGCGCGGTCCGCGGGATCACGCCGTCCTGCACGATGTAGTCGGGGCTGATCCGGCCGACCGCCGCGAACGCCGACTTGCGGCCCTTCCAGATCAGCGCCCGCTCGGCCTCGTCCGCGGCGATCCGCAGCTCGGTCGCGCCGGCGGCCGCACACAGGGCGGTGACCTGCGCGAACTGGGCCTCGACCTCGGCCGCCGGGCCGTCCAGCTCGACGATCAGCACCGCCTGGGCTCCCGGGGGATAGCCGCAGGCCACGGCCGCCTCGGCGGCCTCGATCGCGAGGGCGTCCATCATCTCGATGGCGGCGGGGACCACCCCGGCGGCGATGATCGCACTGGTGGCGGCGCCGGCCTCGTCGGTGGTCCGGAAAGCGGCGAGCAGCGTACGCACGGACTCGGGCAGCCGGGTCAGGCGTACGGTGACCCGCGTGGCCACCCCGAGCGTGCCCTCCGACCCGACGAAGGCGCCGAGCAGGTCGTAGCCGGGCGTGTCCGGTGCCCGCCCGCCGAGCTCGACGAGGTCTCCGTCCGGCGTGACGATCTGCGCGCCGAGCACGTGGTGGGTGGTGAAGCCGTACTTCAGGCAGTGCGCGCCGCCGGAGTTCTCCGCGACGTTGCCGCCGATCGAGCAGATCTGCTGGCTCGACGGGTCGGGCGCATAGTAGTAGCCGTGCGCCGCGGCGGCCCTGCTGACGTGCAGGTTGATCACTCCGGGCGCGACGACGGCCCGTTCGTCCGCGGGGTCGATCTCGACGATCTCGCGCATCCTGGCGGTGACGACCAGCACGCCGTCGGCGTGGGGCAGCGCGCCGCCGGACAGTCCGGTGCCGGAGCCCCGGGCCACGAAGGGCACCCCGGCCGCCGCGCAGGCCCGGATCGTCACGGCACACTCCCGCGCGTCGCGGGGCAGCACGACGAGACCCGGCGTGACCTTGTAGTGGGCGAGCCCGTCGCACTCGTACGTCCGCAGCTCCTGGCGGTCCGACACGACCCGGCCGGCGCCCAGGGCGACCCTCAGCGTGGCGGCCAGTTCCTCGAGCGGCGTCATCGGCGACCTCCCTGCCCGACAACTTAGCAAGTCGCCCAGGGGTATCGACCGACGTCATTGTCGCAACAAAAACTTCATCTACGAACGTCTATGTTCACGTAAGGTTTCGGATCGTCTGGAGAGATCCCCCAGGCCGACCCCAGGAGGCTTGCGTGCGCATACGCAGACGGTCCGCCGTCGCCGGAATCCTCGCCGCTACCACCATCCTCGCGTCCGCGCCGCTGGGCGCGAGCGCGGCGCCCGCCCCGCTGCCCGCCCCGGCCACGCCGCTGACCGGCGAGCATCTCGACGAGGCGTACGCCTTCGTCGACAACCGCGGCGCCAGCGCCGCGCCGACCTCGGCCCAGCGCGCCCAGCTCCGCGCCGACGACGTCGTCACCCGATGGAACAGGCTCGGCACGCCCGCCTCCGTCACCCCGATCGAGGGGCGGCTCGCCACCGGGCCGGCGGGCGACGCCGACACCGTCGCCCGCCGCTACCTGAAGCGGAGCCGTGCCCTGTTCGCGCTGCGCCAGGCGGCGGTCGACGACCTCGAGACCATCGCGACCACCAAGATCGGCGCCGGCACCGTGGTGCTGATGCGCCAGCGGTACGGCGGCCTGCCCGCCGCCCACGACGGCCTGGTCGCCGTCGCGGTCAAGGGCGGCGACGTCCTGCGGGTCACCTCGTCGCTGAGCCCGCGCACCGCCGCGCCCGCCGCCGCCCGCCTGCAGCCCGCGGACGCCCTCACCGCCGCCCTCGCCGACGCGAAGATCCCGCGGGAGAAGCTCGCCGACTCCCGGGTGCGGCTGGTCGCCGTGCCGATGCCGGGCGCCGAGCCGCGCGCCGCGTACGAGGTGGTCGTCATGTCCGGCGACGCCGACCACCCGCTCGGCTACACCACCTATGTGGACGCCGTCGACGGCCGGATCCTGCTGCGGGAGAACCTGGTCAACTTCGCCGAGGACGACCCGCACTGGAAGGTCTTCCCGGCCACACCGCCCGCCGGGGGCGCGGACGCCCGGCAGATCTGGTGCGCCGCCGGCGCCACCGGCTGCGCCCGGCAGGTGCTCGACCCGGCCACCGGCAAGGCCTGGGACGTCGACGCCGCCACCGGCACGCCGAGCCTCACCACCAGCGGCAACTCGGCCGACACCGTACGGCTGTGGGGCAACGGCAACCCGGCGGTACCCGCCGCCGCCCGGCCCGACCGGGAGTACGTCTACCCGTTCACCAACCAGTGGAACACCAGCAAGTGCGACCCCAACTCGCTGACCTCCCCGGAGCAGGCGGACGCCGACGCGGCCACCGCCAACCTGTTCGCCATGCACAACCGGATGCACGACTGGTCGTACAAGCTCGGCTTCACCGAGGCGACCTGGAACCTGCAGAAGGTCAACACCGGCACGTACGGCAAGGGCGGCGACCCCGAGCGCGGCAACGCCCAGCAGGGCGCGGCCACCGCGACCACCCGCAACAACGCCAACCAGGCGACCCCGCCGGACGGCATGCAGCCGACCACCAACATGTACATGTGGCAGCCGTTCGCCGGGGCCGCGTACCCGCCGTGCGTCGACGGTGACTTCGACATGACCGTCATCGGCCACGAGTACACCCACGCCATCAGCAACCGCATGATCGCCGGCCCGGACAGCGGCATCAGCTCCTCGCAGGGCGGCGCGATGGGGGAGAGCTGGTCCGACCTGCTGGCGATGGAGTACCTGTTCGAGAGCGGCTACACCCCGCGGGGCAACACGCCGTACGTCACCGGCGGCTACGTCACCGGCGACGTCGTGACCGGCATCCGCAACTACGACATGAGCAACAGCGTGCTCAACTACTCCAACTACGGGTACGACCGCGGCGCGGCCGTCCACCCCGACGGCGAGATCTGGAGCGCCACCAACTTCGACGTCCGCCGCGCCTTCCTCGCCCGCTACGGCGCGGGCAGCCGCGCCCAGCAGGAGAGCTGCGCGGCGGGCACCACCCCGGTGACCGAGTGCCCGGGCAACCGCCGCTGGGTGCAGCTCGTCTTCGACTCGTTCCTGCTGGCCGCGACCGGCACGATCAGCATGCTCGACATGCGCGACAACATGATCACCGCGGACGCGCTGCGCTTCGGCGGGGCCAACGCCGACCTGCTGTGGAACGCCTTCGCGGCCCGCGGCATGGGCGCCGGCGCCGCCAGCGGCCCGTCCGACAGCGACCCGGTGCCCAGCTTCGCCTCGCCGTACGTGGAGAACTCCGAGGTGACGTTCAAGGCCCTGGGCGAGGCCGCCGGCAAGCCGGTGCGCCTCTACGTCGGCGACTACGACTTCGGCTCGGTGCCGGTCGCCGACACCGACCCGGCCACCGCCCTGCCGGCCACGGTCACCCTGGCCCCGGGCACGTACCGCTTCCTGGCCATCGGCGCGGGCTTCGGCCACAAGCGCTTCACCCAGACCGTCCACCCGGGCGTCACCACCGACATCGGCGTGGTCATGCCGACCAACCTCGCCTCGGCGGCCTCCGGCGCCACCATCACCGGCGACGGCACGGCCCCCGCCCGGCTCACCGACGACGCGGAGGGCACGGCCTGGACCGCCACCGGCGGCGCCGCCGGCCGCCAGGTCACCGTCGACCTGCCCACGGACGCCGCCAAGCTGGTCTCCCGCGTCCAGCTCAGCGCCTTCCCGGGCGGCGGCGCCCCCACCTCCACGATGTACAGCACCGTCCGCCAGTTCGAGATCCTCACCTGCAACGCGGCGGCGGGCGCGGACTGCGCGAGCGACGCGGGATACAAGGTGGCCTACACCAGCCCGGCCAACGCCTTCGACACCGGCCAGTACCGCCCCAAGGTCCCCAACCTGCTCCTGAAGTCCTTTCCCATCCGCCCGACCCCGGCCACGCACGTCAAGCTCCGCATCCTGAGCAACCAGTGCACGGCCAACCCCCTGTACGCCGGCGAGCAGGAGAACGACCCCCGCTCCACCACCGACTGCGCCACCACCGCCCCGGCCGCCACCAACGCGGTCGCCGCCGAATTCCAGATCTTCAGCAACTGACCATGACAGCCGTGGGGTGCGCGGTGGCGGCCGCCCACCCCACGGTGCGGCCTCTGTCAGTCAAGAGGCTCCATGACGTAACCGAACTGCGCGATCGAACCCGCCCGGTCGATCTCGTCCAGGTAGTCGGGGGCGAAGCTGGGCATCGGCGGGTCGTCGGCGCGGTCGCGCCAACCTGCCAGACGCACGGATTTCCATTCGAAGTCGGCCGCACCGTTCTCGGTGTGGAAGCCGCCGTCGCGCTCGAAGAGCAGGATCAAGGGCTCGAAGGGGTCTTCCAGGTTTCCGGGCAGGTCGGCGCCCGGGGTGGCACGCAGCGCTGTCCAGTGCAGGATGAAGGGCGCCACTCGCGTGATGGCGTTCCGGGCACCGGATCTCGCTGCCGCGAGGACGCGGTCCACGACCTCCTGCCGGGCGCGGACGCGAGGGTCGATGCACAGGGCCAGGTCGAAGAACGGGGTCCGGGTATCGCATCCGCAGGCGTCGGCCCATTGCGCGATTCGCCGGAAATATTCCTTGAGCAGCGCGGCTTTCGACCATGCCCGATGCCCATGGCGCTCGTAGTCGATGGCGCTGAGACGGGCGGCCATGGCTTCAACGGCTTCGTCGGCTGTCATCGTCCCAATCCTCGCAGAACAGCGTCGACGATCTCATCCAGGTTCGAGAGGTCGTCGGCCATGCGGAGCCCGGAGCCGTCGATGCCGTACAGGCGCCAGTGTCCGAACGGATTCTCCGGCCGCCACTGGTTGGGAGGCAGATCATGTGCACCAGGGTGATGGCGGCTGACCACTCGGTCGCCGTGAGCGTCGAACGCGTCGGGGTGCGACGACCGGTAGGGCAGCCCGGCTTCCATCAGCCTGTTCTCCACATATTCGTGAGCGGCGAGATTCCGGAACGCGGCCCGGCCCTCCGCGTCGAGGGTGCCACGGGTGGCGCCCTCCCAGAGGTCTGCGATGTCATCATCGGGGGTGAAGTAGCCGCGTTCGACGTGGTCGGGGCCGAGGGCGATGTCGTGTTGCCGGACGAACAGGTTCTGGCGGGTGACCTCGACGATGCGGGGGTCGATGCCGGTGTTGGCCGCGGCCGACGGAGTGTCCTCCGGGCTTTCGCGGATGCGCCGGTAGGCGTCGGCGGCCCGCTCGCTGAAACCCTCGCCGTCGTCGATGAAGTCGCTGCCGCGGGGGAAGTCGGGCCGGAACTCGCTCGGTGGGGGAGCGGCCGGGGGTCGGCGGCGGCGGAGTCGGGTGAGGATGTCGGCGAGGTTGTCGAGCATGGGGTGGAGGCGGCGGAGGCTGGTGAGGAGGGCTCGGACGAAGTGCTGGATCTTGTTGACCCACTTCGTGACGAGGGTGGCGACCTGGCCGATGACCAGGGGAGTGGCCAGGCCGAGAGTGAGTCCCTCCTCGGCGAGCCATTGCGGTAGGCGGGCCGCCAGGGTGCCGACGAACTCCGCGATCAGGTCGCGGACGATGCCCCGGACCAGGGCGACCAGCAGGCCGGCGCCCTCCACGGCGCAGGAGATGCCGCGGCAGGCCGTGGCGATGCCCTCCAGGGTGTTCAGGTGCGCTGCGGCGTGCTCGCGGTACGCGTCGCCGGATGCGCCGAACCAGGCCGAGACCTCGGTGCGGAGGCGGTCGGCGTAGTCCTGGCGGGCCTGGTCGGTGAAGGCCGCCACGGTGGCCCAGGTGGTGGCGTGGGCGGCGACCTCGTCGGCGTTGCCGGCGAGCAGGTCGAGGGCGTCCTCGAGGGGCTGGACGTGTTCCATCAGCCAGGCGACGCCCCAGGAGGCGAGGGTGCCGAGGGGGTCGACGGCCAGGGAGAGCATGTCGAGGGAGGCGCCGACGCCGCCGAGGGTGGCGTCGACCCAGCTGTTGTCGCGGATGCCGGCGGTGATGTCGGCGGCGTCGCCGACCAGGCCGAGCCCCGTGGACCAGGTGGTGGAGTCGTGGCTCTGCGCGACGAGCGGGTTCGTGCTCACAACGGCAGATCGAGCGGCGGCGGGTCGAGCGGCGGCGGGTCGAGCGGCGGCGGGTCGAGCGGCGGCGGGTCGAGCGGCGGCGGGTCGAGCGGCGGCGGGTCGAGCGGCGGCGGGTCGGAGGGCGGCCCGCCGGAGGGCGGCGGACCGGAGAGGGGCAGGTGAAGCCCCGGCCCGCCCGCCGTGCGGACCCGCCGGCCGGCTGCGTCGTCCGTGGCCGTGGTGCTGGTGGCGACGGCGCGGAGGTTGCCGGCGGTGTCGCGCAGCGCGTCGTCGGCGTCGTCCAGGGCGTCGAGGGCGAGGGCGAAGAGCGGGCTCAGCAGGCCGGGCAGGAACTGGCAGAGCTGCCCGTACGCCTGGCTGTCGAGGGTGACCTCGCGCACGGCGGAGCGGGCCTGGCGGACCGCGTCGGCGACGCCCTCGACGCCGGCGGCGTGGTGCTCGACGGCGGCGGCCGGGAATGCGATCCCGTCAGCGGGCATGGCCGTCGTCCGCCTCGGGTGGCGGCTGCGGGAACCTCGCGGCGTACGCATGGATCACCGCCCGGCCGGTCGCGGTGTCCGCGCCGACGGTCTGCGCGACCTGCTCCGCGACCCGGGCGGACAGGCGGGCCTGCGCCCGGCCGATCAGGGTCATGATCTCGGCGCTCAGCGCGGCGCCGGTCAGCTGCCGGGCGCGGTCGTCGATGTGGAGGTGCTCGAGCTGACCGGAGGATCCGACGGTGACCGTGACGAGGCCGTCGTGGCTGCGGGCCTCGGCGGTCAGGGCGGACACCCGGCGGGACAGCTCGACCGCGCGTCGGGCGTTCTCGTCGACGCCGGCCGCCCAGGACTCCAGCCACTGCTCGGCGGCGTCGATATCCCGCATGTGAGCCTCCCCGGCCTCCGACACTAGGACCCGGCGGGCGAGAGCGGCAACCGGTGACCGTACGTCGTGGCGCGAGCGCGGGGAGGCACTTCACCGGGAGCTGACACCGTACGGTCCACCATGTCGGGTCATGTCGATCCTGCGTGCGCTCACCGCGGTGACGGCGGCCCTGGTCCTGGCGGGGTGTTCCGCCTCGTCCACCCCCGAGGCCGAGACCGGTGCCGGGCCGTCGCCGGCCGCCGCGCCCTCCGGGCCGGCCTCCTCCGCCCCGGCCCGTCCCGACCGTCAGCACGACGGGTGGCGCGACTCCGACATTCCCGTGTTCGGCCCCGCCCCCGCGCCCGAGAAGATCACCTTGCCGCCGGGTGGGAGCGCGCCCTACCTGCTGCGGATCCCGACGAAGAACAAGGTGGCGTTCCTGACGATCGACGACGGTTTCCTCAAGCATCCCGAGGCGCCGGAGCTGATCGCGGCCGCGGGCGTACCCGTGACGCTGTTCCTCACCACGGACGCGATCAAGGACGATCCGGACTACTTCCGGCCGATGATCAAGGCCGGTGCGGTGGTGGAGTCCCACACGATCACCCACAGCGACCTGCGCGGCCGGTCGTACGCCTTCCAGAAGCGCGAGCTCTGCGGCGCGGCGGACAAGCTGGGCAAGTGGTACGGCCGCCGGCCGACCCTGTTCCGCCCGCCGTTCGGCAACCAGGACGAGACCACCCTGAAGGCGGCGCGCGACTGCGGCATGAAGGCGGGCTTCATGTGGAAGGAGACCGTCCACGAGGGCAAGGTCCGCTTCCAGGAGGGGCGCCGCGTCCAGCCGGGCGACATCATCCTCATGCACTTCCGCAAGGCGTTCGTGAAGGACTACCTGGCCGCGCTGCGGGCCATCAAGAAGGCGGGACTGACGCCGGCCCTGCTCGAGGACTACGTGCCCTGAGCCGCTCCGCCGTCCCGGCCGCCAGTCCGCCGAGCAGCACCAGCCAGCCGGCCGCGAGGACGACGCCGGCGGCCCAGTCCTCGGCGGACAGGTGGGGACCGCCGCCGGCGCCGGCGGGCGCCGCCCGGACCAGGCCCAGACGGTCCTCGATCATCGGTACCGGCCCGTCGTCGTCGCCGAAACCGTCCGGCTGGCGCCCGGCGACCAGCGGGGGCCCGGCGAGCGGGGTGCCGTCGGGGCGCTCCAGCCGCAGCAAGTGCGTGCACACCACCCCGCGGTCACCGGCCGGCCCGCCGCCCTCGCCGCAGTCCACCTCGCCGTCGGCGACGGTGGCGGCGACCGGGCGGCCCATCAGGTGCAGGTAGGCGCCGCGGGTGGCCTCCGCTCCGGCGCAGAACGCCGTGGGTCCGACGATCAGCTGCCCGGCGATCACGACCTTCACCCACCGGGCGGGAAGGTCGAGAAAGATCAGCAGGACCGGAGCGACGAGCAGGCCGCCGAAGCCGATCACGAACACCGCCGTGGTGGGGAACCCCCGGCCCTCGCTGCCGCCGGCGAGCGCCAGCGGCGCCAGGAGGTCGGTGCACGCGGCGGTGAACAGCCCGCCGGCCGTGGACCACCGCACGGTCCACCGATCGAGTGTCGCCGATGTCATGCCGCGACCCTAGAGGCGTCGCGTCAGCGCGGGCCTCGGCGTGATGTTCGACTTGGGTAAAGCTGCTCTAGGGGACCGGGCGGCGCATGGAGTACGTGACGCCGTGCAGGCGGTGCGGCTCGTTGATGACGTGGATCGCGGCGCGGTCGTACGCCTGCCAGCCGGCCGCCCCCGCACGGTTGAGGTGGCGCAGGTCGTCGAAGCGCTCGTCGGTGCCCCAGCGCAGCACGCCGCCCGGGTGGTAGAACGTGGCCGTCCAGTCCATGAACCGGTCGGCGCCGAACGTCCCGGCCGCGCGGTACTCGAGGCGTGCGTACTCCCAGTTGGTCACAGTCAAGATTATCTCTGTGCGGCGCGGGGCCGCGCGTCACGACGCGCGGCCCCGCGGTGCTGCGGTGGTGCGGTGGCGGTTCAGTTGACGTTGACCGCGGCCCAGGCGGCGGCGGTGGCGTTGTACTCGGTGCTGCCGGCGCCGTAGAGGTCACGGGCGGCGTTGAGGGTGGCCGTACGGGCCCCGGCGTACTTGGTGCCCGAGCTCATGTACGTGGTCAGCGCCTTGTAGAAGATCGCGCCGGCCTTGTCGTTGCCGATCCCGGTCACCGTGCTGTTGTTGCAGGTGGGGCTGTTGTACTGGACCCCGTTGACGGTGTGGGCGCCGCTGCCGACGGCGAGCAGGAAGAAGGCGTGGTTGCCGACGCCGGAGGAGTAGTGCACGTTGAGGTTGCCGACCGTGCTGCTCCAGCAGCTCGCGGAGTCGCCGTCCTTGGCCGGGTCGTCCATGTAGCGCAGCGGCGTGTGGTCGAGCGCGATCTCCTCGCCGATCAGGTAGTCGGCGACGTCCGAGCCGTTGTTGGAGTGGAACTCGACGAGCGTGCCGAACACGTCGCTCATCGACTCGTTGATGCCGCCGGACTCGCCACTGTAGACGAGGCCCGCGGTGCGCGAGGTGACACCGTGGGTCATCTCGTGGCCGCCGACGTCCAGCGACGTGAACGGGCCGTAGTTCGTGCCGTCGCCGTCACCGTAGAGCATGCAGAAGCAGGTGTCGGACCAGCCGGCGTTGTTGTACCGGTTGCCGTAGTGCACCTTGTTGAAGCTGCCCTTGCCGTCGCCCGCGATGCCCCGGCGGCCGAACTTCTCGAGGTAGTAGTCCCACGTCTCGGCGACGCTGTACTGGGCGTCCACGGCCACCGTCTGCCGGTTGTCGAGCTGGCCGGTGCCCCAGACGTTGTCGGCGTCGGTGAACAGGGTGCCCTGGCCGAAGCGGCGGTTGTTCATGTCGGTGGTGTAGTTGTTGCCACGCTCGGGGTCCTTGAGCTGGTACGTCGACCCGGACTTGGTGGTGTCCAGCTCCACGCCGCCGACGTTGTAGCCGGTGCCGGTGCCCTCCACCGTCTGCACCTCGGCCCACTTGTCGACGACCTTGCCGGTGTGCGCGTCGACCAGCACGTGGGTCACGCCGTCGCCGCCCTCGGGGTCCGGCACCGTGACGACCGTGCGCCACACCAGCACGGGGGTCGTGGGCAGGGCGTCGACGGCCAGGGTGGTGGGTGCGCCGGCGATGGTCCTGCCGCCGAGCGCCGCCGCCGCGGCCTTGACCGCCTTGGCGGCGCTCAGCGTCGGCGCGGTGGTCAGGGTGATGGGTGCGAGCTGCGTCCTGGTCACGGCGCTGAGCGCGCCGGCCCCGTTCAGGTGCGCGATCACGTCGCCGCCGATGACCGGCAGCCCCCGGTAGGTGCGGTCGAGGTGGACGTGGCTCGCGCCGTTCTTCTCCACCAGCACACCGCGCTGGGCGAAGGTGTCCGACGCGCCGGCCGCGAAGGCGGCCGGGTTGCTGCCGATGGCGCTCGTGGCGCGGCTGGCGGCGAGGGCGGGGGTGACCGGCTGCGGCGGGGCGGCTGCCTGCGCGGCGACGGGCGCGGCGAGCGCGGCCGAGGCGGCCAGCGTGGTGGCGGTGACGATGGCTCTGGTGCGCACCGTATCTCCTCTCGTGGCCGGCCGGATGTGGCCGACTGACATAGATCTTTGTGAATACCTCGCGAAATGGGAAGGCCTTTCGGTGACAAACTTGTGACTCAGGAAGATATATATGGCCGTCACTGACACAATTTCGCCGCCGATGTCTCAACCGGGTCCACCCGCCGCCGATCAGAGCGGTCATGCAGTCGACACCGCGCGCCGGCATCCTCGGCACCGGCTCGTACGTGCCCGAGCACGAGGTCACCAACGAGGCCCTGGTGCAGCGGGTGCCCGGCGCCAGCGCCGAGTGGATCACCCGGAAGACGCTGATCGAGGCCCGCCGCTTCGCCGCGCCCGAGGAGGCCACCTCCGACCTGGCCATCCGGGCCGGGGCCGCGGCCCTGGAGCACGCCGGCATCGCCGCGGACCGGATCGACTACCTCATCGTGTCGACGTCGACCGGTGACTCGCCGCAGCCGCCGACCGCGTCGCTGGTGCAGCACGCGCTCGGCGCGCACCGGGCCGCCGCCTTCGACATCAACGTCGTCTGCGCCGGCTTCGTCTTCGGGCTCGCCCTGGCCGAGAGCCTCGTCGCGGTCCGGCCCGGCGCGGTCGTCCTGGTCGTCGCCGCCGACGTGTACTCGCGCATCCTCGACTTCGACGACCGCCGTACCGCGATCCTCTTCGGCGACGGCGCGGGCGCCGCCGTCGTGGGCGCGGTGCCGCAACCGTACGGGCTGGTCGACGTGGAGCTGGTGACCCGCGGGGACGCGCACGAGCTGATCCACGTCAAGGCCGGCGGCAGCCGCCTGCCCGCCTCGGCCGAGACACTCGCCGAGGGCGGCCACTTCTTCCGGATGAACGGCCGCGGCGTCCGCGACTTCGTCATGGCCGGCGTGCCGCCGGTGCTGCACGACCTGCTCAAGCGCGCCGGTGTCACGGCCGAGGAGGTCGACCACTTCGTGCCGCACCAGGCGAACGGCGTGATGCTCCAGGAGCTGGTGGAGGCGGCGGGCCTGACCCGCTCGCGTACCCATCTGGTGCTGGACCGCTTCGGCAACACCGGGAGCGCCTCCGCCGCGATCGCGCTGGACACGGCGGCGCGCTCCGGCGCGCTGGGCGACGGCGACCTGGTGCTGATCGCCGGGTTCGGCGGCGGCATGTCGGTGGGAGCCGCCCTGCTGCGCTGGTACGCCGCCTGAGCTCCGCCCGGTCACGAACGCAAAGGAGCCCGTCCCACCGGCCGAGGTGGGACGGGCTCCTTGCCGTTCGGGACGAAAGGTCAGGCGGCGTTCTGGGCGGCCGCGACCGCCATCGTCGACCAGCGCATCGCCGCCATGACCGTGCCGGACAGGTCGTCGCCCGAGTAGGCGGCCGCCACGGCGCTCAGGTCGCCGCGCTCGTACGCGTCGACCACCCGCAGCACCCGGCCCAGCGCGCCGGTCCCGCGCTTCAGGGCCTTGGTGATCTCCGCGCTCAGCGGCAGCTGGTGGGTGATCGCGGCCGGGGTCATCCCGATGATCTGGGCGACCGCGGTGATCAGCCCGGCCATGAAGGCGGCGTCGGCGTCGGCGCCGAACGCGGGCGCCACGTGCTCGCAGAGCCGGGCGCGGGTCAGCGCGTCCGCCATCTGCACCTCGGTGGCCTCCGCGACGTCGTCGACGACCATGAGCATCGCCCACTGGCGGATGTGCGCGAGGCCGAGCATGACGACGGCCTGGCGTACCGACGACACCCGGTTGGTGGTGCCGACGGCGACCGAGTTGCTGGCCCGCAGCACCCGCAGGGTCAGCGCGGGGTCGCGCGCGATGATGTCCAGCACCTGTTCCAGGTCGGCGTCCGGGGCGGACAGCGCCCCGATCAGCTCCAGCCGGCGCAGCTTCGACGGGGTCAGGCTGGCCGCGGTCAGCACCTGCGGGCGGCTGAGCACGTAGCCCTGGCGCAGCTCGAAGCCGTACTTGTTGCTGAGCGCCAGCTGCTCGCCGGTCTCCAGGCCCTCGGCGACGATCTTGATTTTGGGGTACTCCCGGCAGGCCGCGACGATCGTGTCGAGGTGGCCGGGCTCCGCCGCCAGCAGGTCCAGCTTGACGAAGTCGGCCAGCGGCAGCAGCCGCTCGTGGCCCGAACCCCAGACGAAGTCGTCCAGCGCGATCCGGTAGCCCTTGCCGGCGAGGGCGGTGACGCCCGCGACCACCTCGTCGTCCACGTCGACCGTCTCCAGCACCTCCAGCACCACGTGCTCGGGGCCGAACGGCAGGGTGAGCTCCCCGGTGAGGAACTCCCGGGTCATGTTGATGAAACAGGTACGGTCGCCGACGACCTCGTCGATGCCGAACTCGGTGAACGTGTTGACGATGACCTGGCTCGTGGCGTACGTGTCGCGGCGCCCGGCCTCGACCGCGTCCATGCTGCCCCGGAAGAGCAGCTCGTAGGCGACGACGTCGCCGGTCACGTCGAAGATCGGCTGCCGGCCGACGTGCACGAGCTGAGTGCCCGGCAACGGGTACGGCACCAAGGGGTTCACGCCGTCTGTGATCGGCCGGCGTCCTCGCGGCTTGAGGTTTCTTCTGCCAGCAGGGCGTAGAACAGGGGCACTTTCGGTGCGGCCTCCGGCAGGCGCCACCATCCCTGGGGCGTACGGTGCATGTGCGGCCAGCGGGGCCACGGCAGCTCGTCGCTCTCCCGCAGCGACCGGATCCGCAGCCCGGCGCCGCTGAGCGCGGTGACGACCGCGCCGAGCCCGTGCGCCCACTCGTAGCTGGTCGTCGCCCGGGTCAGCGCCGGCCCGTCGGTGTAGGTCCGCGTGGCGTCGAGCTCGGCGGCGCCCCGCCCGCCGATCATGTCCCGGCGCAGCACCAGCCCGGTCTCCTGCGGGTCCGCCGGAACCAGGCCGAGCGAGACCAGCGCGGGGTGGAACTCGACGACGTACGCCCGTCCGCCGGGCCGCAGCAGCCCGGCCACGACCCGGGCCCAGCGCGGCAGGTCGGGCAGGTAGCAGAGCGCACCCTTGCCGGTGTAGACCACGTCGAACCGGCGCCCGCCGAGCAGCTCCGGGGCGTCGTAGACGTTGCCGTGCACGTACTCGACCGCGACGCCGTGGCGGGCGGCGATCCGCCGGGCCTCGGCGACCGCCACCCCGGACAGGTCCAGGCCGGTGACACTGCGCGCGCCCCGCCGGGCGAACGCGACGGTCTCGGTGCCGAGGTGGCACTGCAGGTGCAGCACGTCGAGGCCGGTCAGGTCGCCCAGGTCCGCCCACTCGTAGGAGGCGAACCAGTCCTGCGGGTCGCGCCCGGCGACGTCGTAGAACCGGCTCGCCGCATGGATCGGGGTGCGCTCGTCCCAGTTGGCCTCGATGCTCGCCATCCGGGCCCGGGTCGCTTCGTCGAAGAGGTCGCTCATGCCCCCGAGTCAAGCGTGTTCTGATCGTGCACCAGAAGCCAGGTCCCCCCGATCCGCGCGAAGACCAACGTCAACACATACCTCATCGCGTACGGCTTCCCGTCGGCGCCCAGGTCGTCGTAGCTGACGGCGTACGTGGCGAGCCCGGTGTCCCCCAGCTCGGTGCGGCGCAGCGGCTCGAGCCTCCACGTCCAGTCAGGATCGGCGAACCATGCCCGGTGGAAGGCGGCCACCTCCTCGCGCCCCGCCAGCACCCGCCCGTTCGGCGCGATGACGGCCACCTCGTCGTGCACGGTGGCGAGGAAACCCTCCAGGTCCCGCGCGGCGATGGTGGCGAGATGCCGGTCGACGGCCTCGGCGAACTGCATACGGTGATCCCTTCCGGAGCTGACGTGCCGGCGCAGCATGCCACTTCCGCGAACGCCCGGCACCGCATTTACGCGCGAGGCCTCGTGAGCTGTCACGGCGATCAGCGTGGAGCCGGTAGGTCGATGGAGGTTGTGAGGCTCCGGCAGACTGGCCCCATGGAGGAATGGGAACGCATCGATGACCTGATCTCGCGTGGGGTGGTGATCACGGCCATCAAGGAGATCCGTGACCTGCGCGGTTGCCGGCTCGGCGAGGCGATCGAGCTCTACCACGAGCGGGCGGCGCAGCTGAGCGGCGCCGCGGCGAGCCGATCCGGCCGGTCCGCAGACGAGCGGTCCGTCGGCGAGTGACCGGCGCGGGCGGCAACCGGCGGTGAGCGATCCGGACCTGAGCGACCCGGCGGTGTGAGCGCGCCGTGGGCGACCCGGCCGTGGGCGCGTGCGGGTGCAGGGAACCCGGCCCTCGTGAGTCCCGGGATGGCGACGGTGGACGGACGGGGCGGAGGTCTCGCTATTCCGGCGTGGACAGGGCGTCGAGGAGCTGCTGGCCGAAGCGGGCCAGCTTGGTCTCGCCGACGCCGCCGATGGTGGAGAGTTCGGCGAGGGAGCCCGGGCGCTGGGCGGCGATCTGGCGCAGGGTGGCGTCGTGGAAGATGACGTACGCCGGGACGCCGGCCTCACGGGCGGCCGCGGCGCGCCAGGCGCGGAGGCGCTCGAAGGTCGCGGTCGCGGCGGGGTCGAGGTCGGCCGCCGGGGTGGCCTGCGGCGAGGAGGAGCGGCGGGCGCGGGGGGCGCGGGTGCGCTCCGGCTCGCGGCGCATCATGACCTGGCGTTCGCCGCGCAGCACGGCGGCGCTGGCGTCGGTGAGGGTCAGGGTGCCGTAGTCGCCCTCGACCGCGAGCAGGCCCTGGGCCAGGAGCTGCCGGACCACGCCGCGCCACTCCTGCTCGCGCAGGTCCGTGCCGATGCCGAAGACCGACAGCTCCTGGTGGCGGAACTGGGTGACCTTCTCGGTGGTCTTGCCGAGCAGGATGTCGATCGACTGGCCCGCGCCGAACTTCTGGCCGCGCTCGCGTTGCAGCCGCAGGACCGTCGACAGCAGCTTCTGGGCCGGAACCGTGCCGTCCCAGGACTCCGGCGGGGTGAGGCACGTGTCGCAGTTGCCGCAGCTCGGCTCGGCCGGTTGACCGAAATAGGCCAGGAGCTGCGCGCGCCGGCAGTGCACCGTCTCGCAGAGGGCGAGCATCGCGTCGAGGTGGGTGGCGAGGTTGCGGCGATGCGCGAGGTCGCCCTCGGAGGTCTCGATCATCTTGCGCTGCTGGACGACGTCCTGCAGGCCGTAGGCGAGCCATGCCGTCGAGGGCAGCCCGTCGCGGCCGGCGCGGCCGGTCTCCTGGTAGTAGCCCTCGACCGACTTGGGCAGGTCGAGGTGGGCCACGAACCGCACGTCGGGCTTGTCGATGCCCATGCCGAACGCGATGGTGGCGACCATGACGAGGCCGTCCTCGCGCAGGAACCGGCTCTGGTTGGCCGCGCGGGTGCCCGCGTCCAGGCCCGCGTGGTACGGCAGCGCGGCGATGCCGTTCTGGGTGAGGAACTCCGCGGTCTTCTCCACCGAGGCCCGGGAGAGGCAGTAGACGATGCCCGCGTCGCCGGGATGCTCGGTGCGCAGCAGGTCGAGCAGCTGGCGCCGCGGCTCGTTCTTGGCGACGATGCGGTACTGGATGTTGGGGCGGTCGAAGCTGGCCGTGAAGTGCCGGGCGCCGGTGAGGTCGAGCCGGGCGGCGATCTCCTCCCGGGTGGCGCTGGTCGCCGTGGCGGTCAGCGCGATGCGGGGCACCTGCGGCCAGCGCTCGTGCAGCATCGACAGGTTGAGGTAGTCGGGCCGGAAGTCGTGGCCCCACTGGGAGACGCAGTGCGCCTCGTCGATGGCGAACAGGGCGATGCGTCCCCGGTCGAGCAGGCGCTGGGTGCCCGCGACGCCGAGCCCCTCGGGGGCGACGTAGAGCAGGTCGAGCTCACCGGCGACGAAGAGCTGCTCGGTGAGCCGGCGCTCGTCGCTTTCCTGGGTCGAGTTGAGGAAGCCGGCCCGCACCCCGAGGGTGCGCAGCGCGTCGACCTGGTCCTGCATCAGCGCGATCAGCGGGGAGACGACCACGCCGGTGCCCTCGCGCACCAGGGCCGGGATCTGGTAGCACAGCGACTTGCCACCGCCGGTGGGCATGAGCACCAGGGCGTCGCCCCCGGCGATGACGTGCTCGATGATCTCGCGCTGCCCGCCCCGGAAGTCGGCGTAGCCGAAGATCCGGTTGAGGACGTCGTAGGCGGGGCCGGCCACCGGGGGAGCGGAAGTCACCCCGCGAGTCTAGTGACCCCGCCGCGGACCGGGCCGCACCCTGTGGACGCTCGCTTCAGTCGAAGCTCAGCCCGCCCGTACGCGTGCGCTTGAGCTCGAAGAAGTCCGGGTAGCCGGCCAGCGCCACCGCGCCGTCGAAGACGCGGAGCGCCTGCTCGCCGCGCGGGATGCTGCTGAGCACGGGACCGAAGAACGCGACACCGTCGATGTGGATGGTGGGCGTGCCGACGTCCTCGCCGACCGGGTCCATGCCCTCGTGGTGGCTGCGGCGCAGCTCGGCGTCGTACTCGTCGGTCTTGGCCGCCGCGGCGAGCTCCGCGGGCAGGCCCACCTCGGCGAGGGACTCCGTGACCACCCGCTCCGGGTCCTTCTCGCCCTGGTTGTGGATCCGGGTGCCGAGGGCGGTGTACAGCGGGCCGAGGATCTCCTCGCCGTGCTGGCGGGCCGCGGCGGTGACGACCCGGACGACGCCCAGCGACTGGTTGATCAGCTCGCGGTAGGCCGGCGGGACGTCCCGGTTCTCGTTGAGTACGTAGAGGCTCATCACGTGCCAGCGCAGGTCGATCTCGCGCTGCTTCTCGACCTCGAGGATCCAGCGGGAGGTGATCCAGGCGAACGGGCAGGCCGGATCGAAGTAGAAGTCGACTCTCGTCATGGTCCGACGATAACCCCGCCCGCCGGTCCCGCCGCGCGAACCGCCGGTCACCGCGGGGGCGCTCGCCCGGGCCCGCCGGTGCGGTGCGGCAGCGCGACCAGGTCCAGCACGAGCTGGGCCGCGCTGCCCGCCGCCGCGTGCAGGTCGAGCTCGCCGCCCTGCCGCCGGTGCTGCTCGGCCACCGTGTGCAGGGCGGACACCCCGGCGCTGGCCAGCTGCGACACCCCGGTCAGGTCGACCGGCAGCGGGAGGCTGCCGCCGCGGGTCAGGCGCAGCAGCTCCTGACGGAGCTCGGTGGCGCTCGCGGCGTCGACCGCGCCTGTGACGCGGATCTCGCTCTCGTCCTCCTCGATGCGCAGCGGCTCGCCGTCCGGGGACCGGCCGGGGGCCGGGTCGCCGCGGCCGGGGGAGGGCACCGGGCGCCGCAGCGGGTGCCGGATCTCGGCCAGGGTCCCGGTCGCTCCGGGCGCCACCCGCAGGTCGCCGACGAGCTGGGAGGTGAGGGCCAGCCCGCGGCCGCGCACCGTCCGGCGGTCCGGTTCCCGCCACGAGCCGTGGTCGGCGATCGCCGCGGCGACCTCGCCGGTGTCGGTCAGCCGGACGCCGAGCCGTACGTCCTTCTTGTCGCTCACGCCGTCGTAGCCGTGCTCGATGGCGTTCGTGAGCAGCTCGCCGATCGCGTGCTGGAGCACGAAGGCGTCCTGCTCGCCGGCGCCGGCGGCGGCCAGCCAGCCGGCCAGCGCGGACCGGGCCCGGCGCAGCGAGGAGAGCTCGGCGGGCAGGTCCAGGACCAGGTCGGGCGGCGGGGCGACCCGTTGCGCGGCGAGCAGGGTGATGTCGTCGCGGTGGCCGGTGGCCCGGACCATCAGCTCCACGGTCTGGGTGCAGACCCGCTCGGCCGCCGTGGTCCCCGGGTCGTGCATCGCCCGGCCGGCGGCGGCCCGTGCGGCGGTACGGGCCAGCTCGTCCCGGCTCTCCGGCAGGGCGACGCCGGGGCGTTCGAGGATGCCGTCGCTGTAGAGCAGCAGCAGGTCCCCGGGTTCCAGGCGGTCGGTGCGCAGCGGGAAGGCGCCGCCGGTGCCCAGCGGCGTGCCCCCGGTCGGCGGCAGGAAGCGGGGTTCGCCCGCGGCGGTGACCAGCAGCGGCGGCGGATGACCGGCGGTGCAGTAGGTGACGGTGCCGCGCACCGGGTCGAGGGTGGCGAGGCAGACCGTCGTCGCGTGCGCCGCGCGCACCCGCCGGGCGAGGCGGTCGGCCGCGCCGAGCGCCTCGCCGACGTCCGCTCCGCCGTCGAGCCGGTCGTGCAGTACCGCGCGGAGCTGCCCCATCGCTCCCGAGGCCGTGACGCCGTGCCCCACGACGTCGCCGACCACCAGCGCCGTCGTGCCGTCGGCGCGCACCACGGCGTCGAACCAGTCGCCGCCGGCCGCCCGTTCGCTGTCGGCGGGCAGGTAGCTGGCCGAGATCTGCGCGCCGGGCAGCACGGGCAGCCCGTCCGGCAGCAGTTCGCGCTGCAGGGCGGTGATCACGTCACGGGTCTGCTCGTAGCGCTGGCGCAGCTCGACCGTGCGGCTCTCGGCGGCGAGACGGGCGTGCACCGCGGCGGTCACGTCGAAGCCCGCGCCGATGACCCCGCGGATGCTGCCGTCGGCCCGGCGCCAGGCGGTGATGTGGAAGGTGGTGTAGAGCTCGTGCACCGAGCCGTCCGGCCGGGTGAGGGTCGCCCGCCACTCGGCCCCGGTGACCGGCTCCCCCGTGGCGTAGACGCCGGCGTACATCTCGATCCACTGCTGGCCGTCGACGTCCGCGACGGCCTCGGCGAGCGGGCGGCCCACCACCTCGCGGCCGGGCATCAGGGCCCGGGTGACCGCGTTCACCCACGCGATCCGCAGCTCGGGGCCCTCGCAGACGAAGACGATGAACGGCATCTGCTCGGCGGCCGAGGTGATCACCGAAGGGTCACCGAACTCCTCGTCGCCCATCTCACCGCTTCCCGTCGGCCCTCACAGGCCATCATGCGGGCAGGCGGTCCGCACCGCACGCCCTCGCGCCCGGGTTCACCGGGCCGGGTGCCGTCAGAGCCCGGGGATGTCGAGGGTGTGCGCGGTGTGCGTCGCCTTCGTCGCGAGGTAGCGCAGGTTGGCCGGGGACAGGTGCACCCCGGTCGGGATCCGCTCCTTGATCTCGACCCCGTAGGCCTGGAGCTGGGCGGCCTTGTCCGGGTTGTTGCTCAGCAGCCGGATCTTGTCGGCGCCGAGCGCGAGCAGCATCTGCGCCGCCGCCGTGTAGTCGCGCTCGTCCTCGCCGCGGCCGAGCGCCACGTTCGCCTCGTACGTGTCCAGCCCGGCCTCCTGCAGCGCGTACGCGTCGAGCTTGGCGTACAGGCCGATGCCGCGGCCCTCCTGGCGCAGGTAGAGCAGGAACCCGCCGGTGCCGGCGATGCGCTCCACCGCCTCGCGCAGCTGGGGGCCGCAGTCGCAGCGCTGGCTGCCGAACACGTCGCCGGTCAGGCACTCGCTGTGCGGGCGCACCAGGGGGGCGTCGCCGATCGCGCTCTCCCAGTCGCCGAGGCCCAGCGCCAGGTGCTCGCGGCCGTCGACGAGGCCGTCGAAGGTCAGCACCCGGGCCGTGGTCGCGTACCCGTCGGCGAAGCGCAGGGGAACGGTGACGCGGGTCCGTACGGTGGCTCGCGGAAGGTCCTGCCAGGCCAGCGGAGCGGACATCGGGCCCCCAGTTCGGTGGTCGGAATCAGGTTCAATCACAGCGGTCACGCATCACTCCTGGAACCGGTCGGAAAGGGCGTAGCGGAGCAGGACCACGTCGCCGATCTGGCGGACCGCGATCAGGTCGGCGCGGCGGTGCGGGCCCCACGGGAACGTGCCGTCGCCGACGAACCGGGGCGCCTTGGAGTCGCCGACGAACAGGGGTGCGACCACCAGCTGGAGCTCGTCGGCGAGCCCGGCGGTGAGGAACTGGGTGTGCATGCTGCCGCCGCCCTCCACCATGAGTCGGCGGATACCGCGGCGGGCCAGGTCGGCGGTCACGCGCCGCAGGTCGACCGGTTCGCCGGCGTCGATCACCGTGGCCCGGCCGGCCAGCCTGCGGTGCGCCGACGACACGGCCGGGGTGGCGCAGTAGACGAGCTTGTCCGCCTCGCCGAGGGTGAAGAACCTGGCCTGCGGGTCCAGGTCGCAGCTGCCGGTGACGGTGACCTTGACCGGGTCGGGACGCTCGCCGCGGGCCACCCGGGCCCGGCGCCGCGCCTCGTCACGGACCAGCAGCCGCGGGTTGTCCTGGCGGACCGTGCCCGCGCCGACCAGGATGGCGTCGCAGCCGGCCCGCACCTCGTCGACCCGGTCGAAGTCGGCGTCGTTGGAGAGCAGCAGCCGTTCGTCGCCGGCGCTGTCGACATATCCGTCGATGGACATGCCGCAGCTCAGCAGCACGTACGGTCGATCTTCCACCGCCCCAACATAATCCGCGTCCAGGGTGATGGCACACTCACGCACTGCTGCCAACCAGCTCCCGCGCGGGCAGCGCGACGGCAGGTCGCACCGCGACGATCTCGACCGCGACGGGTGCCGGCCGCGGCGCGATCGTCGCCGGGCGACGGGAGGTCGCGGCCCTCGTCCGCGCCCGGGCGAGGGCGCGGGCCGCGATGACGGCCAGGCCGGGCAGCGCCGCGACGAACGCGAACAGCCCGTAGACGACCGCGATGGTCAGGCCCTCGGTGGCGCTGAGGCCCGCGGCGCCGAACGCCCACGCGGTCACGCCCTCCCGGGGTCCCCAGCCGCCGACGTTCACCGGCAGCGTCATGGCGAGCAGAGCCAGCAGCATCAGCGGCGCCAGGCGCAGCACCGAGGCGTCGGAGCCGGCCGCCCGGGCCGCGACGACGAACGTCGCCAGGTGCCCGGCCAGCACCGCGGTGGAGGCGAACGCGATGCCCGGCCAGGTGCGCCGGGCGAGCAGGCCGGTGCGGATCTCGGCGATCGCGGTGCGGGCCGCCCGGGCCCACCGCGACGCGCCGCGCCGCAGCCGGCCCATCGCCAGGACCAGCAGGATCCCGAGCGCCACGGCGGTGGCGGCCGCGACCGCGACCGTACGGCCGTGCTCGCGCACCTGCGTCAGGACCGGCGACGGCACGGTCAGCAGCACGACGAGGCCCACCGAGACCAGCACGATCTGCCCGGCCGTGCGTTCCAGCACCACGGCCCGGACGCCGCGGCCGACGTCGCCCGCGTCCCGCCCGTGCTGCACGGCCCGGTCGACGTCGCCGAGCACGCCACCCGGCAGGGCCGCGTTGATGAACAGCGCCTTGTAGTAGTCGGCGATCGCACCCCGCAGCGACAGGCGCAGGCCGAGGCCGCGGGCGACCAGGCACCAGCGCCAGGCGCTGAGCACCGTGGTGGCCACGCCGATCGCGAAGGCGGCGCCCAGCGTGCCCGCGTCGATCACCCGCAGGCCGTCGAGGAAGGCACCGGTGCCCAGGCGCCAGAGCAGCACGGCGAGGATGCCCACCCCGCCGAGCACTCGCACCCACGCCCAGATCGATCGGTTCATCTGCCGTCCCCTCCGAGATCACCCTTCATGCATCACATACGTCAGGGTGGCGGCAGGCGGTTCAGTCTTTCTGCGCCAGAAGATCTTGATGCCCGACCGTGACCCGCAGGTCGCCGGCCGCGGCGGCCGCCAGCCGGGCCGCGAGATAGTCCTCCGTGTGCAGGTCGGGACGCTGCTCGGCGGCCGCGGCGACCCAGCCGCGCAGCCACTCGGCGGTCAGCGCGGCCTGCTCGGGGCCCAGCCGCCACGGGCTCGGCCGGGTCGTCACGGTGGCCCCGGCGGTGGCGAAGGCCTCCGCCGCGGCGCCGACCGCCTCCGGGCCCAGCAGCCACCGGCCGCCGGTCTCGCGGCGCTGGTGCTCGTTGAACGCGGCGGCCACCTCGGCGTCGAGCGGATGCGGCGGGTCGAGGTGCACCTCGCCGACGACCGAGAGGGTGAACAGGGCGGGGACGCCGGCCTCGACGCAGACCCCGGCGAGCGCGCGCACCTCGTCGGCGGTGAACAGGTCGAGCAGCGCCGAGCAGGTGACCAGGGACACACCGTCCAGGTCGGCGGCGGTGAGCCCCGTCACGTCCGCCTCGACCGTCTCGACGGTGACCGTGGCGCCGTCCGCCGCGGCCGGTGGCACATGCGCCGCCGCGTACGCGAGCAGCGCCGGGTCCCGGTCCTGCAGGATCCACCGCTGCGGCCCGCTCAGCCGCGGCGCCAGCCAGCGCGCCATCGAGCCGGTGCCGCACCCGAGGTCGCGCACCACGAGGGGGCCGCCCGCCGGGAGCAGGTCGATCAGGTCGGTGGCGCGGGCGGCCGCGTCGGCGGCCTCGCGCAGCGACAGCCAGCCCGTGCTGAACTCTCCGGTCATGGGTGCAGTACCTCGCTCAGTCGTCGTGTCGTCTCGTCCCAGCCGCGCAGCGTGCCGCGGCGGGCCCGGGCGGCGCAGCGCCAGTCTCGGCGCAGGCCCTCGTCGGTGAGCCACCGTCGCAGGGCGCCGGCCAGGGACTGTACGTCGCCGGGCGGCACGAGCCCACCCGGCACGGTGCCGTCGGGTGCCCGGCCGATCGCCTCCGGCACGCCCTCGACCCGGGTCGCGAGCACCGGGATGCCGCGGGCGAGGGCCTCGGTGACGACCATGCCGTACGTCTCCGCGCGCGACGGCAGCACCAGGAGGTCCGCCCCGGCGTAGCAGGCGGCGAGCGCGGCACCGCCGCGGGTGCCGGGGAACCGGACCCGCTCGCCGGCGCGGGCCCGGACCCGGGCGGCGAAGCCGGGATCGCGGTCGAGGGCGCCCACGCAGACGCACTCCCAGGCCAGGTCGTCCAGCGTGCGCAGCGCCTCGACCAGCACGTCCTGGGCCTTGCGCGGGGTCACCGCGGCGACGCAGAGCAGCCGGTGGCCGGCCGCACTGCCCGCCGCCTCGGGCGCCGGGTCGACGCCGGGCGGTGCCACGTGCACGCCGCCCGCCGGCAGGTCGTGCAGCTGCTCCAGGCGCCGGGCGGCGCCCGCGCTGGTGGCCACCACGGCGTGGGCGGCGTGCAGGGTGCGTCGTTCGCGGGCCGGCAGCTCCGGTGCGGCGCCGGGCTCGTCGCCGAGCGGCAGGTGGACCAGTACCACCAGGCGCAGCCGGCCGGCCTGTTCCTCGACCACCGCCGGCGCCGCGCACGCCACCAGCCCGTCCAGGAGCACGGTCGCCCCGCCGGGCAGGGCGCGCAGCTCGCCCGCGAGCCGGGCCTCGTCGTCCTGCGACGGGTACGGCCAGGGCGCCGCGACCGCGATCTCGTGCACCGCCCGGGTCGCGGCCAGCCGGTCCAGGACCCGCCGGTCGTACGTGTTGCCGCCGCTGGGTGCCGCCGGGTCGTCGATGTCGCCCGGCAGCACCGCGTACAGCGGATCCGTCACAGGTCTCGCTCGTAGCTGGCCCACGCGATGTGCGACTCGTGCAGGGTCACGGCGATGCCGGTGAGCCCGCCCGCGCCCGCGCCGAGCTCGCCCGCGGCGGCCTTGCCGGCCAGCCGGTCGGCGATCACCTTGGCGAGGAACTCGGTGGACGTGTTGACGCCGGCGAAGTCGGGCTCGTCGTCGAGGTTGCGGTAGCTCAGCCCGGCGCAGATGGCGTGCAGCTCCTGGCTGGCCAGGCCGATGTCGACCACGATGTTGTCGTCGTCCAGCTCGGGGCGCTTGAAGGTCGCGTCCACCACGAACGTGGCGCCGTGCAGCTTCTGGGCGGGTCCGAAGACCTCGCCGGAGAAGCTGTGCGCGATCATGATGTGGTCACGGACGGTGACGCTGAACATTCACTCTCCAGTCGGATAGGTGATCAGGTGGCACAGCGCGGGTAGCTCCCCACCGGCCAGCCGGGGCATGACCGCGGGGAGGTCCGCGAAGTCGGACTCGCCGGTCAGCAGCGTGTCGAAGACCGGGTCGGCGAGCAGGTCCAGGGCGACGGCGAGCCGGTCCGCGTACGTGCGGCGCCCGCGCCGGGCCGGGGCGATCCCGCCGACCTGGCTGCTCTTGACGATCAGGCGGCGGGAGTGGAAGAACTCGCCGAGCGGCACGCTGACCTCGCGGTCGCCGTACCAGCTCAGCTCGACGACCGTACCCTCGTCGGCCA
The DNA here is from genome assembly GCF_014648355.1 of Couchioplanes azureus. Taxonomy (GTDB): domain Bacteria; phylum Actinomycetota; class Actinomycetes; order Mycobacteriales; family Micromonosporaceae; genus Actinoplanes; species Actinoplanes azureus. The sequence goes on from NZ_BMQY01000004.1 coordinate 77,652, forward strand.
GCAGCTCGAGCGAGCGGGTCAGGCCGGCGGCCGTGGCGCTGGCGTGCAGGACGAGGTCGCAGTCGCCGGCGGCGTCGGCGGGCAGGGCGAAGTCCACGCCCAGGGCCCGGGCGACCGCGGCGCGCTCGGGGTCGACGTCGACGAGCTGGACGCGCACGCCGGGGAAGCGGGACAGGATGGCGGCCACGCCGGCGCCGACCATGCCCGCGCCGACGACGGCGATCCGGTCGCCGACCAGGGGTGCGGCGTCCCAGAGCCCGTTCAGCGCGGTCTCCACCGTGCCGGCGAGCACGGCCCGCGCGGGCGGTACGGCGTCCGGCACGACGGTCACCGCCTCGGCCGGGACGACGTAGCGGGTCTGGTGCGGGTAGAGGCAGAACACCGTGCGGCCGAGCAGGCCGGCCGGGCCGCGCTCGACCACGCCGACGTTGAGGTAGCCGTACTTGACCGGGGCCGGGAAGTCGCCGTCCTGGAACGGCGCACGCATGGCGGCGTGCTGGCTCTCGGGCACGCCGCCGCGGAAGACGAGGGTCTCCGTGCCCCGGCTCACCCCCGAGTGCAGGGTGCGCACCAGGACCTCACCCGGGCCCGGGTCGGGCACGTGCACCGGCCGTATCTCGCCCCTGCCGGGTGTGACCAGCCAGAACGCGTGGGCCGTACCTGTCATCGGGTGAATCTCCTCGGGCCGGGTGAACCGAACGCGCGGACCGTGCGTGTTCTGGGGCAGCTGGGGCAACCATACGCGGCACCTGATCTTGCAAACCTGGAGGCACGTGACTATGAGTATCGACACGATGACCGCCCGCACCGAGCGGGGGCCCCTGACCGGGGCGGTCGTCCAGCTCGTACTCATGGCCGCGCTGGCCGCGACGACCGGGCTGAGCCTCGCCGGCTGGCTGGCCGGCGCGGCCTACGCCGTCGCGCTGGGCCTGCTGCTGCGCGGTGGGATGCGCCGGGCCGGGATGCGTGCGCTCGGTCCGGCCAACACGGTCACCCTGGGCCGGGCGACGCTGGTCGGCGCGGTCACCGCCCTGGTGGTGACCTCCTTCCAGCGCCCGGTCTCCCTGCCGGTGCTGGTCGCCCTCGTCGGCGTGGCCCTCGCCCTGGACGGGGTGGACGGCCAGGTCGCCCGCCGGACGAACAGCACCACCGCGCTGGGCGCCCGCTTCGACATGGAGGTCGACGCGTTCCTGATCCTGGTGCTGAGCGTCTTCGTCGCCGGCACGTTCGGCTGGTGGACCGTCGCCATCGGCGCCTTCCGCTACGTGTTCGTCGCCGCCTCGTGGGTCGCGCCGTGGCTCGACGCCGCCCTGCCGCCGCGTTTCTCCCGCAAGGTCGTCGCCGCGCTGCAGGGCGTCGTGCTGGTGGTCGCGACGGCGAGCCTGCTGCCGGAGCCGGTCGCGCTGGTCGCGGTGGCCGGCGCCCTGATCTCGCTCACCTGGTCGTTCGGGCGCGACGTCGCCTGGCTGTGGCGCACCGAGCGGGCCCGCCGGGCCGCGGTCGCGCCGGCCCGCCGCGTTCCGGCCCTGGCACGCGGCGCCCGGCCCGCCGGCCGTCCCGCGTCGGTCAGCGCCTGATCCTCAGCCGACCCGGGATCCTCAGCGGACCCGGGCGACGGCGCCCTCCGGGGCGGCCGGTACGGCCTCGGGATGCAGGATCGAAGCGATCGCCTCGACGCCGTCGACCACCCGGGGACCGGGCCGCACCACCAGCGCGTCGCCGTCCACGGCCCACACCCGGGCACCGGGGAAGTGCGGCACCACCCGCGCCGCCTGGGCCACGGCACCCTCCAGATGGAAGCCGCAGGGTGTGACGAGCACCACCTCGGGCCGCGCGGCGGCGAGCTGCGCCCACGTCGTCTCCACCGAGCGCCGGCCGGGCCGGGCCGCCACCGGCTCGCCGCCCGCGGCCGTGACCAGGTCGGGCACCCAGTGGCCGGCGGTGAACGGCGGGTCCACCCACTCGACGACCGCCACCCGCGGCCGGGGCCGCCCGGCCACCGCCGCCGCCACCGCGTCCAGCCGGGCCCGCAGCGCGGACACCAGCGCGGCGGCCCGCTGCGGCACCCCGGCCCGCGCGCCCACCTCGGTGAACGTCTCCAGCACCTGGTCCAGGGAGTACGGGTCCAGCGACACCACGTCCGCCCGGCAGCCGAGATGGTCCAGCGCGCCGGAGACCTGCCCGGACGGCAGCGCGCAGACCCGGCACAGGTCCTGCGTGAGAATCAGGTCCGGGTCCAGGCCCGCGAGCGCGCCCGCGTGCAGGGTGTAGAGGTCCGCGCCGGCCGCCATCTGCGACTTCACGTACGCGTCGATCTCGGCCGGGCTCATCCCGCGGGTGTCCCGGCCGCCGACCACCACCGTCTTCTCGGTCCGGGCCGACGGCGGCTCGTCGCATTCGAACGTGACGCCGACCAGGTCGTCGCCGAGGCCGAGCGCGTACACGATCTCGGTGGCCGACGGCAGCAGGGAAACGAGGCGCATGACGGGTCAGTCTGCCGTACCGGCGTCACCCGAAGCGGTTCCCCGGCCGTGTCTTGCACCGCTACGGCCGGCCGGGCGTGGCAGGGTCGATCCGTGCCGCTGCCCGACCTGGACTCCTACACCCCGCACCGGACGGTCACCGACGCCGCGTTCGAGGGCGTGCCCGTGCCCGGCCTGCGCGCCGAGTTCTTCCACCGGCCCGACGGCGAGCGGGTCGCCTCCGCGGGCCGGTACTCGATGGACGGTCGCGAGCTGCTGATGGCCTGGGGCTTCACCGACGAGGAGCACTGCCGGTGGTCGGCCGTCCGGGACCCGGCCGGATTCTGGCATCCGGAGACCGCGGGCTGCCCGGTGGTGCGGGTGCTGCGCTCCGGTGCGGCGCCGGACGACCCGGTGTCGGGGCTGGCGGTCCGGGCGCCGACCGGGCAGTGGGTCACCGTCGATCGCGGGCCGGTGCCGGCGCGCTGACCGTGCCGCGCCGGGCCAGGTGCAGGGAGACGCCGGTCAGGCTCAGGGCGAGCACGAACAGCGTCAGATGCAGGTACGGGTGCACGATCGGCACGAAGCCGACGACGGCGACCGGGATCTGCACGACGGCGATGAGCGCGGCGAGCGCCAGCCGGTGCGGCCCCCGCCAGAGCAGCGCCGTCCATACCGGCGCGGAGGCGACCGCGAGGGTCAGGCCGTCGAGCAGGGCGTGCAGGCCGGCATGGTGCACGGCGTTGTGGGCGAAGGCCTGCGCGGGCGTGGCGACCCAGAGCGCGGCGAGGACGAATCCGGTGAGGACGGCGGTACGGCGCATAGTTCCTCCGAGCGTTACGGAATCGTTGCACTGAGTACCGACGCTACGGAGGGTGCCCGGCGGTCGTAAAGGGCCCGGCCCATTCACTCGCGTGGGTTCACGCGAGCCCCGAGATCGAACGCGCCCGGCAGGCAGGTGCTGAGTCGTCCGCCGGTCGCCCCGGCGAGCACGAAGTCAGCAGCCGGGCCCCGCCGCCCTGCCGCCGGTGATGCGGTAGGCGGACACGTCGCCCTTCACGAACGGCTTCAGCTGCGCGATCCGCGTCGGCGCGGCGTGGTGGCGTGCCTCGTACGCGACGATCGCCTCGTCCACGGCCTGGCAGGAAGCCTGCGCGGCCACCTCCGTCGCGGCGCTGGTGACGCTCCGGGTGTTCAGCGTTGCGTAAGAGACGCCGGCGATACTGACGGTGATAGCGGCGGCCATGGCGACCTCGCTCAACTTCACGATATCTCCTGCAAGTGTGCGCAGCTCGGTGCCGCCGGAGGGGAAGACCGACAATACCCAGAGTAGTTGCCCGTCGGCAAGACTCACGGAAAGTGAAGCCGGCCGAATCCGGCGACCTGCGACACGGAGGGAAATATCGCTGAACCGACCGCGGTGTCACCTTCATGCCTGTATGACCATTTCATGGTTGAGTTGACGAGGCGGGAAAAGCAGCTCATCGGCTGCATGGCGGTCGTGTGCCTGGCCTCCGGCACGGGAGCCGTCGTGCTCGGCGGCGCCGACAACGGACGCGGCGGCACGGCGGCGCCCCGCGAGCAGGCGGTCGCGGCGGGAGCGGAGCAGGAGCTCGGCCCGGCGGCCCGGCGGGCTCCCGGCGGGGCGCCGTCCCGGCAGACCGGCGCGCCGGACCGGGCGCCGTCGCGGATCCTCACGCTGACTCCGGCGCCGCCGCCCGGGACGACCGCGCACCCGGCCGCGGTGCCCGGCACCACCCCCGCGGCGACCACCGCCCGGCCGCAGCGCACGACCCCCGGCCCCCGGCCGCCGGCGTTCTCGCCCCCGGCGGCGGAGCCGCCGGTGCCCACGCCGACGCGGGCCACCTCCCGGCCGGCCCCGCAGCGGCCCCTGCCGCACGCCACCACCCCGGCCACGACACCCGCCACCACCGCGCCCGCGACCCCCACCACGACGCCCGCCACCACACCGACGACGCCCGCCACGACGCCCGCCACGACGCCCGCCACGACGCCCGCCACGACGCCGGCTCCGGCCGAGCCGGAGCCGGCCCGGCCGGAGCCCGCCCGGCCGGAGCCGGCCAAGTCCTCGCCCCAGGCCGACGACGACCACGGCTTCCCGTGGGCCCCCGGCACCGGCGGCCTGCCCGGACCGGGCTCGATGGACTGGCCGCCCGCCGTGCCCACCGGCGACCCGTTCGAGTAGCCCGGCGGCGGGTCATACGATCAGCGTCGGACAACACCCGTACGCACGGAGGGACGACATGAGCACCGAGACGCTGGAGTTCCAGGCCGAGGCCCGCCAACTCCTGCAGTTGATGGTCCACTCGATCTACTCGAACAAGGACATCTTCCTGCGCGAGCTGATCTCCAACGCCTCCGACGCCCTGGACAAGCGGCGCCTCGCCGGCCTGCACGACGAGACGCTCAGGGCCGACGACCCGCACATCGCGATCGAGGCCGACTCCGACGCCCGCACCCTGACGGTCCGCGACAACGGGATCGGCATGTCCCGCGACGAGGTCGTGGGGCTCATCGGGACCATCGCCCGCTCCGGCACCGCCGAGATGCTGCGCCAGCTCAAGGAGAACAAGGAGTCGGCCGAGCTGATCGGCCAGTTCGGTGTCGGCTTCTACTCGACGTTCATGGTCGCCGACAACGTCTCCCTGGTCACCCGCAAGGCCGGGGAGGACACCGGCACCCGCTGGGAATCGGCCGGCGAGGGCACGTACACCATCGAGGAGGTGCCGGACGCGCCCGTCGGCACCTCGGTCACCGTCCACCTGCGCCCGAAGGACGAGGAGGACGCGCTCTACGACTACGCCGACGAGTGGAAGATCCGGGAGATCGTCAAGCGGTACTCCGACTTCATCTCGTTCCCTATCCGCCTGGTCAAGAGCGAGGGCGAGCCGGAGACCCTCAACTCCATGAAGGCCCTCTGGGCCCGGCCCCGCGCCGAGGTCAAGGACGAGGAGTACGCCGAGTTCTACCGGCACATCAGCCACGACTGGACCGACCCGCTGGAGATCATCAATCTGCGGGCGGAGGGCACCTTCGAGTACGAGGCGCTGCTGTTCATCCCGTCCCGGGCACCGCACGACCTCTTCCAGCGCGACGGGCGCCGGGGCATCCAGCTCTACGTCAAGCGCGTGTTCATCATGGACGACAGCCGCGAGCTGATCCCCGACTACCTGCGGTTCGTCAAGGGTGTCGTGGACGCCGCCGACCTGTCGCTGAACATCTCCCGCGAGATCCTCCAGCAGGACCGGCACATCCAGATGATCCGGCGCCGGCTCGCCAAGAAGGTCCTGTCCACCATCAAGGACCTCATGACCAAGGACCCGGAGAAGTACCGCACCTTCTGGCGCGAGTTCGGCCGCGCCGTCAAGGAGGGCCTGCTCGGCGAGGCCGACGACCGCAAGGCCATCCTGGACGTCTCCTCGTTCGCGACCACCGCCGGCGACGAGCCGACCACCCTCGCCGACTACGTCTCGCGGATGAAGGAGGGCCAGGAGGAGATCTACTTCATGACCGGCGAGAGCCGGGCCCAGGTCGAGAACTCCCCGCACATGGAGGCCTTCAAGGCCCAGGGGTACGAGGTCCTGCTGCTCACCGACCCGGTGGACGAGATCTGGGTCGACGCCGTTCCCGAGTACGACGGCAAGAAGCTGCAGTCCATCGCCCGCGGCTCCGTCGACCTGCCCTCGGACGACAAGCCGAGCGAGGAGAAGACCGGGGAGTTCGCGCCGCTGCTGACGTGGCTGGGCGAGACCCTGGAGGAGGTCAAGGAGGTGCGCCTGTCCACCCGGCTCACCACCTCGCCCGCCTGCCTGGTCAGCGACGCCGACGACATCACCCCGACCCTGGAGAAGATGTACAAGGCGATGGGGCAGCAGGTGCCGAAGGTCAAGCGCATCCTCGAGCTCAACCCGGAGCACCCGCTGGTCACCGGCCTGCGTGACGCGTACGCCCGGGACGCCGGCGCCGCGGACCTGCCCGAGACCGCCGAGCTGCTGTACGGCACCGCCCTGCTCGCCGAGGGCGGCGACCTGGCCGACCCGGCGCGCTTCGCCAAGCTGCTCGCCGACCGGCTGGCCCGTACCGTGTGATCATGATCTTCGTCGCCCGGGCCCCGTGGCGGGCCCGGGCGGCCGGGATCGCGGTCTAGGGTCGGATCATGAGCGTTCTTTCCACCGAGATCCGCCTCGCCGCCCGGCCCCAGGGCTGGCCGACCGCCGACACGTTCGAGATCGCCCGCACCGAGGTGCCCGACCCGCAGCAGGGCCAGATCCTCGTGCGCAACCTGCTGATGAGCGTCGATCCGTACATGCGCGGGCGGATGGACGACCGGGAGTCCTACGTGCCGCCGTACGCGCTCGGCAAGGCGCTCGAGGGCGGCGCGGTGGGCGAGGTGGTCAGCAGCGGGGCCGACGGCTTCAAGCCCGGCGACACCGTCCTGCACGGCCTCGGCTGGCGCGAGTACGCGCTGGTGCCGGCCACCTCGGCGGCGAAGGTCGACCCCGCGGTGGCGCCGCTCGGCGCCTACCTGGGCGTGCTGGGCATGACCGGGCTGACCGCGTACGCCGGCCTGCTGCGCAGCGCCGAGTTCAAGCCCGGCGACACCGTCTTCGTCTCCAGCGCCGCCGGCGCCGTCGGCCAGGTCGTCGGCCAGCTCGCCCGGCATCGGGGCGCGGCCCGGGTGATCGGCAGTGCCGGCTCGGCGGAGAAGGTCGCCTACCTGCGCGACGAGCTGGGCTTCGACGCGGCGTTCGACTACCACGACGCGCCCGTGCGCGAGCAGCTGCGCGAGGCCGCGCCCGGCGGCATCGACGTCTACTTCGACAACGTCGGCGGCGACCACCTCGAGGCGGCGATCTCGGCGCTGAACGTGCACGGCCGGATCTGCGTCTGCGGCATGATCAGCGTCTACAACGCCACCGAGCCGGCGCCCGCGCCCCGCAACCTCGCGATGCTCATCGCCAAGCGCCTGACCATGCGCGGCATGCTCGTCAGCGACCACGGCGACCTGCGCGACGAGTTCGTCCGCGAGGTCGCGCCGCTGCTCGCGAACGGCACCATCCGCCACCGCGAGACCCTCTTCGAGGGCCTGGAGACGGCCCCGGAGGCCTTCCTCGCCATGCTGCGCGGCGACGCCGTCGGCAAGAACCTCGTGCGGATCGCCTGAGCCCGGTGGTACGCCGGGTGCCGGTGACGTGATGTCATGGACGCACCGACACCCGGTGCCCACAGGAAGGTTCCCGCAGTGCCGACGATCTTCTCGAGAATCATCAACGGCGAGCTGCCCGGCCGGATCGTGTGGTCCGACGACCAGGTCGCCGCGTTCCTCACCATCGCGCCCCTGACGCCCGGGCACACCCTGGTCGTCCCGCGCGCCGAGGTGGACGAGTGGACGGACCTCGAACCCGGCCTGCTGGCGCACGTGATGACCGTGGCGCACACCGTCGGCGCCGCGCTCAAGCGGGCGTTCGACGCGCCGCGGGTGGGCCTGGTGGTCGCCGGCTTCGAGGTGCCGCACGCGCACGTGCACGTCTTCCCCGCGCGGGAGATGGCCGACTTCGACTTCGCCAAGGTCAACTCCGGGATCAGCGGCGAGGAGCTGGACGCGCACCACAAGCGTGTCCTCGACGCCCTCGGCTAGACATCCGGCGCCCGCGCCGCCACGACCGCCGCCATGCCGGTGATCGCGTCGGCGCCGGGCCGGGCGGCCAGCCGCCTGCCGTCGCGCAGGCGCATCGCCACCTCGCCGCCCGCGGCCTCCCGCGCGCCGATCACCGCCACGTACGGCACCTTGCGCCCGGCCGCCTCCCGGATCCGCGCGCCGAGCGAGCCGTCGTGGCGCACCTCGGCGCGCAGCCCCGCGGCGACCGCGTCCCGGGCGAACGCCGCGGCCGCCGCGTCCTGCGCGGCGGCGACCGGCAGCACGACCAGCTGGACCGGCGCGTACCAGGGCGGCAGGGCGCCCGCGTGGACCTCGACCAGATGCGCGAACAGCCGCTCGAACGAGCCGACAAGGCTGCGGTGCACCATCACCGGCCGGGCCCGGCCGCCGGCGGCGTCCGCGTAGGAGAGGCCGAACCGCGCGGGCTGGTGGAAGTCGAGCTGAACGGTGGACAGGGTGGACTCCCGGCCCGCCGCGTCGGCGACCTGCACGTCGATCTTCGGCCCGTAGAACGCCGCCTCGCCGGGAGCCTCGGCGTAGGGCACGCCCGCGGCGTCGAGCGCCCCGCGCAGCACGCGCTCGGCCGCGTGCCACGCCTCGTCGCCGCCGGCGTACCGGCCGTCGCCGCCGCGCAGCGACAGCCGGTACGAGGAGACGCGCAGCCCCAAGGCGGTGTGCGCCACCCCCATCAGCCGCAGCGCCGCGGCCACCTCCGCGCCGGCCTGGGAGACCGAGCAGAACACGTGCCCGTCGTTGAGGGAGATGGCCCGTACCCGGGACAGGCCACCCAGGACGCCGGAGCGCTCCGCCCGGTACATCGCGCCGATCTCGGCGATCCGCACCGGCAGGTCCCGGTACGAGCGGTGCCGCGCCTTGAAGATCAGCGCATGGTGCGGGCACAGGCTGGGCCGCAGCACCAGCGCGTCGTCGCCGCCGGGACGCAGCGGCGGGAACATGTCCCCGGCGAAGTGGGCCCAGTGGCCGGACAGCTCGTAGAGCTCGCGCTTGGCCAGCACGGGCGAGTGCACGTGCTGGAACCCGGCGCGGCGCTCCAGGTCCCGGACGTACGACTCCACCTCGTGGCGGGCGGCGGCGCCGGCGGGTAGCCAGAACGGCAGCCCCGCCCCGATGAGCGGATCGGAGTCGAAGATGTCGAGCTCACGTCCGAGCCGGCGATGGTCGGCGGGCATGGTGTGTCTCCTTCGGTACGGCCGGGGAGACGCCGCGGAACGCACCTGGCCCCGGGCATCTCGCCCGGGGCCAGGTCGTCGCTGCAGGCAGGATCAGCGCGAACGGACGCCGGGAACCTCCGGCGTCGTCGTCACCATCCTCTTCACCATGCCGCCGAGGGTAGGCCGCACCCGGCACCGCCCACCACGCGATTTCCCGGCCCCCGAGTCAGCGGAACGCGACGACAACAATCCGGGACAGTCGCACCGGCGGAAGGACTCCAGCGCCGCGCACGTCGACTCCGGTCTCAGCAGTACACGATCCTGGTCGGCGTGACGCTCTCCCAGGTGTACGCGTAGACGTAGTCGGCGAACACGCCACCCTGGATGGTGTAGCACCCGATGTTCACGTTGTCCGAGCGTCTGATGGAGAACCGGTACGTGCCGCTGCAGATGTTGCGCACCTCGGCGTACCTGCTGAACCCGGACCACGTTCGGTGGCCCGTCAGGTTCACGCACTGGGCGGCCTGCGCCGGTGTGGCCGCGATGGCCACCGGCGACACGGCCGCGCCCACACTCACCGCGGTCACGGCCAGCGCGAGACGCACCTTCTTTCGAGTCATGACGTTCCCTTCAGGAAGCTGTTCCGGCTTGACGGCCACAGCCTGCGAATTCCGGCCTGCCGTACGCAACGCCTAGCTGTCCCCGGCCCGAGGCCATCTGTCCTCGACGACAGATACGGCCTCAGGGGAGTTCACGAGCCGTACGGTCGCAGGGCCGCCAGCCAGGAGCGCGGGCCGCGGTGCCGGACGCGGATGCCGGCCACCTGGATCGCGTACCGGACGGCCGCGGGTGTGTCCGCGCCGCGCGCGAGCGCCACGGTGAGCGCGCCGTGGAAGGCGTCGCCGGCGCCGGCGGTGTCGACCGCCTCGACCCGCGGCACCTCGATCTCTCCCGTCGCGTCCGCGGACCACCACTGCACCGGATCCGGTCCGCGGGTGATCGCGCCGCGGCTCGCCCCGAGTGCGCGCAGGGCCTGCTCGACCGGCCGGTCGCCGGGCGGGCGGAAGGCCGCGGAGCAGGCCGTGAAGGCGGCGCGGGGGAGCAGGTCGGCGAAGACCGGGCGCCAGCTGCCGGCGTCCAGCACCAGGGGCCGGCCGCTGTGCGCGGCGGCCCGGGCCAGGGCGGGGTGATGGCCGTCGGCCAGCACCGCGTCCGCGGCGTGCAGGAGGTGTGCGAGGTCCTCCGGTACGGCGGCCTCGGTGCCGCGCGCGTTGCGGCTGACGATCGTCCGCTGGCCGGTGCGGTCCAGCACGGTGACCGCCGAGACCGGCGGTGGCGTGGTGGCCTGCGGTGCCGCGTCGAGCAGGGCGACGCCGTGCGCGGCGAGGTCGGCGCGGACCAGGTCGCCGAGGGGGTGGGCGCCGACCGCGGTGACGAGGGTGACGTCGGCGCCGAGGGCGGCCGCCGTGACCGCCGCGTTGGTGGCCGGGCCTCCGGCGGCGACCTCCGCCGCGAGGGCCTCCGCCTTCTCGTCCACGCCGGGCAGCCGGTCGACGCGCTGGACCAGGTCCACGGTGGCCAGGCCGACGCAGACGAGCCGCACGGCGGTCAGGACGCCAGGTCGGAGAAGAACACCCCGATGTTGCGGAACACGTTGGCGACCCCGTCGCCGATGCCGCGCGCGATGTCGGCAGCCGGCCCCGGGTTGGTGCCGATGTAGAAGATGACCAGGGCGAGCACGATCCAGCCGACAACCTTCTTCATCGCCGATTCACCTCCTCGCCGCAGCCGCGATCTGTGATCGTCGCACACCGGCGCACGCCGGGCCTGCCGAATCGCGCCGTCACAGGCCGAAAAGCCGGGCCGCGTTGTGCCAGCAGACCGCCCGCAGCCAGTCGTCGCCGAGGTCCAGGCCGGCCAGCGACTCGAGCTGGTGGGCGTACGGATAGGGGATGTTCGGGAAGTCGCTGCCCAGCAGCACCTTGCCGGCCAGTCCGAGGTCGCGCAGCCGCGGCAGCAGCCGGGTAGGGAACGGGGCCATGTCCTCGAAGAAGCGGGTGAACGCCATGGTGGTGTCCAGCCCGGCGCGCTCGTAGCGCTCGGCCAGCTCCAGGAACCCGGTGTACTCGGGGGCGCCGAGGTGCGCCGCGATCATCGTCAGCCGGGGGTGCCGGGCGAGGACCTCGCCGATCGGGCCGGGCCCGGTGAACCCGTGCGCGACCGGGCCGGAACCGGCGTGCACGACCACCGGCGTGCCGGCCTCGGCGAGCAGGCCCCACGCCTGGTCGAGCCGCTCGTCGCGGGGGTCGAAGCCGCCGACCTGCAGGTGCAGCTTGAAGATCCGGGCGCCGCGCTCCAGCGCCGTGCGGACGTCGCGGGCCGCCGACGGCTCCGGGAAGAACGTCGCGCTCGGCAGGCATCCCGGGGTGCGCTCGGCGAAGCCCAGCGTCCAGTCGTTGAGGTCGGCGGCCATGCCGGGGCGGTGGGCGTACGCGAGCGCGGAGAAGGCCCGCACGCCGAGCCGGCCCAGCTCGGCCACCCGCTCGGCCTCGGTGCCCCGGTAGGTGATCGGCCACGGCCGGCCGATCAGCGGGCCCGCCTCGTCGAAGTGCGCCCAGACGCGGCGCTGCATGCGCTCGGGCAGGAAGTGCGTGTGGACGTCCGCGAGACCGGGCAGGCCCAGGGTGGTGGCGAAGCCGGTCACGCCGGCACCACGTGGCCCGCGGGGTGCGCCGCCCGCCATTCCGCGGCCAGCATGGCGAAGTCGAGCTCGGTGCTCCACTCGCCCTTGAAGAACTCGTTGTGGACCAGCCGCGCCTCCTGGCGCATGCCCAGCCGGCGCGCCACCGCCGCGGACGCCTCGTTGCGCTCGTCGATGCGCGCGACGACGCGGTGCAGGCCCAGCTCCTCGAAGGCGAGGCGGAGCAGGGCGGACGCCGCCTCGGTCGCGTAGCCACGGCCGCCGAAGCGCGGGTCGAGGATGTATCCGATCTCGCCGCCGCGGTGCAGCCGGCTGTGCCAGAAGAGCACCACGTCGCCGACGAGCTGACCGGTCTCGGCCAGCTCGGCGCCCAGCGTCAGGGACTGGCCCTCGTCGGTCAGCGCGGTCCGCGCCCACGGCCCGGCGAGCCGGTCGAGGACGACGTCGCGGTCCTGCGGTTCGAAGGGGACGTAGCGGCAGAGCTCCGGGATGCTGCGGTAGGCGAGCAGCGAGTCCACGTCGCCCTCCGTCAGGGGGCGCAGCAGCAGACGTTCGGTACGAACGGGGTACGAGGGACGCAACTCGGCGTGGTTTTCGCTCGGCACGCGACCATGGTGCCCTCCCGGGGCGCCGCGTGCCCGCCGATTTTCGCCGCGGTGTCTCAGGATTCGAAGTTCGTCGATCCGGGTACGGCCCGCCCATGACAGCGCATGCCGCCCCGGTGCTGGCCGCGGAGGCGATCACCTCCGCCGGCACCGGCCGACTCGTCCTCGCCGCGGTGCTCGGGATCGCGGCGGTCGTCCTGCTCATCGCCTGGGCGAAGTGGCACCCGTTCCTCGCCCTGATCCTCGGCGCGGGCGTGCTGGGGATCGTCGCCGGCGCCGCGCCCGGCGACACGATCACCTCGTTCAAGGCGGGCGTCGGCAGCACGGTCGGCAGCGTCGGGCTGCTGATCGCGCTGGGCTCGATGATCGGCGCCCTGCTGGCCGAGTCGGGCGGGGCGGACGGGATCGTCGCCTCGATCGTGCGCCGGGTCTCCGGTCCGGCGCTGCCCTGGGCGATGGCGGGCGTCGCCGCGCTCGTCGGGCTGCCGCTGTTCTTCGAGGTCGGCGTCGTGCTGCTGGTGCCGATCGTGCTGCTGGTCGCGCAGCGTACCGACGTGCCGCTGCTGCGGATCGGCATCCCGGCGCTGGCCGGGCTGTCGGTGCTGCACGGCCTGGTGCCGCCGCACCCCGGCCCGCTGGTCGCGATCTCCAGCCTGAACGCCGACCTCGGGCTGACCCTGGCGCTCGGCCTGGTCTGCGCGATTCCGACGGTGATCGTCTCCGGCCCGATCTTCGGCGGCTTCATCGCCCGGCGGGTTCCGCTCGCGGTGCCGGCCGGGGTGCTGACGGCGGCCGGCGACGGGCGCGGTGCCGGCCCGGCCGCGGGGCAGGACTTCGTCGACCGCGACGACCTGGCGAACGCGGGGTCCCGCGAGCCCGACGCGCTCGTGGACGCCGGCCTGCCCGCCGGGCGCCGCCGCCCGGGCTTCTGGCCCGCGGTGCTCACCGTGCTGCTGCCCGTCGTGCTCATGCTGCTGCGGGCGGTCGCCGAGCTGACCCTGGACGCCGGGACGCTCCGGACGGCCTTCGAGGTGCTCGGCGATCCGGTCGTGGCGCTGCTCGCCGGGCTGCTGCTGGCCATGTGGACGCTCGGGAAGCGGGCGGGCTTCGGCCGCGCGCAGACCTCGTCGGTGATCGGCGGGGCGTTGCCGCCGATCGCCGGCATCCTGCTCGTCGTCGCCGCGGGCGGCGGCTTCAAGCAGGTGCTGGTGGACGCGGGTGTCGGCACCGTGGTCGCGGACGCGGCGCGGGAGGCCGACATCTCGGCGCTGCTGCTGGGCTGGCTCGTCGCGGTCGGCATCCGGGTCGCCACCGGCTCGGCCACCGTCGCCACCATCACGGCCGCCGGCATCGTCGCGCCGCTGGCCGCGACCCTGGACCGGCCCGAGGTGTCGCTGCTGGCCCTCGCGATCGGCTGCGGCTCGCTGTTCTTCTCACACGTCAACGACGCCGGGTTCTGGCTGGTCAAGGAGTACTTCGGGATGACCGTGGGGCAGACCGTCAAGACCTGGTCGGTGATGGAGACCGTCATCTCGGTGGCCGGCTTCGCCTGCGTCCTGCTGCTCGACCTGGTCGTCTGACGGCGCGGAACGGCGCCGGCGTGCCCGGCACCGAGCGGTGCGGGGCACGCCCGCGCCGGGTGTCAGGCGTTCTGCTCGTCGCGCCAGGCCAGCCAGTCCCGCAGCGGGGCGAGGTCCGGCTTCGGTCCGCCGATACCCAGCGTGAACAGGGAGACGCCCTGCTCGCGCAGGCCCGCCGCCGCCTCCGGCTTGCTGTCCGCCTGCACTCCGCTGGAGATCTCGATCTCGGCGATGTCGCGCCCGGCGTCGGCGCAGTGCTGCCGCAGGACGCCCAGCTTGTGGCGCAGCGTGTCGGCGTCGCCGAAGCTGTGCCAGATGTCGGCGTGCTTGGCGACCAGCCGCAGCGTCTTCTTCTCCCCGCCGCCGCCGATGAGCACGGGGATGTGCCGCGTCGGCGGCGGGTTCAGCTTGCCGAGGCGGGTCTCGATGCGGGGCAGGGCCTCGGCGAGGGCGTCCAGGCGGCCGCCGGCGGTGCCGAATTCGTACCCGTACTCCCGGTAGTCCTTCTCGAACCAGCCGGAGCCGATGCCCAGGATGAGCCGGCCGTCGCTGATGTGGTCGACGGTGCGCGCCATGTCGGCGAGCAGGTCGGGGTTGCGGTAACTGTTGCAGGTCACGAGGGCGCCGATCTGCACCCGTGACGTCGCCTCGGCCCAGGCGCCGAGCATGGTCCAGCACTCGAAGTGCGGTCCGTCGGGATCGCCGTAGAGCGGATAGAAGTGGTCCCAGTTGAACAGGACGTCGACGCCGAGCTCCTCCGCCTCGGCGGCCGTACGCCGGATCGTCGGGTAGTCCGCGTGCTGCGGCTGCAGTTGCAGCCCGATTCTCACAGGCCTGTGCGTCATGAGCCGGAGCATATTCGGGCGCGCGCCGGACCGGCCGTGCTCCGGCGCCGGGGTCACCGAATGTGATTTACGGCTCGTCCGCGCTCTCAAGGTCATTTCAGGAAGACGCCGCACACTGGTCACCATGCGTAGACGGACATTGCTGCTCGGGCTGGCCGGCGCCGCCGGGGCCGGAGGACTGGCCGCCTGCACGGCCGGGACCACGCCGCCGAGCCCTCCGCCGCCGGGCACCTCCGCTCCCGCGGTCTCCTCGGCCGCCTCGGCCACCCCCTCGGCCTCGGCCGCGCCCATCCTCGGCTCGACCGCCGCGTCCTCGCTGACGCCCCGGCCGGTCACGGCGCCGTACGTGCCCGCACCGGGTGCCGCGCCCGCGCAGGCGTACCCGCTGGGCCGCCGGGTCCTGTCGCTCAGCCGGGGCGACCGGGCCCTGCCGACGACGGTCCACTACCCGGCCGCGGGCACCGCGCCGGCCACCCCGGCCCCGGTCGACGACGCGCCGAGCGCGCCCGGGCGCTTCCCCCTGGTGCTGTTCAGCCACGGGCTCACGTCTTATCCGGAGGGTTACGCCGCGCTGCTGGCCCGCTGGGCACAGGCCGGCTTCGTGGTCGCGGCGCCGAAGTATCCGCACACCTCCTACGGCGCGGAGAGGCTCGACCCGTCGGACATCGTCAACCAGCCCGCGGACGCCTCCTTCGTGCTCGACACGCTGCTCGCCCCCGGTCACCCGGTGGCCGCCCTCGTCGACCCGGCGCGGGTCGCGGCGGCCGGGCACTCCGCGGGCGGCATCACCACCGTGGGGCTGTTCAGCGCCCGGCGTGACGAGCGTCTCAAGGCCGGTGTGGTGTTCGCGGGCACCGACTTCCAGGGCACGCCGTTCACCGGGCCGAGCGCGGCGCTGCTCTTCGTGCACGGCCGCCGGGACACCACGGTCACCCATCGTGCCGGGCACACGGTGTTCCAGGCGGTGCCGTGGTCGCGGGCGATGCTGTCGGTCACCGAGGGCGGGCACGTCACCCAGGGCGCCGACTTCGAGGCGTCGACCTCGGCCTCGACGGAGTTCCTGCGCTGGGCGCTGTACGGCGACGCGGCCGCCAGGGCCCGGATCCCGGAGGCGGCCGCGAAGGGCGGCGTGGCGACCTTCGAGAATCAGCTCTGACCGTACGGGGCCGCACTCACCGGGAGCTTCCTTGCCGCACGAGCTGTACGAGACCATCCACCGCCGCCGCGACGTCCGGGGCGAGTTCACCGGCGCGCCGATCCCCCGGGACGTCCTCGAGCGGATCCTGACCGCGGCGCACGCCGCGCCCAGCGTCGGGCTGTCCCAGCCGTGGGACTTCGTGCTGGTGCGCGACCCCGGCCTGCGCCGACGGTTCCGCGACCACGTGGAGACCGAGCGCCGGGTGTTCGCCGCCGGCCTCACGGGCGAGGCCGCGGAGCGCTTCGCGCGCATCAAGATCGATGGTGTGATGGAGTCCACTCTCTCGGTGGTGGTGACCTACGACCCGCAGCGCGGTGGTCCGGCCGTGCTGGGCCGGCACGCCATCGCCGACGCCGGTCTCTACTCCGTGTGCCTGGCCATCCAGAACCTCTGGCTGGCCGCGACGGCGGAGGGGCTGGGCGTGGGCTGGGTGTCCTTCTACCGTGAGGACTACCTGCGGACGCTGCTGGGCATACCGCAGGAAGTGCGCCCGGTGGCGTGGCTGTGCCTGGGGCCGGTCACCCACCTTCAGCGCGTACCGGACCTGGAGCGGCACGGGTGGCGCCGGCGGCGGCCCCTCGGCGCCGCCCTGCATGCGGACACCTGGGGTAACCCTCGAGAGGCGGTGCTGGACCTCCGTGGCTAACGTGGGCCGGGTGAGTTTCTGGACCCGAAAACGCGATCGCTCCCTCTTCGCCAACACCGGATCACTGATGATCTGCGGCCTCCTCGCCGGCGTCGTGGTCGCGGCGGCCTCCTTCCCGGCCGTCGCGATGTCCGGGCTGGCGGCGAAGGCGGGGGCGAAGGGCTTCGCGGAGCTGCCCAGCGAGCTGGCGCAGCAGTCGGCTCCGCAGGTCACGCGGATCTTCGCGTCCGACGGCAAGACGCAGATCGCGGTCATGTACGACGAGTTCCGCAGCGACGTGCCGCTGAAGGACATCTCGAAGAACATGCAGAACGCGATCATCGCGGCCGAGGACCACCAGTTCTACGAGCACAACGGCGTGGACCTCAAGGGCGTGGCGCGCGCGTTCGTCAACAACCGCAACGGCGGCGCGCAGCAGGGTGCCTCGACGCTGACCATGCAGTACGTACGGATGACGCTGGCGTACTCGGCGAAGACGCCGCAGCAGGCCATCGACGCCACCAAGGACAGCGCGGAGCGCAAGCTCTCCGAGATGAAGTACGCCCTGCAGGTCGACAAGGAGCTGGGCAAGGACAAGATCCTCGAGCGCTACCTCAACATGGCGCCGTTCGGCAACGGGGCCTACGGCATCTACGCCGGCAGCCAGGTCTACTTCAAGAAGAAGCCGAAGGACCTCACCGTGGCCGAGGCCGCGCTGCTGGCCGGCATGGTGAAGGCGCCGACCTCGTTCGACCCGACGACGACGAAGGGCCACCCGCAGGCGCTCGCCCGGCGAGACTACATCATCAAGAACATGCAGGACCTGAAGATGATCACCCCGGAGGAGGCCGCCAAGGCCAAGGCGGTGAAGCTGGGCCGCACGACCAACCGGCCGGGCAACGGCTGCGTGTCGGTGGCGAAGAACCACTGGGGCTTCTTCTGTGACTACTTCTACCGCTGGTGGCTGAGCCAGGAGGCCTTCGGCCCGACCACGTACGACCGGGAGCGCCAGCTCAAGAGCGGCGGCTACCGGGTGGTGACCTCGCTCGACCTCAAGGCCCAGTCGGCGGCGCGCGAGCGGATCACCGAGCGGATCAGCGACAAGAACCGCAACGCCCTGCTGCTGGCCGGCGTGGAGCCGGGGACCGGCCGGGTCCGTACGCTGGCGGCCAACCGCAAGTACAAGCTCGACAACCCGGCGGATCCGGAGAACAAGCTCAGCTCGAACCCGGAGCTGGCGGCCCAGGGCATCCGCGGCACGTACCCGAACACCACCAACCCGATCATCACCGGTGGCGGCGACATCGTCGGCTACCAGTCCGGGTCGGTGTTCAAGATGCTGACCATGGTGGCGGCGCTGGAGAACGGCTTCGGGCTGGATCACTCGATCACCTCCGGAAACCGCTACAAATCGAGCTACATCATCGACCCGAGCTCGGAGGCGGCCTGCCCGGGCACGCACTTCTACTGCCCGTCGAACGCGTACAAGGGCCTGAAGGGCACCTTCAACATGTGGAGCGGGTTCGCCAAGTCGGTGAACACCTACTTCGTGCCGCTGCAGGAGCAGGTCGGCGCGGAGAAGGTCGTCGACGTGGCCAAGCGCTTCGGCATCCAGTTCCGCGCCAAGTCCGACGCCGACATCGTCAACGACCCCGAGGGGGCCCACCAGTTCGGCGCCTTCACCCTGGGGGTCACCGCGTCCACCCCGCTGGACATCGCGAACGCGTACGCGACGCTGGCCGGTGACGGCATGTACTGCAAGCCCACCCCGATCCAGCGGATCACCGCGGCGGACGGCTCGAAGCTCGACGCGGGGCAGCCCGACTGCAAGCGGGCGACGAGCAAGGAGGTCGCCCGCAAGGCGCTCGACGCGGCCCGCTGCCCGGTCGGCGACCAGGCGCAGCTCGGCAACTGCGGCGGCTCGACCGAGCCCGCCGCCCGGCCCACGGTGGGTCACCCGGTCTTCGGCAAGACGGGCACGACCGACAGCTTCAAGACCGCCGCGCTGGTGGTCGGCACGACGTCGCTGGTCATCGCCGGATACCTGGTGAACCCGGACTGGTCGGGGCACACCGACCACATGGATCACAACATCGTCAACCCGGCGGTCTACCACGCCCTGGCCGACTTCATGGAGGGCAAGCCCGAGGAGCAGTTCAAGACGCCGGACCAGTAGCCACCGCGCCGCGCTCCCGCCCTGGACATCGCGCCCCGCCGCCCATAGATTGACTGCAGTCTATCCAGGCGAGCGGGGGAGGACGCATGGCCGTCCGGGGCAGGATCGCGGCCGCGCTGAGCGCGGTGCTCGCCGGGGCCGCGCTGGCCGTCCCGGCTCCGGCGCACGCGGCGGTCGACCGGGCCCAGCTCGCGCTGCGCTGGGCGCCGATCCACCACCAGGACGTGGACACGACGGGTAACCACGCCCTCGGCGGCCGGTCCGACTACCTGACGCGGGTGGACTACGACGGCGATCTGAACGGGCGCAACAACTGGGACAACGCCGGCCGGTCCGGCTCGTCGTTCGCCGCGCACGTGTACTACTCCGTCGTCGAGACGGCGAGTCACTGGTACATCACGTACTTCTTCTTCCACCCGCGCGACTGGATCGACCACCCGTTCTTCGAGAGCGAGCACGAGAACGACGGCGAGGGGCTCACCCTCGCGATCGAGCGCGACGGCAGCGACTACGGGGTGCTGCGCGCGGCGGTGACCGTGGCGCACGCGAACTTCTACTCGTACACGCCGGCGGGCAGCACCTGGACCAGCGGCCGGGAGACGGTCGACGGCACCCTGCGGATGCAGCCGTCGCCGCACGACGGGCATCTGCACCCGGTGACGGCGCAGGAGCGGGGCGGGCACGGGCTCAAGGCCTACCCGCAGTACTCGATCAACGGCGACGGCCTCGTCCACTACCCGTCGACCACCGCGGAGACGCCCGGCCACGCCGACGACCGCGACGTACGGTACGCCCTGATCGACATCTTCGCCCCGGACGGCCTCTGGGCCCAGCGCGGCAACGAGACCCTCTTCGCCCACCTCGGCACGTTCGCCGGGGACACCTCCGGCGGCTGCGGCGTGGGCACCTTCTCCTGCGGCACCAACTCGGCCAACGCGCCCTGGGGCTGGGACGACGGCAACGACCTGCCCGCGCGCGGTGAGATCGCCACCGACCCGGCCGCGCTGGCGGCGCAGTACTTCACCGTGCCGGGCGCGCTGGCCCGGTCGTACACGCACAACCCCTACGCGGAGGCCGCCGCCCAGCTCGAGGAGGCGGCGAGGACCGCACCGCGCGTCGTCGACTGACCCGACACCTGGAGGAGCCCTTGTCCCCTCGCCGCCTGCTCGGCGCCCTGGCCGTGCTTCTGCTCCTGCTCCTGCCCGTACCCACCGCGGCCCAGGCCGCCGCTTCCGGTTATCGCGTCGGCGTCGGCATCGGCGACATCACCGGGGAAGCGGCCGAGGTCGGCATGCTGGGATACGCCGATCCCGGCCAGACGACCGCCGGCCTCGCCTCGCGCCAATGGGCCCGCGCCTTCGTGGTGGAAGACGGCGCCGGGCACCACGTCGCCTTCGTCAGTGCCGAGATCGACTTCGTCACCCAGGCCGTCCAGATGGAGGTGCTCAAGCGCCTGCGCGCCACCTACGGCGCCACCTACACCGAGCAGAACGTGGTGCTGACCGCGACGCACACCCACGCCGGCCCGGGCGGGTTCTCCGAGTATCTGATGTGGAACCTGACCACCCTCGGCTTCGAGGCGCCGGTCTTCGAGGCCATCGTCTCCGGCATCGTGCGCGCGGTCGGCGCCGCGCACGCCGGCCTCGCGCCCGGCGCCGTCAAGATCGCGGAGGGCACGCTCACCGGCGCGAACGTCAACCGCTCGCTCGCGCCGTTCCACGCCAACCCGGCCGCCGACCGGGCGAAGTTCCCCGGCGCCGTGGACACCCGGATGACGGTGCTCCGCTTCGAGCGCGGCGGCAGCCCGGTCGGCATGCTGAGCTTCTTCGCCACCCACGGCACCTCGATGACCAAGCACAACCACCTGATCAGCGCCGACAACAAGGGCTACGCGTCACACCTCGTGGAGGACGCCGCCGGGGCCGGCTGGGCCCGGCGCGGCTCGTTCGTGGCCGCGTTCGCGCAGACCGCCGCGGGTGACATGTCGCCGAACCTGCGCAACGGCGGCGCCCAGGGCCCGACCGACGACGAGTTCGAGAACACCCGGATCATCGGCAGGTTGCAGGCCGACCGGGCGCGGCAGCTCTTCGACGGCGCGACCGAGGAGCTCACCGGGGCGATCGACGCCCGCGGCCGCTACGTCGACTTCTCGCACGTCCAGGTGGCCGGGCAGTACAACCCCGACGGCCGCGCCCACCGGACGTGCCCGGGCGCGCTCGGGCAGAACTTCACCGCCGGTGCCGAGGACGGCCCCGGGCCGCCGATCGTGGAGGAGGGCGACCTCGCCACCAACCCGCTGCTGCTGGTCGCGGGCATCGTGCTGAACCCGACCCCGGCCGAGGTGCGGGCCTGCCAGGCGCCCAAGGACGTCTTCCTCGGTAGCGGCAGCCAGGTTCCGCCGTGGACGCCGCAGGTCATGCCGCTGCAGATCCTGCGCATCGGCCAGCTCGCCATCGCCACCGCGCCGGGCGAGTTCACCATCGTGGCCGGCGAGCGGGTCCGCGCGGCGGTCGCCGCCGAGCTCGGCGGCGTCGCCACCCACCAGATCCTGGCCGGGTACGCGAACGCCTACGCCGGCTACGTCACCACCCCCGAGGAGTACGACCTGCAGCACTACGAGGGTGCCGCGACGCACTTCGGCCGCTACACCGCCCCGGCGTACGCCCAGGAGCTGGCGAAGCTCGCCGCGGCGCTGCGCGACGGGCAGCCGGCGCCGAGCGCGGTCCAGCCGCCCGCGCTGCCGCAGAACAGGTTCAGCATCCGGCCCGGCGTGGTGCTCGACACGCCGCCGCTGGGCAAGTCGTTCGGCAGCGTGCTGACCCAGCCGCTCGCCTCGTACGCCCGCGGCGCCACCGTCCGGGCCGACTTCGTCACCGGCCACCCCAACAACAACCTCCGGCTCGAGGGCACGTTCCTGGAGGTCCAGCGCCAGGACGGCGCCGCGTGGACGACGGTCGCCACCGACGCCGAGTGGGAGACGACCTACCGCTGGAAGCGCGAGTACCTGGGCGTCTCCACGGCGCAGATCGGCTGGACGGTGCCCGCCGACGCGGTGCCGGGGACGTACCGGATCGTGCACCACGGGGATGCCCGGAGCCTGTGGGGAACGATCAAACCGTTCACCGGTGTCACCCGGACCTTCATGATCACCCCATAGTGGGGCGAAATGGCCATTCGTCCGGAAATGTGACCTATTCGGTCGATCGGCGCTCGCGTCCTTCCGGGTGCGAGCGCCGTTGACTGCTGATGTGCTGAACAACCGAAGCTTGACATCCGCCAGGCGCAAGCTGGTCACGCTGGGCGTGGCCACCGTCCTGGTCGCCGCGGGCGGCGCGGCCCTGGCCGAGGTGGTCTCCGGTACCCCGGCCGCGACCCCGTCCTTCAACGGGCCGGTCTACGCCGTCGCCCACCGCGGCGACGTCGTCTACGTCGGAGGCTCCTTCACCGGCGCGATCGTCGGCGGCAAGACGATCGCCCGGGCGCGGCTCGCCGCCTTCGACGCCCGTACCGGAACGCTGCTCGGCTGGAACCCCGGCGCCGACGCCACCGTGCGCGCCCTGGCCGTCGACGGCGCCACCGTCTACGCCGCCGGCGACTTCGACCGGGTCGCCGGCATGTCCCGCGACGCGGTCGCCGGCATCGACGCCACCACCGGCGCCCTCGGCACTCTCAAGCACACCGTGCTGGGCCAGCCGAACGCGCTCGCCGTGGCCAACGGCCGGCTCTACGTCGGCGGCCGGATCACCTCGGTCGACGGCGCGCCGCGCGCGAACCTCGCGGCGTTCAGCACGGCCACCGGCGCCCTCGACGCCTGGGCGCCGACCACCGACGACACGGTCAACGCGCTCGCCGCCGCGGGCGGCAAGGTCTACCTGGGCGGCAGTTTCCACCGGACCAACAACATCAGTTCCACGCTGCGGCTCACGGCCGTCGACGGCGTCACCGGCACGCTGGACAAGAGCTTCCTGCCCAAGCCGGTCTCGCAGGTCTTCGCCCTCACCACGGACGCCGCCGGGGTCTACGCCGCGCTCGGCGGCCAGGGCGGCCGGGCCATCGCCTACACCTTCGCCGGCGCGGCCCGCTGGACCCGCGTCTTCGACGGCGACGCCCAGGCCATCGCCACCCTCGACGGCACCACCTACGTCGGCGGCCACTTCGACCGGGCGTGCACGACCACCAACAACGGCGCCCAGGGCCTGTGCACGGACGGCTCCGTGTCCCGCGTGAAGCTCGCCGCCATCGACGGCGCGGGCAACCTGACCGAGTGGGGCCCG
Organism: Couchioplanes azureus; assembly: GCF_014648355.1. Classification (GTDB taxonomy): domain Bacteria; phylum Actinomycetota; class Actinomycetes; order Mycobacteriales; family Micromonosporaceae; genus Actinoplanes; species Actinoplanes azureus. Next base: position 100,970 of record NZ_BMQY01000004.1, read on the forward strand.
CAGGCCAACGGCGTGGTCGGCGTCCGGACGCTCGGGGCCAACCCCGCCATCGGACTGCTCAGCGTCGGCGGCGACTTCACCACCGTCGCCGGGGTCACGCGCAAGCGCTACGCCTCCTTCGGCGGCCCGGCCTCGCGCCAGAGCGTCCCGCCCGCGCCGCCGTCGCCGTACGTGGCGTCGTACAACTTCGACTCGACCGTGCCCGACGGCACCTACGACGACGGCTCCGGCAACGGCCACCTGCTCCGGACGCTCGCGGTCAACGGCGGCGCGCTCACGACGGTGGCGCACGGCAGCGGCCAGGCCATCGTCTTCCCGCCCAAGTGCGCCGGAACGACCTGTCCCCGGGTGGTGCTGCAGGCCGCGGACGCACCGGACCTCAACCCGGGCAGCAAGAACCTGAAGTACGGCGCGTACGTCCTGCTCTCCCCGGCGGAGACCTCGACGGGAGAGAACATCATGCAGAAGGGCTACTCGACCGCCGGCGGCCAGTACAAGATGCAGATCGACGGCGTGTCCGGCAAGCCGAGCTGCGTGATGAGCGACAAGGAGGCCACGACCATCCACGTCGCCAAGAGCGGCAGGTCGATGGCGGACGGCTCCTGGCACACCATCGAGTGCCGCCGGGCCGGCACCACGCTGACCATCCTGGTGGACGACAAGGTGGAGGGCAGCACGACGCTGCCCGCGGCCCTGTCGGTGATCACCACCCAGCCGCTCAGCCTGGGCGGCAAGGGTACGGGCGTCAACAACGACCAGTTCCACGGCAGCCTCGACGACGTGTGGGTCAGCATCGGCTGAACCCCGGAGACGACGACGGCCGGGACCCGGTGTCCCGGCCGTCGTGGCGTCTGCGGGCAGTCACTGCGCGCGCGGTGGTGTCCCTGCCGGGCGCCGGGGGAGCAGGGTGGCCACCGCCGCACCGGCCGCGATCACGGCCGCGCCGACCAGGACGGCCGGGACGATGCCGTCGACGAAGGACTGTGCCGAGGTGTAGCCGCCGTACTCGCTGAAGACCGAGGCCAGGACCGCGACGCCGACCGCGATGCCCAGCTCGCGGATGGTGTTGTTGGCGCCGGAGGCGACCCCGTTCTGCTCGGGCCGCACGCTCGCCAGGGCCATCGTGCTGATCGGCGCGAAGGTCAGGCCCATGCCGACGCCGGCCAGGACGAAGGCGGTCACCAGGTCGCCGTAGGAGACGGTGGTCGTGGTCGCCACGGCGATCCAGAGCACGCCCGCGGCGAGGAGCGCCTGCCCGGCGACGATGAGGTTCCGCAGCCCGAGGCGGTCGGCGAAGATGCCCGCCAGCGGTGCGACGACCATCGGGGCCATGGTCCAGGGCAGCGTGCGCACCCCCGAGGCCAGCGGGCTGAGCCCCTGGACGACCTGGAAGAACTGGGCGAGCAGGAACACCGCGCCGAACGTGCCCGCCGAGAAGGTCAGGGTGACCACGCTGACCAGACCGAACCCGCGGGAGCGGAACAGGGTGAGGGGCAGCATCGGCGTGGGGTTGCGCCGTTGCCAGGCGACGAAGAGGGCGAGCAGGACGCCGCCGGCGCCGAGCATGCCGAGCACCCGGGCCGACGTCCAGCCGTGGTCCGGCCCGTCCACCACCCCCCAGACCAGCGACAGCATGCCGGCCGCGGACAGCAGCAGGCCGAGCGGGTCGAGCCGGGGCGCGCCGCCGCGGGACTCGCGCAGCACGGTGGTCGCCAGGACGACGGCGAGCGCCCCGACGGGCACGTTGAGCCAGAAGATCCACGACCAGTGCAGGCCCTCGACCACGGCGCCGCCGACGACCGGGCCGACGGCGACGCCGAGGCCGTTGATGCCACCCCAGATGCCGACCGCGGCGTTGCGCAGGCGCTCGGGTACGGCCTGGGCCAGCAGCGTGAGCGACAGGGGTGCGACGGCCGCGCCGGCCAGCCCCTGCACCGCCCGCGCGGCGGTGAGCATCCAGGGCTCGCCGGCCAGCGCGGCGGCGGCGGACGCCAGGGTGAAGACGACGATCCCGGCGACGAACATCCGCCGGCGGCCGAGCCGGTCGCCCACGGCGGCGGCGGTGAGCAGGAAGGCGGCGAAGGGCAGCGTGTACGCGTTGACGAACCACTGCAGGTCGGTGAGGGAGGCGCCGAGCTCGGTGCGGATCACCGGCAGCGCCGTGGTGACCACGAGGTTGTCGAGGGTGACCATGAAGGTCGGGATGCCGACGGCGGCCAGCACCGCGGCCAGCGGGCGGGTGGCCGGGGGTGCCGGCCGGGCGAGGACGGCGGTCATCGCGCGCTCCTAGTTGTTATTCACTGATAACTAGCGACCGCCACCTTAGTTATCAACCGATGCCTTGGCAAGGTAGCGTCGGGACGTGGCCCGCACCCGCCTGACCGCCGAACAACGCCAGGAGCAGCTGCTCCGCGCCGCGCTGACCGCCTTCTCCACGGGCGGCTACGCCGGCACCACCACCGACCAGGTCGCCCGGCTGGCCGGCGTCTCCCAGCCGTACGTGATCAGGATCTTCGGCACCAAGCAGCAGCTCTTCCTCGCCACCGTGCGGCGCGCGGGCGACCGCATCGAGCAGCGGTTCCGGCAGGCCGCCGCCGAGGACCCCACCCTGGCCAGCCTCGGCGCCGCCTACGACGACCTGCTGGCCGAGCGGGAGCTGATCACCGTGCTGCTGCACGGCTTCACCGCGAGCGCCGACCCCGCGATCGGGCCGGTGGTGCGCGACTGCTTCGGCCGGATCTACCGCACGGTCCGGGAGCTGACCGGCGCCGGCGAGGAGGAGGCCCGCGGGTTCCTCGCGATGGGGATGCTGCTCACCTGCCTGGGGGCGATGCGGGTGGTGGGCCCGGACGCGGTGCCCCGGGAACCGTGGATGACCGAGCTGCTCGGCGGCGACGGGTCCTAGGGCATGTTGTGCCGGGTGTACGCCGGCTCGCGCAGCCCGAGCATCGCCTCGGTCATCCGGACCGCCTCGACCGCCGGGCGCACGTCGTGCACGCGGACGATGCGGGCGCCGCGCAGGATGCAGAAGACGACCGCCGCCAGGGTGCCGGAGAGGCGCTCGCGCTGCGGCAGGTCGAGGGTCTCGCCGATGAAGTCCTTGTTGCTCACCGCCGCCAGCAGGGGATGGCCGAGGTCCGCGATCTCGTGCAGGCGCCGGGTCACCTCCAGCGTGTGCAGCGTGTTCTTGTTGAGGTCGTGGCCGGGATCGATGATGATCTGCTCCGGGCGTACGCCCCGGTCGAGCGCGAGCTGCACCCGCCGCCGCAGGAAGTCCGCGACCTCGGCGGTCACGTCCCCGTACGTGGGGCCCGGGTACGGCGTCCGCGGCGCGGCCAGGCTGTGCGTGATCACCAGGGCGGCGTCCGTGCCGGCCACCACGTCCGCCATCGCGGGATCGCGCAGGCCCGACGTGTCGTTCACGACCCCGGCCCCGGCCTTGACGACCTCGCGGGCGACCTCCGGCCGGAAGGTGTCGACCGAGACCACCGCGAGCCCCTGCGCCGCCTCGACCACCGGCAGCACCCGGTCCAGCTCCTCGCTCGCCGACACCTCGGGCCCCGGCGCGAACGGCACGCCGCCGATGTCGATCCAGTCCGCACCCGCCTCGGCGGCCGCCCGCACCGCCTCGGTGGCCCGGTCCAGGGCGAAGGTGCGGCCCCGGTCGTGGAACGAGTCCGGCGTGCGGTTCACGATCGCCATCACCGCGACCCGGCGGGAGAAGTCGTACCGGCGGCCGCCGATGACCCGTTCGGCGCTGATCAACGGGGGTGCGTAGTCACTCACGCCCGGGAGAGTAGCCCGGATCCCGGGCCCGCAGGACGGGATCGGCGGTGACGGTGATCATGATCAGGGGCGCCGGCCCGGCGCCCGGCCGCAGGAGATTCCGGCGAATCCCGAAGGGTCGGGGCGGGTCCGGCGCGAAGATGGCTACGTGTGGGCGTGGCTGCGGGGCCGGGTGCTGGCGCCGGTGGACATCGGGTTCATCGCCGACCGCTCGGCCGTCGCGTACGAGGGTGCGGCGCTGGCCGGCGAGCCGGCCGTGGTGGCGGCGCTCGCCCGGGCGCCGGAGGTGTTCCTCGCCGTCGCCGACGACCCCGGGAACGCGGAGATGGCCGTCGACCGCGAGGATCTCCCCGGCCTGCTGGAGGTGGTCACCGCCGACGGGCGGGCGTGGGAGCTCCTGATCGACTGCACCGTCAAGGGCATCGTCGACACCGGCGGCTACACCGGCGTCGAGGACGACCTCGTGGAGCTGGCGCTCGCGCGCGGGCCCGGCGTCATCTCCACCGCGCACCTCGAGCGGGAGGTGTACTGGCTGCGCCTGACCCGGCCCGAGCCGCCCGAGCGGGTGCTGGCCCGCTTCGTCGGCGCCGTCGTCGACGCGCACCGGGAGCTGGCCCGGCGGCTGGACATCGCGCTGCCCGGCTGAGGCGGCACCCGCTCGGGTGCCGCCTCAGCGGCGGGCTCAGGCGTAGCTGTAGTTCAGGGTGCTGATGTCACGCACCGCCGAGGGCGTCCGGCCACTGGCGAACGGGCGCATCGTCTCGGTGTTGTCGATGACGCCGGAGGTCCCGGTCCGCGGCTGGTAGGTGTCGACGCCGCGGCTGGTCTGCCACAGCCACCAGAGCCGGTCGACATTGCAGTGGTGCAGCCAGAAGACCGGGTCGTTGGGTGCCTCGCGGGTGCCCATGTGCCCGCCCACGTAGTTGTGGACCCGGTTGTGCAGGTCGATCTCGTTGCGGTTGCGGTAGCTGTTGCTCACGGTGGAGTTCCACGGCCACTGGTCGTACACCGTGTAGCTCTGCACCGTGCTCACCGTGCTGGCGCTGGGACGCGTGGCGTTCTGGCCGAGCCGGCGCTGCAGGTAGGAGGTGGCGATGCTGCTGCGGTAGATGTTCCAGCCCCACGCCGGGCTGAAGTTGCCGCTGGACACGCTCCCGCTGGTGATGGCACCACAGAAGTCCGTGGTGAACGGCGTGGCGGTGCCGGTCCAGTCCCAGTACGGGATGAAGATGTCGGGGTTGCCGCTGACGGTCTGCAGGTCGAACTCCAGCAGCCGCAGGTACTCGCGGTGCCACGGGAAGAACGACGGTGACTGGTGGGCGTGGCTGATGTTGTCCGAGGTGCGGGCGAAGAATGCGATGTGCTGGTCGATGTACCAGTTGTAGTTCCGTCCATTCGCGGACGTCGTCTTGAACTGGCGCAGGGCGTTGACGAACGCGGTCTTCTCGGTCGAGGTCAGAGCGGCGACACTCTTGCGGGCGACTGCCATTGTTCGGTTACCTTTCGAATGGTGGGGAAGGGCAGGGGCGCGGGACCACCGTGGTCAGTGGTGGTGCGCCAGCCCCGCCTCGTCGCCGAGCTCGAACTCGCCCAGGGTGTCGACCGCCTTCTTGGCCAGCTTCTTGAGGCCGTCCTTGTGCTGGCTCTCGTCGATCTCCACCGGGTCGTAGTGGTTGAGGGCGCTGATGTAGCCGACCCCCACGTGCGGTGCCGACCCGTCCTCCGGCACGAACAGCGTGTCGATCGGGGTGAGCGCCAGCTTCTTGTTGTTGATGTGCAGCTCGTGCTTGCCGTTCGAGTGGTGTTTACCCTTGATCTTCTTGCCCTTGTAGACCTCGTCGAAGTCGCGCGGGTCCGCGGCGGCGCGCTGGGGGGCCGCGTCGGAGCGGGCGGCGGTGACGGTCTGCGTGGCCACCGCGACGGTGGTGGCGCTCACCGCGGCGGCGGCGCCGTAGCGCAGGACGTCACGTCGGCTCATGTCGGCCATAGGAATCCTCTTCTGGAAGAAAGCCATTCGGTACGGGCAGCTCGTGGTTGCCGTTTCCATCGACATCGTCGACTGGAGGAAAACTACTGGCGCGAGCCGCGCGCTCGCAATTGGACGGTCGTGGCGGATGACGAGCCTTTCAGCCATTGGGGATCGACATTCGTCACTGATAGGTGGACGATGGACTACCCGTGCCTGGACGGGAAACAGGCAAGAATCCGAGGAGTTTCCATGCGAGCAATCCCCATCCTGGCGGCCGTGCTGGCCGCCGGCGCCGGCCTGATCGCCACCGCCGGCCCCGCCGTCGCCGCCCCCGCGCCGCAACCGGCCGCGCAGGCCGGCGCCGACCTGGCCGGATTCTTCGCGCAGCGCTACGGGGGACACCACATCATGGGCTGGGGCCGCGACGAGTCGGCCTGCTCCTACATCGACGGCGTGCAGCTCGTGCTCTACCCCCTCGGCCGCAACCGGTACGTGAGTGCGCTGCAGGCCTACGAGGAGGAGCGCGGCGTCAAGAACATCACCAAGGCCTCGGCGGACGTCCTCGGCGAGGCCCGCCTCGTCCCGCCCGCGGACCCCGTCGCGCACTGCCCCGTCTTCGTCACCGCTGCCCCCGAGGGGAGCTAGCCACCCGGGTCCCCTCGCGGGGGCGCAGGCACTCGGCGGCCGTCCTGACGAGGGCGGCCGTCGACTGCTTTTGCGCCACCGCTTCCACCGGCGACAGTCTCTTGTGTGCGATACGCAGGGTGATTTCGGGCGCGCCCGGGCCGCCGCCGCGGGCGGGCGCGCGCGAACCGGGGCGAATACCCGGGGACAGGCAATCTATGCAGGGGTTTTTCCATTAATTGTGCGAGGGCGATCAGGTTCGCCGACCCCGCTTGGCGGGTAGCGGAAGGGGCGAAGCACCCACGGACGAACCATCATGGAGGTAGCGATGAGTGACCCCTACACGGGCGCCCGCGCACCGGACGCCACCCCGGGCTACGGCGAGGTGCCGGTCCAGCCGGTGGTCGAGGCGTACCCCGCCACGACGGGCCCCGCCACCGGGACCGGCCTGACCACCGGCGACGACCGTGCCTTCGGCGCGTCCTCGTCCGGCGGGGGCACCGCGGAAGGCGCCAAGGAGCAGGCCAAGCACGTCGCCGGAGAGGGCGCGCACGCCGCCGGGCAGGCCGCCGGCGAGATCAAGGACACCGCCGTGGAGCAGGCCCAGCGGGTCGGCGCCGAGGCGAAGACGCAGATGCGCAACGTCGCCTCCGACGTCCGGGACCGGGTCAGCACCCAGGCCCGGGACCAGAACGACAAGCTCGTCGGCACCCTGCGACAGGCCGCCGACCAGCTCGACGAGATGCGCGGCGAGCGGCAGGACTCGCCGGCCGCGCAGGTCGTCTCCCGCATCGCCGAGGGCGGCCGGCAGATGGCCGACTACCTGGACCGCAACGGTCCCGAGGGCGTCCTGCGCGAGGTCACCGACTTCGCCCGCCGCCGTCCCGGCGCGTTCCTCGCCACGGCGCTGGCCGCCGGTTTCGTGGCCGGACGGCTCGGCAAGAGCGTCATGAAGGCGGACGACACCGCCGGCAAGCCGCGGACCGACACCTTCGTCTCGGGTGCGGACGCCGGCTACGGCTCCGGCTTCGCGGACACGACGGCGGGTTACCCGGCCGCCGGCACGACCACCGGATACCCGGCCGCGGGCGCGACCGCGGGCTACCCGAGTGCCGGCACGACCGCCGGCTACCCGGCCGCCGGCACGACGGCCGCGGGCACCGAGTACGCCTCCACCGGCACGGGCACGCCCGCCGTCGTGGACGAGCAGTATCCGGGCGGCACCCGATGACCGCCCCGTACCCGACCGGCCACGACCGGGCCGAGGAGGTCTCCGCGACCTCCGTGGGCGAGCTCATCGGCAACATCAGCAACGACCTGTCCCAGCTGTTCCGCCAGGAGGTGGAGCTGGCCAAGGCCGAGCTCAAGCAGGAGGCCGGCAAGGCCGGCAAGGCGGCGGGCATGCTCGGCGGCGCCGGGTTCGCCGGCTACCTCGCGGTGGTGCTGCTGAGCCTGGCCCTGGTCTTCGGGCTGGGCAACGTCATGGACCTGGGCTGGGCCGCGCTCATCGTCGCGGTGATCTGGGGCGCCGCCGGCGCCGTCCTCTACGCGGCCGGCCGCAAGCGGCTGAAGTCCGTGGACCCCGTGCCCCGCCGCACCGTCGACACCATCAAGGAGGACGCGCAATGGCTGAAGAACCCGACCGGCTGAGGCAGGAGATCGAGCAGACGCGGGCCTCGCTGACGCGCGACGTGGACCTGCTGGCCGAGAAGACGAGCCCCAAGCAGGTGGCCCGGCGGCGCTGGACCGCGGTGAAGGAGAAGGTCATGGGTACGACCGAGCACGCCCGCCACAGCTCGTCCGGGGCCGCGCACGCCGCGGCGAGCACGGTGCAGGACAAGGCGTCGCGGCTGGGTGACAAGGCGTCCGAGCTGAGCGACCGGGCCGGCGAGAAGGCGCACGACGTCGCCGACGCGGTCAAGGGCGCGCCGCAGGCGATGACGCAGCAGGCCCAGGGCAACCCGCTCGCGGCCGGGATCATCGCCTTCGGCGTGGGCATGCTGGCGGCCACGCTGATCCCGGTCACCGAGGCCGAGAAGCGCGCCGGCGAGCAGCTCAAGGAGCACGGCGGCGAGGTGACCGACCGGGTCAAGGACGTCGCCATGGAGCTCAAGGACGAGGTCACCGGCACGGTGCAGCAGGCCGCGGGCCAGCTCAAGGAGACGGCCCGCGACGCCGCGGAGACCACCAAGGACCAGGCCCGTTCCTCGGCGCAGGACGCCAAGGAGCAGAGCAAGCAGGCCGTCGCGGACGCCCGTTCCTGAGGTGCTTCCGCCACGTTTGCCGCTTCCTGCCGGGGGCAACCGGCAGGAAGCGGCAAACGAGGGAGCGCCCATGAGGATCGGGTACAAGCTGGCGTCGGAGGGATTCGGGCCCAAGGAGCTGATCGCGCAGGCGGTCGCCGCCGAGCGCGCCGGGTTCGACTTCGTCGAGATCAGCGACCACTACCACCCCTGGCTGGACGCCCAGGGGCATTCGCCGTTCGCCTGGACGGTGCTCGGGGCCATCGCGGCGCGCACCGACCGGATCGGCCTGGCCACCGGCGTGACCTGCCCGTCGGTGCGCTACCACCCGGCGATCATCGCGCAGGCCGCCGCCACCCTCGCGATCACCTCGGACCACCGCTTCACCCTGGGCGTCGGCTCGGGGGAGCGGCTCAACGAGCACGTCGTCGGACAGGGCTTCGGCAACGTGCGCGAGCGCCAGGAGCGGCTGCGCGAGGCGCTGGAGATCATCAAGCTGCTGTGGCGGGGTGGCTACCAGTCGTACGAGGGCAAGCACCTGCGGCTCGAGGACGCCCGCGTCTTCGACCTGCCCGACGAGCCTCCGGTGATCGCGGTGGCCGCCGGCGGTCGCGACGCCGCGACGATGGCAGCCGAGCTGGGCGACGGCCTGTTCGCCACCGAGCCGCGCGCCGACCTGGTCGAGACCTACCGCGGGGCCGGCGGCGCCGGACCCCGCTACGCCGAGGTGCCGGTGGCCTGGGCCCCCACCGCCGAGGAGGGCATCCGGGAGGCGCACCGGACCACCCGCTGGGCGCTGACCGGCTGGAAGGTGATGAGCGAGCTGCCGAACCCGGTCAACTTCGAGGCGGCGTCGCAGACCGTCCGCGAGGAGGACGTCCGGGAGAAGTTCGCCGCCGGGCCGGACCCGGAACCGTACCTCGAGGCCGTCCGGACGTACGTGGCGGCGGGCTTCGACCACATCGTGCTGCAGAACGCGGGGCCGGACCCGGACGGCTTCATCGACTTCTTCCAGAAGGAACTGGGCGACCGGCTGCGCAGCGCGTGACCGCGCGACGGTCACTCGAAGTGGTGGCTTCGTCACGGGCAATCGGGGTACCCACCGCGGCCATGACGATGATCCAGACCGGCCGGGCCGCCGCGCCGGTGCCGCCCGAGACCGCCGACGTCACCGTGGTGGTCGCCACCCGCAACCGGCGCGACCGCCTCCGGGAGACCCTTCCCCGGCACGCGGCCCCGGTCGTCCTCGTGGACAACGGCTCCGACGACGGCGGCCCGGACGCCGTCGCCGGCGTCGACGTCGTCCGCCTCGGCGAGAACCGGGGCGCGGCCGCGCGCACCGTCGGCGTCGAGCGCGCCGCCACGAAGTACGTGGCCTTCGCCGACGACGACTCCTGGTGGGAGCCGGGCTCGCTGGCCCGGGCGGCCGCGCTGCTGGACGCGTACCCCCGGACCGCCCTGATCTCGGCCCGGGTGCTGGTCGGGCGGCAGCGGCGCGAGGACCCCATCTCGGCGGCCATGGCCGCCGCGCCGCTCGGCGTGCGCGACGGCGCACCCGGCCCCGAGATCCTCGGCTTCCTCGCCTGCGCCGTCGTGCTGCGGCGCGACGCCTACCTGCGGGCCGGCGGCTTCCATCCGGCGCTGCACGTGTACGGCGAGGAGGCGCTGCTCGCCATGGACCTCGCCGCCGCGGGCCACCGGCTGGCGTACGCGCCGTCGCTGACCGTGCGGCACATGCCGCTGCCGGCGGGCCGGGACACCGGCCTGCGGCACCGCCGCGAGGTGCGCAACCGGGTGCTGACCGCGCTGCTGCGCCGCCCGCCCGCGGTGGTGGGACGGACCGTCGCGGCCGCCTGGCGCGCGGACCGGGCGGGAACGGTCGACGCCCTCAGGATGCTGCCCCGGATCCTGGGACAGCGGCGCACGCTGCCCCAGGACGTCGAGCGGGATCTGCGCGTCCTCGGCTGCTGAGCCGGGTCACCAGCCGGACGGCGGCGCCTCGATGTGCACCGCCTTCGTCACGGTCAGCTCGTCGAGCAGCTCCGGGCCGTACCCGAAGCCCTGCCCGCTGCCGCGCCGCGGGTGCGCGGCACCGCCCGGGGCGCCGCCGAAGACCGCGTTCACCTTCACCGTGCCGACGCCCAGCTCGCGCCAGGCACGCTGGGCGTGGCTCATGCTGCCGGTCAGCACGGTGGCGGCCAGCCCGTACGGCGAGTCCGCGGCCCGGGCCAGCGCCTCGCTGAACGAGTCCACGACGACCACCGGCGCGACCGGGCCGAAGGTCTCCTCGCGCACCACGGCCATGGCGTCGGTGCAGTCGGCGAGCACGGTCGGCGGGTAGAACGCCCCGGGCCCCGGGGGTACCTCGCCGCCGGCGAGCACCCGCGCGCCCGCCGCCACCGCGTCGCTGACCTGCGCGTGCACCGCCTCCCGCAGCCGGGTGTCGACCAGCGGGCCGATGTCGCCCGCCCACCGGCGCGCCTCGGCGCTCAGCGCCGCCAGGAACGGCTCGGCCACGTCGCGGTGGACGTAGATGCGCTCGACCGCCACGCAGATCTGCCCGGAGTTGGCGAACGCGCCCAGCGCGGCCTGCTGCGCCGCCCACTGCGGGTCCACCTCGGCGTCCACCACGAGCGGGTCGCTGCCGCCGTTCTCGAGCAGCGCCTTCGCGCCGGTCCGGGCGCACGCCGCGGCGATCGCCCGGCCGGTGGCGGTGGAGCCCACGTGCGCGACGACGTCCACCTCCGCCGCCGCGAGCGCCGCGCCGACCGGCCCGTCGCCGTTGAGCAGGGAGAGGACCCCGGCGGGGAAGTGCGGGGCGAGCAGCTGGGTGAGCCGCCAGCCCGTCGCCGGGGTGCGCTCGCTCGGCTTGTAGATCACGGTGTTGCCGGTGACCAGGGCGGCGCCCAGCAGTCCGCAGGAGACGGCCACCGGGTCGTTCCAGGGGGTGACGGCGGCGACGACGCCGCGCGGTCCGTACGCCATCAGGTCGATGGCCTCGTCGTTGCCGGCCAGGGCCCGCCCGCGGTGGGTGGGGCCCAGCTCGGCGTACTGGCGCAGCGTGCCCACCCCCGCGCCGATCGAGTCCCTGGCACCGCCGGTGGGCTTGCCCATCTCCGCGGTCATGAGCTGCGCGAGCTCGTCCGCCGCCGCCTCCACCGCGTTCGCCGCGGCGTGCAGTGCCGTGGCCCGCGCGGCCGGTGCGGTGCGCGCCCAGCCCGGCGCGGCGTCGCGCGCCGCCTTCACCGCCGCGCAGACGTCGGCGTCGGAGGCGACCGGGACGGTCGAGACCGGCTCTCCGCTCGCCGGGTCGAGGACGGTCGATGTGCGTGTTCCGCTGCCGGGGCCCCAGGTGCCCCCGATGAGATGCTCCACGTTCATGCGCGCGGCTTGCCCCCGCGGGCATGGTCCAAAACCTGACAACTGTGCCTATCAGTGCAGGTCAGCGCCGCGATCAAGAAGTTTGGAAGAAGTCGTTGATCATGTGAGTAAGTTGGGGCCAGCGGGGTACACCGCGGCCCATGCGAGTCCTGGGAATCAATGCGATCTTCCATGATCCGGCCGCCGCCCTGATCGTGGACGGTCGGGTCGTCGCCGCCGCGGAGGAGGAGCGCTTCAGCCGTCGCAAGCACGGCAAGCGCCCCGTTCCGTTCTCGGCCTGGGAGCTTCCGGAGCTCTCCGCCGCCTGGTGCCTCGAGGAGGCGGGGCTCGAACCGGGCGACCTCGACGCCGTCGCCTACTCGTTCGACCCCGGGCTGACCCGCGACGCCGCGAGCCTGGGGCTCAGCGACCCGTGGGACCACCTGCGCGTCGACTACGCCCGCCGGGCGCCGCAGTTCCTCGCCGGCGCGCTGCCCGGGCTCGACCCGGAGCTGGTCCGCTTCGTGCCGCACCACGTCGCGCACGCCGCCTCGGCGGGACTGTCCATCGCCGACGACAGCGCGGTGCTGGTCCTCGACGGCCGCGGCGAGGTCGCCAGCCACCTCGCCGGCGCCTACCGCGACGGGCGGCTCACCACGCTGGCCAGCCAGGAGCTGCCGCACTCGCTGGGCCTGCTCTACGAGGACCTGACCCGCCATCTCGGCTTCATGCACTCCTCCGACGAGTACAAGGTGATGGCGCTCGCTTCCTACGGCCGGCCGAGATATCTGGATCTGTTCCGCGAGTGGGTGCACGCGAACGACGACGGCGGCTTCACGGTCGAGCGCATCGACTGGTCCGCGCTGACCAAGGCCCGCCCGGCCGACGGCGAGATGACCGAGGCGCACGCCGACCTCGCGTCGAGCGTCCAGGTGCGCCTGGAGGAGGTGCTGCTCGACCTCGCCCGCTGGACGTACCAGGCGTCCGGCGGCCTCAAGACCCTCACCATGGCCGGCGGCACCGCGCTGAACTGCGTGGCCAACGCCCGCATCGCCGCCGAGGGCCCGTTCGACCGGGTCTGGGTGCAGCCGGCCGCCGGCGACTCCGGCACCGCGCTCGGCGCCGCCCTGGCGGTGGCCCGCGACGCCGGCCCGGTCGCCGCGTTCACCGGCGCCGACCTCGGCCGCGGCTGGAGCGACGAGGAGCTGGAGGCCGAGCTCCGGCGGGCGGCGCTGCCGTACACCCGGCCGGAGTCCATCGCCGCCGAGGCCGCGCGGGTGCTCGCCGCCAACGGCATCGTGGCCTGGTACCAGGGCCGCAGCGAGTACGGCCCGCGCGCCCTCGGGCACCGCTCGCTGCTCGCGCATCCGGGCGACGCCGACACCCAGACCCGGATGAACGACGTCAAGGGCCGCGAGCAGTTCCGCCCGATCGCGCCGATGGTGCGCGCCGAGCGCTTCGCCGACATCTTCGACGGGGTCTACCCGAGCCCGTACATGCTCTTCGTGCACCGGGTCAGACCGGAGTGGAAGGACCGCATCCCGGCGGTCACCCACGTCGACGGCACCGCGCGGGTGCAGACCGTCCACGCCGACACCGAGCCGCTCGTGGCGCAGATGCTGGCCGAGTTCGAGCGCCTCACCGGGCTGCCGGTGGTGGTGAACACCTCGCTGAACACCGCCGGGCGCCCGATGGTGGACACCCCCCGCGAGGCGATGGAGCTGTTCGGCTCCGCGCCGGTCGACCTGCTCGCGCTCGGCCCCTTCGCGGTGCACCGCGCGAAGGCGTTCGGGGACGGCCGATGAGCGGACGGTCGATGACCGGAGTCTCGGTGGTGGTGCCCACCCTCGGCCGGCCCAGCCTGGCCGTCCTGCTGTCGGCGCTCGCCACGGCGGAGCCGGCCCCCGTGCCCGTGGAGTTCCTGCTGGTCGACGACCGGCGCCACCCGGCGCAGGAGCTGCCGGTGCCGCCCGGCATCGACGTCAAGGTCCTCACCGGCCGGGCCGCGGGCCCGGCCGCCGCGCGCAATGTGGGCTGGCAGGCCGCCAGCCACGACTGGGTGGCGTTCCTGGACGACGACGTGGTGCCGGACCCGGACTGGCTGGTCCGCCTGCACGACGACCTGACCGGCGCGGGCCCGGACGTCGGCGGAGTACAGGGGGTCCTGCGGGTGCCGCCGCCCGCCGGGCGCCGCCCCACCGACTGGGAACGGGTCACCGCCGCGCTCGCCGACGGCGCCTGGATCACCGCGGACATGGCGTACCGGCGGCGCGCGCTGGCGGCCACGGGCGGCTTCGACGAGCGGCTGCCCCGGGCGTTCCGGGAGGACGCGGAGCTCGCCCACCGGGTGCGTCAGGCGGGCTACCGGCTGGTCCAGGGAGTGCGCACGGTCACCCATCCGGTGCGTCCGGAGGACCGCTGGGTCAGCGTACGCACGCAGCGCGGCAACGCCGACGACGCGCTCCTGCGCCGCCTCTACGGCCGCGGCTGGCGCGCCCGGCTCGAGGTCCCGCCGGGCCGCCGCCGCAAGCACATGGCGGTCACCGCCGCGGCCGCCCTCGCCGCGACCCTCACCGTCCCCGCCCTGCTCACCCGGCGCCGGGGCTGGTCCGCCGCCGCGGCCGCCGCGGCCGCGGTCTGGGCCGCCGGGACCGCGGAGTTCGCCGCCGCCCGCATCGCGCCCGGGCCGCGCGACGCGCACGAGGTCACCACCATGGCGCTGACCAGCGTGGCGATCCCGCCGGTCGCCACCGTCCACTGGCTGCGGGGCTGGGCGCGCTGGCGCGGCGCCCGCCCGTGGGGGCCGGCTCGGTGAGCGCGCTGTACGACGCGGTCCTGTTCGACCGGGACGGCACGCTGGTCGTGGACGTCCCCTACAACGGCGATCCCGCGCTGGTGCGGCCGATGCCCGGCGCGCGGGCCGCCCTCGACCGGCTGCGCGCCGCCGGGCTGCGCCTCGGCGTGGTCACCAACCAGTCCGGGCTGGCCCGGGGCCGGTTCACCGCCGCGCAGCTCGCCGCCGTCCACGCCCGCGTCGAGGAGCTCCTCGGGCCCTTCGACGTGTGGCAGATCTGCCCGCACGACGACGCGGCGGCCTGCCGCTGCCGCAAGCCCGCGCCCGGGATGATCGAGGACGCCGCGGCCGCCCTCGGCACCGTGGCCCCGCGCTGCGTGGTGGTCGGCGACATCGGCCGGGACATGGTGGCCGCCGGCGCGGCCGGGGCCGCCGGCATCATGGTGCCCACCCCGGTGACGCTGGCCGGCGAGGTCGCCGCCGCCCCCGCGGTCGCCGCCGACCTGGAGCGCGCCGCCGACCTGATCCTGCAGCGGCAGGCGCTGGTGACGCCGGTCGGGTCCCGCCCCCGGGCGGGCACCGTGCTGGTCGTGCGTGCCGACTCCGCCGGTGACGTGCTGCTGACCGGTCCGGGCGTCCGCGCGGTCGCCGCCGGCGCCGAGCGCGTCGTGCTGCTCTGCGGCCCGCGCGGGCGGGCCGCCGCCGAGCTGCTGCCCGGCGTCGACGAGATCGTCGAGGCCCGGCTGCCCTGGATCGACCCGCAGCCGCAGCAGGTCGACGCCGCCTTCGTCCGGGACCTGACCGACCGGCTCGCCGCGACCGGCGCCGAGGAGGCCGTCGTCTTCACCTCCTTCCACCAGTCGGCGCTGCCGCTGGCCCTGCTGCTGCGCGCGGCCGGGGTCGATCGGATCACCGCGATCAGCGAGGACTACCCCGGGTCGCTGCTGGACGTGCGGCACCGCGTACCCGCGGGCCTGCCGGAGGCGGAACGGGCCCGCTCGGTCGCCGCCGCCGCGGGGTTCGCCCTGCCGGACACCGACGACGGCGGCCTGCGGGTCGTGCTCGGGCCGGTGCGCGACGACGGCGACTACGTCGTGGTGCACCCCGGCGCCTCGGTCCAGGCCCGCTCGTGCCCGCCGGAGACGATGCGGGCGGTCGTCGCCGCCCTCGCCGCCGAGGGACACCGGGTGCTGGTGACCGGCGGGCCGGGGGAGCGGGAGCTGGCCGCCTTCGTGGCCGGCACGGCCGGCACCGACGCCGGACCGACGAGCATGGCGGGCCTCGCGGGCCTGCTCGCCGGTGCGGCCGGCGCGGTCGTGGCCAACACCGGGCCGGCCCACCTCGCCGCCGCGGTCGGCACCCCGGTGGTGAGCCTCTACGCCCCGACCGTCCCCTTCGGGCAGTGGGGTCCCTACCGGGTGCCGCACGTGCGCCTCGGCGACCCCGCCGCCGCCTGCCGGGACACCCGCGCCACCCGCTGCCCCGTCCCGGGACACCCCTGCCTGTCGACCGTCCGGCCCGCCGACGTGGTCGCCGCCCTGCGGCTGCTCGGCGTGCGGACCCCCCAGAACCGAACGGAAGAGGTCGCCGCGTGAACATTCTGCTCTGGCACGTGCACGGCTCCTGGACGACGGCGTTCGTCCAGGGCAAACACCGCTACCTCGTGCCGGTCAACGCCGGGCGCGACGAGTGGGGGCGCGGCCGGGCTCGCACCTTCGACTGGCCGGAGACCGTCGAGGAGGTCGACGTGGGCGCCCTGCGGCCGGACGACGTCGACGTGGTCGTGCTGCAGCGCCCCGACGAGCTCGAGCGGGTCGCTCACCTGCGCGCGCCGAAGATCTACGTCGAGCACAACACCCCCAAGGGCGACGTCCCGCACACGCGGCACCCGATGGCCGACCGCGACGACCTCGTCGTCGCCCACGTCACCCACTTCAACGAGCTGTTCTGGGACACCGGGTCGACCCGCACGACGGTGATCGAGCACGGCATCGTCGAGCCCGCGGTGCGCTGGACCGGCGAGCTCCCGCGGTTCGCGGTCGTCACCAACGAGCCGGTCCGGCGCCACCGGGTCACCGGCACCGACCTCATGCCGCGGTTCGCGGCGGTCGCCCCGCTCGACGTGTACGGCATGGGCGTCGCCGGGCTGCGCCTGGAGAACGTCACCGCGTACGACGATCCGCCGCAGGCCCGGATGCACGAGGCGATCGCGCAGCGGCGGGCGTACCTGCACCTGTGCCGGTGGACCTCGCTGGGACTGAGCCTGATCGAGGCCATGCAGATCGGGATGCCGGTCCTGGCGCTGGCCACCACCGAGGCCGTGGCCGCCGTGCCGGGCGACGCCGGCGTGCTCTCCACCCGCGTCGACACCCTCGTCGAGGCGGCGCAATGGCTGATCGACGAGCCCGAGGCGGCCCGCCGGCTGGGCGAGCGCGCCCGCCAGGTCGCCCTGGCCCGCTACGGTCTCGACCGCTTCCTCGCGGACTGGGACCGACTGCTGGAAGAGGAAACATGCGCATCGCGATGATCTCGGAGCACGCCAGCCCGCTGTCCGCCCTCGGCGGCGTCGACGCGGGCGGTCAGAACGCCCACGTGGCCGCCCTGGCCGCCGCGCTGGCCGAGCAGGGCCACGAGGTCCGCGTCTACACCCGCCGCGACGATCCCGTACCGCCTCCCGTCGTCGAGGTCCACGGCTTCGAGGTGGTGCACGTGCCGGCCGGGCCGGCGATGACGCTGCCCAAGGACGACCTGCTGCCGTACATGGGCGACTTCGCCGAGTGGACGGCCGCCGACTGGCGCGGCACCTGGGCGCCCGACGTCGTGCACGCGCACTTCTGGATGAGCGGGCTGGCCGCGGTGACCGCCGCCCGGGCCTGCGACGTCCCGGTCGTGCTCACCTACCACGCGCTCGGCTCGGTGAAGCGCCGCCACCAGGGCGCCGCCGACACCAGCCCGGCGCACCGGATCTCCTACGAGCGCCAGCTCGGCCGGGTGGTCGACCGCGTCGTCGTGCAGTGCCAGGACGAGATCCGCGAGCTGCTGCTGATGGGCGTGCCGCGCAGCCAGATGGCGCTCGTGCCCTCCGGCGTCGACACCACGCTGTTCTGCCCCGAGGGGCCGGCCGAGCCCCGCGACCCCGGCCGGCCGCGGATCCTGACCGTGGGGCGCCTGGTCGCCCGCAAGGGGTACGAGGACCTCATCCGGGCCCTGCCGTCGGTCCCCGGCGCGGAGCTGGTGGTCGTCGGCGGCCCGCCCGGCGGCCGCCTCGACGACGACCCCTACGCCGGCCGCCTGCGCGCCCTGGCCGCGCAGTGCCGCGTCGCCGACCGGGTCCGGCTGGCCGGGGCGGTGGCCGCCGGGGACATGCCGCGCTGGTACCGCTCGGCGGACGTGCTCGCCGCCGCGCCCTGGTACGAGCCGTTCGGGCTCACCCCGCTCGAGGCGATGGCCTGCGGCATCCCGGTGGTCGGCACCGCCGTCGGCGGCCTGACGGACACCGTCGTCGACGGCGTCACCGGCGACCTCGTCGCGCCTCGGGACCCCCGCGAGCTCGGCCTGGCCCTGCGCCGGCTGCTCGGCGACGAGGTGCGCCGGATCTCGTACGCGGCGGCCGCGGCCGACCGCGCCGCGCACTCCTACTCGTGGCGGCGCGTCGCCACCCGGCTCGCGGCGGTCTACGCGTCCGTCGCCGGCCGGACCCTGACCAGCACGGAGTCCCCCCGAGAGGCGGTTGTGTGATGGATCCGTTGGACACCCATGTGCGCGGCATGGCGGCGGCGCTGGGGCCGTACCGGGCCGCGGCGTCCGGGCGTCTCGCCCGCTGGGGCGCCCAGCTCGCCCGCCATCTCGGCACCGGCGGACGGCTGCTGGTCGCCGGCAACGGCGGCAGCGCCGCCGAGGCCCAGCACCTGGCCGCCGAGCTGGTCGGGCGGCTGCGCGACGAGCGGATGCCGCTGTCGGCCATCGCGCTGACCCCGGACTCCTCGGCGGTCACCGCGATCAGCAACGACTACGGCTACGAGGAGGTGTTCGCCCGCCAGGTGCGCGCCCACGGCCGCCCCGGCGACGTGCTCATGCTGATGTCGACCAGCGGCCGCAGCCCCAACCTGGTGCGGGCCGCGCACGCCGCCCGCGAGCTGGGCGTGCGCACGTGGGCGCTGGTCGGCGCCGGCCCGAGCCCGCTCGCCGAGGCGTGCGACGAGGCGCTGTGCTGCCCGTCCGAGGACTCGCAGGTGGTGCAGGAGCTGCACCTGATCTCGGTCCACGTGATGTGCGAGTACCTCGACCGGGCGCTGCCGGCGGTACTGGGAAAAGCCGTGGCCGCCCGGCGCGAGGCGGTGCTGGTGTCATGAGCGGCCGCCCCCTGCTGGTCGTGCTCGGCGACACCCTGCTCGACCGCGACGTCGACGGCGCCGTACGCCGGGTGGCCCCCGACGCCCCGGCCCCCGTGCTCGACGAGCGCGAGGTGACCGACCGGCCCGGCGGCGCCGGGCTGGCCGCCCTGCTCGCCGCCGGCCAGGACCACGACGTCGCGCTGGTCACCGCCCTGGCCGACGACCCGGCCGCGGCCCGGCTCAGCGAGCTGCTGACCGCTGCGGGCGTCGAGGTGTACGCGCTCCCCCTGCCGGGCGCCACCCCCGAGAAGATCCGCCTGCGCGCCGGCGGCCAGGTCCTCGTGCGCCTCGACCGCGGCGGCGAGCCCGAGCCGCCCGGCGCGGCGAGCGAGGCCGCCCTGCAGGTGCTCCGCCGCGCCACGGCCGTGCTGGTCAGCGACTACGGCCGCGGCGTCACCCGGGCGCCGGACCTGCGCCGGGCGCTGGAGGAGACCCGGGCGCCGATCGTGTGGGACCCGCATCCGAACGGTCCCGCGCCGGTGCCCAACGTGCGCCTGGTGACCCCGAACGAGGCCGAGGTGCGCCAGCTCACCGGCGACGCGGGCGGCGGCTCGATGCTCGCCGTGGTCCAGCGCGCCGGGCACCAGCTGCGGCAGCGCTGGCGCGCCGGGGCGGTGGCCGTCACCGTGGGCAGGGCGGGCGCGGTGCTCTGCCACCAGGGGCCGACGCCGCTGGTGGTGCCGGCGCCCGACGAGGCCGACGGGGACACCTGCGGTGCGGGGGACCGGTTCGCCGCCACCGCCGCCCTCGCCCTCGCCCGGGGCGCCCTGGTCTCCGAGGCCGTCCAGGAGGCCGTCGCCGCCGCCACCGCGTACGTCGCCGCGGGTGGGGTCGCCGCGGCACTGGCACCCCAGCGCGAGCCCGGGCGCCCGGAGCGGATCGGCGCGGAGGAGGCGGGCCGGCTCGTCGCGGAGACGCGGGCGCGCGGCGGCACGGTCGTGGCCACCGGCGGCTGCTTCGACCTGCTCCACATCGGACATCTGGCGACCCTGAAGGCGGCGCGCAAGCTCGGCGACTGCCTGATCGTCTGCCTCAACTCCGACCGCAGCGTCTCCGCGCTGAAGGGGCCGGACCGGCCGCTGACCGCCCAGGCCGACCGGGCGCGGCTGCTTGCCGCCCTCGACTGCGTGGACGCCGTCGTGATCTTCGACGAGCCGACGCCCGAGGCGGTGCTCACCTGGCTGCGCCCGGACGTGTGGGTCAAGGGCGGCGACTACGCCGACGGCGGGCCCGACCTGCCCGAGGCCGCGCTCATGCACCGCTGGGGCGGCCAGACCGTGATCGTGCCCTATCTCGACGGCCGTTCCACCACCGGAACCATCGCCGCGGCCCAGGCCGCCACCAGGAGGTAATCATGGACGCAGTCATCGTCACCGGCGGCTCGAGCGGCCTCGGCGCCGCCGTCGTCGACGCCGTCGTCAAGGCCGGCGGCCGCCCGTTCGTCATCGACCGGCAGCCCCCCAAGGAGGGCGTCGAGTGGGCCGAGTGCGACCTCGCCGACACGCGTGCCGCCGAGGCGGCCACCCGGGAGCTGATCGCGCGGGCCGGCGGCAGCATCGACGGCGTGGTCACCGCGGCCGGCATGGACGTGCCGGGGGCGCTCGCCGACGTCCCGGGTGAGATCTGGGACCGCATCGTCACCATCGATCTGCTCTCCACCGCCGCGGTCATCCGGGCGGCGATCCCGGCGCTGAAGGAGACCCACGGCGGCGTCGTCACCATCGCGTCCACGCTGGGCGTCAAGGCGGTCAGCGACGCGACCGCGTACTGCGCCGCCAAGTTCGGCGTCGTCGGCTTCACCCGGGCGCTCGCGGCCGAGCTGGCCGGGCAGGTCAACGTCACCCTGCTCATCCCGGGCGGCATGCGCACGAAGTTCTTCGACGACCGCGACCCGCAGTACAAGCCCGGACCGGACGCGATCCTCAACGACCCGGCCAACGTGGCGAACGCCGTCATGTTCGCGCTCAGCCAGCCGGCCGGGTGCGCCGTGCGCGAGCTGGTGATCGCCGCCGAGCAGGAGACCTCGTACCCGTGATCCTCGTGCTGCGCGCCCTCGGCGTGGGCGACCTCGCCGCGGGCGTGCCGGCGTTGCGCGCGGTCCGGGCCGCCTTCCCGGCCCGGACCCTCGCGCTCGCCGCACCCACCTGGCTGACGCCGCTGGTCGCGCTGATCGGCGGCGTCGACCGGGTCGTGCCCACCGACGGGCTCGGCGCGCCGCTTCCCGCGCTGCCCCCGGTGGAGGTGGCGGTCAACCTGCACGGACGCGGCCCCGAGTCGCACCGTCTGCTGCAGGCGGTGGACCCGGCGAAGCTCTGGGCGTTCGCCTGCCCGGAGGCGGGACATCGCGACGGTCCGGCCTGGACCGACGAGGAGCACGAGGTGCATCGCTGGTGCCGGCTGCTGGGCCACTACGGTGCGGCCGCCGATCCGGCGGACCTGACCCTGGCGGCGCCCGCCGTGGACGTGCCGCGCGGCGTCACCATCGTGCACCCGGGCGCCAAGTCGCCGTCGCGCCGCTGGCCACCCGAACGGTTCGCGGCCGTGGCCCGGTCCCTGGCGGCGGCCGGGCACCGGGTGCTGGTCACCGGCGCGGACGCCGAGCGGGAGATCGCCCGGCGGGTGGCCACGCGCGCCGGGCTGGGTCCGGACGCCGTCGTGCGCACCGGCCTCGACGAGCTCGCCGGCCTGGTGGCGCACGCCCGGCTGCTGGTCAGCGGCGACACCGGCATCGCGCACCTGGCCACCGCGTACCGGACGCCGTCGGTGGTGCTCTTCGGCCCGATGCCGCCGCGGCGCTGGGGGCCGCCGCCGAGGCCGTACCATCGGGCGATCTGGCACGGCACCCGGGCGGAGCGCGGCGACCTGAGCGGCCCGGACGTCCACCCGGCCCTGTTGGCCGTCACGGTGGAGGAGGTCCTCCAGGCGGCCCGCGAGGTGGAACGCCATGCGGTTACGGCGTAGCGACCTCACCCGGCCCGGCTTCTCGCGCCGGCGCAGCGGCAAGGGCTTCCGCTACCTGGACACCGACGGCAAGCCGCTGAAGGACGACGCGGCGCGGGACCGGATCAGGGCGCTCGTCATCCCGCCGGCCTGGACCGACGTCTGGATCAGCACCGACCCGCGGGGCCACATCCAGGCCACCGGCATCGACGCCGCCGGGCGCAAGCAGTACGTCTACCACCCGCGCTGGCGCACCGCCCGCGACGAGGAGAAGTTCGACCACGCCCGGGCGGTCGCCGAGCGGCTGCCGGAGATCCGCTCCCGGCTCTGCGCCGACCTCGGGGGCCGCGGCCTCACCCGGGCCCGGGTGCTGGCCGCGATCACCCGCCTGCTCGACATGGGCATGTTCCGGGTGGGCAGCGACCAGTACGCCCAGCGCGAGGAGGACCCGTCGTTCGGCCTGTCCACCCTGCGCCCCGAGCACGTCCGCGCCCGCGGCGGCTGCGTGGTGCTCGAGTTCACCGGCAAGTCCGGCAAGGAGCACACCCACCAGGTCGGCGACGGCGAGGTCTGCCAGGTCCTGCGCGACCTGCGGCGGCGGCGCCGGGGCGAGGAGCGGCTGTTCGCGTACTGGGATCCCGCGGCGCGGCGCTGGCGCGAGATCCGCGCCGACGACGTCAACGACTACCTGCGCGAGATCAGCGGCGAGGAGATGACCGCCAAGGTCTTCCGCACCTGGCACGGCACGGTCAAGGCCGCCGGGGAGCTCGCCGAGGCGGGCCCGAAGAAGTCGCCGACCGCCCGCGCCAAGGCCGTGTCGCACGCGATGAAGGAGGTCGCCGGCCTGCTCGGCAACACCCCGGCGGTGGCGCGCAGCTCCTACGTGGACCCGAAGGTGATCGAGGCGTACGAGCGGGGCCGTACGGTGGAGGAGCCCACCGAGGAAGCGGTGATCGACCTGCTCACCGACTGAGCCACCGGCCGTGCTCCCCTCGATCGGAGAGGATGGTGCGGTGAGTGACTCATCGGTGACCACCGGCAAGCTGCTGCTCGTGGAGTACGAGCGGCTCAAGGAAGAACAGAAGACCCGCATCGGCTTCCGCGACAACCTGATCTACGCGACGCTGGCCTCGATGGCCGGCGTCGTCGCGGCGACCCTGGCCCCGCGGGGCCACGCCGGCCTGCTCCTGCTCCTGCCGCCGGTGTGCGTGGTCCTCGGCTGGACGTACCTCGTCAACGACGAGAAGGTCTCCGCGCTGGGCCGCTACCTGCGCCTGACGCTGGCGCCCCGGCTGGCCGCGCTGGCGGGCGCGACGGAGGAGGAGGCGCCCGCGGTCCTGGGCTGGGAGACCGCGCACCGCTCCGACCCGGAGCGCCGGCTCCGCAAGGCGTCCCAGCTCGTCGTGGACCTCGGCACGTTCTGCCTGCCCGCGGTGAGCGCCCTGGTGGTGTTCTGGGTGGACGGACCGGGCCGCGGCGATCTCGCGGTCGTGTCGGTGCTGGAGCTGCTGGTGGTGCTCGGCCTGGGTGTGCAGATCGTCCGCTACGCCGACCTGGCCCGGGGACGCTGAGCGCCGCCGGGTCAGGCCGGTGGGCGGCCGGGATCGAGCGACCGTCCGGCGCGGATCGGGCTCAGAGGATCCGGGCCGCGGAGATCGGGCGAGCCGCGGTAGTGTAGGTCTTCGCCGCGCCGGTGTTGACGCTCCAGCGGTAGCGGCTGAACGCGCCGGTGGCGTCCGAGGCGTAGAACATCATGTGCCCGATGCCGGTCCCGGTGAGGACCGTGGCGTCGTCGATCATGCGGGTGTCCGGGTAGGGCGCGTACGTGGCCAGGCCGTAGACGCCGTGCGGGTCGGAGGTGCAGTCGATGATCTCGACCGCGTGCTGGGTCTCGCCCGGGAAGGTCAGGGATCCGGTGTGGACGCCCTTGAGCCGGCGGACCATGACGATGTGCCCGGTGTTGGCCGGATCGGTGCCGGCGTAGTCGACGGCGATCAGGTCTCCGGGCTGCAGGTCGGCGACCCGGGTGATGCGGCGCATCCGCGGCCCCGGCTGGGTCTCGAAGCCCTTGCGGTAGTCCGCGGCCTCGGGCGAGTGGTCACCGAAGTGGGTGCGGAAGTACTCGTCGGTGGCCCAGGGGTAGGTGTGCCGGAGAACGGCGGTGATGAACGAGGCGCACCGGGCGCGGGACCGCCACGAGGTGAGGTCGGCCGGGCTGCCCCACCGCACGTCGGCCGGCGCCGCCGTCTCGTAGTGGTTGGCGGACCGGGCGGTGCGCCCGGCGACGAGCGCGATCTCGTCGGCGGTGAGCGCCCGCTGATAGGCGCGGACGTCGGCGATGGCACCCTTCCACCGGTTCACCGTGGTGCCCTCCCAGGTGGCCTGGCCGATGTGGAAGGTGCGGTCCGCGCGCCAGGCGAGGGCCGTCCGGGTGCTGCCCTCGAGCACCCCGTCGACGTAGAGCGACAGGGTCCCCTCGTGGCTGACCCCGGCCAGGTGCACCCAGGTGCCCGCCGCCGCGGGGGTGGTGGCCACGGCGGAGGCCTTCTCGCGCTCGTCGGCGCTGCGCACCTTGAAGGCCCAGCCGAGCGCCGGGTCGTACTGCAGCAGGAACCGGGTGGCGGTCGGCGAGTCCTGGCTGACGGCCGTGTACGTGGCCGACAGGGACGCCAGGCGCACCCAGGCCGAGACGGTGAACGATCCGGCGGTGTCGAGCACGGCGGGTGCGGTCGCCCCGGACGAGCCGTCGAGGCTCAGCTCGCCGCCGGCGCGCAGCGTCGTCCAGCTCGCCCCGGGACCGACGGCGAGGGTCCGGCCCAGGCCGGACCGGTCGGATCCGTCGCCGCCCAGCGGCCAGTGACCGGCCAGGCCGTCCGTCAGATATCCGGCGGCGATCAGGCGCTGGTACTGCACCAGCTGCTCGGCCTGCAACAGGTGCGGTGCCGTCCCCGGCACGAAGGGCGCGTCCAGCTCCCCGGCCCGCGCCGCCCTGGGCGCCGGCACCGTCGCGGCCAGCGTTCCGGCACCGGCCGCCGCGGCCGCACCGAACAGGGTTCGCCTGGAGACCCGCATCGATTCCCCCGTCGTCGATCTCGAAAGTCGGCGGAGTCTAGCGCGGCGTCCGAGCGCCGCCCCGCCGGCCCGGGAGGCCGGGGGAGCGGGTCACGGCCACGCCGAGCAGGCAGAGCGCGCCGCCGGCCAGCGCCAGCCCGGTCGGCACCTCGCCCAGCAGCGCCCAGGACATCAGCACGGCGATCGCCGGGACCAGGTACGAGGAGGAGCCGAGCTGCCCGGCGGTCATCCGGTGCAGGGCGTACGCCCAGGTCGCGAACGCCACCGCGGTCGGGAACAGGCCGAGATAGACGACGCCCAGGGTGGCGGCCCCGGGGGCCACCGCCAGCTCGTGGAGCAGCGTGCCGGTCCACGGCAGGCACACCGCCGCCCCGGCCAGGCAGCCCAGCCAGGTCGCGGTGAACGGGTCCACGGTGGTGAGCGCCTGCTTCTGCAGGATCACCCCGACCGCGTAGAGGGCGGCCGCGCCGAGGGCGAGCAGCACCCCGGTCAGGTCGTGGCGGCCGGTGGAGGTGGCCACGGCGATGGTGGTGACGCCGCCGAAGGCGATGGCGAGGCCGGTCACCAGGCCGCGCGGGAAGCCCTCCCCGAGGTAGACGCCGGCCAGCACCGCGATCAGGATGGGGCCCACGTTGACCAGCAGCGCGGTCGTACCGGCGTCCAGGTGGTGCTCGGCGGCGTTGATCAGGATCGCGTAGACGCCGAACCACAGCGCCCCGTACGCCAGGACCAGCAGCAGCGGACGGCCGCGCGGGATGCTGCGCGGCCGGAGCAGCGCGACCGCGGTGAGGGCGAGCGACCCGGTGGCGAGCCGGCCGAGGGCGAGCGACCCGGGGCTGTAGTGCGCGCCGACCGAGCGGATGGCGATGAAGGCGGACGCCCAGAGGACCATGGTGGTCCCGGCGGCGAGCAGGGGCAGCGCAGCGGTCGAGCGGTGCTGCCCGGTGGTCGTGGCGGTCATGGCTCCACCCTGCGCCACCCATGACTTCAGCACCAGCAAGTAATTCTTCCCTACCATTTAGCGGCACTGTACGGTCGACGGCATGCTGGACGTCCATCGCCTGCGCGTGTTCCGGGCCGTCGTGGCCAGTGGCTCGGTCAACGCCGCGGCCGCCAACCTCGGCTACACCCCGTCGGCCGTCAGCCAGCACGTCACGGCGTTGCAGCGGGAGACCGGCCTGACCCTGCTCGCGCGCAACGGGCGCGGCGTCGAGCCGACCGCCACCGGCCTGGCCCTGGCCGGGCGCATCGACGGCGTGCTGGCCCAGCTCGGCGACGTCGAGGCCCTGGTGTCGGACCTGCGGGCGGGCCGCACCGGCTCGTTGTCGATCGCCTATTTCGCCTCGGTGGGCGCGGCCTGGATGCCGGCCGCGACGCGGGCGCTGCTGAGCGACTTCCCCGACCTGCGGCTCGCCCTCGAGCTGCGCGACGACTTCCCGACCGGGCCGGGCAAGCGGCCCGACGTCCAGATCGCGGTCGCCGGGCCGGACTTCCGGGGTACCCGGGAAGCGCGCGCCCACCACCTGCTGGACGACCCGTACGTGGCCGTCGTACCGGCCGCCCACCCGCTCGCCGGTGAGCCCGGGGTCGAGCTGGCCGCGCTCGCCGCCGAGAGCTGGATCGACAACGACTTCGCCCGCGGCTGGTGCCGCGACAACCTGCTCCAGACCTGCCAGAGCGCCGGCTTCTGCCCGTCGTTCCGCGTCGAGGCGCACGACTACCCGACGGCGATCGCGTTCGTCGACGCGGGCATCGGCATCACCGTGCTGCCCCGGCTCGGCGCCACCAGGCTGCCCGCCGGTGTCGCGGTGGTGCCGGTGACCGCCCCGACGCCGGTCCGGTCGATCTTCGCGCTGGTCCAGACCGCCGTCGAGTCCGCGCCGCCGGCCCGTCGCCTGCTCGAGGTGCTCCGGGAGTGCGCACGTTCCTAGTACCGCAGCGGCACTCGCCGGCCGCCAGCGATTCCATGATCAGATCGATGAGGCCGTGACCTTGTCCACACTGCCGCAGACGGCGGCGGCTGCGATCGGGCACCGTCCCACCCGATCCCAGGACCAAGGAAGCTGTCCGGCCACGCATCGCCCCCGGCGGAGGTGGGCGGGACGTCGCACCCGCCCACCGGGGTCATCAGGCGGCGTCGCAGGAGCTCGCGACCGTTGCGCCGGTAGCCGTGTTCACCAGGACGGAGCAGGCGCTCGTCAGGCCCACTGCCGGCACCGTGGTGTTGATGGGCACCGGCAGGCCCGGAAGCGCGGGAAGGAGGCTGGTGACGGTCGAGGTCACACCCGCCGCGTCGAGCGTGGTGCTGAGCTTCAGGGTGGTCGCGCCTGTGCAGGTGGCCGACCCCGTGGTCGTGGCGCCGGTCGTCGTTGCGGTCGTCGTGACGCCACCGCTGCACGAGACAGCGGGCAGCGCGGGAAGGACGGACGGCGCTGCGGCCGCCGGGCTCGCGAGGGCCATGGTGACAAGACCGCAGGTGAGCATCATCAGGGATGGAGCCAGGCGTCGGTTCATCTTGCGTACCTCCGTCATCGGTGGAGCGGAATCGAGGTGACGACAGCGCGCATGTCGACGTCACGGTAGATCAACCCGGCCGTGATCAGGTCCGGAACGACGAACGTGCCGGAAGGGACCGGTGGGGTGCAACCACGATGAGCCGGCGGCAGCCGAGTGCCGTTGCAGTGCTAGGCGCGGACGGCCTGGGCGCCGCTCAGCTCCCGCGGACGGTGAAGACGCCGGAGGCGCCCGTCGCGGAGCCGGTAGACGGCGTCCATCCGGTCGAGCCCCTCGGTGCGGTGCGTGAACAGCAGGACCGTGCAGTCCCCGGCGGCGTCGAGCAGGTCGGCCATCAGGGCCGCGGCGCCCGCCTCGTCGAGGCCCTCGGTCGGCTCGTCCAGCAGCAGCAACCGCGGCGCGGCGAGCAGGGCGCGGGCGGTGGCGAGCCGGCGCCGCTGCCCGCCGGAGATCGTGCCGCCCCCGGTGCCCAGCCAGGCGTCCAGCCCGCCGGGCAGCCCGGCGAGCCACGGACCGAGACCGGCGCGGGTCAGCGCCGCGCTCAGCTCCGGGTCGCTCGCGGCGGGGTTCGCCAGGCGCAGGTTCTCCCGTACGGTCGTCGCGAACACGTGGTCGGCCTCGTCGCCGACGAGCACCGCGGGCGCGGGCCGGCGTACCGTGCCCGCCCGCGGGTCGAGCAGCCCGGCCAGGACCGCGGCCAGGGTCGACTTGCCGCCGCCGGACGCGCCGAGCACGGCCACCCGCGCGCCCGGCGCCAGCTCCAGGTCGACGCCGCGCAGCGCCGGCCGGCGCCCGGGATCCCAGCCCGCCACCAGCCCGCGCACGGTCACCGCGGCGGACCCGGAGCGGTCCGGCCGGGCGCCGGCGGTGCCGTGCCGGGAGTCCCGGCCGGGTTCCCTCTCCGGTGAGGTCCGCATGGCCGGTGGGGGCGAGGTCCGGAGCTCGGCCAGCCGGTCGCGCGCCCCGGCGGCGCGGCGCCGCGCGACCGCCGCCTCCGGCAGGGTGGCCACGGGCTCGCCGAGGGCCACGACGGCGAGCAGCAGCACGGCCGCCCATTCCGGCGAGATTCCGCCGGTGTGCCGCAGGACCACCGCCGTTCCGGCGACGGCGAGCCCCCAGCCGGCCAGGCTCAAGGCCGCGGCGGCACCGGCCGCCCGGGCCGAGCCCGCCTCCCGCCGGGCCAGCGCCCGGCTGCGCCGCTCCGGCACGTCCAGCGCCGCACCGCCGCGCAGGGCCAGCTCCTCGATCCCCTCCACCGTCTCCACGACGGCGTCCCGCAGCTCGGCGCGTGCCCGTGCGGTGGCCGCCTCCGCCCGGGCGGCGTGCCACGCGGCCAGGGCGGGCGCCGCCACGGCCGAGATCACCAGGCCCGCGCCGAGCGGCAGCGCCAGGGCGGGCACCACCGCGACGGCGGCGGCCGTGGCGACCGCCAGCGTGAGCGCCGCGCTCCAGGCGGGTATCCGGCCGCGGAGCAGCCCGTCGACCCGCGCGTCGACGTCGGCGCCGATCCGGGTGAGCAGGTCGCCGCGCCGCCGGGTCCGCGGGCCGGGCACGCGGGGGACGAGGTCCGCGTAGACCCGCGAGCGCCACCGGCCGAGCCGGGCGAACGCCACGTCGTGCGCCACCAGCCGTTCCAGGTAGCGCAGCAGTGGGCGGGCGACGGCGGAGCCGCGCACCAGCACCACGGCGGCCGACAGGGTCAGCACCGGCGGCAGCGACGCGGCCCGGACCAGCAGCCAGGCGGCGGCGCCGGTGAGGACGAGCCCGGCCAGCCCCGCCGCCGCCCCGAGGGCCACCGCCGTCCCCGGCCGCACCAGCATCTTCCTAGGACGGCCTGCGCGGTGTGACCCCGCCCCTGCCGGATGCCCGGCCGGCACCGCGGATGCGGATGCGGTGGTCGCGGCGGATGCCGGTCCGGAGTCCTCGGCGGCGGCCGAGCCGGGCGGCGGGGTCACGTCGACGATGCGGTCGGCGTCGGCCAGGGGCGCCGGCCGGTGGGCGACGAGCAGGACCGCGCATCCCCGGCGGGCCGCGTCCCGCAGGTGCGCGATCACCGCCCGCTCGGCGTCGGCGTCGAGGTGCGCCGTCGGCTCGTCCAGCAGGAGCACCACCGGCCGCCGCGCCGCCGCGCGCAGCAGGGCCGCCAGGGCCAGCCGCTGGCGCTGCCCGGCCGACACCCCCGACCCCTGCTCGCCGAGCACCGTCGCGGGCCCGATCTCCTCGTCGAGCCCGACCGTGCGCAGCGCCGCGCGGATCTCCGCCGGGCCGGCGCCGGGGAACACGTCCGCGACCGTGCGCACGTGCGGCAGCGCCGGGCGCTGGGGCAGGTAGAGCAGCCCCGGCCCGGTCAGCTCGACCCGGCCGCCGGTGGCCGGGTGCAGCCCGGCCAGCACCCGCAGCAACGTCGTCTTGCCCGCCCCGGACGGCCCCCGCAGTGCGACGATCTCGTGGTCGCGCACGCCCAGCGCGTCGAGGGTGAGCGCGTCCGAGGTCATGCCCGGATAGCGCACCCGCAGCCGGGAGGCGAACACCCCGGGCCGGTCGCCCGTACCTCCCCGCTCAGGCAGGTAGGCGGCCTCGTCGTCACCGCTGCCGAGCATCTCGTCCACGTCCGCGATCACCGCGGTCGCGTCCGCGCTGGCGTGGAACCGGGCCGCGACCTCCCGCAGCGGCCGGTACGCCTCCGGCGCCAGCAGGATCACCAGCAGCGCGGCGCCGAGGTCCAGGTTGCCGGCGGCCACCCGCAGCCCGGCCTCCACCGCGATGAGTCCGACGGACAGCGTGCCCAGCAGGTCCAGCGCGGTCGAGGACAGGAACGCCACGCGCAGGACCCGTACGGTGGCGGACCGGTGCCGGTCGGTGAGCTCGCGCACCACCGCCGTCTGCCGCTCGGCGCGCCCGAAGACCCGCAGGGTCGCGAGCCCGCGCACGGCGTCGAGGAAGTGGCCCGCCAGGCGCGCGTCGGCGGCCCACGCCTGCCGCGCGCGCTGCTGGGTCGCCCAGCCGATCAGGGCTCCCAGCACGGGCACCAGCGGCAGCGTCACGAGGGTGATGACCGCCGAGGCCGGGTCCACGACGGCCATCGCGACGATCACCAGGGGTGGCAGCGCGGCGCCGAGCACCAGCGCGGGCAGGTAGCCGGTGAACCACGGGCGCAGGGCGTCGATCCCGCCGGTCAGCGTGGCCGCGAGCCGGCCACTGCCGGAGGCGGCGACCCGGGCGGGGCCCCGGCGCAGGGCCGCGCGCAGCGTCGCGCGGCGCAGGTCGTCGGTGACCCGGGCGGCGGTGCGCTGGGCGACGACCTGCTCCGCCCAGGTGAGGGCGGCGCGCGCCAGGAAGGCCCCGGCGAGCAGCCAGAGGGCGTCGCGGCCGGTGACGATCCGGGCCAGGGCGACGGCCACCGCGACGGTCGCGGCGGCCTGCCCGGCGCCGAGCAGGGTCAGGACCGCGATGCCCGTACGCCCGGCGCGCGCGTGCCGCAGCAGCCGGGGATCGACCGGGCCCCGCCTCACGACGGCACCCGCTCGCTGGCCACCCGGCGGCGGAACACCCAGTACGAGAACGCCTGGTAGGCCAGAACCCCCGGGAGCACGACCGCGCCGGCGACGCTGAGCAGCCGCAGCGCCTGCGGGGTGGCGGCGGCGCCGGTCATGGTCAGCGACCACGCCGGGTCGAGGGTGCTGCGCAGCACCACGTCGCCGTGGCCGGTGAAGACGGCGACGACCGCGCCCGCGACCCCGGCGGCGGTGGCGCCGAAGGCGACGAGCTCGCGGCCGTGCCGGGCGACGAGCGTGACGCCCAGGCACAGCACGGCGGCGGCGAGCACGGGCCGGGAGCCGCCGAGCGCCCCGGCGGCGCCGAGCACCAGCGTGCCGGCCGCGCCGAGGCGGACGCCGGCGGTGCGGGCCCGGGCGTGCACCGGGCCGGTGGTGCGCAGCGCGAGGAACGTCGCGCCGAGGAGCAGGGCGGCGAACAGCGCCAGGGCCGCCCCGGCCAGGGCGGGCCAGGTGGCCAGGGGCGCGAGGCTGCGCGCCGGGCCGCGGCCGGTCACCTCCCCGTCGGCGCCGAGCGCGAGGCCGTGGGTGAGGGCGCCGAGCACCGCGCCCCACAGCGCCACGATGCCCGCCGAGCTGAGCGCCAGGGCGGTGTCGCAGCGGCGCCGCCAGCGCGGGCCGTCGCCCTTGCCGCGGAACTCCAGGGCGACGCCGCGCGCGGCGAGCAGGAGCAACAGCACGGCCATCGGCAGGTAGAGGGCCGAGAGCAGGGCGGCGTACCAGGCGGGGAAGGCCGCGAACGTCACGCCGACGGCGGCGACGAGCCAGACCTCGTTGCCGTCCCAGAACGGCCCGATCGTGCGGACGGCGGCGCCGCGCTCGTGGTCGTCGCGGCCGAGCAGCGGGCCGAGCATGCCCACCCCGAAGTCGAACCCCTCCAGTACGAAGAACAGCACCCAGCAGAGGACGACGAGCGAGAACCAGGCGGTGACCATTGCCGTTCTCCTCCTCAGTAGACGGGGGCCGGCGGCTGCGCGGCCTCGACGGGAGCGGCCTGCGGGGCGAGCGGTTGCCGCGACAGGTGGCGGACCAGGCGCAGCCAGACGACGGCGAGCACGCCGTAGACGACCGCGAAGCCGACGAGCGAGCCGGCGACCTCGGCGCGGGTGAGCCCGGGGGAGATGCCGTCGGCGACCCGGGAGATACCGAACGCGAGCCACGGCTGGCGGGCGGTCTCGGTGAAGATCCAGCCGAAGGTGTTCGCGGCGGCGGGCAGGATCGGCACCAGGGGCAGCACGCGTAGCAGCAGCCGGTGGCCGGGCCGTCCCTTGCGGGTGCTCCACAGATGGAAGGCGGCCAGCGCCGCCGCGAGCATGCCGATGCCGATCATGAGCCGGAAGGACCAGAACGCCACCGGGATCATGGGCACGTAGCTGCCGGGACCGTACTGGGCGGCGTACTGCGCCTGCAGGTCGTCGATGCCCTGCACGGTCGCGCCGGGGGAGCCCGCGGCGAGGATCGACAGCAGGCGGGGGATCTCGATGCTGAGGAAGGGCTCGCCGCCGCCGGGGGAGCCGACGGCGAAGAGCGAGAACGGCGCGCCGGTGGTGGTGGCGTAGAGCGCCTCGGCGGCGGCCATCTTCATCGGCTGCACCTCGGTGATGACCTTGCCGAGGTGGTCGCCGGTGAGGGCGGTCAGCGCCCCGCCGGCCGCGGTGAGCCACGCGCCGAGGCGGGCGAGCGTGCGGTGCGCGGGTTCGCCGCCGTGCCGCTGGCGCCACACCCCGATGCCCAGCAGCAGGGATCCGCCCGCCATCGCGGCGCCCGCGAGGGTGTGCGGGAAGGCGGCGAGGTTGACCTCGTTGAGCAGCAGCGCGCCGAAGTCGTCGAGGCGGGCGCGGCCGGTGCGCGGGTCGAGCGAGTACGCCACTGGGTTCTGCATGAACGAGTTCGCGGCCAGGATGATGAACGCGGAGAGCACGGTGCCGACCGCGACGGTCACGATGGTGGCGGCGTGCACCGCACGGGGCAGCCGGTCCCAGCCGAAGTACCACAGCGCGAGGAACGTGGCCTCGAGGAAGAACGCGAGCATGCCCTCGATGGCGAGGGTGGGCCCGAAGACGTCGCCGTAGAAGCGGGCGAAGGCGCTCCAGCCCATGCCGAACTGGAACTCCTGCACCAGCCCGGTGACCACGCCGACGGCGAAGGTCACGATCAGCAGCCTGCCGACGAACTGGGTGAGATCGCGATACCGCTCCTTTCCCGTACGCAGCCACGTGAGCTGCAGTCCCGCCGCGGTGGCGGCGAGGCTGATCGACAGCGGCACGAAGAAGTAGTGGTAGATCGTCACGACCGCGAACTGCAGCCGGGTCAGGTCGAGCACGTCCACGGGTCATCCCCTCTACGACAACTTGTAGTAGATACTACGCCGTGTAGTACGACCGTGTGCAGTAGAGTGGTTCCCATGGCTTTGGGGGACCTCGAACGCGAGGTCATGCAGCAGTTGTGGGAGGCCGGGCAGCCGCTGACCGTGCGGCAGGTCCACGACCGGCTCAGCCGCTCGCGCGACCTGGCGTACACGACGGTGATGACCGTGCTGGACCGGCTCGCCAAGAAGGGCGTGGTCCTGCAGCAGAAGGCCGACCGCGCCTATCGCTACGCGCCCGCGCAGTCGCGCGAGGAGATGACCGCGGCGCTGATGCTCGACGCGCTCAGCACGGCCCCCGACGGCGTCCGCGACGCGGCGCTGGCCCACTTCGTCGGCCGGATCGACCCGTCCGCGCTGACCGCCGCGATCGAGGCGGCCCGGAAGGGAACGGCCGCCGGATCGTGACCGCGCTGCTGCTCGGCGCCCTGGGCCTGACCCTGTCCCTCGTGGTGCCGGGTGTCCTGGCCGCGGCGCGCTGGCCGGACCGTGCGCCGGCCGCGGCGGTCGCGCTGTGGCAGAGCATCACCCTGACCGGCATCCTCTGCGCCCTGGGCGTCGTGCTCGCCGCCCCGCAGGAGCTGGTCCACGCCCTGGGCTCGGGCCCGCCGGGCAGCGCGACCGCCCTGGCCGCGGCGCTGGGCGTCGCGGCCCTCATCGTCGTCCGGCTGCTGGTCTCCCTCGCCGGCGTGACCCACCGGTCGCGCACCCGCCGCGCGCGGCACCGCATGCTCGTCGACCTGCTGGACGACGCGGAGCGCCACGGCGAGCTGCCCGCCGAGGTGCCGCCCGGCCTGCGGGTGCTCGACGGCGCGCTGCCGTTCGCCTACTGCCTGCCCGGCCGCAGCCCCCGGGTGGTGGTCAGCGGCGGTGCGCTGCGGATCCTCGACCGTGCGCAGGTCGCCGCCGTGATCGCGCACGAGCAGGCCCACCTGCGGCACCGCCACGACCTGGTGATGGAGTCCTTCACCGCGTTCTACCGCGCCGTGCCGCGCCCGCTGCGCAGCCGGGCGCCGCTGGACGCCGTCCACCTGCTGCTGGAGATGGTGGCCGACGACGCCGCCCGGCGCCGGTGCGGCGCGGAGCCGCTGCGCACGGCCCTCGCCGTGCTCGGCGACGCGGTGAGTCCCGACGCGCCCGCCGAGGCGCGGGGCGACGCGGAGCAGGAGCGGCGCCGCCGGGCGCACCGGCTCGCCGGCGCGGACGTCCGGTCGCGAGGCTGGGCACTGCTCGCCGTGACGATGGCGGTCAGCCTGCTGGTGGTCCCCACCGTCATCCTGGTGCTGCCCTGGCTGGGCCGAGCCCTGACCGCCTGGCCCTTCCGGTAGCCGCCACCGGCGCTCTTGCCCGACGGCGCGATCATGGACGGTGTGCATCCTCCCGCATTCGTCCGCAACGTCACCGGGAACTGGGGCGACGCCGGGCGTACCTGGCTCGCGGACCTGCCCGGCGTGATCGCCGCGGTCGCGCGGCAATGGGACCTGACGGTCGGCCCGCCGTACCCGCTGAGCTACCACTGGGTCGCCCCGGTGCGCCGCGCCGACGGCTCGGCGGCGGTCCTCAAGCTGGGCTTGCCCGGGGCCGCCCACCTCGCCGCTGAGGCCACCGCCCTGGACTTCTTCGCCGGCCGCGGCGCCGCCCGGCTGCTCGCGCGCGACGACGCCCGCGGCGCCCTGCTGATCGAGCGCCTGGAGCCCGGCACCACGCTGCGCGGCCTGGTCCGCCACCACGACGACCGGGCCACCGCCGTCCTCGCCGACCTGATGCGCCGGCTGCACCGTCCGGCGCCCCCGGGCCTGGCGCTGAAGGACCTCGCCGCGCGCACCGCGGACTTCGCGGCCCACCTGGATCGCTTCCCCGGCGACGCGCCCCTGCCCCGGGACCTGGTCATCCAGGCGATGCACCGGTACGGCGACCTCTGCGCCTCGGCCGGCTCCCGGGTGGTCCTGCACGGCGACCTGCACCACGAGAACGTCCTCGCCGCGGGCCGGGAGCCGTGGCTGGCCATCGACCCGCACGGCGTCGTCGGCGACCCCGCCGCGGAGATCGGGCCGGTGCTCTACAACCCGCTCGACGGCGACGAGCCGACGCTGTCGTTGCTGATGCCCCGCGTCGAGCAGTTCGCCGACGCTCTGGGCATCGCGACCGGCCGGGTCGTCGCGTGGGGCTTCGCCCAGGCGGTGCTCTCCGAGGTCTGGGACGCCGAGGGCGGCGGGACGTCCCCGGGCCGGGCCCTGCAGGTCGCACTCGCCCTGCGGCCGCTGCTGGACTGAGGCGCGGTCCACCTCACATCCAGGGCGCGGTGACCTCTTCCTGCACGTAGACGGTCACGTTGTTGCGTCCGCGCCGCTTCGACCGGTACATCGCCGTGTCCGCGTGCCGCATCAGCGTCTTCGCGTCCGTACCGCCCGGGTACGCCAGCGCGATGCCCACGCTGACGCCCACGTCGAGCCGCAGTCCCGCGACCGACGCGTGCGCCGCGATGCCGTCGACGATGCGCCGGGCCACGTGCAGGGCCTCGGCGGCGTCGCGGATCCGGGTGAGCAGCACGCCGTACTCGTCGCCGACGATCCGCGCCGCGGTGTCGGTCTCGCGGGTGGTGCGCTTGATGACGTGCCCGACCGTCTGCAGCAGGCGGTCGCCGACGTCGTGGCCGTAGGTGTCGTTGACCGCCCGGAAGCCGTCGAGGCCGCAGCGCAGCAGCGCCACCGGGTACTGGTAGCGGGTGCCCTGGGCGAGGGCCCGTTCCAGGTCGCGTTCGAGGGTCGGGCCGTTCGCCAGGCCGGTCAGTCCGTCGTGCGAGGCCGCGTACGCCATCCCGTCGCTGCTCACCCGGCGCGCGGTGATGTCGCGGTGGTGGCTGACGATGGCGTGCACCGCGGGATGGGCCAGCATGTTGCGGGCGATGATCTCGTGCCACTGCCAGGAGCCGTTGGCGTGCCGCACCCGCAGCTCCGCGGAGTGCTCGACGGTGCTGTCGGAGGTCAGCAGCCGGGTGAACAGCTCGCGCGAGGCGGCCTCGTCCTCGGGGTGGAACAGTCCCCGCAGCACCTTGCCCCGCAGCTCCTCCGGCTGGTAACCCATGACCGGGCGGGCCGCCGGGCTGACCCAGGACACGTCGCCGGCGGCGTCGCTCAAGGTGATGACCTCGGAGCCGTCGCGCACCAAGGCCCGGAACCGTTCCTCGCTCAGCTTCGCCGCCGCCTCCACCCGCTCGCGCTGGGCGACCAGCTCGCCGAGCGTCCGGGCGGTCGTCGCGGTGCCGAGCGCGACCAGCAGGGCCAGGCCGTGCGACTGGTAGCCGCCGAGGTAGCTGGGCACCGCGCCGAGCGCGACCAGGAGCTGTCCGACGGCGATCGCCAGGACGCCGGAGACCGCGGCGGGCTTCCAGGCCCGCGAGCCGGAGCGCCGCAGGTGCACCGAGAGGATGTGCAGGTGGGCGACGGCCAGCAGGGCGCCCCAGCCGACCAGGTACATCACCGCGGTGCCGGTCAGGATCTGCACGGGGACGCGCAGCCACAGCCGGCGGCGCGGATCGCCGCCGGACAGCCGGTGCTGCACCTGGGGCTGGCTCCACACCGCGCCGAGGGCCAGCGGCAGCGCGACCGCCCACAGCGGCGCGTCGCCCGCGAGCCCCAATCGGCGCAGCACGAGCACGGCGGTCAGCACCAGCAGGTGCGTGGCCCCGTAGCGGACGAACCCTGCCGCTCTCGCCACGATCGGGTTGCTCACGTTCGTCGTCCTCGCCTCGGTCGCAGGCCCGGCGCGTCCGCGCGCGGTAGACCCACCATCGACCGGGCCGGCGGACATCCAAGGGTCCGGCCGGGAAAACGTACGCGCCCGGCATAATCGCCTGTCATGAACGACGCCCCGGTCCACCGCCGCGTGCCGCCGCTCCCGGCCTCCCGCCGGTGAGCCACAGCCACGGCCACAGCCACGGCCACGGCCACGGCCACGGCCACGGCCACGGCCACGGCCACGGGGCGCCGCCCGCCGCGTCCCGGCGCACGCGGCGCATCCTCACCGCGGTCCTCGTGCCGGCGGCGCTGGTGACCCTGCTGGCGCTCGTGCTGCTCTGGCCGGGCGACGTCCGCGACGCTTCCGGCGACGCCGGCGGCGGGCAGCGGGCCCTGGGCACGGTCGCCGCCGTCGCGGAGCAGGTCTGCCCGCCCGGGTCCGTGCCGCGGCGGTGCGGCTCGGCGACCGTCGAGGTCACCGAGGGGCCGGGCGCCGGCTCCCGGCAGGAGGTCGATCTGCCGCAGGGGCCCGGCGCGACGGCGCTGCACGCGGGCGACGACGTGGTGCTGCTGCACTTCCCGGACGCGGTGCCGGGCGGGCGCGCGTACTCGGTGGTCGACCGGCAGCGTGCCACGCCGATGGTCTGGCTGGTGGGGCTCGCGGTCGCGGCGATCCTGGCGTTCGGGCGCCGCCGCGGGCTGTCGTCGCTGGCCGGGCTGGCCGTGAGCTTCGGGGTGCTGCTGCTCTTCGTGGTCCCGGCCGTGCTCGACGGCTCCCCGCCGCTGCTCGTCGCGGTCGTCGGCGCCTCCGCCATCATGTTCGCCGCCCTGTACCTGACCCACGGCGTCAACGTCCACACCTCGGTCGCGGTGGCGGGAACCCTGGCGAGCCTGGTGCTCACCGGAGTGCTGGGCGCGGTGTTCACCTCGGCGATGCACCTGACCGGTACGGGCAGCGACGACAGCGCGTACCTGTCGGTGACCCGTGCCGGACTCGACCTGCGGGGCCTGCTGCTGGCCGGCATCGTCATCGGCGCGCTCGGCGTCCTGGACGACGTGACGGTCACCCAGGCGGTGACCGTCGCCGAGATGACCCCCGGGGCGACCGGCCGCTGGGAGCTGTTCCAGGCGGCGATCCGGGTGGGCCGGGCGCACGTGGCGTCGGCGGTGAACACGATCGTGCTCGCCTACGCGGGGGCGTCGCTGCCGCTGCTGCTGCTGATCGCGGCGGGCAGCGAACCGGTCGGCGACCTGCTGACCAGTGAGTTCCTGGCGCAGGAGATCCTGCGCAGCGCGGTGGGCACGATCGGCCTGGTGGCGTCGGTGCCGATCACGACGGGGCTGGCGGCACTGGTGGCCGAGCCGGGCCCGCGGCGGGACCGCGCCGCCCGGCCCGGAGGGGCCGCTCACCCGGACGGGTCCGTTCACCCGGACCGGGCCGCGCACCCGGACCGGGCCGCGCACCCGGACCGGGCCGCCCACCCGGACCGGACCGCTCGGCCGGGCCGGACGAGCCGCGGGGCCCGGCATCGCGGCTGACGCCCGCCCCGCGCGTCCGGACCCGGCGGGGGACCGGACGCGCGGGGCGGGACGCCCGCGCTCGGGCGCTCAGCAGTTGCGCAGCTCGGGGGACTGGTTGAGCAGCTGCCCGCGCGGCGACACGAAGGCCTGGTAGCGGTCGCCGCCCACCGCGCCGAAGCGGAACGCCGCGACCCGGTGGCAGTTCTGGAAGGCGAGCTTGGCGCCGAAGTGCCGCTCCAGGCCGCCGCGGATCGCGTCGCTGGCCAGCGCCCGCAGGAGCTGGCCGCGCTCGTCCTCGGACGGCGGCGGCACCTCGTGGTCGGCGAAGTCGCCGCCGTCGCGGGCCAGGCCGGCCATCACCGAGCTCACCACTTCCCAGGCGTACGGCAGGGACGTGCGGACGCAGTCGACGAACTCGGCGTCGGAGACCTCACCGCGCTCGGCGACGGCGAGCAGGTCGGGGGAGACGTTCAGGGACATGCGGATTCCTTCCTCCAAGTGGGGGCGATGCACCCATCTTGTTGGAAACGGTTTTCATTGTAAACCTGACACGCCGCCGTGCCCCGAACGGCGACAGCCGGGTCGCGGGCTCGTACCGCGACCCGGCTGCGACACCGGCGAGGCCCGTTACTTCTGCGCCGCCGCCTCGTACAGCTTCTCCGGGGCGACCGCGCCGACGAGGACCCGGCCGTCGTCGGTGAGCAGGGCGCTGAACAGGGCGCTCTGCAGCAGCCGGCCGCTGCCCCACGCGCCGCTGACCTTCGGCAGGACTCCGGCGACGGCCTCGAGCTGCGCTGCGCCCTCGCCGAGCTGCGGCGCGCCCTCGCCGGCCTTCCCGTCGCCGGTGGGCAGCTTGGCGACCAGGACCGACGCCCAGCCCTTGCCGACGACCTTCGTGCCCTCCGGGGCTTCCGGCTTGCCGGCGTGCTCGCGGGCGGCCTTCTCGGCTTCCTTGCCCGCCTTCTCCGCCTGCTTGCGCAGCTCGGACTCGTCGGCGGTGTCGACCTTCGTGCCGGGCGGCGGGTTGAAGGTGAACTGCTCGGCGTCCGGGGTGGCGAAGCTGACCTGCTGGAACGCGATCCGGACCGCCGGGTCGTTGGCGTTGCGGGCGTAGACGTCCACGCCCAGCGGGATGTGGTGCTCGGCGTCGATCGCCAGCCGGACCTGGCCGACCAGCGACGCGGTGTCCCGCGGCTTGAGCACCAGCTCGTACGCGTCGCGCCCGGCGACCTTCGCCGCGCCGGTGGTGCTGACCTCCGTGCTGGGGTCGATGGCGGCGAGCGCGGCGTCCGCGGCCTCCTGCGGGGTCGACGGCACGCCCAGCGGCGGCGTCCGCTTCTCGTGCCCGCCGGCCTCCGCCGGGATCTTGTAGTGCGTGGCGGAGCCGCCGGCGCTGCGCCACACCCAGACGTCGGAGCCGTTGCGGATGACGTCGGTCTCGCCCAGGGTGCCGAGCACCGCCAGGCGGACCTTGTCCTGCCCGGCGTACCAGACCCGGGCGGTGTTGCTGCCCGCGACCAGCTTCATCAGGTCCGCGTTGCTGCCGGCGCCCCCGGTGATGCCGGGCAGCGCGGGCAGTCCCAGGTCCGCGGTCTGCACGATGGTGCCCGACAGCCCGTCGACCTTCGCGTTCTGCACGTCGACGAGAAGCTGGGCCGCGCTGCGCTCGGGCAGCGTGGGGTCGGCGGTCGCCACCATCGTGCCCGCCGCCGCGCCGCCACCGATGACGACGGCCGCCGCGGCCGCCGGAACCAGCCAGCGCAGCGCCGGCCTCGACCTCAAGACACTCACGATGTCCCCTCCCGTTGTGTGCCGCCCATCCTGCCGGGCGCGTGCTGTGACGGCGCTGAGAACGTCCCTTAGGGGACGCCCGCTCAGTGCCGTGGCCGGGGTGCCGAACAGGAGTTCGTGGGTGGGAAACGGGTTTCGATCGCCGACCTCAGCGTCAACGTCAAGATCTTCGCGGCGGTCCTGGTCGGGACGGCCGTCTCGCTGGTGGTCGGCGTCGTGGGGCTGATCGCGCTGGGCCAGTCCAGCGAGGCCGCGCAGGCGATCTACCGCACCAACGTGGCCAACGTCGCCGCGCTGGGCGACCTCCAGCACGGCATGGGGCAGGCCCGGCTGGACCTGGCCAACCACGCGCTCTCCCAGGACGAGGAACACATGAACACCTACGCCGCGGCGTTCGCCGAGGATCTGGCGGCCGTCGACGCGGCCTTCGCCGCGTACCAGGGCGGGCATCGGGCGAGCGAGGCGGCCAGGATCGCGGATCTGCGGAGTCAGTGGGACGCCTGGGCCACTCTCGCCCGGGAGAAGCAGATCCCGGCCGGGGAGCGCAACGACCTGGCGGCCTGGCAGGAGACCCGCGACAAGGAGGTCATCCCGCTGTTCGCCAAGATCAACGGATACGTCGACGAGCTGACCGCCGCCGAGTCCGCCGACGCGGCGAGGTCGGCCAAGGACGCCGAGTCCACGTACCGGAGCAACCGCATCGCCTC
Organism: Couchioplanes azureus; assembly: GCF_014648355.1. Lineage (GTDB taxonomy): Bacteria > Actinomycetota > Actinomycetes > Mycobacteriales > Micromonosporaceae > Actinoplanes > Actinoplanes azureus. The sequence goes on from NZ_BMQY01000004.1 coordinate 142,341, forward strand.
GATCTGCGTGATGGTGGTGGGTGCGATCGTGGCGCTGGGCGCGGGGCTGGTCCTGTCCCGGCAGATTCTGCCGCCGTTGCGCAAGGTCAAGGAGGTCTGCGAGCGGCTGGCCGCGGGCGACCTGACCGTGACCAGCGGGCTGACCTCGCGCGACGAGCCGGGACAGATGGGTGCCGCGCTCGACACCGCGGTGACCGGGCTCCGCGAGACCGTCATGACGATCGGCGGGTCGGTCGCGACGCTGTCCGCGGCGTCGGAGGAGCTTTCCACCGTGAGCACGCAGCTGCAGTCGGGCGCCGGTGACGTCGCCGCCCGGGCGAGCACGGCCAGCGCCTCGACCGAGGAGGTGAACGCCGGCGTGCAGGCGATCGCCGCCGGCGCCGAGCAGATGCGGGCCTCGATCGCCGAGATCGCCGTCAACGCGGCCCGGGCCGCGGAGATCTCCCAGCAGGGCCTGAGCGTCGCGGAACGCACCAACAGCGAGGTGGCCGGGCTCGGTACCGCCAGCGCGGAGATCGGCGACGTGGTCCGGCTGATCACCAGCATCGCCGAGCAGACCAACCTGCTCGCGCTGAACGCCACCATCGAGGCGGCCCGCGCCGGCGAGCTCGGCAAGGGCTTCGCGGTCGTGGCCGGCGAGGTCAAGGAGCTCGCCCAGCAGACCGCGCGGGCCACCGAGGAGATCACCCACCGGATCACCAACATCCAGGCGTCCAGCGGCTCCGCGGCGCAGGCGATCGGCGAGATCACCTCGGTCATCGCCCAGATCGGCGACTACACCACCACCATCGCCTCCGCGGTGGAGGAGCAGACCGCCACCACCAGCGAGATGAGCCGCTCGGTCGCCGAGGCGGCCCACGGCAGCGGCGAGGTGGCCCACACCGTGGCCGGGGTCGCCGAGGTCGCCGGCGCGACCGCCGACGGCGCCAAGGCGACCCATCAGGCCGCCGGCGACCTGACCCGGCTGGCGTCCGACCTCACCAGGGTGGTCGAAGGCTTCCGTCACTGAGCCCGGCAAGCCCAGGCCGTACCGGGACAAGAGCCGGCCTTGAGCCTGTGCTGAGACTCCGCGCCGAACTCTCCCCTGCAAGCAACGGGGAGCGTCGCGAAGGAGACCACAGTGCCGATCACTGCCGAACTCGAGGACCGTCTGGTGTACGGCCTGCGTCGCCCCACCCTCAGCGACGCCCGGGAGAGCCTGCGCGCCAGCGTGGACAATCCCGACGCGGTGTGGCAGGAGCTGCTCGCGCAGACCGGCCTGGCCGGCGAGGAGACGGGCACCGCGGCGCTGTCGGCGATGGCGCAGGCGATGGTGGTTCGCGGCGGGGGCGTCGGGATGTGCGGCAACGCCCTGCAGATCCGGATCACCGCCTACACCGCCCTCGGCGCGGTCGAGGACCTCATCGCCGCCTCGGTGACGGCCTGAGCGCCCCGCGGCGGCTGTGACCCCGCTGAGAACGGATTCTTCCCCTGGGGCGCGCATGCCAAGGTAGGGGAGTGCGGTTGCTGGTGGTGGAGGACGAGGCGCGGCTCGCGAGCGCGCTGCGGCGCGGGTTGCAGGCCGAGGGTTTCGCCGTGGACGTCGCCGCCGACGGCGCGGAGGGCCTGGAGATGGCCCGGCACGGCGAGTACGACGCGATGATCCTCGACGTCATGCTGCCCCGGCTCTCCGGATACCGGGTGGTGCGGCAGCTGCGGGCCGAGAGCAGGTGGCTGCCGGTGCTCATGCTCTCCGCCAAGGACGGCGAGTACGACCAGGCCGACGGGCTCGACTGCGGCGCCGACGACTACCTGACCAAGCCCTTCTCGTACGTCGTGCTGCTCGCCCGGCTGCGCGCCCTGCTGCGCCGGGGCACGCCGGAGCGGCCCACGGTGCTGCGCCACGGCGACGTCGAGCTCGACCCGGCGCTGCGCAAGGTCACCGTCGCGGGGGCCGAGGTGGTGCTGACCGCCCGGGAGTTCGCCCTGCTGGAATACCTCCTGCGCCGTCCCGGCGAGGTCGTGTCCAAGACCGAGCTGCTGGACCACGTGTGGGACGCGGCGCTGGAGACGGCCGCCAACGCCGTCGAGGTCTACGTCGGCTACCTGCGCCGCAAGATCGGGCGGGACCGGCTGGAGACGGTCCGCGGCGCCGGCTACCGGCTCGCCGCGACCGGCGCCGCCGAGGCCTAGCCGTGTCCCCGCCGCGCCCGCCGCGCCGGCCGAGCCCGTGGCGGTTCGGTCTGCGCCTGCCGCGCCGGCTGAGCCCGCGGCGGCTCAGTCTGCGGGCGCGGCTGCTGCTCGTCTCGGTCGTGGTGCTCTTCGCCGGGCTGGCCGCCGGCGGCGTCGTGCTCGTCGCCACCATGCGCTACGTGCTGATGCGTACCGCCCACACCGAGGCGCTCGAGACCGCCCGGTCGGTGGCCGTCCTGGTGGACACCGGCGCGCTCGCCGACCCGCTGCCGGCCGCGCCGGCCGTACGCGTGCAGGTCGTCAACCCCGCGGGCCAGGTGCTCTTCGGCTCCGCGGGCGCCGACCGGCTGGTGCCCATCCTGTATCCGCGCGAGCTGAGGACGCTGGCGGACGGCGAGGGCATGTTCATCCCCGGCTCCCGGATCGGCCTGGACGGCAGGGTCCGCGTGGTCGCCCTGGCGGCGGGGCCGCCGGACGGCCGGGTCACGGTGCTCGTCGCCCGGCCCACCGACGAGCTGACGCAGAGCGTGCGCCTGCTGCAAATCATGCTGCTGGTGACGTTCCCGCCGCTGGTCGCGCTGCTGGCGCTGGTGGCCTGGCGGGTCGTGGGCGCGGCGCTGCGGCCGGTGGAGGCGCTGCGGGCCGGCGCGGAGGAGATCACCGGCGGGGCCCGGCCGGGCCGGCTGCCCGTGCCGGACTCGGGCGACGAGATCCACCGGCTGGCCGTCACCCTGAACGACATGCTGCACCGCCTCGACGCCGCGCGGGCCCGGCAGCGCACCTTCGTCGCGGACGCCGCGCACGAGCTGCGCAGCCCGCTGACCAACATGCGCACCGAGCTCGAGGTGGCCCAGCGCCTGCCGGACAGCACGGACTGGCCGGAGCTCGCCGGCGACCTGCTGACCGACGTGCACCGGCTCAGCCGCCTGGTCGACGACCTGCTGCTGCTGGCCCGCGCGGACGACGCGACGACCCGGGCCGTGCGGCCGCCCACCGAGGAGGTCGAGCTCGGCGAGCTGCTCGGCGGGGTGGCCGCGCGCTATCCCGAGGTGGCGTACGAGCCGCCGGCCGGGCCGCTGTGGGTGACCGGCGAGCGGGACGCGCTCGGCCGGGTGGTGGCCAACCTGCTGGACAACGCCGTACGGCACGCGCGCTCGTCGGTGCGCCTGGAGGCGGCCGCGGACGGGGCGTACCGGCGGATCGCCGTGGTCGACGACGGCCCGGGCATCCCGGCGGCGGACCGGGAGCGGGTCTTCGACCGGTTCACCCGGCTCGACGACGCCCGGGCCCGCGACGCGGGCGGCTCCGGCCTGGGCCTGGCGATCGTGCGCGAGCTGGTGCGCCGCCACGGCGGCACGGTCACCCTGCGCGGCGCCACGCCGCCGCCGGGGCTGCACGCCGAGGTGCGCCTGCCGCGGGAGGCGCCGGTTTCGCCGCCGGCGGGCACCGCTGCCGGCGTACGGTGAAAACCGCGGGAACTTTCCCGGGATCCCGGCCGACCAATGACCGTGCCCGGCACCCCGGCCGGGAGCACCCTGAGTCGGAAGGCCTGAGATGTCCCTGCTGAAGCGTTCGGCCGCGATCGGCGCCGCCGTCGCCGCGTTCTCCCTCACCCTGGCGAGCCCCGCCGCGGCGCACGTGAGCGTGAACGCGAACTCCGCCGTCCAGGGCGGGTACGCCAAGGTCACCTTCCGGGTGCCGAACGAGTCGGACACGGCCTCGACCACCAAGGTGGAGGTCAACCTGCCGACCGCGACGCCGTTCGCGTCGGTGTCGCTCAAGCCCGTCGCCGGGTGGACGATGGTGGCCGAGAAGGCCAAGCTGGCCCAGCCCATCGAGGCGCACGGCTCGCCGATCACCGAGGCCGTTTCCAAGATCACCTGGACCGCCACCGGCGACGCGGCGATCAAGCCGGGCCAGTTCCAGGAGTTCGACGTGTCGATCGGCCCGCTGCCCAAGGTCGACAAGATCGTCTTCAAGGCGCTGCAGACCTACTCCGACAAGACCATCGTGCGCTGGATCGACGAGCCCACCACCGACGGCACGGAGCCGGAGAAGCCCGCGCCGGTGCTGAAGCTGGCCCCGGCCGCCGCGACCGACGCGCCCGCCGCCGCCACCGGTCCCACCGTGACGAGCGCCGCCGCCGACACCAAGGGCGACGGCAACGGCACCTGGGCCGGCGTCATCGGCATTGCGCTGGGTCTCGCGGCGCTGGTGCTGGGCCTGCTCGCGTACCGGCGCTCCGGTGCGGCCTCCGGCGCCCAGCCGTCCGGCACCCCGGCGGAGTGACCGACGAGGAGGTGACCCGGTGGGCGCTGGCCGCCGGCCGCGGCGACGCGGACGCGGCGGCGGCGTTCGTCCGGGCCACCCAGCGTCAGGTGCGGCGCTTCCTGCACCACCTCGCCGCCCCCGGTGAGCTCGACGACCTGGTCCAGGAGACCTACCTGCGGGCGCTGCGCAGCCTGCCCGGCTTCGCCGCCCGCTCCAGCGCCCGGACCTGGCTCTACACGATCGCCCGGCGGGTGGCGGTGGACCAGGTCCGCGCGGCGGTGGTGCGCCCGCGGCTCGCCCCGGTCGAGGACTGGCAGGCCGCCGCCGACGGGGCGACGGCCGCCGACCGGCCGCGTTTCGAGGAGCACCTGGCCCTGCGCGACCTGCTGTCCGGCCTGGCGCCGGAGCGGCGCGAGGCGTTCGTGGCGACCCAGGTCCTCGGCCTGTCGTACGCCGAGGCGGCCGAGGTCTGCGCCTGCCCGGTCGGGACGATCCGGTCCCGGGTCGCCCGCGCCCGCGAGGATCTGGCGGACCGGCTGGCCGGCGCGGAGCGGCGGGCGGCGGGCGCGGGCTGACGCTCAGGCGCCGGTGTAGGCGGCGTACGTCCGCTCGGCGGCGGCCCGGGCAGCTTCCGGGTCGTCGCCGCCGGCCACCGCGGCCCGGGCCCAGGCGTCGGCGCTGAGCCGCATGAACTCCCTGCCCTCCGGCGAGGCCATCCATGCCGGTCCGTCCTTGGGGTCGAGGGCCGTGGTCGGGTCGGTGAGGTGGTTGGCCAGGCCCCACAGGCAGAGCTCCCAGCCGAGGCCGGTGGCGCCGGGCCCGTAGCGCTCCCAGAGCTCGGCGGTGACGTGCGCGACGTGCTCCAGCTGCAGGCGCGTGCGCCCGTCGCCCTCCGGCGTCAGCCGCACCTCGATCCAGCTGACCTCGTTGTTGTACTCCCAGGTGGCGGCGAATCCGGTCGGGCGCTCGCAGCGGCTGATCGTGCCGCCCGCGTGGCCCTCGAGCTGGTAGCGCCCGCCCTCGCGCAGCTCGCCGGTGATCGGCAGGAACCAGCGCGGGATGCGCTCGGCGCTGGTCACCGCCTCCCACAGGTCCTCGATGCCGGTGTCGTAGGCCTGGCTGATCGTGACGACCTTCGCCTCCCCGGCCTCGAGGTGCCGGTCGCCGACGGTGCGGCGCACGTCGTTGATCTGCTGCGTGACCTGAATCATGAAGTCGCTCCCGGGTCGTCGTCGCGCGCGGCGAGCCGCCGCTGTCGTTTGCCGCGGGCCACCTCGGTGGCCAGCGCGTCCAGGTGTGGCGTCCAGAACCGGCGGAACTGCGTCAGCCACGCGTCGGCCTCGCGCAGGGCGGTGTCGTCCACCGCGTAGAGCCGCCGCGCGCCGTCGGCGCGCACCCGCGCGAAACCGTTGTCGCGCAGCACGCGCAGGTGCTGGGAGACCGCCGGCTGGGAGACGCCGAACTCCGCCCGGATGACCTCGGTGAGCGCCCCGGCGGACCGCTCGCCGTCGGCGAGCAGCTCCAGCAGGCGGCGGCGCACCGGGTCGCCGAGCACGTCGAACGCATGCACCCGGCGAGATTATCAGGGAAGGCTTATATAAGCCACAGCTGAATCGGGCCGGTCCGTGCCGCCGCCCTTGGGAAGATCGGCCCATGCGATCCGCGCGGGTTCTCGCGGCCGTCCTGCTGCTGGCCGGCTGCGACGGGGACGCGTCGCGCACGGAGCCGGTGCCGCCGCCGGTGCCACCGGCGACCGCCTCGGCCGGCACCGGCTGGGGCCCGAGCCCGTCGCAGCCGGCCACCACCTCCCCGGCCACCGAGCCGCCGGCCACCGGGGGATGGGAGGTGACGGTCTACTACACCGCGGTGGAGGACTACCACTCCGGCGCGCCGGAGACGGTCACCGGCTGCCCGCGGATCGACTGCGCGCACGGCGACGAGGACCTGGGGGAGTACAAGTCCGACTTCGTCGCGGCCGTGCAGCAGGAGGGCACCGGGCGCACCGCCTCGGGCGACTATCTGAACTGGTCGCACGACACCGGGTACTGGCTGGACAGCCGGCCGCGCGACGCCGCCGGCCGGGCGCTGCGGCCGTTCGTCTCCGCCGCCGCGGACCCTCAGGTGCTGGCCCGCGGCACCCGCTTCCGGATCGTCGGGTGCGGCCGCCAGGACGACGGCTCCCGCGCCGCCGCCGAGGTCTGCGCCGCCCTGCGCGCCGCCCGGTGGACGGTGACCGACGAGTTCACCCCGGGACTCGGCGGCGACAAGCACGTCGACGCCTACATCGGCGAGCAGACCGGGCCCGGTTTCACCGACTCGCCGTGGTACCTCACCCTGCACGACGCGACGCTGCGGACCGGGTGAGGCTCAGGACGCGTACCGCTGCCGGGCGCGCTCCCGGGCCTTGGCGGCCTCCACCTCCCGGTCCCGCGGCGGCGCCGCGGTGACGAGCTCGTCCAGCAGCGCGGCGGTCGCGGCGGCCACGGCGGCCACCGCCTTGTCGAACGCGGCCTGGTTGCGCTGCGAGGGCTTCGTCGACCCGGCGACCTTGCGGACGTACTGCAGGGCGGCCGCGTGCACCTCGTCGGCGGTGGCCGGCGGCTCGAAGTTGTGCAGCTGGCGGATGTTTCGGCACATGGGCCGAGCGTATCCGCGCCGGGTAGGTTTCAGCGGTGACCGCGGACCTCGACGAGCGCACCAGCCCATCGCCGGCCCCCGTCCGGCGGCGCCGGCGATGGCTGGTGCCGCTGCTGACGGTGCTGCTGCTCGCCCAGATGGCGGTCGCCATGGTCACGACCGCGGTGCAGCAGACGCCGACCATCGACGAGCCGGTGTACGTCGGCACCGCCGTCACCTACCTCGAGCAGCACAGCCTGCGCTACAACCCCGAGCACCCGCCGCTGGGCAAGCTGCTCATGGCGGCCGGCCTGGCGTTCGCGTCGCCCCGGTTGGACCCGGCGTTCCGCGGGAACCAGACCGCCCTGGGCCGTCACGTGCTGTACGAGGCCGGCAACGACCCGTACCGGCTCATGTTCCTGGCCCGGCTCCCGATCATCCTGCTGACCCTGCTGTTCGGCCTGGTCGTGCTCGCCTTCGCCCGCGACCTCACCGGCACCGCCGGGGGCGTGCTGGCCCTGGCCCTGTACGCCTTCTCGCCCGACGTCATCACCCACGGCTCGCTGGCGACCCTCGACGTGCCCGCGGCCGGCTTCCTGCTCACGGCGGTCTGGCTGACCTGGCGCGCCCGCACGAGCCCGCGCACCCCGCTCCTGCTGGGCCTGGCGGGCGCGGCCCTGGGCGCGGCGCTCGCCACCCGGATGAGCGCGCTGCCCGCCGTGCCGGTCGTGCTGCTGCTCGCCCTGCTCGCGACGCCCGCCTGGCGCCGGCGGGTGGCGGCGCGGGAGCGGCTGCGGGGTCTGGCCCTGGCCGCCGGGGCAGGCGTCGCCGCGATCGCGGTCGTGTGGCTGGCCTACCTCGCCGTCGACCCCGGCCTGCGCTGGAGCACGCCGGCCGGGCTGCCCGGCGACGGGCTGCGCGGGCTGCTCACCGGCCTGCTGCCGCTGCCGGAGGCGTACCGCGACGGCATGCGCATCCAGTTCGCCTTCGAGGACTCGACCTTCAGCGGCTTCCTCTTCGGCCGGCACTATCAGGGCTCGCTCTGGTACTACCTGCCGGCCGCGCTGCTGGTGAAGACGCCGCTCGGCATGCTGGTGCTCTGGGCGGCCGGGACGGTGGCGATGCTCGCCGTGCCGCGGCTGCGCCCGGCCGTGCCGTACCTGCTCGTCCCGCCGGCGCTGCTGCTGGCCGTGGCGATGACCGGGGCCCGCGACTTCGGCACCCGGTACGCGATCTTCATGCCGCTCTTCCTGGCCGTCGCCGCCGCGGCCGTCGTGGCCGTCCGGTGGCGGTGGGCGCGCCACGCCGCCGCGGTGCTCGCCGTCCTCGTGGCGGTCAGCTCGCTGCGGACGTTTCCCTACTATCTGCCGTACTCGAACGAGGCCTTCGGCGGTCCGGCGCGCACGCATCTGCGGCTGCACGACTCGAACGTCGACTGGGGGCAGGACCTCGGCCGGCTCGCCGACCGGCTGCGGGAGAGGTACCCGGGCGAACCGGTGTGGCTGGTCTACAAGGGCGCCGGTGTGCCCGAGGCCTACGGGATCAGCGCGCGCAACCCGCTGCAGGTGCCGCCCGGGGACGTGCACGGCCTGCTCGTGGTCTCGGACAGCTCCATCGCCAAGGCCACCGGGCGGCTCGCGGCGCTGCTGCGCACCAGCGGCGAGCCGATCGACGAGGTCGGGCACTCGATCAGCATCTTCCGGCGCCCCTGAGCCCCGCTCAGGAGGGGCTGGCGGCCCGCGCGCCGGTCGCGATCGCGGCGCGGGCCGTGCGCTCGGCGCGCAGGCACGCGGCCGGCAGCTCGTCCGCCGGCACCGGGCGGCTCAGCGCGAACCCCTGCGCATAGTCGCAGGTCATGTCGCGCAGGCGGATCAGGGCGTCGACGTCCTCCACGCCCTCGGCGACCACCGACAGGCCCAGGTTGTGCCCGAGGTCGACGGCGCTGCGGACCATCACCGCGTCCGGCGCGCCGACGGCGGGGTCCTGCCCCAGCTCCTTGATGAACATCCGGTCGATCTTCAGCTCGTCGGCCGGCACGTGGCGCAGCTGGGCGAGCGAGCTGAAGCCCGTGCCGAAGTCGTCGACGGACACGCTGACGCCGTGGTCGCGGATCTCGCACAGGGCCCGTGCCGTGCTGGCCGGGTCGGCCATGATGCTGGTCTCGGTGAGCTCCAGCCGCAGCAGCTCCGGCGGCAGCCCGGCCGCCGACACCGCGGCCAGCACCGCCGGCACGAAGCCCGCGTCGACGAGACAGCCCGGCGACACGTTGACCGCCACGCAGTACGGGTTCCCGGCGAGCCGCCACGCGGCGGCCTGGCGGACCGCCAGGGCGAGCAGGTGGCACGTCAGGCGCACCTCCAGGCCGCTGGTCTCGGCGATGCCCAGGAACGCCGCCGGGGGCAGCAGGCCCCGCTCGGGGTGGTCCCAGCGCACCAGCGCCTCGACCGACGTGACGGCGCCGTCGCTGAGCCGTACCTGCGGCTGGTAGTACAGCCGCAGCCGGCCCTGGGGGTCCCCGTCGTCCAGCAGGCCGCGCAGCTCCGCCAGGAGCTGCATGCGGTCCTGGGTGCCGGTGTCCGAGCGGGCGTCGTAGACCGCGACGCCGCCGCCGCCGGCCTTCGCCCGGTACATGGCCGCGTCGGCGTGACGGAACAGCTCCTCGGCGAGGCCTTCCGCCCCGCTCAGCGCGATGCCGAGGCTGCCGCTGATCGCCGCCGGGCCCTCCTCGAGCACGAAGTTGCGCCGCAGCGCCGCGACCATCCGCTCGGCCAGCGCGGTCGCCGCGCCGGCGTCCGCCACCCGGGGCAGCAGCACCGCGAACTCGTCGCCGCCCAGGCGCGCCACCACGGCCGCGTCGCCGGCGGCCTCGCTCAGCCGCCGCCCGGCCTCGAGCAGCACCTGGTCGCCGGCGTGGTGGCCGAGGGTGTCGTTGACGGCCTTGAAGCCGTCGAGGTCGACGACCATCAGCGCCACCTGGTGCTCGCCGGTGCGGTCGGCCTCGCCCAGCGCCTCGTCGAGGCGCCGGCCGAACAGGGTCCGGTTGGGCAGGCCGGTGAGCGGGTCGTGCAGCGCCCGGTGGGTGCTCTCCTCGGCCTGCTCGACGAGCCGGCGCTGGTAGCCCAGCACCAGCCGCATGATCATGCCGACCAGGGCCAGGCCGGCGGCGAACCCGGCCGCGGTGCCGGCCAGCAGCCGTCCCTGCGTCCGGCGCAGCGCGCTCACCTGCTGCTGCGCCGCGTCGTGGTAGGCGCGTGCCACGTGGTTGACGTCGTCCTGCAACGCGTAGAACGCGGGTGTGACCTCGAGGCGGTCGAACCGGGCGTGCCCGGGGTCGCTGTCGGCGACCAGCACCATCAGGCGCTCGGCGAGCTCGCGGTAGGCGATCTGCTGCTCCCGCAGGCGCCGGGCGTCCGCACTGGCCTGCCCGCCGCCGATCGCGACCACCTCGGCCAGGGTCCGGTCCGCGGCCTGCGCCACGCTGTCGAAGCGCTGCTTGACGGCGACCGACGGCTCCACCTGGTAGTGCCGCAGGTTCACCTCCTGCATGGCGACGTCGATGCGGGCCTCGGTGAAGAGCGCGGCGACGACCAGCGCGTGCTGCTGCTCCTCGGTCGCCCGCGTGGTGTGCAGGGTGCCCTGCAGCACGTACGCCGCCAGCGCGAGCAGCACCGCCGCCAGGGCAGCGATGGTCGCCGCGCCACGGCGTACAAAGCCGGTTACGCGGGTGCGCAACGCACCACGGAGAGGCCTGACCACGCCGGACTGATCGGCATCCGACCGCCGTGGTGAAGACGAAATGCGCCCTCAGCTGTCCGGGGCCCCGACCGAAGAGAAGATTGTGCGTCTGGTGACCAGTGCCGTCGCGGCACTTCTGATAGCGGTGACCTCCGGTTGCGCGAGCTCCGGGGAGTCGGGCACCGCGAGCGCCCCGGCACAGGAGGTGATCCGCCTGGGCACCCTGGTGCCGGTGAGCGGGCGCAGCAGCCCGTCCGGCGAGGCCATGGTGAACGCCGCGCGGATGGCGGTCGACGAGGCGAACGCGAAGGGCGGCGTGCTCGGCCGGCGCATCGAGCTGGTCGTCGGCGACGACGCCTGCGACCCGGGCACCGCCGTCACCGCCGCCCGCGAGGTGGTCGCCCGGGACGTCACGGTCTCCGTGGGCGGGTACTGCTCCAGCGCGACCGTGCCCACGCTGAAGATCTTCCGGTCCGCGGGCGTGCCCATGGTGGTCGCCCAGTCGAACTCGACCGATCTGCTGGCACCGAAGTACGACAGCGTCTTCCTGATCTCCGGCACCGTCGCGGCCGAGGCCGAGTTCGCGGTGGACTGGATGAAGCGCCTCGGCGGCACCCGCCTGGCGGTGGTGCACGACGGCACGAGCTTCCCGGTCACCCTCGCCGGCTCGACGGCCGACTCGGCCCGCCGCAAGGGCCTGGCCGTCGGCGCCCAGCTGGAACTCAGCCAGGGCGCCCCGAGCTACGCCCGGATCGCCGACGCGGTGATCCGCGGTGGCGCGGACGTCGTCTACTACACCGGGTACTACGCCGAGGCGAACCAGCTCGTCGCGGACCTGCGGGCCGGCGGCTTCGAGGGAAGGATCTTCGTCGGCGACGGCGCCACCAACGGCCCCCTGCTCGACGGGCTCGACGCGGCGCAGACGCGCGACCTCTACGGCACCGCGATGCTCTGGGCGGACCTGCCGGAACTGAAGGACTGGGCGCAGCGCTACCGCACGGCCGTCGGCGCGGAGCCGAACCCGTCGTCGGTCGCGGCGTACGACGCCGTCAACGTCGCGCTGGACGCGATCCGGCGGGCCGGCACCACGGACCGCGCCGCGGTGCGCAAGGCGATCGCCGAGACGGACATGATGGGGATGTCGGGCAAGGTGAGCTTCAACCCCGACGGTTCGCGTGCCGAGCCGCGCTTCCTGCTGTTGCGCGCCGACGGAAAGGGCTTCACGCTCGTTCCCCAGCCGTCGGGCACCTGACACGGGCCGGCCCGGTCACCCCTTTCGGGCGAGTCGGGCGCGTCGATGCGTAACCGTTGCTCTATGGCAAGGATCCAGCCTCTACAGTGCACCTCGATGCCTGTGCCGCCGTTCGCGATCGTGGCGCACCCTGCCGACGCCGGGGTGGCCTGCCTGGCGCTGCACGGCGAGGTGGACCACGACGCGTCGGACGAGCTGGTGGGTGCGGTCGAGCGGGCCGGGCGGGAGCCCGGCGTGCGGCACGTGGTGCTGGATCTCGCGGCGGTCACCTTCCTCGACGCCGCGGGCGTCGCGGCGCTGGTCACGGCCGCGCTGCTCGCGGCCGACGGCGGGGTCCGGCTGAAGACCCGGGGCGCGCGCGGCATCGTGCGCCTGGTCCTCGAGGTCACCGGGGTCGGTGACTGGCTGCGCGGGGCGCCGCGGGGGCGGTGATCGCCGCCACAATACGATACGAGCCCGTTCCGTATTGCTGCCGGCGCGCCTACGCTCCTGCTGTGATACGGAACTGTTCCGTATCGTAAGTAGCTCGGGGGACCCCCACCATGGACGAACCGCAGACCGGGCATCCGCGGCGCTGGGCCATTCTCGGCGTGCTGGTGATCAGCCTTCTCGTCGTCGTACTCGACAACACCGTCCTCAACGTCGCCCTGCGCACCATCGCCGACCCGCACGCCGGTCTCGGCGCCAGCCAGGGTCAGCTGGAATGGGCGATCAACTCGTACACCCTGGTCTTCGCGGGCCTGCTCTTCACCGCCGGCATCCTGGCCGACCGGCTCGGCCGGCGGATCACGCTGATCGTGGGGCTCGCGCTCTTCGGTCTGGCGTCGCTGCTCTCCGCGTACGCGGACACGCCCGACCAGCTCATCTGGGCCCGGGCACTGATGGGCCTGGGCGCCGCCGCGGTCATGCCGGCCACCCTGTCGATCATCGCCAACGTCTTCGACCCGCGGGAGCGGGGCCGGGCCATCGGCGTCTGGGCCGGCGCGGTCGGGCTCGGCGTCGCGATCGGGCCGATCGTCGGCGGCCTGCTGCTCGAGCACTTCTGGTGGGGCTCGGTCTTCCTGATCAACGTTCCCGTGGTCGTCGCCGGGGTGGTCCTGGTCCGCGTCCTCGTCCCCGAGTCCCGCGACCCCCGGCCCGGCCGCATCGACGTGCTCGGCGTGCTGCTGTCGATCCTGGGCCTGAGCCTGCTGACCTACGGCGTGATCGAGGGCGGCGAGGCCGGCTTCGGCGAGCCGCGCGCGTGGGCCACGCTGACCGCCGGGGTGCTGGTCCTGGCCCTGTTCGTCGGGTACGAGCGCCGCATCCCGCACCCCTCGCTGGACGTGCGGCTCTTCGCCAACCGCCGCTTCTCCGCCTCGACCGGCATGATCGGCCTGGTCTTCTTCGCGGCGATGGGCTCGATGTTCTTCAGCGCCTTCTACCTCCAGCTGGTCCGCGGCCTCGGCCCGCTGGCCTCCGGCGTGCTGTTCGTGCCGTTCGCCGTCGGCCAGATGGCGTTCGCGCCGCGCAGCGCCGCGATGGTCGCCCGCTTCGGGCCCAAGGCGGTCAGCACGGCCGGCCTGCTGCTCGTCGCGCTCGGGCTCGCCGGCTGGCTGTTCGTCGGCGCCGGCACGCCGATCTGGGTGGTCGGCGCGTTGTTCTTCGTCATGGGCGTCGGCATGGCCAACGTGATGCCGCCGGCGACCGAGGCGATCATGGCCGCGCTGCCGCGGGAGCAGGCCGGCGTGGGATCGGCCGTGAGCAACACCGTCCGCCAGGTCGGCGGCGCGCTGGGCGTGGCCGTGCTCGGCGCCGTGCTGTCCGCGGCGTACCGCGACGGGATGCGCGACGCCACGGCCGCCCTGCCCGCCGGAGCCCGCGACGCCGCGAACGAGTCCATCGCCGGTGCGTACGGGGTGGCGGCCCAGGCCGGTCCCGCCGGCCCGGCGCTGGTCGCGCAGGCCAACGACGCCTTCCTCACCGCCATGCACTACGCCTCGGTCGGCACCACGGTGTTCGCGCTGCTCGGCGCCCTCGTGGCGGCGATCTGGCTGCCTGGCCGCCGGCCGGCCGGCGCGCCCGCCCCCGGGACGGCCGAGGGGCTGGTGGAGCAGCAGGGCCGGGAACTGGTCGAGGCGTGACGGGCGCCGTGTCCATGCGATGAGGGCTCGGTGACAATGGAGCGTATGACGACGCTCAGCGCGGACGAGGAGGCCGGCCGGGGCCGCAAGGCGCCCGGCCGGCCTCGCGACGCCCGGGCCGCCGAGGCCATCCTCGACGCGGTGACCGCGCTGCTGGCCGAGGGGCAGAGCTCCGCGGCGATCTCGATCGAGGCGGTCGCGGCGCGGGCGGGCGTGGGCAAGGCGACGATCTACCGCCGCTGGCCCAACAAGGAGGCGCTGCTGATCGACGCGGTGGCCCGGATGAAGGGCCCGCTGCCGGCGCCGGCCGGCGCGTCCGTCCGCGAGGATCTGATCATGCTCGTGGCCTCGGCCCGCAACACCCGCATGGAGCACTACGGCCGGGTGACCGCCTGCCTGGTGCCCGAGATGGTGAAGAGCCCGGAGATGCACGCGGTCTTCCAGGCCGTCATCGAGCCCCGCCGCGCCGTCATGCGCGAGGTGCTGCGCCGCGGTGTCGAGAGCGGCGAGCTGCGCCCCGACCTCGACGTGGAGCTCACGCTGCTGATGCTCGTCGGCCCGACCATCGCGCAGAACATGCTGCACTGGAACCCCGCGATCCCGGTCGAGGGCTACGCGGAGGCGCTCGTCGACGCGGTCCTGCGCGGCGCCGCCGCCTGACCGTCACCTGAGCGCCATCCGGCGTTCCGGCGGCGTGCATGGATGTCCGTCTATGTTGAGCGCCATGAACCTTCGTGCCCGTGCGGGCCTCGGCGCCGCCGCATCCGCCGTGACCGCCGCTCTCGTCCTCGCCGCACCCGCCTCCGCCGCGGTCGCCGCCCCCGCCCCCGCCGCGGCCCTGCCCGGTGCCTCGGTCCGGGCGCTTCCGCCGTACTCGACCTGGATCGCGGACGTCACCGCCGTCGCGGACCAGGCCTCCGCCTATCTCGGCGACGTGCTGCCGACCGGCTCGTTCCGGCCCGCGATCGTGCTCGACATCGACAACACCGCCCTGCAGACCACCTACCGTCCCGGGCTGACCTCGCCGGCGACCGGCCCCATCCTGGAGATCGCCCGCCGGGCCGCGGCGGACGGCGCGGCCGTCTTCTTCGTCACCGCGCGCCCGGAGATCCTCGGCTGGCAGACCGAGATCAACCTGGACCTGGTGGGCTATCCGGTGGAGCGCGTCTACCTGCGGCCGTGGTTCGACACCCAGCCGGACGCCGAGCTGAAGACCGGCGCCCGCAAGGCGATCGAGGCGCAGGGCTACCGCATCGTCGCCAACATCGGCAACAGCGCGAGCGACCTCTCCGGCGGCCACGCCGACCGCGTCTTCAAGCTCCCGGACTACGACGGCCAGCTCATCTAGGGCGTACGGTCCGTCCGGCGGCCGCGGCACCGTCCTCACCGACGGCGATGCGGCCGCCTTTGTCATGCGCTGGTCGCCTCGCCGCGAATACGCGCCCCCCGGCCACGCCATTGCCCTTTACGGGCTGAGTAACTGAGAGCTTCCTGAGAGTATCGACTCGGTTTCTCCGCCGAGTCGCTCGCGCCGCCGGAGCCCCCATTCCTCAGCGCTGTCACGGACAGCGACCGAATAGCCGTGAACAAAGCTCACTTTGCCGCCCGGGTGGCGTCGGTTCGGCTGCCCGGTGCGCCTATGGGGCGCGTACGCCTGGTCAGCCTGGCGCGGTGACTGCGCCGGCGTGAGCGCGGGTCGATACCCCGCGGCCGCCGGGCTAAACCCACTGGTCAGAACTTTCTGCGACATGCGGTGTGCGATATGCAGACTGCGATACCCGGGCGCCGCTGAGCTAGGCTGGATGCACGGCGATGACCCGCGGACCAGCGTCCTTACAGAGAGTAGCGGGATAATGACATGGGTATAGGAGAGCGGCGCAGATCCGCCCTGGAGCGCAAACGCCTCGTCCGCAAGCTGTCCGGAATCCGGCAGAAAATCGGCTACACCCAGGCGCAGGTCGCCGGAAAGCTGCGGTGGTCGCAGTCGAAGGTGCACCGGATAGAAAGCGGCGAGAACAGTATCTCGTACACGGATCTTCTCGCCTTACTCAAGATCTACGACATTCGCGAGAACGAGTTGGTGGAGGAACTGACGGAAATGGCCGAACTGGCCCGGCAACGCAGTCTCCCGGAAATCAGCGACATCCACTCGAAGGATTTCCGGGACTACCTCGAGGCCGAAATCACGGCGGACACCCTGCGGGAGTTCGAGAATTCGTACATTCCCGGTCTGCTGCAGACCCCCGGGTACGCGGACGCCGTTCTGCAGACCCTGTTGCAGATCTCCTCGCTCGCCGACGACGAGCGCGACGCGGCCCTGGACCGTGTCCGCCGCATGGTCGAGCTGCGTGCCCTGCGGCAGCAGACCTTCAACGACGGCGGCATCACGAAGGCGTCCTTCGTGCTCGACGAGGCGGCCGTGCGCCGGGTGGTCGGCGCGGAGCGCGGCGACGCCGGCATCATGCGCGGCCAGATCGAGCACCTGAAGAAGATGAGCCGGCACCCCCGCGTGGACCTCAGGGTGGTGCCGTTCGGCGCGGGCAGTCACGTGGGGATGAGCGGGCCCTTCGTCATCCTGGACTTCCCCGACCCGGACGACTTCCCGCTGCTGTACCTGGAGAACGCGGCAGGGGAGTTCCTGACCAAGCACGACCAGCGGCAGGTACGGCGCTTCGCCGCGAACTTCGAGAGCCTGCAGGAGTGCGCGCTGCAGGGCGAGGAGCTGGACGCCCTGCTCGACGACGTGGCGGCCGCCATCGGCTGACCGGCCGGCCGGCGCCCCTGGGCGCGGGCGGCGAAGGTGGAACGACGGGAGGAAACGCGGATGACCTGGACGAGCATCGGCACGGGTTCCTGCCTGCGGCGCCCCGCCGCGCCCCCGCCGTCCCCCGTCGGCTCGGTGCACGCCGGCTCCGGCTCGCGTCCGCCGGTGCGCAACCGCGAACCGGTGGCCGACGGTGGCTGAGACGGACCGGGAGCTCGGCTTCCGCAAGCCCGCCCCGCGGCTCGGCGGCCAGAGCGCCCCCGGCCGGCCGTCCGGTGGGCCGACCGGACCGGCCGGGTCCGGCGGGTTCGCCGGCGGGCCGGCGCCCGTCCGGCCGTCCGGCGGGTTCGTCGGCCTGCTGCACGGGGTGCTGACCAACGCCCGCATGCTGGTGCACGCCCTGGCGTTGATCTATCCGTTCATTCTGCTGGTGGCGGCGCTGACCGGCTCACCGCAGATCCTCGCCGTCATGGCGACCTCGATGGTGACGCTCTTCGTCTGGGCGCTGCGGCGCGTACGCCGCGAGGACGTCAATCGTCGCGACGCTGACGGGAGTTAGCGATCCGTTGCCACCGCGACAGGATGGGATCACACACCATTCCCGCGGCGACGCTCACCAGCGCGGCGATGACGGCGAGCGCGATCATCCTGGCCGTGGCCGCGCTGAACAGCGCCGATCCCAGACCCTGGCCCAGGCCCAGGGCGGCGGTCCCGGCGCAGGTGCCGTAGACGGCGAGCCGCACGGGTGACGCCGGGTCGTCCTTCGGCCTCTGCTGCATACCTGGCTCCTTCCGTGGGACGGGCGTCCACCCGTGGGTAGAGCTAGTACGCACCAGCCACCTCATCGCACCGCGACCGCGCGCGGCGGTCGGTCCTCCTGACGACCTGGATCGTATAAGAGACATCAGGCCACCACGCCATTTTGCGCCCCTACGGCGTACCCCGATCGGGGACGTTCATTTCTTGTTCTTGGACCGTCCTCATCAGACTAGCCGTGCCATCGAAAGGAATCTACACTCTTGCCTGCCGGATACTCGACCGTCGGCCGATCCGATTTTCTGGTACGTCGGACCGCCGATCTCCGCCGAGAACACAGATCACCGACCGGCGCGTGCGCAGGAACGGCCGGCCGCCAATAGGGAGGCACGTTGGGCGATAAGCCGTCGACGCAGGCCGGGTGGCGGAAAAGTTCCCGCTGCGGTACGGGTAACTGTGTAGAAGTGTCCACCTCCGAATTCACAGTGTTGATGCGAGACGGTAAGAATCCGTCGGGTCCGATCTTGGAGTTCGATCCACTCCAGTGGTTCCGGTTCCTTTCGGCGATCAAGGCCGACACCTCCGGGCCGTGACCGGGGCAGGTCGTCGGTGGCCACCCGGCCGGTGATACGGACGCATACCCGGGATCGGTCGAGAGACCGCATCCCCGATCGGGTGACTTGCGCGGTGGCCTGGCTCACCGCCGGACGGCGGCCTCGCCGGCCGCCAGCTGTGCACTGTGGCCGTGAGCTGGGCAGTGTGGCCGCCGTGGTGCTGGCGGCGGCCATGGCGCCGTGTGCCCTGGGCGCCGGTGAATCCGCGGAGGCTCCCGCGGGCGGACCGGCATTTCCCGGCCGGGGAACGGGCATCTTCCACGAATGGCGGATGGCGGGTGTCGAGAGGCGCGGGGGAGAGGATGAGCAGCTGGACCACCGGAGGATCCCTCTTTTCACGTCTTGCCGTTGCCGCAGCTCGTACCGCGGATGACAAGAAATGTGCGGCCGTCCCGGCCGGTGGGCCCGGGGCTGGACACCCGAGACGGCCACGGCGGGCGTCCGGGCGTCCCCGGACGGCGCAGAGCCGGCCCGGGACGGCCACGGGTCGTCCTCGTCCCGTCCACGGGTCGGCGCGGGACGGGACGAGACGCACCCGTGGTCGCTGCGGGACACGGCTCGGAAGCGTTGTCCGGTCATGAGGGACGATGAGCTTCTGCGCAGGCTGAGCGACGAACTGCCGGGCAGGCTGCGGGACGCGGACACCGTCGTCGCCCTGGCGGAGGTGCTCGACTGGGTCAGGCAACGCCGCGGGCGTACCCAGCGGCAGGTCGCCGACCGGGCGCAGGGTACCAAGGGGCTGTCACGCAGCAGCGTCAACAACCTCCTGGCGGGACGCAAGCCGATCCCCGGCCCCGCCGTGCTCCTGCCGCTCGCCCGGTACTGCGGCGTCCCCGACGACCTCATGGGCCAGGTCCGCGCGGCCTGGGACCGCGTCGACGCGGCCGAGCCGGCGCGGGCCACCGGCGACCGCCACCGCGTGCCGGAGCCCCGGGCGGCCCATGACGACCGGTCCGACGGCGGTCGAGCGGCGCGCGAACATCACCTCGAGACCTTGCGCGTCATGGCGGACATCGCCGGCAAGCTGACCGAGGAGGCCGTCCTGCCGATCGCCCGGGCGCTGTACGAGCACGTCCTGGCCACCCGCCGGGACCTGCTCGGCGAGCGGAACGCGGAGACCCTCAACGCCGCGCACAACCTGGGCGTCGTCCTCGCCGAGCTCGAGGACTTCGCCACGGCGCGCCGCGTCCTGCAGGCGACGTACCAGGCTCGCCGCGACACTCTGGGCGAGAGTCACCCGTCCACCCTGTCGTCCATGGAGTCGCTCGCCACCGCCCACTGCGAACTGGGCGAACACGACGCCGCCCGCCGCCTGCTCACCACGTGCCTCGACCATCGCCGCCGTGCCCTCACCGAGAGCGCCAGCGGCGAACGGACCCAGGCACTGGCGCGGTACGACACCACGGCCGGCAAGCTGCTCGTGGTCCTGCACCAGCTCGACGACCGCCGGGCGATCGAGCGCATCGAGGCGTCCCTGGTGTCCATGGACGACTTCCCGGCCGAAGACGCCGGCGGTCACGGCGCCGGCCCGCCGGGCCACCCGGGCAGCCGTCCCCAGCCGCCCGGCTGACCGACGTCCGGCGCCCTGCCTGGTGGTGCCTAGTTCTTGCCGGAGGGGTCCGGCAGGATCCGGGTGGTGATCTCGACACCGGCGGCGCGCAACCGTGCGGTGAGGGCGTCGCCGATGCCGGTCGCCGGGGTCAGGACGCCGCCACCGGACGCGGGCAGCGCGTTCCGGTCGCAGGCGAGGGCCAGCGCCGACTCGCCGAGCATCAGCGCCGTGGCGGCGTACCCGGGATCGCCCTGGGCGCGGAAGCGGGCCGCATAGCGGGCGCCGGTCGTGGTCCGGGTGTAGATGTCGATGGTGAAGTGGCCCGCGCGGCGGGACCGCTCGTCCGGCCCCTCGCCGGGCTTCGGCAGCACCCGGTCGAGCACGAACCGGGTCGGTGGCAGGGCCAGGCCGACGACCAGGGCGCCGATACCGACCTTCGCACCGGCCGCGAGCAGCGGGGACAGCGGCGAGGTGCCGGTGCTCATCGTCTCGCGGTAACGGAAGCTCCGGCCGTACGCGAACTGCCGCAACGCGTTGCTGCGCCGGACGATGCGGGTGTTGTAGGGCCCCATGAAGAACGGCGCGAGACTGCCCCGCAGCGTGGGATCGACGTCCGCGCCGCGCAGCGAGACGAGGTCGCCCTGCCGGCCGAGGTCGGGCTCGGCGGCCCGGTCGGGGCTCAGCGAGTACGGGCTGGTGGCGATCCGCCGCAGGTCGCGGTCCTTGCGCACGACGTCGATCTGGTGGCGCAACGAGTCGATGGTGCCGCCGCTGACGCCCCCGCGCATGCTGGTGACGACGAGGGTCGTGTCGGTCAGCTCCCCGGCGCCGTCGGCGGTGACCCGCTGGTGCAGGACGTGCACCCCCAGGTCGGACGGGATGGAGTCGAAGCCGCAGGAGTGGACGATCCGGGCGCCGGTGGAGCGGGCCAGGTCGTGGTTCTCGTCGATGCTGCGCCGGACGAAGAGGACCTCGCCGGTCAGGTCGGTGTAGTCGGTGCCGGCGGCGGCGCAGGCGTGGGCGAGGGAGCGGCCGTACTTCGCGTAGGGCCCGACCGTCGTGACCACCACGCGGGTGGACGCGGCGAGCCGGGCCAACGCCTCGCTGTCGGCGGCGTCGGCGACGACGAGCGGCCACTCGACGCGCAGCCGGCGCCGCACGGCCTCCAGCCGCGGCTCGGACCGGCCCGCCAGGGCGATGCGGGTGCCGGCGGGGGCGTGGGCGGCCAGGTACTCGGCGACGAGCACGCCCACGAACCCGGTGGCCCCGTAGACGACGATGTCATGTTCCCTCATGGCCGTCGATTCTCCGTCATGGCGGCCGGATGCGCGCCGCCGAGCGCCGGTCGGCCGTCCAGGCCGGCGTCGGTCGCCTGGCAGAGCGGTCAGCGGTCGGCGTCGGTGCGCGGGCCGGTGGGCACCGACAGGTCGATGCGCCAGCTGTGGCGGCCGTTGCTGTCGACCAGTTCGACGTGGCTGATCTCGACCGGCCGGCGGGGCAGGCCGCCACCGGCGGGCGCGGCCTCGTCGTGGGTGAGCGTGGTGACCTCGTCCCAGGCCGGCGGTGCCAGGCCCGGTGCGCCCGGGTACGACTCGGCCCATTCCGGCGGGAGGGCCCGCAGCGCCTCGCGGAGGCGGTCGCGGGCCGGGCCGGCGTCGCCGGGCGCCGGGTCGAGCGGGCAGAGGTGCCGGGCCAGGGCCGCCGTCAGACCGGCGTGGCGGCGGAGCGTCTCCGCGCACGCCGGCAGCGTGGCGACATGATGCGCGGCGCCCTCCTCGCCGCAGAAGAGAACGAGCCGGCCGAGGAAGCCCAGGGCGGGTTCGTCCCCGCGTAGCCGCAGCGGCTGCGCGACCATGCTCCAGCCGTGTTCGCGCAGCTCCGCCGCCACGGTGCGACGGCCGGCCTCGTCCTGCGGGGCGGCGAGAAGGCCGGCGACGGCGCGCCGGACCGGCTCGCGGGCGAGCACCTCGGCGAGGGCGGATCGCGGTGGCGGACCGGGGCGGGCCAGGAAACGGTTGATCCACACCTGCCGGTCACCCTTGCGGGGCGCCGGGACGCCGGCGTGCCGGATGCGGCCCCGCACCGCCGTCAGCAGGGCCTCGCGCCGTCCCTCGCGGTCGAGGCGTGCCACGTCCCAGCCGTCGCCGAGGTCGAGGTCGCCGGGCGCCGGACCGAACGGGTCACCCGCCAGGACGACACGGGGTGCGGCCACCGCGGGGGAGCCGGCCGATCCGTCCACCTCGGCGCCGATGTCGGCGATCGGGCGGATCGGCGAGCGCAGGAGCTGCTCCCGCACCGCGGGCAGCTCCCGGTCGGTGACGGCGGCCAGGAAGAACGGCCAGAGCAGGAACGGTACGGGCCCGCCCGTGACGATCCGGTGCCATTCGGGCGCGGAGTCCTGGAACGCGCCGGAAGCGACCGCCTCGGGGGAGATCCGCTCGGAGCGCCAGAACTCGTCCGTGCCGAGGCCGGTGGCGGGGTCGGTCACCGTACGGTGCAGCAGCAGCCAGCCGGCGGCGGACCCGTGCGGCAGCCAGACGAATCTCGTCGTGACGGTCCTCGACCCGCTGTCCCGGCTCATCCGGCCTCCTGGAGGGTGCGACTCACCGCAAGCAACTTAGCGCCGGAGCGCGGTGCCGTCACCGGTCGTCCGGGATCGGTCTTTTCCGATCTTCACCAGCGAAGACCTCGGCCGGAGCGGTCCCGCGCTCTAGGGTGGGTAGGGACGGAACTTCCGCAGACCCGGGAGGATAGATGCGCATCAGCGACATTCTGCGTGACAAGGGCGACCGAGTCGTCACTGTGACGCCCGACCTCACCGTCCAGGACCTGCTCGCCACCCTCGCCGAACACCGGATCGGCGCCGCGGTCGTGTCCGCCGACGGCGTGGCCGTCGAGGGCATCGTCAGTGAGCGTGACATCGTCCGGAGCCTCGCCAGACGCGGTGCCGTCGTGCTCTCGGAGCCGGTGTCGGCCATCCACACGACCCAGGTCCGCACGGTGGAGCCCGAGGCGGACGTCGCCGACGTCGAGCGGCTCATGACCGAGCACCGGTTCCGGCACGTGCCGGTCGTGGCCGGCGGGCGGCTGGCGGGCATCGTCAGCATCGGCGACGTGGTGAAGAAGCGCATCACCGAGCTGGAGGTCCAGACCACCGCCCTCAGCGGCTACATCACCGGCGAGCGCGTCTGACGGCCCGGCCCGGCCGCCCCTCCCGGCGAGCCGGGCACCCCGCCGCCGGCGCGGCGGCATCGTCGCCGCGCGCGAGAACGTGCGCCGGCCGGCCGCGGTGCATAGGTTGAGGTCTATGGAATATCGCCAGCTCGGCCGGTCCGGCCTCAGAGTCTCCGTCCTGACCATGGGCACCATGACCTTCGGCGGCAGGGGCGGTTTCGCCGCCGTCGGGTCCACCGATGTCGCCGAGGCGCGGCGGCAGGTCGACCGGTGTCTCGACGCCGGGGTCAACCTGGTCGACACCGCCGACGTCTACTCCGCGGGGCTGTCGGAGGAGATCGTCGGCGAGGTGCTGCAGGGCCGCCGCGACGACGTGCTCGTCGCCACGAAGGTGCGCATGCCGATGGGGCCGGGTCCCAACGACGCCGGCCTGTCGCGGCATCACGTGGTCGCCGGGTGTGAGGCGAGCCTGCGCCGGCTGCGGACCGATCACATCGACCTCTACCAGGTGCACGAGTGGGACGGCCGGACCCCGGTCGAGGAGACGCTCGAGGCGCTCGACCTGCTGGTGCGCCAGGGCAAGGTGCGCTACGTCGGCGCCTCGAACTACGCCGGCTGGCAGCTGATGAAGGCGCTCGGCACCGCGGACCGCACCGGTGCCCCGCGCTTCGTGAGCCAGCAGATCTACTACTCGCTGCAGGCCCGCGACGCCGAGTACGAACTCATCCCGGCCGCCGTCGACCAGGGCCTGGGCGTGCTGGTCTGGAGTCCGCTCGCCGGTGGCCTGCTGTCCGGCAAGTACCGGCGGGGCGAGCGGCCGCCGCCCGGTTTCCGGCAGCTCACCGACTGGGACGAGCCCCCGGTGTACGACCGGGAGCGGCTCTACGACACCGTCGAGGTGCTCGTCTCCATCGGCCGCGAGCACGGCGTCTCGGCGGCGCAGGTGGCACTGGCCTACCTGCTGGGCAGGCCCGCGGTGACCTCGCTGGTCATCGGGGCGCGGACCGGCGAGCAGCTCGCCGACAACCTGGCCGCCGCGGACCTGACGCTCGGGGCCGAGGAACGGTCCCGCCTGGACGAGGTGAGCGCGCCGCCGCTGCTGTACCCGTACTGGCATCAGGCGAAGACGGCCCGCGACCGGCTCTCTCCGGCCGACCTCACCCTGCTCGGCCCGCACCTCTGACGGTCAGAGAGCGCCGAGCAGCGCCTCGACCCGGGCCGCGGCGTCGCGGTCGATCGCCCGCAGGGCGTTGTCGTCGAGCTGGTGATCGGTACGCATCCGCGCGGCGAGCAGCGCCACGGGATCGTGGTCCGGGCCGGGTGGGCGCAGCCCGAGCAGCCCCGGACCGGCGGCGGCCCGCAGCCCGGCGATCTCGGCCGTCACCGCGCCGGCGACCGCCTCGACGTCGCCGGCGTCGGCGGACAGGACCGGCACGATCGGCGAGCCGCCGGGTGCCCCGAGCCGGTCGCCGCGGCAGAACAGCACCGGCAGTCCGGTCGCCGCCGCGGGGAGCGGGCCGGCGCACAGCCCGGCGAGAAGCCCGGCGAGGCGCCCGGCGACGCGGCCGGTCCCGGGGACGCACACCGCGACGATGCGCCGCCGGCCGCCGCGGGCCCGGGCCCGTGCGACCTCGACCGCCTCGGCGGGGCTCTGCGCCGCGATGACGTCGCCGCCGAAGAGCCGGGCCGCGGCACCGACGGCACGCCAGAGGCCGTCGTCCGCGCCGGGCCACGTGCCTTCGCCCGGTCGCGTGTCCCCGCCGGACCACGTGTCCCCGCCGGGTTGCGTGTCCCCGCCCGGTCGCGTGTCCCCGCCTGGACGGTCGCCGTCGCCGAGCGTGACCAGGGCGTCCTGCGGGCCGAGGGTGCACACCAGGCCGACCGCGACGGCCTCGTCGCCCGGCCGGATCGAACGGCTCTGCTCCAGCCGCCGGAGGAGAAGCATGCGATGCAGCAGATCGGTGCGCCGGGCGGCGGTCGCCGCCGCGTGGTGGCTCATGGCCACTCCTCCCGCCGGCCCGTCCCGCGGCGGGCCACAGCAGCATTCTCCGCCTCCCCGCCGCGCCGGGCCAGACCCGCCGCCGCGGCCCGTCGCCGGAGCCGTCGCCGGAGCCGTCGCCGGGGGTCCCGGCCCGGCCCGCGACGCCGTCAGCGACCGGCGTCCTGGGCGGCGTAGCGATGGCCCAGCGGCGGCATCGGGCGGACGATCCCGATCGCCTGCCGATACGCCATCACCAGGGCGCAGATGTCCGCGACGGCCTGCAGGCACAGGCGTTCCCCGGCGGTGAAGACGTGCTCGCCGGCGTCGTGGATGACGCCGATCGCCCCCGCCGGCACGCCGCGGACCAGCACCGGCACGGCGGCGAACGCGCGTCCCCACAGGCCGCCGGCGGTCGGGTACCCGGCGGCGATCTCGGCCGCCGACGACAGCCAGACCGGCTGCTCGCGGGCGATCGCGTCGGTCAGCGGATAGCGCGGGCCCACCCGCAGGGCGCCGCAGCGGCTGATCCGCCCGCCGCCCTCGGCGACCATCGCCATGTCGAGCGTGGTCCGGTCCCGCAGGGTGCCGAGCACCGCGCTGCCGGCGCCGGTCGCCGCGATGGCCTGGCTCAGTCCGAGCTCCAGCACGTCCGCATCGGACGGTGCCGCGGCCGCGGCGCCCAGCAGCAGGTGCACCCGGGACAGTGCGTCGGTGCACCCGCTCTTCTCATCCGGGCTCATGTGGCGCATCCCTTCACGAAGCAGTGATCCGGCCCTACGCTGCATCCTGCCGGGCTGCCGGAGCATCGTTCTACGCCGTTCACCCGAATGATTGCCGTACGGCAAGTATTTGCGGGGACGGCTCGCCGCGGCCGGCCGACCGGCGTGCGGAGAATGGACGATCGGCCAGGGTCAGACGGTGCGCAGGTCCAGGGTGTGCCAGACCAGGGAGTCCTGGTCGCCGGTGGACCACCACAGCACCCCGTTGCGGGCGTACGCGGCACTGACGGCCGCCCCGACCTCGACCGTGCGCCGGTCGCGCAGGTCGTGCACGGTCAGCCCCTCGGTGCCGGTGAGGGCCGAGTTCGGGTTCGCCTCCGACAGGATCTCGAAGCGGTCCAGGAGGGCCACGTCGGGAATCGCCGCGGCCGCCGTGCCGTCGGCGATGCGCCGCCGGTCGCCGCCGTCCGGGCGCATGGCGTCGATGCGGGCCGGTCCCGCCGAGGTCAGCACCAGCACCCGGCACCAGGCCGGTCCGCAGGTCGCCAGCTCGGTGCCCGAGGAGGTGACCCGCCGCTCCTCGGGGGCGGTCAGCGAGCGCAGCCTCGTGGTGCCGGTCTGGTCGCCGCTGCCGTCGGTCAGCCAGGGCCAGGACGTCAGGGCCCAGGTGCCGGGCTCGCGGCGTACCGTGACCGACCCGCCGGCCAGCGGGACCGACCGGATCTCGGTGACGTCGGTCTCCTCGGCGGACGCGGCCCACCAGGCGCGGCCCTCGGCGATCACCACGTCCCACTGGGAGCCGAAGAAGAGCGGGTTGCCGGTGTCGCGGGTCAGGCGCCGCACCCCGGTGCCGGAGGTGGAGGCCGCCCAGAGCTCGGTGGGCCCGCCGCCGGCCGACTCGGTCCACACCAGATCGGTGCCCGAGACGGTCATCGTGGCGAACTCCGGGTGCGAGTCCAGCGGGCGCCGGCGCAGCTCCCGCGGCGTGCCGTCGGCCCCGCGCAGCACGAGCCGGACCGCGGTGCCGTCGGGGCTGGGTGCGGTGCCGGCGCTGGTGCGCGCGTCGAGGAAGAGCAGCGGCTGGTAGACCGGCCCGTCGGGCAGGTTGCCGGGGATCTCGGCCCGGGCGGCGCCCGGCCACGCCTGCGCCAGGCTCGTCCGGCCCGCGGGCGCGGGCTCGTCACCGCCCGGCGGGTACGCGACGAGCAGGCCGGCGGCCACCAGCGAGACCGCCAGCGCCATTCCGGCCGGGGCGCGCCACCGCCGGCCGCCGCTCATTCGTACTGCTGCTTCGGCGCGGCGATCTCCTGCCAGCTCTGCACCTGCAGGTACGGCACCTCGGCGCCGTTGACCGGGTCCTTGCCGACCCGCTCGGAGTACGCGCCGACGACCCGGATCCAGGTGTCCGGGGCGACGCCGGCGGGACCGTTGCCGGCCAGGCCCACCTTGATCGGGCGGCCGTCCGCGGCGCAGCAGGACAGGACCATGCGGGCCAGCATGGGCTCGCCGTCCGGGCCCGGGGTGACGAAGCCGGTGAGCCGCAGCGTCCGGCCGGTGAGGCTGCGCCCCTGGTCGAACACCGCCCGGGACGCGTAGTCCAGCAGGCCCACGTCGACCGGCTCGCCGGCCGGCAGCGGCGGATAGTCCGACGCGGAGCCCTGCGCGGCCAGCACGCTGCCGGCCTGAGCGGCGGCGTACGAGCCCAGCGCGGGCGGCGCCACGAGCAGCAGGCCGAGCACGGGCAGGATCAGCAGCCAGCCGACCCGCGGCTCGTGGTGGTGGTGCTCCTCGGCTGGCGTCCGGCGCGGGCGCAGCTCGTACCAGAGCGTCATGACACCCGCGGCGACCAGCAGCAGACCCGCGCCGATGAGGAAGGGCCGCAGGCCCTCCTTGACGTAGCGCAGGTAGAGGTCGCCGAGGCTGGCCTTGAGGACCGCCCCGCCGAAGAGCAGCATCACCACGGCCTGGGCCTGCCGGTTCACAGCAGCACCACCCCCGCGAGCGAGCCGGCGAGGACCGCGACGGCGAACGTCACCGGGGCGAAGCGCGCGGCGAAGCGGCGGCCGAAGACGCCGGTCTGCATGCTGATCAGCTTGAGGTCGACCATCGGGCCGACCACGAGGAACACCAGCCGCGAGGTCAGCGAGAACTGCGACAGCGAGGCCGCCACGAACGCATCGGCCTCGCTGCAGATCGACAGCAGCACGGCGAGGACGGCCAGGGCGAGTACGGACAGCAGCGGGTCGTCCGCCAGGGTGGTGAGCCAGGACTCCGGCACCGCCACGTTGATCGTGGCGGCGGCCGCGGCGCCGAGGACCAGGAACCCGCCCGCGTGCATCACGTCGTGGCGGGCGGCCGCCCAGAAGGCGTTGCCCCGGCTCATGCCCTCCAGGTCCGGGCGGTGCGGCAGCTTGATCCATTCCGCCTTGCCCAGGCGCAGCCACAGCCAGCCCATGGTCACGGCCACGACCAGGCTGGCGCCCCCGCGGGCGACGACCATCTCGGGGTTGCCGGGGAAGGCGACCGCCGTGGCGGTCAGGACGATGGGGTTGATCGCCGGCGCGGCGAGCAGGAACGCCAGCGCCGCCGCCGGGGTCACGCCCCGGCGGATCAGCGAGCCGGCGATCGGCACGCTGCCGCACTCGCAGCCGGGCAGCACCACGCCGGCCAGCCCGGCGGCCGGCACGGCCAGCGCGGGGTGCCGGGGCAGCGCCCGGGCCCAGAACGAGCGGGGCACGAACACGGCGATGACCGCGGACAGTGCCACGCCGAAGACCAGGAAGGGCACGGCCTGCACCAGCACGGAGACGAAGACCGTCGTCCAGGTCTGCAACCGCGCGTCGGAGACCAGCGCGGCCAGCGGGCCGCGGAAGACGACCAGCAGCACCAGCAGGACCGCGAGGACCTCGACCGAGCCGAACCGGCGCCCGGGCTCCGGCGGCGCGGCCGCCGCCTGCGCGTCGTGGATCTCGTCGGTTGCTGTCACGGGAGGTGCTCCGGGTCGCGGTCGGGTGCGGGCCGCGACCCACCCTACCGGGTCACGCGCCCGTTCCGGCTGCCGCGATCGGGTGGTGTCTCACCTATGCCGAGCTGCGCATGTGCGCATCCGGCCCGGCCCCGGCACCGGCGGCGACGATCCGGTTGCGCCCGCCCGCCTTCGCGGCGTAGAGCGCGGCGTCGGCCCGCGCGACCAGCTCGTCCGGGGTCTCCGCGCCGTCCCAGAGGGCGACGCCCGCCGAGAACGTCTGGCCCAGCGGGGTCGCGGCCAGCGCCCGGCCGACCGCCGCCCGCGCCTTGTCGAGATCCGCGCCGGGCAGCAGCACGGCGAACTCCTCGCCGCCGTCGCGCGCGAGGGTGTCCACCCGGCGCAGCGCGCCGTGCCAGGCCGCGCCGGCCGCCTTGAGGAAGCGGTCGCCGGCGGCCGGCCCGTGCTCCTCGTTGAACCGCCGGAACCGGTCGAGGTCCAGGACGGCGATGCACACCGGCGTGCCCTCGCGCCGCGCGTGCTCCAGGGCACGGGGCAGTTCCTCGTTCCAGGCCCGGCGGTTCGGCAGGCCGGTGAGCTCGTCGGTGCGGGCCAGCTCGCGGATCTGCCGGGACTGCCCGGCGACCCGCCGGGAGAGCCGGGCCGTCCGGACCACCAGCAGGGCGAGCAGCGTCAGGGTGGCGGCCTGCCAGGCGACCGTCCACCTCGGGTCGTCCGGCAGCAGCCGCAGTCCGGCGATCGCCGCCGCCGTGGCGGCCGCGACCACCATCCAGCCTCGTCCCCGCATGGAACCACCTCTCGCGAGTCGTGGGGCCCGCCCGGTCACGCGGCCACCACCGCCCCGGTCAGCGCCGGGATCTCCGGCGCCCACACCGGACGGGAGAACAGGTAGCCCTGGCCGTACGGGCAGCCCATGCCGGCCAGGACGGCCCGCTGCTCGGCGTCCTCGATGCCCTCGGCCACCACCGCCAGGTGCAGGTTGCGGGCCAGCGTCACGATCGCGTCGACCAGCGCCCGCTGCTGCTCGCTGTCGATGATGTCGTCGATGAACGACTTGTCGATCTTCAGCACGTCGACCGGGATCTGCCGCAGGTAGCTCAGCGACGAGTAGCCGGTGCCGAAGTCGTCGATCGCGACGCGCACGCCGAGCG
The DNA here is from genome assembly GCF_014648355.1 of Couchioplanes azureus. Classification (GTDB taxonomy): domain Bacteria; phylum Actinomycetota; class Actinomycetes; order Mycobacteriales; family Micromonosporaceae; genus Actinoplanes; species Actinoplanes azureus. The sequence continues at coordinate 172,207 of NZ_BMQY01000004.1, forward strand.
CGCGCAGCTCCGCCAGATCGGCGCAGACCTGCTCGGCGTCGCGCAGCACCAGGCTCTCGGTGATCTCGAGCTGCAGCCATCCCGGCTGGGCCCCGGCCGCGGCCAGGGCGTCGCGGACCTGGTCGACGAAGCCGGGCTGGCGGAACTGGCGCGCCGACACGTTCACGCTGACGTAGCGCGGCGCCCGCCCGGGGCTCTCGGTCTGCCACTGCGCCAGCTGGCGCAGGGACTCGCGCAGCACCCAGGCGCCGAGCCCGACGATCGCGCCGCTCTCCTCCGCCAGCTCGATGAAGTGGCACGGCCCCAGCAGCCCCCGCTCCGGGTGCTGCCACCGCACCAGCGACTCGACGCCCACGACGTCGCGGCCGTCCAGGTCCACGATGGGCTGGTACTGCAGCACGAACTGCCCCGCCTCGACCGCCTCGTGCAGCGCGGTGCGCAGCGCCAGCCGCTCGACCATCGCGGTGTGCAGCTCGCTGCGGTAGCGCTGCCAGGTCGCCTTGCCCGCGCCCTTGGCCAGGTAGAGCGCCAGGTCGGCGTGGCGCAGCAGTCCGGTCGGGCTGTCCGCGTCGGTGCTGGTGGCGACGCCGATGCTGGCCGCGCCGCTGACGATGTGGCTGCCGCCGAGGCCGTCGCTGATCTCGATCGGCGCGCTGAGCGCGGCGACGATGCGCGCCGCGACGTCCTCGGCGGCGCCGGCGTCCGGGGCCGGGGCGACCAGGATCGCGAACTCGTCGCCACCCATCCGGGCCGCGGTGTCGCGCGCGCCGATGGCGGCCGCGATGCGCTGCCCGACGGCGACCAGCAGCTGGTCGCCCACGGCGTGCCCGAACGAGTCGTTGACCTCCTTGAAGTCGTCGAGGTCGACGAAGAGCACGCCGAGCTCGCCGCCGTCGCAGGCGGCGGCGGTGAACGCCTGTTCGAGCCGGTCGCGGAAGAGCACGCGGTTGGCCAGGCCGGTGAGCCCGTCGTGGAACGCCTGGTGGGCCAGGTCGTTCTCGAGGCGGCGGCGCTCGGTCACGTCCCGGACGGTCAGCACCAGCCCGCGTACGGTCGGATCGTCGCGCAGGTCGCGGGCGGTGCACTCGACCTGCAGCAGCCGGCGGTCGGCGCACACGGCGGTGAGGTCCGTGCCGTCGTTGTGCCCGGCCCGGGCGTGTTCGAGCAGGGCGGCGAGGGCGTCGTGGTGGGTGTCCGCGATGAGCCGGGACAGCGGGGTGTCCACCAGGTCGGGGCGGCCCAGGACGGTGCCGGCGGCCGGGCTCGCGTACCGGATGCGGTCGTCGTCGCCGACGATCAGGATCACGTCGGAGGCGCTCTGGATCAGCGTCCGGAAGTAGGCCTCGCCGTCGCGGCGGCTGATCTCGGCGGCCAGGGCGATGCGGTCCACGACCATGCCGACCTGGGCGAGCAGGGCCTGCATCGCCGGGCGTACGGCGCGCAGCGTGCCGACCCGCGCGGCGAGCTGCACGGTGCTGCGCCGCGCCGGCGTGCCCGGCACGACGATCGCCGCCTGCAGCGCGCACGGGAAGCCGGCGGCGGCCGGGTCGCTGGCGACCAGCGTGACCTCCAGGTCCAGCGTGTCGTCCTCGCCGAGCGGCGTGGGCTCGCCGGTGAGCAGCGTGTAGGGCTCGTCCGGCGGCAGGATGGTGGCGATCGCGGTACGCACGGCCGCGAGCACGTCGT
>NZ_BMQY01000004.1:173923-581548 GCF_014648355.1 Couchioplanes azureus
CGCCAGCGTGGCGGCGGCCTGGCGCAGGGCCCGCTCGCGGTGGTTGGCCCGGCGCTGGTCGGTCAGCAGGCCGCCGACCCGGGCCATGACCAGCAGCACCAGCGCCGCGGAGCCGGCCGCGATGACCGGCGCGTCGACGACCCCGCCGGTGAGGTGCTCGGTGAGCAGGACGCCCGGCGCGATGAGCACCGCCGCGGTGAGCAGGGCGAGGCGCCGCCAGCGCGCGGTGACCGGGGCGGTGTCGGCCGGGGTGGCGTCCGTGCTGAGCCAGGTCATGGACGGGTGCATCGCGGCGAGGCCCATGGCGGCGTAGAAGACGACCCAGCCGAGGTCGATCGGGCCGCCGACGTTCCAGGCGTGGTCCAGGCGGGCGAGGCCGTAGACCACGTCCGAGACGAGCACGCCGACCACGCCGGCGCACAGCATGCCGACGGCGGCGGGCTTGCGGCCCGGAACGCTGAGCAGGCGCAGCATCATCGCGAGGGCGAGGACGTCGCCCAGCGGGTATGCGACGGAGATCGCCTTCTCCACCAGTGTCAGATCGGTGGCGCGGGTGTACGGCGCGATCAGCCAGATCCAGCACAGCAGGCCGAGGCTGACCGTGGGCACGAGCCCGTCGAGCAGCGCGGCCCGGTTGCGGTCGCCGGAGCGGGCCCGTACGAACAGCACCAGCCCGGCGGCGAGCAGCGGGTAGACCAGGATGTACAGCAGGTCGGACACGACCGAGGCCCACGCCGTACGGCCGGTCGTGAGCCCGACGAAGCCGAAGGTGTCCCCGGCGCTGAAGAACAGCAGCGCGGTGGCGAGCAGGTACCACGGCGAGCGGCGCTCGGGCCGGTGGATGCGGACACCCAGCAGGATGCAGGCCACGCCGGACAGGCCGATCGCGGCCCAGGAGTACGTGTGTGACTCCGGCCACGCGTAGAAGATCGCGACGAGGAGGGTGAACCACGCGACGATGCATCCGCGAGCGAATCGCGTCGTCATGCGGGCTCCGTTCCGGCCGGTCGGGGGGTCGACCCCTTCTCCATCGGCGCGGGGGCGGAGTTTCTGACCCGGTTCGGCGTTCGCAACCGGAATACGCCCCGCCCGGGCCGCGCGACGCCCGGACGGACGTCCCGGGTCCGGCGACGTCTCGCCGGACCCGGGACGCGGCGGGGTCGGCGCAGGCCGTTGCGCCGCGCGACCGGCACCGCCCGATCGGGGCCGGTGGGGATCACCCCTGCAAGCACCGTGCCGCACCGATGTGACATCCGGGTGAACGTCGTGTCTCCCGGCGGGTGGAGGGCGGCACTAGGGTCGGTGCCGTGACCGAACGACCTCTGCTGGCCGTGGACGCCCCGAGTCTGTACTTCCGGGCCTTCCACGGCATCCCCGAGTCGGCCGCCCGGACCGGCGCGGGGGAGCCGGTGAACGCCATCCGCGGCTTCCTGGACATGCTCGCGCAGCTGATCCGCACCCGCCGCCCGGGTCGCGTGGTGTGCGCGCTCGACGCCGACTGGCGCCCGGCGTGGCGGGTGGCGCTGGTGCCCTCGTACAAGCGGCACCGCGTCGCGCACGGCGACGTGGAGGAGGTCCCGGCCGCGCTGGAGAAGCAGATCCCGGTGCTGTTGCAGGTGCTCGAGGCGGTCGGCATCCCGGCCTTCGGGGTCGCCGGCTACGAGGCCGACGACGTGCTCGGCACGCTGGCCGCCACCCAGCCGGCCCCGGTCGAGGTGGTCTCGGGCGACCGCGACCTGTTCCAGCTCGTCGACGACGCCCGCGGCACCCGCCTGCTCTACTGCGGCCGCGGCGTGGCCAAGCTCGAGGACAGCGACGACGCGGCGGTCCAGGCCAAGTACGGCGTCCCGCCCCGCTGGTACGCGGACTTCGCGGCGATGCGCGGCGACCCGAGCGACGGCCTGCCGGGCGTGCCGGGGGTGGGGGAGAAGACGGCGGCCCGGCTCATCGCCCGCTACGGCGGCGTCGAGCAGATCGTCGCGGCGCTGGACGACCCGGCGTCGGGCTTCGCCCCGGGGGTGCGGACCAAGCTGCTGGCCGCGCAGGACTACCTGGCGGCGGCGCTGCCGGTGTGCCGGGTCGCGCGCGACGTGCCGCTGCCGCCCTTCGACGCCACGCTGCCCCGGGCGCCGAAGGACGCGGACGCTCTGTTGGCGCTCGCCGAACGGTGGAACCTCGCCGGCTCGGCCCGTCGCCTGGTGGACGCCCTCGGCGTGACGGCGGAACCTAACGGCCGTTAAGCTTGCGGGCGTGACGGTCGAGCGGATCCTTCCCACCGAAGAGGCGTACGAGTTGCTGGGGCTCACCCGGGAGATCGCGGAGGGCGAGCTCGCCCCGCAGGTCGCCCGCTACGAGCAGCAGGGTGAGTTTCCCCGCGACATCCTGCGGACCATCGGCCGGTCCGGCCTGCTCGGCCTGCCCTACCCCGAGGCCGACGGCGGCGGTGGCCAGCCCTACGAGGTGTACCTGCAGGTCCTGGAGATCCTGGCGTCGTCCTGGGTGGCCATCGCCGAGGCGGTCAGCGTGCACACCCTGTCGTGCTTCCCGGTGGCCGCGTTCGGCACCGAACGGCAGCGCAAGTCGCTGCCCGAGATGCTCGGCGGCGAGCTGCTGGGGGCGTACTGCCTGTCCGAGCCGCAGGGTGGCAGCGACGCGGCGGCCCTGGCCACCCGGGCCGTGCGCGAGGGCGACGAGTACGTGGTGACCGGCACCAAGGCGTGGATCACCCACGGTGGCCGCGCCGACTTCTACAACATCTTCTGCCGCACCGGCGGGCCCGGCCCCGGCGGCATCTCCTGCCTGCTCGCGGACGCGGCCACCGAGGGGCTGCTGCCGCAGGCCCCGGAGCGGCTGATGGGCCTGCGCTCGTCGGCCCCGGCGCAGATCGTGCTCGACGGTGCCCGGGTGCCGGCCGACCGCCTGGTGGGCGAGGAGGGTGGCGGCTTCCGGATCGCCATGCAGGCGCTGGACGCGGGCCGCCTCGGCATCGCCGCGTGCGCGGTGGGCCTCGCCCAGGCCGCCGTCGACTACGCGGCCGCGTACGCGAAGGAACGCACCCAGTTCGGCAAGCCGATCGCCTCCTTCCAGGGTCTGGGTTTCCTGCTGGCCGACATGGCCACCCAGGTCTCGGCGGCGCGGGCGCTGATGCTGGCGGCGGCGCGGCTCAAGGACGCCGGCCGGCCGTTCTCCGCGGAGGCCGCCAAGGCGAAGCTCTTCGCGACCGACGTCGCGATGAAGGTGACCACGGACGCGGTCCAGGTGCTGGGCGGGTCGGGCTACGTGAGCGACCACCCGGCCGAGCGGTGGTTCCGCGAGGCGAAGGTGCTGCAGATCGTGGAGGGCACCAACCAGATCCAGCGGCTGGTGATCTCGCGCTCGCTGACCCGCGGCTGAGCCGCCCGTCTCGTGTGGACTTTGCGCAGGCCGGGTGCGGTGTGCGGGAATGGGTGCGGGGCGGCCCGGCTTCGACCGGTATCGTGACGCGGTGGAAGAGATCGACCGGGCGATCGTGGCCGCCCTCACCGCCGACGGCCGGCTGTCCTACACGGTGCTCGCCGAGCGGGTCGGGTTGAGCGTGTCGGCCGTGCACCAGCGGGTCCGCCGCCTCGAGCAGCGCGGTGTCATCAACGGCTACACCGCCGTGGTCTCGTACGAGGCCCTGGACCTGCCGCTGACCGCCTTCGTGGCGATCCGCCCGTTCGACCCGTCGCAGCCGGACGACGCGCCGGAGCGGCTGCGCCACCTCGCGGAGATCGACTCCTGCTACTCGGTGGCGGGGGAGGACTTCTACCTCCTGCTCGTGCGGGTGGCCAGCCCGGCGGACCTGGAACGGCTCCTGCAGGAGATCCGTACGGCCGCGAACGTCACGACGCGCACGACGGTGGTGCTGAGCACCCCGTACGAGAACCGCCCGCCGCGCATCGCCGACTGACTAGCCTCCTGGGACGCGCCAGGCGCGACATCGGACGGACGCTCGCACGGCTGCTTCCTAGGATGCCGTAGAGGTGGTGCGCCCGGTCACGGAAAGCGATTTGCCCCCGGAAGCGCCAGCGGACAGGATTGACGCCGATCGACTTCGGGGGTGTCGGTGTTCGCTGCTCGGATGCGGCTGCTACGTCTGTTGACCCGGGGCGGCGCCGGCCTCGCCGTCCTGCTCGTCCTTCTCCAGCTGGTCCGCGCCGCCCTGCCGGTGGCGCTCGCGCTGGCCGCCGGCCGCCTCGTGGCCGTCCTGGTCGCCGCGAGCACCGGGGAAGAGGCGGCCGGCGCCGCCATCCTGGTCGCCGCGGCGTTCCTCGCCGACCAGGTCGTCTGGCTCCTGATCGACCCGGTCCGCGCGTTGCTCGCCCGGCGCGTCGACGGCGACCTGCGGGCCCGCGTGCGCCTGCTGGCGGCCTCCGTGTCCCGCCTGGACGTGCTCGAGAGCGCGGCGTTCCAGGACCGGGTCAGCCGTGCCGTGGACTCCGGCACCGGCGTGGCCCGCGACCGGTCGGTGGGCAACGCCGCGGTGGGACAGCTGGAGCTGACCGTACGGATGCTCAGCGCGGCCGCGGCGGCGGCGTTGCTGGCGACCTTCTCGGTGCCGCTCGCGGCGGGGCTGCTCGCCGTGGCCCTGACGGTCCGGGCGTTCGTCCGCCGGCAGTGGATGCGGATCATCGACAAGCTGGACGCCGACACGGCCGGGCAGCGCTACGAGTTCTACCTGGCCTCCCAGGCGGTGGTCGGCGCGGCCAAGGACGTGCGGCTCTACGGGCTCACCGACTGGTTCGCGGGCCGGTTCCGGGCGGCGGCCGCCCGGACGTACGGGCCGGTCTGGCGCGAGCTGCTGGGCGTGCTCAGCCGGCAGTGGTGGGCGACGGGCCTGCTGCTGGTGGCGGGCGCGGCGGCGCTGGGCGTGCCGGCCGTCGCGGTGCTGTCCGGCGACGCGCGGCCCGGTCAGCTCGTCACCGCGGTCCTCGCCGGTCTCGCCGTCCTGGGCATCAGCACGATGGGCCAGGAGGCGTACGACATCGAGTACGGGCTGCGCGGGCTGGCCGCCGCCGACGAGCTGACCGCCCGGTACGCCGCGGAGCCGGCACCCCGACGGGTCGCGGCCGCCTCGCGGGCTCCGGCCGTACGGTTCGACGACGTCGTGTTCTCGTACCCGGGATCCGACCGACGCGTCCTCGACGGCCTCAGCCTGACCCTGCGCCCGGGGGAGATCGTCGCCGTGGTCGGGGAGAACGGCGCCGGCGAGACCACCTTCGTGAAGCTGCTGGCGGGCCTCTACCGGCCGGATTCCGGTCGGATCACCGTGGACGGCGCCGACCCGCACGCCCGGCGGGCGCCGGTCACCGTGCTCTTCCAGGACTTCCTGCGCTATCCCTCGACCCTGCGCGACAACGTCACCTCGGCCGCGCCGGAGCGCGGTGCGGACGACGACGCGGTCCGCGACGCGCTGCGGCGCGCCGGCGCGACCGGCCTGCCCGAGGATCTCGGCACTCTGCTCTGGCGGGAGGGCACCGGCGGCACCGAGCTGTCCGGCGGCCAGTGGCAGCGGGTGGCGCTGGCCCGTGCGCTGTACGCCGTCGACGCCGGGCGCCGCCTGCTGGTGCTCGACGAGCCCACCGCCAGCCTGGACGTGCGGGCCGAGGCGCAGTTCCACGAGCAGGTGATCTCGCGGGTACGGGACACGACGACCGTCCTGATCTCGCATCGGCTGTCCACGGTGCGCTACGCCGACCGGATCCTGCTGTTCCGGGACGGCCGGGTGGCCGAGGACGGCACCCACGACGAGCTGCTGGCGGCCGGCGGCGGCTACGCCACGTTCTTCACCACCCAGGCGGCCGCCTTCGGCGAGGAGGCGGCATGAGCGACTGGTTCCGGTTGCTCGCGGACATGGTCCGGCTCACCCTGCGGGCCGGGCGGCGGCCCGCGCTGCTGCTCGCCCTGGTCACCGTCGCGCAGGCCGGCGTCATCGCCGGGATCGGCCTGAGCCAGCGCAAGCTCGTCGACGACAGCACGGCCGGCCGTGGTGCCGGTGTCGCGGTGGCGGTCCTGCTCGGTGCGGCGGCGTACGCGGTCTCGGCGACCGCCGGCCGGGTGCGCGGCAACCTGCAGGTCTTCCTGGTCGGCCGGGTACGGGGCATGCAGAACGAGCGGACCCAGCGCCTGGTCTCCTCGGTACCCACGCTCACCCACCTCGAGCACGCACCCTTCGTCGACCGCTGGGACCGCCTGTTCCAGAGCTCCCAGGCGCTGGCGGCGATGCCGTGGTCGGCGCTGAACGCGGTGGTGGCCGCGGCCGGACTGGCGGTCACGGTGGGGCTGCTGGTCTCGGTGAGCCCGTACCTCTGCCTGCTCGCTCTCCTCGGGGTGCCGCTCTATGCGGCGGCTCGCCGCGCGGACCGGCTGCTGCGGGACGCCCGGGACGCCGGGACCGAGGAGCTGCGCCTGCACCACCGGCTGCACGACATGTGTGTGGAGCCGGAGTCGGCCAAGGAGCTGCTGCTGACCTGTGACGGCGCGCGGTGGAGCCGGCGGGCCGGCGAGCTGTGGGAGGCCGCCGCGGGGCGCGAGGCGGCGGCCCGGCTGCGCGGTGCGGCCGGGCAGGCCGGCGCGTGGGTGCTGTACGCCGCCGGGTTCGCGGCCGCGCTGGTGCTGGTCGCCGGTGAGATCCGGGCCGGCCGGACGAGCGTGGGCGCCGCCGTCCTGGTCGTGTCCCTGGCCACCCAGCTGCAGGGCCAGTTGCGCATGGTCCTGGAGAGTCTGACGGAGGCGGCCGAGGCCGGGCAGGTCGTGTCGCACTACTGGTGGCTGAGGCGCTACGCGGCCGCGGCCGCGCGGCCGGGCGCGCCGGTGCCGGTCGTGCTGCGCGACGGCATCACGCTGTCCGGCGTGAGCTTCCGGTACCCCGGGGCCGCGGCGGACGTCCTGCACGACGTCGACGTGCACCTGCCGGCGGGTGGCACGGTGGCGGTCGTCGGGGCCAACGGCGCCGGCAAGTCCACGCTGATCAAGCTGCTGACCGGCATGTACGAGCCGAGCGCCGGACGGATCACGGTGGACGGGGTGCCGCTGCCCGAGTTGAGCGCCGCCGGCTGGCGGGCCCGGCTCGCCGGGGTCTTCCAGGACTTCGCCCGGCTGCGGCTGCGGGTGGGGGAGACGGTCGGGGTGGGCAACGTCCGCTTCGTGCGCGACCGCGTCGCGGTGCGTGCGGCGATCGACCGGGCGGGCGCGCCGGTGCTGCAGGGCCTCGGCACCCGGCTCGGCGCCGCGTTCGGCGGGGTGGAGCCGTCGCTCGGGCAGTGGCAGCGGCTGGCCCTTGCCCGCTCGTTGATGCGGGAGGTGAGCGGTGACCGGGCGCCGGTCTGCGTCGTGCTCGACGAGCCCACGGCGGCGCTGGATCCGCTGGCCGAGCACGAGCTGTTCCGGCACTTCGTCGACCAGCTGGGCCGGGCCCGGCGCGCCGGCGCGGTCACCGTCGTGGTCTCGCACCGCTTCACCACCGTACGGATGGCCGACCGGATCGTGGTCCTCGACGGCGGCCGCGTGGTGGAGCAGGGCAGCCATGCGGAGCTGATGGCGGCCGGAGGCGGTTACGCCGAGCTGTACCGGCTGCAGGAGCGTGCCTACCGTTGAGGACGGGGCCTAGCCTGGACCCATGGACAAGCGCGAGCAGGAGACGAAGCCGGGTCCGGAGCAGGAGCAGGACTTCCGGCACTTGCCGCCGCGGATCACTCCGGAGGAGATGGTCCCGGTGCAGCCGGTCGTGCAGGCGGTGCACGACCCGATGAACGGCGACATCGACGACTGGCACGTCCGGCAGGGCTGGGCGATCTGACGCCGCCTTCTCTTATATCTCAGGATCCTAGGATGCCTTAGGCGGTGTGCACCGGCTCACGCCCCGTCGCCTCGGGTTTCACACACGAGCCCTTCGGGCACTGAACTCACCAGCAAGAACAAAAACAAGTTCGAGCTGGTGAGAGGTTGACGATGAGCTTCACTGACAAGGTCAAGAACAAGGCCGAAGAGCTGACCGGTAAGGCGAAGCAGGGCATCGGCGACGCGACGGACAACGAGCGGCTCATCGCCGAGGGGCAGGCGCAGGAGACGGCCGCACACGCCAAGCAGGCGGGCGAGCACGTGAAGGACGCCGGCCGGGACGTGCGGGACGCGTTCAGCTGAGCCGCCTGGACAGACAGCGAGAAAGGGCCCCGGGAGCTGCTCCCGGGGCCCTTTCTCACGCGGCTCGTGTCACTCGGCGCTCTGCTTGCGCCACCATTCCTGGCCCGCCTCGGGCAGCGTGTCGATCGGGTCGTAGTACGCGTAGAGCTTGTTCAGCGCCTCGGTGTCGTCGTGCTCGATCGAGGTGCGGTAGTTCTTGGTCCAGTACGAGATGCCGTTCTCGCGGTCGTACTCGGAGACCATGTGCACCCAGCGCTTGCCGACGAACGGCACGTCGCAGACGATGCGCGGGGTGGCGTAGCCCGGCAGGTAGCCCATGATGTCGTGCTGGAGCTGCTGGGCGTGCCAGACCGGCACGCGCCAGTGCTCGGCGTTGGGGATCATGTCGCACATGTAGAAGTAGTACGGCAGGATGCCCGCCTCGCCCTGGAGGCCGAAGCAGAGGTCGAGCAGGTCGGTGCTGGTGGCGTTGACGCCGCGCATGAGCACGCCCTGGTTGCGGACGTCGCGGACGCCGACCTCGATGAGCGTACGGGCGGCGCGCGCGACCAGCGGCGTCAGCGAGTTGACGTGGTTGACGTGGGTGTGGACGGCGAGGTTGACGCCGCGCCGCTCGGCGGTGATGGCGACGCGGTGCAGGCCCTCGACGACGTCGGGCTGGATCCAGTGCTGGGGCAGGCCCATGAGGGCCTTGGTGGCGAGGCGGATGTCGCGCACGGTGGGCACCGACAGCAGGCCCATGAGGTAGGTCTCGAGCTGCTTCCAGGGGACGTTGGCGACGTCGCCGCCGGAGACGACCACGTCGCGGACGCCGGGGTGGGCCTTGAGGTAGGCCAGGTGGGCGTCGTAGCGGTCGACGGGCTTGAGGGTGAGCTTGAGCTTGTCGACCGTGGGGGTGCTGTTGCCGACGAGGTCCATGCGGGTGCAGTGGCCGCAGTACTGCGGGCAGGTGCTGAGCAGCTCGGCGAGGACCTTGGTCGGGTAGCGGTGGGTGAGGCCCTCGGCGACCCACATGTCGTGCTCGTGGAGGCTGTCGCGGGTGGCGTGCGGGTGCGACGGCCAGTCGAGGCGGCGGTCGGTGGCGACCGGGAGCATGTAGCGCCGGATCGGGTCTGCGTAGAACGACTCCGTGTCCGGGGTGCGGTCGGGCACCATGGTGTTGAGCATCTGCGGCGGGATGAGCATCGACATGGTGGCGAGGCGCGCCATGTCGGTCTCGAGGTCGGCGTAGAAGCGCTCCTCGAGCAGGTCGCCCATGACGTTGCGGAGCTGCTTGACGTTCTTGACGCAGTTGACGCGCTGCCACTGGGCGGATTCCCACTGGGCGGCGGTGACGTCGCGCCAGCCGGGGAAGCGGGTCCAGTCGGGCTCCACGAGGGGCCGGCGCCGGTACTCGTACGGCTGGCCGGCGGGAGTTGCCGGGGCGGTGGCCGGCTCAGTCACCGGGGCCTCCTGGGGGTCGGGGGTGGTCTGGGATCACGATACTGGAGAATCTTCGGTCTAGAAACCGTCGGTCCGGAGGATTTACGGTGTAGCAGCGGTGCAGCACCTTGTTTCTCGTGAGGATGGTGGGTATGTCGTTCGCTGTGGGCCTGTCTCGTGTGCTGGAGCCGGCGGGTGTGCTGCCGCAGGCGGCGTGGCGGTTGGACGCCCGGCCGGAGATCGGGCCGGACGAGGTGCGGATCCGGGTGGAGCGGCTGAACCTCGACGCCGCCAGTTATCGGCAACTGGCCGGCAAACATGACGGCGACGGCGCCGCGGTGCGCGCCGAGGTCCTGGAAATCGTGCGGACCCGCGGCAAGATGCACAACCCGGTGACGGGTTCGGGCGGCATGCTGATCGGGGTCGTGGACGAGGTGGGCCCGGAGTCGCCGCTGCCGGTGAAGGTGGGCGACCGGGTGGCGACGCTGGTGTCGCTCACGCTGACGCCGCTGGTGATCGACGACGAGCTGGCCGGCTGGGACGGCCTCGGCGAGCAGGTGCCGGCGTCGGGGCACGCGATCCTGTTCGGGCGCTCGGTGGTGGCGGTGCTGCCGGAGGATCTGGCGCCGGAGCTGGCGCTCGCCGTCTTCGACGTGTGCGGTGCGCCGGCGCTGACGGACCGGGTGGTGAAGGCGTACGTGGGTGCGGCCGGGATCGCCGGGGACCGGGAGCCGGTGACGGTGGCGGTGCTGGGCGGGGCCGGCAAGAGCGGGTCGCTGGCGTTGACGGCGGCGCGGCTGGCGGGCGCGCGTACGGTCGGGGTGGTGGTGTCGGAGGCCGAGCGCGACGCGCTGACGTCGGCGGGCCTGGCGGACCACGTCGCGATCGCCGACGCCCGGGATCCGGTGGCGGTGTCGTCGGCGGTGGCCGGGGCGCTGGGCGCGCCGGCGACGGTGACGGTGGTGTGTGTGGACGTGCCGGGGTGCGAGCACGGCGCGATCCTGTCGACGGGGCACGGCGGCACGGTCATCTTCTTCTCGATGGCGACGAGTTTCCCGGCGGCGGCGCTGGGCGCGGAGGGCCTGGCGGCGGACGTGACGATGCTGGTGGGCAACGGGTACGTGCCGGGGCATGCGGAGTTCGCGCTGGATGTCCTGCGGCGTACTCCCGCGGTGCGCGCGCTGTTCGAGGCGCGGATCGCGGCACACTGACGCTCATGACTCTCCCCTCGGTGCTCTTCCGCAACGGCCGTTTCTACTCGGCGGCACAGCCGCAGGCCTCGGCGATGCTGGTCCACGACGGGCGCATCGCGTGGCTGGGCGCGTCCGCTGACGCGCCGTCGGCGGGTTCCGTGGTGGATCTGGGCGGTGCGCTGGTGACGCCGGCGTTCGTGGACGCGCACGTGCACGCCACGGACACCGGGCTGGCGGCCGACGGCCTGGAGCTGTCGGGGGTGCGCTCGGCGGCGGAGCTGCTGGCGGCGGTGGCGGCGTTCGCGCGGACGCGGGCGGGCGACGCGGTGGTGCACGGGCACGGGTGGGACGAGTCGACGTGGGCGCAGCAGACGCCGCCGGACGCCGACGAGCTGGACCGGGTGGCCGGCGGTCGGCGGGTGTACCTGTCGCAGGCGTCGGTGCATTCGGCGCTGGCGTCGCGCGCGCTGCTGGCGGCGTGCCCGGGCATCGAGGGCGTCGGCGGGTACGCCGCGTCCGGCTGGCTGCGCGAGCACGCGCATCATGCGGTGCGCGCGGTGGCGCTGGGGTCGTTGACGCCGGCGCAGCGGGAGGCGGCGCAGCGGTCGGCGTTGCGGCTGGCGGCCTCGCGCGGGGTGGCGTCGGTGCACGAGTGCGCGGGGCCGGGGACGTCGAGCGAGCAGGATCTCGCGTCGGTGCTGGCGTTGTCGGGCCGGGGCCTGCCGCGGGTGTTCGGCTACTGGGGTGAGCTGGGCGGGGCGCGGCGCGCGAAGGATCTGGGCGCGGTGGGTGCGGCCGGCGACCTGTATGCCGACGGGGCGCTGGGTTCGCGGACGGCGTCGGTGCGCGAGCCGTACGCCGACGGCGGCGGGTGCGGCGAGGCGTTCGTGACGGCGCAGCAGGCCGGGGCGCATCTGCTGGAGTGCATCGAGCTGGGGGTGCAGGGCGGCTTCCACGCGATCGGGGACGCGGCGATCGCGAGCGTGCTGGACGGTTTCGCCATCGCGGCGGAGGCGGTCGGCGTGGAGCGGGTGCGCGCGGGCCGGCATCGCATCGAGCACGTGGAGCTGGCGGACCGGGCGATGATCGCCCGGATGGTCGAGTTCGGCGTGGTGGCGAGCGTGCAGCCGGTGTTCGACGCGCTGTGGGGCGGCCCGGACCGGATGTACGCGCAGCGGCTGGGTGTGCCGCGGGCGCTGGCGTCGAACCCGATCGGGGCGATGCACGCGACGGGGGTGGCGCTGGCGTTCGGGTCCGACTCGCCGGTGACGCCGCTGGATCCGTGGGCGGCGGTGGCGGCCGCGGCGGCGCCGCGCAATCCGGTGTTCCGGATGGGTGTGCGGGCGGCGTTCGCGGCGTCGACGCGGGGTGGCTGGCGGGCTGTGGGGGTCGACGACGCGGGGGAGCTGGCGCCGGGTGCGCAGGCCACCTTCGCGGTGTGGGACACGCCCGGGGGGCTTGAGGAGGGTCTGCCGGCGCTGCTGGCGGGGCCCGACGGTGACGTGCCGGCGCGGCCGGTGTGCCGCCGGACGGTGTTGTCCGGCGAGACGATCTACGAGGAGTGACGGTGCGGAAGCTGGGTCTGGACCCGGAGGTGGTGCGGCGGGCGCGTGAGCTCGCCGCGCGGGCGGGGCAGCCGGTCGTGGATCTGGCACGGTCGCACACGACCGTGTCGGTGGAGCGGGCCGTGTTGCGGCTGGCGGGTGTGCGGGGCGCGGACTCCGACGGCATCCCGTGGGTGAACCGGCTCGTGGACGCGGTCCGTGCGGACGTGGGCCTGGGGCACGGGGTGGCGGTGCCGGTGTTCCACGCGCTGGCGGCCGAGGGCCTCGACGACGTGACGGTGCTGGCGCAGAAGGCGGCCGCGGGTGCGGTGCGCTTCGCCGTACCGGAGAAGAAGGCCGAGGTGAGCGCGGCCAAGCGGGCCGCGCGGCGGGCGACCAACGCGGGCCTGAAGGTGGTGGACCGGCGGCGCGCGGAGCGGGACCGGCTGATCAAGCGGTACGGGGATCCGCCGCGGCGGCCGTGGATCTATCTGATCGTGGCGACCGGCGACATCTACGAGGACATTCCGCAGGCGCAGGCGGCGGCGCGGGCCGGCGCGGACGTGATCGCGGTGATCCGGTCGACGGGGCAGTCGCTGCTGGACTACGTGCCGGAGGGTGCGACCCGGGAGGGTTTCGCGGGTACGTACGCGACGCAGGAGAACTTCCGGCTGATGCGGGCGGCGCTGGACGAGTCGTCGAAGGAGCTGGGCCGCTATGTGCGGCTGACGAACTACGCGTCGGGCCTGTGCATGCCGGAGATCGCGGCGCTGGCGGGCATGGAACGCCTCGACATGATGCTCAACGACTCGATGTACGGGATCCTGTTCCGTGACATCAACCCGATCCGCACGTTCGTGGACCAGCGGTTCTCGCGGCAGGTGCACGCCCGGGCCGGGATCATCATCAACACCGGTGAGGACAACTACCTGACCACGGCCGACGCGGTCGAGGCGGCGCACACGGTGACGGTGTCGCAGCTGCTGAACGAGTTCTTCGCGCACGAGGCGGGCCTGCAGGACTGGCAGCTGGGTCTCGGGCACGCGTTCGAGATCAACCCGGACCTGCCGGAGTCGTTCCGGCTGGAGCTGGCGCACGCGCTGCTGGCGCGGGAGCTGTTCCCGGACGCGCCGCTGAAGTGGATGCCGCCGACCAAGCACATGACCGGCGACGTGTTCCGCGGCAACCTGCTGGACGGCTTCTTCAACCTGGTGGGTGCGCTGACCGGTCAGGGGATCCTGCTGGTGGGGATGATGACCGAGGCGGTGGTGACGCCGTGGCTGTCCGACCGTGACATCGCGCTGCAGAACGTGCGGTACGTGCTGAACGGCGCCGGCAACCTGCACGAGGACTTCGTGCCGGCGCCGGGCGGGTTCATCCAGCAGCGGGCGCACACGGTGCTGGGCGAGGCGGTGGAGCTGCTGGAGCGGGTGGTCGACGACGGCATGCTCAACGCCATCGCGGACGGCACGTTCGGGATCATGAAGCGGCCCGCCGACCGGGGCAAGGGCCTCGACGGGGTCGCGAAGCACGACGCCGACTACTACAACCCGGTGACGGAGGCCCTGGAGGCATGAGCATCGTCCGCCCCTACGGGGACACGACCGGCGACGGCATGGTGCAGCTGTCGTTCACCCTGCCGCTGGTGCACGACAAGCGGGCCGAGGGCGCCGCGATCCAGCTGGCGAACAAGATGGGCATGGACCCGGCGATGCTGGTGCACGCCAAGGCGATGGGCGACGGCTTCACCTTCTTCGTGGTGTACGGGAAGGTGAACCACCTCGTCGACACGGACAAGGTCCAGGTCGTCGAGCGGGACTTCCCGCTGCTGGGCGCGAAGGAGATCAACGCGGTCATCAAGCGCCGGCTGCGGCGGCGGCTCAACGTCGTGGGCGCCTGCATCGGCACGGACGCGCACACGGTGGGCATCGACGCGATCCTCAACCTCAAGGGCATCGCGGGGGAGAAGGGCCTGGAGTCGTACCGGGAGATGTCGGTGACGAACATGGGCGCCCAGGTGTCGGTGCCGGACCTGGTGGAGACGGCGAAGGCGTGCAAGGCCGACGCCGTGCTGGTGTCGCAGGTGGTGACGCAGCGCGACGCGCACCTGCTGAACACGCGGCAGATGTCGGCGGCGTTCCGGGAGGCGCTGCCGGAGGGCAAACGGCCGCTGCTGATCGTCGGTGGTCCGCGCTTCGACGAGTTGATGACCGAGGAGCTCGGCGTCGACCGGATCTTCTCCCGGGGTACGACGCCCCGGGAGGTCGCCTCGTATCTCGTCCATGCCCTGACAGGGAGTGCCGCATGATCACTGTGAAGCATCGTCGTTACGTGCCGTACGCGCACGCGCACTACGCGGGGAACCTGGTGGACGGGGCGTACTCGCTGGGCCTGTTCGGCGACGTGGCGACCGAGGTGTGCATCCAGCTCGACGGCGACGAGGGCCTGTTCGCCTCGTACGACGACGTGCAGTTCAAGGCGCCGGTGCAGGCCGGTGACGTGCTCGAGGTGACGGCGACGGTGGTGAGGATGGGCACCCGGTCGCGCAGGATCGAGTTCTCGTCGACGGTGGTGTGCCGGGGTACGGGCGGTTCGGCGGCGGTCGTGCTGGACGAGCCGATCGTGGCGGTGACCGCGACGGGCACGGTGGTCGTGCCGCCGAAGGCATGACGCAGGCCGTCTGCGTCGACGTCGGGTCCACGTACACCAAGGCGCTGCGGGTCGACCTCGCAAGCGGCCGGGTGCTGGCCCGCTCGGAGGTGCCGACCACGTCGTCGTCGGACGTGCTGACCGGTCTCGACGCGGCGGTGGAGGCCGCCGGCGGCCGTCTCGCGGCCCGTGACGAGCTCTACGTGTGCTCGTCGGCCGGTGGCGGCCTGCGCCTGGCGGTGGTCGGCTACGAGTCGCTGGTGACGGCGGAGGCCGGGCACCGGGTGGGCCTGTCGGCGGGCGCCCAGGTGGTGCACGTGGCCGCCGGCCCGCTCGACGGGCGGGCGGTCGCGGCGCTGCGGGCGGCGCGACCGGACGTGGTTCTGCTCGTCGGCGGCACCGACGGCGGCGACGAGCAGACGCTGCGGCACAACGCCGGCCGGCTGGCGACGTCGCGGATGCGGGTGCCGGTGGTGGTGGCCGGCAACGCCGACGCGCGCCCGGACGCGGCGCGGGTGCTGACCGAGCGCGGTGTGCCGGTGACGGTGACCGGCAACGTGCTGCCGCGCATCGGGGTGCTCGACGCCCTGCCGGCGCGCGCGGCGATCCGGGAGATGTTCCTGCGGCACGTCATCGGCGGCAAGAAGTTGTCGAAGGGCCGGCGGTTCGCGTCGCTGGTGCGGTGCGCGACGCCGGACGCGGTGCTGGCCGGGGTGTCGCTGCTGGCCGACGAGACCGCCGCCGGGGTGCTGGTGGTGGACGTGGGCGGGGCGACGACCGACGTGTACTCGGCGTTGCTGCCGGACGGGGAGCTGGAGCACGGGCCGCAGCGGGACGTGGCCGGCACGTTGTGGCGGTCGCGGACCGTCGAGGGTGATCTCGGCGTCGGCGTGGGCGCGGCCGGTGTGGTCGCCGCGGCGGCCGCGGAGAAGCTGCCGGAGCCGGACATCTCGGGCGGGCGGCCGTACGACGCGGCCACCGACCGGGCGCTGGCGTCGACGGCGGCGATGATCGCGTTGCGCCGGCACGCCCGCGGCCATTCCCCCGGGCCGGGGCTGCCCCGCACCGGCGGGCGCGACCTGCGCGACGTGCGGCTGGTCGTCGGCTCCGGCGGGGTGCTGCGCCACGGCGGCGGGCAGGCCGTGCTGGACGCGGTCCTGGGCGACACCGCGGGCGGCTGGGCGGCGCCGCGCCAGGTCCGGCGGGTGGTCGACACCCGGTACGTGCTGGCCGCCGCCGGGATGCTCGCCGAAGATCATCCGGCGGCCGCGGCCGCGTTGGTCAACAGCCTGTGACGACTGCTTTTCCGGCGCGGTGACACGCCGGGGTTGCGACACGCCCGGGTGCGGGTGACCTGGTTGACAAGGCGCCGGGGGTGCGGCGTACCGTCGATGGGTCCTTTTCCGGGGAGCGGTTGTTGTTCGCTTCGTTCCTTCGCCCAATGGCCACGCGGCAAGACCGACGCGTACGCCAGGTCCAGGGGGTGGGGGTCGACGGGGCGGCGCGGACCGGCCGCGACTTTCCGGTGCGGGCGCGGTGGAACGAGGCCAGTAGACAACGGCACGACGCCGGCAGCCAGCCTGCGGCGGGTCGGTCCGAAGGTCCCGCGACACCACACCCACGCAGCGGCTCGGAACGGGATCTCTGGGAGCAATCGGGGCACGGCCCGCGGCCGTGTCCCGATTCCCTCGGCCTCCCGGCGCGTTCCTTCACCCCGATGACGGGGTCCTCCGGCCTGGAGGGCGGCCCTGCCCGGCCCGGCGGGCGGCGTTCGCCCGGCCCGGCGGGTGGCGCGACGGTTTCGTGACCGCCGCCGGGTAGCCTTCCGCGCGTGGATCTGTCGACGCTTCAGCCCGCAC
The DNA here is from genome assembly GCF_014648355.1 of Couchioplanes azureus. Classification (GTDB taxonomy): domain Bacteria; phylum Actinomycetota; class Actinomycetes; order Mycobacteriales; family Micromonosporaceae; genus Actinoplanes; species Actinoplanes azureus. Next base: position 190,754 of record NZ_BMQY01000004.1, read on the forward strand.
CCGCGGCGGCCGGTGCCGCGCCGGCCGTGCCGGGCACACCGCGGCCGGTGCCGCGCTGGGCGTCGGTGGTGCTCGCCGTCGTGGCGGGCGCCGGGCTGCTGCTGTCGTTCCCGCCGTACGACCTGTGGTGGCTGGCGCCGGTCTCGGTGGCGCTGCTGGCCGCGGCGGCGCACCGCCGGCGGCTGCGGGCCGGCTTCGGCGCCGGCATGCTCGCCGGGCTGGTGCTGTTCGTGCCGCTGCTGGACTGGACGCACATCGCCGCCGGCTGGCTGCCGTGGATGCTGCTGGCCGGCGCGCAGGCCGGATACCTGGGCCTGCTCGGCCTGGCGTCGGCGTGGCTGTCGCCGCTGATCGACCGGTTCCGGGCCGCCTGGCCGCTGGTCGCCGGGCTGCTGTGGGTGACGCAGGAGGCGCTGCGGGACCGGGCGCCGTTCGGCGGGTTCCCCTGGGGGCGGCTGGCGTTCGCCGCGCAGGACGCGCCGGCGCTGCGGCTGGCCGTGCTCGGCGGCGCACCCCTGGTGACGTTCGCGCTCGCCGCCGCCGGCGGTGCCCTGGTGGCGCTGGCCTGGCAGGTGGTGCGGACATGGCGCGGCCGGTCCCCGGCGCCGACCGGCGGGGCCCGGGCGTGGTGGGGCGCCGCCGGGTTCGCGCTGGCCGCCGCGGTGCTGCTGGCCGGTCCGGCGTTCGTGCCGACCGCCGCGCGCGCGGCGCAGACCCGTACGGTCGCGATCGTGCAGGGCAACGTGCCGCGCCTCGGGCTGGACTTCAACGCCCAGCGCGCCGCCGTGCTGCTCAACCACGTGCGCGCCACCGAGAGACTCGCCGCCGAGGTGCGCGCGGGCAGCAAGCCGCGGCCGGCGCTGGTGATCTGGCCGGAGAACTCCAGCGACATCGACCCGCTGCGCGACCAGGACGCGGCGCAGCAGATCGCCCGGGCGGCCGACGCGATCGGCGTGCCGATCCTCGTCGGCACGGTGCTGCGCGGCGACAAGCCCCGGGAGATCCGCAACGCGGGCCTGCTGTGGATGCCGGTCACCGGACCCGACCTCGATCAGGTGTACGTCAAGCGGCACCCGGTGCCGTTCGCCGAGTACATGCCGCTTCGTCCCGTCGCCCGGCTGGTCTCCACCAAGGTCGACCTGGTGCAGAACATGCTGGCCGGCAGCACCCCGGGCGTCATCCGCACCGGGGCGGCGACGATCGGCGACGTGATCTGCTTCGAGGTCGCCTACGACGGCATCGTGCGCGACACGGTGACCGGCGGTGCGCAGATCCTCGCGGTGCAGACCAACAACGCCACGTTCAACGAGGCGGAGGCCCGCCAGCAGCTCGCGATGGTGCGGCTGCGCGCGGTCGAGCACGGCCGGGAGGCGCTGATGGTATCGACGGTCGGGGTGTCCGCGTTCGCCGGCGCGGACGGCCGGGTGCACGCCGCCACCGGATTCAATGTGGAGGCCGTGGTCCTGCGCGAGATGCGAGTGGGCGGACCGCGTACGCTGGCCACTCGTCTGGGACAGTGGCCGGAGCTCGCCATGGTCGCCCTGACCCTGCTCGTCCTGGCCGGGGCGTTACCGCTGCGGCGGCGCCGGAGCAGCGACATGACCGACGCACAGGCAAAGACGGAGGAACGGTGAGCGACGCGAACCCGATGGCAGCGGGCTCGGACGGGTACCCGGGGGTGGGCCGCGTCCTCGTGGTCATCCCCACCTACAACGAGGCCGACAACCTGCGGTCGATCACCGAGCGGGTGCGCACCGCGGTGCCGTCGGTCGACATCCTCGTCGCCGACGACAACTCACCCGACGGCACCGGCGCCATCGCCGACGAGATCTCCGCCGCCGACGACCACGTGTTCGTGCTGCACCGCGCCGGCAAGGAGGGCCTCGGCGCCGCGTACGTCGCGGGATTCGCGTGGGCCAAGGACAAGGGCTACGACGCGGTCGTCGAGATGGACGCCGACGGCTCGCACGCCCCCGAGGAGCTGCCGAAGCTGCTCGACGCGCTGCGCGACACCGACGCCGTGCTCGGCACCCGCTACATCCCGGGCGGCAGCGTGCACAACTGGCCGCTGCACCGGCTGCTGCTCTCCCGCGGCGGCAACATCTACATCCGCATGGCGCTGGGCATGCCGTTCAAGGACGCCACCGGCGGCTACCGGGCCTACCGGATGCCGGTCCTCGACGCGATCGACGTGTCGACGGTCGCCTCGCAGGGCTACTCGTTCCAGGTGGAGCTGGCGTGGCGCACCTACCGGCACGGTTTCCGGATGGCCGAGGTGCCGATCACGTTCACCGAGCGCGAACACGGCGTCAGCAAGATGAGCGGCAACATCTTCAAGGAACAGCTGCTCAGGGTCACCCTGTGGGGTGCGGCGGCCCGCAAGGAGACGCTGCTGAACAAGTTCGGGCGTACGCCGAAGCAGCCGTCGACCTGGCCGTGACCGTGCGGCCGCGTGTCATGCTGGACAAGCCGGTGTGACACCGCGGATCTGTCGTCCCGGACTCTGCAGGGGCGCGGGTCGCCGGCGTCGGTGAGGGAGGGTGACGGAGTTGCGTCGGATCCTGGCTCTGCTACCGCTGGGGCTGTTGCTGCTCGCCGCGGCCGAGATCGCCGTGTTCGCCGCGGTGGCGCACGCCCTCGGCGCGGGCTGGGCGGTACTGCTCGTCGCGGCGTCCAGCATCGCCGGGATGGCGCTGCTGCGCCGTGAGGGCATCCGCGGATGGCGGGCCTTTCGCAGCGCCGCCGAGCAGAGGCGCCCACCGGGCCCGCAGGTCAGCAACTCGCTCGTCGGCCTGCTCGGCGCGCTGCTGCTGGCCATGCCCGGTTTCGTCTCGGCGGTCGCCGGGCTGCTGCTGATCCTGCCGCCGGGGCGGATCCTGGCCCGGCGCGGGGTGGAACGCTTCACCGAGCGCCGGGTGCCGTCGGCGGTCGCCGGTGACCTGTTCGGGCCCCGGCGCGTGCGCGTCCACCAGTCCGACCCGGTCGACGAGCCGGCGCCGGCTTCCTCCACCGGCGCGGCGCCTCTGACCGCCTCGGAATCCGCGACCGGTGCGGCGAAGGCATCCGGCGGAGGCCGTCCGGGCCCGGTCGTCACCGGCGAGGTCGTCGAGGGCGAGATCATCCGCTGATCGGGCGGCCGCGTCCGCGGTCGTCTCCCGCGTCGTCCACCCGGTGTCCCGCTTCGTCCACCCGGTGTGTCGCGCTTTGTCCAGCCCGTTCGGGCGGGCACAGCAAATCGCCGTCCCGCCCTCGTCCGGCGGAACGGCGACCAGATGCCGTGGATCAACGACCGCGGCGGGTGCGAACCTCCTGCAGCCGCTCGTTGAGGATGTCCTCCAGCTCCGAGATCGACCGCCGCTCCAGCAGCATGTCCCAGTGGGTGCGCGGCGGCTTCGCCTTCTTCTGCTCCGGCTCGTTGCCGTCGACCAGTCGCGCGACGCTGCCGTCGAACTTGCACTCCCAGGTGATCGGCACCTCGGCATCGACGGCGAACGGCACCTCGAACTGGTGACCCTTCACGCACAGGTACTCGCGGGTCTGCCGGGGGGCCAGCTCCGTGTTGCGGTCGGACTCGTAGCTGACTGCGCCAAGTCGGCTGCCGCGCAGCATGCGTTCGCCCATGATCGGCTTTCCCCTCGCTCGTGGTGCTGCTTCCGTTGGTGTAACGAAAGGGGCGGTCGCGAGATTCCTGGCGACCGCCGTGTGTGTCGGCGGTGTTAACGCTTCGAGCGTAACCGGCACCGTCCCCTATCGGCCGCCTCGGCCCGTCCTGAAGTGGACCTTGGTCCACTTTACGGGACAATGCGAGATCTACGGATAGTGCGATGTCGGTCACGCCGGACCAGGGCCCCGCTCGCCGACCGGCACCGGACGACAGACCCGCCGTCAACCTGCCGCCCCAGCCTATCCCGCCCCGACCAGCCCGCCGGCCGCGCCCCGCCGCTCGGCCCGCCGTGCCCGCTCTGCCACGTCCCGCGCCCGGCCGCCCGGCGCCTGCCCTCCACGCCCCCCCCGCCGCGCCCACGTCCACCGCCAGCGCCCGGCGGCGGTCTCGTCGGCCCCGGGCTGCGGCGAGTGCTCTAACGGTCCCGGCCGAGTGCTGCGAGCGCTCTGTCAGTCTCAGCTGAGGGCCGCGAGTGCTTCATCGGTGCGACCCGAGTGCCGCCAGGGCCGAGGCCAGGTCGCTGACCTGGGCCGACAGCTGCGCCACCCGGTCCTGCGCGGCGTCCACGTCCGCACGCGCCGTTTCCAGCCGCCGCCGCAGCTCCGCGGCGTCGCGTTCGGCGGCCTCCCGGACCGCGGCCAGCTCGGCCGTCGCCCGTTCCCGCGCCTGCCGCTCACGGTCCTCCCCGGCCCGCGCCTCGGCGAGCGCACGCTGAGCGGATGCGGACTCCTCCGCCGCCCGTGCCGCCTGGGCGCGCGCCTCGGTGGCCTGTGCCGCGGCCCGCTCGGCGTCGGCGCGGGCGGCGGCCAGGGCCGCCGTGGCCTCGTCCCGGGCCGCGAGCGCCTCGTCCCGTGTTGCCCGCGCCTCGTCCCGCTCGCGCAGGGCCGCCTCGCGTGCCGCGTTCGCGTCGTCGCGGTCGCTCCGGGCCGTGCGCAGGTCGGCCAGCGCCTGGTCCAGCTCCCGGGCACGGGTGGCGGACTCGTGGCGGGTGTCGGTCAGCTCCCGGCGTACGGAATCGGTCTGGTGACGGGCCTCGTCGCGCTCCTGGCGCATCCCGTCGGTCTCGCGGCGGGCCGCGTCGCGGTCCGCCTCCGCGCGCATCCGCAGCGCGGCGGCGGCGTGGGCCTCGGCCTGCGCCTCGTCGCGGGCCGCGACCGCCTGCCGGGCGTCCGCCGCGGCGGCCTCGGCCAGCCGGTGGGCCGCCTGCGCCGCCTGCAGCGCCTCGTCGCGTTCCGCGCGGGCGGCCAGGGCCTCCTGCACGGCGGTGGCGGCAGCGTCGGCGGCCCGGTCGGCGTCGCGGCGGGCGTCGTCGCGCTCGGTGTGTGCGGCCGCGACCTGCCGCGACGTCTCGGCGCGCACCTCGGCGACCTGCCGCTCGACCCCGGCCGGCGACATCTCGGCGTGCAGGGCCTCGCTGAGCGTGCCGACGAACTGATCGAGGCGGTCGACGAGCTCCCAGGTGCGAGCCACCTGCCCGGCCAGCCCCGGCGAGGAACGGTGCCGCATCCGGACGTTGCGCGAGGCGCGCTGGCACTCACCGTCGTTGTCCCGGCAGTAGCGGAACGGCCGTCCGGCCGACGCCCGCTGCGGCACGGGCCGGCCGCAGTGCGCACACGGCCGCGTCTCCGGCGCCGGCTCCGCCGTGCCCCGCGCGGCGAAGGTCACCGTGCCCATCTGACCAGGCTCGGCCGTGCCGCCCGGAACGGGCTCGACCGTGCCCATCTGACCAGGCTCGGCCGTGCCGCGCTTCGCCCCTTCACCGCGCGGCACATCTCCGGTCGCCGTGTCGGCGGGAGCCGCATCTTGCGGCACCAGGACTCGAGGCGCGGCGGTGCGCTCCGGCGGCTCGCCGGGGATCGCCACGGTCAGCACGGCCTGTTTCGGCACCGGCCGCGTCGTCGGGGAAACATCGTCTTCTGCCATCGCGACCCGACCCTAGCGCCACCCGCCGACAACATCCGGCCACCGCGCCGAGCGCCCGGCACGGTGGCGGGTCCGCGCAGGTGGCGGGCCCGGCGAAGACGGTTCTTCCGCAGGTGCGGGGTCTTTCACGGTGGCGGGTCGCCGGAAGACGAGTCTTCTCGGGCGAAAGGTCTCTCCGGGGCAGAGGATCTTCCCGGATGACGGGTCTTCGCCAGGGAGCCAGGGGACATCGCGGACTTCGACCTGCGCACGGTGAGGCACACCGAACCGTCACACGGTTGGCCGCCCGGGGGCTGGTCGCCCGGGGCTGGTCGGCACGGGCGGTCATGCCACGGCGGTCACCCCGCGGCGGGGAAGTGCAGATGCCAGCGATTCGTCCGGTACGTGAGCCGGGTCAGCGACAGCGGCGCCACGTCCAGGCGCCAGATGCCGTCGTCCGGGAGTGCGAGGGCGTGGGCGATCGCCGCTCGTACGACGAGGGGGTGTGCGACGGCCACGACCCGCTGGCCGGCCATCGCGTCCAGCCAGGTGCCGGTCCTGTCGCGGACCGTGGCCAGCGACTCGCCGCCGTGCGGCGCCGATCGGACATCGGTCAGCCACCGCTGCACGCCGGCGGGGTCGGCCGTGGACACCTCGTCGAGGCTGCGGCCGTTCCACTCACCGAAGTCGGGGTCGGCCAGCGCGCGTTCGACGGCCGCCGAATGGCCGAGCGCCTGCGCGGTCTCGCGGGCCGCCCGGGACGGCGCGCACACCCACAGGTCGCCGCGGCTGAGCGGGGACATGGCGAGGGCGGCCCGCCGGCCACCCTCGTCGATGTCGTCGTCGCCACCGAAGTGCGCGCCCCGCAGGGCCGCTGTCGGGGCGTGTGCGAGCAGCCGCAGGCCACTCACACCGGCACGGACTCCGTCCTCTTGCCCGCCGCCACGGCCTCGCTCGGCGCGGGACGCGGCAGCAGGGCGGTGAAGGCCAGGCCGAGCATCGTCCAGAGCGTCACCTGGGTGCCCAGCGAGGTCACCCGGAAGTTCCACAACAGGCTCGGCGGGAACGTCTCCGGCACCTCGTCGATGTTGGGCAGCAGTACGTAACCCACCACGACGACCGCCAGGAAAGCGCCCAGGCCCGCGGCCGCACGGACCCAGTCCGCGGCGCCGGCGCGGGGGGCGCGGGCCGCGACCACCGCCGCCCAGACGGCCACCAGCCCGATCACCACGATCGACACGTAACTGATCGTGCGCTGGTCGATGGTCGCCGGGTCACCGACGGCGGGTGGATTCGGCGGATATTTCACGAACGGCACCAGAACCATGCCCAGCAACGCCGCGCCGGCCAGGCCCAGCGCGGCATGGGAGTCACGCTCGGTGCGCAGCCGCCGGCGCAGCAGCGTGTACGCCGTGGCGAGCAGGCCGCCCATCGCCGCGCCGAACAGGGCGGTGGCCAGGAACAGGCCGCCCTTCTGGCCGGTGCGCGACACCAGGGCGTCCTCGCCGTGATGGTCGGCGGCGGCCGGTGCCCCGGACGCCGCCGCGGAGGCCGCCTCGGCGTGTGCCGCGGCCTCCTCGATCGCGATCGCCGCCTCCACCTTCGGCTCGCCCAGCGCGTACGCGAAGGCACCGGCGAGCAGCCCGGCGAGGAGACCCGCCAGCAGGCCCCGCACCAGGAGGGCCCCGTAGGTCGGCGCCGTGCGACCCGGCGTCAGTGACACGGGACGCCGAGCAGGTGACGGCCGTCGTGCATGAGCTCGTGCAGGAATGCCCCGTTCTGGGAGACCGCGCCCTGGTCGAACGCGACCAGGTAGGCGAGCAGCAGCAGGGTTGCCACGACGCCGGACGCAGCCCCCAGCACGCGGGGGGAGATGGCGGTGGGGCGCAGCGGGCGAACCGTCTGGATCTTGGGCATAACGGAGAAGACCTCCTTGCGGGATGACGCGTCCCGATCGACAGGCCTGCGGCGCGTGAGCGTCCTGACTCACGGATCCGGCGGATCCGTTCACAGTGGCGCGACCGCACCGGAGTTGCACCGGTTTCCCTCGCGACGCCGCAGATGGTCCCCACAACCTAGCGGCGCGCCGGTGAAGCGGTCAATCGAGGTCCCCCGCACACCAATTCCGACGATCTGCCTACCGTCCCGCCGTGGATCTCCACCGCAGGTCCCGGGCCGGTAGCATCCCACCCGGTCGTGACACAGGAGTGAGCATGCGGATGAGACGGGCGGCAGTGGCCGTCGCCGTGGTGGCCGGAGGGCTGATGCCCGCCGCGCCGGCACAGGCGCGGGCGTTCGCCTGCCCCGACAAGCAGCAGGTCGTCGCCGCCCCGGTCAGCAAGGCCCAGCCCTATGAAGACAAGATGTTCGCCCCGGACCGGTTGGCGCCCTTCGCCACCGGCGCCGGCGTGCGGGTCGCGGTGATCGACTCGGGTGTGGACGCCGACCATCCCCAGCTGGACGGCCAGGTGAGCCGCGGGCGGGACTTCCTGCACGGCAACGCCGACGCCCGGCAGGACTGCGTCGGCCACGGCACCGGTGTGGCCGGCATCATCGCCGCCCGGCACGTCGCGTCGGCCGGCCCGCGCGGGCTCGCGCCCGACGCGACGATCGTGCCCGTGCGCGTCAGCGAGCAGCCCGACACCGACTCCCCGGCCGGCGGGCCCGCCCCGGTCGCCCCCGGGACGTTCGCCGAGGCCATCGACTGGGCGGCCAGCCCGTCCGGCGGTGACGCCGACGTCATCAACATGTCCCTCGTGATGACCGAGCCCAGCGACCAGGTGCGGGCGGCGGTCGAGCGGGCCACCGAGCGCGGTGTCGTGGTCGTCGCGGCGGTGGGCAACCGCGGCGGGGCCGACGCCGGCAATCCCACGCCCTATCCGGCGTCCTACCCCGGCGTGATCGGCGTCGGGGCCATCGACGCGGGCGGCGTCCGCGCCGGCTTCTCCCAGCGCGGCGACTATGTGGACGTGATGGCGCCGGGGGTCGACATCACCGTCGCCGCCCGCCGCGGCGGCCACACCTCCGGCCAGGGCACCAGCTACGCGGCACCCTTCGTCGCCGCCACGGCCGCCCTGGTCAAGCAGCGTTTCCCGAAGGCGACCCCGGCCCAGGTGGCGCGCCGCATCCTGGCCACCACCGACCCGGCCCCGGGCGGAGCCCGCAGCGACGAGTACGGCTTCGGCGTGGTCAACCCCTATCGCGCCCTCACCGAGACCCTGGGCCCGGAGGCCCCGGCCGCTCCGGCGCCGAAGGTGGTCGTCACCAACGACCCGGCGGCCGTGGCCCTCACGGCCCGCCGCGCCCGAGCCCAGCACCTGTCGCTGATCGTGGCGGCCGCCGGCGCCGGGGCGATGGTCCTGGTGGTCATGGTGGCGGCAGCGGTACGCCAGGGCCGCCGCCGCGGCTGGCGCCCACCCACCCCACCGGACCCGACCAGCGGCTGACCGCCACACGCCCGCCCGCCGGTGGGGTGGCTGCGGGCGCCCGGGATTGTCGGGGCTATCCGGTGGGCTCACGTCCCCCGGCCGGGCGGACCAGGGCCGTCCATCGTGGCTCAGGCTGGTCCACAGATCGCCCGTATCGATACTCGACCGTCCCTGGGCGACAGCACCCGTAGGCCGCACCACACAGTGAGCTCGGTGACATCGCTCAGCGGCGCTCGCTTGGTAAGCATGGAGCCGTGACGATCGACGATGTGAAGTCCTGGCTGCGCGAGCGCGGTACCGAGACGGTCGGCCATCCCGGCGGGACGCTGTACGCCCATCTCGGCCGGGTCCACGACCGGCTGGCCGCGTTCGGGCACGGCCCGGACGTCTGCCTCGCCGGCCTCACCCACGCCGTCTACGGCACCGACGGCTTCGACCTGACGCTGCTGGACGCCGGCGACCGGGCCCCGCTGCGGCGCCTCGTCGGCGAGCGGGCCGAGGCGCTCGTCCACCTGTACGGCGCGTGCGACCGGTCCCGGACGTGGTCGGTGCTGCCGGAGAGCCGCCAGGTGTGGAACCGCTGGACCGGCGTCGCCGAGCCGCTGCCCGGCGACCTGCTCACCGCGTTCGCCGACCTGACCATCGTCAACGAGCTCGACGTCGCCGAGCACGACGCCTCGATGGCGCGCGAGCACGGCCCGTACTTCCGTACCGTCTTCGGCGCCTGGCAGGGTGTGGCCTCGGCGCCCGTTCTCGCCGAGGTGGGCCGGGTGTTCGGCGCATGAGTGCGCTGCCCGTCGCGGACTGCGCGGTCGCTTCCGTGTCGGCCTGTCTGACAGCCGCGGCCGAGCTGGCGTTCGCGCGGACGGGCCGGCGTCCCGAGGTCACCCTCGATCCGGCGCACGCCGTTGCGGCGGTGCGCAGCGAGGTGCTGCTGCGGGACCCCGCCGGCCGGGGCATGCCCGGATTCCCGCCGCTGTCGCGGTTGTGGCCGGCCGCCGACGGCTGGGTGCGTACCCATGCCCACTATCCCTGGCACCGCTCCGCCCTGCTGGCCGCCCTCGGGGTGGCCGACGGGCCCGACGACGTGGCCGGCCCGGCGGTGGGCGAGGCGATCGCCGCGCTGCCCGCGGCCGCCGTCGAGGAGCGGGTGTACGCGGCGGGCGGGCTCGCCGTCGCGGCCCGCACGGCGGGACAGTGGCGGGCGGAGAACCCGCCGGACGGCACGCCGCTGGTGCGCACGGTCGACCTCGGTCCCGCGCGGGTTCTTGCCCCGGCCGGCGAACTGCCCGCGTCCGGGGTGCGGGTCCTCGACCTGACCCGGGCGATCGCCGGGCCCGTCGCCACCCGGATGCTGGCGGCGCTCGGCGCCGACGTGCTGCGCGTCGACGACCCGGCCCGGCCGGAGCTCGACGCGCTGCGGGTCGAGGGCGTCATCGGCAAGGCGAGCACCATGGTGGACGGGCGTACGGCGGCGGGCCGGGAGCTTCTCGACCGGCTCGTGGACCGGGCCGACGTGGTGGTCACCGGGTGCCGTCCCGGCGCGCTGGACCGGCTCGGGCTGGCGCCCGGCCGGATCGCCGAGCGTTTCCCCGGCACGATCGTGGCCACCCTGAGCGCCTGGGGTACGGCGGGGGCGTGGGGCACCCGCCGCGGCTTCGACAGCCTCGTGCAGGTCGCCACCGGCATCGGCTGGCTGACCAGCGTGGACGGTGAGCGACCGGGCGCCCTGCCGTGCCAGCTGCTCGACCATGCCACCGGCTACTTCCTGGCGGCCGGAGTGCTGGACGCCCTGACCCGCCGGTGCCGTGGCCGCGCCGCCACGCACGTGTCCGTCTCGCTGGAGCGGACGGCGCAGTGGCTGCTCGATCACGAGCCTGGGCACTCCGCCGCCGGCGAAGATCACGAACCTGGGCACCTCGCCGTCGGCGAGGGGGACCCGGATGCGCACCGGGTGGATCTCGGCGGCGGGTGGAGCGGTGTCGGCCCGCCCGGAATGCTCGACGGCCGGGCGCTGAGCTGGCCGCGCCTGCCCGCGGCATACGGCGCGGCCCCGGCCGCCTGGCCGGCCTGACCTGCCGTTCAGAGCACGAGGGACACCCCGAGAGCCGCCATCACCACGGCGATCGCCGCGTCCACGACCCGCCACGCCGCCGGGCGGGCGAGCAGCGGCGCCAGCCGGCGGGCGCCGGCGCCCAGGGCGGCGAACCACAGCAGGCTCGCCGTCGCCGCGCCGGCGCCGAACGGCCACGGGTGCGGATCCTGCTGTGCGACCGTGCCGAGCAGCACCACCGTGTCGAGGTAGACGTGCGGGTTGAGGAAGGTGAAGCCCAGGCAGGCCAGCAGCGTCGCGCCGAGCGTCGCCGGGGGACGCTCCAGCGGGGCGAGGCCGCCGGGCCGCCATGCCCGGCGCGCCGCCAGCGCCGCGTACCCGATCAGAAAAGCGGCACCACCCCACCGTACGGCGGTCAGCACGGTGGGCGCGTCCGTCAGGACCGCGCCCAGGCCGGCGATCCCGGCGGTCATGAGTACGGCGTCGGCGCACGCGCAGACCACCACGACGGGCAGCACGTGCTCGCGGCGCAGCCCCTGGCGCAGCACGAAGGCGTTCTGCGCGCCGATGGCGACGATCAGCGCGAGCGAGAAGCCGAATCCGGCCAGCACGGAACCCATGGCCGCCACGCTAGGGCGGCGGCCCGCGACCACTCCAGCTAAAGATTCTTCAGTACGGTTAGAATCGCTTATGACGCTCGACCCCGTGCAGCTGGCCACGTTCCAGGCGGTCATCGAGCACGGCAGCTTCGACGCCGCGGCGCGGATGTTGCACGTCACGCCGTCCGCGGTCAGTCAGCGGATCAAGGCGTTGGAGCAGGTCGTCGGGCAGGTGCTCGTGCGCCGGGCCCGGCCGTGCGTGCCGACCGCGGCGGGGCGGCCGCTGGTGCGCCTCGGCGGGCAGCTGGCGCTGCTGGAGGACGAGGCCCTCGCCGCCGCGCGGGGCGCCCTGGGCGGCAGCGGGCGCACCCGCGTGGCCGTCGTCGTCAACGCGGACTCCCTCGACGGCTGGTTCCTGCCGGCCCTGACCGCGCTGCCCGACGCCGACTTCGACCTGCACACCGACGACGAGGGTCACACGGCGGAGCTGCTGCGCGCCGGCACCGTGATGGCCGCGGTCACCACCGACCGGGTGGCCGTGCAGGGCTGCCGCGTGCACCGCCTCGGCGCGATGCGCTACCTCGCCGTCGCCGCCCCCGGCTGCCACACGACCTGGTTCGCCGGCCGCGACCCGGCCGCGGCGTTCGCCGCCGCACCGATGATCCGCTTCAACCGCAAGGACACCCTGCAACACCGCTTCGCCCGTACGCTGACCGGGCGCGCCATCGACCCGCCGACGCACTTCGTACCGGCGTCGGCGAGCTTCACCCAGGCGATCCGGCTGGGGCTAGGCTGGGGACTGGTCCCGGAGGCCTGCGCCCGTACCGGCATCGCCGCCGGACGTCTCGTCGACCTGGCCGGGGGTCACCACCTGGACGTGCCGCTGTACTGGCAGTACTGGCGCCTGGAGTCGGCGGTGCTGTCGGCCCTGACGGCCGCGGTCCGCGCGGCCGCCGCCGGCGCGCTGCGCTAGGGTCCCTGCCCATGCCCGAGCGACTACTGGTCACCGGCGCGTCGGGAAACCTGGGGCGCAGAACCGTGCAACGGGCGGCGGCCGCGGGCTGGTCGGTGTCCGGCACCTACCTCACCGCACCGTCGGCCTTCGCCGGTGAACGGCTCGACGTCCGCGACCCCGCCGCCGTCGGTGAGCTGCTGCGCCGCCTGCGCCCCGACGCGGTGATCCACACGGCCGCCGGCCGCGACGACTGGCGCGCCATGGCGGACGGCGCGGCCCACGTGGCGGTGGCCGCCGCTTCCCTGGGGATCCGGCTCGTGCACGTCTCCAGCGACGCGATCTTCTCCGGCCGGGAGGTGCACTACGACGAGACGGCACCCCCGGACCCGGTGTACCGCTACGGCGCGGCGAAGGCGGCGGCCGAAACGGCGGTCCGCGCGGTCGCCCCGGCGGCCGTCGTGGTCCGCACCTCCACGATCCTGGGCGACGGCGGCGGAGCGCACGAGGTCCTCACCCACCGGCTGGTCTCCGGCCAGGCCACCGGGGTGCTGTTCACCGACCAGATCCGCAAGCCGGTCCACGTCGACGACCTCGCCGACGCGCTGCTGGAGCTGGCGGGCAACGGATACCGCGGAATCCTCAACGTGGCCGGCCCGGACGTCATCAGCCGCTACGACCTGGGCCTGCTCGTCGCCCGCCGCGACGGCCTCGACCCCGATCTGGTGCCGGCCGGCACGATCGCCGGGCAGGGCCTGCGGCTGCCGGCCGACGTACGGTTGCGCCTCGACAGGGCACAGTCGGTGCTGCGTACGAGGCTCAGGGGAGTCCACGAGTTCCTGGCCGGGTCCGCCCGCACCGACGTCCGCGTCGTCCACCTGAGCGGTCCGGCGTTCCGGGCCCTGGCCGACGGTGACGTGGCGGCGGCGAACGCGCTCAGCCCCGTGCCCGTCTCGGACTATCTGGCCGGACCCGAGTGCCGGGCGGTGTGGCGGATGCGCAGCCGGCAGGCCGAGGAGGACCCGGCCGCCGCGGCCTGGGTGACCGGCGTCATCTGGGACGAGGGCCGCCGGACGGCGGTCGGCCGGGCCGGCTTCCACGCGCCGCCGGACGCCGACGGCATGGTGGAGATCGGCTACGCCGTCGACCCGGCGCACCGGCGGCGCGGCTACGCCCGCGCCGCCCTGGAGATCCTTCTCGCCCGGGCCGCGCGGGAGCCGCAGGTCCGCCGGGTACGGGTCAGCATCGCACCGGACAACGTCGCCTCCTACCGGCTCGCGTCCCGGTACGGCTTCCGCAAGGTCGGCGAGCAGTGGGACGACGAGGACGGACTGGAGTTCGTGTACGAGGTGCCGGCCGGCCCGTCCTGACCCGGCTCAGCAGGGACCGGCGAAGAACGAGACGGTGACCCGGACCGGCGGTGTGCTGCCCTCGGTGATCTCCAGCGGGACGCACCGGCGTCCGGCCACGTGAAAACCGCCGATGTAAATCGTGTCGAATTCGGGGCAGCCGCGGAAGGTGACCGATCGGGCGGGTTCATAGTTCCAGCCCTGGCCATATTTGAGACCTATTTTGCCGTCGCTCGGATCAGGGACGGAAACCGTCACCACGGCACCCGCCCTGACCACGGCTCCGACTTTGTAATCGTCGCCCGTGCCGCCATTGAAGTCGGCGGGATCGGCGGTTTCCCAGCCGCGCAGACCGGGCCAGGAAAGGGAGCCGACGACGAGATCGGCACCGGACGGCGGTGCGGTGGACCGCAGATGCGCCTCGGCCGGGGTGCAGGCGATCGTCCGGGGCATCACCAGCGTGCCGGCCGCTTGGGCGGTGCTGTCGGCGCCGGTCGCCGCCGGCGCGGCGCGGGAGGGCCGGACACCGGCGGAATGGCCGCCGCCGCAGCCGGCCAGGACCAGGACGGCGATCGCGGCCGTCGCCCGTCGAATGGTTGCCACCGGCACGACATCTCCCCTCGTCCGCTGTCGCCATGCTGTCATATCGCGGCATTGTCGTCTCTCCTCCGGCGGCGGAAAAACCCGATCATGAGCCGGGGGTTGCTTTTCCCAAAGACACTGACAATCATCAATGCCTGGAATCGAGTGTCCCGAACGGGGGTCAGTCATGATCCAGGACAGGGCAATTTCCCGGCGTCAGGTTCTGCGGGTCGGTGCGGTGGCCGGTTCCGCGGTCACTCTGGTCGCGGCGTCGGCGCAGGCGGCGCCGGCGGATCCTGGCGGCGGCGCCACGCAGGCGAGGTCCCGCGGTGATCTGGCCCGGGTGGCCGCGGTGCGGGGGCGCGGTGCCGTCGTCGGCGCTCCTCGGGCCGCCAACCGGACGGCTCTCGCGAGCCGGGAGGAGGTGCCGTTCGCGGGGTTCCCGGACGGCGTCACCCCACGGCCCGGTGACCTCGTCACGGTGATCGACACCTGGCCGGGTCTGGAGCTCGCCGCCGTGCCGGTGGTGCACTGGCTGACCGGAGTGCCGCACCGCGCCGCCGGCGGCGGATACCACCTGGCCGGCGAGCGCATCGCCGCGTCACCGCTGCTGGACGCCCACCGGGGACAGCGGCTGAGAGTGTGCGTCATGGACACGGAACTGCCCGACGCCCAGGTGTTCGCCGTCCGTCCGGCCTGACATGCCCGACACGATCGACGCCGTGGTCCGTCTGCTCACGGCAGCCCTGCTGATCCATGCGGCGGCTCAGAAGCTGACGGCACCCGCCGCCATCCGGCTCACCCTGACGACGCTGAGGATGCCGTTCCCGCGCTTCTCCGGTGCCGCGCTCGGCGTTGCGGAGCTCGCCGCGGCGGTGCTGCTGCTCGTGGTTCCCCGCAGCGGGGTGACCGCGGCCATGGTGATCGCCCTCGGCGCGTCGTTCGCGGGTGCGGCCATGGTCGCCCTGGCTCGCGGTGAGCCGGTGCGCTGCGCCTGTTTCGGCCGCGAGTCGCAGGCGACGCTCGGCTGGACCCAACTGGTGCTGTTCCCGGTGTGGCCGGCGGTGGCGTGGGTGACGCACACCGCGTCGTCGGAGCACGTCGTCGGGGTCCGCTGGGTCGCCGTCACCGGGCTCGCGGTCAGCGTGTCCGTCGCCGTACGCCGGCTGTCGCCGCTGGCCTGGCGCAGCTGGCGGTACCTCAAGGTATTGGAGGGCCAATGGGCTTCCTCTGGGTCGTCGTCGCCGCATTGAGCCTGCTCGTGGTGGTCTGCCTGCTGGCGCTGGTCGACCAGTACCGCAGCTTGGAAGTCATCCGCACGGCCCTCGGGCTCGAGGACAACCCCACGCCGATCCCGTTCCGCGCGGATGGCTCGATCAAGCCGTCGCGGGTGGGGCTACCGCCCCGGCTCGACGAGCAGCCGCACCTCGCGGTGCTCTTCCTCTCCGTGTCGTGCACGACCTGCCGTTCCATCGCGCAGGGTCTGGGCCGCAAGGACCTGCCGTACGTCTGGATCGTGCTGCAGCAGGCCCGCTCCGCCGCGCAGGGCCGCATGTGGCTGGAAGGAATGAACCTGCCCCTGGACCGGGCGACCGTGGACACCGACGAGCGTGTCGCACGGGCGGTCGGCATCGAGGCGGTGCCGTCGGTGGTGCTCTACCGCTCCGGCGAGGCCGTCCTCGCCCAGACCCTGCCGTCCTTGCGGCAGTTGCAGCCTCTCTTGTCACCTCGCACCACGCCGTCCATCCCGCCCGTCGCCAAGGAAGGAACCGTCCGGCCATGACCACCGCCATGACCTGCGTGACACCCGCCCGCACGGCCGCCGCCGGTGAGCGCCGCAGCCGCCGGCGCGCGCTGCTGAGCGCCGCCTCCGCCGTCGTCGCCGGGCTGGCCACCGTGCTGAAGGCCTCCCCGGCCGTCGCCGACTGCCTCGGGTCGCCCTGCTGCAGCCTCGCCAGCTGTGAGCAATGCCAGTACGCGGTCAGCAGAGACCGGTACACGTGCCCGGACGGCTACCGGCGTACGGTCTGGACCTGCGTGAGCGGCAGCAGAACGTACGGCTGCGGCGAGTGCAGCACGGGCGAGACCTGCAACGACGGTCCGTTCGCCTGCTCGATCTGGTACGCATGGTAGTCCTCTGGACGGTGGCGCTGGCCGCCGTGGCGGGCTTCGCCCAGCTCTTCAGTCCTTGAGGACAGTCCTTCATCGGAATGATCCGCCCCTTCGTGCAAGGGGACCCGTCTCGCCCGGCCCGCAGAGCCCGGGGCTTCCTCGCCGTCCTGGCGGCGGCGCACATCGCCATGGCCGGCTTCGTCGCGGCGCTGCTCCACCAGGTCGGCACCGTGCCGGCCGCGCACATCGACGACGGCGTCGCGGTCGCGGCATGCCTCGTCGCGGCCGTGGCAGGGGCCGCCTTCGACGTCCATGCGCTGACGAGCGGCGCGTACGCTCCAGGCCTGCGCCGGCAGACGTCCAAGGAGCTCGGGCAGCGCGCCGGGCTCCCGTGGTGGGTCGCCCCGCTGATCTGGGGTCTCGACACCGGCCTGATGTGGAGCACGTTCCGGGTCTCCTCGACCACCTGGGTACTGCTGGCCGCGGTCGCGCTGCACGTGGCACCGCCATGGAGCGGGCTCGTGGCCGGCACGGCCTTCGCCGTACCGCTGGCCGTGGCGGTCCTGGCCGGACGCGGCGACCTGAGCGAACTGGGCCGGCCCGGACCGCGACGACTCGCGCAGCTCGCCGCCGTCGTCACGGCGCTGTCGCCGACCGCACTCATCACCGCGACGATCCTGACCTGATCACACGGATGGATTATTGGATTGCCATTATCAGTAATCCAGTAATCCGGAAACGGACATAATGCCCGCTACACCATAATGACAGTTATGGTGTACGCGGCGCGGACGGGATGACGTTCAGGCGCGGCGGGCCGCGCAGGCGAGGGCGACTTGTGTCCTGAGTGTCTGCGGGTCGTCCGGGCCGAGGACCCGGTGCAGGACCGCAAGCAGGTCGGCCAGCTGGTCGCGGGCGGCCGCCGGATCCCCTGCCCGTCCGGTCCAGCGGGCCAGGTCGAAGCGGGCGCCCAGCGTGTCGCGGTGTTCCGGACCGAGGACCCGGTACAGGACCGGCAGCAGGTCGGTGAGCTGGTCGCGGGCGGCCGCCGGATTTCCGGCCCATCCGGTCCAGTACGCGAGATGAGCGCGGGCGTTCAGAGTCTTGCGATGTTCCGGGCCGAGGGCTTGCCGGAAGAGCGCCGGCAGGTCGGCGAACCGGTCGCGTGCCGCCGCCGGGTCGCCCACTCTGCCGGTCCAGTAGGCGAGGTCGGAACGGGCGCTCAGGGTGTCGTGGTGTTCGGGGCCGAAGGCTCGCTGCAGCACCGGCAGCAGGTCCGTGAGCTGGTCGCGGGCGGTCGCCGGGTCGCCCGCCTTGCCGGTCCAGATGGCCAGCTGTTGTTCGGCGTGCAAGGTCGAGTTGTACAGCGGGCCCAGTGTTCGCCGCATCGACGGCAACAGTCTCCGATATTGGTCGCGTGCCGTCGTGGGGTCGCCGGCCTCGCCGGTGAAGCGGGCGAGGCTGTGCCGGATGATCAGGGTGACGTAATGCTCGTCACCCAACGCCTTTACGGCCAGCGGCAACAGCCCTGCGCCCTGCTCCCGTGCGGCCACCGCGTCGCCGGCCTGGCCGGTGAACCAGGCGAGGTTCGATCGGTACAGCAGGGTGCTCTCATGATCTGGTCCCAGCACGCGCGCGAGTGTCGGGACCAGGGCGGCGTACTGGTCGCGGGCGGAGGCCTCGTCACCGGCTCCACCGGTGAACGACGCCACGTTGGCGCTGCTGTGGAGCACGTTCGGGTGTTCGTCGCCGAGGACCTGTGCCGCGATGGCGCGGATCGTCCTGGCCTCGGCGGCGGCGGCCGTGAACAGGCCGAGGGACGCCCGGTATTGGGTCACCAGGTTCGCCGCCTGCGTGAGGTTGCCGATCACCTCCTGGCTGGGGCCGGCAGCGGCGGCGGCCTGGGCCAGCAGGTGGATCGGGTGGGGAGCGAAGAGCCGGAAGAAGGCCCAGGTCGCGGGGTCGCCGTAGGACTCGTGGCGGTCTGCGGCGCGGAAGAGCAGCTGGGCGGCGAGGTCGAAGACCGTCGGCGTCTGCCCGGCGTCGTGCAGGTGGAACAGGCTGGTGTCGCGGATCAACGGGTGCAGGCGCAGCGTGGCCGGCGCTCCGGGGTCGGGCCGGCCGAGGTCGAGCAGGCCGAAGGTCTCGAGGCCGGCGAGCAGCGACGCGAGGCGGGTGGTGTTCAGCCCGGGGAACAGCGGGGACGCCGCCATCGTGGACGCGTCCAGGATCGCCTGGTAGGGGATGGGCGCGTCGGCCAGCACGGACAGCAGGCGCAGCAGGTTCCGTGCCTGCGGGAGACCCTTTCTGGTCTCCAGGAGCGTGAGCGACAGTTCCCAGGTGTGGGCGATGACCTCACGCGCCTGGACATCGGTCAGTTGGCCGTCGGGGTCGGGGAAGACGGCGGCGATTCCCTCGGCGTCCAGGGTGGCCCGGTAGTCGGCGAAGGTGGTGATCTGGCCTTCCAGCGCAGGTCTGCGGTGGGCGTCGGCGAGGTAGCGGCCGGCGAGGCGCAGTGCGAGGGGCAGTCCGCCGAGTCTGTCCGCGAGGGCGGCGGCCTGGTCGCGGGTGCCACTGCCGGGTCCGGCGAGGTCGAGCAGGACCTGCGCACCGTCGACGGTGGAGAGCATCCCGACCGGGTGCAGCCGGCACCAGTCGCCCCAGGTCTGCGCATCGCCGTTGCGGCTGGTCACGATGATCGCGCCGCGGCGCGTGCCGACCGGTCGGATCCAGCCGCGTTTCTGGGCGAGGGTCTGGCCGTGGGGAGCGAGCAGGGTCAGGTCGTCGGCGTTGTCGATGATCAGCAGCCATCGCCGGGAGTACGCCTCGAGATGTCGCCACAGCACGTCGGGTGCCTCGGCCCAGCCGTCGGTGAGCTCGTACCTGCTCGCACCGAGGCTGCCGGCGAGCTGCCGCATCCCGGCGTCCAGGTCGGCCTGCTCGGCGGCGGAGACGAACCAGACCGAGGTCCCGCGCCGGCGCAGGATGTCACCGACGTGCCGGGCGATGGTGGTCTTGCCGGCGCCGCCCATGCCGTGCAGCACGCGAACCCGGGCCGTGGTCCGCGCGTCGCGTTCGTACCTGCCGGTGAGTTCGGCGATCAGCCGGTCCCTGCCGCGGATCTGCTCGCCCGCGGTCGCCTCGGGGACGTCCAGGGAGGTCATTCCCGCCGGTGGCGCAGGGACCGGACCCGATGACGACTCCAGGGCGCGGCGGCCTTGCCGGGACTGCACGGCCAGCCCGATCACCGCCACCAGCAGCGAGACGGCTGCGACCGGAAGGCTGTAGACGCTGCTGTACTGGTCGCGTTCGGGCAGCCCGGCATCACGGTAGGAATCCACCGCCGGGACCAGCCAGTTCCAGGCCGGCGCGAGCAGCCCCACGCTGCCGAGCACGATCCACGGCCAGCGTCGGCGACGTCGCCGTCGTTCAGGCACCGGCGCCTCCCGCCGTCGACGTGGCTGGGGTGTTCTGCGCAGATGGTAGTGACGCGCCTGAGAGGTGGGAGTCCGCCGAGTGCGCTGTGGACCCGGTGCTGATTGTATGGCCGGGGCCCTTGCAGCGTATCGAGCGATGTGGCGCTTCCTCCCCGCAGCATTGATCCACAGATGGGAGCTGAGATGCGCCTCGGCCTGGTGACGGTCCCCGTTTCGCTGCGAGAGCACACCGCGCGCTGACCCGGTTCGCCGCCGGCTTCTTCCGGCGGTGCGTGCTCCTCGCCGCGGAACGGTCCCGGACGACCGTTTCCTTCCTTGGCTCGAGGAGCTCTTTTGCGTGCCCTTGTATCCGCGCGTCTCGGCGCGGACTTCACCCGACTGTGGACCGCCTCGGCGGTGTCGAACCTCGGTGACGGTGTCACCATGGCCGCCGGCCCGCTGCTGGTCGCGTCGGTCACCGACGATCCGGCCGCGATCGCCGGTGCCGTCTTCGCCCAGCAGCTGCCGTGGCTGCTGTTCGCCCTGTTGGGCGCGTGGTTGTTCGTCGTCTCGGCGGCCGTACCGTTCGGCCTGGACGCGCTGACCTTCGCGGCGGCGCGGTGGTCATGGCGGCCGTGGCCGCCTGCGCCTGGCGGCCGCTGCGCGAGGCGACCGGGTAGTCCCACGAGACGGCCTGGCTGAGCGGTCCTCCCGCGGGAGGACCGCTCAGCGTGCCGGGTGCCGCCCCGTGCCGGCCCCGGCCTCGCCGGTGTGCCGTGGGCGTTACCGCAGGCGCGCCAGCTCCCGGTCGATCAGCTTCCAGGTCTCCGGGTCCTCGGGCGGGTACGACCGGTGCCAGCGCCGGGGTGGCTGGGGCCTTCGCCAGCAGGGGCGGGCTCGTGCGGTTCGGAAGATTCGCATGCGGACACGCTAGGAGGGCCCGGGCCGGGCGCGCGATCAATTCGGTCCTGACCGAATCGTTGCCGGCGTCAGGCGACGTGCGTGCGGACGGCGGACCTGTCGAGCAGGCCGAGCAGGCCGCGGCCCGAGTCGGTCAGATGGTAGAAGACGCGGCGGCCGACGCGCTGGCGGCTGACGACCTCGGTCGTCACGAGCACCGACAGATGTTCCGAGATGGTGCTGGGGGCCGCGGCCAGGCGTGCCGCGAGCTCCTGGGTGGTCGCCGGTTCGCTCAGCTGGCGCAGCACCGCCGCGCGGCCGCGGCCGAGCAGCAGGTCCAGGCGCTCGTCGCCGCCGGGCGCAGCGGCGCGTGTCTCGGCCAGCGCGGCGGCGCCGCGCACCTGGAAGGGCAGGGTGAACAGGTCCGGGTCGTACTCGCCGATGAGGATCCAGTCGGCCGCGAAGACCTGCGGGACGAGTTGCAGCCGGCGTTCCCCGGCGGCGAACTCCAGGTCCAGCCGTTTGGTCAGCTCCAGCACCGGTTTGCGCCAGCGGATCCGCGAGTGCAGGTCCTCGAACAGCGCGTCCGCGCCGGTCTGCGCCATCGCCTTCGCGCGGCGCAGCACTTCGCCGTCGGTCAGCGCCTGGACGGTCGGCCAGATCGGCTTCATGGCGCCTTGCCAGTACGCGGCGAAGGCGTCGGCCAGGCGGTGCAGGGCCAGCCGGGGGTCGCGCCGGTACGGCTTCAGGTGGTCGGGGACCTGGTCGCCGTAGTAGTGGTCCAGCTGTTCGTGGACTTCCTGGGCGGGGATCGCCCGGAGCCGGGCCAGCTCGTCGCTGAGCGTGTTGACGCCGGGTCGTGGTGGCAGGCCGAGGAAGCAGGGGAAGCCGCGATCCAGTTCGGGGAAGACGTTCAGCGGCAGGGTGCGATCGTCGTGCCGCAGTGTCCGCCGGGCCTCGACGGCCCACCTGTCGTACGGCCACGGCACCTCCGCGCACAGCAGGAACAGGCTGGACACCAGCTCCCTCAGTGGACTGGTCGTCAGTACGGTGGTGCCCAGCGCGGCGTCGTCGATTCCGATCCTGATCATCGTCCACCCCCGCTGCCCGGCTCGTCGCCAGGCTACCGGCGGTGCCGCCCGCCTCGCCTCGCGCGGGCGCGTCATGGGTGACGGCTCACAGCCGACGGCGACCGCTTCATCGTCGCGGCGCCGGCCACCGGCGCCGACCGGCACCCCCCTGGTTTCTCGATCTCGTGGCCGAGCCGGATGTCGTCGTGCAGGTCGGCGGCGTGACCCTGCCCGCCCGGGCGCGACCCGCCACCGCGCGGGGAGCGGCCGCGGCCGCGGCTGTGGCGGCTGACGACCACGTCGATGTCCTACCGGGACTACCAGGAGGCCACCGAACGAGAAATCCCGGTCGTGATCATTCACCCTTCCGCCTGAAGTTCTCATGGGTGGACATCGATTGAACTCGACGTCCATGCCGACTCGTACCCTCCGCAGATCGAGCCCTATGGAGGACACTGTGGTGGTACAGGAGACCGAAGAGCGCCCCGGGGCGGACGCTGCCGCGCCGGGGCGCTCTCGCCGCGCGCGGGCCGTGGCGACGGTGGTGGCCGCCGCCGGCGTCCTCGGCGGCGTGTTCGCGGTTCTTTCCTTCGTCCGCGATCTCGGCGACATCACCGTCGACGACGTCGAGCACGCGTGGTGCTCGGTGTGGAGCTGCTCGGCCGACGACCCGGTTCCGCCCGCGCCGACCGTCTCCGGGTCGCCGCAGCCCGTGGTGCCCGCGCCGTCGGCGCTCACGAAGCCGGCGCCCACCGGCCTGACGGCGTCCTTCTCCGTGCCCAGGGACGGCAACGACGTTCCGCTCTGCACCCCGGTGCGGGGCACCGTGTCCGGGCTCACCCCGGGCCGGGCCGCCTGGCTGCTGGTGAAGGGGCCGGGCACGGGAGACCTGTACTACCTCACCCGCAAGATCATCCCGACGTCCCGCGGCTCCGGCGACTGGGATCTCGAATCCCAGCAGATCGGCCGGCCGGCCGACAAGGGAAACACCTTCCACATGCTGATCATCGGTACGGAGGGCGACGCCACGGACGAGTACGTGCGCGCCTTCGCGGAGCAGCGCAACTACGTCCGGCTGCCGGCGACGTATCGGACGCTGGACGACATCGCCGTCACCATC
This sequence comes from Couchioplanes azureus, assembly GCF_014648355.1. Classification (GTDB taxonomy): domain Bacteria; phylum Actinomycetota; class Actinomycetes; order Mycobacteriales; family Micromonosporaceae; genus Actinoplanes; species Actinoplanes azureus. The sequence continues at coordinate 213,901 of NZ_BMQY01000004.1, forward strand.
GCGGACAGCAGGGGTTGCTGACGGCGATCCGTCGGCACCGCGCGGCGACCACCCGCCGGCCAGGACGCCCTGCGGGGCGTGCGCATAGGCTTGGCCGCAGGTACGTCGCCCTCGCGTGTTGAAGGATCGCCTGTCTTGTCTCGTCCGCGCCGCATCGCCGCGGGGGCCGTCACCGGCCTCTGCGCGCTGGTCGTCTTCCTCGCCCTGGTGGTTCCCGAGCAGATCACCCGGCTGCCCGCCGGTGCCTCGCCCTGGGCCGCTCTGGTGCGGCTGCCCGTGGAGGCGCTGCTCGCCGCCGCCGTGCTGGTCGTGCTGCCGGCGCGGGCGCGGGTGGTCACCGCGAGCGTGATCGGTGGGTCGCTGGGGGTGCTCACCGTCGTGAAGATCATCGACGTGGGGTTCCTCACCGTGCTGGACCGGCCCTTCGACCCGGTGCTGGACTGGCCGCTGTTCGCCGACGCGTACCGCTTCGTCCGCGACTCGTTCGGCACCGCGGGGGCCGTCGGCGCGGCCGCCGGGGCCGTGCTGCTGGCCGCCGGCCTGCCGACCGGCATGGTGTTCGCCGTACGGCGGCTGGCCGCGGTCGCGGCCCGGCACGACGGGGTGGCCCGCGCGGGCGTGGGCGTCGCCACGGTGGCGTGGCTGGCGCTGGCGCTGCTGGGCACGTCCCTGGTGCCGGGGCTGTACGTCGCCTCCGACAGCGCCGCCGTGCTGGCGCGCGAGCAGGTGCTGCGGGTGCCCGCCGCGGTCCACGACCGCAAGCAGTTCACCGCGGAGGCGGCCACCGACGCGTTCCGGGACACGCCGCCGGACGCGCTGCTCACCGGGCTGCGCGGCAAGGATGTGATCTTCGCGTTCGTGGAGAGCTACGGCCGGTCGGCGATCGAGGATCCCCGGCTGAGCCGCCAGGTCGACCCGGTGCTGGCGGCCGGCACGGCGCGGCTGGCCGCCGCCGGGTACGCCGCCCGCAGCGGCTTCCTGACCTCGCCGACCACGAGCGGCGGCAGCTGGCTGGCGCACGCGACCCTGCACTCCGGGGTGTGGATCGACAACGAGCAGCGCTACCGGGACCTGGTCTCGGGGGACCGGCTCACCCTGACCGGCGCGTTCGGAAAGGCGGGTGCCTGGCGCACCGTCGGGGTCGAGCCGGGCATCACGTTCGACTGGCCCGAGAGCCGGTTCTACGGCTTCGACCGGCTCTACGACTCGCGCACCCTGGGCTATGCGGGGCCGTCGTTCGGCTGGGCGCCGGTGCCGGACCAGTTCACCCTGAAGGCGTTCACCGACAGCGAGTACGCCCGCCCGGGACGCGCACCGCTGATGGCCGAGATCACGCTGGTGTCCAGCCACACGCCGTGGGCGCCGATCCCGTCCCTGGTCGGCTGGGACGAGATCGGCGACGGCGCGCTCTACCGCGAGCAGCACGCGCGGGGCCGGGAGGCCGGCGAGGTGTGGAAGAGCCCCGCGCAGGTACGCACCGAGTACGCCGCGTCGATCGCGTACTCGATCGGCAGCGTGGTGTCCTGGATCCGCGAGTACGGCGACGACGATCTCGTGCTGGTGCTGCTCGGCGACCACCAGCCGGCCCCGATCGTGGTGGGCAACCGGGCCAGCCACGACGTGCCGGTGACCGTCGTGGCGCACGACCGTACGGTGCTGGACCGGATCTCCGGGTGGGGCTGGACCGAGGGGCTCGAGCCCGCCCCGCAGGCACCGGTGTGGCGGATGGACGCGTTCCGGGACAAGTTCCTGACCGCGTTCGGTCCCGGGGCGCGCCGGCCTACTGCTCGGTGAGCACCGCCTCCACGCCGGGCCAGGTCAGCAACGTCGACCCCCAGGTCAGGCCGCCGCCGAAGGAGGTCATCAGCAGGCGGTGGCCGGCGGCCAGCGAACCGTCGCGGACCGCGTCGGCCAGCGCCAGCGGGATCGACGCGGCGCCGGTGTTGCCCACGCTCGCGACGTTGCCGAGCCGGCGTTGCTCGCCGACCCCGACCTCCTCGGCGACCCGGTCGAGGATGCGCTGGTTGGCCTGGTGCGCCACGAACCGGTCGACATCGGCGACCGCGACGCCCGCCGCGTCCAGCACGCGCAGCGACGAGCGGGTCATGTGGATCACCGCCCGCCGGTAGACCTCCTGTCCGGACACCGCCCAGTAGAGGTCGTCGTACGCGTCGTCGCCGCTCGGCGGGCAGCCCGCGGCGCTGCGGGCCCGCTGCCGGCTGCCGCCCGACTCGATCCGGATCAGGTCGGCGTGGCCGCCGTCGCTGCCCAGGTCGAACGGGCCGACGGCGCCCGGCTCGCCGGGGCTGCCGGCGCGCAGCACCACGGCGCCCGCACCGTCGCCGAACAGGATCGCCGGCCCGCGGTCCTGCGGCGTGCGGCGCAGGAAGTACGAGTTGGTCTCCGCGCCCACGAGCAGCACCCGCTGCGCGATGCCCGCCGTGATCAGCCCGGCGCAGGTCGCCAGCCCGTAGACGAATCCGCTGCACACGGCGGCGAGGTCGAACGCGGCCGCCGGGGCGACGCCGGCGCGCCAGGCGACCTCGGGGGCGGTCGCCGGGCTGAGCCGGTCCGGGGTGGTGGTGGCCACCACGACCGCGTCGGCGCTGTCCGTGCCGGCGGACTTCAGGGCGTTGCGGGCCGCCGTGCTGGCCAGGTCGGCGGTGGTGGTGCCGGGGTCGACGACGTGGCGCCGGGCGATGCCGGTGCGCCGGCGGATCCACTCGTCGGTGACACCCAGTTCCGCTTCCAGCTCCGCGTTGGGTACAGTACGCGTCGGTAACACTGCACCGAGACCCTCCACAACGGCCGCTGCCTGCATGCTCTCTCCTTCGCACCGTGGGGCGTCGCCACCCCAGAATGGTCTGCGTCCCGGGGAGCCGGCACACCGATACACACCCCCGGGCCCGAAATCCGCCATCCGTGGCTCGTTCCGGGCGCAGAAAACCGATGGTGGTCGTCCGCCGGCCGCCACTACGGTCGGGCCATGGGATCACGCACCATCCGAGTCACCGTACGCGGCGCGTTCGCCGACCTGAGCGCCGAGCAGCGTGCCGCCCTGCTGGTCGACGCCGCCGCGCACGACGTCGCGTTCGCCGCGTTCACGGCCGAGGGCTCGCTGACCTACGACATCGCGGCCCGCCCCTTCTTCACGTTCCGCTTCGCCGGCACCGTCGACGACGAGCGCGACATCCCGGCGGTGGCGGCCCGCGCCGAGGCCGCGGCGGTGCGGTGGCTGACCTCGCACGGGTACGCGTACAAGAACCTCACCGCGCAGGCCGTCGACATGTCGCAGACGCCGCTGGGCAAGCGCGGCCGCCGCGAGGCCGCCCGCTAGCGCGGCCGCAGGTGCAGGTGCGCGTCGTACGGGAACGGGTGCTCGGCGGCGTACGTCTGCGCGTACGCGTAGCCGGTCTTGACCGCGACCCGGCAGGAGCCGGCGTTGCCGACCTGGTGGAGCAGCCGCAGCTCGGCCAGCTCGGGAAACTCGGCGAACGCCCAGCCGGTGAGGGTCGTCAGCGCGGCTGAGGCGACACCCTGCCCGCGGGCCGCCGCGGCCGTCCAGTAGCCGACCTCCCCGCCGGGCTGTTTCAGCACGGCGTGCCCCAGCAGCCGCCGCCCGTCGAGCACCGCGAAGGCGTAGCGGGTGCCGGCCGCCCAGCCCTCGTGCTGAGCCTGCAGCCAGGCGCCCGCCGTGGCCTCGTCGGACACCCGCAGCGACGTCCAGCGGCGCAGCTCCGCATCGGTGGCCACGGCGATCAGGGCCGCCGCGTCGCTGTCGCGCCAGGGGCGCAGGGTGAGCCCGTCGTTCTCCATGAGCCCGGAGCGTACGCGTCAACCGGTCGTTGACGCTGCCCGCATCGTCAACCTAGAGTTGACGGTATGACGCAGCTCTCGCCGCCGGTCCGGCTCGACGACCTCATCCACACCATCACCGCCAACCGCCCCGACGCCCCGCTCGACCGGCTCTCCGACGCGGTCCTGCTCGCCGACCACCTCGGCGAGCTCGCCGACCACCTCATCGGCCACTTCGTCGACCAGGCCCGCCGCTCCGGCGCCTCCTGGACCGACATCGGCCGCAGCATGGGCGTCTCCAAGCAGGCCGCCCAGAAACGCTTCGTCCCCAAGGCCGACCTCGACCCCTCGCAGGGCTTCAGCCGCTTCACCGACGACGCCCGCGCCACCGTCGTCGGCGCGATGACCGCCGCCCGCGCCACCGGCCACCCGGAGATCCACCCCGCCCACCTGCTGCTCGGGCTGCTCGACGTGCCCGGCGCCACCGCACACGCCGCGCTCGGCGACTTCGGCACCGTCCGCGAGGCCGCCCACGCCGAGCTGCCCGAGGCCCCCGGCGGCACCCTGCCCGAGCTGATCCCGTTCGACGCCCGCTCCCGCAAGGTGCTCGAGCTCACCTTCCGCGAGGCCCTGCGCCTCGGCGACGACAGCGTCGACACCGGCCACCTCCTGCTCGCCATGCTCGAGGAGGCCCACGGCGGCGGCGTGCTCGGCGGCCTCGGCCTCGACAAGGCCGCGGTCGAGGCGGCGCTTCAGTCCGCCAGATAGGTCTCGATCGCCTCGACCACCAGCGCGTGGTCGTCGGCCTGCGGCAAACCCGACACCGTCACCACGCCGACCACCCCCACACCGTCCACGCGAACGGGGAAAGCCCCGCCGTGCGCCGCATAGTCGGCCGGGTCCACCCCGTACTTCGCGTCCAGGGCGTCGCCCTTGGCCGCCAGCCGCCGGCCCACCAGGTACGACGACGCCGCGAACCGTTCCACCACCCGTACCTTGCGGGCGATCCAATGATCGTTGTCCGCCGTGCTGCCCGGCAGCGCCGCATGGAACAGCTGCTGGGCACCGCGCCGGATGTCGATCGCCACCGGCAGGTCACGGCCGGTGGCCAGATCGACCAGCAGGCTGCCCAGATGCCACGCGTCCGCGTTGTCGAAACGGTCGAACGTCAGGCGCCGCTCCTGCTCCTCGAGCCGGTCGATCAGATCCTCGTCGGTCATCCGCCCATTCTGGAGCAAGATCAGCCCCGGCGGCGGCGCAACCAGATCGCCACCAGCCCGATCAGCACGAACACCGTCGCCGAGCAGCACACCGCCTTGAACACGAGCTCACCTCCGTACTCTTGATCCGTGCGCCTGGCCACCTTCAACCTGCTGCACGGCAGGTCCCTCTCCGACGGCAACGTACACGCCGACCGCGTCGCCGCCGCCGTCGCCGACCTCGACGCCGACGTCCTCGGCCTGCAGGAGGTCGACCGTGCCCAGCCCCGCAGCGGCCACCTCGACCTCACCGCCATCGCCGCCGAGGCCCTCGGCGCGAGCGCCCACCGCTTCGCCGCCGCCATCGCCGGCACGCCGGGGGAGACCTGGCAACCCTGGCGCTGCGAGGACGACAACGTCCACCCGCTCTACGGCATCGCCCTGATCAGCCGCTACCCGGTGGCCCGCTGGCAGATCACCCAGCTGCCCGCCGCCCCGGTCCGCTCCCCGGTCTGGGCCCCCGGACCCGACGGCGGCCTGCTGCTGCTCAAGGACGAGCCCCGGGTCCTGATCGCGGCCGTCCTCGACGCGCCCACCGGGCCGATGACCGTCGCCACCACCCACCTGTCGTTCGTACCGGGCTGGAACATCCGCCAGCTGCGCGCCGCCGTGCGCGTCCTGCGGTCGCTGCCCGCGCCCCGCGTCCTGCTCGGCGACCTCAACATGCCCGCCGGACCGGTCCGCGCCTTCACCGGATGGCGCGCCCTCGCCCGCCGGCCCACCTATCCCAGCCCGGCGCCGCGGGCGCAGCTCGACCACGTCCTGGCCGACCCCCGAGGCGCCGCCCGGCTCGGCCGGGTGGTGCAGATCCGCACCCCGGCCGCCGCCGTCTCGGACCACCGCCCGCTGGTCGTGCACCTCGACCCGCCGCTTCACACCGCCCGCTCGTAGATCGTCTCCAGGCCGTCCACCTCGTCCCACTGCTCACCGACGCGCGCGAAACCGAACCCCGCGATCGTCGCCAGCGACGCCGCATTGTCCGGACGGATGCTCGCCCGGACCACCCGTACCCGGGGGTCACCCTCGGCCCGCCGGATCAGCTCCGCGAGCATCGCCCTGGCGAAACCCCTTCGCCGGTACGCCGGATCGACCGAGTAGCCGACCTCCACCCGCCCCTCGCCGTCCGGAGGCCCGTGGAAGCCCCCGTGGCCGACCACCCGGCCGTCGGCCACCGCCACCCGCGCCACCCACTCCGCGGCCGCCGGATCCCGCTCGACGTCGCCCAGCCGCAGTTCCCACAGCCACTTCTCGCCCTGGATCCACGCCGACAGCGGCACGCCCGCCGCCGCGCTCGCCGCCTCCAGGTCCTCCGCGACCAGGGCGCGCAACGCCGCCACCGGCAGCCGTACGAACGTGATCACCGCCACCCCGCTTTCGATTGTGCACAACCTAATTGCGTACTACCGTTCAGCGCATGGATCAGAGCACCGGCCTCGAACAGATGATCTGCTTCGAGCTGTACGCCGCCTCCCGCGCGATGACCAGCCTCTACCGGCCGGCGCTCGACACCCACGGCATCACCTACCCCCAGTACGTCGCCCTGCGCGTCATCTGGCACCGCGGCCGCATCACCGTCCGCGACCTCGGCACCGCCCTGCGCCTCGACAGCGGCACCCTCTCACCCCTGCTCAAACGCCTCGAAAGCCAGGGACTCATCCGCCGCGAACGCGGCACCGACGACGAACGCGTCGTCTGGATCAGCGCCACCCCCGCCGGCACCGCACTGGAACAGCAGGTCGCCGACCTGCCCCAGCGCCTCGCCTGCGCCCTCGACCTCACCATCGAGGACTTCACCACCCTGCAACACCTGCTCAGCCGCATCCGCGGCGCCGCAGCCACCACCCCCAGCTGAACGGGAGACCCCTCATGCAGGCCCTCTACACCGCCTCCGCCACCGCCACCGGAGACGGCCGCAGCGGACGCACCCGCTCCAGCGACGGCGTCCTCGACCTGGAGCTCGCCGTCCCCAAGGAGCTCGGCGGGCCCGGCGGCCAGCAGACCAACCCCGAGCAGCTCTTCGCCGCCGGCTACGCCGCCTGCTTCCACAGCGCCCTCAAGCTCGTCGCGGGCAAGCAGAAGATCACCCTCACCGACACCGCCATCACCGTCGACGTCGGCATCGGCCCCAACAGCACCGGCGGCTTCGGCCTCACGGTCGCCATCGAAGCCGAACTGCCCGGCATCGACGAGGCCACCGCCCGGCAGCTCCTCGACGCCGCCCACCACGTCTGCCCGTACAGCAACGCCACCCGCGGCAACGTCGACGTCAACCTCACCCTCGCCTGACACACCCGGTCCCGGGCGCGCCCCCTCGCGCCCGGGACCGCCCTACGGCAAGCGCCCCAGCGCCCGGTTCGTCCGGTTGGCCCGCACCGCCGCCCGCTGCTGCGCCGCCGTCACCTCGATATACCCCTGCGACGTCGTCAACGAGGCATGCCCCAGCAACCGCATGATCTCCGACGCGTTCGCCCCGTCCTCCGCCAGCCGCGTCGCGAACGTGTGCCGCAACGCATGCAACTGCGCACCCCGCGGCACCCGGTCCGACACCCCCGCCCGCCGGAAACACGACTGCACCAGATACTGCAGGCCACCCCGGCGCAGCGGCGCACCCCGCCGATCCACCAGCAACGGATCCTCCGGGCGTACCCGCCCGAACCGCAGCCGCCGGCTCTCCACATAGCGCGCCACCACCGCATCCAGCTCCGGCTCGACCGGCACCGTCCGCGGCCGCCCACCCTTGCCCGCCACCTCCACCCGCCGCTCACCCGGGCGCCCCACCAGCGAACCGGCCCGCAGCGCGAGCAACTCGGACAGCCGCAAACCCGCACACAACGCCAGCGCCAGCACCGCCACGTCCCGCTCCGGCCACGGATCCCGCTGCCGCTCGTCGGCGCGGTTCACCGCCTCCAGCAGCCGCTCCGGAGTGTCCTCGCCGCGCAGGGGCTTGGGGGAGGGCACCGACATCCGCGGCTTGCCGACCGCCGGCATCGGATTGCCGGCGACCACGCCGTCGACGACCAGGAAGCCGAAGAACGAGTTCCAGCTCGACCAGGCGCGGTAGACCGAGGCAGGGGAGCGGCCGGCGGCGAACGTCGCGAAGGCCGCGCGCAGGGTACGGGGGGAGAGGTCGCGAAGAGTGACGTGCTCGCCGAGCAGGCGCAGGACGGCGTGCAGGTCACGGCGGTAGGCGAGGAGGGTGTGCTCGGACGGCTTACGCACGGCCCGCGCGGCGAGGAACTCTTCGATCAGGCTTTCGACCGGAATGTCTTGTTCATCCTGCATAAGGAATATTATGCAGGAAACTCCCGTCTGGCGGGGTGTCGGGTTCTGTCCTTCGCGTCCTTCGAGCTCGTCGTGGCTGCTGGCGTAGGCGCTTTGCTGGCGTCGCAGCCAGCGCCTCCTGGGCCGTGCCTGGAGCCAGCGCCTCCTGGGCCGCGCCGTGGGCCGTGCCTGCTCGTCGCGGCCTGCTGGTGTCGCAGCACGTCGTGGTCGGGCCTGCCGACGTCCGCGCCGCTCGGCAAGGCAGGTGTCGACCGGCCTGCCGATTACTCAAGTGACGGCGCGGGTGCAGCCTTCTGGTCTCGGGCCGGCACCCGGGCGTGATCTTGCGGACGAGCCGGCATCTTTCGCGCCGTGGAGTGGTGTGCCGGCGGGCCGGGCACCTTTCAGCTCGCCGGCCGATTTGCCCTCTCTGAGCGCACCCCTTGCGACCGTTTCGCGCTCAGGTTTACATAATGTTCATTATCGACCAACACGGTCGGCGGCCGGGGTCCCCCGCTTTCCTGTCGGACCGTCCTGGTAGAACTGGCGACGTTGGAACACACGTTCGACGGTGAGGGGTGGGTCGATGGCGGCACGGACCGGGGTGCGAGGGCTCTCAGCGGACGAGCTGCAGGTGATTCGGGACGCGGTGGCGGCCGGGCGCAAGCCGAAGGTGGTGTTCACCGAGTCCGCGGGTCAGATCGCGGGCCAGCTGGGCCAGGTGGTGGCGCTGACCGATCCGGCGGAGTCGGACGAGTGGGTCGTGGTGCGGTTCGGCCGCGACGAGCTGCCGTTCGCGCCGGCCGACCTGCAGGTGGCGCCGAAGGGAGCGACGGCGCGGAAGGCGGCTCCCCCGCCGCCCGCCCCTCCGGCACGGCCGGAGCCGGAGTTCGTGATCGACAAGCCGGTGGTGCCCGCCCGGCGCGGCCGGTCCGGTGCCTCCGGCGCTCCGGGCGGCACGGAAGCTTCCGGCGATTCGGGGGCATCGGGTGACGGGCGTCGCGTGTCCAAGCCGGCGCCCGAGGGTGGCGCGGGATCGGCGCGGTCTGCTGGTGGTGCGCCGAACGGACGGGCGAGGTCGCATGTTTCCGGCTCGGCGTCCTCGGCTCCCCCGTCAGCGGCCTCGGTGTCCCCCTCCGCTCCGCGACCTTCCCCGGGTGCTGGAGCGTCGTCCACGTCGTCGTCTTCCTCGGGAGCCGCTCCGGATGCCGGGGCGTCGGAAACGGGGCCGGCTACGGCGACGTCCGATGGCCGGCGGGGCGCAGGGGGTAGCCCTGTGGCGCCCCGGGCCTCGGGGATCACGGCTCCGGCGCCCCGGGCTTCAGGGATCGCGGGTCCGGCGCCCCGGGCTTCGGGCGGTGGGGCTCCGGCGCCTCGCAAGGCGTCCGGCCGGGCGGCGCGGCCGAAACCGGTGTCGGAGCTGACCGTCACCCTCGCCTATGCCGAGGGCGAGTGGACGGTGGCGGCCAACCAGGGGTCGAAGGCGCTGGCGAAGCCGTACATCGTTCGTCCGGCCGAGGCGCTGCGGATGGTGTCTCTGGTCGACGTTCCCGGGGTGCAGGAGGCGGTGGAGCAGATCATGGCTGCCGAGCGTGCCCAGGCGGAGCAGCAGGCGCAGCGGTTGCGGGCGGAGCTGGCGGAGGTCGAGGCGCGGCTGCGAGAGCTGGGTGAGGCCGGCTGACCGTGATCAGGCTCGGCTCGAGTGTGAGCGGACTCGGCTTGCCGAACGTCTTCCGACGTCGCCGCCCATGCATCGCTGCCCTGCCGTCGCCGCCCTGGTGTCGGTGCGCACGCGTCGACGCCCTGGTGTCGATGCGCACGCGTCGACGCCCAGGTGTCGGTGCCCATGCATCGCTGCCTGTGTCGGCGCCCTGGTGTCGGTGCCGTGGCCATGAGGACAGGTCCGGGCCTCACCTACGAGCGAAGTTCGGCTCCACGCGCTGGTCGCTAGTGGCTTGATCCCGAGCGCGTTCTTGGCCCGCCCGGACGCCATCGCCGGGGCCGGGTGACTACGGCGTGGTGAACAGCGGCGGTTCTACGGCCGAGGTTTGTCCGCGGTGGAGGCGGCGTGGGTCCCGGCACGAAACAGGCGGTCGAGCTGGGCATCGATCAGGGCCAGTGCCTCGGCCGGGCTGTACAGGCCGACGAGGATCGGGCCCACCAGGCCCTGGGTGAGGAAGTAGAGGGCGGGTGCCTCCACCTCGGGATCGACTCCGTCCCGCAGTTCGCCCAGCCGGGACGCCTCGCGGAAGTTGGCGACCGACACGGTCAATATGCGTCCGTATCCGTTGCGTAGCTGCTCGGCATACGCCGGTGTGACGGTCGCGGCGGAGAAGAAGGCGATGTTCACGCAGGCTTCTTCGCGGCCGGCCGGGTCGACCGGGAGCATCACCGCGGTAGCGGCGCGGATGAGATCGCGGCGGGTGGGCTCACGCAGCGCGGCGACGGTGGTCTGGAGCCGGGCCAGTACGCGGTCGCGCATGTGCGACAGCGCGAACAACAGCATCTGCTGCTTGGTGGGGAAATAGTGCTGCACGGTGCCCATCGAGACGCCGGCCTGCTCGGCGACGTCGCGCAGGCTCACCGCCTCGAACCCTTGCGTGCTGATGACGGCGAAGACCGCTTCGGCGAGATGGCGGCGGCGCTGTTCGTGATCGACCTGCTTCGGCACGCCCTCAACGTATCTCATGCGAACGCATTGCTATCGATGCCTGCGCACGGTTATCATGCGATCGCATTACAAAACCGGGGAGGCAGGCATGGGCATCGAGTACGCCGTCAACGGTGACGTCCGAATCGCCTACGAGACCTTCGGCACGGGCGGTGAGCCGTTGCTGCTGGTCCTCGGGCTGGACTATCAGATGGCCTGGTGGCCCGACGCGTTCTGCGAGCGCCTGGTCGAGGCCGGTTTCCACGTGGCCCGCTACGACAACCGGGACACCGGACTGTCCACGCACTACCCGCAGCCGGCGGACGGCGGCCCGTGGCGGGCGCTGCTCGGTCGCTCCCGGCCCCTCTACACGATCGCCGACATGGCCGCCGACGGGCTGGCGGTGATGGACGCGCTCGGCTGGTCCGCCGCGCACGTGCTGGGCGGCGCGTCGGCGATCGCCCAGGCCCTGGCGCTGCTGCACCCCGGGCGGGTCCGCGGCCTCACCCTCTGCATGAGCAGCCCGGCCACCGCGGGAATGTTGCAGATGCTGCGCTACCTCAAGTTCGGCATCTTCCGCCAGTTCCGCAAGCTGCCGAAGGCGACCACACCCGAGCAGGAGATCGACAACCAGATCGCGATCTACCGGGCGCAGGCCTCGCCCGGCTACCCGTTCCCCGAGGAGTGGGTCCGCGAGGCGGCGACGCTCAGCCACAGCCGAGCACCGCACGATCCGCGCACGACCCAGCGGCACCTCGCCGCCGGCCGCGCCGTGAAGCTGCCGCCCCTGTCCGGTATCACCGCGCCGACACTGGTCGTCTCGGGCGCCGACGATCCGATGCTCAAGCCCAGCGCGGGTCGTGACCTGGCCGACCAGATCCCCGGCGCGCAGTTCGTGGAATACCCCGGCGTGGGCCACGACTGGCCCGAAGCCATCTGGGACGACGTGATCGCCCGGATGCCCCGCTGAGGCCCCGCCTGACGGCAGTCCTCCATACCGGGACGCCATGGACGTGCGTCGCTTCCGGCCTTGAGAGACCTGGACGCCCGAATCTGCCGCGACGAATCGCAGGTGGGCCGTGCTTCGGGCGGGACGACAGTACAGCCGGGACCGGATGGGCCGGTCTCCCCCGGTGTGAGGAGCACCGGCACGACCGGATAGCACGCCACCCCCGGGCGCGAGGAGCGCAGGCATGATCGGGTAGCACGTCTCCCCTGGCGCGAGGGCCGGTCAGGGCGGGGCGGCAGGGACGGCGGGCGGGCGTGCGATCATGACGGCCTGATGGATGCGACATGGCGGGTACCGGTCCTGTGGCGGGTGCTGCTGCGGTTCTCGCGGGTGCTCGTGCCGCTGATCTGCCGGCTGCGGGTGTCCGGGCAGGTGCCGGCCGGGATGCGGCGCGGGCCGTTGATTCTGGCGGCGAACCATGTCAGCCCGGTGGATCCGATCATCATGACCGCCGCGTGCAGTATCGCCGGGGTGGCGCCGCGGTTCATGGCGACCGGGGGGCTGTTCGACGCGCCCATCGCCGGGTGGGCGATGCGCGCGTGCGGGCATCTGCGGGTCGACCGGCACACGGCGCAGGTCGCCGAGGCGCTGCCGAACGCCGCCGCCGCGTTGCGGGCCGGGTCGGTGGTGCTCGTGTATCCGGAGGGCCGCATCGGCCTGGACCCGTGGATGTGGCCCGAGCGCGGCAAGACCGGTGTGGCCCGGATGGCGGCACTGTCCGGCGCGGACGTCGTTCCGGTGGCGCAGTGGGGTTCGCATGCGGTGCTGCCGTACACGGCGCCCAAGGATGTGGTGCGCTCGGTGCTCAGGGCGATGTGGCGCCGGCCGGTGGTGCAGGTGCGGTTCGGCGAGCCGGTGGATCTTTCCGGGTTGGCCGGTTCCGCGGGGGCCCGGGCGATGCGGGCCACGGATCGCATCATGCAGGCGATCGCGGAGACACTGGCGCCGCTGCGGGTGGACGAGCCGGAGATGCCGCGCGTCGTGGACCACACCCGTCCGGTCGACATGGCCCGCGTCCGGCGGCGCCCGGCGACGGTCTCCCCCGGCTCGGAACGGCACAGCGCACCGGCGCCACCGAGCACACCCGAGCGCCACGGCACGCCCGAGGGACCCAGCGCGATCGAGCGGCATGGGGACACCTGACCGCTCGAGCACACCCGAGCGGCATAGGCTGACCGCGCGCCACAGGACGGCCGATGACACCGCGTGCGCGGAGACCCTCGCCGTCGGCGATGCCATGACCCTCGGCGCCGGAAAGCGAAGCCCTGGCCGCGCCCCGCTGGCCGCGACGTCATCGGTCGTTGGTAGTGGACTCCGGTGGCGGGCGTCGGACGGTGATCAGGTCGCTGGGTTGGCAGTCGAGCGCGTCGCAGAGTGCGGTCAGGGTGCTGAACCGGATGGCGCGGGCCCGCCCGTTCTTGAGGATGGACAGGTTGGCCAGGGTGAGGCCGACCTGCCCGGCGAGCTCGGTGAGGGTCATGCCGCGGGCGGCCAGTAGCCGGTCGATGTGGATGTCGACGCGGTGCTGCTCCTCGGGAGGCATCAGATGACCTCGTCGAGCTCGGCGCGTAGTGCGCAGCCGTGCCGCACCACAGCGGCGAACGCCAGCACGGCGAGGCCCAACGGCAGCCACAGGTAGCTGACCTCCGCGGTGCCGGGGCCCAGGTAGGAAGAGGACGGGAACACGCTGCGGTACAGCGCGTACGACGCCGCCACGCCGATGAGTGCTGCGAGGCCACCGGCGGCGAGGATGACGATGCCCAGCCGGCGGATCTGGTCGGCGGTGGAGACGGTGAACGGATCCGCGCGCAGGGCCGAGGTGACGATCCGGCGGGCCAGGACGGCTATCACGAGCCAGGCGACCGTGCCTACCAGGCCCCCGGCGATGACTTCCAGCGTCGCCTGTGCGGGGGTGGGGTCGGCGACCGTGACCACCACGGCGTCGTCGACCTTCGGTGTGAAGGCTGGTTGCAGCGGGTCGGGCACGGGGTTGATCAGCGCGTCCGACGGTGCGTAGAACTCTATCGGGCTACGCCCGCCACTGATCCAGTCGATGGCCGTGAAGAACAGGCCCAGGATGTTCATGATGACGGTGAAGGTCAACAGGGCCCGCAGCGGGCGCAGGGCGCCAGAGCGGCGAGGGGATGGCGCCACGAGGAGAACTCCTTATCGAAGGTCGATGCATCGAGTATCGATAAGAGATCGTGGCGTGTCAACACGGGCGTCAGGGGCTCGTGCCGCCCGGTGTCAGGCGCGGGATCCTGGACGCCTACCCGGTCCCGCGCTTGGGGGCTCAGATCATCAGTCGGCCGAGCGGCGCTGGCGCAGGTATGCCAGGACGGCCTCCCGGGTGGTGCGGACCCCGAACAAGGCGCGGGCTTCGGCGATGCGGCGGTTCGCGGTGCGCAGGGAGAGGAATTCCGCCGCTGCCGCCGCCGCGATGGTGTCGCCGGCGGCGAGGCGGTCGAGCAGGGCGCGCTGTTCGGGGATGAGCTCGGCGAGGGCGTCGCCGGTGTCCGCGGCGGGCGTGGCCTGGTTGCCGGGGCCCAGCTGGACCGTGCCGAGGCGGCTCAGGTCGTCGACCAGCGCGCGGCCCGTGGGGCTGTCGGCGTCGCAGACGGCGACGATGCCCGCGCCGCGCGCCGCGGCGAGGACGGCGAGCTTGAGGGTGTCGCGGTCGCCGATGCGCCCGTAGAGCACGAGGCGTTCCGGGGCGACGTCCCAGGCGGAGCTGGGCAGGGCGTATCCCTCGCGGACGGTCCAGCCGTCGCGCAGGAGGCGGCGCACGACGGTGTCGGCGTCGGCGCTGGAGGCGACGACGTGGCGGGGGGCGTCAGGCTGTCGGCTCACCGGCCATCCTCACGGTCGGATCGGTCGAAGCGGTCACGCGGAGCACCGCCGTCATGCGGCGGGGAACGGTCGGCGAGCCATGGGCCGGCCGGCTCGTTCGCGGCGGAGCGGTCCCCCGGGGCGAAGGGGTCCGGCTCCGGCACGCGGAACGAGGCCGGCTCGGCGCAGCGGTCCCCCGGCGGAATGCGGTCCGGCTCGCCGGCAGGCCCGGGCGCGCGGGAAGCGGCTGAGCCGGAGCCGCCGGCGAAAGGGCGGGCGGACTCCAGCTGGGTCAGGGCCAGGGCCGCCGCCTCCGTACGGGTGCGGGCCCCGAGCTTGCGCATGCCCGCGCGGATGTGGGTGTCGACCGTCTCCGTGGAGATGCCGAGCTGGCCCGCGATGCGCCGGGTCGGTTCGCCGGCCGCCACGAGATGCAGCACGTCCAGCTCGCGGCGGGTGAGGTTGGTGCCGGAGCGGGGGCTGCGGGCGTCGCGGTGCACGCGGTGGCGGCGCAGACCGCGGCGGGCCCGGCCGGCGAGGACCACCAGACCTGCCTCGTCGGCGAGCTGTTCGGCCTCGAGCAGGGCGGCGACCGCGCGTTCGGGGTCGGTTTCCTGCAGGCCGGCGGCGAGCAGGCAGCGGATCTGTTCGCGCCGGGCCGTGCCGGTCCAGGCCTGGGCGGCCGCGGTGAATCCGGTGCCGGTGGCCCAGGCGGTCAGGGTGCGGCGGGCGGCGTCGGGCACCCCGGCGGGGATGGCCGGTGCGGTGGCGCCGGCGGGTGGCCGGGCCGGGCCGCCGGTGTCGTAGGCGGCCCAGCGGGCGGTGATGTGCTGCAGGCCGGCGAGCAGGCCCGCGGTGCGCAGGTCGGCGGGGGCGGCCGCGCGTTCCGGCTGCCCGTCGAGCCAGGCGGCCTCGCGGGCCACCCAGGCGGTGACGGGATGCTCCTGCGGTGCGGCGAGCCGGGCCCGGGCGGCGGCGAGCAGCCCGGTGTCGGCCTCGACCAGGGCGGTCGCCGCGAGGGCGTAGGCGCGGGCGTCGGGTGGCAGTGCCCGGTCGGCGAGGTCGGCGCCGCGCCGCACGACGTCGTCGGCCACCGACGCCGGGGTGGGCGCGGCGACTCCGCCGGAAGCCGGCGCCGGGGTGGGTGCGGCGACTCCGCCGGAAGCCGGCCGGGTGTGGCCCTGCAGGACCTCGGCCCATCCCGCGACCGCGAGGAAGCGGGTCTGCCAGCTGTACGCGAGCGCGGCCCCGCACGCCGCGGCCGCGGACCGGGCCGCCTGGGCCGCGTCGGCCAGGCGCCCGTCGGCGCCGAGGTGGTCGACCAGCAGCCAGGCGCTCCACCGGGCGGTGAGCGGGTCGGTCGCGGCCGACGCGGCGGCGGCGAGCTCCCCTTCCCAGCCCGGTGTGCGGTGGGCGGCGCGGACCGCGGCCAGCGCCGCCGCCACGGCCGGTGGCGGGTCCGGGTGGCGGGCGGCGATCTTCGCCGCGGTGTCGGCGGCGGCGGCCGGGTCGGTGGCCAGGTCGGCCAGGAGCAGGATCCGGTCGCGGGCCGCGACGACGGAGGCGGCGGCCGCGTCGGGTACGGGGGCGACGGCCGCCCGGGCCGCGGCGGGGTCGCCGGCCTGCAGGAGGGCCTCGCCGCGCAGGACGTCGGCCTCGACGCCGAGCGGGCCCGGGGTGGTCAGCACGGTGGCCGCGGCGTGCGGGCGTCCGGCGGTGAGCAGCGCGTCGGCGGCGGCGACGCGGACCCGGGGGGTGACGGTGACGCCGGGGCGGGCGCAGGCGAACAGCAGCAGGTCGGCGCGGTCGCCGCCGGTGGTGTGGTCGGCGGCGGCGAGGGCCTTGCGGTAGGCCTGCGCGTGGTCGCCGGCGGCGGCGAGGTGCCGGGCCGCCTCCGCGTCGGGCACGGCGGCGGCCAGGGCGCGGTGCAGGTCGTTGCGGGCGTCGGCGTCGAGCAGCCCGGCGGCGATCTCGGCGACGTACGCCGACACCGGGGCGATGCCGTCGCCGGTGTCCTGCACGAGCCCGGCGTGGTGCAGGTCCTGCGCCCCGGTGCCGAGCAGCGGCGCGGGTGCCGGGCGGCCGAGCAGGCCGAGGGCGGCCAGCGCGGTGCGGGCGGGGCGCGGCAGGTCGGCCAGGGCGGTGGCGATCGCGTACGCCACCTGGTCGATGCCGGTGTCGGGGGTGCCGCGGGCGGCGCCGGCCGCGCGGGCGAGGGCGGTGACGGCGAGGGGGTTGCCGCCGGCGCGGGCGACGACCGCGGCCACGGTGGCGTCGTCGAGGTGTCCGGCGGTGCGGCGGGCCAGGTCGGCGGCGTCGTCCGCGGGCAGCGGCGGGATGTCCAGCCAGGCGGTGGCGGCGTCGCGCAGGGCGGCCACGGTGGCGTCGGGGAGGCGGTGCGGGGTGCGCAGTGCGGCGACGACACGGATGCGGGTGGCCAGGTGGGGCAGGGCGGCCAGGGTGGCGGGGTCGGCGTACTGCAGGTCGTCGAGGACGAGCAGCCCGGTGCGCACGCGGGAGCGGACCGCCTCGGCCAGCAGCGGCACGTCGTGGGCGGGCAGGCGGGCCTTGACCGCGCGGGACAGGGCGAGCGCGGGCACGCCGGCGAGCATGGCGAGGCCGCCGCCGGCGTGGACCGGGCCGGCGGCGGCTTGCACGACGCGGCGCAGCAGGGTGCTGCGGCCGGCGCCGGGCGCGCCGGTGAGCACGACGAGGCCGGGGCGGCGCAGGTGGGCGGCGGCGAGGCCGGCCAGGTCCTGCTGTGACACCCACACCCCCATCCCGCTGCGCCCCCCGGCAGCGTCCGTTGGCACGAACTCGGGATCCCCGCGTGTGCCCGTGTCCGTAGTCTGTGCTGCGGCAGGCGATCCGCCCTGCCCGGGAGGGGAAGGTCACTCGCCTTGTCTGCGTCGACGGCCGCGGTCTGCACATTCTCCCCGAATGTGTGCTCGGCTGACGAGTCATGACCGTGGGACCGCTGTCGGCCCGCGTGGCTACTTTGTGTGACGACATTGTTGCCACGGTCGGCCCGGAGGCCGCTGGCCAGGTGCGACACGTTCGTGACCGGCTCGCCGAGCCGTTACGCGTGGCGATCGCCGGGCGGCTGAAAGCCGGAAAGTCGACACTCGTCAACGCGTTGATCGGGCGCCGGGTCGCCCCGACGGCCGTCGGCGAGTGTACGCGGGTGGTCACCCGGTTCCGGTACGGCACGGCCGACCGGGTCGACGTGGTCGGCCGCGACGGCAGCCGGGCGAGCCTGCCGCTGGACGACGACGGCATGATCCCGCAGCGGCTCGGGATGGGCGCCGGGCGGGTCGCGTACGTGGACGTGACCTTGACCAGCGAGAAGCTGCGGGACCTGACCGTGGTGGACACCCCCGGTCTGGCCTCGGCGGACACGGTGGTGTCGGCGCGCGCCGCCGCCGAGCTGGGTGCCACCACCGCGCCGTTCGACGCGGCCATCGACGCGGATTCGGCGTCCGAGGTCGCCGCGGCGGAGGCGGTGGTCTACGTGTTCACGCAGGCGGTGCGCGCCGACGACGTGCGGGCGCTGGAGGCGTTCCGGGCGGCGTCGGCGCGGCTGGCGAGCAGCCCGATCAACGCGCTGGGCGTGTTCGGCAAGGTCGACACGCTGGTCGGCGGGGCGGCGGATCCATGGCCGGTGGCCGGTCCCCTGGCCGAGCAGCAGGCCGCCCTGCTGGCGCGTACGGTGTCGCAGGTTGTGCCGGTGGTGGGGTTGCTCGCCGAGACCGGGGAGGCGGGCCGGCTCACGGCCGGTGACTGCGCCGCCCTCAAGGAGCTCGCCGCGCTGCCGGCGGACGAGCTGCGGGTGCTGCTGGCCTCGGTGGACCTGTTCCGCAGCCGGCCGGCGCCGGTCGGCCCGGAGCGCCGGGAGCGGCTGCTGAGCCTGCTCGATCTGTACGGGGTCGGCTTCGCGCTGGCGCAGCTCGCCGCGCAGCCGCAGCTGGGCACCGGGGAGCTGGTGCGGCGCCTGGTGCTGGCCTCGGGCTTTCCCCGGCTGCGGGACACGCTGGACCGCTCGCTGCGCTGGCGCGCCGACGCGATCAAGGCGGGGTGGGCGCTGGCGCGGCTGGAGCGCATCGCCGGGCACACGAGCGAGCGCCGCGACAGCGAGGCGTTGCGGGACGCGACGGAGCGGTTGCTGCGCGAGCCGGCGTACCACCGGCTGCGGTTGCTGGAGGTGGCGCAGCGGGTGGCGACCGGCCGGGTGGAGCTGCCGGTGGCCTGGGAGCAGGAGCTGACCCGGCTGGCCACCTGCGACGATGCGCGTACGGTGCTGCGCCTGCCGTACGCCGGCGCCGACGAGCTGGCGGCGGCCGCGGTGGAGGCGGCCGGCCGGTGGCGGGTGTACGCGGTGGCCGGTGCCGGCCCGGCGCAGGCCCGGGTGGCCCAGGTCGCCCACCGCGGCTTCCACCTGCTGGCGCAGTCGATCCGCGACACCGCCCGCGGCCGGGACGCCGAGGCGGCCGGCTCGTGACGGCGTCGCGGGAGCTGGCCCAGGCCCTGGACGTCGCGGTGCGTGACGCGCTCGCCGCGGTGCGCGCCGCCGACGCCGACGCGGGCGCCGAGCTGGCCGAGCTGCGCCGCCGCCGGCTGACCCGCCCGTCCATCGTGCTGGTCGGTGAGACCAAACGCGGCAAGAGCTCGCTGGTCAACGCGCTGCTCGGGGTGCCCGGCCTGTCGCCGGTCGACGCCGCCGTCGCCACCGCCGCCTACCTGCACTTCTCCCCCGGTGCCACACCCGGCGCGGTCGCGTACGTGCCGGGCCTGGGCGAGCCCGTCGACCTGGAGCTGCGGGAGCTGGGTGAGTGGGCCACCGGCCGGGGCGGCCCGCGCGCGCCGCGGCGCATCGAGGTGACGCATCCGGCGCCGCTGCTGCAGTACGTGAGCCTGCTCGACACCCCGGGCGTCGGCGGCCTCGATCCCGCGCACACGGCGGTGGCGCTGGACGCGGTGGACCGGGCGACCGCGCTGCTGTTCGTCGCCGACGCGTCGGCGCCGCTGTCGCAGCCGGAGCTCGACTTCCTCGACGCGGCGAGCGAGCGGGTGGACACGGTGGTGTTCGCGCTGACGAAGGTGGACGCGTTCCCGGGCTGGCGGCGCATCGCCGACGACAACCGGGTGCTGCTGCGCGCGCGGGCGCCGCGGTTCGCCGACGCGCCCTGGTTCCCGGTGTCGGCGCGCCTGGCCGAGCTGGCCCTGGGCGTCCCGGCCGGCGAGCAGGCCGCGCTGGTCGACGCCTCGCACATCGCCGCGCTGCAACACGCCCTGGTGGAGCTCGCCGGGCGCGGCCACCAGCTGCAGCTGGCGAACGTGCTGCGCGCGGCGCGCGCCGAGCTGGTCCGCCTGGAGCAGGCCGCCGAGGCGCGCGTGCGAGCCGCCGAGGCCGACCCCGCCCAGACGGCGCGGGTACGCGAGGAGCGCAGCGCGCTCGCCGCCCGCAAACGCACCGAGCAGCGGCAGTGGGCGCTGCTGCTGAGCACCGAGACGCAGCGGGCCCGGGTCGAGGTGGTGGGCCTGTTGCGGACCCGGGTGGCCGCGCTGCAGCAGGAGGTCGCGGCGCGCATCGACACGCTGCGCGGCGACGCGCTGGCCGCGCTGCCGGACCGGGTGGACGCCGAGTTGCAGGCGGTGGCCGTACGGCTGTCGGAGGATCTGCGCGCCACGTTCCGCCAGGTGGGCGAGCGGGTGCTGGCGCAGGTCTTCGACGACGAGGAGCTGTCCGGGATGCTGGACCGGCTCAACGCGACGCTGCGGCACACCCTGGCGGCGGGGCCGCCGCGCGAGGGCTCCGGCGACAACCTGCTGGTGGCGCTGTCGGCCGGCGGCATCGCGTTCATGGCCGGTCGCGGGGCGATGTTCGGCGCGTCGGTGCTGGGCGTGGGCGGCGCGGTCGCCGGTGGGCTGCTGGTCCCGGTCGCGGGCCTGGGCCTGGGGCTGGCGGCCGGCGGCTACGTGCTGTACCGCAGGCGGGTGCAGAGCGACCGGCAGCAGGCCCGCGCGTGGCTGCGCGACGTGCTGGGCGAGGCCCGCGCCGCCCTGCAGGACGAGATCTCGCACCGGTTCACCGACCTGCAGTACGCGCTCGGCGTCGCCGTGGACGACGCCGTCGAGCGCCGGCTGCGCGAGCTCGACGCCCACATCGCCGAGATCGACGCGGCCGCCGCCGAGGACGCCGCGGGGCGCTCGCGGCGGCGGGCGCGGGCCACCGCGGAGCTGCAGCAGGTCCGCGGCCGGCTGGCGCAGGTCGACGAGGTCCTCACCCGCGCGCGTGCCCTGGCGCCCGCGTCCGCACCCATCGGTCAGGAGAACGCATGAGCGACGAGTACGGCTGGCCGGACTTTGCCGACGGCGGCCACGACGATCCCGGTCACCACGATCCGGGCCCGCCCGACGAACCGGTCGCGGGCAGCGACCCGTGGCACGACGACCTGGTCCCCGAGGAGCACCACGGCTACGACGACGTGGTGGCGGCGGACGACGAGGACGACGCCGGGTGGGCGCACCACGACGAGCCGGGCGCCGGGTACGAGCCGCAGCCCGCACCGGCGGCCGAGACGGCGGAGGCTCCGGGGCTGGGCCCGGTGGGCGCGGACCCCGACGCGGGCGGGGACGGCGACGCGCCGGTGAGCGTGTTCCCGCCGGTGGTCGACGTGGGCCCGCTGCCGGAGCCGGTCGACGGGTTCCCGTGGATCGACACGGGCAGCCTGGGCCTGGTCGACGCGGCCGCGGCCGCCACGCCGCCGGTGACGCCGCAGGAGCTGGCCGCGTACGCGGCCGAGGACCTGCCGCCGGGAGCGGACCCGTGGGCGGCGCTGGCCGGTTCGGAGGACCCCGCCACCGCGGCACTGGCCCGCTGGTGGTCGGTGAACGGCTGACCCAGCGATACCCGCGCGGGCCTTCGAGGTGACATCATCTGCGGCCATGACCGACATCACCGCGGCGCCCGTGGCGCGGCGTGAACGCACCGGCTGGTACCTGTACGACTGGGCCAACTCGGCGTTCTCGACCACCGTCATCACGGTGTTCCTGGGCCCGTTCCTGACCTCGGTCACCGAGCAGGCCGCCGGGTGCGCCCTCGGCGCCGACGAGTGCGACGGCCGGGTGTACCCGCTGGGCATCAGCGTCGCCGCGGGCTCGTACTTTCCCTACCTGGTGTCGCTGTCGGTGCTGCTGACCGTGTTCGTGCTGCCGGTCATGGGCGCGGTCGCCGACCGGGCGGTGCGCAAGAAGCCGCTGCTGGCCGCGGCCGCGTTCACCGGCGCGGGCGCGACGATCGCGATGGCGTTCGTGACCGGCGAGCGGTATCTGCTGGGCGGGGCGCTGTTCGTCGTGGCCAACGTGGCGTTCGGTGCCTCGGTGGTCGTCTACAACTCGTTCCTGCCGCGGCTCGCCGGCCCCGACGAGCGTGACCGGGTGTCCAGCCGCGGCTGGGCGCTGGGCTACCTGGGCGGCGGCGTGCTGCTGCTGGCGAACCTGGTGGTGGTGACGCTGCTCGGCGTCGAGGGCGACGACCGCCGCACGCTGGACCTGGCCCGCTGGTGCATCGTGTCGGCCGGGGTGTGGTGGGCGGCGTTCACCCTGCTGCCGTTGCGGTGGCTGCGGGAGCACCCGACGGCGGCGAGCGTGGGCGGCAACGTGCTCACCGACGGGTTCCGCCAGCTCGCCCGGACGTTGCGCGATCTGCGGGCGTACCCGCTGACGTTGTTCTTCCTGGTCGCCTACCTGGTCTACAACGACGGCATCCAGACGGTGATCGCCCTGGCCAGCCAGTTCGGCACCGAGGAACTGCACCTGGAGCAGTCCACTCTGATCGTGACCATCCTGATCGTGCAGTTCCTGGCGTTCGGCGGGGCGCTGCTGCTGGGCCGGGTCGCCGAGAGCATCGGCGCGCGCCGTACCGTGCTGCTGTCGCTGGCCTTGTGGCTGCTGGTCATCCTCGGCGCGTTCTGGCTGCCGGAGCGCGAGCCGGTGCCGTTCATGCTGCTCGGCGTCGGGATCGGCCTGGTGATGGGCGGCAGCCAGGCGCTGAGCCGCTCGCTGTTCAGCCAGCTCATCCCCACCGGCCGCGAGGGCGAGTACTACGGCTTCTACGAGATCAGCGACAAGGGCACGAGCTGGCTCGGACCGCTCGCGTTCGGCCTGGTGTTCCAGCTGACCAGCAGCTACCGGATCGGGATCGTGTCGCTGGTGGTGTTCTTCGTCGCCGGTGGCATTCTGCTGGCGATGGTGCCGATGCGCCGGGCCATCGTCGCCGCGGGCAACACCCCGCCGCGACTGCTGTGACGCTACGGGGGAACGCGCGTGGACATCGTGATCGACCCGGCGTCGCCGGTGCCGCCGTACGAGCAGGTGCGCCTGCGGATCGCGGAGCTGGCCACGCAGGGGGTGCTCCCGGCGGGCACCCGGCTGCCGCCGGTGCGCCGGCTCGCCGCCGACCTGGGACTGGCGGTCAACACGGTGGCCCGCGCCTACCGCGAGCTCGAGCAGGCCGGGCTGGTGGAGACCCACGGCCGGGCGGGCACGCTGGTCACCCCGGCGGCGGCCGGGACTCCGGCCGCCGCCCACGCTGCCGCGCTGCGGTACGCGGACGAGACCAGAGCCCTCGGACTGACACCGGAGGCGGCCCTGGCGCTGGTCCAGGCCGTGCTGCGCCGTCCGGGCTGAGCGTCGTGGCCGGGCGCGGCGGCGGGTCAGCCGGGACCGAGGGTGGTGATCGCCCCCGAGGGGCACCAGGCGGCGACCTGGCGGAGCGCCTCGTCCGGCTCGCCGTCGGCGGCCGGGTCGAGCACCACCACGAGGCCCTCGTCGTCCTGGTCGAAGACGTGCGGCAGGGTCAGGACGCAGGTGCCGGCGCCGACGCAGATGTCGCGGTCGGCGGCGATGCGGGCGGTCACCAGGTCACCGGAAGCTCGGCGACGCCGTACACGACGGAGGTGTCCCGTCTCGGCAGGCGGGCGGGGTCGGCGGCGACGGTGAGGCCCGGCAAGCGGCGGGCCAGGCGGGTCAGGGCCACCCGCAGCTCGGCGCGGGCCAGGGGCTGGCCGATGCACTGGTGCACGCCGAAGCCGAACGCCAGGTGCTGGTGGGCCTCGCGGTACGGGTCGAAGGCGTCGGCGTCCTCGAAGACCGTGTCGTCGCGGTTGGCCAGCGACAGCAGGGCGGTGGCGGGTTCGCCGGCGCGAATCAGCCGGCCGCCGATCTCCACGTCGCGGACGGCCTGGCGGGCCAGGCCGGTGCGGACGATCGTCAGGTAGCGCAGCAGCTCCTCGACGATCGCGTCGGCGGTGTCCTGGTCGCCGTCGCGCAGCCGCTGCCACACGCGCGGGTACTGCTGCAGCAGCAGCACGCTGAGCCCGATCATGTTGGCGGTGGTCTCGTGCCCGGCGATCAGCAGCAGCACCGCCATGCCGACGAGCTCACCGGTCTCGAGCTCGCCGGTGTGCACGCGTTCGGCGACCAGGCGCCCGAGCAGGTCCTCGCCGGGCCGGTCGCTGCTGCGCTTGCCCTCGATCAGAGCGCCGAGGTAGCCGCGCAGGCCGAGCATGGCCTCGCGGGCCCGCATCGGGTCGGCGCTACGGTCGAGCAGGGTCGTGCTGTGCCGCTGGAAGAAGGGGTGGTCGGCGTAGGGGACGCCGAGCAGGTGGCAGATGACCAGCGACGGCACCGGCAGCGCGAACGTCGCGACGAGGTCGGCGGGCGGCCCGGCCGCCTCGGTGGCGTCCAGGGCGCCGTCGACGACGTCGCCGATCAGCGGCTCGATCCGCCGGATGTTCCGGATCATGAACTCGGCGGTGAGCATCCGGCGCAGCCGCAGGTGCGCCTCGCCGTCCATCCGGATGAAGCCGCCCTTGGTGAACTGCGGCGCCTGCGGCGACACGGCGCGCAGCAGCGGGAATCCGGGCCGGGTGGCGTCGGCGCTGAACGCGTCGCTGCGCAGCATCTGCTTGACGTCGCCGTGCCGGGTGACCAGCCAGGTCCATCCGCCGGTGGGCAGCCGTACCCGGGTGACCGGACCGTCGAGGCGGCGCCGGTCGGCGGCGGCCACGGGGGTGAACGGGTCGTCGCCGGGGCTGCGGAACGGGAACAGGGGCAGGCGGTCGGTCGCGAGGTCGGCCACGACGGCCCTCCTCCAACGTAGCGATGTGTGTCGATGGACACGCGCTACGTTAACCCCATGTCGGGCAAAGAACAACGAATGTCGATGAAGCTAGCATTCTTGTCCGTCAGCTCAGGTCGGCGCCGGACCGGCCGGATCTGTGGGCAGCAGGTCGATCCGGTAGTCGAAGTCGCCGCCCTTGTCGCAGACCATTTCCAGGTTGTCGGTCAGGACCCTGTGCAGTCGCCGGTATCCGACCATCGCGTCGGCCTGCCCGGCGCTTCTGACCTCATCCCAGGAGAGCAGGCCCTCGGCCGTGAACCGGCAGTTGTCGCCTGTCGCCACCGCGAGAGCGACGCCGGACGGGCTTCGCAGGGTGACCGCCGTACCGTCCGCGCTGGCCGTCTTGTCCTGGAAGCGAGCCGATGTCACCGCCTGGAGCAGGTCCACACAGAACTCGTTCGACGTCACGTGGCCGGGCCGCACGCCCGTGTAGCGCACTGTCACCGTGCGTCCGGTGAGCGAGATCCTCTTGGTGAATCCCACGGAGGCGGCGTGGTGCCAGATCACCGGTGTCGCCGTGGCGCCCGGTTGACGCGCGCTCCGGTCGCGTTCGCACAGCGCCTGCAGGACGTCACGATCGAGGCTTCCGTGCGGTGGTGGATCCTCGGTGCCCCGCTGGTACGTGAAGCAGACGTCCGCGCCGGTCTCGCACCGGTACTCGTCGAAGAGGTTCGGGTACAGCCAGAGCTGTGACGCATCCGGCCGCCGCGGATCCCGATACGTGCCCAGCCGCGCGGCGGCCAGCCCGGTGTCTCCGGCGACGTACGCGTGGTTCGGGGTGACGACGGTGTTCTGCAGGGCGAACCCGTCGCAGGTGACACCGCCGTCCTGCCGGCCCGGCGGGCGCTCGGCCCACGGCGTGTAGAACTGGTAGGCCTTGAACGTCCCGCTCACCGACACCGGCCGGCCGCCGGCCATGGTGAAGACGTGCGTGACCACCCCACCGTTGCGGTCCAGTACCAGCAGCACCTCACGGTTGTAGACGATCACATTGGGCAGCAGGTCCCGGTCCCAGTGCAGGCCGTCGGTGTCGCCGCGGAAGGGCTCGGCCACCATGTCGTCCTGGCGGATGCGGTCCAGCAGCGGGCCGCCGTCGACGTACGTGGTGTCCGGTGTCCGGGCCGGCTCGGCCGCCCATTGCCCCCAGACGGCGGCGTGCAGGTAGACCCACACGTTGCGGCGTTGCAGGCCGGCGGCGATGACGAAGTCCTCGGGCTCGTGGATGGCCGGCGCATCCCGATTCTCCACCGGCGTCTTGCTCCACATGCCCTCGTGATGGTCTTCCAGAAAGTGCAGCCAGGCGAGCTCGTACAGCTCGTTGCGTGCGCCGCGCCAGCGGACCAGGGCGTTCTCCACCGTGTCCGACAGGTCCCGCAGCGTCCCGCCCACCCACCAGGCCGGCGTGCGCGCCCAGTCGTCGTACCACTGGTCGAAGCGCAGGCCGCCCTCGCCGCCGTCGGGGTCGATGCTGGGGCACACAGAGCTCGACACCGCGATCTCGGGCTTGGTGTCCCTCTGCACGTCGAGGTCGTCGGTGGTGATCGCCTGCACCCATGGGTGCCTGCTGATCCAGCGCAGCGCGGCCTGGTACTTGCGGTTGAAGTGCTGTCTCCAGCCGGCGTAGTTGCCGTCGAACCAGCCGTTGCCGGCGAAGTGCTCCACATCGTCACCGAGGACGATGACCGGTGCCGGACCGGTGCCCGGGACCCGGACGGCCCGCATGAGGCTCCGGCGCAGCTGATAGGCGATCTTCCCGAGGAACGCCTCCTCCAGCGGTATCGCGCCGATCCCGTTACGGAAGACGTCCTCGATCAACAGGATCCGGCTGTCGGAGCCCTTCATCCGCCAGAGGTAGTCGCCGTCCTCGGCGCTGTGCGGGAAGTGGCGCTCCTGACGTTCCGGATCCTTCTCCTTCGGCTGGCAGACGGTGGACCGGTCGAACACCAGAAACTTCACCCCGGTCTGCTCGTACGCCTCCCGTTCCGCCGCGGTGGCTTTGTACAGCCGCTGGCTCGGGTAGTAGAGGTCGTCCACCCGGCCGAGCACGGCGCGGATCACCTCGCGGCCGCCTTCGATCTCCCGGATGTTGGTCTCGCGCTGGTAGTAGGGCAGGCGGTGGGCGCCGTATCCGGCGTTGCTCGGGGACACGAGGCCGTTTGCGACGTCCTGTCGCAGCAGCGCCAGCTCCTCCGGACTGTCGTGCGCCATCATCAGGAGGATCCCGGCGTTGAACGCCCAGTGATATTTCACCCGGTAGTGCCGGTGTGCCGCCAGGGTGAAGGCGTAGCCGTCCGGCTCGCCGTTCTCGGCCGACTGCGGGCGGCTGGAGAACAGTGCCTTCGGGTCGGCCATCGACGCCTGCATGTACGTCTTCGGCTCCGAGTAGCCGGCGAGCGGGGTGGAGAAAAGATCGTTCACCCGCTGGATGCCGAAACAGATGATCATCAACCGGGCGGGTGTCATCCCGCGTCCCTCGTGGTCCGGGTCCTGCAACGGCACCCGTACGGGCTCTCCTCCCGCCGCGCGCACGTGCACGCACGGCAACGGCTCGCCCTGGCGGCGTACGGAGAAGACGAGGCTGTCCGCGGTGCGGTCCAGGATGGGCAGTGGCGTGGGGTGGGGTCCGCCGTCGTCGGCCGCGTCGTGCACGCCGAGCCACGCGGCGTCCTCGTCGTCGCCGAGCCGCACCTGCAGGGGTGGCGGGTCGAACCGGCGCACGGGCGGCTCGCGGTGACACCGGTCTGCCGGCTTCACGGGGTCGCCGTACTGCTGGAGGAAGTCGATACGGATGTGGTCGAAGTCGGCGGACCGCTCCGGCGGCGTGGCCATGACGACGAACCAGCGGTCGTCGTGGCCCTCAGGCGTCTCCACGTGCCGCACGTCTGCCCCGGTGAACTCGGGTACGACCAGGTCCAGGGCGTAGCGACGGAGATCCGGTTCGAGGCCGGGCACGCTCGCCGTGATGGTGAGCAGCAGCCTTTCGCCGTAGGGCAGGCCGGGCAGCGCTGCCTCGTAGTACCGGTTCTTGGGCGACTGCGCCCGCTTGGCCTCCATGTCGACGTACCAGCTCAGTGCGTCACCACGGCCCGGCATCCCGGGCACGAAGCTCTTCGACTGACGCAGGTCGCGCAGGATCCGCCCCAGCGCGGGCATGCTCCCGTCCGCGGTCGACGCCGTGAACTGCCGGCCCGCCACCTCGGCCGTCAACCGCACCTGCGGAGTGAGGTCCAGGGCGCACCACAGGCCCACCGGGATCACCGCCTCTACCGTCCGCGGCGCCTGCGGGTCCCCGGGGTCCGAGTCGATGCGCAGCCGTGGCCAGTTCTCCAGGCCCGCCGTCCAACACGCGATGTCGGGCATCATCGTGCTCCGGCCGTCGGTGCACCGGGCGTCGAACGGATGCCGCCTGCCGCGACCGGTACGGGTGTGTCGGCCAGCGCGCGAACCTCGTGATGCTCCGGTCCGAACGTCGCGAGCAGCAGGTCGCGGGCCCGCCGCCGTAGCTCGCCGGCCCGGCGGTGGTCACCGATCTCGTCGGCGACGAGGGCCAGGTCGGCGCAGGCGCGCGCCACCTCGGGTGAGCCGGCCGGGCGGCTGGCCTCGACGTACCGCAGCGCCGACTCGGCCAGCGCCTGCCCCGCCGCGGCGCTGCCGTCGGCGGCGAGGGCGACGCCGAGCCGGCGGGCAGCCAGTTGCGTACTCGGGTGGTCGGCGCCGTGCCGCAGGAACAGGATGTCGTACGCCCGTTGCTGCGCGGCCCGTGCGTCACGGTGGCGACCGGCGTCCCGGTAGGTCAGGCCGGCGTTGCTCAGCGCCATCGCGAGCCGGCCGTCCGCCCCGCCGAACACCGCCTCCAGGCCGGTGACCGCCCGCTCGTGGGCCTGCAGCGCGCCGGTGACGTCGCCGAGCAGCCGTTTGAGGTATCCGAGCTTGTCCAGGGCCTCGTACTCGGCGGGGTGACCCGCCCCGTGTACCTCGACGGCGATCCGCAGAGCCCGGGTCTGGCAGGCCAGCGCGGCCGGCAGGTGGTCGGAGTCCTGCTCGACGAGGCCCAGCCCGGCCAGGGCGTGGGCCAGCACCGCCCGGTCGGGCCCGGCCTCGGCGATCACGATCGCCTCCTCCAGGCAGCCCCGGGCCTGCGCCAGCTCGCCGGACGCCCACCACGCATAGCCGAGATCGGTCAGGACCCGGGCCAGCGGCACCCGCTGGTCCGTGGCGCGCAGCAGCCGCAGCGCGTTCCGGTACTGTTCGATGGCGCCGACGGTGTCGCCCGCACAGTTCAGGACGTGTCCCAAACGGTCGTAGGCGTGCGCCAGCAAGGGCAGCTGCGCCCCGGTCACGTCGGCCAGCAGGGCGACGGCGCGTTCCAGTTCGCTGTGCGCGGCCGCGCAGTCACCGGCCCGGTCCAGGGTCTCGCCCAGCGCGCTGCGCACCCGGCCCTCGATCAACCGGTCGGTCGTCGCTTGCGCGAGCCGCAGCGCCATTCGCAGGGCGTCCAGCGCGGCGGGGAACAGTGCCCGTCCGGCAAGCCATTCGGCGCAGGGTACGAGCAGGTCAACCAGCGTAGGGCCGAGCCGGGCCGCGTGCTCGCTCTCGGCCGTGTGGGCCGACAACGACAGGGTGTGCGGAAACAACGCGTCCCATCGGCCGGCCTCGCCATCGGCGACCGCGGCCGTCACGAGGTGGATCGCGGCACCGAGCCGCTCGCCCCGCTCCCGGGCGTTCAACCGGGCCCGGACGACCACCTGCACCAGCCGATGCATCCGCAGCAGGTCACCTTGCCGGTGCAGCAGCGAGAACCGCAACAGCTGGGCGACCGCCTCGTTGACGGTCAGCCGTTCGGCGCCGCCGGCGAGCAGGAGACTCAGCGGTATGGCGTCCGGCGCGAGGAATGCGGCGGTCTCCAGCAACCCGGCCGCGTGGGGCGACCGCCTGCGGATCAGCTCGGCGGACACCTCCCAGGTCGCGGCGACGGGCGGCCGCAGCGTGCCGGGACACCGCGTCGTCATCAGCGCCTCCTGCCGGTCGAGCAGCAGATCCGCGTACTCACCGAGCCCGGTCGAGACGTGCTCCACGTACGCGCAGGCGTGCTCGAGTGCCAGCGGAAGATCACCGAGCAGCTCGGCGACCCGGTGGGCCGCGACGGGGTCGTGGTCACCGCTGCGGGCGGTGAGGAAGTGCACCGACTCGTCGCGGCTGAACGGCGGCACGGGCAGCGGCGTGCCGAGCCGGCGCCAGGCCGGGTTGCGGGACGTCACGACGACCGAGCCGGCCGGCCCGGCGGGCGGCAGGAACGCCTCGAGCATGTCGGGCTCCTCGGCGTTGTCGAAGACGATCAGCCAGGGCCGGGTGGCCAGCTCGTCCCAGAGCGCCGACAGCAGTTCTTCCTGCGTCCCCCTGCCGGTGATGCCCAAGGCTCGCGCCAGGTCGGCCAGGCCGGTCGCGGTGGCGGCGGGGCTGTCGGCGCGCACCCACCAGCTGACCGTGTCGGGACTCCGCCGGGCATGTGCGAGCTGCCGCGCCAGCTCGCTCTTGCCGACCCCGCCGAGGCCGTAGAGAACGAGCACCCGGGGCTCGCCGGTCGAGGCGTCCAGCACCTCGGCGGCGGCGTGCATCGTCTGTTCCCGCCCGATGAAGGCGCGGTGCGGCGGCGGTAGCCGGCGCGGTGCGCCCGGTCTCACCGGCCCGGTCGCGCCCGCTTGCGGGCAGGAGCCGACGTCCTGCTGCGCCAGTACGGCCGCGTAGAGCTCACGCAGCTCGCGGCAGGGGTCGACGCCCAGCTCGTCAGCGAGCACGCGGCGGCAGCGATCGTAGGCGGCCAGCGCGTCGGCTTGACGACCGACGGCATACAGCGCCCGCATCAGCCGCAGTACCGCGGACTCCCGCAACGGCCACCGGTCGACGAGTTCCCGCAGCGGCCCGATGTCCATACTCTGCCGGCCGAGCAGGTCGTGCGCGTCGGCCAGCGTCTCCACCGCATGCAGCCGGAGCTCCTCCAGCCGGTGCGCCTCGGCATCGAGAAACCCGGCGCCGCGCAGTGGTCCGAATGCCTGCTCGCCGGTCCACCGCGAGAGGGACCGGCTGAGAATCTCGGCCGCGTCGCCCACGTCCTGCTCGTCCCACGCCCGCTGTCCCGCGGCGACCTCCTGCTCGAAGGACCAGGCGTCGACCCGCAGCCGGCTGCGATCGACCCGGTAGCCGCCCGTGCCACGGCACACGGTGTCGCCGCCCAGGATCTTGCGAAGTCGCGACACGTACGCGTGCACGGTCGCCGGGGCGGCATTCGGTGCATGGCCCTGCCACACGTCCTCCGCCAGCTGGTCGACGTCGACAGGTGCGTCGGCGATCAGCAGCCGGGCCAGCACGGCGCACTGGAGGCGGCCACCGAGCCGGACGGGTTCACCCGCGCGCACGGCCTCGAAACGCCCCAGGACCTGCACCTGTGCGTGTTCTAGACGGTCGCTTTCCATCCGATGCACCCCCGCGGCCCGACCCGGATGCCGGGCGGGCGTTCCCACGCCGTCGACCCACGAATTGTCTGCCCCGGTCCCCGACGACCGCAGGAATTCCCCGACGTGGCCACCGAACAGGCGACGGCGTCCCTGGCACGCAAGTGCGAGCGGCGGCTGCAAGGCGCACGTCAGACCGGTGCAAGCGGACCCCGTCAGGGTCGGCGCAGAACACCGGAACACGCAACCGCACCCCGACAGGAGGAGCCGCAGACAACCGGACCGCTCCATCTCGGCGGTACCGACTCACGGGAAACAGCACGAATGCCCAGCTAAGGGGGGGTATCTCATGGACGGGCGCCGCAACCTCGTCTGCACTACCCGGGCCTACGCGGTCTTCACCAGCGACCTGGCCACCGGATCCCGTGTGGGCCGGCGCGAGGTGAACGCCGTCGTCCGCACGGAGCTCCGGCGGCACAAAGGCGTCTGCGGGTGCCTGGCGAGTGTCGCCTA
Source organism: Couchioplanes azureus (assembly GCF_014648355.1). Taxonomy (GTDB): domain Bacteria; phylum Actinomycetota; class Actinomycetes; order Mycobacteriales; family Micromonosporaceae; genus Actinoplanes; species Actinoplanes azureus. The sequence goes on from NZ_BMQY01000004.1 coordinate 245,849, forward strand.
CGCGTACGGCGACCACCCGGAGGTGGCCGCTCCGCGCATGCGCTGGGCACGCGAACTCGCCGAGACCACCTTCGCCGGCGGCTCTGCCAGCCCGGCGCCGCCGCCTCGCGCGAACAGCCCGCAGACCACCACCCTCAGCAACCACCCTCGACACAAGGAACCAGCATGCGCATGATCGCCATACTCCGCGTGGCACTCGTGGCCACACTCACCGGCGCCATCGTGTCCGGTGTCAGCACAACAGCATCGGCACTGCCGGGGACCCCGGCCGTCGCGGTTCCGTGGACGCTGGCGTCCGGCGGGAAACCGACTCAGGCCGACGCTGTGAACCGATACATTCTCCGACTCCGTGCACTCACGGCGAGGCCGGCGGCCGACAATCCCACGGGGCCTACCTCGACGTCGACCGAGGTGGTCGACCAGACCAAGTACGAGTGCCAGACCACGCCGAGAACACTCACCGCCAATCCGAGCGAGATCATCTCGCTCAACGCGGACCGGGGCAAGCTGTGGCTCGGCGCGCTGTTGCAAGGATCCGGATATGCGGGCGGCCCCGGATCTCTCGCCGAACTGCCGATCCGGGATCGGGCACCGCTGACGATTTACGCCGACCTTCCCGGAAAGCGCATCCTCAGGAAGGTCAAGTTGCCTACCGGAGCCCGGGTCCAGCAGGCGATCAACGATGTGGTGGCCGATGCGCACAGCGCACAGATCGAGCCGCCCGCCGCGTACGACTACGACCGCAAAGAGGCGCAGAGCTCGGAAGAGGCGCTGCTGAAAGCCGGCATCTCCGTGAAGTACCTCGGGGCGAGAGCAAACGCCTCACTGAAGATCAGCCGTAAGACCGGCGAGTCGAGCATCCTGGTCACCCTCACGCAACGGATGTTCACCGTCAACATCGTGAAGCCGGCCACTCCCGCCGAGTACTTCGGCAGGAAGTACACGCTCAAGGACCTCAAGAAGCAGGCCGCTATGGGGCGGATCGGCCGGTCCAATCCACCGGTGGTCGTCTCGCAGATCGTCTACGGCCGCAAGCTGATCTACACCGTCACGGCGAAGTCGTCGGCGCAGGAGCTCGATGCGGCCGTGTCCCTCGTGGTCAGCGGTAACAGCGCGGAGCTGAGCCTCCAGCAGAAGGCGCTGATCAGCTCCGCCCGGTACAGCGTCGTGGCAGTCGGCGGTGAGGACAGCGCCGTCCGGAAGTTGATCGCCGAGCACAAGATCAACGAATACCTGGCCCAGAAGAACTCCCTCCTCTCCGCCGTGCCGATCTCGTACCAGGTGGACAACGTCGTCAAAGACAGCGCCGCAGCGTTCTCCGAGACGACGAACTACAACCTCACCACCTGCTCGGTCATACCGGTGGAGCCGGTCGTGGTCGGCGACGTGGTGAAGCTCGAGAACCTGCGCGGGGACGTCACGGGGCCGTGCGAGGACCCCGCGCTCTACGGCACCCTGTTCATCAACGGCGAGAACGTCTGGGACACCGAAGACGAAGAGCCCTACGCCGGCCCGCCTGTGCGGGGAGAGTTCACCTTTCCCGACCTCGGGACGCCGACAGCGACTCCGCTGCCTCCCGCCTACCGGCACACCATGCAAAATGGCGAGTTCGCCCTCTTCCACGATGGATCGACTGCGATCAGAATCTCGGGAAGCATCGTGCAGAGCGTGTGGATCGGCAAGTATCCGGTGAACCTGTACGACACGACCATGAGGTATCCCAACCTCGTGCTCGGTCAGCAGACCATCGAGGGCGGCAGCGTGCACTGCAAGGTGAACTTGCGGTTCGAGCTGAAGTTCGTGAAGCACCTGTACGACTACGGCGATGCGCCCTGACGCGATGCCCGACCTCCCGCCCAGCAGGGCATCAGGTCAGATGACCGCCGCAGTCGCGGCGGTCATCTGGCGTCGATCACGTTCGTGGTGAGCAGCACCATGAGCACCGCGCCGAGCACCACGCGGTAGACGATGAAGATCGAGTACGAGTGCCGGGCGATGAACTTCAGCAGCCAGGACACCGCGAACCAGCCCACCACGAAGCTGGTCACCGTGGCCACGATCGTAGGCAGCCAGCCCACCCCACCGTTGTCGGCGGAGATGTTGTCGAACTCGGTGACGGTCTGCAGCACCGTCGCGCCCATGAGCGCCGGGATGCTGAGGAAGAACGACAACTTCGTCACCGTCACCCGGTCGAGGTCGCGCAGCAGGCCCGCGGTCATCGTGGCGCCGGAGCGCGACACACCCGGGACCAGGGCCAGGCACTGCACCGTACCGATGATCAAAGTGTCCTTCCAGGTGACGTCCCCGACGTGGCGCACCTGGGTCGCGGCATGGTCGGCGAACCACATCACACCGCTGTAGACGATCAGCGCCCCGGCGACGAACCACAGGCTGCGCAGCGTCGTCTCGATCGTGTCCTGGAACAGCAGGCCCACGATGCCGATCGGGATCGAGCCCAGGATGACCGCCCAGCCGAACCGGTAGTCCGCGTTCGCGCGCAGGTCACGGCGCATCACGCCGCGAACCCAGGCGGTGACGATCCGCACGATGTCGTGCCGCAGGAAGATCACCGTGGCCAGCACCGCGCCGGACTGGATGATCGCGGTGAACGCGGTGATGTCCCGCGCGTCGATCTCGTACCCGAGCAGCTTCTCCAAGATGGTCAGGTGGCCGGTGCTGGAGATGGGCAGGAACTCGGTGAAACCCTCCACCGCGCCCAGCAGCACCGCTTCGAAGATGTTCAACCCAACCCCGCCCCGTGATCGACTAGCCGGACCGGTCGAGGATAGGGGGTCGCTCAGGGCCCGCTGCGCCGGACCCGTGCGGCGGCGAGCGTGTACGCCGGGTCCCGGTCCAGGTTGTGCCGGTCCCGGTCGTAGCGCCGGGTGGTGCGCGGATCGGCGTGCCCCATCGCGTCCTGCACGTCCTCCAACGGCACCCCCTCGGCCCGCGCCGAGGTCGCGAACGCGTGCCGCAGCGAGTGCGGCGACAACCGCGCCCACCCCTCGATCCCGGCCTCCCGGGCCAGGCGGCGCACCAGCCGGAACACGGCGTGCCGGTCCAGCCGCGCGCCCGAGGCGGTCACCAGCAGCGGCCCGTCCAGCCGGTCCACGGTGGTCCCCTCCGCCGCCGCGCGCCCGGCCAGGTACGCGTCCAGCGCCGCACCCGCGTACGGCGTCAGCGCCCGCCGGCGCGGACGCCCACCCTTGCCCACGAACCGCACACTGCGGTGCCCGCGCTCCACGCCCAGGTCCGCGACGTCGAGACCGACCAGCTCCCCCACCCGCAACCCCAGGTCCGCGAGCAGGGCGACCACCGCCCGGTGCCGCACCGCCGCCGCGCCGGTGCCCGCCTCCGCGGCGGCGATCACCGCGTCGACCTCCTCCGGGCTCAGGCCCACCGTCGCCGAATGGTCCCGCGAGACGTACGGGCGGTCCGCGCCGGCCACCGGATTCGCCTCGACCGCCCGCAGCTTGACCAGGAAGTCGTACCAGCTCGACAGGCCGGACAGCTTGCGCGCCACCGTCGCCGGGGCCAGCTCGCGCGACTCCAGGCCCCGCGCGTACGCGTTGACGTCCAGGAAGGAGGCCCGCAACGGATCGACGCCGCGCTCGGCGCACCACCCCAGCCACGCCGCCACGTCCCGCCGGTACGCGTCGCGGGTGTGCGCCGACAACCGCCGGTTCTGCAACCACGCCTCGGTGACCTGCTCGGCGCCGCCGACGGCCGCGACCGTCCCGGCGTGCTGACGCGGAACCAGGGACATGCCGCCCATGATCTCAGCTGCGCCGGCCCGGCAGAAAGCGACAGGCCGTCACCCGCGGTCGCGGGTGACGGCCTGCCTCGTGGTTCTCGAGCCGCCGGGCGGCGTGCGCCGTTCCTCGTGGCGTCAGGCGGCGTACGCCACCGAGCGGTTCACGCCCTGCACGTCGGTCACGGCCAGGCGCGTCGCCATCGTGCTGCGCCCGGCGATCTGCGCCGCGTACGCGGCCCGCCGCCGCGCCACGACACCGTCGCCCTTGACGCCGTCCTGCTTCTGCTCCATGTGCGTGCTCAGACCGTCGCGCAGCAGCGCCAGCGCCTCGGTGCGCAGCTGCGACACCCGCGACTCCGTCACGCCCAGCTCCGCGGCGACCTCCGCCAGCGGCCGCTCCTGCAGGAACGACGCCTCGACCACGAACCGCAGCCGCTCCGGCAGCACCGCCACCGCGTCGTGCAGGTAGCCGATCCGCTCCCGGTGCAGCAGCATCTCCTCCGGGTTCAGCGCCGACTCGGTGACCATGTCCTCGGCCGCGCCGGCGGTGAAGCCCTGCAGCGACAGCACCGCGGCCCGCTGCACGTCGTCGTCGACCGAGGCCAGCTCCGACACGCCCACGCCGAGCAGCTCGGCGAGCTCCGTCGGCGACGGCGTGCGGCCCAGCTGCGCCGTCAGCTCCTCTCGGGCCACCTCGGCCCGCCGGGCCCGGGCCCGCACCGAGCGGCTCGCCCAGTCCATGCTGCGCAGCTCGTCCAGCAGCGCACCCCGGACCCGGACCGCGGCGAAGCGGCCGAACGGGATGCCCCGGCTCTCGTCGAAGGCCTGCGCCGCGGTGACCAGAGCCGCGTACCCCGCCGAGGCGAGGTCGTCGCGGTGCACGTGCGCCGGCACCTTGAAGAGCATCTCGCGCACCAGGTGGCCCACCAGCGGCATGTTCTCGCGGATCAGGTTCTCCAGCTCACGGCTGACGGTCTTCGGCGCGGTCGCTGCGGACATGGTGTTCCCCCTCGTATCCCGTCTCCCGGTGACGGCTCACCGGCTGACAGGGGGAACTTTTCGTTGCGCAGGGTGCAGCAGAAGGTCACAGACGGTTGCTGCTCGGTTGCACCTCAAGAAAACCTAAAGTCCGCACAGCGACCTCCCAGGCGGCGGCTCACCACGACACAGCCGCAAACCGCTGGACACCACCGGGCCCCCACCGCGCACACTCGCCACCATGACCCCCACCCGCACCGCACTGATCGTCCCGGTCCCGCAGGCCGAACCCGCGGTCGCCCGCCACCGGGCCCGCCTCGACGCGGCCGCCTCCTGGGGAGTCCCCGCCCACATCACCGTCGTCTACCCGTTCCTGGCGCCCGGCCAGGTCACCGCCACCGTCCTGGACGGCCTGCGCGAGGCGATCGGCGCCCTCCCCCGCTTCACCGCCGCCCTCACCCACGTCGGCTGGTTCGGCACCACCGTCGCCTGGCTCGCACCCACGCCCAGCGGACCCTTCCAGGCGCTCACCCACGCCGTCACCGCACGGTTCCCCGAGGCCCAGCCCTACGAGGGCGCCCACCCCGACGTCGTGCCGCACCTCACCATCGGCCACGACCACCCGTACGACGCCCTGCGCGCCGCCGCCGACGACGCGGCCACCCACCTGCCCCTGGCCACCGAGGTCACCGCCGTCCACCTCATCCAGGGCGTTCCCGCACCCGGCGGCCCCTGGCACACCGCCGCCCACTTCCCGCTCGCGGCGCCGCAGATCTCGTCGTCCTGACGCGGCAGAAGGCCGTCACGTGGCCGGGGCCGTCAGGCCGCCACGCAGAACTCGTTGCCCTCCGGGTCGGCCATCACCACGTGATGACCCTCGAACGTCGCCAGCACCCGGCCACCCGCCGCCACCAGCTCCCGCACCTTCGCCAGGATCCGCTCCCACTGCTGCGCCGACCTGCCCACCCGCACGTCGATGTGCAGCCGGTTCTTCGCCACCTTCGGCTCCGGCACCTCCAGGAACACCAGCCGCGGACCCACCCCCGACGGATCGTGCAACCACGCGCCGTCGCCCTCGTCCTCCGCCGGCTCGCCGAACGACGCCACCCACTGCGCCCGGGTCGCGAACGGCGCCGGCGGCGGCTCGTCCTCGTAACCCAGCGCCAGCTTCCAGAACTCCGCCAGCGACCCCGCCCGCACGCAGTCGAACGTCAGATCCACCCGCAACGCCACGACACACCCCATCTCCGCGCCACCCACGCACCCGCGATTTCCGCCGACAGCGATAGCGTTCCGCCGACAGCGATCACATCTTTCCCCCCGGGTACGACACCCGGCATCGTCGCGCCCATGCATCTGCTCGTACTCGGGGGAACCGGATTCGTCGGCCGCGCCGTCGTCGACCAGGCCCGCGCCCGCGACCACCACGTCACCGTCCTCAACCGCGGCCACCGCCCGGCACCGCCCGGCGTCACCGCCCTCACCGGCGACCGCACCACACCCGGCGGCCTCGCCGCCCTCGACGGGCGCACCTTCGACGCCGTCGTCGACACCTGGTCCGCCGCACCGACCGCCGTCCGCGACGCCGCCCGCACCCTGCGCGGGCGCGCCGGCCACTACACGTACGTCTCCAGCCGCAGCGTCTACGCCGACGCCGGCCCCGCGCCCTGCACCGAGGACGCCCCGGTCGTCGACGCCTCCCCCGACGCCGGCGACGACGCCGACTACGCCACCGCCAAACGCGGCGCCGAGATCGCCGCCGGCCGGTGCTTCGACGGGCCCCTCCTGCTCGCCCGGGCCGGGCTGATCCTCGGCCCGCACGAGGACATCGGCCGCCTGCCCTGGTGGCTGCGGCGCCTCGCCGCCGGCGGGCCCACCCTCGCCCCGGGCCCGCACGACCTGCCCCTGCAGTACATCGACGCCCGGGACCTGGCGGCCTTCCTGCTCGACGCCGCCGCGGCCGGGCACACCGGCGCCTACAACCTGGTCAGCCCGCCGGGTCACACCACCATGGGCGAGCTGCTGGAGCTCGGCAACGAGATCACCGGCGGCCGGGCCGAGCTGCGCTGGACCCCGCCGGAGACCCTCCTCGCCGCCGGCATCGCACCCTGGACCGACCTGCCGATCTGGCTGCCGCCCGGTGCCGACCACGCCTTCATGCACGGCGGCGACGTCAGCCGCGCGCTCGCGGCGGGCCTGACCCTGCGCCCGGTGCGCGACACCCTCGCCGACACCTGGGCCTGGCTGCGCGGCCTGGACGGCCCGCCACCGCAGCGCCCCGACCGCCCCCGGGTGGGCCTGGACCCCGCCAAGGAGGCCGCTGTTCTGGGATGTCGATGAAATCCGGTCTCGGGTGTGCGGATGCACACCCGGTGAGCCGTCCTAGGATGTTAGGGGCCAGCGGGACTGCTGGGGGTGCCGTGCCGGAGAATGGGCATCGTGCCCCCGCCCGACTCCGACCGGACCCGCGCCGAGCTGGGCACCCTCCGTCCCGGGCTGGTCGAGGCGTACGACCGGGCGCTGCCCCGGGCCCGCGCGGAGATTCTCGCCCGCCTGCTCGGGGCGCTGCACCGCGAACCGCTGCCCGGCGTCGCCGCCCGCGCGCCCGGCGCGGTCACCCTGGCCGGCGGCCGCGTCCTGACCCACCCGGCCGGGGCGGCGGCGCCGTTCGCGGTGCCGCCCGCCGGCCTCACCTGCCGGCTCACCCCCGGCGACGGTGCCCCCGGCACGGCACGCGTCGAGGAGATCACCGATCCGGCCGCGCTGGTCCGGGCGCTGGGCTGGGCGGCGAGCTTCCACGACGAGATCGCCAACAGTGTGGCGAACCTCGCCCTCGCGTACGCCGACCCGCCACCGCCCACGGCGGCGCCCCTGCTGGCGAGCGCGCCCGACCTGGCCACCGTGGAGCAGCTCGTCCTCGACGGGCACCCGCTGCACCCCTGCTGCCGCACCCGCGCCGGCATGGACGTCGCCGCGGTGCTGGCGTACGGCCCGGAACACCGGCCCACCCTGCGCCTGCGGCGGCTGCGGGTGCCCGCCGACCGCTGGTACGGCGACGGCCCCCCGCTCCTGCTCGCCCACCCGTGGCAGGCGGCGCACCTGCGCGACCGCCATCCCTACCTGCGCGACGACGGCGAGACCGGGCCCGTGCGCCCGCTGATGTCGCTGCGCACCGTCGCCGCCGCCGCCGGGCACGTCAAGACCGCGGTGGACGTACAGATGACCTCCGCCGTACGGACGGTCTCCCCCGCCGCCGTGCACAACGGCCCCCGGCTGTCCGCCCTGCTGCGCGACGTGACCGCCGGGCTGCCGCTGACCGTCCTGGCCGAGTACGGCGCAGGCGCGGTCCTGGTCGGCGGGCGCCCCGAGCGCCACCTCGCCCACCTGCGCCGCAACGCCCCGGCGACCGGCCCCGGCGAGACGGTCGTGCCGCTGGCCGCGCTCGCCGCCGCCGACCCGTACGACGGGCGGCCCCTGCTGTGGCACGCCGCCGCCGACCCGTACGCCTGGTGGCACGACCTCACCCACCTGCTGTTCCCGCCGCTGCTGGCGGTCCTCGACCGGGGTGTCGCGCTGGAGGCGCACGGGCAGAACACCCTGGTCGTGCTGCGCCACGGGCGTCCCGTCCGGATCGTCTACCGCGACCTCGGCGGCGTCCGGGTCGGCGCCGAGCGCCTGCGCGCCGCGGGCTTCGACCCGCCGCCGCTGCGGGGCGAGCTGCCCAGCGACGACCCGGCCGTGCTGCGCACCAAGCTGGCCGCCGCGCTCGGCACGGTCACCGCTCAGCTGGTCGCCGTCGGCGCACGCGGCGGGGCCGATCCGGCGAAGCTGTGGGCGATCGCCGCCGCGGCGCTGGCCTCGGCCGGCACCGGCGACGCCGCGGCGATGCTCCGCGAGCCGCTGCCCGTGAAGGCGACCACGGCGATGCGCCTCGCCGCCGACCCGCTCGACGACCTGTGGACCCACCTCGACAACCCGATGGCGGCATCATGACACCTTCCGTGGCCGACCCCCTCGTCGCCGGCGCCGCCGACGCGGGCGCGTGTCTCGCGGTGCACGCCCCGCACCTGCGGGAAGCGTTCGCCGCGGCTCTGCCCGTCGCCGCCGACGTCGTCGGGCGCCGGCTGCGCGGCGCGCTGGTGCGCGAGGGCCTGGCGGCCGCCGCACCCGGCGACGAGGTGCACGCCTTCCGCCGCGTCGAGTACGCGCACGCCGGCGCCGGCGACCCGGCCGACCTGCTGCCGGCCGGGCTGCCCGGCAACGCCGCCGGGTTCGCCGCCGAGCTGCGCAACGCCGTGGTCAACCTGGCCATCGCCCTGGCCCGGCAGCAACCCGTCACGGCCGGCGGGGACCCCGACGCGCAGGCCGTGGCCGCCGAGCGGCTCGCCGTCGCCGGGCACAACCTGCACCCGTGCGGCCGGACCCGGCTCGGCTGGGACCCCGCCGACGTCCTCGCCCACGACCTGGAGGCCGGGCGGACCCGGGTCGGGTTCCTCGCCGTCCGCGACGACGCCCACCTCGGTGACGACCTCGGCAGCGCCCTGCGCGCCGCGTACCCGGGGCTGGCGGCCGCGCCGGCCGGATTCCGCCTGCAGCCCGTGCACGCCTGGCAGCGCGACACGGTCGTGCCCGCCCGCCACCGCGCCCTGCTCGCCGCCGGGGCCGTGCGGATCCTCGACGACGAGCTCGACGCGGTCCCCACCGCGGCGCTGCGCACCCTGCTGCTGCCCGCCGCGGCCGACGGCAGCCGCCGCTACCTCAAGCTCTCCCTCGACATCCAGGTCACCTCGACCCGGCGGGGGATCTCGGTGGCCAGCACCCGCAACGGCCCGGGCGTGTCGGCGCTGCTGCACCGCCTCGCCGCCGCGGACCCGGACGCCGACCGGCTGCTGCTGATGGCCGAGACCGGCGGCGCCGCGGTGCCGGCCGCGGGCCGCGACATGTCGGCGATCCTGCGCGACGGGCTCACCGGGCGGCTGCACCCGGGCGAGCAGGCCGTCGCCGGTGGCGCGCTGCCGGTGCTCGCCGCCGGCCTGGTCGCCACGTTCGCCGCCACCACCGGGCGCCGCGACGACGCCGGGGCCGCGGCCGGCTTCCTCGACGCGTACGCGAGGCTGCTGCTGCCGCCGCTGCTGCGTCTCACCGTGCGGGGCGTGGCCCTGGAGGCGCACCTGCAGAACTGCCTGCCCACCTTCGTGGCCGGCGTGCCGCACCGGCTGGCCGTCCGCGACTTCGCCGGGCTGCGCCTGCACCCGGGCCGGCTGGCCGCCGCGGGCCACGAGGTGCCGCTCTGGCCCGGCTCGGTGGTGGGCACCCGCGACGAGGGCGTGCTCCGCGCCAAGATCGGATACACCGCCTTGCAGGCCCATCTCGGCGAGCTGGTGCTGCGGCTGGGCGAGTCGCACGGCCTGGCCGAGGACGCGGCCTGGCGCATCGTGCGCCGCGTCGTGGACGAGACCTACGACGCGCTCGGCGACGCCGGCCGCGCGGACCACGCCGCGTTCACCGCCCCGTTCGTGCCGCACAAGGCGCTGGTGCGGATGCGCCTGGCCGGCGCGGGCGACGAATACTTGCTCGTGGAGAATCCGCTGCATGCCGCCGCCTGAGCGGGTCCTCGCCGCGCTGCGCGAGCTGCCGTCGCCCGTCTGCGCCTACGTCTACGACCGCCGGTCGCTGCGCGAGCGGGCCGCCGCCGTGCGCGCCGCGCTGCCCTTCGCCACCCTGCTCTACGCGGTGAAGGCCAACGGGCACCCGGAGGTCGTGCGGACCCTGGCGGAGGTCTGCGACGGCCTGGAGGTGGCCTCCGCGGGAGAGCTGGAGCTGGCCCGGGCCGCGGGTGCCCGGCGCATCGTGGTCGGCGGGCCCGGCAAGACCGACGCCGAGCTGGCCGCGGCGATCGCCGCCGGGGCGCAGGTCAACGTGGAGAGCGGCCACGAGCTGCTCCGGCTGGACCGCCTGGCCCGCGCCGCGGGGGTCGTCGTGAGCGCCTGCGTACGGGTCAACCGCGCCGGCGCCGCCCTGCCCGGCAGCCACGCCATGACCGGTGCGCCGACCCCGTTCGGCGTCGACGAGGCGCAGCTCGGCGAGGTGCTGGCACTGCCGCACGCGCACGTGGCGATCACCGGCTTCCACCTGCACGCGGTGTCGAACAACCTGGACGGCCCCGCGCACGCCCGCTTCCTCGCCGACGCGCTGGCATGGTCGGCCGGGGCCGCCCGCCGGTACGGCCTCACCCTGCGCACCGTCAACGCCGGCGGCGGTCTCGGCGTCGACCATGCCGGCGACGCCACCGTCGACCTGGCCGCCGTCGGCGCCGGCGTCACCGTGCCGCCCGGCGTGGAGCTGATCGTGGAGCCGGGCCGCATCCTCGCCGCCGACGCCGGCTGGTACGCCGCCGAGGTCCTCGACCTCAAGCACACCCACGGCCGCCGGTTCGCCGTCCTGCGCGGCGGCACCCACCACTTCCGGCTCCCCGCCGCCTGGGGCTACAGCCACCCGTTCACCGTGCTGCCCCGCGACCGGTGGCCGTACGACTGGCCGCGCCCGCGCTGGCGCGACGTCACGCTCGACGCGGCCGGCGAGCTCTGCACGCCGCGCGACGTGCTCGCCCGCGACCGGCACGTGGCCGAGCTGGCCGTCGGCGACGTGCTGGTCTTCGCCCGCACCGGCGCGTACGGGTGGGACATCTCTCACGACCGGTTCCTGCGCCACCCGCCGCCGTCGTTCATCGTGGTCTGATGGACGTCACCCACCGACCCGCCGCCCGGATCGTCTGCCTCGACGCCGACGAGCGGGTGCTGCTGCTGCACTGGCGCGACCCGGTCGACGGGCACGAGATCTGGGAGCCGCCCGGCGGTGGCCTCGACCCCGGCGAGACGCACTGGCAGGCGGCCCGGCGCGAGCTGGCCGAGGAGACCGGCCTCGACCCGGCGGCCGTGCTGGACCGCTGGGTCGAGGTGCCGCGCGACTTCGTCTGGAAGGGGCGGCGCTTCACCGGACCCGAGCGGTTCTTCCTGGCCCGCTTCGGCTCACCGCGACCCGCGCTGGGCCGCGGCGGGCTGCTGCCCGACGAGCAGGAGGTCCTGACCGGTCACGTCTGGCTGGACCTGGACGAGCTGCCCGGCCTGCCCGGGCTGGACCCGCCCGACCTGCCGGAGATCATCCGCCGGCTCTGACGCCCCGGGCCGGCGCCGGTCACGGCGCGGCCCGGAACTCGGCGCGCCACCGGGCCACCCGCGGGTCGTCCGGGTCGCCGAGGTGCTCCACGGACACCGGCGTGAGGCCGGCGCCGAAGGCGTCGATCTCACGCCGCGACAGCGGCCACGGCGGGCCCTCGGGCTCGGGCGTCGCGGCCGCCGCGATCACCAGCAGGGTCCCGCCGGGCGCCACCAGCGGCGCGACGGCGGCGATCGCCCGGCCGCGCAGCGGCTCCGGCAGGGCCTGCACGTTGTTGCTCTCCACGACCAGGTCGAAGCCGTGCCGCCAGGAGGCCGGCGGCTCGAGCAGGTCCGCCACGACGTAGCCGACCGGCGAGTCCGGATGCCGCTGCCGGGCGGTGCGCACCGCGGTGCCGGAGATGTCGAAGGCGGTCACCGCGAAGCCCAGCCCGGCCAGGAACTCGGCGTCGCGGCCGAGCCCGCACCCGACCACCAGGGCCCGGCGACCGCCCCCGGCGACGGCGCCGCGCCGGGCCCACTCCGCGAGGTACCGGCTGGGCTGCGGCACGTCCCAGGGCACCTCGGCCGCCCCGGCGCCGGCCTGCGCGTACAGCCGCTCGAACCAGCCGGTCGCATCGCCCGCGGCGAGCGACTCCGCGGCCAGGCGGACGACGTCCCGCCGGGGCCCGGGGGTGGTCATGCCGGCATGGGACGGGTGCGGCGCAACTCCCGCAGCGCCTGGCGGCGGGTGTCCCCGGTCAGGATGTCGATGTAGAGACGGCCGTCGAGGTGGTCGGTCTCGTGCTGCAGCGCGCGGGCCAGGAAGCCGGTGCCCGCGATGGTCAGCGGCTCGCCGTGCATGTCGAAGCCGGTCGCGGTGACCGCCATCGCCCGCGGGGTGGCGAAGCCCATCCCGGGCAGCGACAGGCAGCCCTCCTCGTCGTCCTGCTCGCCCTCGAAGCCGGACAGGACCGGGTTGACGAGGTGACCCACCACGCCGTCCACGTGGTACGAGAAGACCCGCAGGCCGACCCCGATCTGCGGGGCCGCGACGCCGGCGCGGCCGGGCTCGCGCACGGTGTCCTCCAGGTCCGTGACCAGCCGGCGCAGGTCGTCATCGAAAACGGTCACAGGCTCGGCGGGAGTGCGCAGCACGGGATCGCCGAACATCCGGATGGGACGCACAGTCATGCCCCAACCCTAACGATCCACTGTATGCACCGGAAGCCCCGTCACTCGTTACCGGAGCCGGGCCGTCCGCCCGCCAGCGCGGCCCGGATCGGGCCCGCCTTGGCGGCCGCCTCGTCCACCTCCGCGCCGGGGTCGCTGTCCCAGGTGATGCCTCCGCCGGCCCACAGGTGCACCCGGCCGCCGGCGACCGCGGCCGTGCGGATGGTCAGCCCCAGGTCCAGGTGGTCGGTGCCGACCCAGCCCAGGGCGCCCATGCTGACGCCGCGCCCGACCGGCTCCAGGGCGGCGATCACGTCCAGGGCGGCCAGCTTGGGTGCACCCGTCACCGAGCCGCCCGGGCACATCGCGCGCAGCAGCCCCGCCAGGCCGAGATCGGCCTCGATCGGCGCGGACACCTGCGACTCGGCCTGCCAGAGGCCGGACCAGCGGCGCACGGCGAACAGCTCGTCCACCCGCACCGGGCCGACGCCGCCCAGCCGGGACAGGTCGTTGCGCTCCAGGTCGACGATCATCACGTGCTCGGCCCGCTCCTTGGCGGAGCCGAGCAGCTCCCGGCGGCCCTCCGGAGTGGCCGGGCGGGTGCCCTTGATGGGCCGCGTGACGACCCGGCCGCCGCGGACCTCCACCAGGGTCTCCGGCGAGGCCGTCGCGATCGCCCAGTCGCGCCCTGTCAGAATCCCGCCATACCGCGCTCCGGGCAATGTGGTTACCCGCTGTAGGGCCGGGCCCGGATCTCCCGTGTACGGCGCGCTCACATGGCCTACGACGTTCACCTGATAGACGTCCCCCCGGCGGATCGCCGCACGGACCTGACGGACCGCGTGTGCGTGCTCCTCCCGGGTCCAGCTGTCCTCCCAGGGTCCCAGGGACCAGGCGGCCGGAGATGACTCGGAGTCACCGTTCGGCAGCGCCGGGAGGTCGTCCGGGGTGGGCTGCCCGCCGTCGGTGTGCCGGTACAGAACCGCTACCACGTCGGGGATTCCGGGAACCGGGCTCGGCCGCCCGGGCGCCCCGCCGGCCATCACCGAACCGGCCGCGGCCGACACGTACAGTGAAGAGCCGCAGGGGGTCCCGGCGCCGAACGGGTGAAAACCACTGGCCGTTCGGCCCAATTTTCGCACCGGCAGTCCGTTGTCCTCCAGCCAAGCTGTCACAAGCTCAGCAGGGTCACCACCGTCACTCTGGGACCACTCGAACCGGCATGACGGACGGTGACGGCGCTGGCAGGAGGCCGGAGAACCCGGTGGAACGGCTGGCGCCGCTGTCGCACAGTGGTCGTATCCGCGGCCACCGTGGAACATCTGAACAGTGGATTCGCTCAATGGGGCACCGTCACTCGCTCCACCCGGACTCGTTCCGATGGGAGTAGTGTTCGCCACCGTTGATGTGAAGAACGACACAACCCCCGACACGGAGACCTCCGATGTGCCAGCACCAAACTCCCTGCCCCTCCGCTGAGGCCGTGGACCGCGAGGCGGCCCGCATCGTGGCGACCTTCCCCGAGCAGGGATGGAGCCTGCTCTGCAACGGCGTCATCCTCTTCGAGGACACCGGCGAGCTGCTGCCCGACGGCAGCAAGATCGAACCGCACCGCGGCCCGGCCCGCCACGCCCTCGCCGCCTGACCGGCCCCGCGGCACACCCGGGGCCGGCCCGGCCCCGCCGTGGCCCCGCCCGGCCGAACCGAGCGGCGCCACGCGACACCCGCAGCGGTGTCCGGGCGCGACACCGGCCGGTGAACGCCACCGGCCCGGCGACCGCCCCCACTCACTCCTCGAACGCCTCCGGCGACGGACACGAACACACCAGGTTCCGATCCCCGTAGGCACCGTCGATGCGGCGCACCGGCGGCCAGTACTTCGCCGACCGGTCCACACCCTCCGGGAAACCCGCCAGCGACCGCGGATACGCGTGCGGCCACTCGTCCGCCGACACCGCCGCCGCCGTGTGCGGGGCGTGACGCAGCGGATTGTCGTCCCGCGGCCACTCCCCCGCCGCCACCCGGTCGATCTCGCCCTTGATCGCGATCATCGCTTCGCAGAACCGGTCCAGCTCCGCCAGATCCTCGCTCTCGGTCGGCTCCACCATCAACGTGCCCGCCACCGGGAACGACATCGTCGGCGCGTGGAAGCCGTAGTCGATCAACCGCTTCGCCACGTCGTCCACGGACACGCCCGTCGCCTTCGTGATCGGCCGCAGGTCCAGGATGCACTCGTGCGCGACCAGGCCCTCGTTGCCCGCGTACAGCACCGGGTAGTGCTCGCGCAGGCGCACCGCCACGTAGTTCGCCGCCAGCACCGCCACCGACGTCGCCTGCGCCAGGCCGTCCGGGCCCATCATCCGCAGGTACGCCCACGAGATCGGCAGAATGCCCGCCGAACCATGCGCCGCCGCCGACACCGCATGGTGATCGCCCGGCTCCAGCGGATCGCCCGGCAGGAACTCCGCCAGGTGCGAGCGCACCGCCACCGGGCCCACACCCGGCCCACCGCCGCCGTGCGGGATGCAGAACGTCTTGTGCAGGTTCAGGTGCGACACGTCCGCACCGAACCTGCCCGGGCGGGCGAACCCGACCAGCGCGTTCAGGTTCGCGCCGTCGACGTACACCTGCCCGCCCGCGTCGTGCACCTTGGCGCACAGCTCCGCGATGCCCCGCTCGTACACCCCGTGCGTCGACGGGTACGTCACCATGATCGCGGCGAGCGCGTCGCGGTGCCGGTCGATCTTCGCATCCAGGTCCGCCAGGTCCACGTTGCCGTTGTCGTCGCACGCCACCACGACCACCCGCATGCCCGCCATCACCGCGCTGGCCGCGTTCGTGCCGTGCGCGCTCGACGGGATCAGGCACACGTCGCGGTGCACGTCGCCGCGCGACCGGTGATAGCCCCGGATCGCCAGCAGGCCCGCCAGCTCACCCTGCGAACCCGCGTTCGGCTGCACGCTCACCGCGTCGTACCCGGTGATCTCCGCCAGCCAGGCCTCCAGCTGCGCCACCAGCGCCTCGTAGCCCGCCGTGCGCGACGCCGGCGCGAACGGGTGGATGTTCGCGAACTCCGGCCACGTGACCGGCTCCATCTCCGTGGTCGCGTTCAGCTTCATCGTGCACGACCCCAGCGGGATCATGCCCCGGTCCAGCGCATAGTCGGAATCGGACAGCCGGCGCAGATAGCGCAGCATCGCCGTCTCCGAGTGATGCGTCGAGAACACCGGATGGGTCAGATAGTTCGACGTACGCGCGAGCGGACGCGCACCACACTCCGCCGGCGCCGCCGGCGCGGCACCGAAGGCCGCCAAAACCTGCGCCACGACCGCCGCCGTGGTGGTCTCGTCACACGCGACCGACACCCGGTCCTCGTCGACGAAGCGCAGGTCGATGCCGGCCTCCGCCGCCGTCGCGACCACCGCCGCCGCCCGGGCCGGGACCACCGCGGTCACCGTGTCGAAGAACGCCGCGTGCGCCACCTCCACGCCCGCAGACCGCAGACCGCCCGCCAGCGCCAGCGCGTGCCCGTGCACCCGCTCGGCGATCGCCCGCAGCCCCCGCGGGCCGTGGTAGACCGCGTACATGCTCGCCATCACCGCCAGCAGGACCTGCGCGGTGCAGATGTTGCTCGTCGCCCGCTCCCGGCGGATGTGCTGCTCACGCGTCTGCAACGCGAGCCGGTACGCCGGGGCGCCGTCCGCGTCGCGCGACACGCCGACCAGCCGGCCCGGCAGCGACCGCTCCAGGCCGGCGCGCACCGCCAGATAGCCGGCGTGCGGCCCGCCGAAGCCCAGCGGCACCCCGAACCGCTGCGTCGTGCCCGCCGCGATGTCCGCACCGATCTCACCCGGCGCGCGCAGCAGCGTCAGCGCCAGCAGATCCGCGGCCACCGTCACCAGCGCACCCGCCGCGTGCGCCGCCGCCACCAGCGGCTTGTGGTCGCGCACCGCGCCGGACGCACCCGGATACTGCAGGTGCAGCCCGAAGAACTCCGCCGGCAGCTCCGCGCCCGCGTCCAGGTCCACCAGGCGCACCTCGATGCCCAGCGGCTCCGCCCGGGTCCGCAGCACGGACAGGGTCTGCGGCAACGTGTCCGCGTCCACCGCGTACACGTTGCTCTTGCTCTTCGACGAGCGGCGCGCCAGCGTCATCGCCTCCGCGACCGCCGTGCCCTCGTCCAGCATCGACGCGTTCGCCGTGGCCATGCCCGTCAGGTCGGTCACCATCGTCTGGAAGTTCAGCAGCGCCTCCAGGCGCCCCTGGCTGATCTCCGGCTGGTACGGCGTGTACGCCGTGTACCACGCCGGGTTCTCCAGCACGTTGCGCCGGATCACCGCCGGCGTCACCGTCCCGTAGTAGCCCAGCCCGATCATCGACGTGCTGAGCGCGTTGCGCCCGGCGATCTCCCGCAGCTCCGCGATCGTCTCCTCCTCGGAGGCGGCCGGCGGCAGCTCCAGCGTGCCGTGCCAGCGGATCACCTCCGGGATCGCGGCATCCATCAGCGCCTCCAGCGACGCGTACCCGACCGCCTTGAGCATCTGGGTCTGCGCGTCCGGATCCGGACCGATGTGGCGATGTGCGAACGTCATGGCGGCTCCAGGGGCGACGAGGTCGACGGGCAACCTCCCCCTCTGTCATACCCACGAGCGCACTCCAGAGTCGCCTGCCCCCGCGGTCCTTTTGCCTGAGAGGTTCCGGGGAGGATTTGCCCCTTCGGCGCCACCGGCGAACCGGCGGTCTCTCCCGCGTGGGTGGTACGGCTGCGAACAACCTACCAGCGACGTTGTCCGGCACCCTCCTCCTAGGGTGTGGTGTGTGACCTACCCGCCCCACACCGTCCTCGCGGTGGTGGTCGGCTCCCGCGCGTACGGCCTCGACGGCCCGGACTCCGACCACGACCGCCGAGGCGTCTTCGCCGCGCCCACCCGCGCGTTCTGGCACCTCGACAAGCCGCCCACCCACCTCGACGGCCCCCGCGAGGAACAGTTCTCCTGGGAGATCGAACGCTTCTGCACCCTCGCCCTGCAAGCCAACCCCACGGTGCTGGAAGTGCTCTGGACACCGCTGGTCGAACACGCCACCCCGGACGGCCACGAGCTGCGTGCGGCCCGCACGGCCTTCCTCTCCCGCAAGGTCGCCCAGACGTACGGCGCATACGCCCGCGACCAGCTCAAACGCGTCGCCGCCCGGCGGCAGCGCACCGGCGGCGGTCGAGGCACTGCACCAGCTGGTCGTCCGCGCCCGGCTCTCCGGCACGGTCGACGGCAGCTGAGCGGCTCCGGCTGATCATCGGCGCCTTCGCCCCTGATCGTCTCCGGGCCGGCCGAGCCGGGGCCGGGTGGGGCGGTCGGCGAAGCCGTCGTCTTCGGGGTGTCCGGGCGCTCCGCGCCTAGAGCATCCTAGGAACCTAGGGGTTACCCGGTGCTGGTCGGCGGCGGTTTACGCTGGTCCCCATGCCCACCCGCGCGAGCGACGCACCGGTCGCCCACCTGGCGCGTCCGCACCGGCCCGTCGTGGTCGCCGGGACCCTCGCCGAGCTCACCGGGCCGACCCGCGGCCTGGTCGAGCTGCCGCTGCGCCTCTGGTGGCATCCCCGCCGCGCCTTCGACCTCGGCGAGCGCACGATGCTGCTGTGGATGTACGAGAACGTGCTGCGCGAGGCGATCCGCGTCGACGAGCTGCGCGCGCACCTCGACGGGCCGACGCTGGCGCGGGTCTGGCCGGAGCTCAACCTGCCCCGCGGCGTCCGCGCGGCCTGGGAAGCCCGCCACCCGAGCCTGCGCCGCCGGGCGTCGGCCTAGGTCCACGCGCCCCGGACCGCCCTGACGACGTCCGCGCCGCCGAGGCGGCGGCACCCCGAGCCTCGCGGCGCGAGCGGCGGGGCGGGCCGCGCCGGGTAGGAGCCTGGCCGGGGTGTGCGGGTAAGCCTCAGTACAAGCGTGGTTTCGCGGACCGCGCCTGGCGGCCGTAGAGCCAGTCGAAGAGGTCGTCGACCTGGCTGTCGGTCAGCCCGCACAGGAAGTCCGGGATGAGCCGCCGGCGCAGGGAGCCGTCCGGGTCGAAGGCCGGGTCCTGGTCGATGGAGCGCAGCATGCGCCGCATCGGGTCCGGCAGCAGTGCGGGGTCGGACTCCAGGAGCTCCGCCAGCCGGACCGCCACCAGCCGCAGGGTCGCCTTGTCCCCGGTCTGGCGGTCGCCGACGACCCGCGACGTGATGACGTGGCCGCTGATCGCCTTCAGGATCTGGATCTCGTGCCACCTCAGCGGCCCCAGGCCGATGAACGGCCCGCCCGGCCAGTGCGGCTCGGCGGGGGCTCCGGGGGCCAGATGCACGTCGGCGATGTACTCGCCGATCAGCTGCGAGCAGTGCCAGCGCACCTGGCCGATCTCGTCGGCGAGACCGGTGAAGGGCCGGGGTACGGCCCGCAGCAGACGCTCGCGGACGCGGCGGAGCGCCTGTGCCATGAGGGACGCGTCGAAGTAGTCCGCGTAGTCGCCGGCCAGCTTGCGCTGCAAGGACACGACGGCCGGCGAGTGGTCGTCGACGAGCTCCCGCACCGCCTCGACGTCGACGACCCGGGCGAGCAGGAAGTCCTCCAGGTCGTGGATCGCGGAGCTGATGTCGTCGGCCACATCCAGGATCGAGGCCTCCAGGGTCTGCACCTCGCCGGCAAGGGCGTCGGCGCAGAAGCAGCGGGCCTCGGAGATCTCGGTGCTGTCCTCCACGTACGCGCCGAACCTGCACCAGTGCCGGCGGTAGTCCGGATCGCCCTCGACGAAGTCGTCGTGGTCCACCAGCATCGGCCGGCGCACCCACGGGTACTTGAGGATCGCGGCGCGGGTCGCCCGGGTGAGGTCCATCCCGGGTGACCCCTGGTACTTGCGTTCGAGCCGGGAGACGATGCGCAGCGTCTGCGCGTGCGGTGAGAAGCCGTCGGCGAGTCCCAGCTCCGTGCGGGCCACCTCGTCGAGGATCCGCTCCCCCGCGGGACCGAACGGCGCGTGACCCAGGTCGTGGGCGAGGCCGGCGGCCTCGGCGACGTCGACGTCCAGGCCGCCCAGGGCACGCAGCCTGTCCCGGCGCTCCATGTCCTGCTCCGCGTCGCCGATCAGCAGCTGTTCGGCGATGCTGCGGGACACCTGGGCGACGCGCAGGGAGTGCGTCATCCTGTTGTGCAGCAGGATCGAGTCGCAGGGGCGGTGGTTGACCACCTGCGTCACGCCGGTGAGCCGCATCCACGCCGAGGAGTAGAGGATGCGGTCGCGGTCGCGCATCCCCTCGGTGCGGGCATCGGTGGGCGACGGGTCCTGGTGCCAGCGCCGGCCGTCCCTCGCCGCCTCATGACACATGTCCCGGGCGACCCGTCTCGGTGAGGAAAGAACCGCCACGGGCAGGGCAGTCGTCATCGCTGGTCGCCCTTCGTCACGGGTGCCGCACACCGCTCTCCTGCGCACAAAGCATGGCATGACGAGGGCGTCCGCCCGGCGAATCGGCGAGATGCCGCGGACCCGGAGCCGGGACCGGGGTCACCTGGGTAACCCCAGGAACACCGGCCTCAGGGGCACCTCAGTGCGGCCCGACGGCGAGGATGCGGATCGCCGCGGCGCCGGCCTCGTCGCTGGCGGCCAGGTCGATCTCGGCGTCGATGCCCCAGTCGTGGTCACCCTCCGGGTCCTCGAAGACCTGGCGGACCTTCCACACGGCCGGGCCCGCGTCGATGTGCAGCAGCGCCGGGCCGCGGGCCGCCGGGCCGGTGCCGACCACCGGGTACTCGGCGTAGTAGTCCTCCAGCGCCTCGATCCAGCGGTCCGTCGTCCAGCCCGACTCCGCGTCCAGCTCGCCCAGCTCCTCCGCGCGGCGCAGCGCGAACAGCTCTACTCGGCGGAACATGGCATTGCGGACCAGGACGCGGAAGGCGCGGGTGTTGCGGGTGACCGCCGGCGGCCTGTCGTCCAGCGGGGCCGGTTCGGCGATCTCCGCGCCCGGGTTGCGCAGCCGCTCCCACTCGTCGAGCAGGCTGGAGTCCACCTGGCGGACCAGCTCGCCGAGCCATTCGATGAGGTCCGTCAGCTCCTCCGTCCGTGCGTCCTCCGGCACCGTCTGGCGCAGCGCCCGGAACGCGTCGGCGAGGTAGCGCAGCACGAGCCCTTCGGAGCGGGACAGGCCGTAGAAGGACACGTACTCGGTGAAGGTCATCGCGCGCTCGTACATGTCACGGACGACGGCCTTGGGCTTCAGCTCGTGGTCGGCGACCCAGGGGTGTCCGCGCCGGTAGGTCTCGTATGCGGCTTCGAGGAGCTCCCTCAGGGGCTTGGGGTACGTGACCTCCTCGAGCAGCTCCATGCGCTGGTCGTACTCGATGCCCTCGGCCTTCATGGCGTTGACCGCCTCGCCCTTGGCCTTGAACTGCTGGGCCGACAGCACCTGGCGCGGGTCCTCCAGGGTCGCCTCGATGACCGACACGACGTCGAGCGGATAGTCCGGCGACTCCTTGTCGAGCAGTTCGAGGCAGGCCAGCGCGAACGGGGACAGGGCCTGGTTGAGGGCGAAGTCGAGCTGCAGGTCGTCCACGAGGCGGTAGGCGCCGCCGACCTTCTCGATCACCCCGCCGGCGAGCAGCGCCCGGGCGATGGCGATGGCGCGGCGGATGTGCCGGCGCCGGGCGGCGGGCTCCTCGTGGTTGTCGGTGAGCAGGTGCCGCATGGACGCGAACGGGTCGCCGCCGCGGGCGATGACGTTCAGCAGCATCGCGTGCGAGACCTGGAACGACGAGGTGAGCGGCTCGGGATCGGCCGCGACCAGCCGGTCGAACGTGGGCTGTCCCCAGCCGATGGTGCCCTCCGGTGGCTTCTTGCGGACCACCTTGCGGCGCTTCTTGGGATCGTCGCCGGCCTTGGCGAGCGCGCGCTCGTTGTCGATGACGTGTTCGGGCGCCTGCACGATGACCGTGCCGAGGATGTCGAAGCCGGCCCGGCCCGCGCGGCCGGCGATCTGGTGGAACTCGCGGGCCTTGAGCAGGCGGGTCCGCACCCCGTCGTACTTGGACAGGCCGGTGAACAGCACCGTGCGGATCGGGACGTTGATGCCGACGCCGAGGGTGTCCGTGCCGCAGATGACCTTGAGCAGGCCGGCCTGGGCGAGGGTCTCCACCAGGCGGCGGTACTTGGGCAGCATGCCCGCGTGGTGCACGCCGATGCCGTGGCGGACCAGGCGCGACAGCGTACGCCCGAAGCCCGCGGTGAACCGGAAGTTGCCCAGCGCGGCGGCGATGGCATCTTTCTCGGCGCGGGTGCACATGTTGATGCTCATCAGCGACTGCGCCCGTTCCAGGGCGGCCGCCTGGGTGAAGTGCACGATGTACACCGGCGCCTGGCGGGTGGTGAGCAGCTCCTCGATGGTCTCGTGCAGCGGCGTCATCGCGTACGAGAACATCAGCGGGACCGGCCGCTCGGCGTTGGCGACCACGGCGGTCTCCCGGCCGGTGCGCCGGGTCAGGTCCTCGACGAAGCGGGTGGTGTCACCGAGCGTCGCCGACATGAGCAGGAACTGCGCCTGGGGCAGCTCGATGAGCGGCACCTGCCAGGCCCAGCCCCGGTCGGGCTCGGCGTAGAAGTGGAACTCGTCCATGACGACCTGGCCGACGTCCGCCTCGGCGCCCTCGCGCAGCGCCAGGTTGGCGAGGATCTCGGCGGTGCAGCAGATGATGGGGGCGTCGGCGTTGACGCTGGCGTCGCCGGTCAGCATGCCGACGTTGTGCGCGCCGAACGTCGCGCAGAGGGCGAAGAACTTCTCCGACACCAGTGCCTTGATCGGCGCGGTGTAGAAGGTGGTGCGCTTGTCGGCCAGCGCCGCGAAGTGCGCGCCGGTGGCCACCAGGCTCTTGCCGGAGCCGGTCGGGGTGTTGAGGATGACGTTCGCCCCGGTGGCGATCTCGATGAGCGCCTCTTCCTGGTGCGGGTAGAGCGTCAGGCCCTGCTCGGTCGCCCAGGTCTGGAAGGCGTCGAAGACGGCGTCGGGTTCGGCGGTGCCGGGCAGGCGTTCGGTCAGCGTCATGATGCCTGCAGTCTATGAGCAGCCCGGTGGCACACAGCACCGTGGCCGGGCGCGCACCGCGCCCGGCCACGGAAGGGACCTTGCTGTGGAGTGGAGCGTGACCTACGCGGCGAACGCCGCGTAGATCGGGCCGGCGACGCTGCCCGCGAGGCCGATGACGGCGGCGAAGACGGCGATGGTGGAACCGATTCTCAGGCGCATGTCGGGAGCCTTTCCGGTGTGACTGGCCTCGCTGACAGCAAGATTCGGCGTCGCCGGTTGCGGCGCGGGACCCGCTCGGTTGCCAATGGGTTGCCGGCGGCCGGAAGGGGGTCAGCGGGGCCAGGACGCCAGGCGGCGGCGCAGCGCCGCCACCTCGCCGGGGCCGAGGCCGTAGACCGCGAACCGGGCGTCGTCGAGGCGGTCCAGGTAGCGCCCGGCGTCGGCGATGTCGTCGGCATCGAGGGACTCGTCGAGCGCGTGGGCCAGGGCGAGCACCCGGGCCAGCGGATAGCGCTCGAGGGCGGCGGCCACGTCGATGTAGTCTCGGACCTCGCGCCGGTTGACCAGGGCGGCGACCTTGGACGCGACCAGGTCGTCGAGGTGCATGACCGGGCCGACGTCCATGACCACCGGGGCGCGGCGCCGGTCGAGCCGGGTGAGCGTCAGCCGCAGCGCCCGGCGGCCGTCGGCGACGTGGTACTCCCGCAGGTCCTCGTCCATGCCGGCGAACATCTCCTCGCCGGTCTCCCGGAACACCTGGTATCCCGCCTCGGTGAGGGCCCGCGTCACCCCGGCGGCGGCGGCCCGCACCGCGCCGGCGGTGTCGGTGAACAGGTCGATGTCCTCGGTGTGGCGCCGGACCAGGCCGTTGACGAGCCAGGCGACGCCGCCACCGAGCACGAAGCCGTGCTTGCGCGCCACCCCGAGCGCGATGGTGGCCACGTCGCGGTAGAAGTCGTCGATGTGTGCGGTCACCGGCAGACCGTAGCGTCCGCCTCCGACAGAAAAGGTGCGGAGTTTTATTCACATCCGCCACACATCCGCTTCTCTATCTTCTTCTGTCTGCCTGACATCCGCGGCGACGACGGGAGTGACACGATGGGTGGCCGGAGCGTGACCGAGCCGGCGGCGGCGTGACCAAGCGCTCAGCGCACCGGCGCCCCAGCCGATGGTCAGGCGTGACACGGTCCTGGTCGGTGCTGGCGGCGTTGCTGCTGCTCGTGCTGCCCGGACTCGTCCTGATCGGCATCGCGGTCCACTCCCCGGGCACCCCGGCCGACCGGCCGGCCGTCGCGGCACCGCCGCCCGCACCGCCCGCTCCCACCCGGCCGACGCCGAAGACCGACCGGGCCACCCGAGTGGAGAAGATCACCTATCCGGCGCGCGGCCGGGGCGACTGGCGGACGGCGCCCGGCTCGGACCGCACCGGCGGCAAGCGGGGCACGCTGCTGCGCTACCGGGTGCTCATGGAGTCGGACATCAAGGGCGTCAGCGTGGGTACGTTCGCCGACGCGGTCACCGCCGCCCTCGACGACCCGCGCGGGTGGACGGCCGAGGGCACGCTGCGGCTGCGGCGCGTCGGCCCGGGTCAGCCGTACGACTTCACGATCTACCTGGTCACCCCCGTGACCCGCGACGTGCTCTGCGAGGACGCCGCCGACGGCTACACGTCCTGCCGCAACGGCGACAAGGTCGTGCTCAACGTGGCCCGCTGGGCCAAGGGCGTACCCGGCTACGGCGCCGCGCTGCCGGTCTACCGGCAGTACCTGGTCAACCACGAGGTGGGTCACCGGCTGGGCCACGACCACGAGCTGTGTCCCGGCGCGGGCCGGCCCGCGCCGGTCATGCAGCAGCAGACGCTGGGGATGCACGGCTGCGCCGCCAACCCGTGGCCGTACCGGGACGGCAAGCGCTATGCCGGCCGGCCGGGGGCGTACGACGACGCCGCACCGGGACGCGAGGGCGACCACGGCGCCTGAGGTGGCTCAGGAGGAACCGCCCTCGCGCGGGGGCACCTCGTCCTCGTAGGCGCCCGGGGCGCCCGCGTACCGCTCGCCGTCGCGGTAAGGCCAGGGGTTCGGCGTGCAGCCGTGCATACCGAGGGTCTGCTGCTGCATGACCGGCGCGGGCCGGCCCTTGCCCGGGCACAGCTCGTGGCCCTGGCCGAGGCGGTGGCCGACCTCGTGGTTGACCAGGTACTGCCGGTAGACCGGCAGGCCCGCCCGGTATCCCGGCACGCCCTTGGCCCAGCGGGCCACGTTGAGGACCACCTTGTCGCCGTTGCGGCAGGACGTGTAGCCGTCGGCGGCGTCCTGGCACAGCAGGTCGCGGGTGCCGGGCGTCACCAGGTAGACCGTGAAGTCGTGCGGCTGCCGGCGGTCCACCCGGCGGAACGACCGGTCGCCGCCGGCGGTCCAGCCCCGCGGGTCGGCGAGCGTCGCCCGGACGGCGTCGGCGAACGTGGCCGCGCTGATGCCCTTGATGTCCTTCTCCACCAGAACCCGGTAGCGCAACAGGGTGCCGTGGCGCGCCCCGGCGGGTTCGGCGCCGGCGGCGGTGAACGCCCCGGCGCCCGCGGCTGGATAGGTGATCTTCTCCAGGCGCGGCTTCGGGGCGGCCGCGGCGCGCGGCGACGCCGGCGGCGACGCGGGCACGAACGCCGGTGCGGCGCCACCGGGGCCGGCGGTGGCGGGAGTGCAGCCGGCGAGCAGGGCGGCGGCAAGGACGGCCTGGGCGGCGGGACCGCGGACGGGCATGGTCTTCTCCTTCGCACGAGGGGCAGTGCGACAGAGAAGACCCGTGAGGGCCCCGAAAAGTTGATCTCGATCGTTGTCAACCTTTTCCGGGCGTCACCCGTCCTGGCCCGGCCTCAGCAGGCGCCGGCGGCCGCGGGAACCGAGACCGCCGGGCGCTCGGGTGCGGGTTCGCGGCGGCTGCCCGTGCGTTCGGCGCCGATGCCCGCCGCCACCACGACGGCGATGCCGACGAGCGGGCCCCAGCCGGGCCGCTGGCCCAGCACGACCAGGCCGATGATCAGCGCGAGGGCCGGCTCGATGCTCATCAGCGTGCCGAAGGCCGACATGGTGAGCCGGCGCAGTGCCAGCAGTTCCAGCGCGAACGGCGCCACGGGCAGGATCACCGCCAGGGCGAGCCCGGCGAGCGCCACCTGCCAGGTCAGCCCCACGAGCACCGAGGGGCCGGCGACCACGGTGGCGACCAGGGCGGCGACCGGCATCGACACCGCCAGCCCGCGCAGCCCCGAGACGCCGTCGCCCACCCGCTGGGTCAGCACGATGTACGCCGCCCAGCACGCCGCCGCCCCCAGCGCGAACGCCGCGCCGGCCGGGTCGATGCCGCCCTGCCAGGGCTCGGTGAGCAGCACCACCCCCACCGCCGCCAGCGCCGGCCACAGCGCGGTGCCCCGCCGCCCGCGCACCACCGCGACGCCGAGCGGGCCCAGGAACTCCAGGGCGCTGGCGGTGCCCAGCGGCAGCCGGGCGACGGCCGCCATGAACAGGATCGTCACGCCGGCCGTCACGACTCCCAGCGCCGCGCAGGCGAGCAGCGTGTCGCGGGAGAACGCGCGGGGGCGCGGGCGCACGAGCACGAGCAGGACGACCGCCGCCCAGGCGAGCCGCAGCCAGGCGGTGCCCGCCGCGCCGAGGCGGTCCAGCAGGCCGGTCGAGGCGGCCAGGCCGAGCTGGACGAGGAGCATCGCGGCGAGGGCCATCGCCGTCCCGGTACGGGCGTCACTACGCATGCGCTCCAGTGAAAGCCCGGTCCACCGTTCGCGTCCACGTGATAGTCATGGACATACCGTTCGACGATGACGGACAATCTTTCGGTGGAGACCCGCCGCCTGCGCCTACTGCTCGAACTGTCGCGACGAGGGTCGATGCGCGAGGTGGCGGATGCGATGCACCTCACCACCTCCACCGTGTCCCAGCAGCTCGCCGTCCTGGCCAGGGAGGCCGGCGCGACCCTCGTCGAGCCGGACGGCCGGCGGGTGCGGCTCACCCCGGCCGGGCGCCGGCTGGCCGAGCACGCGGTCACCATCCTCGCCGCGGTCGACGCCGCGCGCCTGGACCTGGATCCGGACGCGGTGCCGTCCGGGGACGTGCGGGTGGCCGGCTTCGCCACCGCCGTACGCCGCTCGCTGCTGCCGGCCGCGGCCGTCCTCGCCCGCGACCATCCCCGGGTCCGCCTGCTCATCCACGAGCACGAGCCGTCCGAGGCGTTCGCGCTCCTCGCCGCCGACGCGGTCGACCTGGCGCTGACCTACGACTACAACCTCGCCCCGGCGGCCTTCGACGCCACGCTGGAGACGACCGCCCTGTGGTCGGTGCCGTGGGGGCTCGCCGTGCCGGCCGGGGCGCCCGGCACCCGCTTCGCCGACTTCGCGGCCGCGGACTGGATCGTCAACTCGCGCAACACGGCGGACGAGGAGGTGGTCCGCACCGTCGCGTCCCTGGAGGGCGTCGAGGCCCGCGTCGCGCATCGGGCCGACAGCCTGGAGCTGGTCGAGGACCTCATCGTGGCGGGCCTGGGCGTGGGCCTGCTGCCGGCCGGGCGGCCGCCGGCGCCCGGCGTGCGGTTGCTGCCGCTGCCCGGCGCCCCGGTCTCGCTGCGCAGCTACGCCGTGGTCCGGCGCGGCCGGGCCGCGTGGCCGCCGCTGGCCCTGGTGCTGCGCCTGCTGCGGTCCGTCCCGGCGGTGGCCGGGGACCGGCCGTCACCCTGAAGAGGCGCCGGCCCGGCGGCGCGCGGGATCAGCCCGCGCGGCGGCGGGCGCGGCGGGCGGCCAGCTCGTCACCGGCCGCCGGCTCGGCCGGGGCGCCGACCGGCTGCGGCGCGGCGGCGGGCTCGGCGGGCAGGTGCGACAGCGAGCCCTGGATCTCCTTGAAGGCCCCGCCGATGGCGATGCCGAAGACGCCCTGGCCGCCCTGGAGCAGATCCACGACCTCCTCCGGCGAGCGGCACTCGTACACGGTGGTGCCGTCGGAGATCAGCGTGATGCCGGCCAGGTCGTCCACCCCGCGCGAGCGGAGCGTCTCGATCGCCTTGCGGATGTTCTGCAGCGACACCCCGGCGTCGAGCAGGCGCTTCACCACCTTGAGTACCACCAGGTCGCGGAACGAGTAGAGGCGCTGCGTGCCGGAACCCGACGCGTCACGGATGCTGGGCACGACGAGCGCGGTGCGGGCCCAGTAGTCGAGCTGGCGATAGCTGATACCGACCGCCTGGCACGCGGTGACCCCGCGATAGCCGACCTCACCGTCCTCGCCGACGAGAGGACCCTCCTGAGGATCTGAGCCGTGCACGCGACTACCTCCCCGCTGCGCGGTGCCGCTTCACCTGGACCTAACGAGCCTATAACTCAGCGTGCCCGGAAGCAGGGAGGTAATGCCGCGACACGCCGCGTACGGACGACCGGACATGTGGCGAACGTCGATACATTCGGCCGCAAAACGCCGCCCGGTGGCGCACGCCACGGTCAGCCGGCGAAGTCCTCCGGGCGGACCTGGTCGAGGAACTCCCGGAACTTCTCGACCTCGTCCTCCTGCTCGTCCGGGATGACGATGCCGGCCTCGGTGAGCACCTGGTCCGCGCAGCGGATCGGGGCGCCCACCCGCAGCGCCAGCGCGATCGAGTCGCTCGGGCGCGCCGAGATGCGCAGGCTGTCGCCGATCAGCAGGTCGGCGTAGAAGACGTTCTCTTTGAGTTCCGTGATCTCGACGGCCTTCAGTGGCGCCTCCAGCGCCGCCAGGACGTCCCGGAGCAGATCATGGGTCAGGGGCCGCGCCGGCTTGACGCCCTGCTGCTCGTACGCGATGGCGGTCGCTTCCACCGCGCCGATCCAGATCGGTAGGTACCGATCGCCGTCGACCTCCCTGAGCAGGACGATCGGCTGGTTGCTGGGCAGCTCCACCCGAACCCCGACCACGCTCAGCTCGCGCACCGCCCGCCTCCGTGTCGCACGTCGTCGCCGCCCCGTCCGTCACCGCGCGAAGCGGTGATCGTCAGGCTGTATCCCGCCCTATCCTGCACGGTACACGGACGCCGCCGGACAAGCGCCACACGAGGTCCGTGTCCGATCCCCCTGGCCATACCCCGCCGGACCGGGCCGAACCGCAGGTCGGCGGCCCGATCGGGCACCGCGCGTCCGCGCTGCGCCGTCGCACGGGTCACAGCCGCCCGGTTAAGCGCTCGGCGTAACCGGGCGCCGCTCAGCGTCCGAGGGTGTCGCGCAGGCCCGCGCGCACCAGTGCCGCATGCAGCCGCTGCGACAACGCCTGCAGCTCCCGGGCCGTCTCCGCCGCCCGGGCCCGCGCCGCCGGGTCCTGCTGGCGCACCAGCGGCGCCAGCAGCTGGGCGAACAACCCCACCTCACGGTCCGCGCCGGCGCGGAAGGCGCGCAGGTGACGCGCCTCGAGGCCGTGGCGGGTCAGGCCGGCGACCGCCTCCACGATGACCACCGCGTCGCCGTCGTACCAGCCGGGCGGGCGGGAGGTGACCAGCCCGATCCGTTCGAGCTCGCTGAGCAGTGGCTCCGCGACGCCCGTGCGTTCGATCAGATCTGCCCGGGCCACCCGGGCGTCCGCCGCGTCCGCGGCGACCTCCGCCTCGGAACCCACCGCGACCAGCGACGGGCGCTGCCGGCTCAGCGGGTCGTCGCCGCGCTCGAGGGCCTCGAGCTGCTCGCGGATGACCCGCAGCGGGAGGTACTGGTCGCGCTGCGCGGTCAGCACGAACCGCAGCCGGGCCACGTCGTTCCACGAGTACTTGCGGTAGCCGGAGGCGGTACGCTGCGGGTCGACCAGCCCTTCCGCCTCCAGGAACCGGAGCTTGGAGATCGTCGTGTCGGGGAACTCCGTGCGCAGCTGGGCCAGCACCTCCCCGATGCTCATCAGCGCGACGTCACGACCCGGGCGCGCGCCCGGGTCGTGTGCGGCCGCCCCCGCCGGGTTCACGCCCCGCCGCCCTCGCCCTCCGGCCGCGGGCCGGCGATGAAGACCAGGCGGAACTTGCCGATCTGGACCTCGTCGCCGTTGCTCAGGGTCGCGGACTCGACCCGCTCACGGTTGACGTACGTGCCGTTGAGCGAGCCGACGTCACGCACGGTGAACGTACCCCCGGCACGGTGGAACTCGGCGTGCCGGCGCGACACCGTCACGTCGTCGAGGAAGATGTCGCTGTCGGGGTGCCGCCCGCTCGTGGTCACGTCGTGATCCAGCAGGAACCGCGCGCCCGCGTTGGGGCCCCGGCGCACCACCAGCAGGGCCATCCCGGGCGGCAGCGAGCCGGACATGCGGCTCGGCACCACGTCGGTCTCGGGACCCTCGAGCACCTCGTCGAGCGCTCCGAGGTTCAGCGTGGACGTGACGTCGAGCGGGGGGAACTCGTCGTCTGGGCGCGTCATGGACCACCTCACGGATCTGTTTCGGTCGCCGCCCGACGACGAAGGGTGAGCGAGCCGGACGTGAGGTCCGGAGCGCAGCGCCCCCCGCCGCCGCTGCCCGGTACTCCGGACGTACGACTATCGGTTTCGAAGTAATAACAGTTCTACATGTGCCCCGCGAGCCTAGTCAGCGCCGAAATGGCGGGCAACCGGACGCGCGGGCGACGGGCGGACCGGTCCGGCTCAGCCGTCGGTCAGCGCCTTGTACGCCTCGGCGTCCAGCAGGCCGGAGAGCGCCGCGGGATCCTCCGGGGCGATCTCCACCAGCCACCCGGCGGCGTACGGCTCGGCGTTGATCAGCTCCGGCTCGTCGGCGAGCGTGGCGTTGCGGGCGACCACCGTGCCCGCGACGGGCGCGTAGATCTCCGACACGCTCTTGGTCGACTCGATCTCGCCGAGCTGGTCACCGGCCTGCACCGTGGTGCCCTCCTCGGGCAGCTGCACGAAGACGATGTCGCCGAGCGCGTCCTG
The DNA here is from genome assembly GCF_014648355.1 of Couchioplanes azureus. Lineage (GTDB taxonomy): Bacteria > Actinomycetota > Actinomycetes > Mycobacteriales > Micromonosporaceae > Actinoplanes > Actinoplanes azureus. The sequence continues at coordinate 276,874 of NZ_BMQY01000004.1, forward strand.
CGCGAAGTGGGTGATGCCCACGCGCACGGGCCCGGTGCCGTCACCGGACACCCACTCGTGCTCGGCCGTGTACCGCAGATCCTCGGGAATCACGCATTCCTCCGTTGAGAAGCGCGCCCGCTCAGGAGGCCGGGCGCGCGTACTGCAGGCTGGCTGGCTGACGCACCGCGGTCACCTCGACCGTGGTGCGCTGCTCCATGGTCACGTTACCGCCGGCCTGGCTCACCGACGCGACCACCCCACCGGGGATCTGCAGGGCGGTCTGCATGGTCGCCGGCACGCCGATCACCCAGAGCGTGTACGGGCCGCTGAGCTGCTTGCCGTCGACCATGATGTCACCGCCGTCGGCATCGACGAAGTACGACGACGCGACGATGCGCACCGAGACGCCGTTGTTGCCCAGCAGCTCCATGACCTCCCCGCCGGCGCCGCGCAGCTCCTGCACGGCGTTGAGGATCGCCGACGCCTTCAGCGGCTGCCCCCGCGGGTCGACGGTGATCTTCAACCCGGGCCCGCGGGCGGGGAGCGTGCCGGAGAGCAGACCGAGCTCCTGCGCGCGCTTGCCCGCCTCCGCCAGGGCGGCCTGGCGACCGGCCACACCGGAGGTCAGCTGCCGCTGGCTCTCCTCGAGGGCGTTGATCTCCTGCTGCAGCCGCTGGTCCCGGGCCTCCAGATCGGACAGGATCCGGACCAGGTCCTCCTGCCGGGCCGAAGCCAGGCCGGAGTCCGCGTCGTTGCTGCGCAGCTGGACCACGAGGGTGAAGCCGAACAGCGCCAGCAGCACCCAGATGAGCGCGCCCGCCGACGACAGCCGGCGCCAGGGCGCGACGACCGGCGCGGCACTCACCGCATCGGGTGACGCCGCGGGCGCCGGCTCGTCCGGGACCGGTGGTTCCGCCGGCTCGGACGCCCCGGGCCCGGGCTCCGGCCCGGACGGCGCCCCGGAAGGCGCGGCCTCGACCGGGGCCGCCTCGACCGGAGCCGCTGGCTCGACCGGGGCGGTCTCGACCGGCTCCGGCGGGGTGTCGCCGGGCCGGTCCTGAGGGTCCTTCTCGTCGCTCATCGCCGCCGCCCTATGCCCGGAACAGGTGCCGGCGGATCGCCGCCACGTTGCCGAAGATGCGCACGCCGAGGACCACCACGACGCCCGTGGAGAGCTGGCCGCCCACGCCGAGCTGGTCACCCAGGTAGACGATCAGCGCCGCCACCACCACGTTGGCGATGAACGACACGACGAACTGCTTGTCGTCGAAGATGCCGTCGAGCTTCGCCCGTACCCCGCCGAAGACCGCGTCGAGCGCGGCGACGACCGCGATGGGAAGGTACGGCTGCAGCGCCGGTGGCACCGTGGGATGGAACACGATCCCCAGGACGACACCGGCGATCAGGGCGAGTACGGCGATCATCTGCCGCCTTTCGACGGGGAGCCGGCCGCCGACGGTGACGGCGGCGTGGACGGGGTGGCCTGGCGCAGGTTCGGCTCGGTGGCGGCGTCGAGGGTCACGTCGTGCACCTCCGCCACGTCGTACGACATGCCGAACTTGGTGTGCAGGGCCCGGAAGAACCGGCCGGCCGTGCCGTCGCGGAAGTTCTCCACGAGCGACTCCGGCCCGATCGCGACGACCTGGTACGGCGTGGTCACCGGCCGGAAGTCGACGAGGATCGCCTGCCCGGCCTGGCGGATGGTCGAGGTCGAGGTGAGCCGCTGGCCGTTGACCGCGATCGCCTCGGCGCCGGCCGCCCAGAGCGCGTTGGTGGCGAGCTGCAGGTCGGTGTCGCGGACGCGGGCCTCGCTGCGGCGCTCCCCGGTGGCCGGGTCGACGGGGGTCGGCCCGTCGCCGACGGTGACCCGCGCGCCCGAGCCGCGCACCGGCGCCAGCCCGGTCTCCGCCTCCAGGTCGCGCAGCCGGGCCACGGCGGCGCCGCCGAGCTGACGCTCGCGCAGGTCGGCGACCTCCGCGCGGAGCCGCTCGGCGCGGATCTGCAGCTCCGCGGTCTCCTCCCGGCGGTTCTGCACCTGCTCGATGAGGGTGTCGCGGGCCTGCGCCCGGGCCGGCTCGTCGGCGACGGTCTGCCGGTAGGCGACGACCAGCAGGAAACCGACCCCGGCCAGGGTCAGCGCGGTGACCGCGCGCAACAGCTTGCGGCGGGTGGCGGACGGGCCCTCGCCACGGGCCCGGCGCGCCGCGGCGTCGGCGTACCCCGGGTCGAGCGGGTTGCGGAACAGCTCGGTGAGGAAGTCCGGGGTGTAGGTCCGGGGCTGCGCGCCGCCGCCGTCGGGCGAGGTCATCCGGCGACTGCCTCGCGCCGCTCGGCGGCGCGGTCCGCGCGCAGCATCGCGCGGGCCTGCGCCAGGTAGAGGACGGCGGCGGCCCAGTAGAGGCCGAGCGCCCACCACGCCAGACCCCAGCCGATGGGCGCGGCGACCGCCTCGGTCGCCGGCACCGCCGCGGCCAGCAGCAGCACGGGGAAGGCGCCCAGCAGCACGAACGTGCCGGTCTTGCCGACGTAGTGCACCGGCGGCGGGCCGTAGCCGTGGCGGCGCAGCACCAGCAGGGCGACGGCCAGGACGGCCTCGCGCAGCAGCAGGGCGCCGGCCAGCCACCAGGGGATGATCTCGCGTACGGTGAAGCCGGTGAGGGTGGCCAGGATGTAGAGCCGGTCGGCGAACGGGTCGAGCAGCTCACCGAGGCGGCTGACCGAGTTCATCCGGCGGGCGACGTAGCCGTCGACCCAGTCGGTGGTGCCGCCGAGCGCGAGCACGACCACCGCCGCGACGTCGTGCTCCGGGCCGAGCAGCAGGTAGAGGAAGAGCGGCACGCCCAGCAGCCGGACGAAGCTGATGACGTTGGGCAGGGTCCAGATGCGGTTGCTGGCGGCGACGGGCGCAGCGTGCTGCGACATGGCGCCCCCTTCTCCCCCGGACCCGGCGACGAGCCTCGGCGCCGTCCCTGACCGCCGTCTCCGCCCCGCCGGGCCGCTCACTCGCCGAGTCACTATATCCAGCCCCGCCGTGGCCGAGGAGCACCCCGTGCCGGGCGCCACCACCCGTAAGTCATCCTAGGAAGATAGGCTGACGCCGGTCACCGCCGGCCGCGCCGGCTGCGCACGTAGTCGTCCACCACGTAGCGGCCGAGCTCGCTCACGTCCGGGCTGAACACGCGTCCGCCACTGCGCTGGGCCACCGCGTCCACGAACCGCCGCAGACCCGGGTCCTCCCCCAGCATGAAGACGTTCAGTGTGGCGCCGTACCGGGTGAGCTGGTCCACCTCGCGCACGGTGAGCCGGACCGTCTCCGGGGTCGTCGGCCAGGAGAAGAACGCCTCGCCGTCCGCCTCGAGATGCGCGGTCGGCTCGCCGTCGGTGACCACCAGCACCACGGGCTCCGCGCCGGGATGCCGGCGCAGGTGGCGGCCGGCGAGCTTGAGCGCATGCTGCAGGTTGGTGCCCTGGACCAGCTCCGGCTCGACCGCCGCCAGCTCGCCCTGCGACAGCGTCATCGCGTGCCGCCCGAAGCCCACGATCTGCAGCGAGTCCTGCGGGAACCGCGTCGCCACCAGGTGCGACAGCGCCAGGGCCGTCTGCTTCATCGGGCCCCACCGGCCGTCGGCGAGCATCGAGTACGACAGGTCGACGCAGAGCGCCACCACGGCCGAGGCCCGCCGCTCGGTCTCGGCGACCTCGAAGTCCTCCGGCGCCAGGCGTACGGGCAGCAGCCCGGCGCCGTGGCCCGCCCGGCGCCGGACCGCGTTGCCGACGGTACGCACCACGTCGAGCGGCTGCTCGTCGCCGAAGTGCCAGCGCCGCGACGAGCCGATCAGGTCGCCGGCCGCACCGGCGTCGCGCAGGTCGTGCTCGCCGCGCCGGCGGCCCGCGAGGTCGTCGAACACCCGGGCCAGCGCCGTGCGGCCGAGCCGCCGCAGCGCCTTCGGCGACAGCGTCAGCCCCGCGTCGTCGCGGGTGACCCAGCCCTGGCGGCGCAGCTCGCGCTCCAGCTCGCGCAGCCGCCGGAGGTCGTCGGCGGCGTCCCGGCCGAGCTGGCGCTCGACCGCCTGGACGTCGACGTCGTCGAGCGTGGCGCCGGGATACTCCTGGCCCAGCTGGTCGAGCAGCTCGTCCAGCTCGCCGATCTCCCCCAGCGCGGCCGCCGCGTCGCCGTAGCCGAGGTCGCCGGGACCGCGGACCCGTTCGCCGCGGCCCCAGGCGAGCTCCGGTCGCAGGTCCCGCAGGTGCCGAGTCAGCTCGGCGAGCCGGTCGCGCAGCGGCCCGTCGCCCAGGGCCTGGTCCATCAGCCGCGACAGCTCCTCGCGCTGCTGCGGGCTCAGCGAGCGCAGCAGCCGCTCGGCCGCGGCGGCCCGCCGGGCCAGCGAGTCGATCAGCTCCTCGACGCTCGCCGGGCGCTCGGGGAAGAAGTCGCCGTGCCGGGCCATGAACCGCGCGAACGCGTCGCCGGTGTCCTCGCCGCGGGCGTGGCGGCCGAGCAGGTCGGTGAGGTCGCCGATCATCTCGGCCAGCCGGGCGTCCGTGGCCGGGTCCCGGCCCCGCAGGGCGTCGCGCAGGCCGGCGAAGCGCTGCTCGACCACCTCGCGCCGCAGACCGTCCAGGATCTGCCGGTACAGGTCGCGGGCCCGGGCGCTGGCCCAGTCGTAGCCGGAGAGCTCCTCGACCGCGCGCGAGGTGGAGCGCGGCAGGGTGTCCAGCACCGCCTCGCGGAAGGGGTCGCCGCGCTCGCGCAGCTCGTCGCGCTCGGCGGCGAGCGCCTGGTCGAGCAGCTGCCGCGCGCGGGTGACCGCGCCGTCGAGGTTCCCGCGGCGCAACACCTCCCGGCGCAGCCGCTGGGCGCGGGCCCGCAGGTCGTCGAGGCCGCGGCCGTCGCGCGGGCCCCGGCGGACCAGGTCGCGCAGCGCCTCGCGCAGGCTCTCGCCGCCGAGGACGCGCTCGCCCACCTCGTCGACCGCGGCGCGCACGTCGTACGGCGGGGCGAGCGGATCCGGCCCGTCGCGCCACGCCCCGTAGCGGAACCGGTCGCCGGTCACGTCAGCTCCCGTACCGGGTACGCCCGTCGCCGGTCAGCTCCTTGGCGAGCCGGCGGGTGAGGTGCAGCCCCTCGAGCACGAACTCCACACCGGAGGCCGCCTCCCCCGGGCTCGGCGCATCGCCGAGGCCGAGGCGGTCGAGGACCTTGGCCAGCCCCGGCACGGTGCCGACCTGCGCGAGCAGCTCCCCGGCCGAGACCAGGTCGCCGGTCTCGATGGTGGTGCCCCCGGCGACGAGGCCGGTGAACCCGGACAGGTCGAGACCGGAAAGCCGGTCCCGGAACGTCTCCGCGGTCGCCAGGCGCAGCAGGTGGGCGAGGATCTCGGTCTCGCGGCCCTCCTCGCCGCTGTCGAACTCGACCTTGCCCCGCAGAGTGCTGGTGACCGACACGGTGTCGCCGATGCGGGCGACGGCCTCCCGCTCGCCGCGCAGGCCGCACCGGCGCAGCGCCGACGCCGCCACGGTCTCGGCCGCCGCGATCGCGAACCGCGCCGAGACGCCGGAGCGCGGATCCACCGCCGGCGACTCGCGCACCTGCCGGGTGTAGCGGGCCAGGACGTCGATCAGGTGGTCGGGCACGGTGGCGACCAGCGCCGCCTCCTGCCGGATCAGCGCGGTCTCGAGGGCCAGGTCCACCGGGTAGTGGGTGCGGACCTCGGCGCCGAAGCGGTCCTTGAGCGGGGTGATGATGCGGCCCCGGTTGGTGTAGTCCTCGGGGTTGGCCGTGGCGACCAGCAACAGGTCGAGGGGCAGCCGCAACTGGTAGCCGCGTACCTGCACGTCGCGCTCCTCCAGCACGTTGAGCAGCGACACCTGGATGCGCTCGGCGAGGTCGGGCAGCTCGTTGACGGCGAAGATGCCGCGGTTGGTGCGCGGCACCAGCCCGAAGTGGATGGTCTCCGGGTCGCCCAGGGCGCGTCCCTGCGCCACCTTGATCGGGTCGACGTCGCCGATGAGGTCGCCGACGCTGGTGTCCGGGGTGGCGAGCTTCTCGCCGTAGCGCTCGCGGCGGTGCAGCCAGGAGATCGGCAGGGCGTCCCCGGCCTCCTCGGCGAGCCGGCGCGACGCCGGGGTGACCGGCTGGTACGGGTGCTCGCGCAGCTCCGAGCCGGCGATGACCGGGGTCCACTCGTCGAGCAGGCCGGCCAGGGCGCGCAGCAGCCGGGTCTTGCCCTGCCCGCGCTCGCCGAGCAGCACCATGTCGTGCCCGGCGAGCAGCGCGCGCTCGACCTCGGGCAGCACGGTGTCGTCGTAGCCGACGATGCCGGGGAACCGCGGCTCGCCCCGGCGCAGCCGGTCGAGCAGGTTGTCGCGCAGCTCCTGTTTCACGGTGCGGAACTCGTGCCCGTGGGCGCGCAGGTCGCCGAGCGTACGCGGAAGGTCCGTGGGCGGGATGGGTGCCTTCGTCACCCCGCCGACGCTACTCCCGGCCCGCGGCGGGCGGCCAAGACCAGAGCCTTCCGATTGGCCCTGGTCTCCCGCACCGGTGCGCGCCAGGCTCGGCACCATGACAGACCTCGAGATTCTCCGGTACGCGGCGTTCAGCGCGGACCCGGCCGGTGGCAACCCGGCCGGCGTGGTGCTGGACGCCGCCGCCCTGTCGGACGCCGAGATGCTGGCCGTGGCCGCCGAGGTGGGCTACTCCGAGACCGCCTTCGTCACCGAGGACCGCGGGGGCGGGGTCCTGCGGGTGCGCTACTTCAGCCCGCTCGTGGAGGTGCCGTTCTGCGGTCACGCCACCGTCGGCACGGCCGTGGCGCTCGCCGACCGGCAGGGACCCGGCACCCTCCAGCCCGACGCCGAGAAGCAGCAGATCAGGTATGTCTTCGTCACCAACGCCGGTGAGGTGCCGGTCACCGTGGACGAACACCGCCGCGCGACGCTGACCAGCGTGGGCACGCGGGTCGCGGAGCTCGGCGGCGACGACCTGGCGGCGTTGCTGGCCGCGCTGCGCTGGGCGGAGTCCGACCTCGACGCCGCCCTGCCGCCGCGGGTCGCGTACGCCGGGGCGTACCACCCGATCCTGGCCGCGAACAGCCGCCGGCGCCTCGCCGACCTGGACTACGACGTGCCGGCGCTGACCGCGCTGATGAAGCGCCGGGACTGGACCACGGTCCAGCTCGTCTGGCGGGAGGACGAGCACCACTTCGACGTGCGTGACCCGTTCCCGGTCGGCGGCGTCTACGAGGACCCGGCTACCGGGGCCGCGGCCGCCGCCCTCGGCGGTTACCTGCGCGACCTGTGGCTGGTCGAGGGCGATGCCGTGGTCGAGCTGTCGCAGGGCACGGACATGGGCCGCCCCGGGCGGCTCACCGTCACCCTGGTGCCCGGCGAGGCCGGCGTGCGGGTCAGCGGCACGGCGGTGCCGATCCCGGCCTGAGGCGGCGCTAGAGTCGGGCCCCGATGAGCGCCACGATGATCGCCCGGGACCTCGCCGCGGGGCACGGCGACCGCACCCTGTTCTCCGGCCTCGACCTGGTCGTCGCCCCGGGCGACACCATCGGCCTGGTGGGGGCCAACGGGGCGGGCAAGACGACCCTGCTGCGGACCCTCGCCGGGCTGGTGCCGGTGGAGTCCGGCTCGGTGGCGCTGAGCCCGCCGACGGCCACCGTGGGATACCTCCCGCAGGAGCGGGAGGCGCGGGTCGGCGAGACGGTCCGCGACCTGCTGGCCCGGCGCACGGGCGTGGGTCCCGCGCAGGCGGCCATGGAGGCGGCCGCGGAGGCGCTGGCCGCGGGCACGGCGGGAGCGGAGGAGGCGTACGCCACGGCCCTGGAACGCTGGCTGGACCTCGGCGGCGCCGACCTCGACGAGCGCGCCGGGCAGGTGACCGCCGACCTGGGGCTGGCCGTGGCGCTGGACCATCCGACGACCGCGCTGTCCGGCGGGCAGGTGGCCCGCGCGCAGATGGCGTCGCTGCTGCTGAGCCGCTACGACGTCTTCCTGCTCGACGAGCCCACCAACGACCTGGACCTGGACGGGCTGCGCCGGCTGGAGGAGTTCGTCACCGGCCTGCGCGCCGGGACGGTGCTGGTCAGCCACGACCGGGAGTTCCTGTCGCGGACGGTCACCGACGTCCTGGAGCTCGACCTCGCGCAGCAGCAGGTGCGCCTCTACGGCGGTGGCTACGACGCCTACCTGGAGGAGCGCGCGACCCTGCGCCGGCACGCCCGGGAGAACTACGAGGAGTACGCCGGGAAGGTGTCGGCCCTCGAGGAACGAGCCCGGATGCAGCGCAACTGGATGGAGCAGGGCGTGCGCAACGCGCGCCGCAAGAGCAAGGACAACGACAAGATCGGCCGCAGCATGCGCGCCGAGTCCACCGAGAAGCAGGCGGCCAAGGCCCGCCAGACGCAGCGGATGATCGAGCGGCTGGAGGTCGTGGAGGAGCCCCGCAAGGAGTGGGAGCTGCGGATGGAGATCGCCGTCGCGCCCCGCGCCGGCGCCGTCGTGGCCGCGCTGCGCGATGCGGTGGTACGCCGGGGCGCCTTCACCCTGGGACCGGTCACACTGCAGGTCGACTGGGCGGACCGGGTGGCGATCACCGGCGCGAACGGCTCCGGCAAGTCGACGCTGCTCGCGGCGCTGCTCGGGCGGCTGCCGCTGCAGGAGGGCACCGCGCATCTGGGACCGCAGGTGGTGGTCGGCGAGGTGGACCAGGCCCGCGGGCTGTTCCTGGGCGGCGAGCCGCTGCTGACCGCGTTCGGCGCCGCCGTGCCGGAGCTGGCCGACGCCGACGTGCGCACGCTGCTCGCCAAGTTCGGGCTCAAGGCGGCGCACGTGCTGCGCCCGGCGGGCACGTTGTCGCCGGGCGAGCGGACCCGGGCGGCGCTGGCGCTGCTGCAGGCGCGCGGCGTCAACCTGCTGGTGCTGGACGAGCCGACGAACCACCTCGACCTGCCGGCGATCGAGCAGCTGGAGTCGGCCCTGGCCGGCTACCCGGGCACGCTGCTGCTGGTCACCCACGACCGGCGGATGCTCAAGGCGGTGCGCACCAACCGCCACTTCGAGGTGGCCGGCGGCGTCGTCACGGGCTAGGGCGTCCCGCGCCACGCGCGTCAGGGCTCGATGCGCTGGCCCTTGCCGACGACCACGATGCCGCCGTCGCTGACCGTGTAGAGCTTGCGGTCCCGGTCGAGGTCGACGCCGATGCGGGCGCCCTCGGGGATGGTCACGTTCTTGTCGATGATCGCGTTGCGGACGACCGCGCGCCGGCCCACCGACACGCCCTCCATGAGCACCGAGCCCTCCACGTGCGCCCACGAGTTGACCCGGACGTTGGGCGAGATCACCGACCGTTCGACCAGCGAGCCGGACACCACCACCCCGGGCGAGATCATCGACTCGACGGCGCGGCCCTGGCGGTCGTCGTACCCGTGGACGAACTTGGCCGGCGGCCAGGACCCGTAGTTGGTGAAGATCGGCCAGTCCATGTTGTAGAGGTTGAAGACCGGCAGCGTCGCGATGAGGTCCATGTGGGCCTCGTAGAACGAGTCCAGGGTGCCCACGTCGCGCCAGTAGCCGCGGTCGCGCTCGGTGCTGCCCGGCACCTCGTTGTCGCGGAAGTCGTAGACGTTGGCCTCGCCCTTGTCCACCAGCATCGGGATGATGTTGCCGCCCATGTCGTGCTTGCTGTCGGGGTTCTCCGCGTCGGCGGTCACCGCCTCGCACAGGGCCCGGGTGGTGAAGACGTAGTTGCCCATCGACGCGTAGATCTCGTCCGGGGAGTCCGGCAGGCCGTCGACCTCGGTGGGCTTCTCCCGGAACGCGCGGATGCGCCGGCCGTCCTCCGCGACGTCGATGACGCCGAACTGGTCGGACATGGCCTTCGGCTGGCGGATGCCGGCCACGGTCACCGCGGCGCCCGAGGCGATGTGGTCGTTGACCATCTGCTTCGGATCCATCCGGTAGATGTGGTCCGCGCCGAACACGATGACGTAGTCCGGGTTCTCGTCGTTGATCAGGTTGAGGCTCTGGTAGATCGCGTCGGCGGACCCGGCGAACCAGCGCGGGCCGAGCCGCTGCTGCGCCGGCACCGGCGTCACGTAGTTGCCCAGCAGCGTCGACATCCGCCAGGTCTTGGTGATGTGCCGGTCGAGGGAGTGCGACTTGTACTGGGTCAGCACGACGATCTTCAGGAACCCGCCGTTGGCCAGGTTCGACAGCACGAAGTCGATCATGCGGTAGCTGCCGCCGAACGGGACGCCGGGCTTGGCCCGGTCCGCGGTGAGGGGCATCAGGCGCTTGCCCTCGCCCCCGGCCAGAACGATCGCGAGCACCTTGACAGCCATGACGTGACGCTAACTTTCCCGCCGCACTCACGCCAGTCGAAAGGCTTATTCTGCCTGACGTGACCGACTCTCGTACCCCGCTTCGCGTCGACCTGTTCACCCGGGAGTACCCGCCGGAGGTGTACGGCGGCGCGGGCGTGCACGTCGAGTACCTCGCCCGGGACCTGCGCCCGCTCACCGACGTGCGGGTGCACTGCTTCGGCGGCGCGCGCGACGAGCCGGGAGTCACCGCGTACGCCGATCCCGCCGGGCTCTCCGGGGCGAACGCCGCCCTGCGCACGATGGGCGTCGACCTCGAGATGGCGGCGGGCGCCGAGGGCACCGACATCGTGCACAGCCACACCTGGTACGCCAACCTGGCCGGGCACACCGCCAAGCTGCTGTACGGGGTCCCGCACGTGGTCACCACGCACAGCCTGGAGCCGTTGCGCCCGTGGAAGGCGGAGCAGCTCGGCGGCGGGTACGCCCTCTCGTCCTTCATCGAGCGCACGGCGATCGAGGCGGCCGACGCGATCATCGCCGTGTCCGCCGGGATGAAACGCGACGTGCTGGCGGCGTACCCGGGCGTCGACGCCGACAAGATCCGCGTGGTCTACAACGGCATCGACACCGCGCAGTACGCCCCGGACCACGGCACGGACGTGCTGGAGCGGCTCGGCATCGACCCGGCGCGCCCCAGCGTCGTCTTCGTCGGGCGCATCACCCGGCAGAAGGGCCTGCCGTACCTGATGCGCGCCTGCCACGACCTGCCCCCCGAGACGCAGATCGTGCTGCTCGCCGGCGCACCCGACACCAGGGAGATCGCCGCCGAGGTGGAGGGTCTGGCGATCCAGCTGCGCCACGCCCGCGACGCGCGCGGCGTGATCTGGGTGCAGGAGATGCTGCCCAAGCACGAGGTCGTGCAGGTGCTGACCCACGCGACCGTCTTCGTCTGCCCCTCGGTCTACGAGCCCATGGGCATCGTGAACCTGGAGGCGATGGCCTGCGAGACCGCCGTGGTCGCCACCGCGACCGGCGGCATCCCCGAGGTGGTCGCGGACGGCGAGACCGGCCTGCTCGTGCCGATCGACCAGGTCACCGACGGCACCGGCACCCCGGTCGACCCGGACAAGTTCGTCGCCGACCTGGCCGCCGCGATCCGCGGGCTCGTCGAGGACCCGGACCGGGCCCGGGACATGGGTCTCGCCGGGCGCCGCCGCGCGGTGGAGAAGTTCTCCTGGGCCACCATCGCCCAGGACACCCTGGAGGTCTACCGCTCGCTGCTCTGAAGCAGGGCGGCGGCGACCGCGCGCCCGGACGCCCAGGCCGTCTGGACGCGCGGCCGGCCGAACGCGTCCCCGCAGAGCCACACTCTGCCGTCGGTGGCGTAGGGGGCATCCGTCGCAGCCGGCTGGGCGTGGGTCCAGCGGTGCATGTGGACCCGCGGCTCGGCCGCGATGCCGAGCAGCTCACCGGTCGCGCGGGCGATGACCGCGGCGGCCGCGTCCGGGACGTCGAGGTGGTCGCGCGCCAGCCCCGGGGTCGAGTGCGCGACCAGCACCGGGGCGCGGTCGCCGCGCCGGTCGCCGTCGTCGCACACCGTCGCCAGCACCGGGTGGTCGTTCACGAACGCGCCGTGGAAGTCGCCCCAGACCCTTTCCGGGTACGCCAGTACGGCCGCCAGCACCGGCTGCCACCGTTGCCGCCGGGCGGCCTCGGCCACCGCGGCGCTCGGGCGCAGAAGCAACGCCTGCGGGCCGGGCATGGCCAGGACGACGGCGTCGGCGTCGTCCGGCACGGCCCGCACCTCGTGGCCGAGCCGGACGTCGAGCCCGGCGGCGAGGTCACCGGCGAGCGAGCGCAGGCCGCCCGGCGCCGCCCACCGCATCGGACCCGCGGCCGGCGAGCCGGGGTGCACGGCGAACGTGTCCGTCCAGGGCCGGGCGAGCCCGCGCGAGCGCCACCGCTCGGCGAGCGCGGCGAAGTCCGGGTCGTCGGCGACGAAGTAGGCGGCACCGATGTCGGCCCACCGCCCGTGGTGACGCTCGCTCGCGAGCCGCCCGCCGACAACCCGGCCGCGCTCGAGGACCCGGACCCGCACCCCGGCGGCGGTGAGCTCCCGCGCGCACGCCAGCCCCGCGATGCCGGCCCCGACGACGACCACGTTCATGCCACGACTCTAGGAGCGGGCACACTGGGTGGGTGCCCCGTCCCCCCGCCAGGCTCATCCTGATCTCCGCCGTCGTGCTGCTGGCGGTCGTCGCGCTCGGCGCCGCCCTCGTGCGCTCCGCCGCCCCCGACGACCCGCCGCCGGCCCCGGTCACCGGCCAGGCGGCGGTGAGCGCGGCCGGGCGCTGCGGCGCCGTGCCGGTGCGGGCCACCCGGGAGCTGCGCGGCATGTGGCTGACCACGGTCATGAACATCGACTGGCCCAGCCGGCCCGGCCTGGGCGAGGCGCAGGTCCGCGCCGAGTACCTGCGGTGGCTCGACCTGGCCGTGGCCCAGCGCCACAACGCGATCTTCGTGCACGTCCGGCCGTCCGGGGACGCGTTCTGGCCCTCGGCGTACGCGCCCTGGTCCGAGTGGCTCACCGGCAAGCGGGACGGCCGGTCGCCCGGGTGGGACCCGATGGCGTTCATGGTGGCCGAGGCGCACGCGCGCAACCTGGAGTTCCACGCCTGGTTCAACCCGTACCGGGGGACCCAGCCCGGCCCCCGCGGCCCCGGCGCGGACTTCGCGAAGCTGGCGCCGAACCATCCGCTGCGCGCCCACCGCGACTGGGCGATCGCGTATCCGGACGGCCCGCGGGCCCGGCTCTACTTCGACCCCGGCAACCCCGCGGCCCGCCGGTTCGTCGAGGACGCCATGCTGGAGGCGGTGCAGCGCTACGACGTGGACGGCGTGCACTTCGACGACTTCTTCTACCCGTACCCGGAGGGCGGCGGCAACACCTTCCGCGACGACGCCAGCTTCGCCGCCCGGGCGGACAAGTCTCTCGGCCGTGCCCAGTGGCGCCGGCAGAACGTGAACACGCTGGTCCGGGAGATGAGCGAGCGGATCAAGCAGCTCAAGCCGTGGGTCAAGTTCGGGATCAGCCCGTTCGGCATCTGGCGCAACAAGAGCACCGACCCGGCCGGCTCCGACAGCCGGGGGCTGCAGAGCTACGACACCATCTACGCCGACACCCGCACGTGGGTCCGCGAGCGCTGGCTCGACTACGTGGTGCCGCAGCTCTACTGGGCGATCGGCTTCGACAAGGCCGACTACGCCAAGATCCTGCCCTGGTGGGCGGAGCTGGTCGAGGGCACCGGCGTGCAGCTCTACATCGGTCAGGGCGACTACCGGGTCGGCGAGAAGGGCCCGTGGCGCGAGCCCGGCCAGCTCGACCGTCAGCTCGCCCTCAACGACACCTACGGCGTGCACGGCAGCGTCCACTTCAGCGCCAAGCAGGTCCGCGCCGACCGGCTGGGCGCGGTCACCCGCTACCGCACCCGGCACTACGCGACGCCCGCGCTGCTGCCGGCCATGGAGCGCCTGCCGGCGCGGGCGCCGTCCGCGCCGCGGGTGACCGCCGCCCGGCACGCCGGCGGCGTCACGGCCGTGGAGTGGCAGGCGGGCGGCGGCGCGGAACCGGTCTCCTGGGCGCTCTACCGGGTCGACGGCGCCGCGGCGAACCTCGTGGCCACCGGCCGGGCGGGTGTGCAGCAGGTGGTGGATCCCGCCCCGCCGGCCGGGGGCGCCACCTACTGCCTGAGCGCGCTGGACCGCTCCGGCAACGAGAGCCCGCCGAGCAATCCCGTCACCACCGTCCCCGCCGCACCGGACTAGGCGAGGTCCCGCCGGTCGCCGCCGTCCGCGGGGACGGCCGCCGGCGCGGTCCGCCAGCGCGGCCAGGTGGCGTTGGTCGCCGCCCGGAGCACCCATTCGAGCGGGCCGTGCGGGTGCCGGCCCATCCACCAGTGGCAGGCCGCGAGCTGCACGGCGAACACCCCGAGCGCCAGGGCGACCACCGGCAAGGGCGACAGGCGGCCGACCATCGCGGCGCCGTACCCGGTGAAGACGAGCGCACAGACCATCGACTGGGTGAGGTAGGCCGTCAGCGTCATCCGGCCGGCCGGCGACAGCCACCGGACCGCCCGGCGGCCCCGGACGCCCGAGGCCCACCGCAGCACGGTGGCCGCGTAGGCGGCCGCCAGCAGGGGCGCGGTGAGCATGTCCACGCCGAGCGCGAACAGCTGGTAGGCGGTGCCCGGGTGGTCCAGGCTCGCGTGGGCGTAGACGATCCCCCCGGCCAGCCCCACCGGCACCCCGACCCACGGGAACCGGCGCAGCGTGCGGGCGCTGCGGCCGGGGTCGGCCAGCAGGCGGTTCTTGCCGGCCGCCAGGCCCAGCAGGAAGGCTGCCAGGGCGGCCGGGGCCTGGAAGAAGACCAGCAGCTGCATGACCTCCGGCAGCTGGTCCAGGTAGGTCGCGACCACCGACGCCGGACCGCCCCGCAGTCCGTCGGCGGTGCGCTGGGCCTGCGCGCTCACCGCGGCGGTGTCGAGGCCACCGCCGCCGGCGGCCGCCTGGACGGCGGCGAGGCCCAGGTAGCCCGCGGCGGTGACGGCCAGCAACGCGATCGCGGTCCGCACCGCGGTGCGCGGACGGAGGCGGCGCAGCGCGAGCAGCAGCAGGCCCAGGCAGGCGTACGTGGTGAGGATGTCGCCCGGGAAGAGGACGACGGCGTGCAACGCACCGATCGCGAACAGCGCCGCCAGGCGGCGCAGGAAGCGGGGCACGAAGCGGCTTCCGCTGCGCGCCGCCGAGTCCATCTGCAGGGTGACGCTGTATCCGAAGAGGAACGAGAACAGCAGATAGAACTTCGTCTCGAACAGGATCGTCACGAGGTAGCGCACCGCGCGGTCGAGCGGCGCCGTGAAACCGGGATCCTCCAGCCCCGTGCCCTGGTACGCCGAGGCGAAGTAGGTGATGTTGACCATGAGGATGCCCAGCAGGGCGAAGCCCCGCAGCGCGTCCACGACCGGCAGGCGGCCTCCCCCGCCGGCCTGCGGTGTCACCGTCTCCCGCGCCCCGCTTACCGCCTGGTGCATGCCCCGCTCCAAATCTATCGCTCGTCAAACGATCGTTGCGCCGATGAACGTACAGCGGATGATAGAGTTTGCACAACGAGAGCGAGACGAGGAGGCGTGACCGTGCGCACGGGTGACCGCCGCGAGATCACGGTGCGGCGCGACGTGCCCGCGGGCGCCGAGCGGCGCGTGGCCGAGCTGTACTGGGCGGCCTTCGGGCGCAAACTGGGCCCGGCGCTGCACCCGCCGGAGACGGGACGGCGCTTCCTCGCCGCCCACCTGCACCACGATCGGGCAGTGGTCGCGCTCGCCGGCGACCGCGTGGTCGGCGTCGCCGGCTACCAGCTCGGCGGCCGGGGGCTCACCGGTGGCGGCGCCGCCGACGTCCTGCGCGCCTACGGCATCGTGCGGGGCCTGCCGCGGCTCGCGCTTCTCGCGCTCCTGGACCGCACCCCGGCGCCCGGGCAGCTCGTCATGGACGGCATCGCCGTCGACGCGGACCACCGCGGCCGCGGCATCGGCAGCGCCCTGCTCGCGGAGATCGCCCGCGTCGCAGCCGGCAGCGGTTGCGACCGCATCCGCCTGGACGTCGTCGACGTCAACCCCCGGGCGCGGGCGCTGTACGAACGGCACGGGTTCACCGCCGTGCGCACCGAGCAAACCCCCTACCTGCGGCGCCTCATGGGATTCGGCGCCGTCACCACCATGCAGCGCACCCTCGGCGACCGCCGGGACGAGCGGCGATGACCCGCGACGTGATCACCACCCGCCTGCTGGTGCACGCGATGGTCCGCGAGGACGGCACGGTGGACACCGACGGTCTGTACACGGTGGCCGGCGCGCTGGGCATGACGGACCAGCAGGTGCGCCTCTGCCTCAAACGACTCGTGGCCGAAGGGCGCTTCACCCAGCAGGGGCGGGGCCGCAAGGCATCGCTGCGCACCACCGCCGACATCACCGGCGCCGTCGCCCCCGAGGCCGGCTACGTCCGGTACGCGTACCGCCAGGACCGCGGCGACGCCGGCTGGGACGGCACCTGGCACCTCGTCGCGTTCGCGATTCCCGAGTCGGCCCGCGCGGCCCGCGACACCCTGCGCGACACCATCCTGCGACTCGGCGCGGCCGCCGTCCAGGGCGGACTGTACGTGACGGCCAACCCCGTCACCCCGCTGGTCGAGGCCGCAGCCCGCCGGCTCGGCGTGCTGGACTCGGTCACCTTCCTCACCAGCCGCGACCTGCGCATCGGCGGACAGCAGGATCCCGCCGCGCTGGCCGCGAGGCTCTGGCCGCTCGACGAGCTCGCCGCCCGCTACGACCGGCTGGCCGCGCTCGCCGGCGCCGGCCTCGACCGGCTCGCGGGCACCGCCGCGCTGTCCGGCACCGATCAGCTGGTCCTCGCGCTGGAACTGGCCGCCGAGTTCACCCGCGCGATGGAACCCGATCCGCTGCTGCCACCGGAACTGCTCCCCCAGCCCTGGAGCGGCGCCCACGCCCGGCACCTCGCGGCCCGCTGCTGGACCCGCCTGCTCGAGATCCGGCCGCCGACCGGCGGAGAGCCCCGGCTGTTCCGGCTCTACGCCGACATCGTCCGCGAGGCGGCCCCGCCTTCCTGAGCGGCCGGGCTACACCCGGTCGCCGCGCAGGGTCTGGGACGGTGAGACGCCGTAGCGGGCGCGGTAGGCGCCCGCGAAGCGGCCCAGGTGGGTGAAGCCCCACCGGTACGCGACCTCGCTGACGCTGACCTCGTTCTTGTCCGCCCGGGTCAGCTCGGCGTGCACCCCTTCCAGGCGCAGCCGGCGCAGGTAGGTCAGCGGTGGCACGCCCACGTGCTGGCGGAACGACTCCTGCAGCACACGGATGCCGACCCCGGCGATGGCGGCCAGCTCGGTCGCGGTGAAGGCGCGGCCCGGTTCGGCGTGCATCGCGTCGAGCGTGCGCTTGACCGTGCGCGGGCGCCGCGCGGTCGGCTGGCCGGGGACGCCGTCGCCGGAGGCGTGCTCGACCGCGCCGGCCAGGCCGCTGATCACCAGGTCGCGCCAGCGGCGCAACAGCCAGGGCAGGGCGATCAGCCCGTCGGTCTCGCGCAGCTCGGCGTGCAGCAGGCGGATCAGCCCCATCCAGCTGCGCCCCGGGCCGGCGGCCGTGCCGAAGGTGGCGCCCAGCGGCAGCGGCGCGCCGCCGGGCGGGTCCAGCGCCTCCAGCTCGCGTTCGAACGCGAGCCGCTCCACCTTGACGCTGTAGAGGCGGCAGTCGGCCGACCAGCGCAGGTCGATGTCGCCGACCGGCTGGAACACCGCGGCGCGGCCCGGATCGGCGGTCGTCGCCGCGCCGCGGTGCAGCGCATGGACCTGCCCGGTGAGCGGCGCCAGCACGTGGTAGGCCGTGCGCAGGTCGCCGATCGCCACGCAGATCTCCACCCCGTAGCTGACCTCGCCCACGGTCAGCGGGCCGAGCTGCACGACGTCGCCCGAGAAGGCGAAGCCCTCGATGCCGCCGGCCGGTTTCACCTCGAGCGGGCCGTAGAACATCCGGCGGCAGAAGGCGCGCGCCTCGTCCACGTCCGTCGTTCTCAGCGTGGAGCGGCCCGGCACGTCCGTCAGCACCGGACCAGGATCCCGATCAGCCTCCCCTGCCGTGTCCATCAGCTCACCCTAGACCGACACAGGGGTCACCGGGAGTTACAGAATGGCCGCTTCCGGCCATTCGTACTCGGCGACGGCCCCGCCGGCCACGTCGACCTCGGCCAGCGGGGTCACCGGATCGCGCCAGACGACGTACCGGCCGGCCGGCAGGCTGTCGATGACCACACTGAACATGACGCCGTCGCTGACGTAGCGGGCCCGGACCGCCGCGTGGGTCCGCCGGGTCGCGTCGCCCACCGGGCTGACCTCGATCTCGTGCCCGTGCAGGCTGCCCGGGGTGTGGATGACCAGGGCGCCGATCCCGGCACCGATGTTGAGCACCACGGTGCCCTGGCCGGAGGGGGCGAGGGTGTGGTGGTGGTGAACGCCGACGCTCACTTGCCGTCCTCCGCCGGTGGGTTGTTGAAGCCGTCGAACGGCACGCCCAGGTAGGGGAACTTCTTGAGCAGCTTCGCGCTACCGTCCTTGATCGTCAGACCCTGCTCCACCAGCGCGGCCGCCTCGTCCGGCTTGAACTTCTCGTCGACCAGCGGCACGGTCACGCCGGCGATCGCCCGCAGCGAGATGGACACCACGTCGTCGGCGACCCGCCGCCCGTTCGGGAACCCGGCCAGGTCACCGCCGAGGATGCCGAAGCCGTTCTCGTCCTTGGTCGGCGGCACCGCGGTGTTGAGCCGCAGCATGTCGGCCTGGGTCTCGCCGGTGTTGTTCTGGAAGTTGTCGATGATGCCGTCCGGGATGCCGGTCAGCAGGATCGCGACGAGGTCCGCGCGGGCGGTCTTGGCCTCGTTGAGCTCGGCGAGCCGGTCGAACAGGCCCGGGTAGAGCACCGGCAGCAGCTGCGCCAGCTCCGGCTGCTCGACGAACTCCGCGAAGCGCTTGTCCTCGCTGGGCGGCAGGCTGTTCCACAGGTCCTTCTGCGCCATCGGCACGATGACCTCGTTGAACAGCGGGTTGCCCAGGCGCGACACCTGCACGTGCGGGCCGACGTACACGTCCTCGTCGTTCTTCCTGCCGTGCCGGACCTGCACCTGGCGGCGGCTGGCCGAGGTCCACACGCCGATGACCGCTCCCGCGTCGCGCCCGCGGACCTTCTTCTTGCCGTCCTTGCGGACCATGTGCATCGGGACCTGGATCGCGATGCTGTGCACGTTCGTCTTGTCGGTGGCGTTGACCGCCTTGCCGGCGTAGTTGAACAGCTTCTGGCCGACCAGGTGCTTGTCCTGGAACGGGCGCAGGGTGCCCAGGTCGAAGATGGAGCCCAGGTCGACGAAGAACGGGTCCGCCCGCTGGCCGGCGAAGACCTTCTCGCCCGTCTTCAGCTTGTGCACCGCGTCCTCGGCGAGCTTGTCGTAGTCCGGAATGGACAGCGGACCGACGTTGCACGGCGGGCACGGCAGTTTCTCGGCGAGCACGGTGTGCTTACCGTGCGAATCCACGCGGGTCACCGAGTAGAACTGGCGGCGGTTCCAGTTCTCACTGTCCAGCGACTCGATCGGCCCGGTGTTGTAGAGGAACGTCCGGTCGTTTCGCAGTTCGGTGCGGAATCGGAACTGGTACGTCAGATCGGGACGCCCGTCACCGTTGTTGTCGACGTGCACCTCGTAGAGCACGTCGTCGCCGAATTCGAAGAAGTTCGGCCCGCTCGCCGGCGACTGCATGGGCACGTAGTTGGCGATGAGCGTCACGGTGTCCGGATGGTCCGGGCTCACGAACGCGTACAGGTCGGAGCTGTCGGCCACGGGATCCTTGCTGATCTCCGGGGCTTCGCGGTGCGAGGACATGGGTTGCCTTCCTGATCAGCGCTTGACGGCTTTGAGCAGCTTCTTCGCCAGTTCGGCGTCGGTGATCGTCACCTTCGCGCCGCCGGAGAACACGTCGAACGTGCCCTTCTCCGCGTCGCGCAGCGAGAGCACCAGCGGCTCGTTGTCACCGGCCTTGCCCGCCTTCTCCCCAGCAAGGCTCAGACCGGCCACCCCGGCGGCCGAGGCAGTGACTCCCACGGTCGCGGCGATCGTAAGAACCCGACGGCGGGACAGGCGGGAGACCCCCCGCGTGCCGTAGTGGACACGACTCATGCTCGGCCTTTCGTCACGCGCTCCGAGGTCTCCCCCGGCGGCGCAAATCGGGAATGTTGCCCGGACAGACGTCGTCGACAGCCATCAGTACGAAGCCACCCGCGAAGCGGTTCAAAGCAATTTCGGCGGTAAAGGTTTCCCACAGGTTCGGCGGCGCTGGCGGCCCCGTGCCACCATGCCCGTCGTGTCCACCGAACAGTTCAGCCACACCTTTTGGGCGCCCGCCCCGCCCGGGCGCATCCACGCACACCTGAGCCGCCCGGAGAGCTACGTCGGCCTGTCGCCGCTCGTCGTGGCGGTCCGCGACATCCGGCGTACGGACGACGCGGTCTCGTACGTGGCCGTGGAACGGTTCCGCCTCGGGCCGTTGCGCTGGGACAACCCGATCCGCGTGCGGATGACCTGCCCGGTGCCGGGCCGCCGGCTGGTCAGCGACGTGCGCAGTCCCGGCCGGGTGGCGCTGGTCGCCACGGTCGACCTGGTTCCGGAGCAGGAGGGCACCCGGGTCACCGAGGGCGTGACCGTGTCCTTCCCCCGGTTGCTCCGCGGCTTCGTGGTGGGCCAGGCACGCTCGGTGCAACAGTTCCGGGCCCGCGAGCTCGTGCGGCGGATGACGTCCTAGGCGAGCGCGGGGACGGCCCACCGCGAACACCCAGTCTCGAGGTTTGCTGGAACGAGGCCTGAAAAGCCCTTCCGACCGTGGACGCGATCCTGGCCCGGCCGGTTGACCGCAGACGCGGCGATCCAGGACGCGGCCGCCGCACTCGACTCGGCACAGCCGGGCGACCCCAGGCCCTCGGCGGCGAAGCCGGCCGAGCCGGCCGGTTCGTACTCGGTCAGCGACAACACCGACACCACGGCCGAGGCGCGACCTGATCGAACTGCGGGCCAACGCCCACGCGATCAGCATCTACACCATCGGCCTGGGCCGCATCCGTTGCCGCCGTTGCCGCCGCCCTGCGAGACGCCGGCTTGGAGATCGTCGTGGGAGCACCCGAGGAGGCCGACACGGAGCCGCGGTGAGCGGCTACCCGAGGTTGCTGAACACCCTGCAGTCGGCAGCCGAGTCGCTGGGCGCAGCGGTCCGGGACGACGACACCGAAGAGGCCATCACCCCTGACAACGTCGCCGCCACCGCCGCGGCAAAGTGATCGCTGCTCATCGCCGATCTGGCGGCAAGCTGGCCCGGGCGGGATGCCGCATCGGTCAGGAGGGCCGCCGAGGCCTGGCGCGCGGCGGCCCTCCGGAGGGCCTTGAGTGGCCGCACCGCGGCAGGTCAGACGATGGGCAGGCCGGCGGCGGCCGCGTTGGCCCAGTCGTCGTCGACGGCGACCGTGCGGCGGCCGGCCCGGGTCAGCATGCTCGCCGCCGCGGCCGCCCGGTAGCCGGCCGCGCAGTGGACCCAGATCGTCCCCTCGCCGAGCTCGGTGAGGCGGGTGGTGAGCTCGGGCAGCGGGATGTGGACGGCCCCGGCCAGGTGGCCGGCCCGCCATTCGGCGTCGGCGCGGACGTCGAGGATCGCGTCCGGCTCGCTCGCCGCGAGGTCGGCGAAGGTGGCCCGGCGGCCCTCGGCGAGGTCGGCGGGGCCGCGGGCCCAGTCGTCGGGTGTGCCGGCGGCCGCCGCGGCCGAGCCGGCGATGCCGATGCGGGCCAGCTCCCGCTGGGCGGCGGCGACCTGCTGGGGAGAGTCGCCGAGCAGGGTCAGCGGGGTGCCGTGCGGCAGGGTCCAGCCGAGCCAGGTGGCCAGCGGGCCGTCGGTGCCGAAGCTCAGCGTTCCGGCCAGGTGCCGGTAGGCGTACGCCTTGCGCGAGCGCAGATCGACCACCCACTCCCCCGCGTCGATGCGCCGGCGCAGCTCGGCCGGGTCGGCGCGCCGGGCCGGGGTGAGGTCGATCAGGTCGGCGCCCTGGGCGTTGCGGACGCCCATGTGCGCGTAGTACGCCGGGTACGCCCCCAGCCCGGCGAGCAGATGCTCGACGTACGCGTCGGCGTGCAGCCGCAGCACCGGGTTGACGCGCTTCTCCCGGCCGATCGTGGACGTGTCGGCGTCCGGCGGGGTGGCCGAGCAGAAGCTGCCGAAGCCGTGGGTGGGCCAGACCGGCGTGCCGTCGGGCAGCAGGTCGGCGAGGCGGCGCGCGGAGGCGTGCTGGTGGTGGGCGAGGGTGCGGGCGTGGTCGGCGCCGAGCAGGTCGGTGCGTCCGGTCGTACCGAAGAGCAGGGAGCCGCCGGTGCAGACGCCCGCGACCTCGCCGTCGTGACCGACCACGTAGGACAGGTGGTGGAAGGTGTGGCCGGGAGTGGCCACCGCCGTGAGGGTGAGCCGGTCGGAGACCGCGATCCGGTCGCCGTCGGCGACCGGGACCCGGGCGAACCGCACCCGCTCGGCGGCGGCGACCAGGTAGGCCGCGCCGGTGACCCGGGCGAGGGCGAGGCCCCCGGAGACGTAGTCGTTGTGCAGGTGCGTCTCGGCCACGTGGGTGATCCGGACGCCGAGCCGGCCGGCGAGGGCCAGGACCCGGTCGATGTCGCGTTGCGGGTCGACGACCACCGCGACCTCGCCGTCGTGCACGAGGTAGGTGCGGTCACCGAGGGACGAGGTCTCCACCACTGCGGTTCCGAGTGTCATCGCTTCCTCTCCGGACCTGGCGCCGTTGCCGCCCGAGTGCCGTCAGACTAGCGAGCGGCGGACCGCCCTGGCGACCGTCCGCGACACGCCGCGCAGAAATCCTATCTTGCAGGTAGATTTACCAGCGATTACCGTCTGACCCATGGTCAGCGTCCTGAGCCCCGCAGAGGTCAAACTCCCCGACGGCAGCAGCGTCGAGTTCGCCAACCTCGACATCGCCGCCACCGCCCCCTGCCTCGACGTCGTCGCCGAGGCGGTGGCCGACCTGCTGCCCTGGTACGGCAGCGTCCACCGAGGAGCCGGGGCGCTCGCCCGGCGCAGCACCCGCGAGTACGAGCAGGCCCGCGAGACGCTCTACGAGCACCTCGGATGCGGCCCGCAGGACACCGTGGTCTTCACCCGCAACACCACCGACGCGCTCAACCTGCTCGCCCATGTCCTGCCCGAGGGCACCACCGTGGTGACCTTCGACGCCGAGCACCACGCCAACCTGCTGCCGTGGCGCGCGCCGGTGCGCCTCGGCGTGCCCCGCTCGGCCGCGGAGGCGGTCTCCACGCTGGACGAGGCGCTGCGCGCGCTGCCCGGCCCCGCGCTGGTGGCGGTCACCGCGGCCAGCAACGTGACCGGGGAGCTGTGGCCGATCGCCGAGCTGGCCGAGACGGCGCACCGCCACGGCGCCCGGATCGCCGTCGACGCCGCGCAGCTGGCCCCGCACGGGCCCGTGGACATCACCGCGCTGGGCGCCGACTACGTGGCGCTGTCCGGGCACAAGGTCTACGCCCCGTTCGGGGCGGGCGTGCTCGCCGGGCGCGCCGACTGGCTCGACGCCGCACCGCCCTACCTGGCCGGCGGCGGCGCGACCGCGGCGGTGTCGTCCGACTTCACCGTACGGTGGCACGACGGCCCGGCCCGGCACGAGGCCGGCACGCCCAACCTGCTCGGGGCGGTGGCCCTGGCGACCGCCTGCCGGGCCCTGGCCGAGGCCGACCTCACCCAGGAGCACCGCCTCGTGGCGCGCCTGCGCGCCGGCATCGCCGCCCTGCCCCGCGTCGAGGAGCTGCGCCTGTTCGGCCCGCAGGCACCCCGGGTCGGCATCGTGTCGTTCGCGGTGCTCGGCCGCGACCACGACGAGCTGGGCACGATCCTCGGCCGCGACCATGCGATCGGGGTACGGACCGGGCTGTTCTGCGCCCACCCGCTGACCCACCGCCTGCTGCGCGAGGCCACCGACCGCCTCGACCCGGCGGCCGCCCCGCCCGGTGCGGCGATCCGGGCCAGCGCGGGCATCGGCACCACCGAGGAGCACATCGACCGCCTGCTGGCCGTGCTGGCCCAGCACACCTGACCGGCCAACCCGAGGTCTTGCTGGATTGCGGCAAGGCTCAGCGCCGTCGGCCCGCCAGTCGCCGACGAACTGATCCACCTGAGACGCTGATCACGATGAGGACGCCCGCCAGGACGCACACGACCGCGGCGAGTAACGGCGCCAGGTTGTACGCCTCCGCTGTCGGGCCCACGGCGGTGAAGGCGTCACCCGGCGTGAGAGAGCCGAAATGCCAGACCGGTAACGCGATGGCGATGAGTCGTCCCTCCACCCGATCGGAGGGAATCGCGCCACTTCCCTGGGTGTCGATCCGGGCCCGAGAGTCACGAGCGACGGCTCGATTGTCGCCCATGACGAAGTAGCGTCCGGCGGGGACGGTGACGCTGAAGGGCCGGCCTTCCTGCCGGTTGTCGCCCTCGGCGTACTTTTCCGCGATCGGCTTGTCGTTCACCAGCAACTGGCCTTCGGGGTTGGCGGCGACGCGGTCGCCCGGCAAGCCGATGACGCGCATGGCGTAGATCGCGTCGGGCGGATCACCTTCCCACGTTCCACCGCGGAAGGTGATGACATCGCCGCGCTGGATGTCGCTGGTGGTGACCTTCTCCTGTACAGCTCGCTCGTCCGGCTCCAGGGAACCGCTCATCGCCGTGCTTCGTACCGTGTAGACGTCGAACCGCAGAGCCAGGAAGACCGCCGCCGCAACGATGAGGACGACGCCGGCCAGGCCAGCCGCGGTGCGACGTCGAGCGAACCGCGGTGCCTTCGTTGTGCTTACGGTGTCATTCACGACGGATATCCTCTGCCTTGATCCGGTAGCCGACCACGAGCGCACCGACTGCTATGCAAACGAACACGGAGAGGCCGATCGCCGGATACATGGAATCGAGCGCACCGTTGTACCAGCCGGCCTGTCGGCCGTTGACTTTCAGCCAGGCGTTGCCGGCCAGGTAGCCGACCGCGGTCGCGAGGAGGATCCCGCCGACCAGGGGCACACCCAGCTGAACAATCTGAATTACCCGGACGGTGCGCCGCCGGACACCGAGGACGGCGAGCGCGACGACTTCGCGTCGTCGCTCCACCATGCGGTCGACCGCCGCGACGGCGAAGGCAAGTAGACAGAGCCCGAGTCCGGCGATGACACCGAAGCTCACCGTGCCACGATGTACGCGGTAGGCCTCCAAGGCATCGAGGTTGAGCTGCTTCACGTGCATGCTCGCGGTGGGAGAGATCCGCTGAACGGCTGACTTGAACCGTTCGAGATCGGCGCCTGACGCTCCGATGACGAACGTCATACTGAGGTCTGGCGACCAGCCGAACTTGGGCTGCGGTGCCGCCGAGATGACACCGTTCTCGCCCAGCGGCGTGCGGTCGGCCTCGGGAATCGGGAGGAACGCGGCCGGGGTGGTGTACGCGACCTCTTGGCCGGTTTCGTTGCGGAACTTCACGGTGACGCCCGCGGGCACCTCGGAGACGGTGCCGTTGAGCGCCGGATCCCCGAAACGGTAGTCGGTGCCCTCTCGGCAGTCGGGCAAGGGCTGCCCGACCATCGTCCGGACGTCGTCGCAGCTCGCCATCACCATTGTCATTCCGATACCCCGCACGCGCTGTTCCGGGGTCGACAGGTCCGGCACGTCTTCGACGATGCTCTGCTGCAGGCGCCAGGTGGCGATCGACGGAGTGGCGGCGATCGCCCGCCGCTGGTCCGCAGTGGCGACGGTGCGGGTGTCGATCACTACTGTACGTGCGGTGACCGTCGGTCCAGCAGCCAGCGCGGCGTCGCGGAGCACGCCGGCGCTGATGCCGGCGATCAGTACCAGCAGGACCGGTCCGCTGGTCAGGCGCAGCAGCGAGCCTGGATCGGCAGCGAGTCTGGCGCCCGCTACTCGAAGGAACAGTGGATAGCGCTGCCCTCGCAAGGAGTGGCCCAGCAGAGGGATCGCGTACCGCAGGGCCATCATCGTGCCGACGACGCAAGCGGCGATGCCGGCGAGGATGAGGTAGGCGGTGGTGTCGCTGACGCCCTGCCGGGCGTCGGCGGCCGACTGGGCCGATATCAGCGGCGGCAGCAGCAGGCCGAGGCCGACGACCAAGGGAGCAAGCATCCAGACGGTGAGCCGGCGTCCGGCGGACGCGCGGGCCTGTAGCGGCTTCTTGACGCTTTGCCGCAGTCCCAGTGCGCCCAGAAAAGCGGCACCGGCGGCGGCTATCACAACGAGCAGGACCGCTGTCGGCAGATCTAGCCGGGATACCTCGGCATACCAGGTGAAACCCAGCACCTTCGAGTCCGCGAGCTCCCGATTGATCGAGTTGAACGACAGGACGCCGAGCACAGCACCGCCGACGCCCGCGACGGCAGCCTCGGTGGCAGCCATCCGAACGGTCTGCTTTCGACGCACACCGAGCAGCCGCAGCGCGGCATACCGCTGGGCCCGCGTGCGCGCTGCCAGCCGCCCGCAGATGACCAAGAAGACGGAGACCGGGATGAACATGAGCAGCATCAGCTCATACGACACCCCGCCGAGTTGCTCGGCGACGCTCTGGTCGGGGGTCGCATTGCCGAACGAGATTCCGGCGCTACCGCCGGCAAGGTCGTCCGGCACGACACCGACATACGCGTACAGCTCGTTCGGACCGAGCAGCCCGGACGGCCCGATCGTGCCCACCACCGTACCCGGCATCCGCTCGGCGACCAGTGGGTCGGCCCGCATGACCTGCAACGCTCTGGGCGAGGCGAAGATCTCGCCGGGCGCCGGGAACCGGCTGAGGCCCGGCGGCGGCGGTGCCGCCTCCTTCACCTTGGCCAGGAAGACCCGAGTGAACCGCTCGTCGTGCCACGAGTCGGTGACGAACGTGAAACCGAAGGCGGCGTTCTCCTCCATTGCCGAATTGGGTAGACGGTCGGACGATCGCATCGCCCGGTCGTCCAGAACCGTCGGCAGCGCCATGGCAGTGGCGACCACCAGCGCGCCAACCCCGAAGCCGAGAATCATCAAGATGAGCCGGGCGAGTCCCGCCCATCCGCCACCGCGCAGCAACCGCAGCGTCAGTAGCCAGGTCACCAAGACTCCTCGTCCGTCTTACCATCGCGCATGGTGACGACGCGGTGCGCCCGGGCGGCCAGGGCATTGTCGTGCGTCACCAGGACGACCGCGGCGCCGCTACCGTTGGCCAGTTCGATCAGGGCGTTGAACACGACGGCGCCGTTCTCGGTGTCGAGCGCGCCTGTCGGCTCGTCGGCGAAGAGTACGGCGGGGCGGTGCGCGAGCGCCCGGGCCACCGCGGCACGCTGCGCCTGACCCCCAGAGACAAACGCCGGTCGACGCCCGGCCTGCCCCTGCAGGCCGAGCGTCTCCACAAGCTCGGCGACCCGTTTCCGGCGGTCCCGGCGGCCGACACCGTTCAGTGTCAACGGTAGTTCGATATTCTCCCGCAGCGTCAGTTCAGGCACGAGGTCGGCGAACTGGAAGACGAATCCGAAATGGCGCCGGCGAACGTCCGACCGTTCGTCGTCGGACATCCGGCACAGGTCCCGCCCGTTGAACAGCACCTCTCCGGAATCCGGTTGGAGGATACCCGCCAGGCAGTACAACATCGTCGACTTCCCGGAGCCGCTTGGGCCGACCAGAGCCAGCAGTTCCCCCGGTGACACGGTGGCGCTCGCTTTCGCGAGTGCCACCGTGTCACCGTATGACAACGAAAGATCAGCTGCGGACAGCAAAGACGTTCCTAGCTTCTATCGGTTGAGTCGGCTGCTGATGTCGCAGGTGTCCGAGCCCCAGTCGTCGGTGCAGATCTGGTACCAGCCGTACGAAACGAAGTTTACGTCGTTGGAAGAGAACGTACGGCTCTCCGTGCCACATCCGGAAGCGCTGCCGTTCCCGTCACTGACCTTCGAACTCCAGGCGTATCCGAGAATCTTGCCCTGACCGTACACACCATTGCCGTCAGCCGCAGTGTCACACACCGTGCCACTCACCTTCATTCCACCACGGTAGGTGCCGTTGAAGGTGTAGGAACCCTTGAAGCGCATCTTGTCATCGCCCAGATCGAGCGTTCCACTGCCGTAGGCGTAGGCGGACGACCCGATCGCGAGCGCAGCGAGGCTTCCCAGGCCGATGGCAGCGACGATGTTCTTGCTCTTCGACACAAAAACTCCTGACGAAAGGACAGACGGGCGTCCATCGACGCGGGGCACATCTGTCAATGTTCTCACCCCCGCTCGGGGGCGCCAGGAAAGCTTGCTGCGGAAAGACCTGCGGATCAACGCCCTGTTGGCGGACAATCTCGCTATCTCACTGGCGGCACCCTTGACCGTTCGGGCGGACGACCTCGGCCGAACACACGCCTTTATAGACCAATGTGTCGTAGGGGCGAGTGAAGGGACCCTTCGAGGGACCACTGCCTAAACAGGAACAGCACGAGTACCAGCATTCCCCGGAGCGCCATTTCGTGGGTTGCGGCTCAGCTGAACCGCTCGCCCCACAGGCACCAACTGCTGGCCGAGCTGGCCGGTCACAGTTGGCGGCACCCTGCCCGGGCCCGCCCCGCGTCCGGGCCCGGGCCCGCCTGCGTGCCCTCCGGCCGGCGCCGGGCAAAGGCCCCCGCGCCACGACTGCCAGCGCGGTCTGCGCCGGCACGGCCCCCGCCGGCACGGCGGGTGAGAGCCCTAGCCGTGAACCCGGCGAGCGCGACGACCGCGGGCACCACCACGTAGCTGCCGCTGAGCAGGAGTGTCAGTCCGGTGAGCGCAGTGCCGGCGATCGCGGTCGCGCGCATCGGGCCCGCCGGCAGCAGCCGGACCGCCGCCAGGCTGCCCAGGGCCATGACGGCGGCCAGGCATGCCGAGGTCGCCCGCAGAAGGGGATCCAGGCCGACCGGCCGGAGCAGCGTGGCCGCGCCGACGACGGCGACCCCCGCGCCCAGCGCCACCAGACTGCGGTACGGCGACGAGATCCGGTGCGGCAGCAGCCGTCGCCCGGCGAGCGCCACCGCCAGGCGGGACGCCCCGGCCACGTACGTGTTGATCGCGCCGAACGTCAGGACCAGGGCCGCGACCGTGGTCACCGGTCCGGCGGCCGCGCCGATCCGCGTGGCCAGCATGGCCGTGAGCGGCACCGGCGAGGACGCCGCGCCGGAGCCGACGACCGTGACCGCCACGCCCAGATAGACCATGGTGATCGCCGCCAGGGTGAGGCCGGTCGCCGTCAGCAGGCGCCGCCCGGCGAACTCCGCCGAGAGGTGGCTGGCGGCCTCCCAGCCCACGAAGGCGAAGATCAGGACACCGGCCGCGCTGCCGACGCCGCCGAGGCCGTGCGGCAGGAAGGGCTCGAAACGGCCGGCGCGGACCGCGGGCAGGCTCGCGGCGACCGCGGCGGTCAGCACCGCGAGCAGGATGCCGACCATCACGACCTGCATGCGACCGCTGGTCCGCAGACCCGCCGCGTTGGCGGCGAACGCCGACGCCAGCAGTCCGCAGGCGAACACCGCGGCGACCCGGCCGTCCCCGCCGAACGCCTGCGCCGCGTAGACGCCACCCGCGAGCGCCCCGGCCAGCGTGCCGAGCGGCACCGCGGCGAGGAACCACCATCCGGCGATCGAGTACGCCCAGCGGCCCATCGCCATCCCGGCGAAGTGCGCCACCCCGCCGCCGTCCGGATGGCGCAGCCCGAGCAGTGCGAACGTGAACGCGACCGGGACGCTGATGAGGATCAGCGCCGCCCAGGCCAGAACCGATCCGGGTCCCGCCGCCTCCGCGGCCAGGTGCGGAAGCACCAGCATGCCGGGTCCCAGCACACCACCGAGCACGGTCGCCGTCCCCTGCCACACTCCCAATCGATGCCGTGTCATGCGACGACGGTAGGCAACCGTTCGATCCGAGCCCCCGCACGCCGAACGAATGGTCGAAACCCGATGGCAAAATGGGCCGGTGGACGAACTTGACGCGCGAATCGTCGGCCTGCTCCAGTCAGATGCCCGGCTCTCCAACCGGGAGCTCGCCCGGCAGCTCGGCGTCGCCCCGTCGACCTGCCTGGAGCGGGTCCGGTCGCTGGCCCGCCGCGGCGTGATCAGGGGCTATCACGCCGACATCGACCCGGCGGCGCTCAACCGCGGCGTACAGGCGATGATCTCGGTGCAGGTCCGGCCGCTGAGCCGGGCCGTCATCGACACCTTCAAGGCATCGGCGGCGCAGATGCCCGAGGTGCTCAGCGTCTTCGTCCTGGCCGGCGGTGACGACTTCCTGCTGCACGTCGGGGTGCCCGATCTCGACGCGATGCACGCCTTCCTCCTCGACCGGCTCAGCAAACGCCGCGAGGTCACCGGCTTCCGCACGTCCGTCATCTACCAGCAGGTCAGCAACCCGGCGCCGGGCCTGCTCCCCGGGCCCGCCTGACCGCGGAGGCGCCGACGCTCAGACGCGTACCGGGAGCTCCAGGGTCTGGCCCCGCTCCACCGGCCGGATGCCCGTCAGGCCCGCCTCGCGCGCCCGGTCCAGGTACGTGGAGACCGGCATCTTCTGGACCTTGTAGTCGTCGTTGTGGATCGGCACGGTCAGCCCGGGCCGGATCAGCTCGGTGGTGGCGACGCCGTGCCGGTCGTCCATGGTCAGCAGCATGCCGAGCACCCGGGTGCCCCCGAGGTGGATGAGCATGGCGTCGATCGGGCCGCACCGCTGCGGGATCTCCTGCAGCCACGGGCCGTGCAGGGTGTCGCCCGTGATGTACAGGCGCAGGCGGCAGCGGCCCTCGGCTTCCAGCTCGAGCACCGAGCCCATCACCGCCGGCAGCAGCAGGTCGACCGGGCCGGGCCCGTGCCTGCCGGGTACGGCCGTGACGCGCAGCCGCTGGCCGCCGCGCTCCCACTCGCAGGTCTCCCAGGTCGCCAGCCCTCGGGCGTCGCTGAACCGCTTGCGCCGCAACCTGCGCTGCGCCTGCGGGGTGGTGACGATCGGCAGCCCGGACGGCAGGTCGCGGCGCGCGGCCCGGTCGAAGTGGTCGCCGTGCAGGTGCGACAGCAGCACGGCGTCCAGCGCCGCGACGTCGACCACCTCCAGGACCGGGTCGAGGACGCGCTTGGTCCACAGGCCGTTGCCGAGGTACACCCGGCTGCCCGCCGGCCCGAAGGCCGGGTCGGTCAGCAGGCTGAAGCCGCCCAGGCGGAGCACGGTGGTCGCGTTGCCCACGAAGGTCACGCTCGCGTTCACGGTCATCCCGGGCGCGTACCCGCGGACGAGGCGTTCATGCGGGCCCCGGCGCGGATCAGCCGAGGTCGTCGCCGGCGAGCGCGCGGGTCACGTAGTCCGCCAGGTCGGTCGCGACCGTGCGACACACACCGGTGCGCCGCTCCCAGGCGACGATGCCGCGCGACGGGTCCGCGGGGACGCAGCCGACCAGCTCGTCGCCGTCCGCGCCACCGCCCCCGAACAGGAGCAGAGCGCCGGGCCGCAGCGCAAGGTTGTCGCGCACGATGCGCTCGACCGGCCACACCACGGGCAGGCCGCCACGGCCGCGCACGCCGCCGGTCTCGCACAGCAGCTCGGCGAGGTCCTCCGGGAGCGCCGCACCGAGCCGCTCCCCCGCGGCCGCGACGTCCTGCGGGGCCGCGGCACCGGCGAGCGTGGCCGAGGGCAGCACCGCGAGGACGACGTCACGCCACGAGACCGCGAGCATGGTGGCCATCCTACGAGGACGGCCGGTCCCGGACGAGGACCGGCCCGTTTCCACCACATCGACGCACGTCATGCAGGATCGGCCGGGAGCACGGACGCGGGCGGGGCGAGGAACCGGCAGCTTTCGATCACGTCGGGTCCCCGGGTCGACAGCCGACTCCGGATGAAGAGGCGAGGTCAGGAGGGCGGGATGGGGATGTCCGGCTCGGCGGCCCGCGCCGCCCGGATGCGCACGCCCAGCTCGTACAGTCGGCGGGCGTCGGTCTGGGCGTATTCCAGCGCGCGCGTGGCGAGCTGCTCGGCGGCACGGCTGACCGTCTCGGCGACCTCGCGGGCCACCGCGTGCGCCGCCTCGGCCTGGTCGACCTGCGCGACGAGCCTGAGGTTGCCGGGCTCCTCGCGGTGCGCGTCGCGCAGCACGGTGAGCAGCTCCCAGGCCAGGCGCTCGTCGCGGTGGGCGGCCTGCTGGGCATCGGCCGCCGAGAGGGCGGCCAGGTCACGGTTGACGGCACGCACCGCTATGTCGTCGCGCAGCGCTTCGTACTCGGCGAGGAGCTGACGGCGCTCCTCCGGCGACATCCCCGAAAGCTCGGACACCCCAGCAAGCTAGCACCGCGGACCGCAGGTTTGTCCACCGTCGACCCGAACGAGGACGCAGATGCCGGTCGATGTTCAGCGGTCGGCGGCGACGTAGGCGCGGAACGCCTCGACGGCGCGCCCGGTCAGGGCGCGACCGTGGCCGAAGACGGCGTGGTCGAAGTCCAGCTCGGCGAGCCGGGCGACGCTGCGGCGCTGCGCGTCCAGATCCGCCGAGACCATCTTCGGGGCACTGCCGATCCGGCCCCCGCGCCGCCCGCCCGCCGCGTCGCCGGCGAAGAGCACCCCTCCCGCGCGGTCCAGCAGGTACGACATGTGGCCGGGGGTGTGCCCGGGGGTGTGCAGGGCGGTGAAGCCCGGCACGGGCACGGCGCCGTCCTCGCTCACCACCTCGTCGACCGTCGCGGGCTCCGCCCGGCCCATGACGAGGCCGACCAGCTTCACCACCGGGTGGCGCGAGACCGCCTGGATCTCTCCGGTCACGTACGGCACGTCGTCGCGGTGGGCGACGACCCGCGCCCCGGACCGGCGGCGCACCTCGGCGAGGCCGCCGGTGTGGTCGGGATGGTGGTGGGTGAGCAGCACGGTGGTGACGTCGCCGATCGTGCGGCGGATGTCGTGCAGGGCCCGCCCGATGCGCGCCGACCGGCCCGGCAGTCCGGTGTCGACGAGCACCACGCCGTCGTCGGTGACGACGAGGTGCACGTGGACATAGCCGATCCCGACCTCGAAGACGCCGTCCACCACTTCACGCATGGCGTGATGATGCCATCCCCGGCGCAGGGGCGGGGAGGGGATCAGCGATGACGGGTGACGACCGAGGCAGCCAGCGTGGCCAGGGCCGCCCGCGCGTCCGGGGTGAGCGGCGCGCGGTCCAGGGCCGCGGTGGCCGCGGCGGCGCGCCGCCCGATCAGCTCCTCGATCCCGTCCCTGGCGCCGGTCGCCTCGATGATCGCCCGCAGCTCCCCCGCGCCCGCCTCGTCGAGGCCGGGATCGCCGAAGAGCTCCCGGATCCGGGCGTGCTGGGCCCGGTCGGCGCGGTCGCGGGCCAGCGCCAGCATCGCGGTGGGCTTGCCCTCGCGCAGGTCGTCGAGGACCGGCTTGCCGGTGACGGCGGGGTCGCCGAAGACGCCGAGCACGTCGTCGCGCAGCTGGAAGGCGTCGCCGAGCGGATCGCCGAAGGCCTGCAGCGCCGCCTGCAGCCGCGGGCCGGCCCCGGCCAGTCCGGCGCCGATCTGCAGCGGCCGGGTGACGGTGTAGCGGGCGGCCTTCATCCGGATCACGGTGAGCGCCCCGGCGACCGAGCCGTGGCCGACGCCGGACACGAGATCGAGGTACTGACCGGCGATGACCTCCGTGCGCATCGCCGTGAACATCCGGTAGCCGCGGTGGATCCACTCGACGGGCAGACCGCAGTCGTGGAACATGTGGTCCGCCCAGGCGGCGCAGAGATCGCCGCAGAGCAGGGCGGCGCTCTGGCCGTACCGGACGGCCTCGCCCCGCCAGCGGTGGCGGGCGTGCAGGTCGGCGAAGTGGCGGTGGACGGTCGGCTGGCCGCGGCGCAGCGCGCTGCCGTCCATGATGTCGTCGTGGATGAGGGCGAAGGCGTGGAACAGCTCCAGCGCCGCGGCGGCCGCGACGATCGCCTGGCCGTCGGGCTGCCCGGCGCCGCGCCAGCCCCAGTAGCAGAACATCGGGCGCAGGCGCTTGCCGTCGGCGAGCACGAACCGGCGGACGGCGTCGAGCACCCCGCGGGGTGTGCCGTCCGGCCAGTGCGGGCGCTGCCGGTCCAGGTACGCGACGAGCGCCGCCTCGCACCGGCGGGCCAGCCCGGCCGCGTCGGTCTGCGCGGCCGTCCCGACGGTCACGACCTCAGCCCCGCGAGCTCGAGCAGCAGCCCCTTCACCTCGGTGGCGGCGACCGCCGGGCGCTGGGCCGCCGGGTCGGAGCAGAGCAGCACCGGCGCGTCGGCCGGGTCGGTGGGCGGGCGCCCGTGCGAGCCGCGGACCGCGCGGGCGCCGGCGTCCAGGCCCACCACGCTCATCGTGTAGCGCAGGCCGAGCTTCCTGCGCAGCAGGGCGAGCGCGGCGCGGCCCCGGGCCGCGGCCGGGCCGGCCGGGTCGAAGAAGAGCTCGGCGGGGTCGTAGCCCGGCTTGCGGTGGATCTCGACCAGCCGCGCGAAGTCGGGCGCCGCGGCGTCGTCGAGCCAGTAGTAGTAGGTGAACCAGGAGTCGGGCTCGGCGACGACGACCAGCTCGCCCGAGCGTTCGTGGTCGAGCCCGTGCGCGGCCTGGGCGGGCCGGTCCAGCACCTCGGCGACGCCGGGCAGGCCGGCGCAGAGCTTCGCCACCGCCGGGACGTCGTCGGCGGACGCCACGTAGACGTGGGCGATCTGGTGGTCGGCCACGGCGAAGGCCCGCGAGGTCCAGGGATCGAGGTACTCCATCCCGGCCTGGGTGTACACGTGCAGCAACCCCTCGGCGCGCAGCAGCCGGTTGACGTCGACGGGCCGGGACACGTCGGTGATGCCGTACTCGGACACGACGGCGACGACCGCCCCGCGCCGGGCGGCGGCGTCGAGCAGCGGGCCGAGGGTGGCGTCCAGCTCGGCGGCGGCCCGGGCGGCCTGCGGGGCCGACGGGCCGTGGCGTTGCAGGTCGTAGTCGAGGTGCGGAACGTAGACCAGGGTGAGGTCCGGGTCGTGCGCGGCCATGATCCGCTGCGCCGCGCCGCAGATCCAGGCCGAGGAGGCGATCCCGGCCTTCGCGCCCCAGTAGCTGAACAGCGGGAAGGTGCCGAGCTCGGCGGTCAGGGTGTCGTGCAGCTGCGGCGGGTACGTGTAGCAGTCCGGGTCCTTGCGCCCGTCGGCGTGGTAGATCGGCCGCGGGGTCACCGTCCAGTCGACCGGGGCGCCCATCGCGTACCACCAGCAGACGTTGGCGACGGTGTAGCCGGGTACGAGCGAGCGGGCGGCGTCCCACACCTTCTCGCCGCGGACCAGGGCGTGGTGCTGGCGCCAGAGGAGCACCTCGCCGAGGTCGCGGAAGTACCAGCCGTTGCCGACGATGCCGTGCCCGCTGGGCAGCGTGCCGGTGAGGAACGTCGACTGCACCGTGCACGTCACCGCGGGCAGCACGGTGCCCAGCGGCGCCTGGAAGCCGGCCTCGGCGAGCCGCGTCAGGCGGGGCATGTGCCGCAGCAGCCGCGGGGTCAGGCCGACGACGTCGAGCACGACCACGGGCCTCACGACGGCACCCCCTGGGCGGTCGCGAGCCCGAGCGCGGCCAGCCGGGCGCGGGCGAAGAAGAGCTCCGCGGCGATGCCGGACGCCAGCTCCGCGGGGCCCGCCGGCCGCGACGCCGGCGGCAGCACATGCCAGGTGTACGTCTCCACGTCCAGGTGGTCGCAGCCGGCCGTGTCACCGCCCAGCAGCTCCCGCAGGGCGGCGGCGAGCACGTCGACGGTGGAGCGCAGCGGCGGGACCGGCGCCTGGTGCAGCGGCACGTGGTAGTGCACCCGCCACGGCTGCGCGTCGCCGCCGGGCGTGGCCAGCGCCTCGTCCAGGTCGTCGGCGGCCAGCCCGGCCGAGCCCCGGGTCTGGTGCAGGAAGCGCGGTTCGGCGTACTCGCCGAGCACGGCGGCGTCGCGGCGCGGGTCGGCGCTGGCCAGCGCCGCCGACAGCTGGGTCTTGACCACCGGCAGCCCCGCTCGGCGCAGCCGCCGCAGGGCCTGCGCCGGCTCCTCCCACGCGCAGGCGAGGTGGGCGAGGTCGAGGCAGACACCGAGCACCGACGTGTCGGCCTCGCCGAGCAGGGCGACCGCCTCCGCGGTCGTCTCGACGACGCAGCCGGGCTCCGGCTCGAAGGCCACCCGTACCGGCCGCGGCAGCTCGTGCAGGCCGCGGGCCAGGTCGTCGAGGGCCCGCCGGCAGGCGCCCGCCCGGTCCGCGTCCCAGGGTTCCCGCCAGGCCAGCGGCAGCGTGGAGATCGACCCGCGCGCGGCGTCACCCGGCAGCAGGTCGGTCAGGATCCGGGCCAGGTCGAGGGTGTACGCGAGCCGCTGCGGCCTGGTCCAGTCGGGCTGGTAGACGGCGTGCTTGACCACCGGCTCCTGGAACGCCTGGTACGGGAACCCGTTGAGGGTCACCACCTCCAGCCCCCGGGCGTCCAGGGCGCGGCGCAGGCGCCGGCGGTCGGCGGGCGCCCCGGCGAGCCCGGCGGCGACCGGCGCGGCCAGCCACAGGCCGAGCCCGAGCACGTCGGCGCCGAGGCGCTCGCGGATCGGCACGGCGTAAGTGTCGAGCTGCGCCAGGATCCCGTCGAGGCTTTCGGCGGCATGGACGTTGGTGCAGTACGACAGGTGCACGGTCGTCCCGTCGGGGTGGTACAGGCGCATCAGCTGCCTCCCCGGGCGATCGAGCTGCCGGCGTACGCCCCCGATCCGTCGGGCGGCGAGAGGTCCAGGCGCCCCGACCGCCCGTAGAACTCGGCGGGGTTGCGCCACAGCACCCGGTCGACCTCGTCGGCGGTGAACCCGGCCTCGAGCATCGCCCGCCCGGTGGCGACGGTCAGCAGCGGGTCCGAGTGGCCCCAGTCGGCGGCGGAGTTGACCAGCACGCGCTCGGTGCCGTACTGCGTCAGGATCTCCACCATCCGCGACGGCGACATCTTGGTCTCGGGGTAGATGGAGAAGCCCAGCCAGCAGCCGGAGTCGCGGACCATGGCGACCGTGACCTCGTTGAGGTGGTCGACGGCGACCATGCCGGGGTCGATGCCGCAGGCGGCGACGACCTCCAGGCTGCGGCGGGTGCCCGCCGCCTTGTCCCGGTGCGGGGTGTGCACCAGCGCGGGCAGCTCGTAGCGCACCGCCAGCTCCAGCTGGGCGGCGAAGGCCTCGTCCTCGGCCGGCGTCATCGCGTCGTACCCGATCTCACCGACCGCGACCACCCCGTCCTTGTCGAGGTAGCGCGGCAGCAGGTCGAGCACTCCCTTGCAGCGCGGGTCGTTGGCCTCCTTGGGGTTGAGCGCGAGGGTGGCGTGGTGGCGGATGCCGAACTGCGAGGCCCGGTACGGCTCCCACCCGAGCAGCGAGTCGAAGTAGTCGGCGAAGGAGCCCGGGTTGGTGCGCGGCTGCCCGAGCCAGAACGCGGGCTCGACCACCGCCCGTATCCCGTGGTCCGCCATCCTGCGGTAGTCGTCGGTGGTCCGAGAGGTCATGTGGATGTGCGGGTCGAAGACGCGCATCAGTCCTCCTTGCGCAGCAGGTGGCGGTTGAGCAGCGCGACGGCGTCGGCGCTCAGCCGGCGTCCGGCGGCCGCGCGCTCGGTGGCCAGGGCGGCGAGCATGGCGACCAGCGCCGCGTCGGTGCGGTCGTCGAGGCGGTCGACACCGCTGAGCGCGATGCCCATGAACACGCACTTCACCACGCCCTGGCGCCAGGTGGCGGCGTCGAGGTGCGCCGCGTACGGCCCGAGCGCGGCCGCCACGAGCCGCGGGTCGTTGCTGCGCAGCGCGTCCTCGGCCAGCGGCACCCCGGCGGCGCCGATGTCCAGCAGGGGCAGGGCGTGCAGCACGGCGAGGCGCTCGGCGGAGTCGCCGTACCAGTAGAGCTCGGCGACCCGGTCGGCGGCGGCGACGGCGAGCAGCAGCAGGACCCGTCCGGCCTGCCCGGCGGTCCAGCCGGGACGCTCCGGCAGCGGCTGGCGGCCGAGCTTGCGACCGGCCCGGGCGAACAGCGGCCCGGCGCTGTCCGGGTCGGCCCGGACCCGGGCCTCCGCCTCGTCGAACCAGGCCTTGCCGGGTACGGCGGCCACCACCGCCCGCAGCTCCTCGAGGGTCACCGCGGCACCTCCCGCTCGGCGGCCCGCAGAAAGGCGAGCGACTCCCGGGCGACCGTGGGTGCCGCGTGGGAGTGCCGGGGCAGCTCGACGGCGACCAGGCCGCGGTATCCGCCGTCGATCAGGGCCCGCAGCACGGGTGGGAAGTCGATCTCCCCGGTGCCGAGCTCCAGGTGCTCGTGCACGCCCCGCCGCATGTCGTCGATCTGCACGTTGACCAGGTACGGCACCGCCGCCGCGACGCAGTCCGGCACGGGCTCGGGCTCGACGCAGCGGCAGTGCCCGATGTCGAGGGTGAGCCCGAACGCGGCGGGGGCGCCCAGCTCGCCGCGCAGCCGGTGCCAGCCGGCGAGGTCCGCCACGAGCATCCCCGGCTCGGGTTCGAAGCCGACCGGCACCCCGAGCGCGGCGGCCACGCCGGTGATCTCGGCGCATCCGTCGACCAGGCGGCGCCAGGCGGTGCGCTCGTCCACCTCGGCGGGACGGGTCCCGGCCCAGAACGACACCGCCTCGGCGCCGAGGTCGGCGGCGACGGAGACGGCCCGGCGCAGGAAGTCCAGCCGCAGCTTGCGGTCGTCGTGCAGCAGGGTGGGCGCGTGCTTGCGCCACGGATCGAGCAGGTAACGGGCGCCGGTCTCGACGACCACGCCGAGGTCGCGGTCGCGGAGCCGGTCGGCGACCGCGGCGACCCGGCGGGCGAGCCCGGGGGCGAACGGGTCCAGGTGGCCGTGGTCGAGGGTGAGCGCGACACCGCGGTAGCCGAGGCCGGCGATCACCTCGATCGCCTCGGTGAGGCGGTGGCCGGCGAAGCCGTTGGTGCCGTAGCCGTACCGCAGGGCGCTCATGTGGGCGACACCCGGCGGGCGAGCCGGCGGCCGAGCGGCGCGGCGGCCGCGACCGCGAGACCGGCGAGCGTGCGGCCGGCCCCGGCGGTGAGCGCGCCCTGCAGCGCGGGCAGCGCCGTGATGCCCGCCCCGACGGCGGCACGCACCCGGGCGGCCCGCGGATCGGCGATCACCGCGGCCTGCGCCCGGCCTACGTCGGCGGCGTACCGGCCGGCGAGCAGCGCGGCCGCCGGTCCGCCCCGGGCGGCCGTCACGCCGGCCACCGCCGTGGTGGTCGCCAGGGCGGCGGCGGGCAGCGACGGCGTGGGACATCCCGCGACCTCGTGCCGGGACATGACGGTGACCACGTACGTGTGCACGGCGATCGTCGCGGCGGTCGGCAGCGCCCGGACCGCAGCTCCGGCGCTGGCGCCCAGCAGCACGTCGAGTGCCCGGCAGGCGGCCATCCCGGCCGGTCCGGCGGCGGTGTCCTTGAGGCGCAGGTCGTAGGCCCACACCGCGGCGGCCAGCGGGACCGCGGCGGTGAGCGCCCGGGAACCGCCGGCGCGGCCGGCGATCGCCAGCCCGGCGGCGGTGAGCCCGGCGGCGACGCCCAGCGCGACCGGCGGGCTCACCCGGCCCGACGGGATGGGGCGCTCCGGGCGCTGCACGGCGTCGAGATCGCGGTCGGCCCAGTCGTTCGCGGCCATCCCGGCCCAGTAGAGGCAGACCGACGCGGCCGCGAGCCCGGCGCTGCGGGCGCCGAGGGTGCCCGCGGCGGCGGCGCCCGCCACCACGTCCCCGGGTACGGACAGCGCGGCGGGCGCGCGGACCAGCTCGGCGAGGGCCCGCAGCGGCGCCTTCATCGGCCCAGCCCGGCGGCGAACCCGGCGAGCGCGTCCCACTGCGCGGCCAGCGCGCAGGGGCCGTCGCCGAGCGGGTCCTTGAAGAAGAAGCCCAGCTCGGTCAGGGGTCCGTGCCGCCCGGCCCGGTGCGCCGCCGCGGTGAGCCGGGCCAGGTCGAGCACGAGCGGCGCGGCGAGCGCGGAGTCGCAGCCGTGCCAGGTGAACTCCATGCGCATCCGGGTGCCGAGGAAGCCGGCGAAGGTGATCAGGTCCCAGGCGGTCTTGAAGTCGCCGAGCTCGGCGACGTGGTCGATGCGGCTGGTGCCCTCCGGGCGGTAGCCGAGCGCGTCGCCGAGCACCCGCTGCTTGCTGGCGACCTTGGCGGCGTTCGCGGCCGGGTCGGCGAGGTTGGCGCCGTCGCCGCCGCCGAGCAGGTTGACGCCGGACCAGCTGGTCACCCGCAGATGGCGCCGGGCGAACATCGGCGCGAGCACGGACTTGACCAGCGTCTCGCCGGTCTTGCCGTCGTGGCCGGCGTAGGGCACGGCGGCCGCGGCGGCGAGCTCGGCCAGCGCGGGCAGGCGCGCGCCGGTCGACGGGGTGAAGTCCACGAAGGAGCAGCCCGCCACGAAGGACGCGTACGCGGCCAGCGAGCTCGGCGGCAGCACGGCCTCCGGACCGGCGAGCGCCTCGCGCAGCGCCGCGAGCGAGGCGTGCGCGCCGTGGCGGGCCACGGCCGGCTCGGTGGCGGCGACGTTGACGACCACGACCCGCTCGAGGGCGTGGCGCCGGCGGAAGTCGCGCAGGTCGGCGGCGATCGCCCCGGCGATCCACGCCTGGGTTCCGCCGTCGGGCAGCGGGCGCAGATCCTGCTCGGCCCGGCCGAGCTCGTCGGCGAGGGCGGCGACGAGGCGGCCGGGCAGCACGCCGGCGGCGGCCAGGTCCTCGGCCTTCTTCGTCACCGGCAGGGTCACCACGTCGTGGCCGCCGAACACCAGGTCCGCCCAGCCGGGGAGGGGGGCGCCGCGCAGCTCCGGCAGCTCGGTGACGCAGCCCGTGGGCCCGGCCAGGCGGGCCCGCAGGGCGAGGGCTCCGGTCAGCGCGGTGACCGCGACGGAGCCGCGCGCGCCGATCAACCAGACTCCGGTACGCATGCGGCATCCCCTCCGAAGACACGGACCCGGCTCGCAGTAACGCGATGTGTCTTGTGCGTTACGTGAGGCGACGCTAACGCAGTCCCGGCGCCAAAGGAAACCCTCAATATCGAGAAACTTCTCTATCGGTCGGGAGAACTTTCTTGTCCTCCGTACGAAAGTGGGCACGCCCCGTAGGGTGGCGGCATGATTGTCGAGGCGGACCCCTGGTACGGGCTCATCGTGGAGCTTCTGGACCGGTCCCATCTGTGGCGCCCCGAGGACATGGGCGGCGTGCTGGACGGGGCGGCCGAGCGCCTCGGCCTGCGGATGACGGTGTACGTCGCCGACGCCGAGCAGCGCTCGCTGCGGCCGCTCGCCGTGCCGGGACGCTCCGCCCCCGCCCCGCTGCCCATCGACGCGCATGCCGCCGGACGGGCCTTCTCCCTGGTCGAGTCGGTGGTCGCGGACGGCCGGCGGTGGGTGCCGATGGTCAACGGCACCGACCGGATCGGGGTCGTCGAGGTGGCGACGCCGGACGGGACCGCGCCGGACGAGCGGCTGGCCCGGCCGTGCGAGGTCGTCTCCGGCCTGGTCGGGCACCTGATCACCACCACGCTCCCCCGAGGCGACCACCTGCACCGGGCCCGCCGGTCGAGGCCGATGACCGCCGGCGCCGAACTGCTCTGGCAGCTGCTGCCGCCGCTGACGGTCAGCATCGCCGACTTCGCCGTCGCCGCGGTGCTGGAGCCGACGTACGACGTCGGCGGCGACGCCTTCGACTACACGGTGGACGGCCGCCGGCCGCAGTTCGTCGTCCTGGACGCCGCGGGACACGGCCTGAAGGCCGGCCTGGCCGCGGCGGTCGCGCTCGCCTGCCTCCGCGCCGCGCGGCGCTCCGGCGGCGACCTGCCGGACCAGGCCCGGGCCGCCGACGAGGAGCTGCTGCGGCAGTTCCCGGACGCCCGGTTCGTCACGGCGGTCCTCGCCGAGCTGGACCTCGACACCGGCGTGCTGCGCTACCTCAACGCCGGTCACCCGCCGCCGCTCGTGCTGCGGGACGGCGCGGT
Source organism: Couchioplanes azureus (assembly GCF_014648355.1). Taxonomy (GTDB): domain Bacteria; phylum Actinomycetota; class Actinomycetes; order Mycobacteriales; family Micromonosporaceae; genus Actinoplanes; species Actinoplanes azureus. Next base: position 318,894 of record NZ_BMQY01000004.1, read on the forward strand.
CGTCGAGACGCTGGCCGAGGGGCGCCGGCTGCCGCTCGGCATCGCGGACCCGCGCGCCACATGTGCCGAGATCACCCTGCGGCCCGGCGACCGCCTGCTGCTCTACACCGACGGTGTCACCGAGGCACGGGACGCCGCCGGCGTGCCCTTCGGGCAGAACCGCCTCGCCGACAGCCTGGAACGGCACGCCGCCGAGGGGTTGCCGATCCCCGAGACCCTGCGCCGGCTCTCGCACACCGTCCTCGCCCACCAGAGCGGACCCCCGGCCGACGACCTCACCCTGCTCCTGGTGGAATGGTCGGCGGGCGCGGCACGGCGAACCGTGCCGCCCACCTCACGAGGGGGCGAACAGGCAGCATGAATCCCGACATCCTCAGCGTGACCTTCCACGACCCGGCGGACGGGGTCAGGGTGCTGTCGGTGGCCGGGGAGATCGACCACGACAGCGTCGAGGTGCTGCGCGACGCGGTGGAACGGGCCCTGGCCGACGGCCGGGACCGCCTCGTGTGCGACCTCTCGGCCGTGCCGTTCTGCGACTCGGGCGGCCTGAGCCTGTTCGTCGAGACCCACCGGCGCGCCACGGCCCGGGGCGGCTGGCTGCGGCTTGCGGGCCCGCAGGACCAGGTCCGGTTCGTGCTCGACGTCGCCAACCTCGACCGTTATCTGGGCGTGCACCCCACCCTGGACGAGGCACTCTCCGCGGCCGGGCAATAGCGGCAGGATCCGCGCCGGCTCAGGCCGGGGGCGTCAGGCGGAAGCCGACCCCGCGCCGGTTCTCGATCCAGGCCGGGTCGCCGAGCTTGCGGCGCAGGCTGGCCACGTGGAAGTCGAGCGTACGGCCCGGCCCCGCGAACTCCGGTCCCCACACCGTCTGCAGTATCCGGTGGCGGTCGACCACGGCGCCCGGGGCCTCGGCCAGCAACGCCAGCAGGTCGAACTCCTTGGGGCTCAGCGACACGGGTATCTTGTGGACCCGTACCTGGCGGGCGCCGACATCGATGGTGAGCGGTCCACAGGCGCGTACCGGCGGCGCGGCGGGGCGGCCGCCGACCGCGCGCATCCGGTCCACGACGTCGCGGACGCTGACCGGCTTGGGCAGGTAGTCGTCGGCGCCGAGGGCCGTGCCGAGGATGCGTTGCGCGTCGTCGCCGGGCGCCGTGAGCATGATGAGCTTGGCGTCGCCGGTACGCCGGCGGACCTCGATGCCGTCGAGGTCGGGCAGCCCCGCGTCGAGCAGCACCAGGTCGGCGGGGCGCGCGGCGAGCGCGGCGGCGCCGGTCGTGACGTGCTCGGCGACGATGCCGTAGTGGGCCAGGCCGCCGACCAAAGGCTCGGCGACGGACGCGTCGTGTGCCACCAGCAGAACCCTCATGGCCGCTGATACGGACGGCACGCCCCTCGCGGTTCAGCGCGGGGCGCCCGGAAAGATCGCGGCCGGGCGCCGAGCACGAGCCGCAGGGCGTACGACCACGCCGCCGGCCCGGCGCCGGGCCAGCGGCGACCGGCCTACGAGATCTCGTAGGCCAGGTTGGGGCGCAGCCACCGCTCGACCTCGTCGACGGTGAGGCCGCGTCGGGCCGCGTAGTCCTCGATCTGGTCCCTGCCCAGCCGGCCCACGGTGAAGTAGCGGGACTGCGGGTGGGCGAAGATCAGGCCGCTGACCGCCGCCGCCGGGGTCATCGCGTACGACTCGGTGAGGCCGATGCCCAGCGACTGCGCGCCGAGCAGCTCGAAGAGGTCCTTCTTCTCGCTGTGGTCGGGGCTGGCCGGGTAGCCGAGCGCCGGGCGGATGCCGCGGAAGCGCTCGGCGTGCAGGTCCTCGATCACCGGGTCGGCGTCCGGCTCGAACCAGTCGCGGCGGGCCTGCAGGTGCAGGTGCTCGGCGAAGGCCTCGGCGAGGCGGTCGGCGAGCGCCTTGACCATGATGGCGCGGTAGTCGTCGTGCTCGGCCTCGTAGCGGGCCGCCAGCTCCTCGGCGCCGTGGATCGCGACGGCGAAGCCGCCCAGGTGGTCCTGCTGCGTCCCGGCCGGCGCGATGTAGTCGGCGAGGCAGCGGTTGGCGCGGCCCTCCGGCTTGGCGGTCTGCTGGCGCAGCATCGGGAAGCGCACGCCGTTGTCCAGCACGATGTCGTCGCCGTCGGCGTGGGCGGGCCAGAAGGCGTACGCGCCCCGGGCCTGGAACGCACCGTCCGCGATGATCTTGTCGAGCATGGCGTTGGCGTCGTCGTAGAGCTCGCGGGCGACCGGTTGCTCCAGGATCGCCGGGTACTTGCCCTTGAGCTCCCAGGCCAGGAAGAGGAACTGCCAGTCGATCATCCCGCGCAGGACGGCGAGGTCCGGCGCGACCGTGCGGACGCCCGTGAAGGCCGGCGTCGGCAGGTCGGTGAAGTCGACGACCTCACGGTTGGCCCGCGCCTGCTCCAGGGTCAGCAGCGGCTGGCTGTGCCGGCCGGCGTGCTGCTCGCGCAACCGCTGCTGCTCGGCGCGGTTGGCCTCGTCCAGGCTGCGGGCGCGGTCCGGGTCGAGCAGGTCGGAGACCACCCCGACGACCCGCGAGGCGTCCAGGACGTGCACGGTGGGGCCCTCGTACACGGGGGCGATGCGCACCGCCGTGTGCTGCCGCGACGTGGTGGCCCCACCGATGAGCAGCGGCAGGGTGATCCCCCGGCGCTGCATCTCGGCGCCGACCGCGACCATCTCGTCGAGCGACGGGGTGATCAGGCCGGAGAGGCCGATCGCGTCGGCGCCCTCGGCGATCGCGGTGTCGAGGATCCTGGCGGCGGGCACCATCACGCCGAGGTCGATCACCTCGTAGTTGTTGCAGCCCAGCACCACGCCGACGATGTTCTTGCCGATGTCGTGCACGTCGCCCTTGACCGTGGCGAGCACGACCTTGCCCTGGCCGCGGCCGCCGGCCTTCTCCTTCTCCATGAAGGGTTCCAGGTAAGCGACCGAGCGCTTCATCACGCGGGCGCTCTTGACCACCTGGGGCAGGAACATCCGGCCCGAGCCGAACAGGTCGCCGACGACCTTCATGCCGTCCATCAGCGGGCCCTCGATGACGTCGAGGGGACGGTCCAGCAGCTGCCGCGCCTCCTCGGTGTCCTGCTCGACGAAGTCGACGATGCCGTGGACCAGGGCGTAGGAGAGGCGCTCGGCGACCGGGGTCTCGCGCCAGGAGAGATCGACCGTGCGCTTGGTGCCGGAGCCGGTGACCGTGGAGGCGAAGGTGACGAGCCGGTCGGTGGCGTCCTCGCGGCGGTCGAAGATCACGTCCTCGACGAGCTCCAGCAGGTCGGCCGGGATGTCCTGGTAGACGGCGAGCTGGCCGGCGTTGACGATGCCCATGTCCAGGCCGGCGCGCACGGCGTGGAACAGGAAGGCCGAGTGCATGGCCTCACGGACGACGTCGTTGCCGCGGAACGCGAACGACAGGTTGGAGATGCCGCCGCTGGTGCGCGCGCCCGGGCAGCGCTGCTTGATCAGCGGCAGCGCGTCGATGAAGGCCTTGGCGTAGCCGTTGTGCTCGGCGATGCCGGTGGCCACGGCCAGCACGTTGGGGTCGAAGATGATGTCCTCGGGCGCGAAGCCGGCCTGCTGCACCAGCAGGTCGTACGCCCGGGCACAGATTTCGACCTTGCGCTCGGTGGTGTCGGCCTGGCCCTGCTCGTCGAAGGCCATGACGACCACGCCGGCGCCGTAGTCGCGGATCTTGCGGGCCTGCGCCAGGAAGGGCTCCTCGCCCTCCTTGAGGCTGATCGAGTTGACCACGCCCTTGCCCTGCACGCACTTGAGGCCGGCCTCGAGCACGCTCCACTTGGAGCTGTCGATCATGACAGGGATGCGCGCCACCTCCGGCTCGGTGGCGATCAGGTTGAGGAACGTGGTCATCGCCCGCTCGCTGTCGAGCAGGTCCGCGTCCATGTTGACGTCGAGCAGGTTGGCACCGCCGCGCACCTGCTCCAGCGCGACGTCCACGGCGGCCTGGTGGTCGCCGGCCTCGATGAGGCGGCGGAACTTCGCCGAACCGGTGACGTTGGTGCGCTCGCCGATCATGACGAAGCCGGTGTCCGGCCCGATGGCGAACGGCTCGAGGCCGCTGAACCGGGTGGTGCGCGCGGGCTCGGCGACCGGGCGCGGGGCGCTGTGGCGCACCGCGCCGGCGATCGCGGCGATGTGCGCCGGCGAGGTGCCGCAGCAGCCGCCGACGATGTTGACCATGCCGTCGGCGGCGAACTCGCGGATCAGGCCCGCGGTCTCCTCCGGGGTCTGGTCGTAGCCGCCGAACGCGTTGGGCAGCCCGGCGTTGGGGTGGCAGGCGACGAACGTGCCGGCCAGCCGGGACAGCTCGGCGACGTGCGGGCGCATCTCGGTCGCGCCCAGCGAGCAGTTGACGCCGACCACCAGCGGCTCGGCCCGCTCGATCGAGCGCCAGAAGGCCTCGACGGTCTGCCCGGACAGGGTGCGCCCGGACAGGTCCACGATGGTCACGGAGATCCACAGCGGCAGCTCCGGGGCGACCTCGCGGGCGGCGGCGATCGCGGCCTTGGCGTTGAGCGTGTCGAAGATCGTCTCGACCAGCAGCAGGTCCACGCCGCCCTCGGCCAGCGCCTGGATCTGCTCCGCGTACGTGGCCTTGACCTGGTCGAAGGTCACCGTACGGTAGGCCGGGTCCTCGACCCGCGGGGAGAGCGAGAGGGTCACGTTGAGCGGCCCGACCGAGCCGGCGACGAACTTGCCACCGGCCTCGTCGGCGGCCTGCCGGGCGAGCTGGGCGCCGCGCAGGTTCATCTCGCGCACGAGCGGCTCGAGGCCGTAGTCGGCCTGGGCGATGCCGGTCGCCGTGAAGGTGTTGGTCGTGGTGATGTCGGCGCCCGCGGCGAGATACTGCCGGTGGACGTCGAGGATGACGTCGGGCCGGGTCAGGTTGAGCAGGTCGGGGTCGCCGGTGACGTCCTTGGGGTGGCCGGCGGCGATGAGGTCGCCGCGGTAGTCGGCGGGGGTCAGCTTCGCGCCCTGCAGCATGGTGCCCCAGGCGCCGTCGAGCACCAGGACCCGCTCGCCCATCAGCCGGCGCAGCGTCGCCGTCACGTCCCGGTTCTGCGCTGTGACTGACACAGTGACCACCTCCGCGGAAATCTCGGAGGCGCCCTTGTGTCGGTGTTTCCAGTCCGAGCGTGGCGGGTTGTCCCCGTCGCAGCGCCCCTCGGCCTGGCGCACAAGGTTACCCGAAGGCGGTCGTATCGCCTCCGGAGGCGGCCGCCTTCCCGCCAGGTGGACGCGGCGCGGACCGTCGCCGGGGGCGCGGCGACGGCCGCGGCGGCCCGATCGGCATCGACGGCGGGCGATCGGGAGGTGGAGATCACCTATGTGATCATCCGGAAGGGCGCCGGCGCCTCGTCCCAACGGCCGGTTCTGCCCTAATATCCCCTCGCTGATTGCCCAAGGTCGCTCCGCACCCGGCACGATGCATCGGTACGCACTTTCGCAGGAGATGACCGACATGGAGATCCACCACTTCGAGCACGGCTGGGTCACGCCGACCGCCAGCTACCTGCTGTCGGTGCTCGGCTCGCTGCTCGGACTGATGTGTGCGACGCGCCTGCGCGCGGCCCGGACCGGCGGCGGCCGCGCCTGGTGGCTCATGCTCTCCGCGGTCGCCATCGGCGGCACCGGCATCTGGACCATGCACTTCGTGGGCATGCTGGGCTTCGACGTGGTGGGCACGCCGATCCGGTACGACCCCGGCATGACCGCCGCCAGCGCGGGCCTGGCGATCGTGGCGGTCGGTGCCGGCCTGCTGGTCGTCTTCGGCGGGGAACGGGCCCGCACCCTGCGACTGCTCGCCGGCGGCCTGCTCGCCGGGCTGGGCGTCGCCGGGATGCACTACGTGGGCATGGAGGGCGTGCACCTCAACGGCGAGATCCTGTACGACACGACGAAGGTCGCCGCCTCCGTGCTCGTCGCCGTCGTGGCGGCCACCGCGGCGCTCTGGCTCACCGCCACGGTCCGGCGGCCGGCCGCGATCGCCGTCGGCGCCCTGGTGATGGGCATCGCCGTCAACGGCATGCACTACACCGGCATGGCGGCGATGTCGGTGCGCTCCGGCGCCCCCGACGGCTCCCCGGCCGGCGTGACCGGATCGTCGCTGCTCATCCCGATCGGCCTCGCCGCGATCTTCGCCATCCTCGGCCTGGTGTCCGCACTGATGGCCATCCCGACCGACGAGGACCGCGAGGCGGCCGCCTACCTGGCCGCCCGCGCCCGGCACGGCGAGCGCACCCCGGCCGCCGCGCAGCGACCGGCGTTCGGCGGCACCCCGGCCGCCGCGCAGCAGCCGGCGTTCGGCGGCGCCCCGGCCGGCCAGCAGCGGCCGGCGTTCGGCGGCACCCCCTCGAGCGCCCCGGCCCCCGCCCCGGCGCCGGCCGCGGGCGATGCGCACGGCACCGGGCGCGTCCCGCGGCAGCGCCGCTCGGCGCTGGGCGACGCCAGCTGGACGTACCGGGACCGCACGCCGCGGCAGTGATCCGCGCCGAAGGGGCCCCGCGCACGGCGACGGGGCCCCTTCGGCATGCCCGGGAACCGATGACGGCGGAGCCGCCGGGACCACCGGACGGCTTCGTGACGTGACCTCGGCGCGCGCGGATACACCATGCGGACGCCCGCTGTCGCCAGCCGTTCGGACGTGAAAATTCTTGCGGTCACGGCAAGCCTCACGCATCGATCTTGATAACTGGATTATTGCCCCTGGTCAGCGCAAAGGCACCTTACGTTTTATTAAGCTGCCAACTCTCCGGCCGCTCCGGTGCCGAATCGTTACTTGCTTGATCAATCGGAAACATTGCGAAAGCCCGCCGCCCGCTCTTGACTGACAGCCGGGGGAACCGGAGACAGTGACGGTTTTGTCACGCACCGGCGTGATGTGACATAGGGAGAGGCATGTTCGGTCAATCCAGGAGTCAGCGTCTGCGGGGCGCGCTCGCCGGCACACTGGGCGTCGGCCTGGTGGTCGGCCTGGCCGCCTGTGGCGGCGGCGGCGACTCGGACGACGATTCCACGGCGAAGCAGTCCATCGACTGCTCGGCCTTCAGCTCGTACGGCGACCTGAAGGGCAAGAAGGTCACCGTGTTCGCAAGCATCGTGACGCCGGAGGACAAGGCGTACACGGACTCGTACAAGCCGTTCGAGGACTGCACCGGCGTCGACATCGTGTACCAGGGCGACAAGTCCTTCGAGACCCAGGTCCTCGTGCAGGCCAAGGCCGGCAACCCGCCGGACATCGCGATCGTGCCGCAGCCGGGCCTGCTCAAGCAGCTCGTCGCCACCGGCAAGGCCGTCGAGGCGCCGGCCGAGGTCGCCGCCAACGTCGACAAGTTCTGGGGCAAGGACTGGAAGGGCTACGCCACGGTCGACGGCAAGTTCTACGCCGCGCCGTCGGGCGCCAGCGTCAAGTCCCTGGTCTGGTACTCGCCCACCGAGTTCAAGGAGAAGGGCTACCAGGTCCCGACCACGCTGGACCAGCTCAAGGAGCTGAGCGACAAGATCGCCGCGGACGGCGGCCGCAAGCCGTGGTGCGCCGGCATCGCCAGCGGTGAGGCCACGGGTTGGCCGATCACCGACTGGATGGAGGACTTCATGCTCCGGCTCTCCGGGCCGGAGACGTACGACAAGTGGGTCAACCACCAGATCCCGTTCAACGGCCCCGAGTCCACCGCGGCCCTGGACGCGGTCGGCGCGTACCTGAAGAACGACAAGTACGTCAACGGCGGCCTCGGCGACGTCAAGAGCATCGCGACCACGACGTTCCAGGACGCCGGCCTGCCCATCGTCGACGGCAACACCTGCTCCCTGCACCGTCAGGCGAGCTTCTACGCGGCGAACTTCCCGAAGGACGTCAAGGTGGCCGAGGACGGCGACGTCTTCGCGTTCTACCTGCCCGGCAAGGACGCCAGCAGCAAGCCGGTGCTCGGCGGCGGCGAGTTCAACCTGGCGTTCGCCGACCGGCCCGAGGTCAAGGCCTTCCAGACGTACCTGTCCACCGACACCTGGGCCAACAACAAGGCCAAGGTCTCGCAGGGCTGGGTCAGCGCCAACAAGGGCATCGACCCCAACAACCTGAGCAACCCCATCGACAAGCTGGCCGCGACCATCCTGAAGGACCCGAACACCGTGTTCCGGTTCGACGGCTCGGACCAGATGCCGGCCGCGATCGGCTCGAACGCGTTCTGGAAGCAGACGACGAGCTGGATCACCGGTCAGGACACCAAGACCACCGTGAACAACATCGAGAACGCGTGGCCCAAGTGATCTAGAACCATCCCCGGGGCCGGTCGCCGCGAGGTGACCGGCCCCGCTGGCCCTTCAAGGAGGTACGGGTCGCGTGTTAACCGCCGAGACCAACACCGCGAAGATCGGGCTGATGCTCGCCGCGATCCTGCTCTTCGCCGCGGTCGTGGGCGTCATCCTGTTCGTCGCCACCCTGTTCCGCGGCCGCCGCGCCGACCGCTGGGTCGCGTACGCCTATCTCGCCCCGACCCTGCTCATGCTGCTGGTCGGCCTGGTCTATCCGGGCCTGCGCACGATCTACCAGTCGTTCTTCGACGCCGCCGGCAAGGCGTTCATCGGGCTGGACAACTACCAGACCATCTTCACCGACGCCGACCAGCTCACGGTGCTGCGCAACACGGTGTTCTGGGTCGTCGTCACGCCGTTCGTGGCCACCGCCGTCGGCCTGCTCTACGCCATCCTGGTCGACAAGTCGCCGTTCGAGTCGGCGGCCAAGGCGCTGGTCTTCCTGCCCATGGCGATCTCCTTCGTCGGCGCGTCGATCATCTGGAAGTTCGTCTACGAGTACCGGCCCGACCAGGGCAACGTGAAGCAGATCGGTCTGCTCAACCAGATCCTGGTGTGGTTCGGCGGCAAGCCCCAGCAATGGCTGGTCGACTCGCCGCTGAACACGTTCCTGCTGATCGTGATCATGATCTGGATCCAGGCCGGCTTCGCGATGACCGTGCTCTCCGCGGCCATCAAGGCGATCCCGGACGACATCGTCGAGGCCGCCCGGCTCGACGGCGTCACCGCCTGGGGCATGTTCCGCTTCGTCACCCTGCCGGCGATCCGGCCGGCGGTGGTCGTGGTGCTGACCACCATCGGCATCGGCACGCTCAAGGTCTTCGACATCGTGCGGACGGCCACCGGCGGCCAGTTCGACACCAGCGTCGTCGCCAACGAGTTCTACAGCCAGAGCTTCCGCAGCGACAACCAGGGCCTGGGCGCGGCGCTCGCGGTCCTGCTGTTCCTGCTGGTGATCCCGATCGTCGTCTACAACATCCGGCAGCTCCGCCGATCGGAGGCGCTATGACCACCACCACCCCACCCGCGGCCGCCGTGCCGGTCGCGGCCGGGCAGCCCTCCGCGGCGGCCGTCGCGAAGCGCAAGCTCAGCTCGCCGTGGGCCTCGCTGGCGGCGATCGTCATCGCGGTGCTGTGGACCCTGCCGACCTTCGGCCTGCTCGTGTCGTCCTTCCGCCCCGAGCGGGCGATCAAGACGACCGGCTGGTGGACGTTCTTCACCGACCCGAAGCTCACGCTGGACAACTACCGCGCCGTGCTCGACTCGGAGAGCGGGGCCGGGCTGGGCGCGTACTTCGTCAACTCGCTGGTGATCACCATTCCCTCGGTGCTCATCCCGCTGACCCTGGCGACGATCGCGGCGTACGCCTTCGCCTGGATGAAGTTCCCGGGCCGCAACATCCTGTTCCTGGTGATCTTCGCCCTGCAGATCGTGCCGTTGCAGGTGACGCTGATCCCGCTGCTCACCCTCTACGTGGACGCGGGCCTGGCGAACACCTTCTGGACGATCTGGCTGTCGCACTCCATCTTCGGCCTGCCGCTGGCCATCTACCTGCTGCACAACTTCATGCGGGAGGTGCCCTCGACCCTGCTGGAGGCGGCCCGCATGGACGGCGCCGGCCACGTGTCGATCTTCTTCAAGGTGCTGCTGCCGCTGCTGCGCCCGGCACTGGCCGCGTTCGGCATCTTCCAGTTCCTCTGGGTGTGGAACGACCTGCTGGTCGCCCTCACCTTCGCCGGTGGCGGCGACGCGGTCGCCCCGGTCACCGTGGCGCTGGCCAACCTGAGCGGCACCCGGGGCACGGCGTGGCACCTGCTGTCGGCGGGGGCCTTCGTCTCCATCCTGGTCCCGGTGACGATCTTCCTGCTGCTGCAGCGGTACTTCGTCCGCGGCCTGCTCGCCGGCAGCGTCAAGGGCTGACCGCTCGGCACCGCGTGCCGGACGAACACCGCGGCCGCCCGGATGATCCGGGCGGCCGCGGTGTGTTCGGGACGCAGATGGTGCCGGCGCTCAGTCCTCGGCGCCCGGCTCGGGCGTCGGCGACACGGTCGGCTCGCTCGAGGGCTCCTCGGTCGGGGCGTCCGTCGGCTCGGTGGTGGGCTCGGTCGTCGGGGCGTCCGTCGGCTCGGTGGTCGGCTCGGTCGTCGGGCCGTCCGTCGGCTCGGTGGTCGGCTCCGGCGTGGGGGCCGGCTTGGGCGTGACCACCTTGCCCGACGTCACCACCTTGGTGGCGGTGTAGACGGCGCCGCTGCGGGTGCCGCTCACGACGATCCGGTGGCCCACGGCGACGAGGGCGAGCGTGCCCTTCTTGCCGTTCACCACGACCATCGCCTTCTCGGCGACGACGACGCTGGTGACGACGGTCTTCTTGGTGGTCTTCTTGCCCTTCTTGACCGTGACCTTGGTCTTCAGCGTCACGGCTCCGGTCGCGGCGTCGACGGCGCTGACGGTGCCGGAGGCCTGGAAGCGCACCGCCTTGACGGGCTTGGTGGTCTTCGTGGTCTTGGTCGTCGTGGTCTTGGTCGAGGTGGTGGACTTCGGCGTGCTGGACGGCTTCGGCTTCGCGCCACCCTTCGACGCCGACGCCGACGACGAGGCCGGCGACTTCGCAACCGCGATGGCGGCGGTCGACACGGCGGGAACGACGATCCCGGTGGCAAGCAGGGCGGCAACAGCGGTACGGCGCATACGCATGTGAGCGGTACTCCTCGGTTCAGGGGAGACTCCAGCTTCACCACGGTCGGTTGCAGCTCGGTTGCCGGTCGTGGTGCATGCCGGTAGTGCGCGGCACCGGCGGGCCTCAGGAGGGCGGCGGCCGCAGCGGCAGCGTGATGGTGAAGGTGCTGCCCTGGTCGAGCTTCGACTCCACCGCCACCGTGCCGCCGTGCTCGGTGACGATGGTGCGCACGATGGCCAGCCCGAGGCCCGAGCCCTGCACCGCGCGGTCCATGGCGTTGGCGCCGCGGTGGAACGGGGTGAACATCCCGGGCAGGTCGCCGTCCGGGATGCCGATGCCGGTGTCCGTCACCACCACGACCGCCCTGCCCCCCCTCGGCGTGGACGCGATAGTCGACCCGGCCGCCCGCAGGAGTGAACTTGACCGCGTTGTCGAGCAGGTTGCGCAGGGCACGTTCGAGCCGGCGGGGGTCGCCGTCCACCCAGACGGCCTCGGTCTGGCCGCTCAGCGCGACGTCCCGGCCGCCGGCCGCCGGCGCCACCTGCGCGTGCACGGCCGAGGCCACGGCGGCGAGGTCCACGGCGACGGCGTGGTCGGTGGCCGGGCGCTGGCTCGGGTCGAGCACGAGCAGGTCGGACACCGTGTCGTGCAGCCGGTGCGCGTTGCGCAGGATCGCCTCCAGACCGCGCTGCTGCATCGGCGCCAGGTCGCCGGCGTCGCCCTCGGTCAGCATCTCCGCGTACCCGAGGATGCTCGCCAGCGGAGTCCTCAGCTCGTGCGTGACCGTGGCGACGAAGGCGTCCTTGCGCTCGTCGAGCACGCGCAGCTCGGTGATGAGCTTCTCCTGGCGCTCGCGGAGCCGGTGCTGGCGCACGAAATGGTCGATCTCCCGGGCGATCGTGGCCAGCAGGCGCCGGTCCTCGGCACTCCACCCGGGCCGGTCACCGTGGACGACGCAGAGAAAGCCGGGCGGATGCTCGGCGTCGCCGCCGAGCGAGACGGCGAGCGCGCCCGGCACCTGCGGGACGTCCGTGACGGTGCCGGGCTCGGCGGCGATGACGTCCACCAGGGCGGACACCGGCAGCGGCGGCGTTCCGGGCGGCCAGTGGGCCTCGACCAGCCCGGCCGCGGCGATCCTGCTGCTGCCGTGGACGGCGTCCGCGCCGAGGGCCACACCGATCAGCTCCGCCACCCGGGCGGCCCCCCGCGCGGCGTCGTGGCTGTCGCGCAGCACGCCGGCGACCGCCGCGCGCAGCTCCGTGCGTCGCAGCCGGGCCAGGTCGGCCGCGTGCAGGCGCTCGGTCTCGGCGGCGAGGCGGTTGAGCGTGCCGATCACGGCGCGGATCTCCCCCGGCCCGGACGGGACCGCCCGCGCGGACCACTCGCCGCCGGCGAGCCGGTCGAGGGTCTCCCGCAGGTGCTCCAGCGGTGCGAGCAGGAAGCGGCGTCCCCACGCGCCCGCCACCAGCGCCACGGCGAGCACCGCCGCGCCCAGCACGGCGAAGATCAGCTGCGCGATGCCGGACTCGCGCCGGGCGGCCGCGGCGTTCTTCTCCTGCAGGTTCGCCAGCGCGGCGTCGACCGCGGCGTTGGCCGTGCGGAACTGGTCGAACAGCTGCTTGCCGCGTTCGGTGTGGGAGAACTCGGGGGCCGCGGTGCCGGCGACGACGATCGGTGTCGCGTACGCGTTCAGCCACTGCGACGCGGCCGTCCGCTCCGCGGCGAGCAGGCGCCGTACGCCCGGGTCGGCGGTGGTGGTGGCGACCGCGTCGAAGGAGGTGAAGGCGGAGGCCCGGCCCCGGTCGTACGGTTCCAGGAAGTCCCGCACGCCGGTGAGCTGGAAGCCGCGGACGCCGGTCTCGGCGTCGGTCAGGTGCTGCAGCACCGCGGTGTTGGCGTCGCGGGCCTGCTCGAGCCGGGCGGCGCGGCCGGCCTGCGCGACCCGTAGCCGATCGCCGACCACGAGCTGGAGCACCACGACCGCGGCGAACAGCGTCAGGAGGGTGAGGAAGGCGGCGTTCGCGCGCCGGCGCATGGAGCCCACGTCAGGCGCCCGGGAGCGTGAAGGCGATGGTCGTACCGCCACCGGGTGCCCCGTCGGCCCAGATGTGGCCGCCGTGGCGCTCGACGATGCGCTGGCAGGTGGCCAGGCCCACGCCGTGGCCCGCGCGCCCGGCCACGCCGAGCTGCGCGAACATCTCGAAGACGCGCAGCCGCTCGGACTCGGGGATGCCGATGCCGTTGTCGGTCACGGTGACCAGCCACTCGGTCCCGCGCGGTTCCGCCGCCACGGTCACCCGGCTCGGGCGGTCCGGGTGGCGGTACTTGACCGCGTTGCCGACCAGGTTCTGCAGGAGCTGGCGCACCAGCGTGGGGTCGAGCGCGAGCCACGGCATCTCGCCGGCGACGACGACCTCGGCTCCGGCCGTACGGATGGTGTCCCGCAGGTCCAGGAGCGCGTGCTCGGCCACCTCGCCGAGGTTCGCCTTCTCGCGGCGGCAGGGTTCGCTGCCGGCCCGGGCGTAGCTCAGCAGCGCCCGGATCAGCTCCTGCATCCGCGCGACCGCCCGGGTGGCGGAGGTTATCCACTTGTCGGCCTGCTCGTCGAGGCGCTCGCGGTACTCGTCGGCGAGCAGCTCGAGGTAGCCGTTGACCACCGCGAGCGGGGCGGCGAGGTCGTGACTGACCACGCCGGCGAACTGCTCCAGCTCGGTGTTCGAGCGCTGCAGCTCCGCGATGGTGACGGCGAGGTCGGTGTGCGCCTTCTCCAGGGCCCGGCGCCGGGCCCGGTCCGCGGTCACGTCGGTCATGGCGATGACCGCGCCGAGCGGCGCGCCGCTCGTGGAGCGCAGACCCCGGCCGCCCACGACGACATGCCGCGGCGCGGTGCCGGGCGACCGGATGACGATCTCCGCACCGGAGACCGTGCCGCCGCGCAGAGCGCGCAGGAGGGGCACCTCCTCGGGCGTCAGCGGCGTGACCCCGTCGGTGCGGAACAACTTGTAGCGCTCGGCAACCTGCTCGGGCGCGACGTCCGGTTCCCGGCTCATGTCCGAGTGCCACTCGCGCCCGGTCCGGTTGAACACGGTCACGCGGCCGGACGGGTCGGCGGCCATCACGGCCACGTCGATGGTGTCCAGGACCGCGTTGGTGAACTGCCGGCGGTCCTCGGCCTCGGCCAGCAGCTGGGCGTTGACCCGGGCCTGCCGGCGGCGCTCGAACAGGGCGAGGACCACCTTGGCGAGGTCCTTCAGGCGGGCGATCTGGTCCTCGCTGAGCTCGCGCGGCTGCGAGTCGAAGACGCACAGGGTGCCCAGCGCGTAGCCCTGCGGCGTCACCAGCGGCGCCGAGGCGTAGAACCGGACGTCGGCGAGCAGCCCGGTGACCCAGGGGTTGGCGGCGTAGGTGGGGTCGGCGCTGGCGTCGGGCACATAGGTGAACTCGCCGGTCTGGAACCGTACCGCGCACATCGAGTCGCTCCGCGGGGAGTCGCCCCCGGCGAAGCCGGTCGTGGTGAGCTGGCACTGGCGGTGCTCGTCGATGAGGTTCAGCGTCGCGGTCGGCACGCCGGCCACCATGGCGGCCACCCGGACGACCGCCTCGAGCTCGTCGTCGGCGGGCGCGTCGAGCAGGCGGTACTCGTGCAACGCCGCGAGGCGCCGCTGCTCCTCTGCGCTCACCTGCCGCCGCCCCTGCCCTCGCGTGGTCCCGACATGAGGTATTTCGGCACGGATGGCCGCCATCTGAACTCGCGCTCGCCGCACGGGTAGTGCACAGACCTGTGAGCTTCCTGAAAGTTGTTATCTATCCGTAACCTTTGATCTTTGCGTACGTGTGGTGACGGTCACATGTGACTTTGCCGACCCTTGTGTCCAGTATCGACACATCTTTTACGGCCGGGCGAGAAAAGTAGTCACTGTCGGTAACGGATTTTGTGTCGGGCACGTTACCGGCCGGTAGCGGAGCCCCTTGTTCCCGTCACCCGGTAGAGGCAACATTCCCCCCACGTTCACACGGCCGCATTGACGGGTCTCACTTCCGGACCGACCAGAGTCGACCGCGATGCGGACCGTACGGCGGCCGGGCCGTTCCATCATGTACGAGGAGGATCCGTGAAGGATGCGCAAGGCGATCCGGCTTACGGTCGCACCAACTGGCGCCGTTTCGCCGTAGCGGCGGCGGTGCCTGCCGCGGCTGCCGGTGCCTTGGTTTTCGGGATGGCCAACGGGGCGTTCGCGGCCTCGTTCACCGTCTCAGGTCAGGCGTTCAAGATCTCCGCCGACAGGCTCGAGGGCAACGGCTTCGCGCAGTACGGCGGTCATGACGACACGGTGAACGGCAAGCAGATCCCCGTCGCTGTCTCGGGTATCGCCTCCGCCGAGTTGTACAACCTGTGCCAGTCGGTGAAGACGCCGGGTCTGCCCGTCGTCCTCACCATCCGGGCGGGCCGGGAGGCCGGCAAGCCGGCCAAGGCCACCGACCTGGTCATCGGTGTCAGCGAGCTGAGCGGCGAGGCGAAGTTCACCGACATCAACATCGGCCAGGACGCCAGCACGCTGGGCCTGGGCGGCAAGGCGGCCAAGGGCAAGCCGGGCGACTTCGGCCAGGAGGCCAAGCACGTCACCATCACCGACCTGCGCCAGACGGCCGTGTCCACCACGGCCGGCACGTTCACCCTGAGCGGGCTGAACATGAAGGTCAACCTGCCCGGTGCCGACGGCAAGCCGCCGGCGGAGTGTTTCTGACGCACGACCCGAGGCCCGCGGAACGCACCGTCCGCGGGCCTCACCCATGCCGGGGCGGCACAGCACCACCTGACTGGAGGAGTACGTGGCAACACCAAGGACCTCGGCCGGCGGCGGATTCCGTCACTGGCGGCGCACCCGGCCCTTCTGGGGCGGGCTTCTGCTGCTGCTCGCCGGGTTGGAGCTGTTCCTCAGCGCCAACCTGACGCTGGGCGACCTGCAGGTCCACTTCGGGCCGGAGGGCTTCCTGTCCTACCTGCTGCCCCTGCTGTTGTGGCTCTGTGGCCTGCTGAGCTGGTTCACCCCCGGCCAGCGGGTCTTCTACGGCATCCTCGGACTGCTGACCGCGGTCTACTCGCTGATCGGGCTCAACCTGGGCGGCTTCGCCGTCGGCATGCTCATCGGCATCCTCGGCGGCGCCCTCGTGCTCGCGTGGACGCCGCAGCGGCCGCAGCCCGAGATCGCGATCCCGGCCGACGTGGACGAAGCCGTCGACCCGGCGGAACCGGCCGGTGACCCGGCGCAGCCGCAGGCGCCGCGCGACGCGCCGGCGCCGCACGACCGGGCGCCCGACCTCGACGACACCGCGGTGCTGCGCCCGGCCGGCCAGCACGGTGAGCACGGCCAGCACGGCCAGCACGGCCAGCACGGCCAGCACGGCATCGTGCCCGGCTTCCCGGGCGGCGAGGCCCGACCGGACGAGCCCGGCCAGCATCCCCGGCGGTTCGGCGACGCGCCCCGCAAGGCGCTCGCCATCGGCATCGTGCCGCTCGTGGTGGGCGCGATCGTCGTGACGAGCGGCCGGACCCCGGCCCGCGCGGAGGAGGAGTGCCCGGAGGGCCTCCCGTCCCGCCCGGCCGCGGCCGCCAAGAAGGAGGCGGCCCGGCAGTCGGCCGCCTCGCTCTCCCCCTCCGCCCCGGCGAAGGCCAAGACGGCCACGACCAAGGCACCGGCACCGCAGGCGGCCCGCCGCGGCGCCACCCCGTCCTCGCCGAGCGACAGCGCGCCGGCGAAGGCGGACGACGCCGAGGAGGGTGACGGGGAATCCGGCAACATCATCGTCGAGGGCTGGAACAACCTCGTCGACGGCGTCGGTGACCTGCTCGGCCTCGGCGACGACGAGGGCGGGGACGCCGCGGACGCGGCCGAGGCGACGGAGGCCGGCAAGACGGCCGAGGGCGCCGAGGCCGCCGCGGAGCCCAGCGCGCCGCCGTCGGCTCCGCCGCCCGCGCCCGCCCCGGCGCCCTCCGCGCCGGTCCCGGCCGAGCCGGCCACGCCGGCCGATCCGGCGGGCACGACCCCCGGCCAGCCCGCGCCGGACGCCCCGGGCGCGCCGGCGCCCGGCGCGCCCTCCGGCTCGGCCTCCACGCCCGCGTCGGCCTCGCCCACGCCGAGCCTGCCGGACATCCCCTGCCTGGGCCCCCGGGTCTTCAAGGTCGCCGGCCCGGACGACGTGCCGACGGTCTCGATGCGCGGCGGCACGCTCGAGAGCAAGTCGCTGACGATGTACAACTCCAGCTACGACGGCGTGATCGACCTGCCGACCGCGGAGGGCACCCTCAAGGCCCTGAAGTTCAGCATGAAGAAGACGGTGACCAAGCCGTTCCAGCTGACCGTCCCCGAGCAGGGCACCGCGAGCACGGTGATCAACAGCGACGAGCTCATCACCGAAGGCAACGTGCGCTTCTACACGCCGAGGTTCCAGGGCAAGCTCTTCGGCCTCATCCCGGTCACCTTCACCCCGGACAAGCCGCCGCCGCTGACGCTGCCGATCCTGTGGTTCACCGACGTGAAGATCCAGCTGGCCTTCGTCCGCTGCGACACCCTCACCGCCGAGCCCCTCAAGCTGACCGAGAAGTCCTAGGACTCATCCGACCACGCGGTCAGAGTGCCTCGGCGGCCCGGCGACGGTGTCGGCGGTGGCCTCCAGCTCGAAGCCGGCGACGCCGCCGTGCTCCACGAGGGTGACTCGACATACAGGTGGTCGCTCCGGGCGACCATCGCGTCGAACGGCTGTGTGTCGTCCTCGGGCGCTCCCGCGACGATCTCCAATCCCGCGCTGCGCAGCGCCGCGGCGCGGTCGTCGGGCAGCACGGCCTAGGACGGGCGCCCCGCGCGGCGCTCGCGCCACCCGCGGACGACCTCGTCGGCGTCCAGCGGCGGCAGCAGCACCGGCGGGCCGTCCAGCAGGCCGGCCCGGGCCTTGCGCAGCTGCTCGTTCAGGTCCGTCACGTACCGGCGCACGTCCGCCTCCGACGTGCGCCGGTCGACCGTCTCCCGCAGGTCCTGCGCCTCGCGGCGCAGCGCCAGCGTGGGTGGCAGCGCGCCGGACGTGGCGCCCTCGCGGCGCAGCCAGTCCTTGACCCACCAGTCCTCGTCGTACTCGCGGCCGTGGTCGCTCAGCGGCTTGCCGGCCCCGGGCAGGTCGTCGAACTGCCCCTGCTCCTGGGCCTCGCGGATCTTGCGATCGAGGTGCGACTCGTACCAGTCGGCCATGGCCCCAGCCTACGGGCGTGCGGCGAGCGCCCGGCGTGCGTCCCGGCGCCGGCGGGCCTCCTGCGGGTCGGTGACCGGCACGGCCGCCAGCAGCTGCCGGGTGTACGGGTGCTGCGGCAGTTCGTACACCTGCGCCACGTCGCCCAGCTCCACGACCGCGCCGGCGTGCAGGACCGCCACCCGGTCGCAGATCTGGCGGACCACGGCGAGGTCGTGCGACACGAAGACCAGCGTCAGGCCGAACTCGCGCCGCACGTCCTCGAGCAGCGCCAGCACCTGTGCCTGGGTGGTGACGTCGAGGGAGGACACCGGCTCGTCGCAGACGATCAGCCGGGGGCGCGGCGCCAGCGCCCGGGCGATGCCGACGCGCTGGCGCATGCCGCCGGAAAGCTGGTGCGGGTAGCGGTCGTAGGCCGCCGGGGTCAGGCCGACGCGGACCAGCAGGTCCTCGACCCGGGCCCGGGGCGCCGGCTCGCCGAGCAGGCGCAGCGGGTCGGCGATGCTCTCCCCCACCGTGCGGCGGGGGTTGAGCGAGGACATCGGGTCCTGGAAGACCATCTGCACCGAGCGGCCGCGCCGGCGCGCGACGTCCGTGCCGGCGAAGGTGATCGTGCCGGCGCTGGGGCGGACCAGGCCCACCATCATCCGGGCCAGGGTGGTCTTGCCGGTGCCGCTCTCGCCGACGACGCCGAGCGTCTCGCCCTCGCGGACGTCGAGGGTGACGCCGGCGACGGCGCGCACCGGCGCCGGGCGGCGCAGGGACCGGCGGCGCCGCTGCGGGAAGTGCTTGTGGACCTCGCGCAGCCGCAGCAGCGGCTCGCCGGCGACCGTTCGTGGCGCTCCGGGCCGGGGCACGGCCGCGAGCAGGTCCTTCGTGTACGCGGCCCGCGGCGTGGTCAGCACGGCGGCGGTGGGCCCCTGCTCCACCGCGACGCCGCCGCGCATGACCACGACCGAGTCCGTGGCCCCCGCCACCACGCCCAGGTCGTGGCTGATCAGCAGCAGGGCCGCGCCGGTCGTGGTGCGGACCTCGTCGAGCAGGTCGAGGATCTGCGCCTGCACCGTGACGTCGAGGGCGGTCGTCGGCTCGTCGGCGACGATCAGCCGGGGGCGGCAGGCCAGCGCCATGGCGATCAGGGCGCGCTGGCGCATGCCGCCGGAGAACTGGTGCGGGTACGCGCCCGCGCGCCGCGCCGGCTCCGGGATGTGGACCCGGCCGAGCACCTCGACCGCGCGTTCCCGGGCGGCCCGGCGGGTGGCGCCGGTGTGCAGCCGGTACACCTCCGCGATCTGGTCCCCGACGGTGTGGAAGGGGCTGAGCGCGGTGAGCGGTTCCTGGAAGACCATGGCGATCCCGGCGCCGCGGATCGCGCGCAGCTGCCGTTCGGAGGCGGCGGTGAGGTCGGTTCCCTCGAAGTCGATCCGCCCGCCGAGGGTGGCGCCGCGGTGCAGACCGAGCAGAGCCAGCGCGGTCGCGCTCTTGCCGGAGCCGGACTCGCCGACCAGGCCCAGGGCGCCGCCCGCGGCCAGGTCGAACGAGAGGCCGTCGACCGCCCGGGTCGCGCCGAAGCTGATCCGCAGGTCGCGCACCGACAGCAGGGTCATCGCAGGTGCACTCTCGGGTCGACGGCGGCGTACAGCAGGTCGGCGACGGCGTTGGCCACGACGACGAGGAAGCCGGTGAGCAGGGTGACCCCGACGACGACCGGCAGGTCGATCTGGTTGACCGCGCCGACCAGGAGCCGGCCGACGCCGGGCAGGCCGAACATGGTCTCGGTGAGCACGGCGCTGGCCATGATGGCGGCGACGTCCACGGCGGTGAGGGTGACCAGCGGCACCAGGGCGCCGCGCAGCGCCCGGCGGAACACGATGCGGCGCTCGGAGAAGCCGTACGCCCGGGCGGTGCGCACGTGGTCCTCCGCCAGGGTCTGCCGCACCCCGGCGCGGGTGAGCCGGGCATACGCGGCGGACTGGATCACGGCCAGGGCGAGCCACGGCAGCAGCAGGTTCTGCGCCCAGGCGAGCGGGTCGGTGCCGAACGGCACGTACGTCGGGAACGGCAGCCACTGCAGCTGGACGCAGAAGAGCATCAGCAGGAAGAGCCCGACCAGGAAGACCGGGACGGCGTAGCCGGCGAGGACGAGGCCGTTGACGAACCGGTCGAGCACCCGGAAGCGGCGCAGCCCGGAGAGCAGCCCGGCGCCGATGCCGACGGCGAGCGAGAGGACCTCCGCCCCGAGCGCCAGCGACGCCGAGACCGGCAGGCGGTCGGCGAGCAGGGCGGTGACCGGCTGGTCGGTCTCGAAGGAGTAGCCGAGGCAGGGCGCCGGGCAGTGCCGGACCTGCGGCCCGGCGGGATAGTCGCGGCCGAGGACCAGGCCGCGCAGGAACTCGCCGTACTGGGCGGGCACCGACCGGTCGAGGCCCATCGCGGCGCGGACCTCGGCGAGGCGTTCCGGGGTGCAGCCCTTGCCGCAGGTGAGCACGGCGGGATCCTGCGGCGCCAGGTAGAACAGCCCGTACACGACGGCCGAGAGTCCGAGCAGGACGAGCAGGGCCCCGCCGCCGCGGCGTACCAGGTAGCCGATCACCGCAGCAGCTCGCTCTGGCGGGGGTCGAGGACGCAGCGGACGCCGTCGGCGACCAGCACGAAGGCGAGCAGGGTGAGGAAGAGCAGACCACCGGGGATCCAGACGTACGCGGGGTCGGCGCGGAACCAGGTGGTGGCGCTGGAGAGCATCTGCCCCCAGGACGGCGTCGGCGGCCGGACCCCGACGCCGAGGAACGACAGCCCGGCCTCGGCGATCATGTTGGCGGGCAGCACCAGGGCGGCGTACGCGAGCACCGGCGCGGCCAGGCCGGGCAGGATCTCCCGGCGCGCCACCCGCAGCGGCCCCGCCCCCGATACCCGGGCGGCGGCCACATAGTCGCGGGTCTTGAGCGACAGCGTCTCGCCCCGGGTGATCCGGGCCATGCCGCCCCACCCGAGCACCGCGATGACCACGGCCAGCAGGGCCGGGCGGGGCCAGCTCTGCGGCACGATGGCGAGCAGGGCGATGGCGAGCACCAGGCTGGGGAACGCGAGCACCAGGTCGGCCAGGCGGCTCAGGGCGGCGTCGGCCCAGCGCCCGCCCAGACCCGCGGCGACGCCCACGCCCACGCCGAACAGCAGTTGCAGCAGCAGCGCCGAGACCGCGACGCCGAGCGAGACCCGGGCGCCGTGCACGACCCGGGCGAAGAGGTCGCGGCCGGTGCCGGGCTCGACGCCGAGCCAGTGCTCGCCGCTGATCCCGCCGAAGCGGCCGGTCGGCACGCCGCCGCGGGCCGAGTCGAGCAGTTCGCTGTGGAACGTCGTCGGGTCCTGCCCGGACAGTGCGGTCAGCAGGGGCGCGGTCAGGGCGACGAGCACCATGACCGCGGCGACGACCGCGCCGGTGAGGAAGGCGCGGTCGGCGAGCAGGCGGCGCAGGACGGTCACTTGACCGAGACCCGGGCCAGGTCGTAGGTGCCCCGCCAGCCGTCCGGCACGGCGTTCTTCACGTTCTTGCCGTACAGGTAGACGTCCTTGGGGTGGGTGAGCGGGATGACCAGGGCGAGCTTGCCGAGCCTGGCGTCCAGGGCGCCCCAGCGCGGTGCGGCGGCGGCCGGGTCGGTGAGCGCGTTGATCGCGTCGATCTCGGCGTTGACGGCCGGGTCGTCGTACTGCGCGAGGTTGAAGTTGCCGCCCGCGGTGACGATCTGGCGGCCGTCGAAGACGGGGATCAGGAACGGGCCGCCGGAGGGCCAGTCGGCGCCCCAGCTCTGCAGCGACAGCGCGGGCTGGGTGGCCGGCTTGCCGGTGACGTCGCGGTAGGTGGCGCTGTCGATGGCGTTCAGCGTGACGGTCACGCCGGCCTGCTTGAACGCCTCCTGCACGGCGGCGGCGACCTTCGGGCCGAGGCCCTGCGCGTCGTCGTTCTCGTGGGCCAGCTCGATGGCGAGGCCGCTGTGCCCGGCGGCGGCGAGCAGCTCCCTGGCCTTGGCCGGGTTGCCGGTGTCACCGGCCGGGAAGTAGTCGTAGGGCTGGTGGCCCAGCGCCGCCTGCGGGGGCAGGAAGGTGGTCGAGGGGCCGGCGACCGCGCTGCCGCCGAGGGCGTTGACGACCGAGGTGCGGTTGACCGCGTACGACAGCGCCTGGCGCACCCGCACGTCGTCGAACGGCTTCTGGGTGGTGTCGAAGGCGAGGTACGTGGTCGACGGGAACTCTCCGCGGGCCACCCGGCGGTCCAGCTCGGACCCGGTGCCGAGCTGGGCCAGCTGCTCGGGCCCGACGACCGCGTCGGTGGTGACGGCGTTGGCGTCGGCCCCGGCGCCGGTGCTCAGCCGCTGGTTGATGACGGCGGCGTCGAGGCCGGCGGTCACCTCGATCCTGTCGGGGCAGGCGTACCGCAGCGAGTCCGACGACCGCTTCCAGTGCGGGTTGCGGACCAGGGAGAGGGTCTTCTTCTGCTCGTACGCCGCCACCATGTACGGCCCGGACGAGATCGGGTGCTTCTCGTAGCCGACGCCGGAGTCCTTGCTCTTCGGCACCGGCGCGAACTGCGTGGCCGTGGCCAGGTACGGGAAGTCGCCCTCGGGCTTGCGCAGCCGGAAGACGATCGTCCGGTCGTCCGGCGTCTCGATGGCCCGCAGGCCCCCGGGCTGCTTGTAGGGCCCCTGGTATCCGGCGGCGCCTTCCAGCCAGTCCCGCAGGTACGGCGCGCCGCCGGGCAGCTCGGGCGCGAAGGAGCGCTCGATGCCGTACTTGACGTCCGCGGCGGTGATCGGCGTGCCGTCCTCGAAGAAGATGTCGTCGCGCAGCCGGTAGGTCCAGGTCCGGGCGCCGTCCGACGGCGTGCCCAGGTCGGTGGCGAGGTCGGGGGCGGGCCTGGTGCCGGCGTCGCCGGGCAGCCGGTTGCGGGTGGTGAGGGTGCGGAACAGCAGTGACGGGATGTTGCCGCCCCCGGAAGTGTAGAGGCGGGCCGGGTCGAGGTGGGTGATGCCGCCCTGGTTGAGCACCGACAGCGTCCCGCCCTGGCAGGTCGCGGGGTCGAAGGCGGCGGACGAGGAGCCGCCACCGCCGCCGCCCTGGCAGGCGGAGAGGGATCCGGCCAGCAGCGTCGCGGCGAGGGCGAGGGGGACGGGTCTGCGCATGGCCCACCCTACCTACTTGACCGCTAGGCAATGCAAGCCCGTCGATGCGAAGGGAGACGCTACCCACAATCTCTATGGGCACGGTAGGATTCCGGCCATGATGGGGTCCATGCTGCCGCTGACCGAACGAGCCGCCGAGACGCTGCTCGCCGACCGCGCGTTCGCGCCCGCGCGGCCGGGCTTCGTCGGCGCCGCCGTGGACCTGTTGCTGTCCCAGCCCGGCCTGCCCGGCTCGCTGACCGGCTCGCTGCTCACCGAGCGTCCCCGCCTGCGCCACGGCTTCGTGACCGTGCGCTCGCCGCGGATCGCGGTGGTGAGCGGGCCGCCGTCGCCGGGCATCGACGCGGCGATCGCGCGCCTGGGCGACGACCTGCCGCTGCCGCAGCCGCTGTTCGGCGGGCACGGCCTGACCGTCCTCGACGAGGCATCGGACACCGTGGACCCGGCGGCGCCGGGCGCCTCCGCGGGCTGGGCCACCGCGGGCGTGCGCGTCGGGCTCGAGGCGGGCCTCGACGAGGACGGGCTGCTGGGGCTGCGCCGGCGCTGGAGCCTGGCGCACGCGCTGGCGCCGGTGCTGGCCGCCGCGTTCGCCAACTCCCCACTGCGGCACGGGCGGCCGACCGGCTGGCGCAGCAACCGCCAGGCGCTGCGCCGGCTGCCGCCGTGCGGCCCCGACCCGCGCGCCGACTGGGCCGCCCGGGTGCTGGACGCGCCGGTGGCCCGCGGCTCCCGGACCTTCCGCGAGTGGACCCGGGCCGCGCCGGACGGCCGCCCGGACGTCGCCGACCTCGCCCGCCACCTGGGGACGGTCCGGTTCCCGGTCGCCGCGCACGGGCACCTGGAGATCGACGTGGCCGACCGCCAGCCGGGCGCCGGCTGGCGAGTCCCGGTCGCGGTGATCGCCGCGCTGATGGACGACCCCACGGCGGCGGCGCGGGCGCTCGCCGCCGCCGAGCCGCTGCGCACCACGCCCGGGCTCTGGGAACGCGCCTCCCGCGACGCCCTCACCGACCCGATGCTGGCCGTCGCCGCGCGGCTGTGCTTCGTGGCGGCGTACGAGGCGCTCGCCCGGCTGGGCGTCGCGCGGGAGCTGCGCGACGCGGTGGCGGCCTTCATCGACCGCTACGTGATGCGCGGCCGCTGCCCCGCCGACGACGTGGTCGACCGGGCCACCGCGCCGTACCGCCGCTGAGCTGGGGCGCCACGGCCCAGGCCGTAGGCTTTGCGCGTGGATGACCTCGCGTACGCCCGGGCCCGGGCGGCGGAACTCGGCCCGCGGTTCTGCCTGACCTTCGTCAAGGGCGCCGACGAGCGCACGGCCCTGACCCGGATGGGCGCGTACCCGGACACGGTCGCGCGGCGCACCGGCTCGGAGCTGGACGGCGCCGCCGCCGCGATCGACCTCGGCCGGTGGAGCGTGGTGATCGAGCCGGGCGGCGCCGAGGGTGCCGACCACGTGCTGCTGGAGGAGGTCTCCCGCGGCACGGAGGCGCTGTCGGTGCTGCGCGACGACGCGGCGTCGCCGCGGTTCACCTACGCCGTGGCCGGCACCACCACGGTCGCGTTCGACCCGGCGTACCCGTCGCCCGAGCTGACCTGGGGCGCCGACCCCGAGCTGCTGCGCCACGTGATGGGCGCCGTCGGGCTGCGCGAGCCGGCCGGTGAGGACGAGGAGACCTGGCGCGACGCCGAGGCCAGGGCGATCGTCCTGGCCCAGCGGCTCACCGGCGCGCGGATCCCCGAGGACGCGCTCGGCGTGCCCCGGCTGTCCGCGCGGATCGAGCCGTGGTTCGTGGGTCCGGCGCGCCCCGGCGACCTGCTGCGGCCCGGGCGCCGGTTCGCCGAGGTGTTCGCCGCGATCGACGCGGCCGGCGACGAGCGCCGGCGGGAGGTCGCGGTCGCCCAGGTGCGCCGGCTCGCCGCGACCCTCGGCGTCGCGGACGCGCCCGGCCTCGCCGAGGCCCTGGAGCAGGCGGCGCGCGGGGCCGGGCGGCCGGTCACCATGGACTCGGGGCTGGGCCGCGAGGTGCGGCGCTGGCTGGACGGGCCCAACGCGGACCTGCGGGCGCTCGCGGTGGCGCTGCGCGGGGTGCTCGGCCGCGACCCCGTGGTGGCGCTGCGGGCCGCCCTGCGGCCGCTGCTGTCCGGCCCGGAGGCCGACGGGATCCCGGCCGGGATCGTGGCCGCCCTGCGGGCCCCCTAGCTCGTCGGGACCTTCTCCGCGCCGCTCAGGATGCGGAAGCGGGCCTTCTCCATACTGGCCACGTACTTCTTGATGGCCGGGTTGGAGGTCGCGTACCCGAGGCCGTCGACCTTGAGGTCGTAGCGCCGGACGCCGCCGGACCGGTCGCCCTTGATGAACGCCTGGATCTCCTGGAAGACCGCGTTGTCGACGCGCTTGAGCATCGAGGTCAGGATCCGCTCCTTCACCTTGCCCTCGGCGCTGGCGTACTGGTCGCTGTCGACGCCGATCGCCCACACGTCGCCGGCGGCCGCGACGGCCTCGAACGAGCCCTGGCCCGAGCCGCCGGCGGCCGAGTAGACGACGTCCGCGCCGTCGGCGATCAGCGCCGCCGCGGCGGCCTTGCCCTTGTCCGGCGAGCCGAAGCCGCTGAAGTCCGGCGGCTTGCTCAGGAAGCGGCTCTCGACCCGGATGCCCGGGTCGACGCTGCGCGCCCCGGCCTCGTAGCCCGCCCAGAACTTGCGGATGACCGGTACGTCCACCCCGCCGACGAAGCCCACCCGGCCGCTCTTGGAGGCCAGGGCCGCCGCGACGCCGACCAGGAAGGAGCCCTGCTCCTCGGAGAAGATCAGCGCCACCACGTTCTTGGCCTGCACCGAGTCGTCGTCGATGATGGCGAACAGCCGGTCCGGGTGCTCCGCGGCGACCGCCTTGACGGCGCCGGCGTAGAGGAAGCCGACGGCGATGATCGGGTTGCTGCCCGCCTGCACGAGCTCGCGCAGCGCCGCCGAGCGCCCCTCGTCGTCCTCGGTCTTCGTGGTGACCTCGCTCGCCTGGACGAGCAGCTCCTTCTTCGCCCGGTCGATGCCCTCGCCGGCCGCGTCGTTGAAGCTCTTGTCGCCCCGGCCCGCGTGGTCGTACGCGATGCCGACGTGGATCGCCTCGCGGCCGAGACCGATCAGCGCGGCGCCGCTCTTGTCGGTGACGGGCGCGGCGGTGCACGCCGACAGCATCGCGACGGCGGCGGCGAGCAGGGCGGCGGTGATCCTTCTGCGCATCTGCATCCTCAGTACCGGAACTGCCCGACGGCGTCGCGCAGGGTGGTGGACATGCGGGTCAGTTCGGCGGCGGCCTCCCGGGCGCGGGCCACCTCCGCCGAGGTCGTCGACGTCGCGGCGGCGACGGCACGGATGTTCTCGGCGATGCTGGCCGTGCCGCTGGAGGCGGCGACGGCGCCGCGGCTCATCTCGACGGTGGTGGCCGTCTGCTCCTCGACGGCGCCGGCGATGCTGGTCTGGTAGTCGCTGATCCGGGCGATGACCCCGCCGATGTGCCCGATGGCGACCACGGCCGCCTCGGTGTCGCCCTGGATCGCCTTGACCAGGCTGTCGATCTCCTCGGCGGCCTTGGCGCTCTCCTGCGCCAGGTCCTTGACCTCCCCGGCGACCACGGCGAAGCCCTTGCCGAGCTCGCCCGCGCGGGCCGCCTCGATGGTGGCGTTCAGCGCCAGCAGGTTGGTCTGCTCGGCGATGCTGGTGATCAGCCGGACGGCGTCACCGATCGCCGAGGACGACGAGCCGAGGTTGGCGACGGTGCCGTTGGCGGTCTCCGCGGCGGCGACCGCCTCCGCGGCGACGTTGGCGGCGTCCGTGGCGTTGCGCGAGATCTCCTGGATGGAGATGCCCATCTCCTCCGAGCCGGAGGCCATCGTGTCCACGTTGCGGCTGACGTCCTCGGCGGCCCCGGCGACCAGGTCCGCCTGCAGCGAGGTGTCCCCGACGCTCTGGGCGAAGGCCGCCGAGACGGCGTCCAGGTCCGCGGACGTGCGGGTGAGCGCGTCGGCCTGCACGGCGACGTCGGAGACGATGGCCCGCACCGAGTCGACGGCCTGTCCCAGCGCGACCGCCATCTGGCCCACCTCGTCGTTCCACTTGCTCTTCGGCGTCTCGGTCAGGTCGCCGTCGGCCACCCGGCGCAGCGCGTCGCGGGCGGCGCCCACGGGCCGCACGATGCTGCGGGTGACGACCCAGGCGGAGACGGCGCCGAGCAGCAGCGCGAGGACGGTGGCCACGCCGATCGCCCACTGCGCGCGCTGCGCCTCCTCGGCGGATTCCTGCACGGCCGCGACGCTGCGGGCGTCCACCGAGCTGGCGAGCTTCTGCGAGTGGACCATGATCCGGTAGTAGCTGTTGAAGCTGTCGTAGATGGCGATCTGGTCGGCGTTCCACAGCGCCTGCGGGGTGCCCGGCTTGTACGCGGCCACGAGCTTCTCGTTGACCGCGATGTAGGTGTCCAGCTCGGTGCCGACCTGATCGAACAGCTGCCGCTCGGTGCCGGTGAAGGCCCCGGCGTCCACCTGGGAGAGGAACGTCTTGAAGGTGTCGCGTTCCTGCTGCCAGGCCTTGAAGGCGACCGAGTCGCCGCCGATCGCGCGCTGGGCGCCGAGCCGGTAGATGTCGTTGATGTAGCTCGCCTGCCAGCCGTTGAGCGTGGCGGCGTGGGTCTTGATCTCCTCCGCCTGCCGGGTCAGCACCTCGAGCCGCCGGACCTCGTTGGCGGAGCCCCGCTGGGCGAGGATCGTGACGAAGCCCATCGCGGCGACGCCGAGCAGCAGCACGAGTACAGCGGCGAAGGTCCCGAACAACCGGGTGCCGATAGAGAACCGCCGCACGTGGAAATCCCTCCGCTTGGATGGCGGCGTCAGATGCCGCCCATCCTCCGATCGGCACCCGATCACCGCGGCTGAGCCATTAGGCCGATCTTCGAGACGGCGCGGCGCCCGGAGCGGGTGATCCTGCGTGCCACCCGGTTCCGGACGCCGTCGCCGGTGCGGTGTCGTCAGTCGTCGTTGACGCAGGTGGCGTCGGTGCTGGCGATGCCCAGGACGGCCAGGCCGTTGCCGCAGACGTTGACCGGGACGTGCACCGGGATGTCGATGCTGTTGCCGTTCAGCAGGCCCACGTTGACGTTGCCGTTGTGGTCGTCGTGGTCGTGGGCACTCGCGGGTCCCGCGCTCAGGACGAGCGCCGCGGCGGCCACACCGGCGCCGACTGCCAGACGTTTGACCAGTTTCATGTCGTACCTTTCGCTATTTTCCGACACATGCCAGGACTCACCGTAGTTCCGTTATCACAATCAGTGGCCATTTCGGCGGTAGAACCCTCCTGGGTGACGTCTGCTACCGTCGGCACTGGTCATGAGTGCCAGCGACAAGCCCCGGCTAGCTGGCCGGCAACCCTTGCGTCCGCGATGGGGTGCCCCGGGTGAGGACCGGGCCGGCGTCGATGACGACGCGGGCAAGCGCGGGCCCCCGGCGGGGTCCCCGACCCCGTGGAGGTTTCCGTGATCTCGACCGTGCGGCACGACCTGGACGTCGTCGACCCCAACGCGAACGTCGCGCTGGCCGACGGCGAGAGCGTCCGCTTCGCGCACCTCGACTACGCCGCGTCGGCACCCTGCGTGCGGGCCGCCGCGGACGCCGTCGAGGGCCTGCTCCCCTGGTACGGCAGCGTGCACCGCGGCACCGGCGTGCGCGCCCGCACGTCGACGCTGGCGTACGAGCGCGCCCGGGAGCGGGTGGCCGCGTTCGTCGGGGCCCGCCCGGGCGACGCCGTCGTCTTCACCCGCAACACCACCGACGCGCTGAACCTGCTCGCCCGGGTCCTGCCGGCCGGCACCACCACGATCGTCTTCGACGGCGAGCACCACGCCAACCTGCTGCCCTGGCCCCGGCAGCTGCGCCTGGCCTGTCCGGAGACCCCGGACGCGGCGGTGGCGGCGGTCGCCAAGGCCCTCGCGACGGTACGCGGACCCGCCCTCGTCGCGGTCACCGGCGCCAGCAACGTCACCGGGGAGGTGTGGCCGGTACGCCGCATCGCCGCCGTGGCGCACGCCCACGGCGCCCGGGTGGCCGTCGACGCCGCCCAGCTCGCCCCGCACTCCCCCGTGGCCCTGACCGACCTGGACGCCGACTATGTGGCGTTCTCGGGCCACAAGCTCTACGCCCCGTTCGGCGCCGGCGTGCTGGCCGGCGCGGCCGACTGGCTGGACGCGGCGGAGCCGTACCTCAGCGGCGGCGGCGCCAGCGCGACGGTCGGCGACCGGCCGGGCGAGGTGACCTGGGCGACCGGGCCGGCCCGGCACGAGGGCGGCACCCCCAACCTGCTCGGCGCTGCGGCCCTCGGCGCCGTGTGCGCGGCACTGGGCCGCGCCGACCGGGCCGCGCTGCACGAGCGCGAGCAGGAGCTGCTCACCAGGCTGCGCGCCGGGCTGGCGACGGTCCCCGGCGCCGTGGAGGTGACGGCGTTCCGCGGGGCGGCACCCCGGGTCGGCATCGTGTCGCTCGCCCTGCCGGGCCATGATCCGGCCGTGGTGGCCACCCAGCTCGCCGACCGCTACGGGATCGGCGTGCGCGCCGGGCAGTTCTGCGCCCACCCGCTGACCCGGCGGCTCACCGCCGAGCGGGCGTCCGCCCCGTGCGGGGCCGGGTCCCCGAGCCTGCTGAGGGCGAGCTTCGGCCTCGGCACCCGCGACGACGACATCGACCGGCTGGTGTCCGCCCTCGCGACGCTGACCGCGGCCCGTCCGTAGCGGCACGGGACCGCCCGGCCCGGCAGGCCGCGCCCACCGTCGAGCCGCGTCCGCCCGGGGAGCCGCGTCCGCCCGGCGAGCCGGGCGGCCCGAACCCGGCTATCCTCGGGCAGATGTCAAGGAACACCTTGGTCGCGTACGAGCCGGTCACCCCCGACGGACGGCTCGCCGCGGCGCTCGACGGCGACCTCGACCTCGACTGCGCCGACGAGGTGCGCGACAGCCTCGTCTCGGCCGCCCGCGGCACCGGCTGCCGGCACCTGCAGGTCGACGTGAGCCGGCTGACGTTCATCGACTCCTACGCCCTCGGTGCGCTGGTCAGCGCCCGCAACTCGGCGGCCGCGGAGGGTGTCACGCTCACGCTGGTCAACCCGTCGCAGCCGGTGCGCAAGGCGATCCAGGTGACCGGCCTGGCCGACGTCTTCGGCCTGCCGCCCCTGACCTGACGCCACGACGGGGTGATCGGGCAGCGCCGTCTCACCGCCGGCTGACGACCGTCAGTGCGCCGCCCGCAGGCACCGCTCGACCCGGTCGGCCACCGCCCGCAGGTACGGCCCGCGCAGGTGGCCGACCTTCGCGTTCCACGACGCGGGCCCGTGCCGGCGCAGCATCTCCTCGTACCGCCTCGCGGGCGTCACCCGCTCGCCGCGCGGCCCCACCGTCTGATCGGCGTAGGTCAGCGCGTCCGACAGCAGGCCCTCCTCGTACGGGTACGCGGCGAGCCGCTCCCCCAGTCCGCGCGCCGCGGCGACGAAGCGCGCGCCGGAGTGGTGGGCGACGCGCGCGGCCACCGACAGCGGCCAGCCGCGCGCGGCGAGATGGTCGGCGCCGTCGAGCGGGTGGAAGCCGGTGACGACGGTCTGCGGGGCGTACCCGATGTCGTGCAGCCAGGCGGCGGCGACGAGGACGTCGGGGTCGAGGTCCAGCGCGGGCGCCAGCTCGGACGCGCGTTCGGCCACGCCCCGGGTGTGCCGCCAGCGGTCGCCGAGCGGAGCGAGGAGCTCCTCGGCGATCTCCCGGGCGGCTGTGGTGAGGACCGGTGTCCGTACCGTCATCGACGGATCCTCGCCCCTGCAGGTGAACGGTGGATGACGCCGTCGTGAGCGAAGGCTTAAGTGGACTCCGTCACACCGGCTGTCGGATACTGGTGAAGACGCGAGCACGAGGAGTGATCGATGACGACTGGGCTCTCCGCGGCCGGCTCGCGGTCCGGCGACGCCGGCGCGGCGTCTCTCGCACTGGTCCGGGCCGCCGAGCCCGGCACCACCGTCGTGATCGGAGAGTCCCGTGGCCGGGGGACGGCCGTCGTCGCCGCAGTGGACGACGACGGCAACTGCGGCCCCCTGCTGCGGTACGCCGCCACCGAGGCCCGCCGGCGCTCGGTGCCGCTGCGGGTCGTGCACGTGTGGGGGGCGCGCGGCGACGCCCGCCCGGGTGCCCGGGGCTGTCCCCGCATGTCCGACGCCGACCGGCTGTTGTCCGCCGTCCTCTACGACCACCTCAGTCCCGAGGTGGCCGCCGAGGCCGAGCGGGAGATCCTGCACGACGACGACCCGGTGCGGGCGCTGGTCGCCCTGAGCGCCGGCGCCTCGCTGCTCGTGGTGGCCGCACGCAGCCGCTGCGGCGGCACCGCGGAACCCGTCGGCCGGACGGCCCGCGGCCTGCTGGGGACGACGCACTGCCCGCTCGCCGTGGTGATCCCCGGCGTTTCCACCCCCTCGGTGCCGGCGCCGCGTGGCGCCTCACCCCACCCCGTCCCGGCCCGCCGGGACCGCGACCACTCGCTGGAGGAACGATGAACGCGCAGGTCGGTGACCGGCTCGTCCTGGAAGGCATCCACGTCGGCGATCCCCGGCGGGTCGGCGTGATCGTCGAGGTGCCCCACCCGGACGGCACCCCGCCGTACCGCGTGCACTGGGAGGACAACGGCGGCGAGGCCCTGGTGTTCCCCGGGCCGGAGGCGCGCGTGGAGCCCGGGACGGGTCACCCCGCGTCGTGAACCCGCCCGCGCAGGGGCCACTGGCCGGGATCCGGGTGGTGGAGCTGGCCGGCCTGGCGCCCGCACCGTTCGGCTGCATGGTGCTCGCCGACCTGGGCGCCGACGTGGTGCGCGTCGACCGGCCCGGTTCCCGCCCCGGCGGCCTTGCGCCACCCGCCCGCGGGCCGCTGCACCGCAGCCGCCGGGTCACCGCCCTGGACCTGAAGACGCCCGCGGGGGTCGGCGACCTGCTGCGGCTCGTCGCGCACGCCGACGTGCTCGTGGAGGCGTACCGGCCGGGCGTCGCCGAGCGGCTCGGCTTCGGGCCCGAGGTGTGCCTGCGGCGCAATCCCCGCCTGGTGTACGCCCGGATGACCGGCTGGGGCCAGCACGGCCCGCTGGCGCACCGCGCCGGGCACGACATCGACTACATCGCGCTCGCCGGGGCGCTGGAGCCGCTGGGCCGCGCCGGTCAGCCCCCGCACGCCCCGCTGAACCTGCTCGGCGACTTCGCCGGCGGCGGCATGCTGCTGGCGGTGGGGGTGCTCGCCGCCCTGCTGGAACGGGAACGCTCGGGCACGGGGCAGGTCGTGGACGCGGCGATGGTGGACGGTGCGGCGCTGCTGACCGCGTTCCTGCACGGGATGATCGCCGCCGGTCAGTGGTCCGGGCCGCGCGGCACCAACCTGCTGGACGGCGGGTCGCCCTACTACGACACGTACGCCACGGCCGACGGCGCTCACATGGCCGTGGGCGCGCTCGAGCCGGCGTTCTACGCACAGCTGCTCGCCGGTCTCGGGCTGGACGGGGACGACACGCTGCCGGACCGCGACGATCCCGCGGGCCGCGACGAGCTGCGGCGGCGCCTCGCGGACCGGTTCGCCCGGCGCACCCGGGCGGAGTGGACGAAGATCTTCGAGGATCTGGACGCGTGCGTGGCCCCCGTGCTCTCGCCCGCGGAGGCGCCCGGCCACCCGCACCACACGGCCCGCGACACCTTCGTGGACGTCGGCGCCGAGGTGCAGCCGGCCCCGGCGCCCCGCTTCGGCCGTACGCCCGCCGCCGCGCCGCGGCCGGCACCGGACCCGGTCCGGGACCGGGTCGAGGTGTCGGCCGTGCTCGACGACTGGAGCCGCTGACTCAGCGGTTCAGCTGGGAGTGGCGGCGGCCGTAGGCCAGGTAGACGACCAGCCCCAGCAGGAACCACACCCCGAAGCGTAGCCACGTGACCGGGGCCAGGAAGGTGATCAGCCAGAGCGAGAAGATCACTCCGATCGCCGGGATCACCGGCATCCCGGGCAGCCGGAAGGAGCGCGGCAGCTCCGGGCGCCGGTAGCGCAGCACGATCACCGCGACGCAGACCACGACGAAGGCGAGCAGGATGCCGATGTTCGTGAGCTCGGCGGCCTCGCGGATGGGCAGGAAGCCCGCGATGACGGCGGAGGCCGCCCCGGCGATCCAGGTCACCCGGCTCGGCACCCGGCGCACCGGGTGCAGGCGGGCGAACCAGCCGGGGAGCAGGCCGTCGCGGCTCATCGCGTACCAGACGCGGGTGACGCCGAGCATGAACGTGAACATGACGGTGAGGATGCCGACGATCGCGCCGACGGCGATGACGTCGGCCAGCCCGGAGAGGCCCACGGCGGCGAAGGCGGAGGAGAAGCCGCTCTCCGGGTCGATGTCGCGGTAGTTCTGCATGCCGGTCAGTACGAGCGTCGCCGCGACGTAGAGCAGCATGGACAGCACCAGCGAGTAGATGATCGCCCGGGGCAGGTGCCGGCGGGCGTCGCGCGACTCCTCGGCTGCCGTGCTCATCGCGTCGTAGCCGAAGACGGCGAAGAACACGGTGGCCGCGCCGGTGATCGCCCCGCTCACGCCGAACGGGAAGAAGGGCTGGTAGTTCTCCGTACGGACGTAGAAGACGCCGACCCCGACGACCAGCAGGACCACCGCGACCTTCAGCGCGACCACCGCCGTCTCGAAGCGGGCCGCGGCCCGGATCCCCCGGTTCAGCAGGTAGGCGATCAGCAGGCACAACAGCACGGCGAACAG
The DNA here is from genome assembly GCF_014648355.1 of Couchioplanes azureus. GTDB lineage: Bacteria > Actinomycetota > Actinomycetes > Mycobacteriales > Micromonosporaceae > Actinoplanes > Actinoplanes azureus. The sequence goes on from NZ_BMQY01000004.1 coordinate 353,138, forward strand.
GTCCACGACGTGCCCGTCCCCGGTGCCGGGCGCGCCCAGCATCCAGGCCGGCAGGTCGGCGCCGAGCTCGGCCATGAGGAACGAGAAGTAGCCGGAGATGCCGATCGCCACCACGGAGACGATGGCCGTGTACTCCAGCAGCAGGTCCCAGCCGATGAACCAGCCCACGACCTCGCCCAGCACGACGTAGCCGTACGTGTAGGCGGATCCGGCCTTGGGGATCATGCCGGCGAACTCCGCGTAGGACAGTGCCGCGGCGCCGCTGGCGACGCCGGCCAGCAGGAAGGAGATCAGCACGGCCGGCCCGGCCGTCTCGTTCGCGACCGCGCCGGCCAGCGCGAAGATGCCGGCGCCGATGATGCCGCCGACGCCGATCGCGGTGAGCTGCCACAGGCCTAGGGAGCGGGACAGGTCCGTCTCTCGCTCGTCGGTGAGATCCTCGACCGGCTTGCGCCGGAACATCCCGCTTCCGCGGCCGAACCGTTCCGGTGTCGTCGTCATGGCCACGCTCCTTTGCGGTACGCCACGGCGGCCACCGGCCGGGGCCGCCCCTGTCATCGATCTACCACGCAATCGGCCCGAGCGCATCCATGGATGCCGATGGCGCACCCCAGCGGGAGGGTGAACGAGGTGGACGGGCGGCCGCGCGGCCCTATGATCGTGCAAGTGACTGCGCATCGTCCGGTGAAGCTGCACGTTTGGATGCACGTGCACTGGGTTATGAAACGTCCCGAGGCGACGGACGGCCGATCGGGGTGACGCGGATGGCGGCGCTGGGTGGAGACGGTGGCACCGGCCCCGTGGCACTGCGCATCCGGCTGGGCGCCCAGCTCCGCCGGCTGCGCAAGCACCGGGAGATCACGCGCGAGGCCGCGGGCTGGGAGATCCGCGCCTCCGAGTCGAAGATCAGCCGGATGGAGCTCGGCCGGGTGCCGTTCAAGGAACGCGACGTCGCCGACCTGCTCGCCTTCTACGGCGTACCCGAGGAGGAGCGCGACGGCCTGCTCTCGCTCGCCCGGCAGGCCAGCGCGCCCGGGTGGTGGCAGGAGTTCGCCGACGTCGCGCCGCCGTGGTTCCTGCCGTACCTGGGCCTCGAGGAGGCGGCGGCGCTGATCCGCTCGCACGAGGCCCACTTCGTCCCCGGGCTGCTGCAGACCGGCGACTACGCCCGCGCGGTGATCGCCCGCAGCCACGCCGCCGCCCCCGCCACCGAGGTCGACCGGCGGGTGGCGCTGCGGCTGGGCCGCCAGCGGGTGCTGCACCGGGCCAACCCGCCGCAGTTCTGGACGGTGCTCGACGAGGCCGTGCTGCGCCGGCGCATCGGCGGGCGGGCGGTCATGCGCGGCCAGCTCGAGGCGCTGATCAAGGCGGCGGACCTGCCGAACGTCCGCATCCAGGTCGCACCCCTGGGCGCGGCGTCGCACGCAGCCGCCGGCCTGCCCTTCACGATCCTGCGCTTCGCCGAGCCGGAGCTCTCCGACGTCGTCTACATCGAGCAGCTCACCAGCGCGCTCTACCTCGACAAACGGACCGATGTGGACCACTACGCCGAGACGATGGAACGCGCCTGTGTGGAGGCGGAGCCGCCGGATCGCACACCCGCCGTCCTGCGCACCATCCTCGACGAGACCGCCGGTCCGGCTCACTGATCATCCGGCCGGCATCGGCCGATCGGTCCCCGTCGCACCGCCGAACCTTCCGTTTCCGGCTCATTGTGCATATGCACGTGCAGCAGTACTTGCATCGGCGATGGCATATGGCCATGCTTGGGCACGTGCTCGGTAGGGGGCGTCGCCGCCGAGGATCGACGGCGGCGGCGAGCACGGCGTCCGGGCCAACGGACGCGATGACCGAGGAGCGATGATGGACAGGAATCGCGGCCCGGTGGGTCCGGTCAGTCACTTCCCCGAGTCGGACTACCGGTTCGGAGCCGGCCCGCTGCGGATGCGGGTCGAGCGCATCGACTGGAACCGCCCGGTGCTGTACGACAACGACAACTGGTACGAGGTCGACGGAGTCGAGGTCACGGCCGACGGACGCGAGATCGGCCGCCGTCAGGCCCTGGTCCGCGGGCGCAGCCTCGCCGCGCTGCCCCGCAACAACCGTCCCTGACGGACAGTCGTGATCCTGGCCATAAAACAGGACTATGAAAGTCTTTTTTCCGTAGGGTCCTTGCCGTGCGACTCCAACGCTCCACGGACATCGGCCTGCGGATCCTCATGCTCGGTGCGACCCGCGACGACCGGCTCACCATCGACGAGCTGGCCGAGGCCCTGGCGGTGCCCCGCCACCACCTCGCCAAGGTGGTGCAACGGCTCCAGCACCTCGGCCTGCTCGATACCGTGCGGGGCCGCAGCGGCGGCGTCCGCCTCGCCCCCACCGCCCCGGCGGCCTCCCTCGGCGCGATAGTGCGCGGCCTCGAGGGCGACGGCGAGGTCGTGGACTGCGACGGCGAACCGGCCTGCCCGCTCAGCGGCGGCTGCCGGCTCCGCGGAGCGTTGCGGCGCGCGCAGGAGGCGTTCTACACCAGCCTCGACCCGATCACGGTCGGCGACCTCGCCGCGCCGCCGGCCCGGCAGGTGCTGCTGAGCCTCGCCCGCCGCTGACCGTGCCACCCCCTCGACAGGAGGAACCATGCTGTCCGCCACCAGCGCCCCGGTGATCGACGCGACCCTGCCGGTGGTCGCCGACCACCTGCCGGCGATCTCGGACGTCTTCTACGACACGATGCTCGGCGAGAACCCCGACCTGCTCAACCTGTTCAGCCGCAGCGCGCAGGCCACCGGCCGGCAGCGGTCCGCGCTGGCCGGGGCGGTGGCGGCGTTCGCATCCCACCTGGTCGGCACCGGGAGCGCGGCGGAGGTCGTCGACCACGTCGTCGAGCGGATCGCCCACCGGCACTGCGCCCTCGGCATCCGCCCCGAGCAGTACACGATGGTCGGCCGCTACCTGATGGGAGCGGTGCGCACCGTGCTGGGCGACGCCGTCACGCCCGCGGTCGCCGCCGCCTGGGACGAGGTCTACTGGCTGTTCGCCGCCCGCCTGATCGGCCGCGAGGCGCGCCTGTTCGCGGAGGCGGGGGTCCGCGACGACCCGTGGCTCGAGGCCACCGTGGTCAGCAGGATCCCGGAGGCCGACGACACGGTGTCGTTCGTGCTGGCCCCGGCCGACGGCGGCCCGGCCCCCGCCTTCCGCCCCGGGCAGTACGTCACCGTCGCCGTCGACCTGCCCGGCGAGGGCCGTCAGCTCCGGCAGTACTCGCTGTCGCAGGCACCGACCGGGGGCACGCTGCGCATCACCGTACGCCGCGTCCGCGGCACCGGGGGCGCACCGGACGGGGTCGTCTCCGGCTTCCTGCACGACCGGGTCGGGCCCGGCGACCGGCTACGGCTGAGCCGCCCGTACGGCGACCTCGCCCTGCGCGACGACGACACGCCGCTGGTGCTGGTCAGCGCGGGCGTGGGCATCACGCCGATGGCGTCCATGCTGGACCACGTCGCCCGGACCCGGCCGGAGCGCGACGTCACCGTCGTGCACGCGGACCGCGGCCCCGACCGGCACGCACTGCTCGCGGACATCCGCAGCCACGGCTCCCGGCTGCGCTCCTTCCGCCACCTCGTCTGGTACGAGAACCCGGGCGGCGCCGCCGGGGCCCAGCCGGGACTCCTCGACCCCGACCTGATCCCGCTGGAACCGCGCGCCGAGGTCTACCTGTGCGGGCCGGTGCCGTTCATGCAGCTCGTCCGCGCCGGCCTGCACCGCCGTGGGGTGAACGACGAGCGGATCCACTACGAGGTGTTCGGCTCGGAGCAGTGGCGGCCCACCCCGGTCGCCGTCTGACGACTCCAACTTTGGTGGGGGTCGGAGCTCCTACCATGGCCGGATGGCGAACGGGTGCTGTGCCCGTACGGTGACATCGTGGGTGACACGCAGAACATTCGCCGGGGACATCTCGCGGTCGCGGCGCTGGTGGCCGGCGCCGCCGGCCTGGGCCTGCTGACGGTCGGCTGGTGGGTCGCCGGCTGGGAGCCGCGGGACGACTGGGAGCGCCTCACCGATCTCTCGTGGTGGACCAGCGGCCTGCTGCGGGCGGCGTCGTTCCTGGCCTTCACCAAGGCCGGCTTCAAGGCGGCCCTGCTGGTGGTCCTGGGCGGCGCCGCGGCCTTCACCTGGCTCCGCGCGCGCCGCCGCCGGCAGAGCGACGCGGCGGACCACCTCGGCCAGCGCGGCCACCTCGACCGGCCGGCGACCGCCGGGGAGCCGGCGGCGACGTCCTCCGACGACCCGACGGGCCCGGCCGGTTCCGGCTGAATCGGGCTCCGGGCGCCCATACTCGGATCATGAGACGCGGTCGAGCGCCGATGCGGAAATGTCCGCGGTGCGGGCATCCCACCCGCGCCGACCGCATGGTCAAGGGCTTCGGCCGGGACTGTGCGGCGCAGCTGGGACTCATCGGCCGGACGGTCGACACGGGACATTCCGGGCCGGATCTGCTCGACCTGCTCGGCCCGGGCGATCCGGCCGGCGGCGAGGGCGACGACCGCTGCGACGGCTGGGACCGCCCGGCCGACCGGGCGTAGGCAGCGTGCTCCCCACCGGCCTCCGGCCGGCGGCTCCCGGCTTCCGGGCGGCGGCCCTGAGCCTGACGACGGCTCGGGCTTTCGCACGACGGCTCCGGGGTTCTCTCGGCGACGGGCCCCCGGGACGGACCGGCCCGGCCCGCGACGAGCCGGCCGTCAGGTGCCGATGGGACAGCCGTCCGGTCGCCAGGTGACGACCACGGCGGGTTTGGCGAAGTCGCCGTCGGGCCAGGTGGACGCGGGGTCGTCCACGGTGGCGCCGGAGATCTCGCCGGGGTGCTGCACCGCCACGAACACCGAGCGGTCGTCGCCGGTGAGGAACGGGCCGCAGGTCTCCGCGCCAGGCGGCACGGTGAGGAACTGCTTGAGACGGCCCCGTTCGGGGCCCTCGATCGCGGTCGCGAACAGGCCGTCGTTGCTGCCCAGCGCGTTGCCGTCGGTCGCGATCCAGAGGTTTCCCGTACGGTCGAAGGCGACGTTGTCCGGGCACGAGATCGGCGAGACCGCCCGCTTGTCGTAGCCCGCGAAGTACGTCGACGGATCCTCCGGGTCGCCGCAGACGATCGGCAGCGACCAGGTGAAGGTCTCCCCGGTGTGGTCGCCGCCGTCCTCGACGATCTCGAGGATCTGGCCGTGCCGGTTGGGGCTGCGCGGATTGGCCTCGTCCACGCCCGGATAGCTGCCCACGCCGCGGTTGGTGTTGTTGGTCAGCGCCGCATAGATCTTCCCCGTGACGAGGCTGGGCTGCACGTCCTCCGGGCGGTCCAGCTTGGTCGCGCCCACCGCGTCCCCGGCGAGGCGGGTGAAGGTGAGCACCTCCACGACGCTCATGCCCGGCACGTACGACCGGTGACCGGAGGCGAGCTTGATCCAGCGGCCGGTGCCGTCGAAGGCGCCGTCGGAGGGCAGCCTGCCGGTGCCGTCGATCTCCGCCGCGGGGCTGTCACCGGACAGCTTCGCCACGTACAGGGTGCCGGACTCCAGCAGGGTCAGGTTGTGCCCCCGGTTACCCGGAACGAACCTCTTCGCCGACACGAACTTGTACAGATAGTCGAACCGCTCGTCGTCACCCATGTACGCCACCACGTGACCGCTCCTCGCCACGATCACATTGGCGCCCTCGTGCTTGAACCGGCCCATCGCGGTGTGCTTCCGCGGCCGCCCGTGCGGATCCTGCGGATCCACCTCCACGATCCAGCCGAACCGGTGCGCCTCGTGCGGATGCCTCGCCAGATCGAACCGCTCCTGCGCCCGCTCCCACCGCCGCGAGCCGCTGGGGTAGCGCGCGGTGGTGGAGATGCCGTATCGGGCGAGCTTCGGCTTCAGGTCCTCCGGGGCCTGGTCGCCGCCCACGAAGTACTGGTTGAAGTTCTCCTCACCCGAGAGCACCGTGCCCCACGGCGTCACGCCACCCGAGCAGTTGTTCAGCGTACCGATCGGGGTCGTGCCGGCCGGGTCCTCGGCGGTGCGCAGCAGGGGCGAGCCGGCGGCGGGACCGGTGAAGCGGAACGGCGACGCGAGCATCGTGATCCGGCGGTTGTACGGCAGCCGGTCGCCGCGCGCCGGACGCCACCGGCCGGTCCGGCCCACCCGCTCCAGCTCCACCACCGACATGCCGTGGGCGGCCATCGCCACCCGCACCTGCTCCACCGACATGGCCTCCTGGGTGGTGAAGCCCGGGAACATGAGCTCCTCGTTGGTGTACTCGTGGTTGGACACGAGCAGCGCCCGCCGCCCGTCACGGCCGAGCGGCAGCACGGCGAGGAAGTCGTTGTTGTACCCGAACTGGGCGGCCTGCCGCTCGGCGCTCTGCCGGTGCACGTCGAACGCGGGTGCGCCGGGCAGCACGGGATCGCCCCACCGGATCACCACGGCGGAGTCGTAGCCGTGCGGCACGATCACCGCGTCGAGCGTGTTCGGCGGGACGGGGGTGAAGGTGAGTGCGCCGGCGGGGTGGGGCGCCGCCTGCCCGGGAGCGGCCGCGGCCCGCGCGGGCCGGGTCCCGGCCTGCGACCCGGCGCCGACGCCGAGCACCAGGGCACCGGCCGCGCCGAGCCGGACCAGACCCCGCCGGGTCAGCCCGGCCCGGACCAGGTCGCCGAGGTACGGGTTGGCGGAGGTGTTGGGCACCGGATGGTCGCAGGCGTTGGCGCACCGGTAGAGGCACGTCATCCGGTCGCGGCCGGAGTGGGTGGACAGCAGCGGCAGCGGCTTCGGTCGCCCGGACATCATCGCCTCAAAGCTCCTCGCAGATGGACTGCGGTGAGTCTAAGGGCGACGGTGCGTAAACGGAAGGTTAACGGTAGGCAATCAAAGGGCCAGGGAGGCGACCTCGTCCGCGCAACCCCAGGACAGGGTCATGCCCGCGCCGCCGTGGCCGTACGCGTGCACGACCGTCCCGCCGGACAGCTTCTCGACCTCCACCCGCGGCCCGCCGCGCCGGGCCGGGCGCAGGCCCACCTTCTCCCCCACCACCGGCGCGCCCGCCAGTTCCGGCACGAGCGCCAGGCAGCGCTCGACGATCGCGGTGCGGGTCGCCGGATCCGGGGTGGTGCTCCAGCTGTTCTCGTCGAAGGTGCCGCCGAGCACCACGTCGCGGGTGCGCGGATGCACGTACGTGCTGGGCCGGGTCAGGTCGCGCACCGAGACGAAGACGCCCGGGTTGGCGACCAGCACGATCTGGCCGCGGACCGGATAGACCTCGGGGTCGCCGCAGAGCGACCCGGCGGCCAGGCCGGTGGCGTTGACGATCACCGGCGCCTCGGCGAGCGCCTCCTCCAGCCGGTCGACGCGCCGGCGCACCACGCGCCCGCCGGCGCGTTCGAACCGCTGCCGCAGCCATGGCAGGTAGACGTCCATCTCGACCGCCGGGGCGTCGAAGCGCACCTCTCGGGTCCACGGCGCCTCGGCCGGCAGGTAGCGCACCCGGCCGGCGGCCGGCGCCCACCACGGCTCGCCGGTCGCGCCGTCGCGCTCGAGGTTGCGGGTCTCGCGGACCATCACCCCGGGCACGCCGTCGCGGGCCTGGCGGCGGAAGTACGCGTACGTGGCGGCGGCCCAGGCCAGCACCCGTGGCTCGAAGACGAGGCCGGTCGGATACCAGGCCGCCGCGGCGACCGCGGAGACCGTGTCCGCCGGCGCGTCGGGACTCCACAGCGTCACGTCGGCGCCGCGCTCGCGCAGCCGCATCGCCGCCGTCATCCCGATGATCCCGCCGCCCACCACGATGACATCCGCCATCCCGCCATCCTTCGCCATGGCAGGTAGCGCGGCGCGGTGACAGTCGGGTTGGCGACAGACACGCGGACTCGCCCGGCCACCAGGGCCGGGCGAGTCCTTCGGGGGGATGGGATGACGTCAGTTGGCCTTGAGCAGGATCCGGCCGGTCTGGGCGGCGCAGCTGCCCCACTTGTTGGCGTTCGTGATCTTGAGAACGTACGCCCGGTTCGGCTCCAGGCCGCTGAAGTTCAGCGACCGGGCTCTGGTCCAGCTGGCACCGGTGGCGGCGTTGGTGGCGACGACCTTGTTGTCGGAGAGCCGGACGAGCTGGGCGGTGCTGGTGAAGCTCATCTTCGGGTTGCGCGGGTCGTCCGGCTGCGCTCCGCCGGTCGGACCACCCAGGTAGCCCTTCCACTGCGGCGCGGTGTAGGTGAAGGTCGCCTTGGTGCGGTCGGTGCCGCGGACCGCCTTCGCCTTGATCACCATCGTCGGCACCAGCGACTTCTCCGTCACGGAGATGCTGCTGCCCTGCCCCTCGGCGTCCCGCGAGGCGACCGTGATCTGGTAGCGGGAGCACTTGTCCGGCGTGGCGACCGTCAGCTGGTGGGTGCCGCCGGCGTTCAGCGGCTGGGTCGCCGCGACGACGTACGACCAGCTGGTGACACCGTCCGTGACGGTGACGCGGTAGTTGGTGGCGCCGGCGACCGGCTTCCAGTACACCAGGGTCTGCGCGGCGTTCTGCGCCGAGCGCACGTTCCGCAGGCCCATCGGCGTGCCGGGAATGCTCGCGGCAGCCGAGGCCGGGTGCGGGGCCACCAGGACGGCCGTCACGGCCACCCCCAGGATGGCGGCCAGGCGTGCCAGCTTCATCTGCTCGTTCCTTCCCGTCGTGTGCCGAGGTGGGAAACGATGCCAGCGGAGCCTCAAGGCCACCGCAAGGCGGCGTCCGCGTTGCCGCAAAGGTAACTGTCAGTAATCGGTGACGCTCAGTAACTACAGCGCAGGACGACCATGGTGTGGCCGCCCACCTCCAGCGACCCCGCGGCCCGCACCGACCGGCGTCGGCCGGCCAGCAGCGGGTCGGCCGTGTCGATCACCTTCTCCCAGGTCCGTCCGTACTCGCGCGGCGGCACCGTGAAGGTGACCCGCTGGGGCAGCGGGTTGAACAGCACCAGGAACGAGTCGTCCACGATCGGCTCGCCGAGGGCGTCACGCTCCGGGATGCCGTGGCCGTTGAGGAAGACCGTCATCGTCATGCCGGACTGCGCGGTCCAGTCCTGCGGCGTCATCGGCTCGCCGTCGCGGCGCAGCCAGGCGATGTCCGGCAGCTTCGAGTCGCCCGCCGGCCCGCCGGTGAAGAACCGCCGGCGGCGGAAGATGGGATGCTCGGCGCGCAGCTTCGTCAGGCTCCGGGTGAACAGGGTGAGCACGTCGTGGTGCCGGGCGTCGGCCCAGTCGATCCAGCTCAGCGCGTTGTCCTGGGCGTAGACGTTGTTGTTGCCGTGCTGGGTGCGGCCCAGCTCGTCGCCGTGCGAGATCATCGGCACGCCCTGGGACAGCAGCAGCGTGGCGAGGAAGTTGCGTTTCTGCCGCTCGCGCAGCGCGATGATGTCCGGGTCGTCGGCCGCACCCTCGGCGCCGCAGTTCCAGGAACGGTTGTGGCTCTCGCCGTCGCGGTTGTCCTCGCCGTTGGCCTCGTTGTGCTTGCCGTTGTACGAGACCAGGTCGGTGAGGGTGAAGCCGTCGTGCGCGGTGACGAAGTTGATCGAGGCGATGGGACGGCGGCCGTCGATCTCGTACAGGTCCGACGAGCCGGTGAAGCGCGAGGCGAACTCGCCGAGGCTGGCCGGCTCGCCGCGCCAGAAGTCGCGGACGCTGTCGCGGTACTTGCCGTTCCACTCGGTCCACAGCGGCGGGAAGCCGCCGACCTGGTAGCCGCCGTCGCCGACGTCCCACGGCTCGGCGATCAGCTTCACCTGGCTCACCACCGGGTCCTGGTTGACCAGGTCGAAGAAGGCGGCGAGGCGGTCGACCTCGTGGAACTCGCGGGCCAGCGAGGCGGCCAGGTCGAAGCGGAAGCCGTCGACGTGCATCTCGGTCACCCAGTAGCGCAACGAGTCCATGATCAGTCGCAACGACTCGTGGTGGCGCACGTTGAGGCTGTTCCCGGTGCCGGTGGTGTCGTAGTAGTACTGCCTGTCGCCGTCCACCAGCCGGTAGTACGCCGGGTTGTCGATGCCCCGGAACGACAGCGTGGGGCCGAGGTGGTTGCCCTCGGCGGTGTGGTTGTAGACGACGTCCAGGATCACCTCGATGCCGGCCGCGTGCAGCGCCTTGACCATCGACTTGAACTCCTGGACCTGCCCGCCCCGGCCGCCGAAGGAGGCGTAGTCGTTGTGCGGGGCGAAGAAGCCGATGGTGTTGTAACCCCAGTAGTTGCTCAGCCCGCGCTCGACCAGCCCGCTGTCGTGCACGAACTGGTGCACCGGCATCAGCTCGACGGCGGTCACGCCGAGCTCCCGGAAGTGCTTGATCATCTCGGGGTGCGCCAGGCCCGAGTAGGTGCCCCGGACGTCCTCGGGGATCCGCTGGTGGCGCACCGTCATGCCCTTGACGTGCGCCTCGTAGATGACCGTCTGGTGGAACGGGATCCGCAGCGGCCGGTCGTTGGCCCAGTCGAAGTACGGGTTCACCACCACCGAGCGCATCGCGTACGGGGCCGAGTCCGCGTCGTTGTACGAGCCCGGATCGCCGAAGTGGTACGAGAACAGCGCGTTGTCCCACTCGTGGTGCCCGTCGATCGCCTTCGCGTACGGGTCGAGCAGCAACTTGTGCGGGTTGCACCGCACGCCCCGCGACGGGTCGTACGGCCCGTGCACCCGGTAGCCGTAGCGCTGCCCGGGCACGATCCGGGGCAGGTATCCGTGCCACACCAGCGCCTCGCGCTCCGGCAGGTCGATGCGGGTCTCCACGCCGTCGTCGTCGAACAGGCACAGTTCCACGCGCCGGGCGACCTCGGAGAAGAGCGCGAAGTTGGTGCCGCCGCCGTCGTAGGTCGCACCGAGGGGATAGGGGTTGCCCGGCCAGACGCTGAGGGGGGTCATGGCTCGCACCTACCCCAGCGGTTTGCGCATCGACCCCGCCCGGCGACCGTACGGCGGTCGTCGCTCAGCCGGTGGGTCGCGCCGGTGCGGTCGAGCAGCCCGAGCAGCGGCACCGCCACCCGCCGGGTCGTGTCCAGCGCCCGGCGGGCCTCGCTGAGGGTGAACGGCTGGGCGAGGCCGGCCAGCACACCCACCGCCCGCTCCGGCGCGTCCACGGGCAGCACGACGTTCTCCGCGAGCACCACCACCAGCCCCGCCCGGGCGGCCGCCGCGAGCTGCCGCGCCCCCAGCCCCAGCTCGGCCAGCCGGTGCGTCTCCGGCGCCGCGAACGGCCGGCCGGGGTCGAAGGCCCGCCCCACCGCGGCGGCCAGCTCGCCGGGCACGCCGGCCGGCCCGGCCGAGACCCGCCCCGACCGCAGCGCGAGCGGCGGCGCCACCAGGGCCTCCACCAGGGACCGTTCCGGCAAGCCGAGCCGGTGCCGCACCGCCTCCACGGGAACCCCGGGCTCGAGCGGGCGCTCGCGGGCGTAGGCGCCGACCTCGTCGGCGAGCCGGTCCCGCAGCCGCGCCCAATGCGCCGGATCGGCGAACCACCCACCCGCCACGGGGGCACGGTCCGGCGGCACCCCCATCCGCGCGAGGTCGTCGCGGTGGACCAGCCCCCGGCGCCGCAGCTCGCCGGCCAGGTCGACGGCACCGTCCATCCCGGACAGCGTGGCCGCCCGCGCCGCGGCCGCACCGCGCCGCCGCAGACCCGGCGGCATGACGTCCAGCACGGTCACGCCGCCGGCGACGTGGTGCCGGCCGGGGTCGCGCAGCAGCACCCGGTCGCCGACCCGCAGCGGCAGCCGCCGGGCCAGCCGCAGACGCGCCGTGTCGGCGCCGAGGGGGCGTACCCGTGCCGGCACCGCGGCCGACCCGGCATGCAGCGTGAGCGTCGCCGGCAGGTCCGCGACGGGGTCGCCGTGCACCCGCACGTCGACCAGGTCGGTGAGCACGAAACGCCCCGGCGTCAGCAGGGCGGCCCCGCGCGCGACCGCGTCGCGGGGCACGCCGCGGAGATTGACGGCGACCCGGGCCGTGCCGCGCACCGCCGCGACCGGCTCGCCCAGACTCTGCAACCCCCGCACGCGCACCGGCCGGCCGGCCCCGGTCAGCTCCAGCTCGTCACCGGTACGCAGCTCCCCCGCGCCGAGCGTCCCGGTCACCACCGTGCCCGCGCCCCGGATCGTGAAGGCCCGGTCGACCCACAGCCGTACCGGCCCCTCCGCCGGCGCGGGCAGCCCGAGGACGAGCCGGCCGAGCGCAGCCCGCAGCTCGGCCATCCCCGCCCCGGTGACCGCGCTGACGGCGACCGCCTCGACCGCGCCGAGCGACGTCGCGGCGATCCGCGCGGCCGCCGCGGCCGCCGCGGGCCCCGGATCGGCGAGGTCGGCGCGGGACACGACCAGCAGCCCGTGGCGCACGCCGAGGGCGTCGAGCGCGGCCAGGTGCTCCGCCGACTGCGGCATCCACCCCTCGTCGGCCGCGACGACGACCATCGCGGCCGGCGCCGGGCCCACCCCGGCGAGCATGGTGGGCACGAACCGCTCGTGCCCCGGCACGTCGACGAACGCGACCGTGCCGCCGGGGTCCAGGGTGGTCCAGGCGTACCCGAGGTCGATGGTCATGCCGCGGCGGCGCTCCTCGGCCAACCGGTCGGGCTCCATCCCGGTCAGGGCCCGGACCAGCGTCGACTTCCCGTGGTCGACGTGCCCGGCGGTGGCGACGACGTGCATCGTCACCCTCCGGCGGCTTCCTCGACGCCGGCTTCCCGCGCCCGGGCGGCGGTGGACACCGCCGCGACGAGGGCCGGGTCCCGCTCGGCCGGCACGCAGCGCAGATCGAGCAGCAGCCGGCCGCGGGCGACCCGCCCGACGACCGGCGGTTCCCCCAGACGCAGGGGCCGTGCGTACTCCCCGGGCAGCGCGAGGGCCCACGACGGCAGCTCCAGCTCCGGCGCGCCGCCCCCGCCCACCACGGCGACCGAGGCGACCACCTCGGCGCGGACACCGGCGGCGGCGAGATCGGCGGCGGCGCGCTCCGTGCGTACCCGCAGCGCGTCGGGATCGGTCCGCAGCGCCCGCCAGGTCGGCGTCTGCGGCCCGGCGACGGTGGCGTGCAACGCGGCGAGGGTGAGCTTGTCCACCCGCAGGGCCCGCGCCAGCGGGTGCCGCCGCAGCCGCTCCACCAGCGAGGCCTCGCCCAGCAGCAGCCCGGCCTGCGGGCCGCCGAGCAGCTTGTCACCGCTGGCGACGACGAGATCGGCGCCGCACCGCAGGGTGGTCGCCGCGTCCGGCTCGTCCGGCAGCAGCGGGTCGGGGCCGAGCAACCCGGAACCGATGTCGACGACGACCGGGACCCCGAGCCCGGTGAGCTCCTCGACCGGCACGGCCCGGGTGAACCCGCGCACGACGAAGTTGGACGGATGCACCTTGAGCACGAACCCGGTCTCCGGCCCCACCGCCGCGGCGTAGTCGGCGAGGCGGGTGCGGTTGGTGGTGCCGACCTCGCGCAGCCGGGCGCCGGTGGAGACGAGCAGGTCGGGCAGGCGGAAACCGTCGCCGATCTCGACCAGCTCCCCGCGGCTGACGACGATCTCCCGCCCGGCGGCCAGCACGGTCGCGGCCAGGACCAGCGCGGCCGCGCCGTTGTTGACCACGTGCACACCCCCGGCCACGGGCACGGCGGCGGCGAGCGCGGCCAGGGCGTCCCGGCCCCGCATGGCCCGCCGCCCGCTGCCGAGATCGAGCTCGACGTCGGTGTGCCCCGCCGCGGCGGCGACGGCCTCGACGGCGGCGGCCGACAGCGCGGCCCGCCCGAGGTTGGTGTGCAGCACCACCCCGGTGGCGTTGACGACGCGGCGCAGGCCACCGGGCGCCGCCGGGAGCGCGGCGACGGCGACGGAGACGACGTCGCCGGGATCGATCTCCCCGGCCCGTGCCCGCGCCTGGGCGGCGACGACGGCGGCCTTGACCGGTGCCCGCCCGAGCCGCTCCGCGGCGGCGACGAGGAGCGGCTCGCCGAGCACGGCGTCGGTGCGCGGGATCCGCCGCCGGGGGTCCGCCGGAGTCTGCCCCACAGCGTTCCTCCTCCGCGGCCGATGCAGCAGCACCAAACTACCGGAGGTGGCCGGTTCCGTCCCTCAGGCCTTGTGGGTCAGGGTGGCGCCGGTCCAGAAGTCCTCCAGGACCGCGGTGACCGACCAGTGCCGTGCCGCGCACGAGTAGCCGGGCACCTGCCACCCCGTCACCTCCAGCGGCAGCCTGGCGGTGCCTGCGACGGTGCCGTCGGCGCCGATCGGGTAGTCGTTCGCCTTCGTGACGGTCGCGGACCGGTGGATGTCGACAGTCGACTCGCCGCGGCGGCAGGTGATGTCCACGTCCACGGTCGCGGTGACGGAGATGGTGGTCAGGTCGCCCGCCAGCGCCACATCCACCTCCTGGAAGACGACGGTGGCGACGGCGCCGTCCCAGCGGGCCTCCGCGGCCTCCGGCACGAAACGGGCACCGGCCGCCCCTGCGGCGCCGGAGCCGCCGGCCACAAGGGCCGCGAGGACGGTCATGGCGGCCACGGCGGATCTCGCCAGGGCCCGCCGCAGCGTCCGGGGTGATCTCGGTGTGCTCGGAGTGGATGGCATGCCGGCCTCCCTGGCCTTCGTGATCCTCATCTGACCTTTTCCGGTCACCAGTCCCGGGCCGCGGGCGGCGCGCCCGCGTGCCCGGCGGCGACCGGCACCGGACACGCCCCGGCACCGGCCGCCGCCGTCAACGCCTCACCGGCCGGTCAGCGAAGACCTGGCCGGACTTTCCTCAGACCGGCTCGAAATCCACCGGGACCTCGTTGCCGTTCTGGTCCCTGCCGCCGCCGGAAGCACCGTTGACCACGGTGAAGTCCTTCGTCTCGCCGTCGAGTTCCAGCCTCAGTGTCTCGAAGCCGATGCGCAGTGTGGAAACGTTCCGCAATGCGGCTGCCGAGACCCGGAACCTGATATCGATGTTGACATCGATCAGCTCCTCACGGTGGAAGGTCTCCTTCAGGACGCTCTGACTGGTGTCCTGTTTGAATTTGAGCACCCAGAGATTCCACCCGGACGACGACGGGAGGTTGTAGACCTGCCACAGGCTCTCGAAATTGTGGCTGCGGAGTCGGCCCTGAATGCGCCCCTCGAGATCGAAGCCCTGCGACTCGATCTTGATGCTCCGGAAGGTGCTGAAGCCGTGGAACGCCGTAACCGAGCCGTCTGCCGGTACCTTGGCGGACTTCCCGGCCTGAGCGCCCGGAAGGACGAGCTCGAAGGGACTCTGGGTGATCTGGATCGCCGGGGAGCTCGACGAGTCCGCGGCGCCGGCCGGGCTGGCGGCGGCCTGAGCGCCACCCGCTACCAGGGCCAGGACGCCGGCGGCGACGGCCACTGCGGCCCGGGCGCGGATTTTCCATGCACGATCGTGCATGTCCACCTCTTTCTTGTCCGGTGTTTACGGCACGTCCAACGGACATTTCCGACGCTCCACGTCAGTACCTAGTAGAGCGAGCCGTCCGCCCAGTTAGGACATTGCCGTCGATCAATGTGAGAGTAAAGCAGTCACTGCCGGGTGAACAGGCAGCCGGAAGGGCGCTATCCGACAGATCCGGGCGCGCCGACATAACCTGATCTTTCGAATGTTGCGTTTTGACACAACTCCGGGTCGAGCCGAACTCAGGCCGGTTCCCAGCTCACGTCGCCGAGCTCCGGCGGGACGGGGCGGCCGCCCGTCACATCGGCCACACCCGGGACCGGCGGGGTGCGCCACAAGATGGTCAGATCCGGTCTGGGGCGCAGTGGCCGACGACCGTGCCGGGCTACTTCAGCTCGGTCAGCTCGGCGCGGATCACATCGTTGAGAACGGCGACAGCCGCCAGCTTCTCGTCCTTGGTGTGCTGCGCGCTCGTCAGCATCGCCTGCGTGGCACGGAACGCCGCGATGGCGTCCGCGGAGATCGGCACCTTCGCGCGCAAGGCACTGAAGCGTTCGGTCAGCAGTGTCGGGCTCAGATCGACACCCAGGGTGGCCAGGAAGTCGGTGTAGTCGGCGTAGTGCTCCTTGTAGATCATCGCCTTCCAGTCGTGACGCTCCTTGCGCCTCTCCCGGCGGGCCGTCATGACATGCGTGGCGAACGCACCGACCAGCACGCCGCACAGACTCGTCACCGCCGCGATCACGCCGACCAGAACGGCGGGATTGTCCGGGACGGCGGGTTCGGTGGCGACCGCCACGAACAACGACGACGGCGTCGACGATCCCGCGAGGGAGTACTCGACCAGGACGTAGGATCCCCGCGCGGAGGGAATCCCATCGAAGGGAATGACGACGGTGGACTGCGGGGGGATCACCACCGCGGGCCGTGGCGCCGGGATCGCGGCGTGAGGTCCCGACAACAGAGCACGGGACACGTGCACCGGGCGGTCCCCGGCGTTCTCCAGCTGCACGACGACGCTGTGCGAGGAACCTGCCGGGAACGCGGCGGCCTTGACGACGAGAGGGACTGCCGACAGTGCGGCTCCCGGCAGGAACAACGCGCCGAGGAGCGTCAGGGACACCATCAGCAGCGCGCCCCGGACAAGGCTCAAAGAACGTACCTTCGGAGCTGCAGCAGAACCGTCCGGCGTTCGTCTATCGTCAGCTTGACGAAGGCTTCGAGCCAGCGCTCGAGCCTTGCGGTCTGACGCGGCGGAATGTGCAACCGCATCAGGAGATCCATCGTGAAGCGATGCGCGAGCTCGGAAGGCATGTGCGAGCCCTCCGAAGCCAGCCGGTAGATGATCTCCTCCCGGACGTCCGGCGGCAGGTCGGCCGTCGCGAAGCGGAAGAGCTCGACCTGCTCACTGACGGCGGTCAGCGGGCTCGGCGAGTCGTCGGCCAGCTCCAGGCCGAGGCGCTGGGCGATGAGCCGCTCAACGGCACCGCCGGCCGCGCGCCGACGCCGGGAGATGAAGGCCCAGGTCGTCAGCGCCAGCGCTATACCGGTCAGGGCCGCGGCGATGCTGGCGGCAACGGTCTGTCCGGTGGCGCCGGAGGTGGCGGACCTGTCGAACATGAACAGCGATGTCGCACCGAGAACCAGTGCGGCGAGGGCGACGTAACGGGTGAGCACGCCGAAACGGCTGGAACGGTCGGCGGCGGCGACCTCCATGGCCTCGGCATACTCCGACACGGCGTCGCCCGACAACACGCGGTCACGGAACCTTCGCAGGGCGACGTTCTGCCGACGCTGATCTCGCAACTTCTGCTCGAGCCGATCGAGCCGGCTCTTGAGATCATCCATTTCTTGTCGAAGCTGGCGTCGCTCCTGGATCACCCGACCACACTCCTCTCTGACGCGATCCTCGAGATTTTCCCGCATGCGGTCCCGTTCGAGCTCCAGGGCGTCGGCGCGAGTCCTTATCTTGAGCAACACCTTCTCCACGGCCCGGCACGGGACGTAGCGTCCGATTCCGGCCTCGAAAAGGGCTCGTATCGCGAGCGCGGTGTACTCCGTCCCACTCACCTCGTCCTTGGCCACCCCCCAGCCGCCGTCGGGGTTCATGGCGCGGGCAAGGAGCAGCACCCCTCCGTCCTGGGCGGTCAGTGCCTCAGGCGTCTCGACGGACAGGGCCTGCACCACGATGCTGTGCACGTACGACCCCTGGGCGGCGATCTCGTCCCAGCCGTGCTCGTTGATGTAGCCGAGCAGATAACTCAAGCCCTTCCGGGTGTTCTCGGCGTACTTGTCGAGCCCCGACCTGACCAGAGCGCGCAAGGCCCAGGCGGTCGCGGCGAGCGACTCGTTCTTGGCGATGGCGAGGTCGGGCCACGAACCGGTCTCGGTGCGTTGCCGGTCCACCAGCGCGTCGCACCACTCCTGCAGCAGCCGCCGGTCCCCGCCGTCCGCCGCAGCCAGTGCGGCGCGGCTCAGCGCCACCGTGGGGCAACCCTCGACCGACTCCCGTGCCGCCCGGATGCTCTTGTCCAGCCTCGCGAAAAGCTGGGTGATGTACCGCGCCTCCGAATGCTCGGCGATCGCCACCGTCAGGAGGTCGATGAGGTCGTCCGGGCTCTGCAGGCTTCCCCATTGCCCCCGCACGTACAGTGCCGCGTCGGCGATCTCGACGCCGAAACGTTCCTTGTCGACGCACCGCAGGGCCGCTATCACCAGCGCCGAGCTCCGCAGGTTCGACGGCAGCCCGGCCATCAGGGGCCAGGCGGCCCGCTGCTCGCGGGACTTGGCGAGGAACTCCACGGACTTCTGCAGGGTCCGAGGTATGTAGGACTCCTCGAGGTCCTGCAGCTCGTCGGGCTCGAAGGACGCGACGGTGGTCATGACTTGCCCAGCACCGCGCCGAGCGCGAATCGCCGCACGGGATCGCTCAGCCGGTAGCCGTCCTCGGCCGCGCTGAGGAAGGAGGACCCTTCGAGCTGGTGCAGTTCGCTCTCCACCCCGGCCGTGACGATCTCCAGGGCCGAACCATCGATCTTGGGCGCCAGGTGCAGCGCCAGCTCGGTCGGCCGCACGGCACGGTCGAAGTCGAGCAGGGCCATGATGACGCTCCTGCTCGTTTCCGGCAGCGAACCGGCGAGTTGCACCGCCTCGCAGTACTCGGTCCGGTAGTGATCGATGAAAGACTTCCGAAAGGCTCCCATGTCGGCCGTCCTGGTTGGAGTGACTGCTGCCAGGTCGTACAGGTTCGAGGCGAGAGCGATCAACTTCGCCGGATGACGCGCGGTGACCCGCCCGGCGAGCGACATCACGTCGTCGTCGAACCTGACGGCGTTGCCTTCTAGCCTCTTCATGAGGCACGAGCGGCTTTCCTGATCCGTCTCGAAAGGGCCGAGCGGCACACCGGCCAGAAAGAAACGGCTGGCGCCGAGATCACCTTCGGCCTCGTTGGCCTTCGTGTCCAGGATCGCCCGGCCCCCGGCGACGATCCCGTTCGCGTCGTCTATCAGGCGGAGTGAGAGGACTACCAGGTAGCTGTCCAGGTGCTGAAGTGCGTTCTTGAGCGCCGACAGAGCGAAGGCATCGATCCGCTGCCCCTCGTCGATGCAGACGACGATGCGCTTCCTGCCGGCCTCGCTCGCCAACCTCTGAATGGTTTCCAGGTCGGCTCTCAGGTCGTCGTTCAGCAGTCGTTCGGTGCGGGCCAGCCGAAATTTCGTCGATTCCCCGCCCTTCTCCCAGTCGCGGGTCAGCGTGCGCGATTGCTGGAGGGGATCCACCGAGAGGCAGGCGTCCAGCGTCGAAATGAGGGACTGGACCACCGTCGCGATGTGCTGGCGTCCGGTGGCCGCGGGGTCCAGAGTCGGCAATGCGGCGAGGAAGTCCTCGGCTCGCGACAATTCCACCAGCTTGTAGAGATACGACGTCTTACCGGTGCCGTGTGTGCCGGCGACGAACAGGTGGCGCGGTTGCCCCAGCTTGAGGCCGGTCAGGGTCCGCTTGAAACTGAGCAACTGCTCCTCTCTGCCGACGAAGTACTTTCCCGCCGTCTGTTCCGTGAACGGATTGAGATCAACGGACGGAGCCGACGACAACAGAGTTCTCCTTGGGCTTTGGGCGACGGGCGAGCAAGATGGACTCACAGTATGTGGTGCGGCCGATCGCTGGGAAGTGCGGAGCGTCGCACAGAGCCGGTCGTCATCCTCTCCGGTGCATGAACGACCTCACCGTCATGAGCCCGTATGCGCCGAATGGCCGGCACGAGGCGCTCTCCAGCAGGTCAGGCGATCGGAGGCCGAAATGATCTCCGGCGCCGCTCCGATCACACTCGCGAGGGCTCACTCCAGTTCAATCTTCCGGGGAAGTGTCCGCTACTTGTCAGATCAATGCGCCGATGGGCACCGCCCGCCGCCACATGGACGAGACGGTCAAGATTCTGAATTCTGTTTCTTGCGTCGCGCGACCGGGGGCGGCTTCCGGCTTTCTGTCCGAAGGCTTTCCATGAGCGCACCATAATCGCCGGACACGGGCGCCGGCCGTATCGCCATGGTCAGACAACTCGACCTGCACCGACGACCCCGGAAGGGGAACCCTCACGGGCCGCGCTTCGGGCGTCTCGCCACGCGGCCTGGTGCATCCGACCTGGCGGGGCGGACGGGAATCGAACCCGCCTGACCCGGACACCGCGTCACACCGGTGGTGAAGACCGGGGATCGCACAGCAGACTCACCAACTTGGCAATGGCGTTGCGCGTATCGGCCAGGAAGCGCCTCGGTGACCTCTCCCGTGTCAAGGAACGATGGAGGCGATCGCCTCGTCGAGCCGCCCGGCCGCCCGGTAGGCGTAGGCGAGGTTGTTCCGCGAGGTCAGCGTGTCCGGGTTGTCCTCACCGAGCAGCCGCCGCCGGTCGGCCAACACACTCTCGAACTCGCTGATCGCCTCGTCCAGCCGCCCCGCCGCCTGGTAGGCGTAGGCGAGATTGCTCCGCGAGGTCAGCGTGCTGGGGTGCTCCTCGCCGAGCAGCCGGCGGGAATCGGCCAGCACACTCTCGAACTCGCTGATCGCCTCGTCCAGTCGCCCCGCCGCATGGTAGGCGTAGGCGAGGTTGTTCCGCGAGGTCAGCGTGCTGGGGTGCTCCTCGCCGAGCAGCCGCCGCCGGTCGGCCAACACACTCTCGTACTCGCCGATCGCCTCGTCCAGCCGCCCCGCCGCCTGGTTGGCGTAGGCGAGGTTGTTCCGCAAGGTCAGCGTGCTGGGGTGCTCCTCGCCGAGCAACCGGCGGGAATTGGCCAGCACACTCTCGAACTCGGTGATCGCCTCGTCCAGCCGCCCCGCCAGCTGGTAGGCGGTGGCGAGATTGTTCCGCAGGGCCAGCGTGTCCGGGTGGTCCACCCCGCGCAGCCGCCGGAAATCGACCAGCACACTCTCGTACTCCCTGATCGCCTCGTCCAGCCGCCCCGCCGACCGGTAGGCAAAGGCAAGATTGTTCCGCGAGGTCAGCGTGTCCGGATGGTCCACCCCGCGCAGCCGCCGCCGGTCGGCCAGCACCCTCTCGAACTGGTCGATCGCAGCGTTGGTCTGGCCTTGAAACTGCCGGTAGGTGGCAGCCCGATCTCCCACATGGAGGATCGCGGCGATTTCGTGATCGTCGGCAAGGTTGGTGGTGAGAGCGTCGATATGAGGCAAGAGGGCGACCCATCGCGGCCACCCCTGCACGTTGTTGATCGGGTCGTCCGGGATTGCGTCCGCAAGCAGTCGGGCAGCCTGCTGCTGCGCGGCAACGGTGGTGGCCTCCTGCTGGTTGTACCGGGTGACGGCTTGGACCAGGCGGTGCACGCTCACCGTGCGATCGGTCCGGTTGATCATGCTGTAGGAGGCCAGCAGAGCCAGGGCGTCATCGACGTCCGCGGGGTCGTCGGCCAGCGAGACCAGGACGTCCTCGGGCAGGTCGTCGGGAGCCAGCCACGCGAGCACGTCCATCACCTGCGCGGCGAGCCGGTTGTCTGCGGCGATGGAGTTCATGGTGAGCGTCCACACCGAGGCGACAGCCCGGCCGTCTTTCCCGCCGAAGCCGCTGCTGCCGGCCAACCGGGGGAACTGATCGGTGAGCAGGGTGCGGTAGTCGTCGAAGCTCATCCGATCGTGCTGACTGACGTAGGCGGCGGCCTGTTCCAAGGCCAGCGGCAAGTCCCCGAGTTCGGCGGCCAGCCGGTCAGCGCCTTCGCGGTCACCGGACCGGCCGGTGAGCCGGGTCAGTAGATCAACCGACGCCGCCCGGGCCAGCACACCTAGCCGGAACGGGGTCAACCCGAGCGTCGCCCACCTGGCCGCTCCCAGATCACGTCGAGTGGTCACCAGGATGTGCCCGTTACCGCCGACGACGCCGAGCAGATCGGCGATGTCGTTGACATCTTCGACGTTGTCCAGCACCAGCAGCCAGCCGGTGTGGGCTTGCAGCCATCCCAGGGCCCACGTCTGCGCGTCTGCCAGCGTCGCGACCGGATGCAACCGGCGGGTCAGCGCCGCCAGCCCGAGACTCAGTTTCTCGGTGCTGTCAGCGGTGATCCACCACACCAGCGAGTACCGCGTCAGGTTCGCGCGGGCATAGTGGTTGGCCAGCTCGCTCTTACCGATCCCGCCGAGGCCGTGCACCGCGCCCGCCTGCCCGACCACCACACCGGAGTCGTTGCCGCCGAGCTGATCGGCAAGCACCCGCAGATCCCGGCCCAGAAACACCGCCGACGCCCGCGGCAGGTTGTGGACTATCGCACCGACACCGGCAGTCTGCGGCGGCGGCAGCCCGTCCGCAGCCACACCGATGTTGATCTGAGAGTTGTGCGAGCCGACCTGCACACCCTGGCCGCCGGCGACCTCCACCTCGTAACTACCGCCGTCGGTGGTGGGCGCGGGCGGCTTGTCGGCACTCACGTCGAGGACGTGAACGTGTTGGTCTGGGTATTGCCCGAGCCGACCTGCACCCCCTGTCCGCCCGAGACGGTCACCGTGTACCTGTCCCCGCCCACGCCGGCCTCACCTAGCATCTGCGACAGATCCCGCACCAGTTCCGGCTCCTGCGACAACGCCTTCACCAGGTGCGCCCGCAACATCGCCGCCGTCGCCTCATCCCCCGGGGACTCGGCCATCTCGACCACCGCCGCCTGCACCTCATCGCCGCGACCGGACGTGAACAGCCGCCGCAACAACCGGCGTCCCAAACCGAGCGTCGCGTCGGCCCCGGCATCAGCGGCGGTATCGGTCACCTTCTGTACCACCGCACCCCCGTACACGCCGGCAGCAGCCGAGAGGAACGGCATCACGTCCTGCACCAACAGTCCAAGATCAACCATGGGTGATCAACTCCTTGCACAACGTCACCACAGGTCTACCAGAATGCCGCAACCCCAGTCAGCCTCGCCGCTACCTTCCGAAGCAGAACCGGGCGGAAGTGGCCCCAGCCATCCCGTCACCCTCGACCCGCCCACCGTAGGAGCGGGCACCCGCCGCCCGCCGCGTCAAGACGGCCTTGATACTCGGTACCCGGCGCGGCGGGCGCCGGAGGGTCTGCCGTGATCGTGCCGCCCGAACCCGACGGCAGAGTGTCGTGCAGCCCGACCTACGGCAGCAGACCCGTCTCGTAGTGGACCTGCGCCTACGCGTGGCGACTCGCCCGCAAGCGACCCTCACTGAGGCACAGCAGCGTTCGCCTCTCGCAGCACGCCCCTACGATCTGTACCAAGTGCGTCGACGGACAGCAGGAGGCCGCGCGGCGCAGGATGGAGCGGGCGCTCCACGAGCGCGACGATCCGGACGCCGTCTGATCCGCTCGAATCTTTGCCGCGTCTTTGCCGCGACCAGTGGGCCATAGCGGTCATCAGTGGGACTCACCGAGAACTCGTGGGGATCGGTCCAGCGACCTCGTCTGGCTGCTTTTCTGCTGCTCAGGCGGGATGCTCACTGGTTGGCGGAGGCGGACGGGAATCGAACCCGCCTGACCCGGATACCGCGTCACACCGGTGTTGAAGACCGGGAGGGGCACCAGCCACCTGAACGCCTCCGTCGATCACCCTAGCCGCCGGTCCACCGTGACCGGCGGGCGGCCCGGCGGGCGTGGGACAGTGCGGGGGTGACGACGAGTGGACGGCTCACCCAGTACGCGCACGGCGGCGGGTGTGCCTGCAAGATTCCTCCCGGCGAGCTCGAGGCCGTGGTGGCCGGGCTGGTCGGGCCGGCGGCGCCGCGGGGGCCCGGGGAGCTGGTGGTCGGCCTCGACGACGGCGACGACGCCGCCGTGGTGCGGCTGGATGCCGGGCTTGCCGTGGTCGCCACCGCCGACTTCTTCACGCCGGTGGTCGACGATGCGTACGACTGGGGGCGGATCGCCGCCGCCAACGCGCTGTCCGACGTGTACGCCATGGGCGGCACTCCCGTCGTGGCCGTGAACCTGCTGGCCTGGCCGCGGGACGTGCTGCCCATGGAGCTCGCCGGCGAGGTGCTCCGGGGTGGGCTGGACGTGGCGCGGGAGGCCGGGTGTCACGTGGCCGGCGGGCACAGTGTGGACGATCCGGAGCCGAAGTACGGCATGGCGGTGACCGGTGTCGCCGACCCGGACCGGCTGATGCGCAACGACGCCGGGGTGCCCGGGACTCCGCTCACCCTCACCAAGCCGCTCGGCATCGGCGTGCTGAACAGCCGGCACAAGGCCACCGGCGAGGTGTTTCCCCAGGCGGTGGCCGCGATGGTGGAGCTGAACCGGGCCGCTTCGCGGGCCGCGCTCGCCGCCGGGGCGGTGTGCGCCACCGACGTCACCGGGTTCGGGCTGCTCGGCCATCTGCACAAGCTGGCCCGGGCCAGCGGGGTGACGGCCCGCATCGAGGCGGCCGCGGTGCCGTACCTGGACGGTGCGCGGGAGGCGCTGGCTGCCGGGTACGTCAGCGGTGGCACGCGGCGCAACCTCGACTGGGTGCTGCCGCACGCCGACACCGGCGGCGCCGCCATGGACGAGTTGCTGCTGCTGGCCGACGCGCAGACCTCCGGTGGGCTACTGGTCGCGGGCGAGGTGCCGGGCTTTCCGGTCGTGGGCGAGCTGGTGCCGGCGCGGGCCGGCGGGACGACCCTCGAGGTTCGCTGACCCGACGAGGCCGGTGAGGGCTCAGCCGGGACCGGCGGCGCGGCGGGCGAGGCGCTCGCGCTGCGGCACCACCGTGTACTTCGGGTCCTTCGCCGACGCGACGCCGCCGTCGAAGATGCCGAAGCGGGTCGCCAGCGACGCGGTGAGCAGGGCCAGACCGGACAGCGCCGACACCGCCCTGCTGCGCCGCCCGAGCAGGGCCCCGGCCGTCCCGGCCGCCGTCAGCAGGCGGCCGGCCCGGAGCAGGCGGCCGGCCCGGCCCTGCCGGTAGGGCTCGCTGAGGATGCCCAGGCCGGTCTCGATGCGGTGGGCGCCGTACAGCTCCAGGGCCGCGCCGCCCACGGCCATGCGCCGGGCCGGGTTGGCCCGGTCGCCGGGAGCCGCCAGCAGGCCGATGCCGGCGCCGCTGGCCAGCGCGCTTCCCGCGAAGACGAACGGCAGATGCGGGTACGCCTCGTGCCAGCTCGGGGTGGCCGTGTCGGCGAGCAGCACCGCCGTGTACGTGGCCAGCGCCGGAGCGAGCACGGCGGCGCCGTACTGGCCGGCGGCGCCGACCGGGGGCAGGACGCGGCGCGCGAGGCCGGGCATGCCCCGCCGGGGCAGCAGCGGGGCCGCCTCCGCGACGGCCGCCACCGCGGCCGCGCCGCCGAAGGCGCTGAGGATCCACGTACCCATCGACATCGGCGAGGTGGGCTTCGCCACCCGCAGCATGTTCGCGAAGCGTGCGGGGCGGCCGAGGTCGTGGATGAGGAAGTAGGTGCTGGCGCCGAGCGCGCCGAGCGCGGTCAGCCGCCCGGCGCGGCGCAGCGCGGGCCGTCCGGTGGCGTCGCCGCCGGCGGCCAGCAGCGCCGATCCGGCCGCCAGGCCCCCGGTGAACAGGTACGCGGCGATGTCGTGGTGCCAGACCGGCGGCTTGACGATCGGCCGCCCGTAGTAGGACCGGAAGTCGGCCGGCGGCACCATCGCCCGGTCTCCCCGGCGCGGCGTCATGGGCGGCGTCCCGCGAACGACACGACGACCGTGGCGGCCATGGCGAGCGCGGCCAGCCCGGCGCGCTTCCACATGGCCTTCAGGTCGCGGGTCGGCACCACCGGGTCCGGCGGCAGGCCGTAGACCTCCGGCTCGTCGAGGAGCAGGAAGAAGGCGCCGTCGCCGCCGACGCCGTCGTGCGGGTCGTGGCCGTACAGGCGGGCCTCGGTGACGCCCTGCTCGTGGAGCTTCTCGACGCGGTGGCGGGCGCGGCCGCGGAGCTCGTCGAGCTCGCCGTACTGGATGGACGCGGTCGGGCAGGCCTTCGCGCAGGCCGGCGTGAGGCCGTCGCCGATACGGTCGTAGCAGAGCGTGCACTTCCACGCGCGGCCGTCGTCCTTGCGCTGGTCGATGACGCCGTACGGGCACGCCGGGATGCAGTAGCCGCAACCGTTGCAGATGTCCTCCTGCACCACGACCGTGCCGAACTCGGTGCGGAACAGGGCGCCGGTCGGGCAGACGTCCAGGCATCCGGCGTGGGTGCAGTGCTTGCACACGTTGGACATCATCAGCCAGCGGAAGTCGCTGCGGGGCGCGTCGGCGGTGCGGCCCGGCAGATCCCGCAGGGGCATCCCGAGGAACTGCGTGGTGCCCCGGTCCGGCGGTGCGGTGGCGGGCTGTTCGACGAAGGCGACGTGGCGCCACGAGTTGGCGCTCAGGCCGCCGGTGTTGTCGTACGAGGTGCCGAGGAGGTCGAAGCCGTCGTCGGGGACGAGGTTCCACTCCTTGCACGCCACCTCGCACGCCTTGCAACCGATGCAGACGCTGGTGTCGGTGAAGAAACCCATCCGCGGCGGGGCGTCGACGTGCCCGGCGTCGGGCGCCGGGTCCAGCGGCCCGTAGAGGCTGTTCGGTCCGGCCACGTCAGCTCTCCCCCGGCTCCAGGCCCGCGCGTTCACGGTAGCTTTTCACGTACGCGAGCAGCTGCGGCCCGGTGGGCCGCCGGCCCGGCCGGATGTCGCACGTGCCGACCTTGCTCTCCTGGATCAGCACGTTCGGGTCCAGGATGATGCCGATGAGGTCGTTGGCCGAGTCGCCGGTGACCAGGCCCTCGCTTCCCCAGTGGTACGGCAGCCACACCTGGTGCACGGTACGGTCCTCGATGCGCAGCGGCCGCAGCCGCTCGGTGACCAGCACCCGGGCCTCGATCGCCGCCCGGGCGGTGACGAGGTGCGCCCAGCCGAGGTGTTCCAGCCCGCGCTCGGCGGCCAGGGCGGGCGACACCTCGACGAACATCTCCGGCTGCAGCTCCGACAGGTACGCGAGCTGGCGGCTCATCCCTCCGGCGGTGTGGTGCTCGGTGAGCCGGCTGGTGCTGAAGACGTACGGGAAGACGGTGGTGTCCGGGCTCGGGTTGGTCGGGTTGTCGGACCGGTCGTAGACCTTGCGGGTCGGGTTGGCCTGCTGCTCGTAGAGCGGGTTGCGCACCGTCGACTCGGCCGGCTCGTAGTGGGTCGGCAGGGGGCCGTCGATGAGGCCGCTGGGCGCGTAGAGCCAGCCCTTCCCGTCGCCCTGCATGATGAACGCGTCGTCGCCGGAGATCGCCTCGACGCCGGTCGCGCCCTCCGGCGGCCGGTACGACGGCGGCTTGGTCCGCTCGAAGTCGGGCACGTCGTAGCCGGTCCACTCGCCGGCGTCGGGGTCCCACCACACGTACTTCTTGCGCTCGGACCAGGGGCGGCCCTGCGGGTCCGCGGACGCGCGGTTGTAGAGCGTGCGGCGGTCGGCCGGCCACACCCAGCCCCATTCCCGGGCGACCCAGTCCTGCTCGGTGCGGGGCTTGCGGCGCGCCGCCTGGTTGACGCCGCCGGCGTAGACGCCGGTGTAGATCCAGCAGCCGCCGGCGGTGGAGCCGTCCGGCTGCAGCTCGGTGAAGGCGGACAGCGGCCGCCCGGTGGCGACCTCGAAGCCGTTGATCTCCTTGAGGACCGCCTCGGCGTCGGGCTCGTCGCCGCGCTCGCCGTGCAGCGGATAGTCCCAGGTGAGGTGGAGCAGCCCCTGGTCGCGCGCCGCGGTGGACCCGGCCAGCCGCTCCCGCAGGAGCCGGCCGAGGTGGTAGAAGAACCACAGCTCGGAGCGGCAGTCGCCGGGCGGCTCGACGGCCTTCTCGCGCCACTGCAGCATCCGCTGGGTCTGGGTGAAGGTGCCCTCCTTCTCCGCGTGCGAGGCCGCCGGCAGGAAGAAGACCTCGGTCCGGCACCGCTCGGGCACGATCTCGCCGGTGGCGACCTCCGGGCCGTCCTTCCAGAAGGTCGCGCTCTCGATCAGGAACAGGTCGCGGACGACCAGCCAGTCCAGGTTGGCCATGCCCAGGCGCTGGGCGCGGCCGTGCGCGGAGCCGACCGCCGGGTTCTGCCCCAGCAGGAAGTAGCCCTTGATCTTGCCGTCGATCATGTCGAGCACCTGCTGGTACGTGCCGTGGTCGCCGGTGAGCCGGGGCAGCCAGTCGTACCCGAAGTCGTTCTCGGCGGTGGCGGCGTCGCCGAAGTAGGCCTTGAGCAGGCTGACGGCGTACGCCTCGGCGTTCGCCCAGAAGCCCTTCTGCTCGGGGTGGCGGATGGTGTCCACCCACTGCCGGAACGTCTCGTGCCTGCGGTGGTGCGGCATCGGCAGATAGCCGGGCAGCAGGTTGAACAGGGTGGGGATGTCGGTCGAGCCCTGGATGCTGGCGTGCCCGCGCAACGCCATCACCCCGCCGCCGGGCCGGCCCATGTTGCCCAGCAGGAGCTGGATGATCGCGCCGGCCCGGATGTACTGCACGCCGACGCTGTGCTGGGTCCAGCCGACCGAGTAGACCAGCGCCGTGGTCCGCTCGCGGCCGGAGTTGGCCGTCCACGCCTCGCAGACTTCGAGGAACTTGTCCTCCGGTACGCCGCAGAGCCGCTCGACGACCTCGGGCGTGTAGCGGGCGTAGTGGCGCTTGAGCACCTGGTAGACGCAGCGCGGATCCCGCAGCGTCGGGTCGCGGGGCACGCCGGCGGGGATCGGCGGGCCGTGCGCCTCCTGTTCGAGCCCGGAGGCGGTCTCCCGGTCCGTGTGGGACTCGTCCTCCTGCTGGCCGTGCTCCTGCTGACCCGCGTACTGCCAGGTGCTCTGGTCGTACGTGCGGGTCTCGGGGTCGTAGCCGGAGAACAGGCCGCCGAGCTCCTCGGTGTCCTGGAAGTCCTCACCGACCAGCATGGACGCGTTGGTGTACGCGAGCACGTACTCCCGGAAGTCCTTCTCGTGGGTGAGGATGTAGTTGATCACGCCGCCCAGGAAGGCGATGTCGGCGCCGGCGCGCACCGGCACGAAGGTGTGCGCCAGCGCGCTGGTCCGGGTGAACCGCGGGTCGATGTGGACGACCTTGGCACCGCGGTTCTTCGCCTCCACCACGTACTGGAAGCCCACGGGGTGGGCCTCCGCCATGTTGGAGCCCTGGATGACGATGCAGTCGGCGTTGGCCAGATCCTGGAGGAATCCGGTGGCCCCGCCACGGCCGAAGCTGGTCCCCAGACCGGGGACGGTGGCGGAGTGTCAAATACGCGCCTGGTTCTCGATCTGGATGGCGCCCAGCGCGGTGAAGAGCTTCTTGATCAGGTAGTTCTCTTCGTTGTCCAGCGTCGCGCCGCCCAGGCTGGAGATGCCGGTCGTGCGGTGCAGCGGGCGGCCGTCGGCGTCGGCGTCCTGCCAGGTCTGTTCGCGCGCGGCGAGGACCCGGTCGGCGATCATGGACATCGCGGTGCCGAGGTCGAGCTCCTCCCACTGCGTGCCGTACGGCCGGCGGTAGAGGACCTTGCGCTGCCGGCGGTCGCTGGTGACCAGGCTCTTGCTGGCCGAGCCCTTGGGGCAGAGCCGGCCCCGGGAGATGGGGCTGTCCGGGTCGCCCTCGATCTGGACGACCTCGCCGTCCTTCACGGAGATCCGCTGGCCACAGCCGACCGCGCAGTACGGGCAGACGGACCGGGCCGTCGAGTCGGCGGTCTCGGTGCGTGCCGTCAGGCTCCGGGACCGGGCGGACTGCGCCGCCGCGCCCCGGCCGAGCGGGTCGGGGCCGGTGAGCTGCCGGTAGACCGGCCAGTCCCGGATCCACGTACGGACGCCCATGGAAGCGACTCTAGACCAAGGTCAGCCCTTCAGCTTGGCAAGGTAGACGTCCAGCGCGGCGTAGCTCTGCTCGGCGCCGGCCTCCATGCCGGACTCGATCATGCCGTCCCGGTCGGCCCGGGTCGTGAACCTGGTCGTGCTGGTGACCGTGGTCCTGCCGTCCTGCTCGGTGAAGACGTAGCGCTCGACGGCGACGTGCCCGGCCATGGGCTCGTACTCGAACGTCCAGGTGAAGCTGTCCGGCGCCTGGATCTCGCGGAACTCGCCGCGGAACGCGTGCTGCCGGCCGTCGGCGGTCTCGACGAAGCGCCAGGCGCCGCCGACCCGGAAGTCGATGGTGACGTCGAGCGGGTTGCCCCGGCCCCACCAGTGCCGGATGTGCTCGGCCTGGGTGTGCGCGGCGAAGACCAGCTCCTGGGGTGCGTCGAACGAGCGGCTCATGACCAGCTCGGTGTCGGACGGGGTGCTGATGGCGATGGTGCTCACGACTCCTCCTTCTGCTCCTGCTGCAGGGCGTCCAGGTAGCTGCCGAGCGCGTCGTAGCGCTCCTCCCAGAGCCGCCGGTACTGCGCGACCCAGCCCGCGACGTCCCGCAGCGGGGTGGGCTCGATCCGCACGCGCCGCCACTGGGCCTCGCGGGTCCGCACGATCAGGCCGGCGCGCTCCAGCACGTTGAGGTGCTTGGAGACGGCCTGGGCGGTGATCGGGAACGGGGCGCCCAGCTCGGCGACGGTCGCCTCACCGCGGGCCAGCCGGGCGAGGATGGCCCGGCGGGTCGGGTCGGCGAGGGCGGCGAAGAGGCCGCTGAGAGGGTCCGCTGTCATTTGCGCTCAACCACCTGGGTTATCAACCACTCGGTTTATCAACCGATGGGTTGAGACTACCCCGGGCGGCGGCACTGTCAAGCCCTGCGGGCGTCCCGGATCAGGCGGTAGGAGCGGTGCAGGTGCACGGCCCAGACCGTGACCAGCTCGCGGGCCACCTCGAGGCGGCTCTGGGGCTTGTCGTCGACGCTCCAGCGGCTGATCGGCACCATGCCCTCACTGTCGGCGCCGGCGGCAGCCGACCGGTCGCCCTTGGGATGCATCCCGGGTGCATCGCGGATCAACCCTGGCGATGGTGCCGTTTCACGTAGGTGAAGCCGGGCGCCAACGGCTCCCGGCCGGCCTCGTCGTCCCCGCCGGCCTGCTCGTGGAGAATGCGCTGTTTCTCGGACGCCTGCGCCCCGGGCGGCAATCTGCGGACGAATCCGTTGACCCAGTGGTCCTGCCGCTCGGCGTTCGCGGAATCGTCGTCGTCCGGAAAGGGCGTGGGTTCGACCAGCGGCGCGTAGAACAGCATCCCGGCGGTTCGCTGGCCGTCGACGGCGGGATAGGACGGGTATCCCGACGAGTCGGTGCTGCCGGTCAGCCGGGTGAGGAACCCCTCGCGACCCAGTTGCTCGACGGCGTTGCGGAGCAGGAACGCGCCGCGCGCGCCCCGGCCCAGCCCGCAGTGCCCGGCGAGCTCCGCCTCGACGAGCACCGCGCTGCCGTCGGCGAACACCCGGCCGTGGCGGCGCACCGCGGCCAGCACCTTGGCCCGGTTGGAGTCGTCCGGGACGAACTCGCGGGTGACGACCTTCGGGTCGTACTCGTGGAAGTAGAGGGCACCGTCGACCCGCAGCGGCTCGGCGAGGGCGGTGGTACGCACCACGACCTCGTCCCGGCCGGCCTGCCAGGAGACCGTGACCAGGACCCCGGGCCGCAGGTCGGCCGGCCAGTCGAGGCCGGTGAACTGCCACTCGACGTCCTGCTGGAGGGCACAGCGGAAGACGCGTCGCGCGGGTGCGCCACCGCGGTCGCGGTGCTCGAGGACGACGGTGACCGGCCCGCCGTCGCGCAGCGGCTCCACGCACTCCTCCGGGGCGGCGCAGACGCCGCCGTCCAGATCCGCCCGCCAGAGAGCGAGCCGACGGGTCACCCTCTTCACGTCCACCTCCGCGTGCCCGGCCCACGACCTTACCCGCGGGCCCGCCGTCCGCGATCGCCGGCCGGACGAATTCTCGTGAACAAATGAAAGCGGCGTGCCGGAATTCGCCACACCGATGTCGAAATCGCATTTCACCGCCAATTGCACGGCACCTTGTCCCGGCGCATCGGCCGGATGCAGCCTTCCATGGCGAATGGGCAATGTTTCCGTCGAAGGGAGAAATCGTGGAGACAGCTGTTCCAGGGCATTCCGGAATGGCGCGCCGCGCCGTCCTGCGGGCCGGCGCCGTCACCGCCGGTGTGATCGGCGCCGCCACCGTGAGCTCCGGCCCCGCGCGGGCCGGCGAGTCGGGGACCGCCTCGGTGCAGTCCCAGTGGCGGTGGTGCAACCGGTGCCAGTGCCTGTTCTTCGGCGGCGGCACCACCACGGCCTGGTGCATCGTGGGCGGCGGCCACGACTACGGAGGCAGCAGCAACTACATCGTGACCCACACCTCGGGGGCTGGGCAGGTCGGCTGGCGCTGGTGCAACCGGTGCTACAGCCTGTGGTACGCGGGAAGCGCCTCCGACGGGCGCTGCCACAACGGCGGCACCCACCTGCGCACCACCACCGACTACCGGGTCGCCTACGGCACCGCACCCTCCGGGGAGCAGCCGGGCTGGCGCTGGTGCAACAAGTGCTACTGCCTGGCGTACAGCGGCAACGGTGCGGGCTACTGCCCGGCGGGCGGCGGCCACAACTTCAGCGGCAGCGGGACGTACTACCTGCCGTACGGCTGACCGGGCCGCCTTCGGCGCTCGCCGGCGGGGCGGGCAGCGATGCCGCTGCCCGCGCCGCCGCTGGCGCGGAGTTCGAGGACCAGCAGCCCCGGGCCGGCGGCGTCAGCCGGCGTCGGGGGCCGTGAGCAGGCCGACCACCCGGTCGACGTAGCGGCGCCGAGCCGCCTCGCCGGCGGGCAGGGTGCCGGGCGCGACGTGCGCGAGCTGCGCATAGCCGAGGTACGCGGTGACCGCCAGCAACCCCCGGCGCCGGGCCTCCGCGGCCGGCCAGCCGAGCGCCGCGAACAGCCCGGCCGTGTACGCCACCCGCCGCTCGGTCACCCGGGCCAGCACGGGCGCGACGTGCGGGTGGTCGGCGGTGGCGAGCATCGCCAGCTCGATGGAGCCCTCGTCCGGCACGACCGTGGAGCCCAGGACCAGGCCGATGAGCAGCCGCAGCCGGGCCAGGGGGTCGGGTTCGGCGTCGACGAGGCCGATGACCGCGTCGGTGTGCTCGCGCTCCCAGCGCAGCACGGCCGCCTCGATGAGGGCGTCCCGGTTGGCGAAGTGCCAGTAGAAGCTGCCCTTCGTGGCACCCAGCCGGGCCGCGAGCGGCTCCACCGCGACCGCGGCCAGGCCGCCGCCGGCCATCGCCTCCAAGGCCGCCGCCGTCCAGTCGTCGGCGGTCAGCCGCGGTGACGTCCGTCTCCCGGCACCGCGGGGGGTGGGTCGCTCGCTCATCACTGTACGGTACCGTATGGAAAACATACGGGACCGTATGGAGGCGATGATGACGTCCACGGTGCACAACGTCCACGAACGAGAGTTGCCGGTTCCCGCGGCCGAGGTCGGCCGCCTGCTCGACCGGCTCGGCGCCGTCGACGACCCGCTCTGGCCGGCGCCCGCCTGGCTGCCGGTGCGCTTCGACCGGCCGCTCGCCGTCGGCGCCGACGGCGGGCACGGCGGGATCCGCTACCACGTCACCGGCTACCACCCCGGCCGCCGGGTGGAGCTGACGTTCCACCCGCACACCGGGCTGACCGGCACCCACACGCTGGAGATCGAGGACCGCGGCCCGCACGCCTGCGTGCTGCGGCACCGGCTCACCGGCCGGCCGGCCGCGCGCATGCGGCTGCTCTGGCCGGCCGTGGTCCGCGTCTGCCACGACACCGTCATCGAGCATCTGCTGGACAACGCCGAGCGCGCCGTCACCGGCACCGTCCGGCACCCCGTCCGGTACCCGTGGCGGGCCCGCCTCGCCGTCGGCGTGGAGAGCGTGCGGGTGCGGGCCGTGCCGGTACCCGCCGCGACCCTGCTGGAGGGCACGATCGGCCGGCCGGACCTGGCCGACGCCTTCGCGCTGCGGGTGCCGCCCGGCACCACCACCGACCCGCAGGACTGGGCGGACGCGGTGTTCCGCAACCCGCCCCGGGCGGTGGTCGCGCTGCTGCGGCTGCGCAACCGGCTGGTCGCCCCGTTCGGCATCGAGCGCGGCGACGAGTCGGCCTTCGCCACCATCACCCGTACGGACCGCGAGGTGCTGCTCGGCACCGACGCCGGCCACCTCGACTTCCGCGCCGGTGTGCTGGTCGAGCCGGACGCCGACGGCACCACGGTCACCGTGTCCACCCTGGCGGCGACCCGGTCCCCCGCCGGCCGCGCCTACCTCGCCGTGGTCCGCCTGGTGCACCCGCTGGTGGTCAGGGCGATGCTGCGCCACGCCGGCCGCACCACCGTCGCGCCGTGGCGGTCCGGCCCGGGCCGGATCGCCGCCCGGAGGTGACCGCCGCCCGCCGCCCGGGTCACCGCCCGGGCGAGACCGCGTGATCCTGGCGGTCCGGCACGGCCGTGCCGTCGCGCACATCGGCGTCGGTGAGCTGGGTGAAGTCCTCGTAGAACCAGCCCACCGCGCCGAAGCGCGCGGGCCGCTCCAGGCAGATCACCAGGTCGGCGTCGGCGGCCAGCGAGTGGTCCGCCTCGCGGGAACAGACCGGCGCGGCCAGCACGAGCGCGTGGGCGCCGCGCGACCGGATCCAGCGCAGCGCCGCCCGGGCGGTCACCCCGGTCGCCACGCCGTCGTCCACCAGGATCGCCAGCCGGTCGGTGACGTCCGGCGGGGGTCGATCGCCCCGGTAGACCTGGATCCGGCGGGCCAGTTCCCGCCGCTCGGCCGCGACGGTCCCGGACAGGTCCGCCTGGGTGAGCCCCAGCGTCGCGAGCAGCCCGTCGTCGAAGACCGGCTCGCCGTCCTCGGCGATCGCCCCGACGCCCAGCTCCGGCCGGCCCGGCGCGCCGATCTTGCGGGCGACCACGAGGTCGAGGTCGGCGGCGACGGCGGCCGCGACCCGCGCGGCGACCGGCACGCCGCCGCGCGGGAGAGCCAGCACGAGCGGGCGCCGGTCCAGACCGAAGTTCCCGAGGTGCCGGGCCACCCTGGCACCCAGTCGTCGTCCCGCCGCGGCGCGGTCGGCGAAGCAGCACTCAGACACCGGACGGGAACGCTTCCGGCTCGCGGACGTCGACGGCCAGGGTGTGCAGGGGGCGCAGGGCACTGGTGTCGTCGAACCACAGGAAGGCGTCGTACCGCTCGCCGAGGATCGTCGGGACGTAGTTGCCCCAGCGCTCACGCTCGGGGTGGTAGACCACGCCGATCGCGCGGTGGACCAGCTCGTCGGTCAGCAGGGGCGGCTGGTCGTCGACCGGCGGGAAGACGAAGAGCGCGGGGCTGGGCGCCGTCGCGTGCAGGACGTCCTCCAGCGAGTCGGGCCGGGCGGGTGGCACACCCATCACCTCCATCGGGGCACCCCAGGCGTTGCCGGCGACGACGGTGCCGCGATGCCCGCCGAAGCCCACCAGCAGCACCCGCTCGGCGCCGAAGCGGTTGCGGGCCAGCTCGCCGATGGTCACCTCGCCGTGCAGCGTCTGATCGGTCGCCCGGGCGTCGCCCACGTGGGTGTTGTGCGCCCAGACGACGGCCTTCGCGTCCGGACCGTAGTGCGCGAGCAGGCGGTCCAGGGTCTCGTCCATGTGCCGGTCGCGGATGTTCCACGACTCCGGCCCGCCGGTGACCATCGCCCGGTAGTACCGCTCGGCGCCCGCGACGATCTCGGCGTTCTGCCAGGCGGCGAACTCGCCCGAGCGCTGCGCCGCGCGGGACCGCAGCTGCACCAGCAGGTCGACGACCTGGCTCTCGCAGGTCGCGCCGACGAAACGGGTCGCCCAGGCGTACGACTGCGGGTCCTCCGCGTACGGCTCGAAGCACCGGTACGCCTCCAGCGCGGCCGGCACCCGCTCGGGATCGTGCTCCTGCAGGTGCACCAGGATCTCGCGCAACGACTCCCAGAGCGAGTACACGTCGAGCCCGTGGAACCCCACCCTGGGCTCCCGGGTCTCGTTGTGCCGGCGCAGCCACCGGCAGAAGTCGACGACCTCCTCGTTGGCCCACATCCAGGTCGGCCACCGGTCGTAGGCCAGCAGCGCCTCGCGGGGATCCGCCGGCGCGCCGGGCAGCGCCCGCACGCTCTGGTCGACCCGCTCGCAGTCGGGCCAGTCCCCCTCGACGGCGACGAAGGAGAAGCCGAGCTCCTCGATCAGCCGCCGGGTGAACGCGCAGCGCCAGGCGTAGTACTCGTGCGTACCGTGACTGGCCTCGCCGAGCATGACGACCCGCGCGCCCGAGGCACGATCCAGGAGAACGTCGAGGTCGCCGGGATCGGTGAGCTCGGTCGCCAGCGAGGCGACTTCGTCGCCGTAGCGGGACATGACCGTCGCATACCCCACCCCCGGACCCTCATACGTCCGATGATTGGCCGATCCCGTGCGCGGTCGGCGATTCCGCGGAAATCGGCTCCGGCCGCCGCGGGTAGTCCGCGCCGTTGACGGTGACCCGCAGCGCGTACACGGCGGCGCCGGCGGTGATGAAGAGGTGGTTGCGCTTGGGGCCGCCGAAGGTGAGGTTGGCGGCCGGCTCGGGCAACAGGAGCTTGCCGATCAGCGTGCCGTCGGGATCGAAGCAGTGCACGCCGTCCCAGGCGGCGGCCCAGACCCGTCCGCCGTCGTCGACCCGCAGGCCGTCGAAGCGCCCGTTGTCGCATTCGGCGAAGATCTTCCCCCCGGTCAGGGTGCCGTCCGCGGCGACGTCGAAGACGCGCAGGTGGCTGGGCTCCTGCCGGGTGTCGGCGACGTAGAGCCGCCGCTCGTCCGGGGAGAAGGCCAGGCCGTTGGGCCGGCAGAAGTCGTCGGCGACCACGCGCAGCTCACCGGTGGCCGGATCCAGCCGGAAGACGTAGCAGGCGCCGCCGAGCTCGCTCTCGGCCCGGTTGCCCTCGTAGTCGGAGTTGATGCCGTACGGCGGGTCGGTGAACCACACCGTGCCGTCGGCGCGGACGACGACGTCGTTCGGGCTGTTGAGCCGCCGGCCCCGGTAGCGGTCGGCCAGCACGGTGACGGTGCCGTCGTGTTCGGTGCGGGTGACGCGCCGGTTGCCCTGCTCGCAGGTGACGAGCCTGCCGCGGCGGTCGACGGTGTTGCCGTTGGCGTAGCCGGAGCCCTGCCGGAAGACGCCGACGGCGCCGGTCGTCTCGTCCCAGCGCAGCAGCCGGTCGTTGGGGATGTCGCTCCACACGAGGAAACGCCCCGCCGGGAAGTACGCCGGCCCCTCGGTCTTGCGCGCGCCGGTGTGCAGCCGCTCGACGACGAAGTCGCCGTCGATGTACCGGAAGCGTTCGTCGAGCACCCGGAACTCGGCGGGAATGGTCTCCACCATGGCGCACTCCTCTGCAGAGAGCTGAGGTTCGTTCGGCGAAAAACTATCATCTCCGAATCAGGTATGGTCAAGCCTGAGCGCAGGCAACTGACATTCGGAGGGGGAAGCGTTGGACGAGACAGACCGGGCCTTGCTGGCGGCCCTGCAGGCCGACGCCACCCAGCCCTACGCGGCGCTCGCCAGGGAAGTGGGCCTGTCCGCGGGCGCGGCCCACGACCGGGTCCGGAAGCTGCGCGAGCGCGGCGTCATCCGGCGCACCACCGTCGACGTCGACCCCGCCGCCGTCGGCCGCGGCGTGCTCGCCTTCGTCATGCTGCAGGCCGACGCGTGGATGGGCGACCCGGCCACGCACGACGCGCTCGCGGCCGTCCCCGAGATCCAGGAGGCGCACATCATCGCCGGACCGGCGTCGGTGCTGGTGAAGATCCGCGCCGCCACGCCGGAACATCTACAGGCGGTCCTGCGCCGCCTCTTCGACATCGACGGCGTCACCGGCACCCAGACCATCGTCGTGCTGGAGACGTTCTTCGAACGCCCCGTCGACGTCACCGGCCCGCCAGCGGCCCCGTGAGGCCTGACGGCGGGCTTCGGCGGCCCGGATCAGCCGGTACGCAGGAAGTGCCGCAGGTCCTGGGTCTCGCCGGTGATCGGGCGGACCGCCAGGACGCAGGTGTCGTCGTCCGGGTTGGCCCGGCGCAGGCGGCTGAGGAGCTCGGCGAGCGGCTGGCGGGGGGCGGCCGCGACCGCCTCGTCGACCGTGCGGATGACCGCCTGGAGCCCGTCGTCCAGGCCCCGGCTGCGGTGTTCGACGAGCCCGTCGGTGTAGCAGAGCAGGACGTCGCCGATCTGCAGGTCGAGGACCGCGCAGCCGTACTCGGCGTCGGCGACCACGCCGAGCATCGGGCCGGTCGGGCGGGGCAGCGGGGCGGTACGGCCGCCCCGGGACAGCAGCGGGGGCGGGTGGCCGGCCTGGGCCCAGGTGAGCCGGCGGCGGGCCGGCTCGAAGCGGGCCACGATCGCCGTGGCCGCGGTCTCCGGGGTCTCCTCGTCGAGATCGCAGGTCAGGCGGTTGAGGTGGCCGAGCAGGACGCCGGGGTCGCTGGTGGTGACGGCGAGGGCGCGCAGGGAGTGCCGCAGCTGGGCCATGGTGGTGGCGGCCTGGGTGCCGTGGCCCGCGACGTCGCCGACCGCGAGCAGCACCGAGCCGTCGCGCAGCGCCGCCGCGTGGTACCAGTCGCCGCCGACCATGCCCTCCTGTTCCGCCGGGAGGTAGCGCACCGCCACCTTCAGCCCGGGCAGCGCCAGCGGGCCGTCGGGGATGGGCAGGATGATCTGCTGGAGCCGGGATGCCAGCTCGTGCTCGGCGGCGAGCGAGCGGCGCTGCTCGGCGAGCTGGTGCTCGACCTCGGCGAGGCGCTGGACGCTGGTCTCGCGGGCGGTGACGTCCTGGACGATGCCGAAGATGCGCAGCGGCGCGCCGGCCCCGTCGCGGACCGCGTCGACGACCGAGCGCAGGTGCTTGATCCGGCCGTTGATGCGGATCCGGGTGGTGACGTCGACCTGTTCGCCGCGCTGGAACGCCTCCGCCGCGGCGAGCCGCAGCGGGAGGTCCTCCGCGACGCCGAGGGCCTCGGACTCCTCGCGGGCCAGCGGGCCGAGCGCCGGGTCGCGCTCGTAGATGCGGTAGAGCTGCTCGGACCAGCGGACCTCGCCGCTGACCAGGTCCCACTCCCCCCAGCCGAGGTTGCCGAGGCGCTCGGTGGCCGCGATCCGGTCGCTCTCGGCGGGATGGGGGTCGTGCTGCTCCCAGGTCACGAGCAACCCCGGGCCGAGCCGGTGCGCGCGCACGCTGTAGCGGTCGCCGGCATGGTCGAACGGCCCGATCTCGGCCGGTGCCCCGGTGTCCAGCACCCGTTCGTAGATCAGCCACCGGGCGGTGACGAGCGTCTGCGGGAAGAGCATGCTGATCCGGGAGCCGACCAGCCCGCGGCCGTGCCGCCCGTCGGCGGCCGCGGCCTCCGGGCTGGTGGCCGCGAACTCGAGGTCGGCGAGCCGGCCGGCCGCGTCGCGGACCGGGATGAGCAGGGCGTGCTGGCCGGGCATCGCGTCGAGCACGGCCTGGACCACGTCCGGCCAGCCCTCCGGCCGGCACGCCGGCGCGGCAGCCCCCGGAGAGCCCGTCGCCGGTGCGGGGCCCGGGGCGTCCGGCGGGGCGGCGGTGGCCGCGGAGTACGGCGGCACCAGCAGCGCGGCGCCGTCCGTCCGGTGCTCGGGCACGTCCAGCAGGCGGATCACCCCGGCGGCCACGTCGGCGAGGTCGCGGTGCTGCTCGGCGCTCATCCGCAGCAGGTGCCGGTGCGCATCGGTGAGCCGGCACCGGGTCCGTCCGGCCAGCAGCCCGACGGCCCGGTCGACGACGGCGCGGGAGGCGTCCTCGGCGGGCCGGTTCGCGGCCGTCCGCAGGCTCTCCACCGCCTCGATGTACGCCTGCCGACCGCCCATCCGCCTTCCCGCCCCCTCTCCCGCGAGCACCGCCGGACACCATCGTCATCCTGGATACGCCAGGGCGCTCGACGACGTCATCCCCCGAACACCCCCACCCATATCCGACCAGCGGCGCATGCGCGGCGGGATCACCCGGACGGGCTACCGCGAGCGGGCACCGGGCGCTGCCGCAACGGCGGTCACAGCTCGAAGAACTCGCGCATGGCCTCGGTCAGCCGGGCCATGCTGGCGCCCGTCACCATGCCGATGCGCTCCGCGCCGACGGAGGCCGGAAGGCGGCGCATCCGGTTGATCACGACCACGCCGGTGATCGGGTCCTGCTCGGTGAGGGCCACCGCGTACGGCGGCAGTTCGGTGATGCCGCGCTGGCGCACGATCGGGGCGCAGAACGGAGATGCGTTGGTCCGATCGTTGTAGCTGTCGGCCGAGAGCACGAGGACCCGGTAGCGCAGGTCGGTGCGGCTGCCGATGGTCCAGATCTCGCCGCGCTTCACGCGCCGAGCGTACCGTCGGGCGGATCTCCGGTCGTCGCGCGACCCGGCACCGGCGGGTGAGGGATCCTCACGACCGGTCGAACCCTGGACGTGGTGGATCCGTAACAATGAGCGCAACGGCTTGCGACGGACGGGTTGCAGCCCGCCTCTCGCGTGGAGGAAGGACGTTCATGACGGAAAAGGCCCGAATCGGGGTGACCGGCCTGGCGGTGATGGGCCGCAACCTGGCCCGCAACTTCGCCCGCCACGGCCACCCGGTCGCCGTGCACAACCGCAGTTACGGGCGGACCAAGGAACTGGTCGAGGAGTTCGGCCACGAGGGGACCTTCATCCCCGCGGAGAGCGCCGAGGACTTCGTCGCCAGCCTCGAACGGCCGCGCCGCGTGGTGATCATGGTGAAGGCCGGCGAGCCGACCGACGCGGTGATCGAAGAGTTCGCGCCGCTGCTGGAGCCCGGCGACATGATCATCGATGCGGGCAACGCCCACTTCGCGGACACCCGCCGGCGCGAGGCGGCGCTCAGGGAGCGGGGCCTGCACTTCGTCGGCGCCGGGGTCTCGGGCGGCGAGGAGGGCGCCCTGCACGGCCCGAGCATCATGCCCGGCGGCTCGCCGGAGTCCTACGAGGCGCTCGGTCCCCTGCTCGAGGACATCGCGGCCAAGGTCGACGGCGAGCCGTGCTGCGTGCACGTCGGCCCGGACGGCGCCGGCCACTTCGTCAAGATGGTGCACAACGGCATCGAGTACGCCGACATGCAGCTCATCGCCGAGGCGTACGACCTGCTCCGGCAGGCGGGCGGCCACGCGCCGGCCGAGATCGCGGACATCTTCCGGGGCTGGAACTCCGGCCGGCTCGGCTCGTACCTGATCGAGATCACCGCCGAGGTGCTGCAGCAGGTCGACGCCGAGACCGGCAAGCCGTTCGTCGACGTGGTCGTGGACCAGGCCGAGCAGAAGGGCACCGGCCGCTGGACCGTGCAGTCCGCGCTGGACCTGGGCGTCCCGGTCAGCGGCATCGCCGAGGCCGTCTTCGCCCGCGCCCTGTCCGGCGGCGCGGACGTGCGCGCGGCGGCCGCCGGCCGGCTGCCCGGCCCGTCGGCCACCGCCGGCGCCGCGGACCTGCAGGCGGACGTGGAGCAGGCGCTCTTCGCCTCCAAGATCGTCGCGTACGCCCAGGGCTTCCAGCAGATCCAGGCCGCGAGCGCGGAGTACGGCTGGGACATCGACCCCGGCGCCATGGCGAAGATCTGGCGCGACGGCTGCATCATCCGGGCCAAGTTCCTCGACCACATCAAGCGGGCGTACGACAAGCAGGCCGGCCTGCAGACCCTGCTGGTGGACGACTACTTCCTCGACGCGGTCAGCGGCGCCCAGGCGGCGTGGCGGCGGGTGGTGGCGCTCGCCGCCGAGCAGGGCATCCCGGCGCCGGGCTTCGCCTCGGCGCTGGCCTACTACGACGGCCTGCGCTCGCGACGGCTCCCGGCGGCGCTGATCCAGGGCCAGCGCGACTTCTTCGGTGCGCACACCTACCGCCGGGTGGACAAGGACGGTTCCTTCCACACCATGTGGGGCGCGGACCGCAACGAGGTCACCGCCTAGGTTCAGACCGCGACGGTCGCGGTGGCGGGACTGGTCATCAGGACCGCCACCTCGGCCGGCGGCAACGGCCTGGCCAGGTGGTAGCCCTGGCCGAGCCGGTAGCCCAGCCGCCGCAGCCGCTCCGCCTGGTCGGCGGTCTCGATGCCCTCGGCCACGGCGTACAGGTCGAGGTGCTCGGCGAGCTGGGAGACGGCGGCCGCCACCGCGAGGCGGCCCCGGTCCTCGCCCTCGCAGATGCCGTCGACGAAGGACTTGTCGAGCTTCAGCACGTCCACCGGGAAGGCGCGCAGCAGGCTCAGGCTGGACTGACCGGTGCCGAAGTCGTCGAGCGCCAGGCGCACGCCGAGCCCGTGCAGCGCCTCGAGGGTGTCGCGCACCTGGCGGCCGTCCACCACCGAGGACTCGGTCACCTCGAGGACCAGGTTCGCCGGCGCCAGCCCCGTGTCGGACAGCACCGCCGCCACCTCGTCGACGAAGCCCGGGTCGCGCAGCTGGCGGCCCGCCACGTTGACGTTGACCGAGGCGATGGCGGCCTCGCCGTACTCGGCGCGCCACGCGGCGAGCTGCGTACACGCCTCGCGCAGCACCCAGGAGCCGAGCGGGACGATGAGCCCGGAGCGCTCGGCCACCGGGACGAACTCGCCGGGCGGCACCATGCCGCGGGCCGGGTGGTTCCAGCGGACCAGCGCCTCGGCGCCGGCCATGCGCCCGGTGACGAGGTCGAAGACCGGCTGGTACACCAGGTGCAGCTCGTTGCGGACGAGCGCGTTGTGCAGCTCGCTGCCGAGGCGGGCGTGGTTGACCACCTCGTGGCGCATCCGCGGCTCGAAGCGCGCCCAGGAGGCCTTGCCGGCGGCCTTGGCCTCGTACATGGCGATGTCCGCGTTGCGCAGGACCTCGTCCGCGCTGTCGCCGGGACCGGCCAGGGCGACCCCGATGCTGGCGTGCGCGAGCAGCTGGTGCTCGCCGACCCGGAAGGGCTGGGCGAGTGCCGCCAGCAGGCCCGCCGCCGCCTCCTCGGCCTCGGCCGCCTCGTCGGTGCCGACCAGGACGCCGAACTCGTCGGCGCCCAGCCGCGCCGGCAGGTGGGTGACGGCGCTGTGCTGGCGCAGCCGCTGGGCGACCTCGTAGAGCAACTGGTCGCCGACCGCGTGTCCCATGGTGTCGTTGACCATCTTGAAGTCGTCGATGTCGACCAGCAGCACCGCGGCGGCCAGGTGCGCGTCCAGGCGCTCGGCCAGCACCGCGCCGAAGCGCGCCCGGTTGGCCAGGCCGGTGAGCGGGTCGTGCATCGCCAGGTGCGCGAGCTCGGCCTGCTGGCGGCGGGTGCCCTCCAGCATCCGGTCGTTCTCCCGCCGGCCGAGCAACTGCCGGGCGACGACGAAGGCGGCGATGAGGACCGCGCCGATGATCACCATCCGCGGGCCCGAGTCGAGCTGGCGGGCGGAGACGGTGACCACCAGGGCGGCGGTCGCGAGGACCGAGGCCAGGGGCAGCGCGTGGTAGAGGCTGCGGCCCCCGGCCGGCCTCGGCGCGCCGCCCGGCCGCGCCAGGACGAGCTGCTGGCGGTACGCCGCCAGCGCCATCGCCGCCCCGACGACCGGTATGGCGAGCACCGAGAGCCACAGCCGCCCGGTGTCCCCGCCGACCACGATCAGCACCGACACCACCACGCCGATGAGGGGCGCGACGGTGAGGATGCGCAGCGCCAGCGAGTCCACCACGCTGGCCGGGCTCATCGCGGCGCGCCCGATCACCACGAACGCGATGAGGCCGCCGACGTTGACGACGGCGGCGCCGTACTGGGTCAGCGCGTCGATGCCCGGCGGGGCGAGCTGGAGCACGACGTACCAGAAGATCAGGGTCCCGGCCACGGCGACGGTCGCGCCGTCCAGCATCAGCTGGGCCCAGCGCAGCACCGACCGCCGCTCGCGCGGCAGATGCAGGAACGCCAGCATCAGCAGGGCCACGCCGATCAGCATCGGGCCGGCCACGTACGGTGAGATGCCCGGCCGGTTGTTGGACAGCGCGAAGCTCACCGTCGCGCCGACGCCCACACAGATCGCGGCATGCGAGTAGAGCCGCCAGAAGCCGCGGACCGGGCGGGCCACGACGATCGTCGAACCGATCCGGTGGCAGGCGAGGAACGCGGCCGCCATGGCGACCGGTCCGGCGGCGTAGCCGGGACGGATCGACCCGCCCGGATCGCGCACCAGCAGCCACACCAGCACCGCCACCACCGTGCCGGCCGCGGCCGCCAGCGGCAGCGGGGCGGGACGTGCCGGTCGACGCGCATGCCGGCGGCCCACCCGCTGGGCTGCTGGCGTCATGCTGGGCACGGTTCCCTCTTGCGGTCGGCGGTTCTCTGGCGAGAGACAAGTCGGCGCCCGGGACGGGAAGCTGAGAATTCCGGCACCCGGCGCGGACCGCCCTGAACCTGGGATAGAGGACGCGATCGCACCCGCGGCCGATGTGGCACGTGCGCGCGCCGCCTAGGGTCTCA
Source organism: Couchioplanes azureus (assembly GCF_014648355.1). Classification (GTDB taxonomy): domain Bacteria; phylum Actinomycetota; class Actinomycetes; order Mycobacteriales; family Micromonosporaceae; genus Actinoplanes; species Actinoplanes azureus. The sequence continues at coordinate 397,373 of NZ_BMQY01000004.1, forward strand.
GGCGTCATGAGAAGGATTCCGATCTGGCTGGTGCCCGCCGCGCTCGCCGTGCTGCAGCTGGCGGCGTGGCCCGTGCTGCCCATGCTGGCGGGCGACCCGGTCACCGCCGTGCAGGCCTGCACCGCGCTGGCGGTCACCGCGGTGACGTCGGTCGCGCTGCTGTGGCGGCGTACCGCCCCGGTGGCGGCCCTGGCGGTGATCGTGCCGGCGCTGTCGCTCGGCCAGTGGGGGCTGCCGACCGACGCGACGACGGGGATCTCGTCCGCCGACTTCATCACCCTCTACAGCGTGGCGGTCTGGCGTACCCAGCGCACCGCCGTGCTGACCGGCCTGTTCCTCATCGTCTGGCAGTCGGTGTCCTTCGCGGCGTACCAGCCCGTCGGCAGCGAGTTTCCGCTGCTCGTCGCGATCAACGTGGTCTTCTACGTGTGCGTCGTCGCGCTGGGCCGGGCCCGGCACCGCTGGCACGCCGACCGGGCCCGCTCGGCCGCCGAGCTGGCGGAGGCCGAGGACCGGCGGCTGCGGGCCGCCGACACCGAACGCCACCGGCTGGCCCGGGAGCTGCACGACGTCACCGCGCACCACCTCACCTCGATCGTGGTGATCGCCTCGGCGGCGCATCGGATCGGCGGCTCCCGTCCGGAGCTGGTCGCCGAGGCCCGCGACTTCGCCGCGCGCACCGGGCGGGAGACCCTCGCCGCGCTGCACCGCCTGGTCGCGCTCCTGCAACTGCCGGACCAGCGCCCGGATGTCGGCGGCCCCCGGCTGGAGGAGCTCGCGGAGGGCTTCCGCCGGCTGGGCCAGCGGGTCACGGTGAGCCAGGCCGTGGCGCTGGCGCCGGGCGTGGCCGACGCCGCCTACGGGATCGTCCGGGAGTCCCTGACCAACACGCTGCGGTACGCCCCGGGCTCCGCGGTGGCCGTCCGGCTCGACGACGGTCCCGGCGGCGTGGAGCTGACCGTCACCGACGACGGCGCCGCCGCGGCGGACCAGCCGTCGCCGCATCGGCTCGGGTCCGGGCGCGGGATCACCGGGATGCGCGAGCGCGCCGAGGCGCTCGGCGGCACCCTGGAGGCGGGCCCGCGCGAGGACGGCGGCTGGCGGGTGCGCGCGGTCCTGCCCGTGGCCGGCTGCCCCGGGCCGCGGCGGCCCAGCGCCGAGCGGGTCATCGACGCGGCGGTGCTGCTGCTCGCGCTGTTCGTCCCGGCCAGCGCCATGCTGCTGGTCGCCACCGACCCCGAGTTCCGCTCCGAGACCGTGCCCGGGGCGGGGTGGGTGCCGCTGATCGCGCTGACGCTGATCGCGCATGCCGTCCCGCTGGTGTGGCGGCGCCACCGGCCGTGGGTCGTGCTGGGCGTCGCCGCCGTCACGACCTGGGCCTGGCCGGCGCTGGTGGCCACGCACGTGCTGCCGGAGGACTTCGGCTGGTTCGGCCTCGCCGGTCTGGGCGTCGAGATCCTGGCGGTGCACGCGGTGGCCCGGTACGGCCGGGACGCGGTGCTGACCTGGCTCGCCATGCTGGCGGTGCTGTTCAGCACGATCCCGGCGGTCACGCTCATGCTCATGCTGGAACCGCCCGAGGACTTCGCCGGCGACCCGCCCGGGGCCATGCTGCTGTTCATGGCCGGGGTGTGCGGCATCCCGCTGTCGCTGCCGCTGTTCGGCGCCTGGCTGACCGGCTTCGTGGTGCGCCGCCGCCGGGAGCGGGCCCGCGCCCAGCAGGACCACGCGGTCGCCGCGGCCACGGCCTGGGCGCTCGCCGACGCCGCCGCGGAGCGGGCCCGGGTCGCCGAGGGCCTGCGCGCGGCGGTGCTGCGCGACACCGCCCTGGTCGCCGACGCCGCCGACCGCGGGGACCTGGACCAGGTCGTCTCCCGCGCCCGGGCCGCGCTGGACGGCATGCGCGGGCTGCTCAACGACCTGCGCGAGGCGCCCGCCGACGAGGACCGCACGCCCCAACCGACCCTCGCGGCGCTGCCCGCGCTGGTGGAACGCTGGCGTGCGAAGGGCCGGACGGTGGCGGTCGAGACGACCGGCGAGGACCGTACGCTGGGCCCGGACGTGGACCTGTCCGCCTACCGCGTGGTGGAGCTGCTGCTCGCCGGGGACACCGGGCCGGTGACGGTCCGGGTGGACCGCTCCGGCGACCCGCTGCGGATCGCGGTGACGCCGATGCCCGCCGATCCCGGCGGCGAGGTGGCCGCCGGGCTGCGCGCCCGGCTGGCGGCCGTGGGCGGCTCGCTGGTCGCGACCGCCGGCGGGCCGGAGATCCGGCTCCCGGCGACGCCCGCGCCGGCCCCGCCGGACGGCGCGGCGGGCCACGGGCGGGACGGGGACAACGAGGAAGAGGTGGCGTCATCGCAACCCGGGTGATGGTCGTCGACGACCAGCTGATGGTGCGGGCGGGAATCGCCGCCATCGTCGACGCGGAGGCCGACCTGACCATCGTCGGCGAGGCCGGCGACGGCGCGGCGGCCCTCGAGGTCGCCGCCCGGGTCCGCCCGGACGTCGTACTGATGGACATCCGGATGCCGGGCATGGACGGGCTGACCGCCACGGCCCGGCTGACGGCCGCGCCGCAGCCGCCGCGGGTGCTGGTGCTCACCACGTTCCACCAGGACGCCTACGTCTTCGAGGCGCTCAAGGCGGGCGCGTCCGGCTTCGTGCTCAAGGACACCGAGCCGGCCGACCTGCTGGCCGCGATCCGGGTGGTCGCCGACGGCGAGGCGATGCTCAGCCCGGCCGTCACCCGGCGGCTGATCGACGCCTTCGCCGGCGGCGCGGTGATCGCCGCCCCCGGCGACGATCCGCGGCTGAGCGGGCTGACCCCGCGCGAGCGGGAGGTCCTGGTGAGCATCGCCCGGGGGATGTCCAACGCCGAGATCGGCGCGGCGCTGGGGATCACGACGGGCACGGTGAAGGCGCACGTCAACGCCCTGCTGGCCAAGCTCGGCGTCCGCGACCGGGTGCAGGCGACGATCGTCGCCTACAACCTCGGCCTGGTGCGCCCTACCCCTTGAGGGCGGCGGAGACCACGGCCCGCGCCTCCTCCTGGATGCGGGCCAGCGCCTCGGGGCCCCGGAACGACTCCGCGTAGATCTTGTAGACGTCCTCGGTGCCCGACGGGCGCGCGGCGAACCAGCCGGACTCGGTGACCACCTTGAGGCCGCCGATCGGGGCGTCGTTGCCCGGGGCGGTGGTCAGCACCGCCGTGATCGGCTCGCCGGCCAGCTCCCGGGCGGAGACCTGCGACGGCGACAGCTTCCCCAGGATCGCCTTCTCCTCGCGGGTCGCCGGGGCGTCGATGCGGGCGTACGCGGGCGCGCCGAAGGTCCCGGTGAGGTCGCGGTAGTGCTCGCTGGGCGTGCGCCCGGTGGTGGCCAGGATCTCCGAGGCGAGCAGGTTCAGCAGGATGCCGTCCTTGTCCGTGCTCCACGGGCCGCCGTCCCGGCGCAGGAAGGAGGCGCCCGCGCTCTCCTCGCCGCCGAAGCCGACCGAGCCGTCCAGCAGGCCCGGCACGAACCACTTGAACCCCACCGGCACCTCCACGAGCGGGCGGCCCAGGTCCGCCGCGACCCGGTCGATCATCGAGGAGGAGACGAGGGTCTTGCCGATCGCGGCGCCCGACGGCCAGTCGGTGCGCACCCGGAACAGGTAGGAGATGGCCACCGCCAGGTAGTGGTTGGGGTTCATCAGGCCGCCGTCGGGCGTGACGATGCCGTGCCGGTCGGCGTCGGCGTCGTTGCCGGTGGCGATCTGGAACCGGTCCTTCTGCTCGATCAGCGAGGCCATCGCGTACGGCGACGAGCAGTCCATCCGGATCTTGCCGTCCCAGTCCAGGGTCATGAACCGGAAGGTCGGGTCGACCTGCGGGTTGACCACGGTCAGGTCCAGCCCGTACCGGGCGCCGATCTCACCCCAGTACGCCACCGAGGCCCCGCCCAGCGGGTCGGCGCCGATGCGCACGCCGGCCGCGCGGATCGCCGCCATGTCGATCACGGAACCCAGGTCGTCCACGTACGCGGAGAGGTAGTCGTGTCCCGACACCCACTCGGAGGCCCGCGCGCGGGCGGCGCCCATCCGGCGTACCTCCTTGAGGCCGCCGGCGATCAGCGCGTTGGCCCGGTCCTGGATCCACGAGGTGGCGTCGGTGCCGGCGGGTCCGCCGTGCGGCGGGTTGTACTTGAAGCCGCCGTCGTCGGGCGGGTTGTGCGACGGGGTCACCACGACGCCGTCGGCGAGCCCGGACGTGCGGCCCCGGTTGTACGTGAGGACGGCGTGCGAGAGCGCCGGCGTCGGGGTGTAGCCGTCGCGGCTGTCGACCAGCACCTGGACGTCGTTGGCGGCGAACACCTCGAGGGCGGAGACGAGCGCGGGCTCGGACAGCGCGTGGGTGTCGCGGCCGAGGAAGAGCGGGCCGTCGGTGCCCTGGTTCCGGCGGTACTCGACGATGGCCTGGCTGGTGGCGACGATGTGGTCCTCGGTGAACGCCGTCCGCAGGCTGGAGCCCCGGTGACCGGAGGTGCCGAACGCGACCCGCTGGGCGGTGACGGCCGGATCCGGGTGCTCGGTGTAGTAGCTGAGGACCACCCGGGGCACGTCGATGGTGTCACGGGGGTCGGCGGGAGTGCCGGCGCGGGGGTGGACAGACATCGAGGGAGCCTCCTTCGGGGCGCGGACATGCCCGGGGATCGTATCGTCGCTGCCGTACCCGGCCACCACGATCCGTAAGCCGGCGGCCGCGGAATTGAACCTTTGCCGATGGAGATCCGAACTACCTGTCGTGACACGGGTTCGGGCGGCTGGGGGGCCGCGGGCGATACGCGTACTCATCCTGCTCGTCGTGGGACTCGCCGTGCTGGTCCTGCCCGCGGCGCCGGTGAGCGCGCATGCGGCGCTGGTCGGGGCCACGCCCGAGCCGGGGTCGGTGATCGGCTCTCCCCCGGCCGAGATCGTGGTCCAGTTCACCGAGGCGGTCACGCCGGTCACGGGCCGGATCCAGGTGCTGGCCCCGGACGGCAAGCGGATCACCGGCACGGTCACCGCGTCCGGGTCCACGCTGCGCATCCAGGTCCGCCGTGCCGCCCAGCCGCTGGGCACCTACCTGGTCAGCTACCGGGTCGTGTCGGCCGACAGCCACCCGATCGGCGGGGCCATGACGTTCTCGGTGGGCGCGCCGTCGGCGCGGCCCGCGGAGGGCGACCCCACCGGCGTGCACCCGTCGGTCTCGGTCGCCGGCCCGGCCTTCAAGCTCCTCGGGTACGTCGGCCTGACGCTGATCGCCGGTCCGGCGCTGCTGCTCGCCCTGCTGTGGCCCCGGCGGGTCTCCCGGCGCGGCCCGGTGCTGCTGGTGCGCACCGGACTGGTCGGCACCGCCGCGGCGACCCTCGGCGCGCTGTGGACCCAGGCACCGGCCAGCAGCGGCGCGCCCTGGTGGGACGTCTCGGTGACCGAGCTCGCCGACGTGCTGGCCAGCCCGTTCGGGCTGGCCCTGCTCGCCCGCCTGGCGGTGCTGGCCGCGGTCGCGGCGCTGCTGCCCCCGGTCCTGCGCGGCGCCGGCGGTCGCCGGCGCGGGGCGGCGCTGATCCTGCTCGGCCTCGGCGGGCTGGCGACCTGGCCGCTGACCGGGCACGCCACCGAGTCGCCGCTGACCGGCGCGATCGTCGCCGCCGACGTGATCCACATGGCCGCGATGGCCGGCTGGCTCGGCGGCCTGGTGACGCTGTCGTGCTTCCTGCTGCGCCGGGCGCACCCGCGCGTGCTCGGCCGGATCCTGCCGGTATGGTCGCGCTGGGCCGCGCTGGCCGTGGTCTGGCTGGTCGGCGCCGGCGTGGTCCAGGCGGTGGTCCAGCTCGGCTCCGTCGGCGCGCTGTGGAGCACCGCGTACGGCCGCCTCCTGCTGGGCAAGATCGCGATCCTGGCCGCGGTCCTCGCGCTCGCGGCGGTGGCCCGCACCTTCGTGCAGCGCGCGCGGGTCGCCACGGCGGGGCCCGAACCCCTGCGCCGGATGGTGCGCATCGAGGTCGCCGCGACCGTGGTGGTCCTCGGGCTCAGCGCGGTGCTGGTGCAGACGACGCCCGGCCGCACGGCGGTGCCGGAGCGGGCGGCGACCTCCGAGCGGGGCGTGTCGCAGACCCTGACCTCGCCGCTCTTCACGCTGCAGTACTCCGTCTATCCCGTCGAGCTGGGCGAGAACAACACGGTGCACGGCTTCACCTACACCCCCGAGGGCAAGCCGCTGCCGGCGCAGGAGTGGACCGTGACGACCCGGCTGCAGGGGCAGGACCTCGAGCCGGTCACCCAGCCCATGCTGCCGCTGCACCCGCGCAACGACGCCCTCGGGGCGCTGACCTTCCCGCTGCCGGGCACCTACGACGTGACGTTCACGGTCCGCACCACGGAGATCGACCAGGCCACCGTCCGCACGACGATCACGGTCCCGCAGGTTCCCCGACGTCCCTGAGCGGGCAGACTGAAGTCTCCGTCGATGCGAGGAGACCGCCGTGCACGTGTCCGTCATCGGCAACCCGGACGACACCGTCGTCGTGACCGTGCGCGGCAATCTGGACCTGGACACCGCACCGGTCCTGCGCACCACCCTCGACCAGGTGCTCGACCGGCCGCTGCCGCGCATCGTCATCGACCTGTCCGGCGTCGGGTTCTGCGACTCCACCGGGCTGAGCGCGTTCGTGACCGGGCATCGCCGCGCGGCCGCGGTGGGCGGCTGGCTGCGCCTCGCCGCGCCGGGCGCCTGGCTCGACGGTCTGCTGCGGACGGTGGGCCTGGTCCCCACCCTCGCCGTCTATCCGAGCGTGGCGGAGGCCCTCGCCGACGATGCCGAGGCGTCCGGCTTGTAGCCTCGCGGCGTGCTGATCCTGCTGCCGCCCTCCGAGGGCAAGACCGCCCCCACCACCGGGGAACCGGTCGACCCGGCCGCGCTCTGGCTGCCGAAGCTCGCCACCGCCCGCCGCCGGGTGCTGCGCCGGCTGGTCGCGATGAGCCGGCGCACCAGCGCCCGGGCGGTCGCCGAGTCGCTGGAGAGCCTCGGGCTCAGCGCCGGCCAGCGCAGCGAGCTCGCGCGCAACGCGGCCCTGGAGACCGCGCCCGCCGCGCCGGCCGCCGAGGTCTACCGCGGGGTGCTCTACGAGGCGCTCGACGTGGCCACCCTCGCCCCGCAGGCCCGGGCGTGGGTCGACGGGCGGGCCGTCGTCTTCTCCGGACTGTGGGGCGTCGTGCGGCTCACCGACCGGATACCCGCGTACCGCTGCTCGGCCGGGGTCACGCTGCCCGGGATCGGCGCTCTGACGCCGTACTGGCGGACCGCGCTGGCCGGGGCGCTGCCGGACGACGGCCCGGTGCTGGACCTGCGCTCGGGGGCCTACGCCGCGATGGCGGCGCCCGGACCGCGGGCCGTCGCGCTGCGGGTGCTGCACGAGCGGACCGTGGACGGCGAGCCGCGCCGCTCGGTGGTCAGCCACTTCAACAAGGCGACCAAGGGCCGGCTGGTCCGGGCCCTGGCCGAGGCGGGCGCGGCACCGGACTCGGTGGACGCGCTGCTCACCGCGCTGCGCGACCTCAAGTACACCGTCGAGGAGCGGCCCGTCGCGGCGGGCCGCTCCCGGCAGGCGGACGTGGTCGTGCGCGAGCTGTAGCGGCTCGCGCGGCAGCGGCTACTGCGCGGCCAGCACGTCCACGACGAACCGCAGGTCGCCGGCGGGACGCCCGCCGGTGGCGTTCTCGCCGTACGCCAGCTCGGCGGGGATGTCCAGCTGGACCCGGCTGCCCACCGGCACGCCCACCAGACCCTGGTCCCAGCCCTTGATGAGCTGGCCCACGCCGACCGGGAACTCGGCGGGCTGCCCGCGGTCCCAGGACGAGTCGAACTGCTTGCCGTCGGCGTACGTCACGCCGATGTAGTTGGCCCGGATCGTCTGGCCGGCGGTCAGCTTCGGGCCCTTGCCGACGATGAGCTGCTTGACCACGAGCTTCGTGACGTCGCCCGAGCCCGCCTTGACGACCGGCTTCTGCTGCAGCGCGGGGTCGGCCGGGGCCTGCGCGGGCGGCTCGCCCGGCGCGGGCGGCGCGGACGCGGCGGCGGCCGGCGTCGTGGCGGCGGGCGCGGCGGCCTGCTCCTTGTCGTCGTCGCCCGACACCTTGATGCCGACGAAGACCGCGACGAGGACGGCGATCACGGCGACTCCGGCGAGCGCGCCCGTGAGCGCCTGGCCGCGACGCTTGCCGGCGGTCTTGTCCTGGACACTCATCTGCTCTGACTTCTCCCTCATCGGATGGGACCGGACCGGCGCCGGAAAGGACACGCGGGAAACTTCGGACACCGTACTCGCCCTGGCCGCCCGGACGGCGCGTACCTCCACCGAACCGCCGAGCCGGGTGATCAACAAAACGGATGGTTACTCAATTCGCTCTTCTCCATCACTCACACAAGGTGAGACGGTGTACCTCCTACTGCGCAGAATGCATCTTGTACCAGGGACATCCCGCAGCGGGCGCCGACGGCGTCGCCCGCGCGTAGACCCGCGAACGACCGGGAGGGTCGGTGCCGGACGACGACCGTTCGACAGGTCGCCAGCCACAGCCCGAGGGACACCCCTCCGAGCCGGGGTACCGCCGCCCCTATCCGGCCGCACCGCGGTCCGGTTACGGCTACCGCAGCGCTGGCCGGCGAGGCGCGGCGGTGCCACCCGAGCTGCTCGACAGCCGCACGAGGCGGCTCAGCGAGGTCTTCGTGCCCGCCGCGGTGATCCTGACCGGGGTGCTCGTCGTGCTGGCCTTCGCCTTCGTCCTCAGCGGCATCTCGCGGGACAAGAAGCAGGCGATGCCGCCCGTGCAGCCGCCGGCGCTCGCCGACGTGCCGCTCAACCCGCCCGACCAGTTCCCGATCCCGCTGCCGAGCGCCTCGGACCCGTCGCCGACGCCCAGCAAGACCACCTCGAAGCCGCCGACCAGCAAGCCGCCGGCGCCGTTCACCGGGTCGGTCACGATCGCCCGGGCCGCCATCCCCGGCGGGGTCAACCTGACCAACGAGGGCACCCGCGACTGGGTGCACTGGGGCGAGCAGGGCACCTTCTCCATGGAACGCAAGTCCGACGGCGACTTCGCCATCCTGGAGGGCCCCCCGACGGCGCCCCGCTTCCGGCACGCCTTCAGCCCCCAGCGCTTCCTCTGGAGCGGTGGCTCCCCGGTGAGCAACTCCGACGGCACGCCGACCGGCATCCGCACCTGCGGCAAGGGCAACGGCTTCACCCTGTCCGCCCCGGCGGGCACCTCGACGCTGACGCTGAAGCTCTACGCCGGCGCCCTCGCCGGGCGGGGCAGGCTGACCGCCAAGCTGTCCACCGGCGGGCCGACCGCCACCGCCAGCTTCGAGGAGCGCGGCAGCAACCTGGCCACGGTCGCGTTCGTCGTGACCTATCGCGCGCCGAAGAACGGCAAGATCAATCTGAGCTGGGTCACGGAGGACTCGTTCGATTCCGACTGCGGGGGCGTCGCGCTGGAGGCGGCGACGCTGCGCTGAGCCCGTACGCAGGGTTCGGGAAGAGGGGTTCTTTTGTTCGCCGGGTGGGGTTCCTTCGTGGCCCGGTTCCGCTGGGCCGTGCTCGTCTGCACCGTCGCCGCCGTCGCGGCGGCCGGCGCCTGGGGCACCGGTGTCTTCGACAAGCTCTCCGAGGGCGGCTACACCGACCCGGGCAGCGAGTCGAGCCGGGCCGCCGAGGTCGCCGCCGCGGAGCTGGGCACGCACAGCGGCGACGTCGTGGTGATCTACCGGCCCGCGACGGGCACGATCGACGACGCCGCCCTGGGCGGCCGCATCGAGGAGCGGCTCGCCGCGCTGCCCGAGACCGAGGTCACCGCCGTCACCGGCTACTGGCCCGGCCGGCTGCCGCAGTACGCCGCGGCGGACCGCAAGAGCGCCGTGGCCGTACTGACCCTGGCGGGCGCGGACGAGGGCGAGAAGCTCGAGGCCTTCCGCGAGATCGACGACAAGCTGGCCGTGCCGGGCGCCACCGTCCAGCTCGCCGGCTCCGCGCCGCTGAGCGACGCCTCCGGCAGCCGCTCGACCCGGGACCTCGCGTTCGCCGAGGTGATCTCGCTGCCCGTGGTGCTGATCCTGCTGCTGTTCATCTTCGGCTCGCTGGTCGCCGCGTCCCTGCCGGTGCTGGTCGGCGGCTGCGCGGTCCTCGGCTCGCTGGGCGTGCTGAACGCCATCGCGTCCGGCCACGACGTCAACCCGTTCGCGGTCAACGTGGCGAGCCTGCTCGGGCTCGGCATGGCGATCGACTACGGGCTGTTCATGGTGGGGCGCTTCCGCGAGGAGCAGGGCTTCGGGCGTACGCCGGCGCATGCGGTGGGCCGGACCGTCGCGACCGCCGGGCGTACCGTGCTGTTCTCCGCGTCCCTGCTCATGATCGCGCTGGCCGGGCTGCTGTTCTTCCCGCAGAACTTCCTGAAGTCGCTGGCCTACGGCGGCCTCGCCGCCGTGGCCCTCGCGGCCCTGCTGTCGCTCACCCTGCTGCCCGCGCTGCTGGCCGTCCTCGGTCACCGCGTCGACAAGCTCCCGGTACGGCTGCCGCGCCGCCGCGCGGGCCGTCCGGACGGCACGGGCTGGACCGCCCTGGCCGGGTTCGTCCTGCGCCGCCCGGTGCTGGTGGCGCTGCCCATCCTGGCCGGCCTGGCGGTGCTCGCGGCGCCGATCCTCGGGGTGCAGTTCGGCGAGAACGACGAGCGGGTGCTGCCGGCCGGCGACCCCGCCCGCCGCGCGGTCGAGACGCTCAGGACCGACTTCCCCGCCCTGAGCAGCGCGGGGATCCAGATCGTCCTGCACGGCGCCGAGGCGGCGCCGAAGGGACCGGAGGCCTTCGCGGCGCAGGTCGGCAGGATCCCCGGCGTCGCGGCGGTCACGCCCACCGGGTCGGGCGGCACGGCGGTCACGTACACCGCGACGCTCACCGCCACCGACCCGTTCGGCCCGCAGGCCCGTACGGCCGTCGATCGCATCCGCGACCTGCCGCCCCCGGCCGGCACCCGCGTCCTGGTCGGCGGCACCACGGCCCGCAGCGTCGACAGCCTCGAGGCCACCGCCGACCGCCTGCCGCTGGTGATCGGCCTGCTCGTCGGCGCCACGCTACTGCTGATGTTCCTGGCGTTCGGCTCGGTCCTGCTGCCGGTCAAGGCGGTGCTGATGAGCGCCCTGAGCCTGGGCGCGACCTTCGGCATCCTCGTCTGGATCTTCCAGGACGGCCATGGCGCGGACCTGCTGCGGATCACGCCGGCGCCGCTGGAGATCGGCATCGTCATCCTGATGGCGTCGGTCGTCTTCGGCCTCTCCACGGACTACGAGGTCTTCCTGCTGTCCCGCATGGTCGAGGCCCGCACCCGCGGTGCCTCGACGGCCGACGCGGTGACCACCGGCCTGGCCCGCACCGGCCGGGTGATCAGCGCGGCGGCGATCCTGCTGATCGTGGTGACCGGAGCCTTCGCCCTGTCCTCGGTGACGACCATGCGCTTCGTCGGCATCGGCATGATCGTCGCGCTGTTCCTGGACGCGACCGTGGTCCGCATGCTGCTGGTGCCGGCGGTCCTGCGCCTGCTGGGCGACGCGGCCTGGTGGGCACCGGGCCCGCTGCGGCGGCTGCAGCAGCGCGCGGGACTGGCGGAGTACGAGGACGAGGAGTTGTACCCGGCGGCGCCGGCGGGCCGCCACGCGGCCGCCGCGGCCCTGCCCGCCTCCCCCGCGCCCGCCGCCCTCCCGCCCGCCTCCCCCGCATCCGCGTCGGCCTCGCTGACCTCGCCCGCGCCCGTCGCGCCCGCGTCGGCCTCGCCCGAGTCCGCCCCGGCCCTTCCCGCATCGCCGCCGGCCGCATCGCCGCCGGCTGCGTCGTCCCCGGCCGCGTCGCCGCCAGCAGCATCGCCGCTCGCCGCATCGTCGCCGGCCGCTGCATCCGTGCACGCGGAGACGCTGGCCGCGACGGGGCCGACCGAGATGCCGGGCATGGCCTCGCCGCTGCTGCCATCGTTGTCATTTCCACCGCCGCCGTCCGAATCCGCACCCGCCTCGGCGGCGGAGGCCGGGTGGGTCTCCGGCGCGGTCGTGCCGGGTCTGCCGGTGGCAGGCGCCGCGCCGGTGCCGCTGCCGGAGCGGGTCTGGGTGCAGGAACAGGTCCCCGACTTCCCCTTCGCCTCGCGGCCGCAGACACCCGGGGGCGCGCTTCCCCGGCGGCCCGTGTCGCCCGACCCGCTGCCCAGGCGACCCGTGCCACCGGTCACGCCGCCCGCTGGGTCTGTGAACCCGCCCGCCAGGCCCGCGACGTCCGCCGGGTCTGTGGCGCCGCTGTCGCCCGCCGGCCCGGCCTTCTTCGGGCCCGTGCGGGCCACGGCGTCGGTGCCGCGCACCCTGCCGGACCGCCAGCCAACATCGCCGGCACCCGCGACGCCACCACTGGTCCCCGCAACGCCACCACTGGCCCCGGCAGCGGCTCCACCGGCCCCGGCGGCACCAGCGGCACCAGCGGCACCCGCGGCACCCGCGACGGCGCCACCCGCCTTCGGGGATGCTGCGCAGCCCCCGTCGCCGCGCCGCCGGCCGCGGGACCTGTCCGAGCTGGCGCCGGTGGCCGACTCGCCCAGCCGCCGGGAACCCGCCTCCTGACCGTCCGGGTGGCGGCGGGCACCGGCCGGGCGGCCGGTGCGTCATGGCCGATACGGGCGGAAAGGGCGCGCTGTCCCCCGCCGGGCGGCCGTGCGGGCCCCGCGGAAAGTACAGTGCCCTGCGGACCATGGGTACTACCGCGACGGGATGAGCATGACCGCGACAGTTGACGAGACCGCCCGGCCGGACGGCCACCCCGAGACGCCCGGGATCGACCCCGAGCGGCTTGCCCTGTGTCTCGCCGTGATCGCCGAGGCGGAGGCGCTGGACCCGGAGCACCCTGACGCGATCGCCGTCCGCCGGGCGACCGCGGGGCTGTTCAAGACGGTGAAGATGCGCCGCCGCCGGGACCGCCGTGAGGCCGTACTCGCCAACGACCGGGCCGTGACCGCCGCGACCGCGACCGGCGCGCCCACCCGGATCGACGACGAGACCGCCGGTCTTCCGCTCAGCACCGCGACCACCGGCGGCATCGCCGGGGTGCTCAAGCAGGCGCGCGGGTGCTACGTCTGCAAGCAGCGCTACACGCAGGTCGACGCGTTCTACCACCAGCTCTGCCCGCGCTGCGCCGCGGAGAACCACGCCCGCCGCGATGCGCGTACCGACCTGACCGGGCGCCGGGCGCTGCTCACCGGCGGCCGCGCGAAGATCGGTATGTACATCGCGCTGCGGCTGCTGCGCGACGGCGCGCACACGACGATCACCACGCGCTTCCCCAACGACGCGGTGCGCCGGTTCGCCGCCATGCCGGACAGCGCGGACTGGCTGCACCGGCTGCGAATCGTCGGCATCGACCTGCGTGACCCCGCCCAGGTGGTCGCGCTGGCCGAGTCGGTCGCGGCCCGCGGGCCGCTGGACATCCTGATCAACAACGCGGCCCAGACCGTACGCCGCTCGCCCGGCTCGTACGCGGCCCTGGTGGCCGCGGAGTCGGCACCGCTGCCCGGCGGCACGCTGCCGGAGCTGGAGTACCTCGGCGGGCACACCGCCACCCTGCACCCCCAGGCGCTCACGGGCGGTGAGCTGGACGGCGGCGCGGCGCCCACGTTCAGCCCGCACGCGCTCACGGCGCTGGCGCTGACCGGTGGGTCGGCCAGCCCCGAGCGGATCGCCGCCGCGTCCGCGGTCGACGCCGGCGGCCTGGTGCCGGACCTGGCACCGACGAACAGCTGGAGCGACCGGGTGCACGAGGTCGAGCCCCTGGAGCTGCTCGAGGTGCAGCTGTGCAACGTCACGGCGCCGTTCATCCTGGTCAGCCGCCTGCGGGCGGCGATGACCCGCTCGCCCTTCCCCCGCCGGTACGTCGTGAACGTCTCCGCCATGGAGGGCGTCTTCCAGCGGGGCTACAAGGGCGCCGGGCACCCGCACACGAACATGGCGAAGGCCTCGCTGAACATGCTCACCCGCACGAGCGCGGAGGACATGTTCGCCGACGGCATCCTGATGACCAGCGTGGACACCGGCTGGATCACCGACGAGCGCCCGCACCCGACCAAGATGCGGCTGGCGGAGGAGGGCTTCCACGCCCCCCTCGACCTGGTCGACGGCGCCGCCCGCGTCTACGACCCGATCGTGCGCGGCGAGCGGGGCGAGGACGTGTACGGCTGCTTCCTCAAGGACTACGCACCCGTCGCCTGGTGACGGCGCTCAGCGCAGCGGGCGCTCGGCCTCGCGGGTGACCACGCGGAACGTCTCCAGCTTCGGGTCGGACGCGTCCGGCAGGATCATCCCGGCCTCGAGCCCGCTGCGCAGGTAGGTGACCACCGCGTCGTCGAACCGCTCGCCGGGCAGGATCGCCGGCACCCCCGGCGGGTACGGGCTGATCATCTCGGCCGCGATCCGCCCCACGGGGTCGCTCACCTGCTCGGTCTCGGCGAAGTAGGCGTCGCGGGGGTTCATCGCCTGTTCGAGGTCGAGCTCCTGCAGCGGCGGGATTCGCGGCGCCGACCGGTCCGGCTGCGGGGGGTTCTCCGCGAGGTCGTCGAGGGCACCGCGCAGGCGCTCGAAGGCGGCGTCGTCGTCGGAGTAGGTGAGCGAGAAGATCAGGCGGCGGGAGTCGCCCAGCTGGGCGGTCAGCCGGTGCCGCTCCTCCAGCCAGTCCCGGGCCTGGTAGCCGGTCAGACCCAGGCCGGAGACGTCGACGCAGAGCTTCATCGGGTCCCACTCGGCCACGCTGTCGTGCCCGATGATGGACTCGTCGATGACCTGCAGCCGCGGCACCCCGGCGAGGTGCTTCCGGAGGTCGTTCGTCCGCTTGATCGCCGCCTCCAGCAGCTCCCGGCCTTCCTGGACCATGCGGCGCCGGAAGCCGTCGATGGAGCCGTAGAGCAGCGCCGACGGGCTGGTCGTCGTGATCAGGTCGAGGCGCAGCCGCAGGTCGACCGGGTCGACGAGGTGGCCGCCGACCAGGATCACCGACGCCTGGCACAGCCCGCCGTCGGCCTTGTGCAGGCTCTGCACCACGAGGTCGGCGCCGGCCTTGATCGCCGCGGTGGGCATCGCGGGGTGGAACGGGAAGTGGGCGCCCCAGGCCTCGTCGACCAGCAGCGGGATGCCGTACCGGTGGCAGAGGTCCGCGATGCCCTCGACGTCGGCCCCGGTGCCGTACTCGGTCGGCGTGATCATCAGGGCGGCGCTGAGGTCGCGGTGCTCGCGCAGCGCCGCGGCCACGTCGTCGGCGCTCGCCGGATGGGCGATCTGGTTCTCGGCGTCCCAGCGCGGGCGCAGCCACACGGGCTCGGCGCCGGCCAGGATCAGCGACGCGACCACCGACTTGTGCACGTTGCGGTCGACCAGGATCTTCTTGCCCGGCCCGGTCACGGTCAGCATCGCCGTGTGGATGGAGATGCTCGACCCACAGGTGGTGAAGACGGCCTGGCGGGCGCCGACCGCCTCGGCGAGCAGCGCCTCGGCGTCGGAGGCCGCCTCCTTGGCCATGATCACGTCGGCCTCGAAGGCGTCGCGGCCGAGCACCGCCGCGGTGCGGTCGTCGATGCCGCGGCCGAGCCGGTGCCCGGGCAGGGCGAAGGTGTAGTGGTCGTCGCGCCGGTACCGCTCGATGGCGTCGAGGACGGGAGTCGTCTCTTGATCCATGGCGCTTGCGTACCCGGCGACCTGCAATGTCAATCTCGCCCCCGTCGCGGCACGCACGGCGCCGGTGGCCCCCGATCGGGCATCGGCGGCGAGGCGGGGCGGGGCCGTTGGATAATGGCGGGGTGCAGATCAGCGCGTGGCGTGAGCCCGAGGCCGGACCGTCGTCGTACCGGCTCGCCTGGGTGGCCACCGGCGAGGGCGGGCATCCGCTCGGCATCGCGTACCTGCGGGTGCCGACCGCCGCCGGCGCGCAGCACCGCGCCGAGGTCGAGGTGCAGGTGCACCCGGCGGAGCGGCGGCGCGGCACCGGCAGCGCGCTGCTCGACGCGGCGGTGGAGGCGGCCCGCAAGCTCGGGCGCCGCACTCTGATCACCGCGCCGGTCACCGCCGGGCCGGTGACCGGCGCTCCGGTGGCCGGCGGGCCGGTCAGCGGCGACGGTCCGTTTCTGGTCGCCCGCGGATTCCGCCCGGTGCTCAACCTGACGTTCTCGCGGCTGCCGATGTCCCGGGCGGGGGACCCGCGGCTGGCCGCGCTCGCCGGTGAGCCGCATCCCGGCTACCGGCTGCACAGCTGGGAGGGCACGGTCGCCGGTGACCTGGCACCGACGTTCGCCGCCTCCCGGCGGGCGATGGACGACATGCCGACGGCCGAGGCGGACGTCGCGGCCGAGGAGTGGGACGTCGACCGGGTACGCGCCATCGCCGCCGCCGTGACCGAGCGCGGCGACATCCTCTGCACCGTCGCGGCGATGCACGAGCCCGACGGCGCCATCGTGGGCTTCACCGAGCTGGTGGTGCCGGGCGACGGCACCGGCGACGCCCAGCACTACGGCACCGGGGTGCTGCCCGGGCATCGCGGGCGGGGCCTGGCCCGGTGGATGAAGGCGGCCGCGGTGCTGCACGTCCGCGACGCCCACCCGGGGATCGAGGGGCTGCTCACCGACACCGCGGAGGGCAACGTGGCGATGCGCCGGGTCAACGACAGCCTCGGCTACGAGCCCACCCACCGGTCGGTGGTCTACCAGCTCGACCTCTAGGCGCACGGCCGCAGTAGACAGTGTCTACCCCCGGCTGGTAGACACTGTCTATGTCTGATGACCTGCGCGCCCGGCTGGTCGCGGCCGGCGTCGAGCTGGTCGCCGAGCGAGGCACGGGCGCGCTGTCGCTGCGCGAGGTCGCCCGGCGGGCCGGGGTCTCCCACGGCGCGCCGCGGCGCTGGTTCCCCACCCACCGCGATCTGATCGCCGCCGTCGCGCGGGTCGGCTACGAGCGGCTGTCCGCCCGCCTGACCGCGCTCGTGCCGCTCGGTGAGCCGCGGGCCGACCTGCTCGCCCTCGGCCGGCTCTACCTGGGCTTCGCCCGCGACGAGCGCGGCATGTTCGAGCTGATGTTCCGCCATGAGCTGCTGCGCGGAAACACCGAGGACCTGCGCGGCACCAGCCGGCCGCTGTTCGCCCTGCTGGTGAGCCTGTTCGGTCCCGGTCGCGCCGACGCCGCCACCGTCGCGGCCGCGTTCTGGGCCAACCTGCACGGCATCGCCCAGCTCCGGGCCTGGGGCAGCCTCGAGGTGGTCGGCGACGCCGACGCCGACACCCTGCTGTGCACCGCCGTCGACGCGTACCTGGAGCACTGATGCTGCTGCCCCGCCTGGCCCGGACCATGTTCGTCCCGCTGGCGCACGCCGCCTTCCGGCCCCGGGTCGAGGGCCGCGAGCACGTCCCCCGCAACGGCGCCGTGATCCTGGCCGCCAATCACCTGTCCTTCCTGGACAGCTTCCTCATCCCCCTGGTGGCGCCGCGCCCGGTGGCGTTCCTGGCCAAGCAGGAGTACTTCACCGGGCCGGGGCCGCGGGGATGGCTGACCCGCACCACGATGACCGCCGTCGGCGCCGTCGCCGTGCCCCGCGGTGCGCACCGCGCGGCGCAGGAGGCGCTGCAGATCGCCCTGGGCGTCCTGCAGGACGGGCACGCGTTCGGCATCCACCCGGAGGGCAGCAGGTCCCGCGACGGACGGCTCTACCGCGGGCGCACCGGCGTGGCGTGGCTGGCGCTCGCCTCGGGCGCGCCGGTCGTACCGGTCGCGGTGCTCGGCACCGACCGGGTGCAGCCCGTCGGCGCCCCACTGCCGCGCCCCGGCCGGGTGACCGTCCGCTTCGGCGAGCCGCTGCGTTTCGGCCCGCCGGCGGGCAGCGCCGCACGGGCCCGCCGCGAGGCGACGGACCGCGTCATGGACGCCATCGCGGCGCTGTCCGGCCAGGAGCGGGCCGGCGACTACAACGCCTTCTCCGGTACGTCCTGACGCAGCGCGGGCAGGACCTTGGCGCCGAACGTCTCCACGAACCCGGTCAGGTCCTGCCCCACGTGGTGCAGATAGATGCGCTCGAACCCCAGCGCGGCATAGTCGCGCAGCCACTGGACGTGGCGGTCCAGGTCCGCGGAGATGTTGACGACCTCACGCACCTGCGCGAGCGGGACCCGCTCGGAGACCACGTCGAAGTGCTCGGCCAGCTCGAGGTCCCAGCAGACCGGCGGCGGGAAGACGTTGCTGCGCCACTGCTCGTACGCGATCGCCTCGGCCTCGGCCTCGGTCGGCGCCCAGCTGAGGTGCACCTGCAGGCACACGGGACCGCGCCCGCCGGCGCCGCGGTACGCCGCGATCATGGCGCGCAGATGCTCCTCGGGCGCGTTCACGGTGACGAGCCCGTCGGCCCACTCGGCGCACCAGGCGGCGGTCTCCGTGCTGACCGCCGCCCCGATCAGCGGCGGCGGGGTCTCGGGCCGCGTCCACAGCCGGGCCCGGTCGACGGTGACCAACCCGTCGTGGCTGACCTCGGCGCCGTCGAGCAGGTCCCGGATGACCCCGACGCACTCCCGCAGCCGGGCGTTGCGGACCTCCTTGCGCGGCCACGGCCCGCCGGTGATGTGCTCGTTGCTGTACTCCCCCGAGCCCAGCGCCGCCCAGAACCGGCCGGGGAACATCGCCCCGAGGGTGGCGACCGCCTGGGCGACGATCGCCGGGTGGTAGCGCTGGCCGGGCGCGTTCACCACGCCGAAGGACAGGTTGGTGGCCTGCATCGCGGCGCCGAGCCACGACCAGGCGAAGGCGGACTGACCCTGCCGCTCGCTCCACGGCGAGAAGTGGTCGGAACACATCGCGGCGTCGAAGCCGGCCCGCTCCGCGGCGACGACCGCGGCGAGCAGCTCGGCCGGCGGAATCTGCTCGTGGGAACAGTGGATGCCATAGTCCGTCATGGCCGCCTACCTACCCCGGCAGACCCCCGGTCCTAACGTGGGTGCTCGCCGAGCAGCCGGGTGGCCAGCACCGCCGCCTGGGTGCGGCGCTCCAGGCCCAGCTTGGCGAGCAGACTCGACACGTAGTTCTTGATGGTCTTCTCGGCGAGGAACATCTTGCCGGCGATCTCGCGGTTGGTGAGCCCCTCCGCGACGTACTCCAGGATCCGGCGCTCCTGGTCGGTGAGCGACGCGAGCTCGCGCGGCTGTTCCACGCCGTGCCGGATGCGCTCCAGCACGCGCTGCGTCACGGCCGGGTCCAGCAGCGACTGACCGGCCGCGACCCGCCGGACGGCGTCCACGAGGTCGGTGCCGCGGATCTGCTTGAGCACGTAGCCCGACGCGCCCGCCATGATCGCGGCGAACAGCGCCTCGTCGTCCTCGTACGAGGTGAGGATCAGCCCCTTGATCGACGAGTCCACCGCCCGCACGTCGCGGCACACGTCGATGCCGCTGCCGTCGGGCAGGCGGGCGTCCAGGACGGCGACGTCGGGCCGCAGCGCGGGGATCCGGCGGGCCGCCTCCGGCGCCGACCCCGACTCCCCGACCACCTCGATGTCGCCGGCGGCGTGCAGCAGGTCGGCGAGGCCCCGGCGGACCACCTCGTGGTCGTCGAGCAGGAAGACACGGATCATGCCTCCTTACTACCCCGATCCCGGGGGTGCACCCAAGGGTCCAAGGTCCCGTGTCGCCGCGCCGGCTCGGCGATAGCATCGGCGCATGAACGAGCCGCCCTCGCTCGGGCTGACCCCGCTGAGCCGGGTACGCCTGGACGAGCTGCTGCAGGAGATGCTCGACCGGGTCGGCGAGGTCGTCACGAGCCGCGAACGCCTGCGCGCCCTGCTCGACGCGGTCGTCGGCATCAGCACCGACCTCGACCTGCGCAGCACCCTGCAGCGCATCGTCGAGTCGGCGTGCGCCCTGGCCGGCGCCCGCTACGGGGCCCTGGGCGTGCTCGGCCCGGACCGCCGCCGGCTGTCCGACTTCATCACCCACGGCATCGACCCGGCCGGCCGGGCGAAGATCGGCGACCTGCCGCACGGCCGGGGCGTCCTGGGCGTGCTCATCAGCCACCCCCATCCGGTACGGCTGTCGGACATCACCCGGCATCCCCGCTCGTACGGCTTCCCGCCGCACCACCCGCCGATGCACAGCTTCCTGGGCGTGCCGGTGCGCACCCGCGACCAGGTCTTCGGCAACCTCTACCTCGCCGAGAAGCAGGGCGGCACCGAGTTCACCGACGACGACGAGGAGCTGGTCGTCGCCCTCGCGGCCGCCGCCGGCGTCGCCATCGACAACGCCCGGCTGTTCGCCCTCGCGCGGCGCCGGGAGCGCTGGCTGGCCGCCGCCGGCGAGATCACCTCCGTGCTGCTCGGCACCGTCCGCCGCAAGGAGGCCCTGCAGCTCATCGCCCGCCGCGCCCGCGAGATCGCCGAGGCCGAGCTGGTGCTGGTCCTGCTGGCCGGCCCGGACGGCGCCCGGCACACCATCGAGGTCGCCGACGGCGCGGACGGCATGGTCGGCCGCACGCTCGGCGTCGACGTCGACGCGCTGGCCGTGGAGGGCACGACGCTGCGGGACGTCGCGGACTGGCCGGTGCCGGTGCCCGACGGCCCCGCGCTGGCCGCGCCGCTGGCCGGCGCCGACCTGCCGCAGGGCGTGCTGATCGTCGCCGGTGCCTCCTTCGGCGGCGACGACGACGCGGCCCTGCTCGCCAGCTTCGCCGGGCAGGCCGCGCTGGCCCTGGAGCGCGCCCGCGCCCAGGAGCAACGCGAGCTGCTGGTGGTCCTGGAGGACCGGGAACGGATCGCGCGGGATCTGCACGACGTCGTCATCCAGCGGCTCTTCGCCACCGGCATGCACCTGCAGGGCGTCGCGGCGCACCCGCTCGGCTCCGAGGCCACCGCGCGCGTCAACGCGGCCGTCGACGACCTCGACGCCACCATCCGCGACATCCGCCGGTCGATCTTCGAGCTGCGCGCGCCGGCCGGCGCCTCGCTGCGCACCGAGCTGCGCGACGCGGTCGAGGCGGCCGCCGGCGCCCTCGGCTTCCGGCCCGTCCTCGACGTGTCCGGGCCGGTCGACAGCGCGGTCCCCGACGACGTGGTGCCCGAGCTGCTCGCCGTGCTCCGCGAGGCGCTGTCCAACGTCGCGCGGCACGCCCGGGCCTCCGCCGTACGCGTGTCGGTCCGCACCGCCGGAGGCGAGGTCACGATCCGTGTCGAGGACGACGGCGTCGGCACCGACCCGGCGGCCGCCCGGGGCGGCCTGGTCAACATGGGCGAGCGCGCCCGCGACCTGGGCGGCGACTGCGCCGTTGCGGCGGCCCCCGCCGGCGGCACGGTGCTGACCTGGCGGGTGCCGCTGGGAGCCTGAGGCAACAACCCGGCGCCTCTTCCCGGGCCCGGACGTGGCCGTCCGCCCGTCTCCGCCGGGTGCGGGTGCCGGTGGGGCCCGGGGCTGGAGGCCGGCACCTCGACCGTCTCCGCCGGGTGCGGGTGCCGGTGGGGCCCGGGGCTGGAGCCCGGCACCTCGACCGTCTCCGCGAGGCGGTGCCGTTGGGGGCCCGAGGTCGGGACCTTCGGCCCTGACCGCGGCGGCGGCCGCACGCGACGGTGGTGGGGTGAGTGAGACCACCCCGTCCGAGGCCCTGGCTGCCGCGGCCCGCACGTCGCTGCACGCCCCGTCCGTCTTCAACACCCAGCCGTGGCGCTGGCGGATCAGCGGCGACACGATGACCCTGCACGCCGACCGGTCCCGCGCCCTGCCGGTCACCGACCCGGACGGCCGCCTGCTGCTGCTCAGTTGCGGTGCGGCGCTGTACCACGCCCGCGTCGCCCTCGCCGCGGCCGGGCACCACGCCGCGGTCGAACGGCTGCCCGAGCCGGCCGAGCCGGACCTGCTGGCCCGGATCACCTTCACCGGCGAGCGGCCCGGGGATTCCGCGGCGGCGCGGCTGGTCGCGGCCGTGCCGCGGCGACGCACCGACCGCCGGGCGTACGGCGACCGTCCGGTCACCGACGGCCAGATCACCGCCCTGCGCCGGGCGGTCGAGGCGGAGGGCGCGTACCTGCACGCGGTGCGCCGCGACCAGATGCCGATGCTGGCGATCTCCGCCGACCTGGCCGGCGAGGCCGAGCGGCTCGACCCGGAGTACCGGCGGGAACTCGCCCGCTGGACGAACCGGCCGGCCGCGGCCGGGGACGGGGTGCCGCCCGCGACCGCGGTGCGGCCGGCGCTGCGCCGCGTGCCGGTCCGTGACTTCGTGCCGGACGGCGAGGCCGGGCTCGAGGCCGGTGCCGGGTTCGACGCGGGCGCCGCGTACGTGATCCTCTTCGGCCTCACCGACCTGCCGGGCGACCTGCTGCGCGGCGGCGAGGCGCTGTCGGCGCTGCTGCTGGCCGCCACCGCGGACGGCCTCGCGACCGACCCGCTGAGCGACGTGGTCGAGGTCGAGTGGCCCCGGCACCTGCTCCGCGGCCTGCTCGCCGACGTCGGCGAACCCTACGTGGCCGTACGCCTGGGCTACCCGGAGACGGCCGAGCCGCTGCCCGCCGCGCCCCGCCGCGACCCGGCCGGCGTGATCGAGATCGAGGCCCGGCCATGACCGGGTACACCGACGCCGACCTGCGCCTCGCCGCCGAGGCGGGGATCCGCGCCCCCTCGCTGCACAACTCGCAGCCGTGGCGCTTCCGGCTGCGCGACGGCGCCGTCGAGGTCCTCGCGGACCGTTCCCGGCAGCTCAGCGTCGCCGACGTGAGCGGCTGGGCGGTCCGGCTCGCCTGCGGCGCGGCGACCTGCAACGCCCGGCTCGCGCTGGCCGCCGCCGGGCGCCCCGCCGACGTGCTGCTGCGCCCGCACGGCGACCTCGTCGCCCGGCTCACGCCGGGACGGCCACGCCCGGCGACCTACGCCGAGACGGATCTCGCGGCCGCGATCGCCCGCCGCTTCAGCAACCGCCGCCCGTTCTGGCCCGACCCCGTGCCCTCGGAGATCCGGGTACGGCTGATCGAGGCGGCGCGCGCCGAGGGAGCGTGGCTCGACCTGCTCGTGGGTGGCGCCGCGCTGAACGCCTTCGGCGAGATCGCCCGCGGCGCCGACCGGGTGCTGCGCCGCGACCCGGCGTACCAGGCGGAGTTCTTCGCCTGGGCCCACGCGGACGCGGCGAGCGACGGCGTCCCGGTCTCGGCGGGCGCGCCGGCCGTCGAACCCCAGGACCTGCTGCCGCAGCGGGCGTACTCCGAGCACCGCCGGGCGGCCGGCCGGGACTTCGAGCCGGAGCCGCTGCTCGCGGTCCTCGGCACGGCCACGGACCGCCCGGTGGACCAGGTCGCCGCGGGGCAGGCGCTGCAACGGGTGCTGCTGACGGCGACCGACGCCGGCCTGGCGACGTCGCTGATCTCCCAGCCGATCGAGGTGCCGGCCGCGCGCGAGCAGGTGCGGCGGTCGCTGGGCCGCTCCGGCATGCCGCAGATGGCGCTGCGCATCGGGTACGGCCAGGCCGGCCACCCGGCGCCGCGGCGGCCGGTGGACGAGGTTCTCGGGCCGAACCCCTGACCCGCCTTTGGTGTGCGGCTGCGTCCCCCTCCCTGCGCCGCCGCGCCCCCCTTCTCTCCCTCCGCGGCCTCTCCCCTCCTACGCCGCGGCGCCCCCGTTCTCCGCGCCCGCGGCCTCTTGCCCCTTACGCCGCCGCGCGCTTGCTACTACGCTGCCGCGGGTTCGTACTTTGCGCGTGCGTGTCCTTGTCGTACCCGCCGTGTCCTCTCTCGTGCACCGCCGCGCCTAGCTCTGCGCGTGGTTGCCGTGCCCTCGGTGCGAAGCCGATCTTCCCGCTTGCGGAAAATTTCCGGGCCGGCGTTGAACCCCCGGGCATCATCCGTTCGGAGGATGCTCTCCGGATCGGGGATCCTCACATATTTCTTCCTTAATTCGGCCATAAGAATGCCTGAAGAATATGGCGGCCAATGGCTTTCGCGACCTCGGACTCTTACCGTCTGGTAGCCAGCTCAGAAGGGGGCCGGAAACGGCGTCGGTCGATCTGTGAATGGTCGCTGACGATGAGCGCGAGACTACAGAAGAGGTATCACCCATGCGAAGGTCGTCTTACCGCCGGGCCGCTACCCGCCGGGGCCCCGACCGTCGTGTCATCGCCGCCGTGGCGGTCCTCGTCGCGTTCGGTGGTGTCATCGGCATCACCCAGATCTCGAACGCGGGCGAGACCCGGCTCGCGGCGTGCACACCCGCCGCCGGACAGCCGGCGCCCACGGGCACGAAGGCGGCGACCGACCCCCGGGTCGGCACCTACACGGACAAGGACGGCGACGTCCAGCACAAGGGCGACGGCCAGCTCGCCAAGGGCGAGCAGGCCCAGGCGCCGGTGCCGGCCGCGGAGTGCAAGGACGGCAACACCGTCAAGAAGACGGTCAACAACCTCGAGATCACCACCGACACCTGCGCGGACAGCCAGCTGCAGCCGCACGACGGCTTCCAGAAGGGCGACCGCTGCGTGTCGACCGAGTTCGGCGAGGTCGGCGAAGCGGCGAAGAACCCGACACTGCTGATCACCGAGTTCCCGGAGCGGGTCCGCGTCGGCCAGCCGTTCACCCTCAAGGTGAGCACCCGCAACCTGGTCCGCGACCGCTTCCTGGCGGCCGGTCAGGGCGGCTACTACGTGGAAAGCTCCGTACTCACCGCAGAGGGGCTGGTCCGCGGCCACTTCCACACCGCATGCCGGATGCTGGAGAGCACCTCCGCGGCGGTCGACCCGTCGCCGGTGCCGGCGTTCTTCGTGGCGACCGAGGACAAGCAGGGCGGCGCGCAGCCGGACACGGTGACGATCCAGGTCCCGGGCATGCCGCAGGCGGGTATCGCGCAGTGCGCCTCGTGGGCCGGTGACGGCTCGCACCGCGTACCGATGATGCAGCGCGCCAACCAGACCCCGGCGATCGACGCGGTCCGCCTCACCGTCGAGGGCGACGGCGGCAACGACAACGGCGGCAACGACAACGGCGGCGGCGACAACGGCGCTGGCGACGACAACGGCGCTGGCGACGACAACGGCGGCGACCAGGGCGGCGACGGTGGCCAGGATCAGCCGGCTCCCCCGGCCGACAACGGTGGCGACCAGGGCGACGGTCAGGGCGACGGCGACGGCCAGGGCGACGGTGCTGGGCAGGACGACAACGGCGGCGACCAGGGTGACGGCGCCGGGCAGGGCGACAACGGTGGCGACCAGGGTGACGGTGCAGGCCAGGGTGACGGGCAGAACGGTGGCGGCACGGCCGCTCCCGGCAGCCCGACGACGCCCGCCACGCCGAAGACCGACGCCGGTACCACGCCGCCGAAGGCACCGACCGTGACCATCCCGCCGAAGACCGGCACCGGCACCGGCGACGACGACGGCAAGGGCGAGGAGCAGCCCGCCACCGCGCCGAAGCCCGCCAAGACGGCCACCAAGCCGGCGGCGTCGCAGGACAAGGAAGAGGCCGAAGCGGAGAAGCCCCCGGCGCAGAACGCGGCGGGCCGCAACGCCACCCCGAAGCCGAGCAAGTCGACGCAGGCCGCGGAGGCCTCCGGCGACGAGGACACCGGGGCACCGGACGAGCCGGAGGCCACGGAGGAAACCGAGATCGCGAGCGACGTCCAGGCGAACACCGACAACCGGCTCGCCCTCACCGGCGCGAACGTCATGACGGTCGGCCTCGGTGGCGCGGTGCTGATCCTCGGCGGACTGCTGGCGCTGAGCGCCACCCGGCGGCGCCGCGCGGAGACGCACCGGGACTGACATCCGGAAGAAGAGCACGGACGAAACGGTCCGGGTCGTCGACGACGGCCCGGACCGTTCCACGGGTCCTTCCCCCTGCCGGTTTCCGCCGGACGGCGTGTCCGATGAGGACACGGGGGTGATAGATCTCGCTCGGCGCAGCGGGTAGGTTGCGCCCATGGAGGCCTTCGACCAGCTCGCCGAGCTCTACCAGGGCGAGCACAGCCACAACCCCCACCAGAACGCGCTCATCGAGAAGATCGAGTCCCTGGTGCCCGCGACCGCCGCGATCCTCGACCTGGGCTGCGGCACGGGCGTGCCCACCGCCAAGATCTTCACCGAGTCGGGGCACCGGGTCGTCGGCGTCGACATCGCCGAGGGAATGCTGCGGCTGGCCCGCGAGCAGGTCCCGGCGGCCGAGTTCGTCCGCGCCGACGTCAGGGACCTGCCCGACGACTTCGGCCCCTTCGGCGCCGTGACCGCGTTCTTCTCGCTGCTGATGCTCAGCCGCGCCGACATCGAGAGGACGCTGGGGCGCATCGCGGGCTGGCTGGAGCCGGGCGGCTACCTCGGGCTGGGCATGGTCAACCTGGACGCCGACAGCCTCCCCGTCGAGTTCATGGGCGTACCGGTCACCGTCTCCGGCTATCCGCAGGACGCCCTCGCCGCGCGCGTACGGGAGGCGGGCCTCGAGATCGTGAGCATCGAGACGGTCGACTTCACCCCGCCGAACGGCCCGCCGGAAAGCCAGATTTTCGCACTCGGCCGCCGCCCGAGCTGAGCGCCGCGCCACCCGGCACACCGACCCGCGGCCGGTAGTGAACCGTCCACCATCGCCGGGTGGCAGAATCCCCCATGTTCACCGGGCGGCGCAGCAGCGCAGCAGAACACGCCCACATCCGCTCCCGGTGCAGCAGCATCTCCTCCGGTTCAGACACTGCAGCACAACGGGACCGGTGCTGTGGGAGCCTGCGGCGCTACGCCATCGCCGGCGCGGCGTCGGGGCGGTGTCAGTCGTCGAAGTCGACGATGACCTTGGGTGACCGGGGCACCGACTGGCAGGTCAGGACGAAGCCCGCCTCGACCTCGCCCGGTTCCAGCGCGAAGTTACGCCGCATCTGCACGTCGCCCTCCACCACCCGGGCGCGGCAGGTGCCGCAGACGCCGCCCTTGCAGGCGAAGGGCAGGTCGGGGCGGGAGCGCTGGGCTCCTTCGAGGATGGTCTGCCCCTCGGGGATGCTGGCGGTCGTCGACCGGCCGTCGAGCACGACGGTGACGTCGCTGCTCGGGCCGGACGGCTCGCGCTCGGTGCGAAGCGGCTCGGGCGGCGCCTCGTCCACCCAGAACAGCTCGCGGTGGATCCGCTCCGGTGCCACACCGGCCTGGCCGAGCACCTCGGTCGCGTCGGTGACCATGCCGAACGGGCCGCACAGCCACCAGTGGTCCACGGCCGGTACGTCGATCAGGAGCGGCAGCAGCGTGCGCAGCTTGTCCGCGTCGAGCCGCCCGGTGAGCAGGTCGACCTCGCGCGCCTCCCGGGAGAGCAGGTGCACCAGCTCCAGCCGCGACGGGTAGAGGTCCTTCAGGTCGGCGAGCTCCTCGGCGAACATGACGGAATCCGCGCGCCGGTTGCCGTACAGGATGCTGATCTGGGCTTCCGGCCGCTGGAGCAGGGACGCGGCGATGGACAGCAGGGGCGTGATGCCGGAGCCGGCCGCGATGAGCACGTGCCGGCCGCCGGCGTCGAGGTCGGGCGTGAACGTTCCGGTCGGCGGCGCCACCTCGACCTCGTCCCCGACGCGCACCTCCCGCACCAGCCAGGAGGACACCACCCCGCCGGGCACCTCACGCACGCCGATCCGCGGCCGGGCTCCGGCGGGCGCGCAGATCGAATAGGTGCGGCGTTCGTCGGATCCGTTGCGGCCGTGCCGCACGGTCACCGACTGCCCGGGCCGGAACGCGTACCGTTCGGCAAGCTCGTCGGGCACGTCGAAGGTGACCGCGACGGCGTCGTCGCAGAGCCGTTCGACCGCGGCGACCCGCAACGGATGAAACTCGCGGACCACCACGTCAGATCTCCTTCACGTGCTCGAACGGCTCGCGGCAGGCCGGGCACCGCCGCAGTGACCGGCACGCGGTCGCACTGAACGCGGCGATCTCCTCGGTCTCCGCGGTGCCGCACCGGGGGCACGGGATGGACCGCCGGGTCGTCCCGAGCGTCAGCGGCACCGGACCGGCGGCCCGGCGCGGCGCCGGGCCGGGCGGCGAGATCCCGGCGGCGGCCAGCTTGGCGCGGCCGGCCTCGGTGATCCAGTCGGTGGTCCACGCCGGGGTCAGCACGGTACGCACCTCGACCCGCGGGAAGCCGGCCTCCCGCAACGCCCGGGTGAGGTCGTCGCGGATGGTCTGCATCGCCGGGCACCCCGAATACGTGGGCGTGATCGTGACGACCACCCCGTCGGACGTCTCCCGGACGTCACGCAGGATGCCCAGGTCGGCGAGGGTGAGCATGGGCAGCTCGGGATCGCCGACCTGCGCGGCGACCTCGGCGGCGGTCCGCACGCACGCACCCGTGCCGGTCACCAGGCACCTCCGGGCACCGCCCGGGCCAGCCCCTGCAGCTCGGCGAGGATCTCCGCCATGGCCGCGGTGTGCACGCCGTGGCGCCCGCCCGCGCCGGGAGCGGAGGAAACGCCGGCCGAGGCCGAGGCATCGTCCGCGGCCGGAGCGCCGCTGGCCGGCGCCGGGCGCAGGGTCGCGGCCTCGAGGACCTGCGCCCACACGGCGTCGAATTCCGGGCGCAGCGCCGTCGGATCCACGGCGACGCCCGCCGCCGCCAGGCTCAGCTCGGTCTCGTGGCGGGCGAACAGCTCGCCCGTCAGCGGTGTCACCGCGTCCATGGCCGCCTGCATGCGGTCGTGGGACACGGGGGTGCCGTCGCCCAGGCGGACCACCCACTGGGCCGCATAGTCGCGGTGGTAGGTGACCTCCTTGACGCCCTTGGCGGCGATCGCGGCGAGGACCGGGTCCGCCGAGGCGGTCAGCCGGTCGAGCAGCGCGAGGCGCCAGGTCGCGAAGGCGAGGAGCCGGGCGACCAGGTGCGCGAAGTCCGCGTCCGCCCGCTCGGCCAGCCGTACGTTGCGGAAGTCGGCCTCGTCGCGCAGGTAGGCGAGGGCGTCCTCGTCGCGGCCCGCTCCCTCGACCTCGGCGGCGCGGGAGAGCAGCAGACGCGCCTGGCCGAGCAGGTCGAGGCCGATGTTGGCGATCGCGAGCTCGTCCTCGAGCTCGGGCGCCCGGGTCACCCACTGCTGCAGCCGATGCGACATGATCAGCGCATCGTCGCCGAGCATCAGGCAGTACGCCGCCAGCTCGGCCCGGTCCACACCCGCCGGCACGGCGGTGTCGACCCCGGCGAGCGGATCGGTGAATCCGGTGCCGTACGCCCACCGCGCATCGTCGTCGTGGTCGGTCAGCGCCTCGTAGGCGGCGTCGAAGGACATGGTGATCGCCTTAGATGTGCGGTACGGAGTCGGGGATCGCGTAGTACGTCGGGTGGCGGTACATCTTGTCGCCGCTCGGCGCGAAGAACGCGTCCTTGTCGCCGGGGCCGGAGGCGGCCACGTCGTCGGAACGCACCACCCAGATGCTCACGCCCTCGTTGCGCCGGGTGTACAGGTCCCGTGCGTGGTGCAGGGCCATCTGGTGGTCGGCGGCACGCAGCGAACCGACGTGCACGTGGTTGAGGCCGCGCTTGGCCCGGACGAACACCTCGAACAGCGGCCACTCGTGCTTGACCTCGTCGCTCATGCCGCCACTCCCGCCTTCTTCGCCGCGTGCGCCGCGGCTGCCTCGCGCACCCAGGCGCCGTCCTCGTCGGCCCGGCGACGGTGGGCGATCCGCTGGGCGTTGCACGGCCCGTCGCCGGAGATCACCCGCTTCAGCTCGGCCCAGTCCGGGGTGCCGAAGTCGTAGTGGCCGCGGTCGGCGTTCCACCTCAGCTCCGGGTCCGGCAGCGTGACGCCCAGCGCCTCCGCCTGCGGCACGCTCATGTCGACGAAGCGCTGCCGCAGCTCGTCGTT
This sequence comes from Couchioplanes azureus, assembly GCF_014648355.1. Lineage (GTDB taxonomy): Bacteria > Actinomycetota > Actinomycetes > Mycobacteriales > Micromonosporaceae > Actinoplanes > Actinoplanes azureus. The sequence goes on from NZ_BMQY01000004.1 coordinate 427,265, forward strand.
GCTGTGCCGCTTGATCTTCCACGCCATGGACTGCGCCGAGTTCGGCGACTGGTCGTCGGGCGGGCCGAACATCATCAGCGACGGCCACCACCACCGGTTCACCGCGTCCTGCACCATCTCGCGCTGCTGCGGCGTGCCGCCCATCATCGTCATCAGCAGCTCGTAACCCTGCCGCTGATGGAACGACTCCTCCTTGCAGATGCGGATCATGGCGCGCCCGTACGGCCCGTACGAGCTACGGCACAACGGCACCTGGTTGCAGATGGCGGCGCCGTCCACGAGCCACCCGATGACACCGACGTCGGCGAACGACAGAGTCGGATAGTTGAAGATGGACGAGTACTTCTGCCGGCCCTCGATGAGCCGCCGGGTCAGGTCACCGCGATCGGCGCCGAGCGTCTCGGCCGCCGAGTACAGGTAGAGCCCGTGTCCGGCCTCGTCCTGCACCTTGGCCAGCAGGATCGCCTTGCGCCGCAGTGACGGCGCCCGCGTGATCCACTCGCCCTCGGGCTGCATGCCGATGATCTCGGAGTGCGCGTGCTGGGCGATCTGGCGGATCATCGTCTTGCGGTAGCCGTCCGGCATCCAGTCGCGCGGCTCGACCCGCTGATCCTTCGCGATGGTGTCGGCAAAGACCTGCTCGCCGTTCATCGGCCCTCCCCAGACGATCCGGATGCCCACTCGTAGAAGCCCTGCCCGCTCTTGCGGCCCAGCTCGCCGCGGGCCACCTTCTCGCGCAGCAGCCGGGGCGGCGCGAACCGGTCGCCCAGCTCGCGGTGCAGGTGCTCGGCGATGGCCAGGCGCACGTCGAGCCCGACGAGGTCGGTGGAGCGCAGCGGTCCCATGGGATGCCGGTAGCCGAGCTCCATCGCCCGGTCGATCGACGCCGCGTCGGCCACCCCCTCCTCGAGCATGCGGATCGCCTCCAGCCCGAGCAGCACGCCGAGGCGGCTGGTGGCGAAGCCGGGCGAGTCGCGCACGACGATCGCGGTCTTGCCCAGCGCCGCCGCCCACGAGGATGCGGCGTCCCGGACCGCGTCGGTGGTCTGCGGGCCCACGACGATCTCGACGAGGTCGCTGGCCGGTACGGGGTTGAAGAAGTGCATGCCGACGAAGCGCTCGGGCCGCCGCAGTCCCTCGGCGAGGCCGGCGATCGACAGGGAGCTCGTGTTGGTGGCGAGGACGGCCCCGTCGCCGACCAGCGCCTCGGCCGCCGTGAGCACGCCGGCCTTCAGCCGCGCGTCCTCGGGCACGGCCTCGACCACCAGCTCGGCATCGGCGGGCAGCTCGCCGGCCAGCTCGATCCGCTCCAGGACGGCGGAAGGCTCCTCGCCGAGCTTGCCGCGCTCGGCCGCGCGGCGCAGCCCGGTGGCGACCCGCTCGCGGGCGGCGACCGCCGCGGTCTCGTCCCGCTCCACGACGGTCACGACCGCCCCGGCGGCCGCGAAGACCTGGGCGATGCCCGCACCCATGCGGCCACCGCCGACGACCCCGACCCGCTTCGGCACGCCCATCGCCGCTCCCCCGCCCGTCATCGCCGCTCCCCCGCCAGGAAGGCGTCCATGCGGGAGCGCTTGTCCTCGGACTCGAAGAGGATGGCCTGCGCCAGGTCGTCGGTGACCGGGTGCCCGCCCGGCGCGTCGGCGACGAGCTTGGTGAGCCGCAGCGCGAGCGGCCCGGAACGCGCCATCCGGTCGAGCATGGCGTGCGCGCGCTTGAGCAGCTCACCCGCCGGCACCACCTCGGCGACCAGCCCGAGCCGGTACGCGTCGTCGGCGTCGAGGCGCCGGCCCGCGAGCAGCACCTGCTTGGCCACGGAGGCGCCGACCAGCTCGCGCAGGCGCCAGCAGGCGCCCGCGGCGGCGAGGATGCCCAGCCCCGGCTCGGGGTTGCCGAACACCGCGCCGGACGAGGCGATGCGCAGGTCACATGCGTACGCAAGCTCGGCGCCGCCGCCGAGCGCGTACCCGTCGACCGCGGCGACCGTGGGCAGCGGCAGCCGCGCGATGCGGTCGAAGAGGCGGCTGTTGATGCCCTGCAGCGCCTGCTCGCGGCCACGCTCGCGCAGCTCGGCGATGTCGGCTCCGGCGGCGAAGGTGCCGCCGTCGCCGGTGAGCAGCAGCAGCCGCGGCCGTTGCTCGAGCAGGGAGCAGACATCGTGCAGCTCGCGGACCATGGCGGCGTTGATCGCGTTGCGCGCCTCCGGGCGGTGCAGCGTGACGACGATCCGGTCGTCGCGCTCCTCGATGCGCAGGGTCTCGGCCATCAGACCCGCTCCACCAGCATCGACACGCCCTGCCCGACCCCGACGCAGAGGGTCGCGAGGCCGCGCCGGGCGTCCTCCCGCTCCATGCGGCCGAGCAGCGTGACGGCGAGGCGGGCGCCCGAGCAGCCGAGCGGGTGGCCGAGCGCGATCGCGCCGCCGTCGGCGTTGACCCGCTCGTCGTCCAGCTTGAGCCGGCGGACGACCGCCAGCGACTGGACGGCGAACGCCTCGTTGAGCTCGACGGCGTCCAGGTCGCCGACGCTCCAGCCGGCCCGGGCCAGCGCCTTCTCCGTGGCCGGCACGGGGCCGAGGCCCATGACGTGCGGCGCCACGCCCGCGCTGGCCGAGACGACGATGCGGGCACGCGGCGTCAGACCGTACCGCTCGACGGCCTCGCCGCTGGCGACCACGATGGCGGCGGCGCCGTCCGAGAGCTGTGACGAGGACCCCGCGGTGACCACGCCGTCCTTGCGGAAGACCGGCCTGAGCGCGGCGAGGCGCTCCAGGGTCGTGCCGCGACGCGGGCCCTCGTCCTTGGTGACCTCGCCGTCCTTGACCGCGACGGGGACGATCTCCGCGTCGAAGCGGCCCGCGTCGATCGCGGCGAGAGCTCGCTCGTGGCTGCGCAGTGCGAAGGCGTCGCTGTCCGAGCGGGTGATGCCGTCGAGAGCGGCGACCTCCTCGGCGGTCTCGCCCATGGACAGCGTCTGCTGCGCGCTGAACGCCGGGTTGGTGAAGCGCCAGCCGAGCGAGGTGTCGGCCACCTCGCCGGGCTTCGCCCACGGGGTGCCGGGCTTGGCCATCACCCACGGCGCCCGGGTCATCGACTCGACGCCGCCCGCGACCACGAGGTCGGCCTCGCCGCTGCGGATCGCGCGGGACGCCGAGACGATCGCGGTCAGCCCGCTGGCGCACAGCCGGTTGACGGTGTAGCCGGGCAGGGTCTCGGGCAGACCCGCGAGCAGCACCGCCATGCGCGCGACGTTGCGGTTGTCCTCCCCGGCCTGGTTGGCCGCGCCGAGCACGACCTCGTCGATCGCCTCGGCCGGCGCGCCGGCGCGGCGCACGGCCTCCCCGACGACCAGGGCGGCGAGGTCGTCGGGACGCACGCCGGAGAGCGCGCCGCCGTACTTGCCCTGGGGCGTGCGGACGCCGCCGACGAGAAACGCCTCAGGCATCGTTCTGCTCGCTGATGTGGTGCCGCGACTGCAGGGTGAAGAAGCGCCCGGTCACGAAGGCGGCATCGCTCAGCGACGCCGTGGCGGCCGGGTTGGCGGCGGTGCCGTGCAGGTCGCTGAATGCCGCGGTCTGGTTGACGAAGACGCCACCCAGGAGGTTCTGCGACAGGTGCACGCCGGCGTCGAGCGCGGCCTCGCGGGCCGCGGCGAGCACCTCCGCGGACGTCGAGTAGACGGAGGCGGTGAGGGCACCGTGGTCGCGCACCGTCTCGGTGAACAGGCGCAGGCTGTGCTCGGTCGACTCGGTGGTGATCACGAAGGAGATCGGCCCGAACCACTCCCGGGTGTACGCCTTCTCGTCGGAGGCGTCCAGGCGGGCGATCAGCGGCGTGCGGATGGTCGCGTCCGGGAACTGCTCGTCGGCGACCTCGGTGGAGGGGTGCACGACGCCGGGCAGCGAGCCGGCCTCGGCCAGGCGGGCCAGCACGCCCTCGTTGACGATCGCGCCCAGCGTGCCGGCGGCGCGCTTCGGGTCGCCGAGCAGCTTGCCGACCGCGGCGCCGAGATCGGCGGCGAACTCGTCGGGGCTGCGGTGCCCGGCGTCGGTCTCGATGCCGCCCGCGGGCACGAGCAGGTTCTGCGGGGTGGTGCACATCTGGCCGCTGTAGAGCGAGAGCGAGAACGCCAGGTTGCGCAGCATCGCCTTGTAGTCGTCGGTGGAGTCGACGATGACCGTGTTGAGGCCCGCCTTCTCGGTGTAGACCACGGCCTGGCGGGCGTTGGCCTCGAGCCAGTTGCCGAACTCGCTGGAGCCGGTGAAGTCGACGATGCGCACGTCGCGGTGCGTCGCCAGGGTGGCGGCGATGCCCTCGCCCGGCTCCTCCACGGCGAGCGTGACCACGTTGGGGTCCTGACCGGCCTCGACGAGCACCTCGCGGGCGATCTGCACCGTGATGGCCAGCGGCAGCACGGCGCCGGGGTGCGGCTTGACGATCACCGGGTTGCCGGTGACGAGGCTCGCGAACAGGCCCGGGTAGCCGTTCCAGGTCGGGAAGGTGTTGCACCCGATCATCAGCGAGACGCCACGCCCGACCACGGTGCTGGTCTTCTCCAGGCGCAGCGGGTCGCCGCCGCGCTGCGGCTTGGACCACGTGCTGGTGCCGGGGATCCGGGTGGACTCGGCCAGCGCGACCGCGATGGCCTCCAGCGCACGGTCCTGCGCGTGGGCACCGCCGGCCTGGAACGCCATGACGAACGCCTGCCCGGAGGTGTGCTGCACGGCATGCGCCATCTCGAAGATGCGCGCGTTGATCCGGCGGAGGATCTCGGCGGCGATCCCGGCGCGCCCGTGCGGGCCCACCGCCCGCCAGCCGGGCAGCGCCGCGCGGGCCGCGGCGATCAGCTCGCCCGGGTCACCCTTGGGATAGCGGATGCCCAGCTCGATGCCGTAGGGCGAGCGCTCGGTCGCGACGTGCGTGGTCGCGCCGGGCACCTCGACCGGGAAGTCCTTGCCGAGCAGAGCCTGGAACGCCCGCTCACCGTCGGCGGCCGCGGTCTCGCCGTAGATCGACTTGCTCGGCGACTCGGGATAGGCCGACCAGTAGTCGCGAGCGCCGGCGGCCTCGATCGCCTTGTCGAGCAGCTCACGGTGCGTCTCGTAGAACTCGGCGGGGGTTGTCACCGGCGCTCCTTTGCGGTTGGGTGTGCTTATTATCTACCGTCCGTTCGGTCGGTAATCAAGCCCTCAGCCGTGATCGGGGGGACGGATGGCACAGACGGCGGCGCACGACATGTTCGGGCGTGACAAGGCTTCGCAGGCACTCGGGATCGAGCTCGTTTCCGCAGGTGACGGCGCTGCGGTCGTACGGATGAAGGTCACCGCCGCGATGGTGAACGGCCACGGCATGACCCACGGCGGGTTCGTCTTCCTGCTGGCCGACACCGCCTTCGCCTGCGCGTGTAACAGCCTAGGCCCGGTCACCGTCTCCGCGGGGGCCGACGTGGCGTTCCTGCGGCCGACGGGCGAGGGCGACGTGCTGGAGGCACGGGCGCAGGAACGGGCCACCAGCGGGCGCAGCGGCATCTACGACGTCACGGTGACCCGCGACGGCGACGTGGTCGCCGAGTTCCGCGGGCGCAGCCGCGTGATCAGCCCGGGACGGCCGCAATGAACCCCGAGGAGACCTTCGGGCTGCTCATCGAGCAGGAGATCCGCGCCCGGCGGGGACGTCCCGGCCACGACCTCGAGGCGGTGCTGACGGCGGCCGTCCAGCTCTTCAACGAGCGCGGCTACGACGCGACGAGCATGGACGACCTCGCTAAAAGACTCAGAATCACCAAATCAAGCATCTATCACCACGTACGCGGTAAGCAGGAGCTGCTACGGCTCGCCGTCGACCACGCCCTGGACGGGCTCGACGAGGCGATGGCGCAGGTGCTGCGCATGCACGAGGCGACCGCTCTGGACCGCCTCGAGTCGCTGATCCGGCTCAGCGTGCAGGTGCTGGCGCAGCGCCTGCCCTACGTCACCCTGCTCCTGCGCGTCCGCGGCAACTCGGACGTCGAGACGGAGGCTCTGCGCCGCCGCCGGCTCTTCGATCACCAGGTGACCGCGCTGGTCAAGCAGGCCCAGGCGGAGGGGACGGTCCGCGCCGACGTCGATCCCGCCACCGCCTCCCGCCTGCTCTTCGGCATGGTCAACTCGCTCATCGAGTGGTACAGCCCCGACCGCGGCGGTGCGGACGAGATGGCCGCCACCGTCACCGCGCTCGCCTTCGACGGGCTGCGCACGAGGCAGTGAGGCTCCGTTAGGAGAGACACGATGCCGGATCGCTCCGCTCGCCCCGAGGACCTCGAACCCATCGAACGCGCCTCCGTCGACGAGCTGCGGGAACTCCAGCTGGAGCGCCTGCAATGGTCGGTGCGGCACGCCTACGAGAACGTGCCGCCCTACCGCGGCATGTGCGAGGAGCTCCAGGTGCATCCCGGGGATCTGCGCCAGCTGAGTGACCTGGCGAGGTTTCCGCTCACCGACAAGGAGGTCCTGCGGACCACGTATCCCTACGGCATGTTCGCCGTCGCGCGCGAGCGCGTCTCGCGGCTGCACGCGTCGTCGGGAACGACCGGCCGGCCCACGGTGGTCGGCTACACCCGCGACGACATCACGACCTGGGCGCGCCTGATGGCGCGATCCATCAGGGCGGCAGGGGGACGGCCGGGCGACCGGGTGCACGTCGCCTACGGCTACGGGTTGTTCACGGGCGGGCTCGGCGCGCACTACGGCGCGGAGGAGCTCGGCTGCACGGTGGTCCCCGTCTCCGGCGGTATGACCGAGCGCCAGGTCATGCTGATCAGAGATCTCGAGCCCGACGTCATCATGGTGACGCCCAGCTACATGCTCGCCATCGTGGACGAGATGCGCCGCCAGGGAGTGGACCCGCGGAGCACGTCGCTGGCGGTCGGCATCTTCGGCGCCGAGCCGTGGACCGAGGAGCTGCGGACGGAGATCGAGGAGCAGGTCGACATCCACGCGGTCGACATCTACGGGCTCTCGGAGGTGATGGGCCCCGGCGTGGCGACGGAATGCGTGGAGACCAAGGACGGCCTGCACGTCTGGGAGGACCACTTCTATCCGGAGATCACCGATCCGCGGACCGGGGAGGTGCTGCCCGACGGCGAGATGGGCGAGCTGGTCCTCACGTCGCTCACCAAGCAGGCCATGCCGGTCATCCGCTACCGCACCCGGGACCTGACCCGGCTGCTGCCCGGCACCGCACGCCCGATGCGCCGCATCGAGAAGATCACCGGCCGCACCGACGACATGATCATCCTGCGGGGCGTCAACCTCTTCCCCACCCAGATCGAAGAGCTCATTCTGCGTACGCCGCCGCTCGCCCCGCATTTCCAGTGCGTCCTGAGCCGCACCGACCGCCTCGACGCGATGACCGTCCGGGTGGAGCGCCGTCCCGAGACGGGTCCGCAGGCGGCGGCGCAGGCGGGCGCGGAGCTGGCGGCACTGGTGAAGAACACGATCGGGGTCAGCGTGGCGGTCGAGGTGATCGATCCGGACGGCGTGGAGCGGTCCGCGGGCAAGATGCGGCGCATCGTGGACCAGCGGCGGGCGGACTGACTCACGGCCGAGGCTGGTTCGGGGCACCTGACCGCAACGCTCGGCCGGCCGGTAAGGGGCGTCGGTCGGCTCTGCGCCGGGGCAAATGGTCGCTCGTGAGACCGGACGGATGGCCGGTACAGCCTCATCCGGCCGGTCGCCGACCGAGGCGTCAGCTCGCTGCACCCGCGGGCAGCCCGTACTCTGCAGCGGTGTTGACCAGGGTTTTCGCGGCGATCGTCCGGTGGCGGCGGCCGTTCTTGGCCGGCGTGCTCATGCTCGCCGTGGGACTCGGTGCGGCCTCGGAGAGCCACCGGGCGGGGTCGTCCATGCCCGCCGTGCTGATTCTGGTGACGCTCGTCGGGGCGGCGATCGGGCTTTCCGTGGCCTCGTTGCGGTACCGCCCCGCCATCCTCACCGTGTCGCGGGACGGGGGCACCTTCCTCGCGCCGGTCGGCGCATCGAACATTCTGCAGGGCGCTGCCTTCGTTATTCTCGGCGGGGCCACGGTGATCGGCAAGATCCGCGGCATCGTCGACCACGGGTCGTCGTGGCCTGTCGACGGCGTCCTGGCCGCGATGTGCATCCTCCAGGTGGCAGTGGGCTGGCACCTGAGCCGGGACAGGTTCGGGGTTCGCCTCCGACCCGACGGTGTGTTCGACCGCCAGCCGTTGGGTTCACGCTTCATTCCGTGGGATGCCTTCGTTCCCGCGTTTCCGGTTTCCCCGGACGGCCGGGGCGGCCTCGCCGCCTACTACCTGCGGCCCGACCTCGTGCGGTGCCGAGGGATCTTCTTCGGTCGTGAGACCCTGGCGGCCACCGTCGACCCGGCGTTCCTCACGCGGGTCATCCACGAGTACGTGAACCATCCCGAGCGCCGGGCCGCCATCGGGAGCGCAGCGGAGCTGCGCCGGATCACCGCAGGCACCGGACACTGAGACAGGCCCGCAGGTGCCGCGAGGCGACCGCGGAGTCAGTGGCGCCAGGCCGCCGCGGGATGCCGGGCAGATCGCCGAGGCTCACAGGTTTCTGACATTGCGTCTCTACGGTCTGCGGGCACATGCACATCCGCTCGCCGGAGGGACCCGTCATGGCTCGTAGCCGACGCCTACGCATCGGTGCCGCTGTCTTCTCGCTCGCCGCCCTTGCCGCCAGCAGCCTGATGACGAACCGATTTCTGACCGCCGACGCGGCCACCGACCAGAAGCGCCCGGGGCACGTGCTCGCGGCCGTCGCCGTGGCCGAGTACCACCTGGGCGACAAGGCGTTCACCGACGAACCCGACTGGCCGGGGTACTCCGAGATGAGGGCCGTCGTCCACTACCCCCGCCGGTTCCCCAGGGAGAAGATGCCCCTGATCGTGCTGCTGCACGGCCAGAACAGTCCTTGCTACGTCCCGGACCACGGCCCGTCGGGATGGCCGTGCCCGCCAGGGGTGAAGCCGTATCCCAGCTTCCGCGGATACGACTACCTCGGCAAGGCGCTGGCGCAGGACGGATTCGTCGTCGTCTCGCTCAGCGCGAACGGCATCAACCATTTCATGGGAGTCGCCACGCAACGCGCCAAGCTCATCGCCGAGCATCTCGGCCTGTGGCAGAGGCTGACCTCCTCCGGGACCGGACCCCTGGCCGGGAAGCTCATCGATGCGGTCACCGGCAGGCCGGCCGGTGCCGACTTCCGCGGCCGGGTGGACATGACGCGGGTCGGGCTGATGGGGCACTCGGTCGGCGGCCAGGCCGTCATGTTCGCGGCCGGCGACGACCGCCGCGGCGAGGTTCCGGCCGGGGTGCGGATCCGGGGCGTGGTGACCCTCGCCTCCGCCGGCGGCCGGAGCCCGGACGACGAATCGCGGGTGACCAGGACCTCGTTCGCGGTCGTCTCCTCGGAATGCTGGCGGGAGGGCGACCGGGAGTTCTTCGACAACGCCCGTGGCCGGACCAGGCTGCCGACGTTCCTCGTCCGGGTCGCGCGGGCCAACCACAACTTCTTCAACACCGCCTGGACCACCGGACCGGGCTCGGTCGACGGCGACGACACCGGTTGCCCGGGTACGCCCGACCGGCCGACCGCCGCGCAGCAGCAGGACTTCGCCGTCGCCTACCTCACGGCCTACTACCGGCTGGCCCTCAAGGACGACAGGAGCGGCATGCCGGTCCTCACCGGCGCCCGCGGAGTCCCCGGCGTGGACACCACCGTGGACCGGCTGCCGTAGCGCCCCGCACCTACGCGGCCAAGCCGGCGGGTTCACGACGGAGCGCAGCCCCGACGGCCCGCGGTGGTCGGGTCGAGTGCGATCTTCACGGAGCCATCTCGTACAGGGCCGGGCGCGGCATCAGCGTCACGGCGACCCGGTCCCCGCCGCGCAGGGCCGCGACGCCCGCGTCCGAGACCACCGCCGCGGCGTAGCCGTCCCAGGCGCTCGGGCCCACCGGCGGGCCGCCCGCGGCGCTCGAGTCGATCCATTCCTGCAGCTCCACGTCGTACGCGCGGAGGAACCGTTGCCGCCAGTCCGCCGGCACCGGCGTGGCGACCTGGCCGCCGCCGCGCACCGTCACCGGGCTGAGCTCGCCGAGCGCCGCGGTGCCGTCCTCGCCGACGACCTCGCCGCGGATGTCGTAGCCGTAGCGGATGTTGACCGAGATCTCGACGTCGACGATCGCGCCGCCCTGCAGCTCCAGCAGGAACAGCAGCGGGTCCTGCAGGCCGCCGCCGTTGCGGCTCCTGCGGGGCACGAGGACGCGGACCGCCGCGATCTCCTCGCCGAACATCCAGCGCACCATGTCGATCTCGTGCACCGCCGTGTCCGTGATGGCGCTCTCCTTCTCGTAGTAGGCGGGCACGCCCGGGTTGCGGTGGGCGCAGTGCATCATCAGCGGCGTACCGATCCGGCCGCTGTCGACCACGGCCTTCAGCGCGCGGTACGCGGCGTCGTACCGTCGCATGTAGCCGACCTGGACCAGCCGGCGACCGTGCGCGACCTCGGCCGCGACGATGCGCCGGCAGGCCCGCTCGGTGGTGGCCAGCGGCTTCTCGCAGAACACCGGCTTACCGGCCGCGATGGCGGCGAGGACGTACTGCTCGTGGGTGGGTCCCCAGGAGCAGACGACGACCGCGTCGACGCCGGGGTCGGCGATCAGGTCCTCGCCGCTGCCGTGCACGACCGCGCCCGGCAGCGCGTCGGCGACCCGCTTGGCGGTGTCCACGTCCACGTCGGTGACGGCGGTGACCTCGACCCCCGCCAGGACCGTGGTCATCCGCCGGATGTGGTCCTGCCCGATCATCCCCGTGCCGACGACTCCTACCTTCAGCATCATCGCCCCAGTTCGTGGGAGAGCTCGGCGAGTTCGTCGCCGCCGGCCATCTGGGCGGTCAGCTCGTCGAGGCCGACCTCTTCGCGGGTCTTGTCGAGCACGGTGGCGCCGAGCTTGAGAATGACGAAGTGGTCGCCGACCAGGTATGCGTGGTGCGGGTTGTGGGTGATGAAGACGACCCCCAGGCGGGCGTCGCGGGCGGCGGCGACGTACTTGAGCACGACGCCGGACTGCTTGACGCCCAGCGCGGCCGTCGGCTCGTCGAGGATCAGGACGCGGGCGCCGAAGTAGACCGCGCGGGCGATGGCCACGCACTGCCGCTGGCCGCCGGAGAGGGTGCCGATCGGCTGGTCGATGTCGTTGACGACGATGCCCATCTTGCGCAGTTCCTCGTCGGCGATCCGCTTCATGTCGCGGATCTTGAGTCCGGCCAGCGGGAACCGGCCGGCTCTGAGCTCGGAGCCGAGGAAGAAGTTGCGCCAGACCTCCATGAGCGGGACCACGGCGAGGTCCTGGTAGACGGTCGCGATGCCGTGGTCGAGGGCCTCGCGCGGGGACGAGAAGGTCAGCTCCCGGCCGTCGACCCGCAGCGTGCCCTCGTTGTGCGGGTGCAGCCCCGACATGATCTTGATCAGCGTGGACTTCCCGGCGCCGTTGTCGCCCAGCACGCAGGTGACCTCGCCGGCGTTGACCCGCAGGCCGATGCCGCGCAGGGCCCGGATCGCACCGTACGACTTGCCGACGCCGCTCATCTCGATGAGCGGCTCGCCCTTCTGCAGTCCGCTGTCGGCGTGGTGCGCGAGGGTGTCGGTCATGGCTCAGCCCACCTTCCGGGAGGTCGACATGCGCTTGACGTAGAGGTTGACGAGCACGGCGAGCAGCAGCATGACGCCGAGGAAGGCCCGGAACCAGTTCGGGTCCCAGCCGGCGTAGACGATGCCGAGGCTGGTCATGCCGAAGATGAAGGCGCCGATGGCGACGCCGGTCGCGTTGCCGAAGCCGCCGGTGAGCAGCGTGCCGCCGACGACCGCGGCGATGATGTAGAGGAACTCGTTGCCGACGCCGTTGCCGGCCTGCAGGGTGTTGAACCGGTAGAGCGTGTGCATGCCGACGAACCAGCCGAGGAACGACACGGCCATGAACAGGCCGATCTTCGTCTTGACCACCGGTACCCCGACCGCGCGGGCGCTGTCCGGGGCGCCGCCGACCGCGAAGGTCCAGTTGCCGATGTGGGTCCGCTGCAGGATCCAGGCGGCGAGCGCGACGAAGAGGGCCCACCAGATCACCGTGATCCAGACGGTGACCGGGCCGATCTTGAAGCTGGACGCGAAGATCGTGTTCAGCGAACCGAACCCGTCGATCCGGCTGATGTCGGGGCTCGAGACAGACCCGGTGACCAGCTTGGTGAGGCCGAGGTTGGCGCCCTGCAGGACGAAGAAGGTGCCCAGCGTGATGAGGAAGCTCGGGATGCCGGTCTTCATCACCAGGTAGCCGTTGAGGAACCCGACGACCAGGCAGAAGGCGAGCGAGAGCAGCGCGCCGACCCACAGGTTGACCCCGAAGTACCAGCAGAACATGGAGTTGGCCAGGCCCGCCGTGGTGGTGATGACGCCCGCGGAGAGGTCGAACTCGCCACCGATCATGAGCATGCCGACGCCGACGGCGACGATGCCGATCGTCGAGGACTGGTAGAGCACGGTGAAGAAGGACTCGGCGGACCGGAATGCCGGGGCCATGGCGAGGAAGAAGACGAAGATGAGTACGGCGGCGACCAGGGCGCCCACCTCGGGACGGGCGAGCAGCCGCTGGGACGGGCTCCGGGTTGTTCGCGACGGCACTGTCACGGGTGGCGCCGCCTGGACGCTGTGGCTCATGGAGGGGACTCCGTTCGATTTCCCGCGGAGGCCGCCGCGGCAGCCTCCGCGCGTCGCGTCAGCGCGTGTTGTTCTTCGTGAAGGGCAGGATGGTGGCGATGTTGTTCCTGTCGACGAAGGACGGCCCGGTGAGTACGGGCTTTCCGCCGCCGATGTCGTTGCCGTTCTTCAGGTAGAGGTACAGCGACGTCACGGCCAGGTAGCCCTGCACGTACGGCTGCTGGTCGATGGAGAATTCGACCTTGCCGTCCTGGATGTTCTGGGCGATCTCGGCGTTGAGGTCGAAGGTGACAAGCTTCGCCTTGCTGCCGGAGGCGTCCTTCGCCTTGATGGCGTCCTGCGCGATCTGCGCGCCCAGGGTCACGATGGAGTCGATGGACTTGTCCTGCGACAGCTTCGCCTGCAGGGTGGACACGACCGACGCGTCGTCGGCGCCGTTGACCTGGATGTTCTCCGTGCCCGGCACCGCGCTCCCGACGCCGGCGCAGCGGGCCTCGAGGGCCACCGAGCCGGCCTGGTGGATGACGCAGAGCGGGTGCTTGGCGCCGGCCTCGGCGAGGCGCCGGCCCGCGGACCGTCCCGCCACGGACTCGTCGGAGCCGAAGTACATCAGCGCGCCGAGCTGCTGGTATTGATCGATGCCGGAGTTCAGGCCGACCACCGGGATCTTCGCGTCGGTGGCCGCCTTCACCGCCCCGGCCAGCGCGTTCGGCGTGACGAGCGTGGTGGCGATCCCGCTGACCTTGGAGTCCACCGCGTTCTGGATGAGGACGGCCTGCTTGTCGGCGGCCGGGTCGTTGGAGTACTTGAGGGTGACGCCCTGGTCCTTGGCCGCCTGGGTGGCACCGGCCTTGATCTTGTCCCAGAAGGTGTCGCCCGGCGTCTCGTGCGTGACGAACGCGATCGTGTAGCCGGAGCTGCCCGGTGCGTTGCCACCGCCGCCCGTCGTGTCGTCGGTCTGCTCCCGGCCGCCGCCGCTGCACGCGGTGGCCCCGAGGGTCACCACCGCCACGAGGGCTGTCAGGTATCGGCGCGTCTTCATCGGTTCGCCCTTTCCTCGAAGGTGGACACGGAGTTCAGGTAGGCACGGGTACGGGTGGCGACCGGCAGGGGCACGTCGAAGTCGACGGGGTACATTTCCTGCTCGACGACCAGGAACAGCTCGGCGTCGAGCTCGGCGAGCGCGGTCAGCACGGACGGGATGTCGGGGACGCCGGCCGGCGGCTCGACGCTCGCCCCCTGTGCCACGGCCTGGCCGAACGGCAGGTCCTCGGCGGCGGCGCGGGCGGCGACCGCCGGGTCCATCTGCTTGACGTGGACGTAACCGATCCGCTCCGGGTACTTGCGGACGAGCGCGGGCACGTCGGCCTGCCGGTAGGCGAGGTGGCCGGTGTCGAGGCACAGCGACACCCACCGCGGGTCGGTGTCGGCGAGGAACCGCTCGGTCTGCTCCTGGGTCTCGACGTGGTAGTCGGCGTGCGGGTGGAACCGCATCGCGAGGCCGTACTCCTCGGCGAGCATCCGGCCGAGGGTGTTGCTGTTGTCCACCAGGGCGCGCCAGCGTTCCGGGCTCAGCTCGGCGGGCTCGCGGTAGGCGCCGGTCGCGTCGTCGCGGTAGCCGGGCACCGGGACGAAGATCAGGTTCTCGGCGCCCAGGGCACGGGTCAGCTCCGCCACCCTGCGGGTCTCGGCGACCACGTCGGCGAAGTCCTTGTGCGGCCCGCCGACGCCGGCCACGGTGCCGCCGGCACAGCAGAGGTCGCGCCGGTCCAGCTCGTCGCGCAGCCGGGCCGGGTCGGTCGGCAGATATCCGTACGGGCCCAGCTCCAGCCAGCGGTAGCCGGCCCCGGACAGCTCGTCGAGGAACCGCTGCCAGGGCGTCTGCCGTACGTCGTCGGCGAACCAGACGCCCCACGAGTCGGGGCAGCTGCCGAGCCGCAGGTGACGGGTCGAGGTGGTCATGGCTCTGCCCTTCAGCTCGACGTGGGGAAATGCAGGGAGGCGCCGTGCGGGGCCTCGACGTGCGGCCAGCGGGAGGTGACGACCTTGCCGCGGGTGTAGAACGAGACGCCCTCGGGACCGTGGATGTGCTGGTCGCCGAAGAGCGAGTCCTTCCAGCCGCCGAACGAGTAGTAGGCCATCGGCACCGGGATCGGGACGTTGACGCCGATCATGCCGACGTGCACCCCCCGCTGGAACCGGCGCGCGGCCTCGCCGCTGGCGGTGAAGATGGCGGTGCCGTTGCCGTACGGGTTGGCGTTGATGAGGGCGATGGCGTCCTCGGCGCGGTCGGCGCGCACGACCGAGAGCACCGGCCCGAAGATCTCCTCGGTGTAGACGTCCATCGAGGTGTCGACCCGGTCGAGGACCGTCGGGCCGACGAAGAAGCCCTCCTCGAAGCCGGTCACGCGGTGGCCCCGTCCGTCGACGAGCACCTTGGCGCCCTGCCGCTCACCCGCGCCGATGAGGCCCTCGATGCGGTCGCGCGCCGCGGCCGTCACGACCGGGCCCATGTCGCTTCGCGGGTCGCGGCCGGAGCCGACCACGACGTCGTGGGCCCTGCGGGTCAGGATGTCGGTCAGCGGGTCCCCCGCGCCGCCGACGGCGACCGCGGCGGAGATGGCCATGCAGCGCTCGCCGGCCGAGCCGAACGCGGCGGCGGTGAGGTGGCTGGCGGCGTACTCCAGGTCGGCGTCGGGCAGGACCACCGCGTGGTTCTTGGCGCCGCCGAGGGCCTGGACCCGCTTGCCGGACGCCGAGGCCCGCCGGTGGATGGAGCGGGCGATCGGCGTCGAGCCGACGAACGACACGGCGGCCACGCCCGGATGGTCCAGGAGCGCGTCGACCGTCACCTTGTCGCCGTGCACGACGTTGAAGACGCCGTCCGGCAGGCCGGCCCGCCGCCACAGGTCCGCCACGAAGTTCGCCGCGGAGGGGTCGCGCTCGCTGGGCTTGAGCACGAAGGTGTTGCCACAGGCGATGGCGACCGGGTACATCCACATCGGCACCATGGCCGGGAAGTTGAACGGGGTGATCCCGGCACAGACGCCGAGCGGCTCACGGAAGCTGAACACGTCGACGCCGGTGGAGGCCTGGTCGGAGTAGTCGCCCTTGAGCAGGTGCGGGATGCCGCAGGCGAACTCCACGACCTCCAGGCCGCGCCGCACCTCACCCGCCGCGTCGCTGAGCACCTTGCCGTGCTCGTCCGAGATGATCTCGGCCAGCGGGGCGACGTGCGCGTTCAGCAGCTCGCGGAAGTTGAACACGATCTTCGTGCGGGCGCTCAGCGAGGCCTGGCTCCAGGAGGCGAACGCCTCCGTCGCGGCCGCCACCGCCGCGTCGACGTCGGCCGGTCCGGCCAGCACCACCTCGTGCCGGCGCTGCCCGGTCGCGGGGTTGAAGACCGCGCCGCGGCGGGTGGCGGCGCCGGCGGTGAACCGGCCGCCGATCCAGTGCTCGATGGTGGACAAGTCGCGGTCCCTTCTAGAGGTACGGGCGCTGGCCGCGCTTGGCGCTCTCGTAGGCGGCCCGGGCGGCGCGGGTGCTGTCCAGCGCGGAGACCTCGGCGACGGGGACGTCCCACCAGGACTCCGAGGAAGGCACGGGCGACAGCGGATCGGTCTCGATGTGCACGACGGTGAGCCGGTCGGCCTCGCGGGCCCGCTTGAGCCCCTCGGTGAGGTCGGCGACCGTGCGGCAGCGGATCACCGCGGCGCCCAGGCTCTCGGCGTTGGCCGCGAGGTCGACGGGGAGCAGGCCGCCGTCGTAGTCGTCGTCGGCGCCGCGGTAGCGGTAGCTGGTGCCGAAGCGCTGGGAACCGACCGACTCCGACAGCGCGCCGATCGACGCGAAGCCGTGGTTCTGCACCAGCACCACGACGAGCTTGACGCCCTCGGCCACCGCGGTGACGATCTCCTGCGCCATCATCAGGTACGAGCCGTCGCCGACCAGGGCGTACACCTCGCGGGACGGATCGGCCATCTTGATCCCGAGCGCGCCGGCGATCTCGAAGCCCATGCAGGAGTAGCCGTACTCGACGTGGTACTGCTTCGGGTCCCGGGCGCGCCACAGCAGCTGCAGGTCGCCGGGCATGCTGCCGGCCGCCTGGACCACGACGTCGCGCTCGCCGCAGGCCTCGTTGACCGCGCCGATCACCTCGCTCTGCGCCGGCCGCGGCCCGTGCCCGAGGCGGTACGCCCGCTCGACGCGCGCCTGCCAGGCCGCCACGTCGGCGGCGAAGTCCAGGTCGAAGCGCTTGCCGGCGAGCGCCTCGGTCAGGGCGGCGAGTCCCGCGCGGGCGTCGGCCACGAGCGCGGTGGCGGACTCCTTGTGAGCGTCGAAGGCGGCGACGTTGAGGTTCACGAAATGCACGTCCGGGTGCGCGAACGCGGTCCGCGAGGCGGTGGTGAAGTCGCTGTACCGGGTGCCGACGCCGATGACCACGTCGGCCTCGCGGGCGAGCCGGTTGGCGACGGGGGTGCCGGTCGCGCCCACTCCGCCGACCGAGTTCGGGTGGTCCCAGCTCAGCGCCCCCTTGCCGGCGTGGGTGTCGGCGACCGGGATGCCCGTGGCCCGGGCGAAGGCGTCCAGCTCCGCCGAGGCCCCGGCGTAGACGGCTCCCCCGCCCGCGACGATCAGTGGGCGCTCGGCGGCGCGGATGACCCCGGCCGCCCGCTCCAGCGCGGCGGGCTCCGGCACCGGGCGGGCGACGTGCCAGACGCGCCGGGCGAACAGGGCGTCCGGGAAGTCGTACGCCTCGGCCTGCACGTCCTGCGGCAGGCACAGGGTGACCGCCCCGGTCTCGGCCGGGTCGAACAGCACGCGCATCGCGGCCAGCAGGGCGGAGGGCAGTTGCTCGGGCCGCCAGATCCGGTCGAAGAAGCGCGACAGCGGGCGGAAGGCGTCGTTGACCGACACGTCGTACGAGCGCGGGTCCTCCAGCTCCTGCAGCACCGGCGCGGCGACCCGGGTGGCGAACACGTCGCTGGGCAGCAGCAGGACCGGGATGCGGTTGACGGTGGCCAGCGCGGCGCCGGTCAGCATGTTGGTCGAGCCGGGCCCGATCGAGGCGGTGCAGGCCATCGCGGACAGTCGGTTGCTCATCCGCGCGTAGCCGACGGCGGCGTGCACCATGGCCTGCTCGTTACGGGCCAGGTGGTACGGCATGTCCGCGTCGCCGGTGCGCTGCGCCTGCAGCAGGGCCTGCCCGATGCCGGCGACGTTGCCGTGCCCGAAGATGCCGAACGTGCCCGCGACCGCGCGCTGCTCGGCGCCGTCGCGCTCGGTCCACTGGCTGGCCAGGAACCGCACGACGGCCTGGGCGACGGTGAGCCTCACGATCGTCTCCTCTCCGTGGTGGAGGTCAGCGGGAGCCGCGGGTCGAGCTCCTGGTGGCCCCACGAGCCCCGGACCCAGGCGTGCGCCGGGTCGTCGGAGAAGAGCCACCGGCGCTCCCCCGGCCCGGCCATGACGTTGAGGTAGTAGAGGTCGTAGCCGGGCGCGGCCATCGAGGGGCCGTGCCAGCCGTGCGGGATCAGCACCGCGTCGCCGCTGCGCACCTCGGCGCACACGTCGATGTCGTGGCCCGGGTGGCCGTACACGCGCTGGTAGGCCGACCCGGGCGCACCCGACGGCGAGCCGGCGACCTCGAAGTAGTAGATCTCCTCGAGGGCGGTCTCGCCCGCGCCCGGGTCGTCGTGCTTGTGCGGCGGGTACGACGACCAGTTGCCACCCGGCGTCAGCACCTCGACGGCGATGAGCCGGTCCGCCTCGAACGACTCGGGCGTGCAGAAGTTGTTGACCTGCCGGCTGGCCTGGCCGGCCCCGCGCAGCTCGACGGGCACGTCCTGGGCGGCGCCGTAGCGGAACGGCAGCCGCCGGGTGGTCCGCGCCGAGGGCAGCGCGAACCGGCCGCCGTTGCCCGCCCGGATGGTCACGGCGGAGTCGGCCGGGACGTACGCGAAGTCGGTGACACGGGAGAAGACCGACCGCCGTCCGGTCAGCGTGATCCGCTCGTCGTCGCAGGTGACGTCGCAGCCGCCGGTGAGCGGCAGCACCAGGGTCTCGGCGTCGCCGGTGGTGAAGCTGACCCGTTGCCCGATCGTCAGGTCGAGCACCCGCAGGCCGCTGAACCCCCAGCCCGCGCTCTCCGGAGTGACGACCAGGTCGAACGGCTTGCTCGCGGCCTGGCCGCGGCGCAGCAGATGGCTCATAGCAGGCTCACCGCCCGGTCCACCGCGCCGGCCACGTCGCCGCCGGGTGGGTAGAGCAGGCTGCGCCCGATCACCAGGCCCTGCACCGTGGGCAGGGTCAGGGCCTTGCCCCACCGGGCGTACGCGGCGCCGGCGTCGGCCGCCACCTCGCCGCCGAGGATCAGCGCGGGCAGGGTGGTCGCCGCCATCACCCGCTCCATGTCGTCCACCACCGGCACCTTGAGCCAGGTGTACGCCGAGGTCGTGCCGAGCCCGGCGGCCACGGTCATGGCCCGCACCATCGCGTCCGGGGTGAGGTCGTTGCGGACCCGGCCGTCGTCGCGGTGCGAGATGAACGGCTCGACCATCGCCATGAGCTTGCGCCCCGCGAGATCGCCCACCGCCCGGGCGCAGCCCTCCAGCGTGGTCACCGTGCCGGCGTCGGAGGGGTCGATGCGCAGCAGCATCTTGCCGCCCTCGAACCCGCAGGCGGCGATGCTCGGCGCGTCGTACGCGGTGAACCGGTCGTCGATCTCGAAGCTGGTCCCGGCCAGCCCGCCGCGGTTCATCGACCCGATGACCACCTTGTCGTCGAGGGCGCCCAGCAGCAGCAGGTCCTCGAGGATGTCCGGGGTGCCGAGCACGCCGTTGACGCCGGGGCGTTCCAGCGCGGTGCACAGCCGGGCGAGCAGGTCGGCCCGGTTGCCCATGGCCAGCGCGTCGGCGCCGGCGCGCAGCGCACCCCGGGCGGGGTGGTCCGCGGCGATGATCATCAGGCGGCCGTGCTCGCCGCGCCAGGACGGCGGTCGGCGGCGCCGTTTCGCGGCCGAGGCGATGGCGTACGGGCGGTCGACGCGGGCCGCGACGATCTCGTGCAGGTCAGTCATGGCCGGCTCCGGTGGCGAGCAGCTCGCCGACCTCGGCCTCGGTCGGCATGGCGTCGGCGCACGCCAGGCGGGAGGCGACGAGGGCGCCCGCGGCGTTGCCGAAGCGCAGGATCCGCGGCAGGTCCCAGCCGGACAGCAGCCCGTGGCACAGCGCGCCGCCGAAGGCGTCCCCGGCGCCCAGGCCGTTGACCACGTCGACCGGGATCGGCGCCGCCTGCGCCTGCTCCCCGGCGCGCGAGGCGAGCACGCCGTCCGGGCCCTGCTTGACGACGGCGAGCTCGACGCCGAGGTCGTGCAGGGCGGCCGCGGCCTTGTGCGGCTCGCGGACCCCCACCGCCGTGGCGCACTCGTCGAGGTTGCCGACGGCGACGCTGACGTACGCGAGGGCCTCCTGCACCCAGCGCCGCGCCTGCTCGCGCGACTCCCAGAACATCGGCCGGTAGTCGAGGTCGAGCACGGTGATGCCGGCGCGGTCGCGGGCGTGCAGCGCGGTGAGCGTCGCGGTCCGCGACGGTTCCTGGCACAGGCCGGTGCCGGTCACCCAGAAGATCCCGGCCGCCCTGATCGCGCCGAGGTCCAGCTCGGACTCGTCGATCTCCAGGTCCGGCGCCTTGGGGTAGCGGTAGAAGTAGAGCGGGAAGTCGTCGGGCGGGAAGATCTCGCAGAACGTGACCGGCGTGGGCAGCCCCGGTACCGCGCTCACGTAGCGGTCGTCGACGCCGAAGGCCCGCAGGGCGTCGTGCACGTACGCGCCGAACGGGTCGTCCCCGGTGCGGGTGATGACCGCGCTGCGACGGCCGTGGCGGGCCGCGGCGACCGCGACGTTGGTCGGGCTGCCACCGAGGAACTTCCCGAACGTCCGGACGTCGCGCAGGGACACACCGACCTGTTGTGGGTACAGGTCGACGCCGATACGTCCCATCGTCAGTACCTCGTCTGCGGGCATGCGTCCCCCTTGTGGAAGCGGTCGGAACGTGTGGCCGGCGATAGCGGTGATTCCGGGCGCGCGGCGGCGCCCGCGATGCCGTGCGGATTACGGCGCGAGGAGAAGGTGTGTGGCCGGGCCGGTGACTCGGGAGGGGGGTGCCTCGGCTGGATTCGATGTAATAGCGTGAGTGCTTCCACGTCAATACTTTGTCCTGACAAACTCACATGGTGAGGAGGGCCCGTGGCACCCGATCCCCCCGCGTCGCGCGGTCCGTTACGCCCCGCCGAGCTGGACCGGACCAGCCCGGTGCCGCTCTACTTCCAGGTCGCCAGCCGGCTGCAGGAGCTCATCGAGGCCGGCGAGATCGGCGTGGGCGACCGCATCGAGAACGAGGTGGACCTCGCCGGGCGCCTCGGCGTCTCGCGCCCCACGATCCGCCGCGCGATCCAGTACCTGGTGGAGCGCGGCATGCTCGTGCGCAAGCGCGGCGTGGGCACCCAGGTCGTGCACCCGAAGGTCCGGCGGCCGGTCGAGCTCTCCAGCCTCTACGACGACCTGGTCAGCGCGGACCGCAAGCCGCGCACCGAGGTGCTGCGGCTGGAGGTGGTCCCGGCCCCGGCCGAGGTGGCCACCGCCCTCGAGCTGCCGGACGGCACCGAGGTCACCTGGATCGAGCGGCTGCGCTACGCCGGCGGCGAACCGCTCGCCCTGATGCACAACGCGATCCCGCTCGGCGTCATCCACCTGGAGGCGAGCGACCTCGCCGCGCACGGCCTCTACGAGCTCCTGCGCCGGGCGGGCCACCAGCCCCGGATAGCGACCCAGGTCATCGGCGCCCGCTCGGCCGGCGCCGCCGAGGCCCGCATCCTGGCCGAGAAGCGCGGCGCGTCATTGCTGACCATGACGCGTACGGCCTGGGACGCGGGCGGCCGGGCGCTGGAGTACGGCTCGCACGTCTACCGCGCGAGCCGCTACAGCTTCGAGCTCAACCTGTCCGCCGGCTGAACGGTCGGGTGGGCACGGCCCGCCGAGCTGCGCCCACCCGCCGGTTCGTCACCGACGCCACATGCGGTAGAAGGGTGTGCCGTCGCTCAGGCGGACGTCGAACGGGGACATGTCCGCGTAGCCGTGGCGGCGGTAGAGGCGGATGTTGTCGGCGTTGGTCGCCTCCAGGTAGGCCGGCACGTCCAGCCGGTCGTGCGTGTGCCGCATCAGCGCGCTGCCCAGGCCCGCGCCCTGGTGGGTCCGGTCGACCGCGAGGAAGGCGAGGTGCCAGTGCGGCTCCAGCGGGTGGTGCTTGCCGAACAGCTCGTCGAGGGCCTGGAAGTGGGGCAGCCAGCGGCCCGCCAGCGCGCTCATCCGTTCCTCGTACGCGGGGATCCCGGGCAGCTCGCGGGTCCGGTCGAACCACACCGCGGTGGCGACGACCCGGCCGTCCGCGTCCTCGACGACGTCGACCTTGCCGGCCGGCGGCGCCGACTCCGACACCAGCGCGAAGAAGGCGCTCATCACGGCCAGCCGTTCGTTGTCGTCCGGGACCAGCGAGCGGTTCTGCGGGAGGTGGTCGAAGGAACGCGCGATGAGGCGTCCGACCGCCGGGATCTCCGCGGCGGCGGCGGGCCGGATCCGCGGCGTCATCGGGTGGCCTCGGTGAACGAGAAGGTGGCGGCGCTGCGTGCCCCGAGGCCGATGCCGGCGTAGACCTGGGGACGTGTGCGGCGCAGGACCAGGGCCCACAGCACGCCCGCGAGCATCAGGACCCCGTACCCGAGCGGCACCACCCAGGTCGGCGCCGAGCCGGGCGCGACGCCGAAGAGCGTCTCGATGTTGGTCAGGGCCAGGTACGACATCACCACGAGCAGCACCGCGCCGATCGCCGGGGCGCCGAGGCGGTGCCAGCCGTCCTCGCCGGACGGGTGGCGGGCGAAGTAGCCGATCACCGCGACCGAGGTGATGGTGATGAGCAGCAGCACGCCGATGCCGCCCGTGGTGCCGCCCCAGAAGAAGAGCTGGACGAGGGGGTCCCAGCCCATGATCGCGTACCCGAGGATGGCGACCAGACCGAGCGCCGACTGGGCGAGCGAGCCGTTCTTGGGCGCCCCCGTGCCGGGCACCGTACGCCCGAACGCCCGCGGCAGCACCCCCTCGCGCCCGAGCGAGAAGGTGTACCGGGCGATGATGTTGTGGAACGAGATCATCGCCGCGATCAGCGACGTCAGGAACAGCGCGTGGCCCAGGTGCAGGGCGGAGCCGCCCAGCCGGGCCGAGGCGAGGTTGAAGAACAGCTCCGGGCCCTCGGCGCCGGCGCGCTCGACGGCCTGGCCACCGGCCGCGGAGATCATCGCCCAGGCGGAGAAGGCGTACAGGACCGCGATCAGCGCGACGGCGACGTAGGTGGCCCGCGGCACGGTCCGGCGGGGGTCGCGCGACTCCTCGCTGAAGACCACGGACTGCTCGAACCCGACGAAGCCGGTGACGGCCATGACCAGCAGCGCGCCGGCGCCGGCGCCGGCCAGGCTGCCGGCGTCCAGCGGGGCCGCCGACGCGGTGAAGGTGGGCGCGAGCAGGTCGGCGAAGCTGAAGACGACCACGAGCACGATCTCGGCGACCAGCAGGGTGGCCAGGACGCGCCCGTTGACCGCCACGTCGCGCACGCCCAGGACGGCGACCAGGGCCCAGGCGGCCAGCGCGATCACCCACCACTGGAGGTCGACGCCGAACCACTCGGCGAACAGCGGGGCGGCGATGGCGCCGAAGCCGCCGTACGAGCCGAGCTGGAAGCTGTTGTAGGCCACCAGCGCCACCCACGCGGCGCCGACGCCCGGCGGCCGGCCGAGCCCCTGCGCGATGTACGCGTAGAACGCCCCCGCGTTCGCGATGTGCCGGGCCATGGCGACGTAGCCGACGGCGAAGACGGCCAGCACGACGGCGACCGCCAGGAACGCGATGGAGATCGCGGTGAGCCCGGTGACCGCGAGCCCGGTGGGCACGACCCCGGCGACCACGGTGAGCGGCGCGGCGGCCGACATGACGAAGAAGACGACGGCCGCGACGCCCAGGCGGTCGCGGGCGAGGGCGGTGGACAACTGGCTGGTTCCGGCCGGGGCGGTGGTTGCGGACACGGGGGCTCCAAGGGGGGTGGAGGGGAGGGGCGTTCAGGCCCGGCGGGCCATCACGGCGTCGCCCACGGCGGCCTCTGCGTGGCCGACGAGGTGCTGCAACATGGCCGGCAGGCGCCGGCGGAGCTGGTCGAACAGGTGGTCGCGCTCGGCGGGTTCGAGGGTGACGAGCACGTGCTGGTCGAGACCGGTGGCCAGCACCAGCCCGGTCAGCACGAGATCGGAGGTGTCGAGCAGCTCGCCGCGGGTCGCGGCGATGCGGATCCGGGTGCCGGGCCAGCCGGCGGTCGAGGAGTCGGCCGGGACGAAGCGCACCTTGGTGCCGAGCAGCCCGCGCTTCTCCTTGCGGTGCACCAGCCCGGCCCGGGAGAGACGGCGCTCGACCAGCTCGGTGGCGACCCCGGTGGCGAGGAAGGAGATCCAGTCGCGGATCCGGCGGTGGCCGGGTTCGCGCAGGAGCTGGCCCAGGACGGCGGCGGTGGCCGGGTCCCGGGTGGGCTCGTCGTCGATCACGACGAGGTGGTTGTCGCGCAGGTCGAGGCGCCGCCACAGGACGAGCTCGGCGAGCAGGGCGGCGGCGAGGCCCAGGCCGAGGGTGGCGTCGCTGAGCAGGGCGCGGCCGCGCGCCGAGTCATGGGCGGCGAGGTACAGGTCATCGGCGAGCGGAAGCTGCGACGACGGCACGGAGTTCCCCTAGCGCATGACGGACTGACCGCCGGTCGCGGTGACCGCCGGTCACGGGGCTTACGGGCACGGGCAGTGCGCAGCGACCGCTGACCGTTACGGTGAGCGGCGCATGCACGACTCCGCGTAGCTTGCCAGCGCCCGGCCACCGGGCGCAATGTCCTCAGTGGGCAAACCTGGAATGCATTGTTCCGCAAGGGCTCGACCTGCGGTGGCGCGGCACGCCACAGTGGACGGCCGGCGCGGGCGCCGGACCGCAGGGCCCGCACGCGCACCGAACATCGCCCTTACCCGACGCTGACATGCCTCTCCTAGCGTCGGGGCATGACGGACCGCAGCACGGTTTCCCACCTGCTCCGCCGGCTGACGTTCGGACCCACCGCCGCCGAGGTCGACGCGGCCGTGCGGGCCGGCGTGCCGGCGACGCTCGACAAGGTCCTGGCCCCCGCCGGCCGTCCCGCGGACCCTCCGGCCGCCGGCGCGTTCCGCCCGGGCAAGCAAGGACGTGCCGACGCCCGGCGACAGGCCGCCGAGGCCACCGGGTGGTGGGTCGCCCGGATGATCACCGAGCCCGGCGCCGCGGAGAAGCTCACCTTCTTCTGGCACGGGCACTGGGCGACCTCGATCCGCAAGGTGCGCTCGGCCGCCCTGATGCTCCGGCAGCAGGAGACGCTGCGGCGCTACGGCGCGGGCGGCACCGGGCCGCTGGTCCGGGCGATGCTGCGCGACCCCGCCCTGATCATCTGGCTGGACGCCCAGCGCAACACCCGTACGGCGCCCAACGAGAACCTCGCGCGCGAGCTGATGGAGCTGTTCACGCTCGGCGCCGGCGCGGGCTACACCGAGGCCGACGTGAAGGCGGGCGCCCGGGTGCTCACCGGCTGGCGGGCGGACCGGACGGGCGGGCCCGCGAGGTTCTCCGCGCGGCACCACGACCCCGCGCCGGTCACCCTGCTCGGGCGCACCGGCACGTTCGACGCGGACGCGTACGCCGACCTGCTCGTGACCCACCCGGCCCACCTGCCGTTCCTCGCCGGCCGCCTCTGGGCGCGGTACGGCGCCGACACCGCACCGGACGCGGCCACGACCGCCCGGCTGGCCGCGCGGGGCGGCTCCACGGTCGCCATGCTGCGCGCCCTGGTGACCGATCCGACCTTCGCGGCGTGCCGCGGGAGGCTGGTGAAGCAACCGGTGGAGTGGATGGCCGGGGCCGCCCGCCAGCTCGGCATCGACCCGGAGCGCGGCCGGGCCCGGATCCTCGGCGGGCTGCGCGCCCTCGGCCAGGTCCCGTTCCGCCCGCCCAGCGTCGGCGGCTGGCCGGCCGGCACGGCCTGGCTGACGACCTCGTCGGCCCGCGCCCGGCTCGCGTCCGGGCGGGCGCTGGCCGCGCTCGCACCCGCGGCGGTCGACCGGCTCGACGGCGTGGCCCGCCCGGACCGGCCGGACGCGCTGGCCCGGCTGCTCGTCGTCGACGAGTGGACCGCGCGGACCGCGGCCGTGCTCTCGCGGGCCGCCGGCGACCCCCGCCTGCTGCTGACCCTGGGCCTGGCGAGCCCCGAGTACGCCGTCCACTGAGGAGGAAGCGAGATGGACACCCTCACCCGGCGCCGGTTCCTGACCGCGGGCGGCGTGGTCGCGGCCGGCGCCCTCGCCGCCGGGGCCACCGCGTACACCCTGCGGGACATCCTGGGCTTCTCCGGCGAGGAACCGCGGGGGCGCATCCTGGTGGTGGTCACGCTGTACGGCGGCAACGACGGGCTGAACACCGTCATCCCGTACGCGGATCCCGCCTACGCCGCCAACCGGCCGCAGCTGGCCTACCCGGCGGACGAGGTTCTGCCGCTGGACGGGGGCCTGGCGCTGAACCCGGCGCTGCCGGGCCTGCACCGGCTCTACGGCGACGGGCGCCTCGCGGTCGTGCAGGGCGTGGGTTATCCGAGGCCGGACCGCAGCCACTTCCGGTCCATGGACATCTGGCAGACGGCGAGCCCGGAGCGCCCCGCCACGACCGGCTGGCTGGGCCGCTGGCTGGACACCGCCGGCGGGGACCCCCGGCTGGCGGTGTCCTTCGAGCCGGTACTGCCGCCGTTGTTGGCGGGCGCGCGCAGTGCGGGCGCGACCGTGCCGGGCGGAACGCTCGAGCTTCCCCCGGGCGTCACGGGCGACGTCCTCACCGGCCTGGGCGCGCCGTCGGCCGGCGAGTCGCCGGAGCGGGCGCGCGCCGCGGCGTGCTTCGCCGACCTGGCCCGGGTGCGGGACCTGGTCGCCGGGACCGCGCCGGAGGAGGACGACCAGGAGCAGGAGGCCGGGGAACCGGCCACCGCCACCGGAGGCCAGGCCCCCGCGCTGGAGCGGCAGCTCGCCCTGGTGACCCGGTGCATCGAGGCGGGAGCGGCCACCCGGGTCTACTCCGTCTCGCTCGGCGGCTTCGACCTGCACGCCGACGAGAAGAAGGCCCAGGAGGCGATTCTCGCGAGCCTGGACGGGCCGCTCGCCGCGTTCGTGGACCGGATGGCCGGCCGCGAGGTGGTGGTGGCCGTCTACTCCGAGTTCGGCCGCCGGGTACGGGCCAACGCGTCGGACGGCACCGACCACGGCACGGCCGCGCCGGTCCTGCTGCTCGGCGCCGGCGTCCCGGGCGGCCTGCACGGGCACGCGCCGAGCCTCACCGACCTCGACGACGGCGACCTGCGCCACACCACCGACTTCCGCGACGTGTACGCGATGCTGCTCGCCGACGTCCTGGGCGCGGACCCGGAGCCGATCCTGGGCGGGTGGCCGGGGCGCCTCACATTTAGTTGACACTTCAATTAAATGACCGTACCGTCGAAGGATCAGTTGAAGCTTCAACGGAGGTCGCCATGAGCACCATGCCCACGCTCTTCCTCAGCCACGGCGCCCCGCCCCTGGTCGACGACCCGGTCTGGGTGTCGCAACTGCGCGACCTCGCCGCCGGGCTGCCCCGCCCCACGGCGATCCTCATGGCGTCCGCGCACTGGGAGTCCGCGCCCCTGATGCTCGGCGCGACCGAGCCCGCGCCCCTGGTGTACGACTTCGGCGGCTTCGCCCCGCGCTACTACCAGGCCCAGTACCCGGCACCGGGTGCGCCCGAGCTGGCGGCGCGCGTCGAGAAGCTCATGCCCGACCACGAGCGCGTGGCCCGCACCGGCCGCGGCCTCGACCACGGCGCGTACGTGCCGCTGAGCGTCATGTACCCCGACGCCGACATCCCGGTGCTGCAGATGTCGCTGCCGACCCTGGAACCCGACCGCCTGCTGGAGCTGGGCGGCCGGCTCGCCCCGCTGCGCGACGAGGGCGTGCTGATCGTGGGTTCCGGCTTCACCACGCACGGCCTGCCGTTCCTGCGCGACTTCCGCACGGACGCGCCCGCACCCGGCTGGTCGCGCGAGTTCGACGCCTGGGCCGCCGAGACGCTGGCCCGCGGCGCGGTCGACGAGCTGGCCGACTTCCGCTCCCGGGCGCCGGGCATGCCGTACGCGCACCCGACGATCGAGCACTTCGCCCCGATGTTCCTGACGCTGGGCGCCTCCGGCGACCCCGGGCAGAGCCCCGGCCAGCCCATCGACGGCTTCTGGATGGGACTGGCCAAGCGCTCCTTCCTGGCGGGGTGACCAGCGGTCCCTTTTCAGGATTCTCCCAGCGTAAGCAGGGATTCTGGGTGAACCACCCACGACGCACGGAGGTTGCTCACCCATGCTGGAGGTCACCGCGCTCGGCTGGACGCTGACCATCGCGGTCATCGTCGCCCTGCTCGCCCTCGACCTGACCCTCGGGGTGCTGCGGCCGCACGCCGTCGGGTTCCGCGAGGCCACGATCTGGTCGATCTTCTACATCGCCGTCGCGCTCGTCTTCGGCGTCGTCTTCGCCCAGGTGGCGGGATGGGAATACGGCACCGAGTACTTCGCCGGCTACATCGTCGAGAAGAGCCTGTCGGTCGACAACCTCTTCGTCTTCGTGATCATCATGAGCACCTTCGCGGTACCGGAGAAGTACCAGCAGGAGGTGCTCACCTTCGGCATCATCATCGCGCTGGCGCTGCGGGTCGTCTTCATCGCCCTCGGCGCGACGCTGCTGTCGCTGTTCAGCTTCATGTTCCTGATCTTCGGCCTGCTGCTGATCTACACCGCGGTCCAGCTCTTCCGCCACCGCGACGAGGATCCCAGCGTCGAGGACAACGCCCTGGTCAAGGCGAGCAGGCGGCTCTTCCCGGTCACCGACCAGTACGCCGGGGGCAAGCTGTTCACCCGGATCGACGGGCGCCGGACGGCGACGCCGCTGTTCATCACGCTGATCGCCATCGGCAGCACGGACCTGCTCTTCGCGCTCGACTCGATCCCCGCCGTGTTCGGGGTGACCGAGGAGGCGTACATCGTCTTCGTCGCCAACGCCTTCGCACTGCTCGGCCTGCGCGCGCTCTTCTTCCTGGTGAAGGGCCTGCTGGACCGGCTCGTCTACCTGTCGACCGGGCTGTCGCTCATCCTCGCCTTCATCGGCGCCAAGCTGGTGCTGCACTGGCTGCACGAGGACGTGTGGAAGGACGCCCCGCAGATCAGCACCCCGGTGTCGCTGGCGGTGATCCTCGTGGTCCTGGTGATCACGACGGTGGCCAGCCTGGCGAAGACCCGCCGGGATCCGGAAGCCCGGGCCCACGCCGGCAGCCTGCGGGCCCGCGCGCCGCAGGAGGATCGCGCCGAGCGCTGAGCACGTCGGGCACGCCGCGGCCCCGGCAGCGTCGCCGGGGCCGGGGACGCGCGGGGCCGTCAGGCGCGAAAGCCGCCCACGGCCATCTGCGCACGCTGCCGCTCGTAGTCCTGCCGGTTGAGGATCGCGCGGATCTCCGCGGTCTCCGCCTCCTCGTGCCGGCCGAGGATGAGGTCGAGCTCGGCGCGCTCGGCGGGCGTTCGGAAGGCCGCCAGCTCGGCGCTCAACTGCCGGTAGGCGCGCCGCCGGGTGCGGCGGTGCGACAGGGCCAGGCGGGCGTCGCGGATCGTGGTGGGAAAAGGCATCGTCCGTCTCCTTACGGAAAGTGATGGCGAAAGCCTCGTCGCTTCCGCGCCCCAGCCTCCGGGTCCCGCCTCACCTCGGCAAATCCCGGAGGTATCCCAGGTCACTCTCCGTCGTCTTACGCCTGGTCAGGACCCCCGGTGTTTTACGCCACAGCAGAGTAAAAAGCTCACGGCACGTTCGTCCAGCGGTCCGCGAGCTGCCGGCGACGGCACGCCACCAGATGGCTCGCCAGGATCGCCGGCTGTCCGCCGCGGACGCAGGCGTCCGCGCCTGCGGTCAGCACCGCGGTCACCAGGTCCGCCGCGGCGTCCTCGTCGACCAGGGCGACGATGCGGGTACGGCGTGCGACCACCGCCCGCGCGTCGCGCACGGCGCCCTCCCGGGCGCCGCTGATCAGGACGATCTCGCCGGGATCCACCTCGCGGGCGGAGGCGGCGAACCGCACCGACCAGCCCGCGGGCAGCTGTGCGGCGAGCGCGGCGACGCGTCCCGCCTGGCCGAGCACCACCACGGCGGCGCCGGGACGCTGCCGGTCGAGGCCGGGGACCGGCAGGGCCGTCGAGTTCGGCACGAACGCCTCGTTCCGGTCGCTGCGATTGAGCTGGACGCGCATGCCGGACAGCCTTCACCCCCAGCCTGAACTGTTCTTGTGCCGCACCTGTGCGTCGGATGACAATTCCGCGCCGCCGGCACGCGGTGGCGGGAATATCCGGCGCACGGCGGGGCACACAGCTGGCCATGATCACGACGACGAATGCCGTGGCCGCGCTCCGGGAACTGGGCACGGCGCTCAAGGACCTCGGGTACGCCTTCACCACCGTCACCCCCGCGACGCACGCCCGGGTCAACGCCCGTCCGGAGAACGCAGTGGCCCGCGACCTGCGCGACGTCCTCGGCTGGAGCCGCCCCGGCCCGCGCGAGGTGCTGCCCGCCGGGCTGGCCGACCTGATGGACGCCGCCGGGGTGCTGGAACGCGACGGCGACCTGGTGCGCAGCAGCGTGCGATTCTCCACGTACGACGGTGAGCTGTACGTGCACTCCGCCTTCCCCACCACCGACCCCGGCTCGGTCTTCTTCGGCCCGGACACGTACCGGATGGCGGACGCCGCCGCCGCGCACCTCGCCGCCCGCGAGCGCCCCGTCCGCCGGGCGGTGGACATCGGGTGCGGCACCGGCGCGGGCGCGATCACGATCGCCAAGCGCGCTCCCGGCGCCGAGGTCCTCGCGGTCGACATCAACCCCGCCGCGCTGCGCTTCACCGAGGTCAACGTGGCGCTGGCCGGCACGACCGGCGTACGCGGGTGCCACAGCGACCTGCTCTCCGGCGTCGAGGGCGAGTTCGACATGATCGTCTCCAACCCGCCGTTCATGATCGACCCGGCCGGCCGGGCCTACCGCGACGGCGGCGGCCCGGAGGGCAACGAGCTGTCGCTCGCCGTCCTCGACGCGGCCGCCGAACGGCTCGCCCCGGGCGGCTCGCTCGTGCTGTTCAGCGGCACGGGCATCGTGGCCGGCCAGGACCCGCTGCGCGAGGCGGCCGCGGCGCGCCTCAAGGACACCGGGCTGAGCTGGACCTACCGCGAGGTGGACCCCGACGTGTACGGCGAGGAGCTCGACGGCGAGGCGTACGCGCACGCCGAGCGCATCGCCGTCGTGGTCCTCACCGCGACCCGTCCATGACCGGCGCACCCACGCTGGGCGTCGAGGAGGAGTTCCTGCTGCTCGACCCGGACACCGGCGAGAACGCGCCGGTGGTGGAGAAGGTCCTCGCCGCGCTGCCGGACGCCGTCCGCGCGCAGAGCCGGCTGGAGTTCCGGCACAGCATGGTCGAGATGGTCACCCCGGTCTGCACGGACCTGGCCGAGCTGGCCGCGCAGCTCACCGCCCTGCGCCGGGCCGCGGCGGAGGCGGCCGCGACGGCGGGTGCCCGCCTGGTGGCGACCGGCGCCACCCCGGTCGCCGAGCCGGTGCGCGAGCCGACCGACGACCCCCGCTTCCACGCCATCGCCCGGCACTACGGCCCGATCGCGTACGACGCCGCGGTGTGCGGCTGCCACGTCCACGTCGGCGTGCCGGACCGGGAGACGGCCGTGCGGGTCTGCACGTGGCTGCGGCCCTGGCTGCCCGTCCTGCAGGCGCTGACCGTCAACTCCCCGCTCTACGCGGGCGCCGACACCGGCCACGCCAGCTGGCGCGGGCTGCAGTTGGCCCGCTGGCCGGCGCTCGGGCCCACGCCGGCCTTCGCCTCGGCCGCGGACTACGACCGCGCCGTGGCGCTGCTGGTGTCGTCCGGCGCGATGCTCGACGACAGCATGGTGCTCTGGTACGCCCGCCCGTCGGCGACGTACCCCACGGTGGAGATCCGGGTGGCCGACGTGTGTCCGGCACCCGAAGGCACGACGCTGCTGGCCGCGCTGGTCCGGGCGCTGGTGGCGACCTGCCTGGCGGACGGCGACGATCCCGCGGAGGGCGCCGCGCCGCTCCCGGACCATCTCGTGGCGGCCGCGCACTGGAACGCCGCGCACTCCGGAATGGACGGCACGCTGCTGGACCTGCACACCGGCACGGCCCGTCCGGCCTGGGACGTGGTCGCGGACCTGGTGACGGCGGTGCGGCCGGCGCTGCGCCGCCTCGGCGACGCCCGCACCGTCGCGGCCGGGCTGGACCGGATCCGCGACGAGGGCACCGGCGCCGCACGCCAGCGCCGGGCGATGTCCACCGGCGGCATCCCGGCGGCCCTGGCGGAGGTGGCCGTCGTGCCGTAGCTACCGAGGGGGCTCCGGTCCGCCCGGGGTGTCGGTCAGGTGGCGGCGTTCCAGGAGGTGATGACCGGGCGGCCGTGCTCGAAGCCGAGTGCCGAGAGGGTCGCCGTGTCGAGCCGGAGCAGTCCTCCGCCGCTGGGCGGCAGGCCGATCCACCGCGCGCCCGCCACCCGCAGGCAGTGCCCGTGCGCGATCAGCGCCACGTCGCCCCGGTCGAGGTGGTCCCTGGCCCGGGCGAGCACCCGGTCGAGCCGCTCCCCCACCTGCGACGGCGACTCACCGCCGGGGCACCCGTCGGTCCAGAGCGACCAGGAGGGGCGGGTCTCGCGGATGGTGGCGGTCGTGATGCCCTCGTAGTCGCCGTAGTGCCACTCGGCCAGGTCCTCGGTCGTCTCGGTGACGGCCAGCCCGGCCAGCTCGGCGGTGCGCGCCGCCCGGCGGCGGGGGCTGGAGATCACGGCGGCGAACGCGCGGCCACGCAGCCGCTCCCCGGCCCGGCGGGCCTCCTGCTCCCCCACCGGGGTGAGGTCGAGATCCGTGTACGAGGTGTGCCTCCGAGCCGCGCTCCACTCGGTCTGCCCGTGCCGGACGAGCACGATCTCCGCCATGATTCCCCCTGTCGTCCCGCCCTTTCTACCCCGCGATCAGGTTCTCGAACGACACCGCCCGCTCCGGCCCGGCCGGCGGGTCCTCCGGCTCCTACCCGGCCAGCAGGTCCTCGAACGAGGTCGTCAGCGCGAACGGGTCCACCGGGCGGGCCGCCTCGCGGCGGGCGATCTCGCCGGCCAGCTCGGCCGCCGCCCGCTCGGCGCGCCGGCGCAACTGGCCCTCGGTCTCGTCGCCGCCCCAGTCCTCCGGGGCCGCGAAGACCGCCGTCGGCACGGTCACCGCGCGCAGGTAGGCGAACATGGGCCGGACCGCGTGCTCGAGGGCCAGCGAATGGCGGGCCGAGCCGCCGGTCGCCGCGATCAGCACCGGCTTGCCGTCCAGGACGTCCTTGTCGAGCACGTCGAAGAACGACTTGAAGAGGCCGCTGTACGACGCGTGGAAGACCGGCGTCACGGCGATCAGAGCGTCGGCCGCCGCCAGCGCGTCCAGGACCTCGCGCAGCGGAGCCGGGGGGAAGCCGGTCAGCATGTGGTTCATCAGGTCGTGGGCCAGGTCGCGCAGCTCGACCACCCGCACCCGCAGGTCCACGCCGGCGCGCCCGGCCTGGTCCACCGCCGCCGCGGACAGCCGGTCCGCGAGCAGGCGGGTGGACGACGGCTGGCTCAGCCCCGCCGTGACGACGACCAGATCGCGCGACGTCATGCGACGGCCTCCGTGGTGGTGGCCGCGGCCAGCATCGACGCGTGGGTCGGCGCCTCGGGGACATGGGCCGGCTTGAGGGCGGCGAACTCCTTGCGCAGCACCGGCACGACCTCCTCGCCGAGCAGGTCGAGCTGCTCCAGGACGGTCTTCAGCGGCAGCCCGGCGTGGTCCATGAGGAACAGCTGGCGCTGGTAGTCGCCGACGTACTCGCGGAAGCCGAGCGTACGGTCGATGACCTGCTGGGGGCTGCCCACGGTCAGCGGGGTCTCGCGCATGAAGTCCTCCAGCGACGGACCGTGGCCGTAGACCGGGGCGTTGTCGAAGTACGGCCGGAACTCCCGCACCGCGTCCTGGCTGTTGCGGCGCAGGAAGACCTGCCCGCCGAGGCCGACGATGGCCTGGTCGGGATCGCCGTGGCCGTGGTGGGCGAAGCGCTCGCGGTAGAGCGCGACCATCCGCTGGGTGTGCGACGCCGGCCAGAAGATGTGGTTGGCGAAGAAGCCGTCGCCGTAGTACGCGGCCTGCTCGGCGATCTCCGGGCTGCGGATCGAGCCGTGCCAGACGAACGGCGGGATGCCGTCCAGCGGCCGCGGCGTCGAGGTGAAGGACTGCAGGGGCGTGCGGAACTTGCCCTTCCAGTCGACGACGTGCTCGCGCCAGAGGCGGTGCAGCAGCGCGTAGTTCTCGACGGCGAGCGGGATGCCGGCGCGGATGTCCTTGCCGAACCAGGGGTACACCGGCCCGGTGTTGCCGCGGCCCATCATCAGGTCGACCCGCCCGCCGGAGAGGTGCTGCAGCATCGCGTAGTCCTCGGCGATCTTGACCGGGTCGTTGGTCGTGATCAGCGTGGTGGACGTGCTGAGCAGCAGCGTGGAGGTCTGCGCGGCGACGTAGCCGAGCAGCGTGGTGGGCGAGGAGGGCACGAAGGGCTCGTTGTGGTGCTCCCCCGTCGCGAAGACGTCGAGACCCACCTCCTCGGCCTTGCGGGCGATCGTGACCATCGCCGTGATCCGCTCGTGCTCGGTCGGCGTCCGCCCGTTCGTGGGGTCGGGCGTGACGTCGCCGACGGTGAAGATCCCGAACTGCATGACGGCTCCTGAGCTCTCGGTCGGGACCACCGGCCCCGGACTGCCCCGCACAACCTCGTTGACGCAGCAATTATTTCACAGTCAAGGAACTCGGTCAGCAGGGCGTCCGTCACAGCGCAACGGCCCGCCCCTCTCCGGCGGAGCGGGGCGGGCGGCGGGGTGCGGGTCAGCGGTGCTGCAGGGATCTCACATTGTCGCCGAAGCTCCAGCCGCGGGAGCCGTCCCAGTTGGCCGACCAGGTCATCAAGCCCTTGAGGTTGCCGTTGACACCGTTCCAGGACTGCGCCACCAGCGCCGGCTCCATGAAGCCGCCCCCCGCTCCCGGCTGGGCGGGCAGGCCGGGCACCTGGCGGTCGTACGGGACGCGGATCGTCGTGCCCTGGATGGTGAGCCCGTTGTGCAGGCACTGGGTCTGGGTGACGAAGCCCTGCACCGTGCCGGCCGGATACGAGTCACCCGAGCAGCCGTACATGCTGCCGTTGTAGTACTGCATGTTCAGCCACCAGAGGCGGCCGTTGTCCGCGTACTTCTTGATGATCGGCAGGTAGGCGCCCCAGATGGACCCGTAGGTGACGCTGCCGCCCGTCACGTACGCCGTCTCCGGGGCCATCGTGAGGCCGAAGTTCGCCGGCATCCGGGCGAGCACCCCGTCGATGATCCGGATCAGGTTGGCCTGCGAGGCGGACAGCGTGGTGATGCTGCCACTGCCGGTGAGGCCGGTCTCGATGTCGATGTCGATGCCGTCGAAGTTGTACCGCTGCAGAATCGGCACGATCGTGGCGACGAACCGGTCGGCGACGGCGCTGGAGCTCAGGTCGATCCCGGCCGCCGCGCCGCCGATGGACATCAGCAGCGTCGCGCCGCCGGCCTTGGCCTGGCACATCTCCGCCGGGGTGGCGACCTTCACGCCGGCGTCCATGCCGTCCTCCCACAGCACCGTGCCGTCGGAGCGGATCACCGGGAAGGCCGCGTTGATGACGTTGTAGCCGTGCTGGGCGAGCCGGCCGTCGGTGATCGGGATCCAGCCGAGGCCCGGGTGCACGCCGTTGGCGGCACCGTCCCAGTTCTCCCAGTAGCCGACCAGGACCTTTCCGGCCGGTCGCGACCTCACGGCGCAGGTGCTCCCGCCCGGCGGCGGCGAGCCGGGAGACCCGGTGGTCGGCGGTGCGGTGGGCGGAGTCGTGGGCGCGGTGGTCGGCGGCGCGGTGGGCGGAGTCGTGGGCGCGGTGGTCGGCGGCGCGGTGCCGCCGGCGCAGGCGCCGAGGTCGCGCCAGAGCGACGGCGCCGAGGCCGGGTCCCAGCCCGCCCCGGCGTGGGCGGTGTGGGCCACCAGGGCCGCGTACGAACGGCCGCGGTAGGTCACCTGGGCGCCGGCCGGATAGGTGGCACCCTCGGCCCACGCGGGCGCGGAGCATGCCTCGGCGGCCGCCCGCACGGCGCCGCCGGAGACGGCGGCCATGCCGTCCGGTGCCGCCAGCACCGCCGTCCCCAAGGTCATCGCCGCGCCGGCTACCAGCGCGAACACGGTGCGTCGTCTTCTCATGGCGGCTCCCGGCGGATCGATGGCCCAGGCAGGTCCTCCACAGCTTGACGTTTGTGAACTTAAATATCAAGGGTTGTTAACAGATGGACTCCAGTGAATCCGCGGCGCCAGCCCCACGAACTCGGCATACGGCGCGAAGGCGGCCTCCGCGCGCCGGCGCGCCGCCGGCCGCAATGATGTCAGCGGTGTGACGTCCACGGTGACCGCCGTCCTGCCGAGCTTGCGTTTCCACGTCCCCACGACCCGTCCCGACGCGACCAGGGTGGACTGGAAGATGCCGTTGCCGCCCGGGACGATGGCGTCCAGGTGCCGGCTGTCGACCATCATCGTGCGGTCCCGGTAACCCAGCATGTACTCGTCGAAGCCGGGCAGCGCCGCCCACTCGTCGCGGGTGGTGGTGCCGGCGTCCAGCACGGCCGGGTCGGCGAGCATCTCGGCGCCCTCGACCGTGACCGTGGTGAGCGCCGGTCCGGCCGCCGCGATGCCCGCGCGCACGTCCGTCATGGTGAGGCCGGTCCAGCGGGCGAGGTCCGCCCTCGTGGCCGGGCCGTGGCTGCGGAGGAAGCGGGTGGCGATCAGGGCGAGCGCCTCCTCGCGCGACGGCCGGCGCGGCTCCGGCGCCCACTCGTCGAGCAGCACGAACGACTGCTCCTTGCCGATGTGCGGGGCGATGCAGGTGACGCCGCGCTGGCTGGCATACCAGAGGAGGTGGTAGCCCATCTGGCCGCTCAACTCGACGCCCCCGGCGGCGACGGCCGCCAGGCACTCGGCGCGGGTGAGCCGCTTGCCGCCGGCGAGGGCCTCGCCGAGCAGCTCGACGCCGCGGTCGGCGGCCTGCTCGGACAGCCCGATCGCGGCGCGGCGCTTCGCCGCGCCCGCCAGCGCGCGCACGCCCATCAGCTCCAGCATCCAGCGGGCGTCGGCGGGCGGGACGAGGTGCACGGTGCCCCGCATCGGCCAGGTGCGGATCGCCTCGCGCCGCTCGAGGGCCGCCTCGACGTCAGCCACGCCCGCGCCGGGCAGGCGGGCACCGAGCGACCAGAGCCCGCTCGCCATGTCCTGCGCCTGCATGGCGCCGAACCACTCCACGATGCCCGCCACCGTGCCGGGGCGGAACGCGGGCGTCAGCAGCAGGCTGTGCATCCGCAGGGCCAGGGCCTGCGCGGTCGTGAGGTCCACGGGATGCAGCGTAGGGCGACCCTCCGACAGAAAGGGCCGCCCTCGTGCCCGCGTGGTCAGCGGCCGCGCTGCGAGCGGTACCGGGCGATCAGCGTGTCGGTGGACGAGTCGTTGGCCGCCTCCGGGGCCGCCTGCGCGGTCAGCAACGGCGCGAGCTGGTTGGCCATGACCTTGCCGAGCTCGACGCCCCACTGGTCGAACGAGTTGACCTCCCAGAGGGTGCCCTGCGTGAAGGTGATGTGCTCGTACAGGGCGATGAGCTGGCCCAGCGTGGACGGGGTCAGCTTCTCGGCCAGGATGGTGGTCGTCGGGTGGTTGCCCGCCATCACCTTGTGCGGCACGATCTCCGGCGCGACCCCCTCGGCCTCGATCTGCTCCGCCGTACGACCGAAGGCCAGCGCCCCCGTCTGGGCGAAGAAGTTGCTCATGAACAGGTCGTGCATCTCACCGGTGTCGTGGTTGGGCACGCTGAAGCCGATGAAGTCGGCCGGGATGAGCTTGGTGCCCTGGTGGACGAGCTGGTAGAAGGCGTGCTGGCCGTTGGTGCCCGGCTCGCCCCAGAACACCTCGCCGGTCTGGTAGCCCGCCGGGGAGCCGTCCAGCCGCACCTGCTTGCCGTTGCTCTCCATGGTGAGCTGCTGCAGGTAGGCGGCGAACCGGTGCAGATACTGCGAGTACGGCAGCACCGCGTGCGACTGCGCGCCGAGGAACGTGTCGTACCAGACGTTGAGCAGGCCGAGCAGGGCCGGCACGTTGCGCTCCAGCGGCGTGGTCAGGAAGTGCTGGTCGACGGCGTGGTAGCCGGCGAGCATCTCGGCGAACTGCTCCTTGCCCACGGCGATCATGACCGAGAGGCCGACCGCGGAGGGCAGCGAGTAGCGCCCGCCGACCCAGTCCCAGAAGCCGAACATGTTCTCGGTGTCGATGCCGAAGTCCGCCACCCGCTGCGCGTTGGTGCTGACCGCGACGAAGTGCTTGGCGACCGCGGCCTGGTCGCCGCCGAGCCCGGCCAGCAGCCAGTTGCGGGCCTCGGTGGCGTTGGTCAGCGTCTCCTGGGTGCCGAAGGTCTTGGAGACCACGATGAACAGGGTGCTCGCCGGGTCCAGGTCGCGGGTCTTCTGGTACAGGTCGGTGGGGTCGATGTTGGACACGAAGCGGCACTCGATGGCGGGGTCCGCGTACGCCTTGAGGGCCTCGTACGCCATGACCGGTCCGAGGTCCGAACCGCCGATGCCGATGTTGACGACGGTCCTGATCCGTTCGCCGGTCGCGCCCTTCCACTCGCCGGAGCGGACCTTGTCGCTGAACGCGCCCATCCGGTCGAGGACCTCGTGCACGTCGCGGACGACGTCCTGGCCGTCGACCACGAGGCTGGCGTCGCGCGGCAGCCGCAGGGCGGTGTGCAGCACGGCGCGGTCCTCGGTCACGTTGATGTGCTCGCCGGCGAACATGGCCGCGGTGCGCTCGCGCAGCCCGGCCCGCTCGGCCAGCGCGATCAGCGCTTCGATCACCTCGTCGGTCACCAGGTTCTTGCTGTAGTCGACGTACAGATCGGCGACCTGGGCGGTGAGCCGCTCGCCGCGCCGCGGATCGCTGTCGAACAGCTCGCGCAGGTGCACGCCCGCGATCTTCTCGGCGTGACCCTGCACCGCCTGCCACTCGGCGCTGTCGGAAACGTGTTCGCTCATTGCCACTCCCACCCGGAACCGAACTATCGGTGCCATCGTGGCACGGATCGCCGCCACCCGCCGTGAATCGCCCGGGGCGTGCTCGGTCACCGCCGGTCAGCTCACCGCCCTGGCGGCGGCACGGCCGGCGGTGCGGCCCGAGAAGAGGCAGCCGCCGAGGAAGGTGCCCTCGAGCGAGTTGTATCCGTGCATCCCGCCGCCGCCGAAGCCGGCCGCCTCGCCGGCCGCGTACACGCCGGGCAGCGGGGTGCCGTCCGCGCGCAGGACCCGGGCGTCGAGGTCGGTGTGCAGGCCGCCGAGGGTCTTGCGGGTGAGGATGTTCAGCCGGACCGCGATCAGCGGGCCCGCCGCCGGGTCGAGCAGGCGGTGCGGGGTGGCGACCCGGATCAGCCGGTCGCCGCGGTAGCGGCGGGCGCCGTGGATCGCGGTGACCTGGGCGTCCTTGCCGAACGGGTTGGCGATCTCGCGGTCGCGGGCCTCGACGATGCCGCGGACGGCGTCGAGGTCGAGCGCCGGGCCGCCGTCGGCCGCGGCCAGCTTGTTCATGCCCTCGACCAGGGCGGGCAGGTCGCGGGCCACGACGAAGTCCTCGCCGTGCTGCTTGAAGGCCTCGACCGGCGGGGTGGCGCCCGGGCGGATCCGGCCCAGCACCTGGCGGATGCTGCGGCCGGTGAGGTCCGGGTTCTGCTCGGAGCCGGAGAGCGCGAACTCCTTCTCGATGATCTTCTGGGTCAGGATGAACCAGCTGTAGGCGTGGCCGGTCGCCATCAGGTGCTTCAGCGTGCCGAGGGTGTCGAAGCCCGGGAACAGGGGCGCGGGCAGGCGCCGGCCGGTCGCGTCGAGCCACAGCGAGGACGGTCCGGGCAGGATGCGGATGCCGTGCCCGGGCCAGATCGGGTCCCAGTTGCGCAGGCCCTCCGTGTAGTGCCACATCCGGTCCGGGTTGATGATCTGGGCGCCCGCGGCCTCGGTGATGGCGAGCATGCGTCCGTCCACGTGCGCCGGCACGCCGGACACCATCCGCTCCGGCGCCGTCCCGAGCCGGGCGGGCCAGGCCTTGCGGACGAGGTCGTGGTCGCCGCCGATGCCGCCGGAGGTGACGACGACCGCCTGGGCGGCGTACTCGAAGTCGCCGATCTCCACGCGGGAGCTGCTGCGCCCGCGGGCGACGTCGCTGGGCTCCAGGACGCGACCGCGCACGCCGGTGACCGCCCCGGCCGTGGTGACCAGGGCGTCGACGCGGTGCCGGAAGGCGAAGGTGACCAGGCCGCGCGCGGCGGCGTCGCGTACCCGTCGCTCGAAGGGTTCGATCACGCCCGGACCGGTCCCCCAGGTGATGTGGAACCGCGGCACCGAGTT
Organism: Couchioplanes azureus; assembly: GCF_014648355.1. Taxonomy (GTDB): domain Bacteria; phylum Actinomycetota; class Actinomycetes; order Mycobacteriales; family Micromonosporaceae; genus Actinoplanes; species Actinoplanes azureus. The sequence continues at coordinate 467,769 of NZ_BMQY01000004.1, forward strand.
GCCGTGGCCGTCGGCGGCCGCGCCGCCGCGCTCCGCCCAGCCCACCACCGGGAAGAGCCGGTGGCCCATGGCGCGCAGCCAGGCCCGCTTCTCGCCGGCGGCGAAGCTCACGTACGCCCGCGCCCACTGCCGGGGCCAGTGGTCCTCGGGGCGGTCGAAGCCGGCGCTGCCGAGCCAGTCCTGCCAGGCCAGCTCCTCGCTGTCGCGCACGCCCATCCGCCGCTGCTCGGGTGAGTCGACGAGGAACAGCCCGCCGAAGGACCAGAAGGCCTGGCCGCCGAGGCTCTGCTCCGGCTCCTGGTCCAGCAGCAGCACCCGGCGCCCGGCGTCGGCCAGCTCGGCGGTGGCGACGAGCCCGGCCAGGCCCGCGCCCACCACGATCACATCCGCGTTCATGTCTCCACGCTAGGAGCCGTGGATGGCAGGATGATGCGTCTGCGGCGCACAAAACGGCGGCCTTCTTATCACTGAGGTGACAAATGCTCGAGGATCTGCCCGACGGCGTCGCCGCCCGCCTGCGGGCGCTCAAGCCGCTGCTGCACCGGCGTGTGCTGGACACGATCCGCACGGTGATGAGCGCGCAGGGCCGGTCGCTGACCGGCGGGCAGGGCCGCGGCCTGGTCCTCGGGGTGGAGACCGCGGTGGACGCCTTCGTGGAGGCCGCGGGGTCCTCCTCGCCCGACCTGGCGCCGAGCCGGGCGGTGTTCACCCGGCTGGGCCGCACGGAGTTCCGCGAGGGCCACCGGGTCGACGCCCTGCGGACGATCCTCACCGCCGGGGGCCGGGACCTCTGGGCGTTCCTCGTCGCGCAGGACCTGCCGCCCGCCGCGCTGTACGTGCTGGCCTCGGCGCTGTTCGGCTACGTCGACGAGCTCGCCGGCGCGGCCGTCGAGGGCTACCTCGACGAGCAGGAGAAGAACGCCCGTGACTGGGACACCGTGCGGCGCCGGCTGATCACCCTGCTGGTGCAGCCGGACCCGCCGGGCGGCGCGGCGCTGCAGGCGGCCGCCGACGCCGCCCGCTGGCCGCTGCCGGGCACGGTCGCGGTCGTGAGCGTCGAGGGTACGGACGCCGAGCACCTGGCACGGACGGCGGGCAACGGCGTGATCGCCACGGTCATCGACGACGCCACCCGCATGGTCGTCCCGTCTCCCGGCACCGCCGGCCGGCTGGCACGCGTCGCGGCGGTGCTGGCGGGACGGCGGGCGGCGCTCGGGCCCGCGGTGGCGCTCGCCTCGGCACGGCTGTCGTACCGGATCTCGCGCCGGGCCCTGCGCATCCTGCCCGGCGACGGGCTCATCCGCTGCGACGACCGGATGCTGGAGCTCGTCACCGGCTGGGAGCCCGGCCTCATGGACCGGCTCGCCGACCGCGAGCTGGCCGCCGCCGGGCAGCTGCGCGAGCCGGAGCTGCAGACGCTGCACGCCTGGCTGCGCGAGCAGGGCCAGGTGGTGGCGGCGGCCGCGGCGCTGCACGCGCATCCGCAGACGGTCCGGTACCGGATGCGCAAGATCCGCCGGGCGTTCGGCGCCGTCCTGGACGACCCGGACGCGCGGCTACGGCTGGAGCTGGCGCTGCGGCACCGGCTCGCGGTGGGTCACCGTGGCGACGCCACCGGCTCGCCGACCTCCGTGGCGAGCCCCTCAACCAGCACCCGCCCGGCCTCCGCGGCGGGCAGCGGACGCGACAGGTAGTAGCCCTGCGCGTAGTCGCACCGCAGCTCCTTGAGGACGGCCAGCTGCACCGAGTCCTCGATGCCCTCGGCCACCGTGGTCATGCCGAGGCTGCGGCCCAGCCGCACGATCGTGCTGACCAGGGCCTCGTCCTCGTGCTCGCCGCCGAGCCGGTCGACGAACGAGCGGTCGATCTTGAGCGTGTCCATCGGGAACCGGCGCAGGTACGCCAGCGAGGAGTAGCCCGTACCGAAGTCGTCCATGGCCAGGGTGACGCCGAGCTCCTTGAGCCGGTGCAGCTGAGCGAGGTTCTCGTCGGTGTCGGTGAGCAGCACGCTCTCGGTCATCTCCAGGCAGAGCTGGTCGACCGGCATGCCGGTCTCGGCCAGCACCTCCGCCACCATCGCGGCGAGGTCGCCGTGCTCGAACTGGCGCACCGAGACGTTGACCGCCATCTTCAGCCGGCGGGTGGTACCCGCGCCCCAGGCCACCGCCTGCCGGCAGGCCTCCGTGAGCACCCACCGGCCGAGGGGGACGATGAGGCCGGTCGCCTCCGCCGTACCGATGAACTCCAGCGGGGAGACCATGCCCCGGGTGGGGTGGTACCAGCGGACCAGCGCCTCGAAGCCGGTGATCTCCCCGGTGCGCAGGTCGACGGTCGGCTGGTAGTGCAGCGCCAGCTCGTTGCGGGCCAGCGCGACGCGCAGGTCCGCCTCCAGCTCCAGGCGCTGGACCAGGCCGGCGAGCATCGCAGGGTCGTAGGCGGCCAGCCGGTCGCCGCCGCCGGACTTGGCGCGGTACATGGCCAGGTCGGCGTTGCGCTGCAGCTGCTCGACGTCGTCGGCGTCCGCGGCGCAGGCCAGCCCGATGCTCACCGCGACGTGCAGCTCGCGCTCGCCGACCTCGAACGGTTCCTCCAGGGCCGCGGCGATGCGCCCGGCGACCGCCTCCGCGTCGGCCCGGGCGGCGAGCGACTCGACGATCACGCCGAACTCGTCGCCGCCGAAGCGGGCCACCGTGTCCTCCTCGCGGACCGCGGCGCTGAGCCGGGCGGCCACCTGCACGAGCAGGGCGTCGCCCGCCGCGTGCCCCAGGCTGTCGTTGACCTCCTTGAAGCCGTCCAGGTCGAGGAAGAGGATCGCGACCTCGTCGCGCCCCTCGCACCGGGCGATCGCCTCGACCAGCCGCTCGCGGAACAGCGCCCGGCTGGGCAGGCCGGTCAGCGTGTCGTGGTACGCCTCGTACATGAGCCGGTCCTGCAGCTCCTTGGCGTCGTGCACGTCACGGGTGTTGAGCACCAGGCCACCGACCGCGGGGTCGTCGAGCAGGTTGGTGATGGTCATCTCGGCGAGCCGGACCCGGCCGTCCTGGTGGCGCATCGGCACCTCGATGACCGTGACGGTCTCCGGGCCGGCGATGACCGACTCGATGGCAGCGGCGATGCGCGGCCCGGACTTGCGCCCGGCGATCTCGACGAGCCGGTGGCCGAGCAGCACGTGGGCCGGCCAGCCGAAGATGCGCTCGACGGACTCGCTCTGGTAGACCAGCGTCGAGTCCGCGTCGATGATGGCCACCGACTCGGAGCTCTGCTGCACCAGCGCGCGGAACCGCTGCTCGCTCGCCTGCAGCTCGGCGGTGCGCTCGACCACGCGCGCCTCGAGGTGGCGGGTGAGGTGCCGGTTCTCCAGGAGGGTGAGCACCTGGCGGCAGACGATCAGCAGGATCAGCGCCGAGCGACCCCACGCGACGAAGGCGTCCGAGCTGCCGGTCGTCGCGTACGAGACGGCGTGGCAGATCAGCGCGGCGAGCACCGCCCCGTACGGGACCAGCATGGCGAACGCCCGCGGCTCGGCCTGGTCGGGCGCGACGGCCGGCGCGGGCGCGGTCGCGGTCTTTCCGGGATACCGGGCGGCGAGGAACACCAGCGCGAAGCCGAGGAACCAGCCCGCGTCCATCAGGCCGCCGGAGGTGTACTCGCTGGACAACGAGGCGTACGCGTACGCGCTGTCGCAGCCGCCCACGACCAGCATGGCCACGCCGACCAGGGTCAGCGGGCCGGAGTCCGGGCCGTCGCGGTGCAGCACGGCGAACATGTGCAGCACCACGGTGATCAGCACCACGCCGCTGAGCGGGTAGCCGAGCGAGACGCCGAGGCCGAGCGCGGTGTACTCGCCGGCACTGATCATCGGGTCGAGGACGAGGATCCAGCACACCAGCAGCAGGGAGCAGGCCATCATCGCGACGTCCACGAGGCCGCGGATCCGGTTGGCCGCCGACTTGCGGGGGGTCGGGACGAGGAACAGCGCCGCCGCGAGGATCGGCGTCGAGCCGAGGTAGCCGATGTCGGGCAGGCCGGGGAAGGGCACCGCCTGGCCGCGTACCGTCTCGATCCAGGTCCAGGTGGCCTCGCCGAACGCGTACGTCATCGAACCCAGCCCGATGCCGGCCCAGGCCGCCCGGAGCCGGCCGCGGCGGGCCCGGGCCCGGACGAGGCAGGCGCCGCTGGCGAGCACCAGAATGATCACGGTGCCGACGTCCGAGACGACGGCGCCCGTGGTGCCACCGACGATCATGAACCCGACGAAGACCGCGGTGAGGAGCGCGACGAGTGCCGTGAGCACTCCCGGGCGGCGGCTGCCGACCATCGCTCGTCCTCCCCGTCTGTCGCCGATGCCTTGACGAAGTCTTGAGATCGGGCGTACGGCGGTGCACTTGAGGGAATCGGCGTCAGGCGCGTACCGGCGCGGCCTTTTCCGCGACGCCGCGGGCGAGCACCCGGCCCAGCACAGCGGTGACGACACCGGCCAGGACCACGCCGAGCAGGCCGATCCGCAGGCTGGTGAGATCGGCCACGGCACCGACCAGCGGCGGCGACAGCAGGAAGCCGCCCCGCAGCAACCAGCTCACGACGGTGAGACCCGTGCCGGGAGCCAGGCCCGGAAGCTCGTCGGCCGTGTGCATGGCGGCGGGTACGAGGGTGGCGACGCCGAGCCCGGCGAGCGCGAACCCGGCGAGCGCCGTGGGCAGCGAGGGCAGGGCGAGGGCCACGCCCATGCCCGCGGCCGCCAGCAGGCTCCCGGCACGGACGACCCGGCGCTGGCCGAAGCGGTCGACGACACGGTCGCCGGTGAGCCGGCCGAGCGTCATGGCGACCTGCAACGCGACGAAGGCCAGGCCCGCCGTGGCGGCGCCCGCGTGCAGCTCGCCGCCGAGATAGAGGGCACCCCAGGACGCTCCCGCGTCCTCGACCAGGGAACCGCAGGCGGCGAGCACACCGAGGACGGCCAGCATCCGGACCGCGTGCCCGGTGACCGTGCGTACGCCGGTGCCACCGGCGGCCGGGGCGGCCGGGTGCCCGTCGCCGGCGGCGAGATCCCGCGCCTCGGCCACCCGGTCGGCGCCCTCCGCGCCGGGCAGCAGGAACCGCAGGGCGCCCAGCGCCACCAGGCTGAAGAGGGCGGCGGAGAGGGCCAGGTGCGCGGCGAGGGGGAGACCGAGGCCGGCCGCGGCGGAACCCATCAGGCCGCCGAGCACGGCACCGACGCTCCACACGCCGTGGAAGGAGTTGACGATGGAACGTCCGTACAGCCTCTGCACCCGCAGACCGTGCGCGTTCTGCGCCACGTCCACCATCGCATCGAGGGCGCCCGCCACCGCCAGCACGGCGGCGAGCACGGTCCAGTGGCCGGCGGCCGGGATCGCGAGGCTCGCCGCGGCCAGCGCCACGATGCCCCACGCCGCCACCCGGGCGGAGCCCAGCCGGCGGATCGCCGGGGCGGCGAGCAGGCCCGCGAGCAGCGCGCCCAGCGGCATCGCCGCCAGCGCCGTGCCGAGCAGCGCGTTGCTGACGTCGAGGTCGGCCTTGATCTGCGGATAGCGCGGGACGACGTTCGCGAACAGGGCGCCGTTGGTGAGGAACACGGCGGCGACGGCGGCGCGGGCGTGGCGTGCCTGCCGGGAGGGGGCTGGCGTACCGGTGACCTCACCCATGCGGCCGAGCGTACCCAGAACGCGGCGAGCCGCCCGGCAGTTCGCCGGGCGGCTCGTCGTGCGGTGGCGGTTCGCTCGTCAGGAGAGCTTGACGTCGAAGAGGGGGTTCGCGGCCAGGGTGCGGAAGGCGGCGAGGTTGGCCTTGGTGCTGTCGATGCTGATGTCGCGGTCACCCTGGTCGTCGTGCTTGGTGTCGAAGTAGACGATGGCCTTGATGTTCGGGCGCTTGGCCAGCTCCGGCAGCACGCTCTTGAAGCCCTCGGTCTTGTCCGCGATCTTGCCGACGCGGTGGTAGACGCCCCACTCGGCGACCATCAGCGGCTTGGTGGGGTGCTGCTTCGTCGCCCAGTCGTAGAAGGTGGGGCCGTTGGGGGCCTTGCGGTCGAGCAGGTCGGCGAAGGTGCCGTAGTGGTAGTAACCCTTCTCCGCGCTCACATACGAGTCCAGGCCCATCCAGTCGACGACGTCGTCACCGGGGTACAGGTCCTTCCACCACGACTGCGCCATCCACTTCTCGTTGCCCATGTACGCCATCACGTTGATCGCGTTGTCGACGCCCTTGGCGCGCAGCCGCTCGACGGTGTGGCGGTACATGGCGGCGAAGTCCTTGGCCTCCCAGCCGGAGCCGGCCTTGGCGATCACGTCGTTCTCCGGCTCGTGGTTGAGCACGAGGAAGAACTTCTCGGGGAACGTGGCCTTGACCCGGGCGGCGAAGCGGTCGATGCGGGCGTCCTGCTCACCCTTGGCGACCTTGGCCCACGTCGAGCCGTACGCGATCTTCCAGTTGAGCAGCAGCACGCGCGGGCGGGCGGCGTCGCGGGCCATGGCCATCTCGGACTTGGTGGGGAACGGCTCGTCACCCTTGTGGTAGGCGTGGAAGATGGTGGCGGTGCGACCGCTGAGGTTCTCCCAGTCCTTGAGCGCGGCGTCGCGCGGCGCGTCGGTGAAACCGCCGGCGGCGGCGCCCCAGAGCACCCCGCAGGACGGCACGAGCAGCTTGCCGGTCTTGCACTCGCCGGTCGCCGGCGCCGGCGGCGGCATGTCCTCCTCGACCGGGGCGACCGGGGGAACGGTGACGTCGGCGGGCGCCTCCACCGGCGGGACGACCGGGGCGGCCGGGGCGGCGAGCCTGACGGCGAGCACCGGGCCGCCCTTGCCCTCGCTGGACCGGAAGCGGGTGACGGCGCCGGTCGACTGGATCGCGAACGTGTACGCGCCCGGGCCGGAGACCGCGGCGTCCAGGTCGAAGCTCACCTCGGTGGCGTCGGCGGCCGGCTTGGCCGTGGCGGCGACGGCGCCGAGCGCGGGAGCGGTACGGGCGGTCAGCTTGGCCTCGGACCAGGCCGTGTCGGCGACCCGGTGGGCGGTCAGCCGGCCGCCGACCGCGCCGACCGTGGTCAGCTTCAGCCGGGCGCCGGTGACCTGCGCACCGGCCGGGACCAGGAACTTCAGGAAGGCGATCTTGGAGTCGCGCTCGAGGCGCCCGACGGAGAGCTTGCCCTCAGCGCCGAAGCCGGCGTTCTGCCGGCCGCTCGACACGTAGGTGTCGTCGGTGGCGGTCAGCTGCAGGTCCGCACCGGCCGGGGCGGCGGCGGCCGGGGCGGCGGCCAGCAGGCTGCCGGCACCCGCGAACAGGGCGGCCAGGGCGGTGACGGACGTGAGCGGCTTCGAGCGACGCAATTTTTCTCCCCCGAGTTGTCCGGCCGCGTCTCGGCCGGGCATGGGAGAAACAATCCGGGGCGTGCGGTGCACGTACCGGTCCCGGCCAGGTGCGAGCCGGTTGCGAACGAACCGAACGGCGGCACTTGAGGATTTCGGGGGCTTTCCGCGGTCATATGCTTCGCTCGCGAGCGTCGACCGTACGAAGGAGCGCAGTGCCCGTGAGCGACGTCGGTGCCGTCCTGGCGGCCATGCCCGTGATCGACGGCCACAACGACCTGCCCTGGGCCCTGCGCGCCCGCGCCGGCTACCGGGTCGGCGGCCTCGCCGCGGGCCGGCCGCAGTTCCACACGGACATCGCCCGGCTGCGCGCCGGCGGGGTGGGCGGGCAGTTCTGGTCCGTGTACGTGCCGTCGCACCTGAGCGAGCCGGAGGCGGTCGTGGCGACGATGGAGCAGGTCGACGCGGTGTACCGGCTCGTCGCGGCGTACCCGGACGACCTCGCCATCGCGTACACCGCGGCGGACGTGCTGGCGGCCGTCGGCGCGGGCCGAATCGCCTCGCTGCTCGGCATCGAGGGCGGGCACAGCCTGGCCTCGTCGCTGGGCGTGTTGCGCGCCTTCGCCCGCCTCGGCGTGCGGTACGTGACCCTCACCCACAACCACCACACCGGCTGGGCCGACTCCGCCGCGGAGGCGTCCCGCCACGGCGGGCTGACCGGCGAGGGCCGCGCCGTCGTCGCCGAGATGCAGCGCATCGGCGTCCTCGTGGACCTGTCCCACGTCGCGGTGGCGACGATGCACGCGGCCCTGGACGTCGCCACCGCGCCGGTGATCTTCAGCCATTCCTCCGCCCGTGCCGTCACCGACCACCGCCGCAACGTCCCCGACGAGGTGCTGGACCGGCTCCGCGGCAACGGCGGCGTGTGCATGGCGACGTTCGTGCCGCCGTTCGTCTCCGCGGAGGTCTCCGCGTGGGCCGCGGCCGCGGAGGAGGAATGCCGGCGGCTGGGCCTGCCGCCGGATCCGGAACCGTGGCCCCGCGCCCCCCGCCCCGGCGAGGAGATCCCGGACTCGGCGGTCCCGGAGACACCGGAGGCACTGCGGCCGTGGCTGGCCGCCCATCCCCGCCCGTCGGCGACGGTCGCCCAGGTGGCCGACCACGTCGATCACCTGCGGGAGGCGGCCGGGGTGGACGGTGTCGGGCTGGGCGGCGACTACGACGGATGCGACCGGCTGCCGGAGGGGCTGGAGGACGTCTCGGGATATCCGCGGCTGCTCGCCGAGCTCGCCGCGCGCGGGTGGACGGGGGCGGAGTTGGAGAAGCTGACCGGCCGCAACGTGCTGCGCGTGCTGCGGGCGGCCGAGGAGCACGCCACCGAGCCGATGTGGCCGGCGGCGCCGTCGCGGCTCACCGGGTGAAGAGCACCGCTGTCAGCAGCAGCACCGGCACGGAGGCCAGGGTGGAGAGGAAGACGGCGTCGCGGGCCAGCACCAGGCCGGTCCGGAAGCGCTGGGCGTACAGGAAGATGTTCTGCGCGGTGGGCAGGGCCGCCAGCACCACCACGGCGTAGGTCGCGTCGCGCGGCAGGCCCAGCGCGACGGCCAGCAGGAAGGCGAAGGCCGGCATGACCGCCGTCTTGAGGACGACGGCCGCGACCGTGGCGACCCGGCCGGTCCCGGGCTCGAGCAGGCGCCGGCCCGACAGCGACATCCCGAACGCGATCAGCACCACGGGCACCGCCGCCGACCCGATCGTGGCGACCGGCTCGGCGAGCAACGCCGGCACCCGCAGGCCGGTCACGCAGACGGCGAGGCCCAGAACAACCGCCACGATCAGCGGATTACGCAGCGGCGCCGTCACGGTCGAACGCACCGACGTCCGCCCCGTGACGGCGATCTCCAGCAGGGTGAGCGCGACCGGCGTGACCACGAGGAGCTGCCACATCACGATCGGCACGACCAGCGCGGCGTCGTCGAGCACGTAGGTCGCGACCGGAATGCCGATGTAGTTCGCATTGGTGTAGCCGGCGGCCAGCGCACCCACGATCCTGGCCCCCCGGCCGAAGCGCCGGGCGGTCGCCGCGAACGCCCCGAAGCACAGGAGCGCCGAGGCGGCCGAGACGAGCAGGGATGCACTGAGCAGGACGCGCAGGTCGGCAGCGGCGACGACGGTGAAGAGCAGGCACGGCGTGAGGACGGAGTAGACGAGGCGGCCGAGGACCGCCTCCGCGTTATCCGGCAGAGCACCCCACCGGCCGACGGCCCACCCGGTGAGCACGATGGCCCCGATGAGCGCGAAACCGGAGAGAGCGGAGATCACACGACACGCTAGCCGAGCGGCGGAACCGGCACCGGCCGCGGTCAGCGGGCGTGCCCGTGGGGCCGGCGTGCGCTCGGCGCGGGGTCCGCGCTACTGGACTCCACCAGACACGGCGTCCGCGCGACCCGACCCCGACCAGACACCACGTCCGCGCGACCCGACCCCGACCACACACCACGTCCGCGCGACCCGACCCCGACCACACACCACGTCCGCGCGACCCGACCCCGACCACACACCACGTCCGCGCGACGCGACCCCGACCACACACCACGTCCGCGCGACCGGGCCGAGGGCGCACGGCGGGCGCGTCCGTCAGGACGACGCCCAGGCCGGCGGCGGTGGTGAATCGCCGCCGTTCGGCGCGGGTGCCGGCCGCGCCGGGGGCGTCTACACCAGGCCGGCGTCGTGGACGAGCAGGGCGATCTGGACGCGGTTGTCGAGGTCCAGCTTGGTCAGGAGGCGAGACACGTGGGCCTTCACCGTGGCCACGCTCATGAACAGTTCGGCCGAGATCTCCGCGTTCGTCCGGCCCTGCCCCACGGCGAGCGCCACGTCACGCTCGCGCTCGCTCAACGTCTCCAGGAGCCGGCGGGCACGAAGGCGGCCGGCGTTGCCGTCCGGGGCGGCCACATGGGCGATCAGCCGCCGGGTCACCGTCGGCGAGAGCGTCGCCTCACCGCAGGCCACCCGGCGAACCGCCTGCAGGATGTCGATCGGCGGCGTGTCCTTGAGCAGGAAACCGCTGGCCCCCGCCCGCAGCGCCCGGAGCACGTCCTCGTCGGCGTCGAACGTGGTCAGCACGATCACCTCGGGAGCACCGGCTCGCGAGCGCAACGCCTCGGTCGCCGCCAGCCCGTCGACCCGCGGCATGCGGATGTCCATCAGCACCACGTCCGGCCGGTGCTCCGCGACTGCCTGGGGCACCTGCGAGCCGTCCGCCGCCTCACCGACGACCCGGACGTCACTGGCTCCCGACAAGATCATGGTCAGACCGGCACGAACCAGCGCGTCGTCATCGACGATCAGCACCCGCACCGGCGGGGACTGCGGGACGCTGCCGGAAACGGGCACTGCTCCGTCCGGCATTGGCAGCGCCGCAACTCCCCCGCCCGCAAGCACCGGTCCACCGCCGCAACGGTCACCGTCTTCCCCGAGCAACGCATCTCCCATCCCCGTTCACCGAACCTTCCTTCGCAACCAACACACCACGTTTCAGACACGTCCCTCGTCGCCCGGCAACGCGCTCAGCCTTCCGGCCGCCGCCTAGCCTGGCGGCCGTCCGGCGGCTCTCGCCTGGCGGCCTCCGGCGACGTCAGCCCAGCGGCCTCCCAGCCCCTCCAGCCCAGCGGCCCGCCGACAGCTCCCGCCCAGCGGCCTCCCAGCTTCTCCAGCCAGCGGCCTTCCAGCGCGCCAACCGAGCGGCGTCCCAGCTCCTCCCGCCCGGCGGCCTCCCGGCCCAGCGCCCCTCCGGCAGCTCCGCACCTGTCCGGTCGCTGTAGCTTGGCGGCCCGTCCGGCGGCGGTGCTCAGTCGGGCCACGGCAGCCATGCCACCAGCACGAAGTCGCCTTGGGGACCGTGGCCGTGCGTCAGCGTTCCGCCTGCCAAGGTGGCTCGCTCGGTGAGGCCGATCAGCCCGGTGCCGGTACCCGGGATGACCGACACCGGGCGGCCCACCGGCGCCGGGTTACGGACGTCGATGGTGAGCCCCTCGCCGGGCGCGCCGCTGACGGACACCCGGACCGCGGTGCCCGGGGCGTGCTTGCGGGCATTCGTCAGGCTTTCCTGCACGATCCGGTACGCCGTGCGCCCGATGCCCGATGGCGTCTCGCCGGGCCGGTCGACGGTCAGCGACAGGCTCACCTTCATGCCGGCCGCGCGGGACTCGTCAACGAGGGCGGGCAGCTCGCTCAGGGTCGGTTGGGGGCGCTCCGGCGGAGCCTCGACGGCCGGATCGCGCAGCACGCCGATGACCTCGCGCAGGTCCTGCAGGGCCTGGTGCGCGCTGGCGCGGATCACCCCGGCGGCGTTCGCGACCTCGGTGGGCGACGCGTCCGGCCGGATCTCCAGGGCACCGGCATGCAGGCTGAGCAGCGAGATGCGGTGGGCGAGGACGTCGTGCATCTCCCGGGCGATGCGGGTGCGCTCGAGGGCACGAGCCTGGGCGACGCGCAGTTGCTGCTCGGCCTCGGCCCGCTCCGCGCGGTCGCGCAACGACACCACGAGCTCCCGGCGCGCCCGCACGATCATTCCCCAGAGCACCACGATGCTCACGATGGCCAGGCTCCAGGCCACCGATTCCACGACGGCGGTGCCCTGCTCGGGCCGGATCAGGCAGAACGCCACATTGGTCAGCATCGCGCCCACCGTCACCACGCCGGTCACCGCGAACCGGCGGTGCACCGCGACGGAGAACAGGCTGATCAAGCCGACCACGGCGATGGTGACCGACATCGTTCCGAAGATCAGCACTCCGACGCCGAGCTGCACCGGCCATCGCCGGCGCCACCACAGCGCGACGGAGAACACGAGACCGATGGCCAGGTCGGTGAAGACCAGCCAGTCCGGGGTGGAACTCCACTGCGGGATCACCTCCTGAACCGGGCTGAGCAGGTCGGCCGTTGCGAGAAGCGTCCAGCCGAGACTCAGGACGAAGCAGAGGATGTCGATGATCCAGTCGCGGGTCGAGCGCGGCCCGGGTGGCGCATCCGCCTCGTCGCGCAGGACGGCCGGGAGCAGCCAGTGGTATTCCGGCTGCTCAGGCGGGCGCGCCGAATCCCGTTGCTGGTGCGGGCCTGCCGAATCCGACTGCCCATGCAGGTCGGCCGACTCCGGCCGCCCATGCAGGTCCACCGACTTCGGCCGCCCATGCAGGTCCACCGACTCCGCCTGCCCATGCGGGCGCCCTGACTCCGGCTGCCCAAGCGGGCTCTCCGAATCCGGCTGCCCATGTAGGCCTACCGGATCCGGCTGCCCGTGTGGGCGTACCGGCGCGAGCTCTCCCATGGCGGCCATCGTAGGGTTGCCGCCGCAAGGCCCGATACCGACCAAGGTCGAAGGTTGCTCTAGACCAAGGTTCGCCGGCGCCGACCTGTGGCCGACGCGCCACGCCGGCCGGTCACGGCACGCTGAGTCGCATGATCGAGGTTCACAACCTGAGCAAGCGGTACGGGCCCCACGCCGCTGTCGATGACGTCTCCTTCACCTGCACGCCCGGCACGGTGACCGGCTTCCTCGGACCCAACGGTGCCGGCAAGAGCACCACGATGCGGATGATCTGCGGTCTCACCCCGCCGACGTCCGGCTCGGCGACCGTGGACGGCGTCCCCTACCGGCGGCTGGGCAATCCCGGGCGGCGCGTCGGCGTGCTGCTCGACGCCTCGGCGCAGCATGCGGGGCGTACCGGCCGCGAGGTGCTGACCTTGGCCGCGCTGACCATGGGCGTCGACACGCGGAGGGTCGACGAGAGCCTGCAACGCGTCGGCCTCAACCGCACTGCCGCCAAGCGGCGGATCAAGGCGTATTCGCTCGGCATGCGACAGCGGCTCGGGCTGGCATACGCCCTGCTCGGCGATCCGGGCATCCTCGTCCTCGACGAGCCGGCCAACGGTCTCGACCCGGAGGGCATCTTCTGGATGCGCGGCTTGTTGCGCGACTTCGCCGACCGGGGCGGCACCGTACTGCTCTCCTCGCACCTGCTGCGCGAAGTGGAGGCGGTGGCGGACCGGCTCGTCGTCATCGGCGGCGGCCGGATCGTGGCGCAGGGAGCCAAGGAGGAACTGCTCGCCGCGTCGGGCACGGTGGTACGCGCGCTCGACGCGAGTGCGTTGGAGATGGCACTGCGTCGCGCCGGGCTCATCGGCACCGCGACGACCGACGGGGGCGTCGTGGTGCAGGCGGACGCCGAGACCGTCGGGCGGGCGGCCGCCGACGCGGGGGTGGTGCTGGTCGAACTGCGCCCGGCCGGCAGCAGCGGCCTGGAGAACCTGTTCCTGACGTTGACCGCCGGTGAGCCGGCGAAGGAGGCCGTGCGATGACCACCGTCCAGAATCCGCCGACCTCCGCGCCCGGTGTTGCGCCTGGATCGTCCGGTGGCCGTACGGGGGAAAGGGTGTCCTTGATCCGGCTCGTCCAGGTGGAGTTGCGCAAGCTGGCAGACACCCGGTCGGGGTTGTGGCTGCTGATCGCCATGGGCCTGGCCGCGGCGGCCACGGCCGTGATCATGATCGCCGCGGCGCCGGATGCCGAGCAGACGTACCGGGGGCTGCTCGCGTTCGGCCTGGCGCCGGCGAGCGTGCTGCTGCCCGTGCTCGGCATCCTGTCCATGACCAGCGAGTGGTCGCAGCGGACGGCGCTCGGCACGTTCACCCTGACTCCGGCCCGCGGGCGGGTCATCGTGGCGAAGCTGGTGGCGGCGGTGCTCATCGCGGTGGCCGCGACGGCAGCGGCGGCCGCGCTGTCCGCGGTGGCCAACCTGGTCGCCATCGGTACGGGTGGGGACGGCAGCTGGGAGATCACCGCCGACCAGCTCGGCCGGCTGCTGCTCAACCAGGTCATGTTCGTGCTCATGGGTTCGGCGTTCGGGGCGTTGCTGTTGAACTCCCCGGTGGCCATCGTGCTGTACTTCGCCATCCCGACGGCATGGTCGGTGATCGGCGGGATGGTCAAGTGGCTGCAGCGCGCGGCCGAGTGGCTCGACGTCAACGTCACGTCGCTGGCGTTGAGCGAACCGACGATGAGCGCCGGGCAGTGGGGCCGGCTCGGCGTGGCCTGCGCATTCTGGGTAGCCATGCCACTGGCGCTCGGCACTGTGCGGGTCCTGCGCCGCGAGGTGTCCTGACCGCTGGACCCGGCAGGCGCGTGGGCACAACGGTCCGTGCGTCGTGGAGCCCCGATCGGAGGGTCGGAGTCAAGGTCCGTGCGTCGGGAGCCCCGGCCCATGTGTCGAAGCCCTGCCTCCTAGCGTCGGTACCGCCGCCTTGGCCGGCTGCGGTACCGCGCTTCGCGGCCGCCAGGTGGACGACACGTCGGCATCGACGGCGGACGGCACCTCGGACTAGTTCCGGCCCGGACGGCACCTCGGACTAGTTCCGGCCCGGACGGCACCTCGGACTAGTTCCGGCCCGGACGGCAAGCCTCGGTGACCGCGGCTCCGGCGGCCCCCTCGAGCCGGCACGGGGACGAGGACGGCCGCCTGGTCCGCGGCTGCCGCCCCGCCCGAGCGGGACCGCACGCCTGCGCCGCGCGCTCTCGCTCGGGCGGGGCGGCGGTCTTAGGCTGAGGGCATGCCGATCGGTGCGCAGCCTCCCGGCCGTCGGGGAACCGTGGACAAGCCGTACAGCGCGCTCAACTTACGGCTTGTCCTGGCCCTCTTCGGTGTCGTCGTCTGCTCGGGGCTGGCCGTCCTGCTGTTTCGGCGAGGGTGGACGGTGCCCGGGTGGTTGCTGGCCGGATGGGCGGTGGTCGCCGCCGGGGACGCCGTCGTGGTGCAGTTGCGGCGGCGGGCTCGGTCGCGGGCGGAGGGCGGGCGGCACCACTCGCTTTTCGAGTAGCCGCGTCTTGCACCTTTTGACCGCTACGTGGCGGTAGCGTCCTGTGCTGTGCGCGCCTCACTTCGCCTCTCCGCCGCTGCCCTCCTGATCACACCCCTGCTGTTGTCGCCTGCCTCGCCGGTCCACGCGAGCAAGGTCGCCGACGCGGGCCTGGCGGTCGCCACGGGCCTGGCGGCCCACGAGGGCTTTCCGGCCACCACAGGCCCATCGGGCCACGACGGCTCTGCGGCCTCCACAGGCCCAGCGGCGCAGGAGGGCTCTGCGGCCACCACAGGCCTAGCCGCCCACGAGGGCTCTGCGGGCCACAACGGCACAAGAGGCCATACCGGCACAGAAGCTACGCAAAGCACCCCAGCTGGTAGAGGACCCATCCAAGACACCCCGGTCGGCACGGCAGCCGCCGGAGGCACCGCAGCCGACGCACGCTCGGCCGTCGCCTCGAACGAGACGGGCACGGCGACCACAACGGCCACCACCCGGAGAAACATCACCGCCGCGCCTGCCCCCTCGACCCCCATCGACGACGTCCGACCCCCCTCCCGCAAGACCTTCTCCACCGCAGGGCTCGGCACCCGCCCGCGAGGCTTCGCCCGCCGCGCCGCCAGGCCGACCCCGGCCGCCGGCACCGTACGGGAGTGGCTCGCCCTCGACGACGTCGGCGGGCGGTTCTACCGCAAGGACTACACGCTGCGGGGCGTCGGCGCGCACATCGAGGTCTGGGTGGCGAACGACCTCACCTTTCCCGCCGGTGACTGCCGGCCCGCCGGCTCGACCGACGTGACCGACGCCCAGGTCGCCGACCTGGTCCGGGAGTTCGACACGACGATCCACCCCCGGGAGACCGCCGCCTTCAGCACCCCGCCGGACCGCGACGGCACCGATCCCCTGCTCTCCGGCGACTTCACCGGCGCCGGCGAGCGGACCGTCACCCTCGTCGACAACGTCCGCGACGACAACTACTACGACTTCCCCGAGGCGGCCACGTACATCGCGGGCTTCTTCTCGTCGCAGCTCAATGAGCTCGTGGACCGCAACGTCATGACCATCGACGCGTACGACTGGAAGCACCGCACCGGGGCCACCCCTGCGGACGAGCCGACCGACGACCTGTGCACCAGCCGCCCGGCCCGGCCCCGGATGTACGAGGGCACGTTCGCGCACGAGTGGCAGCACCTGCTGCAGTACTACACCGATCCGGGCGAGGACCTCTGGGTGAACGAGGGCCTGTCCGACTACGCCCAGAGCCTGGTGGGCTACGCCGACACCACCGCCACCGTGTACCACCGCGGCGCGGACAGCCATCTGGTGTGCTTCCAGGGCTTCGCCGTCGTGCGGACTCCCTTCAACGCCAACCCGCGGGAGTGCGGCGGGGCGCAGGGCTCGCTGAACCTGTGGGACGAGGGCAAGCCCGATGAGGTGCTGTCCGACTACGGCCACGCGTACCAGTTCATGGTCTATCTTCGCGACCGGTTCGGCCCGGCGGTGCTGTCGCGGCTGCACCGCGACCGCGCGCACCAGGGGCTGGCCGCGGTGCAGGAGGCGCTCGGCCCGGGCGTACGGCTGCACGCCGTCCTGCACGACTTCCAGACGATGACGCTGGTCGACAAGGTCGTCGGCGACGGGACCATGACCGGCGTGCCCCGCGAGCGGGTCAGCGTGCCCGGGCTGCGGTCCACGGTCAACCTGGCCAACCCCGCCTCGTACGAGCGCCCGGGCGCCGCCCCCAACGGCGCGGACTACGTACGGTTGCGCGATGCCGCCGGGCGGTCGCTGACCGGAGCGGCGTTGCGGTCCGTACGGTTCCGCGGCGCCCGCACCCTGCCCCCGCTTCCGCTGACCTGGCAGGTCCGTGACGGCGCCCTGTTCTCGGGCGACGCCAGCAACACCGACGCGTCCGCGGTCGTGTCGGTGCGGGTGCCCGAGGGCCGGCCCGCCCTGACGCTGCGCGCCCGCTACGGCGCCGAGGAAGGCTACGACTACGGGTACGTGACCGTGTCGACCGACGGCGGGCGCACGTACCGGGCGATCCCCGGCGACCGGACCGTCCGCGGCCCGCTCGGTCCCGGCGTGACCGGGCACACCGACGGTTTCGTGCCGCACCGCTACGACCTTTCCGCGTACGCCGGCACGACCGTCCTCCTCGGTCTGCGCTACGTCAGCGACGGCGCGGTGAACGAGGGCGGCTGGTACGTCGACGACCTGGCCGTGGAATCGCACCGGATCAGCGACGGTTCGAGCCTGCGCGGGTTCCGGTCGCCGTCGCAGATCCTGCCGGTGGCGGTGCACGCGTGGCACGTCCGGCTGATCGGCCTCGACGACGCGGGGCGGCGGGCGCGGCAGGTGCCGGTGGAGCGGTTCGCGGCGCTGCGGTCGTATCCGAAGGTGGTCGCGGTGGTGGCGTACGACGAGCCGACCGGGGAGCTCGCGCAGTACGCCCCGTACACCTTGACGGTGAACGGGGTTTCTCAGCCCGGCGGCAGCACTCCGTAGATCAGGGCGGGCGAGCCGGCGCCGCCCCGGACGATCTGGCCGCCGCACAGCAGGAATGCCCCGGTCGCCGGCAGCGCGGCCAGGTTGGCCAGGACCTCGACGCTGATCCGGTGCTCGCGGTGGACCAGCCGGGAGACCGCGTACGTCGGATCGGCGCCGCGGTCGGGCCCGAAGGTGTCGGTGCCGGTGCCGCCGCGCCGGCCGAGGCGCCCGGTGCCGATCAGCCACCGGACCGCGTCCTCGCCGAAGCCGGGCTGGTGCATGACGCCGTCGCGGTCGTAGCCGTAGTAGGCGTCCGTTCCCCATTTCGCGTCCCAGCCGGTCCAGAGCACGACGACCGACTCCGGCGGGATGGGGCCGTGGTGGCGTTCCCAGGCGAGCAGGTCGGCCCGCGAGAGCGCGTAGTCCGGGTCGGCGGCGCACCGCTCGCGGACGTCGATCTTGACCGCGGGCCGGAAGAGGTCGTCCACGTCGAGGTCGTCGGCGAGCGCGGCGCCGTCGGTGAAGTGCCCGGGCGCGCTCCAGTGCGTGCCGGTGTGCTCGCCCTGCCGCAGGCGGTGCAGGCGGAAACCGTGCTCGGCGATGGTCGCGACGGGCTCCATCTCGAAGGCGGGATCGCCGGGATAGAGGCAGGTCGTCGCGGGGTCGGCGACGTGCGACAGGTTGACGAGATCGAGCCGCATCCGGCCAGTCTGCCGGTCGCGGCCCCGACCCGCACGTTGACACTGTCACATTGACAGTGTCAGGATGTCGGCGTGTGGACGATGGACGAGCTCGTCGAACAGGTACGCCGGGCACTCGCGGCGGAATATCCCGGCGCCCCCAACGGCCGGGTCCGCGACGTGCCCGACCGGCGCGCCATCCGGTGGTACACGACGACCGGACTCGTCGACCGCCCGTCCGGCATGCGCGGCCGCATCGCCCTCTACGGCCCGCGGCACCTGCTGCAACTGGTCGCGCTCAAGCGGCGCCAGGCGCAGGGGCACTCGCTGGCCGCCATCCAGGCGGAGCTCGCCGGCGCGACCGACGCCGAGCTCGCGGCCGTGGCGCGGCTGCCGCTGGTCCCCCCGCCGCCGGCCCCGCTCGCGCCGGCCCGTCCCCGCTTTTGGGCGACGCCGCCGGCTCCCCCGGCACCTCCGGCTCCGCCGCCCCCGGCCGCCGTCGCGGTGCAGGAGGTCGGTGGCGTCGCGCTGGGCGGCGGCGCCATCCTGATCCTTCCGGTACGCCCCCAGAGCGCCGACCACCCCGCCATCGCCGCCGCCGCCGCGCCCCTGCTGGACCTGCTCGCCACCCGTGGCCTGCTCGCCGGCTCCCCCACCGACCCGCACACCCCCGCCGACCCGCGCGCCTGCGACGAGCGGCACACGGACCGTCCTCGGCACACCGTCTCTCCGCAGCACACCGTCTCTCCGCAGCTCACCGACTTTCCGCAGCACGCCGACTTTCCGCAGCACACCGGCGACGAGCAGCATGCCGACGGTGAGCAGCACACCGATGATGGGAGCCCGTCATGACCCTGTCCGTCACGCCGATGGAGCCGGCGGAGCTCGGCCGCATCCGCGTCCTGCCCGGCGCCGGCCTCGGCGCTCTGCGCACCGACCGGGGCAACCTCCCCCTGGACCGGCTCGACGTCCAGACCCGGATCAGCGGGCTCGTCGCCCGGACCACCGTCACCACCGAGTTCGTCAACGCCTACGACACCGCACTGGAGGCCACGTACGTCTTCCCGCTGCCCGACCGCGCCGCCGTCACCGGCATGACGATGACGGCCGACGGGCGCACCGTCGAGGCCGAGCTGCAGGAGCGCGGCGCGGCGCGCGAGGCGTACGACCGGGCCGTCGAGGCCGGCCGGCGGGCGTCCATCGCCGAGGAGGAACGTCCCGACGTCTTCACCATGCGGGTCGGCAACATCGTGCCCGGCGAGCGGGTCGTCGTCGAGCTCGCCCTGGTCGGCCCCCTGCCGTGGGAGGACGGCGCGGCGACGTTCCGGTTCCCGCTCGTCGTGGCGCCCCGCTACGTGCCCGGCGTCCCGCTGCCCGGCACGCCGGTCGGCGACGGCCAGGCCCGCGACACCGACGCCGTGCCGGACGCCTCGCGGATCACTCCCCCGGTGCTGCTCCCCGGCTTCCCCAACCCGCTGCGCCTGTCGATCGGCGTCGACATCGACACCGCCGGGCTGCCCCTGGACGAGGTGCGGTCCAGCCTGCACACGGTCACCACGGCCGGCACCCGGTTCGAGATCGCCCCCGGCGAGCGGGCGGACCGCGACTTCGTCCTGCGGCTGCCGTACGCCGGCGACGGCTCCGGCGCGGTGTGCGTGCCGGACCCGGCCGCGGACGAGCCGGGCGGTACGTACCAGCTCGTGGTGCTGCCACCGGCCGCCGCCGACGCCCCGGCCGGGCCCAAGGACGTCGTCCTGCTGCTCGACCGCTCGGGCAGCATGCGCGGCTGGAAGATGGTCGCCGCCCGGCGCGCCGCCGCCCGGGTGGTGGACACGCTCACGGCCGCCGACCGGTTCGCGGTCCTGACCTTCGACCACCAGATCGACTACCCGCAGGACCTCGGCGGCGAACTGGCGGAGGCGACCGACCGGCACCGCTTCCGCGCGGTCGAGCACCTCGCCCGCGCCGACGCCCGCGGCGGCACCGAACTCCTCGCCCCCCTGCGCGAAGGCCTCTCCCTGCTCGCCACGCCGGCCGGGCCCCGCACGGCCGGGTCCGACAGAGCCGCGCCCGCGAATTCCGAGCGGTCCCCGGCGGCCGGGGCCGAGCAGACCCCGGCCGCCGGATCGGAGCAGACCCCGGCCGCCGGATCGGAGCAGCCCGCGGCCGCCGGCTCGCAAGGGTCGGCAGCGGCCGGGCGCGATCGGGTGCTGGTGCTGGTCACCGACGGCCAGGTGGGCAACGAGGACCAGATCCTCGCCGAGGTCAGCGCGCTCGTCGGCACGACCCGGGTGCACACCGTCGGCATCGACCGGACGGTGAACGCGGGCTTCCTCGGCCGCCTGGCCACCCTCGGCGCCGGGCGCTGCGAACTGGTCGAGAGCGAGGACCGGCTGGACGAGGCGATGGAGCGGATCCACCGCCGGATCGGCGCCCCGGTGGCCACCGACGTGACCGTGACCGGCGTCGACCCCGTCCGGCCGCAATCGATCTTCCCGGGGGTGCCGCTGGTCCTCTTCGGCCGGTACTCCGGCGCCGCCCCGGGCTCGCTGACCGTCCATGGCCGCACCCGCGACGACGAGACCTTCACCGTCGAGGTCCCGGCCGACCTGCGGGACGAGCCGGCGGTCACCGCCCAGTGGGCGCGCGCCCGGCTGCGGGAGCTGGAGGACCGCTACGCCGCCGGCGAGAACGGCCTGGAGAAGGAGATCGTAGGGACATCGCTGCGGTACGGGGTGCTGTGCCGGTTCACGGCGTTCGTCGCGGTGGACAGCCGGGTGGTCCACGAGGGCGGCGAGCGGCGCCGGGTCACCCAGCCGGTGGAGGCGCCGTCGGGATGGGAGATGGCCGACCAGGCGGCACCGTTCCTGATCGCCGGAGCCGCCGCCCCGATGTCGCTCGCGGCCCCCGCGCCCGGCGGCCCCGCGCCCGGCAGCCCCGCGCCCGGCAGCCCCGCGCCCGGCAGCCCCGCGCCCGGCGGATTTCCTCCCGGCCCGCCCGCGCCCGGCATGCCCGCGCCGTCCATGCCACCGGCGCCGCCCGCACCCGGCATGCCGCCACCCCCGCCGCCGGCGGCGCCCGGCGGTCCGCGGTTCGCGCCCGCCCGGGCCGGGTTCGCGCGGGGACCGCAGCCGTTCGCGGCCCTGCCGTCGGCGGTCATGGCGCGCGGCCGGGGAAAGACGGCGGCGAGCGCCTCGGGCGTGACCCTCGAAAGCCTGGCGGAGATCGTCGCGGTCGAGGCGACGAGGTTGCGCCAGGCGCAGGACCGGCCCGCGGCGCAACGGCGTGACCTGCTGGCCGACCTGGGCAGCCGGCTCGCCGCCGTGCTGGAGGGCATGACCGGGCCGGAGGTCGCCGCGCTGCGCGAGCTGGTCGAACGGCTGCGTGCGCCGGGCGACCTGGCCGCGGACTGGGCCTACGCCCGCGAGGTCCTGGACGGCTTCACCCCGGCCGGCCGGGGGCACAAGGCGTTCTGGAGACGCTGACCCTCACCGGGGCGGATCGGCCGGTGGGAGCGCGAGGTAGGCCGGCCGCAGGAGCTCGGCGAGCGGCCGGCCGCCGTAGCGCAACGCCGGCGGATCGAGCTGGTCGAGCAGCAGGTCGGGACGCGTCGGCGGGAGGGGCGGGGCGAGCGCGGGTGGCGTACCCGCGCCCCAGAAGTCGGCCGGGTCGCCGAGACCCGCGTTCCCGGCCTCGGGGGCCGCCGGGGCCGCGTCCGCCTCGTGGGCCGACGTGCCCCGCAGCTGGCTCAGCCGGACCAGGAGCTCGTCGCGGCCGCGGCCGCGCCAGGCGAAGACGCCGAAGGGGTCGCTCTCGAACGAGGCGGCGAGGGCGTAACAGGTCGCCGCCAGGTGGGCGCAGGGCATCGGCCACCGCTCGCAGCTGCAGTCCATCGCGACCTCGTCGAGCGACAGCGGCAGCAAGGTCAGGCCGGCGGCGGAGAAGACCGTGTCGATGTCGTCCGGCATCCGGCCGGCGAGCAGGTCGGCGACGTAGCGGACCTGCGCGGCCAGGTCGTCCTCGACGCGCGCCCACTCCGCCGCGCCGAAGGCCCGGACCGCGATGCGGGCGCGGAAGGCATGGGCGTCGTCGGGGCCGCGGACCTGGGCGACGACCAGGCTGCTCGAGATCGTCAGGCTGCGGACGTGCCCGGCGCGGGCGTCGCGGCGGCCGCGGGCGAAGGTCGGCGCCATCCGCAGCGCCTCGAACATCGCCACGAAGGGCGCGGAGTACCGGTCAGTCACCGACGGCCTCCGGATCCAGCCGGGCCAGGTCGCGCAGCTCGTCGGTGGAGAGCGTGGTGAGCCAGCCCTCGCCGTTGCCGACCACCCGCTCGGCGAGCACGCCCTTGCCGGCGATGAGCCGGTCGATGCGCTCCTCCAGGGTGCCGAGGCACACGAGGGTGTGCACGTGCACGTCGCGGTGCTGGCCGATGCGGAAGGCTCGGTCGGTCGCCTGCGCCTCCGTGGCCGGGTTCCACCAGCGGTCGACGTGCACGACGTGGTTGGCGGCGGTGAGGTTGAGGCCGGTGCCGCCGGCCTTCAGCGACAGGACGAAGATCCCCGGCCGCCGGTCCGCCTGGAAGGCCGCGACCATCTCGTCGCGGGCGCCGCGCGGGGTGCCGCCGTGCAGGTAACGGACCGGCACGCCGAAACGGGCGGCGAGATGCGGCACCAGCATCGCGCCGAAGCGGGTGAACTGGGTGAAGCACAGGACGCTCTCCCGCTCGCCGAGCGCGGCGTCGAGGATCTGCTCCAGACGTTCCAGCTTGCCCGAGCGCCCGGGCAGCGGCGAGCCGTCGCCGAGCAGGTGGGCGGGATGGTTGCAGACCTGCTTGAGCTTGGTCATCGCGGCCAGGACGAGACCCTTGCGGCGGGTCTCGGTGGTCTCCTTGAGCCGCAGCAGCATGTCGTCGAGCACGGCGCGGTAGAGGGTGGCCTGCTCGGCGGTCAGCCCGCACAGGTGGCGGGTGTGACGCTTGTCGGGCAGGTCGCCGGCGACCGCGGGATCGGACTTCACGCGGCGCAGCAGGAACGGCCGGGTGGCGTGGCGCAGCCGGGCGGCGGCGTCCTCGTCGGCGTACCGCTCGATCGGCACGGCGTAGCGGTTGCGGAAGGTGTGCGCGCTGCCCAGCAGGCCGGGGTTGAGGAAGTCGAGGATGGACCACAGCTCGTCGAGGCGGTTCTCGACCGGGGTGCCGGTCAGGGCGACGCGGTGCCGGGCCGGGAAGCGGCGCACCGCCCGCGCCGCCCCGCCCGCGCTGTTCTTGATGTGCTGCGCCTCGTCCAGCACGACCCGGTCCCACGCCACGGCGGCGAGCGCGTCGGCGTCGCGGGTCGCGGTCGCGTAGGTGGTCAGCACGACGTCCGCGCCGTCGGCCAGCCGCGCCGGATCCGGCCGGTCGGCGCCGTGCAGCACCCGCACCCGCAGCGACGGCGCGAACCGGGCGGCCTCGCGCTGCCAGTTGCCGAGCACCGACAGCGGGCAGATCAGCAACGCCGGCCCGTCGCCGCGGTGCAGCAGCAACGCCAGCAACTGCACGGTCTTGCCCAGGCCCATGTCGTCGGCGAGGCAGGCGCCCAGGCCCAGGCCGTCGAGAAAGGCCAGCCACGAGAAACCCCGTCTCTGGTACGGCCGCAGCACCGCGGTCAGCCCCCGCGGCGGCTCCCGCAACTCGAGCCGCTCGCCGAGCCGCCCGGACAGCAGGTCGGCGACCCACCCGCTGCCGCGCACCTCGGTCACCGGCAGCGGCACCTCCTCCGGGGGCAGCAGCCGCACCAGGCGCAGGGCGTCCCCGGCGGTCGTCGTGCCGCCGCCGCGCCGCAGGAACTCCAGGCCCGCCCGCAGCCGCTCGGGGTCGAGGTAGACCCAGCGGCCCCGCATCCGGACCAGCGGCACCTTGACCCGGGCCAGGTCGGCGAGCTCGGTCTCGGTGAGCACCCGGCCACCGAGCGACAGCCCCCAGTCGTACCCGACGATCGTGGCGAGATCGGCGGCCTCGTCGCGCAGCACCGGCGCGGCGGCCGGCGCGCTGCGCACCTCGAGGGCCAGCCCCAGGCGTTGCGGCTCCCGCCACCAGGCGGGCAGCAGCACGCCGAACCCGGCCTGCTCGAGCAGCGCGGCGTGCCCGAGGAAGCGGTGGGCGCCCGCGGTGTCGAGAACCAGCTCGGCGGGGCGGGGCAGGCGCAACGCGGCGTCGAGCTCGCCGCACCACCGCGCGGCCCGCCCGAGCCCGGCGATGAGCCGCTCCTGGGGCCGGTGCGTCCACCGCCGCAGCGGAGCGGCGGCATCACGCCACACGTCGGCGGCGGGAACGAGAAGGCTGGGCTCGTCGACCGGCTGCAGCAGGAACTCCAGCAACCACGCACCGCCGCCGTCGACGCCGTCCGCCACGGAAGCGGCACCGGCATCCGAAGCGGCACCGGCATCCGAAGCGGCACCGGCATCCGAAGCGGCACCGGCATCCGAAGCGGCACCGGCATCCGAAGCGGCAGCGGCATCCGAAGCGGCGATGGCATCCGAAGCGGCGATGGCGTCGCAAGCCGCGAGCGCTGCCGGAGCCGTAGAGCCGCCCGGAGCGGCAGCGGCATTCGCAGCGACAGTGGCATTCGCAGCGGTGTGGGCATTCGGAGCGGAGGCAGCGTGGAAAGCGGAGGTGGCGTCGGGCTCGTCGGGGTCGGGCTCGTCGAGGGCGCTGAGCCGGAACACGACCCGGACGGCGGCGCCGCTGCTCGCCTCGGCGTGCCAGGCGTCCAGCGCGTCGGCGACGGCGTCGAGGTCGCCGGGCGGGGCCTCGACGACGGGGTCGCCGTCCGCGGTGAGGGCGGCCAGCCAGGGCGCGCCGGCCAGGGTGACGCGGGACTCGGCCAGCCGGGTGCGGACCAGGCCGTCGACCAGGCGTTCCAGGGCCGCGTGCAGCGCGTCGGCGGCGGGCAGGCCGGCGACGTCGCCGGGGCGGGCGCGCTCGGCGCGGCAGGCCGCGGGCATGACCCGGATCAGCTCGGCATGCCGCGCGGCGTCCGGCCCGGTGAGCACCGGCCGCCAGAGAGTCCGGGCCCGGGGACCCGCGGGTCGCACCGCGGGCAGCACGCGCCCGCGCGCGACCAGGTCGGCGGCGAAGGCGCAGACCTCGGCGAGGTAGGTCACCGACGGCGCGGCCCGGGCGCCCAGCTCGTCGGCCAGCTCGCCGGTCACGAACGGCACGGCGACCGCGGGCACCCGCCAGGGCCGCAACCGTGGCCGCCCCCGCCGCGGCGCCGTCCCGAGCTGCGGGGAAGGCAGCGGCCCGGCAGAGGTCGAGGGCAGCAGCAAGGTGGCTGCCCGTGGCTCACCGGCGGCCGCACAGCCAGCGGCGGCCGCAAGACCACCGCTGGCGGCAGAGCCACCGGCCGCTGGGACCGCGAAGGGATGCGTGCCTCGCTCCCGTCCCGTGCCTGCGTCCTCCGGCGGACCGGCACGTTCCAGCCATAGCGCGAGGGCCCCGTCGCGGGTGACGAACCCGTGCAGCACCGTCACGCCGGTGCCGGTCATTCGAGCCGCCAGGCGATGTCGGGCGGCCGCACCCGGGCGCACCGCGGTCCTCCGTCCGCTCCGGTCAGCCCGAGCCGGCCCACCAGCACACCGGCGCCGTCGTGGGCGGCCCGCAGCGTCCCGGTGGGCACGTCGCCGAACATCAGCTTGGCCCGCCGGAACATGGCGAAGGCCGGGCCGTCGACGGCGCCCCAGCTCAGATAGAGGAACCGGGCGCCGGGACGCCCGTGGACCCAGGGACCGCCGACGTCGAGCAGCCCGTCGACCTCGCGGCTGGTGACCTCGAGCTCCCACCGCACTCCCGCCGCGTCGGCGGGGAACCGGTCGACGACCTCGGTCCTGCGCTGCACGCCCACGTGCACGTTGCCGCGCCGCAGGGCGTCGGCCTCGGCCCCGCCCCGCCGCCCGGGCAGGTCGTCGCCCTCGATCCTGATCAGCACGCCTGCACTCTAGGCCGCCCCACCGACATTTCCCCGGCACCGGCACCGGCACCGGACGCCGGCCCTGAGTCACCGGTGACCGGTCACACGTCACAGGTCACAGGTCACAGGGCACAGGGCACAGGGCATCGGTGCGGCAAGGTCACAGATCACGGGTACGGCAAGGTCGCGGGTCACCGGCACGACAGCGCGCCGGACACCCCTCACCCGGTGGACATGACCTTGGCCGACGTACGGACCGGCAAGCTGATCGGTCCGCGGACCGTGCTCGACGACCGCCGCCGCAGCGGGCCGGCCCGGCGCAGGTCCGGCATGCGTTCGGCGAGGCGCTGCAGGGCCACCGTCGCCTCCAGCCGGGCCAGCGGCGCTCCCACGCAGTAGTGGATGCCGCTGGAGAACGCGAGGTGCTCGGCCCCCGGCTTGCGGAAGATGTCGAACCTGTCCGGGTCCGGGAACGCCGCCGGGTCGCGGTTGGCCGCCCCGATGAGCGTCACCACGAACTGACCCTCGCGGATCTTCCGGCCGCCCAGCTCCACGTCCTGCTGGGCGCAGCGGGCCGTGCGCTGGACCGGCGGGTCGTAGCGCAGGGTCTCCTCGACCGCCGCCGGGGCGAGCCCGGCCGGGTCGGCGCACAGGGCCGCCCACTGCCCGGGGTGGGCGAGCAGGGCGTTCACCGCGTTGCCGACCAGGTTGACCGTGGTCTCGAAGCCGGCCACCAGCAGCAGCATGCACATCGGGACCATCTCCTCGGGCCGGATGCGGTCCCCCTCGGCCGCCACGACGGCGCTGACCACGTCGTCCGCGGGCGTGGCGCGGCGCAGGGCGAAGAGGCGCTCGAAGAGAGCGTGCAGGTCGTCGCGGGCCGCCTGGAGGCGGGCGGCGTGGGTCAGCGAGCGGATGCCGTCCAGGGCGCTGCCGATCACCGCGCCGTAGCGGGCGAAGCGGGCGGCGTCGGCGTCGGGGACGCCGAGCAGGTCGGTGATGACGGCGATCGGCAGCGGCGCGGCGAACGCGGGGATCAGGTCGAACTCGCCTCTGGCGGCCGCCTCGCCGAGCAGGCGGTCGACGGTCGCCTCGACGCGCGCGCGGTAGCCGGCGATGCGCCGGGGTCCGAACGCCGGCTGGGCCAGCCGGCGCAGCCGGGTGTGGTCGGGCGGGTCGCGGTCGAGGAAGGACATGTCGAAGCCGTCCGCCGGCGGCGTGGGCACCGACAGCTCCGCGGAGCGTACGCCGAAGCGCCGGTCCCGCAGCACGCTGTCGCAGAGGGCGTGGCTGGTCGTCACCCAGTGGCCGAGCCGGGTGGGCCGCAGGACCGGCATGCCGCGGTAGATGGCGTACGGGTCCTCGCGCCCCGGCCGCAGGTGCAGCAGCGACATCGGGTCGCGGCGCAGGTACCCGTGGTAGGCGAAGCCGAGCCGCCGGCCGTGCAGGGCCGCGGCGAAGCGCAGGGTGCCGGCCAGGTCAGCCATTGTCGCGCAGCCAGGCGTCGATGAGGCCGCCGAAGTGACCGAGGAAGCGCTCGTGCTCGTGCGGCGGGTACATGGCGCGGACCGTCTCGCAGAGCAGGGACCGGAACTCCGGCGAGCCGACCCATTCGTGGACCATCTCGTCGATGTGGGAGAGGTGCTTCGCGCAGAACTCCTCGTACCGGGCGGT
Source organism: Couchioplanes azureus (assembly GCF_014648355.1). Lineage (GTDB taxonomy): Bacteria > Actinomycetota > Actinomycetes > Mycobacteriales > Micromonosporaceae > Actinoplanes > Actinoplanes azureus. The sequence continues at coordinate 495,744 of NZ_BMQY01000004.1, forward strand.
CTCGAAGTAGTCGTCGGCGAGCCGCCGGTAGAAGCCGAGTTTCTCCCGATAGGACAGGTCCGGGTCGTCGGCGACGGCGAAGTAGGCCGAGGTGTCCATGTCGAGGCGGGGCTTGCGGCCGGTCACCACGCAGTAGACGGTCCAGCGCAGCAGCGCCGCCATCGCCCACGGGAAGTAGTAGTGCAGCGACGTCACGGCCACGTCGGGGCAGGCGTTGGCGTAGTCGATCGGGTGTACGTCGTCGCCCTTGACGAGCGACTCGCAGGAGTTGAACTCCCAGCGGAAGAAGGCGTTGACCAGCCGGGAGATGGTGACGACCTCCTCGCCCACCGCGGCGCCGAGGAAGTGGTGGTCGACCGCGTACCGCTCGTGCATCGGCAGGTCGGGGCGGAACTTCATCACCATCGTCTCGGGGCCGATGGTGAGCGAGCGGGCGAAGACGTCGTAGTCCTCGACGGCGGCCTGCAGGTGCATGAGCCGCTCCCCCGAGGCGTCGTACGCGGCGTGCAGCTCGGCCGGGTTGCGGATCTTGGACACGCCCACCCAGGCGCCGCCGTCGTACGGCTTCATGAACATCGGATAGCCGATCCCCTCGGCCAGCACGTCCAGGTCGAACGGCTGGTTGTAGCGCGCCGAGGTGTAGGCGTAGCGGGAGTTGTCCAGCGGGTTCTTGAACGGGACGAGCACGGTCTCCGGCACCTTGAGGCCGAGCCGCATCATCGCGCAGTACGCGGCGTGCTTCTCCATGGACTGGAAGGTGAAAGGGCTGTTGAGCAGGTACACGTCGTCCATCAGCGCGACCTTCTTGAGCCATTCGCGCGGGTGGTAGTACCAGTAGGCGAGCCGGTCGATGACCAGGTCGTGCCTCGGCGAGTCGCGCAGGTTGAACGGCTCGATGGTGACCCGCACACTGCGGATGCGATGGGTACGCCCGGCGCCGTCGGTGACCGCCCCCACCCGGCGCAGCAGGGCCTCGTACGCCCTCGGCCAGTCGTCCTCGGTGCCCAGCAGCAGTCCGATGGTGTGTTCGACGTCGGCCATTGGCGCCTCCTTGCTAGTTGAACACCTTCTGCAGCAGTTCGGTGAGGTGCGGGTCGAGCGCGTCCCGCCAGGCGGTCCAGTTGTGCGCGTCCGCCACTTCCGCGAACGTCACGGCGTACCCGTGATCGCGCAAAGCACGCGCCATGTCCCGGTTGTTGGCGAGGTTCTCCTCCACGCTGCCGCAGGTGAGCGCGACCGGCACGGCGGGGCCGTCGGCGGCCCGGACCACCCGGCCGGTGAAGCGCACGATCCGCAGGTAGCGGCGGAAGCCGGACTCCTGCCGGTCGTGGCGCGGCCGGAAGAAGCTGCCCGACTGCAGGAGCAGGCCGCCGAACCCGGCGGGGTGCCGGCGCTGGGCGTGCAGCATGGCGAGCGCGCCCAGGCTGGCACCGACGCCCACCACGGGCCGGGTGGTGCCCAGCTCGGCGGAGATCTTGGGCAGCACGTCGACGGCCAGCGCGCGGGCGTACGCCGGGCTGGCCGAATACCACTCGAGCCGCTCACCCGGCGGCAGCAGCACGAGGTGGTACGCCGGCACGCGCCCGGCACCGATCATGGCGGCGCTGTAGCGGCCGAGCTCGCCGTAGCGGTGGTAGTCGGGACCGTCGTGGGCGACGACGACCCGGTCGGTGGCCACGTCGGGCGACCAGACGCGGGCGACCATCTCGCCGCGCACCGGCGGCAGCGGCAGGTAGACGTCGCGCCAGCGGCCGCCGCCGTGAGGCAGCTGCAGCCAGCCCGGCTCGCGGTAGTCCGGGCACCAGAGCACCGACGCGTCGCCGTGCCGGCGCGGGTTGTCCGGGTCGGCGACGGTCTCGCCGCGGCCGCCGGGATGCCGCAGGGTCAGCCGGTATTCGAGGCGCTGCACCGCGGGCCGGGGCAGGCGCAGCTCCCAGGCGCGGATCTCGTCGCGGTAGCGGAAGTCACCGGCGGCGACGCCGGACTCCAGCCGTACGCCGGCCAGCCGGTGCTCGTGGTCGCGCAGCCGGAACCCCATCTCGGTCGCGGTGCACCACGCTCCGGCCGCTGGCTCCATGTCGGAACCTTAACCGCTCCGCCGCCGCTCAGGGGGTGTAGGTCTGCGGGCTGGAGGGGGCGGGGTCCAGCCCGAACATCTCGGCGAGGCCGGTGACGCGCAGCTGGCGGTGCACGAACGCGCTGGGGTTGCGCAGCAGGAAGCGGGTGCCGGTCTCCCGGGCGGTGTTGTAGCCGGTGACCAGGGCTCCGACGCCGAGCGAGTCCATGAAGGTCACGAAGGTGAGATCGACGATCATGACGGTGGGCCGCTCCGCGTGCAGGGCGCCGACCAGGGCCTCGCGCAGGGCGTCGACCGTGGCCGCGTCCAGCGTGCCGCGCACGTCGACCACGATGGCGCCGTCCGCCTGGCGCCGGGTGGTCATCACGGCTTCGCCCATGCATCCCGCCTCGAGAAGATCGTGCTCGTGTGCCCACGGTACCGCGCGGGCCATTCCGTCCGCAGGCTGCCGCACAACTGTGCGCGCCGGGCGGACAGCCGGTCCGCCGACCCGCCGGCGGTTTGTCTACGCCGCTCGGGCGCGGATCGGCAAGCGGGGCGGGGAAGTTTGCAGGATAACGCAGATCATCTTGCGATCCGCGCAGGTGGAAGCCACGGTGACAGCGGCGGTCGACAATGTACGGCGCCGGCGTGGCCGCCACCCGGGGCGCGGCCGGGTCTGGTGACACGCGGCGGGCCCGGCGCGGCCGCCGCCCTGCGGAGGGTGCGTCATGGCAACGACTGCGGGCCGGAGACCGGGCATGTTCGCGGTGCGCGACGTCCGGTCGCTGATCACCGAGACCGCCGAGGAGGGGCACGGCCTGAAGAAGGCCGTCGGGCCCCTGCAGCTGACCGCCATGGGCGTCGGCGCCATCATCGGCACCGGCATCTTCGTGGTCATCGGCGAGGGCGCCGGGGTGGCCGGGCCTGCGGTGATCCTCTCCTTCGTGCTGGCCGCCGTCGCCTGCGCGTTCTCGGCCCTGTCGTACGCCGAGCTGGCGTCCTCGATCCCGGTCTCCGGCAGCGCCTACACGTACACGTACGCCACGCTCGGCGAGATCGTCGCCTGGATCATCGGCTGGGACCTGATCCTCGAGTACGGCGTCAGCGTCGCCGCGATCGCGGTGGGCTGGGGCGGCAACCTCAACGCCTTCCTCGGCGCCGCGTTCGGCTGGACCCTGCCGGACGCCATCGCCAGGTCGCCCGAGGACGGCGGCGTCTTCAACCTTCCCGCGGTGGTCATCGTCCTGGCCATCACGCTGCTGCTGGTCCGCGGCGTCACCGAGAGCGCCCGGGTCAACCTGGTGATGGTCGTGGTGAAGCTCGCCGTGCTGCTGTTCTTCATCGTCGTGGCGATGGTCAACTTCGGCACCGGCAACTTCCAGCCGTTCGCACCGTCCGGCCTCGACGGCGTGACCGCGGCGGCCGCGATCATCTTCTTCGCGTACATCGGCTTCGACGCGGTCTCCACCGGCAGCGAGGAGGCGCGCAACCCGGCCCGAGACCTGCCGCTGGCGATCATCGGCTCCCTGGTGATCTGCACCGTGTTCTACGTGCTGACCGCCGTCGGCGCCATCGGCGTCGCCAGCCCGCAGCAGCTCGAGGGCAGCGACGCGCCGCTGGCCGCCGCGCTCGACCAGGGCGCCGGGATCGGCTGGGCCGCCGCCGTGCTGGCGCTCGGCGCGGTCGTGGCGATCACCAGCGTGGTCCTGGTCATCATGTACGGCCAGACCCGTATCTTCTTCGCCATGTGCCGCGACGGCCTGCTCCCCCAGCGGCTGGCCACGGTGAACCCGCGCTACGGCACGCCGGCGCGGCTCACCGTCGTCCTGGGCGTGCTGATCGCGATCCTGGCCGCGCTGGTCCCGCTCTCCGAGATCGTCAAGCTGGTCAACATCGGCACGCTGTTCGCCTTCGTCCTGGTCAACATCGGCGTGATCATCCTGCGCCGGACCCGGCCGGACATGCCGCGGCCGTACCGCGTGCCGTGGTCGCCGGTGCTGCCGGCCCTGGGCGTCCTGTTCGCCGTCTACCTGATGAGCGACCTGCCGTGGGACACCTGGGTCCGGTTCGTCGTCTGGCTCGCGCTCGGCCTGCTGATCTACTTCCTGTACGGCTACCGCAACTCCCGGCTGCGCCGCGCGGACAGCGGCACCCCGGGCTGGGCCCGCGGGGAAGGGAAGACGTCGTGACCGGCCCGGTGATCGTGGGGGTGGACGGCGGCGCCACCGGCCGCGACGCCCTGGTCCTGGGCCGGTGGGCGGCGTCGGTGCTCGGCGTCGGCCTGACGGTGGCGGTGGTGCGCCCGGCGCCGGCGGCGCTGGGCTCGGGCCGGGTGGACGCCGAGTGGGTGGCCGACCGCGACCGGGCCGCCGGCGCCGTGCTGGAGGAGGCCCGCAGGCTGCTCGCCGGCGCGAGCGGCGACACGCAGTTCCGGATCGCCGCCTCGAGCTCCGCGGCGCACGGCCTGCACGACCTGGCCGAGGAGCTGCGGGCCGAGCTCATCGTGGTGGGTTCCGGGCGGGCGGGTCCCCGGCACCGGCTCTTCACGGGCAGCACCGCCGACCGGCTCCTGGCCGGCAGCGTCTGCCCGGTGGCGGTGGCCCCGTCCGGCCTGGAGACGCCGCCGGGGACACACGGCCGCATCGGCGTCGCATACGTGGACACACCCGACGGCCGCGCGGCGCTGGAGGCGGCGGCGCGGTGGGCCGCTCGCACCGGCGGCCGCGTCCGGCTCTCCACGGTGGTGGCCGGCGCGGACGCGGCGCTGCCGTTCCTGGTCGGGCAGGACGCCGAGCGCGCGTTCCTCGACACCGCCCGGGAGACCTACGAGCGGTCGCTGGCGCGGGCCGCGGAGTCGGTGCCGCACACCGGGGTGGACTGGGAGATCCGCGTCGGCGACGTGGTCGACCAGCTCGCCGAGCTGGACGACGTGGACGTGCTGTTCTGCGGTTCGCGCGGCTACGGCCCGGCGCGGCGGGTGCTGCTCGGGGGCGTGTCGGCGCGGCTGCTGCGCCGGGCCCGGCGCCCGGTCGTCGTCGTCCCGCGCAGCGGTTGAGCCGCCGGCGGCGGGACGCTCAGGCGCGGTGGCGGCCGGGCCGTTCCTGCAGGACCGTCTCCTGCTCCACCGGCAGCGCGACGTCCGTCGGCGCCTGCGCCGCCCGCTCGTCCCAGGGCGACAGCGCCGACGGGCGCGGGACCCGGGTGCCCAGGTCGGCCAGCGGAACGTAGACGCGGGCGTCCACCGCCTCGGCCAGCAGCAGGGCCGCGACCAGCGCGGTCGGCCGCTCCGCCGGATCCTTGTGCAGGCACCGCGAGCACAGGTCGAGCACCTCGGGCGCGAGGCCCTCGACCGGCGGCAGCGGGTCCGGGTCGCGGTAGCGCTGGGCGTACACGAGTGCGGTGCCGGACTCGGCCTGCCAGGGCAGCCGGCCGGACAGGCAGTGGTAGAGCAGCACGCCGAGCGAGTACATGTCGGAGGCCGGGGTGGCGGGCAGGCCCTCGAAGCGTTCCGGTGCCACGTAGGCCGGCGTACCCATGACCGGGCCGTCCGGGTCGGGGTCCGGGGTGCCGGTGGCCGCGGCGATGCCGAAGTCGAGGACCTTCGCCCCGGACGGGGTGAGCATGATGTTGGCGGGCTTGATGTCGCGGTGCACGACCCGTTCGGCGTGCGCGGCGGCCAGCGCCGCCGCGACCTCGGCGCAGATCCGCACGGCGATGCGCCAGTCCAGCCGGCCGCCGGCGAGGTGGTCCATGAGCGTCTGCCCGTCGACCAGCTCCATGACGATGTACGGCACCTCCCGGTCCGGCGCCGGCGACGTGCCGAAGTCGTGCACGCCCGCGACGTTGGGGTGCGCCAGCCGGGCCGCGGAACGCGCCTCGGTGCGGACGAGCTCGACGGTGTTCACGTCGCCGAGCGTCCCCTCCACGGCCGGCGCCATGATCTTCACGGCGACCGGCCGGTCCAGCACCCGGTCGTGGCCGCGCCAGACCTCGGACATGCCGCCGATCCCGATGCGCTGCACGAGCTGGTACCGCCCGCCCAGCGTGCGCATCGGCCACCTCCCGAGGTTGCGCACGGCGCCCCGCCCGCGCCGTGATCTCCGCTGCGGTACCCGGGCATCGGGTGGAACAAACGCCTCGACTGCCGATCGGGCGATCGGGCGTCACAGCAGCATCGCGGCGTCCGGGACGACGATGAGGTGGTCGAGGTCGCGGCCGGTGCCGACCCGCCGCGAGACCGTGGCGGCGACCCGGCGGGTGAGCATCCGGCGCAGGCCGTCCGGGCGCAGCGTGGCCAGGCCCGGCCGGGCCGCGCGGCGGTGCACGGCGGACTGGGCGGCGACGGCGGGGGCGATCGCGGGGAAGTCCATGTAGACGGCCCGGTTCTCGGGCGAGCCGAGGTAGGCGAAGGGCCCCGAGCCGGCGAGCGGGCGCAGCGGCGTGCCCAGCATCGCGATGTTGCGGTACGCACCACGGTCGAGCATGGAGACCGCGTGCCGGACGCCGCGGCGGGCGCCGATGACGAGGAAGGTGCGGTAGAGCAGGGAGCTGACGAGCAGCGACGAGCGGCTGCCGCGGTACTCCGGCAGCACGGCCAGGGTGGCGCAGTCCCAGACGCGGCCGCCGTCCATGCCGTGGGCGGCCAGGATGTCGCCGGTGGCCACGCCGATGTGCCGCGGGGCGTCGTCGATCGTCTTGACGCCCGGGCCGGTGCTCTCGATCATGCGGGCCACCCCGGCGGGGGCGCGGCGGCGGCGGTCGAGGACGACGAAGAAGATGCTGTTCGCCTCGTACGGGCCGTACTCGCCGGCCATGACCGCGGCGTCGTTGCCGAAGGTCCGCTCGAAGACCTGCCGTTCCAGCGCCCGGCCGACGTCGGCGAGCTGCGAGTCGGGGCCGACGACCGCGCTGACGAAGCGCCCGCGCGGCGCGGGGTGCGCGTCCAGGAAGCCGGCGACGACCCAGCGCGCCGTCGTGGGGCTCAGCTCGTAGCGGGTGCCGGTCGCGGCGGTCACGGCTCAGAACTCCTTCGCGACGATCTCGGTGGTGCGGAAGTACTCCCGGGTGAAGTCGACGACCGCCTGCGGGTCGAACGCCTTGCAGGTGTAGATGTCGACGCTGAAGAAGGAGATCGGCCGTTCCCAGGAGTAGAAGTGGGCGCCGGAGGTCTCCCAGTGGATCCAGCCGGCCCAGCCGTACAGCTCGCTGACGTGGGTCACCGGGTCGATGATCGTGATCATGTCGGTGACGTCCGAGAGCCGGCGCAGGTAGTCCTTGATGTGCTCGTCGGTGATGACGAAGGTCGGGTATCCCTCGACGACCATGCGCTGACGGGTGATGGTGGGTGCGAGGTCCTTGAAGTCCAGCATCCGCTTCCTTGTGGGCGACGAGGGGTCCGGTTTGCGAATACAAGGCGGTAAGTCCGCCTCGCACCAAATGTAGCGAGTTACTACGGAGCGTCAACGGGTCCCGGGCACCGCCGGCCCGGGGTCCGGCGCCCGCGCCGCCGCCGCGCCACGCCCCAGCAGCCTCAGCACGCCCGGCAACCTCGACAGATCGGGACCCGCCTCGCTCCGGGGACACAACAGCCCAGCGGGCCGGGAGATGCCGCCGCGTCGATGGAGTGACGCAACTCACGCCATAGGCGACTACACTGCGTGATCAATCCTTGACGAAGCGCAATTTCGGCGGAAACAGACATGGCGGAGGCCGTCCTTGTGGGACGACTCCGCCATGGGAGGTCACTCAGGTCGCGGGCCACCGAAGGGTAGGGCGGCCGCAGAGAGGACCGAGCGCTATGGGATCGACGATAGGCCGAAGTGGATCATCGTTCGCCACCGGGGCGGCCGGGGGTGACCCCGCTCTCAGCCCGCGCGCTCCGTCCGCAGATCGTGCGCGCCGTCCTCGCGGGTGGCCTCGTAGTAGCTGCGCCGGCTGCCGTCCGGAAGCGTCACCAGGCTCAGGTAGCGCAGGCCGTAGGGCGCGTGGGGACTGCCCAGCGGGTCGTCGTCCGCCGCGGTCAGCTCCCCGAAGCTGCCGTCCGGCAGGCGGACGCCCCGGGCCACACCGGTGCGCTCCTCCCAGTTCTCCCCCGCCGTCGCGCGGCCGTCGTAGGTCGCCTGGATGGTGTCGCCCTCGACCGACACCGACGACACCCGCACGCCGCGGGCGTCCCAGCGTCCCGGACGGCCGGCGAGCGCCGTGCCACGCCACGTCCAGTGCACGCCGTCGGGGCTGGTGGCGTACTCGGTGGTCATCCGGTCGGCGTCGTCCCAGGAATCCAGGGGATGCACCGAGGCCCACAGGTGCCAGCCGTACTCGTCGTGGTGCAGCACCGGGTCCTTGACGCCGGCCGACGCGTCGCCGGCCAGGACCGTCCGGGCGGGCGCGGTCGCCAGGCCCTCCGGCGTCGCCGCCTCGACCAGGTCGACGCGCCAGTGCTTGGTGCCGGGGGTGGCCGCGCTGACGTAGAGGCGCCACCGGCCCCCGGGCGTGCGCACGAGGGCCGGGCGTTCGAGCGACTCGGCGCCGAAGCGGTCCTTGTCCACGGTGGCGACGACGGAGAAGCTCACGCCGTCCCGGGAGCGGGCCACGACGTTGCTGATGCCCCGCCCCTCGCCGATCGGCAGCCGGAGCCGGTATGCGAGATAGACGTACCCGTCGGCCACGAGGCACGAGGGGGCGCCCGCCCACGCCCCCGGCTCGGCGCCGGGAGGCTCGACCACCACGATCGAGTCCTCCCAGCGAGGCAGCGGCAGCGTCGGGGTTCCGATGGACAAAGCGGCTCCGTTCCGTGGCGTCGGCGGCACAGTGAAGGTATCCCGCACAAGTTTGCTGTATCTATGGGCGATATAGGGATTAGGACGCGCGGGCGTGTCGGTCCACCGACAGCCAGTCGTCGTAGCGCTCCCCGGTCACGTCCTGCAGCAGGGCGATGTCGTCGGCGAACAGCGGCAGCAGGGCCGCCCGCTCGGCCGGCGTGGTGACCGGCCGGCTGCCGCGCTTGCGGTGCAGCAGCGTCAGCAGCGGCCCCCGGGCGGCCAGGCGCAGCGGCCGCGGGAACCGGTGGCCGAACCTGCCGCCGGTGCGCAGCAGGCCGCGCAGCACCGTGTTGAGGCCGTTGTCCTCGACGACGTGCCGGTTGACATTCTCCCGCGGGATCTCCCGTAGCACGCCGGTGCGCACGCCGAGGAACGCGCACACCCGGTCGAGCGTGGCCGCCGGGGCGTCCTTGAGCTCGCGGTAGCGCAGCAGCAGCACCTGCTCGCGCGGGCAGACCTTGAGGAGGTGCTGCACCTGCCGGCCGTACAGGCCGAGGCCGACGTAGTGCCAGAAGTCGGCCCAGCCGGCGGCCTTGCGCCACTCCTCCGCGCGGCAGGCGGTGAGGAAGTCGGCCTCCGGCTCGAGCCCGGCGTTCCACAGGTGCGTCCAGTTGGAGTGCGCGCGGTCGACCGGGTCGCGCAGGAGCAGGATGATGCGCGCCTCGGGCAGCAGGCTGTGGATGCGGTCGTGGGTGCGGTTGTCGTACAGGTAGAAGGGTGTCGCCTCGCCCAGCAGCGCGCCCGGCGGCGCCGGGTCGAACAGCGCCTCGTAGTCGGCGCGGCGCCAGACGTGCTCCTGGTAGGTCTGGACGTCGCCGGGGCCACCGGTGACCGGCGGGCGGCCGTCGGTGAGGAAGAACTTGGGCTCCTTGACCGCCGGCAGGTAGAGCTCGGGATGCCGGACCAGGGCCGCGTGCAGGGCGGTGGTGCCGGCCTTGGGGACGCCGGCGATCAGGAAGTCCGGAAGCGGCATGGGGGTCCCTCCTCGCGCGCGGAGCGGTGCCGGGCGGGACGCGGCACCCACGGAAGTGCCCTTAGCCTACAGAACTAGTAGGTCTTGTGGGCCGCGCGCCGGCCCGGGGCGGCTAGGACCGCCGCCACCAGGTCCGGCGGCGGAAGCGCGAGCAGACCTCGGGCCCGCACAGGGCGCAGTCGGTGCCCCGACGGTGATGCTCGTGGGCCGCCCGCTCGTGGCCGCAGACACAGAGAGCTGTCGTGGTCGCCACCGGTTCACCGACCGTGCCGGTGACCTGCTGCGGCGGCGGTTTGCCGGCGATTTGTCACGCGAACAGCCTAGGCATCGACCGCCGCTCCCGCCGTCGCCACGCCGATGCAACCGTCCGGCAACCGTCACCCTACGCACAGTGACATTACGTGGCGTGAGGTGGATCACCACTATAAGTCGGACATTACATTTTTCCGGGATTACCTCCCCGCCGCCATTCTTCTCGGCGGGAATGCCCATTCTTCGCCATTCTGCGGTGATCACTACCGCGATGCCCTTTACGGAGTGTGACGGATGAGACTTGTGATCACTGCCGTTGTCCATGGGCATTGCAGCTGCTCATCCGTATGGTGGGGGTTCACCGCACGGGCCTCGTCACCCTGGCTCTTCGGTTAGTTGACGCTACGTAGCGTGCGGCTAGATTTGTCGGCAGAAGCGAACGACTCGGTTTCAGCCCCCGGAAACCCGTCGCTTCCCCCGCATCTGCCGCGCCCGGAAGGACCGACATGCCGCATTCCGCGACCACCGGCAACACGCCGAGTAATCACATCTCGTCACCGACCGTGAGCGTCGTGATCCCGGCCCTGAACGAGGAGCGCAATCTCCCGCACGTCTTCGCGAAGCTTCCCGAGGGCATCGACGAGGTGATCGTGGTCGACGGCGGGTCCGTGGACCGCACCGTCGAGGTCGCCCGCGAGCTGCGGCCGGACGTGGTGATCGTGCAGCAGACGCGTACGGGCAAGGGCAACGCGCTGGCCTGCGGCTTCGCGGCCTGCACCGGCGACATCATCGTAATGATCGATGCGGACGGCTCCACCGACCCGGCCGAGATCCCGCTCTTCGTCGAGCAGCTCGTCGCGGGCGCCGACTTCGTCAAGGGCTCGCGGTTCTCCAAGGGCGGGCACAGCCACGACATCACCAAGCTGCGCAAGCTCGGCAACGACGGCCTCAACCTCGTGGTGAACGTGCTGTTCGGCACCCGCTTCACCGACCTGTGCTACGGCTACAACGCCTTCTGGCGCCGGGTCGTACCGGTCCTGGACCTGCCGGAGATCACGCTGCCGCGCCCGACCGACGGCTCGAAGCTGTGGGGCGACGGGTTCGAGATCGAGACCATGATCAACATCCGGGCCGCGGCGGACGGGATGAAGGTCGGCGAGGTCGGCAGCATCGAGCACGAGCGGATCCACGGCCAGAGCAACCTCAACACCTTCCGCGACGGCTTCCGGGTGCTGCGCACGATCTTCAGCGAGTACGGCCGGATGCGCCGCACCCGCCGCAGCGGTGCCCGCCGGGGCGGCGTCGTGGTGCACCAGCGCCCGTCGGCCGTGACCCCGGACGCCCCGCCGGCCCCGGCCCGCAACAAGGTCGTCAACCGCGCACCCGCCGCCGCCGTGAACCCCGCGGCCGACCGCCAGCACGTCGCGCACCTCAACCGGGGCCTGCGCCGCGACGAGGCCGGCACCCGTCGCGCCGACGACGCCCGGGCCGTGCAGGCCCGCGCCACCCGCGAGGACTGACCGGCGCGCAGGTCCTCCCGCCTGCCGCCGCCGTCCCCCGCTGCCCACCCCGCCCGAGGAGCACCACCCGTGGAACCCACCCCCCGCCCCGCCGTCAGCATCGTGATCCCCACCCACAGCGAGCAGCGCTGGTCGTCGCTCGTGCGCACCGTCGCGGCGGTGAAGTCCCAGCAGTACACGCCGGCCGAGGTCGTCGTCGTGGTCGACCACAACCCGGCGCTGTACCGCCGGGCGCGCCGCGACCTGGGCGGCGTGACCGTCCTGGAGAACCTCTACAGCCAGGGCGTCTCCGGCAACCGCAACACCGGTGCGTTCCACACCTCGACGTCGCTGATCGCGTTCGTGGACGACGACGTGATCATGGACACCGACTGGCTGGGCAACCTGGTCGCCCCCTTCGCCGACCCGTCGGTGATCGGCGCCGGCGGCGGGATCACCCCGGCGTGGGAGGGTCCCGAGCCGCGGTGGATGCCCGAGGAGTTCCTCTGGGCGGTCGGCGGCTCGTACGCCGGGCTGCCCACCACCACCAGCCGGGTCCGCAACGTCTGGTCGGCGGGGATGGTGGTGCGCCGCGACGCGTTCCTGGCGGTCGGCGGCTTCCGGACCGGCTTCGGCAAGCTCGGCAGCCAGAACCGCCCCGAGGACACCGAGCTGTGCCTGCGGATGAGCGGCCTGAACGGCGGCCACTGGATGTACGTCCCCGACGCGGTGATCCGCCACGAGGTGCCCGCCGAGCGGTCCACCTTCGGCTGGTTCGTGCGCCGCTGCTACGCCGAGGGCCGGGGCAAGGTCGCGATGGCCGGCCTGCTCGACGGCTCGGAGAGCCTCGGCTCGGAGCGCGACTACCTGCGCTCGCTGCCGAAGGCCGTGATCCGCAACCTCCTCGCCGCCGGTCGCGGCCGGGGATGGCACCACGCCCTGAAGGCCGGCGGGGTGCTCGCCGGCGTCGCCGCCGCCGGCTGGGGCGGCGTGGTGGAGACGGTGACCGCCCGGCGCGCGCAGGGCCGGCTGGAGACTGTGGGAGCGACCCGATGACCACCGGACTGAACGGCACCGGAGTGAACGGCGCCGCGTGGCAGCCGCCGGTGCGGGCCGACGAGATGATCACCGCGCCCGTCTTCGAGCCCAGCGGCGCGGAGCTGCCGGCCGTCATCCTCGACGTCGACCTCGGCGACCCGCTGCCCACGGTCGCCGCGGTCGGACCCGACGGGCGCCGGGTGCTGCGGGCCTGGGTGCTGGTGCGCCTGTTCACCGAGCCGCTCGGCGCCCTGCTGACCGACGTGCCCGCCCCGGGCCTCAGCCCGGCCGGCCTGGCCGCCGCCATCGACGGCGAGCTGGGCGCGACGCTCGCGCCGCGCCTCGCCGCCCTGGGGCTGAGCGAGCTGCCGGTGGACGGCATCACCCCGGACACCGAGCCGGCCTTCCTCGCCCGGCGCCGCGAGGTGCTCGCCGACGCCCCGCCGATCACCGTGGTGATCTGCACCCGGGAGCGGCCCGGCGCGCTGGCCCGCTGCCTCGACAGCCTGCTCACCCAGGAGTACCCGGACTTCCGCGTGCTGGTGGTGGACAACGCGCCGGTCACCGACGCCACCGCCGAGGTGGTCCGCTCGGCGGCCCGCCGCGGCCCGGTCAGCTACCTGAAGGAGCCGAGGGCCGGTCTCTCGTTCGCCCGCAACGCCGCCGTCGCCGCCGCGCCGGGCGAGATCCTGGCCTGGATCGACGACGACGAGTACGCCGACCCGCACTGGCTCGCCGAGGTCGCCCGCGCGCTGGCCGACCACCCCGAGGCCGACGTGGTCTCCGGCGTGATCGTCCCGGCCGAGCTGGAGACGCAGGCGCAGCTGTGGTTCGAGCAGTTCGGCGGGCACAGCAAGGGCCGCGGGTTCAAGCCGGACGTGTTCAGCCCGGCCACCGCGCACATCCAGAGCCCGCTGTACCCGCTCCCGCCGTTCGGCACCGGCGCGAACATGACCTTCCGCCCCGGCGTCATCGAGCGCATCGGCGGCTGGGACACCGCGCTGGGCGCGGGCACCCCCGCCATGGGCTCGGAGGACACGCTGGCCTTCACCCAGGTGCTGGTCGGCGGCGGCACGATCGTCTACCAGCCCACCGCGGTGACCCACCACTACCACCGGCGCGACCTCGAGGGGCTGCACAAGCAGATGGTCGGGTACGGCGCCGGGCTGACCGCCGCGTACACGAGCCTGCTGATGAAGCGCCCCGCTCTGCTGTGGCCGCTGCTGAAGCTCGTCCCGGGCGCGCTGCGGGACCTGACGAGCAAGGACAGCCTGCGCGTGTCGACGCTGCGCGAGGACTTCCCGCGCGAGCTGCTGACCGCCAACCGCCGGGGCATGCTGGCCGGTCCCCGGGCGTACCTGAAGGGCCGGCGGGCGGCCCGGGCCAAGGCCCGGAGCGGCCGCTGATCGTGGTGACTCCGCCGTTCTCCGGACAGTCGCCCGCCCACCGGGCATTCTCGGTACATATGTGGCGATCGGCGGGTGTCCCGCGCACCGCCCGCTGGAGAGGCGGGCCGGCGGGATGCTGACCGCGCCCGACCCGAAACCCGAGGAACCGGTGCTGCGGCCGGCCGTACCCGCCACCTCGGCCCCGAAGCCGGAGAACCCGCACACCAGAACCGCCTTACCCGAGACCCCGCACTCTGCGGCCCCGAGCGACGACAACCGGCCGTCCGGGGCCCCCGACCACGCCCGGGAGGCCGCAACCATGGCTGACCAGCGCGCGGCCGAGCCGGCACGAGCCGAGGACGACGACCGCTCGCGGCCCGCCCCGCCGCGGGTGCGTCCCGGCGTGCCGCAGGGCAAGGACCGCCCGGCCGACCTGCAGACCACCTCCGGGGTGCCCAAAAAGCCCCTGCCCGGGACGGAGACGTCCCAGAAAAAGGACACCGAACGACAGAAGGGCACCGACCCTGCACCTGAGGTGGAGGTTGAGGGTGGCAACCCTGACCCTCGAGTAGAGGGTGAGGTCGACCCCGACCGGACCATGGTGGTCAGGCTGTTCACGACGCCGGAGAAGACCACGCCGGCTCCGCAGACCCCGGCGGAGGACACCACGGCCGACGACGACGCCGAGGACGCGGGCGACGACGACGCGGCCGAGGACGCGACCGACGACGACGCGGCCGAGGACGCGACCGACGACGACGCGGCCCAGGACGCGACCGACGACGACGCCGAGGACACCGCCGACGACCCCACGGCCCAGCACGCGACCGACGACGACGCCGAGGACGCGGGCGACGACGCGGCCCAGCACGCGACCGACGACGACGCCGAGGACACCGCCGACGACCCCACGGCCCAGCACGCGACCGACGACGACGCGGCCGAGGATGCGGCCGGCGAGGACGCCGGGGATACGGCCGACCCGGACGAGACCATGGTGATCAGCGTGCGGCCCCCGGGCCCCGCGCCCGCGGCGAAGGACGCGCCCGCCGCCTCCGCCGACGACACCGTCCTGCTGCCCGCCCGCAAGCCCGCGGACGCGGACGAGCAGGCCGGGAAGACCACCACGAAGTCGGACGGCGACGAAACGCCGCGGGACACGGCCGACGACACGATGGTCATCCTGGCCCGGCCCGCCGACGAGACCGTCGCCATTCCCGTCGCGGCCCTCGCCCCGCCCGCCGACCCGGACGTCACCGCCGTCGTCCCGGTCGTGCCGGGACGCAAGGGCGGCATGCGCGGCTGGCTGCCCGGCGGGCCCGGCCCGGCCCGGGCGCCGAAGCCGGCGCGGCCCCGGCGGGAACCGCTGGACCTCGGCCACGCCCCCGCGGTGCTGACGATCTCCGCGCTGGGTGTGCTCATGGTCGCCCTGGCGTACGCCGGCGGCCGCGTCGGCACCGGCAACGCCCAGTTCGCTTACTGGGTGGGCCAGGTCGTGGTGTTCACCCCGGTCGTGGTCCGGCTGCTCAGCCGGCGCATGGCGGGGGTGGCCGAGTCGTTCGTGCTCGTCATGGGCCTGGCCCTGCACCAGTACCTGCTGAAGTGGATGTACAGCCCGGACCAGTTCCGGTTCCCGGACGAGCTGCAGCACTGGCTCGCGACGACGATCATCGTCGAGTCCGGCGAGCTGTTCCAGCCGAACCCGGCCCTGCCGCCGGCGGTGCACTTCCCCGGCCTGGCCGAGATGGGCGCCGCGATCACCTCGATGACCGGGCTGCCGGTGACCGCGGCCGGGGTCGTCGTCGCCGGCATCGCGCACCTGCTCTTCGTGGCGGTGCTGTTCGCCGTGGTGCTGCGGGCGAGCAACTCCCCCGCGGTCGCCGGGGTCTGCTGCGCCACGTACGCGACCGCGCTGCACTACCTCTTCTTCAACTCGATGTTCCTGTACCAGACCGCCGCGCTGCCGTTCTTCATGCTGACGATCTGGGCGACCCGGCGGTGGCGCACCGGCGGTGGCCGGACGTACCTGGGGTTCGCGGTGGCCGCCGTCGCGCTGACCACGGTCAGCCACCACATCACCGCCTTCGCGCTGGTGCTCACGCTGACCCTGCTCGCGCTCTCGGAGCTGCTCGTGCGGCGGCCCCGGCGCTGGGATGCGCTGGTCATGCCGGCGGTGGCGGCGGCCGTGGTGGCGGCGTGGATGCTCACCGTGGCGCGCGACGTGCTGGGCTACCTCGAGGCCCCGGTCGACCAGGTCGCCCGGACGATCTCCAACCTGCTCAGCGGCCGCGAGGAGGCCTCCTCCACCACGGCCGCGGTCAGCGTCGGGCAGCTCGTCGTGCAGGGCACCGGCCTGCTCGGGCTCTTCGTGCTCTACGTGGCCCTGGTCCGCGACATGATCCACCGGCACGACCGGGACTACTGGCGGTGGGCGGCGGTCGTCGGCGGCGCGATCTTCTTCGCCGGCAACGGCGTGCGCTTCCTCGGGCAGAACGGCCCCGAGATCGCCGGGCGGCTCTCCACCTTCACCTATGTGCCGATCTCCATCCTGGCCGCGATCGCCCTGGTCCGGGGCGTGCAGATCATTCCGGCCAAGGACGCCGAGGGGCACCGGTGGCGGGCGGCCGCACCGGCGATCGACGTCGTCCATCCGGGCGGGTGGAACCTCTACAGCCGGGTCGCCGCCGGCTCCGCGATGATCACTCTGCTGATGATCGGCGCCCGCGCGGGCGGCTGGCCGCCGCTGCAGTCGATCCTGCCGGGCCCGTACCTGGCGGGCGGATTCGAGCGGTCCGTCGACGCGTACGGGATGGACGCCGCCGACTGGCAGCGGCGCACGCTGGGCCCGGGCAACCGGGTCGGCGGCGACGTGACGTCGGTGTCGCTGGCCTCCACCTACGGCCGCCAGGATCCGGTGCGCGAGGTCGGCCCGCTGTACTACGCCGAGGACTGGGGACTGGAGCAGGAGCAGTTCGCCGGCGGCCTGTCACTGCAGTACCTGGTCGTGGACCGGCGACTGGCGGAGCAGCTCCCGGAGGGCGGGGCCTACTTCGAGAACGATCCGAACGCGGGGTCCATCACCGAGCCGCTGAGCGTCGCGCAGATCGCCAAGTTCGACACGCTGCTCGAGGTCGACCGGCTCTACGACAACGGCACCGTCCGCGTCTACCGCATGGGGGCCCAGTGACCGCGATGCGCACGCGCGTCCTCGCCGTGCTGACCGTGGCGGCCGGCGCCGCCGTACTCGCCGGGCCGGGGCCGCTGCCCGTCGCCGGCGGGATGCTGCTGGGCTTCGTGCTGCCCGGCATGGCACTGACCGGGGCGTTGTTCCCCGGCCGTACCCTCTCCCCGGTCGAGCGCACCCTGCTCGCCCCGGCGCTCAGCCTGGGCGCGCTGGTCGTCGCCGGCCTGGGCATCCACCTGACGGGCGCGGACCTGGACCGGCTGTCGTGGACCGTCGCCACGGTGGGCGTGACGCTGGTGGGTCTGCTCGTCGCCGTGCTGCGGCCCCGGCTGTCCGCCGCGGCGCCGGCGGGCCAGGAGGAGGCCGCGCCGGCGGGCGAGGCGCTGCCGGTCCTGCCGCTCTCCGAGCGGGACGCGGAGGCGGTGGCCGAGGCGCACACGATCGCCATGTCGGTGGCGCCGGTCGAGGCCGCGCGGGAGCCCGCCGCGACGGAGCAGTCCCCGCGGCTGCGCCTGGCGCGCCAGCTGCTGCCGCTGGCGCTGGTCCTCGCCATCCTCGGCGGCGCGAGCTGGCTCTCCTTCGGCACGTCGCGGGAGCTGTACGACACCGAGGTGACCGCCCTGTCGGCCGCGCCGCCCGGCCCGGTGGACTCGCGGGGCAACCGGACCGTGACGGTGTCGGCGACCGGGCTGCTCGCCGAGGACGCTCCGTACACGTTGACGGTGACCGGGACGCCCGGCACCGCGCCGTCGCGCCGGACCATCACGGTCGGCGCCGACGGGACCTGGAGCGAGAACCTGAGCGTGCCGGGCGACGAGCGGACGACCGTGAGCCTGTTCCGGGCCGGCGACACCTCGGCCTACCGGACGCTGTACATCAGCGCGGCCGAGTAGGGCCGCCGCCACCCCGGGGGTGACACGTTCCGGGTCGCTCGCGGGGGCACGGCATACTTGTCCGCGTCACGCGACTGGCGGCATCGAGGATGGACCACCATCGGGGAGCTCGTCGTGGGCGCCGTCCGCCTGGGTGCCCACGGTCTGGGAGACGCGCATGTCCGAAACCCCTCCGGCGCCCGCTCACGAGGCACGGTCGCTGCCCGGCAAGCCCGTCGCCGACGCGGTCCTGGCCGACGTCGCCCGGCGGGTGGCGAAGCTGCGCGAGGGCGGCGTCCAGCCCTCGCTGGCCACCATCCTGGTCGGCGACGACGACGCCAGCGCGGGTTACATCCGGATCAAGCAGCGCCAGGCCGCCGAGCTGGGCTTCGTCTCGCCGCACGAGCACCTGCCGGCCGACGCGACGCAGGACGACCTGCACCGGGTGATCGACCGGCTGAACGCCGACCCCGCCGTGCACGCCCTGTTGATCCAGTACCCGCCGCCGGCCCACATCGACTACGACACCGCGCTGATGACCGTGGACCCCGACAAGGACGTCGACGGCATGCACCCGCTCAACCTGGGCCGGCTGTCGGTCGGGCTGCCGGGGCCGCGGCCCTGCACCCCGGCCGGCATCGAGGCCCTGCTGGCCCACTACGAGATCCCGGTGGCCGGCCGCGAGGTGGTCATCCTGGGCCGGGGCGCCACCATCGGCCGGCCGCTGGCCATGCTGCTGTCGCAGAAGCGCCCGACCGCCAACGCCGCGGTGACCGTGGTCCACACCGGGGTGCCGGACTGGGAGCGCTACACCCGGCGCGCCGACGTCCTCGTCGCGGCCGCGGGCGTTCCCGGCATCATCCAGCCCGAGCACGTGCGGCCCGGCGCGACCGTCATCGGCGCGGGCGTGCGCTACGAGGGCCGCCGGCTGCTGCCCGACGTGGCGGAGGAGGTCGCCCAGGTGGCGGGCGCGCTCACCCCGCGGGTCGGCGGCGTCGGCCCGACGACGGTGGCGATGCTGTTCCGCAACGCGATCGAGGCCGCGGAGAAGGCCTCCCGCTGAACCGGGCGCCGGCCCCGGTCGCCGGGGCCGGTCCTCAGCCGCTGAAGCGCGCGCTCCTCGCCATCGCCACGTACGCGGCCAGCGCCTCGGCGTCGGTGTCCACCCGCCACTTCTCGGTGAACCCGGGGTGGGTGTCGGTGTCGAACCAGGCCACGCCGCCCACCGCCGGGTGCGCCTCGACCCAGCGGGCGAAGAGCCTGATCCAGTCCGCCTTGGTGCGGCCGCCGCGGTCCACCGCGCCCACCTCGGTGATCAGGATGGGCTTGCGGGCCGCGTACGAGCGGTAGATCGGGCCGAACAGCGTCTCCGGCGTCTCCCGGCGCAGGTTGTAGCCGGAGACGCCGACCCAGTCGACGTACTTGTCGCCGGGGTACAGCGCCCCCATCGTGTTCCAGCCGGCGTTCGGCGAGGAGTTCCAGTTCGGGCTCCACACCCAGGCGACGTTCGTGGCGCCCTCCTTGGCGAAGATGTCGTGCATCCGCCGCCAGGACTGGATGAAGCCGGCCGGGTTCTTGCCGTTGCGCGCGGGCGACCAGTCGTACCAGTCGCCGTTCATCTCCCAGGCCCAGCGCAGCAGCACCGGCCGGCCCAGGCTCTTGAGCCGGCGGGCGGCACGGGCGATCAGCTCGTCGCTGGCGCCCGCGATGATCTCGGCGTACGCGGTGCCCCGCCAGGAGACCATCGGCACGGCCTGGGCGGGCAGCCCCTCGATGGCGGCGGGCAGCGGGTCCGGCCAGTCGTAGAAGACGTGCACGATCCGTTCGTCGCGGCCGAGCTGCTGCCGGCGCAGCGCCTGTGCCTGGGTCGCGGTCTTGCCGGACAGCGACAGGTACGCGCCCAGCATGGCCTTGCCCGAGCGGAACGGCACCGGGCCGCCGCCCTCGGTGACGACCTTCGGCGGCGCGCTCGCCGCGGCCGCCTTCGTCCCCGGCCGCCCGGGCGAGCTGGTGGCCTCGGCCGCGGTGTCGTCCGGACGCAGCTGCTGCACGGCGACGGTCGCCGCGGGGACCGCCGCCAGCGCGGCGAGGCCGAGCAGGTGGCGGCGGGTCAACGGGGGGCGCGGTGCGCGGTGCGCGGGACCCGCACCCGGGTCCAGGGCCCGGCGCGGTGCGCGGTGCGCGGGGCTCATGTCAGGTTCCGCCCGGCGGCGCGGGCGATCCGGCGCACCATCCGCCAGCCGGGCTGGGCGAGCTGCTTGAGCCGCGGCACCAGCGGCGAGCCGCCGCCGGCGACGAGGGCGACCAGGTCGGCGCCGGTCATGTCCGGGGTGGGCTGCAACCGCGGCACGGCGAACCGCCGCTCGCCCGGCGTGTGCAGGCGCCGGCCCACCTCGGTGGCGTTGTCGTGCCCGGCGGCCAGCACCGCGGCGCGGACCTTGGCGCCGTTGTAGCCGTGCGGGTAGGCGAAGCTGCGCACCCGCCGCCCGAGCCGCTGCTCCAGCTCGTCCTTGCTGCGCGTCGTCTCCTCGCGCAGCTCGGCGGCGCTCAGCACGTCGAGCGGGTGGTGGATGAGGCTGTGGTTGCCGATCTCGATGCCGGCCTCGGCGACCTCGGCCAGCTCGTCCCAGGTGAGCAGCTTGCCGAAGTCGGGCGACCAGCGGCCCAGCCAGTCGGCGTACGCGCCGAGGTGCCCGACCGAGGCGTAGAGCGTGGCGCCCGCGCCGGCCTCGGCGAGCACGGGCACGCCCTGGGTGAGGAAGTCGCGGTAGCCGTCGTCGAAGGTGACCGCGAGCAGCTTGTCGGTGCATCCCTGCTCGAGCAGGTCGAGGGCCTCGGTGAGCCCGACGAGCCGGTAGCCGGCCGCGGTGAGCGCGGCGAGCTGCTCGGCGAGGCGCTTCGGCGGCACCGCCAGGTCGCGCAGCGGACCGGCGACCGCGGACACGGAGTGGTACATCAACGCCGGCATGGTCTCCCACGCCGGCGGCGCCGTGACGCTCACCGTAGTTCCTCCCCCGCGCTGCCGGACATGACCATTATCGGTCCGCGGCCCAGCAAGCTTCGTGGTTCGGCGAAGTCTTCGCCCGGGGCGGCGGCGCCATGTCCGCGCCGATCACGCCACGTTACGGGGCACTTTCCGCAGTGTCCAGCACGACCGCGGCGACGACCGCGGAGACATCGGCCACGGTCATTCGCACGGTTCCGCCCCGCGTCGCCAGGCCCCGGTCCGCCCCGTAGGCGACGACGCCCGCGTGCTCCAGCTCGTCGCAGAGCACCGCGAGGCGCCGTTCGATCCGGGCGGCGAGGTGCTCGGCGAGGTCTTCGTGCCGGGCGGCGGGAATCTGCACGGTCATGGGGTCACCTTTCGCCGGTGCCGGGGTGTCGCCGCCGGATAGCGGCCACCTGTCCCACGCTAGGCGGCTCGCGTACGGATTGGGGCATTTCACGGTTTTCGCCCTCCTGGGCCGGGTGGCTCCTCTGCCGAAAGTCATAGAAGTTGATCCGGCTGCGGAGGGAAGCGCCCGCACCCTGGGTGACGGCAAGGTGGGCACCATGACCACAGACCGCGCGCGCCGGCTCGTCGAGTCCGCCTGCGAGGCGGGCCTCGTGCTCGGCGTGACGGCGCTGCCGGCCGCCTGGCGCGCCCTCGACGGCGAACTGGCGGTGATCCTCACGGGCGTGCTGGCCGGGCTCACCGCCGCGACCTACGCACTACACGCAGTGACATTCGACTGCTTCAGACTTACTGCTCAGCGCCGGAAGGGCAGCTTTTCTTATACCCAGCGTAGGGAGTGAACCGCCGGGCCATCTGGCTCGTATCCCGGGATGCACCGACCTTCGAGACCCCCGGGAGTGACCAGGATGTTCCGCCTCATCCAGCTCCACGCGCAGCAGGGCGTTCCGCGCATCGGCGTGGACCCCGACGGCTACGGTAGCGAACGGGCCGCCCTTGCCCGTTACCGAGAGACACCGGCGATGTTCGCCGGTGTGGGGCGCTTCGACGAGTCGGGACGCCTCACCGAGATCATTCTGGACGCCGCCTGCGGTGCGGCCACCGGATGCCCGCGGCCGGCGACGGTGGTGCACGCCGACACCTTCCAGCGGCTCTGCGACAACTGCGCCTTCGGGCTGGCGGTGCTCACCCTGCCCGAGCTCGCGCTGCGGCTGGGCGTCGCGGTACGCCCGGCGCCGGTGCTGGCCCCCTCCGGCCGGCACGCCGCACCCGAGGAGGGCTGCCCGGCGGGGAACCGGATCGCCCGCGAGTTCGCCACCCACATCGACGACCCGGTGTGGCGCATGGAGCTCTGCGCCGAGCTGGCCCGCACGCCGAGCGCGGTCAACGGCCTGCTGATCGGCGTGGGCGCACTGAGCCACCGCGAGGTCCTCGACCACTATCCGGCGCTGTGCGCGCTCGGCACGCAGCTGCCGGTCGGCATCCACGCCGACCTCGTACGGGCCACCGCCCGGCCGCTCTCCCCGGCGGGGGTGACCGCCCTGCGGCTCGGGCTGTGACCCGCACGCGGCTCCCGCCCTACAGCCGGATCTTGACCACGGTGCCCGTGCCGGCGCAGACGCTGCAGTTCGTCACGTAGGCGTGGCGCCCGCGGACGGCGACGCCGCCGGGAGCCCGCAGCCCCGCGGAGGCCACGACCTTGTGCCCGCCGTGCCGGCCGACCCGGACCAGCGCGCCGGTCTCGCTGCCGGACAACAGGCCGTCGCGGGCGATCTCGAGGGCGTACAGCCGGCCGTGCGGGCCGAAGGCGAGGTCGATGACGTTGGTGAGGCCGGTCGCGTAGACGGTGGGACGGTGCCCGGGCACCACGCGGTAGATCCGGGCCTGGCCGGGCGGGAACGGGAAGCCGGTGAGCTCACCGACGTACCAGGCGCCGTCCGGGCCGCGCACCGCCGACGTGGGCACCGCCTGCATCGGCACCGGCGTGCCGGCGGGCAGGTCCGGGATGCCCGCCGGCGCCGGGACGGTGCGCCGCGGGAACACGGCGACGGTGCTGATCCGCCCGTGCGACGAGACCCGCAGCAGCGTGTTGCCGCCGGCGTCCACGACGTGCCGGGACCTGCCGGAGACGGCCAGCCCGTACGGGTTGGTGTCGGGCGGGGTCAGGCGGTCCGGGTTGGCCTTCCGCTCGTACGCGCCCAGGTCGGCCACCGGCCGCGGACCCCGGCGACCCAGTTCGTAGAGCTTGGCCATGCCGGCGAGCTGCCGGACCTTCGTGCGCAGGCCGGGATCGGCGCCGAGACCGACGGTGAAGGACACCGTGCCCCACCGGCTCACGCCCACGTCGGTCGCGCCGATCGCCTCGGCGCCGGTGCGCGACGCCAGCGACGGCAGGCCGGTGACGATCCGCTTCTGGTGGCCGTACCGGATCCGGGTGATGCTGGCGGAGCGGCCGAAGCAGACCTCGCCGCCCTCCGGGCCGGCCTGGCACGGACCGGCACCGCCCTTGCCGGACTCCGCGACGTACAGCGTGCCGTCGTCCCCGAAGGCCAGACCGCGCGGATTGTTCAGCCCCTCCGCCACGACCAGTGGCGGCGGCTCCGGATGATGGCCGGCCGTGCCGAGCGGTGCCGTGGCGAGCGGTGCCGTGGCGAGCGGTGCCATGGCGAGCGGTGCCGTGCCGAGCGGCGCGGTGGTGACGGGCGCGGACGCCGCGAGGGCCGGCACGGCGGCCAGGACGAGCGTGCCCACCGCGACGACGGCGGTGAGGGCGGGACGCGGGACGATCATGACTTCTCCCTCCGGGTCGGTGTTCTCCGGAGGCTTCACCTGCGCAAATGTCGCGTCCATGGCCCGAACGGCCGCCCCGCGGCGGATGTCCTGTTTCTGACCCTCGATCGGGTTCGGCCGGCCACCGCCGGGGTCGTCAGACCCGGCTGATCAGGGCACCCACCCGGTCCGGCGCGAAGATACCGTCGGCCAGCGGCAGGGCGAGGCCCACCAGCCCGGAGCGGGTGTCCAGCTTGGTCGCCACGATCTGCAGCTTGCGCGTCGCCAGCGGCAGCGACCGCCGGTAGACCATCTCCCGGATCCCGGCGAAGAGCTGCTCCTCCGCCCAGGTCATGGCGCTCACCTCGACGTCGCGGCCACCCGCGCCCTGCTGCGCGACCACGGGCTGTCGGTGGCCTGCTCGCGCGGGCTGGCCTTCGACGCCGACGTCTCCAGCACCGACCCGGCCGTCGTCGAGCGCGGCGCGAAGCTCCTGCACGACTCGCTCGTGATCACCCACGAGCTGGGCGGCACCCACTTCACCGGCGCCCTCTACAGCGCGCTGGGCAAGTACGGCGCCCCGCTGACCGCGCCCGGCCGGGCCGACATCGTCCGGGTGCTGCGCGACCTCGCCGCCGAGGCCGCCTCCCGGGGCATGACCCTCGGCCTGGAGGTCTGCAACCGCTACGAGACCAATGTGGTCAACACCGCCCGCGACGCCCTGCGGCTCGCCGACGACGTCGGGGCGACAACGTGCTCGTACACCTGGACACTTACCACATGAACATCGAGGAGGACGACCTCGTCCGGCCGGGCCTCTCCAACGACCTCGCGATCTGGCGCAACCTCCGGCACGACGGCGAGGACCTGGCCCGGCACGCCCGCGGGTTCATGGCCCAGCACCTCACGGCCCGGCCCGCATGACCTTCGAAGGGCTGGTGCGGCGCGCCCGGGCGCTGACGGACGGCAGCCGGCGGGCGGTCCTCGGCATCGTCGGCGAGCCGGGCGCCGGCAAGACCACCCTCGCCGAGGAGCTCTGCGCGGCGATCGCCGCGCAGAGCCCGCCGGGCTGGGTCGCCCACGTGCCGATGGACGGCTTCCACCTCGCCGACGTCGAACTGGACCGCCTCGGCAACCGCGACCGCAAGGGCGCCCCGGACACCTTCGACGCCCTCGGTTACGCGGCGCTGCTGCGCCGGCTGCGCGAGGACACCGACGAGATCGTGTACGCGCCCGGCTTCGAACGCGTCATCGAGCAGCCGATCGCCGGCGCCATCCCGGTGCACCGCACGGCCCGGCTCATCGTGTCCGAGGGCAACTACCTGCTCCTGGAGGACGAGCGCTGGTCGCGGGTCCGGCCGCTGTGCGACGAGATCTGGTACGCCGACCTCGACCGCCCCACCCGCCTCGACCGGCTGATCGCCCGGCACATCCGCTTCGGCAAGGACGCCTCCGCCGCGACGGCCTGGGCCACCGGCACCGACGAGCGCAACGCGGAGATCATCGCGGCCACCCGGCACCGCGCCGACCTCGTCGTCCCGGCGTCGCTGGTCCGCGCCGTCGGCACCCCGCCGCCGGAGCCCGGCCGCGTGGCAGACTTCTGAGCGTGTCTGTCGGTGAGTCCGTGGAGACCCAGCCGCGCCGGCGCCGCGGCCGGGTCGTCCGCTTCGGCCTGGTCGTCGCCGCCGTCGAGCTGCTGCTGTTCGGCGTACCGTGGTGGACCCTGGTGTGGTCCGGAAACCGCTGGCCCGGCGCCGTCTTCGCCGCCGGCACGGCGTTCTTCGCGGCCCTGGCCGCGGCCTTCCCCGTCCTGATGTTCAGCGGCCACGGCCGCCACCACCGCGACGCCGCCGCGCGCCTCGCCGACACCCTCCTCGGTGTCGTGTGGGTGCTGTTCGTGTGGTCGCTGCTCGGTGGCGTGCTGCGGCTCGGCCTGGCCGTCGCGGGGGTCGCCGACCCGGCCCGCTCGCGCATCGTCACCGCGGCGGTCGCGCTCGTCGCGCTGGTCCTGCTCCTCTGGGGGTACGCCGAGGCGATGCGCGTCTCGCGGGTCCGGCGCATCGACGTGACGGTCCCCCGGCTCGGCCGCGGGCTCGACGGCCTGCGCGTGGTGCTGCTGACCGACACGCACTACGGGCCGATCGACCGGGCCCGCTGGTCGCGGGGCGTCGTCGAGGTGGTCAACTCGCTGGAGCCGGACATCGTCGCGCACACCGGCGACATCGCCGACGGCGAGGTGGCCCAGCGGCGCGAGCAGGCCGCCCCGCTCGGCGACGTCCGCGCCCGCCTGGCCCGGGTCTACGTCACCGGCAACCACGAGTACTTCAGCGGCGCCCAGCGCTGGGTCGAGCACATGGCGTCGCTGGGCTGGGAGGCGCTGCACAACCGGCACCTCGTCGTCTCCCGCGGAGGCAGCGACCTGGTCGTCGCCGGCGTCGACGACCGCACCGCGGCGGGCTCGGGCGTGCCGGGGCACCACATGGACCACGAGGCCGCCCTGCGCGGCACCGACCCGGACCTGCCCGTCCTGCTCCTGGCCCACCAGCCCCAGCAGATCGCCGGTGCGGTCGCGCACGGCGTGGACCTGCAGCTCTCCGGGCACACCCACGGCGGGCAGATCTGGCCCTTCCACTACCTCGTCCGGCTGGACCAGCCGGTCCTGCAGGGGCTGAGCCGGCACGGGGAGCGCACGCAGCTCTACACCTCCCGGGGCACCGGGTTCTGGGGGCCGCCGTTCCGCATCTTCGCGCCGAGCGAGATCACCCTGCTCACCCTGCGCTCGCCCTGACCGGCCCCGGTCAGGCGCCGAAGCGCAGGCGGAAGTCGGCCATCGTCAGCGACAGCAGCGGCCGGCGACCGGCCAGATAGGACAGCGGCCCGTCCGGTGCGACCTGCCAGGTCATCCGGGTCGGGCGCAGCGTCGCGCGGCCCCGGACCGGCGTGCGGACGAGCTCGCCGTCGCGGCCCTGCACCAGCGACAGCGGAGTGGGCCACCGGAGCGGCAGGCGGCGCCCGGGTGCGAGGGTCGCGCGGGCGATCCCGGCGGCGGCCGCCTCCGGTGGCGCGATCGCCAGCTCGGCCAGATCCTTCGGGATGGCCCAGAGCACGCGGCCGCCCTCGCACGACTCGGGGCTGTCCACCCAGATGTCCATGACCGTGCTGCGCAGCGAGCGGTTCAGGACCGCGGCGAGCAGCTCGCGGTAGTGCAGCGTGCCGCCCGGCTCGTAGACGACCCACGCCGCGCCGACCAGGGCCCGCCCGGCGACGGTGAGCGGCCGGACGCCGGCCGGCAGCCCGGGCAGCTGCGCCGCGGGCACGGCGAAGACCGACAGGTACAGCTGTCCGCGCAGGTGCCACGGCGAGGGCGGATACATCAGCCGCACGCTACCCGGTCCGGGCCCGCCGCGCCGATCGCACCGGCATGCCCCGGCCATGGTGGCGCAGCCCACCGGGACGGGCCCCGTAATTGCGTTGAGCCGTCCAGGCCCGCCCCGCAGGATGGAGGCACCGCTTCCCTCCTGCCTTGAGGACCTTCGATGCTCCTGCTCCGCGACTTATGGGGCGTTTCCCCCCGTCGCACCGCCTTCGTCGCCGTCCTCATCGTGCTCGGGGCCGGCGGTCAGGCCGCCGCCCTGGGCCTGGCCGGTCCCGTCCTGGTCGACCGCTCGGTACCGCTGTTCACCGTGCTCGCCGCCGCGCTCGTCGTGTCCGTGCTCGGCGACGTCCTGGTCGGCCTGGTCGCCGCCCGGCTGACCGCCGACTGGGCCGCCGCCGTGCGCCGCGGGCTGTGCCGTGTGGCCTTCGGCCAGGACGTGCCCACGCTGGAGAACACCCCGGTCGGCGAGCTGCTGGACCGCATCGACAGCGACGTCTACCAGGTCGGCGCCGAGCTGCGCGGCAGCGGCGTCCGGCTGGCCCAGTCGCTGGCCGTGGCCGGCCTGTCGATCGTCACCGCGTTCTTCGCCTGGTGGCCGGCCGCGATCGCCATGGTTCTCGTGTCGATCCTGCTCGCGGCCGTCATGACCAAGCCGATCCAGCGCATCTCCCCGGCCCGCATCCGCGAGGAGGAGGCCTGGTCCGACCTCGCGGCCGTGATGGAGGAGGCCATCCACGGCCAGGACGACGTGCGCACCAGCCTCGCCGCGCCGTACGTGCGCCGCCTCTACGCCCAGCGCGCCCGCGAGGTGCTGGAGCGCGGGCGGCGGGTGTGGCGGATGTCGGCGCGGGTCACGATGGGTGCCGGGGCGATTACCCGTACGCTCATCGCGGTACTGGTCGTCGGCGGCGCCTGGGCGCTGGCCACCGGGCACATCGACGGCGCCCGGCTGACCGCGGTGTGGCTGCTGGCGCTCGGCTTCGGCGGCACGCTGGAGCACGTCACCCGGATGGTCCCGGAGCTGCAGAACGCGCTCGGTGCCTGGAGCCGGGTGCGGTTGCTGCGCGAGGTCCCGCAGGAGCCGACCGGCGGCCTCCCGCCCACCGGAGGCGACCTCGTGGTCCGCGAGCTGACCTTCCGGTACGGCGAGTCCGACTCCGGCCGCCCGCCCGCGCTGCGCGACATCAGCCTGGCGTTCCGGCGGGGACGCTCGTACGCGCTGATCGGGCGCACCGGATCCGGCAAGTCCACCCTGGCCAAGGTGCTGACCCGCGCGGTCGACGTCCCGCGCGGCACGGTCTTCCTCGGCGGTCACGACATCAACGACCTGGACGTCGAGGGGCTGCGCCGGTGGACGGCGATCGTCCCGCAGCGCACCGAGATCCTGGCCGGCACCCTGGCCGAGAACATCGCCCTGTTCGACGAGGAGCTGCTGCCGCAGGTGGCGGACGCCCTCGCCGAGCTGGGCCTGAGCGGGTGGGTGGACAGCCTGCCCGACGGCGTCGGCACCAAGCTCGGCGAGGGCGGCTACGTCCTGTCCGCCGGGCAGGAGCAGCTCGTCGCGTTCGCCCGCATCCTGGTCCGCGACCCGCAGGTGGTGATCCTCGACGAGGCCACCGCCCGGATGGACCCGGTCACCGAGGCCTGGGTGCAGCGCGCCACCGACCGGCTGCTGAAGGGCCGCATCGGCGTCATCGTGGCGCACCGGCTGTCCTCGGTCCGCCGCTGCGACGAGGTCGTGGTGCTGGCCGACGGCGAGGTGCTCGAGGCCGGCCCGCTCGCCGAGTCCCGCCGCTTCGCGGAGCTGCTGGCCACCTCCACGGTGGCCGCCCCGGCCCGCACCGGCGGCGGCGTCGCGCTCCTGGAACGCGAGCCCGAGCCGGCCGGCACGGAGCTGGGCAACACCCTGCCCCTGGCCGACCCGCCGCCGCTGCCCGAGCCGCCGCCGACCCGGACCATGCGCGAGATCTTCCGGCTGACCACCAACGACGCCCGGTACGGCCTGGCCGCCGTGGCGCTGTTCCTGGTCCTGATCCTGCTCGGCCTCGACGGCGCCATCCTGCCGCTGCTCTGGTCGCAGGTGGTCGACGGCGTGGGCGACCCGGTGTGGCCGGCGACCGTGATCGCGGCCGCCCTGATCGTGGCCATCCCGACGCTGTACTACACCGGCGCCTGGTTCCCCGAGTGGTGGGTCCGGCAGATGCTGCGGATCAGCATGCGGCTGGTGCACGGGCAGATCGGCCCCCGCCGGATCAGCAAGCACACCCCGGCCGAGGTGGTGGCGCAGGGCGGCGACACCGAGCGGGTCGTCATGCTCGCCGACAACCTCATCGACACCGCCGTCAGCCTCGTCATGATCGTGGCGATGACCCTGGCGTCCGGGTCGTGGGTGCCCGCGCTGTTCTTCGCCGGGACGATGGTCGTCTCCGGGCTGGCGGCGACGCTGTTCGGGCCGCGGCTGGAGCGGGCGGCCCGGCGTACGGTCGCCGCCCGCGCCGCCTTCGCCACCGCCCTGGTGTCCTCGCTGTCGGCGGCGCGCACGGTGAAGCTGGCCGGCGCCACCGTGCCGGTGCTCGAGCACCTCGCGGCGCTCGACACCGCCCGCAGCGAGCGGCAGCGCCGGGAGATCGCCATCCAGGTGTGGGCCCGGTCCACCCCGTCGCTGCTCAGCGGCCTGCTGCCGATCGCCGCCTGGGCGATGTACCTGACCGGCAGCCTGTCGGCGGCGGCCACGCTGATCGCGGTGGCGGTGCTCGGGGCGGCCCGCTGGTTCGCGTGGACCACGGCCTCGCTCGTGTCGCACTTCCCGTCGGCTCGGGTGTGGACCCGGCGGACGGTGGCCATGGCGGGCGCGGCGGCGTACTCGTCGTCGGTGCCCGGGGTGGACATCGCCGCCGGCACGGCGGAGGCCCCGCCGGTGGCACCGCGCAACCCGCTGCGCCGGCTGGAGCTCGCCGGCTTCAGCGCGGTCCACGAGGACGGCACGGTCGGCGCTCAGGACATCGACCTGACGGTGGACCGTGGCGAGCTCGTGCTGGTGGTCGGCCCGGTGGGCTCCGGCAAGTCGTCGCTGCTGCGGGCCCTGGCCGGCATCGTGCACCACACCGGCACGCTGGCCTGGAACGGCCGTCCGGTGCACGAGCCGGAGACGTTCCTGCGCCCCAACCAGGTCGGCTACGTCGCCCAGCTGCCCCGCGTGCTGTCCGGCACGGTCGCGGACAACATCGCCCTCGGCCACCAGGTCGACGCCGCGGACGCGGTGACGACCGCCCAGCTCGAACACGACCTGGCGGCGGCCGGCGGCGGCCTGCAACTGCTGATCGGTCACAAGGGCACCCGCCTGTCGGGCGGCCAGCTGCAACGCCTGGCACTCGCCCGGGCCCTGGCGCCGCGCACGGAGCTGCTCATCGCGGACGACGTGTCCTCGGCGCTGGACGTGACCACCGAGCTGGAGCTGTGGCGGGCGCTGCGCGAGCACGGGATCACGGTCGTGGGATCGACGTCGAAGCGGGCGGCACTGTCCCGGGCGGACCGCGTCATGGTCCTCGTCGGCGGCCGCGCGGTGGCGCAGGGCACGTGGCGGGAGCTCGAGGACCGCTACGGCGACCTGGCCGGCTGACATGGGCCGGGCGGGCCCCGCCATCGGGACCCGCCCGGCCCCGCCGTCAGCGGACGTGCTGCCCCAAGCCGTCGGTCACCACGCGCCTGCCAGCTCTCGGTGAGCGTGTCTGTGGGTTCGCTGAGCGTCACCCGTGTGGGTAGCGTGCCCGGCGGTCCGTCCCCCGGGCGCCTCTTGCCCGTTGAGCCTGCGGCAGCACAACAGGCGAGGAACGGGTGGACCGATGATGACGAGGTGGCTGGCCGCGGCGGCACTTCTGCTGGCGATGGGCGGATGCGGCGACGACGCCGAGGCGGAGCCGGCGACCGTGCCGGCCCCGGCGACCAGCAGCAGCGGCACGGCGTCGAGCAGGGCCATGGTGACCGAGAGCACGACGGCCGGACCCACGGCCGCGGCGACCGTCGCGCCCCGCGCCCCACGCACGGCCGCGCAGGCCCGGGCGGCCGCCGGCACGGGCGCCTTCGTCGCGGCCGTACGCGACAAGCTGCCGCAGATCGCCCTCGACCACCGCGACGAGGAGATCGCCGCCATCGCCGAACAGGCCTGCACCTCGCTGGCCGCGGGCGACGACGCCGGCGCCATCGTGGCGTCCACCCGGAGCCTGGCCGGCGCCGCCGCGGCGAACCGGGCCACCGCCCGCCGGCTGGTCAAGCTGGCGATCGACACGGTCTGCCCGGACCAGGACCGCCGGGTCGACGAGTTCTAGCCCGGATCCGCCGAAAGTCATAGCGACCGCACAGCAGGTCAGGACCGAGGTCCGATGCCACGCACAGGTGGCTCGCGGATCCTGGGACTCCCGGCGAGATCCCCAGGAGGTACGCATGTCGGCACGAGGAATGCTCAGCGTGGTCGGAACGGCGGTCGGCGGCCTGATCGGCTGGACCGGCGACCCGGCCCCCGCCGCCGACCCGGCCGCGATCCGCGACCTGTTCGCCCAGCTCGGCCTGACCGTCGGCGGGGACGACGACGCCCTGGCCACCGCCGTCCGCCGCTTCCAGGCCCGCGTCGGCCTCGACACCGACGGCGTGGCCGGTCCCCGCACGGTGCACCTGCTGGCCCGCTACGCCAAGGAAGCCCGCGAGCTCCGCCGCTTCGAGCACGCCGCCTGACCGTGGCTCAGGAAGCCGCCGGTGATCCGGGACGGGCCGTCACCGCGGGCCGGCGTCCGGGGCTTCGCGCCGGGTTCGGGCCGCGCGCAGGCGCAGGAAGCCGGCGCCCGCCGCCACGCCCAGCACGACGATGAGAGCCGCGACGACGATCTGGTGGCCGAGCTGCACCTTGTCCTCGCTCTCGGCGGCGGCCGGGCGCAGCCAGGACTCGCGGGCCGGCGGGGCCGCCGCGGACTTGCCGGCCTGGGCGTCCACCGGGGTGGCCACCGCGCCGGGTTCCGCCGAGCGGGTGACCTTCGGGGCGGCCTTCTTCGCCGGCTTGGCCGCCGGGGCCGCCGGGGCCGCCGGGGCCGCCTCGGCCGGTGCCGTGGCGCCCTGGATGACCAGGTCGGAGCAGGAGTAGTAGGTGTCCGGAGTGCTGGAGGTCTCCCACACGGTGTAGAGCACGTGCCGGCCCGTACGGTCCTTGGGCAGGCGCACGCTCATCCGGTACGCGCCGTCGCGCAGCGGCGGGTCCGTGACCTGCGCGAGGGGTGAGCCCAGGTCGTCCCAGCGGAGCCGCTTCGCGGGGTCGTATTCCCGGCCGGTCAGGTAGAGCCGGAAGGTGCCCTGGTGCGGGATGGTGCCGGCGTACGCGACCTCGA
Source organism: Couchioplanes azureus (assembly GCF_014648355.1). GTDB lineage: Bacteria > Actinomycetota > Actinomycetes > Mycobacteriales > Micromonosporaceae > Actinoplanes > Actinoplanes azureus. The sequence goes on from NZ_BMQY01000004.1 coordinate 528,300, forward strand.
GCGTGGCGCCCGCGGTGACCTTCGTGGCGGGCCAGTCGTCGCGGGGCAGGTCGAGGCCGCGGAAGTCGGGCAGGCCGCCGCTGCACAGGCGGCCGTCCGGGATGAGCTGGCGGTCCCGCCCGCCGACGCCGGGCACGCGCAGGTTGTCGAAGCGGCCGAAGGGCAGGCCGTTGGCGTCGAGCGCCGCCCGGCAGACCGGGGAGCCCGCGCGGTCGCCGCCGGACGCGCAGGCCGCCGTGCGGCTGACCGGCGTGGTCGGCGTGCCGTGCGCGAGGGCCGGCGCGGCCGGGAGCAGGGACGCGGCCGCGGCGATCCCGCCGGCGACGGCGAGGGCCGCGGTGCGGCGGACGGACCTCATGCGACCTCCCGGAGGTACCCGCGTGGGCGGAGCGGCCCACGAGGGACAGTACGCAGGCCGGACACGGATCGTTCACCACGACGGGTGGCGCTGCGGATAAGTCGCCGCCGCTGTGGTTGCATGGCCGTGCAGGCAATTCGACACAGGAGGACACATGGAGAAGCCCGACGTCGGCCCCATCACCGGTGAGCCGCCCGCCGAGCTGGTCACGGAGGACCTCATCGTCGGCGACGGCGACGAGGCCAAGCCCGGCCACCAGGTCAGCGTCCACTACGTGGGCGTCGCGTTCTCCTCGGGCAAGGAGTTCGACGCCTCCTACAACCGTGGTACGCCGTTCGAGTTCGGGCTCGGGGGAGGCCAGGTCATCGGCGGATGGGACCAGGGCGTGGTCGGCATGAAGGTCGGCGGCCGCCGCAAGCTGACCATTCCCCCGCACCTGGGGTACGGCGCGCGCGGCGCCGGCGGCGTGATCAAGCCGAACGAGACCCTCATCTTTGTGGTGGATCTGCTCGGCGTGCGCTGAGCCACGGCCGGCAGGCCGTGCGGGCCGGGACGGGTGCCGCCTGTCCCGGCCCGCTGCCGTCTTCGTCCCCGGCGGCGCGGGGCGACAGCTGCGACGGCTCGAAGGGTTCGCCGATGGGAGTCATCGGGCCACCTGGAGGTCGGCGCATCCGCTCTCGTCGGGCAGCAGCGGCCGGAAGGTCACGGTCCACCGGTTGCCGCCGGAGACCCACGGGGCGCCGGCCTTCGCGTTCTTCGCCGAGGCGAGGATCGCGTCGCGCTGCGCACCCGTCGCGGTCACACAACTGATCTTCTGGACCGTGGTGAGCGGCTCGCCGGGCAGCGCCGGACCGGGCCACTGAACCTCCTTCGGCCGCGCGGGCAGGTCGTTGCCGGGCTCCACGTACGGGCGGACGACCGCGGCGAGGACCTCGGGCTCGTACGGCCGCGCCTCCGCACCGGAGGCGAGCTTGTCGGCCCGGTCGAGGAACGCGCGCAGCTTCGCCCGGGCCTGCTTCTGGGCGGGGGTGAGCTGGGGGTCGTCCGCCTGCGCCTCGTGCAGCGCGGTGGCGCCGACCGTACGCTCGCCGGCGCCGGTCACGACGGTGACCTCGGTGGTGCTCGCGTCGGCGACGCCGGGCTGCCCGAAGTCGGCGCCCTCGCGCACCCCGGCGGCCTCGGCCTCGCCGGTCAGCTGCCGCACCTGTTCCGGGGAGACCATGCGTACCAGGACGTTGGGCAACGCCGGGCCGGGGTAGTCGGCCGTCACCGGACCGTCGAAGATCACCCGGCCGTCGGCGTACACGCTGAGGCCGGGCAGGCGTCCGGCGATCGTGTCGGGGCCGGCGAAGCCGCCGGTCTGCGTCACCCGCAGGACGAGGCCGCCGTCGTCGCCGGCCGGTGGCGCGGACGACGGCGAGCCGGCGCCGGGGCCGGTACCGGGCTCGGCGCAGGCGCTGAGCAGAACCGTCAGGGCGGCAGCAGCGGCCGTGGGCAAACCGCGAAGTGTCGTCATAACCGTTCGGACGTACCCCCGCTGCCTCCGGTTCCACCTCCGCGCGGAAATGCGCGAGACGCCGTGGCCGGCCCCGCACCGCGGGACCGGCCACTATCAGGGGGCGGGGTGCAGGCTATTTGACCGAGCCGAGGGACAGCCCCTGCACGAGCTTGTCCTGGGCGGTGAAGCCGGCCACGAGCACCGGCAGCGAGACCACGAACGCCGCCGCGCACAACTGGGCGAGGAAGAGCCCCTGGCTGGTGACGAAGCCGGTCAGGAACACCGGGGCGGTCTCGGCGACGGTGGCGGTGAGGACCCGGGCGAAGAGCAGCTCGTTCCAGCTGAAGATGAAGCAGATCAGCGCGGTGGCCGCGATGCCCGGCATGACCACGGGCGCGATGACCGAGCGCAGGGTCCTGGCCAGCCCGGCACCGTCCATCGCGGCGGCCTCCAGCATCTCGACCGGGACCTCGGACAGGAACGAGCGCATCATCCAGACGGCGATGGGCAGGTTCATCGCGGTGTAGAAGACGATGAGCAGCCAGATGTTGTCGAGCAGGCCGGTGCTCTGCGCGAACAGGTACAGCGGCAGCAGGCCGGCGACCACGGGGAGCATCTTGGTGGAGAGGAAGAAGAACAGGACGTCGGTCCATTTCCTCACCGGCTTGATGCTCAGGGCGTACGCCGCGGGGAAGGACAGCAGCAGCACCAGGGCGGTCGACACGATGCTGGCGGTCAGCGAGTTGAGCAGCGGCGGCCAGGGGCTCGCGCCGCCGGAGAAGAACTCCCGGTAGCCCTCCGGGGTCAGCGGGGCGAGCACCGACGGCGGGTTGGTGGCGGCGTCCGCCTCGCTGTGGAAGGAGGTCAGCACCATCCAGACCACCGGCAGCACGAACAGGATGCCGACCACCCAGGCCAGCAGGGTGAGCCAGACGCCGGCGCGTTCGCGGCGCTTGCCGACCGGCGCGCCGCGCTCGTCGCGGGTGGCCGGGACCGGCGCGGTGTCGGTGATGCTCATCGGCCCGGCTCCTGTCTGAACAGCGACGACACGGTGCGCAACGCGAACGTCGCGATCAGGATCGTGCCGAGCACCACGACGACCGCCGCGGCGGAGGCCCGGCCGTAGTCGTGCGCCTGGTAGAAGATCTGGTAGATGGTGTACGGCAGGTTCGCCGTACCGAGGCCGCCGGACGTGATCGTGAAGACCGCGTCGAAGTTCTGCACGATGTAGATGGAGCCGAGCAGGGCGCCCAGCTCCAGGTACTGGCGCAGGTGCGGCAGGGTCATGCTGCGGAAGATCTGCCAGGTGCCGGCCCCGTCGATGCGGGCCGCCTCGACCACGTCCAGCGGGCGCCCCTGCAGGCCGGCCAGCAGGATCAGCATCATGAACGGCGTCCACTGCCACACCAGGGCGAAGATCACCGACCACAGCGGCATGGCGGTGATCCAGTCCGGCTGCGGTGGGTCGTCCGAGCCGAAGAGGCCCCAGATCCGGGTGAGGGCGCCGTTGAGCAGGCCGTACTCGGGGTTGTAGAGCGCGTGCTTCCACAGCAGGGCGGCGGCGACCGGCACCACCAGGAAGGGGGCGATCATCATCGTGCGCACCGCGCCGCGGCCGCGGAACCTGCGGTCCAGCAGCAGGGCGATGCCCAGGCCGAGCAGCAGGCTGATCAGCACGACGCCGGCGGTGAGCAGGATGGTGGTCCAGACCGCGTCGCGCATGTTGACGTCGGTGAAGACCCGCCTGAAGTTGTCGACGCCGGCGAAGCCCACCTCGTCCGGGTAGTACGCGTTCCAGTCCATGAAGGAGATGACCAGGGTGGCCACGAACGGCAGCTGGGTCACCACGATCATGAACACCAGGGCGGGCAGCAGGGGCGCCCGGCGGCCCCAGCCGGCGGCGCGGCGGGCGACGCCGGGCGCGCGCGGGGGCGTGCCGGGACGGGCGGCGGCCTGTTCGGCGACGGACGTCATGACGGCACCTCAGCCTTCCTCGCGCGACCGGTAACGTTCGGCGACGTCCTCGGCGAGGCGCTGGCCGCGCTCCAGCGCCTCGTCGACGCTCATCCGGCCCGCGATGGCGGAGCTGACGTACTGCGAGACCTGGGTGCCGAGGTCGGTGAACTCGGGGATGTCGACGAACTGGATGCCGATCGCCGGGCGCGGCTGTACGCCGGGGTTGCGCGGATCGGCGCTGGAGATGGCCTGCTCGGTGGGCTGGGCGAAGGCGGCGGCCTCCTTCAGGTAGTCCGGGTCGGCGTAGGTGGAGGCGCGCTTGCCGGCGGGCACCCGGGACCAGCCGAGCCGGGCGCCGACGAGCTGCTCGTACTGCCGGCTGGAGGCCCAGGAGATGAACTTCCAGGCGTTGGCCTTGGAGTCGCTGGCCTGCTGGATGCTCCAGGACCAGGCGTAGAGCCAGCCGGAGCTGGCGGTCTTCAGCACCGGGGCGGCGACGTAGCCCATCCTGCCCTTGACCGGGGAGTCGGCGGCCTCGAGCGAGCCGGCGGCGCTGGTGGCGTCGTACCACATGGCGGCGTTGCCCTGGACGAGGTTGTTGAGGCACTCGGTGAACCCGGCCTGCGGTGCGCCGGTCTCGCCGTGCGCGCGGACCAGGTCCACGTAGAACCGGGTCGCCGCGCGGAACTCCGGGGCGTCGACGCGGGCGTTCCAGCCGGCGTCGAACCACGTACCCCCGAAGGTGTTGACCACCGTCGTGAGCGGGGCGAAGATCTGGCCCCAGCCGGGCTGGCCGCGCAGGCAGATGCCGGCCATGCCGGGGCGGGCGCCGTCCAGCCGGGCGGCGATGTCGGCGATCTGCGGCCACGTCGGCTTCGCGGGCATCGTGATGCCCTGCGCGTCCAGGACGTCCTTGCGGTACATCAGGAACGACGACTCGCCGTAGAAGGGCTGGCCGTAGAGCTTGCCGTCGTCGGCGGTCAGCGACTGCGTCATCGGCGGCAGGATGTCGGCCTGGTCGAACGCGGGGTCGGCGGCCACGTACCCGTCGAGCGGCGCGATCCACTTCGACCTGGCGTAGATCGGGATCTCGAAGTTGCTCAGCGAGGCGACGTCGTACTGCCCGGCCTGGCTGGAGAACTCCTGGCTGATCTTGTCACGGACGTCGTTCTCCGGCAGCACCGTGAAGTTGACCGCGATGCCGGTCCGCCGGGTGAAGTTCTCCTCGGTCAGCCGCTGCAGATCGATCATCTGCGGGTTGTTGACCATCAGGACGTCGATGCTGTTCGCGCCCCCGGATCCGGCGTTGCCGCCGCCCCAGCCCGCGCATCCGGCCAGCGCCACGGCGAGCAGGGCGGCGACGGTCCCGGACAGGGCCGCGCGCACGCGTGCACGAGACATGGTGCCTCCCCGGCGAGGCGGACATCGACACCGGCGACGGTGACGCCGGCGTCACTCCGGACCCAGTAGATGCCTGAGATCGACAGGATGTCAACAGCTCGTCACGCACCGCTGCATAAACGGACGTCGAAGTTTGCCGGGGCGTCCTCAGGCGACCACGCGGACCGCCCGGCCGCCGACGGCGACGACGTCGCCGGGGCGCAACTGCCGGCCACGCCGGGTGTCGACCTCGCCGTTGACCGTCACGTCACCCTCGGCGATCAGCACCTTGGCCTCGCCACCCGTGTCGATGAGATCGGCCAGCTTGAGAAACTGTCCGAGTCTGATCATGTCGTCGCCGATCGCTACCTCTCGCATGCGACCATCATGCGGCACGGCCGGCGAAGAAATTTTCCGCGGTGTTGAACCATTCGCCTCGCTGAACCGAACTACCGGACGTGAGTCGACTGGAGAAGCACCGCCGGGCGGCGGTTCTGGCCGCCGCCGTCGCCGCCGGCGTGCTCGGCCTCGCGGCGCCCGCCGCCGCGGGCGTGACGGTCAGCCCGCCCAGCGCACCGCAGGGCAGCGGGCAGAACGTCGCGTTCACGGTCACGAACGCCGCGCGGAGCCCGATCACCAAGATCAGACTGGTGCTTCCCCGGGAGATGCCGGTCGCCGAGTTCTACGCACTGTCGGCGCCGGACTGGGCGCCGCAGCTCGAGTACCGGAAGCTGGACACGCCGCTGACCAGCATCCACGGCGGCTCGCCGGTCACCGAGGCGACGTCCGCGATCACGTGGACCGCCATGCCCGGCAAGGCCCTCGCGCCCGGCAAGTCCGCCGACCTGTCGGTCGCCATGGGCCCGCTGCCGACGAGCGGCGACAGGATGAGCTTCACCCTGCAGCCGACGTACGCCGACCCGGCCAAGGGCGCCCCGATCCCGCCGGTCACGCTGGCGCTGACCCCGGCCACGGCGGGCGCCACCGCGGGCCACCCGGCGCACGGCACCACCCCCGGCGAGGCGACGAGCGCCGACGACGCGGCCATGTTCGCGGCGCTGGCGGAGGCGGCCGACGACGGCCCCGGCTTCTGGACGGTCGCGGGCTGGGTCGTCGCGGGCCTGCTGGCGGCCGCCGGCGCGGTCGTGGTGCTGCGGACCCGTCGCCGGGCCGCCGCGGACGCCGCCGCGGCGCCGGCCCCGGCCGGCGAGGCGAAGGAACTGGTCGCCGCCGGGCCACGGGTGACGGCGTGGAGCTACCGGGACGGCCCGGAGGAATAGAGGATGTCCCGCGCAGGTGGGCGCGGGCTGGTCGTGAAGACGCGCGTGGGGCGCTGACCACGACATGCGGGTGGGGTCCAGGGCAAGACCCACGACCTGCGTCCGGCGGGGTGGAGAGGTTCGGCTCTCCACCCCGCCAACATGCTCAGACCGATACGGTACGCGGAGTCTTGAGCGCCTCGATGATCTCGCGCTCGGCTCGTTCGGCGTCCTCGTGGGCGACCTGGCAGGTGCCCGCCGCGAGGTGGCCGCCGCCGCCGTACCTGAGCATCACCGAGCCGATGTCGACCGGCGAGGAGCGGTCGAGGATCGACTTGCCGCAGGCGAACACGGTGTTCTGCTTCTTGAAGCCCCAGATGATGTGCATGGAGACCCGGGCCTCGGGGAACAGCGCGTACACCATGAAGCGGTTCCCCGCGAAGATGGTGTCCTCCTCGCGCAGGTCCACGACGACGACGTCGCCCTCCATGCGGCTGACCCGCTTCAGCTGCTCGACGAACAACTCCGAGGAGTCGCGGTACATGTCGACCCGCTCGGCCACGTCCGGCATCTTGAGGATCTCCTCGATGCCCATCTGGATGCACGCGTCGATGAGCGTCCGCATGAGGTCGAAGTTGGCGACCCGGAACTCCCGGAAGCGGCCCAGGCCGGTGCGGCTGTCCATGATGAAGTTGAGCAGGGTCCAGCCGGTGGGGTTCAGGATGTCGTCGATCGTGTAGTCGGCCGAGTCGGCCTGGTCGACGGCCCGCATGAGGTCGTCGGGGACCTCCGGGAAGCGCTCGGCGCCCCCGTAGTACTCGAAGATGACCCGGGCCGCCGACGGCGCCTCGGCGTTGATGATGTGGTTCGGCCGGTTCCCCGTGTTACGCAGCGTCTCCGAGTGGTGATGGTCGAACACCAGGTGAGCCTTGGGGTGGTAGGGAAGATTGGTGAGGATGTCACGATCCGTGATGTCCGCCGTCCCGTCCTGGACGTCCTTGGGGTGCACGAACTTGATGTCGTCGATGTCGATGACGTTCATGAATTTGAGCAGCACGGCGCAGACCAGACCGTCCATGTCGCTGCGGGTCACGAGGCGGTACTTCACGGGGATCTCCCTCAAGCGGATCGGCGGCTTAGGTCCCAGTTTGCCACCTTTGCGGGTGCCGACCCGGGCGCATCGGCGGACAGCTTTGATCCGACGGATGCTCGCGCTGCGTAAAGTTCAGGCGGAAGCCCACGCACGCGGTCGGAGGATGACCAGACGATGGACAACGTTCCCCAGCTCGTACAGGACCGCAACGCACCGCCCGCCACACTGGTGATCTTCGGTGCGTCCGGCGACCTGACCCGCCGCAAGCTGCTGCCGGCGGTGGAGAGCCTGGCCCGGCACCACCGGCTGCCGGCGGAGTTCGCGCTCGTGGGCGTCGCCCGCACCCCGATGGAGGACCACCAGTTCGCGCAGAGCGCGCTGGGCGGCCGCAGCCTGGCGGACAAGCCGCAACTTCAGGGCGGAATCAGGTACGTATCGGGCGGCTACGACGACGCGGAGACGTACAAGCGGCTCGCGGAGACCCTCGACGAGCTGGACGCCACCCGGGGCACCGCGGGCAACCGCATCTTCTACCTCTCCACCCCCGCCGAGGCGTTCGAGCCGGTGATCAGGGGGCTGGCCGGCGCCGGGCTGAACCATGCGGGTGACGGCAGCTTCTCGCGCCTGGTCATCGAGAAGCCGTACGGCAACAACCTGCGCACCGCCCGCGAGCTGGACGCCATCGTGCACGCCGCGTTCGACGAGCCGCAGGTCTTCCGCATCGACCACTACCTGGGCAAGGACACCGTCCAGAACGTGCTGGCGCTGCGCTTCGCCAACGCCATCTTCCAGCCCATCTGGAACCGCTCGTGGGTCGACCACGTGCAGATCACGGTCGCCGAGACGCTGGGCGTCGGCACCCGGGGCGGCTTCTACGAGCACGCCGGCGCCATGCGCGACATCGTGCAGAACCACGTGCTGCAGGTCCTGGCGCTGGCGCTCATGGAGCCGCCGGCCTCGTTCAACGCCGAGGACCTGCGCAACGAGAAGGTCAAGCTGCTGCAGGCCATCCGGCTGCCCACCGACCGTGACATCGCCGACCTGGCGGTCCGCGGCCAGTACACCCGCGGCGGCACCCGCGACGACCTGATGGCCGGCTACCGCGACGAGGCCGGCGTCGACCCGCTGTCGCGCACCGAGACGTACGCGGCCATGCGGCTCAACGTCGACAACTGGCGGTGGGCCGGGGTGCCGTTCTACGTGCGTACCGGCAAGCGGCTGCCGGCCCGGCTCACCGAGGTGGCGCTGCAGTTCCAGCGCCCGCCGCACCTGCCGATCCCGGCCAACCAGCTCACCGACCTGGAGACCGACGCGCTGATCCTGCGGATCCAGCCCAACGAGGGCATCTCGCTGCGCTTCGGCGCCAAGGTCCCCGGCCACTCCTTCCGGGTGCGCACCGCCAGCATGGACTTCTCGTACGAGCAGACCTTCGCCGAGGAGTCCCCGGAGGCCTACGAGCGGCTCCTGCTGGACGCCCTGCTCGGCGACCCGACGCTGTTCATCCGCACCGACGAGGTCGAGCAGTGCTGGCGCATCGTCGACCCCATCATCGAGCACTGGGAGAACGATTCGTCGCCGATCCCCACCTACGAGGCGGCCTCCTGGGGCCCCACGGACGCCGACCGCCTCATCGGCCGCGGCGGCCGCAAGTGGCGTAACGCCCGCTAGGCGACATCTCGCGCGGCCCGGGCCCGGAGGACCTCCAGGGCCCGGTCCGCGTGGGCGTTCATGTCCAGCTCGGAGTGGATGACGTCGAGCACCGTACGGTCGGTGTCGATGACGAAGGTCATGCGCTTGATGCTCAGCGGGCCCAGCGGCAGCCGGCGCTTGACGCCGTAGGCGGCGGCGACCGCACTGTCGGCGTCGGAGAGCAGCGGGTAGTCGAAGCCGTGCAGGTCGGCGAACTGCTTCTGCCGGGCCACCGCGTCGCGGCTGATGCCGACGCGCTGCACGCCCGCCGCCGCGAACTCCGCGGCCAGGTCCCGGAAGGTGCACGCCTCGACCGTGCAGCCGCTGGTCATCGCCGCCGGATAGAAGAAGAGGACCACCGGCCCGGCGGTCAGCAGCTCGCCGAGCCGCCGCGTGGTGCCGTCCTGGTCGGGCAGCGCGAAGTCGGGCGCGAAGTCACCCTTGTCGATTGTCACGGGGTCAACGGTACGCGACTGAATTCGCCCATGCGGTAGCACTCGCCTAGGGTGGAGGTCACCACCGCCGTCGCCCGTCGACCCACGGCTGACCCGTGCCCGCCACCGACGAAAGTGACACCTCATGCAGGTCTCGGTCGCGCACCACCCACCGAACACGGCCGTCCTCACGCTCCGCGGCTCGCTCGACATCGACACCGCGCCCGCCCTGAAGGCCAACCTGAGCCGCCTCGTGGAACGGCCCAGCCCGCACGTCGTGGTCGACCTCTCGGGCCTCGACTTCTGCGACTCCATGGGCGTCGGCGTGTTGGTCACGGCGCACGGCCGGGCGATGGAACGCGGCGGCTGGGTCCGGCTGGCCGCGCCGTCGGGCTTCCTGCGCCGGCTGCTCGACACCCTCGGCCTCACCGACTACCTGTCCCTGCACACGGACGTCGCGACCGCCCTCAAGGACTGACCCGCCCCACCGAGCGGTCGGCGAGCCGGGTCGCCGCGACCCGTCAGCCGGCGCCCACCGCGGCGACCGCCTCGATCTCGATCAGCAGGTCGGCGCGGAACAGGCCGGCCACCTGCACCAACGTGCTGGTCGGCGGCCGCTCGGTGCGGACGAACTCGTCCCGGACCGCCCGGACGGTGTCCAGCGCCGAGGTGTCGACGACGAAGAAGGTCAGCTTGAAGACGTCGTCCCAGGTGGCTCCCGCGGCGGCGAGGGCTGTCCCGACGTTGCGCATGGCCAGGCGGGTCTGCGCCGCCCAGTCTCCGGCGGGCGCCGGGGTACCGTCGGCGGCGACCGGCACCTGGCCGGAGGTCCACACCAGCCGGCTTCCGGGCGCGACGGCCGCGACGTGGCTGTACCCGTGGGCCGGCGGCAGCGTCGCGGGGCTGGCGAACTCGATGGAGGTCATCGGCGCACTCTACGGCGAGCGCGGCCCCGGGTCGCGAACGGACGCTGCCCGAGGCCGGCCCGGCCGGTCAGTCGCGGATGGTCAGTCGGCGACCGGGGTGAACGTGTCGCAGGAGGTGCCCCGCTCGGCCTTCTTCACGCTGGTGCCCTTGCAGAGGCGCACCTGCGGCTGGAAACCGCCGAACAGCAGGTTGGCGCCGGTGGTGAAGTTGGTCTTGCCCTTGCCGCAGAGCTGGCCGAACGTGCGCCACTCGATGCCGTCCGCCGGGCCGTTGTAGGCGACCTGCACGACGCCGCACTGGTTGGCGGAGTTCACGGCCAGGGTGCCGCTGACGCGGATCGGCGGAACGGGCCGCTCCGGGATGCTCATCATGCGGTCGTACGTGCCGTACGCGCTGACGCTTCCGGTGGCGAGCTCGAACGTGTTGTCGGCGGCGGCCGCAGGGCCGGCGAAGGCGCCGGCCGCGATGCCGGCCATCGCGACGATGACGCAAGCGCGTGCGAGAGACTTCATGTCGATCCTTCGGGTAGCTCCGCCGATCGGGCGGAGTGTGGATGGTGCTCGTCACCGCCGGAGCGCGCTCAGGGCAGACTCGTGGCCGGGCCACGGGCCTACGCGGGATGAGACGCTCGCTGTGGGTTGTGCCCACCTGACGGTGCGTGGAGATCCAATGACATTGCTGCATGCCGGTCAAGTCGGCGGCGCATCCCGCAGTGGCCATCCGGCCACTGTCTGTCGGCAAAGCCCAGCTCAGGAGGTACGTCCGGACAGAAGGGTCACTCGGAGCGTGATGTCATTCACTTTCAGCTACCTCGCCGGTCGCGTCCGGACCGGGACCGCTCATGGGCACAGTGGAGGATCGACACGAACGGTGGGCCACCGCGCGTGCGGTGGCCCACCGGTGGGACGCTCGGCTCAGCTGGTGACGCCGAAGACGATGCGGCCCAGGGTGTCCTCGGTACCGACGAAGCCCTCGGCCGGGCTGAAGGTGTCGCGGACGAAGTCGACGTCCGTGTCGTCCGCCGTGCCGCCGACGCCGTCCGGGCCGACGCCGAAGAGCTTGTCGAAGTTGGCGCCGCCCGCGTCCATCAGGTTGGCGGTGGCGTCGGAGTTGTCGGTGTGCCAGTTGCCGAAGAAGTGGCCCGCCTCGTGGGCGGTCACGTTGCCGACCGCCCGGCCGACGAAGGCGACCCGGTCGCTCGCGTCGGTCAGGTAGGTGTTCAGCGACGCCGGGCCGCCGGCCGGATCGCTGAGCACGTCCTGCAGCACCAGGGCGGTCTCCTCGGTCTCGAAGTTGCCCGGGTCGATGCTCTGCGCGATGCCGATGGTGCCGACGCCGGACTCGGCGATGGTGCCGCCGATGATGACGCGGCTGACGTTCTTCTGGCCCCACGGGTCCGCGTGGTCCCGGCTGTTGAGGATCTTCAGCTTGAACCGTTTGTTCAGGCCGCTGGCGGCGAGGTCCGCCTGCAGGCTCTCGGTCACGCTCGCGACGACGGCGTCGATCAGCGCGTTCTCCTGGGCCCGCGGGATGCCCCACTTGGCGACGAAGGCCGAGAACGGGCTGAGCTGGACGTTGCCCGTACCGCCGAAGACGCCGGTGTTGACCCGGGCGCCGTCGAAGTCCAGGAAGAGCGTCTGGACGGGCTTGTCGCCCTGCAGCGGGGGCCGGTACGCCTCCACCGTGATGTCGTAGCCGCCGCTGCCCTCGGCCACGCCGAGGTAGTGCCAGCCCGCCTGGGTGGCGACGTAGTCGGTGACCGCGCGACCGCCGCCGGGCAGCTTGCTGTCCATCGGGTAGATGAAGGAGGCGTTCTGCCGAGAGCCGTGCGCCTCCCGCGGGTCGCTGTCGTAGACCGTCAGGTACGCCGGCGCGCCCTTCACCGACGCGCCGAGCACGTCGCCGGGCTTGAGCTGCACGGCGAAGTAGTCGGTGTCCGCCGAGGTCGCCGAGATGGTCACCGCGTACGGACCCTCGCCGGCCCCGCCGTCGCCGCTGGCCGGGTCGAACGGGTCGGCCGGCAGGCCGCTGTACGCCGCCACGACCACGTAGTACGCCCCGTCGGCCGGGGCGCTGTACGTGAGGAAGCTGTCGAAGCCGTCCGCGTCGTCGTTGGACGCGACGATGGTGCCGTCCGGCGTGTACACGGCGACCAGCGTGTCGAGATCACCCGTGGGGGTGTCGGTGTCGACGGTGATGGTCTGCCCGGCCCGCGCCGTCAGCTTGTAGAAGTCGAAGTCGTTGGTCTTGGTGCCGGCGGAGCCGTGCGGGCCGTCGCCGATCTGGGCCTCGGTCCGGACGGCCGTGGTGCCGCTGCCGATGCCGGTCTCGCCGGCGAGCGGGATGGACCCGTCGTCCTCCGGGGTCGCCGCGCGCTCGACCGGCGAGGCCGACTCCGGGTCGAGCGAACCGAGGATCCGGATCGCCGCGTGCTGCCGGGAGCCGGTGCCGAAGTTCTGGACGAGCTGCGCGGTCGCCGGGCTCTCGTTGGAGCCGTACGTGCCGTCGGGCTCGTCCTCGTCGACGACGACCGCCGCGGCGGCCTTCGCCTCGGCCGAGGGCGCACCCTGCGCCTTGAGCCGGGCCGCGGCCTTGGCGGACGCCTGCTTCCTCAGGTACGCCGCCCAGCCGCTGTAGTCCACCTTGGACGCGTCCGGCGGCAGGGACAGGAACGGGTTGGGCCCGGCCGGCTTGGCGCCCGGGGCGGCCTTCGGCGCCACCGGGATGCCGGCGGCCAGCGAGGCCCGGTCGGCGGGGCTGAGCCCCGGTTCGGACGGTTGCGGAGCTGCTTGCGCCACGCCCGGCAGGAGTGTCGCGAGCCCGAGCACGACCGCTCCGACGGTCGCGATGCTTCGTCGCATCAGGTATCCCCCTTCAGCGCGTCCGGGCCCCAGCCACGGACGGCATCCAGGACGCTACTGAAGGTCGGGATCGATATCCAGGTATGTCAATGAGCCTTAATACCTGTGGCGGCGCGCGCCCGGGTCCACTGGGGACGGTCAGCCGGAGACGGTCTCCAGGGCCGCGACGGCCGCGCCCCGCGCCCCCGCCATGTCGAGGTCGGGCACCAGCGCGAAGGTGGCCGCATCCTGCTGCTCGCGGCGCAGCTGGGTGTGCTCGCGCACGGTGTTGAGGAACCACTGCCGGAAGTGCGGCGCCGCCTCCACCACTCCCCCGCCGAGGAAGTACGCGGCCGGGTCGGTGAAGTTGGCCGCGATAGTGAACAGCTTGCCGATGGCCCGGGCCTGCTGCGCGAAGACGGCCAGCGCGAGCGGGTCCTCCTTCTCGCCGTACCCGCGCAGCATCTTGGCGGCCGAGGCGATCGGCTCCGCGGCGAGCGGGTGGTCCGGGAACCGGGTGAACCAGTACGGCAGCAGGTTCTTGGCGATGCCGGTGAGCGAGGCGATGCTCTCCACGTCGCCGGCGAAGCCGCAGTTGCAGACCGGCACCGGCTGGTCCTCCTCCAGCACACCGTGCAGCGGGATCTGCACGTGCCCCAGCTCGCCGGCCATGCCGGCCGCGCCGCGGATCACCTTGCCGGCCTCCACCACGCCGCCGCCCAGCCCGGTGCCGACGATCGCGGCCACCGAGGAACGGTTCGCCGCGTCCGCGCCGAAGTGCCGGTGGTGGGCGTAGAGCGCGGCCGCGTTGGCGTCGTTGTGGTAGATCACCGGCAGGCCGATGCGCGCCTGCAGGGCGCCGCGGATGTCGAAGCCGTGCCAGGACACCTGGGAGAAGTTGGTCGACCCCTTGGAGGAGATCACGCCGTCGGCGCTGGCCGGGCCGGGCGTGTCCAGGCCGACCGCGCGCACCAGGCTCAGCGGCGTGCTGGTCAGGGCCAGGATGCCGGTGAAGGCGTCGGCGAGCGCCTCCACGGCCGACTCGGGCCCCTCCTGGACCCGGCTCGGATTCTCCACGAGCCGGTCGACCAGGAACTGGCCCGTCGCGTCCAGCACCGTGGCGTTGTTGCAGGTTCCACCGTTGTCGAGACCCACCACGACCCAGGAGGCCGGGGTCCGTACCGCGTCGATCTGATCCACGGGTCCGAGCGTACGTTCCCGGGAGCGCTCCAGCGACGGATGCGCGCGGATTGGGCGAGGCCGGCGTCCGGCCGCCGGGTGGAACGCCCGCCCGGGGGCGGCGGCACCGGACCTTTGCGACAGGTAGTGACAGACCATCGGACCGGGGCGATACTGGATCATCGTGACGGATCCCAGGCCGCCATGGTGGCGTGACGTCGACGACGCCGTCGCGTTGCTGGTCTCGGCGGTGAACGCCGCGGCCGCCCAGGCCGCCCGCGAAGGGTCCTATGTGGCCCCGCCCGGCGCCCCCGCGCCGAGGCGCCGACGAAATCCGGCCTCGCTGCGGCACATCGCCGAGGTGATCCGGACCCACCGGCTGGCTCCGGGCGTCACGGTCGACAAGGATGCGGTCGCCCAGGTGCTCGCCGGCGACCACCGGATCGTCGTGGACCCGATTCCGGTCGTCGCCGTGGTGCACGCCTGCCGCCGGATCGCCCGGCGGCCCTTCGAGGTGTCGGACGCCGCGCAGATCGCGGCGGCCTCGGCACGCATCAGCGCCCTGATCGAGGTGGCGAAGGCCGCCGACGTCCGCGCGCCGCGGCTGCTGCCGGCCCGCCGGCCACCCTCGGCGCTCGCGCGCGTACGCCGCCCGAAGCCGGAGGAAGGGGAGGCGGGGCCCGACTTCGTGATCGACGCCAGGCCGCTGCGGGGCCGTGCCGGACGGCCGGTCCGCGCGGCGGTGCTGGCGGCGGTCGCCGTCGTCGCCGCTTCCCTCGGCGCACTGGTGACACTGCAGGTGGCGCCGCGCGTCGCCGGTCCGGCCGGCCCGGAGCCGGTCGCCGACCGGCCGTGCACGCAGGACACCACCGGCGACGACCTCGTCCGGCCCGAGGTGGTGGGACCGGACGACGCCGCGCAGGTGATCGAGCCGTTCCTGGACTTCGACGAGATGAACGGCTCGGCCCGCTACAACCGCTACCGCGGCCGGACCTACTACTGGGGCCGGGCCGGCTCGGACGACAACGTGCCGCGGGCCGGCGGCGCACGGATCCGCTGGCAGAAGGTCGGCGGACCGTGGCACGACTGCCCGGTGACGCTGGCGGTCGACGAGCGCGACTACGTACGGACGTTCGCGGTAGCGACCACCATCGGCGGGGAGGCGGTCCGGGTACAGATCTGCCTGTGGCGCCAGCAACCGTACCGGCAGAACTGCACCATGATCCTGTCGTGACCGTGGGGCGGCCCCTCACCGGGTGGCGCCGGAGCGGCGCTTGGTCCAGACGTCGAAGGCCACCGCGGCCAGCAGTACCGCGCCCTTGACCAGCATGACCTGCTCGCTCGGCGCGCCGATCAGGCTCATGCCGTTGTTGATCACCCCCATGATCAGGCCGCCGGTGATCGCGCCGACCACCTTGCCGACGCCGCCCTGGACCGCGGCGCCGCCGATGAAGGCCGCCGCGATGGCGTCCAGCTCGAAGGCGTTGCCCGCGGTCGGGTTGGCCTGGTTGAGCCGTCCGGCGAAGATGATCCCGGCCAGCGCCGACAGCACTCCCATGTGGACGAAGAGCCAGAAGACCACGCTCTTGACCTTGACGCCGGACAGCGTGGCGGCCTGCAGGTTGCCGCCGACGGCGTAGATCTGGCGGCCGAAGACCGCCCGGTTGGCCATCACCGAGTACCCGATGACCAGCGCCGCCAGCAGCACCAGCACCCACGGCAGGTTGCGGAACCGGGCCAGCTGCACCACGACGAACATGAGGACCACCGCGGCCAGCGCGAGCTTGGCGACGAACAGCGACAGCGGCTCGACCGCCTGCCGGTAGCGCTGCCGGCCGGTCCGGGCGCGCCACTGGACGGCCACGACCCCGGCGACCGCCACCACCCCCACCAGCAGGCTGAAGAGGTCGGCGCCGCCGAGCACGCCGAGGCCCACGTTGCCGAGGTAGCCGTCGGTGAAGCCGTTCGCCAGGGTGCGCACCTCGTCGGGGAACGGGCCGATGCCCCGGTTGCCGAGGATCATCAGCGTGACGGCCCGGAACAGCAGCATGCCGGCGAGCGTGACGATGAACGCGGGGATGCCGAAGTACGCGACCCAGTAGCCCTGCCACGCGCCGATCAGGCCGCCGAACGCGAGCGTCACCAGCAGCGCGAGCGGCCAGGGCACGTCCCAGTCGACCATCATCACCGCCGCGACGGCGCCGCTGGCGGCCACCAGCGAGCCGACCGACAGGTCGATGTGTCCCGCGATGATCACCAGGATCATGCCGATCGCCAGGATGAGGATGTAGGAGTTCTGCACCACGATGTTGCTGATGTTCTGCGGTGCGAGCATGTCGCCGCCGGTCAGCGCGGTGAAGAGCAGCACGATCAGCGCGAACGCGAGGTAGATGCCGCTCTGGCGCAGGTTGAGGGAGAACCGCCGCGGCGAGCGTCCCCGCGCCGGCTCCGCGGGCAGGCCGGGCGCGAGGCCGGCATCGGTGGGTGCCACGCTGGTCACGGCGCGACCTCCGGTCCATGAACGGTCATCAGGGTCATCAGGCCCTCCTGGGTGGCCTCGGCGCGGGGCACCTCGCCGGTGATCCGCCCCTCGGCCAGGGTGTAGATGCGGTCGCAGAGGCCGAGCAGCTCGGGCAGCTCGCTCGAGATCACCAGCACGCCCTTGCCCTCGTCGGCGAGGCGGTTGACGATCGTGTAGATCTCGTACTTGGCGCCGACGTCGATGCCGCGGGTCGGCTCGTCGAGGATCAGCACGTCCGGATCCGTGAAGATCCATTTCGACAGCACGACCTTCTGCTGGTTGCCCCCGGACAGCTTGCCGGTGAGGCTCGCGACGCTCGGCGCCTTGATGTTCATCGACCGGCGGTATCCGTCGGCGACCCTGAACTCCTCGTTGTCGTCGACCCAGCCGCGGCGGGCGAGCTTGCGCAGGGCGGACGCGGACACGTTGCGCTTGATGTCCTCGATCAGGTTGAGCCCGTACCGCTTGCGGTCCTCCGTGGCGTACGCGATGCCGTGGTCGATCGCCTCGCGCACCGAGCGCAGGTGGACCGGCCGGCCGTCCTTGTAGAGCCGGCCGGTGATGCCGGTGCCGTACGAGCGGCCGAAGACGCTCATCGCCAGCTCGGTGCGCCCGGCGCCGATCAGCCCGGCCAGGCCGACGATCTCGCCGCGGCGCACCGAGAGGTTCGCCCCCCGCACGATCACCCGGCCGTGCTGGGTGGGGCTGTGCACCGTCCAGTCCTCGATGCGCAGCACCTCCTCGCCGATCCGGGGCTCGCGCGGCGGGAAGCGGTGGTCCAGGTCGCGGCCCACCATCCCGGCGATGATCCGGTCCTCGGTGACCTCGTCGTCCGCGACGCTCCAGGTGGTGATGGTGCGCCCGTCGCGCAGGATGGTGACCCGGTCGGCGACGGCCATCACCTCGTTGAGCTTGTGCGAGATGATCACGCAGGTGATGCCCTGGTCGCGGAAGCCGCGCAGCAGGTCCAGCAGGTGCCGGGAGTCCTCGTCGTTGAGCGCCGCCGTGGGCTCGTCGAGGATGAGCAGGCGTACCCGCTTGGCGACGGCCTTGGCGATCTCCACGAGCTGCTGCTTGCCGACCCCCAGGTCCAGCACCTGGGTCGTCGGGTTCTCCCGCAGGCCGATGCGGCGCAGCAGGTCCGCCGCCGCGGCGTTGGTCCGGTTCCAGTCGATGAAGCCGCGGCTCGCCCGCTCGTTGCCCAGGAAGATGTTCTCCGCGATGGACAGGTTGGGCGCGAGCGCCAGCTCCTGGTGGATGACGACGATGCCGCGGCTCTCGCTGTCGCGGATGCCGGAGAACCGGCACGGCTCGCCGTCGAAAAAGATCTCCCCGTCGTACGAGCCGTGCGGGTACACGCCCGACAGCACCTTCATCAGCGTGGACTTGCCGGCGCCGTTCTCACCGCAGATCGCGTGGATCTCCCCGTGCCGCACGTCCAGGTCGACGTCCTGCACGGCCGTGACGCCCGGAAACGTCTTGGTGATGCCGTGCATCCGGAGGATGGTGCCGGCGGCGCTCACTTCAGGTCGGCCTCGGTGTAGTAGCCGGTGTCGACGAGCTCTTTCCGGTAGTTCGTCCGGTCGACGACGACGGAGTCGAGCAGCATCGCCGGCACGATCTTCTTGCCGTTGTCGTAGTCCTTGGTGTTGTTGGTCGCCGGCGTCCGCCCCTCGAGGACCGCGTCCGCCATCTCGACGGTGGTCTTGGCCAGCGCCCGGGTGTCCTTGTAGATCGTGCTGTACTGCTCGCCCGCGATGATGGACTTCACCGACGCCTGCTCGGCGTCCTGGCCCGTGACGATCGGGTACGGCTGGCCCGCGGTGCCGTAGCCGTTGCTCTTGAGCGCCGAGAGGATGCCGATCGACAGCCCGTCGTACGGCGAGAGCACTCCGTCGACCTTCGCGCCGCCGCGGTACGTCGAGGTCAGCAGGTTCTCCATCCGGTCCTGGGCGACCTTGGCCTGCCAGCGCAGCGTCGCCACCTGGGTGAAGCCGGTCTGCCTGCTCCGCACCACCAGGGTGCCGTCGTCCAGGTACGGCTTGAGCACGCTCATCGCGCCGTTGAAGAAGAAGGTGGCGTTGTTGTCGTCCGGCGAGCCGGCGAACAGCTCGACGTTGAGCGGGCCCTTCGCGGGGCCCTTCGAGCCGTCGGCGTTGCGCACCTCGAGCCCGGTCAGCAGCGACGTCGCCTGCTGCACGCCGACCTTGAAGTTGTCGAAGGTGGCGTAGTAGTCCACATCGGGGCTGTTGCGGATCAGCCGGTCGTACGCGATGACCGGGATCTTGGCGGCCTTGGCGTTCTCGAGCTGCGTGGTGATCGCGGTGCCGTCGATGGAGGCGATGATCAGCAGCTTGGCGCCCTTGGTGATCTGGTTGTCGAGCTGCTGGGTCTGGGTCGGGATGTTGTCCTCGGCATACTGCAGGTCGACCCGGTAGCCCAGCGCCTCGAGCTGCTTCTTGACGTTGTCGCCGTCGCTGATCCACCGCTCGGAGGATCGCGTCGGCATGGTCACGCCGATGAGCGCGCCCTCGGCGCCGGCGCCCGCGCCCTGGCGGTCGATCGTCTTCTCGCTGGAACCGCAGGCGGCCGACGCCGCCGCGAGCGTCAGGGCCGTGGCCACCGACGCGAGCCGGATGAGGTTCATCGTTGTTTCTCCTTGGGGGGTCATGGCGGTGGCGGACGCGCAGTGGGACGACTTTCCCGCACGTCCGATCAGAAGTGAACAGGTCCGGACACGTTCGTTACCGGGGCGTTACCTAGGCGCCCGCCCGTACGAACCGCTGGTCGTCGACCGTCGCCCCGCGTGGCCGACCCCGCGTGGCCGACACCGCGCGTCCGGTCCGCGCACGGTGCGTACGCTCGGCGGTGATGGAAGCAAGCCCGATCTCCCCGCCGCCGAACGGCCACGTCGTGTTCGACTCCGGCCAGGACGACGGCTTCACCTCGCTGCGCCGGCCCGGCCGCCCCCGCGCCGAGCGCTACGAGCTCGGCCGCTCCCTGCGCGAGCGCTCGCCCCGCTCCGACCTCGCCCACTGGACGCCCCCGCCGGACCGGGCCGACCCGGTCGCCCAGCTCACCGCGGCGCACCGGGGGCGGCTCGACTGGCTGATCCCCGTGCGGATCGGCCGGATGATGGCCTCGCCGTACGCGTTCCTGCGCGGCTCGGCGAACATCATGGCCGACGACTTCGCCACCCTGCCGTCCACCGGCATCACGCCGGTCATCTGCGGCGACGCCCACCTGGGCAACTTCGGCTTCTACGCCTCCCCGGAGCGGGCCCTGGTCTTCGACCTCAACGACTTCGACGAGGCGCACCCGGGCGCCTGGGAGTGGGACCTGCGGCGGCTCGTGACCAGCGCGTGGGTCGCCGGCCGGCAGAACGGCTTCCGCGAGGGCGCCTGCGCCGAGGCGGTACGCCACTGCGTCCAGGAATACCGCGAGCAGATCGCCCACCTCGCCGCCCAGCCGCTGCTGGCCCGCTCGTTCGCCACCGTCGACGTCGACGACCTGCGCAAGGCCGCCAGCCGGGCGAGCTTCCGGGAGGAGATCGACCGGGCCGCCCGCCGGGCCCGGCGGCGCACCAGCGACCGGGCGCTGCCCCGGTTCACCGAGCAGCGCGACGGCACCGTCCGGCTCGTCCAGGAGCCGCCGCTGATCACCCGGCCCAGCGACACCGACCTGGAGCACCTGGCCGCGGCCCTGGACGGCTACCTGCTCACGCTGCCGCCGCACTGGGCCCGGATCCTGGCCGGCTACCGGATCGTCGACATCGCGCACAAGGTCGTCGGGGTCGGCTCGGTCGGGCTGCGGGCGTACGTGGCGCTGTGCGAGGGAAGCAGTCCCGACGACGTGGTCTTCCTGCAGCTCAAGCAGGCGAGGCGGTCCGTGGTGGCGCGCCACCAGCACGGCGCGGCGGCCTGGCACCGGCACCAGGGGCAGCGGGTCGTGGAGTACCAGCAGGCACTGCAGACGGTCAGCGATCCGCTGCTCGGCTGGACCACCGTCGGCCGGGTGCAGTACTACGTGCGCCAGTTCCGCGACATGAAGGGAGCGGTCGTCGTCGAGGACATCGACGCCTCCGCGCTGAAGGACTACGCCGGGATCTGCGGCTACCTGCTCGCCAAGAGCCACGCCCGCACCAGCGGCGCGTCGATGATCGCCGGCTACATCGGCAGCAGCGACAAGCTCGACGAGATGCTGTGCCGGTTCGCCCGGGCGTACGCGGACCAGGTGGAGAGCGACCACGCCCGGCTGGTGGACGCGGTCCGCGCCGGAGTGCTGCCGGCGGAGCAGGCATGAGCGGGCAGGTACGCCTCGACTCCCCCGGCCTGCGCGAGTTCTGGCGGGAGCGGCATCTGTGCACGCTGACCACGCTGCGCGCGGACGGCACGCCGCACGTCGTGCCGGTCGGCGCGACCCTCGACGCCGAGGCCGGGCTGCTGCGGGTCACCGCGTCGCGGACCTCGGCCAAGGTGCGGCACGTCGCCGCCGGGGCGCGGCGCGTCGCGGTCTGCCAGGTCGACGGCGCGCGCTGGTGCACGGTCGAAGGCGTCGCCACCGTCCGCGACGACCCGGAGTCGGTCGCCGAGGCCGTGCGGCGCTACGCCGAGCGGTACCGCGCGCCCCGGCCCAACCCCGAACGGGTCGTGCTCGAGGTGGCGATCACCAAGGTGCTCGGCTCGGCCCGGCTCACGCAAGACTGAGCAACCGGACCCCGAACGCCGGTAGGGCGGCGCCCGTCGCGCGCCCGTCGCGCCCCTCGCGCGCCGCTCGCCCGACGCCGCGGTCGTCACCGCCGCAGGGAGTAGCGTCGCTCGGGTGAGCAGTCTGGAAGCGGACCCCGAGGTTCCCGGGCCGGCGCCGTCCGCCGCCGAGGTGGAGCTCCTGGAGGGCGCGCCGGTCGCCCTGGGAGGCCCGCGGGGCATGGGCGTGGTGCGGACCCTGCCCAGCAGGCACCGGCGCATGGTCGGCGCCTGGTGCTTCCTGGACGCGTACGGGCCGCACGACCTGAGCGGGTCCGCCGGGATGCGGGTGGGTCCCCATCCGCACATCGGGCTGCAGACGGTGAGCTGGCTGGTCAGCGGCGAGATCCTGCACCGCGACAGCCTCGGCCACCGGCAGGAGATCCGGCCCGGCCAGCTCAACCTCATGACGGCCGGGCGGGGCATCTCCCACTCGGAGGAGACGCCGGCGCAGCACAGCGCGGTGCTGCACGGCGTACAGCTGTGGGTGGCGCTGCCCGGCAGCGACCGCGACGTGGCGCCCTCCTTCGCCCACCACGCCGACCTGCCGGTCCTGACCGACGGCGGCCTGACGGCGACGGTGCTGATGGGCGACCTGGCCGGCGCGGCGTCGCCGGCCCGCTGCCACTCCCCGCTGGTCGGCGCCGAGATCACCCTCGCGGCCGGCGCCGGCGCGAGGCTGCCGCTGAGGCCCGGCTTCGAGTACGCGATCCTGGCCCTCGACGGCGCGGTGAAAGCGGCGGGCGCCACGCTGGAGCCGGGGCCGCTGCTCTACCTGGGTTCCGGGCGGGCGGAGCTGTCGCTCTCGGCCGGGCCACCGACCCGCCTCATGCTGCTGGGTGGCGAGCCGTTCGCGGAGAAGCTCGTGATGTGGTGGAACTTCGTCGGCCGCGACCACGACGACATCGTCGACGCGCGGCACGCGTGGGAATCGGACGCAGACGGGCGGTTCGGCACCGTCCAGGGCTATCCCGGGCCACCCATCCCGGCGCCGCCCATGCCGATCACCCGGCTGGTGCCCCGCGGCCGGGTGCGCTGACCGCACTCCCGGCGATCGTGTCGGGTATCCGTCTTCGTGCCGGGTTGTCCCGGTGGCCGGCGAGGCTCCGTGCCCCGGCCTCGCAGACGGCGCCGCCGTGGGCCGCCCCGGCGTCCTCTGCGTGCCGTGATGCGGGCGCTCCGAACGTGACCGTCGACACGTTCACTTTCCGTAGCCGTACTTGTCGAAGCGGCGGAGGCAACCGCCGGCGCTCATCTTTCGGCCGGTCGTGCGATTCCTCAAGATTGGCTTAAATTACCGCCTGATTTCGGCGATCGATATGATGGGCCGACCGCGGGAAAGCATATGCTGCCGGGCGGCAACCATTACTCTGCGTATTGTCCGACCGACCAACCGTGCGGCCTGGTCAAGCAAATGAACCGCTCGGCACTCGGATGCGTACTATCCGTCGAGGGCTTTGTCCGGCGGGCCGCGGCGCCGGACGGCCGGCGGATGTCAGGGGCGTCCGTGGGTCGGGTGACGCACCTCTGCGGACGGTAGCGCCGCGGGCAAAACCGTGGTTAACCTTCCAACTCGACCGCGTGGAAGCTGGTAACGGGCGCGCGGGCGGCATACCTGGCGGCGGAGGGGGACGAATGCGGCGACGGGCCGGCTCGGCGCATCCCCGACCGCGGCTCGGGGCCTGGGGGGCCCGATGAGCTACGAGGACGACGAGTACTGGGAAGCCGAGTACGACGACGATCGTCCCGCACCGTATGCCGACACGACGGTCACGGCGCGTGATCCGTACGCCGACGCGGCCGTGCTTTCCCGGTGGGGTCCGGACAATCGCCGCAAGCCGGAACCGCAGCGACCCGTGGCCCGCGCGCAATACATCGAAGGCGATGACTTCGGCGCGGCGCCGCGCATTTCCCGTACGCCGGAAATGGCCGCCGTGCGCCCCCAGGAACCGCCCGTCGACGAGCTCGCCGAGCGCAGACAGCGACGACAGGCCGGCCACCAGCGCTCACCGGAGCGCGAGAACCAGATCAGCTCCGCCTTCGACGGCGAGCGCCCGAGCTGGCTGGACGACCCGGACTTCGAGGCGGCCGACCTCGACGCGGCGCCGGTCTCGCCGGGCATGGACGGCTGGGCGGTACGCAGCCTCGACTTCGACGAGCTCGAGTACGACGACCGCGACTTCGACGCGTCCGACTGGGAGGCCCAGCGCCGGTACGTGTCGGCGCAGCGCGCCCGCCGCATCGAGACGTCCTCGTTCTGGGACGGCGACGAGGCCGAGGAGGAGCCCCGCCCCCGCCGAGGCCGCCGCAAGGAGCGCGAGGCCCCGGCCAGCGGCCGCGCCCGGGTCACCCCACCGGCCGGCGAGCCGGGCCAGCCGTCGCCGGACGACCGCCTCGCCCAGGACCGGCGTGCCGCGGACGCTCCGCTGCCGAACCGGCGCTTCCCGGACCGCTCCTCCTCCGACCGTCCTTCGCCCGACCGTCTTCCCCCGGACCGTCTTTTCCCCGACCGGCGCTCCTCGGACGGGCGGTCGTTGGATCCGCGCGTCTCGGATCGGCGCTTCGCCGCCGAGTGGGACGAGGCCGGTTCCGGCCCGTCGCGCGGCCGGCGCGACCTCCAGGGAGACCGGGCCCGCCGCGGCGACGACCGATGGGATGCGGGGCAACGCGACGGAAGCCGCCAGCGCAACGACCTCGATCGCCAGCGCGGCGACTTCGACCCGCAGCGCGGCGACTTCGACCCGCAGCGCGGCGACTTTGCTGCGCCGCACGACGACTTTGGTCCGCAGCGCGGCGACTTTGCTCCGCAGCGGGACGATCGCCGGCGGCATGGTCGCCCACGCGCCGAAGAACCTGCGGCCTTCCGCCGCGATGCCGACCCGGCCGCCTTCCGGCGGGACGTTCCGGGCGGAGACTTCCGGCCCGGCGTGGCGCAACCGTTCCCCCGCGATGGCCGTCCCGGGGACCACCGGCGCGAGGTGGAGCAGCCCGCAGCCTTCCGCCAGGATCCCCAGCCGACGCCCTTCGGCCCGGCCGTCGACTCCCCGCCCGCGGCGGGACGCGCCAAGGTGCGCCCCGCCGGAGAAGATCCGGCCGCCTTCCGGCACGACGCTGCCGCCCTCGAGCGCGACCCCGCTGCCTTCGACCGCGACCCGGCCGCTTTCCGGCAGGACCCGGGCGCCTTCAACCGTGACCCGGCCGCCTTCGGGCAGGACCCGGCCGCCTTCGGGCAGGACCCGGGCGCCTTCGAGCGCGACCCGGCCGCCTTCGGGCAGGACCCGGGCGCCTTCGAGCGCGACCCGGCCGCCTTCGGGCAGGAGCCGGCCGCTTTCGGGGGCGGTGCGGGCGAGGCTGCCGGGCGATGGGCGGAGCAGGGGGACTCCTTCGAACGGCAGGCGCGGCCGGAGAGCGAGAGGGATCCGGCCGCCGAGCATGCGCCGTACCGGCCGGAGGGCGATGCGGCCGCCGGGCCGGCCGGCGCCCCCGCGCGGGAGCCGGAGGGCGACGGGCCGCGGGTCATCAGCCGTGCGACTCCCCCGGCCGCACCGAGGATCCTCAGCAAGGCGACCCCGCCGCCGGCCCCCCGGGTCATCAAGAAGGCCGACCCTCCGGTCCAGCCCCGCGTGATCGCCGCGCCACCGCAGACGGCACCGCCCCGGGTGGTCAGCCCGGCGCCGCCGACGCTGCCGAGGACACCCGCGGCGCAGCACCCGGCCGGCGTTCGCCCGACGGGTACGCCGGCAGCTCCGCCACCCACCCCGGACAGGGGTACTCCGCCGCCCGCGCCGCACCAGGGCGGACACCCGGGGTCCGCCGAGCCGAGGTATCCGGCGACACCGGACCACGGTGCAGACCGCCCCGGGCACGGTGCAGACCGCCCCGGGCAGGCCGCCGTGCCGCCGGTCGTACCCGGCTACGTCGCGCAACCCTCCCCGGAGGCACAGAGTCCGGTCAGCCCGGCGGCCTACGTACCCGGACCACAGCGGGTAGACGCGCCGATCAGCCCCGCCGCCATCTACCCGGCTCGCCAAGACACGCCGGTCAGCCCCGCCGCGGCCTACCCGCCCCGCCACGACGCACCGGTCAGCCCCGCGGCCTACCCGCCCCGCCACGACGCACCGGTCAGCCCGGCCGCATACCCGCCTCGCCCGGACGCACCGGTCAGCCCGGCCGCTTATGCGCCTCGTCAGGAGGGACCGGTCAGCCCGGCCGCTTATGCGCCTCGTCAGGAGGGACCGGTCAGCCCGGCCCCGTCCCACGGACGCCCGGACGCACCGATCAGTCCGCCTGCTTACGCGCCCCAGCAGAGCCAGCCGGTCATCGGCCCGGCCACTCACCGGCAGCACCCGGACGCGCCCGTCAGCGCGCCGGCCACCCCCTCCGGCCAGCCGCCGCAGCCCGTGGCGCCGGCCGCGCAATCGATCGACGACGTCGTGACGGCGGAGCGACCGATCGTGGGCGGGCCGCGCACCGCCATGATCCTGGGCACCGGCGTGCCCACCCCGGTCCCTCCCTCACAGCGTCCGCCGTCCCGGATCGCTCCGGTCAGCGCCGTGCCCGGCCACGAGCGACCCACCAGCGGCGCGCCCGGCCACGAGCGACCCACCAGCGGCGCGCCCGGACAGGAACGACCCACCAGCGAGCTGCCGAAGGTCACGGCCAGTTCGACGGGTGCCCTCGTCGACGGGTCGGCGGACACCGGTGTTCCGCGCCCGGGCACGGCCCGCGTGCCCGCGCCACGCCACCCGCAGTCCCCGGCACCTGACCGCCACGCCGATTCCGCCCGCGCGGCGGAGGAGGCACGCCAGGCGGAAGCAGCCCGCCAAGCAGAAGCAGCCCGCCTGGCCGAGCAGGCCCGCCAGGCAGAAGCAGCCCGCCAGGCAGAAGCAGCCCGCCAGGCAGAAGCAGCCCGCCAGGCAGAAGCAGCCCGCCAAGCGGAAGCAGCCCGGCAGGCAGATGCGGCACGTCTGGCCGAGCAACAGCGCCAGACCGAGCAAGCACGCGCGGCAGGCGCAGCCGGCCAGGCGGAGGCGGCAACCGAGGCCCAACAAGCTCGTCAGGACGATGCCAGGAAGGCGGAGGCGGCCCGGCAGGTGGAGGCCGCCCGGCAGGTGGAGGCCGCCCGGCAGGTGGAGGCCACACGAGGGCTGCAGAAGGATGTTCCCGCGCAGCCCGTCTCCGTCGCTCCGCCCGCGTCGCGCCCCGGCCCGAATCCGGCCGCGAACGCGGCGCCGATCGGGCGGTTGCTGACCTCCGGTCCGGACGGGCCGCGCAAGTATGCCGATGCGGACCTCGGTCCCACCTGGTTCAGCCCGAAGGCCACCCCCAAGGCCGAGCCCGAAGCGGCACCGAAGCACGATCCCCAGGCGTCCGACGCCACCGACGGCGGCTTCGCGCAGACCTCCGCGACGCAGACGCCCACGGCACCCGCATCCGCGGCGCAGATTGCCCCGGTGTCGGGCGGAACGACCGGGCACGAGGCCTCGGTGTCCGGCGCCCCGACCGGGGGTGAGACCCCGGACCGGAACGGTGTCTCCATAGACCTCGACCTCACCGACCTGATGGGCGGGGTGGTTCCGGCCGCCGGCACCCCGGCCCGGTCCGCGGACGACCCCCCGCCCGCCGCCGAGGCACCCACAGCCCTCACCGGCGAGGCACCGGCAGGCCCTCTCGCCGGGGCACCGGCAGCCGGAGCACCGGCAGGCCCTTCCGCCGAGGCGCCGGCAGCTCCCGCCGCGGGCGCGCCGTCCGCGGCGAGCGCCGCAGCGGAGCTCGGCGACCACACGGGCGGCGAGCAGCGCGACGAGACGGACCAGCGTGCGGCCGCCCAGCGCCGGCCGAGAGAGAACCGCCGGCCGGAGGAACCGGACAACCGGCGCAGGCCCGTACGGCCGGAGGATCTCGCCGCGATCCGGTGGCGGCTCGACGGCGGGACTCTCAAGGAGGTCGTCGACGATCGGGATGCGTTGCGGGAGCTCGGGGAGCGGCTGGACGGTCCGCTCGCCGAGGAGGACGACAACGTCGCGAAGGCCGGGCTGCTCAGTGTGCGGGCCGAGGTGTACCGGCTGCTCGACGAGCTCGGGCTCGCCGCGGCCGCGAGCCGGCTCGCGCTGGCGCATGCCGAGTCCGCCGGGGACGTGCAGGCGATCGTGATCGCTCAGGCCGAGCTGGCCCATGTGCTGCGGCTGCGGGGTGACTACCAGGAGGCGGACCGGCTGTTCGAGCAGGCCGCCAGCTCCGACGCGCCGGAGGTGGTGCGCAGCGTCGTGCACGAGAACGCCGGGCGCTGCGCCTTCGACCAGGGGCGGTACATGGAGGCGCTCGATCATTTCGCGCGGGCGGTGCGGCTGGGTGCGCCCGACGACGAGGAGCTGGCGCAGCGGATCGACGTCGCGCTGGAGGCCGTCTACATCCACGTGCTGCGCGACGGGTGGGGTCCCTATCCGCGGCTGCGCCGCGAGATTCTCGGGATGGTCAAGGCCGCGGCTGCGCCAGCAGAGTGAGGTCGGGTACGCGGTCCACGTTCTGCCTGCGGCCCGCCACCGAGACCCGGCCGCGCCCGGAGGCCTTGGCGTCGTAGAGGGCCGAGTCCGAGGCGGCGACGAGCTCGTCCGCCGTGGCGGCGTCCTCGGGGAACACGGCGACGCCGATGCTCAGGCTGGGCGGGCCGCCCGGCAGGCCGGTCACCGCGGCGGCCGCGGCGCGCAGCTCCTGCGCCGCGGCGACCGCGGCCGGCCGGTCGAGGCGCAGCAGCATCACGAACTCGTCGCCGCCGAGCCGGGCCGCCGTTCCCCGCCCGCCTGTCACCGTACGCATGGAGGCCGCCACCGCTTGCAGCACGCGGTCGCCCTCGGTGTGGCCGTACGTGTCGTTGATGGTCTTGAAGTAGTCGAGGTCGACCGTGATCAGCGCGACGCTGCGGCCCTCGCTCGCGGCCTCGGCGGTCTCGCGGGCGAGCGACTCGGTGAACCAGCGCCGGTTCGCGAGGCCGGTGAGGGCGTCGGCGTTGGCCTGCTGCTGGAGCACGGCCCGGAGCTGGTCGTTGCGCTTGCGCAGGCTGGCCACCACGATCATGGCCATGGTCATGGTCAGCATCGTCGCCACCCAGTCCATCACGCCCTGGGCGGGACCGAGGACGGTGAAGACGGTGGCGGCGTCGCCGGCGAAGACGATCAGCAGGTTGACGTAGATGGCCCTGCGACCGAGGAAGTTGGCCACGTACAGGACGGGCCAGAGGTAGAAGAACTGCGCGCCGGTGCTGGCGTCGTGCGTGATGATGTTCAGTCCGGTGATCAGGACCGTGGACAGCGTCGGCACGACGAGCCAGAAGGCGCGCGGCAGCTGGGCGGGCCGGAACCACGAGGCGATGCCGAGACCCGCCATGAACAGCACGACCGCGACCACGGCCACCCGGCCCGAGGGTGCCATGCCGGGCGCCAGGACGCCGGTGAACAGCACGTACGGCCCGGCGGCCAGGACGAGGTACGCGACGGCACGGGAGGCCCCGTGCAGGTCGCGGAGCTCGAATCCGGAGCGTTCCGTCCTGAACAGCACGTCCCCAGTTCGGCCGGGCGCGGCCGGGGTTGAGCGTTTGCTCATTCCGTCCGCAGGGCGACCACCGGGTCGAGCCGCCCGGCGCGCTGCGCGGGCACGACGCCGAACACGATGCCGACGACGGCGGAGACGCCGAACGCCAGGGTGAGCGACCACCAGGTGATCGCGGCGGGCACCGGTGACAGCCGGTCGACGCCCACGGCGGCGGAGACGCCGAGCGCCATGCCGACGATCCCGCCGAGCGTGGTGAGCAGGACGGCTTCCAGCAGGAACTGCAGGCCGATGTCGCGGGGCCGGGCGCCGACCGCCTTGCGCAGGCCGATCTCGCGGGTCCGCTCGCGCACCGAGACCAGCATGATGTTGGAGACGCCGACGCCGCCGACGAGCAGGCTGATGCCGGCGATGGCGGCCAGGACGCCGGTGAGCACGCCGAGGATGTCGCCGAGCACGCCGAGGATCTGTTCCTGGGTGACCGCGCTGAAGTCGGTGCCGGGGTGGCGTTCGCCGAGCGTGGCGACGATGTCGGCGCCGAGCGCGTCGATCCGGTCGCGGTCCGGGGCGCGGATGGCCAGGCCGTCGATGCGCTCCGTGCCGAGCAGCCGCTGGGCCGCGGTGACCGGGACGTGCACCTCGTTGTCGCGGTCCACGCCGAGGCTCTGCCCGAGCGGTTCGAAGGTCCCGACGACCCGGAACCGGACGCCCCCGACGGTGATCTGCCGCCCGACCGGGTCGCGGTCGCCGAACAGCACGGTGGCGACCCGCGCGCCGAGCACGGCGACCCGCCGGGCGGTGTTGACGTCGGAGCGGGTCAGGTAGCTGCCGCGGTCCAGCCGGCGGACGAACACGGCCGGGGTCGTCTCCAGGACGCCCTGCATGCTGGAGAAGATCGTGCGGCTGCCCGCCCGGACGGTCTCGCCCGAGGCGACCGTGACCGCCACCCGGGACCGGTCGCCGACGATCCGGCCGACCGCGTCGGCGTCGTCGAGGGACATGGTCGAGACCGAGGGCGCGGCGCCGGCCTCGAGCCGGCCCGGCACGACGATGAGCAGGTTGGAGCCGAGGCCCTCGACCTGCCGCTCGATCTGCTCCTTGGTGCCGGTGCCGATCGCGACGAGGGCGACGACGGCGGCGACGCCGATGACGATGCCGAGCATGGTGAGCACGCTGCGCAGCCGGTTGGCGCGCAGCGCGTCGAGGGCGACCCGCCAGGCCTCCGCGAGCCTCATGCGGGCCCGTTTACGACGAGGCCGTCGCGCATGACGATCCGCCGGCGGGCCCGGGCGGCGACCTCGTGATCGTGGGTGACCAGGACGACCGCGACGCCGTCGGCGTTCAGCGACTCCAGCAGGGCGAGCACCGACGCCCCGGTGGCCGAGTCGAGGTTGCCGGTGGGCTCGTCGGCGAGCAGCACCGAGGGGCCGGTGACCAGCGCGCGGGCGATCGCCACGCGCTGCTGCTCGCCGCCGGACATCTGGTTGGGCCGGTGGTCGACGCGGTGCGCCAGGCCGACGCGCGCGAGCAGCTCGGCGGCGCGGGCGCGGCGTTCCCGGCGGCCCACGCCGCGGTAGACCAGGGGCAGCGCGACGTTGTCCCGGGCGGTCGTGCGCGGCAGCAGGTGGAACGACTGGAACACGAAACCGATGACCTCGTTACGCAGCCGGGCCATCTCGGGCGGCGACAGCGCGGCGACGTCCCGGCCGCCGATCACCAGGCTGCCCGCGGTCGGCCGGTCCAGGCCGCCGAGCAGGTGCATGAGGGTCGACTTGCCCGAGCCGGAGGCGCCGACGATCGCCAGGTAGTCGCCCTCCTGCACGGTCAGCGAGACGCCGCGCAGCGCCGGCACGGAGACGCCGTCCAGCTCGTACGTGCGGGTCACGCCGGTGGCGACCACTGCCGGCGGGCTCACGGCAGGTCCTGACCCGGGCTGACCTGGTCGGCGCCGGCGACCACGATGCGCTGGCCGGCGTCGAGGCCGGACACCACCTGCACCAGGTCCTCGCCCTGCACGCCGAGCGTCACCGGCACGCGTTCGGCCTTGCCGCCGCGCACGGCCCACACGCCGTCGCGGCCGTCACGGGACACCACCGCGCCCGCGGGCACGGTGACGGCGTCGGTGGCCTGGCGTACCCGCAGCCGCACGATGGCACTCATGCCGGGCCGGGGCACCGGCGCGGCGCTGCCGTTGGGGTAGGTGCCCCGGCCCAGCGTCAGCCGTACCCGGTAGGAGACGCCGCCGCGGGCGGAGGTGGTGGGCAGCAGGTCGACGGCGCGGACCCGGGTCTCGTACGTGGCGCCGGCGGCCGCGTCGAGCTCGACCGTGCCGGACCCTCCGGCCTTGACCAGCAGCACGTCGGTCTCGTCGACCTCGGCGGCGACGCCGAGGCCGGAGGTGTCGACGACGGTGAGGACGGGGGTGCCGACGCCGACGGCCGCTCCCTGCGGCACGGCCACGTCCACGCCGGGCACGGCCGCCGGGGCGGAGGCTCGCCCGGCGGCCGGGTCGGCGCGGGAGATCAGGTCGCTCAGCGAGGGCGCGGCCGCGGCGGCGGTGCCGCCGAGCTGGACCACGCCGGAGACGGGCGCGCGCAGGGTCAGCGCGTCGACCGCCGCCTCGGCCAGCTCGTACGCCTGCCGGGCCTGCACGCGCTGGGCCGCGGTGAGGGCGTCGACGGCGGCGGCCAGGCTCGCGACGCCGCTCTCCAGCGACCGTACGGCGGCGCCGGCCGTCGCGGAGACGGCCGCGTAGCGTTCCTCGGCCGCGGTGATCTGGGCCAGCAGGGCCTTGCGCAGCGCCGGATCGGTGACCTCCGCGGCGGCCTCGCGGGCGGCGGCGAGCGCCTCGTCCGCCTTCGCGTCGATCCGGCGGCGGGCCGACGCGAAGCCGGCCGCGCCGCCACCGGTGGGGATGCCGCCGCGGGAGGCGGCGTCCAGGGCCTCGGTGGCGTCGTCGAGGCGCTGCTCCGCGGCGGGCGAGTCGACGACCGCGACGACCTGGCCCTTGCGCACCCGGTCGCCGGCGTCGACCCGCAGCTCCTCGAGCGTGCCGTCGGCGGGCGAGGTGACCGTGCCGGCCGAGCGCACGGTCACCGCGCCGGACGCCTCGACGATCTCGTCGACGGTGCCGCGGCCGGCCGTGCCGACGGTGACGCCGGACGGCTCCTCGCCGCAGGAGGCAGCGGTCAGCGGCGGCAGCAGGACGCAGGCGAGCAGCAGCACGGTGGCGCGACGGGGGGATCGGGACACGCACGCCACTCTATGCCGCGGCGCGGCACCGGCCAGGGCGCCGCGGGGCCGGCCGGCGGGCGCACGGTCCGGCGCGACTGACCGATATCGGACGCGACCGTGGATACCGGGCCGGTGTCGACTATCGGCACGGCGGCTGGCGGGAGGCCGACAGCACTCCCGAGCACGGCGTGCCACCGTGGGATGTGGTCCTGCCGAACGGGCCCCGCGCCGATGACAATCGGCCGTCGTCGTGAACTGCGCGCCCCTCCGCGTCCGTAATCCCCAGCACGGTGCCCACTGCGTACGCGAAGGAACGTGACATGTCGCTCCACGGACTTCCCACTACCGCGATGATGCGCGCCGACGAACTGACCGTCGTGCACCACGACGACACGGTGAGCACGTTCACCGACGTCACCTACATGCTCAGCCGGGACGGCCTGCGGGTGCTGACCGCGAACGGGGACGAGAAGGCACTGCCGAGCTTCGACATCCTCACCACGCACGCCCGCTTCGCCCACCCGCCGCTGGCGGCCTGAGCGGCGATCCCCTACTGGGGCGTGGCGAAGTTCTGCACCCAGTACGGCGTGCGGTCCGCGGAGAAGGCGAGGCCCAGGCCGACCTCGTGCAGCCGGCAGTCCAGAATGTTCTCGCGGTGTTCGGGGCTGTGCATCCAGCCGTCCACGACCTCGAAGACGCTGTCCTGACCGCGGGCGATGTTCTCGCCGTAGCGCGACCACTCGTAGCCCGCGTCGCGCACCCGCTCCCCGGCCCGCTCGCCGTTCGGGGCCTCGTGGGCGAAGTAGCCGCGCCGCGCCATGTCGGCCGCGTGCCGGTTGGCGGCCAGGATCAGGCGCCGGTCGACGTCGACACCGTCGCAGCCGGCCCGCCGCCGGTGCTCGTTGACCAGCCGGAGCGCCTGCTGCTGGACGTCGGCGCCCGGGTCGGCGGAGAGCGCCTGGCTCGAGGTGACGTCGCGGTGGGCGGACCCGGGCGTCCGCTGCGGCTTGGTGTCGCGGTCCGGGTCCCCGCCGGCGGTGGGTGCCGCGCCGGGCGCCGGGTCGCCCCCGGGCCGGGCCGGCTTGTCCCCGGACGAGGTGCCCGGGCGCGCCGGCGCCGGCTCGCCGGTGGGCGCGGCCGGCGCATCCGGTACGCCGGGAGCGGACGCCGCCGCGGACCCGGCCGGAGCATCGGGTACGCCGGGAGCGGCGGGCACCCCGGGAGCGGCGGGCACCCCGGGCCCTGCGGGCACGGTGGCGCCGGAGGGCAAGGCCACATCGGAGGGCAGTCCGGCGTCGGCGGGCAGCTGCGGAACGGCCGGCACGTCGGGGATCACCGCCGACGGCAGCGCCGGTGTGTCCGGTGTGGTCTCCGCGCCCGCGGTGGTCGCCACCATGACCCCACCCACCAGGACCGCCGACACCGCGACGGCCACCACGACAGCAGGCTTGCGCACTGGTGTCCCCTTTTCGGTACTCGTGGCGCCGCGCCCCGTGCACGCCGCCCTCGAGGGGGACCAACGCGGCGGCGAGCGGCCCGGTGACTCGCGACCGCATCCGCGACGTTCCCGCCGATCCCCCGTAAGAACCGCTCTGACCTGGGATTTCGGCCTTCCGCAGCGGACCGGGGGATCGCACAGTCGCACGGGCAAATGCGACACTTCACCCCTTCGGGGTAATCCAGCCGGGCGTACTTGCCGCCCGCGCGGACGGTCCCCCGCACCGGCGGGCCTGGCTACCGTTTCGCGGTGCGCAACCGCTACCTGGATCTTCTCCGGGCCGCCGCCATCGCCCGCATCGTCCTCTACCACCTGTTCGGCTGGCCGTGGTTGTCGATCCTGTTGCCCGCGATGGGCATCATGTTCGCCCTGGCCGGATCGCTGACCGCCGCATCGCTGGACCGGCGGGGCGCGGGCCGGGTCGTCGCCTCGCGCATGCGCCGGCTCCTGCC
Source organism: Couchioplanes azureus (assembly GCF_014648355.1). Taxonomy (GTDB): domain Bacteria; phylum Actinomycetota; class Actinomycetes; order Mycobacteriales; family Micromonosporaceae; genus Actinoplanes; species Actinoplanes azureus. Next base: position 562,908 of record NZ_BMQY01000004.1, read on the forward strand.
TCCTCTGTGGCTGTTGGGCCTGATCGCCGTCCCGGCGATGATCTATGCGGGCTGGGCCGGCCAGGAGGGCGGGGTCCGGCCGACGAGCTGGAAGCTGCTCCTGTGGATCCTGCCGCTGGGCGACCCGCCGGGCAGCATCGCGGGCACCGACGCGTGGGAACCACTGTGGTACGTCCGGGCGTACCTGTGGTTCGTGCTGCTCTCGCCGGCGCTGTACCTGGCGTACAAGAAGATCGCCTGGGCGGCGGTGGCCGCGCCGATCGTGCTGATCGCGGTGCTGGACAAGACCGGGTTCGCGCTGCCGTTCGGTCGCGCGGACGCCGCGATGTGGGACTTCGCCACGTACGGCGCGTGCTGGATCGCCGGCTTCGCGCACCACGACGGCCGGCTGCACCGGGTCCGCCCGGCGCTGGTCGCGGCGGCGGCCGGCGTCCTCGGCGCCGCGGCGCTCTACTGGCTGCACGAGCACCCGGGCGAGGGCGGCTACGACGTCAACGACGTGCCGGAGGCCCAGGCCCTGTGGTCGCTGGCGTTCGTCCTGCTGGCGCTGCGGTGGCGCCCGGACATGACCTGGCTGTCCTACGCGCGCCCGCTGGACCGCGCGGTCAACCTGCTCAACGCCCGGGCCGTCACCATCTATCTGTGGCACAACATCGCCATCGCGGCGATCTGGCCGGTGCTGACGGTCGCGGCCCTCGACGACCTCGACCCCTCGCTCGAGGGACCGGTGTCGCTCGGCGCCACGATGGCGCTCACGGCCGTGGCGATCCTGGCGTTCGGCTGGGCCGAGGACCTCGCGGCGCGGCGCCGGCCGCGGCTCTGGCCCGCCACCGCCGCGCCCCCGCCCACCGCATCCGGCGAGCGCCCGCCCACCGCGTCCGGCGAGCGCCCAGCCGCCGCGCCCGGCCAGCGCCCGGCCGGCCATGGCGAAGGCGGGGCTCCGCAAACCGCAGGCGTGGGCACGGCGCCGGTCCCGGCCCCCTCCCCGCACGCCGGGCCGCGGCACGCCGGGCCGGGGCATGCCGGGCCGCAGCATGCCGGGCCGCCCGGGGAGGGGCCACGGGTCGCGGCGCCCGAGGAGCCCGCGGTCTCGTGGTTCGGTGGCCCGGAGCGCGGGTAGCGGACCCGCGCGGCGGGGACGGGATGAACTGAAACATTCTCGCCGATGCGGGCGGGATGCCCGCTAGCCTGAGCGAATGGGGCAGCCCGGACAAATGCCTACACCGGCGGAGGCGTCCGCCGGTGCGGTGTCCCTCGTCTTCCGGGCCGGCCCGCTGCTGTGCGCCCTGCGGATCGAGGACGTCATCGAGACGATGCGCCCGCTGGCGACCCATCCGCTGGCCGGGACTCCCCCGTTCGTCAGCGGCATCTGCATCATGCGGGGCGCGCCGACCCTGGTGGTCGACGTCGCCCGGCTGCTCGGCGGGGCCACCGCGCCGGTGGACCGGTTCGTGGCCGTACGTACCGGGCGCGGGCCGGTGGCGTTCGCGATCAGCAGCATCCTCGGCGTGCGCCCGGTCGGCGCCGGTGCCGCGCCCGGCCACGAGGCGCTGGTCGGGGACGCGCCGGCGCGGCTGGTGGCCGCCGTCGGGACGATGGACGCCGAGCCCGTCCTGGTGCTGCGCGGCATGCAGCTGGTGCCGGACGAGGTGTGGGCGGCCGCCGCGGACCTGGCGGTGCCGGCGTGACGGCCGACCTGACGCAGGCGAGTGACGTCACGCGCTTCCGGGTGCAGCTCGCCGAGCAGCTCGGGTGGACCTTCGACGACAAGGACGTGCCCCAGCTCGCCGACGTGCTGCGGCGCCGGGCGCAGGCCGCCGACCTGCGCAGCGGCACATACCTGCGGCGCTTGGCGGCCGGCGCCTGGGACGAGGAGCTGACCGCGCTCGCCGAGGAACTCAGCATCAACGAGACCTACTTCTTCCGGCACGCCGAGCAGTTCCGGGCGCTCGCCGAGGTGGTCCTGCCCGAGCGGATCCGCGACCGCGCCGCCCAGCGGGTGCTGAGCATGCTGTCGGTCGGCTGCTCGTCCGGCGAGGAGGCGTACACGATGGCCGTGGTGGCCCGCGAGGCGCTGCCCGGCCCGGACTGGATCGTGTCCGTGCTGGGCCTGGACGCCAGCGCCGCCGTGCTGCGCCGGGCCGAGCAGGCGAGGTATTCGGGCTGGTCGCTGCGGGAGACGCCGGACGCCGTCCGGGAGCGCTGGTTCCACCCGCGCGACGGCGAGTACGAGCTCGACGGCCGGATCCGCGCCGACGTGCACTTCCGCCGCTACAACGTGGCCGGCGAGGACGCCGACCTGTGGCGCCCCGGCCAGTACGACGTGATCTTCTGCCGGAACCTGCTCATGTACCTCACCCCGGCGTTGCAGGAGAGCCTGGTCCGGCGGATGACCCGGTCCCTGGCCGGCGGCGGCTACCTCTTCCTGGGCCACACCGACTCGCTGGGCACCCGGCCCGAGGGGCTCGAGCCGCGGCACTCGCACCAGACGTTCTACTACCGGCGTTCGTCGGTACGGGAGAACACCGCGCCCGCACCACGGCCCGGGCCGCCGGCGCCGACGGCGCCAATCCCCGGCGTGCCGGTGCGCCCGGCGGTGCGGCCGCCGGAGCCCGACTTGCGACCGGAGCGCGATGCGCCACCGGACCCCGGCGAGCGGGCCACGAGCGTCCTCGACCGGGCCATGCGGTTGCTGCGCGACGAGCGTTTCGCCGAGGCCCTCACGGCGATGGAGGGTGACCGGTCCGCGGATCCCGCGCCCGCCGAGATGCTGCTGCACGCCGTCCTGCTCGCGCAGGCCGGCCGGCTCGGCGAAGCCGAGATGGAGTGCCGCCGGCTGCTCGACGCCGACGGGCTCAACGCCGACGCCCACCACCAGCTGGCGGTCTGCCTGGAGGGCGGGGCGGCGGTGGACGTGGCGATCGGCCACTACCGGCTGGCCGCCCACCTCGATCCCGAGTTCGCCATGCCCCGGCTGCGGCTCGGCCTGCTGGCGCGGCGCCGCGGCGAGAACCGGACGGCCGGCGTCGAGCTGGACCGGGCGCTGGGCCTGCTGCGCCGCGAGCGTGAGGACCGCCTGACGCTGTTCGGCGGCGGCTTCGGCCGGATCGCCCTGACCAACCTGTGCCGGGCCGAGCTGGAGGCCAGCGGGGTGAACCGATGAGCCCGACCGACGTGGCCGAGCGGCTGGCCGCCCTGCGCGAGGACTTCGACCGCTCGTTCACCGAGCCGGCGCGCCGCCATGACGAGGAGTACGCCGAGCTGCTGGCCGTGCACGCCGGCGGGCGCCCGTACGCGCTGCGCCTGTCCCAGGCCTCGGGCCTGCATCAGGACCGTCCGGTGACGCCGCTACCCGGCCCCCAGCCGGCCCTGCTCGGCGTGGCGGGCTTCGGCGGCGCGATCGTGCCCGTCTACGACCTCGCCGCCCTGCTCGGCCACGCCGTGCCGGACCGGCCGCGCTGGCTGGTCCTGGCCGCCGGGACGCCCCCGCTGGCGCTCGCCTTCCACCAGCTCGACGGCCATGTACGGGTGGCGGCGGCGGAGATCCTCGAGGAGGCCGCCGGCGACGACGGCGACATCCTGCGCGGCATGGTTCCCCTCGCCGGCGGGACCCGCCCGATGGTCGACCTGCCGGCGGCCCGTGCCGTGGTGCACCGGCTCACCGGCCACACCGAACCCGTGGAGAAGGAGCGATGATGGCCCGACGCACTTTCGGCACCAAGCTGGCGGGCGGCGTCGGCATCACCGTGCTGCTCACCCTGCTCATGGGCGCCGCCGCGGTCGCCGCGCTGTCCGTCGTGGTCGGCGCCAAGGACGACGCCATCCGGGTGGCCGCGGAGGACCTGGTCGACGCCGAGCGCCTGACCACCAGGGCGGAGATCCGGATCTCCGACTACCGCGCCTTCCTGCTCAACGGCAACCAGGCCAGCCTGGACGCGACCAACACCGACCGGCAGCAGTTCCTGGCCCTGGTGACACAGCTGCGCGAGACGCTGACCGGCGCGACGGCGCGGAACCTTCTCGACGCCGTCTCCACCGCGGAGGCCAACTACACGACGGTGCTGCAACCGGTGATCGAGCGCCGCCGGACCATGACGGACCTGCGGGCCGTCAGTGAGCTCAACGCCACCGCGACCGGGCCGGCCCGCGACGCGCTGCGCAAGTCCATCGCCGACCTGACGGTCCACGTACGCGCCCAGGTCGAGGCGACCCGCAGCACGTCGTCGTCCAAGGCGACCCGGTCCATCGTGGTGATCATCGGCCTCGGCGTGCTGGCGATGGGCTTCGGCGCGCTGGTGGCCGTCAAGCTGAGCCGCGACCTGCGGCGCGAGGTCGGCGCGGCGGTCGGGCACATCCAGAGCTCGTCGGCGGAGCTGGAGGCGGCCGCCGCCCAGCAGGCCAGCGGCGGGCAGGACCAGGCGAGCGCGATGAACGAGATCACCACCACGATCAGCGAGCTGCTCATCACGTCCCGGCAGATCGCCGACAGCGCGCAACGCGTCTCCAAGATCGCGGAGGAGACCGCGGAGGCGGCCCGGTCCGGCGACGCGACCATCGACCAGACCCGGGCGTCGATCTCGGCGATCCGCACCCAGGTGGACCAGATCGTGCAGCACATGCTGGCGCTGGGCGAGAAGTCGCAGCAGATCGGCGGCGTGGTCGAGCTCGTCTCCGAGCTGGCCGAGCAGACGAACATCCTGGCGATCAACGCGACCATCGAGGCCAGCGGCGCGGGCGAATGGGGACGCCGGTTCGCGGTGGTCGCCGAGGAGATCCGCAAGCTCGCGGACCGGACCGCCGGGTCGGCGAAGGAGATCCGGGCCCTCATCGAGGACGTCCGCGGCGCGGTCAACACCACCGTGATGGCCACCGAGATCGGGGCGAAGTCGGTGGACGCCGGGGCGCGGCAGTTCGACGACGCCACCCATTCGTTCCGGCGCATCGCCCAGCTCGTCGCCACGACCAACGACGCGACGCGGGAGATCGAGCTCTCCACCAAGCAGCAGACGACGGCGGTCGAGCAGGTCAACGTCGCGGCGTCGGACACCGCCCGGGTCACCCGGGAGACCGAGGCGAGCGCGGTACAGACCCGGCAGACCGCCGCGCACCTGTCGAACCTGTCCGGCGAGCTGCTGGACCTGGTGGGCACCGGCCGCCGATGAGCCAGGACCCGCTGCGCTATTTCCGGGTCGAGGCGCGCGAGCTGGTGGACCAGATCAGCGCGGGCGTGCTCGACCTGGACCAGCGCCCCGGCACCGAGCTGGTGGCACGGCTGCTGCGCTTCGCGCACACGCTCAAGGGCGCGGCCCGGGTGGTGCGCCAGCAGGAGATCGCGGACCGGGCGCACGCGTTCGAGGAGGTGCTCGTCCCGCATCGCGCCGACGACGGGCCGCTACCGGCCGCGGAGATGCGGGAGCTGCTCCGGCTCAACGACGAGATCGAGGCGTACGTCGCCGCGCTGGAACCCGGCGCCGAGGCTCCCGCCCCGCCCGCGGACCATGCTCCCCAGCCGGCGGCGGCTGAGCGGGCCCGCGCCGTGGCCGCCGGGACCGCCGAGCAGGCCGGGGCCGCCGAGCACGCCGGGGCTGCCGAGCACGCCGGGACCGCGGAGCAGGCGGGGGCCGCCGGGCGAGCCGGTGCCGCCGGGCCGGCGCCGCCCGCCGCACCGGCCGAGGCGGTGCCCGCCGCCCGCGCGGCGACCGCCGACGTCGACGACCTGCTCGACGCGGTCGGCGAGGCGCACGCGCGGTTCGCCCCGCTGCGCACCGGCAACGCCGCCCTCGACCGGTTGCGCCGGGCCGCCGAGACCCTCGCCGACCAGCTGCGCGCCGGCCGGACCGCGGAGCAGACCGCGACGGCCCGCGCATCGGCGGTGCGCCTGGCGGCGGACCTGGGCACCTTCGGCCGCCAGCTCGTCGACACCGTGGAGCAGGTCGAACGCGAGCTCGACGAGGTGCGGGGCCGGGCCGAGCGGCTGCGCCTGGTCGCCGCCTCCAGCATCTTCACCGCGCTGCGCCGGGCCGTGCGCGACGCCGCCGAGGCACAGGGCCGGCGGGTGCGCTTCGACGGCCGCGGCGGCGACCTGCGGATGGATCCCCACGTGCTGGGCCTGGCGAGCAGCGCACTGCTGCACATCGTGCGCAACGCGGTGGTGCACGGCATCGAGCCCGAGGCCGACCGGCTGGCCGCGGGCAAGCCCGCCGAGGGCACGGTGACCGTCGCGGTCGAGCGCCGGGGCAGCTACGCGGCGTTCCTGTGCACGGACGACGGCCGCGGCTTCGACCTGGCGGCGGTCCGACGCACCGCCGAGGCGCGCGGCCTGCTGATGCCCGGCTCGACGGACCCCGGTGAGCAGGCGCTGCTCGACCTCGTGCTGCGCGGCGGGATCAGCACCTCCCCCACGGTGACCGAGGTGGCCGGGCGCGGCATCGGCATGGACGTGGCCCGCGACGTGGCCGACCAGCTGGGCGGCGACGTCCGGGTCCGCACCGCGACCGGCCGGGGCACCACCGTCGAGCTGGTCCTGCCGCTGGCGCTGCTGTCGCTGCACGGGCTCATCGTGGAGGCCGCCGGTTCCGTCGCCACGGTGCCGCTGGACTCGGTACGCACCTGCGTACGCCTGCGGCCGGAGCAGGCGGCGACCGCGGTGGTGACCGGCAAGCTGGCCCACGACGGCGAGGCCCTGCCGTTCCTGCCGCTGGCCCGCGCGCTCTACGCCGGAACCACGGTCGACCAGGAGGAAGGCGGTCCCGGCGTGGCCGTGGTCGTCGCCGCCGACGGGCGCAGCGTGGCGGTCGGCGTGGACCGGCTCGCGGGCACCTCGACCCTGGTGGTCCGGCCGTTGCCGGAGCTCGCCCCGGCCGCCCCGGTGATCGGCGGGGTGTCGATGGACCTCGACGGCAATCCGCGCCTGGTGCTCGACGCGCACGGCGTGGTCGCGGAGGCGGCGCGCGTCGGCGGCGGCGCGGCACCGGCGGAGCCCGCGCCCCGGCTGCCCATCCTGGTGGTCGACGACTCGCTGACCACCCGCATGCTCGAGCGCAGCATCCTCGAGTCCGCCGGCTACGAGGTGGACCTGGCCGCCTCCGGCGAGGAGGGGCTCGACAAGGCCCGCTCGCGGCGGTACGGCCTCTACCTCACCGACATCGACATGCCGGGCATCGACGGCTTCACCTTCGTCGCCGAGACGCGCGCCGACCCCGAGCTCGCCGGTGTGCCCGCGATCCTGGTCAGCTCCCGGGCCAGCGCCGAGGACCGGGCCCGCGGCGCGGCGGTCGGCGCGGCGGCGTACGTGGTCAAAGGCGAGTTCAACCAGGAGGAGCTGCTCGCCCACATCCGAAGGCTGGTGCCGGCATGATCCGGGTGCTGCTGGTGGAGGACTCGGCGACCATGCGCGCCCACCTGCGCGAGTCCCTGGCCGCCGACCCGGAGCTGCAGGTGGTGGGCGAGGCGCTGGACGGGCCCCAGGCGGTGGAGCTGGTCGGCCGGTTGCGCCCGGACGTGGTGACGATGGACATGATGCTGCCGACGATGAGCGGGCTCGCCGCCACCGAGCACATCATGGCCGAGTTCCCCACCCCGATCCTGGTGGTCTCCTCGGCGGACCGGCAGGAGCTGTTCAGCACGTACAACGCCCTGGCCGCGGGCGCGGTCGACGTGCTGGAGAAGCCGCGCGGCGACGCCTCCGACGCCGACTGGGGACGGCGGCTGTGCTCGGCCGTACGGATGGTGTCGCGGATCCGGGTGATCACCCACCCGCGGGCCCGGCTCGACGGGCGCAACCGGGGCGCGAGCCCGCCGGTGTCGGCGCCCCCGCCGGTGTCGGCGCCCCCGCCGGTGTCGGCGCCCCCGCCGCTGCCGGCCGTCCATGCCCCGGCGGCCCCGGTGCGCGAGACGGCGCTGCAGGCGGTCGCGGTCGGCGCGTCGACCGGCGGTCCCGGCGCCCTCACCGAGCTGCTGCGGGCCCTGCCGGCCGGGTTCCGGACGCCCGTGCTGTGCGTGCAGCACATCGCCGCCAGCGAGCCGTTCGCGGTGGCGTTCTCCGACTGGCTCGCCGGGCAGACCGGGCGCAACGTCACCTACGCCCGCGACGGGGTGCCGCTGCGCAGCCTCGGCGGCCGGGTGCTGCTCGCCCCGCCGGACCGGCACATGCTGGTCGCCGACGGCCTCGTGCGGCTCAGCGACGCGCCGCCGCGGCACTCCTGCCGGCCCTCGGTCGACGTGCTGTTCGACTCGGTGGCCGCCGAGTGCGGCGCGGGGGCCGCCGGGTGCCTGCTCACCGGCATGGGCCGCGACGGGGCGGACGGGCTGCTGCGGATGCGCGCCCGCGGTGCGGTGACCTACGCGCAGGACGAGGCGAGCTGCGTGGTCTACGGCATGCCCCGGGAGGCGGCGCTGCTGGGCGCGGCCGCGTACATCCTGCCGCCGGCGCGGATCGCCGCCCGGCTGGCCGAGCAGGCCCCGGTCGCGGGGGTGCGCCGATGACGCCGACCGTGTTGATCGTCGACGACAGCCTCACCGTGCGCATGGACCTGCACGAGGCGTTCGAGGCCGACGGCTTCGCCACGAGGCTCTGCGCGACCGGTGAGGAGGCCCGCGCGGCGTTCCATTCCGGCGGCTTCGACGTGGCGGTGCTGGACGTGCTGCTACCCGACGCCGACGGCGTGGAGCTGCTGCGCGAGCTGCGCGCGCTGCCGGGCCGCGAGCGGACCGTGACGCTGCTGCTGTCCAGCGAGGCGGAGGTCGCGGACCGCCTGCACGGCCTGCGGACCGGCGCCGACGAGTACGTGGGCAAGCCGTACGACTCCGGCTACGTCGTGGCCCGCTCCCGCCAGCTCCTCGGCGACGACACGACGACCGCCGAGGCGCGGCCGACCGTGCTGGTCATCGACGACAGCCTGACCTTCCGCGAGCGGCTGCGGCAGCTGCTCGAGCCCGAGGGGTACGCGGTGATCACGGCCGCGTCCGGCGAGGAGGGCCTGCGCACGGCGGCCGACCGGCGCCCGCAGGCCGTGATCGTCGACGGGGTCATGCCCGGCATCGACGGCGCCACGGTGATCCGGCGGCTGCGCCTGGACCCGGCGCTGCGCGACACGCCCTGCCTGCTGATGACGGCCGCCGACGACTACGCGACCGAGGTGCAGATGCTGGAGGCGGGCGCCGACGCGTTCGTGCGCAAGCAGCAGGACCTGGCCGTGGTGCTCGCGAAGCTGGCGGCCGTGCTGCGCACCAGCGCCGAGCAGCTGCCGATCGAGGTGATCGGCAGCCTGCACGGCCCGGGCAAGGTGCTGGCCGTCACCGCGGACCGGCGGCGGCTCGACGAGTGGGGCGGCACCCTGCGCGCCGACGGCTACGACGTCATCGCGGCCAGCGGCGGCGACGAGGCGCTCGACCTGCTCGCCGCGCAGCCCGTGGACTGCATCGTGCTGCACCTCGACCGCGACGCCCGCGTGACCTGTGCGCGGATCAAGGAGGCGCCGCAGATCGGCGACACCCCGCTGGTGATGATCGGCGACCAGGACGACGCGCTGCTGGAGAGCCTGGCCGCGGGCGCCGACGACTACGTGCGCTCGGCCGACGGCGCGGACACCCTGCGGGCGCACGTCCGCGCCCAGATCCGCCGCAAGCAGTCGCTCGACGAGAGCCGGCGCATCCGCGAGGAGCTCATGCGGCGCGAGCTCGACGCCGCCGGCGAGCGCGCCGCGCGCCAGCTCGCCGAGACCCGCGCGGCGCTGGTGGAGGAGCTGGAGTGGCGCAACCGGGAGCTCGAGGCGTTCAGCGGTTCGGTCTCGCACGACCTGCGCGGACCGCTGCAGGTGATCAGCAGCTACGTCGAGGCGATGCTGGACGAGGACGAGGAGCAGGACGAGCCGCTCAGCCCGCAGGTGCGGCACCGGATCGAGCGGATCCAGGCGGCGGCCACCCGGATGGCCGACCTGGTCGAGTCGCTGCTGATCCTCTCCCGGGCCAGCCGCGGCGAGCTGCGCCGGCGGCGCTTCGACCTGACCGAGACCGTGTGGCAGGTCATTCGCGAGGTGGAGGCCCGGGACCCGGACCGCAAGATCGAGTTCCGGGTGGACGAGGCGATGACCGCGGACGCGGACGAGGGCCTGGTCCGGGTGATCCTGGAGAACCTGATCAACAACGCCTGCAAGTTCACCCGCAAAGTGGAGAAGCCGGTCGTCGAGGTGGGCTGGGACGGCCCCGCCGAGGAGGCGCGCTACCACGTCCGGGACAACGGGGCGGGGTTCCCCTCGGGCAAGGCGAGCGCGCTGTTCCGCCCGTTCGCGCGGCTGCACAGCGCTGACGACTTCCCCGGCACCGGCATCGGCCTGACGACCGTGCACCGGGCGGTGGAGCGCCACGGCGGCGAGATCCACGCCGAGGGCGAGGACGGGCGGGGGGCGACGTTCTGGTTCACCCTCCCGCCCGCGCGCCGTACCTGAGCGGCAGGGGCGGCCGGCCCGGGTGGGCCGGCCGCCGCGCTCATTCGGTGGCCAGGGCCGCGACCGGGCTGACCTTCGCGCCCCGCCGGGCCGGCAGCACCCCGGCCAGGGCGGTGAAGACCACCAGGGCGAGGAAGACCAGGGCGAGCTGCCCGACCGGCAGTTCCAGCGGGAGATTGACGCCGAGCGCCTTCATCATCAGCCACGCGTAGGGCACGCCGAGCGCGAGGCCGACCGTCGCCCCGATGACCCCGTAGAGGCTGGACTCGGTGGTCAGCATGGTGCGCAGGCCGGCGCGGGAGAGGCCGACGGCACGCAGCAGGCCGGACTCGCGGACGCGTTCCACCACCGACAGGGCGGTCGTGGTGCCGACGCCGACGACCGCGATCAGCACCGTGAGGCCGACCAGGCCGATGACCACCGCGAGCATGGTGGTGATCATCTTGTCGTAGTCGTCGCGCTGGTCGGCGAGGACCGTGACGCCGAGGTCGGTCTTGCCGGCGACCAGCTGCCGCATCGCCTTCTGACCGGCGGTTCGTCCCTCCTCGCCGGGCTTGGCGGCGTCGGCGAGCAACCCGTTCGGTGCGGCCGCCGCGCCGAGCTTGGTGAGGTCGCTCGGGTCGGCGACGACCTCCGACTGCAGCGGCCCCGAGTCCGGCAGGATCGCGACCACCTCCACCTGGACCTTCTTCGCGCCCGCCGTCAGCGTGGTGGTGCCACCGACCTCGACCCCGTTGTCCTCCGCGGCGTACTTGCTCACGGCGACCTTGCCGGGCCCGATCGCGGCCAGCGAGCCGGCGGTGACGTCGATCTTCTGCAGCTCCGGCAGTGCCGTCATGGACAGGTCCGAGGCGCGCATCCTCCAGCTGCTGTCCCCGCCGGACAGGACGACGTTGTCGAGCCGCCGGTACGCCGTGACGTGCGTCAGGTCCGGGCTGGCCTTCGCCTGGTCCACGACGGCGGCCGGCACCGTGCCGTTGTCGGCGCTGGCGGTCAGCTCGAAGTCGGCGGGGGCGGACGACGCCAGTTCCCGGTCGGCCAGCGTCCGGGCCGAGGCGCCCGTCACCACCACGCCGGCGATGAGGGCGACGCCGAGCGCGACGACCACCGACACCGCGGCGGCGCGCCGGGGCGCCCCGCCCACGCCGCCGACGGCGAGCCGGCCGACCGGCCCGAGCCGGCGCAGCGGCCAGCCGACCGTGGCGAGCACCGGGCGCACCAGCAGCGGGCCCAGCGCGATCAGGGCGAGGAAGGCGAGCCCGGCGGAGCCCAGGACCGCGAACATCATCGGCTCGGCGTCGTAGTCCTTGGTGTCGCGGCCCGGCAGGTTGGCGACGACGTAGGCGGCCAGCACCGCGGCACCGCTCGTGACCAGCAGACCGAACGCGCCGCGCACCTTGCCGATGCCCTTGCGCCCGGCCGTCGTGCTGGCCGAGCGCAGCGCCTCCAGGGGCGCCACCTTCGCGGCCGAGAGCGCCGGGGCCAGCACCGCCAGCACGGTGATCACGGTGGAGAGCAGGACCACGCCGACGGCGGGCAGCACGGGCAGCCCGGGCGAGGAGACCTCGATGTCGAAGGCGCGCAGCAGCGGCGGCACCGCCTGGCCGAACGCCAGCGCGCCCAGCACGCCGACGGTGCCGGCGACGAATCCGGTCAGCGCCCCTTCGACGGCGAGGGCGCGCCACAGCGAGCCGCGCCCGGCGCCGACCGCGCGGAGCAGGGCGAGCTGGCGCATCCGCTGGGCGAACACGATCCGGAACGTCGACGTGGCGACCAGGCCGGCGGCGCAGACGGCGATCGCCACGAACATGCCCATCGCGAGGAAGAGCTCCTTGATGCCGGAGGCGGCCTGCTGCGCCTCCGCGAGCCGCACGTCCGCACCCGTGCGGACCTGAGGCCGGGGGCTTCCCTCCGGCGGCGCGGGGGTCGCGGCGATGATCCGCTCCGCGGCGGCGGTCACCGCAGCGGCGTCGGCGCCGGGTTCGAGCCGCAGCTCCACCTGCTGCATCCGGTTCGAGTCCTGGAGCAGGGAGACCGTGCTCTGCGGCGCGTACGCGGTGCCGCCGAAGTCGCTGTCCGCGTCCACGATCCCGGTGACCGTGAGCTTCACCGGCTTGATCGGCTTGTTGTCCTTGTCCCGCCCGGTGTGGATGGTCACCGTGCTGCCGATCGCCAGGCCCATCCGGTCCGCGGTACGCGGGCTGACGGCGATCTGGCCGGGCTCGGCCGGGTAGGTGCCCTTCGCGGCGTGGACGGTGGCGAGCGGTCCGCTGCCCGGGTCGGCCACGAACTCGAGGTAGTCGCCGTTCAGCTCGGCGCCCGCCCGGGGCCGGCCGGCGACCTCCGCCACGCCGGGAACGGCCTTGAACTTGGCGATGTCCTCGGGCCGGACCTCGATGTCGGCGAACTCGTTGTCGCCGCCGGGGCCGACCACCAGGTCCGCGGCGACCGGGGTGCCGCTGAACCCCTCGATGGCGGTCTTCTCGGTGATCTCCTGGGCGAGGACGGTGGCGTAGACGACGAACGCGGCCACGAGGACGGCCAGGCCGGTCAGCAGGAGGCGGGCGGGGCGGCGGGCGACGCCGGCGAGCTGGGTGCCGAGGACCTTCATCGCTGGTTCCCCAGGTGCTGCAGGGCCTCGGCGACCGAGGCGCGGTCCGGGCGGTCGATCTCGCCGGCGATGCGGCCGTCGGCGAGCAGCACGACCCGGTCGGCGTACGCGGCGGCGGCCGGGTCGTGGGTGACCATGACCACGGTCTGGCCCAGGTCCCGCACCGAGTTGCGCAGGAACGACAGCACCTCGGCGCCGGAGCGGGAGTCGAGGTTGCCGGTCGGCTCGTCGGCGAACACGACCTCGGGACGCGAGACCAGCGCGCGGGCGAGGGCGACGCGCTGCTGCTGGCCGCCGGAGAGCTCGCTGGGACGGTGCCGCAGCCGCTCGGTGATGCCGAGGACCTCGGTGAGGCGGGCGAGCAGGCCGCGTTCGGCGGTGCGTCCGGCCAGGTCCAGGGGCAGGGTGATGTTCTGCTCGGCGGTCAGCTGCGGGAGCAGGTTGAAGGACTGGAAGACGAAACCGATGCGCTCGCGGCGGACCTTGGTCAGCACCTTGTCGGAGAGCACGGTGAGGTCGGTGCCGCCGAGCAGGGCGCGTCCCGAGGTGGCCGTGTCGAGGCCGGCGAGGCAGTGCATGAGCGTGGACTTGCCGGAGCCGGAGGGCCCCATGATGGCGGTGAACTGGGCGCGGGCGAAACCGACGGTGACACCGTCGAGGGCGCGCACGGCGGTGTCGCCGCTGCCGTACACCTTGACCAGGTCCACGGCCGCGACGGCGGTGAGATGCCCGTCGGGTCCGCCGTCGGCAGAGGTGAGCGGCGCGGCGGCCGGGGATGGCGAGTACATGGGATGCCTCCGGGTTGGGTGATCTGACCGGAGAGATCTTGCGGGAGACCCGGCGGGCGGCACATCGGCCGGCGGTGAGGAACGGCGCCGGGCGTGGATCTGCCTTTCGGCCGATGGAGGCCGCCGGAGCAGCCATTACGCTGGGTCACGATGTTGACGCAACGCGCCCTGCTCTTCCGGCTGGCCCAGCTCGGTGGCCTCTTCGTGATGGCCTGCCTGGGCCTGTTCGATCTTGCCAACGGCATGGCCTCCGGCGGGGACATCGCCCTGTTGCAGGTGCTGAGCGCGGTGGCCACCGCCGTGGTGTGGTTGCGCCGGCACCGGCAGGGCTCGAAGCGTCTGCCGAAAGTCGCAATGGCGCTCGCCGCCTTCTCGCTGCTGCTCACGTTCGTCGTGGGCGCCAGCTCGGGCTACGGCGGGAGCTACGGTCTGGCCGAGGCGGTGGGGCTGCTCGGCGTGCTGTTCGTGGTCAGCCGGCGCGGCGATCCGCAGTGGGCCGTCGGCGCGGTGCTGGCGACCGGGATGGCCCTCGGCTTCCTGCCGCTGCGCAGCGGCTTCGACTACGCGATGGTCATCGTCGGCCTCGCCCAGGGCCTGGCCGGCACGGCCGTCATCGGGCTGGGCATCTATCTGCGGACGCTGGAGGCGACCCGGCTGCGGGCGATGGACGCGGTCCGCGCGGAGCAGCGCGCGGAGTTCGCCCGGGACCTGCACGACTTCATCGCCCACCACGTGACCGGCATCGTGGTGCAGGCCCAGGGCGCCCGCTTCATCGCGGAGCAGGACCCGAAGCGGGTGCTGCTCGCGCTGGAGCAGATCGAGGCCGCCGGCGCCGAGACGATGGCGTCGATGCGGCGCATGGTCGGCGTGCTGCGCGACCCGAACGCGCAGCCGGACGCCCCGCTGACGCCGCTGGCCGGGGTCGACGAGCTGAGCCCTCTGCTCGAGCAGTTCACCAGCTCGGGCGGCCCGCTCGCGCGGCTGCACCTGGACGGCAGCACCGAGGGCGTCCCGGTCGAGGTCTCCACCTCCGCCTACCGGGTGGTGATGGAGGCGCTGACCAACATCCGCCGGCACGCGCAGGGCGCGCGGGTCGCCGACGTCTGGATCCGCCGTACCCCCGACTGGTTGCTGGTCCGGGTGGCGAACGACGGATTGCCGCCCAGGGCCGGCACGCCGCGGGAGGCGCCGGGGTACGGTCTCGTGGGCCTGCAGGAGCGGGTCCGCGCGGTCGGCGGGCGCATCACCGCCGGGCCGGGCATCGACGGCGGCTGGGTGGTCGACGCGGCCCTGCCCCTGGACCAGGAGGTGACGCGGTGATCCGCGTGATGATCGCCGACGACCAGGCGATGGTACGCACCGGCTTCGGCATGATCATCGGTGCGCAGCCCGACATGGAGCTGGTCGGCGAGGCGGCCGACGGCGTCGAGGCGGTCGCGATGGCGCGCAAGCTCAAGCCGGACGTGGCGCTGTTCGACATCCGCATGCCGCGGATGGACGGCCTGGAGGCGCTGCGCCTGCTCGCCGGCCCGGGCGTGGCGGACCCGATGAAGGTGGTCGTCGTGACGACCTTCGACCTCGACGAGTACGTGCACCAGGCACTGCGCAACGGTGCGGCGGGATTCCTGCTCAAGGACTCCGGCCCGGCGCTGCTGGTGGAGGCGGTGCGCGCGGCGGTCTCCGGGGACGCGCTGATCAGCCCGTCGATCACCGTGCGGCTGCTGGAGCACCTGTCCCCGCCCGCGCCCAGCGACGACGACGGCGGCCTGTCGCCGCGCGAGCTGGACGTGGTGAAGCTCGCCGCGCGCGGCCTGACCAACGCCGAGATCGCGACCGAGCTGTTCATCTCGGTCGGCACGGTGAAGACGCACCTCGGCAGCGTGCAGACCAAGCTCAACGCCCGCAACCGGGTGGAGATCGCCGCTTGGGCCTGGGAGCGTCGTCTGGTGGGCTGACCCCGAACGAGGGATTCTGCCCCGGTTCGCCCGAACTCGCCCTGTTGTCCCGGCGGTCCGCCGACGATCGTGCCCATGCAGCTCAAGCGATGTGCACGTCGCGGCCTGGCCGTGGCGACAGCGTTCCTGGCCCTCGGTGCCCTCGCCGCCCCGGCGGCCCCCGCCGCGGCGGCGCCGCCGGAGAACTGGACCCAGGACGGGTACGGTCCCGGCCACACCTTCTACAACCCGTCCGAGTCGGTGATCAACTCCTCCACCGTCGGCAAGCTCAAGACCCGCTGGACGGTCACCCCCCGGGCGGCCGTCGACAGCTGCCCGCTGAACCCGGTCGCCCCGATCGTCGCCGGCGGCCGGATGTACGTCCTGGAGCCGGACGGCAACGGCGTCGGCGCCTACGACACCAGGACCGGCACGCGGCTGTGGTCGTACTTCGCCGGCTACCTGGAGGCGACCGGCCTCGCCGTCTCGGGCGGCACCGTGGTCGTCACCGACATCGCCTGCTACTCGAACAGCAGCTACGACAGCAACGTGATCGCCCTCGACGCGGCGACCGGCACCGAGCGGTGGAGCAGCCTGACCCCGTGGACCACCGACACCATGGTGGTCGACCACGGCGCGGTCGTCGTCTCCGGCTACTGCGGCACCTGTGACGACGCCGACCGCGGCGTCGAGGCGTTCCGGATCTCCGACGGCGCGTCGCTGTGGAGCCGCCCGAACGCCGTCCTCGCCGGCCCGGTGGCCCGGGGCGGCCGGGTCCTGCTCGCGCACACCCGTACCCCGCGCACCGAGGCGGTGTCCGTCACGACCGGCCTGGACCACTGGGCAACCGGCCTGCGGTACACGGCCCGCGCCGCCGACCCGGTCCGTGCCCAGTTCTACGTCTCCGGCCCCACCGGCCTGCGGGCGCTGGCCGCCGGCACCGGCGCGACGCTGTGGACGGTGAAGAACGAGGCGGGCGAGCTCGCCACCGACGGGCGGCGGGTCTACGTGGCGTCGGCCGGGCGGTTCAACGCGTACGACACCAGGAACGGCAAGCTGCTGTGGACCCGGGCCCTCAAGACGCCCGGCCACCCGGTCCGCGCCGGCGGCCTGCTCTACGCCACCAGCGGCAAGTCGCTGATGGTGCTGGCGCCGACCAGCGGCAGGACGGTCCGCTCGTTCGGCACGGCGACCGACCACGTGGTGGCGGCGGGCGGGCGGCTCTTCGTCACCAACGGGCGTACGGTCAAGGCCTACACGCCCTGATCAACGTTCGGCCGGGTTCGCGGTGAGGGTGATCCAGTACCGCCGGACCCGGCCGTGCGGGGTGTCGCGCACGTCCTCGCACACGCCGCCGTGGCGCTCGATCGTGCGGCGCGACGCCTCGTTCGCGACGTCACAGGTCAGCAGCACCCGCTCCAGGCCGAGGTCGCGGGCGCTCGCCAGCACCTGTGCCAGCGCCCACGAGGCGAGGCCGCGGCGGCGTGCGCCCGGCCGCACGCCGTAGCCGATGTGACCGCCCGATTCGAGCAGCGTGTCGGTGAGCTCGTGGCGCAACGCGATCGCGCCCAGCACCCCGTCGTCCTCGACGATCCACCAGTACGTGCAGTGCACCCAGCCCGGCGCGGGCGGGATCGCGGGGTCCGGCTCGCGCCGCAGCCGGGCGACGAAGGCGGCGAATCCCCGGGCCGTGTCCACCTCGTCGCCCGGGCGCAGTCCCGAGCCGTCCTGATGCACCCCGCGTCCCCACTCGTCGCGCGCGGCGAGCCACTGGGCGTGGAGCCGGGTGGTCGGGGTGATCAGCTGTGCCATGGCGGGCAGGTCAGCGCCGCCCGGGCCGGGTGGCGACCTGATTCGGCTCCGCGGCTTCGAGCCGGGCCAGGACCCGCCGGGCGATCTCGCCGAGCTGGGCCAGCTCCGGACCGGTGAGGGTGTCCAGGACCAGCGCCCGCACCGCCTCGACGTGGCCGGGGGCGCTGCGGCGCACCTTCTCCCAGCCCGCCTCGGTGAGGACCGCGTTGGTGTAGCGCCCGTCCTGCGGGCACGCGGCGCGCTCGACCCAGCCGCGGCCCTCGAGCCGCTTGACCACATGGGACAGCCGCGACAGGGAGCCGTTGGCCAGCGCGGCCAGGGCGCTCATCCGGCGGGTACGGCCGGGCGCCTCGGAGAGGTTGGCCAGCACCAGATACTCGAAGTGGCTCAGACCCGAGTCGCGCTGCATCTGGGCGTCCAGCGCGGCGGGGAGCCGCAGCAGCAGGCCCCCGACCGGCAGCCAGGACTCCAGCTCCTCGGCGCTCAGCCAGCGGGTCCGTGGTTCGGCACTCACCCGCCCATCGTACGGGCGATTTGAAGCTTCAACGAGCGATCGTTCGGGCTACGCCAGGGCCAGCAGGCGCCGGATCCAGGCCTGCCGGGCTGCCGTCATCCGGTCGGCGAGCTCGCGCGCGGGCGGGTACCGGCCACCGGCCGACTCCATGCGGCTCACCTCGACGCCGCGGTGCAGATGGCCGAGGAGCAGGCCCACCGCCGTACGGTCGAAGTCGCCGCCGCGCGCCGCGGTCAGCTCGGCGATGTCGGCGTCGCGCAGGGAGTGCAGCCCGCCGTGCCCCGCGTGGGCGCCCGCCGCGGGGTCGGCGGATGGCGGCTGCCGCCAGCCGGTGAGCCAGTCCCGCATGGTCCGGGCCTCGGCCCGGCACTGCTCGCGCATCTCGGCGGCGAGCGCGCGCAGCCGCGGATCGGCCGCCCGCCGCACGACGGGCCCGGCGACCCGGTCCCCCTGGTCGGCGTAGGCCAGGCTCATCTGGAGGAACATCACGTCGGTGCCGCCGTACGCCGGGGCCGGCGCCGGCGCGGGCCCGGACCC